>CAWBYC010000002.1:0-1579457 GCA_963792925.1 uncultured Bacteroidales bacterium | reverse complement strand
AAAGTAAGTTACCAGTCATGTCCGCGGGAGAGTTCATCAAGACCATAAAAAAATAAGTCAGCAGCTAACTCGGACGATTTAATTAATTGCCTTCGGCAGCCCGGACAGCTTCAGAGTCACCCCTTAAAGTCTATGAGAGAAAATTTGCGCCGTTTATCAGCTTCACTGCACCGCGACAGTTTCGTCTCCCGGGACAAAGTCTACGTCGGGCTGCCGGCCACCGCGCTGGCGCCATGTTTTTTGCTCGTCATCGAGACTATTTCATCGTGACACGAAACTTCACTGCCATCTACCGGGACTGGTACCGTCTCGACAATTTCATCGTGACACGAAACTCTCTGCCGTCTACCGGGACTGGCAAAAAACGCGGCACCGCGACGCAGACGGCAACTAATTAAACCGCCGGGCCGTTAGGTACCATTGGCCCCAGTCTCCGAACTTAAATAAATTCCTGATAAAGTTTGTCCTGAATTTTGTAACTTTGTGATCAAATGAAAACTAGAGACCAAATATTAGAATTTCTCTCTCAGAACAAGAAGCTATTCCGAGATAGATATCATATTGTCAGGCTCGGGCTATTTGGATCCTATGCAAGGGGTGATCAAAACAGTCACAGTGATATTGATTTATTGGTTGAGTTTGAGGAAAATACAGAGGACTTGTACGATTTGAAATTGCAACTCAAAGATTTCTTTAACGACAAACTTGGAATCGAAATAGACATCTGTCGTGAAAAATATATCAAACCCAGAATTAAAAAGTCAATTTTAAAGGAGACTGTCTATGTTGATTAAAGATCATCACTGTCTTGAAACTATAATTGAGGCAATTGACAGGATTATTGAATATACTTCCGGATTCAATTCTGCTGATGATTTTAATAATGATTATAGAAATTTTGATGCCACAATGATGAATTTTGTTGTCATAGGTGAGATGGTAGACAAGATATCTGACGAATTCAAAAAATCTCATTCCAACATAGAATGGATCAAAATTAAAGGCTTTAGAAACATAGTTGCGCATGATTATTTTGGAATTGACGCTGAAGAAGTTTGGCAGATTATAAAAAATAAAATTCCCAGTCTCAAAATCGAGATTACAATTCTCCTGACATAAAATTTCAACGGTACCTAACTCGGACGGTTTAATTAATTGCCTTCGCCAACCCGGACTGCTTCAGAGTCAGCCTTTAAAGTCTATGAGAGAAAAATTTCAGCTGTTTATTGAATTCACTGCACCTCGACAGTTTCGTCTCCCGGGACAAAGTCTATGTCGGGTTGGCGGCCATCGCGCTGGTGCCTTGTTTTTTGCTCGCACCGAGACTATTTCGTTGTGACACGTGACTTCACTGCCGTCTATCTGGACTTGGTACCGTTTCGCAGCTTCACCGTGACCCTTGGCTACTCCTCCATCTTACCGGGACTGGCAAAAAACAAGGCACCGCGACGCAGACGGCACCTAATTAAACCGCCGGGCCGTTATTGTTAATGCGAATGACGTCAACACATTAGACAACTCCATGACTGCTTTTCTATAAACCGCGACCGCTAATTTGGCACATTTGCTTTTGCACGACACAAAGTCCAACCCACATGCAAAAGCAAAAGAGCCAAATGCCTTCGCACTATTTTTGTTAAATTCGTTCAGATATTTATGAAACTAAAATTACAGATCAATCTACATCAAAGGGACAAATGAAAAAGTTTGCATTTTACTGCTTTTCCCTGATTCTTTTAAGTGCATGTCAGAGAGATAAGATTGATATCCCAGATACAGGGAGGAAAATTGTTATCAATGGCTTAATAACTACCGACAGTTTATTAAATGTTAGAATCAGTAAAAGCTTCTATTACAATAGTGATCAAGCTTTTGTAGAATTTGATAGTTTAAATAATGCGAGAGTCACATTTTATTCAAACAACACCTATATAGATTCCCTACATCTTGTTTCTGACTATCGCCCGAGAGATATGGATTTTTTCTATCACAGTAATTATTGGTCGAATAGAACTCTTCCTTTACCAGGGAAAGAATATAAAATTGCTGTGAAAGCGCCTGGTTATCCAGAGGCAAGTGCAAGTATTACAGTCCCTAATTTGGTTAAAATAGAGAAACTAGATACCTCGCGCATTCTTGTTCCGCCCAATCCTAATTATCCAGACATGAGTAATATCAGGTTTAAATGTCAGATTAGTTTTTCCGATCCGGCTTATGAAACCAACTATTATCTAATAAGCGTATCAAAGATTACCTGGCGGGAATGGTGGACTGAAAAATTAGACATCAGAATAACTTCACAGGATCCTCTTATTGAAGAAAAATTAGCTCGTTTTAATGATGTCTATGGAATTGTTTTCTCCGATAAAGTAATAAATGGAGAAAAATGCAGCTTGCAGTTTATTATCGATGCCAATGAAATAGGCATGCCTTTTGTGGAAAACGCTTGGCAGTCAGGAGGAGAGCCTATAGCGTTTTATAAAACAGTTGTATATTTTAAACTTTACTCAATCTCTGAGGAGTATTTTTGGTACATCAAAACACTTAATCTTTATAATAAAAATTTCGGCAATCCACTGACTGAACCCGTTATAATATATTCGAACATTAAAGACGGTTATGGAATTTTTACAGCTGCCGCTGTCTCCAGCGACTCACTTGTATTTTTACCTTTAAAATAACGTACTTCTATTTTCTGATAAACAATGTTGAAGTTCAAATTTACTCTGTTTTTTATTTTTATTTTTCAATCCCTATTTTCCCAGAATTTTACTGTTTCAGGTTATGTAGAAGACATTGACACAGGTGAACGTATAATTGGGGCCTATGTATTAGACAGCATTACCAAAAACGTAGCTCAAACAAATAATTACGGATTTTATATTTTGAAGAATCTAAATAGCAATGCTGCTCTAAGGTCAACTTATATAGGATTAAAATCACAAGTAATTTCTTTATCCCTAAAACATGATACTCTTATCAACATTCAAATGAAACCTGTGATGGAGTTAGAAGAGGTAATTATAAAATCATCCCTCTATAAACATAATGTAAATACACCATTGGGACTAACCACAATACCTATTAACCAACTCACTTCTATACCAGCTCTAGGTGAATCCGATTTACTAAAATCCATTCAAAGCCAACCTGGCATTAAAGGTGGAATAGAAGGTTCTGCAGGTATTTTTGTCCGCGGCGGCAGCTCAGGTGAAAATCTTTTTAATCTAGATGATGTACCCATGTACAACGTGAGTCATTTGTATGGATTCCTAAGTGTATTCAACAGTGCTATTATTAAAGACATAAAATTAATGAAAGGGTGTTTCCCTGCCAGATATGGTGGACGCACTTCTTCAGTAATAGATGTTAGAAGTCGGGACGGTAACAACAAGTCATTAAAAGGAGAAGTATCGCTTGGGATAATCTCTTCAAGTATTAACCTCGAAGGTCCGCTATTCAGCAACAAGACCACTTTTATTATATCAGGCAGACGGTCTTACTTCGATTTGTATTCAGGTACCCTCAAGAGGTTAGGTCAACTGGATGAGGATTTTCCCCGTTACTATTTTTATGACCTGAGTGCAAGAATCGCACACACTTTTTCGGAATATGATAAAATTTATCTGAATATTTACAGGGGCAGAGACCATATTCGAAATAACAGTGAATACTCTACAATTAAAGGTATTTCTGAAATACTTAGCGAGAGCTTTAACGAAACATCAGGATGGGGCAACCTGGTAGGCTCATTAAGATGGAATCATACATTCAATAGCGGTATTTTTGCAAATACAACGATTGCCATTAGCAGCTATGATTATTTTACTCTCAATAAATATAATGGTGTTCTGAAAGATACATTAACTGATAAAACTCTTAAAAAAATATATAGAGCCAGTTATAAATCGACTATTTCCGATCTTATTATCAAAACAGATTTTGAATATAAATTATCAAACTATCAGAAATTATTGTTTGGTGCTGGTGGCACAATGCACATGTTCAGCCCGGGTGAAAGTTCCTATATCATGAATGATGAGGAGTTGAAAGAAAAATCAGATACTTCATATTTAAATAAATTAATTCGTGCCGGTGAATTTTACATATATGTTGAAGATGAGGTTAATGCTACCAAAAAGCTTATGATAAATATTGGTTTAAGACTATCCGGTTTTATGTCGGGCACAAAGGGATACTTAAATCCGGAACCAAGAATATCTGCTAATTATTCTCTTTCTCCAAAGCTTGCATTTAAAATCGGGTATTCCCGAATGGTACAATACCTGCACTTATTATCTACTTCCGGATTAACGATGCCTACTGATATATGGGTGCCGGCCTTAGATGGACTGCAACCCTTGAAGTCAGATCAGATTAATGTAGGTTTTTCCTATTATTTTCATGAAACAGCCTTGCTAAGGGTGGAGGCGTATCGAAAATGGCTGAACAATACCACTGATTTTAAAAACGGAGTTTCTTTACTTTCAGAAACCTCTCCCTGGTACGAAAAAACAACACAAGGTCATGGAAATGCCAGGGGGATTGAAGTATCGTTAGAAAAACAGGAAGGACATTTTACAGGAAGCGTAAATTATACTTTATCTACTTCTGATAGGAATTATAAAGATCTTAATTACGGAAATTCATTCCCTTTCAGATATCACCGGTTACATGATTTCAATATCTCAATAAATTATCAGTTTTCAAAAAAATGGGATATATCAGCATTATGGTCCTATGGAACAGGTTATCCTGTTACTCTCCCTGTTGAGCAATATACTCCATCAATGGAGATAGTTCATCAACTGGTTTATTACTACCCTTCAATAAACAACTACAAGTTGCCAGACTATCACAGACTTGATATAGGTATTCATTACAAAACCACTAACCGTCTCGGTGAAAATTACCTGAGTCTTGACATATTTAATGCTTATAATCGTAAGAATGTAATAAATATGTATGCTCAGGGTCCATATTTTAAATATTCATATTTATTACCGTTTATACCCTCCGTAACATATACATTAAAATTTAAGTAATTTTTTGACTTGCAAGCACATGTAAAAGCCCCACAAGCCGATACACTACCAAAACTTTTAAAAGAGCTTGCAAATACGCGTCATGACTCTAAAATCACTTGACAATTCTGTTTTTTCCCTTGACTAAAAAAGCACTAACAATAACTCGGACGGTTTAATTAAGTGCCTTCAGCCTTCGCCGCCTGTAACCAACCCCAACTTTATCTATCTGGACTGAGGCGGCTTCGGCTGGCACGGTCCGCAGCCCGGACAGCTTTGTAGTCACCCTCAAAGTCTATGAGAGAAAATTTTGCCGTTTATCAAATTCACTGCACCACGACTGTTTCGTCTCCCGGGACAAAGTCTACGTCGGGCTGCCGGCCGACGCGCTGGTGCCTTGTTTTTTGCTCGCACCGAGACTATTTCATCGTGACACGTAACTTCACTGCCGTCTATCTGGACTTGGTACCGTTTCGCAGTTTCACCGTGACCCGAAGCTTCACTGCCATCTACCGGGACTGGCAAAAAACAAGGCACCGCGACGCAGACGGCACCTAATTAAACCGCCGGGCCGTTAGCACAAATATCTCAGCCTGTGACAAATACGCCCCTCGCGCCGTCTTTATATGCTTTCATTTTGACATCAAAATACAACAACCTTACCTAGACCTGGCCATCGCACGACGACAAACAAATACTTGTGCTAACAGCAAAAGCATTATAATGCAAGCTAAAACAAGACATCAGCGTTGTTGTCTGATCAATTATTAATAAATTTGCAAAAACATCCGAAATGGTCCAATCTGAGATTAAAAATATAATCTTGAGTCACTTAAAAGACTTTGACCCAATTAAGGTTGGGATCTTTGGATCTTACGCAAGAGGTGATAATAAAAAGGATAGTGATATTGATATCTTAGTTAAGTTCAAAGTATCACCATCTTTATTGACTCTTATTAAATTAGAAAATGACCTTTCTGAAATTCTTGGTGTAAAAGTTGACTTGGTGACAACAGGTGCTTTGAAAAATAAGAGAATCAAGAAAAGCATTAAGAAGGACCTCATTAACATAATGTAATGATTAAGGACGATCTCGCTTACATTGAACATATCCTTGATTGTATCAGAAAAATCAAAGAGTTTAGTGACGGCCTTTCAATAAAGGAGTTTAAGACAAATGAGATGGTTCAAGATGCCATCATTAGAAATATTGAGATCATAGGAGAAGCTTCAAAAAGAATCTCCAAAGATACAAAGCAAACCTATCATAATATCCCCTGGAAAGAAATTTCCGGTATGCGGGACAAACTCATCCATGACTACCTCGGTGTCGACGTGACAGTGGTCTGGAAAACAATAAATCAGGATATTCCTACACTGGAGAAACTAATCAGTGAGATAGAGAAGTAATCCATACTTGTGCTAACACGGACGATTTAATTAATTGTCTTCGGCAGCCCGGACTGCTTCAGAGTCAGCCCTTAAAGTCTATGATCGAAAATTTACAGCCGTTTATCAACTTCTGTGCACCGCGACAGTTTCGTCTCCCGGGACAAAGTCTACGTCGGGCTGCCGGCCACCGCGCTGGCGCCACATTTTTTGCTCGTCATCTAGACTAGTTTCATCGTGACACGAAACTTCTCAGCCATCTACCAGGACTGGTGCCGTCTCGACAATTTCATCGTGACACGAAACTTCTCAGCCGTCTACCGGGACTGGCAAAAAATGTGTCACCGCGACGCGGACGCCAACTAATTAAATCGCCGGGCCGTTAGTGGTCAGAGATACCGTACAGATCCAAAGTTTATGACCTGATGATTTCACCCTAAAAAATAGTAACCACAATGGAAGACACACTTGCATTTCAAATAGTTGGTTTCTTGACTTTCATCTGTATAGGTGCATCTGTAATAATTGCACTGATCATAAAAGCGAATATGGTATCAAGGAACCTTATTAAGGGACAATTGGAATTTCGATTTACATCATTGCTGTTTGGCAGTGAAAAATATAAAAAATTAATAGCAATTGAACAAGATAGTAAGGTAAGAAAGCTATTTATAACTTACATTATCCTATACAAAATTAATAACAACACTTGCAGTTGATATGCTTGATTTTGTCGATGATTATTAAACTCTCTTTAATAAGAACGAATAAAACCTATTTCATTACGGACCAATAAATAATAATATGATACCACGACAAAATAAATATCCACTAACTCGGACGGTTTAATTAAGTGCCTTCCGCCAGCCCAGGACAGCTTTGTAACCAGCCCCAAAATCTATGCTCGTAAATTCTGTTCCATTTATTAAATACTGTGGCACCCGGACAGTTTCGTCTCCCGGGACAGCATCTTTGGGCTGGCGGGCCGACGCGCTGGTGCCTTGTTTTTTGCTCGTCACCGAGACTATTTCATCGTGACACGTAACTTCACTGCCGTTATCTGGACTTGGTACCGTTTCGCAGTTTCACCGTGACCCGATGCTTCGCTGCCATCTACCGGGACTGGCAAAAAACACGGCACCGCGACGCAGACGGCACCTAATTAAACCGCCGGGCCGTCAGACTGTCTAATAACCTGTCTCCATTGTTAATAACTTCAAATTTTCCATGTATCTGATCTGATAGTCTTTATGTAACTTAATAGTATGAAATTCATACAAGGACATAACAGAACACAGATTAATCTTTTTCCTGTTTCACTTGACCAATCCATCGATCCTGAGAATGAAGTGAGAGTAATTGACCTTTTTGTTGACAGCCTTTCTGTTAAAGATTATGGATTCAGAACGGATTTTGTCGAAAATGGTCGACCCGCTTATCATCCTGAAGATCTGCTTAAGCTCTTTATTTATGGATACTTGAATAAAGTGCGGTCATCGAGGGATCTGGAAAAAGAATGTCACCGGAACATTGAAGTAATGTGGCTCTTAAAGTGTCTCAAACCTGATCATAATACAATTTGCAATTTCAGGAGAGACAATCCAAAAGCCATAAAGAAAGTCTTCAGGGCTACAGTTCAAATTGCCAGGCATTTTGATCTGATCGGAGGAAAACTGATTGCCGGAGACAGCACCAAGCTGAGGGCTCAAAACAGCAAGAAGAATAACTACAACCAGACTAAGATAGATCGTCATATTGCCTATATTGATAATAAACTTGAAGAGTATACCAGGGCGCTCTCTGAAAGCGATGGTGACAATAAGCAGATAATGGATGAGATTAAAAAGCAACTCGAGAGGAAAGACAATTATAAAAAGCTTGAGAAGCAACTTAAAGAATCGGGAGAAAAGCAAATCTCGATCTCAGATCCGGAAAGTCGTCAGATAATGCTCCGCAACAATATCACAGAAGTCGCTTACAATGTACAAACCACAGTAGATGCAAAGAACAATATTCCAATTGACTATAAGGTAACCAACCAGAATGACAGCAAGGCAATGGGCAATATGGTTCAGAGGGCAAAAAGCATTTTAAGGACTAATGATTTCACCGTTCTTTATGACAAAGGCTTTCATACTGGTTCGGAACTTAAGACTGCACAGGAACTGGGGATAGAGACTATCGTTGCAATACCCGCTGTCCCCTCGACCAGCCAGGCTCCAAACCATGATTACAACTACGAGCGCTTTATTTACAACAAGGAAGAAGATACTTACATCTGCCCGCAGGGACAGGTTCTGCGAACAAATGGATCATGGTACAAACAGGATTCTAGCAGTGGCAGCATCAGCTGGGTTAAGCATTACAAAACAAAGGCTTGCAGAAAATGCCCTTCCCGTTCACAGTGCACAAAATCACAAAAGGAAAGACTAATTCAGAGAAGCGAGTACGCAGATTATTACGAAAGGAACCGTAAGAACTTTCAGGAGAAGGAACATCTCTATAAGCGTCGGCAGACTATTGTTGAGCATCCTTACGGCACATTAAAGCGACAATGGGGATTTAGTTATATCCTCACCAAAAAGGGGATGGACAGGGCAAGCTCCGATGTGGGGTTAATGCTGGTGGCATACAATTTCAGAAGAATTGGTAATATTTTAACCATGGAAGTGCTGAAGGAGTATCTAAGGATACTTGTTTTGTTGTTTTTTAGGGAAATTGACCTTCTGCAAGGCATTTTAAGGCAGTATAAGAGATTCGTGTTTGCGGAAGCGGAATTTGCAAAGTAAAAATAAGGCACCGCTTATTCTCGCTTAAAAAGGGCCATCCTCGATGAAAAGGTATAGTTATTAGACAGACTGCCGTTAGTTAGCAATGTCCTTAGCATAAGAATATTACCTAGACAATTTCGCAATGACACTTAAACTTTCTGCCATTTATAAAACCAGGTACCAAGACAAATAATCGTGACATGAAACTCACTGTCATTTATCGGGACTTGTACTTTCTAGACAATTTAATCGTGACACAAAACTTATCATCCCGAGACAGAAGAAGAATCCAGCCAAAGCATAGTAAATGGACCTGAAATTAATTAACACTGCTAATAACACGGACGATTTAATTAATTGGCTTCGGCAGCCCGGACTGCTTTATAGTGAACCCCTTAAAGTCTATGAGAGAAAATTTGCTGCCGTTTATCAGCTTCACTGCACCGCGACAGTTTCGTCTCCCGGGACAAAGTCTACGTCGGGCTGCCGGCCACCGCGCTGGCGCCACATTTTTTGCTCGTCACCGAGACTATTTCATCGTGACACGAAACTTCACTGCCATCTACCGGGACTGGTGCCGTCTCGACAATTTCATCGTGACACGAAACTCTCTGCCCTTTACCGGGACTGGCAAAAAATGTGTCACCGCGACGCAGACGCCAACTAATTAAATCGCCGGGCCGTTACAAGTAATAGTCGAGCACGCCCCTAAAGAACAAACCTCAGATCTCATGAACGATAGACAACATATCAAAAGCATAGCCTCGAAATCCGACAAACTCGAATTACCTTCTAATTTCCCCGGACTGGCCAGGTCACATCGATTGATCATGATCGAAAGAAGCAAAGAAATTCAGTTCATGAAGCTCTGTGCGCAGATACATCTTGACGATTTTAAAAAAGATCGTGCCGATTTGCAGCGAAATGAACGAAGGACAAAAAGACTCAAAATATGACGAATCCTTCTTTCTAAAATATCGGAGCGAGACCAGCTCAATAAACTCGGACTTCAGTTATTAATCCTACAGGACTTAGTAATTAACCCTGACTTTTAATTACTACTACTTGTAACACGGACGATTTAATTAATTGTCTTCGGCAGCCCGGACAGCTTTGTAGGAACCCCTTAAAGTCTATGCTCGAAAATTTGTGCCGTTTATCAGCTTCACTGCACCGCGACAGTTTCGTCTCCCGGGACAAAGTCTACGTCGGGCTGCCGGCCACCGCGCTGGCGCCACATTTTTTGCTCGTCATCTAGACTATTTCATCGTGACACGAAACTTCACTGCCATCTACCGGGACTGGTGCCGTCTCGACAATTTCATCGTGACACGAAACTCTCTGCCCTCTACCGGGACTGGCAAAAAATGTGTCACCGCGACGCGGACGCCAACTAATTAAATCGCCGGGCCGTTATAAAAAATGCGGCTGGCTCATATCTACATTCGGCTTCCCGCACTGCAAGTAATAAAATGTACAATAACATGACAGATTATCGATATTTATCAGCTTTTACCGCGACACGCAAATGCCCAGCCGAATTCCCTTTGCCGACGCGCGTATAAAAAATTGGCACTCGCGCCACTGCCATTTATTAAAATTCATTAACTGGACTAATTATCTATATTATAAAACTTTGTACCGCGACACTCAAAAAGGCAGGCCAATTTTTTATGCCTACCCTGATGCCTTGCAAATGATCTTTGATGAGACAATTTCTGCCAAACTATTAAGCCATTTGCAAGGACGCACTTTTTATAACTGCCATCTCGATAATTTGTTAATAACCAGACAGTTTAGAGTCATTTATTAGGGTGCCTCATTTATAAAACTCAGTGTAACTTGACAAATTATTCTCGTCTACCAGGACTTTTTGATTATCGACAGACCTTTAATTGCGCACTTTTTATAACACGGACGATTTAATTAATTGGCTTCGGCAGCCCGGACTGCTTTGTAGGAACCCCTTAAAGTCTATGCTCGAAAATTTGTGCCGTTTATCAGCTTCACTGCACCGCGACAGTTTCGTCTCCCGGGACAAAGTCTACGTCGGGCTGCCGGCCACCGCACGTGGTGTCATGGTTTTTGCTACCATCGGGACAATTTCATCATGACGCGAAACTTCACTGCCGTCTACTGGACTTTGCAAAAACCACGCCACCGCGACGCGGACGCCAACTAATTAAATCGCCGGGCCGTTAAAGGGCATGCGAAAGGGAAAGGGTGGTAACTAATTTCTGAAATTGAGGCGATGGAATTTCAGATCGGGACAATGAGTTAGGGTCAAAATCGGGGTCGACAACTGGACGGATTGAATTGGAAGAGAAACTATTTCGAAACAATGAGGGTACGTGTAAATTAAAAAACTGAATTTTAATTAGCACGCCCTCTAACACGGACGATTTAACTAATTGCCTTCGCCAACCCGGACAGCTTTGTAGTCAACCTTAAAAGTCTACTAGAGAAAAATTTAATTCGTTTATAAAATGCAGTATACCTCGACTGTTTTATCTCCCGGGACAGGGTCTATGTGGGTTGGCGGCCACCGCACGTGGTGTCATGGTTTTTGCACCCGGGACAATTTCATCGTGACGCGTAACTTCACAGCCGTTAACTGGACGTGCAAAAACCACGCCACCGCGACACAGACGGCAACTAATTAAATCGCCGGGCCGTTAAAGGGCATGCGAAAAGGAAAGGGGTGGTAACTAATTTCTGAAATTGAGGCGATGGAATTTCAGATCGGGACAATGAGTTAGGGTCAAAATCGGGGTCGACAACTGGACGGATTGAATTGGAAGAGAAACCATTTCGAAACAATGAGGGTACGTGTAAATTAAAAAACTGAATTTTAATTGGCACGCCCTCTAACACGGACGATTTAACTAATTGCCTTCGCCAACCCGGACAGCTTTGTAGTCAACCTTAAAAGTCTACTAGAGAAAAATTTAATTCGTTTATAAAATGCAGTATACCTCGACTGTTTTATCTCCCGGGACAGGGTCTATGTGGGTTGGCGGCCACCGCACGTGGTGTCATGGTTTTTGCTCCCGGGACAATTTCATCGTGACGCGAGACTTCACAGCCGTTAACTGGACGTGCAAAAACCACGCCACCGCGACACAGACGGCAACTAATTAAATCGCCGGGCCGTTATAGCCAATATGCTTCAACCACAGATAATTAGCCTAGTAACATATGATTTCAATAGTTGATACTTCCCTCTTAGATAATCTACTTGGCGATAAGATAAAATATCTTAATTCAACAAGACTGGAAATTACTCCAGATTCGCTTAATAGCCTAGAAATTAATATGATTATTGGTGCATATAAAAACAAGATACTTTTCGATTGTGATTATAAAATCGGATTTTTCGAGAACGACAGTGGCGACGTATTTTATGACTATAGTGTAAAATCAGCTTCCTTGTTCAACAGGTTATTGTCTAAATCAAAAGTTGCCTCTGAAACTTCAGAAATTAAAGAAATAGATATTTACGGCAGACAATTTAATGCTAAGGAATTTATTAATTATCCTAGTCTCTACACAAAAGTTAAAGACGTGTCAGAAACTGATGACATGTTTGTGTTTAAAAATAAAAATGGGGAGACAAGAACATTAGTTTTCCATCCTTTCTTCCCGAGAATTGAAGTGTACTTCAAAAAAAGCACATTAGATGATTTCTTAATTGAGTATAAGAGCGAATATGAGT
The DNA here is from genome assembly GCA_963792925.1 of uncultured Bacteroidales bacterium. Lineage (GTDB taxonomy): Bacteria > Bacteroidota > Bacteroidia > Bacteroidales > VadinHA17 > LD21. Next base: position 1,566,558 of record CAWBYC010000002.1, on the reverse strand, counting down.
TACACAAGACAATTAAATAGCCAACTTGACTACTTTACTCAGGACTTTTAATTAATACTAGCTATAACTCGGACGGTTTAATTAATTGCCTTCGGCAGCCCGGACAGCTTCAAGTCAGCCCTTAAAGTCTATGAGAGAAAATTTACAGCCGTTTATTAAACTTCAGTGCACCGCGACAGTTTCGTCTCCCGGGACAAAGTCTACGTCGGGCTGCCGGCCACCGCGCTGGTGCCTTGTTTTTTGCTCGTCACCGAGACTATTTCATCGTGACACGAAACTTCTCTGCCATCTATCTGGACTTGGTACCGTTTCACAATTTCACCGTGACCCTTAGCTCACTGCCGTCTACCGGGACTGGCAAAAAACAAGTCACCGCGACACGGACGGCACCTAATTAAACCGCCGGGCCGTTAGCATTTATGCGGGATTTCACTGCGAGACAATTTATTTATATCGAGACAGTATACGTGTCGATGACAATTCGCACAAATGCTAACAGCCAAAAGCAAATATTCACTGGACAAACAGAATTCAAAATTCCTCGTAACTTTATGTTATTATGCCAACAATAGAAATTGTTTCAATTGATTCGAAGGGTCTATATCTTAATCAATCTGATTTCGAGGTTGCAATAATAGAAGAAAACAAACTCATAAGTCACAGGGGATTATTTTATGACTTCTTAAAAACACAAAATGGCATTATAGTTCATATTGGTAACCCAGATTTAAAATACATCAAAGCTGGATTTTTTGCTGGACTAATAATCGATTGGGATTTTGAACCTGTGGAGATAACGATTCCAAAAATAGAAGACGAAGATCTGTCAATTGATATCGGTGCAAACCAACAATTTAAATTTAAGTTTCTCTCTAAATATAAATCCGACATTGACAACTTGTTAAAAAGGGCAATTCGAGGATCCCCGACTCATAGAGTATACTTTTTAACTGATTATCAATTCGGTCCAGAAAATGCAAACAAAGAAATCATATATACAATTGAAGAGCTCTGGGCATTGCACGACAATAAAGGCTTAGTTTTTAACACACTTTATGAACTATATAGACCATAAAGTAAATAGGTTAGATCTAGTTTTTGCAGCTTAGAATCCATCTTCCAAATGCAATAAATGTGTCAATCACTGTTGGCAAAATAACACTCTAAAGAAAAATCCTGCTCGTCATCCGAGATTTTTTAATTATCATGACAAATCATTACATCGTGACAGTTTTAAAATTTGCACAAATGCTAACTCGGACGGTTTAATTAATTGCCTTCGCCAGCGCCAGGACAGATTTGTAATCATCCCCAACATCTATGCCCTTAAATCTCTGTTCCATTTATAAAATCCTGTGGCACCCTGACAGTTTCGTCTCCCGGGACAGCATCATTGGCGCTGTCGGCCGACGCGCTGGTGCCTTGTTTTTTGCTCGCCACCTAGACTATTTTATCGTGACCCGAAACTTCACTGCCGTCTACCCGGACTTGGTACCGTTTAGACAATTTCACCGTGACCCGAAGCTCACAGCCATCTACCGGGACTGGCAAAAAACACGGCACCGCGACGCAGACGGCACCTAATTAAACCGCCGGGCCGTTATTGTTAATGCGAATGACGTCAACACATTAGACAACTCCATGACTGCTTTTCTATAAACCGCGACCGCTAATTTGGCACATTTGCTTTTGCACGACACAAAGTCCAACCCACATGCAAAAGCAAAAGAGCCAAATGCCTTCGCACTATTTTTGTTAAATTCGTTCAGATATTTATGAAACTAAAATTACAGATCAATCTACATCAAAGGGACAAATAAAAAAGTTTGCATTTTACTGCTTTTCCCTGATTCTTTTAAGTGCATGTCAGAGAGATAAGATTGATATCCCAGATACAGGGAGGAAAATTGTTATCAATGGCTTAATAACTACCGACAGTTTATTAAATGTTAGAATCAGTAAAAGCTTCTATTACAATAGTGATCAAGCTTTTGTAGAATTTGATAGTTTAAATAATGCGAGAGTCACATTTTATTCAAACAACACCTATATAGATTCCCTACATCTTGTTTCTGACTATCGCCCGAGAGATATGGATTTTTTCTATCACAGTAATTATTGGTCGAATAGAACTCTTCCTTTACCAGGGAAAGAATATAAAATTGCTGTGAAAGCGCCTGGTTATCCAGAGGCAAGTGCAAGTATTACAGTCCCTAATTTGGTTAAAATAGAGAAACTAGATACCTCGCGCATTCTTGTTCCGCCCAATCCTAATTATCCAGACATGAGTAATATCAGGTTTAAATGTCAGATTAGTTTTTCCGATCCGGCTTATGAAACCAACTATTATCTAATAAGCGTATCAAAGATTACCTGGCGGGAATGGTGGACTGAAAAATTAGACATCAGAATAACTTCACAGGATCCTCTTATTGAAGAAAAATTAGCTCGTTTTAATGATGTCTATGGAATTGTTTTCTCCGATAAAGTAATAAATGGAGAAAAATGCAGCTTGCAGTTTATTATCGATGCCAATGAAATAGGCATGCCTTTTGTGGAAAACGCTTGGCAGTCAGGAGGAGAGCCTATAGCGTTTTATAAAACAGTTGTATATTTTAAACTTTACTCAATCTCTGAGGAGTATTTTTGGTACATCAAAACACTTAATCTTTATAATAAAAATTTCGGCAATCCACTGACTGAACCCGTTATAATATATTCGAACATTAAAGACGGTTATGGAATTTTTACAGCTGCCGCTGTCTCCAGCGACTCACTTGTATTTTTACCTTTAAAATAACGTACTTCTATTTTCTGATAAACAATGTTGAAGTTCAAATTTACTCTGTTTTTTATTTTTATTTTTCAATCCCTATTTTCCCAGAATTTTACTGTTTCAGGTTATGTAGAAGACATTGACACAGGTGAACGTATAATTGGGGCCTATGTATTAGACAGCATTACCAAAAACGTAGCTCAAACAAATAATTACGGATTTTATATTTTGAAGAATCTAAATAGCAATGCTGCTCTAAGGTCAACTTATATAGGATTAAAATCACAAGTAATTTCTTTATCCCTAAAACATGATACTCTTATCAACATTCAAATGAAACCTGTGATGGAGTTAGAAGAGGTAATTATAAAATCATCCCTCTATAAACATAATGTAAATACACCATTGGGACTAACCACAATACCTATTAACCAACTCACTTCTATACCAGCTCTAGGTGAATCCGATTTACTAAAATCCATTCAAAGCCAACCTGGCATTAAAGGTGGAATAGAAGGTTCTGCAGGTATTTTTGTCCGCGGCGGCAGCTCAGGTGAAAATCTTTTTAATCTAGATGATGTACCCATGTACAACGTGAGTCATTTGTATGGATTCCTAAGTGTATTCAACAGTGCTATTATTAAAGACATAAAATTAATGAAAGGGTGTTTCCCTGCCAGATATGGTGGACGCACTTCTTCAGTAATAGATGTTAGAAGTCGGGACGGTAACAACAAGTCATTAAAAGGAGAAGTATCGCTTGGGATAATCTCTTCAAGTATTAACCTCGAAGGTCCGCTATTCAGCAACAAGACCACTTTTATTATATCAGGCAGACGGTCTTACTTCGATTTGTATTCAGGTACCCTCAAGAGGTTAGGTCAACTGGATGAGGATTTTCCCCGTTACTATTTTTATGACCTGAGTGCAAGAATCGCACACACTTTTTCGGAATATGATAAAATTTATCTGAATATTTACAGGGGCAGAGACCATATTCGAAATAACAGTGAATACTCTACAATTAAAGGTATTTCTGAAATACTTAGCGAGAGCTTTAACGAAACATCAGGATGGGGCAACCTGGTAGGCTCATTAAGATGGAATCATACATTCAATAGCGGTATTTTTGCAAATACAACGATTGCCATTAGCAGCTATGATTATTTTACTCTCAATAAATATAATGGTGTTCTGAAAGATACATTAACTGATAAAACTCTTAAAAAAATATATAGAGCCAGTTATAAATCGACTATTTCCGATCTTATTATCAAAACAGATTTTGAATATAAATTATCAAACTATCAGAAATTATTGTTTGGTGCTGGTGGCACAATGCACATGTTCAGCCCGGGTGAAAGTTCCTATATCATGAATGATGAGGAGTTGAAAGAAAAATCAGATACTTCATATTTAAATAAATTAATTCGTGCCGGTGAATTTTACATATATGTTGAAGATGAGGTTAATGCTACCAAAAAGCTTATGATAAATATTGGTTTAAGACTATCCGGTTTTATGTCGGGCACAAAGGGATACTTAAATCCGGAACCAAGAATATCTGCTAATTATTCTCTTTCTCCAAAGCTTGCATTTAAAATCGGGTATTCCCGAATGGTACAATACCTGCACTTATTATCTACTTCCGGATTAACGATGCCTACTGATATATGGGTGCCGGCCTTAGATGGACTGCAACCCTTGAAGTCAGATCAGATTAATGTAGGTTTTTCCTATTATTTTCATGAAACAGCCTTGCTAAGGGTGGAGGCGTATCGAAAATGGCTGAACAATACCACTGATTTTAAAAACAGAGTTTCTTTACTTTCAGAAACCTCTCCCTGGTACGAAAAAACAACACAAGGTCATGGAAATGCCAGGGGGATTGAAGTATCGTTAGAAAAACAGGAAGGACATTTTACAGGAAGCGTAAATTATACTTTATCTACTTCTGATAGGAATTATAAAGATCTTAATTACGGAAATTCATTCCCTTTCAGATATCACCGGTTACATGATTTCAATATCTCAATAAATTATCAGTTTTCAAAAAAATGGGATATATCAGCATTATGGTCCTATGGAACAGGTTATCCTGTTACTCTCCCTGTTGAGCAATATACTCCATCAATGGAGATAGTTCATCAACTGGTTTATTACTACCCTTCAATAAACAACTACAAGTTGCCAGACTATCACAGACTTGATATAGGTATTCATTACAAAACCACTAACCGTCTCGGTGAAAATTACCTGAGTCTTGACATATTTAATGCTTATAATCGTAAGAATGTAATAAATATGTATGCTCAGGGTCCATATTTTAAATATTCATATTTATTACCGTTTATACCCTCCGTAACATATACATTAAAATTTAAGTAATTTTTTGACTTGCAAGCACATGTAAAAGCCCCACAAGCCGATACACTACCAAAACTTTTAAAAGAGCTTGCAAATACGCGTCATGACTCTAAAATCACTTGACAATTCTGTTTTTTCCCTTGACTAAAAAAGCACTAACAATAACTCGGACGGTTTAATTAAGTGCCTTCAGCCTTCGCCGCCTGTAACCAACCCCAACTTTATCTATCTGGACTGAGGCGGCTTCGGCTGGCACGGTCCGCAGCCCGGACAGCTTCAGAGTCAGCCCTTAAAGTCTATGAGAGATAAATTTTATGCCGTTTATCAAATTCACTGCACCGCGACTGTTTCGTCTCCCGGGACAAAGTCTACGTCGGGCTGCCGGCCAACGCGCTGGTGCCTTGTTTTTTGCTCGCACCGAGACTATTTCATCGTGACACGTAACTTCACTGCCGTCTATCTGGACTTGGTACCGTTTCGCAGTTTCACCGTGACCCGAAGCTTCACTGCCATCTACCGGGACTGGCAAAAAACAAGGCACCGCGACGCAGACGGCACCTAATTAAACCGCCGGGCCGTCAGACTGTCTAATAACCTGTCTCCATTGTTAATAACTTCAAATTTTCCATGTATCTGATCTGATAGTCTTTATGTAACTTAATAGTATGAAATTCATACAAGGACATAACAGAACACAGATTAATCTTTTTCCTGTTTCACTTGACCAATCCATCGATCCTGAGAATGAAGTGAGAGTAATTGACCTTTTTGTTGACAGCCTTTCTGTTAAAGATTATGGATTCAGAACGGATTTTGTCGAAAATGGTCGACCCGCTTATCATCCTGAAGATCTGCTTAAGCTCTTTATTTATGGATACTTGAATAAAGTGCGGTCATCGAGGGATCTGGAAAAAGAATGTCACCGGAACATTGAAGTAATGTGGCTCTTAAAGTGTCTCAAACCTGATCATAATACAATTTGCAATTTCAGGAGAGACAATCCAAAAGCCATAAAGAAAGTCTTCAGGGCTACAGTTCAAATTGCCAGGCATTTTGATCTGATCGGAGGAAAACTGATTGCCGGAGACAGCACCAAGCTGAGGGCTCAAAACAGCAAGAAGAATAACTACAACCAGACTAAGATAGATCGTCATATTGCCTATATTGATAATAAACTTGAAGAGTATACCAGGGCGCTCTCTGAAAGCGATGGTGACAATAAGCAGATAATGGATGAGATTAAAAAGCAACTCGAGAGGAAAGACAATTATAAAAAGCTTGAGAAGCAACTTAAAGAATCGGGAGAAAAGCAAATCTCGATCTCAGATCCGGAAAGTCGTCAGATAATGCTCCGCAACAATATCACAGAAGTCGCTTACAATGTACAAACCACAGTAGATGCAAAGAACAATATTCCAATTGACTATAAGGTAACCAACCAGAATGACAGCAAGGCAATGGGCAATATGGTTCAGAGGGCAAAAAGCATTTTAAGGACTAATGATTTCACCGTTCTTTATGACAAAGGCTTTCATACTGGTTCGGAACTTAAGACTGCACAGGAACTGGGGATAGAGACTATCGTTGCAATACCCGCTGTCCCCTCGACCAGCCAGGCTCCAAACCATGATTACAACTACGAGCGCTTTATTTACAACAAGGAAGAAGATACTTACATCTGCCCGCAGGGACAGGTTCTGCGAACAAATGGATCATGGTACAAACAGGATTCTAGCAGTGGCAGCATCAGCTGGGTTAAGCATTACAAAACAAAGGCTTGCAGAAAATGCCCTTCCCGTTCACAGTGCACAAAATCACAAAAGGAAAGACTAATTCAGAGAAGCGAGTACGCAGATTATTACGAAAGGAACCGTAAGAACTTTCAGGAGAAGGAACATCTCTATAAGCGTCGGCAGACTATTGTTGAGCATCCTTACGGCACATTAAAGCGACAATGGGGATTTAGTTATATCCTCACCAAAAAGGGGATGGACAGGGCAAGCTCCGATGTGGGGTTAATGCTGGTGGCATACAATTTCAGAAGAATTGGTAATATTTTAACCATGGAAGTGCTGAAGGAGTATCTAAGGATACTTGTTTTGTTGTTTTTTAGGGAAATTGACCTTCTGCAAGGCATTTTAAGGCAGTATAAGAGATTCGTGTTTGCGGAAGCGGAATTTGCAAAGTAAAAATAAGGCACCGCTTATTCTCGCTTAAAAAGGGCCATCCTCGATGAAAAGGTATAGTTATTAGACAGACTGCCGTCAGACTGTCTAATAACCTGTCTCCATTGTTAATAACTTCAAATTTTCCATGTATCTGATCTGATAGTCTTTATGTAACTTAATAGTATGAAATTCATACAAGGACATAACAGAACACAGATTAATCTTTTTCCTGTTTCACTTGACCAATCCATCGATCCTGAGAATGAAGTGAGAGTAATTGACCTTTTTGTTGACAGCCTTTCTGTTAAAGATTATGGATTCAGAACGGATTTTGTCGAAAATGGTCGACCCGCTTATCATCCTGAAGATCTGCTTAAGCTCTTTATTTATGGATACTTGAATAAAGTGCGGTCATCGAGGGATCTGGAAAAAGAATGTCACCGGAACATTGAAGTAATGTGGCTCTTAAAGTGTCTCAAACCTGATCATAATACAATTTGCAATTTCAGGAGAGACAATCCAAAAGCCATAAAGAAAGTCTTCAGGGCTACAGTTCAAATTGCCAGGCATTTTGATCTGATCGGAGGAAAACTGATTGCCGGAGACAGCACCAAGCTGAGGGCTCAAAACAGCAAGAAGAATAACTACAACCAGACTAAGATAGATCGTCATATTGCCTATATTGATAATAAACTTGAAGAGTATACCAGGGCGCTCTCTGAAAGCGATGGTGACAATAAGCAGATAATGGATGAGATTAAAAAGCAACTCGAGAGGAAAGACAATTATAAAAAGCTTGAGAAGCAACTTAAAGAATCGGGAGAAAAGCAAATCTCGATCTCAGATCCGGAAAGTCGTCAGATAATGCTCCGCAACAATATCACAGAAGTCGCTTACAATGTACAAACCACAGTAGATGCAAAGAACAATATTCCAATTGACTATAAGGTAACCAACCAGAATGACAGCAAGGCAATGGGCAATATGGTTCAGAGGGCAAAAAGCATTTTAAGGACTAATGATTTCACCGTTCTTTATGACAAAGGCTTTCATACTGGTTCGGAACTTAAGACTGCACAGGAACTGGGGATAGAGACTATCGTTGCAATACCCGCTGTCCCCTCGACCAGCCAGGCTCCAAACCATGATTACAACTACGAGCGCTTTATTTACAACAAGGAAGAAGATACTTACATCTGCCCGCAGGGACAGGTTCTGCGAACAAATGGATCATGGTACAAACAGGATTCTAGCAGTGGCAGCATCAGCTGGGTTAAGCATTACAAAACAAAGGCTTGCAGAAAATGCCCTTCCCGTTCACAGTGCACAAAATCACAAAAGGAAAGACTAATTCAGAGAAGCGAGTACGCAGATTATTACGAAAGGAACCGTAAGAACTTTCAGGAGAAGGAACATCTCTATAAGCGTCGGCAGACTATTGTTGAGCATCCTTACGGCACATTAAAGCGACAATGGGGATTTAGTTATATCCTCACCAAAAAGGGGATGGACAGGGCAAGCTCCGATGTGGGGTTAATGCTGGTGGCATACAATTTCAGAAGAATTGGTAATATTTTAACCATGGAAGTGCTGAAGGAGTATCTAAGGATACTTGTTTTGTTGTTTTTTAGGGAAATTGACCTTCTGCAAGGCATTTTAAGGCAGTATAAGAGATTCGTGTTTGCGGAAGCGGAATTTGCAAAGTAAAAATAAGGCACCGCTTATTCTCGCTTAAAAAGGGCCATCCTCGATGAAAAGGTATAGTTATTAGACAGACTGCCGTTGGTGGTAACTTCGAGCAGCACCCGAATGGAAATTTAATTGTCAGAAAGAATACTTCACTTTTTAGCGTTTCTTTAAAATATTCCTCCTTTACATTCGTCTCCTTAGTAGAAGACATTCAAAACTTACTCAATTAAAAACAACTCAATAAAGAACTAATAAAGTGAACAATACCAATTCGACAGCACCCTCAACCAGCGAGCAATTTAATAAAGTATATAGCTCGCCTCTAGCTCCTTGGGCTTGGGGAGATATTCGCATCCCAAAAGAGCTAATTGAACTTGTTAAAACCAACAACCCAAAAACTTCATTAGAATTTGGCTGTGGACTTGGACGGTTCTCAAGATTTATGGTAAATCAAGGAATAAAAACAACCGGTGTTGACTTTTCATCCGTAGCCATCGAGAATGCTAAGAAGAGAGTAACCAATGATAAATATAAGCCAACATATATTGTAGGTGATGTAACCAACTTAGGCACGATTAAACAACTGTTTGATATTTCCTATGACATTGGCTGTTTTCATTGCTTGAATGAAGATGGTCAGCAAAAATATGTTTCAGAAGTTTACAGACTATTAAAACCAGGGGGACAACATTTGATTTGGGCGTTAGATAAAGCACCAAGCAATATTATTTTAGACCCTGATTATATTTCTAAGACATTCGAGACCAGGTTTCAATTAGTGAATTCCAAGTTTAGTCGGAGAAGAATAATTGCCTCTCATTGGTATTGGCTTGTTCGAAATAAATGACACATTAATATAAGCTACCACCAACTCGGACGGTTTAATTAATTGACTACGTCGAGCTCGGACCGGATTAGATTTTTTGTTGCTTCGCAAAACAGATTTCTGGCCGGTCCTCGGTTATTGAACAATTGTCGAACAATTGTTCAATGAGTTCGAACCGGAAAAGATTTCAGGTTGCTGCGCAAAGTAAATCTAATTCGGTTCTCTGTTGACTGCGTCGAACCGGACCGGATTAGCTTTTTTTGTTGCTTCGCAAAACAGATTTCTGGTCGGTCCTCGGTTGCCTTCGGCAGCCCGGACAGCTTCAGAGTCAACCCTTAAAGTCTATGAGAGAAAAAATTCTGCCGTTCATACATATGCCAAGACTTCCAACACACAAGCAAGAATTTGGCAGGTTCCACCCCGACACCCACCGCTGCTGCCAAATACATGCTTTCTGCCTGCCCTGATTTTACCATTACAAGGAATAGTTGGGACAAGAGGACAATAAGACCACTGATATTTATACCTAGAAAACTACTAAGAGTTTCGAATAAATAAAAAGTCCACTTTAAACATTGTATCTAAGCCTAAATCTTTTATGAATTAGAATTGTTTTATGGTTAATAGATGAACAAAGACAACGAAATTGACCCCCACACGAGTCAGGAATAAATGCAACTATGACGTTTACACAATCATTTGCTGCATTGTTAACAATCTTAAAATTGAAAATGACATATACAAATATTATCACCAAGATTGCACCATTATTTTGTTTTATAATTTTCCTTACTCAAAATACGTTCGGACAACTTTTGGAAAAAGCAAACGCAAAAGATTGGTTAGCGCTTGACCCAAGGACAGATTCCATTGCCGGTATTAGTTTATATAAAGCATACCAATTGTTGAAAGGTAAAATTTCAAAAACCGTTATCGTTGCTGTTATTGATAATGGCGTAGATATTGGACACGAGGATTTGAAAAACATAATTTGGACAAACAAAAAGGAAATACAAGATAATGGTATTGATGACGATCAGAATGGTTACATTGACGATGTACATGGTTGGAATTTTCGGGGATCAAAAGAAGGAACTATCATTGATAACGAACAAGCGGGAGCAACTCAAATTTATTCTGCATGGCGGGAAAAAATTGAAAATGAAGATACAAGTATATTAAACCCAATTGAAAAATTAGAGAGGCTAATTTATGAAAAAGCCAAAACAGAATATTTTGATAAAGTCAATACAAGCAAGGATTCGACTGAATTAAACTATTCCTATAATATCAATTACCACTCAAGCAAATTGATCGCCAATGATTCAGAAACAGCAAATAATCGTTATTACGGAAATCCAAATTTTATACTCCCTCCCAATGTAAATCATGGTACATATGTGTCAGGAATTATAGCTGCTCAACGAAACAACAATATAGGCATAAATGGAATTGCAGACAATGTTTTAATTATGCCAATTGTAGCATCAACGCAGGTAGGGGACGAAAGAGATAAAGACGTGGCGAGTGCAATACATTATGCAGTCGATAACGGAGCACAGATTATTAATATCAGTTTTTCAAAAGTTTACTCTACTGACAAAAAATTACTTGATGAAGCTATACAGTACGCTGAAAAGAAAAACGTATTGATTATACATTGCGCAGGTAATGACGGGGTGAATATTGATTCATTTTACAATTATCATTATCCTATTGCGCTTTATGACAATGGTAAAAGAGCAACCAATTTCGTTACCGTAGGTTGGAACAGGCCACTTTTTGATTATCGGTTAGCACATCCAAATTCAGACTACGGTAAAAAGAATGTGGACTTATTTGCACCCGGCAGTGATATTTATACTACTGTGCCGAATAATGGATATGATTTTAGGTCTGGCTCAAGTATGTCGGCTCCTGTTGTATCTGGTGTCGCCGCATTATTGGTTTCTTATTTTCCTTCACTCACATCAATAGACGTAAAAGAAATTTTATTAAAATCGTCTTTCAAACCAAATCAAACTGTGAACAAACCACAAACGAAAATGCAAGTACCATTTAATAGTCTGTCTGTAAGCGGTGGTATAGTTAATGCCTATAATGCGATCGAACTTGCAATTGAAAAAACAGAAAAAAACCCCCGAATTAACTAAGAAACACATGAAGTTAATAGACGGTTTGGCGAAATGGCGGGGCAACGAATATATTCTCAACTTTTTGTTCGCTAATTAGCCTATGTTCCAGCTGACGACATCGAGCTGTAGTTCTTATGGCAGACGGCAACTAACTATAACCGCCGGGACGTTATATGTAAGGTTTCCAGCATAATACCGGGACACCAAAGCACAAGCAGGAGTTTGACTGATTATCATTGCGACGGTCTACGCGCTACCAAACACAAGCTTTTTACCTACCCTCGCCTCAATCAGGCATACGACCATTTTAAATACTATATTTACGAATAAAAAGTATGAACAATTCCAAAAAAATAATGCGCTTTATTTTGTTATTATTATTCTCTTTTTTAATTACACATGCAACGGCTCAACAAAAAATTCCGATAATAAATGCCCATTCAACAACAGTTAATGTCAGAGACGGTAATAATTTATATAAAGGATATTGGGTTGTTTCGCCTGAAGCAAAAAAGGATATTTACTATGCACACCGTTCTGCAAAGCAAAAAACTGTGACTTTTATAACAGATATTGATTCCATTTCATTTAAGGTAATTCCAGGTAACACGTTTGATTTTATAATTTTGCTTAACAATAAAGATAGTTGCTATACTGAGATTTCGACATTAAGAACCAGTTACAAGAAAGATGGAGATCAAAAGATAACACAAGATACCATTCCATTTACGTTAGGCAATGATAATCGCATATATATAGAAGGCAGTATAAATAATTCGGAGCCATTAAGATTTTTCTTTGATAATGGTTCAGACAATACAGTTATTTTTCCTTCAGCTGTCAAAAAAGGATTGGATATAAAATTTGATGATAGTGTGTTAAATAATGGCGTAGATGTACGAAAAACCAGCAACTTCAATAATTTAAAGGTTGCCAGATTAAAATGGGACAACACATGGGTTATGTATATCAATAAGCAGATAGGAGACAATGCTGACGGTACAATTGGATACGATTTATTTGAGGATAAAATCATAGAGTTCGATTATGATAAAATGATTATGATAATACATGATTCCCCGATCAAATTGGACAATAGTTATTCTAGTTTTAAAATGGAACTAAATGGTGGTGAAGTTCCGTTTTTAGAAACCACTTTAGTTATTGACAACAAACCTTATACGAAATTTTTAATGCTGGATATGGGAGCAACTGGCTGCATTTTCCTCAATCAGAAATTTGTGTCCAAAAATAGCCTTTACGATAAAATGAAGTCAATTGGCGAAAGTAATCGGGAAGGGGCAAGTAATGGGACAATAAAAACGGCTTTAGTTATTCTCCCAGAGTTGATATTGGGTAAATTTACGTTAAAAGATCTTCCAATAAACCTACAGTTAAGCTCAACCAATGATGGTAATGGGGAACTAGGTATGGATGTGCTAAAAAGATTTAACCTGATCTTGGATTATCAAAACAATATGATTTATATGAAACCTAATATTTTATTTAAAAACCCTTATAAAAAAATAAAAAGTAACTAAACTTAGACACCTTGCCTTGGTGGTTTGATTAAAGCCAAAACCAAAAAATTCTCATACATTTTTACAGTTTCAAAATTAACCCTACATATAACTCGGACGGTTTAATTAAGTGCCTTCGCCTTAGCTGGTATACGAGAAAAATTTCAGTCATATTTGAAAAATTCCAAAATAGTATATACCTTTGTGATATACTTACAACATATATTATATGAAAACACTATCATTAAAACTAGACGACAATATTTTCAACGAGACTGAAGATGTTCTGGTAAAAGTTAAAAAATCAAGGAACAGGTATATAAATGAGGCAGTAGATTATTACAATCGAATAAATAAAAGAAACCTTATTTCACGGAAATTAGCTAAGGAATCGAGATTGGTTAAAAAAGAGTCATTATCTGTTCTTGCTGAGTTTGAAAGCCTAACTGATGAAATTTAAGCAATTTGATATCTGGATCGCTGATCTTGAGCCACAAAGAGGAACAGAGACTGGCAAAGTAAGACCTGTTTTAATAGTTCAGACAAATTTACTTAGGGACCATCCTTCAACAGTAATTTGTCCAATCTCAACGAATGTATCTCCAGAAAGTGAGATACTAAGAGTGCATATTAAGAAAGGGACTGCGACTCTCAAACAAGACGTCTGATATTATGATCGATCAAATCCGTTCAATTGACAATAGGCGATTGACGACTAAGCTTGGGGAACTACCAACGGACCTTCGAACAAAAGTCAAAGACAACATAAAGATAATATTGGATCTGATTTGAGGCTCGAGAATCCAAAAGACAAAAGTAATCATTGACAAATATAACTTAAATGAAACTAGGTGATTTAATAAAAACTAGTTCTTGGCTTAGTGTTGAGATTGTATTTTCCAGACTCTTTCCAGACCAATTAGGTTATTTGGATAATTATAAAACCGTATTCGATGAACTAAGGATATTAAAATCAAAAAAATCAAGTATTAATATTGTTGTGAAGAATGTAATAGATGATTTTGAATATGAAGAATACGTAGATGTATCTGGATATGATAGTTTAAAAGTAGTGGAAACAAAAAACGAAATTACTGAATCATTAGCTTTGGAATTTACACCTTGGTCTGAGTGGTTAGGAATGTATATAGACCAAGATTCGATCGAAAGTTTTTCTTCATACGAAATCATTTGCTATTGCCTTCATGAAATGACTTTTTTTGGGTTTAATCAACAGGAAATCGAAAATGAGTGGCAAAAAATTAAGTCTGCAGAGAACGAATTTAAGCACATGACTAAAGAGGAAAAAGAACGAAGTTCCATAACATTGGAAGAATTAAAAAAGAAATATAGGCTCAGAGACAAGTAAATAAGTACACCAGCTAACTCAGACGGTTTAATTAATTGACTACGTCGAGCTCGGACCGGATTAGATTTTTTGTTGCTTCGCAAAACAGATTTCTGACCGGATAAAATTTCAGATGCTGCGCAAAGAAAATTGTTATCGGTCCTCGGTTGCCTTCGGCAGCCCGGACTGCTTCAGAGTTAGCCTGTAAAGTCTATGAGAGAAAATTCACAGCCGTTTATAAACCTCTGTGCACCTCGACAGTTTCGTCTCCCGGGAAAAAGTCTATTGGGCTGCCGTCCACCGCTCTGGCGCCACATTTTTTGCTGTCATCTAGACAATTTCACCATGACATGAAACTCTCAACCCTTTATCTGGACTGGCAAAAAATGTGTCACCGCGACACAGACGCCAACCTAATTAATCGCCGGGCAATTATGGTTAATGTGTGCTCTGAACAGGCCTCGTACCGACGAGATCCGATACTGTAATTAAGATGAGAGAATCTGACTTATAACACTTTTTGATTCCATTGCGCCTTCTATTTCAACTTATAATCAAAAATGTCGTATACAATCACTAGTGTCCGGTTAAGGACTGTTTAAATGGTTATATTTTATTAAAATACAATTAATTACAATGGTTTTTTCACTTGGTCGATTTGAATTCATATTTTTGGTTTTGATTTTAAAATCAAGAATATGCATTCAGGCAAAACGGTGCTATCACAACTTATGATGTTCAAATCAGATTTTCAATTCCAAAGATGCGTTGAACGCTACAAAGGGAACTTCCGTTCAAGAAGGTTTACCTGCAGCGAACATTTCCTTGTCATGAGCTTTGCTCAGTTGACCGGAAGAGAAAGTCTTCGAGACATCGAGAGTAGTTTAACTGCTTTTTCGTCCAAGCTTTACCATTCAGGGCTTAGATCCGCAACTGCAAAATCCACATTGGCCGAAGCTAATGAGAAACGGAGTTGGAGGATCTACGCTGATTATGCACAAGTTCTAATCAAACAAGCCCGGCCGTTATATGCCAACGACCCAAGTTTTAGACTGGATATCGACAACATGGTTTATGCTTTGGATAGTTCAACAATTAACCTTTGCTTAAGCCTGTTTCCTTGGGCAAAGTTCCGTAAAACCAAAGGAGCAGTAAAAATGCATACCATGCTTGATTTAAGAGGCTCCATTCCTATTTATGTTGACATCACCAATGGTTGTACTCACGATGTTAACATACTGGATACTATCCCAATAGAAGCCGGATCCTATTATATCATGGATAAAGGATATTTGGACTTCAAAAGGCTTTACGAGAAGATACATAAGCAACAAGCTTTCTTTGTCACCAGGAGTAAGGACAACATCAATTATGAGGTTGTGGAATCTCATGTGGTTGACAAAAGTTGTGGCGTATTGGAAGACCTATCCATCCGTTTAACCGGATACTACAGTGTGAAGAAATATCCGGAAGAACTGCGTATCGTAACTTACGAAGACTTCTCCGATGGCAAACTATACTATTTTCTGGCCAACAACTTTTCCCAGGAGGCTTTAACCATTGCAGAGCTCTATCGTGAACGATGGAAGATAGAGTTGTTCTTCAAGTGGATCAAACAGCACTTACGCATCAAGGCTTTTTACGGTACCAGTGAAAACGCAGTGAACTGCCAAATCTGGATAGCCATCTGCACTTATCTCCTTGCAGCCATTGCTAAAAAGAAGCTGGACATCCCCGTCAGTTTATACACATTTACTCAAACTTTGAGTCTAACTTTGTTTGAAAAAACTTATATCAAAGAACTTTTCAGTGGCAATATTAACCTAATTAATCCGTCCGATCACCCAATCCTGCCACTATGGGAAAATTAAACCGGACAGTAGTGGTATACAATATGTAAATTTTTTTACGATTTACTGTAAAATATTTTTACTTATTGTTGCTTCAGTAAATTTTAAATAATTCTATATCATGCACATACATTTATGGCATCATTATGGTATCATTCTTTTAATGATATACAACAATCCTACAGAATTGTAAAAGTTTTCAATTAGCTGATATATGGGGTAAGATATGGCAACTTCAAACTATCCTGTTACCAATACTTTAGGCAATAACAAAGGTTTTGAGTGGGATGGCAAGGACCCCGGATTTAATCCTTCTTTCAATACTATAAACGTTTCATATGAATATGGTAAGACAATTGGCCTACAATTTATTGAAGGAAGAGACTTTTCCCGGGAATTTCATACTGATTTATCTGGAGTCCTGATAAACGAATCTGCATTGAACCTGATGGGATTGAAAAACCCAATTAGCAAGATTATCTGGAGGCAATCCTCTAATCATGAAATCAAGTATTATACGATTTTAGGTGTCGTCAAGGATATGGTAAAAGGATCTCCCTTTGAACCGGCAAGA
Source organism: uncultured Bacteroidales bacterium (assembly GCA_963792925.1). Lineage (GTDB taxonomy): Bacteria > Bacteroidota > Bacteroidia > Bacteroidales > VadinHA17 > LD21. The sequence goes on along the minus strand of CAWBYC010000002.1, from coordinate 1,549,305 downwards.
CCATCTATAATTTTCCCTTCTGAAAATAATATGAGCTGGCTCTACATTCGAATCAAACTTTCGGTAAGTGCCAATGCAGCACTACCAAAGATAGAAGCAGCTTTGCGCAAAATAATGCCTTCTACTCCTTTCAATTACAAATTTGCAGATCAGGAATATAATGCAAAATTCAAAGAAAAAGAGCAAATAATTAAAATGGCTGTTTTCTTTACAATTTTCGCAATTATCATTAGTTGCTTAGGGTTGTTTGGCCTTGCAATATTTCTTGCTGAAAACCGTACCAAAGAAATCGGAATCCGAAAAATAAATGGAGCTAAGGAAACAGAAGTAATTTTAATGCTTAATAAAGAATTTATAAAATGGGTTGCTATTGCTTTCTTGATAGCCAGCCCAATTGCTTGGTATGCTATGAATAAATGGCTTGAAAGTTTTGTGTATAAAACGGAACTTAGTTGGTGGCTTTTCGTTGTGGCAGGAATTATTTCTATGACAGTGGAATTACTTACAGTGAGTTGGCAAAGCTGGAGGGCAGCAACGAGGAACCCGGTGGAGACATTGCGATATGAATGATCTACAGTTTAAGCAACTGGAATTTATTAACTTCTGTGCACCCGAACAGTTTCGTCTACCGGGACAAAGTCTACGTGGGCTGCGGGCCACCGCCCTGGCGCCGTGTTTTTTGCTCACACCCAGACTATTTCATCATGACTCGTAACTTCACTGCCGTCTATCTGGACTTGGTACCTTTTCGCAATTTCACCGTGACCCGAAGGTCACTGCCGTTTACCGGTCCCGATAGCTATCGGGATGGCAAAAAACAAGTCACCGCGACCCTTCGGTAAATTCAGGGCAGGCTCCGACGGCAACTGATTAAACCGGCGGGCCGTTAGCATTCAGGTCTCAAGGCTCCTACAGGGACAATTTGCACATATCATGACAGTTACGTAACGAAATAAGACAGTCCAAATGCTAACCAAAAAACCGTAATTTCACATGACAACCTGGATTCAAAATACTTTGTAACTTTGCCTATTCGTAGAATCTATATGTGAGTTGTATGTAATTAAGGCAGGACAAATACGCTACACAATCTGGCTGGAAGACGACAAGTGGATTGAAACCGGAGAAGTGAATAGAGACAGTAACATTTGGGTTAAATTTTTTGAGATGACGCTTACTATGTAATAATTGATTTAAATAGCAGAATGAAACAAAAATACAACATTACAATTAACTCGGCTATCTTATATGTAATTGCATTTCTACTTACAACATTCATACACGAATTGGCTCATGCATTGGCAGGTTTACTTTTCAACAGCCAGCCTGTTTTACATCACAACTATGTGGAACATCTTTCAATCAATCATTTATCTGTAAATCAAAAGGTGTTTGTAAGCCTGGCCGGTCCTTTAATGAGTTTAGTTCAGGGATTGGTAGCGGGGTTGGTATATTTCAGGTCGACAAAACAAAGGTTAATAGATCTTTTCGTGCTATGGCTTTTCATTTTAGGAATGACCAACTTTTTGGGTTACCTGATGACCGGGCCTGTTTTTCAAAACGGCGATATAGGCAAAGCCCTGGCACTCCTCAATGCTCCAGTTTGGATTCAAATATTAATTGCATTTCTGGGAGCTGCAATTCTCATTTTCATTGCTTACAAGCTTACAGCCCCCTTTCTTAAATTTAGTTACAAGAAAGTGTGGGTCGATTCCGGGAAAGCCCGAAAGAATTTTTCTTTTCACATCTTGATTCTGCCCTGGATAATTGGTTCGGTAGTTATGACCATTATATACTTACCAGTTGTGGCTATAGTAAGTATTATCTATCCTTTCACAAGTGGAATGATTTTTATTTTTCCATGGCAGAATGCCCGAAGAATTGCAAATGTGCAGTTATCAAACGATCAGAGACTGGGACAGATTTCATATCTGGCAGCACTGATCCTGGTTTTTATGGTATTGGGCTTTCGATTATTTTTATCGCCTGGAATAAATTTGTAGAATTAACTGCATACAACATGCGGCATAGCCAATAAGGCTACAGAGACTGAAAAATCTAACTCGGACGGTTTAATTAAACCGGACAGCTTCAGAGTCAGCCTATTACCCTAAACTCTCAAGCTTCAGATAAAATATTTTTCCAGTCTTAGCGAGTTTATTAAAATATGTACTAACTTTGTAATTACATTTTGTTAATAATTTTAACCATGGAAGTATCTGTTGTAAAGATTGGGAATTCGAAGGGGATAAGGTTCAGCAAGACCATTATCGAGAGATATAATATCCGTGATACCGTGGATTTAATCCTGGATAAAGGGCAGATTATAATAAAGCCACTTGCTAATCCAAGAAAAGGTTGGGAAAAAGCCTTCATGGATATGCATGCAAATGGCGATGACGAATTACTCATCCCAGATGTATTTGAAGACGAAAATCTCGATGAATGGAAATAAAGCAATATCAAATAATTCTTGCAAACCTTGACCCGACAATCGGGAGCGAAATTAAGAAAACGAGACCCTGTGTTGTCATCTCTCCAGATGAGATGAATAAATATTTACGGACTATTATCATTGCACCAATGACAACCAGCTCCAAAAATTATCCAACCAGAGTCGAAGTAAAACATGATAACAAAGAGGGTTGGGTTGTTCTAGATCAAATCAGGACCATTGATAAACAGCGGATTATTAAGGAACTTGGAAAACTGTCAAAACCTGAGATCAAAGAAGTCAAATCCGTTCTTAAGGAAACACTTGTTGCCTAATTAAGGCTAAGGCTAACTCGGACGATTTAATTAATTGGCTTCCGTCTTTTAGCTTCACTGCACCGCGACTGTTTCGTCTCCCGGGACAAAGTCTACATGGGTTGCGGGCCGATTCGCTGGTGCTTCCAATTTAATTCACGACTAGTACCAAATGCAGATTAAAGTTGATATATTTGAATCAATACGCTACTAATTTTTTCATATGAAATTTCTTCTAAGTCTATATTTTCTTTTTTCCATCGCATCATTAAGTTACACTCAGGACGTCAAGAAGGTAGTCCATGTTGGTAAGAATAGTCAAATCAGTGAGGAGTATTTCGTATTAAAATCCGATAAATCAATTAAACATGGTAATTATGTAAAGTATTTAATACGATTAGCAGTTGAGAAATACTTCCAGGAATTTGGTAGTTATGACCACAATACCAAAAGTGGTGTTTGGTTTTATTTCAATCCTATCCATCCTCGAAACCCAATTAGTATTATCGGCGAATTTAATGGGGGACAAAGAACAGGTCAATGGGTATATTTCTATCCAACTGAAATTAAAGATACTAGTGTATTCTATTTACTTGGTTATAAGAAATCAACCAATATTATTTCATCCAAAAAAGAACTTCAGATTACAATTGATACAACCGGACTGAAATTAGCTGCAATTGGAAATTTTGAAAAAAATAAAAAAGTTGGTCGCTGGAATTACTATTCAAGAGAAGGGGAGCTTATTAAAATTTTTGATTTTTCAATCAAAAGAGAAATTTATAGTTTAAAGAATGACTCAATCAATTTATACTTATTAGGTGGTTTTTCTCATTTTCAGGTACAATTAACTCAAAGTTTATTTGAAAATGCGTATGAATTAGAATCCTTCCCAAGTTCGAATGCATCTTTCGAAATTATTACTAATGATGGTAATTTATATGTTAACAACCTAACTCCTTTAACAGATAATCCTCTTGCAGCCTATATTGAAAAAGCTGTTAAAAATATGCCTTTATATTGGATTGATTTTGATCCAATTCTTGAAAATTTCTCTTTCACTATTAATCTTAAATTCAACCAGAAAGAAGAAGGATCTAACTTTGACTTTGAATCAATTAATCCAAAATTCAATAAATAAAACTAATGCTAAAAGTGGAATATTGAGTTCCAGGATATTGCTGGTAAAACAATGCTCCGGATACAATTTATGGTGCCATGTACAATTGGAATTTGTCTAACTGTACTGAGGCGGCTACGGCTGGCATGGTCGGACTTAGATAATACAAGCATGACAAATTTATTGGCATCAAAATTGTTAAATATTACAAAACCCTATTCTAATGAAAAGAACTATATTAAATCTTTTGGGTCTCCAGATTATTTTTGTGGGATTAATAATATCTATTTCGATCCCATTCCATAGTTGTAAACCAGACGAACCGGAGTGTGATACATGCGGAATAGTCGCCTATAAACCAAATATTTACCTCTATCCCACTGAGAAATCTAAAATAAGTGTTAAACTGAATTTCCCGCATGGTGGTAAAATTATCACTTCAATTCCTATTTATGGAAGTGGCTGGGTAGTAAATGTTGATACATCTGGAATCATTGATAATAAATATGAGTTCTTGTTTTATGAAAGTGAACAACCAGACGTATGGCAAACAAATGAAGGTTGGACCGTTAAGAGATCTGAATTAGAAGCATTTTTTACAAATAATATGTTGGAATATGGCTTTAATGGGAGAGAAATAAAAGATTTTATAGACTATTGGATTCCCCGATTGACAAATTCTGAATATTATGAAATTTACCCTCAGGGATCAAAAATTATAGAATCAGTGTTAAAACTTAATATTTCTAAAACTCCTGATTGTATGTTAAGATTATTTTATATAATCAAAGGCGTCAAGACTGATTCTAACAATAAGATCAACATTCCGATGGAAAATACTCAATTTATAAGAACCGGTTTTTGCGTAACAGAATGGGGAGTAGTTTTAAAATAAATTGGGATATTTCCTCGACATACAGAATGAAAATCAACCTGAGATAACTTGATACGAATTAAAAAAACGCTCCGCTAGTATTGCCTGCGTCGAGCTCGGACCGGACAAAATTAAGTTGGCGTTAATGAACTTTTTTTCAATAAAAGCGAGAACACGCCAGCGCGACCCTTCGGTCAGGCTCCGATGGATTCCCATCAAAATTTTCGTGACTGACCTCAAATAGATTCTGTATTGCCAATATTTTTTAATAAATTTGATTGCAATACCAACCTGACGTTACAAAATTATATATATGGTGCTGACATAGAGCTTGATACATAGTTAGTTTCATGGGACTGACGTGGCGAAAGCATGTGGACACAGCAGAATCATATAGGACTTCGCAGCGAGGTTCCTCCCCCAGAACAAAGTAGAAAACCTCAAATCACCCTGTTGGTTTGTGGTCACCCAGGTTACTGCCCCTAAAATTGGACACACAAAAGTTAACTTTTTCACCTATCCAATTGTTGCTCTGAGAAAATTTATTCATTTCTAAGATCAATTGGCATGACAACACAAGAACTTCTAGAATCGTATTATAATGGTTTCTCACAAAAAGGGAATTGGGAATCAGTACTTTCCGAAGATTTTAAATTTATTGGCGGAGATATGACAAAAACAACTCCAGTAGTTGGCAAACAAGCGTATATCGAAGTTATTAAGAGATTTTCCCGACTATTTACCAATATGAGGGTAAAACAAATGATCGTTGATAGTGACAATGCATGTGTGATAGGAAACTATGACTATGTTTTTCCAAACGGTAAAAGTATCAATGGGGATGTGGCTGAAATATGGGAAGTTAAGAATGGCAAACTAGATTCCTTAACCATTTATTTTGACACCTTGACCTTTAGCTTAAATTCATAATGATCGTGTTTAATGGATTACAAGGACTTCAGAGATAATTAAAGGACATAGGAGTATAAACAAAGTCTACGTTGGGCTGATTTGACCACTGAAAAACTCCCTTTATTGCCGGGCCTTTAGCTTGCACTCGCGGCCGGTATCACAACCAGGCAATTGCATTAATCTACCAGAAAGTAAACTAATAAGACCAAAATTTGCAATTACGTGATTAAGTACGTATATTTGTACTTAATTAAACACTTAAATCAAACTCAAATGATTGCAGCTAATTATACAGAATTCAGGACTGGTCTTAAAAACTATCTTGATGATGTCGAAAATAACAATGAAACTTTGATTATCAAGCGAGGATCAGGAAAGGGAACAGTCATGATATCCCTTGAGGAATATAATTCCATTATGGAGACTTTGCATTTATTTAGTTCTAAGAAAAATGCAAAAAGACTATTTGAATCTATCGATCAAATGAAATCCGGGAATAAGGACAAACATAGCTTGATCGAGGAATGACAAAAATTACTTTTTCAAAAAATGCATGGGAAGATTATGTCTACTGGCAAACAGAAGACAAAAAAAACCTCAGGAAGATAAACGCTTTAATCAAAGACATTCAGAGAACTCCATATGACGGTATTGGAAAACCAGAACCTCTAAAATTTGACCTGGCAGGATTCTGGTCCAGACGAATTGACTTGGAACATAGATTGGTTTATCAGGTTGAAAACTCGGAAATCCTAATCTACGCTTGCCGGTTTCACTATGACAATAAATGAGAGGGCAAGCTAACCCGGGTACAGGAGTTTGTTGACACTTATACAGTAAGAAGGGGCGCAAAAAAATATTTCAGTAATCAGGTTCTATTTAAAGTAATTGTTAACTTTCTGAATTCCTAAAACCTAATGAGATGAAAAAAATATTATTTCTTTTTTGGGTTACTCTAATTTTAATCTCTTGCGAAAAGTTAAATAAACCAACAGTTACTACATCCCCGTTAACCGAACTAACTTGGGAATATGCAACTGCCGGGGGAGAAGTTATTGACGATGGTGGATCGCCTGTAACTTCCAGAGGAATTTGCATTACAACAATTGAAAATAGTCCTCCAACGATTACTAATTCTAATTCTTATGATACATGGTTCACTAATGACGGTATTGGAACAGGAAATTTCACAAGTATGATGAATTTCAAATATGCTGGTGCAGCACATCATATTCGACAGGAACATTATTATAGAGCCTATGCAACTAATAAGGAAGGAACATCCTATGGCGAAGTCATTTCTGTATTGCCTAACTCATATCCTCCACTATTTCACTCACTTAAGCTGGTTAACTTATTATCTACCACTGTAACTGTTAAGTGTGTAATAATGAATCCTGAGGATAATCCCTTTAGAATTGGAGAGTTTTATTTTTGTTATGGACCCAGCCCAAATCCGACAATTGATGGGCCTCATTCTATTGCCCAATTAGATCAGCAAAGCTTATTATATGTTATCAACGATTTGTCACCCAGAACTAAATATTATATGCGTGGGTATATTAAGAATGAATCTGGAACTGTATACAGTCCTGAAATAAACTTTACAACTTATGACGGCTTGCTATCGGATATAGATGGGAATGTATATACGTATAATACATATGGCAATCAGACTTGGATGACAAAAAATCTTAGTACAACAAAATACAATGATGGTACAATTATACCAGATATTCCAGGAGAGGTTGGTATGTGGGACTGGAAAAATACAATTTCGGGAGCAATGGGCCATAAATTGTATAATTTCTATGCTGTAGCTGATAGTAGGAAACTTTGTCCCTCCGGATGGCATGTTCCATCAGACTCAGAGTGGAAATCGTTTGAACTGTATCTAGGAATGACACAATTACAAGCTGACAATTACGACCTTCGAGGTACCGATGAAGGAGGAAAACTCAAACTTGATAATCAAAATAATTTGGATCCATTCGCATGGCTATATCCAAATTTAGGTGCAACAAATTCATCAGGTTTTTCTGCAGAGACAAGTGGCTGGCGTGATCCTGAAGCTATATACTCTGGCATAGGATCAGTAACAGCATTTTGGACAAGTACTGAATCCAATTCGACTTTAGCCATTTCAAGAGTTTTATATTATGATCATGCACAAATTGCTCGTTTAGCAAATAATAAAAGATATGGATTCGGTGTCAGATGTATTAAAGATTAAAAATTAAAAATTATTGTGGAAAGCTAACCCGTACATAGCCCGACCAAAATGGATAGATAAATGTACCCGAGGCAAATCTGAAATGATTGTCGTAAACGGATACCCGGTTGGTATCCAATGGATTTTCAAAGGAGATAAAAAATAATAGCAACAATTTAAGAAAATCCCGACTATCCAACCAGTAACAGTATATTACGGGAGATTTGTTTCCCCCATTCAGAGTAATTACCCTCTTCCATAAACAAGTGAGGCTCCGGAACAGTACTGCTAACCTGAAAATAACCATAAATAAATAAAATTATGATTCAGGAAACAAACTCATTGAAAAGAACGGCACGGATTGCAGGCCTTTTATATTTCATTCTGGCAATTCTTGGCATCTTTAGTCTTATGTATGTACCGCCTCAAATTGGTGTTAAGGGTGACGATGTGGCAACCTGCCAAAACATCTTGAACAAAGAATTTCTATTCCGCATTGATTTATCCGTCAGCGTTATCACAAATGTTTTGTACATTTTTTTAGCGATGCAGTTTTATAAACTATTTGAGAATGTAGACCGCAATCTTTGCCGGCTGCTAGTTGCATTTGTTCTTGTGCAGGTTCCTTTCAGCTTTTCGCTTTCTACGCTGGATCTATCCTCTCTCTTGGTATTAAAAGGGGATATTATGAAATATCTCACCGCAGAAGAGGCACAGAAATTTGCCATAATCTTTCGCAGGACAAGCATTGCCGGAACAGGACTGATGCAGGTATTCTGGGGTCTGTGGCTTTTCCCGATGGGAATACTGGCATACAAATCAGGATTCATACCTCGTATCATAGGAGTGCTTGTGTTGATTACAGGTGTTGCATATACTGCTCAAAGTCTTATGTATGTTCTATCCCCTGAAATTAAAAATGCAATGGAGCCATATATGTTTCCATTTTTCTTCGGTGAACTGTCCATCATCTTATATTTATTCATCAAAGGGATAAAAAGCAATTGGAGACCTGCTGAATAGGGTTTCAGATCTTCGGGTTAGTGTTCTTGAAACTTTAGCGGGAGCAATAGATAGGATTTTTGATTATACTCTCATTCAATTCTGGTTGCACATAACTAAAGCTTCCCGCTTCGCCTGTTTACGCGGTGCTATCAGGATCTTCAGCATGGGACTCTCGTTGATTAATCAAGGCTAAGGCTAACCCGGACCACTGTGTGCCAGACACATGCTTTTTGCATACGGACTTCGCAGTCCAGACTACTTCCGCCAGGAAGCTAGCTTTAATTTGAGCCTGGTCTCACATTGATTCGAAAGAGAAAACAGCTGCGCCAGGTAACACAAGCTCCCGTTGTTGCCGGTCCGTTTTAACGCATTTGTGCCAGTATTGACATTGACAGTAAAATGGTTTAACTTTGGTTAAACCCTCAATAATAAATGGATTTGAATCTGATCACCGGTTCAACAATGTAATTGATGACATTACAAATGCAATGGCAGATTGGATAGTGAATAATACAAAATAACAGACAATTAGTATTAATTTTAATTTAAAGATCGCTATCATGAAAACAATTACCCTCATTACATTGGCTTGGTACTTTTTTTCAGGATGCGCCAGCTGCTAAAAAGGAAATCAGAGCAGTCGTAAAATTAATTAACCAGAATCTTGAAAAAATGGATGTCGACGCACTTTTCCAATCATACTTGACTCAGTTAAACTCTTAACCCAAAAAACGTCTCATATGAAAACAAGAACTTGTCCACATTGCGGTTATAAATATTCAATAACTGAATATAGGAAAAAGATACTTTTTAAGTTGGTTTTTTCTCAATGGAATTGCAAGAATTGCAATGAGAAGATCACCTTTGATTTCACGAGAAGAGTTATTGTTGCTTTAGCTTTTGGTAGTCTTTATGTAGCTTTGTTTTCGTTAAAGTATGCAATTGGTATGACCCCATTAAGATGGGCTGCCTTGATTACAATCTATATCATAGGCTCATTCTTTATTTTTACCTTTGACACCTTTAAAAAAGCAGAATAAACTACGACCTGGATTATAAACCCATAAAATAACTACGACCACATAACCCGGATGGTTTTTAAGTGCCTTCCCGCTTGACTTTTGGAATCTCAATATACTATGAAAAGACTACTTCCTCTCATTCTCCTTACTCTCCCACTAAACTTAACTGGACAAAAAACATTTCTAGATGAGTACAAGGCTTCAATTGCTGATTCATCTCAGGCTAAATTTATTGAAGTCATTGACTTTGCTAAAAGTGACAATGCTTTTAAAAAGATCACCTACTTCATAACAGGTGAAAAAGAGTCAGAATTTGAATTTATAAATTCGACTGATAAAGAGGGAATTTCATATTTGTGGTATCTTGGAACATGGTTCCTATTTCATTTTCCTTAAAATAAAAAAGTGGAGTCCAGCTACCACTCAAAAAAAACGGGGCGTAATCTGAAAAGCCAAATGAGTAAGAAATTATAATTTAAGCAAATGGAGAATATTGAAAACACTCAGCCAGTTGAAAATTTAGTTACAATTGACAGTGAAATAAAAGGTTATCTTTTGGAAACATCAAAGTGGGGGAAGTTTTTGGCAATAGTCGGATATGTAGGTATGGGATTATTGCTATTATTAGGAGTAGTGTTTATTGCAGGATTTTCAGTTTTCAGGAGTATTTCAAACGCTGGGTTACCCTTAAGAATCATGGGATTCGTTTATATATTAATATCATTACTATACTATTTCCCTTTAACATATTTGTATAAATTTTCAATTCAATTAAAGCAAGGGTTTAATTCAACAGATCAACAATCAGTTACAACCGGGTTTAAAAACTTAAAGTCACTATTTAAATTCATGGGGATATTTGCCATAGTAGTCTTATCAATTTATGCGTTGATTATTATTGTAGCGCTGCCAATAGGAATATTCTCAGCTATTAGATAAAAGACTGCCCATAATAACTCTGAGGGTTTAATTAATTGCCTTCCGCAAATTCTTCAGGATCATGAGAAAAAAAAGAGTTTTTTTTTATTTAATGCTGTTTGCATTTATATCACTTTTGACTACAATATATTTTTGCAATAAAATAATTGTTGATGCAGCCAAAGACAATTTGTATTCCGACTTGAATAAAATCCCATTCAATAAAGTCGGTCTTTTGCTCGGTGCCTCCAAATATGGCAAGCAAGGACATAATAATCCATATTACGATAATCGAATAGAAGCAGCGATAAATCTTCTGAAAAACGACAAAATAAAATATGTCATTATTAGTGGTGATAACAGCCGTAAAGATTACAATGAACCAGAATCTATGCGATCTGACCTGATCAAAGGGGGCATAGATTCGGGAAATATTTATCTTGACTATGCGGGTTTTCGAACTTTTGACTCGATAATACGACTAAAGGAAATTTTTGGCCAGGATTCTGTCACAATTATTTCGCAGCAATTTCACAATGAAAGAGCTATTTACACTGCTTCCAGAGTAGGGATCATTGCCATTGGGTTTAATGCAAAAGAAGCTGGCAACGTATCAGGATTGGAAACTCCATGGAGAGAGAGGTTAGCAAGAGTAAAAACGTTTTTAGATTTTTGGGTAGACAAAAAACCAAAATTTCTTGGTAGTAAAATAATAATACCCGGATAAAAAATAAAAAACTCGTCCCCGAGAATCTTTGGAATTATGTGGGTTTGTTATCACCCGAATGATGTATCAGATGAAGATCAAGACTCAACAAAAAATTGTAGCATTTGTTATATTATTTGACTGTTACTCAATAGTCTGATTATTCTTCATAAATCGAACTTAGATGAAAAAAGATGTTTTGACATTTCTATCACTGTTATTCCCAATTTTGCTTATGGCTCAATCAAATAATGTTACCGAAGATTTTCTTCAATCTTTTGCTAATGCATTCAATGCTCATGATGTAAATGCTATAATGTCTCATATGACTGATGATTGTGTATTTGAGGCTTCGGCCGGTCCAGATTTTGACGGAGAAAAATTTATAGGTCAGGAAGAGGTTAAAAAGGCATTTGAGGACGTATTTGCAACATTCCCTGATGCTCATTGGGGTAACCCCAAACATTTCATTTCTGGAAATCGAGGTTTCTCCGAGTGGACTTTTACAGGGACTAAATCAGATGGGAAAAAGGTTGAAGTTACCGGATGCGATTTATTTACTTTTAAGAATGGCAAAATTGTAATTAAGAACTCTTATAGAAAAAATCGGTTACAAATAAAATAAGAAAAAACGTCAGATGACGACAGCTTAGTAATCAGTTCTATAAGTTAGTGAGATCAAACCGGATTGTACTTAATGATGCACTCTAGCATCTCAACTCTTCCTTAAAAAACCCGCAGTCAGAGCTGCAAAACCTCCAACCAATCCGCCAATAACTGCCGTAACAAGAATAATGGCAAAGGATGATCCGCCAAGAGGCAATATTTCAGCAATTTTCCCTGAAAGCAGGTGTTCATTCTTCAGGTCTATCCACCAGGCAAGAAACGCCCAGAAAATAAACACTCCGGTAAATCCTGCAAGAAAAGCTTTCCAGCTTTTCATCGGTATCAACAAAAGAGAAATAAATGAAGCAATAGCAATACTCCACCAGGGAAGGTATAGACCTCCTGCAAACGAAAGAAGAGTAATAAGTAAAACTGCAAGTATTAATTTCATAATATTAAATTGAATATTATTCACAACATATATCTGTAGTAGTTATTCATATATTTATTTTGAATTAAAGTTCATTACCCATTTTATTTTGTCATTATCTTTTTCATCCCTCTGCATAAACCAGAGCCTATAATATTTTTCTGCAGCCCAATCGTCAATAAAGTTATCATAATATTGACTGCCTGGATTTCCGCTTTGCCCACCAGCATAAATGCCAACCGCTTCAATTGTATCTGTTAGCTGAACAATCATTCGCCAGCTGGGGCCGGAAGTACGAGTGGTAGCATTGATCACATCAAAACCGCCGCCTACAGGAACATGAAAACGACTGAAAGGCGCAATCTCTATCAGGTGTCCAATCCCGGTGTCTTTGTCCTTCCACCATTCCAGTCTACCCTCTTCCTCCTTCTTTTTTAATTTTGAGGTCGCTTTTTTCAGAGAAGCTATCAACTGGTCTTGTAATGTTTCTTTCTGAGGTGTATTAATATTATCTAAAAAAGCATATGATGTGTCCTTCAGGAGGCTCTCTACCAGTATGTAATCGGCAGGTTCAGGTATGACTTGTGTTTTGCTGTCAAAATCATCTCCCCAAATAGTATCCCGCAATGCCTGCCACCAAAGATGAAAAACAGTGGCTCCTTTTGATTCAGCATCTTTCCTGTTATCCCACTGTTTGTATATTTCGAAATATTTTTTATCATCCTGGTTCATGCGATTTTCATCGCTCATCAATAAAATCTTCTTTGCAAATTCCGCTCTTACGCTGTAATTATCTGACTGCATTTTTTTCATGTCCTCAATTGTAATATTACGCATAGTGTCGAGATACTTATTAATAATATATCCGCGGTACAGCGGACCAGGCTTGCCCAAATAATATGGATAAGTAGAATCTGCAGGCAGTTGGTTAGCGCTGCTTACAAAACCGCGATCGGGATTTTTCACGTGAGGATTTTCTTCCTGCTGTATCATCCCCTGCCACATATAGGTACTGTCGGTTCCGGGCATAATAAAATCTCCTTGTCTTCTCCACTTGGCAGGAAATTCTCCCTGGTGCCAGATAGCAATATCACCGGATTTCGAAGCAAAAAGACAGTTCAAGCCAGGACAAGTTAAATATTTGATGGCATTGCGATAATCATCGTAGTTTTTTGCGTGGTTTAACAAATAAAACATATATCCTTCATCAGAAGGATCGTGTGCCGTCCACCTCACAGCCAGGTATTTATCCTTCTGATCATTAGCAGGAAAATTTCTGTCATACATCACCGGACCAAAAACAGTGTAGGCAACGGTATCAAACATTGTTTTCTCTCCTTTGATCTTAATTGGTTCAACCCTTTTTACGGCTTTAGTCCATTTACCATTGAACCAGTATTCATTCATTGTAGAATCACGAAAATGGATCTCATAAAAATCTTCCAGATCTCTTTCTGCATCGGTAAATCCGAAAGCAATGCTATCGTTAAACCCGAAAAGTGTGTTAGGCATGCCCGGAAAAGAAACTCCATATACATTGAGTGAAGGCGTTGTTATCTGCATTTCGTAATAATATGCCGGCAGCGTCAATGCCAGGTGGGGATCATTGCATAAAATAGGACGTCCGCTACCAGTTTTGGAAGGACCCACGGCCCAGTTATTACTGCCAATTCCACGTTGAGGCTTATTTATTATATTATAAGCAGCACCGGCACTTTCATTTTTAAAGGTGAAGTACAGGGAATCGGCAGTATTAGGAACATAAAGATCAATAGCAGCTTTTTCTGGATAGGGATTTTCAGGCGTGTTGGGTACAACCGGCTTCAAAGAATCTGGATAGACGGGAAAAAGTCTCTCATATTCCTTTCGTGTAAATATCCTCCGGGCATTAGTTAGCCCAAGTTCGTCGTCTGAACTGGCAAGATACTCAGCCATGTATTTCCCAAAAAGAGCTGTTTTTAATACGGTCCATTGTTCCGGTTTATAGTTCAGCAGCTTAAACTCCAATGGCAACCGGCTTTCTTTAAGCTGATCGATATAGGCATTTACGCCGGCAGCATATGATTCGCAAAACATCCTTGAAACAGGATTTTTATTTATCTCATCAACCATTCTTTCAGCAGCGTAAACCATGCCCAGTCTGCGCTGACTTCTGTCCCACTGCAGAGGGCCTTTACCAAGTATTTCACTGATACGACCAGCAGCAGCCCTTGCTCCAAATTCCATTTGCCACAATCGGAATTTGGCATGCAGATATCCCTGGACAAAATAAGCGTCCTCTTCCCGCCCGGCGAACACATGAGGCACCAATCGTTCATCAAAATATACTTCAGTCTTTCCCTTTAGCTCCGGGAAACTTAAGTCAGCATTAAATTTTTCATTTGCGGGTTCAGCATTTTGCCAGAAACCTACCTGCGGGCTGAGAAATTTTCCAACCGGAGGAGTCGATCCCCACTGCCTGTTCAATACAATAATCAACGCGACAGTAATAGAGGAAGAAATGATAAATGGAGTGATACGCATAATGTTTAAGTTAAAGTATTAAAACATCACTACTTACGACGAGCATTTATATCACTGTTAGTTAAAGAAATCCAAATAAATAACAAAAAGATTAAGTTAAAGTTCTTGAGTATTATGACAGGAATCATCTTTGTACTGATAAATAATACCTCCTTCCGTCTTTTGAGACATAATGAAGTTAATTATGAAAAAAACTAAATTTGTAAATTCAATCCAAATTCAGCTGAAAATGAATAAAGAGACTGTTGACGATTACATTAAATCATTTCCGGAAAATGTTCAGGATATGTTAAATCAAATAAGAGCCACAATCAAAGAAAATGCTCCGGGAGCAGTAGAAAGCATTGCCTATCATATGCCTGCTTACAAAACAAATGGAAGACCTTTGGTTTATTTTGCTGGTTTTAAGAATCATATTGGCTTTTATGCTACTCCCACCGGGCATGCTCAATTTGAAAAAGAACTCTCAAAATACAAACAAGGGAAAGGGTCTGTCCAGTTTCCATTGGATAAACCAATACCATTGCCTCTTATCACCCGCATTGTAAAATTCAGAGTAGAAGAAAACCTGATTAAAAGTTCGTCCGTCAGGTAAAACCGGAACATTAACGTGGGGCGCAGTGAGGTGTTGGTTAGTCGGTCTGAATTAAATTAATTTGACCATTAGTCGAAATTCGATGAGATTTGTTTATATGAAACAATATTAAATTTCAAGATTATGGTTTCAACTATTCAAAAAGAAAAAGCACAAAAGTTCCTGAAATTTCATCACGACGACGAAATTTTGGTGCTGTTAAACTCATGGGACAGAGGAAGTTCTAAACTAGTAGAAGCATGTGGCTATAAAGCAATTGCAACAACAAGCATGGGGATATCTGCCTCTTTAGGTTATCCCGACAGCCAGGTAATACAATTGTCAGAAATGATTGAAGTTATTACGGGGATCGTAAATTCAGTAGGGGTTCCGGTAACGGCAGATATAGAAGCCGGATATGGAAATAATCTGAATGAAGTAATTGAATCGGTTAAAAAGATAATTGAAACAGGAATTGTCGGAATAAACATTGAAGACAGTATTAATTTAAAACCTTTACTGATTGACGAGATGGAATTTTGTGAAAGAATATCAGCAATTCGTGCATTATCAGAATCTCTGGGCTTTCATTTAGTAATTAATGCAAGGACTGATTCATTTTATACCTCGTCAGGCCCCACAAGTGAAAAATTATCCGAATCAATTAACCGTGGCAATAAATACAGGGAAGCAGGTGCAGACTGCATATTTGTTCAGCCTGTATGGGAAAAGGAAACGATTTCAACTCTGGTTAAGGAAATTAATGCACCGGTTAATATTCTTGCAAACCCCGGGAATGGGGCAGGATTGCCTCCATCTGTTCGTGAACTTCAGGATTTAGGTGTTGCGCGTTTAAGTTTAGGTTCAGGTCTGATGAAGGCAACATTAGCTTTGATAAAGAAAGTTGCTGACGAGCTATCTGAAAAAGGGACTTACAATATTTTATCAGATACTCTGACACCTCTTCCCGACGCAGTATTGGCATATAAAATGGCAATTGGCAGTGTACATTAACAAGCCGCCTGTCCATGTCATCAAAATCCTGCAAATAAATTCGGTATTTTGAGCATTTTATTTTATCAAAAAGTGAACAAACTTGCAGATAAAACTCGTTTAGAAAATATACCAGGAAATTGGAGGAAAACATGAACACACAAAATCAGCGTTTGGCAAAAATGACTTTCGCCTCTGTATATCCTATGTATCTTGCAAAAGTGGAGAAAAAAGGCAGAACAAAAGAAGAATTGCAGCAGGTCATTGAGTGGTTAACAGGCTTCGACAATAAGAAGCTTCAGGAACTGATAAATGAAAATGTGACATTTGAAACATTCTTCCAACATTCTTCACTAAATCCTGATGCTCAACTCATCACTGGAGTAATCTGTGGGTATCGTGTGGAGGAAATCGAGGATCCTTTAACGCAGCAGGTCAGGTATTTGGACAAATTGGTGGATGAGTTGGCGAAAGGCAGGAAGATGGAGAAGATATTGCGGATCAAAATTTGAACACAAGCCCAATATCATTGTTGAATTGAATATTGTCTAATAATTAATAAAAAGCAATCCGAAATGCAACCAGTAAATAAACTTATGATGTTATACATGGCTGTAAGCGATATGCCAAGAGCCAGGGGGTTTTACACCGACAAGCTAGGGTTGAAGGTCACGCAGGACTACCGCCAGAACGATAATAACTGGTGGGTTTCACTTACACTCCCTGAAGGTGGTGTTACAATTACCCTCAGTACCTATCATGGAAACACAAAACCCGGCACAATGAATCTGTACTTTGCGACGTCAGATATAAATAAAGCGCACAACGAGCTGAGCGACAAGGGAGTCAAAGTTAACGAGGTTAAAGATGATCTGTTTGGGCCGGGTTCAGGTGTAAAGTGGTTCGATTTTGAAGACCCTGATGGCAACCAGGTCAAGCTCGCTCAGGCTTAAGGGTGATATAAAAGTACCTCAACATAACCATGACAATGAAAAAACCTGCAACAATAGATGAATATATTTACTTTGCCCCCAGGGAAGCCCGGGAGAAGTTAATAGAGATAAGAACGATTTTAAAGAAAGTAGCTCCAAAAGCGAAAGAGGTACTAAAATGGGGGACGCCGGTATTTGAAGAAAAGCGGATCCTCTTTTCTTATTACGCTGTCAAAACACATATTAATTTTATGCCTACACATTCCTCACTGGAACCATTTAAAAAGCAGCTGGAACCTTTTAAGACAGGCAAAGACACGATACAATTTCCTTATGACAAACCTCTCCCTGTTGAGCTCATTGTTAAAATCGCCGCATTCAGAGCCAAAGACGTCAGAGAAAACAATGCTTTATGGATGAGCAGAAAATAAAAACGAAATGAGTGAATATTTATCTTACTGATTTATTCTTTCTATAAAGCGCAGTGTCAGATTATTCATATCTTAAAATATCTACCTTTGGTCTATGACCAGGATTCTAAAAGTTAAGCTCGTTTCTCCTAAAATGAGTCTCAGGCCAATGGATTCGGAATTCAAAAGATTGATGTCTCCCTCTTTATCATTAGTTATTATTGCATCTTTAACTCCCGGGCCACATATAGTTTATATTGAGGATGAGAATCTTAATCCGGTCAATTTTTCAGATAATCCGGATATTGTTGGGATAACTGTAAATGTCGACACTGCTTATAGGGCATTCTCAATTGCAAGGATTTATCGCAATAAAGGTATCAAAGTAATATTCGGCGGAATTTATGCTAGTTCCAATCCTGATTCAGTCTTAGAACATTGTGATTCAGTCTGTATCGGTGAGGCAGAAGAGTTATGGGTATCAATTCTGGAGGATCTATTAAATGGCACACTAAAACCTAAATATTATTTTTCTGATCCTACAGATTTAAGTAAGGTGCCTATACCTGATTGGAGCCTTATTTCCAAAAGTAAATATTTATACAACAATATAGTAGTAACCAGCAGAGGATGCCCATTCCAATGCGAATTCTGCTATAATAGCTGCGATTATACAAACAAAAAATACAGAGTTCGTCCGGTTGAAAGTGTGCTTAATGAAATCAGGGCTCTTGACAAAAAAAGGATAATGTTTATCGATGATAATTTAATTGGCGATCCAGGTTGGACTGAGGAATTAATAGAAAACATCAAGCCGCTGAATCTGTTCTGGCATGCTGCTGTCTCTGCCAATATTGTGAAACACCCTGATCTGATAAAAAAAATGTCCGGTTCAGGATGCAAAAGCCTTTTCATTGGTTTCGAATCGATCAATATTAAATCAATCAGCAGCATCCGCAAGACTCAGAATAAAGTCAGTGAGTACAATACCCTGATTAGTCTGTTACATAATAGCGGAATCATGGTAAATGCCAGTCTGGTTTTTGGATTTGATCATGATACAAAAAATATATTCGATCAGACATTGGATTGGCTGGTCTCAAATAAGGTAGAAACCATGACTGCTCATATTCTAACTCCATACCCCGGAACAAAAATTTACCATAGATTGCAGAGGGAAAATCGAATAATTGACGCTGACCTTAGAAAATACAATACATCTAATGTTGTATTCCTTCCCAAAAATATGACGGCAGATGAATTAAAAGACGGATATATGAAGATATATCAAGATTTTTATTCATTCAAAAATATCATTAAGCGTAAACCTGAAAACAAGAAATTAATAGCTCCTTATTTTATTTTCAATTTCGGGTATCGAAAATTCGGAAAATTTTTTTCAAAGATCGCCAAAGCGGGTCTCATGAACAAAATCGGCAGATTTGGATCGAAGTTATCATATGGACTGGAATAAAGAAAATCACCTTCTCAAGGATGAACACAGAAGCATCTTCATTGTTAGACACAATAATGCTCAACATAAAAGCCATGTCAAACGAAATAAAAAAGAAGTTGTCACCAGAACAGCGAGAAGAATTGCTCAGAGCGCTGAAGGTACGTTTTGAGAAGAATTTGAATCGTCATAAGGGTATTGAGTGGGATGATGTCAGGACAACGCTTGACACCGGTACTTCAGAGGGGAAATTATGGTCACTCAATGAAATGGAAAGTACTGGTGGTGAACCCGATGTTGTAGGTTATGATAAAAAGACAGACGAGTACATTTTTTATGATTGTTCGGCTGAGAGTCCCATGGGGCGCAGAAATGTCTGTTACGACCGCGAAGCTCTGGAATCAAGGAAAGAACATAAGCCTGAAAACAGCGCTATTGATATGGCTGGTGCAATGGGCATAGAAATGTTGACGGAAGAACAATATCGCGAATTGCAGAAACTTGGGAATTTCGACATGAAAACATCAAGCTGGGTGAAGACACCGCCTGCAATCAGAAAGCTGGGTGGTGCTATTTTTGCTGATTTTCGCTATGGAAATGTTTTTGTGTATCACAATGGTGCAGAATCTTATTATGGAGCGCGGGCGTTCCGTGGTTCTATTAGGGTCTGACTATCCAATTTCATAGAAAAATAATTGCAAATAAACTTGACTTTCTTAAATTAGTGATTTAAATTTGCTTATTATTACAAGAGAATGATTCTTATCAGATAAATATTAGTAATGAAAATAACCGAAATAAGGGATAAGTTGATTGATAAAAACCTGAAAGTCACTCCTCAAAGGATTGCAATCCTGGAGGCGATTGTTAAACTTAATAATCATCCTACTGCTGAAAATATAATAGATTATATCCGGAAAAACCATCCAAATATTGCAACTGCAACCGTTTACAAAGTTCTGGATGCTTTAGTTGCCAATGAATTAATTAGAAAAGTAAAAACCGAGAGGGATGTAATGAGATATGATGCAGTAATGGAAAGCCATCATCATTTATATTGTTCCGATTCTGACAGGATTGAGGATTTTGTTGATACAGAGCTTAACGAAATGATAGAAAAATATTTCGAAGAAAAGAAGATTCCTCATTTTAAAATTGAAGATGTCAGACTTCAAATTATAGGTAAATTTTTAAATGATAGATAATTGCAAATCATTAAAAAACATTACAGACATGGAAAACAACTCAGATAATGCCAGTAAATGCCCTGTTACCGGAGCTCACGGTACTGGTGCTGCCGGAGCAAAAAATCGCGACTGGTGGCCTAATCAGTTAAAATTGAACATATTGCGACAGCATTCTTCATTATCCAACCCAATGGGTGAGGATTTTAATTATGCCAAAGAATTTAAGAGTCTGGATCTGGCTGCTATAAAAAATGACCTGCACAAGGTGATGACTGACTCTCAGGATTGGTGGCCGGCTGATTTCGGCCATTATGGACCTTTCTTCATCCGTATGGCATGGCACAGTGCAGGCACATACCGTACAGGTGACGGACGTGGTGGTGCAGGAGGAGGACAGCAACGTTTTGCACCGCTCAACAGCTGGCCGGATAATGTCAATCTCGATAAAGCACGACGGTTGCTATGGCCGGTAAAGCAAAAGTATGGAAAAAAGATATCCTGGGCTGACCTTATGATACTTGCAGGTAATGTAGCTCTGGAATCAATGGGATTTAAAACTTTCGGATTTGGTGGTGGCCGTGAAGATGTCTGGGAACCTGAAGAAGATATTTTCTGGGGTCCCGAAAGCAAGTGGCTGGAAGACAAACGTTACTCTGGAGAACGAGAGCTCGATAATCCACTTGCAGCTGTACAAATGGGGCTTATCTATGTGAACCCCGAAGGTCCAAACGGGAATCCTGATCCGGTTGCAGCAGCTAAAGATATCCGCGAAACATTTGCCCGAATGGCCATGAATGATGAGGAAACAGTAGCCCTGATTGCCGGCGGGCATACATTTGGTAAAACACACGGAGCGGGTGATGTGGCAAATGTTGGAGCAGTACCTGAAGCTGCAGGAATTGAAGAGCAGGGCCTCGGCTGGAAAAACAAGTTTGGATCTGGGCATGGAGGTGATACAATCTCAAGCGGATTGGAAGTTACATGGACACAGACACCTGCCAAATGGAGCTATTACTTTTTCGAAAATCTGTTTAAATACGAGTGGGAACTGACAAAAAGCCCTGCCGGAGCTAATCAGTGGGTAGCAAAAAATGCCGATAAGATGATTCCTGACGCACATGACCCATCTAAAAAGCACGTACCAACGATGCTTACTACGGACCTTTCGTTGCGTTTTGATCCTGTCTATGAGAAAATATCAAGACGATTCTACGAACATCCTCTCGAATTTGCTGAAGCCTTTGCCCGTGCATGGTTTAAACTGACACACAGGGATATGGGACCGCTGGCACGCTATCTAGGTCCTGAAGTACCTGCAGAAGAACTGATCTGGCAGGATCCGATACCTGCAGTGGATCACATGTTGATTGATGAGAAAGATATTGCAGAATTGAAAGCTAAAGTATTAAAATCCCGACTATCTGTATCTCAATTGGTTTCAACCGCATGGGCATCTGCCTCTACTTTCAGGGGATCTGATAAACGTGGAGGCGCAAACGGTGCCAGAATCCGGCTTGCTCCGCAAAAAGACTGGGATGTTAATAATCCGGTTCAGTTGAAGAATGTTTTGGAAACGCTGACAGGTATTCAAAAAGAATTCAACAGATGCTCAATCAGGAGGCAAAAAAGTTTCTCTTGCTGACCTTATTGTACTGGCAGGTTGCGCGGGAGTGGAAAAAGCAGCAAATGATGCAGGTTTTGTTGTAACTGTTCCTTTTACTCCGGGTAGGATGGATGCGTCACAAGAGCAAACCGATGTGGATTCATTCGCAGTGCTTGAACCGGCAGCCGATGGGTTTCGTAACTATCTTAAAACTAAATATTCCATATCAACCGAAGAATTGTTGATTGACAAAGCCCATTTGCTAACTCTTTCTGCCCCTGAAATGACAGTTCTTATAGGAGGTATGCGCGTGTTAAATACAAATTTTGACAACTCCGGACATGGCATTTTTACAAAACGTCCCGGAGTTCTTACCAACGATTTTTTTGTAAACCTGCTCGAGATGAATACGGCCTGGATGCCTGTATCTGAGACGAATGAGATATTTGAGGGGCATGATCGTAAAACAGGCGCTAAAAATTGGACAGGAACCCGGGCCGATCTGATCTTTGGCTCAAACTCTGAGCTTAGGGCTCTTGCAGAAGTATATGGAAGCGCTGATGCTAAGGAAAAATTTGTTAAAGATTTTATTGCTGCATGGAATAAAGTAATGAATCTTGACAGGTTCGATTTAGATCGAAGTAAATAAATATTCAAATAAAAGGAATTTCACCTTTATATGAAAATTATTTTGATTTAAATGAAAGTTTATTAAATTTGTGATGATAGAGATATTTAATTCTTTTTATCGTCATAAATATTGATAAATTGATATTCAACATTCAGCGGTATTCAACTCACGACGGAGCGGGGATCAGGACTATCATCTTCTATAAAGGATGTCCTCTTACCTGCATGTGGTGTTCAAATCCCGAAAGTCAGTCATTTGAATACAGTCTAATGTATAATCCCCGTTTGTGCAAAGGTTTTGGAGAATGTCTGAAAATAGGGAACAATGCTGTCAAATCGGGAGAAAGTGGAGTTGATATCGATTGGATCGCTCTCAAAAATGCTGAAGATTTCACGGATATTTGTCCGAGGAGAGCTATTACTGTTTCCGGCGATGAGAAAAGCATAGAAGATCTTCTCTTTGAAATTGAAAAGGATCTGCCTTTTTACAAGCGCAGCGATGGTGGTGTTACATTATCTGGCGGAGAGCCTCTCGCGCAAGGACCGGAACTGGTTCAGCTACTGCTTGAACTTAAGAAAAGAGAAATTAATGTTTCCATCGAAACATCACTACATGTTCCATGGGAGAGTGTTGAGCGATGTATAAGTCTTACCGGTACATTCCTGGCAGACCTTAAACACACGGACCGGGAAAAGTTCAAAAGATTTACCGGAGGAGAAGTCTCCATTGTAATGAACAATCTTGTGAAGCTTTCCGGCTTGCATGATAATATTATCATACGAGTCCCGGTAATACCTGAATTCAATCATACTTTAGCTGAGATAAAGGAAATAATTGACTTCACTGTTTCGCTGAAAATCAATGAGATACATTTCCTGCCCTATCACACTCTTGGCAATGAGAAATACAAAATGCTGGGAATGCAATATCGACTTGGCGGAACAGGAAAGGTAGATGAACAGGAATTATTTGAATATATGAAATATGCAGAATCAGCAGGACTAAGAGCTAAAATCGGAGGTTAGGATATGTTACAGGCTGAACGATCGGTTGAGGTATCGAAAAGAATGTCGGCATTACGTGAAAAAGTGATTAGTATGAAGCCTTCCGTTTGCACTGAAAGGGCCTTATGCTACACCGGGGTTTATTCTGAAAATGAAGACAAGCCAGTCATTATTAAGCGGGCTCTTGCACTTGAGAAGACGCTGAAAACGATGACCATATTTATTGATGAAGGTGAACTTATTGTGGGCAACCAGTCATCTCAACATAGGGCGGCTCCGATATTTCCGGAATATGCAGTCGATTGGCTTCCTGCCGAGATGAATGAGCTCGATAAACGTCCGGGTGATGCATTTTTCATTACTGAAACTCACAAAAAAGAACTAGTTAAAATTGCAGCATGGTGGAAAGGTAAAACACTTTACGATAAAGGCAGGGCTCTTATGTCAGGGGAGAATAGTGATATTCTTGATTCTGCTATAATCAAAGCAACCGGAAACCTTACCTCGGGTGACGCCCATATTGCAGTTGACTTCAATAAAATTTTATCAACTGGTCTGAGTGGATATCTGGATGAAGTCAGTTCCTTTCACAAAGAGATAAAGCTTTATGAGAAGGAGGGAATAAGTAAGGATCATTTTTATAATGCACTTACCATCAGTATAAAAGCATTTCAGTCATTTATATTGAGGTTTCATACTCTTGCGAGCGACATGAGTTTCAAAGAAAAAGATCCCGACAGAAACAAAGAACTAATTTCAATAGCGCGGAATTGCAAGATTATATCGGAGAATCCGCCTGAAAACTTCTACCAGGCTCTTCAGCTTGTTTATTTTGTTCAGCTGGTACTTCAGATTGAGAGCAATGGACATTCCGTCTCTTTAGGACGGATGGACCAATATCTCTATTCATTTTACATAAATGACCTGATTACAGATAATATAACTGAAGAATTTGCATCAGAATTGCTTGAAAATACGTGGATAAAACTTCTTTCAATTAACAAGATTCGTCCCTGGTCACACACGAAATTCTCAGCCGGGGGTCCATTGTACCAGAATGTCACTATCGGAGGACAAAAGACAGATGGTAGCGATGCGGTAAATGAGTTGAGTTTCCTCATTTTACATTCAGTTGGAAAGATGAGACTGACACAACCCAATCTCTCGGTGAGGTTTCACAAAAATATCAGTGACAATTTTATGTTTGAATGCATTAAGCTGATAGAAAAGGGATTCGGAATGCCAGCTTTCAATAATGATGAAGTAGTTATTCCCGGCCTCCTTGCACTGGGTGTTGAAAGAGAAGACGCTTATAATTATTCTGCTATTGGGTGTATTGAGATCGCAGTTCCCGGGAAATGGGGCTACCGTTGCACGGGAATGAGTTTCCTCAACCTGATGCGTGTGCTTCTCGCAGCCATGAATGATGGCCATGACAACTTTTCCGGTAAAACATTTCATAAAGGCATTGGTAATTTCAGGGATTTTAATTCTTATGATGATCTCTTCAATGCATGGCAGAATCAGATAAAATACTATACACGCAAAACTGTGGAAATTGACACTGCTGTCGATACCGCCATCGAAGAGAATGTGCCTGATATTCTATGTTCAGCTTTTGTTGATAGCTGCATCAGCAGGGGAAAGACAATCAAGGAGGGAGGCTCAAAATACGACTTTATTTCAGGGTTACAGGTTGGCATTGCCAATCTTGGAAACTCACTTGCAGCAATCAAAAAACTGGTGTTTGAAGAGAGAAAAATCTCAAAAGAAGAATTAGTGAATGCCATTGAATCAGATTTTGAAGGAATGGAAGGGGAGAAGATCCGGCTTATGTTGCTCAATTTTGCTCCAAAATTTGGTAATGATGATGATTATGTGGACCTTCTTCTAAAGGATGCTTACATGGAATTTATCAATGAGCTCGATAATTATCATACAACACGTTATGGGAGGGGACCTGTCGGCTGCAGATACTACGCCGGGACATCCAGCATATCGGCCAATGTGCCCGGTGGTGCTGTAGTACCTGCAACCCCCGATGGACGCAAGGCATGGACACCGGTTGCAGAGGGAAGCTCTCCATCGTCGGGAAGTGATATTTTAGGGCCGACCGCAGTATTCAAATCGGTTTCAAAACTTCCTGCCGGCAGGATCATGGGCGGAGTACTTCTAAACCAGAAGCTTTCACCCTCGACGATCAAAACGGATTCGGACAGACAAAAGCTTATTGAAATGCTGAAGACCTTCTTTGCCGATCTCAAAGGCTGGCACGTCCAGTATAATATTGTTTCCAGGGAAACACTTGTGGCTGCTAAAAAGAATCCGGAAAATTACCGCGACCTGATTGTCAGAGTTGCGGGATATTGCGCATTTTTTACTACTTTGTCTCCTGATACACAGGACGATATTATAGCACGTACTGAACAGACATTATAATATATAGTTATGGGAAACATTCTTTGCGGAGTTGATATAGGAGGAACAAAACTTTCCGTAGCGCTCCTTACCGCTGAAGGTCAGATTATAGATAAGTGCTTTGATTGTGATCATGTTAATAAGACAGAGTGCGGCCTTACAGATCAGATAAAATACAACATCCGGCTGATGCTCAGAAGGAACAAGCTTACAGAATCTGATCTTTGTGGTATTGGCATTGGTTGTGCAGGCCATATCCGCTACAGTGACGGAACCATAATCACAACTTCAAATCTTAAAGGATTTAAGGGTTATCCGTTACGGGCTGACATCCAAAAGGATTTCAGCGTGCCCGTGACTCTCGATAACGATGCTAATGCCCAGGCATTTGGAGAATTGAAGTTTGGAGCCGGGAGAGGCTATGATAACATGGTGTTTCTGACAATCAGTTCTGGCATTGGAGCCGGGATAATAATTGACGGCAAGGTTTACAGGGGGATTACAGGTACAGCCGGGGAATTCGGGCATACGATAATTGAACCCGGAAGCGAACTTGTATGCACCTGTGGTAACAAAGGGTGTTTAATGGCAGTTGCCTGCGGAATGGCTCTTCCTCACCTTTTTCGTAAAAAGCTGAAGGAGGGAATGATCACGAAACTTAATCTTCCGGCTGATTTTGACTACGCAAAGATAGACGGGAAGTTTATAAAACAGGGTCTCGATATTGGTGATCCTGTTTCCAGAGAGATCATGCTCGAGACTGGATATTATGTCGGTATAGGAATCTATAACATTTTCCAGGCACTTAATCCGCACCTGATAGTTTTGGGAGGAGGTCTTCTGAGCTGGGGAGACGATTTCCTCGAAAAAATAAAACAGACTTTTTATGGTCTGGCCCGTGATATGATGTTCGATCATGTTGAAATAAAAGTATCTGAAATAGGAGCCGATGCCGGAGTTATTGGAGCGGCCTCTTTATCACTTGAAATATGTTGAACGACAGACAAGTAAATATATTGAAGCTACTGGAAGCAAACAATCTTTCCTCTGTCAATGAGCTGTCAACCCGGTTAGGTGTATCATCAGCCACAATACGTCAGGATCTTAGTTTTCTTGAATCGGAGGGTCTTTTAAAACGGGTTCACGGCGGGGCTGTTCTTGAAGATGCCGAGGATCTCTCAAACAGACTTGGCTTCAACTATGATAAAAAACTCAGAATTGCACGCATGGCAGCCGGACTGGTGAACGATGGTGAAACAATTCTTATTGAATCGGGTTCCACAAATGCACTTCTTGCCAGGGAACTGGCCAGGAAGAAGAATATAACCATTATTACCACAAATGTATATATAGCCAGACAGCTAAGAAAGAGCGAGAAAGCAGGCATAATACTTCTTGGCGGCATCTATCAGCCTGCAAGTGAAAGTCTTGTCGGAAAGATTACCCGGGCATCACTTGATCAGATCAACTTTGATAAGGCATTTATTGGAATTGACGGTTACACTACTGAAGCTGGTTTTACCCTCAGGGATCTTTTCAGAGCTGAGATCTCAAGCTATATTATAAAAAAAGCTTCCGATGCCATTATAATTTCTGATTCGACCAAATTCGGGAAAAAAGAGCTTACAAATGTCTGTTACACGTCTGACATCAATCGCATTGCAACAGATAATGAACTCAGTGTCTCCTATCAGGAAGAGTTTAAAAAGGCCGGCATTGATTTAATGCTTGCATAATCCCTTGCAAGAATAATAAAAAATGCTTGAAAGTGGTGCAATGAATCATATGTTAAAATTCTTCGGACATGAATAGTTCCACAATTAGAATACGTCCGTTTGAGACCAGGAAGTTCTATTTCATTTGGCTTAAAACTTTTTTGAAGGGACCAAGAAGAGTATTCCAGGGCAATTCAGAGAGCACCATCAGAACAAGCACCTCTGGTTTAAAATAAGATGTTGCAAGGACTATTGCCATCCCATTATTCATGTAGGCTGCCCCAACAGCGACCGCGATCCTGTTTTCCTTATTCTGTTTAAAACAAATAAGATATCCAATTATATGAAGTAATATAAATACAAGATATAACACTGCAATCTTCCAAACCATGCCTTCAGGATTTTCGAGAATATAACCACGTTGGGAAGATATCACCAGACAAACAAATGTAAATAGAAGGAGTACATTTAATGAAGTAAAGAGATGTTGAGTTTTTCTGATGGTTACTGGAAGATACTTTTTGATCACCTGTGATAATATCATCGGCAGGAAGACAATTATTGCCATGTCTTTTAACATCAATAGTTTATCAACTGATTGACCATGGATGTCAATCAGCCAGAAAAGTAGCGGAACTGTAAAGGGAGATACCATCTGACTTACTATTGTCAGGCTCATGGAAAGCGGAATGTTTCCTCTTACAATGTCGGTAAGAGCAGGTGCAGATACTCCTGCCGGCATAGCAGTAAGAAGGAGTATTCCAACAGCCAGATCAGTATTAAAAAAGCTGATTGAAAAAAAGAAAAAAACAGGAATTAGGATCATATAGACAAGCGATATATAGAACATAAGTTTATAGTTCCTTATGTTTTCTAAAATCTGCAGCGAATCTATTTTCAGGAATACCATAAACAGCATCATCCCGAGCAATAATTTTGGCAAAAAGGCAGGAATTAATTTGAAGTGCACCGGATTCCACAGACCAATTACTATTCCTGCAATAAGGAATAACCAGAAATATTTTTCAATAAAGGTACTGACTCTCATATGTATTGTGATCTATTATGCAGATGGGGAGTTATCATCTGCAGATCATACAGGTAAAGATATCAGAATTATTTAATCCTGAGGCAGGCCGGGTGGTTCGGTTTTTTATAAGTCAGGAGCAGCAAAATTTCAAGTTTCCCGTCATTAGAAAAAGATTTTCAGAAATATTTATCTTAATGAATACGAAAAGAGTATTTAAATTCCACAAGTTATTTCGAAGATTTAACGGGTTGGTACTACTTAATATTTCGGGATTGGCACTTGGATTGGCCAGTGTAATATTTGTATTGGTTATGCTTCTCTCCACATGCTTTTTCTTCATTTTTACATAGATCTGACAAGATAACCATGATCTTTTTATAAATTTTGCAGAACCAAGCAGCAATTCCGATTGTTACTGCTTGCGGATTATATAGTTATTGTTAAAAATTAATATAAATTGATATGAAAAGGGCTTCGATGAACTTTAAAATTATTTATGTTGTATTTATTGCCGTTCTGGCTGTATCTTCCTGTAAGAAAGATTCAAGTACAACTGTAACACTGGAAGGGGGAACCTGGACTGCAGGAACACCTACTATGACAGCTATGGTTGGAGAGAGAACACTTACACAATATTATACCGATGTCGTAGGACTGACTGCAGATCAGGCATTACAGTATACAGCTATTGCAAACATAGCACTTATGCAAACCTTCTCGGGAACTATTCAGTTCAAATCGGATAATACTTATACAGCGAACCTCGGAGGAACCCCGGATAGCGGGACATGGAGTCTTAGCGCCGATGGTAAAAAGCTGACAATTGATTCAAGTTCTGATGACCCCGTAACTGCAGATATTACTGAACTCAGTTCAAATAAGCTGACAGTTACACTAACAGAAATAATAAATGAAGATCTTAACGATGATGGCACAGATGAAAACATAACTGTAAATGTTACGATTCCTTTTACCAGGTGATCGCATGCGAGTAAGATCGGGTTACAAGAAGTTTTTCCTGAGGTACTCTTCAAATTTATCCTTATACTGATCACCAACGGGAATAAAGATCTTACCGAATACAATTCTGCCCCTGTCAATGGTATCCACCATCTGAAGATTTACTATGAATGAGCGGTGAATTCTCATGAATTTCCCGGCAGGCAATTTGGCTTCGAGTACTTTGAGTGTGATCTGGTACTGAATAGCTTCAAGGGAAGATATGGCATATATCCTTACATAGTCGTTAAATCCTTCTATGTACTGAATATCATTGAATTTTAATCTTTTGATCTTGTAATTAGACTTCAGGTACAGGAATTCATTGTTAGTGAGAACTTCATCAGCTCGTTTCGTAATTGAGTTTATCATCCTCTCAGCTTTGTGAACTGAGGTAAGAAATTCCTCATACGTGAAAGGCTTAAGCAGATAATCAGCGACGTCAAGTTTAAAACCTTCTATCGCATATTTAGTAAAAGCTGTTGTAAAAATGACTACAGGGCCATTAATCATTGACCTCGTGAATTCAACTCCATTCAAACCAGGCATCTGGATGTCAGTAAAAACAATATCGATTGGGTTTTTGCTTATATATTGTGCAGCTTCCACTGGATTTTCAAATTGTCCGACCAATTTCAGATCCGGTGTTTTCTGTATATAATCTACAATTAGCTGAAGGGCTAATGGTTCATCATCTATGGCAATAACAGTTATCATTTTATAACTGAATAATTAAGTTTACCTCAAATTTATTTTTGCTTTTACCGATTTCCAGTTCATGCCTGTCGGGATAGAGTAAGTTCAGCCTCTTTTTTAAATTCTCAAGGCCGATACCGGTTGATGCAAAGATAGGTCCCTTATTACTTTCCGGCAAACCGTTTTCACATTTAAATAAAATGTTATTTTCGCCACATTCGAGTTTAATATTTACATAAGACTCTTCCTGTACGCTAATCCCATATTTGAAAGCATTTTCGATCAAAGAGATAAATAGCAAATGTGGGATCATCAGATCCTTGTATTCAGTCGGGAAGCTTACGTTAATTCTGGTTTTAGCACCTATCCTCAGCTTCATTAAGTCTATATAATTGTTCATGAATTCAACCTCATCACTAAGCTGTTTGTTGTCCTGTCCCGATTCATTGAGGACATATCTCATCATTTTCGCCAGCTTTATTACTGCATTCTTTGAGTCTTCATTATTTCTGCCTATCAAAGAATAGATATTATTCAAGGTGTTGAAAAAGAAATGCGGGCTGATCTGATTCTTCAGGAGTGTAAGTTCTGCCTTAAGCCTTGCCTTTTCCATATCTTCCTGTGTTTTTTCAATTTTTGTCTGACGTTCAAGCACCCTGAGACCAAGTGAAAGAAAAACCATAAAAAGTGAGGATAACATATACCCAATGATTTGGGCATTAGGCATAGCTATTATGAACCTGGGTCTTCTCAGTTGAATCGGTGGAGGACTCAGTCTCCGCTCTTCACCGGGTACCCTGATAATCTGATCTGAATTGCCATTTTTAGAAATTATAGTGGAAATATGGTCACTGGTAAAATCGGAAATGAAATAAAAGAAGAAAACTAGAGCCAATACGGAAACATAATACTTATACCTTTTTTTCTGAAAGAAAAGAAATGGTATAAGGAACAGGTAATTTAAATAAAAAATAAAGGCACTTATCGCCGTGATGGTGTAATAGGTTAACAGGAAATTTCCACCCATACGGAACCTTCTTGCCGCGTAGATCGGCAAACCAATAATAACAGCCCAAATAAGGATGTGGAGAATAATCCTGGTAGCTTTTTCCTTTGTCACTTTCCTCATGGTTTCATAAACAAACAAATATTATTACAAATTTAATTATTCAGAAGACCTGTCCATTAGCATAGCGCAAAACTCATAAAAAAGGTCATTGAGCGCGAAGGCTGTTCACCGGGTTGGCAAGAGCAGCTTTAATTGCCTGGAAGCTTATTGTTACAAGTGCAATGATTATAGCAGAAAACCCGCCTGCAGCAAATAGCCACCAGCTGACGCTGATGCGATAAACATAATTCTGTAACCAATTGTGCATGAAGTACCAGGCTATAGGTGCAGCAATTGCAAAGGCAATAGATATGAGCACGATAAATTCTTTTGAAAACAAGTAAACAATATTGCCAGCGCTGGAACCGAATACTTTTCGAATGCCGACTTCTTTTGTCCTCTGAACTGCCATGAACAAGGCTAAACCGTATAGCCCAAGACAGCTAAGGAATATGGCGATTGCTGCAAAAATTTTATACAACTGCACCAACTGGCTTTCCTGTTTGTAAAAACCTGCTATTTTATCATCAAGGAACTTGTACTCATAAACAGAGTTGGGAATGGTCTGCTCCCAGATTTTTTTAACTGATTGCAACGTGGAAGGAATGTTTTTCGTTTCAAGCTTTATTCCAACCTGGCTGTACATTGTTCCGTTTGTTGTAATTAGCAATGGTGCAAGATCATTCCGGAAAGACCTGTTATTGAAATCTTTCACCACACCAACTACAGGACAGGTTATCTTGCCTCCCCAGATACTTATTTGTCTATTCAAAATATCATCAGGGTTATTTATTCCCAATCCTTTCATTAGTGACTCATTCACAAGAAATTCTCTTGTCATTCTTGAAGGCTGCAGGTTATTTCCGGCTATAAGCTGTAATTTATAGACATTCAGGTATTCTTCGTCTGCAAATTTGGTAATAGCCTTAAATTCAGCCTCTTTTGTTGAATTATCGAACTTGAATGTGCTCCACATATCATTACCATCCTCGACAGGAGTGTTGGAACTCAGACACATTCCCTTCACCCCATTTACCGACAATAATTGTTGTTTCAAATAACCCTCTCTTCTCGACCATGCAGTATCTACACGAAAAGGTATATTTATAATTGACTCTTTATCGAAACCAAGCGGACGGTCAATAAAATAATTCATTTGCTGCACAATGATGATTGTTCCAATAATTAGTGCCAGTGCAATAATGAATTGGAACACAACCAGTCCTCTTCTTAACGAAATTCCCATTGCAGTATTGGTTGCCAGTTTACTCTTAAGTGCATCGACAGGACTGAAACGTGATAAAACTACAGAAGGATAAAAACAGGCGATGGCAGTTACACCAGTTGTTACAATAAAAAGGAACAAGATAATCGTAGCAGTATTAAGTCTGCTGAACGAAAGCGAAAGTTCAAGAATTTGATTTATATAAGGCAAAGCAGTAATTGTAATAAACCCTGCGAGTATTACGGCGCTTAAAACAATCAAAAATGTTTCAATTATGAATTGGATCTGCAATTGAGATTTATTGCTTCCCAGGACTTTTCTTATGCTGACTTCTTTTGCGCGGTTAACAGCTTGTGCAGTTGAAAGGTTGATGAAGTTGACACAGGCAATTAGCAGGATAAATCCTGCTATAAGCCATAAAACATTAAGCAGTTTGCGGCTGATTGTTCTGTTATAATCGCCGGTTTCCGTATCGAAATGAACATCACTTAATGGCTGAATGAAATGACTATCGTTGTTGTCTGGTGCCTGAACTTCTTTTGAATACGCTCTCAATTGTTTATTAAAATTCTCAACTGAAGTATTCGGTGGCATTAAAACATAGCAGCCAAATCCTGTATTCGTTCTATCCTGCCAATTGGTTGATTTTGCCATAAGACTTCCTGAGAAACTTGTACCGTAAGCCACAACAAGTTTTAGCTGAAAGTCAGTATTTACAGGGATAGTCGCAAGAATGCCTGACACCTTAAGTACTTGAGTGCCATGCTCGAAAATATAACCACCTAATTGAAGCTTAATTGTTTTACCCATCGCAGTATTCCAGTCACCAAAGTATTTCTCTGCAATTTCCTTTGTAAGCAGTACATTATTCGGATCTTCCAATGATTCATACGAACCTGCAAGAAGCGGGTAATCAAATATTTTAAAAAATGAAGGCTCTACATAAAAAACACCCTTATCTTCTTTAAATACCTTTAAAGTTTTTCCGTTATCATCAGGAATGATCAATTTATCATCGTGGCTTGCAAAAATTGCAGTCACTTGTTCTATTTGTTGGAATGTCATCCTCAGTCCCACGGGCATCGGAAAAGGAACATCTTTCCCGGTCTTTGCTCCTTCCGCGTGGCTATATTCGCTTAATACCCGATAGATGCGGTCTCTTTTTGTGTGAAAGTTATCGAAGCTTTTGTGGAATTGAATTATGAAAAATATCATCATACAAACGGCAATACCAACAGCCAGTCCGGCGATGTTGATAATAGTATAGTTCTTGTTCCGGGTCAAACTTCTGAATGCGGTTCTGAAATAATTTTTAAACATGATCAAGTGGATTTTAAACATAATTTAAATGACGGTATATTTTTTGTAGTGGAGCAGTTACTCCGGGGGTAAAAGTATTTTTTCCCCTGTTTACAAAAGAATGAAACGGGCAGATAGCCGGTTTTTACCGGTGAAGAGTTTGTTTTATCCGAATGCAGGCTTTACTTAGTAATCTTAAATCGTTATTCCAGCCAGAGGCAGTCCTGGATCCCAGATCTACAGGCTTTATTCAAAGGTATCAGATATCATGCAATATACGCAAAATCAGAAAATGACATTTTGCATGCGGTCATTCAAAATATTATATTTGGATTTGCTTTTGCTTAATATGTTTGTCCTGTGCATATCACACGACTATTCAGGATAGACGATAATTGAAATTGCAGAAATCAATCATGATGGAAGAAAGAAAGCTGATCGAAGAAATTATAATAAGGAAAGGATTTCAATGTGACCTTCTTAGGTTACAAAGAATCGGAAGGACAACATTCTCTGAGACATTTTCGGATGCAAATACTGAGGAGAATATGCAGAAATATCTTGATGAAGGATTTTCAATAGAAAAACTGACCGAAGAACTTAGTAATCCTGACTCTCAGTTTTTTTTTGCTGAACTTAATAATAAAACAATCGGATATCTGAAGATTAATATCCGGATCATCACAAACAGAACTGAAGGACAAAAAAGCCCTTGAAATTGAAAGAATATATGTTTTAAAAGAATTTCAGGGGAAAAAAGCTGGCCAATTGCTTTATGAAAAAGCGATACAGATTGCAATGAATACGGATGTTGAATATGTATGGTTAGGAGTATGGGAAGAAAATCCAAGGGCAATAAGTTTTTACAAAAAAAATGGGTTCATTGAG
The DNA here is from genome assembly GCA_963792925.1 of uncultured Bacteroidales bacterium. GTDB lineage: Bacteria > Bacteroidota > Bacteroidia > Bacteroidales > VadinHA17 > LD21. Next base: position 1,514,064 of record CAWBYC010000002.1, on the reverse strand, counting down.
TTTGACAGGCATATTTTCAGGCTGGGCAATGACGAACAGACCGACCTGATGATGAGACTGGAATTGAATAAAAGTAACACCTGACTATCTTTCTTATTGTCAGAGGTTTGAGAACAAAATAATGCCCTGTAAAATAAATGATTTACAGGGCATTTTTGTATTCAATCCATCTGAAATCAGATATTGTCGATCTGATAAGGAGCCCTCATCTTATATTTCATAATGCGGTGATTATTAGCTTCATCATCATTCATGAAACGGTCGATAAGCGGATTCCATGTAAGTGTTCTCTTAAGATCGTACGCAATGTTGCCAATGTTGCAGACTACTGCGGAACTTTGTCCAACTTCAATCGGAGTATTCGGATCAATACGGGTCTTGATACCATCTATAAATGAACGATAGTGTTTCTGGTTAATCTCATTTCCGTCACGGCCTTGTCCGGCAACGAAAGCACCCGCCTGAGGAGCAAGCCACCCTGAGGAGCACCACCCTGAGGAGGACGTTGAGCACCAGCCTGACCGGGTGTACCCTGTGGAGGACGTCCGCCGCCACCCTGACCGGGTGCTGGCATATTTGTGTCGTCTTTTCCTTCTCTTGACCATGCCGGGTCAGAGCAATAATAAGCGCTGCGGGAAGCGAAAATCCAGCCGTTTTCACCGATTATTTTAACACTGTTTCCACGGTTGCCATCCCATGGATCGAAAGCCTGGATCATTTCGATACCATTGTCGTATACATATGTAAGTTTTTTGTATTTGCTTTCTTCAGGCGGAATAATTGTAATAGGACCATTGCCGTCTTTTCCGATAGCCCACTGGGCGCAATCGAACATATGAGCGCCCCAGTCAGTTGTATAGCCGCCACCAAGGCCTTTATGCCATCTCCAGCCGCCCCAGCCACCACCTGTAGGACAAAGTTCTTCATTAAAATAAAATTCTGTTGATAAAGGACCTAACCATTTATCCCAGTTTAATCCCGCAGGAACAGGTTGTTCCTTATAATCAATATCATGAGGAGCAGCCCCAACAGGAGCGTAGATTGTAGTGATCTTACCCAGAACACCTGAACGGGCAATTTTTGCCATTTGTTCAAAAGTTGGCATTGAGCGCTGCATACTGCCTGTCTGCATGATGCGGCTGTATTTACGGACAGCTTTAACCAGTTGTTCTCCTTCAAAAACGGAGAATGCCAGAGGCTTCTCAACATAAAGATCTTTACCGGCCTGGCAGGCGGCAACTCCTATTAATGAATGCCAGTGGTCAGGGGTAGCGATAATAACTGCATCTATGTCTTTGTTGGCCATGAGATCTTCAAAATTTTCGTACATTTTGAAGTCTTTTGTGCTGACACCCTTAGCGCTATAATTCTGTTCAACAGTTTGTTGGAATTTATTACGCTTTAGTTCGTAGACATCGCAGCCTGCTATACAGCGGACATCATTAAGACCCATGAAACTGCGTGCTACGCCGGGACCCTGGGCGCCACAACCAATTAATGCAACGTTAACGATATCGTTAGCGCTGGTTTTTTTGGAACTCTTCTGGACTGGTTCTTTCGTAGCCGCAAGCAGGGGATTAACAGTGAAGGCTGCTCCTGTGGCTCCTAATGCTGACATCTTTAAGAAGCTTTTTCTGGATAGTTTTGAATTCATAATCTGGATTTATTAAATGTGAAGGGATAGTACATTATTTTACGAAGGATGAGTTAAGAAGATAATCGGCACTGAGCTTGATTCCTTCAAGTGAAGTTATAAGCTGTTCGGCAACTGCCTTTGGATCACGAGCGGGTCGTGCGCCCTGACCGGCAGGTCTTGCCTGACCCTGTGGAGCTGCGGGTTGGGATACCTGCTGACCGCCCTGTCTTTGCTTCATCTGCTCCATCCTTGCCAGATTCTGCTCAATCTGTTCTTTTGTCATTTTAGCTTCCAACTCAACGAACCAGTCGTTATTTCCGTTTTTGTAGAATTGTTTGAATATTGCTTTATAGTCAATTTTCCCGCTCTCACCAACTACATACTCATCTTTGATATGGAGTACCTTAAAACGGTCGGAATATTTTTTCAGGTACGCTACAGGATCCTGGCCTCCAATTGTGATCCAGTATACATCCATCTGAAAGAATACTTTATCAGGATCGGTATTTGCTATAAGAAAATCTTCATAGATCTGATTTGTTCCTGCTATTGTGGCAAATTCAAAATTGTGGTTATGATAACCAAATTTCAGATCTCTTTTATTTGCTTCTGCTCCGATTTTGTTCATGAGATCGCATTCGGCTTTTAGCCCTTCCACAGTTCCGGCCCATGTGTTCATTGGGAAAATAACATATTTGCAGCCCATTGCTTTATGGTCGTCAAATACTTTGCCCCAGGCAGCAAGAGTGCCCTCTACATCCTTAACATCAAATTTAGCACGCGCATGACTTGAAATAATATCGAGTCCGTATTTTTCCGCAAGGGCAGCATATTCAGCAGGTTTAAAGCCAGCGACAGTACCTGTACCGGCATTGTAATTTGAAATTTCCATAACAACATAACCGGCATCTGCCAGAGATTTAAATGAGCCTTCAATGTCGGATTCGAGACCCTTCACTGAATATGTTGCTATACCGAGATGCTTTTTCTTTGCACCTGCGAAAGTTGATGATGTGCCTAACACTATCAGAATTGTTAAGACACTTACGGATAAAAAGTTCTTCATGGTTTTAATTAAATTAATAATCAGTTAGTTAAAAGTGGTTAAATGAGTCAATGTTCTTCATTGAAAACATCATAGTTTACAAATTTATTATTTTATATCACTTCTAACCGATTTAAAAAAAGATTTAACAACTGTTAACTTTTGTAGTTTCCCAGTTCAATTTTTGCAGGGATTGAGGCATGTCGGATGTAAGTGAATCTCGTTTGTCGAATGATAAGGCTGGAGCGTCATCTAATCGGCCTCGTTCGTCAGGGAGTATAGTCATGGGAGACAGCAACAATTTCCCCGGGTTCCCCGGCGGAGGGTTTAGGAGACACCTGGCTTTATTTCTTTGATTCCACATTTTGTCAGCCTGCATCAGTTGAAGATTAAAATAGTTTAATATTTTTGTATCTAAATACTCGCGAAAGTTATCGCGTAAGTAAATATTAAATTTTTTGAATTATGAAAAAGATATTGGTTGCAGGCGCAGGAGGTTTTATTGGCGGACATCTTGTTAAAGAGTTAGTTAAAAAAGGTAACTCAGTAAGAGCCGTAGACATAAAACCTTTGAATGAATGGTATCAGATTACAGAAGGAGTGGATAATCTTGTTCTGGATTTACGTCTCAGAGAGAACTGCTATACAGCTCTTAATGGTTTTAATGAGGTATTTAACCTGGCTGCGGATATGGGAGGAATGGGCTTTATCGAAAATAATAAGGCAGCTTGTATGATAAGTGTCCTTATTAACACGCATCTGTTGATTGCTGCGCGCGATTGTGGAATCGACAGATTTTTTTATGCATCATCAGCATGCGTTTACAATGGAGATAAACAGACAGATCCAAATAATCCCGGACTGAAAGAAGCTGATGCTTATCCAGCACTTGCAGAAGATGGGTACGGTTGGGAAAAACTTTTCAGTGAGCGTATGTGCCGTCATTTCAGGGAAGATTTTGGACTTGCAACCAGAGTTGCCAGATTTCATAATGTTTACGGCCCTCATGGCACTTTTGATGGTGGCAGGGAAAAGGCTCCTGCAGCTATTAGCCGTAAAGTTATTGAAGCATCGTTAACTGGTAGGAAAGATATCACTATCTGGGGCGATGGTCACCAGACTCGAAGCTTTATGTATATTGACGATTGTGTGAAGGGAATATTGGCAATTATGTATAGTGACATTCTCGAACCGCTCAATTTAGGAAGTAGTGAAATGGTGTCTATAAACCAGCTTGTTGATATTGTTGAAGAAATAGCAGGTTTTAAACTTAACAGGAGTTATGACCTTGATGCACCAAAGGGTGTAAGGGGACGTAACAGTGAAAATACACTGATCATGAAATACCTGAATTGGGAACCATCAATTCCTTTGAAAGAAGGGATGAAGAAGACCTATGACTGGATAAAAGATCAGATGTCGCAGGATTCGACAATCAAAAAAGAGGCAAATAAATATAATAAGTAATCCGGACCGGATAATGAAATCTAAGAGGGAAATACTACCCATCCGCTCGAGTTCAGGAACTAAAAAGGAATTAAGATTTCCTTACAGGCTTTGTCTTGCCGGAGGTTGGATGGATCAGCCCTGGGTATCCGAAATTTATCCCGGATCGGCTGTAGTTGCACAAATCTGGCCATCGATGGATTTTAATAACAGGTCGGGGCTGGCTACCAGTTCCCGCGACGTTGGGATAAAAATCTGGGGTGACAGGTATCCTGATGGTGATCCGATTCAAAATGCAAGAATTTTGTTTGGTGCTGAGAACCCTCCCGGAACAAAATATATTGCCGGTTCACAGGACCATCTTGGATTACTTCTTCCCGGGGTGAACGGATTATACTACAATGGAGCTTACTGGCCCGAGAAAATACAATCTTCTGTTGAAAGGGACATATGTGACTGGCTTTCGGACGTTATTTATCTGGTACCTTTAAAACCACGCCCAGACGGCTACGATCCACTGAAGGAGATGCATCTGGAAAATCAATTTATTAAGGCACTGGGTGAAGCAGGAGATAGCTGCTATGACAGCATATTAAAGAAAGATATCAGGGGATTGGGAAAAGCAATGACTGAAACATTAATAATGTGGAAGAAAATATTACCGCTCACTGTTCCTGATGATATCTTGAGGGAGATGGAGACAAATTATTTTTCAAACTATCCAGGCGCAATTACTTCAGGTTGCGGTGGTGGCTACGTGATTGTTGTTTCCGAAAAAGAAGTTGAAGGATCAATTAAAATAAAGGTTCGATATTGAATTTTATCCTTGTAAGTTAATAGATATTAAGATGTTATAATAAATCCAGTTAATAACTTATCTGAGTAATCATGAAAACCAACCTCCTAAAACAATTAATTTTCACGAGTTTTCTTTCTCTGATTTTTGTCATCTCAGCTTATGCACAAATTGGGCAACTCCCTATTGCTGCTGGGCCTTATAAGCCAACGGATGAATCATTAAAGCAATATAGGTATCCTGAGTGGTTCCGTGATGCAAAGTTAGGTTTCTGGGCGCATTGGGGGCCTCAGGCTGTTCCTCGACAGGGTGATTGGTACGCAAGACGAATGTATTCTCCTGGCATTTCTGAATGGTACAGCAAGGCATATGATTACCATGTTAAGACTTATGGTCATCCATCAGTTTTTGGTTATAAAGACATTATTCCGCTTTGGAAAGCGGAGAGATGGGATGCGGATAAACTGATGGAGCTTTATAAAAAAGCCGGTGCTAAATATTTTGTCAGTATGGGAACTCATCATGATAATTTTTTTCTATGGGATTCAAAGATTCATGAATGGAATTCAGTGAAAATGGGTCCCCATAAGGATGTTGTAAAGATCTGGCAGGAGGCTGCAAAGAAACAGGGAATGAAATTTGGTGTTTCAGAACATCTTGGAGCAAGTTATACCTGGTTTCAGGCTTCTCATGGTTCTGATAAAACCGGTCCATTTGCAGGTGTACCTTATGATGGAGCAGATCCAAAATATGCGAGTCTTTATCATGAAAAAACACTTCCCGGCGACAGCGGCTGGCTAACAAATAACCTTTTATCACAGATAGAATGGTTTAAAAGCATTAAGGAGTTGATTGACCAATATTCACCTGATCTTCTTTATTCTGACAGTCAGATGCCTTTTGGAGATATAGGACGCAGTATGATTGCGCACTTCTATAATCAGAATATTTTAAAAAACAACGGCAAACCAGATGCAGTGTATACCTGTAAAGAGGCTTCGCAGGGGAAATGGGTTCAGGATGTTGAACGCGGCATACTCGATACTATCAGCGAGTTCCCATGGCAAACCGATACCTCAATCGGTGATTGGTATTACAGTACCGGGCAGAAGTACAAGTCAGCCGAATCAATTATTCAGATGCTGGTAGATATTGTAAGTAAAAATGGAAATCTTCTCATAAATATTGTTCAGACTCCTGAAGGAGACCTGGAGAATGATATGCTTAATATACTTGATTCAATAACCGTATGGACTGCTGCCAACGGCGAAGGCATTTACGGATCCCGTCCATGGAAGACATACGGCGAAAAATCACCTGAAGCCAGAGCGGTAAAGCCAGGCAGATTTGATGAAAACTATAAATTTAATTCAAAAGACATTCGTTTTACTACAAAGGATGGTTTCCTGTATGCTTTTTGCCTGGGCAGACCTGCAAGCGACATTAAGATTATGTCGTTGGGCATAAATTCCAGATATAAATCCGGCGCTATAAAGTCTGTTAAGATGATAGGAAGTGATGTTAAAATTAAATGGTCGCAGGTAGCTGATGCAATGGTAATTAAAAAACCATCTAAACTACCAAAATGGCCGGTAATCGGATTCAGAATTGAGTTTGCATCTTCAAATCCGAAAAGTCTCCCCGAAAGTAGCAAGAAATGAAACTAAATGGCTAACACAAGACAATCAGATATTGCGAAGAAACTTGATATTTCCCGGGTAACAGTATCAAAAGCATTGCGTGATCATCCTGACATTTCTTCAGCAATGAAGAAAAAAATTTCTGCATTGGCAAAAAAAATGGGATATGTTCCTAACCAGATTGCACGTCAGCTGAACTCACGCCGGACTTTTACGATAGGAGTTGTAATTCCTGACCTCGAAAACAGTTTTTTTTCATATATCGCTGACAGCATAATTGATTTTGCAACCGAACATGGCTATTACGTTATTCTGACTGTTTCCCGTGAGAAATCTGACATCGAAAAAAAGAATATCGAGAATCTGATAGGGATGAGGGTTGACGGCCTGCTTGTTTGTCTGTCTCAGGAAACAACAGACAGGCATGTTTTCAAAACGGTTGAGAAAATGAAGATCCCTTTAGTCTTTTTTGACAGGAGCTTTTGAGAATATGAAGTTTTCAAGGGTTGTATTTAAAGATAAAAATGGAGGTAAAAATTCCCTGAAACATATCATAGAGGAAGGATATACTAAAATAGCATTTTTTGCCGGGTATTCAAATACAAATATCGGAAGGGAACGGACTGAAGGATACATAGAAGCTCTTACGAAAAATAAGATCCCGATTCGAAAAGAATGGATATTGGAAAGTGGCTTTGAATTAAAAGATGGCTATGAATCTTTTAAAAAACTTAATGACTCCGGCAAACTTCCTGAAGTCATTTTTACAGTTAACGACCGGGTTGCACTGGGAGCATATAAAGCCATAAAGGAAGCCGGACTCAAAATCCCAAAGGATATCGGTATATTTGGTTATGGGTTCAGTGAAATAACAGACTTCTTTAACCCACAATTGACAGTGATTAACCAGGATCCCAGGAAAATGGGAATGGAAGCTGTTAACCTGCTTATTAACGAGATTGAGAAAAAAGCAAAAAGCGGACAGGGTAGAATATATATCGAAGAAGAATTCCTTTGGAGAAAATCAGTTAAGCGAAACGCAAAAGATTAAATATGATTCGGGAAGTCACTGCACACTCTCACTCAGCTCAATTGAAACTTTGAGTTAGATTCGCTTTAGATATTTAAACTGGATGAATTAACAGATGGGTTGAGAACAGGAATAATTGTAGGAATGTTGCATATTATCCACATAAGGGTTATATTTGTGGATAATATACAACATTTGATATGAAATCGAAGAAACAAGTGCTTTTCCCAAAGCATCAGAAAATCCTTGAAAAAGTAGGAGAGAACATAAAGCTAGCAAGAAAGAGAAGGAGCCTAACTACTATTCAGATTTCTGAAAGAGCAGGAATTGACCGTTCAACCCTTGTCAGAATTGAAAAAGGAGACAGCAGGGTTTCATTGGGTGCGTACTTTAATGTATTGCGGGTACTTGGACTACAGGACGATTTTTTGAAGATAGCTACTGATGACGAGTTTGGGAGAAAGCTTCAGGATCTTAAACTTTTGAGTGAAAAGTGATATGGATAAATCGAAAACAGATATATGGGTTTACGCTCACTGGGTAGGGATGAAGGATCCAAAATGTATAGGTATCCTTTCAGCTCATTTTGGAAAAGGGAGAAAAACTTTCAGTTTTGAATATGACAAGGACTGGATCTCCTCACATGAACAAATGCTACTCGATCCCGATCTTGGATGGTATTCCGGACCGCAGTATCCCAACAATAAGGACAATTTCGGTATATTCCTTGATTCAATGCCTGATTCATGGGGTCAGACCCTTATGCAAAGGAGAGAGCCATTAAGAGCAAGAGAAGAAGGAAGAGGACCAGTAAAATTGCATGATATTGATTTTCTTCTTGGAGTTTATGATGATAGCAGAATGGGAGCCTTGAGATTTAAGTTAGATCCAAATGGTCCGTTTTTAGAAACAGTATCAAGTACCACAATCCCTCCCTGGACTACCCTTGGCGAACTTCAAGAAGCGGTGAGAATAATTGAATCAGATGAAAACGATGAGCATATAAAAAAATGGATATTGATGCTAATTGCACCTGGGTCATCATTAGGGGGAGCTCGACCTAAAGCAAATTTTACTGACAGTTCAAAAAATTTATGGATTGCGAAATTTCCCTCTAAGAATGATAATATTGATAAAGCAGCATGGGAGTTATTGGCATACAGGCTAGCTCTTAAAGCTGGTATTAGAATGTCAGAATCACGTATAACTAAATTCTCAGGAGCTTATAATACATTTCTTACGAAAAGGTTTGACCGGATCCGGTATGAGAGGATACATTTTGCATCTGCAATGACAATGACCGATAATCATGAAGAGGTATTACGAGACAAGAACGCCAGTTATCTTGAAATTGCTGAATTTATTAAGTATTCAGGTACGGAAAACATGGAAGATTTACACCAACTATGGCGTCGGATGGTTTTTAATATTTCAATCTCGAATACCGATGACCACTTAAGAAACCATGGATTTATATTATCAAATAAGGGATGGCGATTATCACCAGCTTATGATATCAATCCTTCTATTGATAAAGATGGTCTAGCGCTTAATATTGATATGGATAATAATGCATTGGATTTTGATCTGGCAAAAAGTGTCGGAGAATATTTTATGTTAAACACAAACCAAATGGAAGAAATTCTAGCACAAATTATTTCTGTTGTGGCAAAATGGCGAATTAATGCAAATGCTATCGGGATACTGAAAAAGGAACAGGAAATGATGCAGCCTGCATTCAAATTCAGATAAAATCAATCTTTAAAAGTGCTAAATGGTCTTCTCTCCTGAATTTATAAGTTTATTTAAATCCATCTTTCATGGAAGGCAGGATGTACATTCAATACGATGAGAGAAAGATGGTAAATGCTTTGGAGGTGCGCAATTTAAACGGTTTATTAAAGCCGAAATTAAAGTCGGACTTCTTTTGTACAGCATTATTTTTTTTTTACTTTGCAGGACATCTTATTGCTAAAAATATAATCCTTAAACCTAATGAAGAAAATTGATCTTTCGCGACGTAAATTTCTAAGGGATGCGATCACGATCTCTGCAGCAGCAGCAACTTTACCAACGATTCTTATAAAACCGCCTTCCGTAGCTGCAGTAAGACCTGCAAGGGCCATCAGTCCGAATGAAAAGGTAAACCTGGCATGCATCGGTATAGGTGCTCAGGGCGGCAATGATATCGGTGAGTTTGACAAGACAGGAGAATGCAATATTGTGGCTCTCTGCGACACTGACATGGGCTCAGAAGCAACTTCAGGTTCGATCAAAGCACATCCCAATGTACCCAGATTTCAGGATTACAGGGTTATGTTCGATAAGATGGGAAATGAGATTGATGCCTGTTTGATAGCGATCCCGGATTTTGCTCATTTCCCGGCAGCCATGCTAGCCATGAGCCTTGGGAAGCATGTTTATGTTGAAAAACCTATGGCCCGAACCTTTAGTGAAGTCCAGCTGATGATGAATGCAGCCAAGCGGTACAAAGTAGTTACGCAGATGGGAAATCAGGGACATTCAGAGGCTAATTATTTCCAGTTTAAAGCCTGGGTTGATGCCGGGATCATAAAAGATGTGACATCCTTTGTTGGACATATGAACTCCAGTCGCCGCTGGCACGGGTGGGACACCAATATAATTAAGTATCCGGTAAGGGAACAACTTCCTGAGACCCTCGACTGGGATACATGGCTCGGAACTGCCGATGAGCATGAATATAATCACGATTATGTGCATGGTCAGTGGAGGTGTTGGTACGACTTCGGAATGGGGGCACTCGGTGACTGGGGAGCACACATTATGGATAGCGTGCACCAGTTCCTGGATCTCGGTTTACCGTTCGAGGTAAATCCTGCGAAAGTAACCGGATGGAATCCGTTTTTCTTCCCGCAATCGGAGACTCTCGAATTTAAGTTCCCTGCCAGGGGATTAATGCCTCCACTTGATATAACATGGTATGATGGTCAGGACAATCTGCCTCCTATTCCCAAAGGTTACGGAGGAGAGGCATCAATTGATCCAAATATTCCCGCACCAAGCAATGGTCAGCTTCAGCCCGGGAAATTAGGACCTGGAAAGATTATGTACAGTAAGGATCTGACATTTAAAGGTGGTACTCATGGTGCAACCTTGTCGATCATACCGGATTCAAAAGCAAAGGAGATGGCAAAAAGCCTTCCTGAGGTTCCCAAAAGTCCTTCAAACCATTATAAGAATTTTCTTTTGGCTTGCAAGGGTCTTGAAGAGGCAAGGTCTCCCTTTCATATTGCAGGACCGCTAAGCCAGGCGTTCAATCTTGGTGTGATTGCTGCCAGGTTAAATACTAAAATATTGTTCGACAGGGAAAAGAAAGTTATAACCAACAATCCTCTTGCCAATATAATGCTCGTTGGTAAAGGACCAAGAAGGGGATGGGAGCAATACTACAAACTTTGAAAAAGTAACTAAATCAGAGCTACTCGCTCTCGCTCTCGCTCTCACTCTCACTCTTTTTTGTACCCCGAACGGACAAAAGTTGCAACCAGATGAATTATTTTCCACGAGTTTTTCATACCATAAATCCAACCGTTTGTCCAAATAGGACCCTTTGATCGCGGCGCAAGTTTAATTTTTCATTAAGAGCTTGTTTATTACAGTTATGAAGCCATGCTGCCAGACCTTGAGAAGCAGCAAAAAGATAAACATTACCGGCAATAATTCAGGTATCAACATAATAATATGATTTCTGAACTTCAGGGTCATTCAGTCCGGGTTCTTTGAAACCTTTAGTATTCATAAGCTTCTCAATATCAACTACGTAAATAATGCGAACAGGTGCCTTAACGCCAGGATCAAAGTCAGCCTGAGCCTGTCCGATTGCTAAAGACCTGAATCTGTGATTTTTAAAATTGCCTGAATTTTCAGTATTCATAATTTGTCTTTTCATTAATGATATTTTTCAACATAATCTTTGTTAAAAGTATATACCAGACTGACATTCCAGATAGTGCTGCTGCCAGCCGGAATATTAGTCTTAATGGGTGTTGTAATCATTGAGGAAAGCGATAGAGGGAAATTTCTTCTAACCAGAATCAGGGTTGAAGAAACGTAGAATCCCTCATTTCCATCTACCCTTAAATAGTAAGCCTGAGGATAAAATCTCATAAAAAACTGTTTTGTGAGTTTAATATTGGAAAAATAGGGTCTGAGAGCCAGAAACTGTGTATTTATTGCAGCATCTTTTTCAAAACCATGTATGTACATGTAATATAGTCCAATACTAATATTATTGTTAAGTAAGAAAGTCGGCGATAAATCTCCGGTAAGGGATCGTTGGGCAATTATCTTTTCCGCCGGAACTCCATCAGTTGCAATAGTTGTAAAATAGACCGAAGGATTTATCCCTACTCTTGTGATGAATTTGTCGGACTTATACAGTTGATATCGCCACCAGAAAATGAATGACCAGGGTTTTCCTTCAAGCGCAAAACGAAATTCGGGCTCAAAGCTGATTTTTCTGCCGACAGACATGGCAAATAGAGCTGCCGGTTTACCAAGTGTGAGATTGGGTATTGTGGATATCCCTTTATTGGTTATAGTAACAGTGCCACCAAAATGACTTACGTGTTTTGTGCTGTCATTTTCCTGGGAAAATAGTGTAGAGCTAAACGTGAAAAAGAGAACTAACGATAGCGCTTTCCTGATTAAAGTTGCCATTTGATATTTCATCAAATCAATTGATTGGTGGATATTAAAGAATTTTGGATTTAAATCCGAAATCACTGTTACTTCTTGTTTTTTAGTTTTCAATATTAAAGACCCGTGGCTTTTTCCAACGCTTCAGGGTAGCGGTCGCCGATCACCTTTATTTTGTCGAGCACTGAATTGATATTTTTTAGATCTTCAGCAGATAATGAAATACTTGCTCCACCTATGTTTTCTTCAAGACGGTTCATCTTTGTCGTCCCGGGAATAGGAACAATCCATGGTTTTTGAGCAAGAAGCCAGGCAAGAGCTATCTGAGCAGGAGTTGCGTTCATCTGCCTGGCAATCACCGTAAGTAAATCCACTAAACCCTGATTTGCCTTCATTGATTCCTGTGTAAACCGTGGAATAATATTGCGAATGTCCGAACTTTCGAATGTTTTGTTTTCATTCAGCTTACCTGTAAGGAATCCTTTGCCGAGAGGGCTGAATGGAACAAAGCCGATTCCGAGTTCCTCTAGTGTAGGTATAACCTCTGTTTCAGGCTTTCTGTACCATATTGAGTATTCGCTTTGAAGGGCGGTAACCTGCTGAACTGCATGTGCACGACGGATGGTCTGAACTCCGGCTTCGGATAATCCGAAATGATTCACTTTTCCCTCTTTAATTAAGTCTTTCACGGTTCCGGCTACTTCTTCAATTGGCACATTCGGATCGACCCGGTGCTGATAATAAAGATCTATCACTTCGGTCCGGAGCCTTTTCAGTGAACCTTCAACAGATCTTTTAATATTTCCGGGACTGCTATCAACTCCGGTGCTCCTGTATTTAATCCCATCTTCCGATGCATATCCGAAACCAAATTTAGTAGCGATTACGACTTCTTTGCGAAGGGGCTCGAGAGCTTCTCCGACAAGTTCCTCGTTAATGAAAGGTCCATAGATTTCAGCGGTATCGAAAAAAGTAACTCCTTTTTCGACTGCCTTACGTATCATAGAGATCATATCTTTTTTTTCAGGGAAAGGAGCATAAGAGTGGTTCATTCCCATACAGCCAAGTCCCAGCGCTGACACTTCAAGCCCGGTATTTCCTAATTTACGTTTTTGCATTGCCTGATTTTTAAAATAAAATTATTACGATGCAAAATTGGTCTTAATTACGTGGGGAGCATTTATATAAATTACTGTTTCTTTTACCATTATTACGGAAAGTGATTTTGAGTCAGGAATTTATATGTAAAGAGCTATAACTTTGCAGGAGAAAAATTGAAAACTATGGATGTGATTATAAAACAGGAAAGCGTTTTTCAGTTCAATAACATCAGAGGGCAGGAAACGCTGCACCCGCTGGTGAGTGTTCTTGATCAATCTAAATCTGGACCGGTTCAGGCAGCCCGATATTATTCCGGACTATACATAATCTTTTTAAAAGACATTAAATGCGGTGAGATGAGTTATGGACGGAATAATTATGATTATCAGGAAGGAACCCTTGTGTTTATTTCTCCCGGACAGGTATGGGGAACTGAAGAAAAGATGAAAACAATTCAGCCGAAAGGCTGGGCGCTTGCGTTCCATCCTGATCTGATCCGTGGAACCTCTCTTGGAAAGCACATCAGGGATTATAACTTTTTCTCATACGATGTAAACGAAGCACTGCATCTTTCTGAACGTGAAAGGCAAATTATACTGGAGAGCTTTAATAAAATTTTGTATGAGCTGGACCATGCCATTGATAAGCATAGTAAGACATTAATTATAAGCAATATAGAGTTATTCCTTAATTATTGTGTCCGTTTTTATGACAGGCAGTTTATTACCCGCGATAATATTCATAAAGATATACTGGTCAGATTTGAAGCAATACTGGTTGACTATTTTCAATCAGATAAGCCTCATACCCTTGGATTACCTTCTGTAAAATATTGTGCTGAGAAACTATTTTTATCTGCAAATTATCTTGGTGATCTGATTAAAAAAGAGACAGGGAAATCAGCTCAGGATCACATTCAGTTAAAATTGATGGATATTGCCAAAGAGAAAATGTTCGATAAGAGTAGATCAATCGGAGAAATTGCATATGATTTAGGATTTAAACACCCGGGGCATTTCAGCCGGATGTTTAAAAATGAAACCGGTCATACGCCTATTGAATTCCGGTCGATAAATTAAAGTAAAAGGAAAAGCTCCATTTATTTTTTTAATTTTATGTTAAGCAACAGCAGGATTGAACAGAAAACTTTTATTTTGTTCTTCCATCACTCTTCATCTTTTTTAATACTTATACTGAAAGAGGGTGCATTATAATTCTTTTCAAGGTAATCTACAGGGATAGTAGTCTGATTACTATCTCGTTCTGCTCTGTAAAGAGGAGACATAATCTCTATTCCTCTTTCGTTACATACGTCTTGAATATTCTGATGGAGTTCTGAATATATCCCGGCCTGCTTATTTGCCTCTTTAGTATAAGGTTTTAGCTGATATGAAACATAAAAATCATCAAGACTGGTTTGGAGTACAAAGGGGGTTGGATCGGGAATTATCAGTTTAGTTCTTATCGCCGCTTCAATTAATGCCTGATACATATCTTTCCAGGGAACATCATACCCAATTGTTACCGTTGTATTAATAATGAGTCCTTCATTTTTCGAATTGGTGGAATAATTGAGAGTGTTGCCTGAGAGAACAGCTGAGTTTGGGATTGTAATTTCTTCATTCTTTATTGTGCGCAAAAGTGTGACCAGCATATTTTTCTCTATAACATCCCCTGTTACATCACCAATTTTTATCCTGTCCCCAATCTTTAAGGGACGCATATAAGTTATTACTAAACCGGCAATCATAATGGAGATAGCTGACGTTGAGCCTAATGAAAATATTACACCAATAAAAACAGAAACTCCTTTAAAAATATTTGATTCGGAAACGGGCAGATATGGAAAAATCAGAACAAACATGAATGCATAAAGAAGAAACCTCATTATCCCAAATGTGGGCATTGCCAATCCTCAAGAAATCCTGAAATTTTCAGGTTTCCTGATTCGATTTCAGAAAAAATGTATTTTACAAATAGGATACTGTACCTGAATACAATATAGATTACAAGAATGTTAAAAAGATTCGGAATGAATTTCCAGATGCTGCATTTCTAACTTTACTCTCTTAATAGAATCCGTTAATCTCTGCTGCTCAATCTCAATCATTTTTTTATTGAAATCATTCAAAATGGCAGAATTTAAAGAATCTTCTTTGACATTAAATCTGTTGTCATGTGAAAAGACAGGTTTTGTTGCAAAAAGAACTCCTGTTAACGATTGTAATTATCCCGTGCATCTTTTTTAAATTAATAAAGTTTACGTCTTATACAACAAAGTTAATAATCTCCGATAAATATCAATACAGGTAAAGTATTCTGAACGCCTGTTATAATTTTCTGATTCGCTTGAGCATATCAAGGAAAAATCTATCATGAAAGCAGTCTGTGATAACTGAAAATTTTCAAAAAATTTGTTACATTGCAGGTAGGGAAATAAAACTGCTTTTATGGGATTATTATTGAGTATCTCTTTACATTTTGAATACTTCCCTTTATTAATCGTTATGGGGTTGGCATGGTTAATTCCAATGGCTTTGTCGATACTCAGGATCAAAAGAATTCCTTCAGTAATTGTTGAAATTATTCTGGGTTATTTTGCCGGCAGTTTCCTGCTTTCAAATGTAAGTCCCGAAAGCATCAATATACTGGAATTTTTGGGATTGACCGGATTTATTTTTCTGATGTTCCTAAGTGGTCTGGAAATAGATATGGATCAGGTAACAGGTTCTTTCCCCCGTAAACAATTTAATTACTCAAAGCTTTTAAAGAACCCTCTGGTTGTAGCTGTGGTATATTTTATCAGTACATTAATTCTCTCATATTCCGGAGCTATTGCTTTGTCGAATATGATTGACATAAAAAATAACTGGTATTTCGCATTGATAATGGTCACAACCTCAGTTGGTATAATCCTGCCTGTCATTAAAACCAGAGGGGAATCTAATGGCGTTTTCGGACAGATGATGATCATTACAGCTGCTGTAGCGGATATTCTCAGTATCATTCTGTTCACTTTTACAGCTTATATCTTAAAGAACGGATTCAGGTTAGAAATTACATTCATCCTTTTTCTCTTCGCATTCTTTTACCTTTTATACAAGCTTGGAAATCGATTCAGGAACTTATCTGTACTGAAAAAAATTACTTTCCAGCTATCACATGCCGCTTCACAGCTAAGTATCAGGGGAACAATCTTTTTGTTATTAATATTTGTCGTTATAAGTCAGTATATAAGTCCTGAAGTAATATTACTAGGCGCTTTTCTAAGTGGTATCCTTCTCTCATTATTCCTGCATAAAGAAAGATCTTTATTGCTTGTTAAACTCGATGGGATGGGTTATGGATTCTTTATACCGATTTTCTTCATTATGGTTGGAGTAAAATTTGATCCATCCTCCCTGAAGGAGTTTGAACTTACACTTATCCCTTTCCTTTTAATATTGTTACTGTTACTGGTTGCTATAAAGTTAATCCCATCATTGCTTTTTAAGAAACAATTTGGCACAAGAAAGGCATTGTCTGCCGGCTTTTTGCTTTCTTCCCGTTTAAGTCTTATCATTGCCGCCTCAGCAGTAGGTCTCGAATTGGGAGTCATTTCTCCGGGAATAAATGCCAGTTTTATTATAATGGCTATTGCTACCTGTTTTCTTGGACCGGTATTATTTAATTCAATAAATCGTCGGGACAAACAGCCTGAAGACAAGACAATTATCGTAGGTGGAAGTAGTAAGGGGGTTTTACTTGCCAGGCGATTGAACATTCATAGTAAAGAATCAGTAATTGTTGAGATCGATAAAACAAGATACAAAGAATTATCTTCTAAAGGGATAAAGTCCTGTCTTTCAGATGGTCTTGATCCGATAACTTACGATAGATTAAAGATAAAAGGATCCAATTATGTTGTTGTTGATACTGGATCAGATGAATTAAATATACGCATTTGTGAAATGTTAAGAAAAGAGTACAACCACGAAAAGATTATATCCCTGACCAATAACAGGGAAGTGGAACAGAAGCTTAAGACTCTCGATGTTGAAACAATAGATGTAAGAAGAGTAATGGCTACCACAATAGAAAATCTGATCGTCAGACCAACTACGTATCATACCCTTGTAGAAACATTTGAGAATTTTAATATTGAAGAGATCCTTATAATCAATCCTTTAATAAATGGGCAAAAGGTACTGGAGATCTCACTCCATAAGGATGCTATCCTTATCATGGTAAAACGAGGCACTTATATGTTCATTCCCCATGAGGAGACTTATCTTAAGACAGGTGATATCCTGCATATTCTTGGAACAGATTCAGCGCTTGAAAGTACAAGAGAAATACTTGCTTAATTATACTTTCATAATTTACTATTAATTAATTTTTTATGAAAACCAAAATAGACTCAATTTTAATACCAACTGATTATTCTGATCTCTCAGAAAGTGCATTAAAGTTAGGTATAGCTATTGCTAAACGGCAAGATGCCACTGTTACAATTCTTAATGTGGTTGACAGATTTTCATCTCCTCCAGTGAAGGGATTTTCATCTGATTTTCGTATGACTCCAAATATTTTCTCAACTGTTGGGGAAAAAATTCAAGAACTTACAGACATTATTTTCAAGGAGTCTGGTATAAAAGTTACAGGAAAGATTATGGAGGGAAATCCATCTGACCTTATATGCCAACATGCTCTTGAAGAAAATTTCAGTCTTATAGTTATGGGTACTCATGGTACATCGGGAATGCGAGATTTATTTATTGGCTCGGAAGCAAACAGAGTAGTAAAAAATGCTACTTGTCCGGTTTTAACGATACCAGGGAATTGGAGCAAAACTGATTTTGAGAAAGTTTTATTCCCTGTCAGGATTAAACCAGGGATGCTAAAGAAGTACTTGTATGCAAGGCCAATAATTGAGAAGAACAATTCGGAACTTTTTTTGCTTGGACTCAATGAACAGGAGTACCATACTTACAGAAAAGAAGTTGTCATGTTCATGGACAAAATCAAAAACCAGTTACACAATGACAACATTGTATTTCAGTCTGCGATATGTCAAAATAAAGACTTTCCGGGCGAGACAATTAAAATATCGAATGAATATAATATAGATTTAATTGTTCTGTCCGCAAATTTTGACAACGATTTCAGTCCATACTATCTTGGTCCATATCCTCAACAAGTTCTAAATCATTCTCACCTGCCAGTATTAAGTATAAAATCGACATAACATAAAATCCAACAAAGTGGTTCTAATATATTTATGAAAAATTGTAAAAGCCAATAAAATTTCTGAACATGAAGTACAATCTATTAACTTTAACTGAAAGGGTGATTTTTTTAACATATAAATAAATCAAAAATACTACTGATGCGTAATAAATTGTTGATACTAAATAAATTACCTTGTTCTTTGACATTTTGGTTGATTACTATCCCCAACCACCTTTTAATCAGAGGAAGTTCTCCATCGGTTTTCATAAACTCTGCGTTGTCATAAAATTCCAGGATCTTTTCAGGTGAATTGAACCTGATGAAGGTAAAAACCAATTCAAGCCGATCTATAACAACATTATTTCCATTGTTGAATTTTTATCCTGGACCTTTTTCAACCAGTTCTATAGCTTGATCAATTTTCCCAGTGGTATCAGGTAAGCTGTGAAAAATGGATATTGAGTGAAACCGGAAGGACTAAGTTGAACCATTTCATATTCCTTTCCAGTTGAGTCAAAATCCCATTTGTACCATAAATCGAGCATTCCTGAAGTTGCATGAGCCATCGATGAATTTTCATCAAGTTGAAGCGATTTTGAAAGGAGCGGTTCTGTTTTTTCAATTACCTCATCCCTGGTTATAAAACCGTAAACAGTGCCTTAATTCATTAATCTCATAGAGATATTCTAAAATAGCATTCGAATACACTTCCTCTGGCTACAACAAGGAAGTTCCTTCGATCTTTGTTGCAAAATCTCGATGATCCTTCAGCTATATTTAACATGATGCTAAATGAAGCTCGTCGTAATTGATCATTTGTCACTCTGTCAAAAGTTTTGGAAGCCAGGGTTTTTGTGATGTCTTTATTAAATTCTTTGGCTTTCTGATAGACATCTAATTTTTGAAAATCGAACATAATTAAACAGATTAGCACTATTAATAGAAGAAAAGCGAGAAACAGAGCTAAGTTACTAAATCAGAGTGAGTGTGAGAGTGAGGATTGAGAATAAAGAGTGAGAGGTTTGTTTAAGCTACTCGCTCTCGCTCTCACTCTCGCTCTTTTTCAGTACCCCGAACGGACAAAAGTTGCAACCAGGCAACAAACTGTAGGTTTTGAAAACGACCTCTTATATGGTACTATTTGTTCAATATTAATAAATTAAGAAATGAAATAGTAATAGACTAATATTTAAGCTTTTAGTGAATATTTTCTTATTGTTCCCCAATAGTTTACTTAATGGCAAGCATAGTCCCGGGATTCGAATACGACATCTTTATCAGTTATCGTCAGAAGGACAATAAAAACGATCATTGGGTGACTGAATTTGTTTATAATCTTAAGGCAGAACTAGAATCAACGTTTAAAGAGGAAATCAGCGTCTATTTTGATATTAACCCGCATGATGGATTATTAGAAACACATGATGTAAATGCCTCTTTGAAAGATAAGCTAAAGTGCCTCATATTCATTCCCATCATCTCTCAAACCTATTGTGATACCAAAAGTTTTGCATGGCAAAATGAGCTGGTTGCTTTTCATAAAATGGCAAGGGAGGATCAATTCGGCAGAGATATCAGAATTTCCAGTGGAAACATAGCCAGCAGAATATTACCTGTAAAGATTCATGAACTCGATGTTGATGACAAAGCACTTCTTGAAAATGAAATGGGGGGCCCGCTCCGGGGCATAGAATTTATATACAAAGAACCTGGAGTTAACAGACCCCTCAAACCGGAAGACGATCAAAAGAAAAACATCCAATTCTGGCTTACAAGGTTTCATTTCAGACTATCTGTTAGCCTCAGGGAAATACAATGAAGCATTTTTGATTATGGAACAGGCTTTAAAGACAGATAAAAATTCTCTTTTTAATTGGGCTGAGATGTCTTTGGTTTATTATTATAATGGACAGCCGGACAGAGCATTGAAGACAATGGAAACTGCCTATCAACTTTTCCCGAATGTTGATTTTCTCTTTACTGAATATTTGCGATTATTTGTTTACACGGCAAAATATGATAAGGCTGTGGATTTATTTAAAACATGGAGTGCAGACCAGAAACTGGAAGATCAAATTCCTTATAATTTAGGTCTGATGGGAATTGCTTATCATAAAACTGGTCAGAATAATCGTACTTCAGACATCCTTAGTGTATTGCTGACTAAAAGTAAATCAGCAGCAGTAGGGAGCCCTTCATTTTTTACGGCCTCAGTTTATACTGCAATGGGTGAAAACGACAATGCACTTAAGATGCTTGAAAAGGCTTACTCTGATCATGAAGTGGAAATGTACTGGCTTAATGTGGAGCCTCTTTTCAAACCATTACATGGTGATCCACGGTTTGAGAATATTCTTATGAAAATAGGATTTAAATAAAAGAATCCAATTCAGTAAAAAGCTGAAAGACTAATTTCTGCTATATTCATCAACTATTTTCCAAGAGTAATAGAACACAGATGAGACAGATTTAAAAGTTGCAACCCTCCCCTTCAAATTTCCGAAACATCTCATCCATAGAATTAATGAGGGTTTCTGAATGTTATAGAATGGAACAAGAGGTCGATTTTGACTTCTTGTGATTAGTTTTTGTCTAAAAGTTTGATCAGGCTAAACAACATCCTGGAAATTTCTTCGAGAAAACATAGCACGATTGAATAAATGGTTAATAAACAAAGATTTATGTCAGCGAGACACAAAGTAAATATAAGAAAAATTTCCAGTGTGAGTGTGAGCGCTCTTTTTTCTGTACCCGGAACGGACGGAAGTTGCAACCTGTTGTTTCAATTTGGATTTCAATTTTTCTGTAAAAACAAGAAGTTTTTAAAATTCAATCGATTCATCTACATTAACAATATGCAGGATATCATTCTCCAATGGGTTAAAAATCAGTAATCCGGCTCCGGAGGATTTTATGATTGAATTTGGAAAATCGGCAGAGATCTTAACCAGCGAACGGTTTTTTAGTGCATAAATACCAGTTGCTGTTGAGAAATATAATATGCGCTTTTCCGTATCTGCTGACAGGGAAGTAATGATATTTTCTTTTTCCAATGCAAATAGAAAGATCAATTTACTTGTTTGGTGTGAATAGGAATATATTCCGCTTTCAACAGCGATATATATTGAATCACCCATTTCACAGATTCCGTTAACTGGTTTTGGTGAGGTGAAAAGATTCCTGTATTTGCCTCCTTTTGCCAGAAGGTATGCATTATATTTCCCGCTTGCCGAAATATGATCATAAATGTAAATCACATCTCTCCCGCTTGAGATTGACATTTGCGAAGAAGGTAGCCTGACAAGATTTTTCCAGTTACCATCTTTGTCGATATGGCATAAATAATTGCCAATAATAGCAAACAGGAGACCGTCAGAGGAATAAGCCAATGAGTTTATATTTTGATTGCTCTTATTACCGATGGATGTAATACCGCCCCATCCCAGGAGATATACCTGGGAACCGTCTGATAAGGTTATTAAATTTTCTGGCGAGACATCAAGACAAGTGGTAAGCGCCCTGTTTTTTATTGAATCGCCTAACATCCTGTTATTTAGCAGTACTTCATAACGTAACGGCTTGACCTGGGCATGTCCGTCTGGCTGCACAAGAATAATAAATCCGAGTAAGAGTAGAATATAGCTTTTCATTGGCTGGCTTTTTAACGGATTTGCCTCCAGGCAGCTGACAGGTTTTCAAAATACTTATAGGATTGCACCTTATCTAATGTGGCATCTCTCATTACACCTATGCCAGCATTCTTCAGGGCACCGGTTAAATCGTCCTTTGCATTTTCATAATATGCTTTTGCAGTCTGGTCTGCCGTTTTATATAAAGCATTTACAGTGATCTTTTTAACGTCGAACTCGCCGGTCTCCTTCATTAAATAGCTATTACCACTCGTGACGGCGTAGGTGGCATCGTCGAGATAATTCATTACACCGTCTTTAACATTTATGATATAACGGCCGGTAATTGCGGCCAGCCTCCCCCCGTTTGCTTCCACTTTTGCAATCATCTCGTTTACCAGCTTTTCGTTTTCTGTAAGTTCAGGTTCCGGCTTTGCAACTGGTATCCGGTTGTCTGCTGATATATTTGAAAAATCATCATAGTTCCAGGTGACTTTAGCTTTATTACCGATGATCTTTTGTCTTTCCCTCTCTTCCTGTGTCATTGGAGCACCTGCAGAAGGCAATGGCTTAAGGGACAGGCCCGAAGCAGACTTCTCAACAGGACGGGCGTTATTAGGATCATCAAGTGATTTAAATGATTGCATTACCTTTTCATGACGTTCTTTCCTGATATTATCTTCTCGTTCTTTTGCCTCAATGGCTGCCTTTCTTGCCGCTTCTTTCTCTGCTTCTGCTGAACTGTTATCAACAGGGCTGTTGAATAGATCAATAAGCATATTCAGTTGCTGAAACTGCCCCGACGTGGCATTTGTTTTGGCCTTAGCACCTGTACCAGACGGGGGATTATAATATCGGCATGTTGTGGAATGCACACCGTTTTTCCCTCCACAAACCGCACAAGTGGGTGTCGGTGGATTGGGCTGCGCAAATCCTGGCGAAGATATACAGATCATCAACAGGAAAATACTGATTATGACAGGACCATTTGCTTTCATAAATCTGAATAGTTTCTGTTTGATAGCGCTTCCCATTCATAAATTTTATCCTGTGCTGCTTCAGCATCAGGTGCATCAGGTTTCAGGTATTTCTTCATATTGAAAATTGCCAGTTCATATCTTTTAAAATGAGAGTTAGCATCTCTTTTGTTGATTCAACAGTATATTCTTCATTGATCGTGAAAGGAACATACGGGTTGTCGATATTTTCAGCATATTTAGCTTTTGCATCGTTACCCTTTTTGTTTATACCTTCAGCAATTCCATTTGCTGAATTCATCACGTTACCTGACTGAGCATTCTGTCCTGACACCGTGAAACTGATGAGAACCGAGAAAATCAATCTTGAATAGGAAAAAAACTTTGTTTGTTTTACTGTCATGACAACATGAGTTTAATCCTAAAAAATATTTAATAAATGTCTAATTGAATATGTACAAATCTAGGAATAAGAGGCGTTTCACAAACAATTTCACAAAATTTTTTTTCTGATCTTTTGGGTCAAGGTATTTAAACCCTATGCGATAAAGCTTCGGAAGTAATGAAATCTTGTTGATTAGGAAGATCTTGAGCAAAAAGAGAATCTTTTCCTGATAATGGAATTGTCTGATAAAAAAATTGTTTAATTTGGAGTTGAAAATTATGTCAGTACAACAGTATATTGATTAAGGTAACTTTAATAACACAAGGTGGCAGCAATAAAATAAGAAACATGATATTCATTAATAAATTTTCAAGTGTAAGAAGTTTTAAGTGCTTAATCCATATGCTATTTCTGTTTGTTTTTTTGCCGGGAGCATATTCCCAACAGGTTTCATCAGGAGATGTATTAAAATTTTCAAATGCAGTCAATAAATGGGCAGATGATGTAAATGCAAAATATTCCGAATATATTGATCATCCCTACATACCCAAAACAATAAACAGCGAATTAACCTACGAAGCTGCCAGGCTAAAACTTATTGATCACTTAAAAAAGAATACAAACTACTATTCAATTACAAAAATAAACTCCTA
This sequence comes from uncultured Bacteroidales bacterium, assembly GCA_963792925.1. Lineage (GTDB taxonomy): Bacteria > Bacteroidota > Bacteroidia > Bacteroidales > VadinHA17 > LD21. The sequence goes on along the minus strand of CAWBYC010000002.1, from coordinate 1,489,835 downwards.
CCAAAATCTTAGCACTAAACTAACTTTAAAAGATTTAAGGAACCTTAATATTACCGATCGGTATATTATGTTTACCTCAGGTAAAGAAAATCTCTCAAAAGATACCGTATACATTAATTATAAAGATATTGTTAACAGGCAGTTAAGCTACTATATTGGAGTTAGCTATGATCGCATCGGAAATTCCAGGTGGATGCAATATGTACGAGTGGGAGATCATTTACTTACCTGCGATGGTAAGGAGGTAGCCGATTTATTTTTTTATATGCAGCATCGATTTGCGGTGAAATACTACGCGGGGGATTTAGAAAGTTTTAAAATCATTGCAGCCGACTATCAAAAGTTAGCTGAAAAACCTGAGATTAGCGAAGAACAAAGAAAACTTTTAATACAAGGTAATGCGATAAATGAAAAAATGAATTATGATCAAGCCATAAACTATTATGATCAGGCAATTGCTATAAACCCGCTTTCCAGTCCTAATAGTTACTATAATTACGCATTAATTGCAGCGGTTGCCGAGAAATATGAATTAGCAATTCTTAATATGAAAAAATATTTATTGCTCTTGCCCAATGCTGAAGATGCCCGATCGGCCCAGGATAAAATTTACGAATGGGAAACCTTTATTAAATAAAGTCAAAATTGAAAAGAATCAAAAGCTATGTATGCCGAAAATATCGATAATCCCTGCATACCTACTAAAATAAATAAAGAATATACATTGGAGACAACAGGGGAAAAGTTGATTCTCTAATTTTTAAAGTTGCAATCCTCGTTGGTAGTTCTGTCATCACTTCCTTGATAAAAGAAGTTTTCTTATCAGAATGCAAAATGATTTTGACTTTCTGATAATCGAGTTTTATCAAAAATCAAACATAACACGAGTGATTTAAAGGTTACTAAATAAAAATTGATTTCGGCGAGACACATTAGTAAATATAAGAATATTTTAAGTGTGAGTGTGGAAGTGTGAGAGCGGGAGCGAGGAGAAAAGACGAGAGTGTCGCTCTCGCTCTCACTCTCGCTCTTTTTTCTGTACCCCGAACGGACGAAAGTTGCAACCTAATGGCTGTCTTTTATCCTTTAGATTTGTATCTTCGTTATTTAAATTTGAACTATAAGAGCTTTTAAATGTGAATAATACCTCTATTGATATTGATATTTATAAATCTTTTTTTAAAGGAAGGCAAGACGTTTATGCAATCCGATGGGAAAAAGAAGGCAAATCCGGATATATGCCTGCTTACAAAATTGATTGGACTGATTATCGCAAATACAAATCGAATGGAGGAAACTTTAAAGACTATTTAAAGAAAGATTATCAGCCATTAGTTGATGAAGTTTTACTTCAGCATTTAAAAGGTATTGATACCATTGGTGTATACCCACTTCTCGAAGACAATACATCATTTTTCATTGCTGCTGACTTTGATGAGTGTAACTGGAAAAAATCAATAATTAAATTATATACTGTTTGTTCAAGGCATAAAATACCTTCCTATATTGAGCGATCCCGTTCTGGAAATGGTGGTCATCTCTGGATATTCTTTGAAGAAAATCTCCCTTCAGAAAAGACAAGGAATATGATGTATGAACTATTAAGAGAAGCATCTATTATCTCGTCATATGACAAAGAACCAAGTTTTGATAGATTATTCCCAAATCAGAATTTTCATTCAGGAAAAGGTATGGGAAATCTTATTGCACTTCCACTGAATGGGAAAGCTCTTATGAGCTTCAATTCTGCATTTCTGGATCCAGTAAACATGCAGCCATATAATAATCAACTTGAAGCTTTAAAGAGCTTTTGCAAGTTGACGACATATAATTTTAAATCAGTCTATGAGGAAATTTCTAACGAGAAGGTTGAAGATTTTTTCAAATCGAGTTTTGATGCTGCTTCTCATCCTGCCACTGAGATTGTTATTAATGGTCAGATGTATCTTAAGCGGCTTCATCTAAACAGGAAACTTATTGAATTTATAAGAGAGAATCTGAATTTTCTCAATTCAGACTTTCTGGTTAAAAAGAATATGGGTAAGTCAACATTTGATACTGAAAAATACTTCAGGCTGATTGAAGAAACGCCAGACGGAGTGATCTTACCAAGAGGATTTGCAGCAAATCTGATCGCCCATTGCAAAAAAGAGGGTCTGTCTTTTAAAATTATTGATAATAGAAGAAAATTAAATCCTGTTGATTTTGAGTCTGATATTGAATTAAGACCTGAGCAAGAGACAGCAATTGAAAAAACTTTGGATAAGGACTTCGGTGTTATTGTATCACCGCCAGGGTCAGGCAAAACAATAATCGGACTTGAATTAATTGCTCAAAAGAGGCAACCTGCATTAATTATCGTTCATAGAAAGCAATTATTCGATCAGTGGTTGGACAGGATTCAAAGCTTTTTGAAAATTCCGAAGAAAGACATTGGCCAAATTGGGGGTCAGAAATTTAAGGTCGGGAAAGAAATTACTGTTGCAATGATTCAATCTCTTTCGAGAAATGAAAAGATTGATGAAATTTCAAGCAATTTTGGGACTATTATTGTAGATGAATGTCACCATATTCCTGCAAAATCCTTCAGAGAAGCTATAGTTAATTTCAATTCATATTATTTGTATGGACTGACAGCCACTCCTAAACGGAAGAACAATGATGAAAAACTGATTTATGTATACATAGGAAAGGTTCTTTACACAGCTAACCAGATTGAACAAATAAGTCAGAAAAAAATCAGGGTTGAAATTAACATAAGGGAGACGAAACTTTTTGCTCCATTCGACTATAGGATTGATAAATATGAAACTATTTCAAGAATTTTGATTCATGATACTCATAGGAATTCTCTGATAATCGATGATGTTGAAAATAACTCAGAGAGATTTAAAACATTTCTGATATTGACAGAGCGGAAGGCACATGTCGACATACTGAATCTTTACCTAAAGGATAAATATGAAACAATTACAATTCATGGAGAAGATTCTGAAAGCAGCAGGAAAAGTAAAATGGAACAATTAAAGCAAGGCCATTATAAAATAGTGATTTCAACTGGACAGTATTTTGGAGAAGGTATCGATTTAAACAATCTGGAATGTTTGATAGTTGCATACCCGTTTGCTTTTGAAGGGAAATTGATTCAATACATCGGTCGTATTCAACATTCAGGAAATCCTCCTGTAATTTTTGACTACCGTGACTCAAAAATTGATTACTTTGAGAAGATGTTCAAACAAAGGAATCGTTATTATAAAAAGCTAATTATGGCATCGGGGGATCAATATTTAGATTTCAGGGAAACCCCTGGATAATACCGCTTGTAGGAACCAAACATTCATCCTTAGACTTAGGGGCAGAAGCTGGAACAACTCACATGTAATTCTTCTTTAATAAAAATAGAATATTTTCTATCTGTTTTCTATTGTCAGGCAAATAATTAGAAGCAATATCCCAAATAATTTCGTAATCTATTCCAAAATATTCATGAGACACCTTATTTCTCAATAAGTACATTTCATTCCATGGAACCTCATAATACTTTTCTTTAACCTCCGAGGGTAATTTCCTTGCTGCTTCTCCGATTACTTCAAAATTTCTTATTACTGCATCAGCTGTCTTATAGTCTTTTTTGAAATCTACAAATGTAAGACCTTCTATATATTCAGCGATCCTATTCATTGCCAGGAGAAGGTCTTCAAGATACATGGTATAAGTCCGGTCCTCTTTCTTCAATTTATACGTAATTGACTTGATTGAGTATAGTATCCTTAATTGATTCTTTCAAAGCACTTTTAGTGACTAGATCCACTTTGCGATTGAAAACCTTCTCAAGATAAAGTTCAAGTGAAAAGAATTTCCATCCAATAGGTCTTTCCAGTTCCACAAGCAAGTCTATATCACTGTCTTCAGAAAAGGTTCCATCGGAAAAGGATCCAAACAGACCTATTTCACTAACAGAAAATTCCTTCTTGAGAGTTGGCTTTAACTCTTTAAGTTTAAATAATATGGAATTTCCTGTAATCATAATTCAAAGATAATACTTTTTAATTGGTTCATGAAAATAAGAAGTGAGAGTTGCAACCGGTCTAGATAGGAAAATTAGAAAGATGTTATAAAATGAAACAAGTGGTCAATTCTGACCACTTGTGCCTCTAGGTACCCCAAACGGACAAAAGTTGCAACATTTTTAATACGGTTTGAGCAAAATCGCTTTACCAAAGAAATATCTAATTTTGACCGGACAGGATTTGCACTGGGTGGTCAGTTTGCTAAGGGTGTCAATTTCACCGGCTCTTGCACTTGGATATTTAATCCGCTGATTTTTAGTTTTAAAGATTTGTTTTCCAGATCTTCTAAATAGCAGTATCCCGAGACTTTTCTTTTCTCTCCCGGCAAAAGTGAAAAATAATTATCATCAAGATAAACAGGTGCAATGAAATGCCCTGTTTCAGCGTCAAGGATCATGATCTCGACCGAGAGGGCTAATTGTCCGGAAGGATTTTCCAATTCCACAGCCAGACTCATCCTCTCTTTGTCAGGTGAGAATTTAAAACCAGAAACAAGCTGTACGGGAGGCAAATTGTTTATTTCACGCAGATTCTGGTGCTTTTTTGCCGGTGTGTGGACAAAATATGTCTTATTCCAGTCGAATTCGTGTTTTGTACTTGTCAGAACATATTGATTTATTGACAAAACCTGATTAACCTCGGAAAATATTCTCAGGTCGAGGAAGTAGGTCGGATCAAGACCACGGATATCGCCGGGGAGACTGAAAATGGTTTTATGTTCATCCCCGGAAAGACTAAAGGTAAAATCCTTGTTCAGTAATTCTTCCATATCGAGATTTATTAATCTTACCTTAAGTTTCAGATTTTCAAAACGGTTAGGCGATGAATTAGATACAACAATTTCGTTTTTCCCATAATCAAAAACTGCATGAATGGGTTCAAGCGCCTTTTTGGTACCGTACATCGCCGCATTTGGCAGAAGATCATAGCCATAAAGCTGCCATATGAGCTTAGGCCATGAAGAATTCAGCATCCATTGTATTATTCCGGTTGCCGTATAACGGTTTACCTGGAAAGCTTCGAACATCGGCCTTATCGATTCATAGTTCAGTAACTGCGCTTTCATGCAGTACTCTTCCAGGTCAGAGGGTTTGCCAAATCTCTCGTTCATTGCAGTATTGTAGCGGTCGAGAGTCTGGAATTCATTTCTCCCGCAATGAAACTCCCATGTATCATTTACCGGCCATTGAGATTCGGGAGGAATCATCTCGCGTAAAGATTCAATAGGTGGAACCTGTGCCCCTGGGCTTGTTTCGGTATTAAAACCATAAGCTCCGCCATGAATCGTATCGATATACCAGTAAACGGGCGGTACATATTCATAGGGTCCTTCCATTTTCATCCCCGACCATCCTGAAATGCTGCTTTTTCTCATCGCCGCAGAGGTAATCATGGGCCTTTGCGGATCTTCAGCGGCCAGTATTTCCAGGTATTTTCTTTCAAGTGCGGGAAGAGGAAGCATATCACTTCCTGTCATCCACATGAATATGGATGGATGGTTCCTGAGCCATTTTACCATATCTCTCCATGATGCGGCAACAAGTTCAATTTCTTCCGGTGTCTGAACACATCCATAAAGATCGTCGCATTCCTTTTTACCACAATATTCCGGCCATTCCCACTGGCAGCTCCAGCCTGTCATAATCAGCACACCCTCCCTGTCACAAATATCATAAAGGTCATGATTGTTGCCCCAGAAGCCTTCCGGCCTTATAGTGTTCAGATTCATATGTTTTACATACTCGATCTGGCGCTCCAGTTTCAATGAATCCGGCATCAGGAAGAGCTGATCGACCCATCCCCCTCCTTTTATCAGGATCTTTTTGCCATTGAGAATGAATCCTTTATGTTCCCGGCCATATTCTGAGAATGAATAAACTGAAATATCTCTTATCCCAAATTTTGTATTTACCTCATCACTCAGGTCGCCGCCAGTCACAAACTGTAACTTCATATCGTACAATTCAGGCTTGCCCAGGTCGTGAGTCCACCATACTCTGGGATTCTGGACAATTAGTTCCGGATACTCATCAGGACTGAATTTAATGATCTTTTTTTCACCGGGATTAAAAATTATTCTTTGCTTCAAGCTGATCTCAGAACCAATGACGACTTCTGCCAGACCGGACAATTCTCTGTCACTGTTGTTTGTCGCTTGGCAGGTTATGGTCAGACTGGCTTCCTTAAGTGAGGCAGTATCAAGGCTGGTTAGAACGAATGGGTATCTGAGCGAGACATCTCCTGTGGAACGGAGCCGGACTTCTCTCCAGATTCCCATTCCCCGATCGGGAGCCTCAGGATTCCAGTCGACAAATCCAACTGTCAGGTCGCCTGCCGAAGGAGGAAACACTTCAACGGCAAGGAAATTATCGGCATCATTTCTTATAATGCTGCTGACATCAAGAGAATACTGCCTAAATGATCCCTTTAATGTGTCTGCTGAAGCAATTTGTCTTCCGTTCAGCCAGATATTGGCTCTGTATATGATCCCGTCAAATTCAAGAAAATAACCAGAGGATTTTATGTTACCGGTCTTGAAATTTTTCCTGTACCACCAGGAACATTGAAATTGTTCATGATTGACATTTTCAAGATTTTTACCATAGAAAACATTTTTATAGACACCGTTTTTCACAAGACAGCCGAATACGGTTGACGGAACTTCAGCAGGATACCAGTCAGCGGAAGTGTTGAAAGAATTCGATAACTCTGCTCCTGATTGTCCTGCCTTCACCGAGGATTGTATTATCCAACCCTCATCAAGCAACTGAACAGATGCTGACTCATGTTTTGCTGAACATGATAAAATGGTGACTGAAAGAAAGATTATCAATCCACGAAGGGATATGGCTGAAAAAAGAACTGATCTCATTACTGGTGTTTAATGGTTTAGTGCTTCAGGTTCAATAATTTTATAAACTTATTAAAAAACGCTGTGTTGTCATCAATCCCTCCAAAGTTTTCGGCGCCAGGCCCATAAGCAAAGACAGGGACCATTAGAGCTGTATGGCCGGATGTTGAGAAACGTCCGGTAACCTTCCCGGAGAGAATATCACCATCAACCAGGGTGAGTCCGCCGGTCTCATGGTCAGCTGTGACAACAACAAGGGTGTGTCCGTCGCGCGATGCAAAATCAAGCGCTTTACCGACTGCCCGGTCGAAATCAAGCATTTCTTCGATGGTATATTTCATATCGTTCTCATGTCCGCCACCGTCAATCTCCGACCCTTCCACGACCAGGAAAAAGCCCTCTTTCTGGTCATCAAGTATGTCGAGAGCAATCCCGGTGGTCACGGGCAACTGGTCGCCCCTTTTGTCTACCCTGTTTTCAGTTAGAAAACCTGCCAGTTTGCCGCTTTTTACCTTAACCACTTCCGTAATTGTATCGCACACCTGATATTGTTTTGCCGACAATTCTGCCAGCAGGTTACGTCCGTCGCCACGGTTTTTGAAATGTTCGATCCCTCCCCCGATGAATACATCCGGACCGTTTTCAGTAAAGCTGACGGCTATATCGTCGGACATATCCCTGTCGGGAACATGGGCAATAAATGCTGCAGGCGTTGCATCGAGGATGCTGGTCGTCACAACAATACCGGTTGCCATTCCGTTTGCACGGGCAATTTCAATGACAGATGGCACCGCTCTGTTTTCGCTGTCGACCCCTATCGATGAGTTGTTTGTCTTATGGCCGGTGGCAATGGCAGTTCCGCCGGCTCCTGAATCAGTTATATATTTGTTTGCTGAAAATGTTTTGGAAAAACCGGCATGCCTGAAGTTGCCAAGATACAGGTTACCTTTGTTAGCCGTCAAACCAGCATAAATCTGTGGAATGCTCATACCATCGCCGATCATCAGGATCACATTCCTGGGTTTCTTTTTTTTGAATTCGTGATTATAAGAAGTTACAGGGTAAAATGAATTATTCTGAAATGAGGATTCTTTCGATTCCGATTTGCGATTCTGACCTGAAGACGCGCTGACTGATAATACCAGGATTGTAATGATGTAAAAAAATCTTTTCATCTTAAATTATGAGATAAATTATTATATGAATTATGATATAATAGGATCTGATAGTCATAAATAACCCGTCTCCTGGAATAAGTTCCGGAGACGGGTTAAATTTTTCCAAATCACCGGATCTTTAATATCCCGGATTCTGAGGCATTTCCTTTGTGAGATTAGCGTCAATAACTGACTGAGGAATTGGATAGATCGTGTCTCTGGCTGAAAGATTCTGGCCTCCATTTTTGTTGTAAGCCATTGTACGTTCAATGAATTTGTGCGTTCTCAGCAGGGTCCAGCGGCGGTGTTCTTCAAGAAACAACTCACGCGACCTTTCGTCAAGAATAAAATCAAGATTGACCTGTGCGGATGTGATCTCGCTTGCATTGGATCGTCTCCTGATTATGTTCAGTGTATTTGCTGCATCCTGTGGGCGTCCCAGTTTAAACTCAGCTTCTGCTTTGAGCAGGTAGGTGTCGGCAAGTCTGAGATAAACCTGGTCATTGTTCATAAATTTCTCGTTCATATTTTCCGGATTGACCCCTTCTGCTTTCCTTGAGTATGGCCAGTCGAATCTTCCCCTGTTATCATATGTTATATCGGGATTCCATTTACATTTGATAGTGTCGCCGTAATGGTAGCCTGAGGGAAGGTTGTCTTTCGCATACGGCGCATTTGTTGCGGCATCACCGAGTATATAAAATGTTCTGATTGCATAAGGGGAGAATCTGTCATCCTTTTTCTCGTAATTATCAAGCGCCCATTTTGTGAATGTAAATCTTGAGTAGCCCAGGCCTCCCCTGTCAAAGGTATGAACGAGTGCTGTGACACCGTTAACCTTGAGATTCCAGAAACGGCTAAGATGAATACGCCTGATCATACACTCACCACCTCCGGTGACTTTCAATGCAAACTGGAATACCCATAACGCTTCTGTATTTCCTTCTTCCCTGTTTGAATTCCCGTCGAGGAACATGTCCATAAAAGGAACACCAGGCTTGTCTTTTTTAATACCGTATCTTTGCGTGACAAGTTTGTACTGAGGTGTGTTGATGACATTATTGGCCCATTCGAGAGCTTTGGTCGGATTTCCCATTGTCAGGTACATATCTGCAATGTAGTGTTGAACAGCTCCCTTGGTTATCCTTCCTCTGAGTGAAGGTTCCACTCCTACATAAGGTTCAGCCTCCAACAGGTCCTTCAAAATTTGTTCCCTTACCTCGCTTCTTGGTGTTCTCTCCCAATCTGTTTTAATTGTTGATCCGGAGGATTGTTCGAGGGCAAGCGGCACATCGCCCCATCCAAAAGTCAGATGCCTGTACGCCCATGCCCTAATTGCCTTTGCTTCCGCAATAACACGGTTTTTCGTGTCATCAGGATTGCCGCTTCCCGACCAGTTAATATCATTCCTTTTTTCAGCCTGGTTTATGATCGTATTCGCATCATTTACTATGCCATATAACCATATAAAAACTTTTTCATTTTCAGGTTCCAAAGGATTATTGATGTTTTTCCAGAGCATAGCTGTCATTATGAAGCCAATATCCTGGTGATTGACAGTTACATTATCTGTTCCGAACATAAACATGCTTCCACCCATTGAATGGTCGCCGTGTGACGGTTCTCTCTCCCTTCTGACCTGAGCGTACAGGCCATTTAACCCTGCTTCAAATCCTGCAACATTTGTAAACAGGGTTTCAGAAGTAATCAGATGAGGAGGCTTTTCATCGAGGAGGTCTTTAGCGCATGCTGTGAATAAAAGTATAAACAGCAGCATGATAGTGTGTTTGCCTATTGAATATTTCATACAATCTTTATTTAAAAATTAAAATTCAAGGTTTAATCCAAATACAAATTCCTTCTGAAGCGGGGTTTGATGCTGGCTGTCAAGCTCCGGGTCAAGCCCTCTCCATTTTGTGAATGTTGCAAGATTCCGTCCCGTTACAAAAAATCTCAGATTGGTAACCATGTATTTACTGACAATCTCTTTGGGCAATGTATATGAAAGGGATACATCCTTAACACGGACAAAGCTGGCATCCTCATAGATCACACCGAGAATTCCCGACATTCTTTCTGCATTTAACTGGTTAATCACCCAATTATTTGTTGGATTATCCGGTGTCCACCAGCTTTTGACGATGGTATTTCTTCTGACATCGGCCCATGTTTCATCGGTCATTAATGAATTTTCCTTTGTAACGCCATGCACTCCATGTATAAAGATGTCCAGTTTGAATCCTTTATATGAGAATGCATTTGACAAACCCCATATAAATTTCGGATCCTGCTGGCCAATGATCCTTTTATCATCGGCGCTTAAGGTTCCGTTCCCGTCAAAATCTTTCAATTTTACAAAACCTGGTTTTGTCCCCCATTTTGCTGCTTGTTCTGTTTCACTGAGCTGCCAGGTACCTTCCCATACAAAGTCATAGTTCACACGTATTGGTTCACCAATGAACCAGGCATTTGCGACATCATCAATTTCTTTCCCATTTTCATCGAGCATGCCATAAAGTGAGACAATCTCATTATGAGTATAAGCAAAGTTTGCTGATGTTGTCCAATTGAAGCCTGAAGAGACTATATTGCGTGTTTGCAATGACAGTTCGATTCCTTTGTTCCTGGTCTGGCCGATATTCTGCGTTATGGAAGTAATTCCATGCACAGCAGAAATGCTTCTGTTAAGGAGAAGATCATTTGTATTGGTATTAAATATGTTAATATTTCCAGCAACACGGTTTTTATAAATTCCAAAATCAAGACCAAGATTAAGTGTTTTCGAGGATTCCCAGCCAAGGTTCTCCTGCCCTAATTTACTTGGAATATACCCGGCCTGAGTTTGTTTGCCGGAAACCATGTTGTATTCACCAAGTCGGGAAATTGAATTGTAAGCTCCTACAGCCTGGTTGCCGTTCAGACCATACGACACTCGCAACTTTAATTCATTGAAAAGATTTTTCCATGGAAAAAATTTCTCATTTTGAAGGTTCCATCCAAGGGCAACAGAAGGAAATAATCCCCATTTAGAATCAGAACCAAAACCCGAGAAGCCATCCCTTCTGCCTGTAATGGTTGCCAGATAGCGATTGTCAAAAACATAATTAAATCGTAGCATCTGAGACATCAGAGTGCTCTCATTAAAAGAAAATGAGGGAACAATCTGGGTAGCCTGGGCCGAAGAATACCATTTGAGAAAATCATGTGGAAAGCCATTTGCATCAAGTGAGTTTTCGGAATAATAATTTTTCTCATAGCTATAAACGGCTGTTCCGAATATCTTGCTTCTTCCGAACTCCCTGGTATAAGACAAGATGTTTTCAATAACAGTATTGTTGCTGCGGGAGCGTGCTGTTTCTGCAACACCCTTAGCCTCCAATCCAATTTTGGTATTTCTTCCCATGTAAGTGGCCTCATCGGAAAAACGTGCTGAGATCCCTGAATTGAGCCGGTAAGTCAGTCCTTTTATGAATGGGAAATCAATGATTGCATAGTTGTTCGACAATATCTGGTAAGATTTGTCAATATTGTCATATAATATCATCTGGAGTGGATTGCCGAAATAATGGTCATCATCCCAGATGTAGAGTTTCTGCGAACCATCTGCTTCAAAGGCCTTTGTAAGCGGGTTAGTCTGAAACAGGTCTGACATATCCGGAGCAAGGCCACTTTTGTCATCGTACGAGAAATTTGAGCGAGAGCCAAGAGTCAGCCATTTCGTCACTTTTGTATCAAGGTTTATCCTGGATGTCATTCTCTTGAAATCGTCATTAACAGCGAGTCCCTTAATCCCCAGGTAATTGCCGGAAACGAAGAATTTTGTATTGCTGTTTCCACCTGAAACAGAAAGGGTATGTTGATGGCTAGCGCCATTGCGAAGGCCGGTCTTGATCCAGTTGGTCCAATCTCCTGATTCATAGATATCCCGCTCTGATTTTGTCATTGCACCCGCGAACCTGGTCATTTTAAAATCATAAAACTGAGCTCCGTCCAAATAATCCGGAAGTGATGCAAAATTTTGAGTGGAGTAATAACCATCATAGGAAATCCTCACCTTTCCTTCAGTTCCCTCTTTTGTGGAAATAAGTATCACCCCATTTGAACCCCTCGACCCGTAAATTGCAGCGGATGATGCGTCCTTCAATATCTCTATTGACCCGATGTCATTGGGATTAATATCGGATATTGAACCGTTGTAAGGAATGCCGTCAACAACTATCAATGGGGAATTATCTGCAAGGATTGAGTTTCTGCCCCTGATCATTATCACTTCATCCGGCACTGCTCCTGAAGATGAAGTTTGTATCATTACTCCGGGAATGGAGCCCTGGATAGCCTGGGCCAAATTCTGATTCGGAGCATTTTCCAGCCTGTCCTTAGACATTGATGCCACTGATCCGGTGATATCGCTTTTTTTCTGAGTTCCGTATCCTACCACAACAACTTCATCAAGTGTAGTTACATCAACTGCCAGACTGATATCTATCTTTGTCCTGCCTGCAACAGGTACCTCCTGTTTAACATATCCGATGAAAGAAAAGATAAGCACAGCTTGCTGTTCAGTGGTATTAATTGAATAAATACCATTTAGATCAGTATTCACACCTGTAGAGGTGCCTTTAACAACAACGCTGACTCCAGGAAGTCCCTGTCCTGTTGAGGGGTCAATTACGCGTCCGCTTACAGTTGATTGCTGGAGCTCTTTCGAAGGAGCCACTGCTACAAGATTATTTTCCAGAATCTTATAATCTAGTCCTGTAGAGTCAAGGAGTTTGTCAAGTACCTGTTCAATGCTCTGGTCTGATACACTCATATCGACCGATCTTTCAACAGATATCAGATCGTCATTGTAAAAGAAACGGTAATTCGTCTCTTTCTCAAGAATCCCAAAAATGTCCCTGATGGATTTGTCTTTAACTTCTAACGAAATCTGACCAAAGCCAATTGCTGAAAGATTCAGGGTGCCTATAAGCATCAGAAAAGCTGTTAGTTTCATATATAATAGCGTTTTGTAAAATCTTCGGGACGAAGATTTATTAATCAAAAATTTATTCATAAGTTTGAAGGTTGTTTAGTTAAACATGTGGCCTTTATACACGGTGGCCATAATTGTGACTAACTGATTCATGGAAAAGCAGCGCCAACTGCTTTTCCTTTTTTACGTAGTAGGATTCGTCATAGGCAAAAGTTTAGATTAGTATTAGGGTATCTCATTTTGTATATCTTGAATATGTATTAACTGAATTCGGATTGGAGCCAAGGCTGACAACCTTGCCTTCAATTGAATATGTTATGGGCGCCGTCAGCCTTATGACGTTAAGCACTTGTTCCAGCGTCTCATCGAGAAGCACACCGGTAAACCTGAATTTCTTGACTTTTTCTCCAGTGAAGACGAAAGTCATATCATATTTCCTTTCAAGCGCCACACAAAGCTTATCAAGGCTTTCACCTTTAAGGATAAGTTTTCCTTCAGTCCAGGCCAGCACCTGTTCAACATTGACCTCAGGGACAATAAGCATATTTGCCATAATATTTGGAACTGGCTTCACCTGATTTTCTGATACATTCTTATCATCTATTAGAAATGCCTGTTCATCCCTGATAAAAATAATTTTCTGACTGGGATTCAGGCCGACAGTCTGATTTTCATTAGTTGCCCCCTCCTGTGTGATCTCTACTTTTCCTGTGACAAGAGTGGTTTCTATTGTGTTTTCGTCGTCATAAGCTTTTATATTAAACTCGGTTCCAAGCGCCTTAACGATTATCGGACCGGCATCCACGATAAAAGGAATCTCCTCATTTCGGGCAACTTTGAAGTAAGCCTCGCCTTTCAGAGTAACATTTCTGTTCGTACGATTGTAATCGCTTGCATAGCTGATATAGCTTCCGGCATTTAATTTTACCGATGTTCCGTCGGGAAGGCTGACCTCTGATCGTGAGCCATAAGGAGCTTTTACCACAGTCATCGATGCCTGAGGTTCTGTGCTGATTGTTTCACTTTTCATTGTGAGCCTTGCAATAATGAACGCGAAAGCAAATATTGCTGCTGCGGCAGTTATCTGAACAAGGATTTTCCTGAACAGATATTTCCTGTTGCTGGCTCTCTGTTCTGCCTCTTCAATGTCCCTGATTTTATTCTCTTCCATTATATTATGGAAGATTCGCGTGAAATCAGGATCGTTGGTTGTTAACTGAGGCTCAGCCATTGCATAGATGTTTTCAGATAACAGCTGTCTGAAAACCAGCTCATTTTCACTATTGCACAGAAGATCAAAGAATTGATTCTTTTCTTCCGGACTCAGGCGGCCATCAATGTATGCTGCCAGAAGGGTTTCAATGATGTGTTTCCTTGACATCAGTCGTATGAATTATAAACCTAATACAATTCAGCGACTGAAACTACTCACATGATCTGGAATTATTTTTGAACTTTTGAATGCGTGATCAGTGGTTTGTCTCTTTTTGAAAGATTTTTCTGAGCGTTCTTGTTGCCCTGTACATCTGGTTTTCTACTGTGCGAACGGTAATGCTAAGCTTTTGAGCTATTTCTTCGGATGATAGTCCTTCTTTTCTCCTGTAATTAAAGATTCTTTGCTGTTGTGGCGAGAGGAATTTTAAAATATTTTCGAGTTTCTCGTTGAAATCGTTATAGAAGATATTGTCATAAGGATCTAAGATCCCTTCGGGCCTTGCCATTTCCTTCACCAGGTAGGCCCTTCTCAAGGCCCTGTTTTTCAGTGAATTGTATATTGCATTTACGACTGAACGGAACAGATAGCTTTTCAACGATTTGGTTCTGTCTATAAAACGCCGGTGTTCCCAGATGCTTACAAAGACAGACTGTACCAGCTCTTCCGATTCATCAGGATCGCCCAGGTATTTCAAGGAATAATAATAAACAATCCTCTTGTATTTGTTAAAAAACATGCTGAAAGCTACACTATCACCTCTGCGAATTCCTGAAGCAAGTGCAGTATCATCAGGCAAACTGGTTGACATCTTTACAAGATTTACTTTAAATTAGGATAGTCAGGTTTTTCCCAAAGCTGGTTCGGTCGCAATATAATAAAAAGTATTTAAAAAGATTTTATGATAATTAGCAGTCCAATGGCTAATATATCGAGGAAAAAAGATTTATTCAAACGGGTTCTCTTTCGAAAAATCCGGCAAATAATTTTACCCGCTTTCCATGTCCTGCACCCAGCCATTTCGGAACCCTAGTTCATGCATGTTAGTTTACTACTACATCATATTCCGACTTAAGCAAAGATTAAAACATTACTTGATTATACTCCCAGATATCGGATTTGGTTGATAATAGCTTGTGAGAATAGCTCATGAGAGGCTCGAACATCCTTTGAATTAGTGAGGATTTCCGAATGTCATAAAAACAAACAAGAGGTCAATTTTGACCTCTTGTGCCTCTGGGTACCCGGAGCGGGACTTGAACCCGCACAACCGTAATGGTCACAGGATTTTAAGTCCTGCGTGTCTACCATTCCACCATCCGGGCAAAAATTTTGTCATGCAGTCATGCTGTCTTGCAGGCTTGCAGTCGGTAGATTTTTCCAAGTGGTGCAAATTTATAATAAATAATCTTTAATAAAAACAGCTAAGGGTATTTAGAGAAAATAAAACTCTGTGGCTCTTCTCTGTGTCTTCTCTGTGGCTCCTCTGTGTAACTAAAAAAGTATTAAGAACTTACACAGAGTTGCACAGAGAAGCACAGAGTACCACAGAGGAAAAACTAATTTACCAGAATGGGTTTTCCCAGTCCAACCTTCTCGAGATCTTTAATCTGCGTTTTAGCATCACCAACCACCACATAATACATTCTTGCGGGGTTGATATACTTTTTAGCCAGGTCAAGATCCGTATCTGTTGTCAGGGCATTCACGAATGCTTCTTCCTGTCTTATATAATCAACCGGCAAGTTGTATGCCGACATAGTGTTGAGCATACCAAGCAAATTGCCAAGCGTTTCAAAACGCAGCGCATTTCCCTTAATCAAAGATGATTTTGTAAAATCGACATACTCCTGAGGAATAGCTTTACAATACTTCTCCATTTCTGTTTTGAAGATTGTGACAGATTCTACAGTTGAATTGGTCCTCACCCTCGATGAAGCAACAAATGTTCCATAGTTTTTGGCACCGCTGAAATTCGATCTGGCACCATATGTAAATCCTTTTTCTTCTCTTAGTATAAGATTGAAAATTCCATTGAATGAACCTCCCAGTTTATAATTTGTGACTGTAGCAGGAAAATAATCAGGACTTGGCCTGGGAAGTGATGGTGTTCCGATGGAGATAACCGATTGCTTTGCACCCGGGATATCAACAAAATAGATCTGTGATTTCTCAGGAGCTGCAGGCATCTTAATTTCGGGAATAATAACATCTTTAGCCTGCCATTTGGTATTCAGACTTTCAAGCGCAGTTCTGATCCTTGTTGAATCTGCATCACCGGCAATAATGAAGCGGCTGATTGATGGAGAAATATATTTGCTGTAATATTCCTTAAGATCGTCAATGGTAATTGAGCTGACCGATTGTTCCGTGCCCGATGCATTAATAGCAAGAATATTATCGCCGAACATAAGCTTGTTAAGCGTTTTTGATGCAAGATAATCAGGACTGGCTGCATCTCTCTTCAAACCATTTACAATACGGCTTTTGGCAAGAGCAAATTGCAGAGAATCCCATCTTGGCTCAAGAAGGATCTCCTCCACAAGAGCAAGACTCTTCTCAAAGTTCTTTGACATGGTGCTGACATTGATCGAAATATCTTCATTCCCCGAATTAACCCTTATTGAAGCACCAAGCAAGCCGATAGCCTCTTCAAGCTGTTCCGGAGTTCTATTCTTTGTACCTTCATTCATCAGTGAAGCAACAAGATTAGCTACGCCAGCCTTCTCAATATTGTCAAGCATGTGACCACCGCTGATAACTAATGAATATTGGATCAGAGGCAATTCATTTTGTTTTATGCTCCATAATTTCATGCCATTTGCGAGTGATCCCTTCCAGATTGCAGGTATCGTGACAGTCGGATCTGGAGAAACAGCCGGCATAACTGAGCGATCAAACTTTGTTACAGTTTTTACTATTGGTTCTTCGACAGCAGCATCGGCCTTTACTTCAGCTGCTTTGGTTACGTCTTCTTCAACGATACCAGCATTTACCGCACCTTCAGCAATAAGATTCACCATTGCTTTCGGGACGAAGCTTGTCTCGACAAAGTTTTTTCCTTTTATGTATTTCTCATATGCAGCTTTCACATCTTCCATTGTTACTGCCTGAATAGATGCAAGATCTTTTTTGTAAAAATCAGGATCACCGGTAAACATTGTATAATCAGCAAGCTGAAAGGCTTTCCCCTGGATGCTTGCCAGAGAATTGTAGAACCGGCTCTCGTATCCTGCCTTTATTATAGTCAGATCTTCATTTGTAAAACCATCTTTTTCAAATTTTGAAAAACCTTCGAAAATGGCGTTTTCAATATCGGTCAGATTTACTCCGGGATTTGCATTAACAGAAATTGAGAAACTGCCTGCAAGTTCCTGTGATCCATTGCGTGCCATCACTCTTGAAGTAAGTTTTTTGTCTTTTACAAGTACGGTGTATAATGGAGATTTCTTAGTTCCTGAAAGAAGCTGCCCAAGGAAATTAAGCGCATATGAATCTTTTGAATAGCGCTCGGCAGTTGGAAATACCATTGTGAGCTGAGGTGTTTTTGCAAAATTATCCTCATGATATAGTTTTATTGTTGAAGCCAGGGAAACAGGCATCGGCGATCTTTTTTCAACAGGTTGTCCCTGAGGTATCTCTCCATAGTATTTTTCAACCCATCCTTTTACCTGTTCTTTATCGAAGTTGCCTGATATCACCAGAGTAGCATTATTCGGAGCATAGAATTTTTTATGAAATGCCTTCACATCTTCAACAGTTGCATTTGTGAGATCAGTCATATCACCGATGACATCCCAGCTGTAAGGATGGCCTTCGGGATAGAGTGTTTTAAGAATAAGATAATCTTCAAATCCATATGCTGCATTATCAACGCTTTCACGTTTTTCATTCTGGACTACATTCTGCTGGTTTGTAAGAGCTGCTCTTGTAACTGTGTTC
Source organism: uncultured Bacteroidales bacterium (assembly GCA_963792925.1). Taxonomy (GTDB): domain Bacteria; phylum Bacteroidota; class Bacteroidia; order Bacteroidales; family VadinHA17; genus LD21. The sequence goes on along the minus strand of CAWBYC010000002.1, from coordinate 1,471,624 downwards.
TCAAGATAACCCATCCTGTCGGATTCCATCCAGATCGCCATTTCAAGTGAGTTATTTGGAACCACTTCAAAATAGTTCGTGCGGTCCTGACCTGTACTGCCATTTAAGGTTCCACCGGCGCCCTGAATGTTTCTGAAGAACTGATCTTCCTTTACATTTTCAGATTTCTGAAACATCATATGTTCGAAAAGATGAGCAAATCCGGTCTTCCCCGGGACTTCACGGCTTGATCCTACATGGTAGAAAACAGCCTGGATTGCAATCGGATCAGATGTATCCTCGATGAGGACGACTGTTAAACCATTCGGGAGTGTGTATTTTTCCCAGGGAATTGACAGAGGGGCATCTTTCTTTTCTGTGGTGCATGAAAATGCCAGGAAAACGAGTAACAGGTAAAAATTGATTTTTTTCATTTAAGAGAAGATTTAAGTTTGACAGGGAAGGATTTCTTAACGAATATAATGAATATTAAATTAACCGGCAAGACTGAGCCATGTTTATGCATCAAAGGGTTTGTTTAGTCTTCGCCGACTGGCGGATCCTCGCAATGACCCAATCAAAAAAAGGTTGCTTCGTCGTACCTCCTCGCAATGACGCAATAAAAAAAGGAAGCAGTAAAACTTCCTTTAAGAATTTTGAGCGGGAGACGAGACTCGAACTCGCGACCCCGACCTTGGCAAGGTCGTGCTCTACCAACTGAGCTACTCCCGCAAAAATCACGGGGCAAAAATAAGCATTTTTTTTAATTTGCAAAGCCTGTGGTTTATTTCTTTCGACTTCATTTTTTATCGGACCAACAAATACAAAAATCTGCTTCCACTTCAAATTTTATCTTTATCTAATATGTTCAAAATGATATCAATTGACTTGAGACAGAAAAGACAAAAATCAATTCTGAGGAATAAACTGATATTATTTTTGTATATTATTAATATTCAATCAGGTAGCATAACTATAGACTGCCGGGTTATTAACAATTCAAAGAAAATATCTGTTAATAAAAATCGACTAAATTTATTTAGATTAATTAAAAATAGTGTTTAATTTGTAATATTGATTGACAGGTTTTATTGTTTCCGAAATCAAAAGTGGAGAGGGTCTCACTCCTTTGGCTGGGACTAATTACATTTACTAAAATGGCTACAAAAACGACTACCAAAAAAGCTGCACCAGCAACGAAAAAAGCAGGTGCAAAAAAGGAAAAGCCGAAAGGCAAGAAGTAAGCAAAAATAAAGGAGGCGCTGAGAGGCGCCTTTTTCCTTTTATGCATTTTTTGAAACCTACTGTTGTTTAACTGGTCCCCACTCAAGAAGTGTATTGTTCTCGAAATAGAGCCAGGTGTTTTTGAAGATCCATTCTTCCTTTACGATATTGCCGCTTATGATCCTGTTTATTTTATCAGCAGTACCCCAGCTGTCATTGACCATTTCTGCCCTCATGCCTTTCCATATCTTTCCCGCAAACAATCTCTCCGCCATTCTGGTACCATATTTATCCTCAAGATATGAAAACCTGTCCTGTTGCCCCTGAACAGGTTGGTTGTTCTGAACTGATGAAGGGGTCTGAGTAGTCTGCTCAACCGGTCTGTCCAAAACAGCCTGACGCTTGTAAATGAATCCTTCATTATCCTCATAAACAACATGAAAGTAAGTGCTGTCAGAGTCAAGAACTTCAACTACAGAGTCAGCAGGAATGATCATTATTACAGACGTGAGGTCGTCGCGCATAGCAAATAACCGGCTGGCCGATTTTAATGTTGCTGTTTTTGTAATATTCTGATTGTCAGATTGATTTTGCTCAAGAGTCTGCAGCTGGCTGACCCTGTTAGTCTGAGCTTTCAGATTGAACAGTCCCACTGAGATGAGAGCGATTAGAAATATTTTTTTCATATTATTGTTTATACTGATTGGCGCAAAAATTATACCATTTAAAGTTCTTTTTTTCTTATCAGCATCAAACCGTCCCTGATAGGAATTATAACTTCTTCTATGTCAGTCAGATGCCTGATCATTGTGTTAAAGTCTAAAATTCCCATGAGCTGTTTGTCGGACGTTTCCTGTTCAACAACCTTGCCACTCCAGAGGACATTATCAACAAGGATAAAACCGCCGGGACGCACTTTATCGATAATGAGCATGAAATAATCAATATACTCAGTCTTTTCTGCATCGATAAAAACCAGATCGAATATATTTTCGAGACCTGGTATGATTTCCTGAGCCTTACCGGTATACTGGGTTATCTTATCTGCCAGACCCGCTTTCTGAAAATAGGAATGGGCGAAATGTGTGAGTTCATCATTTATCTCAATTGTAATAAGCTTCCCTCCGGGTCTTAATCCTTTCGCCAGGCATATGGCAGAATAGCCGGTGAAAGTGCCTATCTCAAGTATATTAGCGGGTTTGATCATATATGAGATAAATTCCAGTAATTTTCCCTGGAGGTGTCCCGAAACCATATTGGGATTTAAAAACCGGATATGTGTCTGCCGGTAGAGATCTTCGAGTATAGGATCCTCCGGTGTTGAAAAATCTTCGATGTATTGTTCAAGTTTCTTATCCATATATTTCTTATTTTAAGCACAAAGTCGCCCGCCTATACAAGCAGGAACTTCAATATTAATAACTGGTGTTCTTTCATTTCCAAATACCCCCTTCCCAGCCTTCCCCCAGGGGGGAAGGAGTAGCTTCGTATTGGCTCTGGAGCCACCGTTTCCCCCTTGGGGGAAATAAGAAAGGGGGTTGTGTATGATCAAAGAACTGAATATCAGATGTGTACAAATTTAGTTATATAGTAGAACACAAAGTTTAAAACCAAAAGTTCACAGAGTATTATTAATCTATCTTTATTTGTAAATTAAAGTTGACATTCTTGAGGGTTCGAAGATCTCATTTGCGGTTTCCATAAGTTCAGATGTTGTCACGGCGTCGATCTTTGAACATAGGTCCTCTATACTGTCAATCTTATTAAATATGACGAGACTCTTCCCTAGACTCAGCATTAAGCTTTCATGATTTTCATACCCTCTGGCCAGGTAACCCTTGATCTGATTTTTTGCCTTGCTTAGCTGAATCGATCCGAGACTTGTAGTTCTCAGCTTTTTTAATTCGGCATTGGCTATTGTGATGCTTTTTTCGAGATATTGACTATCGGTTCCAAAATATATTGAAAATATACCTGTATCGTAATATGGGTTGTAACTTGACTCCACATTATATGCAAACCCGTTTTTCTCGCGGAGCGACAGGTTCAGCCGCGAATTCAGGCCTTGTCCGCCCAGAATATTATTGAGCAGAAACATACCCATCCTTCGTTTATCTTTCAGATCGTATGCCAGATTACCCATTATGCAATGATTCTGGTATGTGTCCATTTTCTTTGTCACCGAAACTGGTTTGTATAACCATGTATTTTCATTTCGTATTATTTTCTTATCAGTAACAATATGAGCGAAATGAGTGTTGAATAGTTTTAAGATTTTTTCATCAGAAATATTGCCTACCGAGCAGAAAACCATTTCCTTTGTGTCGTAATTATTTGAAATAAAATCATTTATCATCTTTTTTGAAAATGATTTTACCGATTCAGGGGTTCCAAGAATATTTCGTCCAATTGGCTGGTTTGCAAAAATAAGTTCCTCAAAATCGTCGAAAATTAGTTCCGAAGGATTGTCGAGGTAGGAGTTTATCTCTTCAATAACAACGTCTTTTTCTTTTTCGATCTCTTTTTCGGGAAAGACCGAATTAAATGAAATATCGCTGATAAGTTCAACAGCTCTCTCATAATCTTCTTTCAGAAACGATGCATGAATTGCAGTTTCTTCCTTGGTTGTATAAGCATTTAATTCTCCTCCAACATCTTCAAGGCGACTCAGGATGTGATATGCTTTTCTTCTTTTTGTTCCTTTAAACAGCATGTGCTCAATGAAATGGGCAACTCCATGTTCAGGCAATAATTCATCCCGTGAGCCAATATTTATTATCAAACCGCAGTGTCCGACTAATCCGGGAATGCGATGATGAACGAGCCTGATACCATTGTCAAGGGTATGCAAAAGAAGATCCATTGTGTGTATATTTATGTGAACGCAAAGGTACAAAATGAATGGAAGCAAATAGAAATGAATGGAAATAGATGGATTCGAAAGGTAATGAGGTATTCGGAGGCAAATTATTACAACTTCATTTCTTCTTTATTTCTACCTTATTTGACTTATTTGGGATTTTTTTTACTAAAGTATTTGCATAGTCCGATTTGAGATATATATTTGCAGTCCGAAAAGGAGGTGCCATAGCTCAGTCGGTAGAGCAATGGACTGAAAATCCATGTGTCCCCGGTTCGATTCCTGGTGGCACCACCCAAAGAGGCCTGATGATTAATATCTTAGGCCTCTTTTATTTTGATTTGAAAGCAGCAAGAAAGTTTTATGTACATTATGTGAAGGATAAAAGTTAATTTCAGTCTCTGTTTTTAATTGTGACAGAATTACACTATTTTTAGCTCCGGACTTTTCGTTGAATAATGTAACCAGACGCGCAAATTTTTATTAATTATAATTGATGGACATGAAAACAAATAAATCGAGAAGAGATTTTCTTAAAATTTCAGCTGTCGGCGGATTAGGAGCCATAGCTATGACTCAAATGGGATGCAAGAATTCTGCAACACCTGTAGCTGCCAGCCCGGCAGCTGATGTTCCTGCAGCTGACCTAAAAGCCTTTGACCTTGGATTGCAACTTTACACAATACGCGATGCAATGGAGAAAGACGTTGTACTCGCTTTAACCCAGGTGGCTAAAGCAGGGTATACAAAAATTGAATTGGCCAGTTATGCTGATGGTAAATTTTACGGATTTACGCCAGCAGAATTTAAGAAAATTTGTGCTGATCTGGGTCTTAATCCCTTCAGCAGTCATACCCAGGTAGAAGCTCAGGGCATAACTCTGGATAACGCAAATAAAATGGCTGAAGATCATGCCGCTCTGGGAGTACAATATTGCATACAGCCATGGGTAGTCGAAGAGGCACGGAATGTTGCAAGTTTCCAGAAGATGGTTGAAGATCTGAACAAGGTTGGTAAAATAATGAAAGAAACCGGCATACAATTCGGCTACCATAACCATAATTTCGAATTTGCCACACTCGAAGGCAAAGTTCCTTATTTTGACATTTTAATGGCAGGATTTGATAAAGACTTAGTAACGATGGAAATCGATTTGTTCTGGACAATTAAGGCCGGTCATAATCCGGTTGATATTTTCAATAAATATCCGGGCAGATTCCAGATCTTCCATATGAAAGATGCATATACACAGGATGCACCTTTCTTCGTACCTAAAAGTGTTGATATGGCTCCGGTCGGAGCGGGTATTACGGATTTTAAATCTATTCTGGCTGCCAAAGATGTTGCAGGCATGAAGCATCTGGTCGTTGAACAGGATTGTACTTTTTCAGACATCAGAACCAGCATGACTAATCTTACCTCCAAAATCCTGATCTGATTTTACTTATAAAGACATATTAAAAACCCCGGGGCAGTGACTCCGGGGTTTTTATTTTTTGAGGTTAAAAAATTGATCTAGAACGGATACCCCAACGCAATATTGAAAACCAGGTTTTCTTTTCTCCAGGAGGGACTCGCAAAATTTATCTGGTTTATCACCCACCTCTGGTTTTCCTCAAGCCATGGTTTTCTTATAGGTGTGGCAAGATCGAATCGTAGAATGAAAAAGGAAACATCTATCCTTAGGCCAACACCAGCGCCGGCAGCCATCTCATTTAGAAATGATGATAACATAAACGGATTGCCTGTCCTTGAAGGATTTGATTTTTGAAGCCATATATTGCCTGCATCTGCAAATAGGGCGCCGTTGAGAAAACGGAATATATTAAATCGGTACTCTCCGTTAAATTCAATTTTTATATCACCTCCGGGATTCAGGAAGGCAATGTTATCAGTATTCTGAAAAGTTGTCCCTGGTCCAACGGAATTAATCCTGAAAGCACGTATACTGTTCGGACCGCCGCTAAAAAACTGCCTTGAGTACGGTAATACTGAAGAATTGCCGAAAGGCTTCGCTACACCGGCAAAGAATCGCGCAGCCAGTTTGTCTTTAATACCTGTATTATAATAACCGCGTACATCAACACTGAACTTCGCATATTGCGAATATACGGAGCCAAGTACCATCGACGGATCTGAAGATGACGGATGTATTCGCCCAATTGTTTTGACAAGTGAAAACATATTCCCTGCAGTCTCGGCTGATGTCCGTATGAAATATTGAAATCTCTTCTGACTTGCGAGTTGCTCATTAAAAGTAAAAGTGTAATCTATCCCCGCTATGAATTGTTCTTCGTAACTTTTTTTAAGAAAAGGATTTGATGCAAGCAGATCTAAAAATGTGGCTGACTGATTTCTGAGAGAGGTGTATGCCACACTTATGGGGTTTAATTCATGCTCATTCATCAGGTTGCTTTTCCATTTAAACCCATACTTAAAATTGAAAGTACGCATATCAAAATAATTGACTCTTCTCAGAAAATCGAGTGAGAGTGAAAAGGTTGTTTTCGGGATGTATAAGCTGGAAGAGCTTTTAATCCTGACCGGGGCGATGAACCGGGGGATTGTGATTGATACACGCGGGTTCAGTGAATAGGAGTACAGATTCCTGTCGCTGCCGCTTAGCTGTGCTTCAAATGAACCCGCAAGGTTAACGTCAAGTAATTCCGCTCCTCTGAAAGTATTTCTGTTGATCATGCTCAGATTCATTCGCGGACCGGTGTAATTATTCGATTTTGTCACAAGATCGAGCTCCGCTCTGAAATTATGATTCGGCATTGGTGTCATTAAAATCCTGACATCCATAAATCCCGGATTGAGAGAATCTGGATCGGAAAATTTCACCTGAACAAATTTAAAATTACCCAGCGACATCAGGCGGTTGAGAGTAATGTTATGATTCTGCCTCGAATATATTTCATCTTTTTTTAAGTATACTGATCTTAAAATAACACCGGGACGGATATTCATCTCGGAATTTTTTGCCAGAAATATGTCATCCCCGTAATGTATTGTATCTTTGACTTTCCCGGCAAACTCATCATTCAGCCTGTAATTCTGATCGATAAACACATTGTTGATCCTTATTACCTTAACTGCTTTTTCGGGGATGCTGTCTTTGAGGGTGAGGATTAATGCAATCGTACGATCATTAGCTGAAGTATCAGCTTTATATTTAAGGTAATCGGTACTGAAGTAGAAATATCCATTGTTTTTTAAAAGAACATCAATCCTGGCCATTTCCAGCTTGAGATTTTCGAGGTTATAATCTTTGCCGGGTTTTATTAATGTTTTTTCGCTGTTATCAAGAATTATCTTATTTATTGAATCATCTGAGATACTATAATTCAGAGAACTGACAGTGAATGGTTTATGAACATGACTTGTATAAATAACCCTGCCTGTATGTTTCTTTTCTGCAATTTTTGACTCGGTATAGCTTTTAAAAATGCCTGCATTAAACAGGCGGGCATCGATAATTTTGGAGGTTAATCCAGGCTTCACACTACTCATCAGCACAGGGGCTTCTCCTTTTTTTCTGAGCCATATTCCAAGTTTTGTATGTGGATTTTCTCCGGCAACCATGTAACGCCAGAGTTTGGGCCGCATGCCAAGAAATTTTTTATTTGGAACCGGGCGGATTGCTTTTAATACTATTCCTTTTAATTTCTTCTTGTTTACCTTATCGTTCGATTTAAATTCAATACTGGCGCCGATGTAAAGTTTTTCATTATGAGGAAGATATTTTGTACCGCTGCATGATGAAAAAACTACAACAAAAAACAGAATTATATAAAGCACCGTTTGTTTCATCATAATCATTTATTCAGCTGTTCGTCTTTCTTTTTCAGCGGTTTAAGAAAGTTTTTCCATTTTTTGAAATCACGTACATAAACTATACCTGCACCAGTTTCAGTTATCTGCCCTTCAATAGCGCCTTCATACTGATTTTGTCTGAAGGCTTTTAGCCGCAAACGGCCATCATCTGTTAATTTATATTCAATATTTACATCTCCTGCAATATTGCTGTTCGAATTCTGTCGAGCTTTTTCGCCTTCGACATCAACGCTTCCTCCAACCTGTACTGACAGCCTGTCATTGAAAAGTTGTTTTTTAACTCCCACCTCAACCTGTGTCCTTCCTTTTGCCTGCCCTGTTTCATATTCATTATACGACTGAATATCAAAGTTTAATTCAACTCCCGGCAAAGCCCGGGATCCAAATTTATTTAGTTGTGAAGACAAAAAATTACCGACAGTCGAACGAACAAGTGTAGAAGTACCTCCACCTTCCGTCTGGAGCGGATTTTCCTGAAGAAACCTGCCCAATACCAGCAATGCGAAAACCTGTTTGTTTAATTCGGATTCATCGTCTTTGAGCATTAATAATTTCTGGTTAACCGATCCACCCAAGATCCCTTTATTTTCGGGAGGTAGTTGTATTTCGAAGCTTATCCGGGGATGTAATATATCACCTGTAAGATTGAGGAGGACCCAGAATTGATAAGGTTGCTTATAGCTTCCCCGTTCAGCATCGCTGATTCCCGATAGCTGACCTGCCATAAGATCATAAGGCGATGCCCTTACGATATATTTGGTGTTTATTGAAACATCTGCATCCAGCGGGTCGCCGTTCCATGTGATTGAACTTCCGGAGACGATATCGAACTTTCTTTTTACGAACTCTAGAGAGACCATGTAACTTCCGTCTTCCAGATGATAAGAGCCTGTAAGACTGATCTTTCCGCTGGGGTCTATTACGAGGCTTAAAGCAGCATCACCCTTTACTACCAGCGAATCGGTTGAGGTGGGATCCATTATTAACCGAAGTTCAGCCTGCTTATCTACTTCAAGTATTGCAGATATATCAAATCCTGAAATGCCTGATTTTTTTTCAACTTTTACAGAGTCTCCGGAAATGATGGGACTGAGACCGGATTCTCCGAATTCAACTACATCTTCACCTCTATCAGTTGTCAGACGGTTTTCAGGCACGACAAAAGTGAAATTCGATTCATCCTTCATCCTAAGTCTGCCATTGATAACAGGCAAGGTCAATGGACCGCTGATATTAATCTTACTGTCTATTACCATCCTCCCATAGAATAACTTATTGTCTTTTACAGTGGAGTTGAATAATAGAAAATCGCTGGTACTTACCTTCAGATCAAACCGAAAGTCATGGAACAGTTTTGAACGGACAGAACCATCTATCACTGCAGAATGGTTTTTTACATCGGTAAGTGTGAATGAATCAAAATAAATCCCGTCACTTCTAAGCTCAATCGTTTCATGCTTCAATTCTAATTTATTATTCAGAATTGCTGGTTTTATGGATACATTATCAAATAAAATCTTTCCTGTAATCTCAGGCGATTTTATGGATCCGCCGATTGCAAGGTTCCCGGTCAGAATGCCGGAGGCTTCTGTAATTTTTCCCATGGAAAATGCTTCTATTGTCTGCATCGAAAGGGATTGAATATCAGTCTTAATATTCAATGAATTGCTCCCCGGTATAAAATAACCTTTCGTTTTAAGCCGGTTGTCATTTCCTTCCAGCATCAGATCAACATCAAACCTGCCTGCCGTTGAATTTTCCGCTTTTATATCGATTGAACCGACAGGTATTCCGCGAAATACTATGTCATTGATTCTTGCATCAGCTATAAGGCCATAACTGTTGTTTGTTTTTTTCAGCAGCAGGTTCCCGTCGAGAATCCCTTTTACCATATTTGTGTCCTTTTCGATAATGCGTGAAATGTCATCCAGCTGAAAATTCGTAATTCCGATTTTATAGTCATCATTAAACTGGTCATTGGCAGAGGCTATGTCTATCCGGCTTTCATTATATTTTAAAAAGAAATTGTGAATGAGAATTCCCTCTTTCCCGAATTCAATAAAGTTGTCATCATCAATATCCCATTTATTATTCATCAGGTATAAATTGCCGGGTTCGATTTTGATTCTGTAATTGTTGTTTTGTTTAGTTATCAGCGAATTGATTATTAGTTTACGCAACTTTTTATCCGATATAGATGAGATATCTGCAGTAATTGTATTCTCTGAGAGTTCTCCGGACATTGAAAAGTTATCGAGTGCTATTTGTGAGCCGGAAAGCATTGCACTTGAGATTTTATAATTGAGATTATTAAGATCTGAATTTATATCTATTGAAAGATCTTTTATTTCTGAAGTTCCATACACTATTTTTTGTATGGTCGCACTGAACTTCAGATCTTTTTTCTCGCTGTCAAAGCTTCCTTTAATAATTCCAGGCTCAAATTCTTTTAACTGTGGAATCAATAATTGTGAAAGAACAGGATGATTGTGCAGAGATATTTCAAAATCAAATTTCACAGGATTTGTGGTCCTTTTTACCTGATTTAATTGAAAATAGTTATTGATGAAATTATTTAGCTCTCCCGATATGTCGGCCGGAGAGATCGTTCCGGAATATTTTATGCCTACTATAGCACTACTAAGGCTTAATTCGCTCTTTTCCTTATTGTTAACAGAGGCAAATAACAAAGAATCGAGGGTGTATATTTTATCATCTTTTGCAATAATGAGATTTGTTACACCTGCTTTCCCATTCAGGCTGTTCCATTGACCGCTCAGGTCTGCTACAGCATTTAAGCTGATTCGAATGTTATTTTCAGTTAGATGCAGCTTCTGAAGGTCAGCACCTTCAACATCAAGTTTAAAGGCATATTTTTCGTGTTTTGGGTTTATATTTACCAGTCCATCAAAACTAAAAATGGCATTTTCATCATTCAGATTTATTTTTCCCGAGAATTCCTGTCCGCTGATTTTTCCCGATATTAAAAAATTATGATAGGTGTATTTATTAAGATACACCTGTGTTATCTCAGCATTGACATCGGCCATTATGCTGTCTTTTGAAAATCCGTGTCCGTTCGCCATTGCAATTAGTGTCACAGGGCCGTACATGATTTTATCTCCAAGCAGGCTGCCAAGATCAAAATTACTGATATTCAGCCGTGAAGTAAAGTTTTCATCTTTATCCGTTGAGACAATGAGCTTTGCGCCTCCATAATCACTGCTTAAATCTATTGTTGATTCGAATGCCAGCGGCTCTCCTTTAAAAGTAATATGCAAACTCAGGTTTTCGGGTAGCTTAATTTTTTTTGGAAGGGAAGATCCGGCAAACAGATCAATGTCCTGTCTACTTGTATTTATTTTGAGTTCCGGAATATTGAGTATCATATTATCAGGTAATCCTGTTATATTAATATTTGATGTGACGGTGGTGCCGGCCCCGGTTTCAACAAGGATATTTTCAACTCTCAGATCATTTACACGTCCTTTGATTGTACCGGAAAGAGTTGTGACATTCATTTTGTTCTGAAAAAATGCGATAGAGGAAAGACCAGGTTTGAAGTAGAGTATATCGGAATTTCTGATTACTAATTTCTGCAGGTTTAAATTTATTTTAAGATGGGGCAGAGAATCTTTCAGGGATTTTAACGAGGAATATTCCGCTGCAAGACTAGTCTCTATTGAAGAAGCATCAGTCTCTGCTTTCAAGTCCTTCATGGTAATTGAGTGCTGATCCATGCTGAAAACAGTTTCAAATTTTTTTATTGAGAATTCGTTCTGATCAATTACGCTTAAATTCTTTATCGAGACACCGAAAGTGTTTTGAGAATAATTCAGATCCGAAGCAACTAATGTCAAATGCTTAAAATCCAGATGATTTGGATTAAAAGACTTAGTTGTATCGGCAATACGTCCAAGCTGTTTGTAAAATGAGTTATCATTAAGACTGATATTTTTTATACTGATTTTCCAATTGCTCCTTTCTGTTTCGCCGGTGGTTGCTTTTGGATGCAAAATCGTATCTGCACTATTAATTATGAAAGAGCTTTTCTCAAGACTGATATTATCAATTGCAATCAATTCTTCTGCCAATCCGATAGCTGCTTTGTTCACTTCCAGCTTCTGCAAGAACACCGAGACATTTGTACCTTCATATTCGTTATGGTAAATAAGGCTGATGTTTTTCAGGATCACGGTGCCAAGATCCAATTTCCATTCTGATTTTGAGGAGGTATCAGGAGTTTTCTGCTTTAGAGTATCAGAAAAAGCGGTCAATAAGAAATTGTAATTAAAAGATGAATCGGAAGAGGTATTATTGATATTCAGTTTCATCTGTCTGATCAGAAAGGATTCAATATCAATATGATGCTTCAACAGGCTGAACAAGGCAATATCTAATTTAAACCGGCCTGCATATAATAAGGTATCACCACGATGATCTTCGAGATATAAACCATCTATAATAACAGAGCGGGGAAACGAGATTGTCAGATTTTTTATTTCGGCTCTGGTATGAGTCTTATTGCTTATAAAAGTGGTGGCGTATTTTGCTATTTTGTTTTGAACAAAATGTAGCTGTATGAAGGAAATTGTTAGTATAATCAAAAACAATATGACAATCAGGAGCCATAAAACCGTTTTTAAAATCTTTTTTATGATCGGTTGAATTTTGTTCATCAGCTGATATCATGTGCATCTGTTTTCATATTAGTAAGACATTATTTTTATCATAAATGTTTAAAATCAGAAGCTGACCTGTTTTTGTTTGAAATAGGATCAGACTCAAAAAAGATGAGGAAGACTTCTGTTCTTCCTCATTTTATTGGGAGCATCGGAAATGCCCCAGTTATTTAGCCGGCTTATGGGCCAGCTATAATAATTGTATTAAGATATATCAATTTGTTTAGCGGGTTTTGGTTTCGCTTCTTCCTTTTTTGGAATGGAAACCCGCAGGATGCCGTTTTCGTATCTGGCTTTAATATTATCATTATCAGCAGTATTCGGAAGTGTGAAAGTACGGCTGAATGACTGATAGCTGAATTCTTTGCGGGCAAACTGCTGTCCCTCCTTAGTTTCGTTTTCCACTTTCTTCTCTGAAGAAATTGTCAGCATGTCGTTGTCAAGCTCTATATGAAAATCATCTTTTACAAAGCCCGGCGCTGCCAATTCGACATCAAATGCATCGGTGCTTTCTTTTATATTCACCGATGGCAAAGTAGTTTCTGTAGCTGAAAAATGCCGGTTCGACCAATCAAACAAATCGCTTGCCAGAAAGTGGTCGAACAAGGTCGGAAACTGATTTGAAAATCTTACAAGTGCCATAGTTCGTTCCTCCAATTTTTTAGTTTGACATTTATTTATTTGATACTACAGCCATTCAAAAAAGATACCAATTGAGTGGGAAATATATATATTCCATAATATAAATGTCATATAATCAGTTTGATGGAATAAAATAAATAAATAATTTATGCGTCAAGATGACATAATATTCTGATGACATTATGGCGTATTTAGGGATTGGCGATTTAAAAATGAGGATGTATCAATAGTCGATTTATCTTCTGAAGAATTGAATAGTTAATAGTGTCATCGTAGGGGGTATGATTAAAATCAACAAAAAAGAGGCTGTTCTCACTTTTTGAGACAACCTCATATACTTATTAATGCCTATTTCCGTTTTAAAAAAAGAAATATTTTTTCATGTTGTAACTATGCAGATTTTCACAATTATAGGGTAAAAATATCTGCCGTTTTACTGCTTCCCTGAATAAAAAATAATAGAAAAATTATAATTCGTGTAATAATAGTCAGCATTGGTCGTTTATTTTTCAGTGTTCGTCAAATAATATTATTAATTCGTCAAATAAAATTAAATTATGAAAAATACACTTATTATAATATTTCTCTTCATTACTCTTTCTCTGAGTGCGACAACGTATTATGTCTCACCAACCGGAAGTGATGCGGCAGCAGGAACATTAACTGCGCCATGGGCTACATGGCATTATGCCTTTAGCAAATTAAACGCCGGGGATATTTTATACGTTCGCGGAGGCACTTATTTTCCTGTGGGAACTGTCAGTGGAGGACCAACTGTGGGAGCAAGAATTTCGTATAAAAACGGAACGTCTTCAAGTCCTATTCTTATCAGCGCCTACGGCAGTGAAGTTCCTGTTATGGATTGTTCGAAGATTACACAGGCAGGATGGAAAGTTGGTTTATATGTTGATGGTTGTTCTTACATTACTTTTAAAGGATTAACTGTGAGCAGCATGAGCGAGCGTGGTGAGACCAAATATCCTGCTGATGGCTGGATAGGAGGGGGATCAAAAAATATAACAATGGAACAGTGTTCGGTTACACGTTGTGGATCAGGTTTTATGTGGGGCAGCGGAAATGATTACATCTATTTTACAAATTGTGATTCCTATAACAATGCAGACGTTCTCTTTGGAGCAGGTACAAGCGGCGGACCTGGTGGCTATTGTGATGGTTTTGGAAATCATCAGGTAACGCCGGGTGCTCATATTATCTATTATGGTTGCAGGGCATGGAATAATTCAGATGATGGTTGGGATGGAATGGATTCCAATGGATATATCACATACACCAACTGCTGGGCCATAGATAATGGTAAGACTCTTGGAGACTGGACAACAGTATCGGGCGACGGAGACGGGATTAAGATTGGGATTACCCCTGGTGCAAAAGAATCAGGACAGCAGAGAATTCTAAAAAATTGTCTCGCAGTTGGCAATAAATTAGGTGGATTTGACGAGTCACAGGATAATGCTGCCAATGCTGATGAAGGACTATATAACTGCACCGCATATGGAAATGGACGGTCGGGATTTGGCTTTTATCAGACAAATGGATCAGGAATTGCCACATTGAAAAATTGTGTAGCCTATAAGAATGATATAGCTGGCGGTTACAGTCAGAATGTAAATCTCAGATCATCCAGCATTGTGACAAACAATAGCTGGCAGGTAGCATCTGCCGCTGATAATGATTTTCTATCATTAGTTTCAACTGCTGCAAAAGGACCAAGAAAGGCAGATGGAAGTCTGCCTGATATTAGTTTCATGCATCTTGCTTCAGGATCTGATTTAATAGATGCCGGCGTTAATGTTGGACTCTCATATAGTGGGAATGCCCCTGATCTCGGAGCTTTCGAATCAGGTGGCTCAGCAACACCTCCGCCTCCTGCGCCTGTGGCTGCCGCACCTGTCTACACATCCTCTGCAGTGGCAAATACAACACCCTCACTTCTTGAAATGACTTATAATACCACACTTGCAAATACTGCCCCTTCAACTTCATCATTTGCCGTCATGGTAAATTCTGTAGCAAGATCAGTAAGCACGGTTGCAATCTCGGGAGCGAAAGTTCAGCTGACATTATCGAGCGCAATAAAATATGGTGATATCATAACAGTAGGTTATACAAAACCATCTGCAAATCCATTGCAGACTACTTCAGGAGGACTGGCTGTAAATATCAGCGGACAGCTGGTTGTTAATAATCTGGTAGCACCGACAAAGGATGTTACTCCGGTTACGGCCACAATGACTATTTCGCCAAATCATGTTCACAGGACTGCAAATATTACAATAACATATTCATCTTCACTGTCTACGCAGGCAGCTTCAATAACACCCGAGATAATAAGAATTTCAAATCTCTCGGGGAGATTGTATATCGAGAAATATATCACAACGGGAACAACGTCTGTCAAGATTCCGATAAATCTCCGAAGAGGTGTTTATAAAGTAGTATTAAGCGGAGGAAGTTCTGTCCTTGCTACACAAAATATGAAAGTTTATTAATCCCGAATAATTTGGGAACATAAGAGATATCTTTGACGTTTAATAATTTGATTATTATTAATTCGTCAAAGATTTCTTATTATGAAAAATACATTCATTATTATATTTCTTTTCCTTGCTCTTACCATTAATGCAGCCACATATTATGTCTCACCTACAGGTAATGACGGAGCAGCAGGAACGATTAGCGCTCCATGGGCCACATGGCAGTACGCTTTCAGCAAACTAAATGCAGGAGACATATTATACATTCGCGGCGGTGTTTATTATCCGGCCGGAACCTTAAGCGGAGGACCCATAGTAGGAGCACGACTTGCAAATAAATCGGGAACTGCCGCAAATCCAATTATTATCAGTGCCTATAATGGCGAAGTTCCTGTACTTGATTGTTCGAAGATCACACAACCAGGTTGGAAAGTAGGATTATATGTTGACAATTGTAACTACGTCACATTTAAAGGCTTAACGATAAGCAGCATGAATGAACATGGAGAAACTAAATATCCTGCTGATGGATGGATTGGTGGAGGGTCCAAATATATAACAATGGACCACTGCACGGTAACCCGTTGTGGATCAGGTTTTATGTGGGGCGGAGGAAATGATTATATCTATTTTACCAATTGTGATTCCTATAACAACGCAGACGTTCTGTTTGGAGCCGGTACAAGTGGTGGTCCTGGCGGCTATTGTGACGGATTTGGAAATCACCAGGTAAGTCCTGGGGCACATATAATTTATTATGGTTGCAGGGCATGGAATAACTCAGACGATGGCTGGGATGGGATGGATTCCAACGGATACATTACTTATACGAATTGCTGGAGTATTAATAACGGTCGGACGCTCGGTGACTGGACTACCGTTTCAGGAGATGGGGATGGATTTAAAATAGGCATTACACCGGGGGCAAAAGAGCCCGGACAGCAAAGAGTCCTGAAAAATTGTATGGCAATCGGCAATAAGTTAGGCGGTTTTGACGAATCTCAGGATCATTCAGCCGGTGCCGATCAGGGAGTATACAATTGTTCCGCTTATAATAACGGGCGGTCCGGATTTGGATTTTATCAGGCAGCAGGTTCCGGAATAGTAACGATTAAAAATTGCATATCATATAAGAATGATGTAGAGGGAGGTTACGCCCAAAATGTGAATTTAAGGCAAAGTTGTGTTCAGGAAAAAAATAGCTGGCAGGCAGCTGTCGTTATTTCTGAATCTGATTTCCAGTCTTTGAGTGCAGAAGAAGCAACCGGACCGAGAAAAGCAGATGGGAGCCTTCCTGATATTAGTGTATTGCACCTGTCTGCAGGATCACGTTTAATCGATGCAGGTGTAAATATTGGTAATACTTTCAGTGGCAATGCCCCTGATCTGGGAGCGTTCGAAGTTCAAAACAATGCAGTTCCGGCACCGGCTCCGGCCGTCACCTTGCCGGTGTTCGTTTCTTCTTCAGTAGAAAATGCAAGTCCCTCTCTTCTGGAATTAACATATAATACTTCCCTCGCTAACATTGCACCAGGCCCATCATCGCTTACAGTAATGGTAAATGCGATAGGCAGACCTGTGACAAAAGTAGCTATTGCCGGAGCAAAAGTTCAGCTTACTTTATCCAGTACGGTAAAATCAGGAGATATTGTCACGGTAGCATATTTAAAACCAGTAACTAATCCTTTGCAAAGCAGTTCAGGAGGTCAGGCTATAACGCTGGCAGCTCAACCTGTCAAAAATAACATAGTGGCAGCTGCTAAGGATGTATCGCCGGTTGCGGTTAAAATGACCCTTGTTCCCAATCATGTTCACAAAACCGCAAATATTAATCTGGAATACTCTGCATCCTTATCTGATATGGCCCCGTCGATTACTCCCACAATAATAAGAATCATGGATATGTCAGGCCGGTTATTTGTTGAAAAATACATCAAGACAGGAGCTGAGAACGTAATAATACCTTTAAACATTGCCAAGGGAGTTTATAAGGTAGTCCTTCTTGGAGGAGGCTCTGTGCTGTCTACACAGAATATGGTAGTCTATTAATAATTAGGATTTCTTTATTCAGATCAGTTTTAGACAAGGATAAAACCTGCGAAAAATTTTTCAGTATTCAATTGTCGGTTTGGGGTAAAATAATTCTGAAAATATGCCCATCTGATATTGAATGTGACTCTATGTTTATTATAACGATTATTTATGGCGTGTCTTTTTTTTTCCTATTTTTATCGGTCAGTCCTTAATTAAATTCAGATAGGAAAAATTAACATGAAAGTTACTGGTTTTACATTTATACGTAATGCTTCTAAATTTGATTATCCTGTAGTAGAAGCCATTAAATCAATATTGCCAGTTTGTGATGATTTTGTTGTAGCAGTCGGTAATTCGGATGATGATACACTCGAATTGATTCAGAATATTGATAAGAATAAGATCAAGATCATAGAAACAATCTGGGATGATTCTGAAGAAATGAAGTTGGGTGGAAAAGTATTTGCTTCTGAGACAGACAAAGCATTTCATGCAATTCCGATGGATTCCGACTGGGCCTTCTATATACAGGGTGACGAAGTTGTGCATGAAAAATATCTGGATACTATTTATTCTTCCATGAAAAAATGGAAAGATGACCCGGAAGTGGATGGATTGCTGTTCAATTACTTACACTTTTATGGTTCTTACGATTATGTAGGTGTGTCTCCCAAATGGTATAGCCATGAGATAAGAATAATCAGGAATGACAAATCAATATACTCCTTCAGAGATGCCCAGGGGTTCAGAAAACGGCTGAACGAAAAACTCAATGTGAAGGCTGTGGAGGCATTTGTATATCATTATGGTTGGGTAAAAGAACCGGGTACAATGATGAAGAAGGCTATTAATGCTAATTCATTTTACAAGGATAAAGACTTCCTGAAAAAAATCAAATCCATTGACTCGAACGGTAACTCGGAATTTGACTATTCAGCTATTGATTCTTTAACCCTCTTTACAGGAACTCATCCGAAGATTATGGAAGAAAGGATCAAGCGTAAAAACTGGGTGTTTAAACACGATATTTCTTTCAACAGGCTCTCTCTGAGATACCGGGGTAAGATTTTTATCAAAAGGTACTTTGGCATCAACACTTATTATGAAAACTACAATCTCATCTGAATGAAAAAAATCGCATTATTCGCACTCTGCATGTCCATTCTTTTTTCGTGCACTCAACCTGATCAGAAAACAGCTTCGTCAGAAAAATTTAATGCCGAAGGGAAAAAAGTGGTCGTTTATACAACAGCAGATAGTACAAATCTCAGGCTCACTGTAACCGATACATTAAGTTTTAAGGAACTTTTACAGCCGGTTGAGACGCAGGTTTGCATTTTTACCGATCCTGATAAAAAGTTCCAGACTTTCCTTGGCGTAGGAGGAGCATTGACGGATGCAGCTGCAGAAACATTTGCAAAGATGCCACAAGATAAACAGGATGAAATTTTGAAAGCATATTATGATCCTCAATATGGTATTGGCTACTCACTTGCCAGAACCAATATTCACAGTTGTGATTTTTCAAGCGGAAGCTACACTTACATAACCGATGGTGATAAGGAATTAAACTCATTCAACATTGATCACGATATGCAGTTCCGTGTCCCATTCATTAAAAAAGCTATTGAAGCTGCCGGCGGGAAACTTACAATGTTCGTAAGTCCGTGGAGTCCACCCGGATTTATGAAGGATAACAATAGTATGTTACATGGAGGTAAGTTAAAACCTGAATTTTACCAAAGCTGGGCAAACTACTTTGTTAAATTCATAAATGCATATGAAAAAGCGGGAATACCAATATGGGGGTTGACTATACAGAATGAACCTATGGCAACTCAGACCTGGGAATCATGCCTTTATACAGCTAATGATGAGAGGGATTTTCTTAAGAACTACCTTGGACCCACAATTCAAAAATCGGGATTAGGCGATAAAAAAATAATTGTGTGGGATCACAACCGTGATCTTATGGTTCAGAGAGCTAATGTAATATTCAATGACCCTGAAGCGTCAAAATATGCATGGGGAATGGGTTTTCACTGGTACGAAAGCTGGACTGGCGGAGATAAGATGTTTGATAACGTGAAAATTGTACATGAGACTTACCCTGACAAGAATCTTTTATTTACCGAAGGTTGTCCGGAAAGCTTCAATCCGGCAATGTATCACAGCTGGGCTCTTGGAGAGACATATGGCCGTTCAATGATCAATGATTTCAATAATGGGACGGTAGGATGGACTGACTGGAACATCCTTCTCGATGAGACAGGCGGACCCAACCATGTTCAGAATTTCTGTTTTGCACCCGTGCATGGTGATACAAAGACCGGTCAGCTCATCTATACAAACTCATATTATTATATAGGGCATATCTCAAAATTTGTCCGCCCGGGAGCAAAGCGTATCTTAAGTTCTTCAAGCAGGAGCCAGTTGCTTACGACGGCCTTTATTAATGAAGACGGTAAAGTGGTTGTAGTGGTTATGAATCAGAGCAAGCTGAAAATAACGTATAATCTCTGTATTGGTTATCAGGCAGCGGAAGTAATAATTCTGCCGCATGCAATTCAGACTCTGGTATTGTAAAGTTTTAAGAAACCCCCTTTCCAACCTTCCCCCAAGGGGGAAGGAGTCTGCTCCGTATTGGCTCCGGGTCTGGCGAAGATGTTCGGAATCCTTTCCCCCTTGGGGGAAATTAGAAAGGGGGTAATCACTTAAAAAAGACTGAATTCAATCTTTATAATGTTATCACTTGAGTTCCTATATTTGATAGGCAGGGGACTTAGTGCTTAATGGATTTCTCTGTTACTTCAGTTCCTTAATCCCCATATTATAAAGCGTGAAACTGTATAGGTCGGCATATAGCTCAATTGTTTTGCTCACCGGGGTGCCTGCACCGTGGCCTGCTTTGGTTTCAATCCTTATAAGGACCGGATTATCACCTGACTGTTTCGCCTGCAACTCTGCAGCAAATTTGAATGAATGAGCAGGAACAACTCTGTCGTCGTGATCACCGGTAGTTATGAGTGTAGCCGGATATTTGATGCCTTCCCTTACATTCTGGACAGGCGAATATTTCAGTATGTATTCAAACATCTCCCTGCTGTCTTCCGAAGTACCATAGTCGTAAGCCCATCCTGCACCGGCTGTAAATTTATGATATCGAAGCATGTCCATAACACCTACGGCTGGCAGTGCAACTTTCATCAATTCTGGTCGCTGAGTCATTACTGCTCCGACAAGCAACCCTCCATTTGAACCTCCTCTTATAGCCAGAAAATCGCTTGATGTATATTTATTTTCTATCAGGTATTCTGCAGCTGCAATGAAATCATCGAAGACATTCTGTTTATTCATCTTTGTGCCGGCAACATGCCATTTTTCACCATATTCTCCGCCTCCTCTTATGTTTGGAACAGCATAAACACCTCCCATCTCAAGCCAGAGAGCAACAGATATGCTGAAAGCCGGCGTCTCGCTTATGTTAAATCCTCCATAACCGTAAAGGATTGTAGGTGTTTTTCCGGTCATGGGAGTGCCCTTTTTATATGTGATGATCATAGGTATTCGTGTTCCGTCTTTCGAGTTATAGAAAACCTGAGTTGATTCATAATCATCGCTGTTAAATGCCACAACAGGCTTTTTGAATATTTCAGAATTTCCCGAAACTGGGTCAAGCTTGTAGATAGTTGCAGGAATAAGGTAATTGGTGAATGAATAGTAAACTTCCTTATCATACTTTTTTGCATTAAAGCCCGAAGCACTCCCCGGTCCGGGGAGAGATATTTCTCTGACAAGTTTTCCGTTTTTGTTATATTGTTTGACATTTGAGATTGCGTCGATCATATAATGAGCGAAAATAAATCCGGATCCGGCAGCAGCGTCGAGAACATTTTCTGTTTCCGGGATCAGGTCAACCCAGTTTTCCACGCCTGGACTTTTTGCGTCCACTGTAATGACCCTTTTATTAGGAGCGTTAAGATTCGTGACAATAAAAAGGCGGGATGCGTCATTATCAAGGACAGCATGATCATTATCGAAATTGCCTACGATAACTGTGAATTTGCTCTCAGGTTGGCTAAGATCTTTTATATATAATTCGTTACCGGTAGTTGATACTGAAGCGTATACAACCAGGAATCTTTCATCCTCTGTTACGATTCCTGTCAGATAACGTCTGACCACATCAGCGCCGAACACAACTTTATCCTCAGATTGTTTTGTGCCAAGCTTATGAAAGTAGAGCTTATGATGATCTGTTTTAGCGGAAAGCTCGCTTCCCTCCGGTTTATCATAGCTTGAATAGTAAAATCCGTCGTTTTTTTGCCATGAGAGACCACTGAATTTGACGTCCTTCAGCGTATCGCCGAGGATTTCTTTTGTCTCAGCGTCCATTACAATCACTTTTCGCCAATCCGATCCCCCTTCGGAGATTGAATAAGCAACCTTGCTGCCATCCTTCGTAAATTCCATCTCCCCGAGTGAGGTTGTTCCGTCAGCCGAGAATTTGTTAGGATCGAGAAATACTTCAGGTACGCCGTCCTCTTTCTGGCGATACAGCACAAACTGGTTTTGCAATCCATCATTTTTCGAGAAATATGTATACGACCCTTCCTTATGCGGAGCTGTAAATTTTTCATAATTCCACATCTTCTCAAGGCGTGTCTTGATTTCATTCCTGTATGGAATCTTTTCCAGATAGCCGAAGGTGATTTTATTTTCTTCCTTCACCCATGCGGAGGTTTCCGGAGACATGTCATTTTCCAGCCAGTGATATGGATCGGCAACTTTTGTTCCGAAGTAATCATCAACAACTTCTCCCTTTGTTGTTACCGGGTATTCGATTGTCTTTTTCACAGGACTTTTACATGAGATTAGAATTGACACTGCAAAAATTGCCAGAGCTAGTTTTTTCATAAGGTTTAAATGATTTCATTAATTTCAGTAGTAAGTCAGCATACACAATATCAAAAGTAATTAATTGCTGTAAGTAAACAAAAAAGAATTGAATGGTCTTTGGTCTCAACCAAAACTCAAAAAAACATTTGCTCCGTTCAATAATAAACCCTGAAAAATTCAGTTAGTTTTTCTAATGGTTTTATTCTGTTAATATTCACATCCAGTTTTAATATTTTTAAAGTATGAAGAGGACTTTTATTACATTGATGATCGCATTACTTACGGTGACTTTATTAAATGCCCAGGAATATAAAACCGGAATTGGGATCAGGGCAGGCATTTCATCGGGACTGACGGTTAAGCATTTTAACAGCCATAAAGCGGCTATCGAAGGATTACTCTCAACCAGATGGCAGGGTTTTGTTGTCACAGGTTTATATGAGGTCCACAACCAGGCGTTTGATGTACGGCACCTTAACTGGTATTATGGTGGAGGAGCACACATAGGATTTTACAATGGCAGCTATGCATACTGGGGAGAGACAGGCACTGCATATACAGTAATTGGAATTGATGGTATTCTCGGGATCGAATATTCTTTTGATGAAATCCCGATAAATATCGGAATAGACTGGAAACCAGCTCTTAATTTCGTTGGATATGCCGGCATCTGGTCGGAAGGGGCACTTTCGGTAAGATATGTGTTTTGAAAGAACCCAAATCAATTAAACACAAAGAAGGGATCAGTTCATCCAATTTCTAAAGTCGACCCTCAAGGGAGGACTTGAAATCCATCTACCTTATCAGATTTTGTTGAAGTCGGTGATTGATTGGAATGGAGATGTAGCTATTAAAAAAAAAATCAACGCCGGAATTCCTTTTAAATTTCATAATTTTAAGTCCGAATGTAAACCTGAACTTAAAATTATACAAGATGAAAAGACTAACTTTCTTTCTTCTGATTATCTTTTTCCTTCAATCGCTGATCTCAGCACAGACAAAATTTGACGGGCTTAATATGAATCTGGGAAATCTTTACAGGTTATCGGATGCAAAAACCCGCTCGATAAGTCCTGAAAATTTTTCAGGTGAAAAAGGAAAAGCAGGAATGGCAGATCCTGCTGACAAGGATAAGGTTAATGTTGCCAATGCCTCAGGAGCCGCACGTGATCTTGGAATGGGCTGGAAGGTAAATCCGTATGTGAGGATAAAGTCGGGTGAAACTTTTACAATGGCTGAAATTAACGGTCCGGGTGCAATTCAGCATATTTGGATGACCCCTACCGGGAAATGGAGGTTTTCGATACTCAGGATATATTGGGATGATGAAACGGAACCCTCGGTAGAATGCCCTGTCGGTGATTTTTTCGGGATGGGTTGGAATGAATATTCACCACTCGTCTCGGCATCGGTTTGTGTAAACCCGGGGAGTGCATTTAATTCATACTGGATGATGCCATTTCGTAAGAAATGCCGTATAACAATGGAGAATATCAATGATGCCGAACCTATGACTCTTTTTTATCAGATCGATTATACCCTTACAGCTGTGCCTTCAGATGCCGCCTACTTCCATGCCCAATTCCGCAGGCAAAACCCTGATGTTACTTCAGATTATACAATTGTGGATGGGATTAAAGGGAAGGGTCAGTATGTTGGTGTTTATCTTGCTGTTGGGGTAACCAATAACGGATGGTGGGGCGAAGGTGAAATAAAGTTCTTCATGGATGGGGATTCAAAATTTCCGACAATTTGCGGGACCGGCACTGAAGATTACTTCTGTGGTTCATATGATTTTGATACCAGGAAGAAGGTCGGTGACAGTGAAGAAACCGTATATACGGAATTCTGCACTCCATATTCAGGATTGCCTCAGGTTATAAGGGGAGATGGTCACTATAATGTAATGCAGAGGTTTGGTCTTTACAGATGGCACATCATGGATCCTGTCCGTTTTGACTCTGATCTTAGAATTACAATCCAGGATCTCGGCTGGCATAAAGGCGGAAGGTATCTCAAACAACAATCAGATATTGCTTCAACCTGTTTCTGGTACCAGACAGAGCCACATGCTAAATTTCCTAAACTGCCTGACTGGCAGAAGCTTGAAGTAAACTAGTCCTTGTTGGTTATTCTTAATTTACTGCCATATCATGAAAAACAAAAACAGATTAAGCCGTCGCAAATTTATTGCTAACACCACCCTGGCCGGATTGGGAGCTATTGGATCTGCGAGGCTTATGTCTTCATGTAATAACGAAAAGGAGATTGCTGTTTCGGGAGGGGGAAAATCCGACGGTCATGAATATAACGGTTATTATACAGGAAAAAACCTTGATCGTGTGGCTTTTCCCATTGGCGGATTGGGTGCCGGAATGTTTTGCATGGAAGGAACTGGTGCAATATCACATATGTCGGTTCGCAACCGGCCTGAAGTTTTTAATGAGCCGTTAATGTTTGCAGCCGTTACGGTGAAAGGGTTTAAAAACAGTACAAAAGTCATTGAAGGTCAGGTGCCGGATTGGAAGAAGTTTGGACAACCTGATGCAGCAAACGGATCAGGAGGAACGAGTTATGGATTTCCTCGTTTTAAAAGCACCAGATTTACAGCGAGATTCCCGTTTGGAATCATTGAACTTCAGGATGATGATATTCCACTTGATGTACAGGTTACAGGTTGGAGTCCTTTTATACCAACAGATGCCGATAACTCGAGCCTTCCGGTGGGTGCCTTTGAATATTCATTTCATAATAAAGGAAACTCAAGGGTTGATGCAGTTTTCTCATATAATTCGAGAAATTTTATGAGTCAGCCAAACGGCTTAAATAAAATAAGAAACATTCCTAATGGGTTTATTCTCAGCGAAGAAGGAGTGAAGGATAAACCCGCTACCAAAGGGGAATTTGCAATTTTTACAAATGAGACAAATACTGTTGTTGATCACTGTTGGTTCAGGGGAAACTGGTTCGATCCGCTTACGATCACCTGGTCAACAATTTTAAAAGGAGAAACCCGTCAGACAGAGCCGGTTGAGAAGAGCGCACCCGGTGCGACCTTATATATTCCCTTCGGGATCGGTCCCGGCGAAACAAAAGTCATAAAGTTAATGATGGTGTGGCATGTGCCTGATACGGATCTTAAATATGGAGAGGATTCAAAGGAAAAGGATGAAGAGGATTGTACAGATCCAAAATGCTCCTGTAATGATCCATTTTATAAACCCTGGTATTCATCAAAATTTCAGAAAATTGAAGATTCAGTAAATTACTGGAAAACCAACTATGCAGATCTCCGGCATAAGTCCGAATTATTTAAAGACTCTTTTTACAAATCCTCTCTTCCGGGTGAGGTAATAGAAGCCATTGCGGCAAATCTGGGGATCCTGAAATCTCCGACTGTTTTGAGGCAACCCGATGGCAGACTGTGGAGCTGGGAAGGATGCGGAGATAATTCAGGTTGTTGCGCAGGTTCCTGTACTCATGTCTGGAATTACGCCCAGGCAATTCCCCATCTGTTTCCTAAGCTCGAGAGAACCCTTCGCGGAACCGAATTCATTCCCAGTCAGGACAAGGAAGGTCATCAGACCTTCAGGTCGGCTTTACCGATCAGACCGGTAGCGACAACGTTTTATGCTGCATCTGACGGGCAGCTTGGAGGAATAATGAAAATGTACCGCGACTGGAGGATAAGCGGCGATGGTGAATGGATGAAAAAAATGTATCCTCATGTAACACGGAGCATGGATTATTGTATAAAAACATGGGACCCAAGATCGACCGGAACTCTGGAGGAACCTCATCACAACACTTATGACATAGAGTTCTGGGGTCCCGATGGGATGTGTACAGGGTTTTACGTTGGCGCGTTAAGAGCTATAAATGAGATGGGCAGATTTCTTGGAGAAGACGTTCAGAAATATCAATTACTTTACGAAAAAGCAAAGAGTGCTCTGGAAAATGAATTGTATGACGGTGAATATTTTTTTCAGAGAATTAAATGGCAGGGATTGAATGCACCTGATCCTGTGGCTTTTTCAAAGGGGGCCTGGAATAGTGATTATTCTGCCGAGGCTAAGGAATTATTGGAAAAGGAAGGACCTAAGTATCAATATGGCAAGGGTTGTCTTTCCGATGGTGCCCTTGGAATTTGGATTGCAGAGGTCAGTGGTTTAAGCGGTATTGTTGACCCCGAAAAAGTGGCCAGCCATCTGAGATCTGTTCACAAATATAATTTCAAGACCGATTTGTCCGATCATTCAAATCCTCAACGTCCTACCTATGCAATGGGCGATGAAGGCGGACTGTTGTTATGCACATGGCCTAAAGGAGAGATGCTCTCTTTGCCATTTGTCTATAGCAATGAAGTCTGGACAGGCATTGAATATCAGGTTGCCTCTCATCTGATGCTCGTCGGAGAGACGGATAAGGCGCTTGAGATTGTTCGTGCCTGCCGTGATCGTTATGATGGAAGGATCAGGAATCCGTTTGATGAATATGAATGCGGACACTGGTATGCCAGGGCAATGTCGAGTTACGGTATGCTGCAGGGTCTGACAGGCGCAAGATATGATGCTGTTACACAACAGATGTTTATTAATTCAAAGGTTGGAGATTTTATAAGCTTTATTTCAACTGAAACAGGTTTTGGAAACATAGGAATGAAAAACGGTAAACCATTCCTGGATACCGTTTATGGAGAGATAACGGTAAAAGATTATATGTTAGGGTAGGGCCATGCCATGGCATGACCCTACAAGGCCCTTATCTCCCTGAATTGCTTACAAAAGAAATCTGTTTACTGTCGGGCGACCATGAAGGAACGTTGATTGTTCCCTGCCCGCCATAGAGGTAAGCCAAAACCTTAGGTTCTCCGCCTGTCACCGGCATTATTCTTAACATAACTCTTTTATAGCCGGGGTGGCTGTTCGGGTCGATATCGGGCGGGAATGAAATTATTACAATCCATTTTCCATCAGGTGAGATGTGCGGGAACCAGTTATTGTAATTGTCAAATGTTAATTGTTCCCTGCCGGAACCATCCGGTTTTATTCTCCATATCTGCATTGTTCCCGAATAATGTCCGTTATAGTAAATATACTTTCCATCCGGAGAGTATTCACATCCATCAACGTGCTGACCCGTCTCTATATCGGTAAGAGCTACTTCTTTGCCGCCATCGATGGAATTCCTGTATATGTTATATACTTTTTTCCCGTTACGCTGTGCAACATATACCACTTCCTTATTATTCGGAGCCCAGCCATGCCAGTATGACGGAGTCTCATTCGTGATGAGTTTTGGAACCCCGCCTGCCAGAGGGAGTATATATACTCCCGAGCCTCCGCCCTTGACTGAATTGCTGATTGCCAAAAGCTTACCGTCGAATGATATGCCGTGATCGTTGTTGATATTGTTGGCAAAATCGGTATTGAGTTTTTCAAGCTCTCCTCCATCCACTGGAATCTTATACAATAACCCACCCATATTGAAAAGCAGCTTTTTACCTCCCGGCATCCAGTTAGGAGCCTCAAATCTGCCTTGTTTCTCGAATATTACTTTTCTTTTTCCGTCAGCAACAGTCATGGTTTCCAGCCGGCATCCCAGAGGGGGTGAATTATAGGTATCATAATTATCGCCGGCGGGCTTGTCAATTCTGACATTCCATATTTTAACTGCTTCAACTACATCTGAATCGTGTGAACAGATGAACGGACCTACGAGGACTTCATCCGGCATGTTTTCCATTATCTGATTACCAATTAATTGGAGCGGTTCCCCGTTGTGGGCGGCACGCATAATAATGTTTTTGCCAGCTCTCTCAAGCTGTATGACATTAAATAATGAGTCTTTTGAAAATATCTCATCCTCTGGATCTCTCATTGCTGCTCCTGTTGATCCTCTCCATTGAAGAACAGTTAACCCGCTTCCATGAAGTGTTGCAGAAATATGCGATGATTTTGAATCAGTTGTTTCCCTGACCATCCAGCCCGACTTCCTGTGAGGATTATTCCCTTTACCTACGAATTCAAAATTAGCTGTAAGGATAAAGTCGCCCTGAATCTTATTATATAAATAATGAAATTCATCTTTTTCAAACCAGATATTGTAACCGGCACCCTTGAGGGTATAGCTTTGATCAGCCTTATTATAACTGGCAGATCCTGCTTTTTTTGGGTTTCCGATATCAGAATTAGCCTGGAAAATTCCTACAGGAGCATTTTGAGCCGACGCAATATTGAACAGTATGCTTAGCATGAAAAAAATAATTGGTTTCATTTGGATTGTCAGATTAAGTTATATGTTTTTGTGACTGTAAATTTACTAATTTCTTTGGCCGTTTTTAAAATAGCCTATGGTCTTCATATTTTAATAAAGATATATATATTTTGAATTGCATACCCGGCAGTTTTACTTAAATTAATGCCTGGCCATTTTGGGATTAATGACGATACAGTGCAAAATTTATGAAATCGGTTGCATGACACAAATTTTTCTTTAATTTTGAATTAAAACATAAAATATTAAAATATTTTGGGTGAGAAAAGGTAAGGAAGAATATTCCGGGAATATTACCTCATTTTAAATTAATAACCATGGATGAAATACTCAATAGAATAGCTCTGTGTGTTGAATCGGGAAAGATAAGCAAAACATCTCCGTATCCTCCGAATATGAAAGATCAGGATGGGGCTGATGAATTGGCAAAGAGAGCGCTTGAGGAGGGAGTAAAACCCGACGAAATACTCGAAAACGCGCTTATTCCTGCCATGGCAAGGATAGGTGATAAATTTAGTAAAAAGGAGATATATGTTCCGCAAATGCTTATGTCAGCAAAAGCAATGAACAGTGCAATGGTACATCTTAAACCGTATTTCCTTTCGGGTGAAACAAAGCGGAGAGGGAAATTCATAATTGGAACAGTATCAGGAGATCTGCATGATATAGGTAAGAATCTTGTAGCGATGATGATAGAGGGCGGAGGATGGGAGGTTATAGATCTGGGTGTGGATGTAGGCGCAGAAAAATTTCTAAAAGCTCTTGATGAGAATCCCGATGCAATAGTCGGCTTATCGGCACTTCTTACTACCACTATGGAAAACATGAAGAAGATAGTAACCGCAATTAGAGAAAAATACTCAAATTCAAGAATACTTGTTGGCGGGGCCCCTGTAACAATGGAATATTGTATGAAAATAGGAGCCGATTTTTATGCCCCTGATCCACAGGGAGCAGTTAATTATCTCAAGAATCTGGCTTCATAATCTGAACGGTATGCAAACAATTCTGAGAGGTAAAACCAGTGAGGTAATAATCGACAATAACGGACCAGTGATAATTATTGGCGAATGTATTAATCCCACAAGGAGGAAAAAACTTGTATCCGCTTTGCAGCATGGCAACTTTGAATATGTTCTTGAGCTGGCAAGGATTCAGATAAATGCAGGTGCTGATGTTCTCGATGTTAATGTCGGATTTCCCGGTGTTGATGATGTAAAGCTTTTGCCTGAGACGATAATGGCATTAAGAGACCATTTTGATATTCCCCTCTGTATTGATTCTCCTAATCCTGATGCTATTGAAGCGGCACTTAAGGTAGCCGGAGGCAGATGTCTGATCAACTCAGTAAATGGAGAAGAGCACTCTATGAATGCACTTTTGCATCTGGCAAAAGAATATGATGCTGCAGTAATTGGTTTGACAATGAATGAGGACGGTATTAAGAATGATCCTGAAATGCGTTTGTCCATAGCAGAAAAAATTCTTGAAAGGGCAGTAAAAGCCGGTATGAATGCCTGTGATGTCATAATTGATCCACTTGCAATGGCTGTGAGTGCTGATGCAAATGCTTGTCTTGTTACCCTCGAGACCATTAAACTGGTTCATGATAAACTTGGTCTGAATATTACATTAGGCGCAAGTAATATTTCATTTGGATTGCCAGGCAGGGAGGACCTTAATTCCTCGTTTATATCCCTGGCTATTCTTAACGGTCTGTCATGTCCTATTGCCAATCCTGAAAAAATTACAGCGGCAGTAAGGGCAGCAGACCTGATTCTGGGAAGAGATGATTTCGCTTTCAGATTTGTTGAATATTTTCAGAAGAAGATGAGTCAGACTATATAATATGTCAAGCGTCAAACCTGCCAGAAGATGGCAACCGGCTTTTTTACCTTTCAGAAGAGAAACATTCGGAAGACGGCTTCTCGCAAAAATTGAATCTGGCGTTAAGGGGCCGATATTTGGCTGCTGTATGTGCGGAAATTGTCTATTGCAGGAAACTTCTTTCATATGTCCTATGGAATGTCCGAAAGGGATGAGAACCGGACCCTGCGGTGGCATCACACAGGCGATTCCGCTCCCGAAGAGGGGGTGCAGATTGCTCTGGAAGTTATCGAATCAGTAAAGATGAAGCATGGAGTAAGCGGCATTCATATTATGACATTAGGCTGGGAATCAATAGTTCAAAGGATTGCTGCTGAATCAGGCCTTTGCGCTGCAGGATCAAAAATATGAACATGGAAAATAAGAAATTAGATTTTGACTTTTGCGATCTGCATCTTACCCGGTCAGGCATTGAAACTGTTCTGGGATATAAGGATGGTGAAGATCGTGAAATTGTGTCTGATCTAATTGAGGAGATACTGAAAGAAGCTGAGAGAATAACGGATATTAAAACTCAGTATTCGTTATTTAATGATATTCAATTTCATCCTGGTACAAAATCAGTAGATCTCAATAAAATTAGTTTTGGGATTGAAAAAATCGTCTACGGACAGCTCAGAAAATCTGAAATACTGGCTGTTTTTCTATGTACTGCCGGGCCAGAGATCGGCAACCTGAGCAAGAAAGCGATGCAGGAAAAAGATTTTCTCAGAGGTTATATTTACGACATCACTGGGAGTGAAATTGTTGAGGCAGCTGCTGATCTTATGCAGGCTGATCTTGAAAAAAATATGCTTAGGCATGGTTACAGGATAACAAACAGGTACAGTCCGGGTTATTGCGGATGGGATGTTGCTGAGCAGCATAAATTGTTTCAACTTATCCCCGATAATTATTGCAGGATACAGCTGACAGACTCTGCTTTGATGGATCCTGTAAAATCAGTAAGCGGGTTCATCGGTATTGGAAAAACCGTAAAGAGCCATCCTTACACCTGCAGGATGTGTAAACAGGAGAATTGCGTCTATCGCAGAGCAAGGGAAACAAAAATGATAAATACCTGAAATCAGGAAACACAAACAATAATAATTAGTTATATGTTATTACTCGGTATTGATCTTGGAAGCTCTTCGGTAAAAGCTTCTGTAATTGACGGTAATTCGGGCAAATGTCTCGCAACTGCCACATCGCCGGCTGTTGAAATGCAGATCATAGCCCTTAAGCCGGGATGGGCTGAACAGGATTCAGAACTTTGGTGGTCGAATCTCAAAATCGCCATAAAGGAATGTACTCATAAGCTTGGAACGATCAGTGACAAGATAAGTGCCATAGGCATTTCCTATCAGATGCACGGTCTGGTTATCGTTGATAAAAACAATAAAGTGCTGCGCTATCCTATAATATGGTGCGACAGCCGTGCTGTTGAATATGGAAACAGAGCTTTGACTGCTCTTGGGAATGAATTTTGCCTCACACATCTTCTGAATTCTCCGGGAAATTTTACCGCCTCAAAACTGGCATGGGTTAAAGAAAATGAGCCTGAAATTTTTTCTAAGATTAATAAGATAATGCTTCCCGGAGACTATATCGCAATGAAGCTGACAGGAGAGATCAGCACTTCATACACCGGACTTTCAGAAGGTATTTTCTGGGATTACAGTCAGAATAAAGTATCAGAAGAGCTACTTGATTTTTTTGGGTTTAATTCTGCAATTCTGCCTGTTGCAAATGGATCGTTTCATAATAGCGGGTCATTGCTTAAATCTGTTGCAGATGAACTGGATTTGCCTGTAGGCATACCTGTTTCATATCGTGCAGGAGACCAGCCTAACAATGCACTTTCTCTCAATGTTCTGAATCCTGGAGAAGTTGCTGCAACGGCAGGTACATCAGGGGTCATCTATGGTGTCACGGATGTGAAAAAAGCAGATCCCCTTTCGCGAGTAAATACATTTCTTCATGTCAATCATTCATCCTCAAGAACCAGCCTCGGAGTATTATTATGCATAAATGGGACAGGGATTCTTAATTCGTGGCTTAAACGAAATATGGCGGAAGGAATGTCATATGATGATATGAACAAAATGGCTGAAAAAGTTTCACCGGGTTCAGACGGGCTCTCTATTCTCCCTTTTGGAAATGGTTCAGAAAGGATGCTGGGCAATGCCGGCAATTCTGCGGTGATGGCCGGACTAAACTTTAATATTCACGGCAAAGCACATTTTTTCAGAGCAGCGCAGGAAGGCATTGCATTTTCGCTCAGATACGGTCTGGAGATAATGAAGGAAACCGGAATAGAGCCGGAAACGTTGAAAGCCGGTGAGGCTAATATGTTTCTAAGCAGTGTTTTCAGGCAAGCGGTGTCGTGTATTACTGGTACAGTTATTCAATTGTATAACACCGACGGGTCGATTGGAGCGGCAAGAGGAGCAGGCATCGGATGCGGGTTTTATAAATCGGAGAAGGAAGCATTCAACGGGCTTGCTGCTGTCGGAACGACAGAGCCTGATAAGTCAGGATGCAACGCTTATGAAGAGGCTTATCTGAAATGGAAAGAATTGCTTGTTACAACCTTTTTATAATTTGATTTTTAACTTACCGGATTTTTGAATAAATTTACATAAAACGCAAATATCATGGCTAATAAGACTAAAAATGAGGCTTATCCCGGTATCGGGAAAATTGAATTTGAAGGCAGAAAATCAAAGAATCCACTTGCATTCCGATGGTATAATCCTCAGGAAGAAGTAGGCGGGAAACAGATGAAAGATCATCTCCGGTTTGCTGTTGCCTACTGGCATTCATTCTGCGGAGACGGTTCCGATCCCTTTGGAAAGGCAACAAGAATTTATCCATGGGACGATGCGTCAAATGATGTTCAAACAAGACAAAAACTGGATGCAGCTTTTGAATTTATTACAAAAATTGGAGCAGGGTACTATTGCTTTCACGATACTGACATAGTAGGAGATGGTACCGTATTTGAGATTGAAAAACGTCTTGACAAAATAATTCCAGTCATGAAAAAGATGCAGGAACATACAGGTGTCAAGCTTCTTTGGGGAACAGCCAATTTGTTTTCAAACCCCAGGTATATGAATGGTGCAGCTACCAATCCTGACTTTAAAGTTGTGGCGAATGCTGCAGTTCAGCTAAAGAATGCCATAGCCGCAACAGTGGAGCTCGGCGGAGAGAATTATGTCTTCTGGGGCGGAAGGGAAGGTTACATGAGCCTTCATAACACGAATATGAAGAGAGAGCTTGAACATATGGGTATGATGCTTTCGATGGCACGCGATTATGGCAGGAAAATTGGTTTCAAGGGAACTTTCCTGGTTGAACCAAAACCTATGGAACCGTCAAAACATCAGTATGATTATGACGTAGCTACCATAATAGGTTTCTTAAAACAACACGGTCTTGAGAAAGATTTTAAACTGAATATCGAAGTAAACCACGCAACACTTGCAGGTCATACTTTCCAGCATGAACTGCAGGTAGCAAGCGATGCCGGTCTTCTTGGCAGTATCGATGCAAATAAAGGTGATTATCAGAATGGCTGGGATACGGATGAATTTCCGACAAACATCTATGAGATCACCGAGGCTATGATGGTCATACTGCAGTCAGGAGGTTTTACTACCGGAGGTATAAATTTTGATGCCAAGATCCGCCGTAACTCAACTGACGCTGAGGATATTTTCATTGCCCATATCAGCGGTATGGATACTTTCGCAAGAGCTCTCGTAATTGCCGATAAAATATTGAAAGACAGCGACTATCTGAAGATGAGAAAAAAGAGGTACGAATCTTTTGATAAAGGAGCAGGAAAAGATTTTGAGAAAGGAAAACTATCTTTGCCAAAATTGAGAGATCTGGCTGCTGAGATCGGAGAGCCTGATGTAATAAGCGGTAAGCAGGAATTATATGAGCAGTTGATAAATATGTACCTTTAAGGTGTGAGGTGTGAGGAGTGAGGTGTGAGGTCCGGAAATAGCTAAGACATAGAGATGGCGCGGATTTGCAATCCGTGCCATTTTGTTAAGGCAGCGGATTGCAAATCCACACCATCTTTCTGTGAGGTTCAAATTACCGACGTAACAACTTCAAATACCGGAGGAGCAGCCATGCTCTTCTTTACCTTGCATAACTCAGCAACTGAGATTACTGCCTCTTTATATTTTTCAGGAAAATCTGCCGGAAGCTTTATATCAAGCCTGATGTTTACAGGCAAACCTGTTTCTTCATCATACTCGGTTGTCTGAACAATTTTTATACTGTCTGTCGGAATACTGCGATTGTCACAAAATGACTTTACATAGATCCCGGCACAGGTCCCTATTGAGGCAAGAAAGAGCTCAAAAGGAGAAGGAGCCGAATTTTGTCCTCCGCCAGTAACGGGCTGATCGGTTTTAATTATATGCCCGTGTGAATGAGCAGTCACCACTTTGCCTCCTTCAAAAGTAATTTCCATCATAATTTTAAGTGTTTGATTCTTAATCTCTCTTTGCGGCCAGAAAAAACACGTCAAATTGACTTGTTTCTGTTTCCGTGATATTGCGATTGATCGTGAATACTGTTTTGTGTGTTATGTCTGTGAACTTTGATTGCCTGACAATTTCCGACAGGGAGTCAATGTTGAATCCCTTATGTCCGGTAAAATTCTCGCCATGAAACGAACCATCTTCTTCATAAAGATCAGCTATCACAAGATGACCATTTGGATTCAGGAGATTATAAAATTTAGTTATAATATTTTCAGTATCGTTTACATGATGAAGCACCATCTGAGTAAAGATAAGATCAAATTTTCCGGTTATATACTCATCGGTCTCAAGATTGCATTCCACCGCTTTTAGATTGGTTGCGCCGGAGGACCTGATCTTTTCCCTGGTTATCTTTACCATTTCCCTTGAATTATCCATCAGGGTGATCTCTTTCAGATAATCTTT
Organism: uncultured Bacteroidales bacterium; assembly: GCA_963792925.1. Classification (GTDB taxonomy): domain Bacteria; phylum Bacteroidota; class Bacteroidia; order Bacteroidales; family VadinHA17; genus LD21. Next base: position 1,435,857 of record CAWBYC010000002.1, on the reverse strand, counting down.
TAACAAAAAACTTGAAATTCCTGTACCTGCTCCGAATTCAAGTGCAGTCATTGTTTTTGTAAGCGGGATTGTCTTTAAAATCTCTTTAGCTATTGCTTCCGAACGGCTCCAGTGCATCGGATTCTGGTCCCATCCGGCGGCTTTTATATCGAATTCATTCATTATAATTCTTTCGTTTTCATAATACTTTACTAATTGCCAAATCAAAAAGCAGTAAAGATTTATGGCGCAAAATTATCAAAAATTTGTTACTAATTTGCAATTGTTCTAAATAGCCGGTATTAGTATACCGTAGTTATAAATAAAGTATATGAAAAAGTTAATCCTTACCACTTTGACAGTATGCATGACAGTTCTTGCTACGGGACAAAAATCTGTAATTGAGAACGGAGCCATTCATGATAAAATGTCAATATTGACCGCCAGTGCAATCAGAATAAACGGCTACCTTGGCGATAAGATCAATCTCGTAATCAACCAGCGAATCAAAACTCAGAGCGTTGATGCACTTGTTGAACCATTCAGACATAAAGAAGAGACTCACTTATGGCAGAGTGAATTCTGGGGTAAATGGATTTTATCTGCAATAGCTTCATACGATTATACTCATGACCCGGAAATGTTAGTCATTATACAAAAGGCGGTTCATGATTTGCTTGCAACACAAATGCCTTCCGGATATATTGGAAATTATTCTGACAGCGCGCGGTTACAGCAATGGGATATATGGGGAAGAAAATATACTTTGCTTGGCTTGCTTTCTTATTACGATTTAACAGGAGATAAAGCAGTTTTGAAGAGCTCACGCAGGCTGGCTGACAATCTGTTAAGTGAAGTTGGACCGGGGAAAGCCAATATCGTAAAAACCGGTAATTATCACGGTATGCCAAGCTGTTCAATTCTTGAACCAATGGTTTTTCTATATCGCAGAACGGGAGATAAAAAATATCTTGATTTTGCCCGGTATATTGTAGCCCAATGGGAAACATCTGATGGGCCACATCTTATCAGCAGCGCTCTTGCAGGGATCCGCGTTTCTGAGAGATTCCCTCATCCCGATGTTTGGTGGTCATATGAAAATGGTCAGAAAGCATATGAGATGATGTCGTGCTACGAAGGACTTCTCGAGCTGTACAGGGTTACCGGAGAACCGTCGTACCTTAAATCAGTTGAAATGGCAGTGAGCAATATAATTGAAGATGAGATTAATATAGCCGGATCTGGTACGGCATTTGAATGTTTTTATCATGGAGCAAAATACCAGACTGACCCCACATATCATACAATGGAAACTTGTGTTACCATGACCTGGATGAAGCTTTGCTTTAACCTTCTCAGACTTACCGAAAACCCGTTATATGCCGACCAGATAGAGAGATCAACTTATAATGCCCTGATGGCTTCCGTAAAGGGCGATGGTTCGCAGATTGCTAAGTACAGTCCGCTTGCCGGCGTCAGACATGCAGGTGAAGAACAATGCGGGATGAATATAAATTGCTGTAATGCCAACGGACCAAGAGCATTCATGATGTTGCCGCGATTTGCAGTAATGGGCGGGAACAATGAAATTTTTATAAATATGTTTGGAAGCAATGAATCAACAATTGCCCTTAATCCGAAAAACAAAGTTGCCATCAGGCAGATCTCAGATTACCCTGTTTCCGATAGTGTTCAGATAAATATTAGCCCGGAAAAGCCGGTGAATTTTACTGTTTCGATTCGTATTCCTGAATGGAGCCTTAATACACTTATCACTGTAAACGGAGAGACTGTTTCCGGAATTTCTTCAGGAACTTACAAAAAGATCACAAGGATTTGGAAAAAATCCGACAAAATTGTATTAAAACTTGAAATGACAGGCAGATTAATTACCCTTAACGGTTATCAGGCTATTATCAGAGGACCGGTTGTAATGGCGAGGGATACGAGGTTTAACGACGGATATGTCTATGAATCGGCAGTGGTGAAAGACAATAGTGGTAAAGTTGAGCTGCTTGTTTCGAATAAAAAACCTGAAAATGTATGGATGTCGTTCACTGCGCCACTGATCCTTGGTACTGATCTTGAAGGCGATTTCAGAAATCCCCGGCAGATCAGTTTTTGTGATTTCGCATCAGCAGGGAATACCTGGGGGGAGGATTCAAGGTACAAAGTGTGGATCCCGACTACTTTGAATGTGATGAAAGCAGATTATAAAGGGTACTAGGGGCAGGTTGCTAGTGCTGGTTGCCAGTTGCTTGGTGCCAGGTTACTAACCCAGCATCCAACACCCAGCAGATTTTTTATTTAATTTTGTAATGATCTTCCAGTATCATAGCAAATATTTTTCCGGGTAAGATATATTTCAGTATCACTGCGAGTTTCTGCTCGAATGAGGAAATTATGTACCTGTTGTGCGGATTTTTACATTCCACGATCTTAACCAGCTTTCGGGCGAGGACAACCGGCTCCCATCCACCTGCTTCATCTTTTTCAATTATTGCCATTGTCTTCAGATACTGCTCATTATAAGCATCCGACTGATCGGTAGGTGCAAGAAAGTTACGCCGGTTTGCAGAGTTGCTGGTATGAAAATCACCCGGATTTATGAGTACAATTTTAATATTAAACTGTTTAACTTCCATTCTGAGGGCTTCGCTGAAACCTTCAATTGCAAATTTACCGGCAGAATAGAATGCCTGGAATGGCAGGCCCATTAATCCGCCTATCGAACTGAAATTGATAATCGTACCTCCGCCCTGATTCCGCATTGCGGGCAGTACTTCCCTGGTAAGGTTCACCATGCCGATGAAATTGGTATCCATCTGAAGCCTTATATTCTCTATGGGCGAAGTCTCAACGGGGCCTCCGGTGTGCATTCCTGCATTATTTATAAGAACATCAATTCTGCCTTCTTTAGCGAGGATAGTCTGAACGGCCGTTTTTATCGAATCTGGATTAGTAAGGTCAAGCTTTAATCCATTTACGGTTGAGCTGATCTCAACATCTCTTCTTACCGTTCCATATACTTTATGTCCTTCAGCAGCCAGCAATTCAGCTGTTTGTTTTCCAAAACCCGATGAGATGCCTGTGATTAGAATGATTTTTTTCATATTGATTTTATAGAATAAACAGCAAGGACAAGATCGCAGAGAATATTTTGGCTGTCGCTCGAAAATCAATTTGCGACTTTAGAGGCAAGTAATATAGTTGTTGATGTAAGCTTAGCTCAATATCTGTAAGGCTTTAGCAGCCTTGGTAATTTTCTCGATAGAAATTTCAACCTGTTCTTTTGTATGGGTCGCCATAAGGGAATATCTTATCAGACAGTCCTCTTTTGGCACTGCAGGGGAAACTACAGGGTTAACAAAAACTCCCTCAGCCAGAAGCATCTGGGTTAACATCAGGGATTTAATATCGTCCCTGATAAAGAGAGGAATAATTGGTGTTTCGGATTTACCTGTGTCGAATCCTGCAGATCTGAAACCATCGAGGGCTAAAGCTGTCATGTCCCAGAGGTGTTTGATCCTTTCAGGTTCGTTTTCCATTATCTCAATTGATGCCAGAACTGCAGCTGCGGAAGCCGGCGTCATGCTGGCACTGAATATCAGGGACCTTGAGTTGTGCTTGATATAATTTATAACCTCTTTATCGGCAGCTATAAATCCTCCGAGGGAAGCGAATGACTTTGAGAATGTTCCCATTATAAGGTCGACTTTATCTGTCAGACCGAAATGAGAGGCAGTTCCTGAACCATTTTTCCCGATAACTCCGAGGGCATGAGCATCATCAACCATAACGGATGCACCATAATGTTCTGCAAGCTTCACTACTTCAGGAAGGTTAATCATATCGCCTTCCATTGAAAAGACTCCATCGACGACTATCAGCTTTATCCTGTCTTTATGACATAATTTTAATTTGTTTTTTAAGGCTGCCATGTCATTATGGGCAAACTTGAGGACTTTTGAAAATGACAACCTGCTGCCTTCTATTATTGAAGCATGATCGAGTTCATCGAGGAGCAGATAATCATGACGTCCGGCGAGAAGCGACACCACACCAAGATTTACCTGAAAACCCGTGCTGTAGCATAATGCAGCGTCTTTATTCACAAGCTGCGCCAGTTTGTTTTCAAGTTCGATATGGATGTCGAGGGTACCGTTCAGAAATCTGGATCCTGCACATCCCGTTCCATATTTATTAATTGCAGCTATTGCAGCAGCTTTAACTTTAGGATGGTTTGTGAGGCCGAGGTAACTGTTCGAGCCGAACATCAGAACCTTTTGGCCGTTTATGATTACTACTGTATCCTGTTCGGATTCAATTGCCCTGAAATAGGGATAGATGCCAGCCTGCATGGCTTTCTGCGGGGCATCGTAACTTGAAAGTTTATCTCGTAAAATTCCCACTATGTAATTAGAATGATGTTAGAATCGAGTCCAAATTTAGTAAAAAAAGAATAAAACGGAAGAAAAGCCTGTCTTTTGAGCTAATATATAATCATATTACGAATCTGTTGCCTCTCAAAACGACCAGAAGTAAAGACGATTTTGACATACAGGTGCAGATATCAGACAATCACATAAAATCATGGAATGAGAAAGAGATAACCCTTGCCTTTCAGTGTCTGAATGAGAATTGTTTCATCCTCTTTGAAATATTGCCTCAGTTTGCGAATATATACATCAAGATTTCTGGAATTGAAAAAAGAATCGTCACCCCATACTGCAAGAAGAAGTTCTTTTCTGTCAATTATACGGTTAATATTCGCAGCAAAAATTCTGAGTACCTGCATCTCACGCTGAGAAAGTTTAATTATTGAATCAGGCGAATGCAACTCATACCGTTGAGGATAAAAAGTATAACTGCCTACCTGGATATCCTGCCTGTAATTCGGCTGACCGGAAATCTGTGGTTTTATACGCAGCTGGTTGTTAATTCTTACAATCAGTTCTTCGAGGCTGAATGGTTTTCTTATATAATCTGTTCCTCCGGCTTCAAATCCTTTAATCAGATCTGCAGTCTCAACCCTTGCTGTAAGGAATATAATTGGTATTTCGGGATAAAAACTGCGGATTTCCCTGCATAACGAATAGCCATCAATGTTAGGCAACATGATATCCAGTATGCATATGTCAGGGGTGAAGCTTAAGAAATGGTTCATCACATTTTTCCCGTCAATTTCCCACTTTACCTCAAAGTCACGATTTTCGAGAGTCTCACTCACAATTTTGCCAAGAGATGGCTCATCTTCAACATAAAGTACTTTGCTTTTCATGCTTGCTTCCGTGGAAATGTTAACCGGAATTCACAACCGCCTGTATTTCTATTCCTGACACTCACAGTACCTGAATGCTTATCCATAACCAGTTTCGCGAAACTTAAACCAAGGCCATATCCTTTTATGTTATGTATATCACCTTTTGGGACCCTGAAGAATTTATCGAAGACCCGTGACAAATATTCTTTTGGAATGCCCACACCGTTGTCTCGAATGGTTACCGTAACCATTGATGAATGTTGTTCCAGAGTTATTTCTATCGTAGGTTTTCCGGCAGAGTATTTTAGGCTGTTGTCGAGAAGATTAATAAGTACGCCGTGTATATGCAGCTTATCAAGATAGAGGAAACAGCTTTGCAAACCGGTATTAAACTCCACATTTGCTTTCATTTGCTCAAATCTTAAAGTCATTGAATTCAGGACATCCCTGATCAAGGCTACAAAATCAATATTTTCCATTTTCAGAAACTCAGCCTGCTCTTCGAGCATTGAGGTATTTAAAACCTGCGAGATTAATTGATCGAGCCGTTTCATCTCATTAAATGCAATGTTCAGATATTCATCTGATTTTGAACGATCATTGATTTTGTCAAAGTTTTTCAGGGCATCGAGCGCTACAGAAACGGTTGCGACAGGGGTCTTAAGCTCATGTGAAATGTTGCTCACAAAATCATTTCTCAGAATATTAAGTGTCTCCTGTTTTTTGAGACTCCTGTATGTGAAAAAGAATGCTGATGCAGTAATCAGAAGGAGAGAAAATGCAAAAAGGATTTGAGCGGTGATGTTTTTGAGGATATCTCCCTGATAGTGCATTATTTCAACATGCATTGGTTTTTCAAAGAGATTGCTCTTAAAAAACATAACAGGACTTTTAATGTCGGATTTGAGATTCAGTGAATCAGAAATCCATACGATATTGAATTTTGATGCGGTTTTCCCAAGTTTATTCCTGAAGAGTTTTTTTAACATCACTGTATCCGGTACTGTTGATATCAAATGATTAAACTGGTGCCAATTGCCTGTCGAATCTCCTCCGGTATTTCTGATTATCAGCTTGACGCTTCTCAGCAGCATCTTTTTTTCATTGCTGTCATACGTACTGAAGGTTACATCATTTTTAGTTATTGACTGACCACCTGAATCAGGCATGGAGATTGTTACCATTGTCTGTTTCGGTCCGGTTGAATCATTTATATAAGCAGTGATCCGGTGTTCATCCATTTTACCCTGCGGTGGGGCTTTTTGTGCAAATTTCAAAAAGTGATCCTCATTAATATCTGAATCTCTTAAAACAGGGGTAATAAGATGTTTGACCAGCATTGAGTCCATCACCTGATCAACAGTTTCAACGAATTTCAGATTGATGTCTTTTTGAAAGGACTCTTTTTCGCTCTGCCACTGAGATCTTAGCCACTGAAAAACAAGACCGGTAAGCATTATCTGACTGATTATCATCAGAATTAGAAGCCAGTTATTGTTTTTTAAATTCTTCATATAAACCAATTGCAGCAAATTTAAGCAAAAGCAGGCTGCCTGTTCTATATCATTAACCTTAATTAACCTTTATTGGCCTGGAGTTAACTTCCCCTCGTCATTTCAGACATTATTTTTGCTGAAACTAAAAATTACTGAAATGAAAACAAATATTCTTCTTCTCCTATGTGCTGTCCTTATACCGGCGACAGTGAAAAGCCAGGACCCATCCGGCAAAGTTATAACTTCCGGCAAAATCACTTACGAGGAAAAAGTGAAGCTTGAAATAAAACTCGAAGGTGATGCAGCCCAGTTTGAAAATAACATGCCAAAAGAAAAGGCTTTTGGTAAAATGCTCTTCTTTAATAACGACTGCTCTCTCTATCAGGCTGATGCCACGAAAAATGAAGAGGATGCTATCGAACAGCAGTCGGGTGCCATGAAAATTAAAATGGTAACAGGCGGGGAGACAGATAAAACGTTTTGTGATTTTAAAAACAAACGGAAAACGGAACAGAAGGATTTTATGACGAGGATGTTTCTTGTGGAAGGAGACCTGCAAATGGCAGAGTGGAAAATTACAGGAAATTTCAGTACAATACTCGGCTATAACTGTCAGGAAGCAATATCCCAGGATACAATGAGGAAAATCAAAGCCTGGTTTACGAGCTCAATTCCTGTTTCATCAGGTCCTGCAGGTTATGGTGGCCTTCCCGGGATGATTCTTCAGCTGGATCTGAGCAACGGAAAACGAGTTATCACTGCAACATCAATAGATAATCAGTTGACTGATCCGAAGGTTCTAATCAAACCCAAAGAAGGGAAAAAAGTAACACCGGAAGAATACAAAAAAATTGTAGACGATAAAATGAAGGAGATGGGAGCTGACCATGGTGAAGGCATGAATCATGTGATCATCAGGTATAATAATTAGCAACTGTTATTATGCGAAAAGCACTTTTTTCCCTTATGTTTTTTACTTTGGCTTTAAAAGCTTACCCTCAATTTTCATCCCTGAAGGGTAATGTAAAAGATGAAAATGGTATTCCTCTGGGTTACGTTCCAGTGGTTTTGCTTCATAATTCCGATTCAACTCTTGCCTTCTATGGCATCACAAATGAACAGGGCCTGTTCGAGATCAAAAACGCCAGAAACGGGAAGTACATTTTACAGGCCACTCTTATGGGACATAAACCATATTATAAGGAGGTCATTTTGCCTGTAGGAGGAGATTTGGGAACGATAATATTGAAATCGGCGCCCATTGCCCTCAAGGAGGTTAGAATATCGGAGGAGCATACACCTATGAAATTTAAACGTGATACCGTGGAGTACAATACTGCGGCTTATGTAACAAAACCCGACGCTGTAGTTGAAGACTTGCTTAAAAAATTACCTGGAATAGAAGTTGACAGGGCCGGAAATATAAAGGCAATGGGCGAAGATGTTAAGAAAGTTCTCGTTGACGGAAGGGAATTCTTCGGGAGCGATCAGAAACTTGCCACGCGAAATGTGCCTGCCGATGCCATTTCGAAAGTCCAGGTATTTGATAAGAAATCTGAAGAATCCGAATTCACAGGTATCGATGATGGTTCCAGGAATAAAACACTCAACCTGCTTCTTAAGGAGAACAGGAAGAATGCTATTTTCGGGGAGCTCCTGGCTGGTTCGGGGAATAATGGATACTATCAGGGAAGTGCAAAAGTGTACAAATTCTCTGATAAAAATCAGTTTGCAGCGCTTGGAATGATGAACAATATCAATCAGTTTGGATTCTCATTCAAAGATTATGTAGATTTTAACGGAGGAATACAAAATTTCTCAGGCCATGGCGGATCAGTGCAGATTAGATTGCCAGAGAATGGCAGAAGCAGCTTTCCAGTAAATTTTGGTCAGCCTGTAAGCGGATTATCCACCTCAGGAGCCGGCGGTTTGAACTTTTCAAGAGTCTTTAAAAAGAACAGCAGGATTTTCATGAGTTATATTGCAAACGGATCTGACCGGAATCTTATTGAATCCGCTTCAAGCCGTAATTATACAGATTCAGAATCGTTTCAGCAGCTGGACAGCTTAAACGAGAAAAAATATGATAGGGCACAGCGAATAAATTTCGGCCTCCGCGACAGAATAGATTCCTCACAGAATCTCATAGTGAACGGCAGCGCTTCCCTGTCGTATGGCAGGACAAAAAGCAAGTATAGTACTTCTCTGTCAGGAATGGATAACGCTCAAAGCAAGCTCCTGTCTGACGGATCAGATAATGCTAATCAGTTCACTGGTAATATAAGCGGTTCATACCTGAAGCTTTTAAACAAGGGAAAAACTGTTTTCAAACTTTCATCTGATGGATCATACTCACATGATATTGAGAAAAATTCATGGCTGAACAATACCTATTTTCCTGATCCTTTGAATAGTATAATCTCAGGACAGTTTCAGAATAATTTATCACACCTGCTGGACTATTCCATAAGCTCTTCGATGACTTTTAAAGTTACCAGATTTGGATATATTGAACCCTCCCTCAGTGCGGGAAAACAGCGCGAGACACTGAACCGGAGCCAGGGAAGCCCATCAGATTTGTCAGTTATCGATTCGCTAAGTCCCGATTTTATGAGACAATATCAATGGTTGCGCCCTGGATTAAGGCTGGTCAGAAACAGTGATAAAATGGAATTGTCGATCGGCATGCAGACTGAGATAGGCAAGACGAGCAATTCGCTAAACCATGACGGGTATATAAATACTAATCACTTTTATTTCACGCCCGATTTCTCCTGGGAATTGGAATATAAAACCGGCAGACGAATCAGGGCATACTTCCAGACACTTGTAAATGTTCCGGATGCTAATCAGCTATTGCCGGTTGTTAATAATTCGAATCCTTTGATTCTGAACACGGGGAACAGGAATCTTAAACCTGAAATAAATTATGACCTATCTCTCAACTGGTGGATTTTTGATCAATTCTCATTTACAACTCTTATGACAAACCTCGATATGGTATACACACGTGATAAAATTAACTGGGAAAGATCTGTTGATGCGACTCTCCGGCAAAACCTTGTGCTGACAAATGTCGCTGATGACTACAGGATCAGTGGCGGCGCCGATTTTTCAACACCGGTAAGAAGTCTTGGAATAAAAGTCAATACCAATTTTGAAGAAACCTGGAACCGGGGGTTAAATTTTATAAATGATGTTGAAAATATTAACACTAATTTGATTCACAAGCTTTCGGTGAGCATCGAAAACAGGACAAAAACAAAAGCTGACATTATCGTTGGCGGATCATTGCAGATCACTGATGCAAAATTTTCAATTCAGGAATCACTGAATAACAGGTATTCAGATTTTTCATATTTCACCGAGATGCGCTTTAACCCCAATAAACAGCTGAATTTTCAGCTTACTGCTGAGATAACTCAATATAATTCTCAGAGCTTTAGCAAATCAATAACCATACCTCTGATCGGGGCAGAAGCTTCATACTATTTCATGAAGAACAACAGGGGTTCATTCACTTTGAGTGGCACAGATCTTCTGAACCGTAATACCGGGATTGAAAGGAGCAGCGAGTTGAATTATCTGAGAGAGAGACGGTCGAATATGCTCGGACGATTTTTCATGTTTTCCTTTAAATACAAGCTGAATAAGTTCGGGAAAGCGCCCGGAGGAATTGATGTTAAAGTTAACCGGCGATAATAAAATTAAAATGACCACGGTGCCTGATTTGCCCGGAGTTTTTCTCAATACGGAATAACTTCGGACACTTCAGGCTTCATGCATTACAAACTTTATGCTTTTAGTTGACAAAATACTTTAAGATTATTTGGAAAGTAAGCATATGAAATTTACTTTTGTTCGCGAAATCAATTTTTACAGTTTAATGGACGACGGCCCGGCGAAAATATTAATCCCTGATCTGGAAGGATAACCGGCATGACGGTCGCTCCTTCTTAATCAGTTAAAGAAGGAGGTGACTATGACATCACTCACAACGTTTTATTTAAGCGGAATAATCGGTAAAGAAGCATTTGGTGCTGATGGCGATGCTATTGGAACAATAAAGGATTTACTTGTAAATACTATGCCCTCAGGCAACAGTGACCCGAATCAGCAGCTGGTAACCGGTGTCAGACTTAAGATTCACAAAGAAACACGTTTCTATGCGTTTAAGAGCTTTCTTGTCACAAAAGCCAGAGAAGTGCTCAATGTTACATGCACAGGCTTAACTGAATTAAGCTCAGAGGAGATTAACAATGGGCTGTTATTGGTTGAAAATATTCTTGATAAGCAGATTGTTGACATGAATGGACGCAAACTGGTAAGGGTTAATGATGTGAGACTTGCAACACTACCGGCTGGGACATTTGCCATAGCTGTGGATATCGGTATTGAAGGTCTTCTCCGCAGGATCGGTCTGTCACTTTTCATTAAAAAATTTCTGTCAATACTCAATGTTAACATTCCTGCAAATTTCATTCTTTGGGATGATGTACAGGCTATCGACCATTCAAATCTTAATATCAGGCTCTCGAAAAGTTATGCAAAACTACATACTCTTCATCCTTCGGATATTGCTGATATACTTGAGGACCTGGGGAAAAAATCAAGTATGTCAGTTTTTGCGTCACTCGATGAAGAAAAAGCTGCGGATGTCCTTGAGGAATTAGAAAAAAACGCCCAGATACATATTCTTGAAAACCTGCCGGTGAATTATGCAGCAGATGTTCTTGAAAAAATGCCGGCAGATGAGGTGGCTGACATTCTCGATGAACTTGAAGATGACAAAGCTGAGATGCTGTTGGAAGAGATGGATAAGGAGTCATCAAAGGAGGTCAGGGAACTTCTTGAGTATGATGATGACCTTGTAGGTAGCATTATGACTACTGATTATCTGTCATTTAGTGCCAGTCTGACTGTTGCAGAGGTGCTTGTTGAATTAAGGTCAAAAAAGCCGGAATCGGCAGAACTGTATAATATGTTTGTGATTGAAAAAAATGATAAGCTTATAGGATCATTTAATCTTCGTGATCTGGTTGTTTCGGAACCTGATATAAGTATCAGTCAGATCATGAAGTCTGAGCCGGTGCATTTGCTTGATGAACAGAAGGTTGGTGCGATAGCAGAATTGGTTTCCAAATATAACTTACTGGCGGTACCTGTAGTTGATCAGAATAATCAGCTTCAGGGGATGGTTGTGATTGACGATGTTATTGAGGATCTTACACGTAAACGCAGGACGAATAAAAGATAAATTTCAGTGGCATGCAGGAATCAAAGCACAACGTAAAAAAAATCTTCAAGCAACTTGCAATTTTTTTCGCCATAATTGGTCCGGGTATTATCACCGGAAGCGTTGACAATGATGCCGGAGGCATAACCGTCTACTCGGTAGCGGGAGCGCAATACGGATATGGTCTGATATGGACACTCATCCCATCATTTATTGTCTTGTTGGTTATTCAGGAAATGAATGCCCGGATGGGCATAGTGACTGGGAAAGGACTCTCTGATCTTATAAGGGAGAATGCCGGATTGAAAATCACTTTTTTCATTTTTATCGGTTTGGTGTTTTCAAATATTGGAAATACTACAACTGAATTTGCCGGTGTTGCGGGCAGCATGGACATTTTTGGAATCAGCAAATACATCTCTGTCCCGGTTGTCGCTATAATGGTGTGGTTTCTGGTTGTGAAAGGCACATATAAAGTTGCAGAACGCATATTTTTAATATTCAGTATATCACTGCTTACTTATGTTGTGTCGGCTTTGATGAGCAAACCACATTGGGGCGAGATTGGTGCATCGATTTTCCATCCCAAAATGGAAATGAATTCGCAGAGCCTGGCAATGGTAATAGCCCTTGTCGGTACGACAATTGCTCCATGGATGCAGTTTTATATGCAATCAAGCGTAATTGAAAAGGGACTGAAAATGAAGCATTACAAATTCACTTTGATAGATATAACAGTAGGTTGTGTAGCAACCATTGTCGTCGCATTTTTTATTATGATAGCTTGCGGATCAACACTTTATCCCAACAGAATTCAGATTAATGAAGCTACTGATGCAGCTTTGTCACTGAAACCGCTGGCAGGAGCTCTGGCATCTCAGGTATTTGCCTTTGGATTGTTTGTGGCTTCAGTATTTTCAGCTACAATTCTGCCACTGGCCACCGCTTTTTATGTCTGCGAAGCTTTCGGTTTCGAAGCCGGGATAGATAAAAAATGGAATGAGGCAAAAGAGTTTTATGTGCTTTATACAGGGATCCTGGTAATTTCAGCGTTAATCATTCTCATTCCCAATGCTCCGCTTATCCAGATTTCTGTATGGTCGCAAGTCTTAAATGGTGTTCTTCTTCCTGTAGTTCTGGTATCCATGATTCTGCTGATAAACAACAAAAAAATCATGGGAACATACGTGAATAATGTAGTACAGAACATTATAGGATGGGGTGCAGTTGTCATTCTCACCGTTTTATCTCTTACACTGCTTATCCTGCCATTATTTAACAGATAGATATATTATTCCGCAGGCCAATTTCCCTCCTGAAATGATTTTGCGGTTATCCTTGATGGATCGATTATTATATGTTTGATCAGTTTGCGGTTCCATGTATAGGTAATATGCACCAATCCATCATTTGATTGTATAACAGCAGGATATGAGAATTCTGAATTTCGATTTTCATCCTTTTCAAGCAATACTGCGGCTTTCCACTCTTTGCCATTGTCCGATATGGCAACATTCAGAATATTCCGGCCGTTTGCGAGATGATTATATACAACCAGTTGCCTGCCATCTTTCAGGGACACAGCATCAATTCCAGAATTTGGATTTGGTAGTTCTGTCAATTTAAATGAAGTCCAGGTGCGGCCATTGTCTTCCGACCAGGAACTTAAGATCTTTGAAACTCTGCTCCTGCAAAGCATCTCAATCCTGCCTTCAGGAAATGATAGAAGTGTTGGTTGTATAACAGCAGTATCTTTTTTGTTTATTGCAGAGGTCCTTTCCCAGGAATTTCCAAAATCGGATGTTACTTCCATATGGACCCGCCAGCCGTCATTCTCGGTGCTTGACGGACAGAGTAATTCTCCGTTTTTAAGAAGTAATGGTTTGTTTTTTACAGGGCCGTATATATCTTCAGGCAATCGGGATGAATTGCCCCAGGTTTTAGCATTATCGTGAGAAACAATTAGCTCTCCCCACCATGCTGAGGGTGAAGGGCCTACTTTATAGAACAGAAGAATCTCCTTACCATTATTATACAGAACAGGGTTCCAGCAAGGGTAGCGTTTTGTTTTGTGCTGAATCCCGTTCGCAACTTCAACTGGTGTTGACCATACTCCGTTTTTAAAAGTGCTGACCCAGATCCCGACATCCGGATTTCTTTCTTCGGTACCTCCGAACCAGGCAGCAACCAACCCATCTCTGATTTCAACTATAGTCGAGGCATGGCAACCCGGAAATTCTACTTCGCCTGATCTATAGATAAACTCTGTTTTGATTATTGCCTGCTTTCCTCCAAAAGGCGCAGAGGTGAATATATTGCTATGGATCCCAATTAACGTCAGGAGTAACATTATTCTCATTTTTTCAGGTTTTGAATATGGCAAATTTAAATATTTTGGTCCGCATTCCGCATGTCTTACATTTATGCTTTTTAAAATTGGAAAGGAGAATTAACTTTGTATCCATGAAAATTTGAAAATGGGCATATTTTAAATCTATGAACAAAGGATACTTTGAATCAAATAATTATCACACACCTGAGAAAATAAAGAAATCGTTCATTGACAGGATCAGAACAGACAGCAGGATTTATTTTACCTGTAAATATGCGCAGGTTGTTCTGAGAACAAGGAAGGAAGCTATAAGAAAAGTATATGATACGAAGGCCTGGACTGATTCCTCCATCGAAATATTCAGGTTTATTGAAAAATCCGGTGGGATTTTCCATATCACCGGGATGGAGAATTTCCTGAATACTACCGGTTCACTTCTTTTCATTAGCAATCATATGAGTACCCTGGAGACAATGATACTGCCATCCATTATAGGTCCGCATAAGGAGCTGACATTTGTTGTAAAGGAGAGCCTGGTGAAGCACCCTCTTTTCGGTGATGTTATGAGATCAAGGAATCCTGTGGTGGTTGGAAGAACAGATCCGAGAAAAGATCTGGAAGCGGTAATGAATGAGGGAGCTGAGATTTTAAAAAACGGGATCTCCATTGTTATTTTCCCACAGAGCACACGAAGCGTTGATTTCAAGCCAGAGGAGTTTAATTCGCTTGGGGTAAAGCTCGCAAAGAAAGCCGGAGTACTTGTGGTTCCGATAGCATTAAAGACCGATTTTTGGGGTAACGGCAAGATGATAAAAGAGCTGGGTCCTTTGGATCATAATAAGCATATTCATATCAGATTCGGCGAGCCTTTGCATATTACGGGTAACGGGAAGGAAGAAAACCAGAAGATCATTAATTTTATAAAATCTTCGCTGGAAGAATGGAAAGTTGAAAGCCATTGAGGGATTAAGGAATCAGCCTCTCCCTTAGGATCCCCACTCCCTTTGAGGCATTTTCCATTATTACCTCCACTTTACGGTTGATGGGAATATTTACTTCCTTTGGATCTATAAGCCAGAGCGATGCTCTTGCCGGAGCGTAGTTTATCAGTCCTGCTGCCGGATAAACATTCAGCGAAGAACCGACAACAACAAATATATCGGCATCAGCAGTGATGTTAACGGCTGCCTCCAGCATTGGCACTTCTTCTCCAAACCATACTATATGAGGACGAAGCTGACTTCCCTTTTCGCATAAGTCTCCCGTCTTAATATCCTTGTAACCAATGTCGTAGATGAGCCAGGGATAAGAGCTGCTCCTGGCTTTCGTCAGCTCTCCGTGAAGATGCAACACCCTGGTGCTGCCGGCTCTTTCATGAAGGTCATCGATATTCTGGGTGATAATATGCACATCAAAATGCTTTTCGAGAGCCACAAGACCCAGATGACCTTCATTGGGCAGAACCACAGACAGTTGCCGGCGTCGTTCATTATAGAATCTGAGCACCAGTTCCCTGTTTCTTTGCCAGGCTTCGGGGGTGGCGACTTCTGAGACATCGTACTCTTCCCATAATCCGCCGGAATCCCTGAAAGTTTTTATACCACTTTCTGAGCTCATGCCGGCACCGGTTAGAATGACTAATTTTTTCATGTCAAAGAATAAAGATAGAAGGCACAAAGGTCGTAAAAACTTAAGAACTTTCACAAAGCTTCACAGAGACCGTGGAGAAATATTTTTTGAGGTAAATGCCAGGGAAATGTTACAGATTAGTATATAAGGAAAGATATTTTAAGTGTAATCCTTACATTTAAATTATTTTACATAAATTTGTTAGGAACAATTCTTTTTCGAAGTATCTTTTCTTTTGATTTATTATTCGAATTCAAATATTACGCATAATATAAACCTGATTGTTATTTATTAAAAAATTTAATTATTATGGCAACATTAGATTGGATCGTACTTGGTATATTCTGCCTTGGCCTGGTAGGCATAATAATCTGGGTGATCAGGCAAAAAGATGAGACATCAACCGACTACTTTCTGGCAGGTCGGGATGCCACGTGGCTGGCAATTGGTTCATCAATATTTGCATCAAATATCGGCTCCGAACATCTGGTAGGACTTGCAGGTGCAGGCGCTTCCAGCGGAATGGCAATGGCACACTGGGAGATGCACGGATGGCTTATTCTTATCCTTGGCTGGTTTTTCGTTCCTTTTTATGCCAGAAGCGGTGTATTCACGATGCCCGAATTTCTTGAGAAACGTTACAATAAAGGTTCAAGAAGCGTTTTGTCAATAATCTCACTTGTAAGTTATGTCTTTACCAAGGTTGCAGTTACTGTATATGCAGGAGGAGTGGTCTTTAAGCAGGTATTCGGAATCGAGACAATGTTCGGAATAGATTTTTTCTGGATAAGCGCAATTGGATTGGTAGTCCTTACGGGAATATATACAACACTTGGAGGTATGAAAGCTATTTTGTGGACTTCGGTTCTGCAAACACCTGTACTGTTAATAGGATCACTTGCTGTACTGGTAATTGGTCTGATAAAACTGGGAGGCTGGAATGAAATGATGACAATATGCAGAGCTGTTCCTGTAAACTCGGCGGGTAACACGATGACCCAGCTGATGAGATCGGCAAGTGATCCTGAATATCCATGGACCGGAGTAATTCTTGGTTCAGCAATTATTGGTTTCTGGTATTGGTGTACCGATCAGTTTATCGTTCAGAGAGTTCTTTCAGGCAGGAATCAAAAGGAATCACGTCGTGGTGCGATACTTGGTGCGGCTTTTAAACTTACTCCGGTCTTTATTTTCCTGATTCCGGGAATGATAGCTTATTCTCTTAACGCAAAAGGTATGATTAATCTTACCAGTTCTGATGCTGCATTTTCGATACTCATAAGAGAACTCCTCCCTCTGGGATTTAAAGGTCTGGTAGTTGGCGGAATCCTGGCTGCCTTAATGAGCTCTCTTGCTTCGCTTTTTAACTCATCAGCAACTCTTTTTACTGTGGATTTTTATCAGAAGTTCAAGCCCGCCGCTCCGGAAAAAGAACTTGTAAAGGTGGGTCGTATTGCAACAGTAGTTGTGGTTATTCTCGGAATTCTATGGATCCCTGTAATGAAAGGTCTTGGAAAAGTTCTCTATGCATACCTTCAGGATGTACAATCTCTTCTTGCCCCCGGTATAGCAGCTGTATTTCTTTTAGGTATCGCCTCAAAAAAGACCACTCCGATTGCCGGTCTGGTCGGATTGATTTCAGGCTTTGTTCTGGGAATGACACGTTTGGCTCTTAAGGTATTTTCAGGTGGCATAGCCCATGATGGCATTATCTACAAAGTATTTCTTGCTCCTAACTGGCTGCATTATGAGATTGGACTCTTTTTTCTTGTTATACTGATAATTATTGGCACAAGTATGGCAACTCCCGGCGCCGATCAGGTGGCGATCAAGGGATTGTATTTCGGTTCGGCAACCGCAGAACAAAAAGCCATCACCAGGGCAAGCTGGAATAACTGGGATCTTTTATTCTCTGGTCTTGTAATCGTTGTTATTGTTGCTTTTTATGCTTATTTCTGGTAAATCATCATTTACAGTGTTTTGGAAGGTTGAATTAAAATGAATAATTATGGAAAAATCAAAAATAAATGAAATATGGTTTGTAACTGGCAGTCAGCATCTGTATGGTCCTGAGACACTTAAGCAGGTTGCCTCTGATTCATCCGTTATTGCAGCAGCTCTAGATAAAACACCGGGGATATCACAGAAGGTGGTTTTTAAACCAGTTCTTACGACTCCTGAATCAATAACTGAGCTCTGTACTGAAGCCAACAATTCAAAATTCTGCATCGGGCTGATTACATGGATGCATACCTTTTCTCCCGCTAAAATGTGGATAAGGGGTCTCTCGATCCTTAATAAACCTTTGCTTCATTTTCATACACAGCTGAACAGGGACATTCCCTGGGATACAATCGATATGAATTTCATGAACCTGAACCAATCGGCTCATGGTGACCGTGAATACGGTTTTATCAATACGAGGATGAGGCTGAACCGGAAAGTAGTTGTAGGCCATTACCAGGACCCCGGGGCCATTGACAGGATAGCTGTCTGGATCAGGGCGGCTTCGGCATATAATGACGCCATAAACATGAAGGTCGCCCGATTCGGGGACAATATGCGTGACGTAGCAGTAACTGAAGGTAATAAGGTAAGCGCTCAGATTAAAATGGGCTATTCTGTTTATGGTTTCGGGATAGGGGACCTTGTTAAGTCTGTGAATGAAGTATCCGCTTCCTCGATAAAAAAGTTGCTGTCAGAATACGGTGAAGAGTATAAGCTTACAAAAGCAGTCGCCGTTTCCGATACTCTGAAAGAATCTGCACGAATTGAGCTTGGCATGCTGGCTTTTCTTGAAGCAGGAAATTTCAAAGCATTCACAACAACATTTGAGGATCTGCATGGGCTGAAACAATTGCCTGGTCTGGCTGTACAGCGCCTGATGGCCAAGGGTTACGGATTTGGTGCCGAGGGTGACTGGAAGACCGCTGCACTTGTCCGTTCCATGAAGATAATGTCAGCCGGACTGAAGGGAGGAACTTCATTTATGGAGGATTATACATACCATTTCGATCCTAAAGGCATGAGAGTTCTTGGAGCCCATATGCTTGAAGTTTGTCCGACAATAGCCCTGGCCAAACCAACAGTAGAGATTCATCCGCTTTCAATAGGTGGCAAGGAGGATCCTGCCCGTCTTGTTTTCAAGACAGCTCCGGGAGAAGCCATTAACGTTTCTGTTATAGATCTGGGAAACAGGTTCAGAATGATAGTAAATGAAGTTGAAGTGGTTAAATGTCCGGATATGCCCAATCTCCCGGTTGCCAGTGTTCTGTGGAATCCAAAGCCTGACCTGAAAACCGGAGCTGCTGCATGGATTCTTGCCGGAGGAGCGCACCATACCGGCTTCAGCAATTCGATCAATTCAGAATATCTTGAAGATTTTGCCGCAATGATGGGGATCGAATATGTTCTCATTGGGGAAAAGTGCGATATTACTTCTTTCAAAAATGAATTAAGGTGGAATGAAGTTTTCTACCATATTTCAGATGGCTTCAACGGATAATCGTTAGTTGTAAGATACAGTCAGACAAATTCTTAAAAACGATGTCAGATTTTTATGCATATACCAGACACTTTGTTGCAGTAGACTGTATTATTTTCGGTTATGACTTGCTTGAAAAAGAGATCAAGCTCCTTCTGTTTAAGCGCAACTTTGAACCGGCTAAAGGAAAATGGTCACTTGCAGGCGGCTTCGTTGAGAAAAATGAAAGTCTCGACAATGCTGCCAGCCGTATTCTCAGGAAACTAACCGGGCTGGATTCGGTTTACCTTAAACAATCATATACTTATGGTGAAATTGACCGCGACCCTGGTGACAGAGTAATTTCGGTTGCTTATTTTTCGCTTATAGCATTGAGAGATATCAACAAAGAACTCACTCAACAGAACGGCGTGAGCTGGAGGTCTTTATCACGATTGCCCGATCTTATTTTCGACCATTCCTCAATGATTAAAAGGGCACTGTCCGATCTTCAGAGCCAGATCAAGATCAAACCGGTTGGTTTTGAGCTTCTTCCGGAGAAATTTACGCTTGTTCAACTCCAGAATCTCTATGAAGCAATTTATCAGAGAAGTGTTGATAAACGGAATTTCAGGAAAAAGATATTGTCGATGGGCATTCTTGAAAAACTTGATGAGAAAGAGAAGGAGACTTCAAAAAAAGGAGCATATTATTTTAAGTTTAATGAAGACACCTATAAAAGATTAAAACAAAACGGATTTTATTTTAATCTGGATGTAAATTGACCTAAATTTATTAAATCATGCTTGAAAAATTAAAAAACGCGGTTTTCAAGGCTAACATTGACCTTGTCAGCAAAGGTCTGGTAATTCATACATGGGGCAATGTAAGCGGACTGGATAAGGAAAGTGGTCTCATTGTAATCAAACCCTCAGGCGTAAGTTATGAAACAATGATACCGGCCGATCTCGTTGTTATTGATCAGGATGGAAAAATAGTTGAGGGACATTTCAACCCTTCAACCGATGCTCCTACCCATATTCTTCTCTATAAAACCTATAAATCAATAGGGGGAATAGTGCATACCCATTCATCTTATGCGACATCATGGGCACAGGCAGGAAGATCAATACCTGCGTTCGGAACAACGCATGCAGATCATTTTTACGGCGAAGTGCCGTGTACCAGGATATTGGATAAAGAAGAGACTGTGAGCAATTATGAAATCAATACGGGGAAACTCATAGTCGAAAGGATTGGTGACGGCAATCCAATGGATGTGCCGGCAATGCTGGTAAATGGACATGGACCTTTCTGTTGGGGCAGCGATGCTGAAAATGCAGTTTATAATGCAATAACACTCGAAGAAGTTGCAAAAATGGCGTTTTTTACATTGCTTCTCGGAAAATCGGAACCAATAGATCAGTTCCTGCTCGATAAGCATTTTAAAAGGAAACATGGAAACGATGCTTATTATGGACAAGGCAGAAACCCCCTTCCCAACCTTCCCCCCGGGGGGAAGGAGTAACGCAAGCCGGACATCCTTTCCCCCTTGGGGGAAATAAGAAAGGGGGTAATCAGGTAATGAATGATAAACTTGGAATAATGCTTATTGTATGACAAAAAAGTATGTAATCGGAATTGACTATGGAACTGACTCCGTCCGTTCAGTAGTTGTCGATACGGAAAACGGGAAAATTATTGGTTCATCTGTTTTTGAATACCCGAGATGGAAAAAGGGTCTCTTTTGCGATCCTTCGATAAACCAGTTTCGTCAGCACCCGCTCGACTATATTGAAGGCCTTGAAAATTCTGTGAAAGGGGCAATTGCCGGCTTATCTTCAGAAATAGTGCAGAGTGTTGCAGGAATAACTGTCGATACTACGGGTTCGACACCCATCGCCGTAGATAAAGAGGGAACGCCGCTTGCACTGAAAAAAGAGTTTGAGAGCAATCCTGATGCCATGTTCGTATTGTGGAAAGACCATACTGCAGTTAAGGAAGCAGCTGAGATAAACAATCTCTCCAGGTCATGGGGCGGTGTTGATTTTACAAAATATGAAGGCGGGATATATTCATCAGAATGGTTCTGGGCAAAAGTTCTGCATGTGATCCGGC
This sequence comes from uncultured Bacteroidales bacterium, assembly GCA_963792925.1. Taxonomy (GTDB): domain Bacteria; phylum Bacteroidota; class Bacteroidia; order Bacteroidales; family VadinHA17; genus LD21. The sequence continues at coordinate 1,414,341 of CAWBYC010000002.1, read as the reverse complement.
ACAGCGACGCGGTAAGAAAAAATGCATGGTCATGGGTTGAACACTGCGATTGGGTACCCGGATTGTTAACAGGCAATACTGATCCCGCAAAGTTGAAACGCAGCCGTTGTGCGGCAGGACATAAAGCAATGTGGCATGAGGATTTCAACGGATTACCCGATCAGAAGTTTCTTACACAGCTTGATCCATTGCTTTCGGGACTGAGGGATAAATTATTCAGCGAAACATTTACCTGTGAAACAACAGTGGGAAACCTTTCCCCTGAATGGGCTGAGAAGCTTGGATTATCAACCGCGGTTAAGGTAGGTGTGGGCACTTTTGATGCACATACCGGAGCTGTTGGTGGTGAGATTAAACCCTACCAGCTCGTAAAGGTCATGGGAACTTCCACTTGTGATATGATAGTTGCCCCGTTATCAGAGATCGGAGAAAAGCTGGTTGCCGGCATCTGCGGCCAGGTTGACGGATCTATTATTCCCGGAATGCTGGGTTTGGAAGCCGGTCAGTCGGCTTTCGGCGATATCTACGCCTGGTTCGGCAACGTACTGATGTGGCCGGTGAGAAATATTGTCGCAGAAATGACCTGGCTCGATGAGAATTCCAGAAAAAGGATTATCGAAGAGACTTCGGAGAAATTAATTTCAGGATTAAGCAGGGAAGCCGAAGCAATCCCTCTGGAGGAGACTTCAATAATCGCACTTGACTGGATGAATGGCAGAAGGACGCCCGATGCAAACCAGTCGTTAAAAGGTGCAATCTCAGGATTATCACTGGGATCTGATGCTCCCCGTATATTCAAAGCTCTTGTGGAAGCAACTGCATTCGGCTCAAAAATGATCAATGAGAGGTTTATTACGGAAGGGGTGCGCATAGATGGTGTAATAGCAATCGGCGGAGTAGCGAAAAAGAATCCTTTTGTAATGCAGATAGTGGCTGATATACTTAATATGCCAATTAAAGTTGCCATTTCAGATCAGACATGCGCTCTGGGCTCTGCAATGGCTGCAGCTGTAGTTGCCGGGGTTTATAAAGACATTCCAACAGCACAGAAAGCCATGGGTAACGGATTTGAAAAAGAATATCATCCCGATCCTGTCAGAGCTGAGAAATATGATAAGCTTTTCCGGAAATATAAAGAACTTGGTTCATTTATTGAGAAAAGTCAACTTTGATCAAACATCCTTGGTGAACCTTGGTGCCTTCTTGCCTTGGTGGCCAAAAAGATGCCACAAAGACACCAAGACACAAAGGAACACCAGGAAAGATAAGTGATTAAGATTTTATAAATTTAAATGTCATGAAAAAGTCCATCTTTGTTTTAGCTTTATCGATTATGCTGGCTGGATTCCAGGTTAATGCCCAGAAAGAATCCAATGTTAATCAGCTCGTAATTGTTACGAATCACCAGGGCCCGGTTATCAGTAAGGATATTTACGGACATTTTTCCGAGCATCTGGGGAATTGCATTTACGGTGGTCTGTGGGTAGGTCCCGAATCTAAAATTCCAAATACGTATGGAATCAGAAATGATGTTCTTTTTGCGTTGAGAGAAATAAAGGTACCGAACCTCCGTTGGCCCGGCGGCTGTTTTGCCGACACCTATCATTGGAAAGATGGCATCGGACAGAAGGAGAAAAGAGCCACTATTATCAACACAAACTGGGGAGGAGTTACCGAAGATAATTCATTTGGCACTCATGAATTCATGAAACTGACTGAACTTCTTGGCTGTGATGCATATATAAATGGTAATGTGGGTTCAGGATCGGTTAAGGAAATGGCAGAATGGATAGAATACCTGACCTCTGATGCAGTGAGCCCAATGACTAAACTCCGTAAGGAGAACGGACAGGAGAAGCCATGGAAACTGAAATTTTTTGCTATTGGTAATGAAAACTGGGGATGCGGCGGAAATATGACTGATGAGTTTTATTCAAATACAATGAAGCAGTACTCAACCTTTCTTCATAATTATTCCGGGAATCAGCTGTATCGGGTCGCCTGCGGTCCCTCGGATTATAATTATGCCTGGACGGAAACACTGATGAAAGACCAGGGAACAAGATCGATGTTTCAGGGTTTGTCGATTCATTATTATTCTGTTGTCGATGGATGGGATTTTAAAGGATCGGCAACAAAATTCAGCGAAAGGGAGTGGTTTGAAACGATGAGGCTGAATCTTCAAATGGATGTTATCATTAAAGGTCATGCGGCAATTATGGATCGTTTCGATCCACAGAAGACAAAGGGCCTTGTTGTTGATGAATGGGGTAACTGGTTCAATGTGGAACCAGGTACAAATCCGGGATTTCTGTATCAGCAGAACTCAATGCGGGATGCTTTAACTGCTGCAATTCATCTAAATATCTTCAACCAGCATGCCGACAGAGTGAGAGTGGCTAATCTTGCCCAGATGGTAAATGTATTACAATCGGTTATTCTCACAAAGGATGATAAAATGGTATTAACTCCCACTTATCATGTATTCAGAATGTTCAGGGTGCATCAGGAGGCTAAGCTTCTCCATCTGGATTTTACATGCGAGGATTACACTTATGAGAGTAAAAGCATACCGGCAATATCCGCATCTGCATCTGTTGATGTGGATAATAAGGTCCATATCTCACTGGCAAACCTTAATCCGAATAAAGCAATAATAATAACATGTCCTATCATAGGCGATACTTTTAAAAAGATAACAGGTGAAGTACTGACTGCGGGAGAAATGACTGCCTATAACAGTTTTGAGAATCCTGAGACAGTTAAACCTGTTGTTTTCAACGGATTTACATTGAAGGATGGAATCCTGAGCATAACAATGCCTTCAAAGTCAGTTGTGGTTTTGGAACTTAGTAAATAGTATTAACATTAATTGATTGATTAACCCCCTTCCCAACCTTCCCCCAGGGGGGAAGGAGTAAGACATTCCGGGGACTCCTTTCCCCCTTGGGGGAAATAAGAAAGGGGGTTTAAATATTAAAAAAGATAATTTTAAAATTATGAAAAGTCAGATAAGTGCAATATTGATTGTTTCTGGTTTATTGATAGTTTTTTCCGGTTGCAATAAAAAATCAAATTCCGAAGCTGATTATCCTATTCAGCCCGTGCTATTCACTTCTGTAAAACTTACTGACAACTTCTGGGCACCCAGGATTAAAAAGAATGCTCTTGTTACAATTCCTATTGCATTTGGATATTGTGAATCAACAGGAAGGGTGAAAAATTTTGACATAGCTGCCGGAACCGATACGGGGAAATTCCAGACAATCTACCCATTCGACGATTCTGATGTATATAAGATTATTGAAGGCGCCAGCTATAGTCTTCAATCCTTTCCCGATCCTAAACTGGATGCTTATCTTGATACATTGATCTATAAGATCAGCAAAGCTCAGGAACCCGATGGGTACCTTTATACAAACCGCACCATTGCTGAAAAGCACGGTGGTAAAGGATTGCATGAATGGGCCGGCAAAAACAGATGGGAAATGGATTCTGTACTTAGCCATGAACTATATAATCTGGGGCATTTATATGAAGCTGCTGCTGCTCATTTCGAAGCTACAGGAAAAAGAACCTTGCTGGACGTTGCTTTGAAATCAGCTGATCTTGTTGATAAGGATTTTGGCGCCGATAAGCTGAAAGTTTATCCTGGTCACCAGGTTATTGAAATGGGGCTTGTAAAGCTTTACAGAATAACAGGTGAAAGGAAGTATCTTAACCTGGCACGGTTCTTTCTCGATATCCGTGGCCCGAAAGGACAGGCCTATAACCAGGCTAATCTTAAACCTGTTGATCAGACTGAAGCTGTGGGCCATTCTGTCAGAGCCACCTACATGTATTCCGGAATGGCCGATATTGCTGCAATTGAAAATGATTCAGCTTATCTTAGAGCTATCACCAAAATATGGGAAAACCTGGTCTACGAAAAAATGTACCTGACCGGCGGAATAGGAGCCTCGGGAGGAAATGAAGGGTTCGCAGATCCGTTTGAACTGCCGAATATGTCGGCTTATTGTGAAACATGTGCATCAATAGGTGACATATTTTTTAATCACCGGCTATTTTTGTTGCACGGACAGGCAAAATATATTGATATCCTGGAAAAGACACTTTATAATTCGATGTTGTCGGGGGTATCCCTTTCAGCTGACAGATTTTTTTATCCGAACCCTCTGGAGTCGAAAGGTCAGCATAATAGGCAGGCATGGTTTGGCTGTGCCTGTTGCCCTTCTAATGTAGCACGATTCGTACCGGCAATTCCCGGATATATCTATGCTGTGTCAGATAGAGATTTGTATGTAAATCTATTCATTTCAAATGAGGCTGAAGTTACTCTGGGGAGGAATAAAATAGAAATTATACAGATCGCTGACTTCCCCTGGAATGGGAAGGTTGAGATTGCGATAAACCCCGGGACTCCAAAGAAATTTAATCTGAAAGTCAGGATCCCGGGATGGGCCCGTAATGAAGCACTGCCGGGTGGTTTATATAACTTTCTTGATGTTGATGATGAGCCCGTGACAATGCTTGTTAATGGCGTTGAGTCAATCATAGATCAGATCGATGGATATGCAGTGATCTCAAGAAAATGGAAAAATGGTGATAAGATCGAAATAAATTTTCCTATGCCGGTGCGTAAAATTGCCGCTGATGAAAAGGTGAAAGAAGACAGGGATAAGATTGCATTTCAGAGAGGCCCGATTATTTATTGCGCCGAATGGCCTGATAATAATACTGGAAATGTTCTGGATATGATAGTACGTAAGGATGCTTCCTGCTCCTCTGAATTTGATCCTTCTGTTCTTGGTGGAGTGCAGGTGATAAATACTACAGGCGAACAGACCAAAAAATCTTCCGGGGGTAATATCGAAATAATGGGTGAAGAAAGCCTGAGATTAATTCCGTATGCCTTATGGAATAACAGAGGTCCGGGTCAGATGAGGGTCTGGTTACCAACTTCAGTTGCATCACGGGCGTTTTAAAATACCATATTACGCGTGATATACAATGATTTTTGAAGCCGATGAAAAAATCACTCTTATTATTTTTGATATTTTTTGGAATTTATACTGTAAGCTGTAAATCATTCAGAAGCGGTAAAATTCCTGTTGACACTGGAAATGGATATTACCTGAACATGCTGACAGGTTCAGATAATAATCCCGGGACTCAGGATCAACCTCTGAAATCAATTGCAGAATTAAATTCAAGACTCATGGAGAGAGCCGCAGATATAAATATAGCTGCAGGCCAGATCTTTGAAGGGCCACTTGTACTGAAGAATATTGAGGGCCCTGAATCACATCCTGTTAAGATAAACTCATGGGGTGATGGCAGAGCATTAATAAACGGCAATGATTCTGAATCCATAAAAATCGAGAAATGTCAAAATATCTGGATTACAAATCTAAATATTAAGGGAAATGGAAGAAACGATGGAAATAAAACCAATGGTTTGTCCCTGGCACATTCAAACAACTGTATTATCGAAAATGTGAAAGCAGAGGGATTTCAGAAATCAGGTGTCTATCTATATGACTGTAATACAATTGTGGTCAGAAAGGTAACAGCTTCTGATAATGGCTTTTGTGGCATCAATGTTATGGGTTCAGCTCGAGAAAAGTCGGGTAAAATAATGATTCAGGACTGCAAAGCTGAAAATAATCCCGGTGATCCTTCGAATCATGATAATCATAGTGGCAACGGAATACTTGTTGGTGTTTCCGATGATGTTACAATTGACCATAGCAGTGCTGCCAATAACGGATGGGATATGCCGCGACAGGGTAATGGTCCGGTTGGCATATGGGCATGGGAAAGCAATAATGTTAAAATACAGTATTGTATAAGCTTCAAAAATAAAACATCCAAAAATGCGAATGATGGAGGTGGTTTCGATCTGGACGGAGGAGTTACCAACTCAATTATTCAGTATTGTTTATCGTACGAAAACCAGGGAGCAGGATATGGGTTATTTCAATATGCAGGGGCTTCTCCCTGGACAAACAATGTAATCAGATATTGTGTGAGCATAAACGATGGTCAGACAACAGAAGGCTCAGGAAGTTTTTTTATCTGGAACGGATCAAATGACGTTGAACAACTTACGAACTGTCTGATATACAATAATGTGGCATATAATTCAACTGCACCGCTCGTAAGTTTTGAAAAATCATCACCTCATAAGAACTTTATATTCTGCAATAATATTTTCCTTGGACCCGATGCAATTGCAGGAATAAATTCAGGTAGTACATTTCTTGGAAACGATTGGTGGAACGAAAGTGGCAACAGCACTTTTTTATCCTTTGGGAGCATGGAAGACTGGGCTAAGGGAACCGGACAGGAAATGCTTAAGAACCAGATGGTGGGGATGCAGGAAGATCCAAAATTTAAAGGCCCTTTAATTACGGAAATAACAGATCCCTATCAACTGGAAATGCTCAATGGATATTACTTACAGCCTGAATCGGGATTGAAAAATAAAGGACTCGATCTTGAGTCAGTTTTACATGTGAAACAGCCAATCAGAGATTTTTACGGTAATCCCGTGCCTCTTGGAAAAGGCACAGAACCTGGAATTTACGAAATGAAATGATAATTTTTAATTCAATGAACAGACTATTATTTCTGGCGACCGCTTTTCTATTATTTTCCTGCTCCTCAGATAATAATTGGGAGAAATCCGGCAACGGAATCCAGATTAAGCTTAAAGGTAATGCCGGTAGAAAGGAACAACTGATTAAGATAGAAGCCGTCAACGACCAGATTTTTCATATTGTTGCCACTCCTTCGGGAAAGTTTTCCACACAAAGAAGCCTGTGTGCAATTGAAAGACCAGATTCTATCGTCTCAATTAACATTAAAGAGGACAAAGACAATGTTGTTCTTTCGACACAAAAAATTAAAGCGAGGATTTCTTTAAATACAGGTCAGATAGTTTTTTCTGATGAAGACGATCACTTGTTATTAAAAGAACCGGCAGCAGGAGGAAAAAATTTTACCGCTGTTAATGTTGAGGGAACAAACGGATTTAACCTGCAACAGATTTTTGAATCACCTGATGATGAAGCCTTTTATGGACTTGGACAGCATCAGTCTGATGAATTTAATTATAAAGGATTAAATGAAATATTATATCAGTATAACACAAAAGTTTCAGTCCCATTCGTAGTTTCAAGCAAGAATTATGGGATTCTCTGGGATAATTATTCAGTAACGAAGTTTGGTGATCCCCGTGAATATTCTGATCTGACTCTTTTTAGATTATACGATAGCAATGGTAATGAAGGCGGCTTGTCTGCAACTTATTACGATGCGTCAGATTCAATGAAAATATTTGTAAAAAGAAAAGAATCAACCATTGATTATGAAAACCTTACGACAATAAAAAATCTCCCGGAAAATGTACCGCTTGAAAAATCAAATGTTACCTGGAAAGGAGAGATAGAACCTGCTGAAACAGGGATATTTCATTTCAAACTATATTACGCAGGTTATATAAAAGTATTTATAAATAATGAATTAGTTGTCCCCGAGAGATGGCGTACAGCATGGAATCCAAACACATACAAATTCAGTAAAGACCTCATACAAGGCAAGCGCTATTCAATCAGGTTGGAATGGAGGCCAGACGGGGGTACTTCGTACCTGGGTTTTAAGGTTCTTAGTCCGGTTGCGCCGGAGAAGCAGGGAAATCTGATTTTAACATCTGAAATGGGAGACCAGATAGACTATTATTTCATTCATGGCAATAATACCGATGAGGTAATCAGTGGTTACCGGGAAGTAACGGGTAAAGCGCAGATAATGCCGGAATGGGCTATGGGGTACTGGCAGAGCCGGGAAAGATATAGATCGCAGGATGAACTTATTAATGTGGTAAAGGAGTATAGAAAGAGGCATATCCCGCTCGATAATATTGTTTTGGATTGGTCGTACTGGCCTGTTAAGTCATGGGGATCACATGAGTTTGATCCGAAATATTTCCCCGATCCGTCAGGAATGGTTGATGAGGTTCATAAGCTAAACGCTAAAATAATGATCTCAGTCTGGCCCAAGTTCTACATAACTACTGATCATTACAAGGAGTTTGACAGTAAGGGATGGATGTACAAACAAGCTGTGAAAGACAGTATAAGAGACTGGATAAGTCCGGGATATATCGGCTCATTCTACGATCCATACAGCCAGGGAGCCAGGGATCTGTTCTGGGGACAAATAAGGGAGCATCTTTATTCAAAAGGGTTTGATGCATGGTGGATGGACGCTTCCGAACCGGATATTGAATCAAATGCAAGTATTGAATACAGGAAATTGCTATCAACTCCTACTGCCCTTGGGCCTTCAACAAAATATTTTAATACGTATGCTCTGATGAATGCCATGGCTATCTATAACGGCCAGAGGAGTGTCGATCCGGATAAACGGGTCTTTCTTCTGACGCGTTCAGGATTTTGCGGTTTACAAAGGTATTCAACAGCTACATGGAGTGGTGATATAGGTACGAGGTGGGAGGACATGAAGGCCCAGATACCGGCAGGATTGAATTTTGCTGTTTCAGGTATTCCATACTGGACAATGGATATTGGTGGTTTTTGTGTTGAGAACAGATATGCCAGGGCAAAAGAAGGTTCGGCGGACATGGAAGAATGGCGTGAACTTAATACGCGCTGGTTTCAGTTCGGATCTTTTTGTCCCCTTTTTCGCAGCCATGGTCAGTATCCTCTGAGGGAGATTTATAATCTCTCACCTGAGACTCATCCGGCCTACAAAAGCATGGTCTATTATGATAAGCTTCGCTACCGGCTGATGCCCTATATCTATTCTCTTGCCGGAATGACCCACTTCAGCGATTACACAATTATGCGCCCACTGATTATGGATTTTAACGGTGATCCGGCAATTTACAGTATCAGTGACCAGTACATGTTCGGTCCATCACTTATGGTGGCACCTGTTTACAAATTCAAGGCCCGTAACAGGCAGGTTTATTTGCCTGCCTCAGGTGGCTGGTATGATTTTTATACTGGTAAATATTTAAACGGGGGTCAGATAATCAATGCGGATGCCCCTTATGAGAAACTGCCGTTATTCGTCAGGGAAGGCACTATTCTTCCGATAGGACCAGAGATACAGTATACCGGTGAGAAGAAAGCTGACCCTGTGACACTATTTGTATATACAGGTAAGGATTGTGTGTTCACACTCTATGAAGATGAAGGATCAAACTATAACTATGAAAAGGGGTCTTACAGCAATATTCAATTCAGCTACAGTGAAACAAATAGAGAGGTAAAAATAGGTGAAAGGAAAGGCAGTTTCCCGGGGATGCTTAAAACACGAACTTTCAAAATTGTTTTCATCTCTAAAGAAAAAATGGTAACTTTTAATCCGGAGACTGCTCCTGATGTGACAATTAGTTACGATGGAAGATCAAGTAAACCAATTGTGAACCCAAATTAAATCATATAAGATTTAATCAAGGAACAACTGTAAACAGAATTTGATTCAAGGTTTTTTAACAAATCTACCTTAAAACTATTTCAATGTTAACACAAAAGCTGAGACTGAAAGAAAAGATAGGATATGGATTTGGAGATGCCGCAAATTCCATGTTCTGGAAACTATTCACCATGTACCTGATGTTCTTTTATACTGACGTATTTGGGATATCTGCAACGCTTGTGGGAACAATGTTTCTTGTCACAAGAATTTGGGATGCAGCTTTTGATCCCTTTGTGGGAATGCTGGGCGACCGCACTGAAACGCGATGGGGCAAATTCAGACCCTACCTGTTATGGATTGCTCTGCCATTTGGAACTATTGGCGTGCTTACATTTACCACGCCTGCGTTTTCGGAATCGGGGAAAGTCATTTACGCCTTTGTGACTTACTCTCTTATGATGATGGTGTATTCCCTGATCTATGTGCCATATACATCCCTTCTGGGAGTGATGACGGCCGACGGAAAGGAACGGACCAGTCTTGCAACATTCCGGTACATATTTGCTTTTGGAGGAAGTCTTCTTGTACTTGCTCTCGCTGAACCTCTGGTTGATATTTTCAGCAGGCTGCAAAAGGGCACAGTTAATGTACAACAGGGATGGCAACTCGCGGCAGTTGTTTTTGCTCTCATCGCAATAACGTTTTTCATGTTCTCTTTTTCCTGGACACGTGAACGAATCAGGCCTGTCATGGCAAAGACGTCGATTAAAAAGGATCTGAAAGATCTTCTGAATAATGCCCCATGGTTCATTTTACTTTGCGCGGGTATTGCAGCTATTTTTTTTAACTCTATCCGCGACGGAGCTGCCATCTACTATTTCAAATATTACATTCAGGGTCAGAGTGCATTCACGATCAGCGCTTTTAAGCTGACCATAACCCTGAGCAGTCTGTATTTTGTACTCGGACAGGCAGCGAATATTGTCGGTGTTTTATTTGCAAAACCTGTTTCTGACCGCATTGGCAAAAAATATACATTTTTGTACGCAATGCTTTTTGCTACTGCCTTCAGCATAGGGTTTTACTGGCTCGACAGGAACAGCCTGACAATGATCTTTGTATTTCAGTTTCTTATCAGCATGAGTACCGGGATAATAATTCCGCTGGTATGGTCGATGTACGCTGATGCAGCTGATTATTCGGAATGGAAGACAGGCAGGCGCGCTACCGGTCTTGTATTCTCTGTGTCATTAATGTCTCAGAAATTCGGATGGACTCTGGGCGGCGCTCTGGCAGGCTGGCTTCTGGGATATTATGGTTTTAAAGCAAATGTTGTACAGACTGATGTTGCACAGACCGGAATAAAAATGATGCTGAGTTTCTTTCCGGCAATAGGAACTATTCTGGGCGCTTTCTTTATGGTTATTTATCCGTTGAACGAAAAGAAGATGATGACTATCAGCGCCGAGCTTGCGGTAAGGAGAGATGCGACGAAAACATAGTTTGTTCCTAATTGGCACTGGGGCTGGCGAAAATCTTCGGCATCCTTTCCCCCTTGGGGGAAATAAGAAAGGGGGTAACTAAATAATAAAGACTAATTTCATCTTTACACATAAAGTTATTAATCTTGAAGTTCCTATTTTTGAATAAGCGAGAGACTTTGTGGTAAACAAAATCTAAATTCAGGAATATAAAACCTCAAAACATGAAACTAACCTCAATTCTATTAGTTGTATTTCTGGCACTCATGGGTTGCCAGAAGAGTTCAAAAATCGTTCTTCCATCTCTTATCGGAGATAATATGTTATTGCAACAGAAGACAGATGCAAAAATATGGGGGAAGGCAAATCCCGGACAAAAAATAAATATCTCCGCAAGCTGGAATGCTGAAGCTGATACCAAATCAGGCGAAGATGGAAAATGGTCGGTAAAACTTACCACACCTGAAGCAGGCGGACCCTACACAATAAAAATATCGGCGAGCGATACTGCAATAACAATTAATAATGTTCTTGTCGGAGAGGTGTGGTTCTGTTCGGGACAATCAAATATGGAGATGCCTCTTGCAGGATGGCCTCCCAATGATACAATTATGCACTCTGCAGATGCGATTGCTGCTGCTTCCATTCCTGAAATACGTCTCTTCAATGTTGTAAGGAGAATTGCAGGAGATCCTCTTGAGGAATGCGCAGGAAAATGGGAAATATGTACTCCTGAAACAGTGAAACAGTTCAGCGCCACGGCATTTTTCTTTGGCAGAAAGCTGCATACTGAATTAAATATTCCGGTAGGATTGATTGAATCAGCATGGGGAGGCACTCCATCTGAGTCATGGACATCCTCTGAGTCGCTCATGAAAGCGGGAGAATTCGTATCTGTACTTAACCAAATTAAAGAATCGGCTCCTCTGCAGGCCGAGTATCAGAACTGGCTTAACACTCATAAACAGGTTGAACTAAAACAAGATGGAACTGACCAGTATAAAGATCTGAAGTTTAATGACGATGAAGTGCCAGCTTTTGATTTTAATGACAGTGGATGGCCCGCCATGGTTCTTCCGTCTGCTTTCGAACCCGTTATCGGCGAGTTTGATGGTGCTGTGTGGTTCCGGAAAATGATTGAGATACCTCAGAGTATGTCAGGAAAAGACCTTGTTCTCTCACTTGGTCCGATCGATGACATGGACCGGACATATTTTAATGGCAAGCTAGTCGGTGCGACCGAGACAGCAGGTTTTTGGCAGACCGACAGAGTTTATAATATACCTGCAGCACAGGTTAAAGCCGGAAACAACCAGATCTCCATAAGGGTTATAGACACACAGGGAGGCGGAGGCATTTTTGGAACGCCTGAAAAAATGTGGCTTTCTGTAAAAGATGAGTCGAAAGTAAAAATTCCTTTGAATGGTGAATGGAAATATCAGCCGGTTGCTGAATATATCAACAACAAATTCTATTTATACGATCTGACTAAAAATGAATTTGAGGGTAAGAAAAGACCAGTTAATCTTAGTGCCGGTACTCCTTCCGTTTTGTATAACGGTATGGTAAGTCCGGTTTTGCCTTATCAGATAAAAGGTGCTATCTGGTATCAGGGCGAAGCCAATGTAGGCAGAGCCGGTCAGTATACCAAAATTTTCCCTCTTATGATTGAAAACTGGAGAGAAGCATGGGGGATAAAGGATTTTCCGTTCTATTTTGTCCAGATTGCTCCATACGTTTATGCCGGCGTCGATTCAACCGAGTCGGGTTTTCTACGTGAAGCACAGGAAAGCGCTCTCAAATTGCCAAAAACCGGAATGGCTGTGACTCTTGATATTGCTACTGTAAATAATATACATCCGCCTTTCAAGCAGGAAGTTGGTGACCGGTTGGCATTACTCGCATTAAATAGCGATTATGGCAAGAGTATTCCATACATGGGCCCGGTCTATAAATCTATGTCGTCATCAGGCAACACCATCACCTTAAAATTTGAAAATACTGAAGGTGGTCTCACGGCAAAAGATAAAAATCTGAAGGAATTTGAGATTGCCGGCGAAGATGGAGTTTATAAAAAAGCTGATGCAAAAATCGTTAATGATGAAGTCCAGGTATCCTCAGCTTCGGTGAAAGATCCGGTCTCGGTAAGATATTGCTGGAGGAATGGTTCACAGGCAACTCTATTCAATAAAGAGGGATTTGCTGCTTGGCAATTCAGAACAAAATAGATTGGGATGGGCCACACCATGGCATGACCCTACGGATTTATTGGTTGCCTGGGAGGATTGGTTAATTTTATTTTAAATGTTAATATTCCTTAATCCTTCCGATTATTTTAAAGGTAAGGTTTTGTGGTGGTGAAACTTTATTAATTTAGCACGTAATTTAATCCTGAAAAAAATTATGAAAAGAGTTTTTTTATTTTCATTGGCATTGGTTGCTGTTATATTCACTTCATGCAGCCCGTCATCAAAAAATAAACAGATGATTAAAAAAGAGGTTTTTGGTTCACATAACGGCAAAGAAGTTTATCTGCTTACTCTGGTGAACAAAGACGGTAATGTTCTTCGGCTTACTAATTTCGGAGCTAAGATTAACTGGATAGAAGTGCCTGATAAAAACGGGAAAAAAGATAATGTCACCTTCGGCTATGACACTTTTGACGAAACACTTAATGGTGATATGTCTTTCGGGTCAGTTGTAGGAAGATATGCAAACAGGATAGCGGGAGGCAAATTTACAATCGACGGCATTGAATACAATACACCGATTAACAACGGTCCAAATACTCTTCATGGTGGACCACTCGGCTGGCATAGTGTCGTGTGGGATACAGAAATTCCAAAGGATGAAAAATATCCGAAAGTAAAATTTTCATATGTAAGTCCTGATATGGAAGAGGGTTTTCCCGGAACGGTTACTGCGTCGGTGACTTACACCTGGACAGACAATAATGAAATTATAATGGATTATGTCTGTACAACTGATAAGAAAACAGTATTGAATGTTACAAATCATGCCTATTTTAACCTTCATGGAGCAGGCAAAGGTGATATCCTTGATCATGTCCTGACACTAAAAGCTTCAGCATTCACTCCTGTCGACTCAGTAATGATACCAACGGGTGAGATCAGACCTGTAGCAGGCACACCGATGGATTTTACTACGCCTCATTCTATCGGAGAGAGAATAGAAGATAAATATGATCAGCTTGTGCTTGGTCAGGGCTATGATCATAATTATGTTCTTGATAACAAAGAAGAAGTTGACGCTACGGTTTATGACCCTGAAAGTGGGCGCATGCTTGAAGTAATTACTGATCAACCCGGATTGCAATTATATACCGGCAACTTTCTTGATGGGAAACAAAAAGGTCATGGAGGGGTAATTTTTAACTTCAGGACGGGTTTTTGTCTGGAATCAGATCATTATCCCGACAGTCCAAATCATCCTGACTTTCCGACCACAATTTTGAACCCGGGTGAAACATTCAAATCGACAACTATATACAGATTTTCAGTTAAATAAGATTTAAGTAAAAATTTAAATTATGTCTACAAGAAGAGTATTTATAAGAAACACAGCATTAACAACTGCAGCTCTGGGTATTGTCCCGGCTCTGTCAGGTTCTCTGGTTGGTTGTTCTCCTTCCGACCGGATCAATGTAGGAGTAATCGGATGTAATGGACAGGGATATTCTGACCTGGTTGCATTTCTTGATCATAAAAATGTAGAGTGTCTTGCATTATGCGATATCGATGAAAACGTACTTAACCGCAGAGCAGCAGATGTTGAAAAAATAAGAGGTAAAAAACCGGCATTTCTTTATAAAGATTGGCGCGACCTGATCGCTAACAAAGATATTAATGTTGTAATAGTAGGAACACCCGATCACTGGCATTGTCTGCAAATGGTAGCAGCTTGTGAAGCAGGGAAAGATGTTTATTGTGAAAAGCCAATAGGCCGTACAATTGAAGAGTGTAATATAATGGTTGCTGCTGCCAAGAAAAATAAAACAGTTGTTCAGGTGGGTCAGTGGCAACGAAGCGACCCTCACTGGCAGGATGCAGTAAATTTTATTCAGTCAGGGAAACTTGGTAAAATACGTCTTGTGAGGGTGTTTTCATATCAGGGCTGGTGCCCTTCAATACCTGTTCGCCCCGATGAACCTGTGCCAGCAGGTGTTGATTATGATATGTGGCTCGGCCCTGCAACAAAACGTCCCTTTAACCGTAACAGGTATCACTTTACCTTCAGATGGTTCTGGGATTATGCAGGCGGCTTAATGACAGACTGGGGTGTTCACCTTCTCGATTATGCCCTTTATGGGATGAATGTTACCACTCCGAAATCTGTAATGGCTCTCGGTGGAAAATATGGCTATCCAACCGATGCTTGCGAAACTCCTGACAGTCTACAGACAATATATGAATTCGACGGATTCAATGTAATGTGGGATCATGCGATCGGCATTAACGATGGTGCATATGGACGCAATCATGGTCTTGGCTTTGTAGGCGAAAACGGTACACTGGTAGTTGACCGCGACGGATGGGAAGTTATTGCCGAAAATGTAAACGGCAAAAAACGCATGGAAGATGTACCTCTTGCACAGGGAAATGGGAAAGGGCTTAATAACCATGTCAGGAATTTTCTTACATGCCTGGAAACCAGAAATCCCAATACAAATGCCAGCATAGAAATAGGCGCACACATTGCTAAATTTTCTGCCATTGGAAATATCGCATACCGTACAGGTAAAAAGCTTGTTTGGGATGGCTCTCAGTTTACCAATGATACTGAAGCAAATAATTACCTTGTTCCAAACTACAGAGAACCCTGGCAACTACCGAAAATTTAAATCTGTAGCATAATTTGAAATGAGATCTTATCTGTTCGCTCTGTTTTTTTTTGCTTTTTAAGTGAGGCATCCTCACAGATAAATAATTGTATTCCGGCTAACCAGCGGTGCGAATATCTGATTCGGCCGCTGGGAGTCGATACTCCGGCTCCGCGATTGTCATGGTTATTATCCGATACCCGTTACGGTGCAAAACAACTTGCATATAGAATAGTAGCAGGAACCGATTCTCTTTCAGTATTAAACGGCAGCGATAATTGCTGGGATTCAAAGAAAGTTGAATCCGGTCAAATGCTTATTACCTACGCAGGAACCAGATTGAAACCATTTACCAGGTATTACTGGAGCCTTCGCGTTTGGGATAAAGACGGAAAAGAATCCGCACCTGTTGTTTCATCGTTTGAAACAGGAATGATGGGTATTGAAAACTGGAGGGGCTCATGGATAACCGACGGGGAGGGAATCAATTCAAAACCTGCCCCTTATTTCAGAAAAGAGTTTACAGTTACGCGCAAAGTAAAGTCAGCCCGTGCATACATAGCAGTGGCAGGGCTTTATGAATTATACATTGATGGTGAGAAAGTAGGGAATCACAGGCTCGACCCTATGTATACACGTTTTGACAGGCGTACTCTGTATGTTACCTATGATGTCACAAATCTGATCAGCAGCGGGAAAAATGCTGTAGGCGTACTGTTGGGAAATGGATGGTATAACCATCAATCCACTGCAGTATGGTACTTTGATAAGGCTCCCTGGCGCAACCGCCCCACATTTTGTATTGATCTGAAAATAAGATATGATGATGGCTCGGAGGAAACTATTATCTCAGACAATAGCTGGAAGACAGCGCTCAGCCCGGTGATCTTTAACAGTATTTACACTGCAGAACATTATGATGCACGGCTGGAGCTTCCGGGATGGAATACGGCATTATTCGACGATTCAAAATGGAAAAATGTTATTTACCGGGCCGCCCCTTCACAGAATATTGTTTCACAACAGCTTTATCCGATACGAAATGTGGAAAAAATTTCTGCCAAAAAGGTCAACAGGATAAATGACTCTGTCTATGTTATTGATTTTGGAAGGAACATATCCGGAGTATGCGAATTAAGTATCAGCGGCGAAACCGGAACTATTATAAAGCTTGAACACGCTGAACGTCTCCACCCTGATGGCAGGGTCGATCTGTCAAATATAAATGTTCATTACAGGCCAACCGATGACACCGATCCCTTCCAGACTGACATTTTCATACTCTCAGGAAAAGGTGAAGAGAAGTTTATGCCGAAGTTCAACTATAAAGGATTCCAGTTTGTCGAACTGAGAAGCAGTAAACCGGTAAATGTAACCACAGGAAACATCAACGCATATTTTATGCATAGTGATGTCCCGCCTGCAGGAGAAATAGTGACTTCAAACCCCGTTATTAATAAGATCTGGAAGGCTACAAATAATTCTTACCTGTCAAACCTGTTCGGATATCCTACCGATTGTCCGCAGCGGGAGAAAAACGGATGGACCGGCGATGGCCAGATAGCTGTTGAAACCGGTCTTTATAACTTCGACGGGATAACCATTTATGAAAAATGGCTGGCTGATCACAGGGATGAGCAACAGCCTAATGGAATACTGCCGGCTATAATTCCAACCGGAGGCTGGGGTTACGAGTGGGCTAACGGACCCGACTGGACAAGCTCAATAGCAATCATACCATGGAATATTTACCTCTTCTATGGCGACAGCAGATTGCTTATGGATACCTATGATAACATAAAGCGTTATGTGAATTATATTACTTCGATAAGCCCGGCAGGACTTACTACCTGGGGACTGGGAGACTGGGTACCGGTAAAGTCAAAAGCACCGGTTGAGCTTACTTCTTCGATTTATTATTTTGTCGACGCAACAATTTTATCAAAAGCCGCGGCATTGGCTGGAAAGGATGATGATGTTAAGAAGTATTCGGCATTGGCTGATAAGATTAAAGATGCAATAAATGCGAAATATTTAAATAAGGAAACAGCGATATACGGTACCGGAATTCAGACAGAGTTAAGTGTTCCGCTGTTTTGGGGAATTGTTCCTGAAGAGCTTAAGCCTGGTGTTGCAATGAATCTGTCAAAACGGGTCGAAGCAGACAATAACCATATCGATGTCGGATTGCTTGGCACAAAAGCTATCCTTGGTGCACTATCCGACAATGGATATGCAGATGTTGCCTACAAACTGGCATCACAGGAGACTTTCCCGTCGTGGGGCTGGTGGATTATTAATGGTGCAACGACATTATTTGAAAACTGGCCGATTGACGCCAGCTCGGATGTTTCAATGAATCATATCATGTTCGGAGAAATAGGAGCCTGGTTCTATAAAACTTTGGGTGGCATAAGACCAGATCCGGAGAATCCGGGCTTTAAAAACATAATTCTCCGGCCATCATTTGTGGAAGGGCTGTCAAGTGTTGCATCAAAGCATGTCTCTCCATATGGTGAGATCATTTCGAACTGGAGCAGGAGCAGGCAAATCATCACTTACTCGGTTACCATTCCTCCAAATTCAACGGCTGATTTTTCTTCACCCGGCAATTATAAAATAAAAAAGTATCACGGCTTCCTTCGACTCGTGAATCTATTACATTGGAGAGAAATTCAGACGGGTCCTATCATTTGGCATCAGGAAAATTTGAGATTGAATTGGTAAGGCAATAAAATTATTCTATTTTTATCTCAGAAGATTGAATAAAAATCCTATCAATGAGAAAAATCCCTGGTTTTCATCGTTATTATTTTTCTGTCAGCTCAGGCTTTTAAGTTATCTGCTCAACAGAATGCTGTTTCACTTCCTTTCAGGAATCCTTCTCTGCCTCTTGAAGAAAGAGTAAGTGATCTTGTGATCCCGCATGACCCTGCAGGAAAAAGCTGATCAGTTGCTTTATACTGCACCCGCAATCCCGCGTCTGGGCATACCGGCTTACAACTGGTGGAATGAAGCCCTTCATGGGGTAGCCAGATCAGGATATGCAACGGTTTTCCCTCAGTCAATCACAATAGCAAATTCATGGGATGAGTCACTCATGTTTAATGTGGCTAATTCCATTTCGGATGAGGCCCGGGCGAAGTATCATGAGTTTCAGAGAAGGGGGAAGAGAGGAATTTACCAGGGACTAACTTTCTGGTCGCCCAATATAAATATTTTCAGAGATCCCCGGTGGGGAAGAGGACACGAAACTTATGGAGAAGATCCGTTTCTCACCGGAAGAATGGGATATGAATTTGTAAAGGGAATGCAAGGCGATGATCCAAGATACCTGAAAACGGTTGCAACGGCAAAACACTATGCCGTTCATTCAGGCCCTGAACCATTACGACATTCTTTTAATGCAAAAGTTACTGAGGTTGATCTGAGGGAAACCTATCTTCCTGCATTTCGTACTCTTGTAATGGATGCAGGTGTTTATTCTGTTATGGGCGCATATAATATGTTCAGGGATTATCCATGCTGCGCCAATCCCATTCTGTACGGCATACTTCGAAATGAATGGGGATTCAAAGGATATATAGTTTCAGATTGCTGGGCAATTTCTGACTTTTATAAATTCACCCATTTCGCCAAAGACGCAACTGAAGCGGCCGCACAGGCAGTTAAAGCCGGAACAGATCTCGAATGTGGCGCGGATTATAAAAATCTTGTGGAAGCAGTTAAAAGAGGCATTCTTACCGAGGAGGACATCAATGTGGCCGTGAAAAGGATCTTTACTGCAAGATTTAAACTTGGAATGTTCGATCCCGATGAAATTGTTCCCTACGCCCAGATCCCGTTTTTTGTGAATTGCTCCGATTATAATAATTCTCTTTCACGGGAGGCAGCAAGAAAATCAATTGTGCTTCTGAAAAATGAGAATAATATTCTTCCCCTTTCAAAAGACATTAAAACCATTGCCGTTATTGGGCCGAACGCCGATAATTTCGAATCACTGATCGGCAATTACAACGGTATCCCGAAAGATCCGGTTACTGTGCTGTCAGGCATAAATAATAAACTTAATCCAGGAACAAAAATTATTTATGCTGAAGGAAGCGATCTGGCGGAAGGCATCCATAATTTAACCCAGATACCCGGGCGATATCTTCATACAGAGGATGGAGTACAGGGTGCTTACGGAGAATATTTTGACAACAGGGAGATGAACGGCAAACCTGTTTTTACAAGAGTTGATGACAATATTAGTTTTTACTGGGAACATCTCTCTCCAAGATTTGACATGCCGGATGATAATTTCGGAGTGAAATGGACGACCTGGCTGACCCCGCCGGAAACCGGTAATTATGCAATCGGTTGCTGGGCAACATCAGGTTTCACGATCCTTCTTGACGGGAAAAGTATAATATCCGGACGTGATGACCACTCTGCAAGTCACCATGAAGTATCGGTTGATCTTCAGGCTGGCAAAAAATATAAAATAGAAGTGAAGTATAAAAACTTTGAGGGCGATGCGGACATTAAGCTCTTGTGGGCACCACCAAGGGCACACATGATCGAACAGGCTTTGAATGCGGCTAATGAAGCTGATGCTGTAGTTTTAGTGCTTGGGCTGTCCCAGCGTCTTGAAGGTGAAGAAATGCCTATCAAAATTAATGGTTTCGTTGGCGGCGATCGCACAAACCTTAACCTGCCGGATGCCCAGGAAAAGCTTCTCGATGCTTTGACAGCAACCGGGAAACCTGTAATAGTTATTCTGACCAGTGGCGGAGCATTATCAGTAAATAGTGCTCAGGCAAAAGCAGCTGCAGTATTGCTTGCGGGTTATGGCGGCCAACAGGGAGGTAATGCGGTTGCTGATGTACTTTTCGGAGATTATAACCCTGCCGGACGCCTGCCTGTAACATATTATAAATCAATTGATCAGATCCCTGCATTCGAGAATTATGATATGAAAGGGAAGACCTACAGATTCTTTACTCAGGAGCCTTTATATCCTTTTGGATACGGGCTTAGCTATACAACATTCAGCTATAGTAACCTGTCATTTCCTGAAAAAGCTGTTGCCGGTGATAAAGTCAACATTAAGGTAACCGTTACAAATACAGGTAAACTTGCAGGTGATGAAGTAGCTGAGCTTTATCTTACCGATGAAAAAGCTTCCACTGAGAGGCCGGTCCGGCAACTCGAGGGTTTCTCCAGGGTAGCTCTGAAACCGGGTGAGAGCAAAGTTGTTGAATTTAACCTTGAACCCAGACAGTTTTCTATTATAAACGATAAAGAAAAGCGGGTGATTGAACCAGGGTATTTCACAATTTCAGTAGGAGGTAAGCAACCGGGTTTCAGGGGATATCTTGATCCGCAGTTTACTCAGGTAATCACCGGACGAATAAGACTTACAGGGAAAGAAGTCCCATTCGCAAACTAACTTGTCTCTGTTGCTCTCTGTGGTCCTCTGTGGAGTTTGATTAGTTATATTTGTTTATATAAACAGAAATAATGGAAGAAAAACATTTTCTTCAGAAACGAGTAAACCTTTTTGACGGCATTTCAATAGTCGCTGGTGCAATGATCGGCTCAGGGATCTTTATTGTGAGCGCCGATATTGCGCGTAATGTCGGATCTCCCGGCTGGCTGCTGGTTGTGTGGCTGATTACAGGGATTATCACAATGATAGGTGCTTTGAGTTATGGGGAGCTTGCTTCAATGATGCCGCAGGTGGGCGGTCAGTATGTTTATCTGAAAGAAGCGTATCATCCGCTTGTTGGATTTTTATTTGGATGGACGACCTTCCTGGTTATTCAGTGCGGAACAATTGCTGCAGTAGGTGTAGCTTTCGCAAAGTTCAGCGGCGTGCTCTTCCCGTGGATTTCCGAAAAGAATATCCTGTTTTATATTGGTCCCCTGAAAATCAACAGCACGATGTTAGTAGCTATCGCCATGATCTCATTTCTCACCTGGGTAAATACAAAGGGGATCGTGACGGGAAAGACAGTTCAGAATATCTTTACATCAACCAAGGTTCTTGCACTTTTCGGATTCATAGCTATCGGATTCCTGGCAACAAAGAGTCTCACATCTTTTCAGATCAACAAGGAAATATTCTGGCAGGCAAGCAGCACAGGAGCATCAAACCAGGCGGTGCCTCTTGTAGGTTTAGCTCTTGTGACTGCAATAGGCTCAGCGCTTGTCGGTTCATTGTTCTCATCCGACGCCTGGTATAACATCACTTACGTATCGGGCGAAGTTATTAATCCAAAACGTAATGTCCCCCTTAGTCTTTTTATTGGAACTTTGATCGTTTCGGTGTTCTATCTCCTCACAAATTTTGTCTATATTAAAATTCTTCCACTGAGAGGTTCACCCGATGGAGTGGATGTGATCAGCCGGGGAATTCAGTTTGCAACCGACGACAGGGTGGCAACTTCTGCAATGAGTGTCGTTTTCGGAGATTCTGCTGCTGTCATAATGGCAATATTTATTATGATAAGCACTTTTGGATGCAATAACGGGCTTATAATGGCAGGACCTCGTGTGTATTACGCAATGGCGAAAGACGGACTTTTCTTCAAAAAAGTGGGAGAGATAAATAAAAACGGGGTTCCCGGATTTGCACTTATTGTGCAAGGTGTCTGGGCAATACTTTTATGCTTGTCGGGCACATATGGAAACCTTCTTGATTATGTCATCTTTGCGGTGCTGATTTTTTTCACTCTTACTATTTTGTCAATATTTGTACTGAGGGTTAAAAAACCTGATATACCGCGTCCGTATAAGGCTTTTGGCTATCCCGTAATACCTTCAATCTACATTCTGACTACGATTACAATAATGGTGATACTCTTAATTTATAAACCCGATTATACTTTCCCCGGTCTTGGAATAGTACTTCTTGGCATTCCTGTTTTCTATCTTTGGAGAAAATTCAACAAGGGTAAAGGTTAAGGTTAAGGTTAAGGTTAAGATTCTTTGCCCTGGGCTTTAACCTCAATACTAACCTCAAATTGTTTAATATCTTGAAAATGATTCCTTCAGAATTTATAAATAGACTTCACACACAAAAATATATTGACGCCGGAGCACTTCTGAAAGCTCTGGACGAATCATCACCTGTCAGTATCAGGTTGAATCCGTCAAAGTGGAAAAAGAAACCATCAGAGTCGGAGCCTGTTCCCTGGTGCGATAATGGCTATTATCTTAAGAGCAGACCTTCCTTTACACTTGATCCGCTTTTTCATTCCGGATGTTATTACCCTTCAGAAGCTTCTGGTATGTTTCTGGCAGAAGTGATCAGACAGATAATTGATACTTCTGAGATATTGAGAATTCTGGATTTATGTGCGGCTCCCGGAGGTAAGAGTACCCATATCTCGGAAATATTAAGTGAAGGAAGTTTACTTGTTGCAAACGATGCAATACGACCCAGGGCAGCAATTCTCTCGGAGTCTATTACAAAATGGGGTGCAGGAAATACACTCATTACTCAGAATGATCCTTCGTCGTTCGCACGCTTGCCAGGCTATTTCGATGTGATTGTCGTAGATGCTCCCTGTTCAGGAGAAGGTATGTTCAGGACTGAAGTAGCCAGGAATGAATGGTCGGTAGGTAATACGGCTCATTGTCCCGAAAGACAAAAACGTATACTGATGGATGTTTGGCCTGCACTCAGGGAGAATGGAATATTAATCTATTGTACCTGCACGTTTAACCCGGAAGAAAATGAAGAGAATATAAAATGGCTTGCTGAAAAGAAGGAAGCTGAATCTTTACGGATAGATATATCAGATTTTAATGGGATTACAGAAATTGAACAGGAAAATATTTATGGGTATGGGTTCTACCCGGATAAAGTAAGAGGTGAAGGATTTTTTATTTCTGCAATAAGGAAAAAAGAGAAGCAATATAGTTCCGTAATAAAGAGTCAGAAGAGAACAAACCTGAAGCCTGATAAAAAGGATTTTGAAACTTCTGCGTGGTATACTCATTTGCCTGAAAACAAAATCTTCAGATGGGGTGATGAGATTTTATCTGTTCCCTGCAACATGGATGAGTATCTGTTTCTCTTTGATAATCTTAAGATATTAAACTCAGCACAGAAACTGTTTACAGTCAAAAATAAGTCATATATACCTTCCCATGAACTTGCTTTGTCTGCAAATTTAAAAAAGGACACATTCCCCGTAAATGAAATTTCTCTTTCGGAGACGCTTGCTTTTCTGAGAAGGGATAACTTTACACTGAAAAATGCGCCTGCAGGCTGGAATATTTTAGCTTATAAGGGAGTAAATCTTGGATTTGTAAATAATATCGGAAACAGAGTGAATAATTATTTCCCTGTAGAATGGAGAATAAGAATGAATCTGCCGGAACCGGGAAAAGAGAACTTAATAAGATGGGAATGATCTGTTAAATGACATACCATGGCGTGGCCAATATTAAATAAAAAAAGGTTTACAGAATGAAATCCGATCAATTCATAAGAGAGTTCCAGATTTTTGCCAAGCCAGTCGGTTCAGCCTGCAACCTGAATTGCCGGTATTGCTATTACCTGGGCAAAAAAGATCTGTATCCGGAAACCGGTCGGCACTTCATGTCCGATTATGTACTTGAAAAGTATATCGAACAACATATTTCCGCCACAACCGAAAATATTATAAATTTTTCCTGGCATGGCGGTGAGCCACTGCTTGCCGGTATCGGCTTTTATAAAAAGGTTCTGCAGATACAATCGCAATATAAACCTGCAGGCAAGATCATTCTGAATGGTATACAGACCAACGGTACTCTTCTTGACGATAAATGGTGCGCTTTTTTTGCCGCAGAAAACTTTATAATCGGCATAAGCATAGACGGACCTGAAGAACTGCACGACATTAACCGGATTACAAAAGCTGGTGATTCAACCTGGCCGTCAGTAACACGAGGGATCCGCCTTCTTTCAAAATATGGGATTATCCCTGAGATTCTGTGCGTTGTCAATTCTGTGAATGTAAAAAAGCCACTGGTAATTTATAATTTTTTCAAACAGCTGGGAGCAAGATTTATTACTTTCCTTCCTCTTGTCGAGAAGGAATTCGGATCAGTACCTGGAGTCACCCGGAATTCTGTTCCCGCAGACGAATTCGGATATTTTCTTAGTGCAATCTTCGATAGTTGGGTTGAGAATGATATTGGCGCCATAAAAATCCAGATTTTTGAAGAAGCTGCGCGGACGGCCTTCCACCAACCGCATACACTTTGTATTTTCAAAGAAAACTGCGGAGGAGTGCCGGTTGTCGAGCATAATGGAGATTTTTACTCCTGCGATCATTATGTAAATCCCGACAACATGCTCGGTAATATTTTGGATCGCCCGCTTAGTTATCTTCTTGATTGTAAACGTCAGATAACATTCGGACTTCAAAAATCTGTCGCACTTCCGGAATATTGCAAAGCTTGCGATGTCTTGTCAATGTGCAATGGAGAATGTCCGAAGAACAGGTTTCTTGTGACGTCTGAGGGCGAATCAGGGTTGAATTACCTCTGCAACGGATATAAATATTTCTTCAATCACTGCAAGCCATTTGTTGAAGCTATAGCAGAGGCACACCACACCCTAAATCCCCCCAAGGGGGGACTTTAGCATCGTCTAATCCATAATAGACCCGGAGCTTGGCATGGATTTACAACAGGGGCAGGGGGTTATTTCAGTTTTTCTTTGAAGAAGGCAATCGTTCTTGACCATGCCAGTTTGGCTGCGGCTTCATTATAGCGTTCCGGATTGGAGTCATTATTAAATGCATGTGAGGCTCCCTCATACATAAAGATCTGGTATTCTTTGTGGTCTTTTTTCAATGCTTCTTCAAATGCAGGAATCCCCTGGTCGATCCTCTCATCATTACCAGCATAGTGTGCCATGATCGGAGCTTTGATTAAAGCTACCTGCTCAGGCTTTGGTTGCATACCGTAATAGGGTACTGCAGCATCGAGGTCGGGCGAATTTACAGCCATCTGGTTAGTCATTCCACCTCCCCAGCAGAAGCCTGTGCAACCTACTTTCCCTGTTGAAAGCGGATTAGTCTTAAGATATTTTATGGCCGCCACAAAATTTTTGATTGTCTTTTCATTATCTAGCTGGCCTATCATCTTCACTGCCTTATCCTGATCGTTTTCGGGAGTCCCACCGAGTGGAGAAAGTGCGTCTGGAGCCATTGCAAGAAAACCCTCTTTCGCCATTCTTCGGGTAACATCCTGAATATGAGGTTGAAGTCCCCTGTTTTCATGTATTACCATCACAGCCGGAAATTTGCTGCCTGTCTTTGGATGTGCAAGAAAGGCTCTCATCTCACCTGTTTCACCAGGGTATTTTATGAATTCAGTTACCAGATCCTGGTCGGTCTGACCGGAAGTGTCGCCCATATTTTTTGCTTCAAGTACGGGAAGAAGAGCCATTGCGGCAGCTGAACTGCCAGCAACTGCAACAAGTTTTCCAATGAAAGTGCGACGGTTAATGCGGCCTTGCCTGTAGTCATCAAAGAGGGTGGTGATTTTCTTGTCCATAGTCATCAGCTTTAAGTGTTAATAAGCAATTTTATTTTTGACCTGAATTATTTTTTTACTTTTGTTAATTGACTGAAACCGCTGTCAATCCACCCTTTTCAGTCATCATAAATTTGGACAATCAAATTACAACAAATCCTGATATTGTACAAATATTTTTGATAATTGTACCACAGGTTTTAATTGGCAGATGGATGAAACAGGAAATTGAAATCGCACAGGGAGCAATACTCGCAGGTGGTGCCGGGAAAAGATTCAGGGGCATTACGAAATCAATGATTGTTATTGATGGAAGGACTATACTGTCGAGAATAATAGATACTTACAACGATATTTTCCGGGAAATAATCATTGTCACAAACAAACACGATGAATTCTTAGAATACGCTATCAGGTGCAAAATTGTCGGTGACCATTTTTTAAACAAGGGGCCATTAGGCGGAATTCATTCTGCCCTGACAGAAACCGCAGCAGAATCAATATTTATTGCCGGCGGAGACATGCCTTTTCTTGAAAAAGATCTTATTCTGAACCAGCTGAAATTCTATGAAAAAAATAATTGCGATGCCGTGATTCCGATGATCGGACAGAATATTGAACCTCTTCATGGGATCTATAAGAAATCAATTCTTCCGGTTCTTGATGAGTTCTTAAGATCGGATAAGAACTATTCAATAAGAGATTTTTTCAAAGAAATTGAGATATGCTATTTTCCGGTTGAAGACTCGGAGAAATTCAGGGTGGCGTTTACAAACATTAATTCACCGGAAGATTTGAGATTTATCGGGAAAAGTCGCTATCCAACGGATAAGGCATAATCCTCTGACTTTTTCATTTTCAGATCCTCTCAATAAGTAGTAATTCAGTTGCTTTTTTTATTAACTTTATTCCTGTCAAAAACTCGAACCACATGAAGAGAATATCATTTTTCATTTTAACGATTGCCCTTGCACTGTCGGCATGTAAAAAACTTAGCAAGTACGAAGGTGTTCAATTCGATGAGAAAGAACCGCGTGACTGGGAAAATGAGGCAGTTTTTAATATTAACAGGGAAGATCCGAATGCATCCCTTATAAGTTTTCCTGATGAGAAGAGTGCAATCGAAGCGGTAAAGGCCAACTCTCCAAACTACAGGAGTCTCGATGGACTGTGGAAGTTTAACTGGGTAAAAACTCCCGATCAACGACCGTACTGGTTCTTTAAGGATGATTACGACACCCGTGACTGGAAAGACATTGAAGTGCCATCAAACTGGCAGATGAAGGGATATGATGTACCGGTATATACAAACATAGCCTATCCTTTCTGGGAGTATGAAGATATTTTTAATTCCAATAACCCCGGAACACCTGATGCTGCAGCAAAACCTCAGGCGGGAGATTCAAAAGATCCGGTATCAGCCAATACTTCATATAAGTATAAAAAGATACCTCCTGCCATTCCTCATGACTGGAATCCTGTGGGTTCATATAAAAGGAATTTCATAGTACCATCTGACTGGAAAAATAAAGAGATATTTCTCCATTTCGGAGCCGTGAGTTCGGCATTTTATGTATGGGTAAACGAGAAACTTGTTGGATATAGCCAGGATAGCAAGATGCCGGCAGAGTTTAATATCACAGGTTTCCTGAAGAGTGGAAAAAATTCTGTCTCCGTAGAAGTTTACAGATGGTGTGATGGAAGTTACCTTGAAGATCAGGATTTCTGGAGATTAAGCGGTATTCAGAGAAGTGTTTATCTTCACGCCCGTCCGAAAACCTATATTAAAGATTTTTATGCTGTTGGTGATCTCACAAATGAGTATAACGACGGGAACCTGAAAATCGATGTTTCTTTAAGGAGCACAGCATCTTCAGGGGACAACTTCATAATTGAGGCCTCCCTGTATGATCTGGATAAAAAACTTTTCACTGAATCGAAAGAAACAAAACTTGTTGATAATAGAATCTCTCTCGATTTCAATAAAGTGCTTCCCGGAATAAAAAAATGGTCAGCGGAAAAACCAAATCTCTACACATTAGTACTTACGCTCAAAGAGATGAATGGTACAACCAGTGAGAGCGTAAGTGCAAAAATCGGATTCAGAAAGGTTGAAATTAAGAATTCCCAGCTCATGGTCAATGGTGTTGCCATACGGCTTAAGGGCGTTAATATGCATGAACATAATGAATTGACAGGTCATGTAATCGATGAGGAAACCGTAATGAAGGATATAAAAACCATGAAAAGCAACAACATAAATGCCATGAGAACCTGTCATTATCCCCAGCAGGAGTTCTGGTACGAAATGTGTGATAAATATGGTCTGTATCTTGTCGATGAGGCAGATATCGAATCTCATGGCATGGGTTATAATAAAGATGTTACACTGGCTGATAAGCCTGAATGGGAAGCAGCACACCTTGACAGAATGCAACGAATGGTTGAAAGGGATAAAAATCATCCTTCGGTTATAATATGGTCGATGGGCAATGAAGCGGGTGATGGCCATAACTTCCTTAATGGCTATAAATGGATCAAAGGCAGGGATATGACCCGGCCTGTTCAGTACGAACGGGCAGAGAAAAGCACAAATGCTCCAGAACGTCATACTGATATCTGGGCTGATATGTACGCCACGATTGACGATATTGAAGCCTATGCTAAGAATCCGAAGAATGACAGGCCGATGATAATGTGCGAATATGCACATGCCATGGGTAATTCAACAGGGAACCTCCAGGATTATTGGGATGTTATAGAAAAATATCCCAATCTACAGGGTGGCTTTATCTGGGACTGGGTTGACCAGGGATTTCTGAGGACAAATGAAAATGGAGAAAAGTACTGGACATATGGTGGCGACTATGGGGAAGAGGGAATTCCAAGCGATGGCAACTTTTGCATAAATGGTCTGGTTTGGCCCGACAGAACGCCGCATCCCGGATTATACGAAGTAAACAAGGTTTATCAGGATATTGGATTTGAACCTGTTGACCTGAATAAAGGAATGATCAGGATTACCAACAAATATGACTTTACGAACCTCTCAGAGTTTAATTTAGAATGGGAGATTGTTTCCGATGGCAACGTGGTTCAGTCAGGGAAGA
Organism: uncultured Bacteroidales bacterium; assembly: GCA_963792925.1. GTDB lineage: Bacteria > Bacteroidota > Bacteroidia > Bacteroidales > VadinHA17 > LD21. Next base: position 1,384,936 of record CAWBYC010000002.1, on the reverse strand, counting down.
TTCCTAAAGCTGACCTGAACCCGAAAGATTCTTACATTGTTCAGATTCCGTTTTCAGCGACAGAACCTGCTGCAGGAACAGAATATTTTCTGAATATCAGGGCTTCAAGAAGCGAGGCGTGGAATTATGTTCCTGAGGATCATGTATATGCAAGCATGCAATTTAAATTACCTTTTACAGGCAAACAAGTCGTAGCCAAAGAAAACCGTCTTGCAGTACTACAAACGAAGACTACTGATAAGCAGCTGGAGGTGAGCGGCGAAAATATGAAAGTGACATTCAACCTGGCTGAGGGAAGAATGACATCATTCAACTTCAGGGGGCGAGAACTGATGCTGAAGGGACCCTCTCCCGATTTCTGGAGACCTCCTACTGATAACGATTATGGATATAATATGGATAGATTGCTTGGGGTTTGGAAGAAAGCAGGTGAAAGAACAAAAGTTACAAAAGCAAATATCAGTCAGCCTGAATTAGGTAAAGTAGTGGTAACATTTAATTATGATATTCCTGATCTTGCAGGCAAAAAGATTGGAGGTTATGCCACATCATACACAATTTATGGCAGTGCAGATATCGTTGTAAAAAACCAGTTCTCAAAATTGACAGACAATATTCCGGAGATTCCAAGGATGGGCATGCAAATGCAGCTCCCTGAAGAATTTTCAAACCTGAAATGGTTTGGAAGGGGACCATTTGAGAATTATGCTGACAGAAAGACTTCAGCAGATGTGGGACTATATGAAAGCACTGTATCAGATCAGGAGACTCCTTACATTCGTCCCCAGGAAAATGGTTATAAAACAGATACGAGATGGCTTATACTTACTGATGACAATGGAAATGGAATTCTCATCAGCGGTGATCCGTTATTCTGTTTTTCCGCCCTGAATAACATTCATGACGACTTTGAGTCACCCGGGAAATTATCACAATACAGAAAAGATGCTAAAACTGCCAACACTCATTCAACCGATGTAAAGCCCAGAGACCTGGTAAATCTTAATGTTGATCTCGGACAAATGGGAGTGGGAGGTGATAATTCATGGGGAGCTAAGGTTCATCCTCAGTACAGACTGCTTGAAAAGAAATATGAATACTCCTTCAGGATGCGGCCTGTTGTAAAAGAGGACGATGTTCTGGCACTGGCTAAAGCAAAATTCTGAAGATTTCGGATTTTAGATTGATGATTTCGGATTGAGGAGACTTCAATATGCCTCAATTCCGCAATCCACAATCACCCTATCTTTTCATAGAAATATGCTTCTTTCCTGTCCACATCATCCCAGGTATAGATCTTCCTGTCTCTGTTAAGGAAGTATAAGTTCAGCAAAGCGAAATCCCCTGCACACATGGTGGCATGAGCGAAAAGGAAGGATGACAGTGTCCATTTCCATAATCCGGGAAGCATTACTATCATAAGAACCGAAAGGACGCTGATAAGAAGAAACGGGGTAAGTGCCACAATCCGAAACTGAAGTGGAGAAGCGACATATCGGTGTGCCGATACATAAAAAAGATATTGTCTGAGATCCATCCCTACCCTGAGATTTTTTGCTCCTGACAGAAGAAGCGGCACAGCATGCAGTAGCTCATGAATCGGTATACAAACAATAGGTAAAACTATAAACCCCAACACAGAATGGATGAAAATCCTTGTAATCTGAAACTCTCCGGCTATATTTATTCTTATGTAGAATGCAATACATAGAAACAATATACAGACTGCCCAGTAGAGATTAATTAACATTGACTTTTTCTTCAGATATTCGAATACGAAGTCAATAAGATTGTTATACGGAACAGTAAGAAACAATCTGAAGCGATTCTGGTCGTCAAGATCTTCTGTTTTCAGTGACATAATAGCGTTTTAACAAAAATACATAAAGATGTAAATCAATAGAAATAAATAAAAATAAACAGAATGAATAGAAATGAGTAGAAATGAATAGAAATAAATGGAAAAAATAGAAATACAGCTTATTTCCACATCATTTCAAGATATTTCAACTTCATTTCAGCTTCTCTCACATCTCACATCTCACATCTAATTAGTGGCCCGGAATTTGATACCTTTGCAAAAAAACTGCCAGTGAAACTACTGACCGGGATATTATTATTCTTTCTTTTTACTTTCGTGGCAAAGGGACAAAGTGATTCATTAAAACATATCAATGATACCCTGGCCGGAAGATCATACCTGTTGCAGCAGGTTGAAAGGAATGGAGTTACTCTGCCAGAAGTAGAAATAAAAGAGGTTACTGTTTACCCACATCCGAAATTTCCAAAAAAGAAGGATTTCAGGAAATATGAAAGACTGGTATATAATCTGAAAAGAGTTTATCCGTATGCTGTAATTGTCAGGAATAAACTGTACAGTGTCAACCAGGATCTGATGGGATTCCAGACTGATAAAGAGCGCAGAGAGTACATTAAAAAGGTGGAAAAAGATGTATTTGGTCAATATGAAGGAGATATGCGAAAGATGACCATCACGCAGGGTCGGCTTCTGATTAAACTGATCGACAGGGAAACACAGAATACATCTTATATCCTTATCAAAGATTACAGGGGAAAACTTGCAGCAGCATTCTGGCAGGGTATTGCACGGATTTTCGGGACAAACCTGAAGGAGGAATATGATCCATATGGGGAGGATGCCCTTATAGAATCAATAATTCTTGAGATTGATGCAGGTCGCCTCTGATCATTTAAATTGTAGTTACGACCGATGAAACGCATTTTTACAGCAATCAGAATTGAACCCGGAAATACCTTTCTGGAGCTGATTTCATCACTCAAAGCAGTTACCTGGAAAGATGGTATAAAATGGACAAATGTTGACAATCTTCATATCACCATTGCTTTTCTTGGTGATACAGAAGAGAGTATCATAAAGTCAGTCATTCAGATGTTAAAGGAACACTGTTCAGGTTTTTCACCTTTTGAACTCCAGATGAAAGGGACAGGTGTTTTCAGGAATTTTTCCGATCCACGGATAATCTGGACGGGAATATCTCATTCGGAAATTTTGCAGCAACTCTATAATCTTATTTATGGTGGCTTGAAAAATCTTAATATTCACCTTGGGGAAAAGACTTTTAATCCTCATATCACTCTTGGCAGAATTAAACATCTAAATGATAAAGAATCATTCAAAAAAATCGTGGAACAGTACAGCGCTACGGATATACAGACAATACCGGTTAATGAGGTCATCCTTTATGAAAGTATTCTCCTCCCCGCGGGACCGGTTTATAAACCGGTTATTAAAATTGCGCTATGATTAATATGATTTTTAGATCCTGTTCCACAGGGTCCTCATTACGGTGCTGTTTCTAAGGCAAAATTAGAAAAATCTGTTGCAATATTGCAACACAAGATACAGCAGAACCCTGGGAGACCGCGGTTTTGTTATTTTACTTTTCTTAAACTTTTAATCTTTGATGGTCTTCGATGTCCATGAATAATACCAAGAATTACGATCTCTGTAAGTTTTATTTTATAGATGATAAGCCAACTAAGACAATTAGCTTTGCGGTATATTTTATTTGCAGTGGGAATTTCTTCACATTCACGGAATGCATGTGGATTCTTTTCGATGCGGTCAATGGTCCTTACAATCTCATCACCCACACGGATAGCGTTTAAAGGTTCGTGCTTGATGTAGGCAATGTAGCCTGTAATATTATCTAGGTTTTGAATAGCATGTTCAGTAATCCTTAACGAATGAGTTTTTGGAGCGACTTCTTTTGTTGTGTCCATCGTTGCTTGGCTTCGTTTAGACTAACTGTCGGGGAATTTTCAGCATACTCAACCCATTTTCTAAAATCCTCATTACTTATGGGTTCACCAGTAAGAGAATAAGAACTTAAATCCGGTTCCTGCAAAATCCGTATCAAATGCTTTTGCTCCAAATCCTGTAATGCTTTTAAGGAGTTATTTCCGGTAAGTTCTATAGTTATTGTGTTCATCTTATCTTCAAATTTAATTTGATTAGCCTTTCCTGCAGTGCAAAGATAAGCTACCACTCCAAAGAAACAAAATAATTAAACATTGGGTTCGATTGTAACTGACTTTTGGAAATTATTTAATAACTGTTTCACCTGAGAGTTATTCTAAGGTTTTCGTATTTAAATCGTCAAATAATCGCTATTTTCACGTATAAAAGCAACTGGAAAATTGACTTTAGACACTTTAAATATCAATAAAAGCACCCAAAAAAGCTCTTTTAACATAGCTAAGAGTTTGTATTTCAGTACTGTTATAAAGGATTGTTACGATTACGGGGCGAGATTCTATGACCCACAGATTGGGAGGTGGCATGTTATCGACCCTTTGGCTGAAAAGTATAGACGTTGGAGCCCTTATAACTATGCTGTAAACAATCCATTAAGATTTATTGACCCGGATGGTATGGGCCCTGGGGATCTTTTCAAATCCAAGCAAGAAGCAGCCAAAGATTTCATGATGTGTTATAATGATAATTCAGTAGACGTAAATAAAGAATTTGGGACTAGAATATATAAGACTGAGGGTGGTGATTATTCCTATGGTGTACCAGTATTTAATAAGGAAGAAAGCGTTAACCCTAATTTTTCAGATATTCCAGAAAAAAGTACTTTCGAAGGTGCGGCACATACGCATGGGAAATATGTTGAAGGATATTATAATAATATTTTTTCAGATATTCAAAATGGACCTGATGATAAAGATTATGCTAATGAGAACATGAAAACACTTTATCTTGGGACACCAAATGGCTCATTTCAAGAATATGACCCTTTAACTGGCAAAATCAATATTATTTCAGAAGATCTGCCAAGTGATCCGAACGATCCAACCCAATTAAATAGTTTTAACTATGATGATCCCATTTTGGACAAAACAGAACTTTCGATTGATGAATCTGATGCAGCAACAAAATCATTAGAAGAAAAGTCAAAAGAAGTGTTAGAAGATCAGAAATATATTACACCCAATTAAAAAAAATGAATAATGAAAACTTTTCTTTCATCTGTACTAATAATTTTCTATTCTTCATTATTATGTAATGCTCAACAGATAAACTGCAAAATTGATTTTATAGGCTTTACATTAATACACTCGAAAAGAATTCCTAATCAAACAGTTGTTATTAAAATTAATAATCAAAAAGAGAAATGTTTAGTGACTGTTATCTCAACACCAAATAGTAAAGATATAAAATGGGGAAAGACACTTATTGATACAACCTTTGTTATAAATAAAAATATCTTCATAGACTTAGCTAATGAAGCATTGACTCTCAATAAAATAGATCTTCAAAAAGCTTTTACCAAATCAGGACTTGATGGAACCTCATGTACAATCGAATTTGGGACAAATGGGAATACAGTGACTTACAAATTTTGGACGCCAGGTTCTACTTCTGAATATAGAGGGCTTCAGGATTTTTTAAATCTATGCAAGAAGATAATTAAGATTGCTGGATTAAAAGTTGAAGAAATACTTTAAAGAGATCTATTTCCAGTGATTGAGGCATCAATATATCAATAATTCCTATTTTCACTTATAAAATGAGCTTCAAGTGATAAAAAGCTCATTTAAAAGGTAAAAAAGTTCTTTGAAAATGCTTTTTTGAAAAAGGTAACAAACTGTAAATAAGAGCTTAGAAAGCAATTGTCAAGATTACGGAGCAAGATTCTATGATCCACAGATTGGAAGGTTTACTACCCAAGATAGATTTGCTGAAAAGTACATGCCGTTAACTCCTTATCAATATGGAGCAAATAATCCAATTAAGTTTATTGACATAAATGGTGATAGTTCTGTCGTGCTTATAAAATTTGGTCATATGGCTCAATTAATACAAGATGAAAATGGGCAATATAAACTTTGGTCTAAGAACGGAACTAATGGGAGTAGTAAATTAAGCGGTCCAAATATACGAGAGGATAGAGGAGATGATAAGGATTCCAAAGTCTATAACTCTCCGCAAGAGTTTTTAGACAGTGAAGAAAATATAGATGAAGAAACTGGAAAACCTGAATATACTGAAGGTTACCAAATACCTTCGACTTCAAATCAAGATCGTCAAAATGAGGAAGGTACAAAGCAAGAATTAGATAAAGATTATAATATTACTCAATCTAATTGCGTACAATCTGTTCAAAATGGCCTAAGGAATGAAGGTAAAAAAGACGGCAGCCCTACAACTTGGTCCCAAATAGGTGCGCGATTGTTAGGAGGTTTGTTGCCCCGAACAATGGGATCCCTAGGATCGAAAGTAGCTCAACTATATAATGAGAAAACTCCAACTAAAGTCTATAACAGAATTAAGACTCAAAATCCAGGTGGTATTGAATTTAAACCAAAATCAATCCAATGAGAAGAATTTATATTTTGTTTACACTACTCTTATTTGTTATTTTTTTTCAAGGTTGTAATCATCCTTTTCGGAAATTAGGAAAGTGTTCAAGTTCAAGCATTGAGCATTCTAAGGCGTATGGAACTTACTTATCAGAATATATTCCTTATCATATAAAAATTAATGATAGCATCCAATTTACGATAAAACAGGTTTTTGCTGAGAAACAATATGGATATAAAAGTCATCTGGATCCATCATTTGTTATAGACACAAATAAGTCGCAGATTGTAGTTGTATTAGAAAAGAAGATTGATGAGATCAAAGGATATTCATATTATTGGAGATTTGATAAACTTAGGTTTGCAGAACCACATATATTATATATTGATTATGATACTTTAGTCCCTCCAGATACAGTTCAGATTGAGGTAGTGAGAAGAGATATAAATAATGCCACTGGATTAGCAGGAAGTAAACAGGATGAAAAGATAGGTCATTTTATACTCCTCAAGAAATTTGATAAATAGGGATGGATTGGCATGATTACGGCGCGAGATTCTATGACCCACAGATTGGGAGATTTACTACGATAGATCCTAAGACAGAAAAATATAATAATTGGAGCCCATATTTGTATGGTGCTAATAATCCTTTAAGATATATTGACAAAAACGGAGAAAATCCCGCAATTCCAATAGCAATAGTTGGGGGCGTTGTTATTACGGCGGCTGATGCGTTACTAATTTCTGCTGGGATAATAACAACTGGTCTAATTATACATCAAGCACAAAATGGTTCCTTTGCAATTAATGATAATGTAAAGGATCTCTTTCGAAGTTTTAACCCCGGTTATAAAGAGCAACATAGAAGAGAAAGGTCACAAAAAGAATCCTTAGACAGACGACAGGCCAATGTTCAGAAGAGTATTGATAATAACGTTGGGAAACCCTCTCCAGATGGCACACCTGATCCTAAAGGTGATCTGAGTACAATAGGAAAGATTGCGATTGGGACAGGCTTGGCTGCTGAAGCAGTTAAAGGATTTGTAGAGAATACAACTGTATCAAATTCTGAACAATCTCAGAATAATAATAACAGTAGTGATAATCTGAATCCAGTAGAAATGAAAAATGCAGATTCCAAAGATAATGGTAATATAACCAATACCATATTGAATATGAATATGTTCAAAAATGAAGAAAAAAAGGAAGTAAAAATACCTTTAAGAATAGAATAGGTTATGAATGTATTGAAAAAAATTCTCTATGTTTTTGGGTTCATGGTTTTGGTAACCATATTCTTTTTCAAAAAAGATTTACCCTTGATAATTTCAGAGGCATCATGGATTATTTGTGGTGTTTTGTTGGGACTTATTATTATTCTTGAATTAGTAACAAGAAAGAGAAATGAAAAATAAGTTTTTATTATTGTTATTAAAGAGAAGTAAGACTATTGTAAAGTACGTTTTCTGGTCTTATTTTCTTTTCCTAATTGGATATTATTATCTTTTTAATGATGTTATTCCTTCTTTAATGGGTTACCTATTTTGGTTATTATTAGGCATTCATTTAGGGTATTTATTATCAATCAAAGCAATGAGCTATGACAATAAGTCTTAATTTTTACTTAAGCTAATTATAAAGTAAAAATTGGGGGAAAAGAGGCATTCTACAGTATGCTAAAAGATATAGATAAAAAACAGAATATCCGGTATTGAACCGGATTTTCTGCTTTTTGTGTTTATACAGTATACGCCTGCCGAGCTTTGCTGTCCCGGATGTAAGTATCAATAAGATCCAGTAGCGTTTTTTTCTTGTCTTCCTCGAGCAGTTCGAGATCCTGAATACGTTTTAATATACGTTTATCGAATTTGCTGTTTGCTCACCATGGAAACAAGAGAAAACAGGATAGAATTCAATATTTTGAGGAAAAATAGCAATAGATAAAGCCATTATGATTAGTTTTATGTAAAGAAAGTTCTTTGAAAACAACTCTTCTTAATAGATGTCAATCTGCTTAAGCCTGAATAGGTATGATTACGGGGCGAGATTCTATGACCCACAGATTGGGAGGTGGCCGACAATTGATCCTCTAGCTGAACAATATAGAAGATGGTCTCCTTACAACTATACTGTTGATAACCCAATCAGGTTTATTGATCCAGATGGAATGGGAATGACCGACTTTCTGGATAAAGATGATAATCTTATTAAGCATGTTGACGATGGCTCAAACGCGGTCTTTAAGGAAACTGGAAATGGAACAAATCTTCATTATGAATTTGCTGGGTTCAATGGAAATGAGAATCATTTAGGTCTAAACTCTCAAAATTTTGATCAACCTATTCTTGGTAAAAATGAAGTTAACTTAGAAACTGCAGTTGAAGAACAACAAAATCTTAATATGAAGAATCCAGCACTCGAACCCGTTCCCGATGGTGGTCCAACATACTGCAATTATGCGACTCAGAATATTATGGAAACAGTAGGTTCAGCAATTGGGAAGGACATTACATTGCGTGGACAAGCAAATACAATGACTGATAATCTTTCTGAGAATTCTAACTATAAACCTGTATCGGAAACTGAAGCAAAGAATTCAGCTCAAAATGGTGGATTAGCTATAGCAGCTTGGAGAAATTATGCATTAAGAGATGATGGGACATACCAATCTGGCCATATTGCTACTTTTTCGGTTGGGAAAAATGCTTCTAAAGGAGACATTGCAAACATCGGTCGTAATAATAATTTTTTACCTGTTTCACGTGCATTTGGAAGTTCCGCAGATACAAAATTTTATATTTTGAAATAATTGTGATCTAAAAATTATAAATATATGAAATACTGTTTATTACTTTTATTTTCTTTATTTTTTTACAATACAGATACCTAACGCTAAATCAATTAGCAAAGACTCAACTTATGTACACATTAAGTTATTTAAAGGAGAAAAATTAATTTTTGAGGACAAGTCACTTACGGCAGATCAAGGTGGGTATTATAAAAAAATATTATTCGATGATATATACCTTTTGAGCAACTGTTACGATTACGGCGCAAGGTTTTATGATCCAGTGATCGGGAGATTTGTTTCGATAGATAGACTTGCTAGCGTTTTCCCTTGGTGGACTCCATACCAGTATGCTGGTAATACTCCCGTATGGGCGATTGATCTTGATGGACTAGAACCTTTATTCTCGACTAGCGCTTTTTTCCAAGCGCTAAGACAAGGCGAAACTGCTCTTCAAGGATCTGCTCAAGCTGGAAAAACAATGTCCTATTATCAAAAAGGTGCTGCAGATGGAGCCATGACAGGTTTGTCATTTTCTTTTTCAGCTACTAGACTATGTAAAATAGGTATCGCTGCCGCAACTGTGAAAAATTTTAATACTACAAAAGCAGCCTTTGAAGTTTTGGGTATTGAAATGCCAATGATTATAGACGCAGTTAGTAGTAGCGTTGGAGGAAAAATGAAGGGGAGTAATATTTTATCCATGGGGCTGAATGAACAGGGATTAAATAAAGCAGCAAACATAATCGATCTCATATCGGATATAAAATCAATTTATAAGGGTGCTACAAAAGATGGCCAAGAATTAATTGAGGGCATTAGTTCTGCTATAAAGGATGGTTCAACGGCCTTAGAATTAACCAAAACCGAATCATCTAAGAGTAAACCTGATAATAGCAATATCCCAGAAAAAACTAATAATAATAAAGATTCAAAAAACAAGTATATTATTATGGCGCCATTTAAACAAAAGGATGAAAAGGAAGATTAATAAAATAATAATAAAAACTCTTACAAATGAAGATATACAACATTAAATTTCTTGTTTTTTTATTTTTAGTTGTTGCTTTTAGTGTCGGCTATCCTATACTGAATCATAAATATATCAAACCAAAAAAATTTAAAGAAGAGTTATTTGAGTTATTAAAGACAAGTAATCCTTTTAATTCAAGTGATGATCAAATAGCTAATTTCACCGAATGTCTTACCGATCAGCTTTTAAAAACATATAAAACGGTTGAAAATATTCCAGAATGGAAAGATTATGGTTTAAAGGAAAGGAAGTTAGCTATGGATTGCATAATGGATAATCTCATTAAAGATCCTTCGGACAAACAAATTTTTAAAGCAAACTACGATTCTATAATCGTAAAAATCTGGAAATAGTCAATCTTATATCGCAGCTATTTCTAAGGTAAAGTTGGAATATTTTGATGCAATATTGCAACACAAGATAGACGGAATCCTGGGAAACCAAGGTCTTGGCTTTATTTCATAATTCTTCTTGAAGTCTTTATTTTAGTGATGCTCCGATGGGAATGAACAATCCGCAGCACTTGTATTTCTTTCTCTGTTTATTCGATAGATAATAAGGTGTGATTCAAGAATAATCCATCGGTACCTTTTTGACTTTGTTGGTATGTGGCGGCATTCAGAAAAAAGTGGCCAGGTACCAGATAATGATTCCACAAGCTTCCAAATCTCATTTTCGTATAATTCTGCTTGTCTGATGCCAAAAGTATCTATTCCATATTTATAGATATCGTCAAGATCGTGGTTGAATATTTCAGAAACATTTACCGGGAGTTTCTTTTCTTCCGCCATGTTTCCAATTTTTGTTTTGATTCTTCGACGGTATAAAAAGGTCCCTTTTCCGCTTTTTTAATACCCTCTCTGAAATCATCAATAGAAATTGCATTACCAGGCAATGCCCAGCTTTCTGTTTCTTTTGACTTTATATTCTTTGTTTTCATAATCTGAATAACTCCATATTTTCTAAAAGTCTATCATGTTTTGCAAAGATAAGTTAGTTGTGACTATAAACAAACCCAACCTCACTTTTTCAATTAAGTATCAGGTACCCTAAATGAATAAAACAATCATAATCCGTCTTGGTTTTTCAAGTAATTAGGAATCTTAATTATTAACTAAATGGAAATCAAAATGAAAGATCAAAAAATTGAAATTGAGACGAGTATAATTAAAACACCACAGAAGTACTCAAACAGAAATCTGGAACTTCATTCGGATGAATTTGTCCGGCATATAAATGAATATGAACAATGGCTAAGGGTATTGGGATATGCCGATAGTACTATTTATGATTTTCCTTCCTACGTAAGGGCATTTTTATTTTTTCTGGAGAATAAAAAAGTTTTAAAATTGGGAAAACTTAAACATGCCCATATTAACCAGTTTATTAACTATTTATCACAAAGAGTAAGCGACCAGACTGGAAAACCACTTTCAAGTAATTATCAGATAAATTACCTGAATGCTTTAAAAAGATTTAGCCGGTATTTGATGGATTGTCATGGAATTGTGCTGGACTGTACAGCCAGGGTTATTCGAAAAATTGTGGCCGAAAGAACGTGGCTTACGAAAAGACAAGTAGAGTCTCTTTATTCTTCATGTAGTACCGGAGCATCAGGAATAATGAATAGGGCAATTCTATCTGTTTATTATGGACTTGGACTTCGAAGATCGGAAGGGGTCTCACTGGATATTGATGATATACACATTTCAAATGGCGTTGTTTATGTAAGAAAAGGCAAGAATAGCAAGGAACGATATGTACCAATGAGTAGTTCCATTCAAAAGGACATTGAACTATATATTTCAGGTGTTCGAAAGGCTGTATTAAATTATAAAAAACAGAAAGGCGTCAAAGCATTATTTATATCGGAGAGAGGTAAACGTATTACCGGTAATGCAGTGTATGAAAGGCTACAACTTCTGGCCAGAAATGCAGGGCTTAATTGTCCTATATCCTTGCATTCACTAAGACATAGCATTGCAACTCATTTGCTTAATGCGGGAATGAAGCTTGAAAATATCGGTAGTTTTTTGGGGCATAGTAGTCTTGAAAGCACCCAGATTTATACGCATCTGATTCATCAAAAACAATAAAAGCTATGAGCACATATCTAAAATATCTTAAAAATAAGGGATTTGCAGAAGCAACTATCCAACAGCATGAACGGAATATTTCACATTTTCTTTACTGGGTATCAGCAAATTCAATTAGTGTTAAGCAGTTTCAGTATTCTGAATTAGTCCGGTTTATTGATTATACATTAAATTCTCAACTCATTTTGAATAAAAAACGGAGTCGTATAAACAGATTACTAACTTCGATAACGTATTATTTTGATTGTCTGTCAGAAAAAAATTCATCAATAACAAACCCTGCTAAGAATATCAGGATCAGGAATAATAAGAAAAGACTCGTACATGATTTATTAGATTATAATGAGCTGGTCACTCTGTATAAGCAAACAAAACCGCATAAGCCCAGGAATTTCAGAAACCAGGTAATTCTGGGATTTCTTGTTTGTCAGGGTATGACTGTACGCGAACTTCATAATTTAAAAGTGAATGATATAATACTCCGGGAGGGAACCGTACTTATCCGTGGAGATAATCCTAAGGCGCAAAGGAAGGGAACAACAACCAGAGAACTACCGCTTGAAGCATTCCAGGTGATTGATCTGTTGGAGTATCTAGATGATATTCGTCCAAAAATTCTTTTGGGGAAATATCTTAAGACTTCTGGCAGAAAACCAAATAGAGAAAGAAGAGTAAGGAAAACAGATCAGGTTATTTTGAGTCTGAAAGGATCTGAATTTTTAAAAAATACCCTCCATCATTTATTTACGGATCTAAAAAAATTAAATTCTAAGATTATCAGTGCAAGGCAAATACGTCAAAGCCTTATTTCTCATTGGCTGACAATCTATAACCTGAGGAAAGTACAGTATATGGCAGGACATCGATATGTAAGTAGTACTGAATGGTATAAGAGTAGCAATCTTGAAGAACTTAAAAGAGAGATAACTCAGTTTCATCCTTTTAAATAGAGAAGTTAATAAATATAAAAAACAGAACAGTAAATATTTCCGTATTCTTAATCTAAAATCTTTAAGATTCACTATTTTTAATTATGAAAGGAACTCTAAGTACGGACTTTTACGATTACGGCGCACGGTTCTATGATCCGCAGATTGGACGGTGGACAACGCCAGATCCGTTAGCTGAAGTTAATAGAAAATGGAGTCCTTATAGATTTGCTTATGACAATCCAATGAGATTTTTAGATCCCGATGGAATGTTGGAAGGTGACCCAGTTAAAGATCCAAAAATTAGAGATAATAGAGCGAGCAACCTTTTTGGTCAAATAAGAACGCAAAATGGAGAGGCATGCTCAAGGAATCATCAGGGTTTTGATTATGATGCTGCTGAAGGTACTCCAGCATTATCTGTTGGATATGGGAAAGTTGTAGGTGTGGATAATGTAGATGATTCGGATTATGGACTTAATGTTACGGTGATGACATTTAATGATGATAATACTGTAAGTTACGCTTTTTATGGTCATTTATCAAGTACTAATGGATTAGAGGTTGGTGCGGAAGTAACCGAAGGAGAAGTTGTTGGATTTACCGGTGTATCTGGTAATGCGGATTCAGATTCTCCCCATTTGCACTTTGAGAATAGAACAAAGCCTAACCCTGGTACTGGACTTGAGGGTCGAGAAAATCCAAATTCAATTGTAGATACCAAATTTTCAAGTCAAGATCCAAATGCTAATCAAACCACTACAGGCGTTCAGAAAACTTCAACTAACGGAACTGTAACAAATCAGAATATTAATAGGACAGAACAAGTAGTAAATCAAGATGATGAAAACTTACATTAAAATTCTAACAATAATTTTCCTATTGACTCTTTCATCAATAGCATTATGCCAGGAAGGGGAATTATTTTTACTTGGTGATACAATATCTGTTGATAAATCAAAACAAATCTCAATTGTTTACTTAGAAGATTTTAGTATAAAAGGATTAGTAGTAAAAAATGATATTAATAATTTTACTTATCAAGGTCGAATTATCGATAAAGATAAAAACGAGTATATCACTTTTTTGTCCTATTCTGAGTCTGTTGGAAGCACAAAGTATTATCTATTTGATTTAGAAAAAAAAGGAATGTATGTAAGTCAAGCGGTACAGGAATATGAGGTACCATTTATATTTTCTTTTAATAAGAATACTTTAAGTATGAATGTTATTTCATTTGACCCACCTAATTGTGGTAAAATTAGACAATTAGCATTCGTTAGGGAGGAAATGCGAAGTTTTGATCTTGTTACTATTCAAAGACTAAAAGTTTATACAATTATTGATCTTTGAATTTCTATCGAAATCATTAACAAACAAGAAAGATAAATAAGATACTTTCAAACTTAAAACCGGTTCACTGCTGGGTTTTGTTTTATTGCAAATATCTATTTTGTGCCTACAGAGGCTGAATATCATATACCATTGTGATTGAGTAAGCCTGATGATCACCTAAAGTTCACTAAACCAGCTAATCCCAGGGTAAAACTGGAATATTTGTCACAAGGTTTCCAAGCAAAATAAACAGTCCCTTGAGCAACCAGGATTTTGTTATGGAATAAGCTGAATAAGTTCCAGGATTTCTTTGTTGGTTAGGTTTGCGATATCTGATTTGTCGTAAATGGATATCAGATAAACGGTATTGTATTTAAAAACCACGTGAGTAATAACACGTGCGCCTCCGGATTTGCCTTTTCCTTTACTGGAAATAGCAAGGCGCATTTTATAACAGTTATGTCCAATTGAAGTTCCTTTTTCCGGCACTTCCTTTAGTACCTTAATTAGTTCCTGAATTTCCTTTTTAAGTGAAGGATATTTTTTTACCAGACGTTTGGTCTGCCTTTCAAAAACATATATGGATTTAACATTAAAGCTCATTAATGAAATCTTCAGCGTTATTAGCTTGTTTTTTGCCTTCCATTATCAGCTTCATTTCTTCAACAGCTTCAGCCAACTCTGCCATAAAAATCTTTTTGTTCCTTAAACGGTCAAGTTCTTCAAGGTCTTTTTGTATCTGCTCCCAGTCCTTCAAGGGAAGCTGAACAGCACTTTTACGTCCTTTTTTATCTGTAATATATTGTAAGTTCATAGTGCTAGTAATTATTTAACGTACGTAAATCGGTCTGACACCCTATGTCAGACATATTGCAATAAAGTAAATGATTCAGCAATATTAAATGCAAAGGTAGTAAATTGTCCTTTGTAAAATAGAAAGTATCATTCACTTTGGAGGAAAAATAGTTATACATTTTACATGATCAGTATTTTAAGAAAATTAAATATTCTTCAAACAATAGATATCAAGGATATATTTTAAGGATAACTAAGAAAATTGTCCAAGAATATCGCTAAATTCACCTAAACAAACAGGCTAAAACTTGGTTTTACAGGCCCTAAATAGCGTAAAAAACTCCAAAAAAAGCTCTTTTAACACAGCTAAGAGTTTGTATTTCAGTACTGATATAGAGGACTGGTATGATTACGGCGCTAGATTCTATGATCCACAAATCGGGAGGTTAACTACTCTTGATCCGCTATCCGAAAAATACGGTATTCAATCGATACATCGCCTAGATTCCCTTACCCTTGAACGCAAGCGAGATTGTATAGAGCGCAATTTTTAAATCAAAAAGAAATGATCTGTGTTTCAGATAAAACAGGTCATATTCCATCCGTTTGATCATGTCTTCCACATTCGATGCGTAGCCGAATTTTACCTGTCCCCATGATGTTATGCCCGGCTTTATCATCTGAAGTTGCTGATAGCGTGGTTCCTTCTGAATTATCTTATCAATATAATACTGTTGTTCCGGACGGGGACCGACGATTGACATTTCGCCTTTTAAGACATTTATGAAATTCGGGATTTCATCAAATTTGTATTTCCGCATGATCCTTCCAAGGGGAGTTATTCTGGCATCTGCTTTATCTTTAATAAGAAGTATTCCCTCCTCGTTACCAAAATACATCGATCTGAACTTATAGATAAAAAATGATTCACCATTCCTGCCTGTTCTTTTCTGTGAATAAATTACGGGTCCATTTCCTGTCATCTTTATCAACAACGATAGTATTATTATTAATGGAGTCAACAAAATGAGACAAAACAGAGTTACTCCGTATTCTAATATTTTTTTAATGGGATTCTTCAGATTCATTTTGCAGATAATGTCAGATAAATATACAAAAAGAAATGAGTTGTATTTAGGGCTGATACTGTCTCCATTTTTTATATTTTTGTCGAAATTTAAAATTTGATCCGGAAATCATGACAGACACATTTGAAGCGAAGGGGAAAAGGAAAAAACTTGTAGCTGAGCTTCGCCAAAAAGGCATAACCGATGAGGAAGTATTAAGAGCTATCGATACTGTGCCACGTCATCTCTTCATGGATCCGGCATTCCTTAGTCATGCTTATGTTGACAAGGCGTTTCCAATATCATCAGGACAGACAATTTCACAGCCTTATACCGTAGCAGTTCAAAGTTCGCTTCTGAAGGTCAAAAAAAGAGATAAAATTCTCGAAATAGGAACAGGGAGCGGTTATCAGGCTGCGGTGCTTGCTGAAATGGGGGCAAAGGTATATACGATTGAACGTTACAGAGAACTCTACCTTAAGGCTCAGAGCATTCTTACAACACTCGGATATTCTGCTGATTTTTTTTACGGTGATGGGTATGAAGGTAAACCGCAATATGGCCCTTTCGATGGAATTATTATTACAGCCGCTGCACCTGAGATTCCTGATTCACTGCTTCAGCAACTTAAAACAGGCGGACGGCTTGTCATTCCTGTCGGAAATACATCTTCCAGTCAGGTAATGACTGTTGTTGAAAGGACCGACATCGATACGTTTGAAAAAACAGAACATGGGAACTTTGTGTTCGTTCCTATGTTAAAAGGAACAGTAAAAGGAAAGTAAATTTACCGGAATAAACTATTTGAGCATCTCTACAAAATAAAACCATTGCGATTTGAATGAAGATTTATAAACTTGTTTTTTCCCCGATAGAAGTAAACACTTATATACTTGCTGACGACACAGGCGATTGTGCGATAATCGACTGCGGATGTTATGATAAAGAAGAATTTGAAGAGTTAACCGGCTTCATTGAGGAAAAGGGTATTAAACCTGTACTGCTCCTGAATACACACAGCCATCTCGATCATATTTTTGGGAATAATTTCATTCTTGAACGGTACGGACTAAAAACATATTCCAGTGAACTGGACGAAATGAACAGAAAAAGCGCGGTTCATCATGCAATGCTTTTTGGATTGACAATGGATGAACCGCCTGAACCGCAGGGATTTATTACAGATAACCAGGTTATCGCATTTGGAAAGACAAGTCTTCTTGCTCTTCATGTTCCGGGTCATACCTCAGGGAGTATAGCTTTTTACAGTGAAGCCGACAATTGTGTCTTTACAGGAGATGCTCTTTTTTCAGGAAGTATTGGCAGAACAGATCTTCCGGGTGGAAATTATGAAACACTTATTAACAGCATAAAGAACAGGCTTTTTGTTCTGCCGCCTGCTACAATTGTATATCCGGGGCATGGTGAGAAGACTACTATCGATCATGAAATAAGAACCAATCCATACTTTTCGTAATGAGATGGATGATATTTATACAAGTATGATTTAAATCCTTTTAAAAATGCAATCTAAATCTTAATATTATTGTTTATTTATTTCCGTCATTTTGATGTTTTAATTTGATTTTCAATCTGTTAAAATGTTTTTGACAGCAGTTTAGACCTTATAAAATATATTATATGCCATCAGATAAATTTGTTAACCGACATAACGGACCACGCGACCATGAATTACCTCATATGCTGAAAACCATCGGCGTAAAATCTCTTGATGAACTGATTGATAAAACAGTACCGAAGGAGATCAGGCTGGAGAAGTCATTGAGACTTCCAGAGGCCATGAGCGAAGTTCAATATCTAAATCATGTCAGGGCCCTCGGAAAAAAGAATAAAATGTTCCGGTCTTTCATTGGTCAGGGGTACTATGGTGTGGCTCTCCTTTCGGTTATAACCCGGAATGTCCTGGAGAATCCGGCATGGTACACGTCATATACTCCTTACCAGGCTGAGATTTCGCAGGGCCGGCTGGAAGCTCTGCTTAACTTCCAGACGGTGATCATTGAACTGACAGGGATGGAAATTGCCAATGCATCACTGCTTGATGAATCAACGTCTGCAGCTGAGGCAATGATTATGATGTTTAACGCAAGATCGAGAGCAGCAGTTAAAGCAGGGGCTAATAAGTTTTTTATTGATGATGATGTTTTTCCGCAAACTCTTGATGTTATAAAAACCCGCTCTCAGCCTCTTGGAATTGAGCTGGTTACAGGTAAATATACTACTGCTGCCTTTAACGATTCATATTTTGGGGCATTCATCCAGTATCCTGCGGCTTCGGGTTTGATAAGAGATTATAAGACATTTACTGATATGGCTCATGAGGCAGGTATCCTTGTCGGAGTTGCGGCAGATCTGTTAAGTCTCTCCATCCTTACACCTCCCGGAGAGTGGGGGGCTGACATTGTGGTAGGCTCTACCCAGAGATTTGGTCTTCCCATGAGTTTTGGAGGACCGCATGCCGGGTATTTCGCAACAAGAGACGAACTTAAAAGAAACATGCCGGGAAGGATAATCGGCATATCCATCGATGTACAGGGGAACAAGGCTCTCCGAATGGCATTGCAGACAAGGGAGCAGCATATAAAACGCGAACGTGCTACCTCAAATATCTGCACTGCCCAGGCTCTTCTTGCAACTATGTCGGGTATGTACGCACAGTATCATGGTCCCGAAGGTTTGAAGGATATTGCCCGTAATATTCACAATGCAGCATGCACAATAAATTATAATCTTAGGGAATCGGGAATAAGACAATTGAATTCAGTGTTCTTCGATACTCTGAAAATAAATCCTGGCAAAGGAGTCTCTGTGGATGCAATCAAAGCCCTTGCACTGGAAGCCGAAATGAACTTTCATTACCCCGATGACAATACTGTTGTCGTCAGTACCGATGAAGTAACAACAATAAAAGAAATCGAAACGATTGTCAATATTTTCAGGCGGGCGGCCGGACTCGAAAACCTTGTGATCCGATGTTACTGTAATTGTGAAATTATTGAAGACAATTTACTTAGAACTTCATCATTTCTGCAAGGTGGCACCTTCAACAGATATCACAGCGAGACGGAGATGATGCGCTATATCAAGATGCTCGAACGGAAGGATTTCTCTCTGACTCATAGTATGATTTCCCTTGGATCATGCACAATGAAGCTTAATCCTGCCAGTTCACTTTTCGCTATGAGCTGGCCTGAATTTGGGAATATTCACCCTTTTGTGCCAAAAGATCAGGCGCAGGGGTATTACCAGATAATGGATGAGCTTGGTGAAGCTTTAAAAGAAATAACCGGATTTTCAGCGATATCATTTCAGCCAAATTCCGGAGCTGCGGGAGAGTACGCCGGTCTAATGGTAATCCGTGAATACCATATAACGAGAGGTGAAGAGAACAGGAATATTATTCTGATCCCCTCTTCTGCCCACGGAACCAATCCGGCGAGCGCGGCGATGGCAGGAATGAAAATCCTTATTATTGACTGTGACGGAAGCGGAAATATCTGTGTTGATGATCTGAAGAAAAAAGCAGAAGAAAACAAGGCAAATCTTGCAGGATTTATGATCACGTATCCTTCCACTCATGGTGTATATGAATCCGCTGTTATTGAAATGACGGATGTTGTGCATGAGAATGGCGGACTGGTTTATATGGATGGCGCCAATATGAACGCACAGGTGGGATTGACCAATCCGGGACATATCGGTGCAGATGTCTGTCATCTTAATCTGCATAAGACATTCGCGATACCTCACGGCGGAGGCGGCCCTGGAATGGGTCCGATTCTTACAAATGATAAGCTTGCAGAGTTTCTTCCTTCGCATCATTTTGTCAAAACAGGTGGAAGTCATGGTACATCTGCAGTCGCCGGAGCCCCGTTCGGAAGCGGACAAATTCTTACAATATCCCATGCATATGTAATGATGATGGGATCATTCGGATTGACGCAGGCAACAAAATATGCAATCCTTAATGCAAATTATATTGCAAAGTCGCTCAAAGGCTGGTACAAAACTCTCTATTGCGGTGCAGAAGGTTTTGTTGCTCATGAGATGATACTCGACTGCCGGAATTTTAAATCGGAAGCAGGTATCACGGAAGCCGATATCGCAAAAAGGTTAATGGATTATGGATTCCATGCCCCAACATTATCCTTTCCTGTTCATGGTACACTCATGGTTGAACCGACAGAATCGGAATCACTGCAGGAACTCGATAAATTCATTACCGCCCTGAAGTCGGTATGGAATGAGATAGAAGAAATCAAACAGGGCAAGGCTGATAAGGAAGACAATGTTCTCCGGAATTCACCGCATACAATGAAGGTTGTAACAGCAAATGAATGGAATCATCAATATGACAGGCAGAAAGCCGCTTTCCCCTTGAAGTGGGTAGCGGAAAACAAATTCTGGCCTTCAGTCGGTAGAATTGACGATGGTTTTGGCGACCGTAACCTGGTCTGTACCTGCGATGCGATTGATCTGTACAGGCTGGAGACTTTGAAATAATGCACTTTAACTACAAAATAGAAATAATGAACATCCCCTTACCATTTACCCCCTGCCCCGTAAACGGGGTTCAAGAGCTTTTCAAGCAAAGCAGATTATTAGTTTCAATTCTGTTTATTGCTTTATTAGCTGCATCCTGTGGAACGGGTGGTTCTAATAAAACAGCTTCAAAATCAGATCCAACCATGGAAAAGAACTATCCTGTGAAATTGATTACTGTCGATCCTGGTCATTTCCATGCTGCCCTTGTTCAGAAAACAATGTATAGTGATGTCTCACCTGATGTTCATGTCTATGCTCCCCAGGGTGATGACTACCTGCAGCATCTTGAGAGGATAAAATCATATAATGCCCGGCAGGTAAATCCTACAGCGTGGAATGAGATAGTTTATACCGGTTCCGATTTTTTTGAAAAAATGCTTTCCGAGAAAGCAGGAAATGTTGTTGTTCTTGCAGGAAACAACAGGAAAAAAGCTGAATATATTACAAGATCTGTTAATGAAGGTTTCAATGTTTTAGCCGATAAACCAATGATAATCAGGGCGGAAGATTTTACCGAACTTCAAAAAGCTTTCGCGGCAGCAAAAGAAAAGGGTGTTCTTCTTTATGATATTATGACCGAAAGATTTGAGATAAACACAATTCTTCAGAAGCTGCTCTCACAGAACAGGGAGGTTTTCGGAACTCTTATAAATGGAACTCCTGAACAGCCGGCAGTTTCCAAAATAAGCGTTCATCATTTTTCAAAGATGGTTTCAGGTAAGCCTCTTCAAAGACCACCCTGGTATTTTGATGTTCAGCAGCAGGGCGAAGGAATAGTAGATGTTACAACGCACCTTGTCGATCTCGTTCAATGGGAATGTTTTCCTGAACAGATACTGAATCCGTCAGATATTTCAATGGTAAATGCAAAAAGGTGGCCAACACTTATTTCTAGGGAAGAGTTTAAAAAGGTAACCGGACTGGATGAATTTCCGGATTATCTCCAAAAGGATGTTAAGGATGGCATGCTGAATGTTTTTTCGAACGGGGAGATGGTCTACAATATTAAAGGATGCTTTGCAAAAGTGTCGGTAGAGTGGAAGTTTGAGCCTCCCCCCGGCGGAGGGGATACTCATTATTCGGTTATGCATGGAACAAAGTGCGATCTTACAATTAAACAGGGTCCAGAAGAGAAGTTTATGCCGGTTCTTTATATTGAAAATATTAAAGCTGCAGATCTGAATATATTTACTTCACAATTAGAGAAGGCCTTCCAAACAATGACTTACGACAGTATAAGCATTGACAGAATCAATAATAATATCCTGAGGATAACCATTCCTGCTAAATACAGGGTTTCCCACGAAGAGCATTTTGGGCAGGTGATGAAAAACTATCTGGAGTACCTGAAAGCAGGAAAACTTCCCGAATGGGAGATACCGGGTATTATTACCAAGTACTACACGACTACTGCTGCTTTAAAATTTGCGCTAGAAGCAAAATAAGGCTTTACGCCATTACACCCACATATTTTCAACTACCGTCGAATATAGTTCTTCAAGGGTCATCCCTGCAGCGACAGCTTGTTTCGGTACCAGGCTTTCTTTTGTCATCCCGGGGATACTATTTATTTCGAGGAAGAATGGTTTATTATCTATTACTATAAAATCCACCCTGACTATCCCGTTACAGCCCAGTAGTCTGTAAACATAGCTGCTTATTCTCTGGATTTCGGCCGTTACATCAGCGGGCATATCAGCAGGGGTGACTTCATCAGAGTTTCCGGGAATATATTTTGCCTCATAATCGAAGAACTCATTCTTGCTGATTATTTCGGTTACCGGAAGAACGGTTATTTTGTTGCCCGTGTTAAAGACACCACAGGCAACTTCCCTGCCTTTCATAAATGATTCGATGAGTACTTCATCGCTTTCTATAAAAGCTGATTCAACAGCAGCCACCATTTCACCTTCCTTTTTCACTTTTGTAACTCCAAAACTCGAACCACTGTCATTAGGTTTGACAAAACAGGGAAGACAAATTTCTTTGATAATATTATTAAGGCTATACTCTTCTCCTTTTCTTATAAGAACAGCGTTGGCCATATTTATTCCATACTCTTTCAAAAATAGCTTGCATGCCTGTTTATTGAAGGTGAGGGCCGAACAAAAGGCGTTGCAGCTGGTATATGGCAGTCCCAGCATATCAAAATAACCCTGAAGCAACCCATTTTCACCGGGAGTGCCATGAATGGCAATGAACACTCCGTTGAAAATTATCTTTTTTTCATCTGGGGTGAGACTAAAATCATTTTTATCAATATTATAATACCGTCCTTTAGGATCTTCCCAATACCAGGTTGAGCCTTTTATTAATATGACATACGTTAAATATCGCGGTGATAAAATTTTGCTGACTTCCTGAGCACTTTTTACGGATATCTCAAACTCCGAGGAGTCGCCTCCTGCAACAATTGCAATAGTCTTCATTTACTGTTTATTTATCAAACCAAAAATAGTTAATATTTCAAATCTTTCCTTTGTGTTTCTTTTTTATCAATTGTCATTTGGTCACAAAGGGTTTTGAGACAGAGTCTTAGCCATCAGAAATATGTCAGGTATTTATGTTTTTAATGAGACATTGAATTATCATCATGATGTATTAACTTTGTTAAAAATTTAAAAACTAGTAAAAATGAAAAAAGGTTGTTTGATTTCGATTGTTGTTGTTGCATTTATCGCGTTGGTTGTTCTATCTGTATTTCTTTGGGGTTCAAGGGCTTACAATGGAATGGTAACCATGCAGGAATCAGTTACAAGCCAGTGGGGCAATGTTGAAACAGCCTATCAGCGGAGATCTGATCTCATACCTAATTTTGTAAATACAGTGAAAGGTGCTGCCAATTTTGAACAGACCACACTTACCCAGGTTATAGAAGCCAGATCGAAAGCAACTTCGGTAACAATAGATCCGACTAAGATGACAGCCGAAAATATGCAGCAGTTTCAGCAGGCTCAGGGACAGCTTTCTTCCGCGCTGTCGAGACTAATGGTCGTTGTTGAGCAGTATCCTGAATTAAAGGCTACTCAGAACTTCAGAGATCTTCAGGTTGAACTGGAAGGAACAGAAAACAGAATTTCAGTGGAGAGAAAAAAATTCAATGACGTAGCTTTAACTTATAACACATATATAAGGAGATTTCCTCAGAATTTTCTGGCAGGGATGTTCTCATTCCAGAGCAAACCGTACTTTGAAGCTGAAAAAGGAGCCGAAAAGGCCCCTTCAGTTCAATTTTAGTACTTAATTCATATATAAGAAAATGAAAGCTTCATCGTTCTTTTCGAAAGAACAACAGGCTGAGATTCTCGCATCTGTTAAAGAGGCAGAGAAGGCGACATCAGGAGAAATAAGGGTCCACATTGAATCATCACTGAAAGTTGATGTACTCGACAGGGCAGCCTGGTTATTCAGAAAACTGAGGATGGATAAAACCGCCGAACGCAATGGGGTCCTCTTCTATCTGGCAGTGGAAGACAGAAAATTTGCCATATTAGGTGACGCCGGGATAAACTCGAAAGTTCCTACCGGATTCTGGGATGAGATAAGCGAACTTCTGAAGAAAAATTTTAAAGAAGGTAAATTTACAGAGGGCTTGTCTGAAGGAATTATCATGGCAGGAAATCAGTTGAAGAAATATTTTCCCTGCTGTGAAGATGATATCAATGAGTTGTCAGATGAGATTTCATTCAACAAATAAAGGAGAAGTAATGATTAAAAGAGGTTTGTATTTGTTGACTGTTTCAATCTTGTTATTCACAGTCTCAATTAATAAAGGATTCACCCAGAGTATTCCTGACAGGCCTGTACCACCAAGGCTCGTGAACGATTTTGCAAAAATGCTCGATTCAGATGAGGCGAATTTGCTTGAGAGCAAACTTGTAGCTTTCAATGATTCAACATCCACCCAGATAGCGATTGTTACTGTTCCCTCATTGCAGGGATATGATAAAGCTGATTTTGCACAACAACTAGCAGAGAAGTGGGGCATTGGACGAAAGGGGCTGAATAATGGTGTTCTTATCCTGGTAAAGCCAAAAACTGCAGATTCTAACGGGCAGGTGCAAATAGTGACGGGATATGGTCTTGAAGGCGCAATTCCTGATATCACCTGTGCTGAAATTGTTGACAGGGAAATTATCCCATCCTTTAAAAATGGAGATTATTACGAGGGACTTGACAAAGCTACGAGTACCCTTATCTCTCTGGCACGAGGAGAATTCTCAGCCGCTGAATACGGAAGCAGGGCAAAAAAAGGAACGGAATCACACTTGCCAATCGGTCTGATAATTTTTATTGTTATAATAATTGTCTCGGTAATTTCAAGGAATTCAGGAAATTCGAACAACAAGCATATTAGCACCGGTGGATTGCCATTCTGGATGCTGATGGGGATGATGAATTCAGGAAGAGGTTCCGGCGGAAGCTGGGGCGGAGGCAGCAGCGGTGGCGGCGGAGGAGGCTTCGGCGGTTTCGGAGGTGGAAGCTTTGGCGGCGGCGGCGCAGGAGGAAGCTGGTAGGGCACAGTGCGAAGAGCACAGGGCACAGGGCAAAGGGCTAGAATGTATTATGTATAATATGCGATTGGCGATGTGAAATCCAAATCCATTAAGCACAACGGAAAACAATGGGTTACACTAAGGCATACAAAGGATTTTCTTTGTGTTAATTGATTTCTTCTCTTCCGGAAATATATTTTCTCCACTTTTCAATCACCTGAACCATATCATCAGGAAGATTGGAATCGAATGACAATCTTTTCCCTGTGACAGGGTGATTAAATGCAAGAGTCTTGGCATGTAATGCCTGCCGTGGCAAAATCTTAAAGCAATTCTTTATAAATTGCTGGTACTTTGTGAAAGTAGTTCCTTTCAAAATCTGGTCACCACCATATTCAGCATCGTTGAATAAAGGATGTTTTATATGACTGAAATGTACCCTTATCTGATGTGTCCTTCCGGTTTCCAGCTTGCATTCAACGAGTGAAATGTATCCAAGATCTTCCAGGACTTTAAAATGTGTTATCGCGATCTTTCCCTCGGTATCATCCTTGAAAACCTGCATTACTTTCCTGTCTTTTATGCTTCTTCCGACATTACCTGTTATTGTTCCTTCCATAGTATCGGGCATTCCCCATACGAGGGCATTGTATCTCCTGTCGGTTGTACGGTCATAGAACTGTTTTGAGAGCCTGTTAAGCGCATATTCATTCTTTGCTATGACAAGTATTCCTGAGGTGTTCTTGTCAAGCCTGTGTACCAGTCCCGGTCTGCTTTCTCCGGTATTGAATAACGGAAGATCTTTAAAATGCCACATAAGCGCATTGACAAGAGTACCGGTATAATTGCCATGGGCAGGATGGACCACCATGCCCGGTTCTTTATTTACAACCAATACATCATCATCCTCGTAAACTATATTTAACGGTATGTCTTCGGGAATGAGTTCAATGTCCCTTGGTGGTGTTGGTAAAACAACCTGTATCAGATCTCCGGGTTTGATCTTATAATTTGGCTTGACCGCACTATTGTTTACAAGTATATTTCCGGCATTTGCCGCATTCTGAATCCGGGTTCTTGAGGCATTCCCGATCTTATCTGTAAGGAATACATCGATCCTCAACAGTGATTGGCCTGGATCTGCCTTAAACCGGAAATGTTCAAAGAGCTCTTGCTGTTCGTTTAATTCTTCTTCTGTCATTATTTGGATTTACCTTATTTTGATTATCCTGTTATAGCCAACAGGATGACCGTTTGTGCTTATTACCAGGATATACATGCCTTCATGAAGGGATGATATATCTACCCTTTCACTGAAAGGAACTTTGATCAACTCATGACCATTCAGGTCAGTAATCGTTATGTATGATGTTCCGTATAACTGTAGCTCACCCTGTTCGATATTAATATAATCCCGGGCAGGGTTAGGCCAGAATTTCGTTTTGTTCTTTGCTGATACAGGATCTTTAATTGACGTTAGTATTAAGGGCGAACCAACAACCGGTCTTATCATTATGCTTCCGTCAACCTGTGACTGCCGCCATTCCCCGTTGAGCCAGTATAATTGTTTCCCGGCGTGAGGTGTGTTGATGTCATAGCCGGCATTCAGAAAAGATTCTGAACGTTGTCGCCAGCCGACATAGAAAGTGCCGTTTATGATAACTCCTTCCGGTATCCTGTAGGTGTAAAATCCATTAATTCCAGTGCCCTGCTCAACCATGGCTTCTTCCTTTGTATAAAGTATGTTTCCCGGAACACCATTATCATTGTCCCAAACAATCAGATCGAAGGCCCTTTTGTTTGCATCAAGATAACTGTCATTAAAGCAGATTTGTATCGCCCTTAGTGTATCCTGCACAAAAGAGACGAATTTATAAGCAACCATCGCATTCCTCGATCCCAGTCCGTTTACTCCATAGCCTCCTTCAGACGTTCCGTCATCAAATGCGAAATAATTTTTAAATACCTGGTAGTAAATTAATGTGTCGTTTCCTTTCGGATCAAAATTATCAGTCTTCAGCGAAGCTTTGATCCTGAAAAGTGCCGAGTCGGGATTTGTTGAACTGAAAGTATAGATGAGATTTGCATTATAGTCAGTACTTGTCATAGGCAGGACATTTGTCGCTCCCGCTGTGAATGAATGCACCAGAGAGTTTTTATAGACATCCCAGATCTCAAAATTACGGGTGACATTCCTGGTAATGGTATCATTATTCCGGTAATGAACCGCAAGTGATGATCCCATTTCCTGCAGGCTGACCTGGACAAATTGTTTCCATGGCATTGCTTCATGGCTTTTGAGCAGCGACCGGAGCGGGAGGGTATATGCAACATCAGCAAAAACTGTGTCACCTGCATTCCTTCCTTTGTTAAGAGCCACATAGTCAAGGTTCCAGATATCACAATTCCCAACCATCGATGGGTCGCTAAGATTAGGACTCAGACTCGCATAATTTACAAACCGAAACCGGAAGCCTTTCTGAAGATACCTGTTGTTATCAATTCGTATTATAGCCGGTTTCATTTTCTGATCTGCAGATCCTTTGGCTCTCCATACCGAATACCAGATCTTCTCTGCCGGAGCGAAAAACTGAAGGGTAAGGCTGTCGTTTGGCTCAGGCGGGTCAGACAAACCACCTGCCTGGTAGAAGAAACTGAGAAAGATATTGTCTGAAGGAATATAATTCAGATTGACAGGTTGTGAGGTCAGTTCATCAGCCTTGAATCCTGATGGTGCAGCATTTTCATACATACTGCCTGAATTGTCGAGCGCGTCAAATGATGCAACACCGGCTGTAACCTGTTTATCAGTGTATGTATTGTTTATGAATACAAAATTATCCGTCCAGTTTTTGACGGAAGGGAAAATTGAACGTTCGGAGAAGTCGTCAAAAAAAGGCAATTCAAGGGTATCTCCTGCATTCAGACCTTTCCTTTCAAGATTCAGGTTGTCTTTTTTTATGAGACTGTTTGATTGAAGACCTGTAACCACTTCCTGTCCTGACACAGAGATCAGGCATGCATAAAAAAGAATTACATATAAAAATATTCTTTTTGACATTTTTAATAATTAGCCTGTTTGTCTGAAGTCGTCACAGGTGCCAGTGTATCTGAATCAATTATCTCAGGCCTGGATTGTAGTTTTGCAGAATCAACAGTCAGCCAAAGATAGATTGATGAGCCAAGCTGAAGGGAAGCATCCGAATTAAAATCGGGATTCTGTTTATAGACAAATGCATTAATCGAATCTGCCTTTGTTTGTATTGTATTGTCATACACAAAGGTGCCCAGATTAAGCGATGAGATCTGAATTTTGTTTTTTGCGGGGTCCAGCTTCATGCCAACAAGATCGGGAACTGAGGTTCTCTGGTTGCTTAGTCCTTTACCCAATACCAGATCAACTACAGACCCTATCTGAATGGAATCCCCTTCTGGTATTTTTATCCCGTTGTATTGCTGATCGATAACAACATCGATTGACAGGTCGGGTCTGTATTTTAAAAGCCCGACTTCGAGCCCTGAGCTCTCAATCAATGCCTTAGCCTGTCTTAAAGGAAGATTCACCAGGTTCGGCATTGCCACCATCTGGGGATGAAATGCATTAATAGTGAGAACGATGTTTCTCCATTTTTTAACCTTAAAGCCGGGGCTGGGATTCTGTTCAGCTATGCAGCCACGCGGAACGGTGGTGGTATAGATCGAATCAATCACTTTAAACCTGAGGCGGCTTTTATTAGCAAGCCGGGTAGTCTGTTCCATCGTAAGTCCTACAAAATTCGGGACCGGACGTGCCTGACCATGCCTTGTATAGAAGTTCATCCAGATGAGTAACATCAGTACTGAACCTACAATAATAATTACCGCAATACCAAGATTTTTCAGGAATACTTTGCTCAGGATAAAGTCTTTTAAGCTCATATAATCGGATTGAACATTAGTAATAACGCAAAGGTACTGATAAAATTATGGATTTTCTTTTTGATTGACAGTGATTCACGATTGTATGATTGGCTTATACAGGGAATCACGTTCAATGGGAATAAATCCCGACTGACTGATAAGTGTGCATATCTCGTCGGAACTCATAGCGGGATTCTCCTCTTTTGATCCTGCCATTGAATAGATCCTTGTCGTATCATCTATCGTGCCATCCATATCATCGGTTCCAAAAGAAAGTGACAGCTGGGCAGCTTCTTTTCCTGTCATAGGCCAGTATGCTTTTATGTGTGGGAAATTATCGAGATAAATACGTGAAACGGCGTAGTTCCGAAGATCTTCAATAGTATTTACTTCCCCCAGATATGACATGCTGTTATTCGACTTTTTATATTTCAGGGGGATAAAGGCATTAAAACCTCCGGTTTTATCCTGAAGTTGACGCAGTCTTTCCATATGATCGATCCTGTGCGCGTATGTTTCAATATGGCCGTAAAGCATTGTGGCATTCGATGGGATACCTAAGCTGTGGGCTGTTTCATGGATTTCGAGCCATAAATCTGAAGAAGATTTCTCGTCACAGATCTGTTTTCTGAGTTCCTCATCGAATATTTCAGCTCCGCCTCCCGGAATCGAATCCAGACCGTACTCTTTCAATATAGCCAATCCCTGCCTGATCGTGAGTCCTGCCAGGGAAATCATATGATCGAGCTCTATGGCGGAAAAAGCCTTTACATGTAATGACGGCCGGTGTTCCTTGATCTTTTTGATCAGCGTTCCCCAATAATGAAGATTGTAGGCAGGATGTACTCCGCCGACGATATGAACTTCAGTTACGGCTTTTTTGTCGAATCCTTTCACAATATCGAGCATCTCGTCATGACTGTATTCCCAGCTGTCAGGATCTCCTTCCGGTTTGTGATAAGAACAGAACCTGCAATTATAGATGCAGATGTTGGTAGGTTCTATATGGAAATTGCGGTTGAAATAGGCCACATTGCCATTGAGTCTTCTTCTGACAATCCCCGCAAGCAGACCTAAAAATGAAAGATCGGCCTTC
The DNA here is from genome assembly GCA_963792925.1 of uncultured Bacteroidales bacterium. Lineage (GTDB taxonomy): Bacteria > Bacteroidota > Bacteroidia > Bacteroidales > VadinHA17 > LD21. Next base: position 1,354,481 of record CAWBYC010000002.1, on the reverse strand, counting down.
CTGAAAAGATAAAGACCATCTTCTGAAGTTATGCGATTATTGCCTGTTATCTTATCGGCTATGACGAGAAGGTTCTTATCGTCGGTATGGGAAAGGAGGTTTTGCATGATTATGTTTATGGACGGGTAAAGGTAATATTTTGAATTCCATTAACCATAAAGTCCTTCACCTATCGATGCAGGGACTTCAGATTATAACAACTATTCAGGCAACCGCTCGAAAATCAATTTGCGACGCTTGGGACGGAATTTTTGTGCTTTGATGATCTGGTATCAACAAAAAAGGCGTCCCGGAAGAAGACACCTTTAAAAATATCGTAAAAAATATTTTAACCCTTTAATTTGAGCTCAGGGGAAACTGATAGCTTCTTTCTGCCCTTTGCTCTGCGTGCAGCAAGAACTCTTCTGCCGTTCGGAGTCGACATCCTTTCCCTGAAACCATGCTTATTTGCCCTCTTCCTTCTTGATGGTTGGTATGTCCTTTTCATCTTTTCGTTTATATTTGTTGACTAACTTCTAATTTGAGAATGCAAATGTAGTACTTTTTTGAAATATAAAAACCCGTATAGCGTTTTTTTTGAAAAAAATCAAACAGGCAGATAGACAATGATTTTTGTTTCAAAAAAAGATTCGCTGAAGATGTTTTTAATAGGCCATAGTTTCACCATATCTTTAAATTTCAACAGCTCTTCATTCAGATCACCGCCTTTAAGATACAGAATCCCGTTTGGTAACTTATTGGTACCGTTTTTACTGATATTTTTTGAAGTGAGCTTCACAAATTCAGGGAAGCCCGTAACGGCCCTGCTGATGACAAAATCGAACTTTGTCTTCTCTTCTTCAATTCTTTTCCTGAGCGGTATCACATTTTTCAGACCGAGTTCCTCTGCGACGGCAGACACAACCTTTATCTTTTTTTCAATCGAATCGACAAGTGTAAACTGAGCTTCAGGAAATACTATTGCAAGCGGAATTCCTGGAAAACCACCACCCGTGCCTGCGTCCAGTATTCGTGTACCAGGTAAAAAGTCAATAACTTTTGCCAGAGCAAGAGAATGAAGAACGTGATGGACATAAAAATTGTCCATGTCCTTGCGTGAAATTACATTGATCATGCTGTTCCACCGGTCGTATACCGAACGTAACTTCAGTATTTTATCCTTCTGAGTATCTGATAATAAGGGGAAATAGCCCAATATGCTTTCTGACACTACCTGTTATCTGTTTTGATTAAAATATTATATAACAAAGTCTTTGCCCTGAAAAGTTGTGCTTTAACTGTACCAATAGGGAGTTTGAGCTCTGATGAGATCTCTTCGTAAGAATACTCTTTGTAATAGCGCAGTTCAATGAGAGATTTATACCTGGGTTTAAGCTGGCTGACAACATCCTTAAGAGCTGCAATTTTCTGATGATTTATTAGGGATTCTTCGGGATCGGGAAGATCTGACTGAATATTGACGGTTACGGTTTCAAGATTATCCTGAAGATGATCAAACGGGGTGGGCGATAGTTGTTTCTTTCTGATGAAATCCACACAATTGTTTGTTGCAATCTTAAAAAGCCATGTGCTAAAGGCAAATTTTGGCGCATATGAGTCGAGATTCCTGAAAGCTTTTCCAAATGCTTCTATTGTCAGATCTTCTGCATCAGATGGATTGTTAACCATCTTAAGAAGCATGTAATAAATTGAATCTCTATATCTGTTCATCAGGCTGGCAAACGCTTTTTCATTCCCCTTCTTTGCCTCATCAACAAGCAGCAGATCGCCTTTAGCCTTTTCCGATAATTCGTGAATTATTTCCATTTGTTTTTGCCGGATAACCGCCGGCTATTGCTTAAAAATATAATTCCATTGAACAAGGGTGAAAAGATATCGAAAAAAAGTAAATATGGTAATAATCCGGGCTCATTCAACTTTTTTCCGACCACCGAAAACACAATTATCTGACTGATAAGTCTTAATGCAAAGATTGCCACAACCCATTGCCACATAAAGAGAAGTGACAGGAGAACAATAAAGGTGATATAGAAGAGAATTCTGGTAAGTGGTTCGGTAACAAGCAGGAATTTGTCCCTGAATTTATAGAAAGGAGCTGTTGTAAGATGCCTTTTCTTCTGTACGAGCCATTCTTTGAAAGAAGAACTTGGCCGCGATCTGGTATGAGTCTCCTGCCTGTATTCAACAACTGTATTTTTACCGGTACCAATGCTGTTGACAAATAAATCATCGTCACCCGACGCAATATGATAATGGGAACCAAACCCTTTATTACTGAAGAAAACCGATCGTCTGTATGCCAGGTTCCGTCCAACACCCATATATGGTACGCCCCGGATGGCCATTCCCAGATACTGCATTGCAATCGTGAAGCAATCGTACCTTATATATTTGTTGAGAAACCCTTTTTCCCTGAGATAACCTCCATAACCAAGTACAAAATCAGTTTTCTCATCAAAACGTGAGATCATTAATTCAAGCCACTTATTCGATTCAGGCCTGCAATCGGCATCGGTGAATAAGAGGATTTCATTTTTAGCAGCTTTTATTCCAATAAACTGCGCAAATTTCTTGTTATGAGTAAACTTTGGATCTTTATTTACATTTGAGATGTGCAGATTGGGATATTTCTCAATAAACGTTGCAAGAACATCATAGGAATTATCTTCTGAGCAGTCATTTACCACGATTACTTCAAAATCGGGATAGTCCTGTTCCAGTACCGAGGGTAAAAAAGTTGATAGATTCTCCGCCTCGTTTCTTGCGCAGATAATAACCGACACAGGCGGTCTTTTCCCGCTCAATTCTGTTTTCTTTTCAAAATAAACCCCCAGATAGAAATACAGATAGTAGAATAATTGAACAGCAGCGCTTGTTGAGAACAAGCAGAAAACAATTAGGAATAAAATATTTTTATTGTCGATCATCAGACTCCAAATAAGTCAGCAATATTAGTAAGATTAACGGAAAGGCAAAAAATATATTACAACAATAATAGTGAATTATCTCGTAGAAACAGTCATAACTGACTTATCAGGATTATGAGTTCTTCAAAATTCACACCCGATAATTTTATTACATGTATGGAAAAATTACCTTTGTGCTTCGAAAAATGAGTTTAGTGAATATGTTTACAATTGAGAGCAGGGATTCTGAATCTAATGCGCGAACGGGTATCCTGAAAACACCGCATGGAGATATCCCTACTCCGATATTCATGCCGGTGGGAACGGCGGGTACTGTTAAGGGGATATTACAGCGTGAACTAAGTGATGATATAGATGCGAAAATTATTTTAGGCAATACGTATCATTTATATCTCAGGCCGGGTACCGAAATTCTGAAAAAAGCAGGAGGACTCCATAAATTAATGTCGTGGGACAGGCCGATATTGACTGATAGCGGCGGATACCAGGTTTTTTCATTGACAGGCAACAGGAAACTGACAGATGAGGGAGCAATCTTTAAATCACATATCGATGGATCACGACACGTATTTACTCCTGAAAATACCATCGACATACAGCGAATCATCGGGGCTGATATCATGATGGCTTTTGATGAATGTGCTCCATGGCCATGCGATTATGCGTATGTTAAGAAATCAGTTGCCCTTACTCACCGATGGCTTGACAGGGCAGTCATAAGATATAAAGAAACAGATCCGTTATGGGGAAGCGACCAATTGCTCTTTCCGATAGTTCAGGGTGGCACCTTCGATGATCTGAGAAAAGAGTCTGCGGAAAAAACAGCTCTGGCCGGACTTGAAGGTAACGCTATCGGAGGATTATCGGTTGGAGAACCGGCGGAGGAAATGTACCGGATCATAGAGATTGTAAATGAGATACTTCCCAACGACAAGCCACGTTATCTCATGGGAGTAGGCACACCAACCAATCTACTCGAGGCAATTGACAGAGGAATAGATATGTTTGATTGTGTAATGCCTACGCGCAACGGCAGGAACGGAATGTTGTTCACCTCTGAAGGCACGATGAACATGAGAAATAAAAAATGGGCCGACGACTTCAGTCCGATTGATCCGGAAGGCCCTTCGGCTGTAAGCCTGATTTATTCAAAAGCATATCTGAGACACCTTATCATATCGGGTGAAAATCTGGGAGCCCAGATTGCGAGTATACATAATCTTGGATTTTATCTTAAACTTGTAAAAAAAGCGAGAGAAAAAATCAAAGAAGGTAATTTTAGAAAATGGAAAAATTCAATGATAAAAAAACTTTCAGAGAGATTATAGGATCTCTGAAGTTGAAACTTATCGACCGGTATATTATAAAGAAGTTCCTGGGGACTTTCTTTTTCTGTATCGTATTGATACTTACCATTGCCGTTGTTTTCGACTTTGCCGAAAAAATTGATAATTTCATGGAGAAACAGGCTCCGGTCAAATTAATAATATTTGAGTATTACCTGAATTTCATTCCATATTTCGCAATGCTTTTTGCTCCATTGTTTGTATTCATTGCAGTCATTTTCTTTACTTCCAAGATGGCCGTCAGCACCGAGATCATAGCGATCCTTAACGCCGGAATGAGCTTCAGGAGAATGTTATGGCCCTATTTTGTCTCAGCTTTTATTATTGCCTCCTTAACGTTCCTGCTTACTAATTTCGTGATCCCCAAGTCGAACCGGATAAGGATGGGATTTGAAGAAAAATATTACCGGGCCTCCAACAGAAGGATAACTCTCGAGAACATTCACAGGATGGAGTTTAAAAATGTGTATGTCTATATGGGAACATTCAATCCCCTGAGTATGAGGGGACAGAATTTTACAATTGAAAAATTCAGCGATACAGGTAAACTGGAATCAAAATTTTCAGCTACATCCGTAGTTTATGATACCACCATTAATAAATGGACAGCGTTGAATTATTATATACGCGTAATAAAAGATAATCAGGAAATCATAACACATGGCAAAAAGATCGATACCGCTCTGATAATAAAGCCGCTTGATTTCTCACGCGATCCAAGTTTTGTGGGAACGATGACATCCAATGAGCTTGAAAATTATATTAAGCTGCTGCGGTTGCAGGGTTCCGATGAACTAAAACTGTTTCTGATTGAAAAATACAGGAGATTTGCAAACCCGTTTGCTGTTTTTATACTCACCCTTATCGGAGTAACCCTGTCGTCGCGGAAAATCAGGGGAGGTATAGGTATGAACATAGGTATAGGCCTCATGTTAAGTTTCTCCTATATCCTGTTCCTGCAGTTTGCATCACAATTTTCGCTTAAAGGCAGTCTGGGCCCGATGCTTGCCATGTGGATACCGAATATTATCTATTCGGTAATAGGTTTGGTATTATATAAATTGGCTCCGAAATAGATTGAAAATCGTACAATTTCCTTAAAATTGTACCCTCGAAATAAAATAGGTTATTAGTGAATAATTAATACAGATTCAAATGCCAGTCAATAAAAAAATAAAGGAATTACAGGAAAAACGTGAAAAAGTTCTGCTCGGCGGTGGAGAACAGGCTATCGAGAAACAGAAAGCTATGGGTAAACGTACTGCAAGAGAGCGCATTATGGCACTTCTTGACAAAAATTCCTTTAATGAATATGATCTTTTTGTGGAACACGATGCTCGCGACTTCGATATGGATAAGAAATCGCTTCCAAGCGATGGTGTAATAATAGGTTCAGGAACAATATACGGAGCGCCGGTTGCAATTTTTGCGCAGGACTTCACCGTCGCAGGAGGTTCACTTGGTTTGATGCATTCACGCAAAATCACAAAGATAATGGACCATGCGCTGAAAATGAGAATGCCGCTTATCGGTATCAACGATTCGGGAGGTGCAAGAATACAGGAAGGTGTCAATTCTCTTGCAGGCTACGGTGAGATATTCTTCAGAAACACTATTTCAAGTGGCGTTATCCCCCAGATTTCGGTAATTCTTGGTCCCTGTGCAGGTGGTGCAGTTTATTCACCGGCACTCACTGACTTCGTATTTGTAGTCGACAATATTTCGAAGATGTTTATAACCGGACCTGAAGTCATAAAAACAGTCCTTGGCGAAGAAATATCCATGGAAGATCTCGGGGGTGCACGGGTGCATAGTGAAGTCACCGGCAATGCCCACTTCTTTGCTCTCAGTGAAGAGGAATGTTTTGATCAGATCAAGAAGCTTGTCACTTTTATTCCCTGGAATAATAGTCAGAAGGCAAGGATGTTTGAGCCGGCCGAACCAAAACCAGAATACAATATAAATAAGATTGTGCCCGAGGATCCTACTCTTCCTTATGATGTTAAAGATGTCATAAGAGCTGTGGTGGATAATTCCGACTTTTTTGAGATAATGGAGCTTTATGCCAAAAACATTGTAATCGGCTTCGGAAGAATGGGTGGTCATACAACCGGATTTGTGGCAAATCAGCCACTTGAGATGGCTGGCGTTCTCGATGTCGATTCCTCTGATAAAGCTGCCAGATTCATCCGTTACTGTGATGCTTTTAATATTCCGATTATTACGCTCGTTGACCTTCCGGGTTATCTCCCGGGTGTTGATCAGGAGCATGCCGGTGTCATCAGACATGGTGCCAAAGTTCTCTATGCATACAGCGAAGCCACAGTTCCCAAGGTTACAGTGATCCTGAGAAAAGCATATGGCGGTGGATATATTGCAATGAGTTCACGACATCTGCGTGCCGATTTTGTCTTTGCATGGCCATCCGCTGAAATAGCTGTTATGGGTCCTGAGGGCGCTGCAAACATAATATTCAGAAAAGAAATAACGTCAGCTGCTGATCCTGATGCAATGAGAAAACAAAAAGTTGAAGAATATAAAGCCAAGTTCGCAAACCCTTATGTGGCGGCATCCCGTGGATATGTTGATGCTGTTATAGAACCTTCTGAAACAAGAAAATTCCTGATGCATTCGATAGAAGTTTCACAAAATAAGGATGTTGCTATGCCATTTAAAAAACATGGGCTGCCACCTTTTTAATCAAAATTCTCAAAAAACCAAATACAAATGGAGAAAAACGATAAGCTTGGATTCCTCAACATTGATACCAGTTTGTATCAAACGCGGATCAGTAAAAAATTTGAAAACAGAAAACCATTTAAAATACCAGATCCGAAGATAATACTGAGCTTTATACCCGGAACCGTGCTGGACATTTTTATAGCACCGGGGCAGAACGTAAAAAAAGGTCAGGACCTGATGATTCTCGATGCCATGAAGATGCAGAATAAGCTGAAATGCATTATGGACGGCAGGGTAAAATCAATAGCTGTCAAAAAAGGAGCTAAAGTTTCGAAAGGGACCGTATTGATGGAACTGGAATAGGCCACGCCATGGCGTGGTACTACAATAAGCCTTCCCAGATAACGAGCCTTCTTAAGTTCTCAGGTAATATTGGTTTCTTTGCAAACAACCCGTAAACACTTGAACCGCTTCCCGACATTAAGCTGAAAATAGCTCCGGAGCTATATAGTTCTGTCTTTATTTCACCGATGACAGGATGTTTGCTGAAGACATATTCCTCAAAATCGTTCACTATAAGATTTTTCCAATCAGCCACAGGCATTAAATATAAGGAAGCAAGACTTTCGGCAGGGATATCCGGTCTGCAGTTTTTGTAAGCTTCGGTGGTACTTATTCCTATACCCGGATTTATCAGAACAAGGTAAAAACCATTCAACAGAGGTTCGGGATGTGTAATTACTTCACCTCTTCCGGTTGCAAATGAAGGTAATCCGTCAATAAAAAACGGGCAATCGCTGCCAAGCTCAAGTGCCATGGTTTTCAGCTCATTATTTGAAATATTAAGTTCGAAATGTTTATTGACTGCTTTTAGCAGACAGGCCGCATCTGATGAACCACCTCCCAATCCGGCGCCAATGGGAATCGCTTTATGGAGGTGCAATCTTAAAAACGGAAAGCTGAATCCACTTCTGATCTTAAAAAGGGCCTTCATTATGAGATTATTCTCCGTGTCGCTTACGATTTTAATCCCGGAAACTTTGAGAGTGTCATTAGATGCATATTCATCTATCACGAATTCAAGCGCATCACTTAATCTGACAGGATAGAAGATTGTCTCAATATTGTGAAACCCATCATCACGTTTTTCTGTGATCCGTAAGCCAATATTTATTTTTGAAATGGGGAAAACAATCATATCAGAGTGCCTAAAGTGAGTTAAAATATGGAGTGACTAAAGTTATAACTTCAACGGTGACAAAGCAAAAGTACCAATCGGTTTTGATTTATTGCCATCGATGCTTCGATTAGCTTTTCAACAAGTTTTAAACATTTTATGTTTGTAACAAAAGTCGGGTTTTTTCAATCTTCTGCCAAGGTATATTCCTACCTTTGATTCAGAAAGGGAGAATTAGTCAACTGCTCTCTAAATAATTATAAATCAGAAAATTAACTATTGATGGCAAAACAAAGAAGTAGCCCCAGACCTGCAATAACCACACTGCCTGATTTTGGAAAAGTACCACCACAGGCTAATGACATGGAGGAGGCTGTTCTTGGTGCAGTTATGCTCGAAAAGGAAGCCGTTATTACCATTCTTGACATACTTAAACCGGAGAGTTTTTACAGGGAAGCTCATCAGAAAATATTCAAGGCAATATCAGATCTTGCCTCACGGGAATTTCCAGTGGATCTGTATACTGTAACAGAGGAATTGCGTTCGCATAATGAGCTTGACAGCGTAGGTGGTCCGGTTTATCTCACACAGCTGACTGCAAAAATTGTTTCGGCAGCCAACGTCGATTATCATGCCAGGATCGTTGCCCAGAAATATATTCAGCGCGAACTGATAAGAGTTTCCACTGAAATACAGACAAGATCGTTCGATGATACATACGATGTAACCGAGCTTCTTGACTATTCTGAGAATGCTCTCTTCCAGATCGCCGAGGGTAATATCAAAAGAGAAGTTGCACCTATCAACGTTGTAATAAAAGAAGCAATAAGGGAAATTGAGGAAGCAGGGAAGAGAGAAGACGCACTTGTTGGCACTCCTTCAGGTTTCACCAAGCTCGACAGACTCACATCGGGATGGCAGAAAGCTGAACTTATAATTATTGCGGCACGACCTTCAATGGGGAAAACCGCTTTCGCACTTTCAATGGCTAGAAACATGGCAATCGACCATGGAAAACATGTTGCGATATTTTCCTGTGAAATGTCTTCCATCCAGCTGGTTAACAGATTAATAATATCAGAAACTGATTTGCCGGGCGACAAAATTAAAAATGGCCGTCTGTCAGAAGATGAGTGGAAACAGCTCGACACGAGGATAAAGAAACTTGTTCAGGCTCCGATCTTCATAGACGATACTCCTGCAATCTCAATATTTGAGCTGCGGGCAAAGTGCAGACGTCTGATGGCGCAGCATAAACTCGATATAGTTATCGTCGATTACCTCCAGCTGATGTCGGGACCTGAAAATTCCGGCAGCAGGGAACAGGAAGTTAGTACAATCTCCAGATCACTCAAGAGTATTGCAAAAGAGCTTAATGTTCCAATTCTTGCCTTATCACAGCTCAACCGTTCCGTTGAGATGCGCGGAGGCACAAAAAGACCTCTGCTGTCCGACCTTCGTGAGTCGGGTGCAATCGAACAGGACGCCGATATGGTTGTATTTATACACCGTCAGGATAAATTCGGAATCCCAACATTTGAAGATGGCTCTTCCACAAAAGGAATCGCCGAGATTATCCTTGCAAAAAACAGGAACGGACCTGTTGACGATGTGAGATTAAGATTTCGTGAGGAAAAGGCCCAGTTTGTTGATATCGACGACTTTGATATGGCAGATGGAGCGGACGTGAGCATGTCTCCAAGCATTACACTTGGCTCAAAGATGAATCATGATAACTTCAGGAAACTGGGCGGCGGGTTCGATAATGAATCAGGAATTCATGATGAACCGCCGTTTGCATAAAAACTACTTAATTTCTTCCCGAGCTTTTAACACCCTTCCCGGCTTTTACCCCTAAATCCCCCAGGGGGGACTTTGGCTTTTCAGTAGACTTCATATTTTGTTTTATCCTTGAGTTTCCCAGATTTGAGAGTGAAGCCAGAGCTTACCAAAATGCTTAAAGTCTTGGGGAATTTAGGGGTGAAGCCATCAATATCTTAAGCCCCTATTTAATTTTAAATATCAGCTTTGCACCAATGCTCTTGTAGCGGATGTCTTCAAATCCAGCATAGATACCTAGTTCCCCGATGAACAGTATTTCACTAATACTGTATCCGATTTCAGAATAATTGATACTGTTTCTTCTTCCAAGGTAAGAGAAACTGAGATTTTCACGCATCAGTGTATTGCTCATAACCGGCAAAAGCTTTAGCAACAGGTATGGGGATGTGTATTTCAGGTGAGCTTCGACATAAAACTCCGGAGTACTTAGTGAATAGAATGAAGGAATCATAAAAGCGTCCTCATAATTATTCAGCAGAATTGGCAGAGGTTGTGAGTTTATGTGGAAGAAGTCATAAAATGTGAGATTCCGGTTATCCAGATACCCTGCCGCTCTTAATCTCCATTTGAAATCACCGAAAGCGCCGACAGTGTGCGATCTGAAAACTTCAAACCTGAACATGTCGGTATTTCTCCTTCCGGAAGGGATCTCACTGAACCCGTTAATTCCATGCACCCACGTCAGATTAAATGTTGGCCAGTCTGAACCCATAGGTAACCGGGCACCTTTGATCATTTTATATTTCTGATAGGGGATGTAGGCGATTTCTGCAGTGAAATCGAAATGACGCTGATTACGCAGTGCGTTTATCTCATTTGATCCAGGATCAAGATATGCGTTTACAGGAACATTAGGCGTATATCGTTCTGAGGATTTTAAAAATGAGAAATTTGTATTGTTCTGAAGCACCTTGCGGTTCTCATAATTAACACTAAGGCTGATATTCAGTCCATTAAGAATTTCAGATGAATAACCCGTTTTTAAATATGCTGACTCATATAACTTCAGATAGTTTTTCTTAAGAAACAGTGAATAATCAATATTCAGGAATGGGTTAATGCCACCACCATTGTTAATATCTCTGCTAGTCATTCCTGTTCTGATAAAAACAATCCTGTGTTTGACTTTATCAAATCTGAACATGGTATTTACATTCCAGATCAGTTTTTCCCTGCTGAATGCCCATCGGAAATCGGGAACGACTTCCAGTGTTCCGGCTTTCCAGTCTTTAAGAACGTTAAACCTCCATCCATAACTGAAGCCGTCAACCGAATTAAAATTGAAACTTTTTACATCTATCAGACCGTCAAAACCGAAGCGGAACCCGGTGGTATCGGACCACGTATGTCCGAGTACTATGTCCTTCAGTGTTCTGCCTGAACTTTTTCCAGTTTTGCCTTTTACTTCAGGAAGAGTGTCACTTTTTGACTCCCTCAGGATAAGGGTTGACTTTATGCTGTCGCTGATATGAACAGTTTTCCGTTCAATGTCAGACAATGGGATAGGGCGGATTTTTGCCCAATAGGCACTGTCATGTTTGACAGCATCTTTTTCAACTTTCTGAGTAACAGTCTCTTTTATCTCCAGTGATTTTTTGCCGCTATCAATACTTGCTTCGGATTCTTTTTCCATCAGACGGGCAAGTTTAGCCATGTCGCGGTTCGTCAGTTCATCCTTTTCAAGAATTTTATCGATTTGTTTCTTCTTTTTAGAAACGATTGTATCAGATGTTTTTTGACGCGATTCTGATGAATAGTCTGTAATCAGGGAGGATGGTCTTTGTAGTGAGAGGTTTGGTTTAACTTCAACGTATTTAACCGAGCTGCCATATCCCACATCAGCCTTAAAGCCGATAATTCCGATATTTATCTCAAACTTATGACTGACAGGCATCCATATCCCGTCTTCGACCGGTGTATACATCTGTTCAATCCGGATTTTCCCAAACAGGTTCTCATTTGTAAGGTCAACGCTCTGGAGACACCATAGATCTTCGATAATATAAATTGTACCTTCAAAAAGCTGCTGGCTCTTTCTCTTCGGGATGACCTGAATTTTATTGATCGAAAAATCGCCCTGTCTGGTTGCCCCCTGGTATTTAAAATTATAGTGCGAAAATGCGTTAGGTGCAAGTGGTGAGATAGCCATTTCAGCAAGAACAGGCTGATAAAAGCTTGCCTGGATAAAGCTCATCGGAGAAATCTCATTTCCCTGTGTGGGGAATGTGCTGTTATAGGAGATCATCCTCTGAAAATATTTGTCAGGTGCGGTAAATTCAATTTCATTCACTGATTCCATGAAAAATGAATCGCCGGCTTTCAGAACTTTTTCATCTTTCTTCCCTTTTGATCCGGCAGAAACGGTGGTACTGTTTGATGTTGTCTCCATTTTCATTGATTTCTGAAGTAGGCGCGGGATCTTATTAATAATAAGGTTTCCCTTTAAGTACACTTCAGCTTTATAGTAGCTTATGTTATTAAGATAGTATGGAGCAAGACCGATAGCTTTTCTCATAATCATATAAGCCGGATCTTCTCCGGATCCCGTAATGCGCACCTCAGGTATCTCGTAATACTGGAGCGGAAGGACTACATTTTTGACAGTTATATTTGATATTGTGACAGAAACCGTTACAGGTTGGTAACCAAGGCTCTGATATACGACCGTATAAGTGCCGGCCGGCAGCATGATCTCATAATCCCCTTTTGTATTGGAGGTAGTTCCTTGCCGGAGCTCTTTTATAAATATGGTTGAGTACTCAACAGGCTCCCCGTTCCGGCTGGTGATTTTGCCCTTTAATGACTGTCCTGATGACAGAGTCGAAATAATAATCAGCGTAAGAATAACCAGGAATGAATGTTTCATAGAGGTTGAGCAAAATATATCAATCCTTCTTTCCAGCCACAACAATAACGATCTCGCCCTTTGGAGGTTTCTCCGTATAATGTTCTGAAAGAAACGACAATGTTCCTCTTATATTTTCCTCATAAATCTTACTCAGTTCCCTGGAAACACATGCACTCCTGTCAGCGCCAAGATGTGCAGCCAGTTCATCGAGTGTTTTTACCAACCGGTATGGCGATTCATAAAAAACCATCGTTCTGGTCTCATCCTCCAGCGCTGTAAGTCTTTTATTTTTGCCTTTTTTAGGGGGGAGGAATCCCTCAAAACAGAACCTGTCACATGGCAATCCCGAATTTAACAGAGCTGGGATAAGGGCAGTGGCACCAGGAAGGGTTTCAACAGGAATATCCTTCTCAATACATGTCCTGACAAGTAAAAACCCCGGGTCAGAAATGCCGGGTGTTCCGGCATCAGAAACGAGAGCTATCGTCTGTCCACCAAGCATTTTTGTGCAAATTGATTCAGCGCTCTTATGTTCGTTATACATATGATGAGATTGAAGCGGAGTGCTGATCTTATAATGGCTAAGTAACTTGCGGGTCTGACGTGTATCTTCTGCAAGAATTAGATCTACGCTTCCAAGTATCTCAACTGCCCTGAATGTTATATCCTTAAGATTTCCGATTGGTGTAGGAACAAGAAAAAGTTTACTCATTTGAGGGAAATTTGAGTCTTACCAGATCGAGTAACTGTACTACCGCCTCATTTTCATGTTTTTCACCGGTGTAGCTCATAATTATAGCCATCGCATCCTGAAGGTTTTCAGCTTTATCAAGCCTGGAAATTGCCTGATTATACGAATCTTTATTCCCATCAAATATTTCACTTATGAAAAGAAATCTGTCGTTTAAACCAATTGCATCCGACAAGTTCTTAATAGGTTTTAACTTTAAACGATCGGAGATATCAATATCCTGAAATTTGTTTCCCAACTGTTCTTCATAAAGGTCGGTAGGAGGTGTGAATTTGTCTGCTATACTGGCTTCGGGTATCTTTTTCTCAGCAGCCGGTTTCTTTTCAGATCGGGCTAACAGGAGGTTTAATAATCTCTGGTTCCCCGGGTTTTTCGACAGGTCTTTTTATTTCGACCGGGGGTTTATCCTGTATGGGTTTTTCTTTAACAGGTTCTTCTTTTTCAGAAAAAATGTTACTCTGATTTTTAAGCATGCCAATCACTTCACCGGCGCTTCTGCATTTCGATTTTGCAAGTTCCACTTGTAATGCCGGAACACCGGGGTACTTCTTCAGATCATCAATAATCTCCGAAGCCGCTTTGAGATCCTGAATAATTAAATCGATCGTTGAGTTGAAATCCATACCTTTTGATGTTAATATAACAAAGCATTTTCCTTATTTTGCAAAAGTAACGATTATTCAGCAAGACATTGAAGAATAAAAGTACATTTTAAGTATCTATTTCAGACATTTGTTGTATGGATTTTCTTGAAAATTCAGTGAGAGTGACCGGTAAACGGGGGTCAGTTGAGGTTATTACCGGATCGATGTTTTCAGGTAAAACAGAGGAGCTTATAAGGCGGCTGCGAAGATCCCAGTACGCCGGTCTTAAAGTTGAAATCTTCAAGCCTTCTCTTGATAAAAGATATTCTGAAACACGAGTAGTTTCGCACGACTCTACATCAATTGTTTCAACACCTGTCGACAATGCTTCTGCTATTTTACTCCTTGCCGGTGACGTCGACGTTGTGGGAATAGATGAAGCCCAGTTCTTTGATAATTCCATTGTGGATGTGTGCAATACATTGGCCGACAGTGGTATACGCATTGTTGTTGCCGGACTTGATATGGATTTTATGGGAAAACCGTTTGGTCCCATGCCTGCTCTGCTTTCAATAGCAGAATATGTGACAAAAGTTCACGCTATATGCATGCGCTGTGGAAACCTTGCCCAGTATTCATTCAGGAAGACAGAGGATGAGCAGGTTGTTCTTCTCGGAGAAAAGAATGTATATGAACCACTCTGCCGGAATTGTTATAACGCAGTATTAAATAAGGAAATTTGAAATTTACATCCTCCGATATTGCCACTATTGTCAATGGAATATTGACAGGACCGGGCGATCTTATAATTTCAGACGTTGCTACAGATACACGTCAGTTGAGCTTCACCGAGGGTATTGTGTTCTTTGCGCTGAAAGGCAAAAACCACGATGGGCATATTTTTATCCATAATCTTTACCAGAAGGGAATAAGAACTTTTGTGGTTGAGAAAATGCCTGAGGAAAATGAAAAATATCAGGATGCTGCGTTTATAATGACTCCTGATACAATACAGGCCCTACAACTCCTGGCTGCATATCAACGACAATTATTCAGGTCTCCTGTGATAGCTATTACAGGCAGCGCCGGAAAAACAATTGTAAAAGAATGGCTGGCTGATATTCTTGGACTGACAACTTCTGTAATCAGGAGCCCCAAAAGTTATAATTCGCAGATAGGCGTACCCCTGTCGATCCTGAAACTTGATAAAATGTATAAGCTTGGCATTTTTGAAGCAGGCATCTCATTTCCGGGGGAGATGGAAAAGCTTCAGAAAGTTATTAAACCCGATATTGGAGTAATAACAAACATCGGAGATGCTCACAGCGAAAATTTTCCGGATAACAAAATCAAGACAGAAGAGAAGCTGAGGCTGTTCATTGACTCATCTGTGATTATATACTGCAGCGATCATGAGATTATTCGTAAGTCTATCGAGGAAAACGAGTCTTTAAGATCAAAGAAACTGATTGACTGGTCAGTAGAAAATGAAAATGCCGGAATATTCGTATCGAAAAGTTTAATGCCAAAAGGCAGAACGGGCATACGAATGAAACATAACGGACAAATAAATGATTTTGTAATACCGTTTACTGACAGGGCATCGGTGGAAAATGCTATTACGGTGGCATCTGTATGTATTGCACTCAACACCCCGTCAGAAGTAATTTCCAGAGGTCTTGAGGGGCTTGTATCTGTCGCAATGAGGATGGAGGTAAAGAGCGGCATAAATAATTGCCAGTTGATCGAAGACTATTATAATTCTGATCCTGGTTCCCTTGGAATGGCGTTGGAATATCTGAAATCGCAACATTACAAAGATACAACCCTGATTCTTTCGGATTTTGTCCAGAGCGGACGTAATGAGACGGAACTTTATAGCATGATCTCTGATCTTATAAAGAGAACCGGGATAAAGAAGTTTATTGGAATCGGTAATGCACTCGTACGCAACAAAGCATTATTTGATGATAATTCCAGGTTTTTTACTTCCACTGATGATTTTGTGAGTAATTATAATACTGCAAATTTCAGGAATGAAGTGATACTCCTGAAAGGAGCAAGGATCTATGAATTTGAGAAGATAGGCAAACTGCTGGAACGTCAGGCTCATCAGACTGTTCTTGAAGTAAACCTCGATGCCATATCACATAATCTTAATGAATTCCGGAGATATCTCAATCCTGGAACGCGCATAATGGCAATGGTGAAGGCTTTCGCATACGGGGCAGGTCCTGCTGAAATATCAGCTCTGCTGGAGTATCATCGGGTCAGCTATCTAGCGGTAGCCTATGCCGATGAGGGAGTTGAATTAAGGAATTCAGGAGTAACTTTGCCGGTAATGGTAATGAATCCGGATCCTTCTGCATATGAAATTCTAATCAAATATTCTCTTGAGCCTGAGATATACAGCCTGCCTTCACTTAACCAGTTTCTTTCAGTTGCATCCAGGAACGGGCTAATAGGTTATCCTATTCATATTAAGGTTGATACCGGAATGCACAGATTGGGATTCATGCCTGAAGACATTGATATACTGGCAGACAAAATTAAGAATCAGGAATCAGTGAGAGTAGTTTCCGTTTTTTCCCATCTTGCCGGCAGTGAAGATCCTGATCTGGACCATTTTACTCATCACCAGATAGATGTATTCCTCAAAGCCGTCGATAAGTTATATGATGCCACTGGTTATCCATTTTTTCGTCATATCCTGAATTCCTCTGGCATTGTACGATTCCCACAATATCAGTTTGATATGGTTCGTCCCGGAATCGGAATGTACGGAGTGGGACACTTTGAGGGTCTCGACTTAAAGACCGCGGGCCGTTTCCTTACCAGAATATCACAAATCAAGCGTATCAAAGCCGGCGAACCTGTAGGATATGGTTGTGCAGATGTTTCAGATACCGACAGAACTATTGCAATCTTACCTGTAGGATATGCTGATGGTTTGAATCGCAAACTGGGAAACAAAATCGGGAATCTATTTATAAAAGGTTCAAGAGTGCCTATAATAGGCAATGTTTGTATGGATATGTGTATGGCTGATATTACAGGGATGGACATAGAAACAGGTGATGAGGCAGAAATCTTCGGCGATAAAATTCCGATCGATGAACTGGCCGAAAAATGTCAGACAATTCCCTACGAGATACTTACTTCAATTCCGAGACGTGTAAAGAGAGTCTTTTTCAGGGAATAAAGTACCATTACCCCAGCTCGCTTATGTGTTCCAGGTAATTGTTGTCGAGGATACATACCTTTCTTCCGGTAAGCTCGATAACTCCTTCCGCAGCCAGATTGGACAGTGTGCGGATAGCATTAGATGTGGTCATATTTGACATGCTGGCAAAGTCTTCCCGCGACATTGTTACGCTAATTGTTTTTCCGTCGGGTTCCAGACCGTACGTGTCGCGCAGGATCAATAGTGATTCTGCCAGTCGTGCCCTAATATGTTTCTGAGTCAGGGATATAATTCTGGAATTTATGAAGCCCAGTTCATCGACTATTACTTTCATCAATCGATAAGAGAACTCCGGATTCCTCTTTAGCATCTTTTTGAAAAAATTCTTGTCAAAAGCACATATGGCAGACTCCTCGAGCGCAATAGCTGAAAATGGCCATGGACCGTCGGAAAATAAAGCTTTATAACCTATAAATCCATTTTGCCTTACCATTTTTATAATCTGGCCCCGACCACCGACACCATCCTTATACACTTTTGCTTTTCCGGAAGCAAGGCAGATTAGTCCCCTTATTTTTTCACCCTGTCTGAATATATACTGACCCTTTTTTACTACTGTTATTGTATGCTGCTGGATCAGAGCTTCTTTCTCTTTTTGAATCAATCCTTTAAAAATTGAAGAAGGTCCATCAATGACCGATTCAATGTATGGATTAGAATATTGCATGATGTAACTATGTTTTATAGCATATCAAAGGTAGCAAAAGAAATTTATGAATTTCAATTTAACATTTTTTAACATATTCAATTACAAGTAGTTGTAAGAATCACGACGACAGTTTTTTAAACTTTTAATAACGGGCAACGAGAGGCATTCGTCTGCCTGCGCCAAATGCTTTTGAAGAGATCCGTAGAACAGGTGGTGCCTGATATCTTTTATATTCATTAAAATCGATAAGCCTGATAACTTTCAGAACAATATCCTTATCGGCTCCTTCTTTTATGATCCTGGCAGCTGGTTTTTGCAATTCAATATACTGGTACAGGATTGAATCCAGTATGCTGTAATCAGGCAGTGAATCGGTGTCGTACTGATCGGGTCTTAATTCGGCAGAAGGTGGCTTCCTGAGTATGTTTTCGGGAATTATTTCCATTTCCCGGTTTATAAAGGCGGCAAGCCGGTAAACATCGGTTTTATAAACATCACCTATAACAGACAATCCTCCTGCCATATCTCCATAGAGCGTTCCGTAGCCCACTGCTGCTTCACTCTTGTTCGAGGTGTTCAATAATATGCAACCATGTTTATTCGATACAGCCATGAGGAGAATGGCTCTTATGCGAGCCTGTATGTTCTCTTCTGCGACGTTTCTTTCCAGACCATTAAAAACCGGACTTAAGATATCCTCGAAGGCAGCGAATGGTTTTTCTATATTTACAATATCGTAATGTACTTTCAGGTTATCGGCAAGCTTTACAGCGTCGGCTACCGAATGATCAGATGAATATCGCGAAGGCATTAACAAAGCCCGTACATTTTCATTTCCAAGAGCATCAGATGCCAGACAGAGACATATTGCAGAATCTATTCCTCCGGATAACCCAATGATGCTGGTTTTTAGCCCTGTCTTGACAAAATAATCGCGTAATCCCATTACAAGCGCCTTATATATGAGCGGAATAGTATCCGGAACCCTGCTTTGTTCAGGTATACTGCCGGATTTCAATTCATCAAGGTCAAAAGTTTCTACTGATTCTTCAAAAAATGGAAGCTGGTGGAATTTTCTGCCTCTTTCATTTATCAATATTGAAGCGCCATCGAAAATAAGTTCGGTTTGTGCTCCTGTCTGGTTTACTGAGATTACCGGAATCCTGTATTTTGCCGCCTTTGAGATAAAGATATGTTCTCTTGCTTCAATTTTTGTATAGGAGAATGGAGAGGCTGCAATATTTATAATAATGTCGGGGCTTTGTTTCGATAGCTCTTCCATAGGGGAGAGGGTGTAAAGACGTGACTTTTCGAACTCATTATCAAAAGGTTGTTCGTCCCAGAGATCCTCGCAGATGGTGATGGCAAGCCTCAATCCTTTGAATTGAAAAACAGAGAATTTCGTTTCAGGTTCAAAGTGCCGGTATTCATCAAAAATGTCGTATGTAGGCAGCAATGATTTATTTACTGAAAAAATGATTTTTCCTTCAGCGAGCAAAAGAGCTGAATTATACAATTTTTTGCCTTCCGGTTTTTTATTAAGAGTTGGAGAGCCTACAATGGCAGCAATACCTGTACACTCGTTTGCAATCTCCATCACTGTCTCATTGCATTTTTCTATAAAGTCGAGACGATCGAGCAAGTCGAGCGGTGGATATCCGGGAATACATAGCTCGGAAAATATTATCAGGTCCGATCCTGCTGATTTTGCTTTTTTTATTGCTTTAAGGATCAGATCCTTATTCCCTGAAAAATTACCTATATGATAATTGAGCTGAGCTACAGTAAATTTCATCAATTCTAAAAATTAACACCAAACCTGAAACTGAATATTTTTTGTGAAACCCTGTCGTCAGGCTGACTGCCGTTGTCTTTTGTAATATCGAGAAAATTATTGTCGAAATCAAGACCGAAAACCAAAGCAGTAGTCCCGCCCAGAGAGTACTCGATTCCTCCCGTAATATGATATGAAAGATTGACCATCTTTAACTCTTTTGAGCCATTCTCACCGGATATCTCCAGAGAAGGGATATCTATTTTTCTGTTAATGACAAGTTTTGGAACCAATCCAAGATCAGCAAAAAATGTAATGTAGCCGATCTGATTTGTCTGTAATTTCAATCCGACAG
The DNA here is from genome assembly GCA_963792925.1 of uncultured Bacteroidales bacterium. Classification (GTDB taxonomy): domain Bacteria; phylum Bacteroidota; class Bacteroidia; order Bacteroidales; family VadinHA17; genus LD21. The sequence continues at coordinate 1,334,302 of CAWBYC010000002.1, read as the reverse complement.
GTATTGCCAGATACTGAAGCTTATATACAACAGTGCTTCCCGGCAGTACGGTTGATTTGAAGTTTGAAAAGTCCATAACAGTTGTGTCTTTGCTGACAACTTTTCCTCCGGCGCTAAGAATTGAGATCCCGGTTGAGAATGAGTAATTGTCAGCGAAATATCTGTTATATGTCAAACCAAAATTAAAACCCGGACGCGCCCCGTTATTCTTAACAGAGCTGATGTCGCTTGAGAACCAGCTTATAACCGGGTCGGCATGAACTCCGAAGCCGATTCTTTGCTGGCCTGATGCTTTGGCTAAAGGAATTGAAAACAACAGGAGAAGGACCAGAATATTAATAAGGCTATTTTTATCAGAATGCGGGATTTTCATAACAGGGTTTTCGTTAGTACTTACTTCAATAATCTATCTCTTATTCTCCCTTTTTAACCGACAACCAGTGGCAGTTTTCGAATAAGGGGGTAAATGACGGAAGAATCAAATCAAAATTTATGTAAAAATAACAAATATTAGGCTAATTCTGTTGAATATAGCTATAACCATTGGGGAAAAAGTCGTTAATTTAGAGTGCATTTAAAAACTATTATGAAAACCGCGTGGAAAGCTTTTATATTATTACTGATTATCGCATTAGGTGCAGGTTCATGTAAAAAAAATCCTTACAAAGTAAACACTTCGTCCATCAGGGTAGATGTAAATATAAAACGTCTTGAGAAGGATCTCTTCACACTTAATCCTGAGGAAATCATTCCGGCAATACCTGCTCTTAAGCAGAAATATGGCAGTTTTCTTCAGCTCTTCAGCCTTGTCATAAACACAGGAGATATTAACGATCCGTCATTTGGCGATTTTCTTTTAAGGTTCTGTTCTGACAAGCAGAATAACGATGTCTATTCATTGACGATGAAAACATATCCCGATGTTAACTCTATTGAGAACGGACTTAAGGATGCTTTTAAACATTACCTGTATTATTTCCCGGGTAGACATGTGCCCGAAGTAGTTACATGTATCACAGGTTTCAACAACAGCATTATAACAGGAGATTCAGTACTGGGAATTGGTCTTGACAGGTATCTGGGAGCCGATTGTGAATATTATCCCCGTCTGAATATCTATAAGTACATTGCCGCGAGAATGACTCCTGAAAATATTGTTCCGGATTGCATGTATGGTTGGGCAGCTTCCGAATGGGATTTTTCCGCCCTTAAATATTCGGCTGATAATTTGTTGGCTGAAATGATCCATGAGGGAAAACTCAGATATTTTGAAAAATGTATGCTGCCGGAAACCCCGGATGAGATTATTTTTGGATTTACGCCGGAGCAGATGAATTTTTGCAGGAGCAACGAGTCTCAGATGTGGCAGTACCTTATTGAAAATAATCTTCTTTTCAGTACCGATCAGTTCACTATACGGAAGTTAACGGGTGAAGCTCCGTTTACGGGTTACTTTGGAAAAGAATCACCTGGAAGAGCCGCAGTATGGCTTGGTTTCAGGATTATAGAATCATATATGATGAAGAGCCCTGCCGTGAAATTAGGAGAGATGATTGGAAATACAGATGTTCAGCAAATTATGGAGCACGCAAGATACAGTCCGCAATAACAAAAAAAAGACACACCTCGGTATGTCCTTTTCTCAATTTTCTTAATTGTAGTACTATGCAGGATGAATAGCCTCAACAGGGCAAACATCTGCACAGGCACCGCAGTCAGTGCAAACATCAGGATCAATTTTATAGATGTCGCCTTCTGATATTGCTTCAACAGGACATTCATCAATGCATGTGCCGCAAGCAGTACAATCATCATTAATTTTGTAAGCCATTTCGATTTATTTTTTTTGATTAACAAATTACAATTGGGGACAAAATTACTTATTTTTTCCAATTCATAAAGAAACATGATAAATATATATGATTTATGATTTCGGATTTCAATCCTCAAATTTATATAATCATATATTAAAAATCGAGGCTGAATGACAGGTAGAAGATTCTTGGGAGAACATAGCCATTTTCGATTCCCCATGCCCAGTCAGCTCTGATGAAATAGCCAAACAACTGAGCTCTGGCGCCCGCCCCGAAACCTTCCACTATAGGGTCCTTATTGGTTTCCAGGGAAACAGTTACAGGACCACTGGTTATTTTTTGTGTGTCGTATCCGTTTATGCTTGCCCACGGGGATTTTCCCGACCATGCTGATCCAACGTCGCCGAATGCAATAACCTGCAGGCTGTTAAGGAAATTGGAGCGTAAGGGATGTCCGGCAAAATATCGTATGAACGGCCATCGTATCTCGCTGTTTATCAGGGCAAAGCTATTACCGTTTCTGACATTCTGTGTGAATCCTCTCATATTTGTTGCAAGCGCCTGAAAACCATAGTTAACATTGGGAGTAACCGATATTGTATTATCGAACATCGGATATTTATTGAACAGGTAACCCATCCAGTTATCCACCCCGCCCAGGTAATACAAGAGCTTTGTAGGTCCAAATGAGGTACTTGCAGCAAACCTGTTAGCCCATATGAGTTCGCGATGAATCTTTGTATATTTTCTGAAATCGATGCCAAGAACGAACATGTCTGATTTTTTTCTTGTGAGCTCTTTATAATATTCACCCCAGATCTTAAACCTCGTTCCATAATAAATATTAATGCTTCTCTTTCGGGTGTTATCATAAATCACCTCCCCCTTAAAGCTTCCCCAGTGCTGTACAAGGTTTGAATAATTGAGTGTGGGAATATCATAAGAAAGAAAGACATGCCTGTCATACCTGTATGCTACAGTGCCCTTTAATGCAAGAACCGGAGATATTGGTTTAGCGAGTGAAAAGTAAACATTCTGGCTATAGGTTTTAAATGGTACTGTGTCGGAGCTGTAATATGTCTGGCGGTGGTAAATTAATTGTTTATCAAAAACACCTTTCAGGTTTTCAATACTCAGAAGATATTCATTACTGTTGAAGTTGCCGGCAAATCTGAATCCACCGGTTATCCTGTAATCCTCGAAAAGATCGACAGTTCCGATCTTAGTCAGAAGATTAATCCCGGGATTGAAGTATGGAGCACCTCCGCTGTACACCTGGTACGAATTATTAAGAAACGTAAAGTCAATTTGGGTTGCTACGTAGTTATTGTAAAAGGACGTCTCATAAATTCTGATTAGCGGAAGATTGATCTGCCCGGTATCGAGATCAATATCCATATATTTTTTTCGCCAAAGCTGGTTGTAGTAATTTTGCTTTTCTTTTTCAAAGATGTAATGATTTATATCTATAGGTTCATTTTTGATATAATACTCATAAAGTGGTTTTTTAAGAGTATCACGAATTCTCTTATCCTCAGCAACAAGCCATTGTCTCAGCTGCTCTATACTGTCAGCTTTATGAAAATACAGGTTCTTTTCTTCCCTCAGGCGTGTATTTACCAGGTCTGATTGCTTGAGAGGTTCCGACTGGCTTAATTGACCTTTTCGCAACCAATACTTCCTTTTATTGAAAATAACTTCACCGTATGAATCGGTTCCTGTAGCGACGTTCTGGTTTATAATATTCCTGTCGTAATTTGTCGATGGCTGAGAATTAATATAATACCGGTAGTGAGCAACAGTATCGATGAAGCTGATCGAGCTGTCGAACCTTGCAGTATATCTGTTATAGATCCCGTTCTGGTTACCCAGATAGTCAAAATTGTTTTTTGAGATCTCCGATGGCTGGAATCTGTCGGCATATTTGCCCTCCGAGAGCCTCATGACAACATTGCTTCTTTTTGTCAGATCATAAGTGAAAAGATCGAAGTTTTCAGATACTTTTTCAAATGGGCTTGCCGTATTAGAAAGAGTATCAGTTAAACGGTTTGAAGAAAATATTATCTGATCGGGTGATTCTTTCAAGAAAGAAGGATTCAGATCGTCGGCGATATCGCGTGTTATCTGCTCATTTATTCCCGAGGCGATGGTATGAATATAAATATCAGTAATTCCATCTTTCACTGCTGAAAAGGCGAGTCTCGAACCATCGGGTGAGTACGAAAAATCAAGTACTTTATCAAAATAGAGCAGCAACCTTTTATCGGTTTTCTTCTCGTTAATCCTGTAAAAGTACAGTTGGAGATCAGACTTTTCATCATTTATATAAGTGAGAATTTTTCCGCTTGGATGCCAGGCAATTACCGGGTATGTCTTATCTAAGACCTGTTCAAAACGTGGCTCTTTTCTGAAAATGATTTTCCGCTTTCCGGTAGCTTCATTATAGAGCCAGATCCTCTTCCTTCCCCAATCGTTTGTTACGTAGGCAATATAGTCCTTTGTCGGGCTGACTTTTACCTGCTGAAAAATCTGTTCTTTTTTTGATTTCACAATGCTGTTTGAGTCATCAGGTCGGCCCTTATCGCCTGAAAATTCATCTGCATAATAACTTTTCCAGTCTTTAAGAAGAAATTTTAATTTCTCGCCAATAACATAAAGAAGGCCGTCATCTACGTTTTTATATATTTTAGTAAGATATATTATATTTGGAATCAGAGCGTTGCCATATTTTTTGCCGATGAATCTCCAAAAGGACATGCCGGCATCGAGGGCATCATCATATTCCAGGTGATTGATTTTTTTATATTTTCCTGATTTGAATCCATCTTTAACACGGTTCTCTGCTTCATAGTCCCAGTCGCCGGCCACATAGTGGATAAGACCTTTTATATACCAATCAGGCATTGGTATTATTGAAGAACTGGATATTCTGTCCTTTATATCGGCATTGTAGAGCATCTCGTTGATAATCACCTCATTTATTGAAGCGGCTATCTGGCGTTTATATGCTTCGTGATCGCCTTCATAATAAAGCATCACTTTATTTTTGATAATCCTGTTGAAACCTCCGGTATTATAACTGTCCTCATCAAAAGTAATCAGACCTATATTTGATTGCCGGTATTCTGAATTCTTGTTGAATATGACGAAAATGATTCTTTTCTCCAGTGTGTAGTCAAAGAAATCCTCAGCCTCAGAAAGTTTTTTTAAAGCATAATCGGCTGTAAACTGTGCAATATCTCGTCCATATTCATTAAAGTAACAGTCAAAATCATCGAATCTGTAAAACTGCCAGTAAAAATCGTAATACTGAACCTTGTTTTTCCCAAATTGCATTTGGAGACCGTTATAGAACTGACTACTTGCATTTAAACTGGAAATGCAAGCTATGATAATGATAATCAGTTTCTTAATGCCTTTTGCTTTCAAATTATTCATAGGTTAGCCGGATCATTAATAACAAATTTTGTTCCAGGAATCCAGTCTAAACAACAAAACTAATGATATTCTGTTTTAAACTATCTAAAAAACTTAAACTTTATTATTTTTACATCTCCGGAAAAAGTCAATATTCCGGCCTGCTTTTTGTAATGTGAATGCAACCAAATAGTAAACAAAATTGTCCATATGAATGATTTTAATTTACCATTTGTATCTTTACTGAACTTTTATAAAACACGTCAAATACTAAAATGACACATGATATGAAAAAATTATTATTTGCAATTTCATTTTTGATTTTTGGGATTTCTGCAGAATCACAGATAGCCACCACTAAAATTCAGGTTTCCGCTACAGAGCATGATTTCGGAAAATTCAAGGAGGAAGCCGGCAGACAGACATTTGATTTTATTGTAACCAACACCGGCACCGAGCCATTGGTAATTCAGAATGTTGTTGCTTCATGCGGGTGCACCACACCTGACTGGACAAGGCAGCCAATTGCCGCGGGAGCAAAAGGGAAAGTCACTGCAATTTATGATCCTAAGGACAGACCTGGTCAGTTCAATAAGACACTTTCCGTTTATACCAATACAAAACCCGAAATAACGGTTCTGGTTATTAAGGGTGAAGTTGTACCTCATGAAAAGACTGTGGAAGAGTTGTTTACTTTTCCTGTGGGAGCCATAAGGTTCGAAAGCAATCATCTTGCATTCACAAATGTTAAGAAAACGGAGAAGAAGATGCGCGTTATGCAGCTCATAAACACATCATCCGCACCTGTTAAAGTAGAATTTGATGCTGTTCCTGCTCATCTTATACTTAAGGCTAATCCTGAAACATTGAAACCAGGGCAGAAAGGCTTAGTAGAAGGTACTTTTGATGCTACAAAAAATGGCGGTTGGGGGAATGTCAGCGACATGGTAAAAATAAAGCTGAACGGTGTTGTTCAGGAGAATCTCTATTATTATGTATCAGCCAACCTGGTAGAAGATTTCTCAGGATTGTCAGCTACTGAACTTGCAAATGCTCCCGTATTCAAAGTGGAAAAGACAACAGTTGATCTTGGCAAAATAAAAGGATCGACCCAGAACGAGGTAGAATTCAATTTTAAAAACGAAGGTAAAGATGACCTGATGATCAGGTTTATCAGGTCTACCTGTGGCTGCACGGCGGTACAGCAGGGAAATCAGGGTATTGGAATTAAAGCCGGCGAGTCAAGTACAATAAAGGCAGTATTTAATTCAGGAAGTTATAATGGGAAGGTTACAAAGGCCATATATGTCTATACTAACGATCCGAAAAATTCCGAAGTAGTTCTGATGCTGACTGCTGATGTTGAACAACCTGCAGCTGCATCTGTTCCGTCAAAATAATCCGGCTGAATAAAATAAGCCGGTTAAGAGGGTGTTGGATGATAATCTGACACCCTTTTGCTATTTTTGTATTAACAACAGAATGATGGACAAAAAGAAAGAATTTAAAAGCGCGTTATCAGTTCATGGAGGCATACAGAATCCGCCAATGGTAAACCCTGAAGTATTCTCGGGATCAGGCAGGAAGAGACGGAAGAAATATTCAGTCGACGAATTTGTCAATGGTATTCTCGAAGGCAACAGAACAATATTGAGTCAGGCAATAACCCTCGTTGAAAGTTCATTACCCGATCATTATGAAACATCGCAGGCTATAATCGAAAAATGCCTGCCATATAGTTCAAAATCGATAAGAATAGGAATAACAGGTGTTCCCGGAGCCGGGAAAAGCACATTTATTGAAACATTTGGCTTACATATCGCCAATCAGTCGAGGAAACTTGCTGTCCTCACAATTGATCCAAGCAGTGAACAGACGAAGGGCAGCATACTTGGGGATAAGACAAGAATGGAAATGCTCAGTATTCATCCAAATGCCTATATCAGACCTTCACCCACAACCGGAGCGTTGGGTGGAGTGGCACGAAAAACCAGGGAAACCATTATCCTTTGTGAGGCTGCCGGATTTGATACAATACTTGTTGAAACAGTCGGGGTTGGTCAATCTGAAACTACTGTCCATTCAATGGTAGATTTCTTCCTTTTGCTGATGCTGGCAGGTGCAGGCGATGAGCTTCAGGGCATAAAAAGGGGAATAATGGAAATGGCTGATCTGATCATAATCACAAAAGCAGACGGCGCCAATAAGCAAATTGCAGAAAATGCCAGGATGTCTTACCAGAACGCTTTGCATCTTTTTCCAAAAAAGACTTCTGGCTGGGCCCCGCAGGTTCATACATGTTCCGCCCGTACAAATACCGGAATTAATGAGGTGTGGGAAATTATAATGGAATATATAGAATTTACAAAAAAAACGGGCTATTTCGAATCATTCAGGATAGAACAGGCAGTTGTGAGGATGCATAGTACAATCATGGAATATCTTTATAACTCTTTCTATAACAAGGATGATGTTAAGGAAATGGTAACTCTGGTGGAACAGCAGCTTCATGAAGGAACTATCACATCGTATAAAGCAGCTCTGAAACTGCTTGATAAATATTTCAGCCGGCTGCCATAATTATTATATCTTTGTTACCCATATTAGCAGTACTTAGGATTTCAAAACAAATTAAACGGATATGAAAAAAGCAGTTTATCTCTTAACGGTATGTATCATTTTCTCATCATGTACCTCCAAAACGCCTCATTATGTTGTCAGAGGATTAATTGACGGTTCCGACAGCATAACGTTCTACCTTCAGAAAAGAGAAGCAGGTAAAACCATTCTGATTGATTCAGCCTTATCAAGAAATGGAAAATTTGTGATGAAGGGAGGAATGGTAAAATATCCTGAGATGGTTCAGCTGTTGGCTGGAAATACAAAGAAAAGAACATCATTTTACCTGGAAAATTCCGACATAACCATTACCGGGAACATAGACTCCCTTTATAAAGCAAAATTTACGGGATCAAAGACACAGGCAGAAAACGATTCTTTACTGACCTCCGTCAAGCCTCTTACCGATGACTATTCAAAACTGATTCCAAAGTATCAGGCAGCCAATCAGGCTGGAAATGCAGAAGGGGTTACTGCTGTTGAAAAACAGATGGATTCTATTCAAACCGCAATCACCAATCTTTATAAGGATTTCGTAAAAACAAAACCTTCTTCATATGTTACACCTTCAATCCTGACGAGTCTCAGCTACGACATGGATGCTGATGAGATTGAATCGCTGGTGAATGGGCTCGATACTTCACTTGTCTCATTACCCCAGATCCAAAGCCTTAAGGATAGGGTTGTAGTAATGAAGTCTGTGGCAATAGGTCAGCAGGCCCCTGATTTTACTCTTAACGATGTTGACGGGAAACCGGTTTCTCTGTCTTCAAAATTTGGTCCTAAACTTCTGCTTGTCGATTTCTGGGCAGCCTGGTGCGGCCCGTGCCGTCAGGAGAATCCTAATGTGGTTAAAGTTTACAATGAATTTCATAAAAAAGGATTTGACGTATTCGGTGTATCACTTGACCACGAGAAAAATGACTGGATCAAAGCTATTAAGGACGATAAACTCACATGGACCCATGTTTCGGACCTTCAGTGGTGGAATAATGCAGCTGCAAAATTGTACGCTGTAAATTCAATACCCGCAAACTTCCTTCTCGACGAGACCGGTAAGATTATCGGAAAAAACCTGAGAGGTGAAGACTTATATAAGAAAGTTAGTGAGACTTTGGGGACAAAGAAATAATTAGAAATTAAAGATATTTTAAAGGCTGCTTCAGGATGAGGCAGCCTTTTTTTTACTTATTCTTCCCTCTTAATCTCCTCAAGTATGAAACCGGTTCCCCTGACAGTGCGGATATCAAGATTTTTATCCTCTGAAACATATTTTCTTAGACGACTGATAAATACATCCATGCTTCTGCCAAGAAAATAATCGTCTTCGCCCCATATTTCTGTCAGAATATCTTCCCGGGCAAGAATCTTATTCTTATTCATGATGAAATATTTTAATAACTGGGCTTCTTTAAGTGTGAGCTTTTCTTTTGTGTTTCCGCAGATAAGCTCGAGAGTATTGTATTTCAGGATGGTCTGGGATAATTTGTACTCATCATTTGACCCTGAATAAGCACGCTTGAGGATGTTGTTGATTCTGAGAATAAGAACTTCAGGATCGAATGGTTTTGTAATATAATCATCGGCTCCTATTTTCAGTCCTCTTACAATATCCTCTTTAAGGCTTTTGGCAGTAAGAAAGATAACCGGCACTTCAGGTGACATCTCTTTCACTTTCTCAGCCAGGGTGAATCCATCCATCTCCGGCATCATCACGTCGAACACGCATATATCGGGCTTCTCCTGAATAAATAATTCCCATGCTTCTTTCCCGTCGCGTCCAAGTTTTACATCGAATCCGCTTATTGAGATATACTGCGTCAAGATATTTCCAAAATCTCTGTCATCTTCTGCAACTAATACTTTCATTTTGTCCGGTAGTTTGTTAATTATAGTAAAGATACAAATTTTTCCCGAGCAGGGACGCCCAAATTGGGCATCCTTGCAATAAAATCACCATAACTTATTGTGATTTAATTATTTCTGACAGTTTTGAAGTGCCGTTTTCATTTAGAGCCTCAATACAGAAATAGTAAGGGATTTCTTTGTCCATGGCTTTAAACCAATACTCGTTTGCACCATAGACCATAATGCAGTTGTAGAGTTTATCAGGTGCTGTTCCAATGTATATGTTATACGCATAAGCATTATCTGAAGGTGTCCATTTTATCCACGCGCTTCTTTTGTCTTTTTCTGTCCGCAAAACAATGAAATTCTTCACTGGATCAGGTCTGGAGATGTGCCCCAGCCCGAATACTCTCAAGCCGCTTATGGCGAACTTCCCTGTTGGCATATGTATGTTTTCCATTTTTATGAACCGGGCTTCTATGGGTTTCGGAAGTTCAACATAGTCGTGCGGCACATCTGTTGAGTTTTTACTCTTGTCTATCAGTATTGTCCATTTCTTTCCATCTGAGGAATAATAAAGTTTATACTGGTGAAAGATATCCGTTTGTTTACCCATAAGTGCCGCATTCTGATCGGCGTAATTTATCTGAATGGCTCTTACTGTTGAAGTCTCCCCAAGATCGGTTGAAATCCATTCACCCGTATTTCCTGTAGCTGCCGACCAGTAAGTTTTGATGCTCTCATCTACCGCGTTATTTGGAGGATACCCATGCAGAAATGAGGAGACCTGTACAGGTTTATTGTAATTCAGAAGCATCCAGCCTGTGAATCTGCCTTCGAGATGATTTTCTTTTCCGTCGGGAAGATAGAGAGGGTAGTCGCCGAAGGCAGTATTGCAGTACATGATATCATCTTTGTCGAAACCGGCAGGCCAGAGACCCAGTCTGCGCTCAAAACTGTTTTTAACGGAAATTGATATTGTGCTGACATGCCAGTAGTTTTCCCATTTATCCCTGAAAGTTGCGCCATGGCCAGCTCCACGGGCAAATCCACCTGGTTTATATGCCAACGGCATTGACTGGTGAATAAATGTTCCAAGAGGATTATCTGAGACTGCAACACCATCGGCGTACCCGCTTATTTCTGTTCCCGGAGCACCATACTGAAGATAGTATTTTCCGTTATGTTTCGTCATCCAGGCTCCTTCAATGAACGGATCCAGGAAAGTGTTGTCGGAGTACTCTCCGAAACGCTGCCATCCATAGCGTTCGTTGTTTAACAGCAATAACTCTTTTCTGGCAGAAAGAGGGACGAATGTTTTGCGGTTGACTTCAACGCCGTACAAAGGATAGGCATTACTGCTCCCATTATACATATATAATTTCCCGTCATCATCGGTGAAAAAATCCGGATCCCAGCCTCCGATTGTAAAGGCATCTATGGCTTCCTTCCATTCATTTGCTTTGGGGTTTGTACTCATCCACACAGGAAAATTATTTGAATATGTTGATCCGAAAACAAGCAATGTATCACCCTGGACCCAAACTGCCGGTGCGCATAAATCATCGTAAACTTTGTGGTATGGCTTAAGAAACGATCTTGATATAAAGTTCCAGTGGTTTAGATCATTGCTCCACCAGTAACCCCATTGGTTAGTTGAAAATAAATAATAATCACCCTTATACATCACAATCACCGGATCCGCTGTGGCCCTGTGTTTTCCTGACTCGGTAAAATTTGGAATCGGGCAATAGCCATAGTCGAGATTCATCGGATTACAATAAGTTTTCTGCCCAAACAAAGCTATCGGAGAGAAGACAAAGACTAAAATCAAAAGTATATAACATGACCTGTTCATACGTACTTCCGGAATTTTATGAATTTAAAGGAATATATACGGTAAAGGTACTTCCTTTTCCCGGTCTGCTGCTCACTGTGACGTCACCGCCGTGAGCTTCTGCAATTTTTTTTACATAATATAGACCTAAACCAAGGCCTTTGAACTTATGAATATTCCCTGTTGAAGCCCTATAGAATTTATCAAATATATGTTTCTGATCTATCCTGTTGATGCCGATTCCGTTATCTGCAACCCTGATACAGAGGTTATTATCCTGGGTGAATCCTTCCACATCAATTACAGGTTTCTTATCGGAGTATTTGACGGCATTTGAGAGCAGATTGTTCATCAGAGTAGTAAAATAAACCACATCCAGATCAATTTCGGCAGAGCCGAAATTATACTTTTTACTAATCTCTGCGTTATTTCCGCCTCCCGATCTGAAGCTTTCCAAAACATCATCCATTATTTCCTCAATCTTAACTTTTCTCTTATCAAGCTGAAATTGAGTCCGTTCCCACATGCTTATCTCGAGAATCATATTTATCAGCTGGTTCAGATGTACACTTTGCTTTCCAATAAGTTTGGCTGTTTCCAGAATCTTAACATCATTACCCCTCATCTGAGGCATTTCCAGTGTTTTTCCTGCAACAGTTATTGTCGACAATGGAGTTTTCAACTCGTGAGTCATGTTGTTTATAAAGTCGGTTTTCAGGTTGGAGAGGCGTCTTTCTTCCATCAGGTTTCTGTACGTTATCAGGAATATTATAACCACTATAAGAATACTCAGTATTGCCATAGCCAGTGAAAGTGATGTTTCTTCCCAAACTTGTCTCTGCTTATCAGAGAAATCAATAAAGTATTCGAACCTGAACCTGAAATTATTGCCTTCCATGTATGGTTCCCTTATCAGTATGGTTGAACCGGCATTAATGTAATTAAACTGCCTTCTTCCACGTTCGGAAGCTCCGGAGAGTCCATTTTTCCGGTAAATATTTATAGTATCATTGTCAATTATATCTATATTATCAATTATGATCTTAAACTTAAAATTCTTATCGTAATTCCGCGATTCGAAATATTTTGCCAGCAGGCCGGAGAGATCCTGTTCCTGGTTGGCTGCTTTCGTAAAATAGTCAAGTATGTCTTTTTTGGTTTCCGCCAGCTCAGTTTCATTTTTCGCCTTATGTAATTCTTCAATTGCCTGAGTGGAGGCATAGTGATCCAGCACATATTGCAGGGTATCGAATCCGCTCGTTCCCATATCGCGCCATATGGAACCCAGAGCTTCCTGTGACCTGACTGAATACCTTATCGCAAACAATTCGTTCTTCTGATTCCATACACCTCGTATAATGAACACCTGTACAGATATCAGTATTAAGATTGATGAAACTCCAAAAATAAGGACTGTGTTTCTCTTTTTCATATTTAGTATTTTACTCCCTCAAAATTATTTAATTTATCAATATCCGGGTTTTGCAATTCAAACATTAACCCGACGTTAACCCTTCATTAACAATGGAACCTCCAGCGGCATCGTATCTTTACAATGTCAAACTAAAAACGAGGCAGTCATGAAAAAGTACAGGTTTTCTTTAATAGTTATTTTTCTTATCTCAGTTCTCTCTCTCCAACAGGTTAGCGGGCAGGACAAGGCCAAGTCAGATAAAGATAAGGATATTAAAATGCAGCAATCAATTGAGCAACAGAAAAAAGCAATGTCTGATCAAAAAAAATCCATGGATGTATCAGAACAGTATCTCGACGAGAACTCTGATGATATGGAAAAAGCTCAGGAAGATATGGATAACGCCAACAGGGAGCGAACAAAAATCTTTATGAATCTGCCAAGAGGCAACAGATCCTTTAATTTTAACGAACCATTCGTCATTTCTGATGATATGGGCGGATTCTATGGGCACATGGGAGGTGAGGAAAGAACTACATGGGACTTTTCAAAGACAGTAAAAGACAACACATTTTCACAGGATTACACGTTTGATGTCGAAAAGACAACAAAGTCAGTCGTGATGTCGGTAATGGGTGATTGTAAATCGGGTGATATACGTATCAAAATTATCATGCCAAACGGTAAAAACTATTCTGATATTCTAATCGATGAATCCGGCAATCTCAACTGGAGAAAGTCGTTCACAATATCTGAAACAGAAAATCAGGATAAAACAGGGGGTTGGAAATTTCAGATTTCCTCAACCAAAGCAACAGGGCACTTTAAGATTTCATTGCAGGCTTACTAGTTTTTTCATTCCGATGTTAAAGGAGACCGGGTGGGGCCTGGTCTCCTTTTTTTGCCCCCCCAACCCCATAGACGTCAACTTAAGAAGAACTTGAAGAGAACTAAAGGTCTTAATGGATAGATATTCAGTTATATAGATTTCCCCTCCTTTCAAAGCTAATCTTTAATCACATCTTTCTGTCAATATTATTTTGGAAATTTGATCAAACCTTGGAGATCCCTCACTCATCCACCTCTGATCCTGTCTCTAAAGCTCTGGATATGTGATGGATGAGTTGAGGGATCTCCCGATCATTATAACGAATACTTCATTGCTTCATTTTTGTAAATGGCAGTATTGAGAGGAAAAAAGATGTGACGAAAGAAAGGAGGGGAAATTTAACCCATTGTATTTCTGCACCTTACCTCTTAGGTTGACGGCTATGGGGCAGGGGGGCAAAAAAGGTGGGCAAAAAAGAGGGGCAAAAAGGGGGGCAAACCTTTACTTTTTCCTGACAATTCTTCCGCCTCTGAGCTTCCAGTTGTTGAAAAACGGATCCCATTTATGGTTCTGATAAAATTCTGCAGTTTTAATATTGAAATAGCCGAGTATATGTTTAGGCGAAATGGTATAGATCAATTCATCATTATCACCGTAATACGGGTCAGTTATTGTCAGAACTTCTTCTATTCCGATATCTTTTTTATTCGATACAGCTGTATAGAAATCATAAGTAGGTTTAGGTATCGATATAATTATAGTGAATGATCCGTAATCCTTCCTATGGAACAGAAAATATGAAATTTCTATGGATTCAAATGGATTGACCCTGTCGGTGGAGTGAGACAGCTGGCTCTCGAAGAAAAATCCTTCATTCATAATGCTCTCAACCACATCGAACTCCCTTGTATTATGAAGGAAGAAACAGCAGTCACTAAAATTCTTAAGTACTGAGGCCAGTATCTCTCCTTTATTCTTCATCCTGAAGGAAGTGGATATTCGGTTAAACTGTTTCAAAAATAACTTATATTATTTTATTTGCAACACTTAAACCATTTGTTCTGTTATATGTTAAATTTGTGCCATTGATCACTTTTCGTCATAATGAGAAAAATATTCTTTTTTCTGCTTAGCGTTTTCTTTATATCCTGCGGAAGAAGTGGTGTTGAACCGGGTAAGAAAATTATCACTGTCAGTATTGCCCCATTCAAATATTTTGTGGAGAAAATTGCAGGTGATGAGTTTTCGGTAAACATAATGGTTCCTGCAGGTGCCGACCCACATACATATGAGCCATTCCCCGGGCAGATTAATAAGCTCATGAAATCGGTGGCTTATATAAGCAATGGTTATCTTGGATTTGAAATGAACTGGCTCGGCCGTTTCTATGAGGCGAACTCAACCATGAAGAGGCTGTCACTGGGAGATAGTATTGAACCAATTAACTCCGACGGTCATCATGAAAGTGACCATGTTGAGAGCGCGGATCCTCATTACTGGGTGTCCCCAAAGTGTGCCATGGTAATTGCCTCATCAGTAAAGAATTTTTTGTGTGAACTTGATCCTCCTAAAAAGCAGATATTCGAGACAAATTACGCTCTGTTCCTTACGGAGATACAGAAACTGGATGATAAGGGGAAAAAATACTTTTCAGACTCCCCGGTAAAATGTTTTATGATCTACCATCCTAATCTGGCGTATTTAGCAAGAGATTACGGGCTGGAAGAAATTCCGGTTGAGTTTAACGGGAAAGAGCCTACAGCTTCACGTCTGCGTGAACTTATAGATCGTGCCAGAAAAGATCATCTGACCTCAATATTTGTTCAACGAGAATATGATGCAAAGAATGCCAAAGCCATTGCGAATGAAATCGGGGCTGGTATCATCATAATTGATCCCCTGGCTGAAGACTGGCAGAAGTCAACTTCGGACATTATTGACGCCTTGCATAAAAGTTTAACTGATAGTTCTAAATAAATATTTTAATGGCATATCTTTTTGAAATGCGTTCTTTATCAGCTTCATATGGGGCCAATGTTGTATTACAGGATATTAATTTCAAGGTGCATGAGCAGGATTTTATCGGCGTGATTGGTCCGAACGGAGGCGGTAAAACAACCTTGTTGAAAATAATTCTCGGTTTACTTAAACCAATAAAGGGCGATCTGATATTCAATGATCAGCTTTTAAATGGGAAGAGTATCGGATATCTGCCACAGATTTCTACCGGCGATATTAACTATCCGGTATCGGTTAATGACATTATACTTTCAGGACTGATGATAGGTAAAGGGATAATTACAAGAATGACCCCGGCAGACAAGAAAAAGGCGGAGGTTGTAATTGAAGAACTGGGTCTTGGAGGAATGGCTAAATCCAATCTCAACGAATTATCAGGAGGGCAGATTCAGAGAGTCTTCCTTGCAAGAGCTATTATTGGCGATCCACGGTTATTATTACTCGATGAACCCGGGAATTTTGTAGATACCACTTTTGAAAATGATTTTTATGAGAAGTTGAGAGTCCTCAACAGTAGAATGGCAATTCTTATGGTATCCCACGACGTTGGCACAATATCGGCCCATATCAAATCATTCGCATGCGTAAACAGAGGATTGCATTATCATCCTTCTTCAGAGATATCAAATGAGGACCTGCTTGCATATGGATGTCCCATTCAGCTGATAACCCATGGAGTGGTTCCGCATACTGTACTTAAATTTCATAAATAGTGGAAACCAGCATATTTGAATACGAATTTATAATCAAGGGTTTACTCGGCGCAATATTTGCGAGTATTACAGCCGGACTGGCAGGAACATACGTTGTTTCAAAAAGAATGGTGTTTTTAAGCGGTGGTATAACTCATGCCTCATTCGGCGGAATAGGAATCGGATATTTTCTGGGAATTAATCCCGTGGTTGGAGCAGCCGTATTCGGAATTTTATCGGCACTGGGTGTTGAATATCTCTCGGTTAAACAAAGGATCCGTGAAGACTCAGCTATAGGGATCTTATGGGCTTTCGGAATGGCAATAGGGATAATCTTTATTTATCTCACTCCCGGTTATACTCCAAACCTCATGAGCTATCTTTTCGGGAGTATCCTTACTGTTTCAAAAGCTGATATTATTGCTCTCGGAACAATGTCGGTGATACTCATTTTATACTTTGGCATTTTCTACCGGACGATTCTCTATATCTCGTTTGACGAGGTTTTTGCCCGGACATATTCTTCATATGTCGATGTATTCAAGTATATTACAACTTCGCTGATAGCGCTGACAATCGTCCTGAACATCAGGATGGCAGGCGTGATACTGGTTATCTCTCTTCTTACCATTCCTCCGAATATTGCCATATTGTTTACCAGAGTTTATTTTAAAATTGTTATATGGTCGGTTATAGCTGGATTTGCCGGAACGGCTACCGGATATGTAATTTCATATTACGCGGGCATTCCGGTTGGTGCTACAATAATTTTTACACTTGTAATTATCTGGGTGCTAGTTAAACTGGGAACTTTAATAACTATGAAAATATCAAAGAATTGAATAATTTTTATTTGAATACCCCCTTTCTTATTTCCCCCAAGGGGGAAAGGATGGTTTCACTCCTTCCCCCTTGGGGGAAGGTTGGGAAGGGGGTTATGAGGTAAGTTTTTATTTCAGAACGTTTTACTTTAAAATACAAAAATATGGATTACGATCTTATAATAATTGGTAGCGGACCAGGTGGTTATGTGGCAGCAATAAGGGCATCACAGCTGAAAATGAAAGTTGCGGTAGTTGAGAGGGCAGAAATAGGTGGAATTTGCCTGAACTGGGGGTGCATTCCTACAAAAGCCCTACTTAAAAGTGCTCAGGTATTCGAGTATCTTACACATTCGTCTGATTATGGAATTACAATCTCCGGAGAGACAAAACCAGATTTTAAAGCAATGGTATCCAGAAGCAGGTCGGTAGCCAATGGCATGAGCAAAGGAGTTCAGTTCCTGTTCAGGAAAAATAATATTGAACACATTAAAGGATATGGACGTCTGACCGAAAAGAACACCGTTGAAGTGACCGATACCGATGGCGGCAAAAAAAAGATCACAGCACAGCATATTATGCTTGCAACAGGTGCCAGATCAAAAGAGCTTCCGAATCTTAAGCAGGATGGAAAGAAAATCATAGGTTACAGGGAAGCAATGACCCTCGACAAACTGCCCGCATCAATGGTGGTAGTGGGGTCGGGGGCAATAGGCAGTGAATTTGCTAACTTCTACCAGACACTTGGCACACAGGTTACACTTGTTGAGTTTTTACCAAGGATTGTTCCCATAGAAGATGAGGAAGTATCAAAACAGCTCGAGCGTTCCTTTAAAAAAATAAACATGAAGGTGATGACCGGATCCACAGTAGAGTCAGTTGATACTTCAGGAAAGCTTTGCAAAGTTACAATTAAGACACCTAAGGGACAGGAAGTTGTTGATGCTGAAATTGTTCTCTCCGCCGTAGGTATTTCTACAAACATTGAAGATATTGGTCTTGAAACCATCGGCGTTAAAATAGAAAAGGGGAAAGTCATAGTTGATGATTATTACCGCACTTCGGTTGCAGGGATATATGCAATTGGCGACATAATTCCCGGACCAGCTCTGGCACATGTTGCATCGGCAGAAGGAATTATCTGTGTTGAAAAGATTGCGGGTCTTGAGGCAGAACCTCTTGATTATAATAATATCCCTGGTTGCACATATACATCTCCTGAGATTGCTTCATGCGGATATACTGAAGCTTCAGCAAAGGAAGCCGGGTATGAAATTAAAGTCGGGAAGTTTCCGTTTACCGCTTCCGGCAAGGCAAGTGCAGCAGGTGCAAAAGATGGCTTTGTAAAGCTTATTTTTGATGCAACATACGGAGAACTGCTTGGCGCTCATATGATCGGCGCAAATGTCACAGAGATGATCGCAGAGATAATTGTAGCAAGGAAACTTGAAACCACGGCTCACGAAATTATTAAATCGCCGCATCCTCATCCTACTATGTCGGAAGCTGTCATGGAAGCTGCAGCAGCGGCATATGGTGAGGTGATACATCTGTAAGTCGCTGCTTTAAATTTTCTTAACGCAACCATTTGTAAATAAATTCCATCATTCTTTTACAGAATTAGTGGGATTTGAGATAATTATTTTTTATTTTTATCTTCTCAATCAAAGTATAGGAAGTACTTGTCGGAGATAAAGAAAATAATAAAAGGTTGTCTTGAAGGAGACAGGAGGGATCAGGAACTTCTGTACAGACGACATGCTGCCAAATTATACGCGGTTTGTCTGCAGTATTCGGGTAATGATGAGGAAGCAAGAGATATATTACAGGAAGGATTTATAAAGATTTTTGAAAATCTCGATCGTTACAAAAATGAAGGTTCTTTCGAAGGCTGGATGCGAAGGATTACCGTTAATACGGCTTTGGAAAAATTCCGGAGCAGACATAACCTTTACCGTGTTGATGATATCGATACTATTCAGGAGCCTAAATCAGAACCTGACAATCAGGATTTTGCAGGACTGGAGGCAAATGATTTACTCGATATAATAAGGGAATTACCAACAAAATACAGAATGGTGTTTAACCTGTACGCTATAGAAGGATATTCGCACAAAGAAATCAGTAAGATGGTTAATATCTCAGAGGGTACTTCAAAATCGAATCTCTCCCGTGCAAGGGTTATTCTTCAGAGGAGAGTGGGGTCATATACCGGGCTGAAAAAGAAGGCTGTAAATGAGTGAAAAAGGGGCAAATATAGATCTGCTGTTCAGAAACGGGCTTAAAGATTTTGAGGTTCTGCCTCCGTCTGATGTCTGGGATGGGATAAGTGCATCCGGAAGGGTGAAATCACGTCCGATAGTTTTCCTGAGAGTTGCAGCAGTCATTACAGCACTTGTAACCATAGGATTGCTGACTTACACTTATACTCGCGGAATTACACAGGAATCCTCAAAAGCAGCCATCGCCTTTAATGTGCTTGAGCCCTCACCAATAACAGTTGATAAGCAAAAAAACAATTCTTACCAGGGCAGAACGCAAGATAATCAATTACCGGTTTCAAATGAAACTGAATATGCCACTCCGTTAACCGGAACAGATAATTCTGATTCCTCTCCGGGTCGTGTTTACCATTTTATGAATAATAAGAATCTTGCCATTACAGATGACGGGATAAAGAGTGACCAGTTACTGACATCACATCCATCGTCTGATAATATTTCAACAGATATCTTTTACCCTGAAATACAATACATGCCGGCTGATAATGATGAGAAACCGGCAGAGAGATGGTCAATTGCTGCAATGGCTTCTCCGACATATTATTCACGTTTTAGCTCGGGAAGCGATCTTTCGAACCAGCTGATGTCATCGGAACAACCTCTTATGTCGTATTCAGGTGGCGTGGCCTTTTCATATAAACTTAGCAAGCGTTTCAGCGTTCAGTCGGGTCTTTATTATTCTGCTCTCGGACAAAAGGTAGAAGGAATCAATTCTTTCGGAGGATTTAAGCAATATGACAACACTAAAGGCGACAACAACTTCGAAGTATTAACTTCTTCAGGTGTTGTGTCAGCAAACAACCCCGACGTATTTCTTAATGCAGATGCTTCCGGCAGAGTTATGACAGCTTTCACAAAGGATGTGTTTGATCCAAAGAAAGCAAGCCTTCAATACATAAATAACTCTCTGACACAGAGTTTCAGCTATCTCGAATTGCCCGTTACTCTTCGATATAAAGTAATTGATAAGACAATTGGCATAAATCTCATAGGAGGGATGTCGTATAATCTGCTGGTGCATAACTCGGTATATACTACCATGAATGGCAGTAAATATGAGATCGGCGATACAAAAGGTTTGAATCCTCTCTCTCTCAGCAGTTCAATTGGAATGGGTATGGAGTATAATTTCTCGGGTAAATTGTCCCTGAACCTCGAGCCGATGTTCAGGTATTATCTTAACCCTTTCAATTCATCTTCAGGTTCATTGTTACATCCTTACTCCTTCGGAATCTTCTCAGGTGTTTCTTATAAATTCTGATTCCTGATCAGAATTTTCAGTTATTAATTTCCACTTACCACGATTATTTTTAAGGTGCAAAAATGTTACCTTTGCACATTATTTAAAACTGCTTCTACAGATATGATCAATATAAACAGGAAAACATTACTTACCGCTTTCGTTCTTGCCGGAACTATAATTATCATACTCTCAATTGCTCAGAGCTTTAAAGGCAACGTTGAACCGACGACGGTGAGTCAGCAGGTTGCTGATACCGTTTATAAAATTAAATCATTTACACTGCCCCCAGAGGTTACATTTGCCGGAGAGAAAATGCCACTCGATAATTTCGATACAAGGGAAAGCCTGGAACGTGAGATTCTCACAAGCGCTTACAGGCATTCGTCGACTATTCTGATAATCATGAGAGCACACAGGTATCTGCCGCTTATCGAAAAGATCCTCAGGAAAAATAATATACCCGATGATTTCAAATACCTGGTGGCAGCAGAAAGTGAATACAGCAATATGGTTTCTCCTGCCGGGGCAACTGGTTTCTGGCAGATCATGCCTGCCACCGGACGGGAAGAAGGCATGGAAATAAATACAGTTGTTGATGAGAGATATGACGTGGAAAGGTCGACACAGTTTGCCTGTGATTATTTTATCAGATCATACCAGAAATATGGTAACTGGACACTCACGGCAGCATCTTATAATGGCGGAAGAGGAGGTATAAGTGAGCAGATCGAAATTCAGCATCAGAATAATTACTATGATCTTCTTTTAACTGAAGAGACGGCAAGATATATATTCAGAGCTGTTGCCTACAAACTTGTTATTACAGACCCTCAGAAATACGGATTTAATCTTACTGAAAAGGATTTATTCCCCGAATTAAAATATTTCGAAGTAAAAGTTGATAGTGCGATTACCGATTTTTCAGCTTTTGCCGGGAAGTTCGGCACCAATTATAAGATGTTGAAATTTCTTAATCCCTGGCTCAGGAAACCGTACCTGACACCAAAACCACATAAGGAGTATCTGATAAAGATACCATCAGAGGGGATGCGCAATATTATAAAACCTGAAAAAATGAACTGATCTTTGTTGAGGAGAAGTGATAATGAATGAGGAGATAAATGTCCTTGGTGCAAGGGTTCATAATTTAAGAAATATAGATGTAACTATTCCGCGGAACCAGCTTGTTGTAATTACCGGATTAAGCGGCAGCGGAAAATCTTCTCTGGCGTTCGACACAATTTATGCTGAAGGCCAGCGGCGTTATATGGAGACTCTTTCTGCTTATGCACGTCAGTTCCTTGGTGGAATGGAACGCCCAGATGTTGACAAGATAACTGGTTTAAGTCCGGTCATATCAATTGAACAAAAAACCACCAATAAGAACCCCCGTTCAACTGTAGGCACCATAACTGAGATTTATGACTTTCTCAGACTTTTATATGCCAGGGCCTCCGACGCATATTCCTACGCCTCGGGAGAAAAAATGGTAAAATATTCCGATTCTCAGATTCTTGAGCTGGTAAAAGCCAGGTTTACAGGCAAAAAGGTATATTTTCTGGCTCCGATAGTTAAAGGGAGAAAAGGTCATTATAAAGAATTGTTCGAACATCTGAGGCGCAAAGGTTTTCTGAATGTTCGTATTAACAACGAAATTAAGGAGCTTATTCCAGGTATGAAGCTCGACAGGTATAAAACCCATTTTATAGAGCTTGTTGTCGATAAATTCAAAGTCGGTGATACCTCTGATAAAAGACTTACTGATTCTATTCTGATGTCATTGGATCAGGGCGATGGAGTTATGATGGTTCTTGACAGCGAAATAAATGAGCCACGATATTTCAGCCGTCATCTGATGTGCCCGGTAACAGGTTTGTCTTACAACGAGCCGGCTCCGCACACATTCTCATTTAATTCACCACAGGGTGCCTGTCCGAATTGCAATGGCCTCGGGGAGGTCTCAAGTATCGATGAAGCGAAACTCATACCCGATAATGAACTCAGTATCAGAAAGGGAGGCATTGAGCCACTTGGAAAATATAAAAACACCTGGATTTTCTGGCAGATTGAAGCTATAGCCGAGAAAAACGGGTTTACGCTCGATACCCCGATAAAAGAGATCCCTGAGGATGCCCTGAAGAAAGTGCTCTATGGATCGGAAGAGGTGCTCAAGTTATCAAATACTCCTTTAGGCATGACTTCCAACTATTTCCTGACATTTGAAGGAGTAGTGAATTTTGTCGGTAATATTGAGACCATTAATGGAAAGAAAAACGGCACAAAGATCAAAGATCAGTATGTGCAGTATAATGTTTGTCCCGAATGTAATGGTACACGTCTGAAAAAAGAATCACTCTATTTCAGGATCGCCGATAAGAATATCGGAGAGCTGTCTGCAATGGATATAAAGGAGTTGTCTCAATTTTTATCAACAATTGAGGAGAAGCTGAGCGGGAAACAAAAACAGATTGCTTCTGAAATACTGAAGGAGATCAGAACCAGACTTGGATTCCTGCTTGAAGTTGGTCTGGAGTATCTTTCAATGAACAGGGGAGCGAGGACTCTCTCAGGAGGCGAAAGCCAGCGCATAAGATTGGCTACCCAGATCGGATCAAGGCTCGTGAATGTTCTGTATATTCTTGATGAACCGAGCATTGGTCTTCATCAGAGGGATAACAGGCGATTGATAGCTGCGTTGAAGCAGTTAAGGGATGCCGGTAATTCGGTGATTGTCGTTGAACACGACAGGGAGATGATCCTGTCGGCAGATCACGTAATCGACATGGGACCTGGAGCAGGGCGTTTTGGCGGGCTTGTTGTTGCTTATGGAAATCCTGCCGAGCTTATGAAACAGGATACACTTACTTCCTCGTATCTGAATAATAAGAAGAAGTTTAATATACCTGAAAAGAGAAGAAAGGGGAACGGCAAGTTCCTGACCCTCTCAGGAGCCTCAGGCCATAATCTCAATAATGTGGAGGTAATTCTGCCTCTCGGTACACTTATTTGTGTTACAGGTGTCTCCGGCAGTGGTAAATCATCACTTATTAACCAGACACTTCATCCCGCACTTGCAAAGAAGTTCCATAATTCCGGCAAAGCCCCGCTTCCTTATAAAGAAATAACGGGTCTGGAGAATCTCGATAAAGTCATTGAGGTAAACCAGAGTCCGATTGGCAAGACTCCGCGATCAAATCCTGCAACATACACCGGGGTCTTTACGGATATCAGAAAACTTTTTGAACAGACGACTGAAGCAAAGATCAGGGGCTTTGGCGCCGGACGGTTTTCATTTAATGTAAAAGGAGGTCGCTGTGAAGGATGTGAAGGCGCAGGAATGAAAACGATCGAAATGAATTTTCTTCCCGATGTTTATGTTCATTGTACGGAATGTAACGGGAAGCGATATAACCGGGAAACACTCGAAGTAAAATATAAGGGAAAGTCAATCAGTGATGTCCTTGAAATGACTATTAATGCAGCAGTTGATTTTTTTGCTAATGTTCCTTCAATATACCATAAGATAAAGACACTTCAGGATGTCGGTCTGGGCTATATAAAGCTTGGGCAGCAATCGACTACACTATCAGGCGGCGAGGCACAACGGGTGAAGCTGGCAACTGAACTTGCAAGGCGCGACACAGGCAAGACGCTATATATACTGGACGAGCCTACAACGGGTTTGCATTTTGAAGATGTAAACGTATTGCTTGATGTCCTTAATAAGCTCGTTGACAGGGGCAACACAATTATTGTAATCGAGCATAATCTCGATGTAGTTAAAATGGCCGATTATATAGTAGATCTGGGTAAGGAAGGCGGTAGAGCGGGGGGGAATGTCCTCTTTGAAGGATCACCTGAAAAACTTGCCGAGTGTTCAGAAAGTTATACAGGTATTTACCTTAAAGAAGAACTTAAGGGCTGAGAATTTAATTATATTTGATTCCAATTATTCTATATCATAATCCAAAATGGAGAAACCTGCTGATCTGATAAAAGATGCTTTTGAAGAGAAGACCTGGCATGAGATTCATACCACAGATTCATGGCGAATATTTAAAATTATCTCAGAACTTGTTGAAGGGTTTGAGAAGCTTGCAAGGATAGGGCCATGCGTATCAGTTTTTGGTTCTGCCCGTACCTCTCAAAGCAACAAGTATTATATTCTTGCGGAAGACATTGCTTTCAAGCTCACACAAAATGGTTACGGGGTAATTACAGGCGGTGGTCCTGGCATAATGGAGGCGGCCAATAAGGGTGCCGCAAGAGGTAAAGGTAAATCAGTAGGAATAAATATAGATCTTCCGTTTGAACAGCATCCGAATCCTTTTATCGATTCTGACAAGCTTATAACATTTGATCATTTCTTTGTGAGAAAGGTGATGTTCATGAAGTATGCCCAGGGTTTTATAGTGCTCCCGGGCGGTTTTGGAACATTTGATGAGCTTTTCGAAGCAATCACATTAATTCAGACAAGGAAAATCGGGAAATTTCCTATCATATTGGTTGGCAAAAAATACTGGGGAGGCCTGATGGACTGGATAAAAGATGAGATGCTTGCCGAAGAGCATAATATTAAACCGGATGATCTGAATCTGTTTACGCTTGTTGACACAGCCGATGAGGCGGTTGATTATATTGTAAAATTCTATTCAAGATATCTCCTGAGCCCAAACTTCTGAATTCAGCTTTGCTCAGACTTTTCTCATACGATCCATCTCTCTTGATGCATCCTTACGCTTGAGAGTCTCACGTTTGTCGTATTCTTTCTTCCCGCGCGCGATTGCGATTTCTGCTTTCGCCAATCCCCTGTCGTTGATGAAGACTTTGATGACAATGATTGTAAGACCGCTTTCTTTTGTTTTCCTTTCGATCTTCCTTAATTCGCGTATAGTAAGCAGAAGCTTTCTTTCCCTGAGAGGATCATGATTGTTAAGATTACCCCACCAATACTCGGCAATGTGCATCCCTCTTATGAAAAGCTCGCCGTTGGCGAAAAAACAATAAGAATCTGAAAGTGTGGCTTTCCCGAGCCTAAGCGATTTTATCTCTGTCCCTGAAAGTTGGATGCCGGCAATGAATTTTTCGATAAACTCATAATCATGGGATGATTTTTTATTCTTAATTACAATATTTGCTGTTCCACCTTTCATCTTATCAGAAGAATTTAAAATAGATCCTGTCCATGATCATTGTAAAAAGACGATTACTTGCAACGAATATACCAATGAATGAGATCCATGTTACTATAAGCATAGGCATCTTTTTATAGGCAGGGGGTGCCAGCATTATTCCCATACCGGTCCAGAACAGGTAAAGGCCGTAGAACGCCAGTACATTTATGAAGAGAAGAGATTCAAAGTAACTGCTAAGGACCTGGCAAAGAAGAAATGGAACTAAAGAAAATGAGATAAGCTTTAACGAAACCGCAAAGTTTCTTCCTAAATCCAGAGGATAAGTTATCTCTCTGTGAATAAGGGCTGTAGCATAAACAGAAACAAAAAATAAAAAGAAGGTCTTTATCCCTGTCAATAAAGAATAAATACCCGACATTTCGGCATTTGTGTACATCAGAGAGCCGGCTGTTGCTGAGACAGAAACAAGAAGTATAAGCGGCAACAAGAGGCTGTTTCTTACGGAAGTTACAGATTTGTTTTCAGAGTAGATTGTTTCCCAGGCCTTTGCCGGATTAGTAAGAATGTATTTTACTTTAAAGATCAAGAAATCATTTATCATTAAAAATCAGTTTTGAATGCCGGCAAAATTAAAGAAATTTATGTTATATTGCTTTACCGATAGAAATGAATATTAATATCAGCCCTGAAGTGAATTCGATCTATGATTTATTAGTGGTCACCGGACCGACTGCTTCGGGCAAAACTGCCCTGGCCGCAGCTATCGCTGATAAATTGAAGGGAGAGATAATAAGCGCCGATTCAAGGCAGGTTTACAGAGGGATGAATCTTGGAACAGGGAAGGATTACGATGACTATATTGTTAATGGAATACGGATCCCATGTCATTTGATAGATATAGCGGAACCGGGATATAAATATAATGTCTTTGAATACCAGCGTGACTTCAATCTGATATATTCAGACCTTAAGAAGAGAAATGTATTTCCAATCGTTTGCGGAGGCTCAGGAATGTACGCCGACAGTATAATCTCAGGATATAAGATGTATGAAGTACCACCCGACAGTGGATTAAGAGTGGAACTTGAGAAAAAATCGATGGAGGAATTGAAAGGCATCCTTGCCACTTTTAAGAATCTGCATAACAGTACTGATATCGACTCGAGGAAGAGAGTGATCAGAGCAATTGAGATTGAACATTCGCACACATCAAACACTCGTCACGGAAACGGGTTTCCAAAAGTTAAAGCTCTCCTGGTAGGCATAATGATTGACAGGGACTCCAGACGAAAGAGAATAACTGAACGGCTTAAACAACGTCTCGATGCTGGAATGATCGAGGAGGTAAAACATCTTCTCGACAGGGGAGTCAATTCTGAGACACTGATCTATTATGGGCTGGAATATAAGTTCATTACGCTTTATCTGGCGGGGAAAATTACATATTCCGAAATGGTTAAAGATCTTGAAATTGCCATTCATCAGTTTGCAAAAAGACAGATGACATGGTTCAGGGGAATGGAGCGTAAAGGTATTAAGATCTATTGGATCGAAGGTGATCTGCCAATGGAGGAAAAGGTAGGAACAGTGATGGGGCTTTTGAGTGTCGAAAGTCTGTAAAGTCGAAAGTCTGTAAAGTCGAAAGTCCATAAAGTCGAAAGTCCATAAAGTCATGTGAAATCTGACTTTACGGACTTTTGACTTTTAGACTTTACGGACTTTTGACTTTTAGACTTTACGGACTTTTGACTTTTAGACTTTACGGACTATTTCAAATACTGATCGAGCCATTCAAAAAATTCACGCTGCCAGATTATGGAATTCTGAGGTTTGGTTACCCAGTGATACTCATCCTCGAAGAACAGCAACCTGCTGGGGACGCCATGTAACTGAGCAGCAGTAAATGCTTCCAGACTCTGTGTATAGGGGATTCTGAAATCATTCTGTCCGGTTATAATGAGTATTGGTGTTTTCCACTTTTCCACCATCAGATGTGGCGAGTATTTGTAGCTCGGCAGGTTTTTCCAGTAAGGTCCGCCATAATCTTTATTAGGGAACCAGAGTTCTTCTGTAGCCCCATATTCACTTTCAAAATTGAACACACCACAATGTGAGATAAAGACTTTAAATCTGCCTTCATGAATACCTTCAAGATAGAAAATTGAGAAACCTCCGTAACTTGCACCTACTGCCCCCATTTTTTGTGCGTCAACAAATGGTTCCTTCGCCATTGCATCAGTAGCATCGAGATAATCCTGCATGTTTTTTCCACCATAGTCGCCTGAGATCTCTTCTTTCCACTCCTGTCCAAACCCTGAAACACCTCGTCTGTTAGGTGCAAAAACGATATAGCCTTTTGCGGCAATCATTTGCATATTCCAGCGATATGACCAGAACTGATCAAGGGATGACTGAGGACCGCCTTCACAGAAAAGGAGCGCAGGATATTTTTTTGTCTGATCAAAACCGGGAGGATATATTACCCACATCTGCAAATCCTTCTGATCCTTTGTCTTTATATATTTTTCTTCAACCTTACCCATTTTAATATTATCATAGATGGGCTTATTGATCGTTGTAATCTGATTTATTGAACCAGTATTCAGATCAACTGTGGATAGCTCGGGAGCCATCGACATTGAAGTAATCTGTGAAACAAGGATGCCTGATTTCAGAATGAATGGTCCCATATTATGCACACCTGTTGTCAGGCTGGTGACTGTTGTTCCGGGAATTTCTGTTTTGAAGATCTGTGATGTACCAAGATGAGAGCAGGCAAAATATATTGTTGAATCGCCGTTCCATGTGATGTTTGAAACATCAAAGATCCAGTCTTTTGCGATCTGGTATTTCTTTCCATCTTTCATGTTGTAGATAAAGAGCCTGTCGAGATCTGCCTCATATCCGTCTCTTTCCATGCTCTGGTAAGCGAGCATAGAGCCATCGGGTGAAAATACAGGATATCTGTCGTAGCCCAGGTTGCCTTCTGAAATGTTAACCTCATTCCCCGATTCAATATTATAGAGATAGACATCAGAATTTGTGCTTACAGCGTCTTCCTTTCCAAAGAGTCTTTTAGAAGTGTAAGCTATATTTTTTCCGTCGGGACTCCAGCTAATTTCTGTTTCATCAAAATATGGCGCAGATGGTGATTCAAAACGCTGCCCTTCCATTATGTCTTTTGCGCCGGATATTGAATTCCTGTTCAGGCTGGCAACTAAAATATGGCTGTATGAATAATCACTCCAATAGTTCCAGTGACGGTACATCAGATCATTAATAATCCTGACATGTGCTTTCGGAAGGTTGTGCTTTTCATTAGCAGTCTGATCGAGTTTAACCCGTCGTGTGAAGTAGATACTTTTAGAGTCAGGCGAAATATTGAAATATTCAAATTCGCCTATGCCGCTTATTTCCGTGACACCTGAGCCATCGGCATTCATTATAAACAGTTTTCCGTTATTGACAAAAGCAATAGATTTACCTGCATTTGTCCATTGTGGCGAGCTTCCGCCGTCGGTTGTCAGTTGAACAGGTGTTCCGGAAGCAGTTGATGTTTTGAAGATATTTGTCCTTCTTGCCTCACTCTGAAGATCAATATCAGTGACAGTATATAATACAGTGGAGCCGTCGGGAGAGAGCGCAAATGAGCCCAGTCTTCCAAATTTCCACATTATCTCAGGAGTCATTACGCCGCCAGTTTTTTCGGCATCAGTGAGCTGGTTGTTGAACTGGGGTAATGTAGTTATTTCAGCAGGAGGATTCTGCCTGCAAGAGGTGGCAGCGAATACTGCCAGGAGTACTGCCGGTATAAGTATTTTTTTCATAATCATTTCTTGAGGGCTTCTGCAACTTTGTTTTTTAACTCATCGTATAGTTCAGGATTGTCTTTGAGTATCTGCTTGACACCATCGCGTCCCTGACCGAGTTTAGTTTCTCCGTAGCTGAACCACGATCCGCTTTTTTTTATGATTTCAAGATCGACTCCCAGGTCAACGATCTCGCCGAGCTGAGAAATTCCTTCTCCATAGAGAATATCAAAATCGGCTTTTTTAAACGGAGGAGCAAGTTTATTTTTCACGATTTTAACACGTGTGCGGCTTCCAATAATTTCTTCACCATCCTTAAGCTGGCTTGAGCGGCGGATATCGAGTCTCACGGAAGCATAAAATTTAAGCGCATTACCGCCGGTTGTTGTTTCAGGGTTGCCGAACATTACACCGATTTTATCTCTGAGCTGGTTGATAAAGACGCATGAGGTGTTTGTCTTGTTAATATTTGCAGTGAGTTTTCGTAGTGCCTGTGACATCAGTCTTGCCTGAAGACCCATCTTTGAATCGCCCATTTCGCCTTCGATTTCAGCTTTTGGGGTAAGTGCGGCTACCGAGTCGATAACAACAATATCAATTGCGCCTGAACGGATCAGATTATCGGTAATTTCAAGAGCCTGTTCTCCATTGTCGGGTTGTGAAATCAGTAGGTTTTCGACATCGACTCCCAGTTTTTCAGCATAATTCCTGTCAAATGTATGTTCAGCATCGATTATTGCGGCGATACCTCCGTTTTTCTGTGCTTCGGCAATACAATGTATAGCCAGCGTTGTTTTTCCCGAAGCTTCAGGACCATAAATTTCAATGACTCTTCCTCGTGGTATTCCACCGATTCCAAGTGCAGCATCAAGCCCTATAGAACCTGTAGAAATGACCTGTATATTATCTATTGCGTGATCACCTAACTTCATTATAGTTCCCTTGCCAAAATCCTTTTCAATTTTCCCAAGGGTAACTTCCAGTGCCTTGAGCTTATCTTTATTTATTTCTTTTCTTTCTTTGCTCATATAAATAGTTTTATTGATTGTACATGTCAAAAATCTGTTTAGTGTGACCAGCTGTATCTACTTTTGTGATTATTTTTTTAATTATACCGGTTTCGTCTATAATAAATGTTGTTCTTATGACTCCCATGAAAGTTCTTCCGTACATCTTTTTCTCTCCCCAGACACCGTAGTCATTGAGGATTTTTTTTGACGTATCGGCAATAATGGGGAAGGGGAGAGCATATTTTTCTGCAAATCCCTTATGTGATTTTTCAGAGTCGGGACTAACTCCGATAACCACAAAACCTTTTTTTATAAATGAGTCCTGATTATCCCTCAAATTACATGCTTCTGCCGTACAGCCAGGAGTGTTATCTTTCGGATAGAAGTACAAAACTACCTTTTTTCCTGTAAAATCGCTCAGCTTTAAGATCTTGCCACTCTGATCGATACCTTCAAAACCAGGGGCCTTCATCCCCTCTTTTAATTGTATCATGATTAGTTTATTTTGTTATTATGGGTAAATTTACGAAGTTTGAATTGTTATTTGCAAAAAATCAATCATTTGTTATTAACATAAAACTTCATCTGAAGCAATATTATCACAATAAAATGCGTTGAGAATCAAGTGTATGCTAATTGAAACAAAAATTATGAAATTGAAGAAACATATAATTCTGTATTGCCTTTTATGGATTGTCCAAATACCTCTGATTTTCTCACAGGATGTTCAGGCAAAACCCACGCGTCAATCTTCTTTTGAGGCATTTTCACAGGGTGATTATGAGAAAGCATACACACAATTCAGAGAGCTGCTCCTGACTTACAGCAAAGATCCTCTTTACAAATACTATTCAGGAGTATGCCTGGTAAAACTGAACAGGCAACCGGCTGAGGCAACAAATCTGCTGCAGGAGGCCCTTCAGAGCGCAGGGAATATCAGGACATTGCCGTCAGACGGGTTATTCTATCTGGGGCGTGCCAATCAGATGTCAGGCCGTTTTGCAGAAGCCACTGAAGCTTATAATTCTTATACAAAACAAGCAGGAAAAAAGGCTGCAAGAGAAATGAAAGTTCCGGATTATCTTATGGAATGTTCCCGGCAAAAAGGGAAAATAGCGGAAAACGAAATCAGACAGACCAGCGAAATTAAGCAGGAGCCGGAAGCTGCGGTTAAACCTGAGATAATAGAGACTGCCCCGGTTACCCCGGAAAAGGTTGTTGTTGGCAATATCCCTGCTAAATACGAAACAATACTCAGTCAGGCTGTTGAGTTTCAGTATAAAGCTGACTCCGTATCTTCAATTCTCGTTAAGCAGAAGAAGGATCTGGAACTTCTTACAGGAGCTGAAAAGCTTGCCCTGAAACTTGAGATTAATGATAACGAAAAACTTGTTGCGTCATACCAGGCAAATGCTGATAAGAAATACAAGGAGGCTCAGGTTGCTATGGGAACGACTGGTAATTCAGGTCTGATAAATGGGCAATCGGTATTTCAGGCAGGAACAGATACAACCAAAGTTGCAAAGACAAATGCCGGCAATCGGGACGATAAGCAATCAGATACTTCAAAACCAGTGAAATCAACCAGGCCACAGGTAGATATATTTTCCTATTTTGAAGTGCTTGCTTCTCCGGTAAGTGATCCACAAGCAAAAATAGTGATTGATCCAGAGGTCCCTCAGGGTCTGATTTACCGGATCCAGCTTGCTGTATTAAGGAATCCGGTATTGCCTTCCTATTTCAAGGGAATCATTCCGGCTTTTGGTTTCAGAATTACAGGTACTGATAAGATAATTTATTATGTGGGAATGTTCCGGAAATCGTCAGATGCGGCCAAAGCCCTGGCAATTACCAGGAGCAAGGGATTCAGGGATGCTTTTGTGGTAGCACTTGCAGATAATAAAAAAGTATCTTCCGACAGAGCTGCTCAGCTTGAGAAGGAATGGGGGTCAAAGCCTTTTGTTCAGATTGAGGCTATGGCTGATGCTAAGGCAGATACTACCACCAGGACGCTCACCTTCAGGGTAGAAGTAATGAGGACATCAAGTCCGCTTACGGAAGATGTGGTTGAAACAATCAGGAAGCTTGCAGGCAACAGAGGCATGGATGTAATACAACGGACAGACGGTAAAATTTCTTATTTAATAGGGAAATTCATTACATTTGACTCGGCTGCGGAATATGCTGACCTGTTAAAAAGGAACGGATATCAGGAATCTCAGGTTGTTTCATGGTTAGGCAGGAAAGAAATTCCGATAGAATCTGCAAAAAAACTATTTGATAATCTCAAATGAAAGAAAAGACATTACACAGGGATGATAAGTTTAAAAGCGGCGGTGAATCAGGCACACTCATTCTTTATAATGATGATATAAACACATTTGAACACGTCATCAAATCGTTAGTGGAAGTGTGTGGTCATGATTCAGTCCAGGCAGAACAATGCGCAATGATCGTTCATTTTAATGGCAGCTGTGAAGTTAAAATGGGGGTTGTTGAGATACTGAATGCAATGAGCAGGTCACTGAATGCCAAAGGACTAAATTCAAAGGTCGAAAGTCTGTAAGGTCGAAAGTCTGTAAAGTTTTTAAATTCGAAGTCTGTATCTTTTATTTCTGACTTCTTCTAAAGATTCCTGAGAGAGCCTTATCGAAAACTGTAAGACAGATGATTCCTATTATAACATATAGGGTAACAGAAGGAAATGTCAGTTTGAAAACTGAGGAAAGATCCAGTTCCGGAATTGACAATTTTATATTATTAAGAAGCTTCAGTACCGGAAGATCCATTGTTTCTGACTGACTATCAGGGATCAGATACGCGGCTACAATCAACAATAAAGTTACAAGTGCTGAGACAGCAGGTACTATGTTTTTCATCCATACATAACCAGTAACCCCTGAAGGGTCTGTTTCTGATCTTATGCCAAGCATAACCTTTGAAGTAAATCCTTCAGGTGCTTCCTCTCTCTTCTCCGGAGTGATATATTGCCTGAGAAGATCATCACTATAATTACTCTGGCTATTCATGATATATATATTTTTTCTTTTCTACCTTCTCAATTATCCCGAGCATTTTTTGCCTTGCCCTGAATAGTTTCACTTTAATGTTTGCCTTGCTTATACCTGTTACGGCCGAAATCTCCTCTGTGCTCATCTCCTCATAATAAAACAGACTGATCAGACCCCGTTCCTCTTCATTGATTTTTTGCAGGGCGAAGTTAATCAAAGAATTTCTGTATTCCGATTCTGCTTCTTCTTCGCTCATATTACTGCCTATAAAGTCGGTGGCATCAGCCGGAAAATCCTCGAGTGAAAGAATTCCTTTCTTTTTTATTCGCACATTCGATATAGCTGTATTATAAACAATCCTGTAAAACCATGTGGCAAAACTGCTTTTCATCTTAAAACTTCTGAGGGACCGGTAAGCTTTCAGAAAAGAATCCTGTGCTATTTCCTCCGCTTCTTCATGGTTACCGCAAATTCTGAAAGCAAGATTAAATGCCTTATTTTTGTGTCTGTCGACAATAAAGCTGAAGGCATTGCTGTTCCCTCCAAGGATCTGCCCGATATATATTATGTCAGCTTTATTATCCATTCTTCCTGTTTGACGTGTAAAGTTATTAATAGGTTACCATGAATGTAAATTAATTTAATAATCTTTTTTTGTAACCGTAAAACAACTACTGTAGTCTAAGGTTTAAAAAGAGTTCTTAACCAACATTAAATAATTAAAGTCATGGGAGTATTAGTAGGATTTATCGCATTGTTCGCCACAGTATTTGGAATTTACTATGTCAGTGTCACCACACGTAACAGAGAAAGAATGGCTCTTATAGATAAAGGAGCAGATGCCAGTCTTTTTAACACCGGAAAAGAAGGGCAGGTTTCATTATTCAGCTGGAATAAACTCACCCTTAAGCTCGGCATGCTTTTCATGGGGATAGGTTTTGGAATAATTGCCGGAGCTATTCTGGAATCAATGGATGTTATGCCAAACGGGCCCGATTACGTATCGATGATATTCTTATTCGGTGGTCTGAGTCTTGTACTTTTCTATCTTATTGACAGGAAGAAATAATAATTACTTCCCCCAAAATCGCAAATTGATTTTCTTCGTCTACCCCAACCCCAAGGGGAGCGAAGAAATTCAATTTACTTCCGAGAAGCGGAATGGGGTAAATAAATTGATTTTCGAAGGGACTTATTTTATATAATACTCAATCGTCTCTTTTACAGCGTTCCGGCACACAGTACAATATCCTTTCGAATTATTGCTTTTCATACGGCAATCCAGTTCCGGCCGGTAAATACCTTTTGCAGAATATCCTCCCCCTTCAAACAAGCCTGTGACCTTACTGTATTTATCTTCGGCAGGAGTCGGTACAGGAGTACCTTTGGTGATCATCTTTTTCCATTTTGAATCAAAATTCACAAGAGTTGTTATGTTTGGCTCCCACGGCTCAACATTGAGAGGATAGAACTCATCATACGCTACTGATGAGGAATAATATTCATCTGCCAGTCCTGCAAATCCATGGCCGAATTCATGAACAAAGACTTTTGGCGAAAGAGCATGATCCGTAGTCGTTCCGGAATAGTAGTTATAAACACCGCCTCCTCCATATTTGGGGCTGTTAATCAGGACAATAATATAATCGTGCGGTGCAACTGCGGCATAATCGTTAACGGATTTAATGTCCTGGGTAGTTAAATACCTGTCAATGCCGAAGGTATAAAAACTGAAATTCAAGGCAGTATTCACAAAAATATTTTCGCCCGGAATATCTGTCCCTGACTCCTGCGAAACTGCTTCAACAGCCCAGATGTTTATTTTATTTTTATACTCATTATAAGGAGGTTCTGCAAATAGTACATCTGCCATCTTTTTGACGTCTTCCCTGAACTTACCCATTTCATCCGAGGTATATCCTTCTGCAATAAATGCCAGATCCACCGAGGTATGTGGATCTCCGGCATAATAAATTTTAGTGATATTAGCATCTGCCGGATTCTCTTTCCTTATATAGATACTCTTTGGGTCAATTTCAGTCTCATATAATTTGGAAAAAAGTCCGTCGCGCTGACGTATGCTGAGAATGAACCTTGCTTTTTCTTTTGGATATGGCATTGTAGCAACCTCGTAAAAGCTTTTTTCGGTTGTTTTTGCTTCTGCCGTTGTCTGCCATTCCTGGAAAAGTGTACTGAATGCACGGCTGTAAATGAGTGTGTTCCCTGTACTGTCAAACAGTTCGTATTTAAAGTTCCCGGTATTAAAAGTGTTGATCAGATTGATGTCTGACCCGGCCCAGAATGGCTCCTGTTTCATACCTACAGGGTATACTGTGGTTTTCTGGTTGTTGCCTGCGAGCATAAAATCGAACCTTAATACTTTGTCTGTAAAATATTTATCAAAGTTGCCCTGGGCGTGAATTGTAAGTGTTATACTAAACATTATCAGCAAAACGATTGTTCTCATAGCGAATTTATTTTAACAGAATGATGTAAAGCTAAAAATATTCATTGAGACGGATTGATAATTTATCTATTTTTGCCACTAATAATTAAGGACATGCCATTATGAATGATCCTGTAGTTCTTGGAACCTGAAAGCAATTATGAAAAATTGATTAATTATTCACACCAATATTTGAAACCATGGCCGACATAAATACCAGAATCAGTGATTTCGTTTGGAAAAACCTTAGTGAAAAACATGTAACCGGCAAAAGCGATCCATTCTGGCAGTCGCTTGTCAGTACCGGTACTGAACTATGGCTCGATACAGGTGACATAGAAGAAGCCGAAGCAAACTGGTCGGCAGAAATGGCGGCGCTTACTACAAATAATACACTGCTTAACAGTGAGATACAAAAAGGTATTTATGATGTTTTTATATCTGAGGCAAAGAGCGTTGTAAGGGACTTGCCTCAGGAAGAAAGAGTTAAGGAGATAGCATTTATCCTTAACGCACGACATGCCTTAAGACTGGCTTCAAAATTCGGAGGATATGTCAGTGTGGAACTTCATACCGATACCGCGCATGATATAAAAGCTATTCTCAACTTTGGCAGAAGATTTCATGATATTTGTCCGGAGCAGTTCATTGTAAAAGTCCCGTATACTGCTGAAGGATTAATAGGAGCACGGCTGCTGAAGGATTCCGGGGTAAAAGTCAATTTTACACTTGGCTTCAGTGCCCGGGAGAATGTACTGGTGACACGTGTTTCAAGACCCGACTATGTAAATGTTTTTCTCGGCAGGATAGGTGCTTTTATGAATGACAATAAGCTTGGAGACGGTTCCGGCGCGGGGGAAAAAGCTGTTATTTCTTCACAGAACTGGGTTACAGGACTTTCTGCAGATAATCCCTGGCAGACAAAGCAGATTGCTGCAAGCTTAAGAAGCTATCAGCAGCTTGAATTGCTTGCAGGTGTTGATGTCTTTACCATGCCTCCAAAAGTTGCTGCCGCAGGTCATAAGGAGATCAAAGGAAAATTCACCTCCAGGACACATGAAGATTATGAAGTCAGTATGTTTGATTCAGCAAAAAATGCTCATATTGAAAAGTTCTGGGAAGTTGACGATAAAGTTCTCAAGCTTTCCGAACGGCTTGCTGCCAAATTACCTGCAACAGGAATCGAATTAATTCATATTGCTCACGAAGAAGGATGCGAAGACATGTTTCCTTCTCTTACCAGGGAAGAAAAGATCAACATCGCATCTGATGGCAAGATACCTGTTTATTCAAGATGGGCCGATAAGATAAGTGAGGGCAAAATCGCTCCCGATACCTTATTGACACTGGCTGGTCTTGCATCATTTACCAGCGATCAGGAGAAACTTGACCAGAGGATCCGGGGCATTATCGAATAGGTCATGCCGATCTCTGCCTGGTAATCTCATAAAGGAGAATACCGGCGGCTACTGATACATTGAGTGATTCAATCGTGCCTGTCATAGGAATTTTGATCTGATTATCAGCCATTGCAACTAGTTCACGGCTAATACCCTTATCTTCAGAGCCAAGGATTAATACTGCCGGTCCTGTTAAAACTGTTTCCGAAGCGTTTTGTCCTGACTTTTCTCCTCCGCAAAACACTTTTAACCCCGACTCTTTCAGAAACCCGATACTACGGACGATACTTTTTTCTCTGCATACAGGAAATGAATGCAGAGCTCCTGCAGAGGTTTTCACTGCATCTGCTGTTATCCTGGCAGATCCTTTTTCCGGAATGATGATTGCGTGTGCTCCCAGGCATTCGGCGGTCCTGACTATTGCACCAAAGTTTCTGACATCTGATACTCCGTCAAGCGCAATAATCAGAGGATCTTCTCCCTTTTCGTATATCATTGGAAGAAGATTGGCGATATACTGATACTCAATCACAGAAAGCCAGGCAAGAACTCCCTGGTGATTTTTTCGTGTTACCAGCTCAATTCGTTCAACAGGAACAATCTGATATACAATATTATGAGCCCTCACTTCAGTCATTAGCTCATGATAAAGAGATCCCTGCAATCCCTGTTTTATCAAAAGTCTGTCAATTTGTTTTCCAGCTTTTATAGCTTCTATCACTGCATGTAACCCAAAAATGCAATCTGTTTCTTTCTGCATAAAATATGTATAATGTGTTTATTAATTCGTTAACGACGTAATTCTCAGGCATTAACTCCTGATTCAGAAGAAATCCATGATCTACAAGATTCATCTTGATGCCGCCTAAAAGTCTTTCGGATTATCGAGCCGGAAGACGATTCCTTTTCTCCAGCTTGTAATGGCTCTATCCCAAAAAGTAACAAGAGTCTCATTGCGGCTCAGAAAGAAATCATTATCAGAGAAGGCATTATTTCTTTTTTTAAAATTGAAGAAAAGATAGGAATCTGAAACCGAAAACCTGCCACCCCATCTCGATCTGACAGCCGGTTTTTTATATCCCCAGCTCTCCCCTTCAGAGGTTTTGTATACCTTATCGGGTGGTCCGTAAATTATATATATCATACCTCTCTCACTCCTCCAGCCTTCTTTATATGATGTAAAATAATAATTTGAATATAGAGCCCTTGTATAAAAGATCCTGATAAGTTCACGTGCCTTATCCACATTTCCTCCACACTTAATCCAGAAATCGTCCAGGGCTGCCTTAGGCTTAACTGCGCTTCTCATTGCAATCAGTTCATCCTGTGTGGCAAGGTAAACAAGCGGATCGATCATCGTTTCCGGATTGGTCATTTTCGGATAAGTTGGTCCGAGGTTTAAGAATGTAAAACCATCCTTGATATTCCTGTCAACAGAACAAAGATATATGCCTTCTTTTGGAAACATAATTGGCATGGTGTCAGAATAATGTATTGCAACAATTTTTTGCGGATCATAGTCAAGGATCTTTTCAGGTAAAAGCATTGAAGGCGGGTCGGGTATTTCTTTAAATGGTTTATAAAATGAGATATAAAGGCTGTCAACTGGTCCGCGTTCATAGACAAGGTTGACGAACTCATCAGTTCTGAGGACAGGTGTGAACAGTTCATTCTTGTCGAAATGATCAACTACCTTGAAATTATACCTGTTGTCGGGAGAAACTGTATTGAACTGTACAAAGTCCTGGGCGACGATTAACCTTAGCCTGTCGAGGATTTTAACTTCAGCCAGATATTCATTGCCCGGTTCAACCTTGAGCGGAACATCAAAAATATATTCGCTTCTTCCTTCTTCCCTGAGAATTGATAAATTCTGTACAACAGTGTCTGTAAGCTCCCTGCCCTGTTGCATATTGTACAGTTTAACTGTAAGCAGTACTGATGCGGTAGCTACTCCCTGGGCATTTGCCGTGGAGAAAAACAAATCTCTTGTGGCAAATCTCACAGTTAACAGCGATGATTCATCAGACTGATTAACAACATTATACAGCGGGTTTATGGGGCTCTTCGTTGGATTATAAAGATAGGAGAGATCCTTGAAGTCAACCGCCTGCTGGGTTGTTTTACATGAATTGAAAGCTGAAGCTATCAGCAACCCGGAAAGCAGATAAACGATCCTGATGTAACGAAATTTCTTCATGCCTGTGTTGATGTTTTTATTGTTGCAAATGTTTTTGCCATTCGATTCTGATCCTGCAAAGTTCCTTATTATCGTTCACTCTGTATATTGAATGATTAAAACAATTATTTTCAGAAGATGTTTTTATCGAAATATCTTCATCAAACCTGGATTCTGCAAGATAGTTAATTTCAGTCGATTGAGGATAATTATTCATTATGAAATCGAGGCTGTAACTATCGCTTACCCACTTCAGGTATCTGTACATTATTGGTATGAAGATTCACATCAAGGTCACTTACTTTGACCCTGAACCCCGGTGACTCTGTGGATGGGTCAGTTGCAGGCTCGATTTTAGCTGAATACCTTAATGGAGAGTCTGAATGGTACAGCTCAGTGTTGTACTGATTCAATATCGAATCGGGTCTCTGTACTTTTTTTGTCGTCATGTCAAGGATTAACCATGATGATGTTCCGGTTGCTATGTGCCTTCCATCGGGATAGCTTACTTCATAGTTTCGTAATGCAAATAATTTATCAGTGCCATTAGGCCATGTCCTGATGATTATCCTGTCTTCCCAAAATGGCCAGATGTCTATCACTGCGTAGACTCTGGAAAGGACCCAGAACCTGTTGTCTTTCATGAGGTCATCGCGTCCGAACCCTAGTTTAATGGCATGATCGGATGCAATATCCTGGAGGTAATTAAACAGAGAAAAGAGACTAAGTTTTCCGTCAGGGCCGGTTTCATAAACATGAATTCTGTAATCTTTTTCAAACTGAAGTGAATCCATTTATTTGTTATTTTGTAAAAATTCTTCAACCTCCTGACTGTACTGCGTCCACTTGTTCATTTCATCATTTAGCCTTTCCCTGAGCTCCTGGTATTTCCTGTAATCATCATCATGCGCTTCCGAAGTATTACCGGGTTCCATAAATGACTTGTCAACTGCAATTATTTCGGCTTCTATCTTTTCAATTATCTGCTCCGACTCTTCCAGTCTCTTTCTCAGTTTTCTGAGATTGCGCTCATATTCTTTCTTTTCGAGATATTTTTGTTTATTGGAGGATGGATTTTCTCTTACAGTTTCAATCCTGGTCTTCTCTTTTTTCTCTATCTCCTTCAGATTTTCTATCTTTTTCTTCCTGAGAAAATCATATATTCCTCCGATATGTTCCTTTATCTTATTGTGTTTAAATTCATTAACCTTGCTCACAATTCCATCCAGAAAGTCTCTGTCGTGTGAAACCACAATTAATGTGCCGTCAAACTTTATCAATGCCTGTTTGAGTATATCCTTAGAACGCATATCGAGGTGATTTGTTGGCTCATCAAGAACAAGAAGATTGCTTGGCTCAAGAAGAAGTTTCACAAGAGCCAGTCTTGCCCTTTCACCTCCTGACAGTACTTTAACTTTTTTCTCAACATCATCACCGCGAAATAGAAAAGCGCCGAGCATATCGCGGATCTTCGTTCGTATGTCACCTTTTGCTATTTCATCAATAGTCTCGAGAACAGTTTTGTTCTCATCAAGAAGTGTATCCTGGTTCTGTGCAAAATAACCGATTTTAACGTTATGTCCTATTTTCAGGTTTCCTGTCCAGTCAAGTTCTCCGATAATTATTTTAGACAGGGTGGTTTTACCTTCGCCGTTGCGGCCTACAAATGCAACTTTTTCGCCTCTTGAGATCTTAAAATCGATTTTATTCAGGACAGTCAGATTGCCATACTTTTTGGTTAGCCCTTCAGCTTCCACAAGAACGGTACCAGAGCGCGGTGCAGGGGGGAATCTCAGGTTTATTGAGCTCTTGTCTTCTTCATCAACTTCAAGCCTGTCGACTTTATCGAGCTGTTTTATCTTCGACTGTACCTGTACAGCTTTTGTTGCCTTATATCTGAAACGCTCAATGAACTTTTCAGTTTCTTCAATCATTTTCTGCTGGTTCCTGAATGAAGCGATCTGTTGTTCCCTTCTTTCTTCGCGGAGAACAAGATATTTTGACCAGGATGCCTTGTAATCGTATATTTTGCCCAGGGATATTTCGATTGTTCTTCTTGTAACAGCATCAAGGAAAGCCCTGTCGTGAGACACGAGTACAACAGCCCCGGGATATCCCGACAGAAAAGTCTCAAGCCATTGAATAGATTCAATATCAAGGTGGTTGGTTGGTTCATCGAGAAGGAACAAAGATGGCTTTCTCAGCAGGATCTTAGCCAGTTCTATTCGCATCCTCCATCCTCCGCTAAGCTCCATTGTAGGACGATCAAAATCTTTGCGTTCAAAACCGAGACCCAGAAGTGTGACCTCCGCCTCACCCATATAATTGGTTCCTCCAAGCATTCTGTATCTCTCCTCAACCACAGTCAGGTGGTCGCACAGATTCAGATACTCAGGAGATTCGTAATCTTCTCTCCTGGCAATCTCTGAACTGCAGTGTTCGATTTCCTCAGAGAGACCGATGAGCTCTGAAAATGCCGTTATTGTTTCATTTAAGACGGTGGTTGTGTCATCAACCTTCATCTGTTGAGGCAGATAACCTATTGATACGTCTTTCGACATGTCAATAATCCCTGAAGTCGGGCTCTGGTGTCCCGAAATTATTTTGAGCAATGTTGATTTTCCCGCGCCGTTCTTTCCTGCAAGACCAATCCTGTCCTGATCATTTATCAGGAAGGATATATTTGTTAAAAGGTCAAAACTTCCAAATGATACTGAGATATCCTGAACCGAAACCATATATTATATTAAATGTCTGCAAATATAAGGAAAACAAAATCTCTTCTGAACAGTTATCTTTGCAGCAGATTTAGAAATCTGTTAAGCCATTTAGTTTTAACCGGTAAAAATCGAAAAAATCATGAAGATTAACAGAGGAATGTTGAAATTAACATTTTCAATTGTATTGTTTTTAACTATCATCTCGTCCTGCACGAAAGATGATCAGGGCACCACTTCCTACAAATACTTTGTTTCAAAGAAATTTGCAATAGGGTACAAGAAGGACAATATCAGCAGTCTGATCGACCTTGCTTCTATTGCTCTTCCGGAAGTTTCAGTTATTAAGCCGCTCCTGGGCAGCGATGTTAATGTTTATCAGGTTATATACAAAACCACGATCGCCGGCAATGAGATAAATGCATCCGGATTGATTTGTGTGCCGGTTACCACCGGAGATTATCCGGTTATTTCATTTCAGAATGGCACAAATACACTTAATACCGATGCCCCTAGTGTATATCCTTCCAATCTTACTTATCAGCTTGTGGAAATAATAGCCTCGATGGGCTATGTTGTGGTGATTGCTGATTATCCTGGATTTGGAGAATCATCGCAGATCCCTCATCCTTATCTTATTAAAGAACCTACGGTCAGAGCGCTTGTTGATCTTCTGTATACAGTCAGGGAGATTGGAAACACAGAGTTTTCGGGTATTACAATTAAAAATGAATATTATCTGCTCGGTTATTCCCAGGGCGGATGGGCCACGATGGCCCTCCATAAATCGCTTGAACTTGATTATCAGAATGATTTTAATCTGAAAGGAAGCGCCTGCGGTGCAGGGCCATACAACATTTCTCTTCTCTTAAATAATATTGTGGATAAGACAAATTATCCTATGCCTGTTTACCTGGCTTATATAGTGAATGCGTATACAGCGTATGATCAGTTTACTAATCCTGCTGCTGATATCTTTAATGAGCCTTATGCATCAAGATTAAGCACTCTCTTTACGGGAAGTCTTAGTTCAGGCCAGATAAATGATCAGCTTACTACTTCAGTTTCAGGATTGATAACCCCCGATTTCATTTCAGGTTTCGCTGCATTGCCAAAATTCTCTTCAGTGAGAACTGCCCTGGTAAATAACAGTATTGAGGCCTGGCATACTAACATTCCTGTTTTATTGACACATGGGGCAAGTGATACACAGGTAGATCCGGTTTCGACTGAGAATATGTACAATGCCATGATTTCCGCAGGTACCTCTGCTGATATAATAAAGAAGGAAGTTGTTCCAGGCGTTGATCACAGCGACGGTGCTATCCCGTGCATGATAAAAGGTATATTATTTCTTAACGATTTGAAAAGTACAAAATAATTAATTTCTAAAACCGAAACGTAAAATAAGTGGGAAGAAGAAAAGAATTGCCATTGCTGGAAAAGGTAACGATAACTGATATTGGAGCTGAAGGGAATGCACTGGCAAGAGTAGACAACCTGGTCGTATTTGTACCAATGCTGATCCCGGGCGATATAGTTGATTTAAAGGTTATTAAAAAACGAAAAAAATATCTTGAAGGCA
Source organism: uncultured Bacteroidales bacterium (assembly GCA_963792925.1). Taxonomy (GTDB): domain Bacteria; phylum Bacteroidota; class Bacteroidia; order Bacteroidales; family VadinHA17; genus LD21. The sequence goes on along the minus strand of CAWBYC010000002.1, from coordinate 1,290,175 downwards.
GGGTGTTGAAATTTCACTCTTATTCGCCCGACAGGATAGAACCACGCTGTAAACATTTTGGAGTGTGCGGAGGCTGTAAATGGCAGCATCTCCCTTATGAACTGCAGTTAAAATATAAGGAAAAGCAGGTTAAGGATAATCTCACCAGAATTGGCAGGATAGCTGACCCTGTTATCAGCCCTATTATCGGTTCAGAAGATATTTACTTATACAGGAATAAGCTTGAGTACACTTTCTCTGATAAACGCTGGCTGACAAATGAGGAGGTAAGTTCGGATAACACCTATGAGAGGGAAGGCGCTCTCGGATTTCATATTCCCGGATCTATTTGACAAGGTTCTTGATATTGAGGAATGTCATCTTCAGCCGGAACCCTCAAATTCGATAAGGAATTCTGTAAGACAATATGCCGTTGAAAATGATCTTGAGTTCTTTGATCTGAGGGAACAAAAGGGATTTCTGAGAAATATTGTAATACGTAACACCCTGAAAGGAGATGTTATGGTGATTATGGTCTTTTTTCATGAGGATGTGGAGAAGAGGACAGCTCTTCTTGAATTTATTGCCTCGGAGTTTCCTTCCGTGACATCACTCATGTATGTGATAAATTCAAAAAGAAATGATTCGCTGAACGATCAGCTTCCTGTACTTTATAAGGGCGACAGTTTTCTGGTAGAGGAGATGGATAAAATGAAATTCAGAATAGGCCCTAAATCATTTTACCAGACAAATACTAAACAGGCTCTGGTTTTATACCGTGCAGCGTTGAATTATGCTGATCTGAAAGGTACGGAAACTGTGTATGATCTTTACTCGGGTACAGGAACGATAACGAATTATATTGCACCTCACGCTAACAAGGTGATCGGTGTAGAATACGTCGATGATGCTGTTGCCGATGCTAAAATAAATTCGGAGATAAACGGGATAACAAATACTCAGTTTTACGCCGGTGACATGAAGGATGTTCTGTCAGATGATTTTTTCATCAAAAATGGTAAACCCGATGTAATTATTACCGATCCCCCCAGGGCAGGAATGCATGAAGATGTTATAAAAATAATTGCCAGAGCCGCACCCGGTAGAATTGTTTATATCAGTTGTAACCCGGGTACGCAATCGCGCGATATACAAATGCTTTCTGAAGATTATATTGTAGCGGGGGTTCAGCCTGTAGACATGTTTCCTCATACGCATCACGTGGAAAATGTAGTATTGCTGAAACGAAGGGAAGTTCAAAATATGCCTGAGTAAATAGGATCGGAACAAAAATAATGTATATTTATTGTTCCTTTGAATGGAAACCTGATATGAGCCTTGACGTGTATGATAACCCGGAACTGCTGTCATTAATCCCGAAACAGGGAATGAATGATCATATGGCAAGTCTGAGGTATGCCCAGATGATTCAGCGTGCATTGATGCCTAACCCGGCAATTCTTAAGGGTAAGATCAAAGATCTTTTTATACTTTTTCTCCCTCGCGATATTGTAAGCGGCGATTTTTATTATGCTTTTTACAACAAGCAGAAAATGTGCATAGCCGCCGGAGATTGCACCGGTCATGGGGTACCTGGAGCACTTATGAGTATTCTCGGAATTAGCTTTCTTAATGAGATCATGCAGTCGGGCATTAATATGAATGCCAACAGGATACTGAATCTTATGAGGGAAAAAGTAATGCAGGCTCTGCATCAGACCGGTAACTGCAACGACGCACAGGACAGTATCGATATAGGATTATGCGTCATAGATTGTGAAAACGGGAAACTGCAATATTCAGGTGCAAACAGACCGCTTATTATGATACGAAATGGGGAATTAACTGAATTCAAGCCCGATAAGATGACCCTTGGTGTTGCACCTGTAAAGGAAGCTTCATTTCATAACAACAGCATTGACACCAGGCCGGGTGATTCATTTTATCTCTTTTCAGATGGTTTCGCCGATCAGTTCGGAGAAATAACCGATAAGAAATTTAAATACAAACATTTCAAACGTATTATACATTCATTCGAAGAGCTTCCGATGGCCCAACAGAAAATAAAGACTTGAAACTGCTTTTAACGAATGGAAAGGGAAGTCCCAGCAGGTGGATGATGTTCTGGTTATCGGATTTCAATTATAATTCTAATAAGAATGATGAAGCTTAAAGCTTTCAGAATAAGAAATTTCCGATCAATTGTAGATACGGGGTGGCAGAATATTTCGCCCGATAATATTACTTGTCTCATCGGTCAGAATGAATCGGGAAAAACTTCTGTTCTTGAAGGCCTGAAAGTATTTTATTCAGGAGTAATAAGTGAGGATGTTTTACGCAGCGACCTTACTCTGCCGGAAGTCAGTTGCCGCTTCAGCATTCCTTCGGGATGGCTGGTTAAAGATACTGATAATCCGGGGACTGAACTTAAGGAGTTGTTTCCGGATTGACTCATCTCGAACTTACGCGCACCTGGATAGCTGATCTTTCCTCAGTTATTCATGTAAGCGGTGAAATAAGTGAATATCTCGATTCACTTGAAGATGCGTGGAGGATATATCTGAATGATGTTACTTTCAAGCTTGATGAAGAGATAAATACAATAAGTGAACTGGAAGATACACTGGCCGGTACTCAGCGTGGAAGAGGAAAAGAGATCCGTTCAAAGCTCTCCGAGGATGTGAAAACAGGTTTTGGATTCAGACTCTTCAGAAAAAAAACTGCCGGCGATGAAAACATGAAATTTGCACCCGGACTTAAAAATAAACTTAATGAAATAAAGAATCAGAGAGCTGAGATCAGCGACATCCTGCTTGGCAAACAAGCGATTAAGAAAGTTGGTGAAAGATGGAGAGTATTATCTGGAAAATTGTGCAGTTATTGATAACCATCTCAAAGAGATTTCTGTTAAGCTTGAAGAACGTCATCAAAGAATGACACTTCTTATGCGTCCCTTCGAAGATAATGTTGATGCAGAATGGAAGGACGTGATTGCAGACTACAGCAAAACACGATCCGAGCGGGAACTGCTTAAAGGCGTGCTTGACTATCATATTGCCCTTTCGGGTTATGTTATCGAAGGAAGTACTGAAGAAGAGGCGGAGAGCAAGGTAAATGATACGATACATTCATACAAATCACAATATAACAGTGAATTTCTGGGGAAAAAATATTTTGAGTTTTGTCCGGTTTTTGAGCTATTTGAGGATTTTGGAAGCCTGTTGCCAAACAGGATCGATATGGATGATATTGTTAGCAGGAATGAGAAGGTGGAAGGTTACAAGGCTGCCAGGAATTTTCTTTCCCTGGCAAATCTCGATTATTCATTTTTTCAGCAGCCTTCGAGCCGTATACTGAAGCAGAAAATTGAAAATCTCAATCATTCTCTTACCCGTAATTTTCATGATTTCTGGCAACAATCAATTGGAAGAAATAATAAGATTCACATCCAGTTTGAACTCGACCATTATAACTCTTCTTATGAAGGCAAGGCCGGTAAACCGTATCTTGAATTCTGGATAAAAGATGAAGGGGAAAGACTTTACCCCAAGCAGCGAAGCAGGGGGGTCAGATGGTTTCTTTCGTTTTATCTCGAATTGAAGGCATCAGCGTCTGTGGCTGACAGGCAGATGGTACTTCTGGTTGATGAACCAGGTGTAAGTCTGCATGCAAGGGCTCAGGAAGATGTGTTGAAAGTATTTGAGGATATTAAGGATAAAATTCAGGTTATCTATACCACTCATTCGCCCCATCTGGTGGAGATAAATAAATTGCACAGGGTACTCGCTGTTCAGCGCGATGATCTTGATAGTCTGAAGAGTACTTCAAGGATTCTTGATCCATTGCAGCTATCCTCGGCATCTCCCGATACTCTTACTCCTTTACAGAGTATTCTGGGCAATCCGATGGCAGATTCAGGGTTCTCCGCGAAACGATTTAACATGATTGTCAACGATACCGGTTCTTTCTACATGTTAAATGCCATACTGTTACTTACAGGCTATAAAGGTCAGGTTTGTGTAATACCCTCAACCAATGTTTCATCGATACCGTTGTTATGTAATATTCTTATGGGCTGGGGAATGGATTTTGCTGTTCTTCTATTTGACAATGATACAGAGTTAGATTTGGCCGAAAGCATGAAAAATTCGGTATTCAGGACCGAAAACAGTAAGCGGGAAGTTATCATCCGTATGCCCGACACATTTTTAAACTCCGAAGATCTCCTTTCGACTCTTGATTTTAAAAATCATATTCTTGAATCGAGGGAGGGAATAACTGTATCCAATTCGGTTTACATTAAAGAAAAAGATCTGCCGCGTAATTTTCTCCTGAGCAGATTCCTGTCGAATGTTAAAGAAGAAAAGATAAGATTGACCGATTTTGATGAAGAGAGTATCGAGAATTTCAGGCTTATAACCAATCTGATTGCAGGTTTAAAATAAAATTCCGTTTTATTTTGCACTTTATGCTTGTTTTCATACTTTTGTCGCGCTCCGTAAATCAGGCCACATGATTTAGGAGCAAATTAGAAAGTTCCTTCGCTAAAGCTATTGAGTGCAAAGGGAGAGGTGGGTGAGTGGCTTAAACCAGCAGTTTGCTAAACTGCCGTATGGGAAACTGTACCGGGGGTTCGAATCCCCCCCTCTCCGCAATCCAAATTACACCCGATGCTCAGCATCGGGTTTTTTAATTCAGAGCCGTCCGAATCAGGCTCTGCCTGAATGAGGAAAGGCTCTGAATTAAAAATGCCATACGAGTGCGCTCGTATGGCAGTAATTTGGATTGCAAGGTTACCCTCTGGGGATCACGATCGATCCGACCTTAGGAGGATCGGTCGTAATCCCTCTGCATCGGGTTTTTTAATTCAGATATCACTTATCCGGTCCAATCATCCTCTCAGGCACAACCCATTCATCAAACTGCTTTTCAGTCAATAATCCGAGCTCCAGAGCCGCTACTTTCAGTGTTGTATTGTCAGCATAGGCTTTTTTTGCGATTTTTGCGGCATTATCATACCCTATATGTGAGTTCAGTGCCGTTACAAGCATTAATGAGCTTTTCAGATTCAGGTCTATCTTATCACGATTCGGCTCAATGCCAGCGACACAAAAATCATTAAATGCATTGCAGGCATCAGCCAGGAGTGAAGCGGATTGCAGAAATGAGTTTATCATAACCGGTTTATAAACGTTAAGCTCAAAGTGACCTCCGGAACCGGCTATTGTGATCGTGGTGTCGTTTCCCATGACCTGGGCGCAAACCATTGTCATCGCTTCAGTCTGTGTGGGATTCACCTTTCCCGGCATTATTGAAGAACCGGGCTCATTCGATGGAATGATTAATTCACTTATTCCCGAACGTGGTCCGGAAGCTGACAATCTTATGTCATTTGCTATTTTCATTAAACTGATGGCAAGTAGTTTCAATGAACCGTGAGACTCTGCTATGGCATCATTTGCGGCGAGGGCTTCAAACTTATTTTCCGCAGTTATGAATGGATGACCGGTCAGCCGGGCAATTTCAGCAGCGACCTCTTTGTCATATCCCTCAGGAGTATTAAGACCAGTGCCTACGGCGGTTCCTCCCAATGCCAGCTCGCAGAGATGAGACAAGGTGGTTTTTAATGAACTGATCCCATGCTTCAGTTGCGAGGAATAGCCTGAAAACTCCTGACCGAGAGATAATGGTGTCGCATCCATCAGATGAGTTCTTCCGATTTTGATAATACCAGCCATTTCAGTTGATTTGATTGATAATGTGTTCATCAGTCTTTCTACTGAGGGGATTGTATCTTCTACAAGTTTTTTACAGGCGGCTATATGCATCGCGGTCGGAAACGTATCGTTCGATGACTGCGACATATTCACATCATCATTCGGATGTATCAGCCTTTTTCCTTCTCCCAATTTGTTGCCGAGCAAAACGTGGCACCGGTTGGCAATAACTTCGTTGCAATTCATATTTGTATGAGTTCCTGAACCGGTTTGCCATATTACAAGCGGAAACTGATCGTCGAGCTTCCCACTGATTATTTCATCACATACCCTCGAAATGATTTCCGTTTTCTCCTTCGACAGCAATCCGAATTTAAAATTTGTCACAGTCGCAGCTTTCTTAAGATATCCAAATGCATGGATTATTTCAACCGGCATGGATGCACGAGGACCGATTGGGAAATTCAACAACGATCTTTGCGTCTGGGCACCCCAGTATTTTTCAACAGGAACCTGAACATCACCCATAGTGTCCTTCTCAATTCTGTAATTCATAATAGATATGATGGTTGTTATTTAGTTCTTTTTAAGAAAACTTCTTAATACATACTGAAGAATACCCTTGTTATGATAATATGCAATCTCCATTTCCGAATCAAGCCGGGCGATGGCATTGAATCTTGATCTTGTGCCATTTATTCTTGTTACGAAAACCTCGATCTCTTTATTTGGCGTTAAATTGTCGAGGTCATAAATGTCGAATGATTCAGACCCCGTCAGTCCAAGCGATGCAATGTTCTCCCCATTCATAAACTGCAAAGGAAGAACTCCCATACCTACCAGGTTACTTCTGTGGATCCTTTCAAAACTCTCCGCAATTATAGCGCCTACACCCAGCAAAGATACTCCTTTCGCTGCCCAGTCACGCGATGAACCACTGCCATATTCCTTACCGGCTAAAATAATCAGAGGTGTGTGCTCCATCATATATTTCTCTGCAGCATGAAAAACTGTCATTACTTCATTATCAGGGAAATACATTGTATAGCCGCCTTCCCGGGTGACCAATTCATTTTTAAGCCGAACATTTGCAAATGTTCCTCTCATCATTACTTCATGATTTCCTCTCCTCGAACCATACGAGTTAAAATCTTTTTTCTCCACTCCCAGTGATTTGAGATATTCGCCTGCCGGAGAATCTTCACCAATGGAGCCTGCCGGAGAAATGTGATCTGTTGTGATGGAATCACCCAGCTTCAGCAGTACTCTTGCCGATTTAATAGCCGTGGTCAGAGCCGATTCCACAGAAATATCCATAAAAAAAGGAGCTTCCCTGATATAGCTGGAATCGTTATCCCACACGAATATATCACTTCGCGGAGTATTGAGAATATTCCAGTTATCATCGCCAGTGAAGATGTTTTTATAGTTCGAAACAAAATCGTCGGAGTTGAGAACTTCATTCATAACAGCCTGGATTTCTTCCGTTGAAGGCCAGATATCCCTCAGATACACAGGTTCAAGATTCGGATCAAACCCGAGAGGCTCATTCTGCAGATCGATATCCACTCTTCCGGGTATGGCATAAGCAACGACAAGGGGTGGTGAAGCAAGAAAATTCATTTTTATCAGAGGGTGTATTCTTGCTTCGAAATTTCTATTCCCAGAGAGCACGGAAGCAACCACCAGTTTATTATCGATCACTGCTTTATTTATATGAACCGGTAATGGACCGCTGTTCCCTATACAGGTGGTGCATCCATAACCAACAGTATGAAAGCCAAGAGCTTCGAGAAAAGGAAGTAAATTGGCCTTTTCAAGGTACGTGGTCACAACCTTTGATCCGGGAGCCAGGCTAGTCTTAACCCATGGTTTTGTCATCAGACCTCTTTCAACTGCTTTTCTTGCAAGCAGTCCTGCAGCAATCATTACGCTTGGGTTTGAAGTATTCGTGCAACTTGTAATAGCAGCAATCACTACTGATCCGTCACTAAGCAGAAACTCTGAATTATCCAATTTAATAGTAACACTTTTGAGTCCGTTTATTTTTTCAGGCTTCGTTTCTATTTCTATACCTGCTTCCTGTATTTTTTTTGATTCAGAAGCAGGTTCACTGATGTGTTCTTCAAGATGTCCGCCTTCATTAGACCATAAGCCGCCCGACCTGGTTTCGGGTGTAACATAAGCCCTTTCATAGCTTTTCTTAAGGATATCTATAAAACTGTTTTTTACATTACCGAGTGATATTTTATCCTGAGGTCTTTTCGGTCCTGCTATGGAAGGCTCGATGCTTTCCAGGTTAAGTTCCATGATCTCGGTAAATTTAATTTTTTCTTCATTCTCCCGCCATAAAAGATTTGATTTCAGGTATTTTTCAACAGTATCTATATGATTTTTATCTCTTCCTGTAATCTTTAAATACTCCAGTGTCTTCGAATCAGGGGGAAAATAGGTAACAGTACAGCCAAATTCGGGAGACATATTTGAAATGGTCGCACGGTCAGGCACCGTGAGGTTGTTTAATCCATCACCGAAGACCTCAACAAATTTTCCTACAACCCCTTTTTTCCTGAGTAGTTCAGCAACGGTCAGAACAAGATCAGTTGAGGTTGTGCCTTCCAGCATATGGCCAGTCAGTTTCAGACCTACTACTTCGGGAAGCATAATATAAATTGGCTGTCCAAGCATTACTGCTTCCGCCTCTATGCCACCCACACCCCAACCGATCACACCTATCCCGTTCACCATGGGAGTATGTGAATCGGTTCCCACCAGCGTATCAGGGAACAAGACACCGTTTCTGACTGTGACTACTTTAGCCAGGTATTCAAGATTAACCTGGTGACAGATGCCTAACCCCGGAGGAAGAACATTGAAGTTCTCAAATGATGACTGCGCCCACTTCAGGAGTGAATACCTTTCACTGTTGCGCTCGTATTCAAGTTCCACATTCCTTCGGTATGCATAGTTTGTGCTATAAAAATCGACCTGCACCGAATGATCAATTATTAAATCAACCGGGACCTGTGGATTTATAAGTCGGGGATTCTTTCCTTTCCGTGCTGCTTCGGAACGAATGGAAGCTATATCGACAATTGAAGGGACGCCTGTAAAATCCTGCATGAGAACTCTTCCAGGCAGATATGGAATTTCCCCGGATGTATTATTCAGATTCCACTTCAGAATATTATCCAGATGGACCTGACTGAAGCCCACACCATCAAAATTTCTGACGATGTTTTCAAGAAGTATCCTTATTGAATATGGAAATTCTTCAATACTTCTTCCATTCGTATCCAATTCTCCCAGAGAATAATACCTGAATTCACCCAACGGGGTGCTCATTTTTCGAGATAATTTGTCTAATCCATTCATAAGCATTCAGAATTACAGGATTTCGGCGGCGGTTTTTTAAAATGCCAATTACGTCAAATACTGGTTAAACAATAATTAGCGGAAAGTGTTGAGAAGTGGGGACTAAAATTCAAAAGTTAAACTCTTCATCCTTCTGTCCATTCTATGTCAATCTGATTTAGGATTTGGAACTTTTTTGATTCGAAGTTGTTATGTCTCTGCATAACTGTTCTGATATGAAAAAGTCGGCATTGTTCTTTATATTACAGTTAATACTGTTACCCGTATTCTCACAACAGACTGTTAAAGGGAAAATTACGGATGAAAAAAATAGTCCTGTTACCGGTGCATCGGTACAGGTAAAAAATACACTAAGAGGCGCATTCAGTGATATAGATGGAAACTACATAATAGAGGCTTCCGGAAATGATACTCTTGTCATATCCATGCTGGGAATGGCCAAACAGGAGATACCCGTTGCCGGTAAAACAGTGATAGATGTCAAGCTGCAGGAAGAGTCCAAAATGCTTAACGAGGTGGTAGTCATAGGTTATGGTACCGTTAAAAAAAGTGATTTGACAGGTTCGGTTTCTACTGTTAAAACTGCTGATCTTACAAAAATTACCTCACTAAACCCTGAGCAGGGATTACAGGGAAAAGTTACAGGTGTTCAGGTTACAAGTACCTCAGGAGCACCGGGAGCCATACCTACTCTTCGCATCAGGGGCGTAGGGACTTTTAATAACAGTTCACCGATTTTCGTTGTAGACGGAGTGATCCTTGATGACATTTCGTTTCTGAACTCTGAGGATATTGCTTCAATGGACATTCTTAAAGATGCATCGGCAACAGCAATTTATGGTTCACGGGGAGCAAACGGGGTTATCCTTGTAACCACAAAAACCGGACAGAAGGGAACAGGCAAAGCCAATTTCAGTTATTCCGGCGAGTACAGTGTTCAGCTATTGTCGAAAAAGATTGATCTGCTGTCAGGAAGAGATTATGCTACCGTAGTCAATGAAATTACTCCGACATATAACAATGTTGATCTGGTGCCGAATACCGACTGGCAGTCGCTGATTTATCACACTGCCTCTATTCAAAGCCATCAATTGTCAGCATCAGGCGCTACTGAAACAACCCAGTACTACGTGAGTATGGGATATTTCAAGCAGGAAGGGATTGTCGATAAATCGAGTTATGAGAGGATCACCTTTAAACTTAACAATACTTATTCCCTCACAAAGCACATAAAACTGAGTAATTTTATAGCCATTACGCCTTATAAGCAACAAAATGCGCCCAATGTCACTTATTCTGCTTACCGTGCGCGTCCCGATCTGTTGCCATATAATACTGACGGAAGTTTTGCTGAAGTTTTTAATGTTGGAAATCCACTGGCTTCGCTGTTGTATTCAAATGATTTTAATAAAGGGGTTCGTGGAGTAGGGAATATATTTGCTGAGGCGACTATTCTTAAGGATTTCAAGGCAAAGACAAGCTTTGGTCTGGATGCTGGGTATAATCAATCCACAAGTTTTACTCCCGCATATTTTGTTTCTCCTCAGCAACAAAATCTGCTGAATTCACTTAATAAGGGAAACAGCCATAATATAACGTGGCTCTGGGAGAATACAATTACTTACAATAAGCAGTTTGATCTTCATTCACTGGATATTGTGGGAGGTTATACCATGCAGAAAGAATCGTCCGAGAATTTTTCAATGTCGGGAAGGAATATTATACGTACTTCACCTGATTTCTGGTACTTCAATCCTAATTACATTTACGACCCCTCGAATGGAGTCAATACCCTGGGAAGCATTTCGAATGATGTTGATGCGAATCAAAACTTCTCAATCATCTCGTATCTTTTCCGGATTAATTATACCTACAACTCGAAATACATACTGACAGGTACATATCGTCACGACGGATCCTCAAAGTTCAGTACCGGTAACCGGTATGGCAATTTCCCCTCTTTTGCCGCAGGGTGGATACTTTCGAAGGAGAGTTTCATGGAAGATATCCCTCTGATCACAAATCTGAAATTGCGAGGCAGCTGGGGTATTATAGGGAATGATAAAATAGCTTATGATAAACAGTATTCTTTGACACAAACCATGGTTACCGTTCTGGGGAATCCGCCATCGGCCAATTCGGCCATCACTTATTCTGTTTCGGGGAACCCTGATCTGAAATGGGAAAGCACACAGCAGGCTGATGCAGGACTGGAGATTGCACTGCTGAAAGACAAACTTACCGGCGAGTTCGATTATTACAATCGTGTAACAAAAGATATCCTTATTCCACTGTCTACCCCTGATTATCTCGGAAACGGACAGGGAGCACAAGTCTATTTCAATGCAGCTTCGGTTAAAAATACCGGTTTTGAAGGCAAAATAATCTGGAAGGACAAGATCGGGAAGGCTGATTATACTATCTCAATTCTGGGATCAACATTGAAAAATGAAGTTCTAAAGGTAGGTGGAAGCAGCGGTATTGATTCAGTCTTATACGGCGGCTATCTTGGCAATGGGCTTCCTGTTACGCAGAGCAGGGTAGGTCTGCCTATCGGTGCATTTTACGGATACAAAACAGATGGAGTTTTTCAGAATACTGAAGATCTGAATGCTTACCCACATCTTTCAACTGCTGTTCCCGGAGATTTAAGGTTTGTAGATATTAACTCTGACGGAAAAATTGATGGCAATGACCGGACTTATATAGGATCGCCTATCCCGAAATTCATTCTTGGAATTAATTTTGAAACGGATTATCTCGGATTTGATCTATCCTTTGATATCCAGGGAGTTTACGGCAGTAAGCTATTTAATGCCAAAGAAGTAGTAAGACCTGATCCATATAACTGGGAAAAACATGTTTTGAGTGCATGGACCGGTCCGGGGACCAGCAATAGCGAACCAAGAGCCACTTATGGAGGAAACAACTATCTTCCTTCCGATAAATTTATCCAGAACGCTTCGTTCACACGACTGAGAAATGTAACTCTGGGATATACACTGCCTTCAAGTGTCTCAAAAAAAATTGCAGTGAGTCAGCTTCGGATCTACATAAAAGGCTCCAATATCTATACTATTACCAAATTCACAGGTTATACTCCTGAAATAGGAAGCTCCGATGTCCTTTCCAACGGTATTGATTTCGGAACTTATCCGGTAACATCGGTTTACTCTTTCGGCATAAATTTAACATTCTGAATGTAATGAAAATAAGGAAAATAATATTGCTTGGTATGTTCAGCCTTTTTGTCGGATGTACCGACTTTTTACAATTGGATCCACAGGGTGACCTGACACAGGCAACTTTCCCCATTTCCCAGCAGGATGCCCTTCTGGCGACAAATGCCGTGTATACTACTGTGAGAAACTGGTATTATAATTCAGGCGGATACCCGATATTGGATATCATGTCGGATGATGCCAATAAGGGTAGTAATACTAATGACCAACTATCCACAGTCGGCGCTTATGATAATTTTACATTCAACTCAACCGGTGACGGTCTTGATCGCTGGTGGGCAACACTGTACCAGGGGATAAAATGGGCAAATGTTGTAATTGAAAAAGTCCCTGAAATATCTATGGATGTTTCTTTAAGCGACAGGTATGTAGGTGAGGCAAGATTTCTGAGGGGATTATATTATTTCGATCTTGTACGTGCCTGGGGTGATGTACCGGAAGTTACAACATCAAATCCTCCCTTGCATCTTGAGAGAACAGCGAGCGAGGAAATCTACAGTCTCATTGTTTCCGACCTGCTTTATGCTGAGGCACATCTTCCCAAAAGAAGTGAATATGGCTCCACTGATAAGGGACGAGCTACTTCTGGCGCAGCCCAGGCATTGCTTGCGAGAGTATACCTGTTTCGGAAGGATTTTCTAAATGCAGAGGTATATGCTCTTAAAGTTATTAATTCAAACGAATATTCACTCGAACCACGGTTTATTGATGCGAACGGTGTCAATGGCAACAATGGAGTTGAGTCAATTTTCGAAGCAGGAGCGCTGGGAGTAGAAAATTTTGACGGAGGAGGGGCCCAGTATGCCAACACGCAGGGAGTTAGAGGATTGCCAAACAGGGGATGGGGCTTTAACCGGCCATCGGTAGATCTAAGAAAGTCGTTTGAACACGGCGACCCCCGACTGAAGGGCACAATCATCGATCTGGGCGATACTATCGACGGTGTGTTTATACATGGTGATCCCGATCCTGCCAATGACCCGGTTGCAACAATTAACCAGAATGGGGATACAATCAACATTCAGTGTTATAACCGAAAGGTATGGACTCCCGGAGATGACACACCTACACAATGGGGACATCATCGCAGACTGATACGTTATGCAGATGTCCTACTGATGGCAGCCGAGGCCCTGAATGAAAACGGGAAAACGGCTGAAGCTCTCACCTATCTTAACCAGGTGAGAAAACGAGCCAGGGGAGGAAACATTTCAATCCTGCCTGATGTTTCTACCACGGATAAAAATTTGCTCAGGGATAAGATACTCCTTGAACGCCGTCATGAGCTTGCCCTTGAAGGGCAGCGTTTCTGGGATCTTATCCGGACAGGGAAAGCAGCAACAATACTCGGACCGATGGGTTTTGTTGCAGGTAAAAATGAATTGCTGCCTGTTCACCAGAGCGAAATTGATATTTCACAGGGATCATTAACACAAAATCCCAATTATTAATAACACTTAATCCGATTCGATATGTATAATCAAATAATTATGAAAATGAAAAAGACATTGATACTTAGCAGTTTAGTTTTGGTTGCTGCATTTGCGATAGAAAGTTGCAAAAAAGACAATCCTACTCAGATCAACCTTGGAACACTAATGGTTGATGATATTGATCTGAATGCAGCTACTGCACCAACAAACGTTCCTGTTGAACCTACCATAACAGCCACTTTCAATACAGATGTGGATATGTCGACAGCAACAGAAAACAACATAACCCTTACAGAGGATTATGATAATGTATCTATTCCCCTGACTATTACAGGTTCAGGAAATGTTGTCACCATAACTCCAACTGCCAGTCTGGCAAATGGTGCTCTATATAAATTGCAAATTACCACAGGGTTGAAAGCTACTAACGGAGAGATGCTCACGGCAGTTAACCGCTCTTTCACAACAGTAGGATCATTTCTCCCGGCCGGCATGACAGCCTACTGGAGTTTTGACGGGAATGCCGATGACCAGACCGGTGTCTATAGCGGACCAGTTGTAACCGATGTTACTTATGTTGCAGGCCGTAACGCAGCTTCGGGGCAGGCAGCTAGTTTTAACGGCACTACCTCACTCATTCAGTATGCTAATGGAGAAGGGCTTGTAAACACCAGTGACTTCTCGTTAAGTTTCTGGGTTAATGATGATACTACTGCAAAGCGCGACCAGTTTGTAATGGGTTTGGCAGGTTGGTATGGCTTCCAGTTTGAAATCAACAGTAATAAATATGGAACACAGAACGGCCAGGTCAAACTTGCAGCTCAGTATAGCATAAGTGATGGCACCTCAGCATCACAGGATCTATGGTTTGATGGCAGCGGTTCTACCAAAGACAATGGCGGCTGGCAGGGATGGACATTCTGTAAAGACCTGAATTCCGGTACAGGAACAGGTGTAAATGGATTGGTTGCTAAAAAATGGGCACATATTGTATGTACTTATGACCACACAACTAAAATAGGTACTATATATATAAATGGTGAGAAGATGAAGGAACAGGACTTTAATCTGTATCCTGTTCCGTTGTTGAATGCTACAGGTTTGAAATACGCAGGCCTTGCAGGAAATAATACCTTCGTATTTGGGTTTATTCAGGATAAAGTCAGCCCGACAATAACTGATGGGTGGGCTGATTATGCAGTTCCGGCAAACAACCATTTCAAAGGGCTGCTCGATGATGTTGCAATCTATCATACTGTGCTGACCCCGGCTCTGATTACTTTAATGTACAACTCAGGAAAACCCTGATTTATCTTCATGAGTCCTATAGGAAGGGAGGGTCTTCAAACCTTCCCTTTCTTTTATTAACTATTTTTGTATATGAAATTTAAATTTCTTGCAGCCTCTGTTTTAATATTACTGACAGGTGTCGGATCGTGCAGAAAAGATAATTCCCGGAATAATGATGCCGGAATGATCCAGCTGACAAGTGTGAAGATCGGGACCTCAATCCTGGATGTAAATAGTCAGGTTAGTAATGTGCCGGTTGATAAGTCAGTTCAATTTGAGTTTACCAGTCCTGTCGACACTAATTCGATAAAAATGGTGATTGCAATAAGAGATTCCCTCGGCATTCTGGTTCCTTATACTTATTCTTCTTCGAATAGTTCCTCTATTTTAAGTATTGTTCCAAAATCTGTTCTTCAATTCGCTTCAAATTATAAACTGTCAATTTCTGAAGCTCTGCGAGGAGTTAAAGGAGAGTCTTTCCCTGGTATTATCTTTAATTTTACTACCGTAGCGGGATCAATGGCAATTGATTCAATAACTCTCGACGGAAAAGCTATGACTTCCATACCATTACAAAACATTGACACAAAAAACATAAATATCAAGGTGACTTTCTCACAGCCACTCGATCCCGTTAATTACAAAACATCCTTTTCATTCACCGGGCCTCCAATTACCTATACGCTTTCTGCTGATAATAAGACCGTTCAGGCTGTTACAACAACAGTGGCAAGGGGGCTCACGAAGTATTCATTTTTCATTTCCTCCAATCTCACATCAGCGGAAGGATTTACTTTCAGTGGTTTTTCTTCAGCTTTTTATACTGCAATAGATTCTGTTTATCAATTTCCCGTGCTATCTGATAATGAACTGCTGGACTTAATACAACGTCAGACCTTTAAGTATTTCTGGGAATTTGCTCACCCCTCGTGTGGATTGGCACTTGAACGGAATTCTTCAGGCGACATAGTTACAACCGGCGGATCAGGTTTTGGAATAATGGCAATGGTTGTCGCTATGGACAGAGGATTCATTTCAAGAGCCGAAGGTATTGCCCGGCTTGATAAGATCCTGGGGTTCCTCGAAACCTGTGATCGCTTTCATGGTGTATGGCCGCACTGGATAAATGGTGTAACGGGAAAAACGCAGCCTTTTAGTCCGGTTGACAATGGTGGAGATATTGTTGAAACTTCTTTTATGCTGCAGGGTCTTCTTTGCATGCGACAATACCTTGACCCGGTTGTACCAGAAGAGAAGGCTGAGATCGACCGGATAAATAATTTGTACAGTGCAGTTGATTTTGTCTGGTTTACAAATAATGAAAAAACCCTTTATTGGGGATGGTCACCCGATCATGGATACAACCTGAAAATTCAAGGTTACAATGAAACTCTTATCACTTACGTTTTAGCCGCTTCCTCACCAACACACGCTATCACTGCCGATGTTTATTCCAATGGTTATGCAGCTAACGGAGATATTAAAAACGGTAGCAGCTATTATGGATATATTTTGCCATTAGGACAGAGCTATGGTGGTCCATTATTTTTTACGCATTACTCTTTCCTTGGACTTGATCCGCGAAACCTGAAAGACCAGTATGCTGATTATTGGCAACAAAATGTAAATCAATCCCTGATAAACTGGGCTTATTGTGTTGCAAATCCCAAAAAATTTCCCGGGTACAGCTCCTCTGTATGGGGACTTACGGCATCTGATAACCCGTGGGGTTACAATGCTCATTCACCGATCAATGATCTGGGTGTGATTACTCCGACGGCTGCAATTTCCTCGATTGTTTATACTCCGCTTCAATCAATGGACGCAATAAGGACCTATTACTATTTTCTTGGTGATCGTCTCTGGGGTGACCGTGGGTTTGTTGACGCCTTTGATGTAACCGAAGGCTGGTGGGCAAACTCCACACTTGCTATCGATCAGGGGCCAATTATTTGTATGATTGAAAATTACAGAACAGGACTTCTTTGGCGACTGTTTATGTCGGCTCCTGAAGTGCAAAACGGATTAACAAAGCTTGGCTTTACTTACTGATAAATGATGAAAAAACTCCTGTGTCTTCTTCAAGTCGTTCTAATTATTTCCGGAGTCAGCTGCTCCGGAGGGAAAGGCGAAAAAAAGTCTGTTGAGAATGCTTTGTCTGGAAATATAATTTCAGATGATTCCCTGCTTACTCTTGTTGAATATCGCACTTTTCAGTATTTCTGGGATGGAGCAGAACCAAATTCGGGGATGGCCCGCGAACGGTTTCATGTTGATGGTAATTATCCTGAAAATGACAAAAATGTTGTTACCACCGGTGGTAGTGGTTTTGGTCTGATGGCTATCCTTGTGGGCATTGAAAGAGGATTTATTACGAGACAGGAAGCCGTCGTACGTTATAAAAAGATAGTTGAATTCCTGAAATCGGCGGACAGGTTTCATGGTGCATGGCCGCACTGGATAGATGGCGAAACGGGGCGAGTGAAACCCTTTGGGAGTGATGACAATGGAGCAGATATTGTAGAAACTTCTTATCTGATGCAGGGTCTTCTCACTGTCAGACAATATTTTATTAATGGTTCAGATCAGGAGAAAGCTCTGAGTGAAGAGATTGATAAACTGTGGAGAGGTGTGGAGTGGAGCTGGTTTACCAAAGGAGGCGAAAATGTTATATACTGGCACTGGTCACCGGACCTGGGCTGGAAAATGAATTTTCCTGTTGAGGGCTATAATGAATGTATGATACTCTATATCATTGCCGCATCATCGCCAACATTTCCAGTATCGCCTAAAGCGTATCATGAAGGATGGGCACGATCGGGAGGTATCACAACTCATAGCGGAAAATACGGATATGTTCTCTCGTTAAAACACAATGGCGCTGAGGAATATGGCGGTCCGCTCTTCTGGGCACATTATTCCTACCTGGGTCTCAACCCTCATAATCTGAAGGATAAATATGCTGATTACTGGCTGGAGAATAAAGATCAGACCCTGATTAACTGGAAATGGTGTTCGTTGAACCCTATGAAATATGCAGGATACGGTGAAAATTGCTGGGGTCTCACCGCAAGTTATTCATTGAAAGGCTATGCTGCTCATGCTCCGGGTGAAGAGAGTGATCTTGGAGTTATTAGTCCTACCGCAGCCATTTCATCATTACCATATACACCTGAACAGTCTATGAATGCAATGAGGCATTTCTACTTTGATCTGGGTAACAAGATCTGGGGTGAGTATGGTTTTTATGATGCATTCAGCGAACAGAATAACTGGTATCCGCAGAGATATCTGGCCATTGATCAGGGTCCGGAAGTTATAATGATCGAAAACTACAGGACAGGTTTACTCTGGAATCTTTTTATGTCGGCAGGTGAAATACAAAACGGATTAAGGTTGCTTGGATTCACTTCTGAATGACAGAGTTCCATTATGTTTTTTTTAGTTTGAATGAAGATAAATTGATTAATATCTTGCTATGTTTCATATTTTTGATATCTTTGCACCGTAATTTTCAAATTGAAACGATTAATTTAAATAGATCGGTTGTTAAATAAACAAAGTATTAAAAAAGGTTAGAAAAATGAAGAACAAAGTTTTAATGGGATTAGTTGCAATCGTAATGGTTGCTTTCCTTTCTAGTTGTGGAAAAGTTCCACAGGCTCAAATTGATGCTACAAATGCAGCTATTGCAGCTGCTCAGACTGCTGAAGCAGCTGTTTATGTACCTGCTGAATTTACAGCTGTACAGGATTCAATGAATGCAATCAATGCTGACATTGAAGTTCAGAAATCAAAATTATTCAAGAAATTTGGACCTTCTAAAATTAAACTTGATGCTACCTTAGCTCTTGCTAACCAGGTTGCTGCTAACGCTGCCGCTAAGAAAGAAGAAGTTAAGAAAGAAGTTGAAACCAGCATTACAGCAGTTAAAGCTGTAATTGAAGAAAACACAACTCTTATGAAAAAAGCTCCAAGAGGAAAAGAAGGAGCAGCAGTTCTTGAAGCAATGAAGACTGATATGGCAGCTATTGACGCTACATTAGTTGAAGCTCAGGGCTTATATGATAAAGGAAGCTATATGGATGCACTTAACAAAGTTAAAGCTGCTAACGAAAAGGCAACCGGGATTAATACAGAATTGAAAGATGCTATTGCCAAAGTACACGGCGGCAGGAAATAATAATTAATAGGTTAAACTTATTAAATAAACTCCCCGGGAAATTCCCGGGGTTTTTTTTAAAGTCGTCACAGGGTTTTACATGAGAAAGGTTTGGAGAGATGTGTTGATTTTTGCTGCAGTTGCAGTTTCGGTTCCATTGGTTTTTCTAATTTTGATCAGATTAACTCCTAAGCCGCCAGTTGGCGAAATGGAACAAGCCAGGGAAATTCTCTCAAAGGCAGGAACAAACAGAGCAGACACCTATTCCAAGAAACTGTTTAACGAAGCCAGAGTAGCTTATGACTCAGCTATGGTAAACTGGGAACGGGAAAATAAAAGATTTATCTATTTCAGACATTATGACAGGGTTGTAATGTTTGCTAATCTATCATCGAAGAAAGCACGACAAGCTCTCGATAGTTCGTTGAGCAGTGAATCCACGCTCAGGGTTAAACTGAAAGAAAAAATTTCCACACTCGAAAATCTTGTGGTACAGCTTGATAATCTCTTCAAGACATATCCTTTGACTTCAGAAATAAGAAACAGGATCTCGAAAGGCAAAATAATGCTTGAAGAGGCTGAAATTATTTATAAGAAAGGACAATATCTGCAGGCAAACAGAAAGGTGACTGATGCAGAATACCTGCTTAGCGAATCGTTCGACTATGCCTCAGCTAACCTGAAAAGTTATTTCAACTCGTTTCCTGTCTGGAGAAAATGGGTTGATAAAACTTTACACGATTCAAAAAAAAATGGTGAATATTCAATAATTATTGATAAATTTTCACGAAAATGTTTTGTCTACCTTAGTGGTGTAAAAAAATACGAATTTGAAGCTGAATTAGGTAAGAACTGGGTAGGAGGTAAAAGAACAAGAGGCGATTTTGCAACCCCCGAGGGTATGTATAAGATTACCAAAAAATTCGATGGAGGCAAAACCAAGTATTATAAAGCGCTCCTGCTCAATTATCCCAACGATGAGGACAAAGCGAAATTCAGGGCTGAAATTGAGAGGGGATCATTGGCGAGAGATGCCAAAATAGGAGGTTTAATCGAAATCCATGGCAACGGTGGAAAAGGGATTGACTGGACAGAAGGTTGTGTGGCTCTTACAGATAAAGAAATGGATATTGTATTCAAAATCGTAAGAAACGGCACACCTGTAACTATCATAGGGTCAATGATTGACCTGAAAGATTTATTGCACAAGTAATTTATCAGATATGGAAAATGAAAATTTATTAACTGAAGGCAGTATTCCCCGTAAATCTGAAGATATACCGTTAAAGGATAAAACGGAAAATCAAGAAGAGATAGAGAGAGGCGGGGAGAAAAAACCTTACGGATCAATATTCAAAATCTTCCGTGGTATAACAATTTTCATTGCTTCAATTCTGTCAGTACTGATTATTTTCCTCTTTATCATATACGGTGCACCTGCTCTTGCTGAATTATCAAGCCATAAGAAAACAATAAGCTCTGATTCCAGCGACCTTAACAAAGATCAGTTTTATAAAAAGCAGATTGGGCTTATAACTAAAGACGTCCAGAAACTGTCCACTAAATATAACAGCTATACCTCGGGTCAGTCATATTTCGTTGTAAACACCACTGATAACAGGTTTTCTCTCTATAGGAATAAAAACCTGATCAGGGAAGGTTCCTGCAGTACTGGTAGTTATATTATGCTTCGGGCTTCCACCGGCAACAAAAAATGGGTTTTCAAAACACCCAGAGGAAAATACTGGATACATTCAAAAAAGACGAATCCTGTATGGAAGAGACCCGATTGGTCTTTCGTTGAAGAGGGAGCAAAGATTCCCTCCCCAAATGATGATTCAAGGTTCGAATATGGTGTGCTTGGTGATTATGCACTTACTCTCGGCGATGGATACATGATTCATGGTACTATCTATAAACGTTTTCTCGGCATGCCAGTGACCCATGGCTGTGTACGACTCAATGATGACGATTTGAAAGTGGTTTACAGCACTCTGAATATTGGATCGAAAGTTTATATTTTCTGAGATAAATACAACATGGAAAAAGACCAACAGGAATCACGTTCAAAAATACCTTTCATAATTTTTTCTGGTGTCTTAATATTATTGGCAGCGTATTACGCCGTAATGTCAATAATTAGTCCTGCCCGGAAACTTGAAGAAATAAGGAATGAATTTGTAGTCAAAGGGACAGAAAAGAATGAAGCTGCTCAACAGATATTGATGGATGCCGATTATCTGAAGCTAAAGAAACAGAAAGCTTTTTTGCAATCAAAAGTGGTAATGGCAGAATCTGATTCTATTTATCTTACAATAAATCTGGCCGATAGTACCGCTAATCTGGAAATCAGTGGCGTTATTGTACATAGAACTAAAATGAGCAGGGTTAAGATCAGCAAGATATTGCAAGGTGCCAATGATAACTCTGTATTATCAATGTTATCTGTTCCTCTGACCATAGTCAGCTCTATGGCTACCATTAAGAAGGAACCGGTGATGGTGAAAATTGCACCTAAAGATACGTCGGAATATAAACCTGACATAGTGCCGGATACATCATTTACAGAGCATGTCAACTATATTCTGGAATTGAACCATGGAATAAGATTATATGTATATCAGGAAGAGAATACCAATTTCAGTGACAAAATGGATCAGTTTCTGTTTGATTTCAAAGACAGACTGAAAAATACATGGAATTCAATAAAAAGCATAGCCTTATTTAAAGTTCCTGAATATCATCCTTTTATCAAGATAACGCTGCCAAGGACTGATGCAAAAATCATTTACAGGGCAATCCCCAAAAACGGACAAATTGCAATCTTCACCTGATGCCTGATTTATCTGTACTTTTTTCCCAAAAAATCTGGTAATATTTCAAAAATTAATGTAGGTTTGAAAAACACTCAATTGTTTAAATGTTGAAATAATGGGAAGATTTACCGGGGTAATCGGCATCATAATTATTCTTGGACTTGCTTTTTTATGGTCGAACAACAGAAAGAAAATTAATTACAGACTTGTAATTACAGGATTGCTCCTTCAAATCTCACTGGCGATATTTATCCTGAAGGTTCCGATTGGTCAGGAAATCTTTTTCTGGCTTGGTAAGGCGATTAATAAATTGCTTGATTTTTCAAAAGAAGGAGGTCTTTTTGTCTTTGGTGATCTTACAAAAGTAACTCAGATATTGCCCGAAGGCATCGTAAAAAGCGGAGTCTTTCTCTTCATTTTGCTGCCCACAATAATATTTGTATGTGTTCTGGTCGCGATTGCATACCATATAGGGCTAATGCAAAGAGTGATAGCAGTGATTGCAAGGTTTGTGCATTGGGCAATGCGTGTCAGCGGGAGTGAGGCGCTTTCAAACGTAGCCAGCGCTTTTGTTGGTCAGGTAGAAGCTCAGATTATGATCAGACCATATCTTTCAGGGATGACTATGTCGGAACTTCTGGCTTCAATGACAGGAAGCATGGCGTGTATAGCCGGAGGCGTAATGGCAGTATATATTTCAATGGGAGTACCTGCATCCTACCTCCTTGCTGCCAGTCTGATGGCAGCTCCCGGTGCGCTTGTGATAGCTAAGATTGTCTTTCCTGAGACAGAAGAATCTGAAACCCAGGGCACTGTAAAGCTCGAAGTTAAAAGAGAACACTCAAATATTATGGATGCTATTTCTCATGGAGCAAGCGATGGCATGAAGATTTCCATAAACGTCATTGCAATGCTTATCGGTGTTATCGCGCTGATCGCTCTTCTCGATGCGCTCCTGGGTTATTTTGGACATTTGCTTTCATGGACAGGAGTGTCACTTAATGCTTTGGGATTGAATGTGGATAATCTTCGTCTTAAGGATGTGATGGGAGCATTTTTCAGCTTATTTGCCGTTGTGATGGGGGTTCCTCCATCAGAGTCTCTTCATGTTGGCTCGTTGATGGGAACAAAAATGGTAATAAACGAATTCGTCGCTTACTCTGATCTTACTCCAATGATACAACAGGGCGTGTTAAGTGCCAAATCAGTAGTGATAGCCAGTTTTGCTTTATGTGGCTTTGCAAATTTCAGCTCTATAGCCATCCAGCTTGGAGGAATAGGGGTTTTGGTCCCGGGAAGGAAAGCTGATCTTGCAAGGTTGGGATTTAAGGCCATGATATGTGGAACGATGGCATCCTACATTTCAGCCTCACTTGCAGGAATACTGCTATAAAGAGAATGCGGATTGCGGATTGTTGATTGCGGATTGAGTATAAAACCGCAATCCGAAATCCGAAATCCGAAATATATAAGGAGAGATGGCAGAGCGGTCGAATGCGGCGGTCTCGAAAACCGTTGTTCGCCTTCCGGCGAACCGGGGGTTCGAATCCCCCTCTCTCCGCAAAGTCAATTTACTCCCTCAGCTCTGCTGAGGGATTTTTATTTTTCAGATTGCCGAACCAGACTCGTCTGAGAGAGACAAGATGAAAAATAAAAACCCATATGAGTGAAACGAATATGGGAGTAAATTGGTTTTGCCAGGTCTCCCCCGGGATCACGACCGAACGGAGTGAGGTCGTAATCCCCGGGGAGAGCTCTGCTGAGGGATTTTTATTTTTCAGATTGCCGAACCAGACTCGTCTGTATGTTTTACCTGACTCCAAATTTTCTTCGATATTATTTTTGTTTCCAAGTATGAATATCCGTAATTTGTGCTACAGTCATTTCAAAATAAAAATTTAAGAAAATAACTATGAAAAGAATCATTAAGTTGATGGTGATCAGTGCAATCTTTTGTGCATCTTTGGCAGGATGCAAAAACAATCCAGTGTCTGATGCCGCTAATCAACCATCCTCAGTAAAAGACAATCCTTTTTTTGCTGATTATAACACTCCTTTTAATGTGCCTCCTTTCGAAAAAATAATGGCCAGACATTATGCACCGGCTTTTGAACAGGGTATGGCAGAGGGAAAAAGAGACCTCGAAAAAATATTACAGAACAAAGAAGAGGCTACTTTTCAGAATACAATCGACCCTCTTGATACTATGGGAAGGCTTCTGACAAAAGTATCAGCGGTCTTCTTTGCCCAGACCTCGGCAAACACAAACGACACCCTTCAGAATATTGAAATGGAAGTGTCACCCAAACTTTCAGCATACAGAGATGAGATCTTTCTTAATCCTGTACTCTTCCAGAAGGTTAAAGCAATTTATGAGAAACAGGCTGAGCTTAATCTTGATCCTGAACAAAAATTTCTCCTCGAAAACCTGTACAAGAGTTTTGTAAGAAATGGCGCCCTTCTGAAAGGAGCAGATCAGGACACCCTCAAAAAGCTGAATCAGCAAATATCGGTTCTGACGGTTAATTTTAGCCAGAATGTGCTTGCCGAGAATAATAAATTCAAACTTATAATCGATAATGAGGCTGATCTTAAGGACCTTCCTCAGACTGTTATTGATGGTGCAGCACAGCTCGCAAGGAAAGACAGTCTCGAAGGTAAATGGGTTTTCACAATTCAGAAGCCCAGCATGCTTCCTTTCCTGACGTATGACAATAACCGCGAACTCAGAAAGAAGCTGTATGATGGATATCTCAATAAGGGTAATCATAATGATGAACTTGATAATAAAAAGATCCTTGCTGACATAGTAAGTTTACGCGCTCAGAGAGCAAAGCTCCTTGGCTATAAGTCACACGCAGATCTTACACTCGAAAACAGGATGGCTAAAACTCCCGCAAATGTGTATGCTCTTCTTAATCAGCTATGGAAACCTGCACTGAAAGTTGCCGGGGAGGAATTAAAAGAGATGCAGAGCATTGCAACAAAAGAAGGATCAAAAATGAAAATTGAGCCATCCGACTGGTGGTATTATGCTGAGAAATTGCGAAAAGAAAAATATAATCTCGACGATAATGAACTCAGGCCTTACTTCAAACTGGAAAATGTAAGAGAAGGTGCATTCTCAGTAGCGAACAAACTATACGGTTTGACTTTTACACTCCTCCCCGGAATGCCGCTCCCACATCCCGACGCTATGGCATTTGAAGTGAAAGAAGCGGATGGAAGACATCTGGGTATCCTCTATATGGATTTTTATACAAGAGCAAGCAAAGGACAGGGAGCATGGTGCGGCGGTTATCAGGATCACCGTTGGGTTGATGGGAAAGAAATAACCCCGATTGTTACGGTCGTCTGCAATTTCACAAACCCGTCAGGCGATACGCCATCATTACTCAGCATGGATGATGTTCAGACTCTTTTTCATGAGTTCGGACACAGCCTGCAGGGTTTGTTCTCAATAAATAAGTACAGCATGACAAACACGGCTCAGGATATCGTTGAGCTTCCTTCGCAGATTATGGAACATTGGGCTACTGAACCAACCGTTTTAAAGATGTATGCAAAAAACTACAAGACGGGCGAGATTATTCCTGATGCGCTGATTAGTAAGATTCGGAATAGCAGCCATTTCAACACCGGTTTTGATAATGTTGAACTTCTTGCTGCCTCTTTACTTGACATGGATTATTATACTCTTGAAGCACCTGTTAAAATCGATGTTGAGAAATTCGAGAAAGAGCATCTTCAGAAGATGGGTCTCATAAAAGAGATTGAGCCACGATACAAAAGCACATATTTTCTGCATATTGTAGGTGGCTATGACGCAGGCTATTATTGCTATACATGGGCTGCAGTTCTTGATAATGACGCTTTCGAGGCGTTCAAAGAAAAAGGTATATTCGACAAGACTACTGCTGATTCATTCCGCAAAAACATCCTTGCCCCTATGGGTATTACAGATGCAAAAGAGAGCTTCATTAGTTTCCGTGGTCGCGATCCTAAGATTGACGCCCTGCTTAAAAACAGGGGATTAAAATAAGCAGCTCTAAGGACTTAATATGACTGAGACTTTTCTCCCTGCTCAAGATCAGAGCAGTGGAGGAAGTCTTATAATCATTCTATTTTTGCAGATTTCTTCAGTATATGGAAAAGGCAATACTGTGCGGGTTAACTGTAGCGGAAATATTTGATCTAATCGAACTGGAAGGGTTCTCTATTGCTCATGCTACTTTAATCTCAAACAGCGTATATAAAAAGCGCATCACTGATCCATCGATGATACTCAATATATCTTCGAAGCTGAAGAAGGTACTTCTTGAAAAGACTATCAGCGGCATTTTTCCACCTGCCCGATCTGAAGTTTCAGTTGACGGGTCGGTTAAATATCTTTTCAGGCAGGAGGACGGAAAGGAATATGAAACAGTTTACATACCAGAGAAAAAGAGACATACGGTTTGTGTTTCCACACAATCGGGATGCCGTATGGGCTGTTCATTCTGCGCTACTGCAAAATATGGATTCAGGGGCGATCTGTTGGCAGGGGAAATTATAAATCAGATCATATCTGTCCCTGTTGAAGGTGATATCACCCATGTAGTCTTTATGGGCATGGGCGAACCAATGGATAACCCTGGTAATGTACTCAAAGCTTGTGAGATTATTACTGCAGAATATGGCCTGGCCGTCAGCCCAAGAAATGTTACTGTATCCTCAGTTGGAATATTGCCTTCTGTTATCCAATTTATGTATAAGTCAAACTGCAATCTGACATTGAGTTTGCTTTCGCCTTTCAGTAACGAACGGAAAGAATACATTCCGTCTGAAAAAGCTTATCCGATACTTAAAACGATGGAGTTGGTTAAGCGCATTCCCATAAGAAAGAAGCGGACACTGACAGTAGCATATGTCATGATTGCGGGTTTAAACGATACTGACAGCCACCTCGATATGCTCATTACAATATTAAAAGGTTCTCCATTCAGAGTTAACCTGCTTCCATATCATAATATCCCGGGTGATCAGAATCGTTCATCATCGGCTGAACGGATGCTATGGTTTAAACATAATCTGGTTATCTCGGGTATATCGGCTTCAATTCGAAAATCGCGTGGTCTGGATATTTCAGCAGCGTGTGGATTACTGGCTTCGGATTTACGACCAATCCTTGCTTAACAGCTGAAACATAAGTACATCTGCATATCCTGAATCTGTCAGGATCCATTCTTTTTTGATGCCGATGAGTTCAAATCCCTGTTTTTTGAATAGTTCTATGCTCTCTGTATTGTTTGAAAGAATATTACAGAATAGCTGATGCAGTTGAAGAGTTTTAAAACAATAATTTATAAGACAGATGAGAGACATAGTAGCGTATCCTTTCTTTCTGTACGATTCATTGCCAATAAGAATGCCAATCCCCGCTCTTTTGTGAAAAGGATCGAATTCAAAAACATCGATCGTTCCTATCGTTGTTTTATCATCTGTATGATCAATCATGAGCCTGAGCTGGCCGGTCTCATAAATGTTTTTATGAGAATTTTCGATATACAGCTTTAGAGTATATTTAGAAAAAGGGGTAAGGGTATTACTGATTTCCCAGTAATTGTCGTTATTCTCCCACTCATAAAGCAACTCGAGATCTTCGGGTTCGGGAGCCCTCAGCCTGATTTTTTTATAGCGCATGAACTGCCTTTTTGCTTCTATTGGGTAAGTAGCTGGTAGAGATTCCGTATAAAAGCATCTTCGTAGCCTGATTTTTTTATTGAGTAAAGCGCTTCCTTCGCTTTAGCAACAGACTCATATTCACCATAATAGTATTTAAAAAAACCATCTCTTGATCTTATTTCATTCACGCCGCTCAGCTCACTGAAAATCTTTAGTATGTCAATTGGGTTCTTTGTTGCCTTTAATTGGATCGTAAATTTGCTTTGGTCCACTACCGGACTTTTTTTTTCGTCTGTTTTTCCTAGAGTTTTCGATTCATTCTCGAGTTGATATTGGTCGACAATATACGATTTGGGGAATCCCGCTCCCCTGGCATAGTCAAGATATTTCAGTGCATCTATCTTATTATAAAAGACTCCCAGGGCGTACATAGAAATTGAATCAGATTCAATTGACCTGATAAACAACAGATCATCCTTTGTCAGGGCTGAGAAATAAGCAGGCGACAATTTTTTTGGTGACCTGAGAAGCACAATACTGTATCTGAAGGAGAAAGGTTGTCGGAGATGTTCGGGGGTATAAGTCTCATGTCTGATTGTTATACCTGTTCTGGGATCTACAATACCGAATGTCACCCTCCTGTTATATTTTCTTCCTTCAGGATTATCAGTGCCGTCGCGGTTAGTATTCAGCGCGACGAAATTAGACTTGCCATATGCTTTCTTCACAAACCTGTCATTTGAGGTGCCTTGTGTTGCAAGGTAGTCGATTACGACCTGTGCACGTTTATCCGCGAGGATCCTGTTATACTCCTTGCTTCCCAATGCGTCAGTATAGCCTGCAACTTCAACTTTCAGTTCAGGGTAACTGATCAGAATTGATCTGAGATCGTCGAGACCAGCTTTTGCTGAATTGCTTATATTACAACTGTCGAACCCGAAGTAGACATTATTAATTGAAAGAAACTCACCGTTAGATACTTTATCAGGGATAAGAGAAGAGTTGACATTTATGTAATTACCTGAGTAATACAATGGAATACTGATGTTTACAGTATCTGTCTTGTATCCGGTGTAACTGACAAATAGTTGATAGTCTCCTGGTTTTACATCAAAATTGAATGTAGAACTATCAATCATTTCGATATGTTTGAGTTGATCTTTTTTCTTTAGATCGAGAAGCGAAATATTGGCTTGTTTCGGATCAATGGACTCATCATCCTCAAGTTTAAGCTTGCCTTTTGCCAGTGTGATCTTTTCTGCGGGATCTTCAGCAACAATTTCGTATATATTTCTTGAATTCTTCTCAGCGTTGTACAAGCTTGTGATAAACCCGGGTTTATGGTTGTTAAGTATGAAAAAGGTGTTTTCGGCTGTACTGTTAAATGCATAAGGCATTCCAACAGGGTTGGTCCAGCCACCGTTCCTTTTTATCGATCGAAACACATCGTAGCCACCCATACTTATGTGTCCTACTGAACTGAATAGCAGGGCATTATTGTCAGGATCATAGAATGGGGTATCTTCATTATAAGGTGTGTTGATTATGTTTCCGCAGTTTACCGGTTCGGTCCATTTACCAGATCTGTCTTTTTCGGAATACCATATATCGAGTTCTCCTTCTCCTCCGGGCTTATTACTTGCAAAGTACATACCCTGCCCATCAGGAGTAATAAATCCATGTGACTGCCAGTAAATTGTGTTTATCGGTTTTCCAACACTTTTTATTTTTGACCAGGTAGAATCTTTTCTCTCCGAATAGTACAGGTTCCCATCACCGCCATCGTCCATATAAATGATCATCATTTTTCCATTGCCGGTAATGGAATTAGAATAGAATCTGTCAAATCCGCCAAGCTGTTTGGTTATATCTACGGGTTTTTTCCATACGCCTGATTTATAAGAGCACAGTATACGGGTTTTATCATCTATCTTTTGCGTAAAAACGAAGACTGAATCATTTTTAGCAAGTACCGGGTTGCATGCACCGGGGTAGTCATTAAGCCAACTGATAAATAAATCGGTGTCAATTGTCAGAGGCTTTTTCTTCATTTCCAAAGCATACCGGCAATCTCTTATCTGGATGTCGATATATTCGTCGCGGAATATTTTTGTCCCGCTTAATCTTTTTCTCGCATCAGTATACAGGACTATCGCTTTCTCAAGGCTATCGTTATGATGATATGCTACTGCCAGATACAGATAAGTATCTAACGGTGCTTTTTCACCATATTCCAGATAATCCTTGTCGTGGCTTACCACGTTCAATTTTGCTTTGGAAAGCAATTTGAGTGCTTCAGGATTTCTACCATCAATATTCAGATAGCAAATCCCGAGTTTGGCCATCAGATTTGAGTTCTCCGGATATTTGTTCAACAGAGATTCATAAAGAACTGAAGCCGTTTCATAGTTTTGATCGTAGTAATAATAGATGTCCGCCTCCTGTACCGCTTTAATGAATGCTTTTTTAGTAAGCACCTGTGAAAATAACGGCAAGAAGCAAAAAATCAGAAATAAAAGAACAAAAGTCTTTCTGAAAACAATTTTCATTATTTTGATACTTTCTTGATAAAGATTTCTTCCGGGTAACCTTTCCTTATCAACTCCAATCTTAAAATATATGCATCTTCCCTGGTTGGAAAACTACCTGTCGTATACCTGTAAAACTTATCTAAGTCGTTATACAAAACCTTCATGTCGGTTATGTATTTAAAATACGTAACATCAACAGGATTATGAAGAGCCATAACCTGAACTGTATAATAGAGCACATCAGAATCTTTTACATTGACGTCACCCACATCCGTTACGTTGAGGTTTCTTATGAGGGTACTGGTATCGGCAGCAGCTATTGTCGGTATGAGAGCCAGATTTATTTTATCGTATACAATCGCGCTGGGTTTATATAATTTAATATTCTTGTCCCGTTCGAGGGTGACATCTATATTTACTGTCAGGCTCGGATAGTCCTGCAGTATTGTAGTATCAACAGTTTGTGTAATATAACCATGTCCTTTATAGAAAAGTTTGAAAGTACCCGGGGAAACTGAAAAATTATAAAGGCCTGTATATTTATTAGGGAATCCGACATCGAGGGTATCCCCTGTTGTTTTGTTGATCAGGTAAATTGAATAATTCTTATCAAAACTGACGACAGTATCCCTAAGGCTGAATATGCCTTTGATCTCAAACGATTGATTGACATCGGCACCACCCAATCCCAGATAGAAAATATCTTTCTTTTTATAGTCTGTTGTCATGGAGTAATAGGCATTCTTTCCGTTGTTCAGAGGCTGGAAAAACTTGTCATCATCGGTGGTGTTAATCGGATAACCCAGATTCACAGGTGTCTTCCATGCAGTTCCGATCTTCTGGCTTTTGAAATTATCAAAACCGCCCATTGAACTATGGCCTTCAGATGAAAAATAGAGTGTTGAGTCATTCCTGGTAATAAAAGGAGTATCCTCATTAAAAGGGGTATTTACTGCTGCACCCAGATTTATCGCAGGGCCCCAGTCGCCGGTATCGTCCATTTCCGAAACATAAATGTCGAGATTGCCCTGACCCCCTTCACGATTACTTGTGAAATATAGTCTCTTGCCATCAGAGGAAATGGAAGCGTGTGATTCGTAAAATTTAGTATTAATATTTTTATTTAATTTTTTTATTGGCTGCCATGCTCCGTTAACCAGTTGTGATGAATAGATTGCGCCATCATAGTTATCTGTCTTGTAAAGGAAGAGCACCGTGCCGTCACTGTTAATTGCGGATGAAGAGCAGTCTTCTCCGGCGTCTAATGCTGCGGTTATTTCAATAGGTGTTTGCCAGATCCCTCTTTCCTTTTTCGAATAGAATAGGGCATTTACATCACCTCTTTGTTCAGTATAAACAATTGAATTTCCGTCGGCACTCACAGCAGGATTTTCATTGATTGAGCCCTGGCTGAAATCACTCCCGAGAGATTTTTTACTGAAAGTCACAGGATTTTCAATATACCCGATGGCATTTTTGCATGCCTGGATCTGTTGTTCAATGTATTCGAGGTTTTTCATTCCTCCTTTTGAGGTTGTCTCCCGTGCCAGCTTATTGAAAGTCTGAAGGGTGGCGAGCGCTTTCTCCAGCTGATCATTTACAAGATATGCTTTCGAAAGTGAGAAATACGAATCGAGAGGGGCTCTTTTTTCCTTGAATGATTCAGTTTTGGAATCATAGCTGGCCGATTTCACTGCGCTTTCGAGATATGGAATAGATTTTTCCTTCTCGCCGGGTATATTCAGGTAACAATTTCCTATTTTATATTTAATATTAAAATTACCGGTATCAAGAAGTAGATATAATTGATTAGCCAGCTCATAATCCTCATAAAGATAATATGATTCTGCTTTTTCAAATATTTTTTTCATCTCGACGGAAGACTGGGAGGAAACAGCAACCGGGAACATTACCAGAATCAAAAACTGTGTCAGTCTGCTTACGATCTTTACGCTGAATTTTACCATCAAAACAAATATAGTAACTTTTCTAAAAGATTTAGCTAATCAGTGGTCAAATTTATTTAAAGGTTATTTTGTAGATGTCTTCTTTGCCGAATCCTCCTGTTACTTTAAATCTTGAATAATATCCTGATTTTCCATTTTCCACCGGCATAAAGAAAATATCATCATCAGGAGTATTGAGAGGATAGCCCAGGTTTGCAGGTCTGCTCCAGATTCCATTGCTTTGCAGTTCAGTTCTGAAGAGATCATAACCACCAATGTTATCATGGCCCTGGGAACTGAAAAAAATGGTTTTGCCGTTATTGACCAGAAATGGCCTGTCCTCGTTAAACTGGGAATTTATTTCGGGTCCGAGATTAATCGCAACTCCCCAGTCTCCATTAATTTTGTGTGCAACATACAAATCGAGGCCTCCAAATCCGCCGGGTCTGTCTGATGCAAAAATCAGCTCATTTCCATCTTCAGAAATAAAACCATGTGATTCCCAGTATTTTGTATTGATGTTTTTATTTAGTTTTGCCGCCTTGCTCCAGTTACCTTCCTGGTAAGAGCTCACATAAATATCGCTGTTAATATTGTCATCTTTTGAAATGTACAGCAGTTTTCCGTCAGCTGAAAGGCATGAGATGTAGAAATCACCATCTGACTGAAGTTCAGGGGTAATATTGACGGGGGTGGCCCATTTCCCGTTTACAATTTTCGAGAACATTACTGCATCATAGAATTTAAGAGAAACTTCATAGGCAAATGACTTCCCATCAGCGGAAATTAATGGATTGAAATTTGCTTTTTCATCATTGAACAGTCCTCCGATATTCTCTTCATTATATACAACCGGGGCAGCAATAAAATCCTTAGCCCTGTCGCAGGCTTCAATTTCGTGTTTAACGAAATCTAAATTTTCCTCATCATCAGGAAGAAGTGTTTCTAAATATCTGGAGAAAGCATCAATTGCTTTATCGAATTTGAAGTTGATCTGGTACGCTCTTCCGAGTTCGAAGAGTACTTCGTATGGTGCTGCTGCTTCCGATACTGTACCTTCTTTATGCTTCGCCGAAATGTTTTTTGATGCATTTACAAGGTAGTCAACCGAGAGGTTTTTTGAAGACGGGATATTCAGATAACATACACCGATACGATATGCAAGATTTGCATTATCTGGCATTTTTTCGTATAACGGAAGGTAATATGTCAACGCATCCTCATAGTCTTCATTCATGAGGAAGTATTCAGCTTCAAGAAAAGAATCCTGAAACTCCTTGTTTTCCTGTGAAAAAACCGGAACGATCAAGGCAAATGCAAGAAACAGGCACACCGCTCTTTTGCTCATAGACAGAGATTTTGGTAAACAAATTTAAAAAAAAATCAGCAACAGACCTGCTTCTCTGCCTTTATTTTATGAAATGATCTGCTGAAGCCCGTTAGTTCAACGTTTTATTTTTGTTATTTTGTTTCCTCCTCCGGATTAAGAATAATAAAAAGACAAGTAATACGGCTCCTGCAAGCACACTGATCAGTATAAATCTGCTGTTATCTGCGGCTCTGGTTAATTTCCCGTTCTCACCGGCATTGTTCTCTGAGGAAGAGACAGTGGCAGCGTCTTCCGTTTTGGAAGAAACTTCCGGATTCATTTCTTCAGGAGTGAGAGATGTAAGTTTGTTTTGCATTGCAGTGTTGTCGGATTCAGTATGTGTATCCCCGTTAACTTTTGAAATCGAGACGTCTGTTTTAGTCGTATTGTTAAATCTGTCGGTTAATATGAACACAACTTTACTGTCTTCTTTCCCTGGAGACATTTTATAGTTGAAGGTTGTACTACTCATGGTAAAATGTTCGGTATAATCGAGTTTATTTCCGATCCAGTGTTCGACAGTTAATGTTGATCTGGGTTCAACATTCATAGGAAACAGTATCGAATCTCCTTTAGTAACTGTAATATCTTTGTTTGTCAGAACACTCAGATCAGCTGTAAAATCGGTCTTTGGCAGAACGGTTCCGGGCAGCACAAAACTGTCAGAGGGATTTTGCAGCGGAAGATCAATCTTCCTGACTATTTTTTCTCCTCCTTCACTTTCATAGGTGATCTGATAACCACCCTGCGGCAGCTGGAACTCATATTCTCCTGTAAGCGGGTTCGAATAGACTATGATTGTCTGATTCGGGTTTTTAATATTCATAGCACTGATCTTAATGCTGTCGTTCGCATTATTAATGAGATCGGCTACTTTCACCATGCCTTTCACGAAAAATTTTCTTGGATGGTCGTTTGAAAAGATCTCTACCAGGTAGATATCCTCCTCACCGGCTCCTCCGGGAATTTCTTTGGAGATATAGCCCTCATAACCCTGATTCACAGGTTTAAAGAATACATCATCATCCGTTGTATTAAGTGGATACCCTATGTTCAGAGGAACCGACCATTCACCATTGGCGAGGAGAGTTGAATAGAAGACGTCATATCCTCCCATATTAAAATGGCCTCTTGAACTAAAAAATAATGTTTTATCATCTTCACTTAAAAAAGGAGATTCTTCATTATATGGTGTATTAATATTTGGTCCCAGATTTACAGCCGGACCCCAATCGCCTGTACTGTCACGATTTGAAACATAAATATCGAGTCCGCCTATTGTGCCCTTTCTGTTGCTGGTGAAGTAAAGCTTTTTGTTGTCATGGGAGATTGTGGCATGCGATTCCCAATATTTGGTATTAATATTATCATTAAGTTTTGTTAGCGTCGACCACGATCCGTTTTCAAAACGGGAAGTATAAATAATTCCGTCATACTCAGCTGAACTGTAGAGGTATAGCACCTTCCCGTCTTTGGATATAGAAGTCGGGAAAAGATCACGGTCAACCTTCAGCATCTCATTCATATTAACAGGTTCCGACCATTTTCCGTTAACCTTTGAAGAATACAGGATGGCGTCATAAAACGCCTCCGACCTCGAATAAACAAGGAGATCTTCTTTATCGGAGATCACAGGGTTGAAATCATTACTGCTTCCGTTTACTGCATTGCCCAGGTTTTTCTGTTTTATATACAGAGGCATCCTCATCAGTTCTTTTGCGTTGCGGCATGATTGAATCTGTAAATTAACAATTGTTGAATCATAAACCTCAGGGTTGAGATTTTTACGGAATTGCTCGTATGTTTTGAGTGCCTTATCAATCTGGTTATTTATCCGGTATGCATTCGCAAGGTAATAAAGTGCATCGTAGGGAGCACCGGTCTCGTTGAATTTTCCCTCTTTGTATTTTGGATTTATGTTTCTGACTGCATCTTCAAGGTAACTGATTGCTTTAGTCTTTTCTCCCGGCATATTAATATAGCATTGACCTATCCTGTACTTAAAGTTTGAATTTGAAGGATAGGCCTTATGCAGTTGCTGATAAAGCGGAAGTGCATCTTTATAGGCTTCATATATGATCCAGCTTTCTGCTTCACTAAAATTTATTCTGTTCTCTTCCCTGGACTGGGAGAACAGAGGACTGATAAATGTGGCCAGCAGCAACGATAAGATTAATAATCTTTTCATGGTACAATCAAATGTATATGAAATTCAGACGCATGGATCATTAAACCCATGTGTCCTTCAATTCAGTTTTAAGATGGAAGAAGCCAATTATTATTTCTCTACTCAAGGCTACTAATATAGGATAAAAAAAGGAAAAAAGGACTATTTGCCTCAGTCCTTTTTTCCATTATCTAAAAAGAGTGTTAATATTTCTCTCAGGAACAGTATATTTTATGTTTTTCCGGTCAAATGGGGTCAGGTGAGTAATTCTCGAGAATCTCCTTGACTTTATGAAGGAATTTCCCGGCCAGTGCACCATCAATAACCCTGTGATCATAACTGAGAGAAAGAATCATAATCTGTCTGATTGCTATAACATCTCCTTCTTTCGTTTCAATTACAACGGGTGTTTTTCTTACTACGCCGGTTCCCAGTATGGCTGCCTGCGGTTGATTTATTATCGGAGTACCTGCAAGATTATGGTAGCTGCCAAAATTGGTTATCGTAAAAGTGCCTCCGGTTATCTCATCGGGTTTCAACTTATTTAACCTGGCTCTTTCTGCCAGATCATTAACTGCTTTGGCAAGTCCGGTAAGACTCTTCTCATTCGCATTCTTAATTACAGGAACAATCAGATTCCCGTCGGGGAGGGCGGTCGCCATCCCTATGTTAATATTTTTTCTTTTTATAATATTATTCGCCTCAACAGAAACATTTACCATGGGAAGTTCATGGAGCGCCTTTGCCGTTGCGTCAAGGAATATCGGGGTCAGAGTCAATTTCTGACCTTCCGATGCCAGGAATTTGTCTTTGTTGGCATTTCTCCAGTTAACCAGTTTTGTAACATCAGCATCGATAAAGGATGTCACATGAGCTGAGGTCCTTTTTGACATTACCATGTGCTCGGCTATTAACTTTCTCACCCTGTCCATTGGGATTACTTCGTCACCGGCAGACACGGTAACAGTTTCTTTTTTTATAGCTTTTTCCAATTCAGGTAATACTTCCTGTACAGGTAACCTGTCAGACTCTTTTTCATGCTTTTCCTCTCCGGCTTCCTGTGCAGGTTCGGTTTTTTTCCCGGGTTTTTGTGACTGAGCAGTTATCCCTGCCTTACGGTCTTCCACAACCTTTAATATATCATCCTTTGTGATTCTTCCTTCTGCACCTGTCCCCTGAATATTTTCAAGTTCTTCATTGGTTATTCCCTCATGTGAGGCTATATTTCTGACAAGCGGAGAAAGGAACTTTCCTGCTGACGTTTTGCTCTTAGCTTCAGGGGCCGAGATCTCTGCAACAGAGAATTTTTGTTTTTCAGCTTCTATGGTTTCGCGTACGCGTTTAACTTCTTTCTCAACTTTTTTAAGCTCATCTTTGGTAGGTGCCACATTATTTTCAATCACTGCAAGGATATCACCTATTTTTGCGATCGAGCCCTCTTTTACATTTATAGAAACCACCGTTCCTGCGACCGGTGCGGGGACTTCTGAATCCACTTTATCTGTTGCTACCTCTACAAGAGGATCATCCTCTTTTACCTGAGATCCTTCAGAGACCAGCCATTTATTTATTGTTGCCTCAATTACTCCTTCGCCCATTGCAGGCAGTGTAATATTCATTTGCGCCATAATCTGATTATCGGGTTTAATATTTACTACTAAACAACCGTATCAGTGAAATGTTTTAGATTTCTGAAACAATTCTTCAGGGTTCATCAAACATAAAAAAGCAATGATAGACTATTTTAGTCTCTGTCTGAAAAACCTTCTCTGAAAACGGTTGACAAGAGCAGGGACTTCACGTATGTACGTTGCGGTAATTACAACAAATCTGAAAGGGATATGCTTCCATCCTGCATATCTTTTTCGCACATATATCCGCATGGCCCTGTAAAAATGAAGAATGTCGTCAATTGAATTAATATTCGTGCTCTTACCTTTGAAATGAATAATCCGGGTGCCAGGGAAATAGTAATTTTTATATCCTGTCCGGGAGAGTCTGAAACTCAGATCTATATCTTCCCCGTACATGAAGAAATCTTCATCAAGAAGACCTGATTTTTCAAGTGCCGCTCTTCGCAGCATCATATAAGCACCTGATACGACTTCAGTTTCAGAAATTTCGTGGCTGTCAATCTGCGGGAGATAATATTTGCTGAAAAATTGTGAACGAGGAAAGAGATATGAAATGCCAAAAGTTTTAAAGAACGCTGTGAGCGGATCGGGAAATGCCCTTTTTGATTCGGGCAGAAACAAACCTTCGCCATCCACCATCCTGACTCCGATGCAACCCGCGTCCATATGACTGGTCATGAAATCGATGCTTTTTGAAAATGTATCCTTCTCAACAATTGTATCAGGATTCAGCAAAAGCAATAACCGTCCCCCTGCGATCCTGAGAGCCTGATTATTTGCGGAGGAGAAACCACGGTTGACTTTATTTATTATTAGTCTGACTGCGGGAAATTCTTTTCTTACGGCTTCCACAGATCCGTCTTCTGAATTATTGTCTATGACAAATATCTCGCAATCAATATTTTGTGATGCAGCCAGTACCGAACGGAGACAGCTGATTAAATATTCTCTGACATTATAGCTTACAATAATTACAGATAGCTCCATCCTGTAATTATTTGCAATTTAATTCATCATAAATAACACAATCTTCCACAATGAGAAGATCGTATTTTTCGGCAATCTCAATTATTTTAAGCCTTCTTTCGTTGGAGAGGGTTATGGATTCAGAAAGGAAATGATCAAGCGATTTTATCATTGCTGGTAAGGATTTCTGTTGTTTATGGCTCTTCCTAAAGTAATCTCATCAGTGTATTCAAGTTCATCTCCGATTGCGACCCCTCTGGCAAGCGTTGTTATCCTGATATCATATTTGCTTAACCTTTTATAGAGGTAATAATTTGTAGTATCTCCTTCCATTGTTGTGCTTAATGCCAGAATAATTTCATTGATCCCTCCATTTTGAACCTTGTCTTCCAGATTATCGATTTTGAGATCGGCAGGGCCGATTCCGTCAATAGGGGAAATTATGCCGCCCAAAACATGATATAAACCTCTGAACTGACGCGTATTCTCAATGGCCATTACATCCTGAATATTCTCGACTACGCAAATTACAGTTCTTTCTCTTTTGACATCATTACAGATATTACAGATTTCCGTATCAGAAATGTTGTTACAGATCCTGCAATAATGAATTTCTTCATGAAGCTTAATTATGCTTTCTCCAAATTTCTTAACCTCTGATGCATCTCTTCTCAACAGATTCATTACAAGCCTGAAAGCGGTTTTTCTCCCTATACCGGGGAGGGATGCAAATTCATTTACGGCGTTTTCAAGAAGCTTTGACGGGAATTCAGTAAAACTCATTAGTTATATCTTTTGTGCAAAATTAGTCCAATTTTCCGGTGTTAATAAACAGTCATGGAATTTTTTGTCCTGCATTCTTTTTCTTATTCTTGCAGACTAATTGTTTAGAATATGTCGCCACTACTGATTCTCGGAATTTTTCTCCTCTACACTTTGATATTATTCACTGTTACGTGGATCACGGCACGGAAAGCGGATAATCAGTCTTTTTTTATCGGAAATAAAGTCTCTCCATGGTTCGTGGTAGCATACGGAATGATAGGAGCGTCTCTTTCAGGTGTGACATTTATGTCAGTTCCCGGATGGGTAAAAGATACGCAGTTCAGTTATATGGTTGTGGTACTAGGCTATTTATTCGGCTATTTTGTCATTGCCCTTGTTCTGCTGCCACTCTATTACAGGTTAAAACTGACATCAATATATTCGTATCTGGGAGAAAGATTCGGTTTCTGGTCGTATAAAACAGGTGCAGGTTTTTTCATTCTTTCAAGAA
Organism: uncultured Bacteroidales bacterium; assembly: GCA_963792925.1. Classification (GTDB taxonomy): domain Bacteria; phylum Bacteroidota; class Bacteroidia; order Bacteroidales; family VadinHA17; genus LD21. The sequence continues at coordinate 1,250,608 of CAWBYC010000002.1, read as the reverse complement.
CACTCGGAGCTTCTCTGCGTATGTTTTTAGTTATTAATGTCCTGCAGATTTTTGTTTTCGACGCCTGGAATGTTCCCTTTTGGATTAATGTCCTGGTTTTCATCTCACTCATTATACTCTATACATTAAAGGGAGGGATCAGGACCATTATATGGACAGATACTCTTCAGACCACCTTTATGCTTCTCGCAGTGGTATTGTCTGTTATTTACATTGGTAAAAACCTTCATATGCCGCTTCTTAAACTCGCCAGTGTTGTGAAAGAGAGCGAGGCTTCCAGGATGTTCATAACCGACTGGCATCATCCCAGATTCTTTCTCAAACAATTCCTGAGCGGGATGTTTATAACCATTGTGATGACTGGCCTCGACCAGGAAATGATGCAAAAGAATCTTTCCTGCAGGAATATCAGGGAGGCCCAGAAAAACATGTTCACATTCAGTGCAACTCTTGTCTTTGTAAATCTTTTATTTCTCTTTCTCGGAGCCATCCTCCTGATTTTCATGCAGAGTAAAGGTATTACTGTTGCCTCGAGTGATGATATCTTTCCAACCGTTGCAATAAAATTTCTTGGACCGGTAGCAGGTATCGTTTTTCTGATTGGTCTGATTTCAGCGGCTTTCCCCAGTGCTGATGGTGCTCTAACGTCGCTCACGACATCAGTGAGCATTGATTTTCTTGGTCTCGAACAACGCGAAGGTTTAACTGATAAAGCAAAAACCAAGATCAGATATATTGTTCACCTGACTATAGCTGCAATTTTCTTCCTGAGTGTAATGATGTTCAGCAAACTTAATGACAAAGCAGTCATTGATAAGCTTTTCACAATAGCTGGCTACACTTACGGACCTCTTTTGGGACTTTATTCCTTCGGACTTTTTACCAAAAGGATCGTGAATGACAGGGTTACTCCTGCGATCGCAATATTTTCCCCTGTCGCATGTTTTTTCCTGAGCAAATATTCAGTGGAACTATTCAACGGCTATAAATTTGGATTTGAATTGCTTCTTCTGAACGGGTTGATAACCTACACCGGATTATTGATGTTCAGCAGAAAAAAACAGAATGTTGCTTAGATAAGGTTATTACCGGGAACAGTCACCGGACTCTATTGTCTGATACCTGAGCCGGTATTGTCCGAATTTCTGATAGTACCATTTGAATTGTTTTGAGTATTATCTTCTTCATCAGGTTCTTCAGGGGCTTCTTTTTTTGTTATGACGGTGATCTTTTTATAATGGATATTCCATACCAGGAAATAACTCACGCCTGCAGTGATAGTCTTTGTCGCATTTCCAAAACCAGGGAGATAGATTGGCCGGAGATCCCTGCTTCCCCCGGCATGAACTAACATTCGTAAACTCAAGGTCCAGCCTATGCTGAAATTTTTGAACAATTCAGTTCTTACACCCGGATCAACTTCAACAAAATGTCCCCAGTAATTTCTTGAGGGGATTGATGACGAAGTCATTCCCCAGTAATTTTCTTTAAAGAATCCGGGTGTTTCCGAGTTGTACCTGCTCAACCCGTATCTCAAACCTATTCCTGCCCAGTATCTGCCTATCGACTTATCGGGTTTAAGGAGATTAAAATCCATCCCAAGGCGGACAAAGGTCCCTCTGTTCATATAAGAATAATTATATTGGCTATACTTGTAATTCAAGGAGCCGGCTGCAAACACCACCGATCGTTTCTCATCCAGATCTAAAGAAATATAACCTTCAAGACTCTTAAGATTTTTGTTGGAATAGTAAATAGCAGGCCCGGATGCTTCCAGTCCAACCTTAATTTTAAGAGGAATGGTTAACGTATCCTGGGCATTGATCTGACATTGAAAAAATGTCAGAAATAAGGCCAGATTAATAGAATATGCGAATGTTTTCCACATTTAAGTTCGTTATAGTCGCGTTTCCTTCATAGATATCCTTAATGCTATTATTAGTATGCAAAACCGTGTCAAGCGTGTGATAAAAAGTATAGCCGCATTCTTTTGAAATGAGATGAGGGTAACTGCTGTACCGGAATGTGATTGTATCTGTAAATTGGTTTATCCTGATGATGAATGTGGAACTGTCGGCTGATGAGTTCAGTGGAAAGAGTGCTACTTTCACTGAGGTCGCTTTTTTATAGATAACTGAATCCTGACCAAATCCGACTAATGAGAGTGTATCGGGTGCTGCAGCTATCGGTTCATCTTTAATCCTGGTATAAAATGTAGCTTTTAAATAAGATTCAGTTTCCTCAAAGCAGGAACCCTCTGAACAGGAAAGAGCACATAGCATGATCACTGGCAATACATAAAAAAGGCTACCCGGAAAAAATTTCTTCATTTTTGTTTGAAAGCCTCAAAATTACAAAAATAATGGTGCTATCCGAATTTTAGATATAATATGTATTACCAGAGATTTGAAACTCCTCTTTAACCACAAAGTCCCTCGCCTATAAAAAATAGGAACTTCAAGATTAATAACTTTAGATACTAACATTGAATTAGGTCTCTTTTATACGATTACCCCCTTTCTAATTTCCCCCAAGGGGGAAAGGTTGCCACGGTTTCAGACACTACCCTGTACCAATTCGGAGCTGACTCCTTCCCCCCTGGGGGAAGGCTGGGAAGGGGGTCAAAGCTCTCGAGAAGGAAGCAAGTTATATAGTAGGACACAAAGTGAACTACACAAAGGTCACAAAGCAAAAAGATAAGATCCGATTGGTTCGAAAATTCTTTGTGTGCTTTGGATTTTTTAACTTTGTGAACTTTGTGGTTAAAGGACTTTTCCGAAACGAATTTTAAAATTTCGGCAGATTCTTCAATACTCCGTTTATTCCGTTTTTGAATCTGCTTAATACTTTCTTTTCTTTCTCTCCATTAAAGTATATTTCGGCAATAATGTCCTTATATTCCCTTGTCAGATAGCTTCTTTTAAGCTTAAGTGTAGGTGATAATTCTCCGGTCTGAGGTGTCCATTCTTCAGTGACAAGCCTGAATCTTTTTATCTGCTCAAATTCACCGAGAGACCTGTTAACTTCCTTTACTTCCTTATTGTATCTGTCTATTACTTCCGGCAGGTTGATAAGTTCACTGTTGTCGCGATACTGGATTTTATGTATCGAGCACCAATCGTGCAAAAATGTGAAATTAGGAGATAAGACTGCACTGGCAAATTTTTCGTTTTCGCCAATTACCATTGCCTGCTCAATGAAGAAAGATTCTTTGAGCTTGTTCTCGATTACCTGTGGTGCGATATATTTTCCGGCGCTGAGCTTAAACATCTCTTTCTTCCTGTCGGTAATCTTCAAAAATTTACCTTCTTCCAGGATACCTATATCACCGGTATGCAGCCATCCATCTTTGTCGATCATTTCGGCTGTGAGGTCAGGCGCTTTGTAGTATCCCATCATAACGTTTACACCCCTGCACAGGATTTCGCCATCCTCAGCAATCATAACCTCAACACCTTCAATAACAGGTCCACAGGTGCCAAAACCAATTTCGTCAATCCTCAATGGATTTACCGCAATTACCGGTGAAGTTTCAGTGAGTCCGTATCCCTGAATAACAGGTATATCCGCTGCCCAGAATATTTTTTCCAAACGCGACTGAAGGGCTGCACCACCTGAAACAAGTACCTGCAATTCTCCTCCAAGAGCTTCTTTCCATTTACTGAATATAAGCTTCCTGGCAATTTTTAAACGGAATTTGTAAAACTGTGAATTGCCTCTTAATCTGAATTTGAGTCCGAGATTGACCGCCCAGAAAAAAATCTGCTTTTTTAACCATGGCAGATTCCGTCCTTTCCCGATTATATTGTCATAGATTTTTTCAAGCAGACGTGGAACGGTATTGAAGATATGAGGCTTAATCTCTTTTACCGTTTCAGATACGGTGCCCATATTTTCGACATAATAAATGCTGATTCCTTTATACTGAAAGTGATAGTTCACCATTCTTTCATAAACATGACAAAGAGGCAGAAAGCTTATAGCCCTGTGACCATAACCGAGATGGTGTGCTTTAGAAGTTGTTATGGCATTCTTTACCAGATTATTATGAGAAAGCATTACTCCCTTTGAATTGCCTGTAGTTCCCGATGTATAGATAATAGTTAACAGATCTTCAGGTTTGATGGATTCTTTTATTGCTTCAAGCTCGTCATGAAATCTTTCGGCATTCTTTTTTCCGGTTTCAATAATCTCATCAAAGGATTTGATACCCTCAACAGGATCGAATGAATATATTTCCCTGAGACCTGTGATCTTACTGACTATTGGTTTTACTTTATTGTAGATGGTTTTATTGCCGAGGATTATCATCTTGACATCTGAATGTCCGAGAATAAACTCGTACTCATCGGTTCCTATGGTTGGATAGATTGGTACATGAATCAACCCTGCTTGTGCAAGACCCATATCCACAAAATTCCATTCCGGTTTATTACCACTTATAGTAGCAATTTTATCCTCTTTTTTATATCCGAGCGAAAGCAGTCCATAACTGAACCAGTTCACGTTATCTGCCACTTCTTCAGTAGAATAGACTATCCATTCTTTGTCTTTTTTCCCACCGAACATGTCTTTGCGCGGGTACTTTTCCAGGTTCAGCCGGATTATGTCAAAAGTCCTAGTAACTTCCATCATCGTTTGAGATTAATCGAAATAACAGATATAAACAACTTAACTAATCAAAATGCCGGAAATCATTGCATAATCCTCAGGAAAGCGGGACTTTTCACCGCATGGAAGAGAAACATTAATAAGATCAGCGACCAGGTTAATTAATTATAAGACAAGTCTAATAAAATTTTTCGAACAAATAATGATGCGGAGGGAAGCAAAATTGCAAAATTCTGCAATCAATTAGGATACAAATCGTTATGAAATTGTGTTCTGTAGTTTATTTCGAACGAATTATTTTCTTCACCCTTAAATCCCCCTGGGGACTTTAAATCCACATCCCTTTTATACAGAACTACGAAACAAACGAGAGCCATTCCCCTTTTGAAGCTACTCTTTATACACATCTATAAATTCTGATATTATTGAATTTTGATTCTGATAAAACGCCTTCCTATTAGTGTAGGCAAAGTTAGCCGTCAACCTAAGAGGTAAGGTGCAGAAATACAATGGGTTAAATTTCCCCTCCTTTCTTTCGTCACATCTTTTTTCCAATTGTTCCCCTTAAACCATTGTCATCCCGAACGAATCCACCTTTCTCATTTACAGATATTTAAACGCTTATGGTGGATGAGTGAGGGATCTCCAAGGTTTGATCAAATTTCCAAAATATTATTGACAGAAAGATGTGACTAAAGATTAGGCGAAGCCGGGGGTTATTCAACTTTAGCCACTTCGTGGCTTCCACACGGGCAGGCCATTATTTTTATTATAGGCTAAAAGTCTTAAGATTATAAAAGCAAGAAAAGATGTGTATAAATGGTAGTTAAACAATAAGGGAAGGGGAGGAGTTTCATCCTAAAGCTTTGGTTCTCTGATCAATGACAGCGTTGATGATTTTGATCGTATTCTCAGTATCATTTACGTCCTCGTCTTAATTCTGAATACGTAAATACCTTTTTCCAATAATTTAGAATCTCTTTCATGGTCATATTCCTTTTGACCTTCATGAATCTTACAATCAACTTCTATGATTAGTTTGAGTTCTGCATAGTAAAAATCAGCAATATAAAAGTCAACCCAATCGTTACGATTGCTATAAAATATCGGATGCTGCCTTAAGAATGTATGACCGGATAGTTTTTTCTTTCGAAGGATATTCCAACCCAGGATTTCATGTGATGTTTGGTTATTCCTAAGATTCCTTGCTAAGCGGAGAATGAAAGGAAGGAAGGGTTGGGGAAGGGTTAAGAAAGACAAAGTCATGGCTATAATCCAAGAGGAAAATATGTGTATAAAGATTAGCCTTTGAAGGGAAGGGGATGTAAAAGGTACAAGTATTAAACCTTCCCTATAAATTCAGCTGCCTTAGTAATCGCTTTCGATAATCCGGCAGGGTTTTTTCCACCGGCGGTTGCGAGAAACGGTTGTCCGCCGCCTCCGCCATTGATCTCACCTGAGATCTCTTTTATAATTGCTACAGCGCTTAGATCGCCTGATTTTACCAGATCGTCACTTACCGCCACAATGATATTTGCCTTCCCCGAATTTTCAGAACCTAATACCATTACGGTTTTTTCTGAAGAGGTCCTGATCTGGTAAGCTATGTTTTTAATCACTTCAGGTGAATCGGATTCAACAATGCCCGAGACAAATTTTATATTATTGATCAGGATACTTTTTTCAACCAGTTCGCGGATCTTAGCTGTTGCTGCCTGAATCTGATATTTTTCCACACTTTTTCGGAGAGAAGAATTTTCCGAGAGTAATTTCTCAACACTCTCGGTTATGCTCCCTGTGCTTTTGAGCAGTGCCGCTATCTGCTCATTCGTGTTAAGTTTTTCATTTATATATTCTTCTGCCTTCAAAGCTGTAACAGCTTCAATTCTTCTTATTCCTGCTGCAATAGCGCCTTCGGATACTATTTTAACAATACCGATACTTCCCGTTGACGAAACATGTGTCCCGCCGCAAAGCTCCACCGAATCACCAAAAGTAACGACACGCACTTTATCACCATATTTTTCGCCGAAAAGAGCCATAGCGCCCATGGATTTTGCCTTCTCCATGCTGACGTTCTCTGTAATATTTCCTGTATAATTATCCCTGACCATCTGGTTTACCATCTCTTCAATCTTTGTCAGTTCCTCTTTGCTTAATTTTGCAAAATGGCTAAAATCAAAACGAAGACGATCGGGGGTAACAAGTGAGCCTTTTTGTTCAACATGCTTCCCCAGTACGTTTCTCAACGCAAAGTGAAGCAGATGAGTGGCGGTATGATTATTTGCCGTCATGACCCTTTTGTTGTAGTCAACAACTGCCATGAAGACCGAAGCAGGGTTAACGGGCAGTTTTGCTGCCAGGTGTATTGTAAGATTGTTCTCTTTGATTGTATCGGTAATAACAATTTTTTCATCTGCTGTTTCAATATAGCCTGTATCACCGACCTGACCGCCGGATTCTGCATAGAACGGAGTTTTATTGAATACAAGCTGGTAATTCACTTTTCCCTTCACTTTTACGCTCCGGTATTTTGTGATCATCACTTCATCGGCAGTTTTGTTGTATCCGGTGAATTCAGTTCCTTCAGTATCTTTTAGCACAATCCAGTCAGCTGCTTCAACCGAGGCATCTTCACGCGATCTGTCTTTCTGGTTTTTCATCTCATCTTCAAATCCCTTGATGTCGAGATGCATATCGTTTTCTTTAAGAATAAGCTGTGTAAGATCAACAGGAAATCCAAAGGTGTCGTACATTTCAAAGGCGACTTTGCCGGGAAGTATATTCTTCTTTTCGAGGCGCAGTCCGGCTATCATGCGCTCAATCATTTTCAGGCCTTTCCCGAGTGTCTTCAGAAATGCAGTTTCTTCCTCGAAAATGATTTTGGCAATATGTGCTTTCCCTGATTCCAGTTCAGGATACTGGCTTCCCATGTTTGCAGCGAGAACCGGAACCAGCAGATGCATAAAGGGTTCCTCAACTCCAAGATTATTATATCCGTATCTTACTGCCCTGCGAAGAATTCTCCGGATGACATATCCCGCTTTATTGTTTGAGGGAAGCTGGCCGTCAGCTATAGAAAACGAAACTGCACGGAGATGGTCGGCAACGACACGGAGAGCGACGTCCCATTTATCATTTACACCATAAGCTTTCCCTGTTATCTTTGAAATCTCTTTTATAATATCCTGAAAGATATCTGTTTCATAATTCGATTTTTTCCCCTGAACAACCATGCAAAGTCTCTCAAAACCCATTCCGGTATCAACGTGCCGTGAGGGAAGCTGTTCCAGCACACCATCGCTTCGTCTGTTATACTGAATAAAAACGAGGTTCCAAATTTCAATTACCAGCGGATGTCCCTTGTTTACCAGGTCACGGCCGTCGACCTTTTTCCTCTCCTCATCATCGCGAATGTCGACATGTATTTCAGAACATGGTCCGCAAGGCCCCGTTTCACCCATTTCCCAGAAATTATCTTTTTTTGAACCTTCAAGGATCCTTCCTTCCGGTTTTGAAAAACATTTTTCCCAGTATGAATAAGCCTCGTCATCACGTTGTACATTATCTTCCCTGCTTCCCTCGAAAATTGTAGCATAAAGCCTGTCTTGCGGGATGCCCAGCCTGTCTACCAGAAGTTCCCAGCCCCATTCGATTGCCTCCTTTTTAAAATAGTCGCCGAATGACCAGTTGCCAAGCATCTCAAACATCGTGTGATGGTAAGTATCATGTCCAACTTCCTCAAGATCATTGTGCTTGCCGGATACTCTCAGGCATTTTTGTGAATTTGCAACCCGTTTGTATGCAGGTTGGCTGTTACCCAGAAAAATGTCCTTAAACTGATTCATCCCCGCATTTGTGAACATCAGTGTGGGATCATTCTTAATTACCATTGGAGCTGAAGGCACGATGTTATGACCTTTAGATTCAAAAAATTCAAAAAACAATTGTCGCAGTTCCTGTGCCTTCATCTATTTAGAATAGTATTAAATTAGCGTTCGTCAGATTTTAGCTTGTAAAATTAATTTATTTGCTTTAGATTTGTCAAATAGCGATATTTATTTTAATAACCTCTAACCTGTTGTTACGAAACCGGAAATATGTGCTTGACTTAACTGACCTGCAATATAAGCAAGTCAGGATGCCCTGGAAGAGAAAGTTTCTTAACTTGCTTATGTTCTTCATCGGTTCATTTCTTGTAGCGCTGGTTTACGGAACGGTTATTCACAATATCTTCGGTTCACCGAAAGAAAAAGTCCTTACACAACAAATTGAAAATCTCAAGCTTCAGTATTCTCTTATAGGACGGGAACTTGACAATTCCCTTGAATCACTCCACAGTTTCAGACTATCCGATGATAAAAGATACAGGCCGATTCTTGATATGGACACTGTCGCCGAGACATTCAGGAAAGCAGGTTTCGGTGGCGTCGACAGATACAGGAATCTTGCAGGTTATCAGAACTCAGACCTTCTTATTTCATTCAAAACAAAGATTGATGAAATAAAAAGCATGGCTGCTATTCAGAAAGAGTCATTTAAGACAATTTCTGAACGAAGTGTTGAATGGAAAAGGGAGATTGATCATTTCCCCGGTATAAGTCCGGTGAGTGTTAAATTCCGACTTGGCGACGGATACAAGTGGCGTGCGATTCACCCTGTTCTGGGAACAGCACGAATGCACAACGGTCAGGATTTTGAAGTACCTTATGGAACCGAGGTATACGCTACCGGCGATGGTAAAGTGATTGAGTCAGGCTGGAATTCAGGCGGATTCGGTAACTGTATTGTCATTGATCATGGATACGGTTTTCAGACTGTTTACGGACATCTCAGCGATATAAAAGTAGCGAAAGGCCTGGTTGTAAAAAGAGGCGATCTGATCGGGATCAGCGGAAGCACAGGGTTATCCTCAGGTCCACATCTTCATTATCAGGTCGAACAGTTTGGCAAACATGAAAATCCTGTCAATTTCTTTAATAACGATGTCAATGCCGATGAATATAATGATATGATCCAGGCATTCGAGTCAAAATCAAAATTAAGATAGCCACCTTCTTTTCAGTTCACCTCTGATTTGTATCCAAATTGGATATGGATTTCTTATTTTTTCAGAATTGATTATCTTTGCGACATTATGCCACCCACAAAATATAAATTTGATCCTGACTCCCTGAGTTTTGATAAGATCAGAATCGGGATAAAAAAATTATTGCTAAGATTTCTGGCATATTTCGTTGGCTCTGTAATGATCGCGTTAATTTACTGGGCGCTCTTTGCTTCATTTTTTGATTCACCAAAAGAGAAAGCTCTCAAACGTGAAGTAGAACAGATGACAATTCAGTATGATCTTATTCACAGGGAAATGGCGAGTGTGGAGAACGTCCTTGAAGATCTTCAAAAGACCGATGATAATCTTTACAGATCAATTTTTGAAGCTGAGCCTATACCTTCAGAACAAAGAGAAGGAGGAATAGGTGGTGTTAACCGATATGAAGCTCTGGAAGGCTACAACAATTCAAACCTTGTGATAGAGACGGCAAGCAGGTTAGATAAGATCAGGAAAAAAATGTATATTCAGTCAAAATCTTTCGACCAGCTTATCAATTTTGCGAAAGACAAAGGTGAAATGCTGAAATGTGTGCCCGCCATAATCCCGATATCAAATAAAGATCTTAAAAGAACGGCTTCCGGCTATGGATGGAGGATACATCCCATTTACAAGATAAGCAAGTTTCATTATGGAATGGACTTTACTGCCCCTCTGGGTACCGAAGTCTATGCAACCGGCAATGGCACGGTTATTGGTATGGTAACTTCACAAAGAGGCTTGGGCAAACACATAGTGATTGATCACGGTTTCGGATATACAAGTACTTATGCACATCTGAGCAATTTTAACGTGAGAGTCGGTCAAAAAATACAGAGAGGTGATATCATTGGTTATGTTGGCAATACAGGTACTTCAGTTGCAAATCACCTTCACTATGAAATCAAACTGAACGGTGTAAATGTTGACCCTGTTAACTATTATTTTGAGGATCTCAATTCAGAGGAATATGAAAGGATGGTAGAAATTGCTTCGAAAACCGGCCAATCTTTTGATTAGACATATTTTAAATTATCTTATGAAGAGACCGGTAATTTTATTTCTATCAATCTTTTTACTTAATTGTCTGGCAGGATACTCAAATAAAACTTTTTTAATCTATCCTTCAGCACAGGATGATACAATTTCAAAAATTTCAATACCCGGAATCGATTCATCTTTTATAAAACCTCCAAGGCGGATCGTGATAACCGGTGTAGGCGATATCATGCTGGGATCATCCTTTCCTTCTGTTACATTCCTGCCGCCGCACGATAACCCGTATCTGCTTCTTGAAAGCGTTGCTGATACACTTGCCAGCTCAGATATTACTTTCGGAAACCTTGAAGGCTCCTTCCTGAATTACGGTGAACCTGCAAAGAAATGCAAGGATACTACTTTATGTTACCTGTTCAGGATGCCTGAAAGGTATATCTCCGCACTTACCTCCGCTGGTTTCGACATCCTTAGCCTTGCAAATAATCACTTCGGTGATTTCGGGCTGCCGGCAAGATTGCGGACAAAAGCAATACTTGATTCTGCAGGTATAATTTATGGCGGACTCATTGAACATCCCTGGTCGGTATTTAAAAAAGATTCAATTACATATGGTTTCTGTGCTTTCGCACCAAATGCCGGAACGGTCAATCTGAATGAACTGAAAGAGGCAGGTGATATTGTGAAAATGCTCTCTGATACATGTGACATCGTGATTGTTTATTTTCATGGAGGAGCTGAAGGGGCTGATTTTCAGAATGTTCCTAAAGCTGAAGAGATCTTCCATGGCGAAGACAGGGGCGATGTATATAAATTTGCCCATACAATGATCGACAATGGAGCTGATGTGGTATTCGGTAGCGGTCCGCATGTGACGCGTGGCATAGAGGTTTATAAAGAACGGTTTATAAGTTACAGTCTGGGAAATTTTTGCACTTATGGCAGATTCAACCTCGCGGGGCCGAATGGTATTGCACCTATTGTCAAAATCAATGTTGATACAGAAGGAAAGTTTTTATCGGGAAGAATAATACCTGTCTATCAGCCCTGGCCCGGTGGAGTGAAAATCGACAGTAACCGCCGGGTCATTCACAAAATAAGGGAGCTTAATGCCGTTGATTTCCCTGATGATGTGGTAATTGTTTCTGAAACAGGGCAAATAACATATAAGTCTCAAACTGGACAAATCTCATATAAATAGACGATATGCCTTACAAAGAAAAAAAAGTCGAAAAGCTCTATTATTCAATAGGCGAAGTGGCTGAAATGCTTGAAGTGCCTGTCTCTACCATCAGGTTTTGGGAAAATGAGTTTGATATACTCAAACCCATGAAAAACAAAAAGGGAAACAGGCTCTTTACCCCTGGCGATATTAAAAATCTAAAGATTCTTCACCATCTTGTGAAAGAAGAGGGAATGACTCTGTCAGGGGCGAAAAAGAAACTCTCTGAAAAGTGGGACGAAACGGATCATAAATATGAGATCAACGAATCCCTGCAGAAAATTAAAACAATACTTCTCGATTTAAGAGATAACATTTAATAATCGCTCGAAAATCAATTTATTTAACCCGTTCCGCTTCGCGGAAGTAAATTGATTTTCTTCGCTCCCCTTGGGGTCGGGGTGAACGAAGAAAATCAATTTCTGGGCCGGGCGAAGTCAATTATATGATGGTCATTATGAAACTAAAAGATCTTACATCATATCTCGATTCAGCAGTTCCGATATCTTTTCAGGAAGATTACGATAATTGCGGGTTGCAGGTCGGTTCTCCCGAAAAGGAAATTTCTGCGGCAATGCTGACCCTCGATGTTACTGAAGAAGTCATAGGGGAAGCTCTCAATCAGAAATGTGATATTATTATTTCTCACCATCCCCTCATATTTCATGGTTTGAAACGCATTACCGGAAAATCGTATACAGAAAGAGTTATTTCAAATGCCATTAAAAATGACCTCGCAATATATTCCGCTCACACTAATCTCGATATCATCAGAAACGGGGTAAGTCGAAAAATGGCGGAAAAACTTGATTTACAGAACATTAGCGTATTAGCTCCTTCAACGAAACAGTTATTAAAACTTGTTACGTATATTCCTGAATCTCATTTTGAAAAGGTACGCGACAAAATATTTGAGGCAGGAGCAGGAGTAATCGGTAACTACGATAAATGCGGATTCAGCGTTAAGGGTACAGGCAGTTTCAGAGGCAATGAAGATACAACTCCGTTTACAGGTGAAAAAGGGAAACTCCATTATGAAAATGAAATAAGATTTGAGACAATCATGTTCTCATATCTTAAAGAAAATGTTATTTCAGCACTCCTCGACTCTCATCCGTATGAAGAAGTAGCCTATGACCTGTATTCGCTTGAGAATCGGAACATAAACATTGGATTAGGCAGTGTTGGCAAGCTTAAGAAATCGTTGAGTGAAGAAAATTTTCTAAAAAAAATATCATCAGTTTTTGGTGCTGAAGGTATCAGGTTTTCAAAACTCTCAGGCAAACGCATAGAGTCAGTAGCACTCTGTGGAGGATCAGGAGCATCGCTTCTTAATAATGCAATTTCATCTGGTGCCGATGCTTATGTTACAGCCGATGTAAAGTATCACGACTTTTTTATCCCGGAAAACAGGATATTATTGGTTGATATTGGTCATTTTGAGAGTGAAAAATTCTCCACAGAAATATTAAAAGACCTAATTATTAAAAAATTCCCTAAATTTGCAGTCCGGTTTTCAGAAACAAATACGAATCCCATAAATTATTTTTAAAGATGGAAAAAACAAAATCACATGAATCTGAAATTTCTGTTGAAGAAAGATTAAGAGCATTGTATGGTTTACAATTAGTTGATTCAGAAATAGATAAGATCAAAACTCTAAGAGGTGAATTACCCCTTGAGGTACAGGATCTGGAAGATGAGATAGCAGGACTAGAGACCAGATTAGGCAATCTGAAGGATGAAGTTGAGAACCTTGAAAAGTCGGTTCTTAAGAAGAATAATGAGATTACTGACGCTGAAGCCCTGATCAAAAAATATGAAGAACAGCAAAAAAACGTAAGAAACAACAGGGAATTTGATTCTCTTTCAAAAGAGATTGAATATCAAAATCTCGAGATTGAATTGTTCAACAAGAAAATAAAAGAGTTCAATTTTCTTATTGAGGATAAAAGAGTAGTAATAGCCGATTCCGAAGCTACCCTCGCTGACAGGAAAACAGATCTGGAGAATAAGAAATCGGAACTTGACGAGATTATTTCCGATACTCAGAAAGAAGAAGAAGGTCTGTACAAGAAATCAGAGAAGGTTGAGGCAATTATTGAGGAAAGACTTCTTACTGCTTACAAGAGGATCAGATCCAATGCCAGAAATGGCCTTGCAGTTGTTCCTGTTCAGAGAGATGCATGTGGTGGTTGTTTCAACCAGATCCCACCCCAAAGACAACTCGACATCAAATCGAGAAAGAAAATTATCGTTTGTGAATATTGCGGACGTATTCTTGTCGATGATGAAATTATAAAAGAAGGTCATTTGTAGTAATGGCTTAAAAATATAGAAAAGCTGATCTTAAAGGATCGGCTTTTTTGTTTATGGAAATCTTAACCACAAAGTTCACAAAGAGAAAACACGAAGTGCACAAAGATTGAATTGCTTTGTGTCCTTTGTGTAAATCCTTTGTGAACTTTGTGGTCAAAAAAAGATTAATGGAAAAACCCTAACTTTACATCTGATTCAAAAACTCTGCTCAATGACCGGTACGGAATTCAAACAAATGATTGCGGAAGGAATACCTTCAGAACTTCCTGATCTCAAAGAATATGATGAGAAAATCAACCATGCACCGAAAAGGAAAGATATTCTTAATCATGAAGAGAAAAAACTTGCTGTAAAAAATGCCCTCCGTTATTTTCCGGTGAAATTTCATGCTGTACTTTCAAGGGAATTCGCCGCTGAGCTTAGAACATATGGCAGAATCTATATGCATAGATTCAGACCCGATTACGAAATTAAAGCCCGTAACATAAACGAGTTTCCATTTAAAACCATCAGCGCAGGCGCTATAATGCTTATGATTTCAAACAATCTCGATAACGCAGTGGCTCAGCATCCTCACGAGCTCATAACTTATGGTGGTAATGGGGCCGTATTCCAGAACTGGGCTCAGTACAGACTTGTTATGAGGTATTTATCGGAGATGACAGACGACCAGACTCTTGTCGTCTATTCAGGTCATCCGCTTGGACTTTTCCCTTCTCATAAAGATGCGCCTCGTGTGGTAGTAACAAATGGAATGGTAATTCCTAATTATTCATCTCAGGATAACTGGGAGAAATTCAACGCACTGGGTGTTTCACAATATGGGCAGATGACGGCGGGATCCTATATGTATATCGGGCCGCAGGGGATTGTTCATGGCACAACGATAACAATTCTTAATGCAGCCAGGATTATTGGAAAGCGTGATGACCGGAAAAGCATGTTGTTTGTATCATCCGGACTCGGAGGCATGTCGGGCGCCCAGCCAAAAGCAGCAAGCATAGCCGGTATAGTTTCAGTAGTCGCCGAAGTAAATCCAAAGGCTTTAAAAACCAGGCATTCGCAGGGCTGGGTAGAAGAGGTTTATGCAGATCTTGATAAACTTGTCAGCAGGGTAAGGGAGGTTACTCAGGCAAAGATGAATACTTCAATAGCATACGCCGGGAATATTGTGGATGTGTGGGAAAAATTCGCTGATGAAAACATTTATGTTGATCTCGGTTCCGACCAGACTTCTCTTCATAACCCCTGGTCGGGTGGTTATTATCCGGCAGGATTCTCTTTTGATGAGTCTAACAAAATGCTTGCGGAAGATCCTGAAAGATTCAAAGATGAAGTAAGGAAATCTCTCAGACGCCAGGTTGAGGCCATAAACAGGCATACCGCAAGGGGTACTTATTTTTTCGATTATGGCAATGCTTTCTTGCTTGAGGCATCAAGGGCAGGAGCAGAGGTTTTGAAGTCAAATGGTGAGTTCAGATACCCTTCCTATGTGCAGGATATCGTGGGGCCGATGTGTTTTGATTACGGATTTGGGCCATTCAGATGGGTTTGCTGCTCGAATGATCATGCTGATCTTGAGATCACTGATAAAATTGCCATTGAAACTCTCGAAAAATTATTATCAGTATCACCCGGAGAGATAAAACAACAGATGAGCGATAATATAGCATGGATCAAAGCTGCAGGTCTAAATAAGCTTGTAGTCGGGTCGCAGGCACGTATTCTTTACGCCGACGCAACAGGAAGAATGGAAATTGCCTCTGAGTTCAACAAAGCTGTAAAAGCCGGAATAATCTCTGCTCCTGTTGTTATTGGTCGTGATCATCACGATGTTTCAGGAACGGATTCCCCGTACAGGGAAACTTCGAACATTTACGACGGATCAAAATTCACAGCTGATATGGCAGTCCAGAATGTAATTGGCGATTCATTCCGTGGTGCAACCTGGGTATCGTTGCATAACGGGGGAGGAGTAGGCTGGGGTGAAGTCATAAATGGCGGATTCGGCATGCTCCTGGATGGCAGGGAGGAAACGGAAAGAAAACTAAGAATGATGCTTCACTGGGATGTGAATAATGGTATCGCCCGCCGGAGCTGGGCGCGCAATAAAGAAGCTATGTTTACTTTGAAAAGAGAGATGGATCGCACTCCGGGGCTTAAGGTGACTTTCCCTTATATTGCTGATGATTCTATGATTGATGAAGCCCTCAAAGACTAGCACCCAGCACCTAGCACCCTGCATCTAAAATTGTCCGCATGCAAGCATTGCCAGCATGCAATCGGTTACTACCTCTATATTTTCTTTTTCCAGAATTTCAGCGAAGGGTTCATTCATTGTACCAGGGTTGAAAATTATTCTTTGCGGGTTAAGGGACAGAATATAATCATAGTACTCTTCCTGGTTTTTTGCATTCAGGTACAGAGTCACCGTATGCACTGGTCCTACATCAGGCATGCCTTTTCTGATTGTAATGTTGTCCATTTCAAATTCCTTCTTACCAATTGCAATCACGGGGATTTGCTTTTCCTGCAATTTCCTTACCGCCCTGTATGAATATCGTTCAGGATTCGGGCTGGCACCCAGAACCAGAGTAACTTTTTCCATTGTCGGAAAATTAGAGTTTAACTTTATGTAAGAAGAACAATTGAGAATGCAATTATTCCTTCACCTCTACCGATAAAACCAAGTTTTTCGGCCGTAGTGGCTTTGATTGACACGTTCCCGGGAATAGTTTCAATGATTTTTGAAATGGTGTTTTTCATCTCCTCTATATATGGGGATATTTTCGGTTCTTCAAGACAGATGGTGCAGTCGAGATTATTAATGCTGTAGCCTTTTTGCCTTATAAGGTCAAATGTTTTTTTAAGAAGAATTTTGCTATCTATGTTCTTATACGCAGCGTCACTGTCCGGAAAATGATATCCGATATCTCTTAAACCGGCAGCGCCAAGAAGGGAATCACATATTGCATGTAGCACGACGTCGCCATCGGAATGTGCTACACAACCTTTCTCATAAGGGATCTTTATGCCACCAAGCCATAGGTCTAATCCTTTTTCAAGTCTGTGAAAATCTATCCCCTGGCCAATCCTTATGTTCATGTTTTTGACCTGCTTGCGTTTCTTAAAGCATTAAAATCGAATGCTATTGAAAACCTCAGAGTACGTGCAAGCGGATGATTTTGAGCGAGTGGCATCAGATACGAAAAATCAAGAGTAAAGGCTTTAAGTCTGAACCCGGCTCCGGCTGTGAAGTATTTTCGGTTTCCCTTTGTTGCGTTTTCATGAAAATATCCACCCCTGATGGCAAACTGGTTGTTATACCAGTATTCAACTCCGCTCGAAACAGTAAATTCATGCATTTCTTCCTTAAATCCCCCCGGGGCATCAAAAAATGACTGGAATATTGCAGTTGGAACAGAAACGTTTGGATCTTTCCCTGCAATAATGCTGTCGGGATTAGTCGTACTATAAATAGGAGGAGTAGGAACAAGCAGCTTATTTATGTCAAGGGTAACAGTTATTTTATTAAAACGGTCGAGGTTAAGAGTGCCGGAAGTTCCAAGTCTCATGTTCATGGGAATAAAGTCGGAAGCCTGGGATTCCGAATAACTCATTTTTGCGCCTATATTTGAGAAGTTCAGACCAACGCCCCACTGTCCGTCTTTACTGAATAAACTTATTTTTTTCTGATAGTATCCTGATATATCGGCTGCAAAAGAAGTACCAGGTTTTGTTGCAACACCTCCGGCATAGGATCCTCCTGTAAGATTTGAGTATATAAATCTGAAAGCTATGCCCCCGGAGAGATGTTCTGTAAACAACCTTGAATACCCCAGATCGAATGCAAATTCATTGGGATTAAAAGTGCGCTCAAGATTTCCAAATTCATCTGTAAACGGCACATCACCCAGAGATGAATAAATAAGACTTGCGGCTAATACCTGTTTTGTATCGAGCCTTTTATAGCCTGTAAGATAAGCGATATTTATATCAGGCACCAGATTCCGAAGCCATGGAGAATAAGATATTCCAACACCACCGTTACCATCAATAAATGCAAATTTGGCGGGATTCCAATGCATGCTGTACACATCGGGAGAAGTTGCAACGCCAGCATCACCCATTGCACCAGACCTCGAGTCGGGCGCGATTGTAAGGAACGGGACTACTGTTTGTATAGCATTTAATTCGCCGGAGCTTGTTTGAGAAAAAAGTAAACTATTACCACCCACGACCAGGAGTACCATTACTATTGAGACTCTCATTTTCTTCATACTTATCTTTATCATTCTACGGTTTTTACAAATATAAAACTATTTTCCAACCTTAATATTGTGTACCTGTCACAAAATGATCATGCGCCCTGCAGCCCTTGCCGACTCCCCGCCGGAAGTGGTTATTGTAACAGTATAAGGATAGACACCTTTCCCTGCTTTCCTGCCTCCCTGATCTTTTCCATCCCAAACAACCGGAGGAAGAGTGTATCCTGTTGATTCAACCCGCGATAGAATTGTTCTGATTATTCTTCCATCGATACTGAAAATATCAACTCTCACTGCCAGATCTTCATCAGGTCTGTTGTGCTCAAGCGTGATACTTGTTCTGTCGAAAAATGGATTAGGATAATTGAGTAGCTTATTGAGCAGGAATTTTTTTCCTGACGTTACTTCAAACGATATGGTTTTTTCGGAAGAGTTATTAAAATTATCCCAGGCTTTAACAGTCAGATAATGAATTCCATCCGACAGATCGAAAAGATCGTAGTTTATTCTGCCATTCATGTAATCATCAAAATCTGATTCGAAATAGTTGTTCAGCACAAATGATTTATCGGGCTTATTATCAAGGAATCCTGTCAGATCGTGACCAATACCTGCGCCGGTTGTATTTATCCCGTCCTTATCCTTAAGGATTGCCAGAAGCTTTGGGTTCCTGTCTGTTATGCCACCTTCACGGAATAATGTGTCATTAATGTATAATTTAATTGACGGACCATCTTTGTCTGTAATAGCGGACCCGTAAAAACCTCCCACAATAATATCGCTGAAGCTGCCATTCATATCTTTAGTTTCGTCGCTGGCATAGTAGCTTATTTTCCCTGTACCAAAGGTATAGTCTATGTCTCTGGGAACAATAAAAGTAAATCGGAATCTTCCGTCTTCAGCCAGTGTTTTTCCGCTGAAGAGGATATTATTTCTGAGATTGAAGGTCATGCTCTGGCCGCCATCATTTGCAAGCGTCCTGATCTTAGTCGGTTTATCGTAAACCACAGGTGAAACTATTCCGTTGAAATCGCTCATAAGATTTCCTGTAATATCCTCTAAATGGCCTGAAATTGTTATAAGGGAAAGTGCTTTCAGACTGTCAGGAGAGCTTTGTACAGATACATTGTTTATTGAATCTGTTACCACTCTGCCATGATAAGGATATGATAATCTCAATGCAGGATCTCCAAGCAGAGTGAAATTTCTTTTGTTGGCTCCAGAGCCAGAATTGTTTTTTGCTGTTTTTATTATATCTCCGAACGTCATGGAATTACCATTTTTATCCCGGCTAAATGAGCAGCTGAATATATTACGGTTTAAATCATAGTTAGGTGCCGAGTAGACGACCCGTGTAGTTGACATGAGAGCGATTCCTCCTCCGTTTTTATTAAAAAGAACAAGTTCACCGCCTGATGGTTTCCCGGTCATCTGTTTTGTGACAATATTCAAATCTATATCATCAAATCGACTGAACTCGCATGTCGCCGTAATAAAAAGAGGTAGTTTCCCTTCATTTTTCCACGAATTTATATTATCTGTTTTAATGACACCCTCGGCAGCAAGACTGCTTTCATTCCCGTGTCCTGTATAATTAAATATCAGGCAGCCCGAATTGATGCGTGCATTAATTGCCTTGCTGACATCGGGATATGACTGCCCGTTTACAGTTGTTGTCTGTTTAAATGCATCGAGGTAAATCTTATCTATATTATATGCAGGGACAGAGTCTTTAAGCACCGTACTGAGTCCTTCAGCGTCAGCCATATGGGTATTCCCGTCTTCATCATCCGCAGTAAGGCAGATGACATTTTTCCAGTCACCCATATTGGCAGGGTCGAGATATTTTTCAATTTTTGAGATCACGATCCCGGCTTGTACAGTGTCAGATACAGGCAACCTGCCAATTCCTATGTCTTCCGTCCCTTCAGCTTCTCCTTCTCCATCTTCAAGGAGTCCATAGAAATCATCTGATGTGAACGAAGAGACTCTGATATTTGAGTTCAGGGACTGATAAGTCGGGATAAAATCCGGATTGTCGGGAGGCGACGTTTTATTTTCATATGATCCGTCTCCAAAAAGCAACAGATATTTTAATGGATGAGCTGTGCCTGTCTGCTTTATATACTTCATACGGATAAAATTCCGGATAGCAGAGATATCAGAAATTCCTCCCGAAAACTCATTATATATTTGCGCAGGAGTGACAATCTGGGTTATCAGACCATCGTTTTTCAGGTGAATGCCGGCAAGTTTCTCAGCGTAGGGAAGGAACAAGGGATGAACAACAATTATCATATCGGCATATCCTGAAGAATGAAGATCCTGATTCGGGACTGCTGCAGACTTTATCATGGGCGTATTTGCACTTCCGGGTAAAAAAGCAATAAACTCCCTCAACGAATCAGTAGTGGTTTTAAATGAAAGGTTTTCTCCGGTCCTGGCCGGTTGCATCTGCCTGACTTTTAGCGGATCAGTGACATCCCAGATTACAGGATCGAGCACCGGACTATACATTGTGAATATGGTGATTCTGTCCTGAGCGACAGATCTTAAGTCACAGAATTCCATCTGACTACCAGTGAATGAAGTAGTCCGTCGTCCATGTAATTTTATGCGGTCTATATAACCATGAACACCGTTCTGACCGTTATTCAGGAAACGCAGATCATAAACCGGCGATTCTGAAGATGTTTGTATTATACCTGAAGAATCTGTAATCTGAAAATATGTGCCGGTATTATCAAACAGATTCACCCCCTGAACCTGAATTGTTTTTTTTAAGACTGATCCTTCAGAAAAAGAGAAGGAAGCTGTAGCGGGGACTCTTGCAGCCACTCTTATTTCATATTTTATATCTTCATTTGTAATGAGCCTGGTAAATCCCGGATCGATATGAAACGAAGAAATTTCATGAAACCATTCTCTGCCTGATTTGATCAGGTTTTCATCATCATATTCCTGGGCAAATAGCGCATCTGACGATGTTGAAGTATAGTTGGCCCCCTGAGCGGGTTCCATTTCCGGCTGAATCAGATTTCCTGACACCGATCCGGAAGTAAGAAAATAAAAAGCGGTATCTGAATAGTTATGTTTATGAAAATCAAAGGATCGGGATGCTGAATTGTACTTCCATCTGCCTGTACCCCGGGCGAAGAACAGGATATAGTCGCCTTCATTGAGAATGCCATCACTACCTGTATTGGCAAATATCGGCAGCTCTTTCAGATCATCGGGTTTCGGATCATCATTATAATATGACAATTGACCCGGATTGTTGCCATATATTTTCGGACCCGATGGGTTTGTTAAACCTAGTTGTTTTAGTTTTGAATAGTCAATTTTATAAACTCCATCAGAAGTAATTGCAATTTTAAACCATAAGCCTGTAGACAGAACGGAAGAAGAAGAATAACTATCTTTGGTCTTTTGTGCATAGATGATGCCGGAAACAGACATTAATAAAACACATATTTGAAAAAATCGTTTCATGTATTGTCAAAGATAGAAATGTGAGGTTTTAAAGTTAGTTTTTTTGGCTTTTATACAGATGTGGTAAAATATAATAATAACGACTTCATTACGTTGATATTGCAGTTATTTTTAATATGTCAAGGCAAGTTACCATAATAATTTTATTCATAATTTCCTTTGCCGGTATTTGTAGTGGCCAGGAGCCCGACCCGGGCCCTGGCTACCAGATGATGCTGATCAATAATCCGGCTCTTTCGGGAAGTGAGGGTGAGGGAAGTCTCCGGCTCTCATATCTGAACTACTATCCCGGAAACAATTATAACCTGCATTCTGTTTTTTTTTCATACGATTCGTATTTTCCTGAACTTCATGGAGGAGCAGGTGTTTACCTGGCCGATGATTATTCAGGGGGGATAATAAACGATTTCAGAGGTGGGTTTTCTTATGCATATTTTCTGCAGGCAGGTAGGGATTTATTCATAAACGGAGGGCTGTCAGCTTCGATATATCACAGAGGATTTAATTTCAGCAACGCGGTTTTGCCGGATCAGATCGATCCTCTTGGTGGTGCTTCACTTCCTTCTTCAGAAGTATTGGCGTCGCCAGGAAAGACTGTTTTTGATGTAGCTGCCGGGTTTCTTTTTATCTCCGGAAAATTCTCGGGAGGTTTTGCCATTGATCACCTTGCCCAGCCAGATCTCTCATCGACAGGCGATTCAAATGAACGGTTAAAGAGAAAAATGGTTTTACATCTCTCTGGCGACTTCAATCTGAATAAAGAACAAAATCTGAAGATAAGACCAATGTCATATCTTGTGGTTCAGCGGGGATTTTATATGGGTGGAGCCGGAACCGCTCTCGAATCTAAATATTTGTCAGTCAATGCAATGTTTTTAGGTGATAGTGGGAAAGATCTCAATATCCAGACCGGATTTTCTTTCAGGACAGGAAGGATTTCAATTTATTACAATTACCGGTTCAGTGTTATTTCGCAGAATAAAGTAATACCTTTGTCGCTTCTGCATCAAACAGGACTGGCCTTCAGTTTGAATAATATTGAAAAAAGAAATACAATCAAAACAATAAATTTTCCTAAATTGTAGTTATATTTGAAGTATAAAAAATTGGATTGTTAGTAATTTGCTATATTTGATTCTAAATACGAGCCATAAAAATAAAGGAGTTATGTATAAATTCAGAGCCTTATCAGTTATTCTAATTACTGTCTTGCTTTTAACATCCTGTATATTTAAGAAGAAGGGGAAGGATGATGTTTCTACTTCTACAGGATGGGCGTATAATGATCCTGACATGGGCGGATTTGAAGTTGCTCTGGGAGCAGACCAGAAAACTGGTCCGGGTCTTGTGCTGATTGAAGGTGGCCGTTTTACCATGGGAGAAGTTCAGCAGGATGTAATGTTTGATTGGAATAACCGACCAAGAACAGTTACTGTTTCATCATTCTATATGGATGAAACGGAAGTTAAGAATGTCGATTACCGTGAATATCTTTTCTGGCTGCGCAGGGTTTATAAAGATTATCCTGAAGTTTACAGAAGAGCATTACCCGATACATTGGTTTGGAGAAGCCCTATGGGATTCAACGATCCTTATGTTCAGTACTATTTCCGTCACCCGTCATATAATAATTATCCTGTTGTAGGTGTAAGCTGGGTTAAAGCTAATGATTTTTGCCTGTGGAGAACAGACAGAGTTAATGAACAGCTTCTTATCAATGAGGGAGAACTTAACCCTGATCCGAATCAGGCTAATGAAAAGAACTTTAACACCGAAGCCTATCTCGCAGGTCAGTATGAGGGAGTCGTAAATCAGTTACGTCCGAGTCTCAACCCCAATCAGACTGAGCGCAGAACAAACTTCGAAGATGGAATCCTTCTTCCCAGTTACAGGCTGCCTACGGAAGCAGAATGGGAATTTGCCGCTTATGCACTCCGGGGCAATACGTTTGAAGAAAGAGTTTATGAGAGAAGAATCTATCCATGGGATGGCCATAACGTAAGAAATTCTTCAAAGAAGAACAGAGGTGAGATGATGGCCAACTTCGTTCGTGGAAGAGGTGACCTGATGGGAGTAGCCGGAAGCCTGAACGATAACGGTAGTATTACCGTCGACGTAAAATCATACTGGCCCAACGATTATGGTCTTTATTGCATGGCAGGAAACGTTAATGAGTGGGTTGCGGATGTATACCGTCCACTGACATCAGAAGATGTTGATGGCTTTAATCCTTTCAGGGGCAATGTGTATACCGATCTGAAACGTGATGCAAATGGTTCAGTTGTTGCCAAGGATAAGCTTGGGCGTTTGATCCTCGATACAGTAAAAGACGCAGATGTTGCAAACAGATATAATTATCAGAAAGGCGATTACAGAAACTACAGGGATGGTGATCTTCAGTCTGCAATACCGAATGGCGGAGGTACTGATTTTAACGTCGAAGACGGTAAAAAAGGTTCACTCAGGATGTATGCTCAGGACAATACTGCGAACGCCAACGACTTTGTCACTCTTATTAATGATAATGCACGCGTTTACAAAGGTGGTTCATGGAAAGACAGAGCCTACTGGTTGAATCCTTCCACAAGAAGATTTCTCGATCAGGAAAGCAGTCGCGATGATATCGGATTCAGGTGCGCAATGATTAGAGTTGGAAGTCCATCTGGTTTATAGAAATTGGTTCTCTGACAAAATTAGCCTCATTATGACGACATAGTGAGGCATTTTTTTACTTGTATGAAAACTGAACAGCTATTCAGCCTATTTAAAGAATCTACAGGCGTATCTACTGATTCCCGGAATGTTGGAAAAGGACAGATATTCTTTGCCCTCTGGGGTGACAATTATAATGGAAATATTTATGCATCGGAGGCTCTTTCAAAAGGCGCTATATGTGCAGTAATAGATGATCCTCTGTATGAAACGGAGAACACTATACTCGTAGATGATTGTCTTTTCGAACTTCAGGCACTTGCATCTCATTACAGGAAAGAGCTTAATATACCGGTGCTTGCCATTACAGGAACAAATGGTAAGACTACCACAAAAGAACTTCTTGCTGCTATACTTTCCACAAAGCTCAAAATTCATTACACCAAAGGCAATCTCAATAACCATATTGGTGTTCCGCTTACTATCCTGTCAGCGCCGGCCGACACTCAGATGATGATAATTGAGATGGGAGCCAGCCATGTCGGGGAGATAAGGACTTTATGTCTTATAGCGAAACCTGATTACGGCATGATAACCAATATCGGCAATGCACATATTGAAGGTTTCGGATCAATGGAAGGCGTTGTGAAGGCTAAAACAGAGCTTTATGAACATCTGCGCAAAGTTAATGGATTAGCTTTTTATAACGATAATGATCCATTGCTCGCTGAGAAAGTCTTTAAGTTAATAAACAGGGCTGTCCCTTTCTCTGATCCGACAGGAGTGGACTTGAAAATTGATATGGAATCTTCAGATCTTAACCTAGTGATCTCAGTCGCTTACCTACACCAAACCTATACGCTTAATACAAATCTTTTCGGAAGCTATAACCTCGAAAATGTGCGGGCAGCAATTGCTGCCGGGTTATTCTTTGAGGTAAATATCAGCGACATAATTACTGCTGTTGAGCACTACAATCCGGCTAATAACCGTTCTCAGGTAAAAGTTACAAAGAACAATACTCTGATTTGTGATTCCTACAATGCAAATCCATCCAGTATGACCCTGGCGCTCACTTCTTTCTCGCAGATCAGAGCTGATCACAAGGTTGTGATCCTGGGCGATATGCGTGAACTGGGCGATAAAAGCGATGAAGAGCACATTAAGATACTGAATCTGGTGCGCTCAAACAATCCTGAACTTGTTTTTTTGGTTGGTCCGGTATTCAAAAAGATATCCTCTGACCTTGGATACAAGGCATTCTCCCGCTCTGAGGAATTACTTGAATTTCTTAGTAAAGCGCCACTGACAGGAAAAACAATCCTGGTAAAAGGATCAAGGGGAATAAAGCTGGAAAAAATTTACGATCTTCTCTGAAAAGAATCAGTTTAATGCCTGAGTCCCGGTAAATGTGAGGTTTATCAAAAGAACTTCCGATCTGCTGGCTGAGCGTACTCTGGGTCCCCACAGGCCGTAACCTGATGAGACAATGAAATTTGTATTTTTCTTCTTGAGATAACCTGTGCTTAATTCGTATATCATTGACGTTACATAATTCAATGGCCACATTTGGCCATTATGTGTATGACCTGAGAGTTCCAGATCTATTCCGTAATTGGCAGTCTCATCAAGATGAAATGGCTGATGATCAAGGAGAATAACGGGTTTTGTTGTATCAACCTTTTTTATAAGTTCTTCCAGTGTCATTCTTTCTTTCCGGTAAAACCTGAATGAATCCCTGTCTATCCTTCCAATAAGCTGAATACCTCCCTCGAGAGTAACAACTTCATCCTTCAGTATCCTTATACCCTTACTTTCTATATAAGGAATGGTACGGGCAGCTCCTCCTATAAATTCATGATTTCCGGTAATTGCAAAAAGACCATCCGTGCATTCGGGATATGTGAAATACTGGAGCAGATCATCTCTCAAAACAGGTCCGATTTCCCCGTCAACAATATCCCCAAGAAGTAGAACCAGATCGGGCTTAAGATCTATAATGATCCGTGACATCTGTTTTAAACTTCTTTTTCTTATGATACTCCCCAGATGAATATCAGAAACAGCAGCAATCCTTAATGTTTTAACCGTTCCTGCCGGCTTATTGATGGTAAGGTTGTATTCTCTTGTAACAGGAATGAGAGCATTTATAAAGCCTCCTATTATTAAAATTGAAGACACTGAAACTATTATTATGAATGACCATTTTCTGTAATGAAGTATATTTTCGCCATGTATAACCCCCGGGATTCGCAAAATAAGCAGAATGATATCCGAGAGAAGGAAAAATAAAAATCCGTAAAGCATGAAAGCAAGCCAGAAACCTCCGACTATATTGAGTGCGTCGGTAAGCACTGATGAATGTTTTGATTCAAGAATCTTAGCTACTATGAAGAGGATAGCTACTATAAACGCTGATATAGTATATAAAAGACTATGGTTTTGAAGGATTTCAAGGGCTTTGTATCCTTTATAAAAGACATAAAAATTTACAAGTGAGTAAATTGTAAATGCTATGGCAAAAAATATTATCATTTGATATCTTTTCATTTAGATCGGTTTGTCGATATAAGGCTTTGGTATGTTTTATTGCCTTTAATATAATACTCAAAGACTATACTCCTGTTCAGGAGTAAATCCTGTGTACTTTTCACTTCTGAATTCATCACAATTTTTCGTTTTTCTTTCAGTACGGGTAAAGCTTTGTAATAATCCATGTGAGCTCTCCATACAGCTCTTACACTTTCAAAGCTGCCCTGCATGAGGAAAAGTATTGCCGCTGATCCGTCAAGGAGTTTCCTGATAAACATAACGGATTTAAACCTGTTTTCAGGAAGATTTTTATGGAGAAGAAACAAACTGTTTCTGAAGTTAAGATATGTTTTAAAGGGAGAACTGTATGGCAGAGTACCTCCTCCAACGTGGTAAATTACTGATTCAGGTATGTAGCAGACTCTGTACCCTGCTTTATGAAAGCGCCAGCAGAGATCGATCTCTTCCATGTGAGCAAAAAAATCCGCATCAAACCCTCCGCATTTATTCCATGCTTCACTTCTTATAATCATGCACGCTCCGCTTGACCAGAAAATGTTTATCTGAGAATCGTACTGACCCTTATCTTTTTCAACCACATTGATTATCCGACCTCTGCAGAAAGGGTAGCCATACTTGTCAATAAAACAACCGGCAGCACCTGCATGTTCAAACTGATCCTTCGAGTTATATGAAAGTATTTTTGGCTGGCATGATGCAACATCAATATTATCCTCCATAAAACTGACCAGCGGATTAAGCCAGTTTTCAGTGACCTCGATATCAGAATTCAGAAGAACATAGTATTTAGCTTCTATCTGTTTCAATGCCAGATTATACCCACCTGCAAAACCATAGTTTTTATCGAGTTTAATGAGTTTTACCTCACTGAAATTTTCCCTTACCCATTCATAGGACCCGTCTGTTGAACCATTATCAGCAACCCATACGGTATTTTCACCGTTGACAGAGTATCTGAGCACCGTACCGAGAAACTTCTGCAGGTAGCCAAGACCATTCCAGTTTAATATAACAATAGCAGTCTCAGACATTCTCAACAGGCTTTTTGTGTTTCCAGCGCCGATGGCTCCATATCCAGTACTCAGGATTGGCTTCGATTATCTGTTCAAGCTTTCTGACATGCTTCTCCGTAATGGCATTCTCAGAAAGTCCTGCCGTGTGATCATTGAGTAGTTCCACATCCATATTATAATAGCCGCGCTTTACTTTCTGAATATGAAAAAACACAACTGCCATATCATATTTTGCGGCAATTTTTCCCGGCGCCTGTAAAAACAGCAGTATCCTGATTCAGAAAAGTAGTCCAGTATTTTATATCATCCTTTGCTGGGATCTGATCAGAAATAAATACTGAGAGTGTTTTGATGTTGTCTTTTTTGTATTTTATTATTTCTCTGATCACCAGGGAAGTAGGAGTAAGAACTATACCGATATCTTGATCTCTGGCGATTGACGAAATTATTGAAATATTTATTTTGCAGAGGCTTGATAAATTATTACCGTTTTGTACTTCAGATAATGTGGAAGCAGAGTTGGCCATTCCCAGTTATTATAATGGCCCAGGACTAGCAATAACATCCCTGTTATCCTCGCGAAGCCTGTCTATTACTTCCAGGTTTGTGTAAGTAAATCGCTTCTTCTGCTCCGCTTCTGACATATGAGTAAGCTTAAGAGTTTCGATAATAAGGTCGGCAAGATGTCTGTAAAATTTTTTTTCAATTCTTTTAAGTTCGTCATCCAGGTTTTTCAGGGAATGAGTTTTTTAAATTTGTCTCCACCACTTTTCTGCGATAACCGATGATATAGTATAATATATAGTAAAGGAGATCGGAAAAAATGATATAATATCCTTAACGGGAGGAGAGTTATTACCCAGTTTATCCCATAGAAAATGTAGTATGAAATTGCGTCCATTAAAGGATAATGTTAAATTTTCATGAATTTATTTATTGTTTCGAGAATTTCAGGATAAATAAGATTATTGGAAGCCAGAAATTCATCACCGGTCAGATTATTTTCATTTCCTGAAAAGTCGCTCACATTACCTCCTGCTTCTCTTACAAGCAAAATTCCGGCATCGATATCCCAGGGATGCAACCCATATTCATAAAATGCTTCGAATCTTCCGCAGGCAACATAAGCCAGGTCGACTGGCAGCCGACCCGAGTCTTCTTATTCCATGCGTATGTTTGCAGAAATATGTAAGACATTTCATGTACGCATCGAGTCTGCCGAAATCACTGTATGGAAATCCTGTCGCAATAAGGCTGTCTGCCAGGGCAGGCGCTTTTGATACATAGATCCGTGAACCATTGAGCCAGGCTCCTCCATTTTTCCAGGCAGAGAATACTTCATTTCCACTCACTTCATAAACAACTCCGGCAACAATTTCATCATTGTCTTTGAGGGCTATGCTTATAGAATAGGGATGAAATCCATGAAGAAAGTTCGTGGTGCCATCAAGTGGATCAATAACCCAGCAATACCTCAGACCCACCTTTTTTGAGGTTCCTTCTTCAGTGACAAACCCTGCTTCAGGCAGAACAATACTTAATTTTTCCACCAGAATTTTTTCGGATCCTTTATCTACATAACTGACAAAATTATTCAATCCTTTTACTTCTGTTCTGCTGCTATCGAATCCCAGGGATTCCTTTATAATAAATGCCGCTGCTTCGCGGGCCGCCTTTTGATTTCCGAACAAATATTTTTAAGATCGATCATCAGTTAATCAATTAGTGTAACATTCATTTTTCCATTTGAAGCAATCCCGGTAAGTCTTGCCTTTCTTATGTTTCCTGCCAGCTTCGATTCCCAGGGATATTCTGCCCTTATATAATTAGATGTAAAACCTGTGATCAGTCCTTCACTACGTGTATTTTCAAATAAAACATTTGTAACCTGGCCAATATTCAGAGTATTAAAAGTGAGATTTTTCTCATGAGAAAGTCGAATAAGCCTCTTGCTGCGTGCTTCTTTCTCTTTGAAAGACACTTTTGATGGCAAATTATCAGCTATTGTACCGGGACGGCCGGAAAATGAAAAGACATGCAGATATGACAGAGGAAGACTTTCGAGAAAAGAGTAAGTGTCTTCAAAATCACTATCAGATTCACCCGGGAAACCTACTATTACATCGGCTCCAATTCCGGCGTATGGCATTTTTTCGAGAATATTCTTCACTTTGGATGCAAACACATCCCTGGTATATCTTCTCCTCATGAGCCCGAGGATCTTATTATTTCCACTTTGCAAAGGAATATGGAAATGAGGAAGGATCTTTTCATTCTCCGAAGCCAGACCGATAATTTCATCTGTTATCAGGTTGGGTTCAATTGAGGATATTCGGTATCTTTCAATCCCCTGAACCTTAATAAGCTGTTGCAGAAGGGAACTGAAAGAATCTCCGGTCGATTTTCCATAGTCGCCTACATTTACTCCAGTTAATACAATTTCCTTTATTCCCCTGACAGCAATCTGCTCAGCTTCCCTTATTATTGTCTGGATGTCTGGATTCCTGCTCCGGCCCCTCGCCAGGGGAATGGTACAATATGAACAGCCATAATCGCACCCATCCTGTACTTTTAAAAATGATCGCGTTCTGTCGCTGAGAGAAAATGAAGGATTGAAATTTTCAGAAGATGACATATCACATGAATGGATCTCAGCTTTTTGTTTTAAGTAAGATCCGTTTAGATAGCCGGGAATATCAAATTTTTCATTTGTGCCAAGAACGAGATCAACACCCGGTATGTCAGAGATTTCCTGCGGCTTTAGCTGCGCATAACAACCTACTACTGCTATGAAGGCTTCTGGTGAAAGACTGATGAATTTCTTAATTGCCTGTCTGCATTTTTTATCGGCAGAATCAGTAACGGAACATGTATTTATAACATAAATATCCGCTCTGGTATTTGCGGGAACTCTTTCAAATATCTCGTCCGGGAATGATCTTGAAATAGTTGAAGTCTCTGCAAAATTTAACTTGCATCCCAGAGTATGAAAAGCAATTTTTTTCTTTACAATAGTCATATTGATATCTATCTTCCAGGCCAATATCCAATCATTTTCGACCATTCAACGAAAATGATTAGCAGAAGGTCAGAGCA
Source organism: uncultured Bacteroidales bacterium (assembly GCA_963792925.1). Classification (GTDB taxonomy): domain Bacteria; phylum Bacteroidota; class Bacteroidia; order Bacteroidales; family VadinHA17; genus LD21. Next base: position 1,219,297 of record CAWBYC010000002.1, on the reverse strand, counting down.
TTATTTTTTGAGTTTTGTAAGATAAACATTTCTGAATTCAACATCCTTGCCCTCACTCTGAAGGCAGATTGAGCCCTTTGAGAGATTTACATTTGTTCCCTTATTCTGAAGGATTCCGTTAACATGCACTTCAATTGTATTGTCTATGCAATTTATTTCCATTGTATTCCATTCTCCTGTTGGTTTTTCCGAGGAAGGACCAAGTTTTTTCACGCCGTTTTTAGTCTTATCGGTTTTCTGTGTCATATCTGAACCGTTCATACAAACAAAATCACCGGCATTTTCGGCTTTCAGCTGACATTCAACACATCTTAACCAGATTGAATCAGGAGTCTGGGCATGTATGAATACGCCGCTGTTTGACGGTTCTGAAGGCCAGCGCCATTCGACGTGCAGTTTGTAGTTAGCATAAACGGCCTTTGTTCTCATATATCCGAAGGGATTTCCTGTTATATGCAAAATGCCATCATTAAGAGTAAATACAGTAGAAGGATCTACAGTATTGTCCTTCAGTTTAAAAACCCAGTTATCGAGTGTTTTTTGTTTCAATAATATTACGGTCCCTTTTTCAGGTTTCTTTTTGTCTTTGTTTTTGTCATTTGCAGCAAAAATAACTCCCGTAGTCAGCAGGGTTATTAAGAGGAAAGCAGTGAATCGGGTTGTAGTAGTTGTCATGGGTTGTAAATTTTGTTTGGCGTTTATCGTTTGTCGTTTGTCGTTTGTCGTTTGTCGTTTGTCGTTTGTCGTTTATCGTTTGTCGTTTGTCGTTTGTCGTTTATCGTTTGTCGTTTGTCGTTTATCGTTTGTCGTTTGTCGTTTGTCGTTTGTCGTAACCGGATTATGGTTTTTCCTCTTTGGTTCCCTGTGTAAGTTCTTCAAATCCCAAAGCTACAATAATTTACTGGCCAGCTCGGCAAGGAAGCTTCTTTCGCCCTTTACAAGATTCACATGTGCAAAAATATCCTGATCCTTCATTTTATCCGACAGGTAACTCAATCCGTTCGATGCAATATCGAGGTAAGGTGAATCAATCTGTTCAATATCACCTGTGAAAACCATTTTTGTGCCTTCCCCTGCCCGGGTAATAATTGTTTTGATCTCATGTGGAGTCAGATTCTGTGCTTCATCAACAATGAAAAAAATGCTTGACAGACTTCGTCCACGTATGTATGCGAGCGGTGTAATCACAAGTTTATCTTCCTTCATCATATCATTTATCCTGAGAAATTCGGGGCTCTGGTGACTGAATTTATGCTTTATAACCGTAAGATTATCATATAACGGTTGCATGTATGGATCCATCTTTTCTTTTACATCACCCGGCAGGAAACCCAGATCGCGGTTAGCAAGAGGAACGATAGGACGTGCAAGAAAGATCTGTTTGTATCTTTTGTGTTGCTGCAGGGCTGCGGCCAGAGCAAGAAGCGTTTTTCCCGTTCCGGCTTTCCCGGTCAGTGAAACAAGCTGGATATCAGGATTAGCGAGAGCTTCAAGGGCGAAAGTCTGTTCTGCATTTCGTGGTTCGATCCCGTATGTTGTTTGTTTGATTACCCTGCTGAGCAGTTTATTTGCAGGATTATAATGAGCCAGTGCACTCGACCCGTTGTTTTTCATTATAAAAAACTGATGGCCTGTAAGGTTTGGCTCCAGACTGAATTCCGAGGAACCAACTCCCTCCGGGTTTTCGTATAATTTGCTTATCGATTCCTGACTGACCCCATCGAGGATCCTTATTCCCTTATAGAGATCGTCAATATTGGCAACTTTGTCATTTTCATAATCCTGCGCGATGATTCCAAGTGATTTGGCTTTCATCCTCAGGTTGATATCCTTAGTGATCAATACGACCGTCTTATCTTTATTTGCTGTACAAACATATTCGGCAATTGCGAGAATCCTGTGGTCGGCTGTTCTTTCAGGAAAAGACTGATTAACCTTCTCAGAAAAATCCTTGCCGGTTTCAATATGCATATTACCAAGATTTTCACCCAGCGGAATATTGGCTGTGAGAAGCATGTCTCCTGAAAGCTTGTCGAGTTCTCTTGTGAATTCACGGGCATGAAAATTAATCAGGTCATTCCCTTTCTTGAATTTATCCAGTTCTTCGAGGACGACTATAGGAATGATTATATCATTTTCTTCAAAATTGTAGATACATTTATAGTCATGAAGCAGAACATTTGTATCAATTATAAAAAGTTTCTTATTATGCTTTCTTTTCATCTTAAGGATTTAGGATCAATATTTTACATCTTTATAAACAGACATGCCCATGAGTACAAAAATAACTATTTTAAGACAGAAATTGTTATCGGCAGGTAAAGTATGTTAATTTGTCAGGAAAAGTAAAACAAGAAACACCACATGCCCGGCTGAAGGACTTTCGCTTGCAGCCCGACACCACTTAGATAACATGACATATAACCAGACTCTTGAATTTTTATTCAGTCAGCTTCCTGCGTATCACAGGATAGGGAAAGCTGCTTACAGGAATGATTTGAAAAACACCATATTACTTGATGATTATTTCAGAAATCCGCATCTTAAATACCCGTCAATACATATTGCCGGAACAAACGGCAAAGGATCTGTTTCACATATGATAGCATCTGTTTTACAGGAAGCCGGATATAAGACAGGTTTATATACTTCACCACATTTGAAAGATTTCAGGGAACGTATAAAGATAAATGGAGGAATGATATCAGAAGAAGAAGTAATATTATTTGTTGAAAAGCATTGGGATATCATAAAATCTATAAGGCCTTCATTTTTTGAGATGACCGTAGCCATGGCTTTTAACTTTTTTGCGGAGAACAATGTCGACGTTGCGGTAATTGAGGTAGGATTAGGAGGCAGACTCGATTCCACTAACATAATCAACCCGGTCTTATCTGTAATTACGAACATCGGTCACGACCATATGGATCTTCTGGGTGATACGTTTGAAAAAATAGCCATTGAAAAGTCAGGCATTATTAAGCCCGGTGTTCCTGTAATAATCAGCGAAACTCAATCTGAAACTGAAGCCGTCTTTGTAAGGAGAACCGCAGAGACAAATTCTGATATTCTTTTTGCTGATAAATCATTTTTCTGTAGGTTCAGAGCTGCAGATTCCATGGAAAGAAAATATTATGTGACTGATCTGAATAATGGTAACACTGTTGAAGGTGAGACTCCTCTCGAAGGCAACTACCAGAAAAAAAACATCCAGGCTGTTTTTGCTTCATGGATCTTTTTAAAGGAGAAATTCAATATCACTGAAAAAAATTTAACGGAGGGGATAAGGAAAACTATTCAAAATACCGGTCTGCTGGGGCGTTGGCAGATTTTAAGCAAATCTCCTTTGACAATCTGCGATACCGGCCATAACAAAGAAGGTTTGGAATACGTCATTGATCAGCTTATGGGAATTTCAAGAACCGGCTTACACATTATTGTAGGGTTTGTAAATGATAAGGATCTGGGATCCATACTCCCTCTATTTCCAATCAATGCTGTTTACTATTTTACCAAAGGTTCAGTCCCAAGAGCACTTAACGAAGAAATTCTTAAACACAAAGCATCTGAATACGGACTTGAAGGTATGAGTTATCCCGATGTAAAAAGCGCTCTGGAGGGTGCACGAAAGAATGCAAAGGAAACAGATCTGATCTTCATTGGCGGCAGCACTTTCGTTGTCGCCGAAGTGGTTTAGCCGGATTATGGTTGATTAAACGGTGGTTTTATTTATATTTAAATTTGTAATAACCTAATTATCTGATCATGAGAAAAGCATTAATTTTTTTAGTCTGGTTTATTTCGGTACTCTCAGTTACTGCGCAGACAGAAAAGAGGATTACAATTCTGCATACAAATGACCTTCATTCTCATCTCCTGGGATTTGGTCCGGAATCTGCATATACACCACTGACGCTCAACGATGATAAAACTGTAGGAGGGTTTTCCCGGATTGCAGGTATCATAAAAACAGAAAAAGCAAATGATCAGGGAACCACGCTGGTTATCGATGCAGGCGATTTTCTCATGGGGACACTTTTTCAGGGTATTGAAAAAGAAACAGGTTTCCAGCTTCGGCTGATGAAATCGATGGGCTACGATATAACCTGCCTGGGAAACCATGAGTTTGATAATGGCCCGGAATGGTTGGCTGCAGTTATTGATAATTCTCATTCTAAAGGAGAAATCCCTGGTGTGTTGATAGGTAATTCCGTTTTTGATAAAAAGAACATTTCCGATGATGATCTTGAAAAGCTAATGAACCGGGATATCATATCAAGAAAACTTATTCTCCTGAGAGACGGACTTAAGATAGGCTTTTTCTCGGTACTGGGTAAGGATGCAGTAAAAGATGCCCCTAAATCTTTTCCGGTAACTTTTGAGAAGCAAACTGCATTTGCGAAAAAAATGGTGAAGGAACTGAAGACAGCTAAATGTGATATAATAATCTGCATTTCTCATTCGGGTGTGGAAAAAGAAAAAAACGGTGAATGGGGCGGGGGAGATGTTGAGCTTGCAAAATCAGTCAGTGGCATTGATCTTATCATTGGAGGACATACTCATACAGTTCTGACTCAGCCTTTGATTGTTAATAATGTTCCGATTGTTCAGACTGGTGAGTATGGTCAGAATGTTGGCAAGCTATCGTTGGCCTATTCCGGGGGAAAACTCAGGATTGACGCATATGCCCTGATTCCTGCAGACGACAGGATAATGGGAGATACCCTAATAGATAAACTGATCTCAGAACAGAAGGAAATGATTACAACCGATATTCTCACCCCATTGGGAATGAGTTATTCAAAGCCTGTTTCGCATGCATCTTTCGTGCTTGAAGGAAATGAAACCGGTGATTTTATGGCTGGCAATATGGGTCCATTGGTTGCCGATGCTATTCATGCATATGTGAACAAACACAACCAGAAAGGTACGGATGTGAGCATGGTTGCTGCAGGTGTCCTTCGCGACAAAATACTGAAGGGAACGCAAACAGCACCCGATATTTTCAGGGTAATGTCGCTCGGATCAGGGAAAGATAATGTTCCGGGCTATGCTTTGTCGAGAATGTACATTACCGGAAAAGAGCTGAAGAGCGTACTCGAGATATTACAGATAGCTTACAGATCAAGTCCCGACAATTATTGCTACTATTCTGGGTTCAGCGTTCAGTATGATCCGGAAAAAGGACTGTTCAGAAAGATCAAAAAGATCGATATTATTAACCGGGATGGGAGTATTACGAATGTGGATTTCTCGAAAAAGAACAAGAAATTATATTCGGTAACTGCAAATTCCTATATGCTCGAGTTTATGGGGATAATTAAAAAAATGAGTCATGGACTGGTAAATGTAATCCCAAAAGATGAGAATGGAAACAGAGTTGATGTACGGAACATTGCTATCGACATGGACGAGAATCAGCCGGGGATCCAGGAAGGAAAGGAATGGCTGGCACTGATGGAATATCTTGGTCAAATGAAGGATACAACCGGGGATGGTATACCAGATATCGATCAGAAATACAATGCAGCTGTCAGGTGTTTTTACACTGTTAAATCTAAATGAATAGCTGATATGCGGCAGGTGATGGGATACTGATGACGGAGTGCTGTTTGAAATATCCCGCCGATTTAAGGAATTATTTTCCTAAGTTTGCAGATTAATGGGTAATCAGATGGGAATAAGCATATATTTCTGGATTGGCTTTCATGTTTTTGTCTTCATAATGCTTGCACTCGATCTGGGTGTCTTTCACAAGCGAACCCATACGGTACCCGTCAAAGAAGCTTTGACCTGGAGCGCAGTCTGGATTTTTCTGGCTCTTATATTCAACATATTTGTCTACCTCGAATTTGGTAAAATAAAAGCTCTTGAATTCCTTACCGGATATGTAATCGAATATTCGCTCAGTGTAGATAATATCTTCATTTTCATCCTTATATTTTCTTATTTCGCGGTACCAAGCCAATACCAGCATAAAATTCTATTCTGGGGAATTTTGGGAGCGTTGATTATGAGAGGCATTTTCATTGTTACCGGTGTGGCGCTGATAAACAAGTTCCAGTGGATAGTGGTTATCTTCGGCGGATTTCTTTTAATTACCGGTATAAAGATGCTTTTTCAGAAAGAGGGAGAGGTCCATCCCGACAGAAATCCTGTGATAAGAATTTTCAGGCGGATTTTTCCTGTAACACCTTCTCTCCATGGAAACAGACTGTTTGTCAAAGAGAATGGGAAGTTAATGGCAACACCTCTCTTTCTAGTATTGCTTATAATCGAATCATCAGATCTTATTTTCGCTGTTGATAGTATACCTGCAATTCTGGCAATAAGCAAAACCACTTTCATTGTTTACACTTCAAATATCTTCGCAATCCTTGGCTTGAGATCGCTGTATTTTGCTATTTCAGGAATCATGAATTTCTTCCGCTACCTGAAGATTGGTCTGTCTTTTGTGCTGATGTTTGTTGGTGTGAAAATGTTGGCTTCCTTCTTTCATTTTGAAATACCTATCCTTATTTCGCTTGGTACAATAATCTTAATTCTGCTTGTTTCAATACTGGCATCTGTATTTATAAAGAAGGAGGAGTGATGAATCCTTTCCGTAAAAGACCACCTGCTTCATGGCCATTGCTTACGGTCTTTATTGCCGTCACAATAAGTGTGATCCTTATTGGATTCTTTTATTATTTCAGCCAGAAAAAAACCACCATTAAGGAGAAACAGGTTGAGCTATCCGCTATTTCCTATCTGAAGATCCGGCAGATAACACAATGGCGCGATGAACGTATCGGTGATGCCAATTTTCTCGGAGAAAATGCTTTTCTCGTCAGAAAGTTTTCTGAATATCTCCGCAACCCTTCTGAGTCGCAGTTGAAAACAGATATTATCCAGAATCTCCGTTCCCTTACCGAACAATACGACTATATGGAGGTACTTCTTCTGGGAAAAAATGGCATGGTAAGTCTGGCATTTCCAGGGAAGGACACAATAATGAACGAACGTCTTAAATCGTTGCTTCCGGGTATCATTAAAAGGAAAGGAATTCAGCTGATCGATCAGGCAATAGGCGGAAATGCGAAATTGATTCGTATCGATCTGATTATCCCGTTAATTGAAAAAGGCAGAAATGATACTCTGGTACAGGGACTTGTCGATCTGAGGATCGATCCATCGCAGATTTTTTATCCGATGCTTGAGTTGTGGCCAACATTGAACAGGAGCGCTGAGATACTTTTATTAAAAGAAGAGAATGGGAAAATAATCTGTCTGAACAAACCTGATGATTTTATCAGCTCAGTGCCGGCGGAAACAGTTAACGAAAAGTCATTGGCCAGGATGACATTCCGCGGTATCACCGGGACAACCGGCGCATCCGATTTCAGAGGGAAAATAGTTGTGGCTGCGATGAACAAAATACCGGGAACGGCCTGGTATGTAGTTGCAAAAGTTGACCGTGATGAAGTTTTAGCTTCACTTATTTCGCAGATGAAAATGATGCTGACAATTTTGATTCTGATTATTACCACTGCTGGTTTATTTCTTGCATTTCTGATAAGAAGTCAGCGTGCTGATTATTATCGTGAGAAATATGAAGATGAGCTTAACAGGCTTGCCCTGATTAAGCATTTTGATTATATACTGAAATATGCAAACGATAGTATATTACTGGTGAACAAGGATATGATAATTGTTGAGGCTAATGACCGGGCTCTGGAATATTATCAATTTACCAGGGAAGAATTCATTGGCAGAAAAGTTGAAGATTTAAGACCTCCGGAACACAGATCTCAGGTCATCGAAGCCGCTAAGCTGGTAGATTCAATGGGATCAGCCACCATCGAAACTGTCCATATGAGAAAAGATGGCACAGTATTTCCGATTGAGCTGAGCACCCGGGCTGTAATAATTGAAAACAACAAATACTATCAATCAATAGGCCGTGACATAACTGACCGAAAGAAAGTTGAAAATATCCTGATGGAAAGCGAGGAAAAATTCAGAAAAATATTTCAGGAGAGTCCTTTTTCGATGCTGATGACAGGGAAGGATTTTATGATTTTGAGAGCAAATTCGACTTTTTGTGATCTTATTGGTTATAGTGAAGCAGAATTAAAACATTTTACTTTTAGAAATTTCACCCATCCTGCACATATTAAAGATGATGAGATTGCTCTTCTGAAGCTTGTAGCCGGGGAAATACCGGTTTACAAATCTGAAAAAAGATATATTCGAAAAGATGGTACCATTCTATGGGCATCGACTACAATAAGTTTAATAAGAGATAAAAATGATGAAGTTCAGTTCTTTCTGGCAATGCTGCAGGATATTACTTCACGGAAAAAAGCTACAGTTGAACTTGATAGTTACATATCCCTTCTGAAGGCTACTCTTGAATCGACCGAAGATGGCATACTTGTAGTTAATATTTCAGGTAAGATTGTCCAATATAATCAGAAGTTTGTTGAAATGTGGAGGATTCCCGCTGAAGTGATTGCAACAGGTGAAGACAAGATGCTTATTCATTATGTCCAGAATGAGCTAAACAACCCGGGTGATTTTCTTGAAAATATTAAGGCACTTTATGCCGACCAGGAATCTACAAGCTTTGATCTTCTTGAATTCTCAGATGGAAGATTCTTTGAACGATATTCCCAGCCTCAGATGATAAACGGAATCTGTGTTGGAAGGGTTTGGAGTTTCAGAGATATCACTAAAAAGAAAAGAGCTGAGGAAGAGCTTATTGCAGCAAAAGAGAGAGCAGAAGAAAGCGACAGGCTGAAAACAGCTTTTCTTCATAATGTTTCGCATGAAATCCGGACACCTATGAACGCTATTATAGGATTTGCATCGTTGCTGAAGGATTTTGATCTTTCTGATGAAGAAAAGCTTCAGTATATCGATATAATTTTCCAGAGCGGAGGACAGCTACTTTCAATTATTAATGATATAGTTGATATTGCAAATGTTGAAAGTGGTCAGGCTAAAGTCAGACTGAAAAGTTTTAATCTCAATAATGCTCTGAGAAGCCTTAGCGAACAATTCAGCATTAACAGCCGACAGAAAAACATTACAGTAAATCTTTTTACAGCTCTGACAGATGAGGACTCTGACATCCTCACTGATAATACCAAGCTCATTCAGATCCTGTCAAATTTAATTAACAATGCGATCAAGTTCACAAAAGAGGGAAAGATAGATTTCGGATATAATCTGAATGATAAATTTCTGGAATTCTTCGTTGAGGATACCGGAATTGGGATTCCCCCTGAATTTCAGGGAAGGATCTTCGACCGTTTTTATCAGGTTGACAGTGCCGTATCCCGGCAGTATAGCGGAACTGGTCTGGGTCTTTCAATCTGTAAAGGATATGTTGAACTGCTTGGTGGAGTTATAACGGTTCAATCTGTGCCTGGACGAGGAACTAAATTTAATTTTTCTATTCCCTATAGCCGGGGTTGAAGATTCGCGGCGTCATGTCTGTAAACTAAAAAACCCCGCAATTACGGGGCTTATTGTGAATAGGAGAGATCCCGTATTCGCGGGACCGACCCTCTGGTGGGGGTTGACGGGTTCGAACCGCCGACCCTCTGCTTGTAAGGCAGATGCTCTGAACCAGCTGAGCTAAACCCCCTTTGAAAGAGAGTGCAAATATAGATTACATTTTCTTTTCTGCAAATATTATACAAAAATAAATGGTATTAATTCAAAAATCTTTATCTGAAACAGGAGTTAATATTTATTATTTCGATAAACAGGGATTAATTTTTTTAATTGTTTAGATCATCTTCTCCTTTTTTTGAGCAGTTATCTAAACAATTCCCTTGTCAAAATATATTAGTGACTGGTCAGTATATATGCCGTTTAGTCAAAAGGTGATTTATAACATAACCAATGCTAAAAAAGGGATGCAACCAATTTGCAGTTTTATAATGTCATATCTACATGACTATTATCTTCCAAGTATCTTTTAATAACTATTTTAAAATGTTTAAAACAACATTATTATATGTATGGTACAAGTGATTAAAAAATGATTACTTTCGCTTTTGTAAGATACTTAGTTGGGCAAATATTTGACTTAAAAGGGTATATAATGACCCGATGAGCCGTATTTGTTTAATATATAGTGGAATACGTTGAATTGGATATAACCGAACCTGATCTGTATGGAAATTTTAAATCCTTTTTTTAAAGTGGAACTGATGCCACCTAGTCGTCATTGTGCCTTTACTTCAGAGGCAGGCAGCGACTTTTTAAGGAAAAAAGCAAATCCGAAGTTAAAACGGGGCAGCATCATGAAAATTATGCTGTTCATGTTAATTTTAAACGTTTTTGCATTTAATTCCTTCGCAGCGACCAGGTATTGGGTATCTGGAGGAAATGGAGCGTGGACCAGTACCACAAACTGGTCAGCAACTTCAGGAGGTGCATCCGGAGCATCAGTGCCGGTTGGTGCCGATCTGGCAATATTCAATGCGGCTTCAGGATCCCCCATTGTTACTTTTACCACAAATAGATCGGTTGCTCAATTATGGCTCACAGGAAATATCAATGTGTCATTTGTAATATCAGGTGCTACAGGGAGAACAATCACTATCGGCGATAATACAGCAAACAGTATAACCGGAGCGACAGTCGCAAATTCTGATTTGGTTATTGAAAGCGGTTCTACATTGACAGTTAATGCTGCCGCATCTGCTAGAACCATGACTATCGGCCAGTTAAGTAATATCAACAGCGCATTTGCTATAGAAGGGACGATCCAGGTAAACAGTAACGGAGGTCTTTTAAAATCTGCGCTTGCGTCAATCAATTTTAATGCAGGTTCCCTTTATATTCATAACCGTGACGGAGGAACAATTCCGACTGGAGTGACATGGGATGAAACATCCACGTGCAGTGTTACCGGAGTTAATTCTAATGGTCCGGCTGTTCTGACAACTGATCCTGACTATGGAAACTTTGTATGGAACTGTCCTCTTCAGACGGGGTTAGCCGCAATGGTTGGTAATTCTGCTTTCACTGTTACAGTGAAAGGGAATATGGAAATAATAAATACTAACACTGGAGAACTCAATTTTACAAACCTTGATGGTGCAAAAACGCTGCAGATTAATGGAAACCTTACGGTGGGTAATGGTATAGACGGATCAACATTCAACTTTAAAAGTGGAGGGAATGGTAATACAACAGTAAATCTTGGTGGAAATTTTAATGTTCTGGCAAATTCAGATGTAAGAACTTCTTCTGCAAATGCCACCACTTTTAACTTCGGGTTTGCAGGAGCATCATCAGCTGCAAATATTAACTGGGGTGGAACAGGAATCTACGATAATACAAATACAAGTTATGTTATTCAAAATCTTCCAGCAGGCAAAATCGTTAACTTAACTGGCTTTAACGCTAATCAAATTGATATACCTGCCGGGGAATCAGTTACGGTAAATTCAGGAGCAACTCTTAATACCGGAACACAGCTTGTCAGCGGTACCGGAACATTTACCCTTTCATCAGGGGGTATTCTGGGCATAGGTCATGCGACTGGTATCAATGGAAACCTTAGCACCTCAACGCAAAATCTAAATGAAAACGGAGCCGGCACTACTTTTATTTACAACGGAGCTGCAGCACAGGTAACAGGCACAAATTTGCCCGCAACAGTATATAATCTGAGTATTGACAACCTTCTCGGAGCATCTCTTTCACAGAACATTACTACCACAAATCAATTGACGCTAACCAGTGGTGCTCTGTCAGTAAACGGAAATGTTTTAACGCTTAACGGTGATCTTTCAATAGGCTCAGGTTCATTAACAGGGAGCGTTGCTTCCGATGTGGTAATCGGAAATCCAGGCGGTCCATCTATAAGCTGGCCGACGGTTTTAAATGGTGTCAGAAATTTTACACTTAATCGTACTGCAGGAATAAACTTAACCGGCGCAAACACCATTAACGGGACACTTACACTTACAACAGGCGCACTGAAGCTTGCTACCTACAATTTAACACTGGCCAACACAAATGCTATTGCCGGTAGTCCGTTCGGGGCTGGCAATATGATTGAAACAAACGGAACCGGACGATTAATCCGTTCTGCAAATGCAACAAATAACCTGTTTAACCTGACATATCCTGTTGGAAGCGGTGGATTTTATAATCCATTGATAATAACAGGTTTGCCAAATATTGCGTCAGCTGTCAGAACGATCACGATAGGTGCAGTACCGGCAAACCCCGGAGTAACTGCAAATAGTATAAACAAATACTGGGACCTTTCAGTTATCAATATAACGCCCAATGCCGGCACCATGCTCTCATTTGCATATGATGCAGCAGAAGTGGTAGGCAATCCCCTTGTAATTCGTCCTTACACAAATACTTCAGGAAGCTGGACCTATGCTGCCGGGCCATCAGCACCAGGCGCAAATCCTGCGACCTCCACCGGAAGCCCGACAATTACAGGTTTATGGACTGTAGGAGCCAGTGGTACATTCTATTCTTACCAATCAGGAAACTGGAACCAGGCAAGTACATGGACAACCGATCCGGGCGGATCAACTGGTCCGGGTACTACTGTTCCCGGCTCGAACGATAAAGTTGTAATTCTTTCAGGCCGTACAGTTACTCTGTCTGCCGACGTTACTGATCTGAACCTTGATATTACACTTAATAATGGTGGTGCACTTGATCAGACAACATTCAGGTTTACAAATTCTCTGGCTGCATTAAGAGGCAACGGAACACTTAAACTTTCTTCAGCAAATTTCCCTGCGTCTGTCCTGAATACTTTTGTAACTACCGATGGCGGTACCACCGAGTACAATAATAATGGTACTATGTCTGCTACGCAGGCGACATATTATCATCTTGTAATCAGAAGTTCCGGTACTGTGATCCAGGTCAGAAATATTATGCTAAATGGTGATCTTAGTGTTAAACAGGGCACATTTCAGATTAATAATGCAATAGCCCAGAGATTATCACTGATAATTAATGGCAATGTTACAGTTGACAATTCATGCTCAATAAGAGTAGGAACCGGAGTGACAAATTCCACGATTTCACCTCTGGGGATAAATGGTACGACAGGAGGTTTTGTAAATTATTATGAACTCCAGTCTCACAGAGTACAGATCTATGGAAACTTTACGAACAACGGAACAGTGAGATTTTCAAACCTGACGACTCCTGTTTACAATAGTCTTCCTCCGATCGTAAACGGTCCGACCAGTGGTTTTGCCACAGTATATTTCCAGGGATCAACTGACAATAACTTAACATGTAATGGTCAAACCGATTTTTACAATCTTGTAGTTGATAAGGGAAGCGACCAGACATTCAAACTAACTCTATATTCATCTGCATATAATAATTTCCGCCTCTTTGGTGCCAATAATGCTCCAATCCCGGCTGCCTCTGCAAACCCTGATCTTAAAAAATCTTTATGGGTAAAAACAGGAACGCTTGTATTACAGGGACTTACAGTTATTCCTTCGCTTTCTGAAGGATCCACAGCTGCAGCTCCTACAAGTGATTATTTCATTCCAGGAAAAGGATCTCTGGTTCTTGATGGTGCAGGAGTTATTGTTTTATCTACTGCTGATGATTATACAGAAGTCAATGCAGCCTATGGTCTTTCTGGTGGATCAAACGCAGCATATGGAATCGCAACAGGAGGTAACAGCGGTCTTTCGGTTCTGGGTAAACTTCAACTGAACACTGGTTATTTATCTACACGTGAATCGACAGGGTTGCTTTACTGGAGTTATGCTCCGGGAGAGATAATCATTAACGGTGGAAATCTTGACACCAAGCAATTTCATAATCCTGAAGGTGCAGCCATCGGTTTAACATCCTATACACAAACGGGAGGTAATGTTCAAATCCGAGGCAGGTTTACAAATACGATAAGTTACACAACTGCTGCTGATCTTGCTAACCCTGTTTTGAACACCGCCCGTGCTGCCAATGGAACTGATGCCGCAGTGGGAATCGGAGCATTCAGCATAAGCAGCAATGCTTCTAACTCATTCTCAATGGGTGGCGGAGCAATTTCTGTTTATGACGTGTGTAACACTGGTGCTGCACCTCTCGCATTTTTGGTGAATTGCCCGGTTTCCAATATTAATGTTACAGGTGGAATAATAAATATATTACCGACTACAGGGACTGTTTTGGCAGATGCCAATTATTATGTCAATAGTACTGCATCGTTATATAATGTTATGGTTAACCGCGTGAGTGGTGCCGCATCGGTACAGCTGAATTCAAATCCGCTGACTGTTCTTAACGATCTTACACTCACCTCCGGTTCGCTGATTGCCAATAATCTTGATGTCACAATTGGCGGCAACTATTTAATTGCAGCCGGAACCAGTTATACTCCGGGAACAAACTCGACGATTTTTAATGGAACGGCAGATCAGAATTTCACAGTAAATCTTGCGGCACCTCTTGCATTAAACAGCCTGATAATAAATAAAACTGCAGGGATTGCCGTAACCTTCGCAGGAACTCAATCTGTTATAAATGCTGCCGGTGATTTGAGATTGATACTCGGAACTTTGAATGATAACGGAAATTCAATTAATGTTGCTGGAAATATCTTTAATTCGGGCATTCATGCAGGAGCAGGCAAAATATCGTTAAATGGTACACTAACACAAACGATTGACGGAAACGGAATATTCGGGAATCTCGAGCTTAATAATACAAATGCGGCTGCTGCTCCGGTTTCGCTCCTGGCCAATATTACCATAAACGGTCAATTGACTTTTTCGCAGGATAAACTTTTCAATATAGCTACTTACAATTTAAAACTCAATTCTTCTGCATCAATTGTAAACGGTGGCACACTAAGATACATTAAATCAGCAGGAAACGTCGGAGATGGAGGGCTAACAAAAGTCTATGCATCTACGGCTACATTTAATTTCCCGGTTGGTATAACAAATTATACTCCGGGCGCAATAGGCTTAAGTGGTGCTCCGACAGCTTACGGATCCATTACAGTAGTGCCTGTTGATTTTGAACATTCTAACGTAACTACACCCGGGAGGAGTCTTAAATATTTCTGGCGTGTAAAATCATCGGGGTTTACTCTGGGAGCTGCAACCGTTACTCATGGTTATACTTATGATCAGAGTGCTGTCGTTCTGGGAGGTGGTATAGTTGAATCAGAATATGTTGCTGCACGCTTTAATGCTTCGAACAATACCTGGACCAAAGGTACTTCGGCAGATGTGGACGAGACTAATAATATTATTGGTGAACCCGGAGCTGGTTCCTTCCTCCAGAATGTTTCATTTATTGATGGTGATTACACAGCCGGTGACGACACACCCACCGATCCCTTCGGCACACCAAAAATATTTTATAGCAGAATTAATGGGGCAGGTGCCGGAAGCGGACTCTGGAGCAATGTTAATACCTGGTCAACTGATGGTGTCTTGCGACATACCGGTGCGCCTGCAGCAACTGTTCCCGGGATCAGTGATATAGTCGTTATTGGTGCAAGAGACTCAGTTTATCTTGGCACTAACAACACTGTAGCGAATACGGACGCCAGGAGCTGCGCAAGTCTGCAGATAGAAAAAGGATCAGCTCTGGACATAGGCTACAACTTCAACTGTACCTTTGGAATGGTTATTACACATCCAAATGGCAATGGTAACTTCCGGTTAACAACATCGTGGACTAACGGGAGTACCTTCACATTTCCTGTAGGTGACTTTACCGATTTCAATGTACACCTCGGAACCACAGAATTATACTCAACAAATCCCACATCAGGTACAACATACTGGCTTCCTAACGGAATTGTTTCTTATGGTAATCTGATCTTATCTCCTCTCGGTGGCTCAAACATTATTTTCGCGAACAACGATATAACAATTTTCGGTAACCTTATTACGAGAGGTCAGAATGCCGATTCATGGTTCTGTCCTTCCTGGAATTCAAATTACCCTCTGCCTCCCACGGTAAGAGTTCCAAAGACAATTACTATAAACGGTGACATGGATATTCAGGGTGGTGGGCTCATCTGGTATGGTAACGGAGCTATCGCTCAGAATTTCGTCGTAAATGGTAATGTAAAAGTTGCCACACTGGCTGCTTTATACGATTACGGAGGTGCAACCAACCAAAGTATGGCTATTGGTGGAAGCCTTATAAATAACACCGATGGCGCATCGCATGGATTAAGCACTACTTCCAAAGTAGATTTCACCAGTATTCCGGTAACATTTTTTGGATCCAACTCTGCAAGCATTACAAACACTGCCGGAACGCCTTCCACAATATTCAGTACCGTTACAGTTAACAAAGGAACATCACCGGCTACTACCCTGACTATTGATATTGCCGGAACATTGACTACTCCGGTAAATAACTGGCTGACTCTTCAAAATGGTACTCTTATTTACAGAAGGACAAATCCAAATTCTGATTTCTCAATTTCAACTACTACAGCATTTGCAATTCCTGCTACTTCAGGTTTATATGTTGATTTGCCTTCAAATACCGGTAATCGTAATATTCTTATAGGAAATGCCTCAAATAATAGTGGCGATCTTCTTCTGAGCGGTAAACTTACTCTTGTTAATGGTAATATCTATATTGGTAATACAGCAGGCACTGTTGTCAATAATAATGATATTGAATATTCGAGTAGCGGGGCATCAGAAATAGAAGTTCAGGGCGGCACCCTGGTTGTAAACGGACAGATCAGGAGAAACCCGTTGAATGCCGGAGGAATTTTAAAATATTCACAGAGCGGTGGTAATGTCAGAATTAATGGACAGGCTGCAAATAATACAAATGCCAAATTTGAAGTATTGAACAGCGGCAGTGATTTTACCATGTCAAATGGGACAATCACTATTGTAAGAGGCAATGGAGGAACAGTTACACCTTCTTCTCCATTTGGTGATTTGTTAATCAGACCGGAAACAAGTTCAGTGACCGGAGGTACAATTGTTTTTTCACAAGGTTCAACATCTACTCAGAATTATTTCCTCGATTCTAATATCCCTTTAAATAATCTCACTATTACCGGTGCAGCCGGACAACCTGCTACAGTAAGGTTATTGATAAACCCGCTGACTCTTAACGGGGATATGACAATAAATGCGAACAGTGTTTTGAATTCAAATAATATCAATATTACCTTAAATGGTAATCTGATAAATACTCCCGGAGTAACTGGTTATGTGTCAGGAACTAACCTGACTACATTCAGTGCAACAAACGGTTCATCATACTCCGGAGCACAAACCATTACCGGCGCAACTGACTTTTATGATCTTAACGTAAATCCGGGTACTTCACTTACTTTAAGCAACCCCTCTATTGTAAACCGAAATCTTACGCTCAGCTCCGGGACATTTATTCTGGGAGCAAATGCCGTTTCAATAAAAGGAGACTTGCTTAATAATGCCAGTTATTCAGATGATAATTCAGTTGGAAGCGGATTAGTACTAAACGGTACTGCCATACAGAGTATAACAGGTACAGGTTCTTTCGCCAGATTAACTTTGAATAATGCAGCGGGAGCTACTGTAGAGAGTAATATTACTCTACAGGAGGATCTGACAATGACTTCCGGGATTTTGGATATAAAGAGAAACCTGTTTACACTGGGTGTTAACAGCATTATTCAGGGAGCTCCTTTCAGTGCAACAAAAATGATAACATCGGATGGTGTTTTCAGTAATGTAGGCTTAAGAAAATTCTTTAATCCCGGCGTCACTTCATTCCTTTATCCTATTGGAACATCAAGTAAGTATACTCCTGCTCTTTTAACCGTAACGGCAAGTAATACTGTCGGATACGTTCGTGTTAATAATATCAACAGCAGGCATCCTGCAATTCTCGACCCAGCTAATGCCCTGGATTATTACTGGGAAGTTCAGAGTTCCGGTATAACAGGATTTTCCGGAAACATGGTATTTAATTACCTGCAGACAGATGCTATTGGTGATGAAGACAGTTACCTTGCAGCGCGATTGCTTACTCCCGGAACAACCTGGAGCAAGACTCTTGGAGTTGCACCGGCTCTTAATACTATAACTTTTAACTACATAACCTCCAATAATTTAAGTGGAGAATATACAGCAGGAACAACCGCCTCTTTCCCTGGAAACGTGCCAATTTATACAAGCAACGCTGATGGCGACTGGACTAATCAGACTATCTGGACCCAAACGGGTGGAGATCCCTACCCGGTTCCGCTGGGTGGTCCGAATGGCTTCATAGTTATTATAAATCACGTTGTTACTCTTGACGCAAACTTCTGTTCAGCATACAGAACTACCATAAATAATAAGCTTAAAGTAACGTCCTCGTTCTTCGGTCATAATCTGGGTACAGTTGATGGAAGCGGCACATTATATCTTGAAAGCGGTTCTTTTCCCGCTGGCGTTTTTTCTTCATTCCTTAATTGTTCAAATAACGGGACTATTGAATATGGAGGTACCGGTACCTATACCGTAATCGCTGACCTCTATGATAATATACCAAATATTATTTTTTCAGGAACAGGAACACGGGTATTACCAAATAAGAACCTCACTGTATGTAATCAGCTTGTTATAAATGGTCCGGTTCTGGACAATAGTATTTACAATAAAAAACTTACAATCCAGGGCTCGATGAGTCGCCTGGCGGGGTCATTCAGAAGTGGCACCGGAGCAGGTGCGACTGTTACATTTGCCGGTACCGGTCAACAAACTATTGGCGGACTCCTGGGCGATTTTACAGGAACGAATGCTTTCAATAATTTCGAAATCAATAATGCAGCAGGACTTAGAGTGAATGATGCCGGCGCTTTTGATGTTGCAGGTAATTTACTGTTGACTAATGGACTAATAAATACTTCTGCAACGAGAAAACTCACTATTACAAATTCAAATATTAATTGTGTATTTCCTTCCGGAGGAAGTGTTGCCTCTTTTGTAGACGGACCACTTATTAAAAGCATCAGTCAATACGATAATTTCTTATTCCCGATCGGTATCTATATATCAGGTACAGGAAATATTCTTGGTAATAATCTCAGAGTCTCTTCTACACAGACTGGTCCCTTATTGTGGTCGGCGGAATACAAAAATCCAAATAATACATCTGCAAGTGTTACAGCTCCATTATTGGGAGTAAGCGCGGTTGAGTACTATACGGTTAAGGCAATTGCAGGCAGTCAGAATATCCTGAATATTAACTGGGTACCTACAGGGGATGTCACACCTCTGATTACAGGAGGTTTGTCAAATATAAGATTAGCAAAATATGATACTGGTACAAGTTCCTGGGTTGAGATACCTACAACCTCTGCAGGTAATAACTCGAATGGAACAGCTACATCCGTTGGATTCGTAACATCTGCCGGATCAGATGATTACACGTTGGGTTCAATCACTGATCTCAAACCACGGGCTAAGCTCTCTCCGACAGGACCAGTTTGTGGCAATGCCGGAATTCCTGTTACTTTTACGGCTCCCTTCCTGATTCCATTTGACTATTCACTAAGCTATACAGTTAATGGCATTGCTCAGGTCCCTGTGACCATATCATCAGAACCATATATGCTGCCCACACCTGTTCCCGGTATTTATAAATTAACAGATTTTACTTATAGTAATGGCACACTTGTAGGTGTTGTTGACGCAACTGCTATTACTGTATCTGCAGTTCCGACAACCGCTGCCGCAGGTCTTGACCAGACTTTATGCGGAATTACTACTGTGGTTCTGGCAGGAAACGTTCCTGTAATAGGAACAGGATTATGGACTGTTGTAAGCGGATCGGGCGGGACAATCATTGCGCCTAATAATCCCACAAGTCAATTTATTGGTCTGAATGGCGTCTCCTATACATTGAGATGGACTATAAGCAATGGAACATGCACATCTTCGGATGATGTGAATATTAATTTCACAATTTTACCTGATGCACCCGCTGCCGCAGCAGCTCAAAGTTTTTGTGGAACTCCCACTGTAGCAAACCTGGTTGCAACTCCACCAACTGGATGTACAGTGGATTGGTACAGTGCTGCTACAGGTGGCGTACTGCTTCCTGCAGGAACTGCTCTTGTTTCTGGAACGACTTATTACGCTGAATCTAATGGTGGCGGTGGATGTAAGAGCTTAACCAGAACTGCGGTTATTGTTACAATCAATCCGCATCCTCTTCCAGGCCTTGTAGGCCCGAATCCAGTCTGCGTTGGCTCGACAGGGAATGTTTATACTACAGAAGCAGCTAAAACCAATTATGTCTGGACAGTTGTTGGAGGTAATATAACATCAGGAGGTTTAGGAACAGATAATACTGCGACAGTAACCTGGAATACAACAGGGTTGCAGTCAATTAGCGTTAATTATCGTGATGTTGGTGGCTGTACTGCAGTCATTCCTACTCAATTTAACGTAACCGTAAATGCCAACAATACCGTTGGAGCGGCATCATCGACACCGACACTTTGTATCAGCACCGTTCTGACACCTATTACCCATGCAACAACATTAGCAACAGGGATAGGCGCAGCAGTAGGACTCCCGGCAGGAGTAACAGCAGCCTGGGCGGCCAATACAATAACAATAAGTGGCACACCGACAGTCGCCGGAGTATTTGCCTATACAATACCACTCACTGGTGGTTGCGGAACAGTCAATGCAACAGGTACGATAACTGTCACAGCTAACATGACAGCCGGTCTTCCATCAGCAACACCTACACTTTGTATTAATACAGCACTGACACCTATTACCCATGCAACAACATTAGCAACAGGGATAGGCGCAGCAGTAGGACTGCCGGCTGGAGTAACAGCAGCCTGGGCAGCCAATACAATAACAATAAGCGGTACACCGACAGTCGCCGGAGTATTTGCCTATACAATACCACTCACAGGTGGTTGCGGAACAGTCAATGCAACAGGCACGATAACTGTCACAGCTAACATGACAGCCGGTCTTCCATCAGCAACACCTACACTTTGTATTAACACAGCACTGACACCTATTACCCATGCAACAACATTAGCAACAGGGATAGGCGCAGCAGTAGGACTGCCGGCTGGAGTAACAGCAGCCTGGGCAGCCAATACAATAACAATAAGCGGTACACCGACAGTCGCCGGAGTATTTGCCTATACAATACCACTCACGGGTGGTTGCGGAACAGTCAATGCAACAGGCACGATAACTGTCACAGCTAATATGACAGTCACAGCTGCATCGAGTACACCTACCCTTTGTATCAATACAGCACTGACACCTATTACCCATGCAACAACATTAGCAACAGGGATAGGCGCAGCAGTAGGACTTACCGGCTGGAGTAACAGCAGCCTGGGCAGCCAATACAATAACAATAAGCGGTACACCGACAGTCGCCGGAGTATTTGCCTATACAATACCACTCACTGGTGGTTGCGGAACAGTCAATGCAACAGGTACGATAACTGTCACAGCTAACATGACAGCCGGTCTTCCATCAGCAACACCTACACTTTGTATTAATACAGCACTGACACCTATTACCCATGCAACAACATTAGCAACAGGGATAGGCGCAGCAGTAGGACTCCCGGCAGGAGTAACAGCAGCCTGGGCAGCCAATACAATAACAATAAGCGGTACACCGACAGTCGCCGGAGTATTTGCCTATACAATACCACTCACGGGTGGTTGCGGAACAGTCAATGCAACAGGTACGATAACTGTCACAGCTAATATGACAGTCACAGCTGCATCGAGTACACCTACACTTTGTATCAACACAGCACTGACACCAATTACCCATACAACAGTAAGGGCAACAGGGATAGGCGCAGCAGTAGGACTCCCGGCAGGAGTAACAGCAGCCTGGGCAGCCAATACAATAACAATAAGTGGCACACCGACAGTAGCCGGAGTATTTGCCTATACAATACCACTCACAGGTGGTTGCGGAACAGTCAATGCAACAGGTACGATAACTGTCACAGCTAACATGACAGCCGGTCTTCCATCAGCAACACCCACACTTTGTATTAATACAGCACTGACACCTATTACCCATGCAACAACATTAGCAACAGGGATAGGCGCAGCAGTAGGTCTCCCGGCAGGAGTAACAGCAGCCTGGGCAGCCAATACAATAACAATAAGCGGTACACCGACAGTCGCCGGAGTATTTGCCTATACAATACCACTCACTGGTGGTTGCGGAACAGTCAATGCAACAGGCACGATAACTGTCACAGCTAATATGACAGTCACAGTCTTCCATCGAGTAACACCTACACTTTGTATCAACACAGCACTGACACCTATTACCCATGCAACAACATTAGCAACAGGGATAGGCGCAGCAGTAGGACTGCCGGCAGGAGTAACAGCAGCCTGGGCAGCCAATACAATAACAATAAGTGGCACACCGACAGTCGCCGGAGTATTTGCCTATACAATACCACTCACGGGTGGTTGCGGAACAGTCAATGCAACAGGTACGATAACTGTCACAGCTAATATGACAGCCGGTCTTCCATCAGCAACACCTACACTTTGTATTAATACAGCACTGACACCTATTACCCATGCAACAACATTAGCAACAGGGATAGGCGCAGCAGTAGGACTCCCGGCAGGAGTAACAGCAGCCTGGGCAGCCAATACAATAACAATAAGCGGTACACCGACAGTCGCCGGAGTATTTGCCTATACAATACCACTCACGGGTGGTTGCGGAACAGTCAATGCAACAGGTACGATAACTGTCACAGCTAATATGACAGCCGGTCTTCCATCAGCAACACCTACACTTTGTATTAATACAGCACTGACACCTATTACCCATGCAACAACATTAGCAACAGGGATAGGCGCAGCAGTAGGACTCCCGGCAGGAGTAACAGCAGCCTGGGCAGCCAATACAATAACAATAAGCGGCACACCGACAGTCGCCGGAGTATTTGCCTATACAATACCACTCACGGGTGGTTGCGGAACAGTCAATGCAACAGGTACGATAACTGTCACAGCTAATATGACAGCCGGTCTTCCATCAGCAACACCTACACTTTGTATTAATACAGCACTGACACCTATTACCCATGCAACAACATTAGCAACAGGGATAGGCGCAGCAGTAGGACTGCCGGCAGGAGTAACAGCAGCCTGGGCAGCCAATACAATAACAATAAGTGGCACCCCGACAGTCGCCGGAGTATTTGCCTATACAATACCACTCACGGGTGGTTGCGGAACAGTCAATGCAACAGGCACGATAACTGTCACAGCTAATATGACAGCCGGTCTTCCATCAGCAACACCTACACTTTGTATTAATACAGCACTGACACCTATTACCCATGCAACAACATTAGCAACAGGGATAGGCGCAGCAGTAGGACTGCCGGCAGGAGTAACAGCAGCCTGGGCAGCCAATACAATAACAATAAGTGGCACACCGACAGTCGCCGGAGTATTTGCCTATACAATACCACTCACGGGTGGTTGCGGAACAGTCAATGCAACAGGTACGATAACTGTCACAGCTAACATGACAGCCGGTCTTCCATCAGCAACACCTACACTTTGTATTAATACAGCACTGACACCTATTACCCATGCAACAACATTAGCAACAGGGATAGGCGCAGCAGTAGGACTCCCGGCAGGAGTAACAGCAGCCTGGGCAGCCAATACAATAACAATAAGCGGTACACCGACAGTCGCCGGAGTATTTGCCTATACAATACCACTCACGGGTGGTTGCGGAACAGTCAATGCAACAGGTACGATAACTGTCACAGCTAATATGACAGCCGGTCTTCCATCAGCAACACCTACCCTTTGTATTAATACAGCACTGACACCTATTACCCATGCAACAACATTAGCAACAGGGATAGGCGCAGCAGTAGGACTGCCGGCAGGAGTAACAGCAGCCTGGGCAGCCAATACAATAACAATAAGTGGCACCCCGACAGTCGCCGGAGTATTTGCCTATACAATACCACTCACGGGTGGTTGCGGAACAGTCAATGCAACAGGTACGATAACTGTCACAGCTAATATGACAGTCACAGTCTGCATCGAGTACACCTACACTTTGTATTAATACAGCACTGACACCTATTACCCATGCAACAACATTAGCAACAGGGATAGGCGCAGCAGTAGGACTTCCGGCAGGAGTAACAGCAGCCTGGGCAGCCAATACAATAACAATAAGTGGCACACCGACAGTCGCCGGAGTATTTGCCTATACAATACCACTCACGGGTGGTTGCGGAACAGTCAATGCAACAGGCACGATAACTGTCACAGCTAATATGACAGTCACAGCTGCATCGAGTACACCTACCCTTTGTATCAACACAGCACTGACACCTATTACCCATACAACAGTAAGGGCAACAGGGATAGGCGCAGCAGTAGGACTGCCGGCAGGAGTAACAGCAGCCTGGGCAGCCAATACAATAACAATAAGTGGCACCCCGACAGTCGCCGGAGTATTTGCCTATACAATACCACTCACGGGTGGTTGCGGAACAGTCAATGCAACAGGTACGATAACTGTCACAGCTAACATGACAGCCGGTCTTCCATCAGCAACACCTACACTTTGTATTAATACAGCCTTACACCTATTACCCATGCAACAACATTAGCAACAGGGATAGGCGCAGCAGTAGGTCTCCCGGCAGGAGTAACAGCAGCCTGGGCAGCCAATACAATAACAATAAGCGGCACACCGACAGTCGCCGGAGTATTTGCCTATACAATACCACTCACGGGTGGTTGCGGAACAGTCAATGCAACAGGCACGATAACTGTCACAGCTAACATGACAGCCGGTCTTCCATCAGCAACACCTACACTTTGTATTAACACAGCACTGACACCTATTACCCATGCAACAACATTAGCAACAGGGATAGGCGCAGCAGTAGGACTGCCGGCAGGAGTAACAGCAGCCTGGGCAGCCAATACAATAACAATCAGTGGCACCCCGACAGTAGCCGGAGTATTTGCCTATACAATACCACTCACGGGTGGTTGCGGAACAGTCAATGCAACAGGTACGATAACTGTCACAGCTAATATGACAGTCACAGCTGCATCGAGTACACCTACACTTTGTATCAACACAGCACTGACACCAATTACCCATGCAACAACATTAGCAACAGGGATAGGTGCAGCAGTAGGTCTGCCGGCAGGAGTAACAGCAGCCTGGGCAGCCAACACAATAACCATCAGCGGCACACCAACAGCAGCAGGCACCTTTAATTATACCATACCACTTGCAGGCGGTTGCGGACCAGTGCTTAATGCTACAGGCACGATTACAGTGACTGCCAGTAATGTTATTACATTAACTTCGGCAGTCGGATCAGACAATCAGGCAGTTTGTTTGAATAGTCCTATTTCAAATATTACTTATAATACTTTTGGAGCGACAGGAGCATCAATCATTGGTCTTCCCACAGGTGTAACAGGTACCTGGATTGCGAATGTTTTCACAATTAGCGGAACTCCAAGTGTTCAGATTGGAAGTCCATATAATTATACTATTACCTTAACAGGGGGGTGTGGAACCATCACTGCTAATGGCACTATAACAGTGAGATCATTGCCACTCCAGACCTTTACAGCACAACCTGGATTAACAGCTTGTTCGAATACAGATGTAACTTATACTACACAACCTGGTCAGTCAAATTATATATGGACCTTCCCAGGTGTATTAGGAACTGATTACACAATAACCTCTGGAGGCACTTTGCAGATAATACTGTTACGCTCAAGTGGCTGACAGCCGGAAGCAAAACAGTTGGTATAAATTATACAAACGCCTTCGGATGTTCCGGAGCAACACCCGTATTCTCAATACCAACCATGGTAAGTTCCTTACCTACAATATCTGATGCGGGACCTGATCAGACCGGAGCAGCCACGTGTGGATTAACATCAGTTACTCTGGCGGCCAATGCAGCGGTAGTAGGAACAGGCTCATGGAGTATAATAGGAGGACTGGGTGGAACAATTACTGCGGTAAATAGTCCAACAAGTACCTTCACAGGGGTTGCGGGAACAACATATGTCTTAAGATGGACTATAAGCAATGCACCATGTACTCCATCAACAGATGATGTAAATATCACCTTTAACCAGAATCCGACAATTGCTAATGCAGGATTGGATCAGACTGGTGCAGTAATGTGTGGTGTAACTATAACGACACTCGCAGGTAATGCTCCTGCAATTGGAACAGGCATCTGGACCATTATTGGAGGGGCGGGAGGAAACCTGACAGCACCAAACAGTCCGACCAGTACATTCACAGGCGTTGCAGGAACGGCTTATACACTGAGATGGACAATCTCGCACGCACCATGCACTCCATCAGCAGATGATGTAAATATTACTTTCAACCAGACAACGACAACAGCCAATGCAGGCCCGGATCAGACAGGCGCATCAACATGCGGATTAACAACGGTTACTCTTGCAGCAAACACACCTGCAGCAGGAACAGGAGCATGGACTATCACATCGGGCTCTGGTGGCACAGTAACAACACCTACTAGTCCGACAAGCACCTTCACAGGAGTTGTCGGAACAGCCTATACACTTAGATGGACAATCACAAATGCACCATGTCCTCCGTCAATCGATGATGTTAATATTACCTTTAATGCCCTCCCGACACCAGTAATCACAGGAGCAGCCTCAGCATGTAACGGCACCACGGGATCTATCTACAGCACACCACTTGTAGCAGGACACACCTATGTATGGGCAGTGACAGGCGGCACGATCACGGCAGGAGCAGGCACGAACTCAATAACGGTCACCTGGAACGTCGTAGGAGCGGGAACAGTAAATGTCACCGAGACCATCACGGCAACGACCTGCTCAGCAGCAGCACCACAGAGGACAGTAACGGTTAATGCTAACCCGACGATCACCCTCGGAGCCAACCCGGCAGTATGTGCAGGGGTCACAAGTGCTAACCTTACCTACAGCGCCACCACAGGCACACCAAACCAGTACAGTATAGTATATAGCGCAGCCGCTATCACGGCAGGCTTTGTCAATGTCACCAATGCAGTGTTACCGGTCAGCCCGATCACTCTTGTAGTACCTGCAGCAGCACCTGCAGCCGTCTATACAGCAAACCTTATAGTCACCAACAGTGTGACAGGATGTGTCAGTACGGCAAGTCCTATATCAGTCACTGTCAATGCCCTCCCGACACCAGTAATCACGG
Source organism: uncultured Bacteroidales bacterium (assembly GCA_963792925.1). Lineage (GTDB taxonomy): Bacteria > Bacteroidota > Bacteroidia > Bacteroidales > VadinHA17 > LD21. Next base: position 1,192,036 of record CAWBYC010000002.1, on the reverse strand, counting down.
GAGCAGCCTCAGCATGTAACGGCACCACGGGATCCATCTACAGCACACCACTTGTAGCAGGACACACCTATGTATGGGCAGTGACAGGCGGCACGATCACGGCAGGAGCAGGCACGAACTCAATAACGGTCACCTGGAACGTCGTAGGAGCGGGAACAGTAAATGTCACCGAGACTATTACGGCAACGACCTGCTCAGCAGCAGCGCCACAGAGGACAGTAACGGTTAATGCTAACCCGACGATCACCCTCGGAGCCAACCCGGCAGTATGTGCAGGGGTCACAAGTGCTAACCTTACCTACAGCGCCACTACAGGCACACCTAACCAGTACAGTATAGTATATAGCGCAGCCGCTATCACGGCAGGCTTTGTCAATGTCACCAATGCAGTGTTACCGGTCAGCCCGATAGCTCTTGTAGTACCTGCCGCAGCACCTGCAGCCGTCTATACAGCAAACCTTATAGTCACCAACAGTGTGACAGGATGTGTCAGCGCGACCAGTCCTATATCAGTCACCGTCAATGCCCTCCCGACACCAGTAATCACAGGAGCAGCCTCAGCATGTAACGGCACCACGGGATCCATCTACAGCACACCACTTGTAGCAGGACACACCTATGTATGGGTAGTGACAGGGGGCACGATCACGGCAGGAGCAGGCACGAACTCAATAACGGTCACCTGGAACGTCGTAGGAGCGGGAACAGTAAATGTCACCGAGACTATTACGGCAACAACCTGTTCAGCAGCAGCGCCACAGAGGACAGTAACGGTTAATGCTAACCCGACGATCACCCTCGGAGCCAACCCGGCAGTATGTGCAGGGGTCACAAGTGCTAACCTTACCTACAGCGCCACCACAGGCACACCAAACCAGTACAGTATAGTATATAGCGCAGCCGCTATCACGGCAGGCTTTGTCAATGTCACCAATGCAGTGTTACCGGCCAGCCCGATCACTCTTGTGGTACCGGCAGCAGCACCTGCAGCCGTCTATACTGCAAACCTTATAGTCACCAACAGTGTGACAGGATGTGTCAGCGCGACCAGTCCTATATCAGTCACCGTCAATGCCCTCCCGACACCAGTAATCACAGGAGCAGCCTCAGCATGTAACGGCACCACGGGATCCATCTACAGCACACCACTTGTAGCAGGACACACCTATGTATGGGCAGTGACAGGCGGCACGATCACGGCAGGAGCAGGCACGAACTCAATAACGGTCACCTGGAACGTCGTAGGAGCGGGAACAGTAAATGTCACCGAGACCATCACGGCAACGACCTGCTCAGCAGCAGCACCACAGAGGACAGTAACGGTTAATGCTAACCCGACGATCACCCTCGGAGCCAACCCGGCAGTATGTGCAGGGGTCACAAGTGCTAACCTTACCTACAGCGCCACCACAGGCACACCAAACCAGTACAGTATAGTATATAGCGCAGCCGCTATCACGGCAGGCTTTGTCAATGTCACCAATGCAGTGTTACCGGTCAGCCCGATCACTCTTGTAGTACCTGCAGCAGCACCTGCAGCCGTCTATACAGCAAACCTTATAGTCACCAACAGTGTGACAGGATGTGTCAGTACGACCAGTCCTATATCAGTCACCGTCAATGCCCTCCCGACACCAGTAATCACGGGAGCAGCCTCAGCATGTAACGGCACCACGGGATCCATCTACAGCACACCACTTGTAGCAGGACACACCTATGTATGGGCAGTGACAGGCGGCACGATCACGGCAGGAGCAGGCACGAACTCAATAACGGTCACCTGGAACGTCGTAGGAGCGGGAACAGTAAATGTCACCGAGACCATTACGGCAACAACCTGCTCAGCAGCAGCACCACAGAGGACAGTAACGGTTAATGCTAACCCGACGATCACCCTCGGAGCCAACCCGGCAGTATGTGCAGGGGTCACAAGTGCTAACCTTACCTACAGCGCCACTACAGGCACACCTAACCAGTACAGTATAGTATATAGCGCAGCCGCTATCACGGCAGGCTTTGTCAATGTCACCAATGCAGTGTTACCGGTCAGCCCGATACTCTTGTAGTACCTGCAGCAGCACCTGCAGCCGTCTATACAGCAAACCTTATAGTCACCAACAGTGTGACAGGATGTGTCAGTACGGCAAGTCCTATATCAGTCACCGTCAATGCCCTCCCGACACCAGTAATCACGGGAGCAGCCTCAGCATGTAACGGCACCACAGGATCCATCTACAGCACACCACTTGTAGCAGGACACACCTATGTATGGGCAGTGACAGGCGGCACGATCACGGCAGGAGCAGGCACGAACTCAATAACGGTCACCTGGAACGTCGTAGGAGCGGGAACAGTAAATGTCACCGAGACCATCACGGCAACAACCTGCTCAGCAGCAGCACCACAGAGGACAGTAACGGTTAATGCTAACCCGACGATCACCCTCGGAGCCAACCCGGCAGTATGTGCAGGGGTCACAAGTGCTAACCTTACCTACAGCGCCACCACAGGCACACCTAACCAGTACAGTATAGTATATAGCGCAGCCGCTATCACGGCAGGCTTTGTCAATGTCACCAATGCAGTGTTACCGGTCAGCCCGATCACTCTTGTAGTACCTGCAGCAGCACCTGCAGCCGTCTATACAGCAAACCTTATAGTCACCAACAGTGTGACAGGATGTGTCAGTACGGCAAGTCCTATATCAGTCACCGTCAATGCCCTCCCGACACCAGTAATCACAGGAGCAGCCTCAGCATGTAACGGCACCACGGGATCCATCTACAGCACACCACTTGTAGCAGGACACACCTATGTATGGGCAGTGACAGGCGGCACGATCACGGCAGGAGCAGGCACGAACTCAATAACGGTCACCTGGAACGTCGTAGGAGCAGGAACAGTAAATGTCACCGAGACCATCACGGCAACGACCTGCTCAGCAGCAGCACCACAGAGGACAGTAACGGTTAATGCTAACCCGACGATCACCCTCGGAGCCAACCCGGCAGTATGTGCAGGGGTCACAAGTGCTAACCTTACCTACAGCGCCACCACAGGGACACCAAACCAGTACAGTATAGTATATAGCGCAGCCGCTATCACGGCAGGCTTTGTCAATGTCACCAATGCAGTGTTACCGGTAAGCCCGATCACTCTTGTAGTACCTGCAGCAGCACCTGCAGCCGTCTATACAGCAAACCTTATAGTCACCAACAGTGTGACAGGATGTGTCAGTACGGCAAGTCCTATATCAGTCACTGTCAATGCCCTCCCGACACCAGTAATCACAGGAGCAGCCTCAGCATGTAACGGCACCACGGGATCCATCTACAGCACACCACTTGTAGCAGGACACACCTATGTATGGGCAGTGACAGGCGGCACGATCACGGCAGGAGCAGGCACGAACTCAATAACGGTCACCTGGAACGTCGTAGGAGCAGGAACAGTCAATGTCACCGAGACCATCACGGCAACAACCTGCTCAGCAGCAGCACCACAGAGGACAGTAACGGTTAATTCATTGCCACTTCAGACCTTTACAGCACAACCTGGAGCAACAGCATGTGCCAATACTGATGTGACATACACAACACAACCGGGACAAACAAATTATGTATGGACTTATCCCGGAGTAGCAGGTATCGATTACACAATAACCTCTGGTGGAACAATAAATGATAATACTGTAACTCTCAGATGGCTGACACCAGGCAGTAAAACGGTTGGCATTAATTATACCAATGCCTTTGGATGTTCAGGAGCAGCACCAGTGTTCTCTACACCGACCATGGTAAGCTCATTACCGACGATATCTGATGCAGGTCCTGATCAGACAGGAGCAGCAACGTGCGGCTTAACAACAGTCACTCTTGCAGCCAATGCACCAGTAATCGGAACAGGCTCATGGAGTATAATTGGAGGCGCTGGAGGTTCAATTACAGCCGTAAATAGTCCAACCAGCACCTTTACAGGAGTTGCAGGAACAACATATGTTTTAAGATGGACCATAAGCAATGCGCCATGTACACCGTCAACAGATGATGTGAATATCGCCTTTAACCAGGACCCAACAATTTCTAATGCAGGATTGGATCAGACTGATCCGGCAATGTGTGGCGTGACTATGACGACACTTACTGGTAATTCTCCTGCAATTGGAACAGGGACTTGGACCATAATAGGAGGGGCCGGTGGAAATATTGCAGCTCCAAATAATCCAACCAGTACTTTCACAGGCATTGCTGGAACCGCTTATACACTTAGATGGACTATAAACAATGCACCATGCGCACCGTCAATGGATGATGTAAATATTACATTCAATGTATTGCCAGTGGCAACTGCAACAAATAATGGACCAATTTGTGCAGGTACAACATTAACACTGACAGGACCGGCAGGCATGACGACCTATTCCTGGACCGGACCACTAGGATACACGAGCACTTCACAAAGCCCAACGGTATCAACAGGTGCCACCATTGGAATGGCAGGTGTCTATAGTCTTATAGTAACGAATGCAAGCGGATGTAGCAGTATAGCAGCTACAACAACTGTAGTGGTTAATGCCCTTCCGACAATATCAGTAAGTACAGCAGCAAACTGCTCCGCCGATTTATTAACATATTCAGTAGGTGTAACAGTAAGTTCAGGTATAGTAACGAGTACTTCAGGTACAGTAGTTAATATCGGTGGCAATATATGGTCAGTAAACTCAATACCATCAGGAACTAATATTACAATGACAGTGACAGATGGCAATGGTTGTGTTAATGATTTATCGATTACTGCACCCGTTTGTTCCTGTCCTGTTGTTACTGCGCCAGTTAGTGGCGGGGATATGCAATATTGTTCAGGAGGAACTATACCTACAATAAATGCAACCATATTGGCGGGAGAAACTATAGACTGGTATTCTTTACCAACTGGAGGTACCTTGTTGCAAGGCAGCAGTTTAAACTATACACCTTCATCACCAGGTGTATATTATGCCGAAGCAAGAAATACTACGTCTAATTGTACTAGTAGTAGTCGGACGCCTATAACAGTTACTCTTAATGCTTTACCAGTACCTACATTTGTATTACAACCAGGCGCTTTCGCATGCTTGGGTACTGACGTAACTTATACTACTCAGATTGGTCAAAGTGGTTATACATGGACATTTACAGGTTTGAATGGGATTGATTACACCATTACATCAGGAGGAACAGTTACAGATAATACGGTAACACTGAAATGGACGAGTGTCGGTATTAAAACAGTATCCATCAACTATACAAATCCTAATGGATGTACATCAGCAACTGCAACATCCTCTACACCAACTACGATAAATATTCCACCTGGTATAACAGGTCAGCCTGTAAATCAAGTCACTTGCTCAGGTACAGCAGTCAGCTTTACAGTGACTGCTACAGGTACAGGAATTAACTATCAATGGAGAAAAGACGGAGTAAATATACTTGGTGCAACAGCTTCAACATACTCAATAGCAACTCCTGTTTCAGGCGATGCAGGAAATTATGATGTAGTTGTCAGCGGAACATGTCTGCCTGATGCAATAAGTTCAATTGCCACATTGACAGTTGATCCATTACTGCCGGTCAGTGTTACAATAGTAGCAGATGCCAACCCGGTATGTGCCGGCACGACGGTAACCTTTACCGCCACCCCGACAAACGGAGGAGCAGCACCGTCTTACCAGTGGAAAGTAAATGGTGTCAACGCAGGAATAAACAGTGATACTTACGCTTACATCCCGGTCAATGGTGATATAGTAACGGTCGATCTGACCTCGAATGCAGTATGTGCAACAGGCAGCCCTGCCACCTCGGCACCGGTTACCATGACAGTTGATCCATTACTGCCGGTCAGTGTTACAATAGTAGCAGATGCTAACCCGGTATGTGCCGGCACGACGGTAACCTTTACCGCCACCCCGACAAACGGAGGAGCAGCACCGTCTTACCAGTGGAAAGTAAATGGCGTCAACGCAGGAATAAACAGTGATACTTATGCTTACATCCCGGTCAATGGTGATATAGTAACGGTAGATCTGACCTCTAATGCAGTATGTGCAACAGGCAGCCCTGCCACCTCGGCACCGGTTACCATGACAGTTGATCCATTACTGCCGGTCAGTGTTACAATAGTAGCAGATGCCAACCCGGTATGTGCCGGCACGACGGTAACCTTTACCGCCACCCCGACAAACGGAGGAGCAGCACCGTCTTACCAGTGGAAAGTAAATGGCGTCAACGCAGGAATAAACAGCGATACTTACGCTTACATCCCTGTTAATGGTGATATAGTAACGGTCGATCTGACCTCGAATGCAGTATGTGCAACAGGCAGCCCAGCCACCTCGGCACCGGTTACCATGACAGTTGATCCATTACTGCCGGTCAGTGTCACAATAGTAGCAGATGCCAACCCAGTATGTGACGGCACGACGGTAACCTTTACCGCCACCCCGACAAACGGAGGAGCAGCACCGTCTTACCAGTGGAAAGTAAATGGCGTCAACGCAGGAATAAACAGTGATACTTATGCTTACATCCCGGTCAATGGTGATATAGTAACGGTCGATCTGACCTCTAATGCAGTATGTGCAACAGGCAGCCCAGCCACCTCGGCACCGGTTACCATGACAGTTGATCCATTACTGCCGGTCAGTGTCACAATAGTAGCAGATGCCAACCCGGTATGTGACGGCACGACGGTAACCTTTACCGCCACCCCGACAAACGGAGGAGCAGCACCGTCTTACCAGTGGAAAGTAAATGGCGTCAACGCAGGAATAAACAGTGATACTTACGCTTACATCCCGGTCAATGGTGATATAGTAACGGTCGATCTGACCTCGAATGCAGTATGTGCAACAGGCAGCCCTGCCACCTCGGCACCGGTTACCATGACAGTTGATCCATTACTGCCGGTCAGTGTTACAATAGTAGCAGATGCCAACCCGGTATGTGACGGCACGACGGTAACCTTTACCGCCACCCCGACAAACGGAGGAGCAGCACCGTCTTACCAGTGGAAAGTAAATGGTGTCAACGCAGGAATAAACAGTGATACTTACGCTTACATCCCGGTCAATGGTGATATAGTAACGGTAGATCTGACCTCTAATGCAGTATGTGCAACAGGCAGCCCTGCCACCTCGGCACCGGTTACCATGACAGTTGATCCATTACTGCCGGTCAGTGTTACAATAGTAGCAGATGCCAACCCGGTATGTGACGGCACGACGGTAACCTTTACCGCCACCCCGACAAACGGAGGAGCAGCACCGTCTTACCAGTGGAAAGTAAATGGCGTCAACGCAGGAATAAACAGTGATACTTACGCTTACATCCCGGTCAATGGTGATATAGTAACGGTAGATCTGACCTCTAATGCAGTATGTGCAACAGGCAGCCCAGCCACCTCGGCACCGGTTACCATGACAGTTGATCCATTACTGCCGGTCAGTGTCACAATAGTAGCAGATGCCAACCCGGTATGTGACGGCACGACGGTAACCTTTACCGCCACCCCGACAAACGGAGGAGCAGCACCGTCTTACCAGTGGAAAGTAAATGGCGTCAACGCAGGAATAAACAGTGATACTTACGCTTACATACCTGTTAATGGTGATATAGTAACGGTCGATCTGACCTCTAATGCAGTATGTGCAACAGGCAGCCCAGCCACCTCGGCACCGGTTACCATGACAGTTGATCCATTACTGCCGGTCAGTGTTACAATAGTAGCAGATGCCAACCCGGTATGTGACGGCACGACGGTAACCTTTACCGCCACCCCGACAAACGGAGGAGCAGCACCGTCTTACCAGTGGAAAGTAAATGGCGTCAACGCAGGAATAAACAGTGATACTTACGCTTACATCCCGGTCAATGGTGATATAGTAACGGTCGATCTGACCTCTAATGCAGTATGTGCAACAGGCAGCCCAGCCACCTCGGCACCGGTTACCATGACAGTTGATCCATTACTGCCGGTCAGTGTCACAATAGTAGCAGATGCCAACCCGGTATGTGCACGGCACGACGGTAACCTTTACCGCCACCCCGACAAACGGAGGAGCAGCACCGTCTTACCAGTGGAAAGTAAATGGCGTCAACGCAGGAATAAACAGTGATACTTACGCTTACATCCCGGTTAATGGTGATATAGTAACGGTAGATCTGACCTCTAATGCAGTATGTGCAACAGGCAGCCCAGCCACCTCGGCACCGGTTACCATGACAGTTGATCCATTACTGCCGGTCAGTGTCACAATAGTAGCAGATGCCAACCCGGTATGTGACGGCACGACGGTAACCTTTACCGCCACCCCGACAAACGGAGGAGCAGCACCGTCTTACCAGTGGAAAGTAAATGGCGTCAACGCAGGAATAAACAGTGATACTTACGCTTACATCCCGGTCAATGGTGATATAGTAACGGTCGATCTGACCTCTAATGCAGTATGTGCAACAGGCAGCCCAGCCACCTCGGCACCGGTTACCATGACAGTTGATCCATTACTGCCGGTCAGTGTTACAATAGTAGCAGATGCCAACCCGGTATGTGCCGGCACGACGGTAACCTTTACCGCCACCCCGACAAACGGAGGAGCAGCACCGTCTTACCAGTGGAAAGTAAATGGCGTCAACGCAGGAATAAACAGTGATACTTACGCTTACATCCCGGTCAATGGTGATATAGTAACGGTAGATCTGACCTCTAATGCAGTATGTGCAACAGGCAGCCCAGCCACCTCGGCACCGGTTACCATGACAGTTGATCCATTACTGCCGGTCAGTGTCACAATAGTAGCAGATGCCAACCCGGTATGTGACGGCACGACGGTAACCTTTACCGCCACCCCGACAAACGGAGGAGCAGCACCGTCTTACCAGTGGAAAGTAAATGGCGTCAACGCAGGAATAAACAGTGATACTTACGCTTACATCCCGGTCAATGGTGATATAGTAACGGTCGATCTGACCTCTAATGCAGTATGTGCAACAGGCAGCCCAGCCACCTCGGCACCGGTTACCATGACAGTTGATCCATTACTGCCGGTCAGTGTCACAATAGTAGCAGATGCCAACCCGGTATGTGACGGCACGACGGTAACCTTTACCGCCACCCCGACAAACGGAGGAGCAGCACCGTCTTACCAGTGGAAAGTAAATGGCGTCAACGCAGGAATAAACAGTGATACTTACGCTTACATCCCGGTCAATGGTGATATAGTAACGGTAGATCTGACCTCTAATGCAGTATGTGCAACAGGCAGCCCAGCCACCTCGGCACCGGTTACCATGACAGTTGATCCATTACTGCCGGTCAGTGTCACAATAGTAGCAGATGCCAACCCGGTATGTGACGGCACGACGGTAACCTTTACCGCCACCCCGACAAACGGAGGAGCAGCACCGTCTTACCAGTGGAAAGTAAATGGCGTCAACGCAGGAATAAACAGTGATACTTACGCTTACATCCCGGTCAATGGTGATATAGTAACGGTCGATCTGACCTCTAATGCAGTATGTGCAACAGGCAGCCCAGCCACCTCGGCACCGGTTACCATGACAGTTGATCCATTACTGCCGGTCAGTGTCACAATAGTAGCAGATGCCAACCCGGTATGTGACGGCACGACGGTAACCTTTACCGCCACCCCGACAAACGGAGGAGCAGCACCGTCTTACCAGTGGAAAGTAAATGGCGTCAATGCAGGAATAAACAGTGATACTTACGCTTATATCCCGGTCAATGGTGATATAGTAACGGTCGATCTGACCTCTAATGCAGTATGTGCAACAGGCAGCCCTGCCACCTCGGCACCGGTTACCATGACAGTTGATCCATTACTGCCGGTCAGTGTCACAATAGTAGCAGATGCCAACCCGGTATGTGACGGCACGACGGTAACCTTTACCGCCACCCCGACAAACGGAGGAGCAGCACCGTCTTACCAGTGGAAAGTAAATGGCGTCAACGCAGGAATAAACAGTGATACTTACGCTTACATCCCGGTCAATGGTGATATAGTAACGGTCGATCTGACCTCTAATGCAGTATGTGCAACAGGCAGCCCAGCCACCTCGGCACCGGTTACCATGACAGTTGATCCATTACTGCCGGTCAGTGTCACAATAGTAGCAGATGCCAACCCGGTATGTGACGGCACGACGGTAACCTTTACCGCCACCCCGACAAACGGAGGAGCAGCACCCGCTTACCAGTGGAAAGTAAATGGCGTCAACGCAGGAATAAACAGTGATACTTACGCTTACATCCCGGTTAATGGTGATATAGTAACGGTAGATCTTACCTCTAATGCAGTATGTGCAACAGGCAGCCCAGCCACCTCGGCACCGGTTACCATGACAGTTGATCCATTACTGCCGGTCAGTGTCACAATAGTAGCAGATGCCAACCCGGTATGTGACGGCACGACGGTAACCTTTACCGCCACCCCGACAAACGGAGGAGCAGCACCGGCTTACCAGTGGAAAGTAAATGGCGTCAACGCAGGAATAAACAGTGATACTTACGCTTACATCCCGGTTAATGGTGATATAGTAACGGTTGATCTTACCTCTAATGCAGTATGTGCAACAGGCAGCCCAGCCACCTCGGCACCAGTTACCATGACAGTTGATCCATTACTGCCGGTCAGTGTTACAATAGTAGCAGATGCCAACCCGGTATGTGACGGTACGACGGTAACCTTTACCGCCACCCCGACAAACGGAGGAGCAGCACCGTCTTACCAGTGGAAAGTAAATGGCGTCAATGCAGGAATAAACAGCGATACTTACGCTTACATCCCGGTTAATGGTGATATAGTAACGGTCGATCTGACCTCTAATGCAGTATGTGCAACAGGCAGCCCAGCCACCTCGGCACCGGTTACCATGACAGTTGATCCATTACTGCCGGTCAGTGTCACAATAGCAGCAGATGCAAATTCCATATGTGCAGGAACTATTGTGACTTTCACAGCCACTTCTGTAAATGAAGGTACAACACCAAATTATCAATGGAATAATGGGATAACACCAGTAGGAACAAACAGTTCCACTTATTCATATATCCCATCTAACGGTGATGCAATTTCCGTAATTTTAACTTCCAGTGAAATGTGTCACAGTGGCGGCCCGGTTGTTTCCAATATTGTGAATATGATTGTCAATCCTGTTCCTACAGTGACTGAAGCTCATACTAACATCGCATGTTTTGGTGAAACCAGCGGAACGATTGATATAACAGTTGCAGATGGGACAGGTCCGTTTACCTATACCTGGACCGGAACCGGTGTTGTAGTTACTTCTGAAGACCAGAGTAATCTCGCAGCAGGTCTGTACTCAGTAATTGTATCAGACGCAAATAGTTGTTCCTCCATTTCATTACCTGTGACGATTGCTGGTCCGGTTGCCGCATTATCAGGCAGCATTACTTCGCAGACGGATGTTACAATTTTTAATGGGAGCGATGGCAGCGTTACAGTAACTGGTTCTGATGGAACTTCTCCATACCTGTATAAACTGGATTTGGGAGCTTATCAGGCTTCCGGTACATTTGGCTCACTTGTTGCCGGATTACACACAATCACTGTACAGGATATTAATCTGTGTACATTTGATATTCTGGTCACAATAAATCAACCTTCAGAACTGGTCTCAGGAAGTATATCTTCGCAGACAAATGTTTCATGTTTTGGAACATCAACAGGTATTGTTACAATAGAAGGAAGAGGCGGAGTACCACCTTATGATTATAGTATTGACGGTGTTACCTTCCAGTCTTCAGGGACATTCGGAAATTTGGCTTCCGGAGATTATTCTGTGACTGTACGAGATGCATCTCTGAATACCTTTATTGTAAGTGTTACCATAACCCAGCCTGGTTCATCAGTCAGTGGTTCAATAACTTCTCAAACCGATGTAGTTTGTTTCGGTAGCTCTACCGGGAGTGTTACAATCGCCGGCTCGGGAGGAACTGCTCCGTATGATTACAATTTAGGGACAGGTTCTTATCAGGCATCAGGTACGTTCGACAACCTTGCAGCAGGATCTTATACAATCTCCGTCAGGGATGCGAATCTTTGTACTTTTGATATTGCGGTTAATATAACTCAAACCGCAACAGCGCTTACTGTGAGTGGCATAACCACTTCTGATGCAACCTGTTTCAGCTCGACTAACGGATCGATTACGGTTTCAGGATCTGGAGGAACTTCGCCTTATATGTTCAGCCTGAATAATGGAGCCTACCAGGTCTCAGGGACGTTCAATAATCTCGGAGCTGGAACATATACCATATCAGTTATGGATGCCAGCCTTTGCACAGCGACTGTTCCTGTAACAGTCTCTGAGCCTGCTATAGTCTCTATCGTTGGGGATAAGGTGGATGCCAGCTGTCCGGGTGTAGCTGATGGTTCTATTGCGCTCACAATTACCGGGGGCACACAACCATACAGTGTGATCTGGTCGGATGGGATCCTTTCACAAACCAGACAGGATATTCCTGCGGGAACTTACAGTGTGGTTGTGGCGGATAAAAATGGATGTGCTGCTTCACTGGATGTGGTGCTCACTTTTAGCGGAACGGATCAGTGTATCGAAATTCCGGATATTATAACTCCAAATAATGACGGATATAATGATACCTGGAGAATTAAAAACATTGATATGTTCCCTGATGCGGAAGTCTTTGTATTTACAAGATGGGGTAAGCTTGTTTTCAATACTAAAAACCTCGCTGCAAACCCATGGAATGGTACATTTAAAGGCAGAATCTTACCTACGGATTCATACCATTACGTTCTGCATTTAAATAATGGATCAAAACCAAGATCTGGTGTGATCAGTATTATCAGATAATAATTAGCATATTTAGAAGATTAAAGATATGAGGTACCTAAGAAAAATATTGCCAGCATTAGTAATCAGCTTCATTTTTGAAGCAGGCTTTGCCCAGCAGGTCCCGATGTATAGTCAGTATATCATGAATGGATTTCTGATAAACCCATCCTTCGCGGGCCGGGATGGCTATACGACTGTAAACCTGACGGTGAGGGAACAATGGGTTGGGATGGCAGGAGCCCCCAGTACTTACGCTGCAAGTTTTCAAACGCGTATCCTGAAAAACAGTTTTATCTCTAAATCCACAGCTGTACGAAAAAAGATCATTAAGCCAACAAAAGGAGGTAAAGTAGGTCTTGGTGGATACGTATTCAATGACAATAATGGCATTATGAAGCGTTCCGGTGTTCAATTCGCCTATTCGTACCATATTGCAATGGGACGAACCGGAGGTATCCCGAATGACCTCTCCTTCGGTCTCGCTCTTACTGCCTATCAGTTTGCCATTAACACGAATGGTTTGATTTTTGATCCGGATGATCCGATACTTAATACTTATGACAGATCGGTCTTTATTCCTGACTTCAATTTCGGAGCAAGTTTTACGACCTCAAAATATTATCTTGGTTTTGCAATGACAAACTTACTCCGGGGATCATTGTTGTTTGCAGATACTTCTGCAACACGCAGAAATGAACTGGGTAACTTTTTTCTCACAGGCGGTTATAAATTCCAGTTGAACCGTGAATGGATATTCGAGCCTTCTGCATTTATAAAAGCTTCCGATATGTTCCTTAATTCTCTTCAAGTGGATTTAACAGCAAGAGTGTATTACCTGGAAGATTATTGGGCAGGTATTTCATGGAGGACTAATGATGCTATCGTTGCTTTAATGGGGGTGAAATACGACAGATTCTATTTTGCTTACGCCTTTGATTTTACACTGACAGATATCAGAAAACAAAGCTTCGGTACTCATGAGCTTTCTCTTGCAGTTAAATTCGGAGAAAGCGCCAGGAGATACCGATGGATAAACGCATACTAACACATCCAATATCCGGGGCTGATCTTTTCAGCCCCTTTTTTTTGCATTTTTTTCTGGCCCCGGCAGTTTATATATTGCTTAAAAATTGGGTATCAATCAGAAAGATTAAGCAATATGACTCTCATTAAAATTCCAGTTGCCATTCTTATGCTTTTCACTCTTGCCGAAGACAGTTATTCACAAATTTTAACTTCAAAAGTCAGGTTAATGTTTTATAATGTTGAGAATCTCTTTGACACTTCCGATGATACACTGAAAGATGACAACGAGTTTCTTCCTTATGGCCCTAAGAGATGGAGCATAAAAAGATACAATAAAAAAATAAACTCAATCTATAAAACGATTGTTTCAACAGGAGACTGGGATCCACCTGAAATAGTAGCATTCTGTGAAATAGAACACAGGAGTGTCCTTGAAGATTTATCCTTCAGAACATATCTGGCAAAGTATAATTATGATATAGTTCATCAGGAATCACCTGACCGGCGTGGGATTGATGTTTGTCTTATATACCAGAAAAAAATGGTAAAGTTGATTTATTTTAAATATATGATTCCTGTAATGGAAGAATTTCCTGAATATAATTCCAGAAGTGTCCTGTATGCGAAGTTCGGGGTAGGAAATGACTCACTTCATTTATTTGTAAATCATTGGCCGTCAAGAAGAGGAGGAGTCCTGACAGGTGAAAAAAGCAGGCAGGATATTGCATCTATGATCCGGAATAAAGTTGATTCAATAACTGATAGAAATCCGAATTCGAAAATTATCATAGCAGGAGATTTTAACTGTACCCCGGATGATAAGGTAGTAAGGGATTTTTTAAAATCAAGCGATACAATAAAATCACTGATTAATATGTCAGATAGTCTTAGTTTCTGTGGCAGTGGGACTTACCGTTATATGGGATCCTGGGAGATGATAGATCAGGTAATTGTTTCCAGGAGTCTCATATTCAGTGAAAACGGACTGACAACGAAACGTAACCAGCTGAGAATTTTTGATGCTGATTTTTTGATGCAAAAGGATACAAAATATCCCGGTTTCAGTCCCTATCCAACCTACCGGGGCTATAAATATCTTGGAGGTTTCAGTGATCATTTGCCTGTACTTCTTGATCTAAGTGTACGATATTAGATTGAACAGGCGTCAGACCTAATTCAATACCTTTTTCAAGCATCAGCTTTCTTGCAGCTTCATGCTGATTAGGTATTATACCGTCAAGAATCGCATCCCTGATGGCATTTTTTATTATTCCCACTTCTTTCCCGGGCTTTATTCCGAAGGTCGAAATTATTTCACTGCCATCAACAGGAGGCTGAAAATTCCTTACTGCATCCTTCTCTTCAATTTCCCTGAGCTTGTTTCTAACTAATCTGAAATTTTCGAGGTGTTTGGCTTTTTTTGCTTCATTTTTTGAAGTGATGTCAGCTTCGCATAAGATCATCAGGTCATCTATGTCATCGCCCGCTTCAAATAATAGTCGTCTGATGGCTGAATCCGTCACAAGATCCTGTGTCAATGCAATCGGCCTCAGATGAAGATCAACGATTTTCTGTACATATTTCATTTTCTCATTGAGGGGAAGTTTTAATCTTCTGAAAATATCAGGAACCATTTTAGATCCAAGAAACTCATGTCCATGAAATGACCACCCTGTCTCCGGCAGATATTTTTTGGTGGCCGGTTTTGCGATATCATGTAACAAAGCCGCCCATCTTAGCCAGAGATTATCTGTACTTCTTGCTTATATTATCGAGTACTTTGAGTGAGTGATGAAAATTATCTTTATGAGCCTTTCCTTCTTTTGTTTCAACTCCTTTAAGATTGTCCAGCTCAGGGAATATTATCTTTAACAGTCCGGCTTTTTCAAGAAGCACAAATCCCCTTGAAGGATGTGAACACATTATAATTTTATTAAGCTCCGTTACGATCCTTTCAGAAGAGACGATTTTGATCCGTTCAACATTTTCAGTTATTGAAGCAAATGTTTCATCTTCAATTGTGAAATTTAGTTGGGTTGCAAATCTGATAGCTCTCATCATCCGTAGCGGGTCATCTGAAAAGGTCTTATCAGGATCGAGCGGAGTCCTGATTATTTTTTTCCTGATGTCATCCAATCCTCCGAATGGATCAATAAAGTTTCCAAAAGTCTCTTTATTGAGGCTGATTGCCAGTGCATTGATGGTAAAATCCCTTCTTTTCTGATCATCTTCAAGTGTCCCGTTCTCCACCACCGGTTTTCTTGAACTCTTATCATACGATTCTTTTCTGGCACCAACAAATTCTATTTCGTATTCATGGCTATGGAACATGGCCGTTCCGAAAGTTTTAAATACACTCACTTTTAACCTGGGATGGATCTTTTTCGCTACTTTTTGGGCAATATCAATCCCGCTTCCAATGACCACAATATCGATATCCTTTTCGGGATGTTCTCTTTTGAGAATACAATCACGCACCCAGCCTCCTATAACATATGCCTGTACATTCTCGGATGTGACTACAGATGAAAGTGTTTCGAAAATTTTGTCATTAAGACATATATTCATATATAGATATGACAATTTGTTAGATTATTCTGACAAAGTTACAATTATTACTCAATTTTTTGTAAATTGTTCTAAATGCAGCGACGGGCATGAAAATTGATAATTATAAACAATCACCATTTTTTTATGTTTATTAAATAAAAATTTTATGATAGAGCATCTCACAAAAGAAACATTTTTGAATAAAGTATTCAATTATGAAAAAAATAAAGAGTGGAAATTCGAGGGAGAAAGACCTTGTATAATCGATTTTTATGCCGATTGGTGTGGCCCATGTAAAATAGTTTCCCCTGTTCTCGAGGAATTGGCTAAAGATTTTGACGGAAAAATAAACGTTTTCAAAGTGGATACAGAAGAAGAACAGGAACTTGCATCGGTTTTTGGAATAAGAAGCATACCTTCATTTCTGTTTATTCCTGCTGAAGGTCAACCTCAGATGGCGATGGGTGCATTGCCAAAAGAAACCTTTGTAAAAGCCTTCAAAGATGTACTTGGTGTAGAAAAATAACCTGTTCGTCAAAAAAAACGTATGCTTTACTAAATATGGATCGAAAAAAGAAACATTTATGTCTGATAAACGTTTAACAATTAAGAAGCTAGTAAATTAGGTTTTTAAGGGTTTTTTTTCATGGATTTAGGTTTAGGGTAGTAAAGTAGTAAATCAGGACTTCGGTCCTGATTTATTTTATACCAGATCCTTGAATATACTGTTTATTTCTTCTTCAGTAGATCTTAACTTTTTCTGGCATTCCTTTATAAGTTCCGAAGCACGCTTTACTTCAACCGATAATTTATCAATATCAAGATTTCCGTTTTCGATATTATGCAGGATATTCTCTATCTCAATAACGGCATTATTAAATGAAAATTCATTTTTACTCATAATCTTGGTAATATTTAAAAATTTAAAGACTCATTTTGATTTTCAGCTTTCTTCTCAACAACCTTACTCTTTAAATACCCATCAGCCACATGGGTTTCTATTATTGCATTTGGACTGACCGGTCTGACTGATTTCAGTATCTTTCCATTCATGGTGGTTATGGAGTATCCCCTTTGAAGTATATTCTGTGGATTGAGATGATTCAGAGCGTCTTCCAAGCCTTTTATCCTGGTATAATTAATCTTAATTTCCCCGGAAGTCGCGGTAAAAAGTCTTTGTATATTTCTTCTCAGTTCAAGTTTTCTGTCAGTTGTATATGATCGGTAGATACGACGCCAGTCTCGATTCCAGATTTGCGGGAATAAGTCCTGCTCTTATAACCAGTTCCTTGCCGATATTTATAATATCGATTATTTCTGTTGACAGTTTATCTCTTAGCCTGGACATCATTATCCGAGCAAGCGGGAATAATTTAATACCTGCTGATTCAATCCTGGTTTTGTTTTTTTCAATAATCAGCCTCGATGCTGAAATTATCCCGGAACTCATTCCTGAAATATGATTTTCAGCTTCTGCCAGTAATTCAATAAGAAAATCCGCGACAGCAGTAGGAGTCTTCAGAGCTCTGTGAGCCACCATATCAGTGATGGAGATATCTTTATCGTGACCAATTCCTGTTATTACCGGAAGAGGAAACTGAGTCACATGGTATGCAATATTATAATTGTCAAACCAGCTCAGATCCGACTGTGAACCACCACCCCTGATAATTGCAACAATATCATACAGATGGCCGTTATAAGCTATCTTATCGAGTGCATTAATTATGCTTTCTTCAGTTTCTGTTCCCTGCAATGAAATCTCAAACAATGTTGTCTTAAAGACATACCCATAGATATTGCTGTTAAGATGATTTATAAAATCGGAATAGCCTGCGGCGTTTTTCGAGGATATAACTGCAATCCTTTGTGGAACAGCCGGAAATATTAGTTCTTTGTTCATTGAAAAAACTCCTTCCTCTTCGAGTCTCTTTATGATCAACTGACGCTTAATTGCCATTTCCCCGAGAGTAAATGTGGGGTCAATATCAGAGATTATAAGGCTCAATCCATACAATTCATGATATTCAACTCTTGTTTTTACCAGGATCTTTATTCCTTCCCTGAGATTTTCACCTGTAATATTTTCAAAAAATGCTTTCAGGAATCTGGAGCGGTTATTCCAGATTATTGCTTTTACACGGGCTCTTACATTCTTCTCGCCGGGATTCTTTTCAATCAATTCAAGATAACAATGTCCTGCGCTGTTTTCTTTTATTTCGGATATTTCTGCAATAACCCATATTGCATCAGGCAAAGACAGATACAATGAATCTCTGATGATCAGCTGCAATTCAGTCAATGAAACTTTTTCAGTCATGATCAGCTTTTTATTTTGATTATCTTCCTTACAATAGTACCAGCACCTGTTTTTATCCGCAGATAATATACTCCCTGTACTTTGTTCTGAAGTTCTGTAACAAAGATCGTCCGTCCGGCAAAATCTTCAAAATCTTTTCTGAACAATATTTTGCCTGCTATGGAGTAAATTTCTATTGTTAAATTCCGTGGAGAGGAGGGGAAAATGATTTCGAAGTTGCCAGCAGTAGGATTTGGACTCACAACCGGTCCGGCCTCCGGAATTTTAATATATAGATCCTGTAAGTAATTGAGGGCCTGCACCATATCTGGAATACCATATCCATAGAGCGAATCAGGTGAGTGATACCTGTCTGCTGAAATATGAAGCGCATTAATGATGTCATTGTTCAGAGCTTTGGGTACAGCCTGTTTAAGACAGGCGGCCATCCCGCTCAAAACCGGGCATGAGAAAGATGTACCGCTCGAACGGTTAATTACATTTTGAGATACCTGGACAGGCACACTGACTCCCATTGTTACATTATCAGGTTTGATTCGCCATCCGGCAGAAGGGCCGGCTGAGGAAAAATCCGCGATCAGATTACTGCCATTGACAGCACCGACAGCAATAACACTATCGCCGTCGGATGGGAAAATGATGTATTTCCATATATCATTTCTTTCGTTGCCTGCACTATTTACTACAAGTATTCCTTTTGAAGCAGCTATATCGGCAGCCTTTGTAACGAATGCCGTGTTTCCGTCGAGAGACGAAACTTTATAATTCATAGTTGTATCATCAAAAATAAAATAGCCCAGGGAAGAACTTATAATGTCAGCACCGGCACTATCGGCATACTCGGCACCCGCCGCCCAGAAATCCTCTTCACATGGAAATTCTGATTCCACATCTTCGGTTTTTAGCAAAAGGAAATCTGCACCCGGTGCAGAACCTTCAATGTTGCCTGGTATATACCCTGACAAAACTGACAGAACGGCTGTTCCATGATTACTTGAATTATATACCGATGGATTTTTATTTACAAAGTCATAGGTTGATTTGATTCCTTTTCTTGATCTCAAAGAGTTTACAGAATTTATTTTATCTGCATCAAAAAAACCTCCATCCAATATTGCTATTAAAACTCCGGTGCCATCAAATCCTGAATTATGTAAGATCTTTCCATTTACCATCGTTAAAGGTCTGTCGAAGGCAGGAGGGATCAGGTTGTTCAATCAGGAAATCGAGCTTGTTGCGGTGTACACTTTTCGTACCCGGATTTTTGACAATTTTGACATCGGCAACAAACGGCAGACTGAGGATTTTGTTCAGGTCAAATGAAGTTTGCGATTTAAAAAGGGCTGTATTCATCCATTTTGAAGTGGTATGAAGCTTAAGTCCCAAACGTGAAATCTGATTTATATAGCTTTTACCAACAGGGAAATCTTTATAATCGGGGTAGGGAATCCCTGCGTTTTGCCGGCGCTTGATTGCTTTGGATGAAAGGAGATCTGTGGAAGTATTTCCAGTGTAATTATCTTTGTCTTTAAGATATACTCTGTAGAAATAGGAATATACAGGATCCTGTCCCAATATAGGAATCCCTGCGGTAATTAATAACAGAGCAGATAGTATGCTTATTCTTTTTATCATTATAATGGCAGAGGCTTCTATTACCTGTTAATTCCTTTTTCAGGATCTGCAATTTTCCCTTTATTGTTCTCAAGAGAGTCGAGAAAATCAGACTCATCGATATCCATATGACGATCCTTTGTAATTCCTAAATCGTAGGTCAGTTTGTATTTTATGGTGCCGTCATTCTTGAAAATAATCCATTCTCCATCTCTTGAATCGTCCTTATATTGCCCTGAGTATTCGATGGCGCCATTCTCGTACCAGACTTCAAATTTCCCGTTTAACCTGCCATTACGATAATAGGATTTCAGTCTGACTGTTCCCGATGGATAATACTCTGTCCATTCTCCCTGTTTTAACCCATTTATGTAAGTTATTTTCTCAGCAATTGTGCTGTCGGCATAATATTTCAGTGATAATCCGTTTTTCAGGTTTTCTTTATAAGATTCTTCTGAAATAAGATATCCCTTTTTATACTCCGAATAAAACTGCCATTTGCCTTCTTTCTTCTGATCTACATAATTCCCTATTGCTGATATATTTCCATTTGGATGGTATATTGTTGCGGCCGCTTTTCTGCCATCATCACTGTAGATGAGCACCGATTTAAGAGCCCGGTTTTCATCGTATCGTTTCATTTCACCTAACGGATGATCATCTTTAAAAAAACCATCGTACATTATGGCTTCATTGGGATATTTTTTAATCCAATGACCTTGTTTTCTGCCTTGCTTGTCAGTCACATTTAGAACAGCACCTGTCTGACCTGAACAGCAGATCGAAATAGCCATGAGAGAAGCCGTTATAAATGATTTAAGATTCATAATGCAGCAAACGCGAATATGAATGTAAAAGTACTAAAAATCCCCCAAAAACACATAGAGACGCCCTATTTGGGCGTCTCTATAAATGTCCGTTATATTTATCTATCTGCTATTATTTGACTTCTTCGAAATCAACATCGGTTACCTCTTCATTTCCGGGTTTGTTCTCGTTTCCCGAAGGTTGTTCAGCTCCCGGTTGTGAATTTGCCTGATCGGTATTCTGAGCACTCTTGTACATTTCCTCCGAAGCAACCTGCCAGACAGCATTTAGTTCAGCAAGAGCTTTATCAATTGCATCAACATCCTGTGATTTATGTGCTTCCTTAAGTTTGGCAAGAGCAGTCTCAATTGCGGGCTTCTTGTCAGCAGGTAGCTTATCGCCAAATTCCTTGAGTTGTTTTTCAGTTGTAAAGATCATACTGTCGGCAGTATTTATCTTATCAACTTTTTCTTTTGCTTTGTTATCAGCTTCTGCATTCGCTTTTGCTTCCTCCCTCATCTTTTTGATTTCTTCTTCATTAAGGCCCGATGAGGCTTCAATTCTGATTCGCTGTTCCTTACCAGTGCCTCTGTCTTTTGCAGCAACATGCAATATTCCATTTGCATCTATATCGAAACTTACTTCAATTTGTGGAACGCCTCTAGGGGCAGGAGGCAGACCATCGAGATGGAACCGGCCGATTGTTTTATTTCCTGCTGCCATAGGTCTCTCACCCTGAAGAATATGGATCTCAACCGAAGGCTGACTGTCAGCTGCGGTTGTAAACACCTCAGTTTTCTTGGTAGGAATGGTTGTGTTTGATTCGATGAGTTTAGTCATTACACCTCCCATTGTTTCAATTCCTAGAGAAAGCGGTGTGACATCAAGCAGGAGAACGTCTTTTACCTCACCTGTAAGCACACCTCCCTGTATTGCTGCTCCTACTGCAACAACTTCATCAGGATTTACTCCTTTAGAAGGTACACGACCGAAGAATTTTTCAACAAGCTGCTGAATGGCCGGGATACGTGTTGAACCACCGACAAGAAGTACTTCATCAATCTCAGTTACTGCGAGACCAGAATCCTTAAGAGCAATTTTGCAGGGTTCAATACAAGCCTGGATCAGCTTATCACAAATCTTCTCAAAATTTGCACGTGTCAGAGTTTTTACAAGATGTTTTGGAATCCCATCTACTGGCATAATGTATGGGAGGTTAATCTCGGTGGTGGTTGAACTTGAGAGTTCAATCTTGGCTTTTTCTGCTGCTTCTTTAAGACGCTGCAGGGCCATAGGATCTTTTCTGAGATCAATACCTTCTTCTTTAAGGAACTCGTCGGCCATCCAGTCAATGATGAGATGATCAAAATCGTCACCTCCGAGATGGGTATCGCCGTTTGTAGATTTAACTTCAAAAACTCCGTCTCCAAGTTCGAGTATTGAAATATCAAAGGTTCCCCCTCCAAGGTCGAACACTGCAATTTTAAGATCCTGTGATTTTTTATCGAGACCATAAGCCAGGGAAGCAGCTGTTGGCTCATTTATAATCCTTTTAACATTCAAACCTGCTATTTCACCTGCTTCTTTTGTAGCCTGACGCTGTGAATCGCTGAAATACGCAGGGACAGTAATTACGGCATCCGTAACTTCCTGACCGAGATAATCTTCAGCAGTCTTTTTCATTTTCTGAAGGATCATTGCTGAAATTTCCTGAGGTGAATACTGACGGTCATCTATTTTCACTCTCGGCGTATTATTATCCCCCTTAACAACAGTATACGAAACTCTTTTTATCTCCTTTGTGACCTTATCATAGGTCTCGCCCATAAATCTTTTTATGGAGAAAACAGTCTTCTTTGAATTGGTGATAGCCTGACGTTTTGCAGGATCTCCAACTTTGCGTTCCCCGTTTTCTACAAATGCCACTATGGAAGGGGTAGTTCTTTTCCCTTCGCTGTTAGGAATAACGACAGGTTCATTTCCTTCCATTACGGCAACACAAGAGTTTGTTGTTCCCAGATCAATTCCAATAATTTTTCCCATTTTATAATAATTTAAAAATTTTCAATCAATTTGAACCGGATAAAACCATCCCTGGTAATTATTCAATTGTATTTTAATATATTTCTTATTGCATCAAGCAATGATTATGCCATTAGAGTTTTTACTGTTTTATATGTAAAAATGGCATCGGAAGAAGTATTCTTAATTTCGAAGAGGTGACAAAACGACAGACCTTAGTTTGACACTGCCATTTTAAAAAGATCATAATCATGGCATGTTTCATCCAATTCAAATCTGTAACTTTGCATCTGTAATTAACATATTTATAATTATGTCAATACATAAATCTGTCAGAAGAGTAACAACTCATGTCTTAAATGAGATGAAGCTGAAAGGGGAGAAGATTGCCATGCTTACGGCTTATGATTATTCAATCGCAAAAATTCTGGATGAAGCAGAAATTGATGTAATTCTTGTTGGCGACTCTGCTTCAAACGTAATGGCAGGTTACGATACTACACTTCCCATTACTCTCGATAACATGATTTATCATGCAGCTTCTGTTGTGAGGGGTGTAAAAAGAGCACTCGTAGTAGTTGATTTACCGTTCGGTACTTACCAGGGTAATTCAAAGGAAGCCCTTGCCTCTTCTATTAGGATTATGAAAGAGACAGGAGCTCATGCTGTGAAGCTTGAAGGTGGATTGCAGGTTGTTGAATCTATTGAAAGGATCCTTTCCGCCGGTATTCCGGTAATGGGTCATTTAGGCCTTACTCCCCAGGCAATCCATAAATTCGGAACCTATGTCGTGAGAGCAAAAGAAGAAGAGGAGGCCCGCAGACTAATGGAAGATGCCAGATTGCTTGAGCAAACAGGCTGTTTCGCAATTGTTCTTGAAAAAATCCCGGCCAAGCTTGCCGAAGAAGTGACCAACAGCCTGAAAATTCCTTTGATTGGAATCGGGGCGGGGGGAAAACTGACGGCCAGGTGCTGGTACTTCATGATATGCTCGGCATAACACAGGAATTCTCACCAAGATTTCTGAGAAGATACCATAATCTATACGCTGAAATAAAGGGTGCTGTTCAGGCGTATATAACTGATGTAAGATCTCAGGACTTTCCTAATGAGAAGGAGCAGTATTAATAAAAATTGAAATGGCAGAGATACTATACGAAGACAATCATATCATAGCAGTATACAAAAGAACATCAGATCTGGCACAGGGCGACAAGACCGGGGATGCCCCCATGGATGTTGAAATAAAGAAATATCTTGCTGAAAAATATAAAAAACCGGGAGAAGTATTTCTGGGTGTGGTACATCGCCTTGACAGACCGGTAAGCGGAGTGATGCTCTTTGCACGTACATCAAAAGCGCTCTCGCGGCTGAATGAGATGTTCAAGGCAAAAGAGGTTAAAAAAACATATCTCGCTATAGTAAAGGAAAGGCCGCCAGATGATGAGGCGACAATAAATCATTACCTGAAAAAAAATGAAGTCCAGAATAAGAGTTATGTGTATGATACGGAAGTAAAAGGCTCAAAACCAGCCAGTCTCACTTATAGGATGAAAGGGCGCTCTGAAAAGTACTATCTTCTGGAAGTCGAACTGCACTCAGGCAGGCATCATCAGATACGGGCTCAGCTTGCAAAAATCGGTTGCCCGATCAAGGGAGACCTGAAATATGGCTATGCACGATCAAATGAAGATGGCGGAATCAGCCTGTTCGCAAGGAGCCTGGAATTTACGCATCCGGTGAAGAAAGAACCAATAAAGATCATCGGCCACTTCCCGGAAGGAGATATCTGGTCGTTGTTTATAGATTCTATATCATAAAATATGGGGAATTGCAGCATTTTCTTGTAAAACCAAAATAAAAACCAAAATCATAGATATTACTTGATTGATCTTCTTATCCTGATTTAGTTTTTGATATCTTCTTTCTTCTCTTCTTTCCCTGCTACTCCCAACTTTTGTTCGATTTCTTGTCGCCAGTTCTTTTGCTTTAGCTTCATCACTTCCTTCGATAGTTACTACCATTCCGTCCTTTGCAATTACAAATCTTGTTTTTTCAGATGTTTGAATCCGGATCTCTTTCATACATGTCGGACATACTCATGCATCTTCCCTTTCATGTCGGTCATTATTTACGAAGACTATTTACTTCCCCATGTATCTGATGAACGTGTAATCATCTTATATCTGTGATGAGCCGTTTCCTGTCATACAAATTAACATTGCCATGTGCATCCGGATCGTTCGTATTTCGCATTGAATCAGTATTTAATAACTCTCATCTTCCTTGATTTCTGCCGTCTCCATCCTTATGCTATCTGAAGAGTAAGAGACAGAATAATCTGTTTTCCTGCCTTTTCCGCGCGGATGCTTGAGATGAACAACTGATCCGTCTCTTAAAACCAGTGAATCAGGTCCATGCTCTCCGTTGAAGACCGTATCTACAAGGACTTTTGTTTCTGAGCCATCTTTTACTATTATTTTGATTTTCTGTTCACTTTTTTTTTCTTGTCCAATGATAAAGGAAAAGGGAATCATAAGTGTAAAAGTGACTGCGGAAATAATTTTAAGAACTCTTTTCATGGCGGATAATGCTTTGATTTATGCTTCAAAATTAGTCTAACCCACTGATTCCTCAGTTAATGTTCGGTTAATAAGCGTTAATGAAAAGTTAAATACTTCTTTTTTAACGAGTTTATCATTTAATTTTGCACCATGAACAGAAAAAAATTCACTGGTCTTATAATTATGATGGTCCTTTCTATCATTGGGATCACCTGGGTTCAGATCGTTTGGATACGAAATGCAGTAGAGGTGCAGAATGACGTCTTTAATAACCGTGTAAATCAGAGCCTTATTCATGCCGCCAGTTCTATCGAAAACTCCAGGCAGATGAACTTTTTCAATAATTTTATGCCCGTCGATCCTTTTTCTGACTATGACTCCTCACAGGATATTTTAGGCTTTCAGGGTATCGGAGATTACTCGTCACCCGGAAGCAGTTTAAGTATAAGTATTACCAATCAATCAGTTTCAGGCAATTCTGATACAAGCAAAATTACTACAACAAATAAATCGTATATTATCACAAAAGACAATACAATCATAGCAGATTCAGTCACATTTGTTTCAACTCCCGACAACTCTGATAAAATCAGGATCCTCCCCAAAGGTGATGAGCTGAATGCAAATACGCATTCCTTATATGTAAAACAAAATGAGTTTCTTAACTGGCTTAAAAAAAGATCGAACCAATTCCAGAACATGAGTGCACGGATGATTAATGAGATTTATCAATGGGAAAAGACACTCGAAATAGACCCTAAGGAAGTGGAGTATACTCTCAACCAGACTATGGCATATACTAAGATTAAAACACCCTATGAATTTGCAGTTATAAAAAATGGGGTCGTTCAGGATGGTACATTTAAGAATGCTCATAAAAGCGATTTCCTAAAAAGCAGATATCAAATCCAACTTTTCCCTGATAATCTCTTAAGACAAAACCTTTTACTGTCGGTGGTGTTTCCTGAACGGACAAATTATGTATTAGGATCGATGGTTTGGATCCTGGGAGGATCACTGCTTTTCTCACTTTTCATTTTGGCCACATTTGCTCTTAGCCTTTATTTTATAATCCGGCAAAAGAAAATCTCTGAGATGAAATCGGATTTCATAAACAATATGACACATGAGTTCAAAACTCCTATTGCCACAATCAGCCTTGCTGCCGATACGATTGTTAATTCAAGGGTTATCAATGATGAAACGAGTATCAGGCATTTCATCGGTATGATCAAGAAGGAAAACAGCAGGATGAACAAAAAGGTGGAAACAATACTTCAGATTGCATCTCTCGACAAAAAGGAAATAGAATTCAAATTTGAAAATGTTTCCCTACATACAATTATAGAACGGGCAATTGAGACAATAGAAATTCAGGTACATCAGCGAAACGGGAAGATCACTCTCAGTCTTAATGCCGAAAATCCGGATATTTTAGGAGATAGCGAACATCTTGTTAATCTGGTAAATAATCTTCTTGACAATGCGATTAAGTACTCTCCGGAAAATCCCCGGATTACAGTAGAGACAAAAAATTGCGAGAACGGGATTATATTATCCGTCGAGGATAAAGGTATTGGGATGACAAAGACAGTGCAAAGCAAGATATTTGAAAGGTTTTACCGGCAGAGTTCCGGCAATGTGCATGATGTGAAGGGATTTGGTCTCGGTTTAAATTATACAAGATCTATTATTGAAGCCCACAAGGGTACTATTACGGTTTTCAGTGAACCTGGAAAAGGAAGCAGGTTCGAAATATTTTTACCATTTAACTCGGAGAACTAGAAATGAGCAATAAACCAGTTAAAATTTTTTTGGTCGAGGATGATTTAAGTTTTGGTTCAGTCCTGAAATCATACCTTGAAATCAATGACTACTCCGTGGAGTGGGTTGATGATGGCAAATACGCAATTGATCATTTCAGAAAAGGAGCGTTTAATGTGTGCATTCTTGATATAATGCTCCCTCATGTTGACGGGTTTACAATTGCTAATGAGATCAGGCAGATAAATAATGAGGTTCCCATCATTTTTCTGACTGCAAAAAAGCTAAAGGAAGATGTATTGAAAGGTTATGGTGTAGGAGGTGATGATTATGTGACAAAGCCTTTTGATACTGAGATCCTTCTGGCAAAAATCAAGGCAATAATCGCGCGACGTGATTTTCAGGCGGGTACAAAAGATTTCTATGAACTTGGAAAGTTTGTTTTCAATTCCAAGCTCAGGACTCTTACGATTGGCAGCGATGAAAAGAAACTTTCTCCTAAGGAGGCTCAGCTTCTGGAATTACTGGCCGTAAACCCTAATGCTTTGATAAGCCGGGAGATGGCTCTGAAGAAAATATGGGGCTCCGATGATTATTTTACTGCCAGAAGTATGGATGTTTATATAACTAAACTAAGAAAGTTCCTTTCGGAAGATCCGGACCTCAATATTAAAAATATCCATGGCGCTGGATTTCAGCTTATTGTCAGGGAAGATTGATCTTTAGATTCTCTCTTGTGAATTGCATCGGAAGAAGACAGCTTATTCCTTCGATTATAAGGGTCTTGTTCTTCCCTGATAAAATTATTTTGATTTTGTTGCCAGTTCTTGATTCTTCTTCTGCAATAACCTGTCTGCAACTGCCGCATGGGGAAGGTGGATTCATCAGTTAATCCTTCTTCTGTCATAGCCGCGATTGCAATCGCAACCGGCTTTTCTTCAGGATAGTTTGATACAGAATTCGAAAGTGCACTCCTTTCAGCACAGATCCCTGAAGGAAATGCTGCATTTTCAACATTTGCTCCGCAAATTATTTTTCCGCTTTCAAGACGAACAGCCGCTCCGACCCTGAATTTTGAATAGGGAGCATAAGCTGTTACAGCGATTTCCCTTGCTGCATCAACCAATTCTTTGTCTGAGACTGCCAGTTCCTCAGTTTTCTCATACTCCGTATATGAAAATGATATATTATTCGTTCTTATCATAATAATCCATGAATCAATTGATGATAAAGGTAGTAAAAAAAGTTTTGAGTGTCAGGTCAGCAGAGTACACTAAGTTGAACTCATGGTCCAACAGGCATTTTATATGCTGATTTTTTTCTATTTTTGTCCCAAATAATTGTATGATGCGCAACAAGCTTATTCCCATCCTTGTAGTTGTAGTTTTAAGCAGTCTGTATTCATGCAAGACATATACACCTTTGGCTTCCTCCCGGGAACCTGCCCGCTCTGTATGCCGATTATATCAATCTCTATAAAGATATAGCAATTAGTGAGATGAAAAGAACAGGGATTCCTGCAAGTATCACTCTTGCACAGGCAATTATAGAATCTGATTGCGGCCGGAGCAATATTGCAAGGGAAGCAAATAATCATTTTGGGATCAAATGTCATAATGGGTGGACAGGTCCGACAATAAGACATAATGATAATAGCAGAAATGAATGTTTCAGAAAATATCCCAGAGCCTGAAGAATCATTTTATGATCATTCTGATTTTCTGAGATCCAGCATCACGTTATAGTTTCCTTTTTAATCTGAATTCAACTGATTATAAAGGATGGGCACGGGGATTGAAAAAAGCCGGGTATGCAACAAATCCTGATTATGCCAATATGCTTATCAGAACTATAGAACAAAATGGACTTTATTCATATGACCAGGGATATAAAGTTGCCAAATACTCAAACTTTTGCACAAGTTCAGGATAACAGACTACAGACCATAGATACTGCTGGGGAAAAGCGGTATCCAATTATGGCGACAATTCGAAAAGGTCGTTCAGACGGCTTCCGCTAACAGATCTGTATCGGCAAGGGTACCCAGAATTTCGGAAAATAACAGGATTCAGTTTATAGTAGTAAAAGACGGAGAGACAAGGGAAAAGATCGAAAATGAATTTCAATTGCTTAAATGGGAATTGTCAAAGTATAATGAACTTAAAAATGATTTTATACCTGAGCCCGGGCAGATTCTTTATCTTCAGCCGAAACGTGATAAGGCAGAGCCGGGAAAAGACTCTTATACGGCAGTTGAGTGGTGATACGATGTACAAGATTTCTCAGCAATTCGGAGTAAAGCTTAAGAGTCTTTATGAAATGAACAGAATGGCAATGGGGTCTGAGCCCGAAGCAGGGGAAAAAATATGGCTGAGAAGCATTAAGCCTGTTCAGTAAAAGATATTGTGAAATTATCTATTTTAAATCCTCTGAGAAATTCCGGATGTCTTCATCCTTTTCTTACCTTCAAGCTGAAGATTCAGAATATTTAGGAATCCATCTTTACAGGCTATCTTCAAAAAAGTTTTCCCATCTGAAACTATAGTTCCGGGTTTATGGGAATGGTTTGCAATTTCCGGACTGCTTTCGAAGATCTTAAACGAAAATGTGCCGGCATCATTTTTAAACCATGATCTCGCACAGGGATATGGTGCCAATCCCCTGATAAGATTGTTCAATTTGATCAGTGTCATTATTCCAGTCAATTATGCAATCTGACGGATGGATTTTTGGAGCAGGCTTTAGGCAAAATTCCGGTACCGGTAACAGCATTCTGGGGTGATGGAACTAATTTTATTTTCAACAAGTTCTGAAATTGTCTTTATTACGAGTCTGGCTCCGAGTTTCATTAAGCCTGTCGTGCAGTTCTCCTGCATTTTCGAGCGGCGAAATCTGATACCTCTTCTTTCAGCAGGATATTTCCGGTATCAATTTTTTCGTCGATAAGAAATGTAGTGACGCCGGTCGTGGTTTCACCATTCATTATCGCATGG
Organism: uncultured Bacteroidales bacterium; assembly: GCA_963792925.1. Classification (GTDB taxonomy): domain Bacteria; phylum Bacteroidota; class Bacteroidia; order Bacteroidales; family VadinHA17; genus LD21. The sequence goes on along the minus strand of CAWBYC010000002.1, from coordinate 1,161,498 downwards.
TTTATTGGTGCAGCGCCCCTGTAGTCGGGGAGGAGCGAAGCATGCAGGTTTATTGTTCCGCGTGGGGGTATTTTCCACACCGCTTCCGGCAGCATCCTGAAAGCAACAACGATAAAAAAATCAGCATTCAGATCTTTAAGGTTTTGTATGAATTCAGGATCTTTGAGATTTACAGGCTGCATTATATTCAGCTTACTGAATTCCGCAAATTCTTTAACAGCAGACTTTACAATTTTTCTTCCTCTTCCGGCAGGCTTGTCGGGGGCAGTGACCACCCCGACTACATCTAATCCCATTAATAAGCAACGCTCCAAGAGTGGCTACTGCAAACTCAGGTGTTCCCATAAATACTATCCTGAGATTTTTCATAATTTGTTTACCATCAAATATAGATTGAACTTAGATTCAGTCTTTACCAATATGTTTATAACATGAAAGATCATGTCCCATTTTATTTGCTTTGGTTTCGAGATAGAATCTGTTGTGAGGATTTGATTCTATTATCAGAGGTATTGTTTCGACTATCTGGATCCCATATCCTTCGAGCCCGGCTCTTTTTACCGGATTATTTGAGATGAGACGCACTTTGCCCAGTCCAAGTTCCCGCATAATACTTGCACCAACACCATAGTCGCGTTCATCTTCAGCAAATCCGAGTTTGATATTTGCCTGAACCGTATCCATCCCTTCATCCTGAAGCCTGTAAGCTTTTATCTTGTTTAAAAGTCCTATTCCCCTTCCTTCCTGACTAAGATAAATTACTACTCCTTTGCCTTCTTTTTCAACCATCTCCATTGCCTTATGTAACTGGGATCCGCAATCACATCGCATTGAACCAAATATATCGCCCGTAAAGCATGATGAATGAAGTCTGACCATCACGGGCTCGTCTTTCGTCCATTTCCCTTTTACCAGGGCAGCATGTTCAATTCCGTTGCTTGTCTGACGGAAAGGAATGAATTCAAAATCTCCTCTATCAGTAGGGAGTCTGACCCTGTCTCCTTTCTCAATGATTGAATCTCTTTCCAGGGTATATTTTATGAGATCTTTTATTGCAATAATCTTTATGTTGAATTTTTCTCTCATCTTAACAAGGTCGGGAAGTCTGGCCATCGATCCATCCTCATTCATTATTTCAACGAGTGCACCTCCGGGACGCAAATTGGCATAACGTGTCAGATCTACAACAGCTTCGGTATGACCGGCTCTGCGCAGAACTCCTTTGGATTTGGCCTTAAGAGGAAAGATATGGCCGGGCCTTCCAAGATCAGAAGGCTTGTAGCAGGATCGACAAGTGCATTTATTGTAAGAGCACGGTCGAAAGCAGATACTCCTGTGGTTGTATTTTCATTCAGTAAATCAACAGTTACAGTAAATTGTGTCTCATGGATTGAGGTATTGTTACCTACCATGAGGTTAAGATCAAGCTCTTCACATCTCTCCTCAGGTAATGCCGCACAAATCAGTCCGCGCCCATAGGTAGCCATGAAATTTACCAGCTCGGGAGTTATCAATTCTGCCGAACATATGAAATCACCCTCATTCTCACGATCTTCATCATCAACAACAATTAAAAGTTTGCCGAATTTAATATCCTCAATAGCTTCTTCAATTGTATTTAGAACAATATCATTCATTATTATTATTTTTTAGTCTGTAGCAGATTTTCTGCCTGATCCGTTTATGAAAATTTTATATAAGAAATCTTTAAATTTTTTAAAAAACATAAAATATGTTTCAATGTTCAAAATGACAGAATCCGTAGTGGCTTTATATGTAAGGAATATTCCAACTGGCAATAATATGTATGAAGCTGCCCACATCCCTGCAAAAGTTCCTACAACATTTTCTTCAACAAGCTTCTGTCCCGAAATTGAAATTACATAATACACAACAAAGAAAAAAATTGAGATGACAGCGGGGTTCCCAATCCTCCTTTTCTGATAATTGCGCCAAGAGGAGCGCCTATGAAGAAGAAGACCAGGCAGGCAAATGACATTGTCAGTTTCTTATTCCACTCAACTTCATATCTTCTCAGGGTTCTTATCTCATATTTCTGCGTTTCATTTTTTTCTGCAAGTACACTGGTAGCATCTTTAAGGCTTTCTACTGCTTTGGAAAGGACAGTCCTTTTATCCATCACGGGAAGAGAATCGTATATTGCCCTTGCATCGAAAATCTTATCTTTATTTTTACCGTTAGCCTGCAGTACCTCAGAGGTACCAAATCTTACAGGGTATAATTTAATATTCTTGAAATCCTTGAATTCAATAAATACCTTATTTGTATATTTATTGCTGAGGGAATCAATAGTGAATGTCAATTGCGAGATATTTAACATGGCCGCGTTTGACTTGAATAATCCTTCTTCACTTCTCTGTAGGTCGAAGCCTGTAAGAGGGATGACGATTGTCTGTTCCTTGAATTCATCTCTTCTCGAGGGGTATTTTCTGGAAGCTTGTGAAACATTTTTTTCTTCCAATTCTGTGTAACCATGTCCGTTATAAAGGGTCATGATCAGTCCTGTCTCATCTTTGGTCGATTTCATGTAACCCGAGTCGGCCAGAATGACCGAATAATTCCCTCTTCTTTGCCGGTGGTCATAAATTATGAGGTTGTTGAGGCGATTGGTTGCCGGATCTTTTGTGGTTATTTTTATACTGAAATCAGGAACCCCGTTGTAAAAAGTACCAGCCTGGATATTAATATCCGGTTTTTTCTTCCTGATGTCCCAAAGAAGTGTCCTGGCCTTGTCTGTTGAGTATGGCAGAACATTATTCGAGAAGAAGAATGAAATAACGGAAATAAGACTTATAAGGATTATAAGAGGACGCATAATCCTGAGAAGAGGTATCCCTGAAGATTTAAAGCAGATAGTTCACTGAATTCGCCCATATTACCGAATGTCATAAGAGAAGCCAGCAGGATTCCGAGAGGGAGAGCAGTTGGAACAAAGGTCAGCGCGAAATGGTAAAGAAGTTCGCCAAGGATCTTAAAATCAAGACCTTTCCCTGCCAGTTCATCGATATACATCCAAAGGAACTGCAGGAGGAGAATGATAAGCACAATGAAAAATGTGAATACCAGTGGTCCAATAAATGATTTTAATAAAAACTTGTCAACCTTTTTCACTGACTGATTGCTTTTGAAGTGCAAAACTACTGCATTTTTGTCAAATATTGCTCCGGGTAATTGTTCATTTTTTGCGGAATGAAAATTAAGAACTTACACAGAGTTACGCTGAGGAGCACAGAGTTACACAGAGATAGGAATAAATCCAGAAAGGTAATGGGGAAATACTACGTGCAATCGGGCGTCAATTTAGATTCCTAAAGCCCTTTTGAGATCATTTATCTGGGAATCCCACAGATAAATTGAATCTTCTTTTTCTTCTGATTCTGCAAAATCCGTAATTATAAGTGCGAGGTCGTTGGTCAATTCTTCCATATTTATTCGGAATTCGAAGAAATTTGAGTCTCCGTTTTCCATGCTCAACCATTCAAAACGGACCATTTTATTCTCTTTCATTGCGGAAAGCCTTGCTTTCGACTCAGAATTGTTCCAGAAAAAAGTGAAGAGATCGCCCTCGACATTTACCTGTTCAGCAAACCACTCACCTAACCCCTCAGGGGTGCTGAGCCGGGAGAAGAGCACTTTCGGGGAACAGTTAAGGTTATATTCAAGTTCGAACTTTGATCTCATTTATTCTATATTATTCTAATTATTCTGGCTTAATACTATTTCTGCAATTTAGAAAAAATATTGAAACTAAAAAACCTTATTGCTAATTTGTAACAAACTCATTATATTTGCACCCGCAAAAAGGATAGGAATTTTGAATTTTGTTGGCGAGATAGCTCATCCCGATAGCTATCGGGAGGTTAGAACGCAGTTGTTGAAAGAAGTATCGTTGGCGAGATAGCTCAGTTGGTTAGAGCGCATGATTCATAATCATGAGGTCCCGAGTTCAATTCTCGGTCTCGCTACATCGAAAAGCCCTGGCACGGAGTGCCCGGGCATTTTTGTTTTAACACCGTTGAGCTTGCTCATAAGGTGTAAAAACAAAAATGCACAAAAGCCACACGCAGTGTGGCAGGGCTTTTCGATGTAAAGCACCCCCTGCGCAGAATCGCCAAAGGCAATTCTCGAACTTAAGAAGCAATTCATCGCTAATTATACTTCCAGATAATCCAGTTCCTTGCCATGTGTTTCTTCCGTCATCAACGCTGACGCAAAAGCAATTCCGATAAAAATAACACCTACAATTATTCCCGACAGCCATAATCCTGTAACTGGCGTAAGCGCTCCCAAAAGAAATGTGATCAGAATCGTTGCACCCCTCACAAAATTGGGTGCAGATGTAGTGACCGTTGCCCTGAGGTTGGTGCCGAACTGTTCGGAAACAGCCGTAATGAATACAGCCCATAGTCCGCCCATTGGTATGCCAAGCAGGAATAACGTAAAATAGAACATTGCCGGCGTAGCCCCGGATAATGAAAAATAAACTGCCGTGAGAATAGCAATACCTGAAATTGCAATCAGTATCGGTTTTTTGCGTGATCTTAATTTCATTGAAAGAAATCCAAATAAAAAGCTGCCGATAGATGCTCCTATATAGTGTATCATTACAGAAGTCGATCCTTTAATGACTCCAGTGATTTTCAGGGCATCCTGTGCAAATGAAGGGGCGTTTATTGCCAGTACGCTAACCGTGTACCACGTAGGCAGTGCAAGCAGAATGCAGAAAATAAATTTTCTGAACCTTTTCCAATCTGTAAACAAACTAATAAAATTGCCACGACTTACTTCTTCTGTTTTTGTTTTCTCATACATACCTGATTCATAAACAGCAATTCTAAGAAAGAGCAAAATAAGTCCCAGTGATCCCCCTGTCCAGTATGCCATGCGCCACTGGAATTTCTCTGCCACCAGGAATGCAAGAGCCGATCCGGCAATTCCCACTCCTGATACAATGCTTGCCCCGATCCCTCTTGATTCTTTTGACATCACTTCCGATACCAGCGTAATACCTATTCCCAGCTCACCTGCCAGTCCAAAACCGGAAATGAACCTCAATGCTGCATACTGTCCGATGGTTTGAACAAACCCATTGGCAATATTTGCCATCGAATATAAGAGAATAGTAAAAAACAGTGTCGATAATCTTCCTCTTTTATCACCCATTATGCCCCATACTATACCTCCGGCAAGCATACCGGCCATCTGCATGCTTAGTAAGAAGTTACCCTGATTGAATAAAGCAACTTTATCTGATATTCCAAGATCGATGAGGCTTGGGTTTTTAACAATTCCAAACAGGATGAGATCGTAGATATCCACAAAGTAGCCAAGTGAAGCTACAATGACTATTATGTTGAAATATCTTCCGGAGAGCGATTTGTTCATTTGTAATTCAGCAGGTTGTTTATGGTAAAGTCCCCTGGATTTGACCGGTTTCTCTGCAAGTTAACAAAACAATTCAAAACTATGTTTATTCAAAAGACATCAAAATACAACTGAGCCGGAATGATCTGCACCCAAATGCTGTTTTTTTGTTATCATTGTATTATAACATGGGTGAAAAGATGAAAATAAGATTATCATCGTTCCTGTTATTTTATCTTCTCTTATCACTGCTTCATACAGCGTGCACCCGCGTATATGAGGATATAGAAGATCCTGAGAAAGAAGTTTTTAATTTCACAGTAACAGAAGCACAACGTCAATTGATTAATGAAAGCAGGGGTGACCAATTTCTCATTGTAGATCCGGTTCCTGATTTAAACTTTGCGGGGAAATCATATTATATCGATAAATTGGAGATCAGGGGCGATAATACTCTTAATTTTTTCCGCAAGGGTTTCGGCGTTAATATGAATGATAAACTTATCCTGTTCAATCCTGATGAGCAATCTGCAAGAAAATATGAAGAATTCAAATTGCTTGCAATGGTTTATGACTATACATATATAGAGAATTGCGTTGCAGTGAGATTACTTAAGAAGGCAGACTTGTGGCCTGTCCTTAGCTTTTTTACAGAGGTGAAACTTAATAATCATACACAGGGTTTGTATTGTTTTGTAGAAGACCCTGTTGAGTATTTTATTGAGCAAAAGGATGCTTCAATAGTAATCAGACGAGGGTATGACCATGTTGTAAAATCCTATGCATCAAACCGAAGCATTGGTTCTGATCCACAGAAGAGCATCTCCAGGTTCAGAAAAATTTACTCCGATATAGTTAATTATTCAGGACGTCAGTTATTTGATACACTTTCAGATTGTATGGATCTCGAACAGTATTTTACAAAATTGAGTATCGATATGATTTTAAAAAACGGAGATTATACTGACGAGATATTCTTTTATACAAAAACACTGAACGACAGGGAAGTCTTCGGCGTATTTCCATGGGATTATGATGACATTTTTTCTGATCAGCCTCATGAGATCGGAAGGCCCTGGGCTGTCGGGACGGTCTTTGGTCAAAGGCAATATGCCGGATCAGATGATATAATTGCTGATGTAGGCTCCAAACTGATATTTTCGATAGAAGATGACCTGGATTATAAAATTGCCCGGGATAATTTTTTGTACCAGGAATATCTGAAGACTCTGCGTTCGGTGATCGAAAAAATAGACATTGAAACACTTGACAAGGTTTTTGACTATACTTTCGAACATATCGGACCGTTTTATTCTAACGATGAGATAATTAAACTTTCAAAGTACGACGTTAATGAAACGAATTATGAACTGTTCCTGACTAACCTTTCGGAGAAAAGGCAAATGCTTAAAACCAGGAGAAACTTTATCCTTCAGGAACTTGATAAACAGCAAAACCGGTAGAAATGAAAATTAAAAGCCTTCAATTCTGGCTGTTTTTTATCCTTTTTTTCTCAGCCTGCAGAAAAAATGAAGATAAGAAACCATTGGTGCTTCCCGAAGGTGTGATTAATGTGACGGATCTGGTCACAAAACATGACTATTACCTTCCGTTTGGGATTTTGAATAACACCGATATTGTTCAATCTGCAAAATTGAATAATGACCCGGTCATATTTGGTAAGGACGACTTCATTGAATTTAAGGACAACGGATTTAACGAACTCGTTTTGGATTACAGAAATTCAGATCAACCCAATGATACATTTCTTTTTACAACAAAAACAGAAGAGAGGGAGAATTCCGAATGGGGCATAAAAGCGTGGATTCCTGCGCCATCTAAAACAGAATCCCTGGCAACGGAAACAGTGGAAGCATTTTTCCCGCACAGGTATCCGGAATCCATAAAAGTGCCTTTCATATTTTATATTAAAGAATCAGGTATCGTAAAGCCTGCTTATTGCCTGGGGAAATCCTCTTCTTCCAATGAGATTTTTAATATTAAACAAGGTGTGGGTTCAGTAAACATTCGCTCAACTTTTTTAAACGGCATGGAGGACTTTATAATTGGTGGAAAAAATATCAGCGCATCGCTTACAAAGATTGAGGAATCGCCGACTATATTTCCGGCTTTAATCAATTCACCTGTTGAGATCCCTCCGAATAGTTTTGTAAAAATAACCGGTAATGTGAATATTACATCATCAGGCACTTTAACAATCCATGAGGGCTCTGTGATAATCATTGATGAGGCGGTTGATATAAATGTAAATGGTCCGGTAATCATCACCGGTACTGCCGGAAACCCTGTATTTTTTACCTGTAGCTCAAAAGACAAGTACTGGGGTGGGTTCATAACGCGGGTTGCCGGAGGTACAATAGATGCAAAATATACAATTTTTTGTCAGAGCGGATACCACAATACAGCCGGTTATAACTGGGGGCATTCAGGTAGACAGGCTTTGTTTTATACCGAAAACAGCACTTTAAATCTCGACCATTGCTTCATCCTTGATAATATCGGGCAGATCTTTTTTCCGCAGAATTCGGTGCTTAATTTTAGTGACATTCTTGTGCAGAGAGCCCAGACAGGCGGACAGGTTAATACCTCAAGCCTGACTATTAAGAACTCAATATTCACAGATTTTCCTGATGATTCTGATATATTTGCAGACAATGATAACGACGCTCTGTATCTGAGTGATTCTGATGCAAATATAGATAACACAATATTCATGTTCGCCAAAGATGACGGTCTCGATTCGGGCAATAATGAAGGAGGTGAGATAGTTGTTACCAATTGCAGGTTCGAGGCATGCTTCCATGAAGGGGCCGCATTATCCAGTGTTGACCCGGCTGTAAAGAATCATATATTCAGGAATTGTATTTTTACAAATTGCGGACAGGGACTGGAACTGGGGTTCAGTTCGCCAAATCATTCCGTGCTAGCCGATAATTGCCAGTTTTTGAAAAACGGCATTGGCATCAGGTATGGGGATAATTATGATTGGGCAGTAGTTGAAGGCAGGATGCACATTAAGAACTCACTCTCATCGGGTAATGATAAGGATGTTTGGAATATGGTACGGAAGAACTGGAGTCCAAAAATTGAGAATCTGAGTTTTGAAAATACCATAGTTTCAAAATTCTGTCCGCAATATCCCGATTTGGAGATAAGGAATTAATCCCCGGGAAATTTAACAAGCCATGAGTACCGGTAATCATGTAAATTTTACCTTTTGAGACTGCATACTTTTTTTTAATTTCAATATTCCCGCCCCTGACGGACGATTTAGCCGGATTGGTCAAATAAAGATCTTAATTCCTTTTATTATATTTAGCTTAGCTTTCAAATATTGATTATTGTATAGACCCTGATCGTATTATACTGATTTTTTCTGATTGAAAATCCCGACCAACAAAAAAGTTGTCAGGTTAGTTTATGCCATTTTCCGAAATGAATATTGAGTTTATTATCGTTTCAATATACAATATTAAAACATACACTTCGATTATAAAAACTTTTTAAGCACAGACTCGGAATTTAGTATATAGCTTATGATATGAGACCTGATTTTTCTTCAAAAATCAACAACATTAATGTATCAGGATGGGCCAAAATAGTTCTTCTGGTTGGTTTCTTTTTGTTTATTTCAGCGAGGGGGTGGGGGCAGACTGCGGATTTTTCTGCAAGCAATACATCTGTTTGCATGGGCTCAAGTGTTGAGTTTACAGATAATTCCTCCATAACAGGTACCGTATCATATACCTGGAATTTTGGTGCAGGTTCTTTACCATCTTCAGCTACCGGAGTTGGCCCGCATACTGTAACATATACTATGTCAGGAACTGTAACTATAAGTCTCACTGTGACAGATGATGTTGGAACTGATATTGAAACAAAGGAAGATTATATATCGGTCAATGCTCTTCCAACAGTTGCATCCATAGCAGATGGCGCGTTAAGTGTATGTGAAGGATCCTCAACTCCAGCCTTTACAAATGCAACAGTAGGAGGAACCTGGTCCATAGTATCAGGAACCGGCACAGCCAGTATCACAACGGGAGGTGTAGCAACAGGACTTACTGCTGGTACCGTTACCGTTACCTATACAGTTACTAATACCTGCGGAGAAACCTCTGCAACACAGACTTTAACGGTCAATGCTCTTCCGACAGCACCAGTAACCACAGTCACCCAGCCTGACTGCGCAACAGCTACGGGAACAATAACTGTTACTGTTCAGACTGCAGGTGAAACCTATAGTTTTGATAACGGTTCAACGTTCCAGCCAGGCAATAGCAAGTCGGGATTATCAGCCGGTAGCTATGAAGTAATAATCAAGAGTGCAGGAGGATGTAGTTCAGTTGCCACTTCGACAGATGTCAATGCATCACCCTCTACACCGACAGCACCAGTAACCACAGTCACCCAGCCTGACTGCGCAACAGCTACGGGAACAATAACTGTTACTGTTCAGACTGCAGGTGAAACCTATAGTTTTGATAACGGTTCAACGTTCCAGCCAGGCAATAGCAAGTCGGGATTATCAGCCGGTAGCTATGAAGTAATAATCAAGAGTGCAGGAGGATGTAGTTCAGTTGCCACTTCGACAGATGTCAATGCATCACCCTCTACACCGACAGCACCAGTAACCACAGTCACCCAGCCTGACTGCGCAACAGCTACGGGAACAATAACTGTTACTGTTCAGACTGCAGGTGAAACCTATAGTTTTGATAACGGTTCAACGTTCCAGCCAGGCAATAGCAAGTCGGGATTATCAGCCGGTAGCTATGAAGTAATAATCAAGAGTGCAGGAGGATGTAGTTCAGTTGCCACTTCGACAGATGTCAATGCATCACCCTCTACACCGACAGCACCAGTAACCACAGTCACCCAGCCTGACTGCGCAACAGCTACGGGAACAATAACTGTTACTGTTCAGACTGCAGGTGAAACCTATAGTTTTGATAACGGTTCAACGTTCCAGCCAGGCAATAGCAAGTCGGGATTATCAGCCGGTAGCTATGAAGTAATAATCAAGAGTGCAGGAGGATGTAGTTCAGTTGCCACTTCGACAGATGTCAATGCATCACCCTCTACACCGACAGCACCAGTAACCACAGTCACCCAGCCTGACTGCGCAACAGCTACGGGAACAATAACTGTTACTGTTCAGACTGCAGGTGAAACCTATAGTTTTGATAACGGTTCAACGTTCCAGCCAGGCAATAGCAAGTCGGGATTATCAGCCGGTAGCTATGAAGTAATAATCAAGAGTGCAGGAGGATGTAGTTCAGTTGCCACTTCGACAGATGTCAATGCATCACCCTCTACACCGACAGCACCAGTAACCACAGTCACCCAGCCTGACTGCGCAACAGCTACGGGAACAATAACTGTTACTGTTCAGACTGCAGGTGAAACCTATAGTTTTGATAACGGTTCAACGTTCCAGCCAGGCAATAGCAAGTCGGGATTATCAGCCGGTAGCTATGAAGTAATAATCAAGAGTGCAGGAGGATGTAGTTCAGTTGCCACTTCGACAGATGTCAATGCATCACCCTCTACACCGACAGCACCAGTAACCACAGTCACCCAGCCTGACTGCGCAACAGCTACGGGAACAATAACTGTTACTGTTCAGACTGCAGGTGAAACCTATAGTTTTGATAACGGTTCAACGTTCCAGCCAGGCAATAGCAAGTCGGGATTATCAGCCGGTAGCTATGAAGTAATAATCAAGAGTGCAGGAGGATGTAGTTCAGTTGCCACTTCGACAGATGTCAATGCATCACCCTCTACACCGACAGCACCAGTAACCACAGTCACCCAGCCTGACTGCGCAACAGCTACGGGAACAATAACTGTTACTGTTCAGACTGCAGGTGAAACCTATAGTTTTGATAACGGTTCAACGTTCCAGCCAGGCAATAGCAAGTCGGGATTATCAGCCGGTAGCTATGAAGTAATAATCAAGAGTGCAGGAGGATGTAGTTCAGTTGCCACTTCGACAGATGTCAATGCATCACCCTCTACACCGACAGCACCAGTAACCACAGTCACCCAGCCTGACTGCGCAACAGCTACGGGAACAATAACTGTTACTGTTCAGACTGCAGGTGAAACCTATAGTTTTGATAACGGTTCAACGTTCCAGCCAGGCAATAGCAAGTCGGGATTATCAGCCGGTAGCTATGAAGTAATAATCAAGAGTGCAGGAGGATGTAGTTCAGTTGCCACTTCGACAGATGTCAATGCATCACCCTCTACACCGACAGCACCAGTAACCACAGTCACCCAGCCTGACTGCGCAACAGCTACGGGAACAATAACTGTTACTGTTCAGACTGCAGGTGAAACCTATAGTTTTGATAACGGTTCAACGTTCCAGCCAGGCAATAGCAAGTCGGGATTATCAGCCGGTAGCTATGAAGTAATAATCAAGAGTGCAGGAGGATGTAGTTCAGTTGCCACTTCGACAGATGTCAATGCATCACCCTCTACACCGACAGCACCAGTAACCACAGTCACCCAGCCTGACTGCGCAACAGCTACGGGAACAATAACTGTTACTGTTCAGACTGCAGGTGAAACCTATAGTTTTGATAACGGTTCAACGTTCCAGCCAGGCAATAGCAAGTCGGGATTATCAGCCGGTAGCTATGAAGTAATAATCAAGAGTGCAGGAGGATGTAGTTCAGTTGCCACTTCGACAGATGTCAATGCATCACCCTCTACACCGACAGCACCAGTAACCACAGTCACCCAGCCTGACTGCGCAACAGCTACGGGAACAATAACTGTTACTGTTCAGACTGCAGGTGAAACCTATAGTTTTGATAACGGTTCAACGTTCCAGCCAGGCAATAGCAAGTCGGGATTATCAGCCGGTAGCTATGAAGTAATAATCAAGAGTGCAGGAGGATGTAGTTCAGTTGCCACTTCGACAGATGTCAATGCATCACCCTCTACACCGACAGCACCAGTAACCACAGTCACCCAGCCTGACTGCGCAACAGCTACGGGAACAATAACTGTTACTGTTCAGACTGCAGGTGAAACCTATAGTTTTGATAACGGTTCAACGTTCCAGCCAGGCAATAGCAAGTCGGGATTATCAGCCGGTAGCTATGAAGTAATAATCAAGAGTGCAGGAGGATGTAGTTCAGTTGCCACTTCGACAGATGTCAATGCATCACCCTCTACACCGACAGCACCAGTAACCACAGTCACCCAGCCTGACTGCGCAACAGCTACGGGAACAATAACTGTTACTGTTCAGACTGCAGGTGAAACCTATAGTTTTGATAACGGTTCAACGTTCCAGCCAGGCAATAGCAAGTCGGGATTATCAGCCGGTAGCTATGAAGTAATAATCAAGAGTGCAGGAGGATGTAGTTCAGTTGCCACTTCGACAGATGTCAATGCATCACCCTCTACACCGACAGCACCAGTAACCACAGTCACCCAGCCTGACTGCGCAACAGCTACGGGAACAATAACTGTTACTGTTCAGACTGCAGGTGAAACCTATAGTTTTGATAACGGTTCAACGTTCCAGCCAGGCAATAGCAAGTCGGGATTATCAGCCGGTAGCTATGAAGTAATAATCAAGAGTGCAGGAGGATGTAGTTCAGTTGCCACTTCGACAGATGTCAATGCATCACCCTCTACACCGACAGCACCAGTAACCACAGTCACCCAGCCTGACTGCGCAACAGCTACGGGAACAATAACTGTTACTGTTCAGACTGCAGGTGAAACCTATAGTTTTGATAACGGTTCAACGTTCCAGCCAGGCAATAGCAAGTCGGGATTATCAGCCGGTAGCTATGAAGTAATAATCAAGAGTGCAGGAGGATGTAGTTCAGTTGCCACTTCGACAGATGTCAATGCATCACCCTCTACACCGACAGCACCAGTAACCACAGTCACCCAGCCTGACTGCGCAACAGCTACGGGAACAATAACTGTTACTGTTCAGACTGCAGGTGAAACCTATAGTTTTGATAACGGTTCAACGTTCCAGCCAGGCAATAGCAAGTCGGGATTATCAGCCGGTAGCTATGAAGTAATAATCAAGAGTGCAGGAGGATGTAGTTCAGTTGCCACTTCGACAGATGTCAATGCATCACCCTCTACACCGACAGCACCAGTAACCACAGTCACCCAGCCTGACTGCGCAACAGCTACGGGAACAATAACTGTTACTGTTCAGACTGCAGGTGAAACCTATAGTTTTGATAACGGTTCAACGTTCCAGCCAGGCAATAGCAAGTCGGGATTATCAGCCGGTAGCTATGAAGTAATAATCAAGAGTGCAGGAGGATGTAGTTCAGTTGCCACTTCGACAGATGTCAATGCATCACCCTCTACACCGACAGCACCAGTAACCACAGTCACCCAGCCTGACTGCGCAACAGCTACGGGAACAATAACTGTTACTGTTCAGACTGCAGGTGAAACCTATAGTTTTGATAACGGTTCAACGTTCCAGCCAGGCAATAGCAAGTCGGGATTATCAGCCGGTAGCTATGAAGTAATAATCAAGAGTGCAGGAGGATGTAGTTCAGTTGCCACTTCGACAGATGTCAATGCATCACCCTCTACACCGACAGCACCAGTAACCACAGTCACCCAGCCTGACTGCGCAACAGCTACGGGAACAATAACTGTTACTGTTCAGACTGCAGGTGAAACCTATAGTTTTGATAACGGTTCAACGTTCCAGCCAGGCAATAGCAAGTCGGGATTATCAGCCGGTAGCTATGAAGTAATAATCAAGAGTGCAGGAGGATGTAGTTCAGTTGCCACTTCGACAGATGTCAATGCATCACCCTCTACACCGACAGCACCAGTAACCACAGTCACCCAGCCTGACTGCGCAACAGCTACGGGAACAATAACTGTTACTGTTCAGACTGCAGGTGAAACCTATAGTTTTGATAACGGTTCAACGTTCCAGCCAGGCAATAGCAAGTCGGGATTATCAGCCGGTAGCTATGAAGTAATAATCAAGAGTGCAGGAGGATGTAGTTCAGTTGCCACTTCGACAGATGTCAATGCATCACCCTCTACACCGACAGCACCAGTAACCACAGTCACCCAGCCTGACTGCGCAACAGCTACGGGAACAATAACTGTTACTGTTCAGACTGCAGGTGAAACCTATAGTTTTGATAACGGTTCAACGTTCCAGCCAGGCAATAGCAAGTCGGGATTATCAGCCGGTAGCTATGAAGTAATAATCAAGAGTGCAGGAGGATGTAGTTCAGTTGCCACTTCGACAGATGTCAATGCATCACCCTCTACACCGACAGCACCAGTAACCACAGTCACCCAGCCTGACTGCGCAACAGCTACGGGAACAATAACTGTTACTGTTCAGACTGCAGGTGAAACCTATAGTTTTGATAACGGTTCAACGTTCCAGCCAGGCAATAGCAAGTCGGGATTATCAGCCGGTAGCTATGAAGTAATAATCAAGAGTGCAGGAGGATGTAGTTCAGTTGCCACTTCGACAGATGTCAATGCATCACCCTCTACACCGACAGCACCAGTAACCACAGTCACCCAGCCTGACTGCGCAACAGCTACGGGAACAATAACTGTTACTGTTCAGACTGCAGGTGAAACCTATAGTTTTGATAACGGTTCAACGTTCCAGCCAGGCAATAGCAAGTCGGGATTATCAGCCGGTAGCTATGAAGTAATAATCAAGAGTGCAGGAGGATGTAGTTCAGTTGCCACTTCGACAGATGTCAATGCATCACCCTCTACACCGACAGCACCAGTAACCACAGTCACCCAGCCTGACTGCGCAACAGCTACGGGAACAATAACTGTTACTGTTCAGACTGCAGGTGAAACCTATAGTTTTGATAACGGTTCAACGTTCCAGCCAGGCAATAGCAAGTCGGGATTATCAGCCGGTAGCTATGAAGTAATAATCAAGAGTGCAGGAGGATGTAGTTCAGTTGCCACTTCGACAGATGTCAATGCATCACCCTCTACACCGACAGTCAGTATCACAAATCCTGCAGCAGTCTGTTCACCATCAACGGTCAATATCACCATGACAGCAATCACAGCTGGCAGTACAGCGGGTTTAACTTATACCTACTGGACAAACTCCGGGGCAACGATAGCTTATGGTTCGCCAACAACAGCAACAGCAGGAACATATTACATAAAAGGTACTACCGCTCCGGGATGTTTTGATATTAAACCAGTAACGGTGACTGTGAATCCGACTCCGACAGTCAGTATCATAAATCCTGCAGCAGTCTGTTCACCATCAACGGTCGATATAACTTTGGCAGCAGTCACAGCTGGCAGTACACCGGGATTAACTTATAGCTACTGGACAAACTCCGGGGCAACGATAGCTTATGGTTCGCCAACAACAGCAACAGCGGGAACATATTATATAAAAGGTACCACACCAGAGGATTGTTTTGATATTAAGCCGGTAACTGTAACGACACTTACCCCTCCGGCTACTTCTGCCATCACAGGAGTCAATAATCCTGCATGTAGCGGAACAGGAGCTGTATATAGTGTCACTCTGATACCTGGTTCATCCTATCTATGGACAGTTCCTTCAGGTTCAACAATTACCTCTGGCGCAACAGGTCCCGATAATAACCAGATAACTGTATCATTTGGCACAACTAATGGAAATATTACAGTAACTGAAACAAATGCAGCTTCTTGTACCGGCAATACACAATCATTGGCAATCAGTCTTGCTGGATGTGGCCTGAGTGCAGATTTTACAGGCAGTCCGTTATCAATATGTACAGGATCATCAGTTACCTTTACAAATACTTCTACCGGAACCTCAGGCAGCACAACTTACAGCTGGAATTTTGGCTCTGGAGCATCACCAACAACGGCTACAGGCGCAGGACCTCATGTTGTAACATATAGCATTCCTGGCTCAAGCACAGTTAGCTTAACTATAACCGAGGGAGCATCAAATACAAAGACACAAACAAATTATATTACTGTTAACTCTATCCCGACAGTCAGTATCACAAATCCTGCCGCAGTCTGTTCACCATCAACCGTTGATATCACCCTGACAGCAATCACAGCTGGCAGTACACCGGGTTTAACTTATACCTACTGGACAAACTCCGGGGCAACGATAGCTTATGGTTCGCCAACAACAGCAACAGCAGGAACATATTACATAAAAGGTACCACCGCTCCGGGATGTTTCGAAATTAAACCTGTTACAGTGACTGTGAATCCGACTCCGACAGTCAGTATCACAAATCCTGCATCAGTCTGTTCACCATCAACGGTCGATCTTACCGTGGCAGCAGTCACAGCTGGCAGTACACCGGGTTTAACTTATACCTACTGGACAGATGCAGCAGCAACAATATCCTATGGTTCACAGACAGCAGCAACAGCAGGAACCTACTATATAAAGGGGACCACATCAGCTGGTTGTTTTGATATTAGGCCGGTTACTGTCACTGTTAATCCAACACCAGCAATTACGATTACCACCCCTGCAACTTGTGCAACAGATCTTTTATCCTATTCAGCCGGAGTTACAGTAAGCTCAGGTACGGTAACATGTGGCACGGGAACAGTAACGAACCTGGGAGGCAATGTTTGGAGCATAACAGGAGTGCCGAAAGTGACGAACATAACTATAATAGTAACAGATGCCAATAGTTGCACAAATAGTATATCAATAACTGCTCCGGATTGTAGTTGTCCGGTTATATCAGCGCCAGTAAGCGGAGGCGATAAAGCATATTGTTCAGGGAGTCCCATCCCTGCAATTACGGCAAGTGTTTCTGCAGGAGAGACAGTAGACTGGTTTGCAGGACCAGCCGGAGGAACTGCATTATTGGCTAATTCAACGAGCTATACACCATTATCTGCTGGAACATATTATGCAGAGGCAAGAAACATAGCTTCAGGCTGCATAAGTAGCAACCGTACATCTATAATATTAATAGTCAATACATTACCAATACCCGTAATAACCGGTCCTGCAGCAGCTAATGTTAACTCTACTGGCAACCTGTATTCTACAGCAGCCGGAATGACAAATTATACCTGGGTAGTTTCCGCAGGCGGATTAATCACATCGGGTGGCGGATCAGGAAACAATACGGTGACAGTCACATGGAATACATACGGTGCAAAAACTGTATCGGTCAATTATACGAACAGCAGCAGTTGTACAGCTGCCAATCCAACTATTTATAATGTGATTGTTAATGCCGCCCCGGTCGTGGGAGATATTCCAAACCAGATAGTACCTGAGGGTGGTACATTTACAACGATTAACCTTGACAATTATGTTTCAGATCCTGATAATCCGGATGCAGAAATATCATGGACTTACTCTGGAAATTCACAACTGACAGTAACTATTGTTAACAGAGTTGCCACAATTGGAATACCAAATATAGACTGGAACGGCGTCGAGACGCTTTCTTTTATAGCAAAAGATCCAGGGAATCTGTCAGGAAGTGATCTTGCCAATTTCACTGTTTCAGCTGTTAATGATATTCCCGTCTTCTCAAAGGGCTTAGATCAGACAGTAACAGAAGATGTTGGTCTGCAGACAGTGAGCGGCTGGGCAACAGGCATAACAGATGGAGATCCGGAAGTATCGCAGTTATTGAATTTTATTGTGACAAATGATAATAACGGTCTCTTCGCTAGTCAGCCTTCAGTGTCACCAACAGGTACTTTAACTTATACTCCTGCACTGAATCAGTTTGGCAATGCTACAGTTACAGTTGTTTTAAATGATAATGGAGGTACCTCAAATGGCGGCATTGATCATACTATAAGCCAGTTCTTTAATATTACAGTATTATCAGTCAATGATGCTCCCGCATTTTTCATAGGTTCAAATCAGATAGTTCCGGAAGATGCAGGTGCACAGACAGTTAATGGGTGGGCCTCTGCTAGTCCCGGTCCTCCGAATGAACTGGGTCAGACATTTACATTTTTTGTTTCCAATACGAATAATGGTCTGTTTTCTGTTCAGCCTGCCATCTCACCAACAGGTACTCTTACGTATACTCCATCAGCTAATTCAAATGGAAATGCAATTGTTTCGGTTTATTTGCAGGATAGCGGGGGTACTGCCAACGGAGGTACCGATCAAAGTGGTATGCAAACTTTCACACTTACTGTTACGTCAGTTAACGATCCTCCTGTTCTGAACTTCATAGGAAATAAAACAGTTGATGAACGAAGTGCCCTCTCTTTTATCGCAACTGCCAACGATTCAGATGTACCGCCCGATTTATTAACTTACAGTCTGGTTGGCGCACCAACCGGTGCTTCAATTAATGCCTCAACCGGTGAGTTTACCTGGACTCCTGACGAAACTCAGGGTCCAAATACTTATACTTTTACAGTAAAAGTTATTGATAATGGTACTCCCATACTCTCAGATGAAGAAGAAATAACTGTTACAGTTTATGTAAACCAGCCTGTTGCTGACTTTACAGCTATTCCAAATCCTGCATCCTGCAACCAGAATATCGTATTTGATGCAGGTTCCTCTTCTCATGGCCGCCCTGATCGTTCAATAGTAAACTATGAATGGACCTTTGGAGATGGACAAACCGGAACCGGGATAACAACAAGTCATGCATTTGATCATTATGGATTCTTCAATGTTGTACTTACAATCACTGATAATAATGTTCCTGCGCAGACGGCTACAAAATCTCTGAACATTTCTGTAAGCCAGGGAAATGTTCCTCCTGTAGCTAATACCGGTGGATCGTACACTGTTGATCAATTGAGTAGTATCGCACTGGATGGCAGTGGATCAAGCGATGCAAATGAATCATGCGGCGACAGAATTGTGGTTTTTAATTGGTTGATTGGCGGAACTATTGCTCTCTCGGGCGAAACACCTTCATTGACATCTGTACAGTTACAAACATTGGGATTAGGAGATCATCCAATTAGTCTTCGGGTTACAGATTCTTTTGGCGCGGACGGTACTTCATCCGGCACACTACATATTGTTGATCAGACTCCGCCCACACCACCTTCTGCACCTGATCTGCAGTCAACAAGCGATTCAGGGATCTCCGATAGTGATAACCTGACCCATTTCAACACACCAACTTTCGACATATCAGGTGTTGAATCAGGAAGTACGGTGACAGTATATGGGAATGGGTTGGTATTAGGAACTTTCGTTGTTCTGACGGGTCAGTCATCTGGTTCTTTTACTCCGGCAAGTCCTATGAATGATGGTACTTACACTATAACGGCTACGCAAACAGATCTTTCTCATAACACAAGTGTAATGTCGGCCCCAATGGTTCCTTCATTATTCATTGATACAAATGTTCCGGTGATTACCCTCTTGGGCGACAATCCTCTGATCATAAATTACGGCACAGCTTATAATGAACCAGGTGCAACTGTAACAGAAGGATTAACTGCGACTATCAGTGGGTCTGTAAATATATTTGCAACTGGTGTGTATAGCATTATGTATAATGCGGTTGACCTGGCTGGCAACAATGCCAGTCAAGTCACGAGAACAGTTCATGTTGTAAATAATGCACCTGTTATCACTGAAGGGGCTGGTCCTCTCGCAGTCACTTGCGATGAGGATAATTCTCCCGATGCCTTCATTCTCACTCTTCATGCCAGCGATATTGAAGGGAATATTATTACATGGTCAATAATAACACCTGCTTCACACGGAGTTGCAAGTGCCTCCGGAACAGGTACCTCTAAGATTATAAATTATGTTCCAACGTCGGATTACTATGGTTCTGATTCATTCGTTGTGAGGATATCAGATGGTTTTGGAGGTATAGATAATATAACGGTAGATGTAACCATTGATGCAGTAAACGATGTGCCTGTCTTTACTAAAGGTCCCGATCAGACTATTCCTGAGGATGCTGGTGCACAGACAGTAAATGGATGGGCCACTTCTATAGGCGTTGGTCCTGCAAATGAGATCGGTCAGATTTTAACATTTACGGTATCCAATACCAATAATGCTTTATTCTCTGTCCAGCCATCAATATCATCAACCGGTGTACTGACCTATATGCCATCTGCTAACTCAAATGGAAGCGCAATAGTTTCGGTATACTTAAAGGATAACGGTGGTACGGCCAATGGCGGTGTTGATCAAAGCAGCATTCAGACTTTCAATATTAATGTTACAGCCGTTAATGATGCTCCTTTGCTTAACTTAATCGGAAATAAATCAATCTGTCAGTTGTCTTTACTGACTTTTAATGCTACATCTTCAGATATTGATATCCCTGCTAATAATCTGACATACACTCTGGTTAATCCTCCTTCAGGTGCTGTGATAGGTTCTGCTTCAGGAGTATTTACGTGGACACCTGATGCTACACAATCGGGAACTTTCGTGTTTTCAATCAGAGTTACAGATAACGGTTCTCCTTCACTATCAGATGAGGAGGAGATTACAGTAACTGTAAATCCTCTTCCGTCAGTATCTCCTATATTGGGAGGCGCATCGACTGTAAATATTGGCGAATCAACCCCTCCGTTTACTGATGCGACACCTGGAGGTACATGGTCGATTGTTTCCGGAACAGGATCGGCAAGTATCACGTCTGGTGGAATTGTTACCGGTTTAACTGCCGGAACCGTTAATGTTAATTATACAATTACGAATTTATGTGGTGTAGCATTTGCAACTCATATCTTAAATGTTAATGTTCTCTCCGGTATTTCTTTCATCCCGGGTTGGAACTGGTTCTCTGTTAATACGACACTCAGTGACATGACCCTCGGGAATGTTTTATCCGCAGTTAATACGAATGGTGATTATATTAAGAACCAGGTGAGCTCTGCCACATACTATACCGGATTTGGATGGTTTGGCACTCTTACAGTAATTGACCCGACTAAGCTTTACAAGATAAAGGTTCAGAATTCTGTAAATATTACATTATCAGGAATCCCCTCAGATTGCAGCACTACATCGATCGGACTCGTAACCGGATGGAACTGGATTGGATATCTGCCTCAGAGCTCTTCTTCAATAAATGAAGCTCTTTCATCACTTTCTCTCTCAAATCTCGATTATATTAAAAATCAGACAAAATCAGCTACCTATTATACAGGATTCGGATGGTTTGGATCACTGACAGATCTGTCACCTGATGAAGGATATATGATGAAGCTGGCAGGACCAGGTACACTTATATACCCTGATGTACATTCAAAAAAGGGCGCAGAGATATTTGTTGAAACGGAGGAACCTTTGTTTAGCCCGGCAACTTATGAAAATAATGGATCTGTTACGGCTTCAGTTTATATGGATGGAGTGTTGGCAGGATCAAAAAATGATCGCATATTTGCTTATGTAAATAATGAGATCCGGGGAGTTGCTTTTAGTCAATATTTTGACATTCTCGGCACTTATCTCTTTCCTGTCATGGTACATAGTAATCTGAGTGAGGGTGAGGTTATTACTTTTAAATATTATGATGCTGAAAAGGACAGACTGTATCCATGCAACGAGACGCTAACTTTCGTAAAAGATATGGTTGTTTCAGATGCTTTTAAGCCTTTTGCTTTAAATGTGAATTTAAGCGATGTGAAAAATGATAAGGAGGAGTTGCCTCATGAGTTATTATTAAGAACTTATCCGAATCCTTTTGATCAACTTCTTAATATTGAATACACCATAACAGAACAAACTCATGTCAGGTTGATTGTTTATGATTTAAGCGGGAGGATAATCAAGATCCTGCTGGATAAGGAACAAATGCCTGATATATATTCTGTTCAGTGGGATTCATCTGTACTGTCAGCAGGAATGTATATTGTGAAGCTTCAAACTCGTAATAAACAGATAGTTAAGAAAGTTATACTCACCAGAAAAAATACATAATATATACCATTTATTACTTTTAAAATGAAACATTTCCGCAAGATAGCATTGGTATTATCCATTGTTCTAATCTCACAGAATATTTTAGGCCAGGGCTGGACTGTGAATCCTCCAGATTACAGCTCAAATGGGTCTATCACAGCGATTATAGTCCATGGAACATCAGACATAACTACTGGTACCCTTGGGGTTTTCGTTGATGGAGAATGCCGGGGATTCGCAACCGGTCTACTTTTCGGGCCAACCGGGAAGTTTGTTTTTACACTAACATGCTATAGTAATCAGCTTAGCGGGGAAACATTGACTTTTCAGTACTTTGATCCGTCAGGCAGTACATATTATAATATTAATGAGACTATCCCATTTGCTGCGGATATGATTATTGGTGATGCGATGAATCCCCAGGTTTTTCATACTTTACCATTAACATATAATGTCACAGGAGGAGGTTCATATTGTCAGGGCGGATCAGGTTTACCCGTTGGTCTTGATGATTCTGAGTCTGGTGTCACATATACACTTTATAATAATAGTAGTCCTCAGGTGCCAACCATTTCCGGTACAGGTTCCGCCATTAGCTTTGGGAACCAGCTTGCAGGAACCTATACGGTTACGGGAACAAATTCAGGGGGCACTGTTTCAATGACAGGAAATGCTGTTATTGCTGCAATAATTACACCTTCACCAACCGCATCTGTTACTCAGCAACCAACTTGTTCAGTATCAACGGGCACTATAGTTATAACAGCTCCGACAGGCGGTGCCTATGAATATAGTATTGATGGAGGCACATATCAATCCGGTACAACATTTTCGGGTGTGGCCGTTGGGAATCATACACTTACAACACGACTTGTTGCTTCACCATTTTGTGTATCCGTGCCAGGTAGTACTCTTACGGTAAATGCAGTACCATCATTGCCACCCCCACCTACGGCAAGTGTCACAATCCAGCCAACCTGTGCTGTCCCGACAGGAACAATTGTTGTAACTGCACCGATAGGTGCCACTTATCAATATAATATGGATGGTGGTGCATATCAGAATGGGGTTACCTTTACAGGAGTGTCAGTCGGAAATCATACACTTACAACACGACTCACAGCTTCTCCTGCCTGTATATCAGGGCAGGGTAGCGCACTCACAGTAAATGCAGTACCTGGACTACCAGCCGCACCTACGGCCAGTGTTACGGTACAGCCGACATGTGCAGTACCAACCGGAACAATTGTTATATCAGCACCAACGGGTTCGGCCTATGAATATAATATAGATGGAGGGACATACCAGTCGGGCGTTTCGTTTGCAGGTGTATCAGCAGGAAATCATACTCTAACGACACGACTCGCTGCATCTCCGACTTGCATTTCAGGTCCAGGCGGCATATTAATAGTAAATGCGGCACCAGGAATTCCGGCAGCACCTACAGCAAGTGTCACTTTCCATCCAACATGTTCAGTATCAACCGGAACCATTGTTGTGTCAGCGCCAATAGGTGCAGCCTATGAATATAATATGGATGGTGGTGCATACCAGTCAAATGTTACATTTGCAGGTGTTTCACCAGGAAATCATACTCTTACCACACGAGTCATAGCTTCACCTACCTGCGTTTCGGGTTTGAGCGGCATACTTACTGTTAACAGCGTACCAACAATACCATCGGCGCCTACGGCAAGTGTGACTATCCAGCCGACATGTTCAGTGCCGACGGGCACAATTATCGTGACAGCTCCGGTTGGTGCCGCTTATCAATATAATATTGATGGCGGGACATATCAGTCAGGTGTGACATTTACAGGAGTGTCTGTAGGAATTCATACATTGACAACACGACTCACAGCTTCACCGACCTGTATTTCAGGTCCGAGTGGTTCACTTACTGTAAATGCCGTACCAGGCTTACCCGCCGCGCCAACTGCAAGTGTTACTGTACAGCCGACATGTTCAGTCCCAACCGGAACAATAGTTATAACAGCTCCGACAGGTGCGGCTTATGAATATAATATGGATGGAGGAACATACCAGACGAGTGTGACATTTGCAGGTGTTTCAGCAGGAAATCATACTCTTACCACACGACTCACTGCATCTCCGACTTGTATATCAGGTCCGGGTGGCATATTGACAGTAAGTTCGGCACCCGGAATTCCGTCAGCACCAACAGCCAGTGTTACTGTCCAGCCAACATGTGCTGTGCCAACCGGAACCATAGCTGTGTCAGCACCGATAGGTTCAACCTATGAATATAACATTGATGGCGGACCTTACCAGTCAAATGTTATTTTTACAGGCGTTTTGACAGGAAATCATTCTCTTAGCACACGGCTTATAGCATCACCGACCTGTGTATCAGGACCAAGTAGTACATTAACAGTAAGTGCAGTACCACTGGTTCCGGCAGCACCAACAGCGACTGTCACTTTCCATCCAACATGTTCAGTACTGACAGGAACAATAGTCATTACAGCCCCTACAGGTGCAACTTATGAATATAATATGGATGGAGGAACATATCAGACGAGTGTGACATTTGCAGGTGTTTCAGCGGGAAATCATACTCTTACCACACGACTCATAGCATCTCCGACCTGTATATCAGTACCAGGTGGGACATTAACGGTAAATCCTGTGCCCGTAGTTCCGGCAGCACCAACAGCGAGTGTAACTGTTCCGCCTACATGTTCGGTAGCAACCGGAACAATAGTTATTACCGCACCGACAGGTGTAGCCTATGAATATAGTATGGATGGAGGGACTTATCAGTCCGGTACTACTTTCGCTGGTGTCACAGTTGGGAATCATACATTTACCACAAGACTCGTTTCATCGCCTACATGTATATCTGTCCCAAGCGGCTTAATTACTGTAAATACTCAACCTCCAACCCCTGTAGTGCCAAATCAGGCCACTGCAATTTTAACTGGTGCAAATTTTAATGTGACACCGGTGGGCGGATCAATTCCTGCGGGAACAACTTATACCTGGGGAGTTCCGTCATATACAGGTGGTGTCACAGGAGGAAGTGCACAACCAGTACCGCAGCTAACGATAAGTGGAACATTGTCTATTCCTTCTGGCACTGGAACAGCAATTTACACAGTGACCCCAATTTCAGGAACCTGTACCGGCGCTAACTTTCTATTAACTGTAACCGTTACCTCAACATGTGTACCGGTTGATATTTTAACTCAACCAGCTAATGCCAGTATGTGTGCAACAGTCGGAAATGCCTCTCTTACAGTTACAACTAATGGCACGGGTCCTTTCAGTTATCAATGGCAATATAATAATAGCGGTACCTGGGGCGCTGTAACCAATGGAATGCCTGCAGGAGCAATATATTCAAATTCCACAACCCCAACATTGAATGTTTCCGGAATTACCTCTACGGGCAGTTCACAATATCGCTGTTTCATAACAAATTGCGGAGGAGGAAGTAACGTTACATCGGGTGTTGCTACATTAACTGTAAATGCGCCTCCTCTGGCAACTCTCACCAGCTCCGATCCCGATAATATTTTCTGTGCAGGCACAAGTGTGACTTTTACTGCCGGAGGCGGAACAACCTATATTTTCCGTGTTGCCGGTGTTAATGTAGTCCAGAGCAATCTGTTATCGACATTCACTACCAACACTCTGACCACAGGTCAGACGGTAGACGTGATTGTAACAAATGCGAATGGCTGTTCTGCTACTTCACCTGTTATTACAAATACTGTTAGTTCCTTACCTCTGCCAATTCTCACAAGTTCGGATGCTGACAACAGTTTCTGTGCAGGCACAAGTGTGACTTTTACTGCCGGAGGCGGAACAACCTATACGTTCCGTGTTGCTGGTGTTAATGTAGTCCAGAGCAATCTGTTATCGACATTCACTACCAACACTCTGACCACAGGTCAGACGGTAGACGTGATTGTAACAAATGCGAATGGCTGTTCAGCCACTTCCGCAGCTATAACAAATACCGTAAGTCCGCAGCCAACAGCAAACGGCGGAGCAGGCGGTAATGTATGCGGTCTTGTTTTTAAATTCTCCGGAGTACCAAGCATTGGTTTGGGCACCTGGACAAAAACAACAGGCCCCGGGTTAGCCGTCTTTACTCCAAATGCCAATACAGCAAATGCAACAGTCACTGTTACAGAATATGGCTCTTACACATTCACATGGACTGAGGTAAGCGGTGCATGTACTTCGAGTTCGGCAGTGACAGTCAATTTTTATTTAAACACTGTGGCGATCGCAGGTACAGGAGGAAATAATTGCGGACTAGGATTTCATTTCAATGGATCGCTCAATGCAGGTGTTGGTACCTGGGCTAAGGTAGGTGGTCCGGGAAATGTTACATTCAATCCCGATGCAAACACCCCAAATGCATTAGTTACGGTATCCGCTTATGGCAATTACACGTTCAGCTGGACAGTCGTGAACGGGTCCTGCTCAAACAGCTCAAATGTGAACGTAGCCTTCATCCAACAGGTTCCTGCAAACGGAGGTACCGGTGGTAATGAATGTGATACGGATTTTATCCTCGGCGCTGTATTGCCTTCAAATGGTACCGGGACATGGACAAAGTTCGGTGGACCCGGGAATGCAGTTTTTACTCCCGATAATCACACCATCAATGCCAAAGTCACGGTCGACAAGTTCGGAACTTACGATTTTGCATGGACTGTTGTAAACAGCACCTGCACATCGAGTGATGTAGTCAGGGTTGTATTCCACGATCTGCCTGCAATTAATGCTGGGAGAGACACAGCAATGTGTAAAGGCGGCAGTGTTCAGCTAAAGGCCACCGGAACCGGTACTGTCCTCTGGAGCCCTCCTGAAAAACTAAATAATCCGGCAGTAATAAACCCTGTTGCCAGCCCTGATGCCACTACGACATATAAAGTAAACCTGACCGACCAGTTTGGTTGTAAAAACTCTGATAATATGGTTGTTGAAGTACGGGAAAAAATCGTTGCGGATGCCGGTCCCGATCAGGAGCTTGGATATGTATTAAACTCAACCATGGGTGCAAATCTGAGTTATCCCTATGAAAAAGGCTTCTGGTCTTTAATTTCCGGAAGCGGCGATCTTGCTGACAGTACCGATGCAAACACCTCTGTTGAAAATCTTTCAATTGGATTGAATGAATTTTTATGGACCGTAACAAACGGATATTGTCCATTAGCTGTAGATTCTGCAAACATTACTGTAAATGACTTTGTTATACCTACAATGATAACTCCGAATATGGACGGCAGGAACGATTATTTTGTATTAAGGGGTCTTGTTACTCTTGGGAAAGCGGAACTTGTCATTTTTAACAGGAAAGGTGTCCGGGTTTACTCTAATTCCAACTATGATAATTCATGGGATGGTGTCGACTACAACAAAAATCCGCTTCCTGATGATACATATTTTTATATTCTGAAAGCATCAAATGGGAAATCGATCAGTGGTTATATTGTAATAAGACGTTAATAATGAAAAGAATAATTAAGACATTTATTTTTCTGCTGATTCCTATTAGCATGGTCGGGCAATTGGCCCCTGTCACAAGTCAGTATGTACTCAATCCGCTCAGCATAAACCCGGCCTTTGCCGGAAACAGGGGCGCTCTTAATATTGCTGCATTTTACAGACGGCAATGGGCGGGAATTCCAGGAGCACCTGAAACAATGACACTTGCTGCGGATGCTCCTTTCCTGAATTCAAAATTAGGTCTCGGCTTCATTATAACCAACGATAAGATAGGGGTAACAAAAGAAACACATTTTATAACGAACTACGCCTATAAAATAAGTATGAAGAAGGGAGAGCTTTCCCTTGGCTTGGGGGCAGGATTAATTACGACAAATACAGCATGGTCAGATCTCGTTGTTCTTGATCCCGGAGATGAGAACTTCCTTACTAATTCAAGAGTTTTTGTTGTGCCTGATTTTAGTTTTGGCGTCTATTACTCTTACGATAACTTTTTTGCCGGATTATCGGTTCCCAAATTGCTGGGCTATAAATTTAATTTTGATAAGAATAAATACACTCTCTTATTCAACCCCGGGAATTATGATTATTTATTAAATACCGGTTATGTCTATACTGTGAATCAGAAGATTAAATTACTACCGTCTACACTCATAACTATCTCCCCGGGGGAGAAAATATTGTTTGACCTTAACGGGTACGTAAGTTTTAATGACAGGTTTTGGGCCGGTGCTTCCTACAGAAATAACCGGTCTCTCGGATTTCTGTTACAGTTTGCTGTCAATAATCAGCTTAAGGTCGCTTATACATATGATTTTGATCTTGGAAAATTAGGACGTTATAGCAACGGGTCACACGAAATTATGATCAGGTACGAATTCCATTACAAAGTCGACGCAATAAGTCCGTTGAATTTTTAAAAAAAATTGGTTAAGGAAGTGTCATAAGTTGTAGATATGTTGGCAAAAGTTTGCAATATTTACATTATGAAAAATAAAATGTAATTCTTATCATGATAAGAAAACTTGTTTTGGTCGTACTGATAGTTACTTTTTCGCGACTTATTTCAGCTCAGACAGAAACCTATACCGTAAAAAAAGCATACTTCAGTTCTGAAAAATTTGACGAATTTTCACCATCTTTCTTTGATAATGGGATTGTTTTCTGCTCCAACAGGAATCTTGGTTTATCAAGTCATTCAACTTCTGATAATAAAGGTCTTTTTAAAATATTTTATATCGATACAACCGGCAAGAAAGACTGGGAAAGTGCAAAGCTCTTTTCAAAAAATCTGGCATCAGTATTAAACGACGGGCCGGTAACTTTTAACAGGCTTAGGGATACTATTTATTTTTCGCGAAATCAGGATGTAAGCAGCAAATTAAGTGATATCTCAAGTACCAGAAATAAGCTGGGAATATTTTATGCAGTTCTGATTGATGACCAATGGACTAAAATCAGGGATCTTCGAATCAATAACGAATGGTATAATATAACCACTCCATGTCTCTCTCCGGATGGGGGGAAAATATTTTTTGCTTCTGATAAACCGGGAGGTTTTGGAGGTTCAGATCTTTATTACAGTCTTTGGGATGAGGGCAGATGGGAGGATCCTGTTAATTTGGGTCCTATTATTAATACGAAAGGGAATGAATCATATCCCTTTGTAAATGCAGCAGGTGAACTGTTTTTTTCTTCTGATGGCCATCCGGGCTTCGGAGGAAAGGATATTTTCTTTTCGATGATATCAGACACCAGCTGGACTGTGCCAGTCCGTCTTGATGTTCCAATTAATTCACCACACGATGATTTCGGGATTGTGACTGATCCATTGATGCATCAGGGATATTTTTCGTCAAACCGGGATAAGTCGATAGATATTTTTCATTTTAAAACAAATAGTTCCCAGGTTTTATATGACAGGATTCAAAAAGAGAATCAATATTGCTTTATGTTATCTGACAGTGGTTCAATCTTAATAGATACGTTAAACCTCAGGTACGTCTGGAGTTTTGGTGATGGAGGCAAAGGATCAGGAGTCAGAGTAAAACATTGCTTTCCCGGAAGAGGAAACTACCTGGTGCGGTTGGATATAGTTGATAAAAATATTGGAAAATTGTTCTTCACAAAAGTGATTTCTGCCCTGCAGATAAGCGATTATGTACAACCGTACATCACTTCACCTGATGTTACAGCAAAAGGTGATCCTGTCGTATTCGATGGTCTTAAGTCGAATTTACCGGGCTATAAAACAGTTAGTTATTTATGGAATTTCAGAGACGGCAGTAAGGCTCCGGGTGAAAAAGTTACTCATACCTTCAAAAAAGCCGGTGAGTTTAATGTCAACATGGAGTTGGTAATAAAATCAAATTCCACGGGCGAGATTCATAAGACCGGCGTTTCTAAAAAGATTATAGTAACTGAAGATAACAGGAAACCTGTAAATTTGGCTGGTTCATCTTCTTTGCATGTACCGGATATCGCAAAATACCAGAACACAAAGATTAAAACTCTCTTTTCCGCAGAAGAAGAGTTTAATAAGGAAGCCGTATATAATGTGGAATTGGTAGCCAGCAAAACTAAATTAGGCACCAATAATGCTATTTTCAGAAATGTTCCCAGGAAGTATACAATAACTGAGAAATATATTCCAGAAGACAGCACCTATGCATATGTAGTTGATCAGCAAATGACACTGATGGCTACATATCCCGCTTTCAGCGAACTGTATTCCCTGGGATTTAAGAATGTCAGGATAAGAACGTATGTCTTAAAAGATCCATCAGAAATAGAGCTGCATAATCTTATAAAAATTAATGGCGCTTTTGCCGACTCATATTTTGACTCATCCGACCGGTTAACTTCAAATGCTTATATAATGCTTGATCAGATCGTGAAGCTGATGAATAAATATCCTGCAATTAAAGTCGAAATTGCAGTACACTCAGATAATACCGGTCCTGCTGAATCAAGCCTTGCTCTTTCTCAGCTGCGTTCACAGCTTCTGGTTTCTTATCTTATCAACAGAGGAATTAGTGCAAGAAGACTAATGGCTACCGGATTTGGAGGTACTAAACCGATTGCTCCTAACTACCTCGAGAAAGACAGGAAGTTAAACCGCAGGATAGATTTTATTATAATAAATAAATGAAATGCCTCTGGTCTGACTAATTCTTATAAGGGATTAAAATGAACCAGTAATATATTATCCCAAGCGCTTCCCGTATATTTTTAAGAAATCTGTACGATCTTGAATTTGAATAGTAAAAATCAGGTATCGGTATGATTCCGATAGAATACTTCTCATTTAATATTTTATTATAGATCATCCACGTTCGTCTCGAATGAGCACCCAGACTGATGATATTTATTCCGGTGACTTTAATATGTGACTTTTGTAACCAGTCGCGAAATGCCAGAGCGCTCGTAAGGGTACGGTTGACCTCAACTTTTTCTCCATATGCAGCTGTTATTGAAGAAGAGTCAATACCTAATAGTCTTAATTGATCCCTGGCAAACTCAGCGTTAGAATAATAATTATCAAAAGTCTTTCTGCCATCAATATCAGTTACAATATACTTTGAATTAGAAGGATTGGGTATTGTTATCTTATTATCTATTATAATTTCTCTGACAAATAAATTCCTGTCTCCCAGCTCACCCCACCGGTCATTATCGAATTGAAGCATAATTGAATCGATCCTGTTAATATTTCCCTTCCATTTAACTTTGTAAGTTTTCTTTCTCCTGAGAGCTAAAAAATCAGCGGTCAGGGAATCATTCATGTAAAAATTAAAATGAGCACGATTATCCCCTCCCAATTCACTGAAAGCGTCAATTTCTATTGAATGCGATTTTGTCTGTGATGGCTCCAACCGGTTTTCCGGAGTATGAAATATCACGTACCCATTAGCTGATACTCTCCTGTACGCATTCGAAGTTTTAAGGCCTGTTGTAACAATATAATCGTATGGATTTTTCTTAAATTCCTTTACAGACAGCTCAAGCGCATATTCCGGCAGCCAGGCTTCAACAACCAGAATATTCGCACTAACATGATCTGATTTTGAGAGATAGCCTGAGAGATAGTGGAAAGCCGGCAAAAGAAATATGTACCAGAGAGCAAATCCAAAAAACAAAATAAAACCCAATAAAAACAGACTCCTTTTTTTGATTTGCAATTTCCCCATTTAAGCGCTTTTTTACTCCGGACAATGAACGTATAAATATAATATCAATATCTGGTTAAGCCGGAATTGGTGATCAATTTTCTCACTGATGTTCAATGTAGGTTTATAATTCCCGGGTTCAAAAGGAATAATCAGAAGTTAAGGAAATTCTAATTGGAGACTATCAGACTTTGGGCAAATAGAAATACATTTTTTGATCCTAATTCCACAATATATAAGCCTGATTTAAGGCTAACTGGTATTTGCAGATTTTTAAGCTCAGGATCTAACATTTCCTCCAGCATTATTTTACCTGAGTAGTCAATAATTCTGATTTTATCAGGCTTCCTTGAAGGCTCTCCCAGAGAGATATTCAACATATTCCTAACCGGGTTGGGATAAATAACCATATCTGGCTTTTTTGCAGTGCTGAGGATTGCTGACGCTGAGCCAAAAACTTTAAATTCTGAAACAATATTCGAGCTGTTAAGTGAATTGCCGTGTCCGACATATTTCAGGTATGAATATTCCTCTGCGGTAGACATCTCAGGAAAAACAAAAACCTGATTATCTCCGGAGAAATTGCAGGATGTTGATTTAAGCAGAATTGGCTGCCAGTTAATACTATCCTTTGATGCGTATATATCAAAGAAAGAGCTGTATTTCTGCCCCGACAAAAAGGCAATCTCCAGATGATGGATTTTGAATGGTTGGGAGAGAGAAAAACAGAGCCATTGGTTGTCGCCGTTGGCTGTCCATTTTGTTAAGGCGTTTCCGTCTGTCGCATTTATGGGAGCATCAGGTGCTAAAGAACCGCTAGCTCCGGTTTTTTTTATTTTTGCGATTTCCAGACCAGGTTTATAGGGCAGGATTTTTATTGGAATTGTTTTTGAGACTACTGTTGTTCCTACACTCACATTAAACTGAAATTGTATAGTCTGTGATGAATTAACTGAGGGTGCAAGGAATTGTATCTTTGGTGAGGTAGTAGATGAAACAGAGATATTGCTTGCCACATTCCATTTATAAGTTATCTCTTCGGTAGTCAAATCATAACTTACAAAAGGTTCAATTTCATAAACAAATCCGGAATACGCATCGCTCATATTATTCAAAGTAATAACAGGAGGTGATTTGGGCTGACTAGCATCTTTCAAATTATTCGTAACAGGTCTGAGACTTATGTTTATTGCCTGTCCGCCCGTAGCCGTCTGCAAAGGGTTAGATGATGGTTTTGTGTATGATACAGTAACTACCTCGCCAAATTTTACAGCTTTCTGAAGGGTCAGCAGAACTTTAGATCCGGAAATTTTTAAACTGCTTACAGCGAGGGCTGCTGAATTTACCTTAACGGAAAAAGCAGAAGCTGACGGAACAACATTTGCCAGAGCAGCATTATATGTCATCTCCAGTATTGTTGGTGTGGAGTTTCCGATTAATGATGAAACATAAACAGGTATGACGACGGTTACAGGAGCACCGGTTTCGAATGCTCCGATATCGGGGGCACTGCCATAATATGGAAGTCCGACATTTGTACCGGCATCTTTTAATTTTGATACGGCAGCAAGATGCATGAAACTTATATCAGGCAAACTGCCATCGGCTTTTCTGGGACCGCTGGCAGCTGATGCAGTAAGAGAAACAAAATCGGCATCAGTAACGGTTCCGGATTGCCAGCTGTTATTTGAGAGTATGCAGCTGGCACGAAGGTCAACATTTTGTCTGCCTCCGCCACTTATATCATTTTTGTAAGAGATGCAGTTCTTCAAAGTTGCGATCCCGGTATACCCTCCGGAAGTCGAATAGAATCCGAACCCCGACCTTTTATTATTATATGCGGTACAATTATATAAAGTCATATCGCATACCGGACCGTAATCCTGTGATTCATCAAACCCACCAAGGTCGTTGTTCCATGCAACACAATTAGTACATATGCGCTGCGCTCCCGCTTCTTTAGGCTCGGGAGTAAGTCCAAGTTTAAATCCGTCACCGTCACCAACTATATCTGTCCAGTCACCTAATGTATGTCCATTTTCAAATGCCCAGCAATTATTATAAGTGATATAACCGGCACCACCCATATTGTCAAATCCGTCATCGGAGTTGTTCCATGCTCTGCAGCCCTCGTAAAATACGTGAGTTCCGGCGTTGCCATTCTGACTAAATCCATTGCAATAGCCACCGGCGCCTCCGCTTGAACTGGCTCCAAAAAGGAGATCACAGTTATTATACGAATCACAGTTTGTAAAATATATATAGTCGCATGATCCTCCGAAGGAAAATCCTCCTCCGCAGCGCGTAAGGGTACATTGTTCGAGGGTAATATGATTTGAAGCGCCACCGACCCAGCCATCTGCGGGCCTGCCTCCATAACCATGCTCATTAACGTTCTGAACTGTCAATCCTTTGAAGCGTATATAACTACAACCATCTACCGAAATTCCAACTTTCCAGCCCTCCTGGGTAACGTTTGAACAATCAAGGACCGGAACTTCAGCACCATATGCACTGATAGTAATCGGATTTGAAGATGTGCCGTTCTTATAGGCGATCCTTGCACCAACATATGCTCCTCCGCTGTATATTCCTGCCGGTCTGTAGATGCCTCCTCTTACATAGAGAATATCACCCGCATTCAACCTGTTAAATGAATAATGCCATGTCGCCCAGGGAGAACTTATTGTTCCTGCTGCTGCGTCATTACCTGTTGGTGATACATAATAAGTTGTTCCTCTAAGAGATAAAGTAATATTTATAGTAATAAATAATACTATAAAAACTTTCTTCATATGGGACAATTAATTTTGATAAAGATCATAGTTTATTTTACAAACATATAACTTTTAGTTATAAGTTTATCAAAATCTTACACTAAAATATTGAATTTTTTATCTTCTTAATATACTGATTAAGAAGTTCTAAAAAAAAAATGTCTCGTTACATTTATCTTTTTGAGTAATTTTGTGTTATAATTTTGATTCGAAATGGTACACAAAATCAAAAATCACGGCTAAATCAGGTGTTCGTTGATCATATCATATCGTTAATCAAAATTATTGATCCGATTATATTTTTTTATATAGTTTTACGTGCATATTGTTGAATACAAGTGATGGGATATCTTAATAAAGTTTTTACTTTAAATGGGCAACTTGTAATATATTGTAATTAAAACTCTTGATAAGAACAAAATGAGAATCATCAATCTTCCGAAAATTGAAGATCATCGGGGTAATTTGTCATTCATCGAGGAGAAAAACCATATTCCTTTTAAGATCAGCAGGGTTTATTGGATCTATGATGTTCCTGGTGGTGAATACAGGGGCAGTCATGCCTTCAAACAATCTGAAGAGTTTATAGTGGCAATTTCCGGAAGTTTCGATGTTATACTTCATGATGGGACAGAGGAAAAAAAATATTCGCTTAACAGGTCATATTATGGGTTGTATGTTGAAAAAATGGTCTTTCGCAGACTTGAAAATTTTTCAACTAACTCACTTGGACTTATACTTACATCGACGGCATACGACGAGAGTGATTATATAAGAAATTTTGATGAATTCTTAGCTTTTAAAAAATGAAATCAAAATCAACAATATATGACTGTTCTGTTCTTGAACTCAATAAAATTCATAATCGTTCAGGAAATATTACGGCTATTGAAGGCTCAGGTGATCTGCCATTCGACATAAAGAGGATATATTATCTCTATGATGTTCCGGGAGGTGCCGAGAGAGGCGGACATGCTCATAAGGAATTACAGCAGCTGATAGTTGCTGCCAGCGGTTGTTTCGATGTATTGCTCGACGATGGCAAAAACAGAAAAGTTGTTCAATTAAACAGGCCATACTATGGATTGTATGTTGTACCGGGAATATGGAGGGAGATAATAAATTTTTCATCCGGAGCAATCTGCCTCGTTCTGGCATCTCATCTGTATGATAAAGATGACTACCTGAGAGAATATGATAAGTTTAAAATTTTCAAAAATGAACATTCATCCGCTATCTGACGTTCAGACAAAGAATATTGGAACTGAAACTTTGGTCTGGCAACACTCGATTATATTACCAAATGCTAAAATTGGAAATCATTGTAATATCAATGCATTCTGCTTTATTGAAAACGATGTGATAATAGGAGACAATGTGACTGTAAAATGCGGAGTGTATATCTGGGATGGGATTACTATAGAGGATAATGTACACATCGGACCCAATGTGACATTTACAAATGACTTGTATCCGCGATCAAAGCATAATTTCAAGATTGCACGTACAATCGCCCGTCAGGGAGCTTCGCTTGGCGCAAATGCAACCATTATAGCAGGAGTTACCATCGGAGAATATGCCTTGATAGGCGCCGGAAGCGTTGTTACAAAAAACATTCCCAACAACACTCTCTGGGTTGGAAACCCGGCAAGGCAAACTGCATTTGTCTGTAATTGCGGACATAAGCTGGACGACTCTCTGCATTGCATTGAGTGCAACTCAGATTATAAAATTGTAAATTCCCGTATAGTTAAGCAATGATACAATTTCTTGATTTAAAAAAAATAAATGACAGCTTCGAGCCTGGTCTTTCAGATGCTGTAAAGCGGGTTTTGAATTCTGGCTGGTATCTTCATGGCAATGAAGTGAAAGTGTTCGAAAAGGAATACGCAGGTTTTACAGGCGTTAAACATTGCATCGGAGTGGCCAACGGGTTAGATGCATTAAGGCTGATTTTAAAAGCTTATATGATTTCAGGTAATCTCAGGGAAGGTGATGAAATAATCGTTCCGGCGAATACCTATATTGCTTCAATACTGGCCATTACTGATAACAGACTTAAACCAATACTGGTCGAACCAGATATCAACACCTACAATATTGACCCGTTTAAAATTGAGGAGAAAATTTCTGAGCGTACAAAAGGTATAATGATTGTACATCTGTATGGCCGCAATGCAATGCATCCGGAGATTACCCGGCTGGTGGAGAAATATGATCTTAAACTGATAGAAGACAGCGCACAGGCGCAGGGTTGCTATTTTGAGGATAGAAGAACCGGTTCGCTGGGTAATGCGTCAGGACATAGTTTTTACCCTGGTAAAAATCTTGGCGCTCTTGGAGATGGCGGTGCAGTGACAACTGATGACGACGACCTTGCTGAGATTATCCGTGCAATTGCCAATTACGGCTCAAAAGTAAAGTATCAGAATATTTATCAGGGCCTGAATTCCCGTCTCGATGAAATTCAGGCTGCAATTCTTACTGTTAAGCTGAAACGTCTTGATGACGATAACAAGCGCCGGCGTCAGATTGCCCGTTTTTATATTGAAAATATTAAAAACAATCGCATTATATTACCAGGAACCGGTCCATTACCTGATAACGGGCACGTCTGGCATGTATTCGTTGTCCGATGCAAACAACGCGATGAACTTCAGAAATTCCTGTTGGAAAATAATGTACAGACTATAATTCACTATCCTATTCCGCCTCATAAACAGCTTGCTTATAAGGAATGGAATCTGTTGAGCTTTCCGATTACCGAAAGTATTCATAATGAGGTATTGAGTCTTCCGATAAGTCAGGTAATGAATGAGAATGAATCTAAACGAGTTGTTGAAATCATAAATAGCTTTAACCAGAATTAACCTGATAATCATTTAAATCACTCTGATTAAGTAATATATTTAAAATGTCCGAAGAGCAATCCTCCTATCGCCAGATAATGAAAGCAACCTCCATTTTCGGTGGCGTTCAGGTATATAATATCATAATATCAATTGTAAGATCAAAGTTTATTGCGATTCTTTTAGGACCTGCTGGTATGGGAATAGCAGGGTTGCTTACATCCACAACCGGGCTGATCAGCTCCATTTCAAATATGGGCTTAAGTACAAGCGCTGTGAAAAATGTTGCCGCGGCAAATACTACCGGAGATGCTAAAAGAGTAGGTACATCGGTGGCTGTTCTGAGAAGGCTGGTATGGATAACAGGTATTGTTGGTACGGTCTTTACATTGAGTTTTGCTCCCTGGCTCAGTGAACTGACATTTGGCAATAAAGACTATACGTTCGCTTTTGTCCTTATTTCCATAACACTTCTGCTGGCTCAGATAAGTGCGGGACAGTTGGTTGTTTTGCAGGGAATGCGAAAGCTTCAGTATCTCGCCAAAGCCGATATCGCAGGCGTTACGGTTGCATTGTTCACATCCATTCCTATCTACTACGTATGGGGAACAAAGGGTATTGTCCCTGCAATAATACTTAGCTCATTTGTGACTTTATTCCTGTCGTGGTATTTTAGTTCCAAGATAAAAATAGAAAAAGTTCAGATAGACAGGGCAACCCTGTTTTCCGAGGGTGGAGATATGGTCCGTATGGGCTTTTTTCTCAGTTTAAGTTCCATGATAACTATGGGGACTTCATATGTCGTGAGGGTTTTTATAAGTCATCAGGGGGGGGTGGAACAGGTGGGATTATACAATGCCGGATTTTCTATTATCAATACCTATGTTGGAATGGTATTCGCTGCAATGGCAACAGACTATTTCCCAAGGCTCTCGGGAATTGTTCATGACATAGGAAAAGCAAAAAATATTATCAATCAGCAGGGCGAGGTTGCTCTTCTGATACTTGCCCCGATATTAACTGTATTCATGATTTTCATAAACTGGATAGTCCTCCTGCTCTATTCATCAAGATTTTTGCCTATCGACAGTATGATCCATTGGGCTGCCCTGGGTATTTTCTTTAAGGCTGCCAGCTGGCCTATTGCATATCTGATAATTGCCAAAGGGGATTCCAAGCTCTTCTTTTATAATGAGTTGATAGTTAATATCTACATGGTAGGATTAAATGTGCTGGGCTATTTATGGATGGGTTTGGAAGGATTGGGAATTTCGTTTTTTGTAAGCTACCTCCTGTACCTCACACAGGTTTTTCTGATTACATACAAGAAATATACTTTCGTCTTCGAAAGAAACTTCTATAAGATATTTGGTGTCCAATTTGCCGTCGGTTTAGCTTGTTTTATGATTAGCAGACTGTTAAATCCTCCTTATGTGTACATTGCCGGTTCCCTTATTATAGTGTTTTCTTTCTATTATTCTTTCACGGAACTAAACAAACGATTGGGATTGCTTTCTCTGTTAAAAGAATTTAGGAAAAAATAAAATGCGTTAATGAAAATACTTTTATTTAATCTTGGCACAATAGAACACCGCATAATTGGCTGGGGCATTGAAGGTTTTAAATCACTCTTCGAACAGGATATCATTTTATGGGGTCCGGTTCCGGATGAAAAGCTTGTGTATGAGAATAAAGAAATTCCGATATTGAGATTTTTCGAACCCATTTCAATTCTTGAAGTCTTCAGAAAACTACCGGATGGATGGTATCCCGACATTGTAACTTGCGAAACTTCTGTTCTGAATTACGTAACAGACATATATCTCTGTCCTGTCAAAACAATTTTATTTACGCGTGATGCATGGTCAGACACTATTTTTAACAGAAAAATTGTTGAACTGTTCGATTTTATTAATCATGCAACAATCGACAGGCAGGTTTATGCTGCACTGGACGTAAATCTGTTGCCGTTGTCAAATTGCGCTGTTTCACTTCCTGTTCCCGGCTTGATAAATGCGGGATTTGAAAAACGGGAAATTGACGTCATCGCAATATCTAACTATAATGCCTCTTTTTATCACGACAGGTATAAGACATTATATAAATTGTCAGATTCAAATAAGAATGGGATTGATATCAGATATTACACTGGCATTGATCGTCCCGAAATTTATACCTATTACCAGCGGAGTAAAATAGTGATTGACTGGGCTCATACATTATCGAACCGGTCTTATGAAGCGGCAATGAATGGTTGTCTGTTATTCAGTCATGAAGATAACCAATTGATAAAGGACTTCTGGATTCCATGGAAGGAATACATCCCATACAATGAGCAGAATGTGCTGGAACTTGTTGAATATTACATCAATAATCCGGAAGAATCAAAACAGATAATCAGCAACGTTCAGCAAAAAGTCAAAAAACTCGCACCAAGCTGGGGAGAGTATGTCTGGGAGAATATTATGATTGCCTCAAACATAGATATTTCAATAGCCGACCGTATCAGAAAATTTGAATCGAAGCCACTGGCTGAGTTATATTATTGCTCAGCCACACCGTTATTATTTAATTACGAGTATAAAACAAACTTCCCGGTAAACTGGAAAGAACTTTATTTTGAAAGAATTGATAACTGCTTATTAAATGCAAGGAGCCAGAATGATAAGATCTCACCGCTTATTGAAGCTTCGAGGGCTGCCTTTTTGTTTAATCTCAATGAGCTTTCCCTGAAATACCTCAGGGATTTGGAAAAGATACTACCTGATTATGCCTGGATCTATTATTTGCATGCCAGGATCTATTCTGACGAAGGTGACAACAATGCTGCTTTGGATTCTATTAATAAATCGATTGATTGTGCCGGAAAAGCACCCTGGCTGATTCAGCAATATGTTCTGCCGGTTATAGAAGACAAAAACGCCTGCGATGGGAGAAGGATCACCAGCTATATGTGGCAATCTGTACTGAATCATAAAAATGAGTTTCAGGTTAATTCCTTAAAATATCTTGCGCTGGAGCTATCGGGAGATATATATCTGAGAACGGGAGATTTTTCCAAAGCAACAGATGCTTATTGCGAGGCTATCAATAATGTGCCTGTACCAAATTGTATCTATAAAGTTTGTCCGCTGCTTATAAGCCAGGGGAAATTCGAACAACTCTCAGATGTTACACAGAGAGGAATTGAAAATTCGCCATACGACAGCAGGATAGTTCTTTACAAAGCTTATTCATTGCTACGGCTGGGACAAAAACAAGAAGCTTTGCGTATTTTAAAGGATCATAAAAGAGCATTAAAAAGTTTTTTCGGCTACAGAAAAATATTATACCTAAGAAAATCATTGAACTTCGTATATATTCTTGCACTTATTAATAATGTAATTGGAGCTAAAGCAATATTGGAAGTAATTAAGTATCTCTTAGGAGGAGAAAAGAAATGACAGGAATCATTTCCATTTTTAAAAAAATATCTGAAAATTAAATTTGGCCAGGATATTACTAACAAGCAGTAGATGAGTTATATCGACACATATTTTCCAAAGGCAACCACAACCGATGCTCCGGGTATTTCATATTTTGATTTTTTTTGTGTGCTGGCCCTTGTTTTATACGCGGCCACCGGGAATAGATTTTTTGAATCGGCATCATTCACCGAAAATCCGATAGGTGTGGCTTTACCCATAATATTAAGCGGAATCCTGGCTTTAAGGTGGAATATCCGGTTTGATAAAAACTTCTATCTGCTGCTGTTAGGCTTTACTATCTATTTCGTTGCGATTACAATGAAAGACGGTGTGTTGCATCCGAGCTTTCTGATTACATATTATTTAAAGTTTTTTGTTGTATATGCATTTATAAAAGCCCTGGGTACAAATCTTTTCAAGATATATGAGCACATCCTGTATTACCTCGCAATTATAGGTCTGGCTATGTGGGGAATTCAGACAATTCTAAGAGGAGATACCCTTTTTTATATTTTAAGTAAAATCCCTGGAATAACGACCTTCTCAAATGTGACAGGCGAAGGATTAAATATTATATTTTATTCTGTTCAGCCTACTACATACTCAATTATTGATTTCATTATACCAAGAAATTCCGGATATACTCAGGAACCCGGGTGCTTTGCTGTTTATCTCTGTCTTGCAATGTTCATAAACCTTTTTATAACAAATGAAGATAAAAACAGCAAGAAGCGTTTTGTAGTTTTAGTTATGGCTCTCGTATCTTCCATGTCGACAACGGGGTATGTGATATTTATGTTAATCATGATATTCTATATCCTGGGGAAAGATCTGTCAAAAGTGCTTCTGTTATTCCCTGTCGCCATTGTCGCCTTGATCTATATTTCCACATTACCATTTATGAGCAATAAGATTGTTGGTGTTGTTAATGAGAAAAATACACTTGATCAGATGATATTAAGTACGGTTGGACAGGATTACGAATCAACTCCCCAGCGATTTACCTCGTTTCTGATTACGTTTGTGGACTTTAAGGCTAATCCGATATTAGGACTGGGGCCTGAAAATGATAAGAGTTGGGTAAATAACATAGGAGCCAGAATTGCTCCTATTTCGGGAATCGGAAACCTGCTCGCTCAATTCGGGATCGTCGGATTTCTGTTTTTTTTCATATCATCTCTCAGTAGTTCATTCTTTTTTGCCAGGTACTTCAATTTCAATGGGAAGTTTTTGTTGTTTTTTATAATATTCTTTATATCAATTAGTTATAGTATTATTTTGTATCCATTGCTGATGTGTTTCTGGATGTTTCAACTTTTTCCGCCTCCCAGAGTCAAACAAGAGAAAGCTATCGAACCGGAATTGGATACGGTAAATTATTAAACGCGCACCGAGTTATGGCTTATGTAATTTTTGGCGATAATTTTACGTTCCCCGAAGGAGACGCGAGTACAAACCGGGTCTATACCTATGCGAAAGGACTGACAGAATCGGGGATAAATGTTCACGTGGTTTGTTTCGGAAGCGATTATACACCATACGGTGAGGGAATAACGGAGGGCATTAAATATTATCACCCTTTCAATCAAAAAACAAGAAACAGGCATTTTATAATTCGCCGGTGGCATAAATTCATTAAATATTTCAAAACATTCCTGTTATTAAAAAGAATCAGGAAAGAAGAAGATATTGACTGTACAGTAGTGTATACAATGCGGCTTTTTACTCACCTGTTCGGATGGTTTTTGGCTCGGGGTAATAATTCGAAATTGATCAGGGAATGCAGTGAACATCCATTATTATTTTATCGTAACGGATATTTTAAGAAAAAGGAAGGATTAATCAAACTTGCCCTTGAATCATTTTATTGCGATGGCATTTTTTGCATTTCACATTTTCTGATTGATTTTTTCAGACAAAGAGGTGTCCCGGATAAGAAGTTATTTCTTATTCCAAGCACTGTTGATCCCACCAGGTTTTTAAACAATGAGCTTGCACCATTACCCTATAGTTATGTTGGATACTTCGGAGGATTGACTTTTGACAGAGATAATATTGACACACTTGTCAGAGCATTTGCTGCGATAAGA
Source organism: uncultured Bacteroidales bacterium (assembly GCA_963792925.1). Lineage (GTDB taxonomy): Bacteria > Bacteroidota > Bacteroidia > Bacteroidales > VadinHA17 > LD21. The sequence continues at coordinate 1,118,383 of CAWBYC010000002.1, read as the reverse complement.
AACAAGCATCCTGAGATTCATCTTGTCCTGGGCGGTTTTTGCTCAGAAAAGGATAAAAAACTGTTAACTGATCTTATTGATGAGCTCAAAATTGAATCAGAAGCTGAAGTTTTGAAATACCTGCCGAGGGATGAAATTATTAAATATATTACTCATTCTTATATCCTCGTTATGGTGAGAGCGAGAAGCCTTGAGACACAGGCATCATTCCCATCAAAACTTACTGAATACCTTTCAACATCGAAGCCTGTGATTACAGTGAATGTCGGAGAAATTCCGGAATATTTAACTGACGGCTTAAATGCATTTCTGGTTGAACCTGGTGACATTAATGGCCTGTCTGAAAAACTTGATTATGTACTTAATAATTATGAGTCGGCTTTAAAGGTAGCAGGCGCAGGCAGAGAGCTTACAAACACAGTTTTTAACTATAACTATCAGAGTAAAAGAATAATTGAGTATATTGAATCATTAAATTAATTATACGAAGATGCTGAAAATTGAAATAGTCAGATTATGAAAATCCTTCAGATAATCTATAATTTGGCTCCGGGTGGGGCAGAGCGATTCGTGGTGGATTTTGCGAATGAACTGGCACAACAGGGACATGATGTGACCTTGGTTGTATTACGTGACGATAAACAGGGAAATTTTGGGTTTTACAGGCAGGACATATCGGAAAAGACAAAATACTTAAATCTTAATATTCCTTTAGGTTTCAGACTTAGCAATATTTTGGTGTTTTATAAGCTGATAAAAGAACTTAAACCACAGATAGTTCATTGCCATCTTAATCTTGTAAATTATTTTTTCCCATTGACATTTCTTTTTTCCAGGGTAAAGTTTTTTTATACAATACACAGTTTTCCAAATAGCGAAGTCAAAAGTTCAATTGAATACTGGATAAGACGTTACTTTTTTTCAAACAACAGAATGAAGGCTGTTACAATTTCGGACGAGGTTACACAACGTTACTTAACTTATTATAAGACAGCTCCCTATGGAGAAATATATAATGGCAGAGCAATTCCGAAACCAACTCCTGAATATTCGGAGGTAAGGAATGAAATTCAGAATTACAGGAATATGGGTGACTCGGTTTTCCTTCATATCGGGACATGTAATAAGGCAAAAAATCAAAGGATGTTGATTAATGTGTTTAACAGGATAGTTTCAGATGGCGACCATGCAGTCCTGATCATCATCGGGTCAGGATTTGAATCCGAAGAAGGAAGAATCCTGAAAAAAATGGCCTGCGATAAAATTGTTTTTCTTGGAGAAAAACATAATGTCTCAGACTATCTCTTAAACGCTGACGTTTTTTGTCTGAGTTCAGTACGCGAAGGCATGCCAATCAGTATTTTAGAAGCGCTTGCATGCGGATGTGTGCCAATTTGTACTCCTGTCGGAGGTCTTATCAATACTATTGAAGATGGGAAAACCGGTTATTTGTCAAAATCAGTTTCTGAAGACGATTATTATCTTTCTGTACGATCATATCTTGAAAACAGGGAACAAATTAAAAAGAGCGATCTTATTGAATATTACAAGAGGCGATTCAGTATAGAAGAGTGTGTAAGGAAGTATGTTTCATTTTACCAGGCGAATGAATTTAAACTAAATCCACAGATTGTACCGGTTGATGTAAAACAATAGCAGAATAAGATTTAAGGTTAAAAGTTGTGTGCTGTTAAAACGGGGCTCTTAAAAAAACGTAAAATATGAAAATTTGTTTTTGGGGTAATATTGCAAGGGCATTAAGGGGCAGAACCAGTGGGGGTGGGGAACTGCAAATGGCGTTACTTGCTATTGCGCTGGCCAAAGGTGGGCATGAAGTGGTTGTTCTGGATTATGAAATTACGAAGGGTTTTGAGACTCCCGACGGAATCAAAGTTATGCCTATAGAAGGTTGGGATAGAGGTATCAGAATACTGCGAACCATAACTCACAGACTTCCCCGATTATACGCAACTATGGTAGATCAGAAAGCGGATGTCTATTATTGCCGCATTCGTGATTCGCGGCATCTTATTACATATTGGGCTGCAAGGAAGGTGAAAGCCAAATTTATTATGGGATTGGCGGAAGACCTTGACGTAATGAGTTTCAGGATGAGGCTGAAACATCATTATCTTAATACTCTTCACAATCTTTGGGGAATTTTCAATGGCATGCTTATCGAAATAATTCATCCAAGGCTGATCAGAAAATCAGATTTTGTATTTGTTCAGCATGAAGGTCAGAAGCAACTTCTTCTCAAAAAAGGTAAGAAATCAATGTTGTTCCCTAATATGATCGACATAACCAGGATCCCGGCAATTGCCAATCCTACTCACGATTATTTTATTTATGTAGGCTGGCTTGACAAACATAAAGGAATTGTGGAGTTCTTTAATCTTGTTGAAAGGACTCCATTTGCTAAATACGTTGTAATCGGTCCTCCCCGTGATAAAGCAGGAAGATTTTATTATGAAAAATTAAAATCCTTTAAAAACGTAACTCTCAAGGGAGAACTTTGCCATTCTGATGCCCTGAAACTGATTGCAAATTCGAGAGCTCTGATAAGCACATCTCATATGGAAGGGTTTCCAAATATATTCATCGAGGCATGGGCGTATGGCATACCTGTTTTGTCATTATATGTTGATCCGGGTTCTATAATTGAAAATGAAAACCTCGGAAAGGTTGCTCACGGAGATATTGAGATCCTTGTTTCTGCAATGCAGGATGGTGTCAGTTCTGAGGAGCTCTCTGAAAGAGCGAAAACATATGTTGAACGCCATCATGTATTAAATACGGCCAAAATTGAAGAGATCAGAATTCTGTTTAACGATCTGGTAAATCAGGAAAAATAATTGAAATACTAATTCTTAAACACTGATAAAATGGCAGGCATCATTACAAAATATTTTTGAAAAATTATTTTTCAAAAAATGGATTATCGGAATTGCAGAGGGCGATATCGGGGATATAATACGGTCTAAAAACTTCAATCCTGATATTAAATGGTTAATGGAAGACTCCATTGAAACTTATTACGCTGATCCATTCCTATTCAGCACAAAAGACGACAGAATAATCATTCTTCATGAGGAATATCCGTTTAAAGAGGATTATGGAAAAATATCAATGATGACTCTTGATAAAAATTTTAAACTGATAAAATATAAAGGCCTTCTCGACACAAAAAGTCATCTTTCATATCCGTACATGGTTACGGAAAACAATAAAACATACATGTTTCCTGAAGCCGGTAAAAGCGGTAAATTGTCATGTTATGAATTTGATCCTTTAACAGAATCTGTGGTGTTCGTAAAGGATATACTTGATCTGCCATTGCGTGACTGTTCGATCCTGAAAAAGGATGGAATATATTGGATCTTTGGAACATTATCTGAAAATGGAAGTCACGATTACAAACTACATGTTTTTCATTCTGACGAATTTATTAGGTCCTTATATCCCTCATCCCGGAAATCCTGTTAAAAGAGGAATAGATGGTACCCGGCCTGCAGGTAATTTCATAGAGGTCGATGGCAATATTTACAGGCCTGCCCAGAATTGCAGGAAACAATACGGTGATTCCATGACGGTTAATAAGATAATTGAACTGGATGAGAATAAGGTTGTCGAAGAGCCATATTTTACAATAACTATTAACAAAAAGAACAGGAATAACAGGGGTATGAAGACAATACATACAATAAATGAAATGAATGGGTTCATTGTTGTGGATGGTATAAAATGGACTTTTGCGCCTTTACTTCAGTTTAAGACCTTTCTGCGAAACAGAAAAAACGGCCATGCGCAGGCAAGCCTATAACATTCCATTATCATATGCAAGATGAAATTTAGAATCGTTGAATTGTATAAGTGTTACTTTGATGATAATTCATTTGTTAATTACATTAAAGACAGAGATCTGGATTTTGATATCTACTGGTTCTACAGGAATAGATTCAGCAAAATGTTTATGAGCAAAGGCGAGATATTGATCCGGGAGATTCAGTGTTTTGTAAAGCTTCTTTTTGGTGTTAAAAGGTTAAAAGACAAAAAAAATATCTCTTTTGCCGGGCATTATGCTTATATGCTGTTAACAAGGTTGTTTGGCAGGTATCTCGGTTCAGGGTATCATTTGTACATGTATAATTTTTATGTGCACAGCTTAGGATCAAAGAAAATTGTTAAAAGAATTCTTAAATTCCTGCTAAACTCTGAATATGTTACTGTTATTGTTCAATCGCCCGATGAAATGGACTATTTTAACCGTCTGGCAAAAAATGCCGCACATTTTATTCCTTATTGTGAGAATCCGGGCTTTACAACTGACTCTTCGATTTCAATTGAAGGTGACTATCTGTTCACCGGAGGTTATACTAACAGAGATTATTCCCTGATACTTGAATGTGCAAGACGCAATCCCGGGATAAAATTTGTATTGGTAGTATCCAGGTCGAATAAGGATATCGGGCCTAAAGAACTGCCGTCTAATGTAGTCCTTTATGAGGAAATCGATCACTCTCTTTTCAACGGATTGATGAGCAAATCAGTCGGAGTTATTGTACCTTTAAAAGAGAATGTCGGAGCATCGGGGCAAATGCTGTCGTTAGGCGCAATGAAGATGGCAAAGCCCGTTATTTACGCTGATATTTCTTCCATAAATTATTACTTTAAGGAAAATAACTGTGGAATTCCTTATAAGATGGGGAGTATTGAATCATTGAATGATGCAGTGCATAAACTGTATTACGGAGAGATTGACAGAGGAAGGATTGGAGAACTTTCATATGATAACTTTTGCAATAATTTTACATTAGTAAAAAGGAACGAAAAGTTATTAGACTTCATTCTTACTTAGAAAAAATGCCATTACCGGCTTCTCTATCTGAAACCAGCAATTTATTGGCGAGCAGATTTGAGAATATTCTTGCTCCTTCATCGTTTAAATGGCTTAGATCTTCAAAATATTGTGGATTATTCATGAACTCTGTGTCATTTGACATGTCGAAATAACGGATGTTTTGAGCAGAGCATATTTTTGAAATCTGATTATTTTTTTCATCATTAATTTTCCAGATTGGAGAATATACGAATACAAGTTCAATATGCTTTTGTTTGCAGGTAGAGATAATGTCATACAATGCATTGATTTTGTTCTGGTCAATTGAGATATTGCTCAGATCCCAATGTTTTATTTTTTCTTTTTTCATTAACTTGTGAAGAGGAATATAACCTTCAGAATCAGACTCCGTACCTTTATCTTTTTTAAGATTTCCTCTGATTATTTGAAACAGCATTGAGTTGTATGGGTAGATAGAAGATATGTGTTTTAATTTTTCAAACGGCCCTCTTAAATCTACGACCTGCCTGATCTCAGGTATATTGTTGTAATAGGGCATTAACAGAGATAGCCTTTCATATTCTGAATCAATATCTCCAAGCTCATAAGGCCTGATATCAAATATTACTAATTTAGGATCATATCGTTTGACGATAGCTTTAAAAATAGCATAATTGTAAAGCAGGAAGTTGCCGTCTTTGCCTGCATTATAACAGGTATAATGGAGCCTGTTTTCAAATACTTCCGGGACATAATGATGGTTAGCCCGTGAAGAGCCGAATATCAGCATATCAGCCGTTACATCGTTAATCACAAAACTTATCTGAGATCCTTCTCCGTTATTCTCATGGAAATAGAAGTGGTTTTCAATTATGCCGCTTTCATGATCAATCAGTATAAGAAGCAAAACTATTAAGGTCAGTTTTAGAAAAAATCTAATCATTATATTATTGCTGTTATTTTTCACTTATATCTCTGTTAAAATTGAAAATAGATGAACTGACCTCCGTCAAACACTCCCAGCAGCAGGATTGCAATGACCAGAATAATGATCCCGGCAACCCTGATACTGAAATGTTTATTGTGAAGCACCAGCCATTGGGTATTAAAATACTCAGCTTTAATGTCAATTGCAATGAGTGCTGCGATGCCTAGTGCAGCATATACCAGATCGTATGGTGAGTGGAAGAAGACAGGACCGGATGAAGTAAATATTTTATTTAAAATATGGATTGCATCCTGTAATGAATTGGCCCTGAAAAAGATCCAGCTGATCAGGATCAATACAAAGGTTGTAATGACGTTGAAAGATAAATAAATACCGGAAGATTTCTTAATGTGCAACCATTTTCTGATTTTTTTATTAAGATCTTTTGTCCAATTTGAGTAGGTAAGATATACACCAAAAAGTAATCCCCAGAATAAATAATTCCATCCTACACCATGCCAAATGCCACATATCGAAAAAGTTATAAGGGTTGCGATAAGATATATCCATTTTTCTTTAGAGATGAAAAAATACTTTTCTTTCTTCAGGTAGCCTGACAGAAAATATGCAAGAGGAAGGAAGATATAATCGCGCAGCCATGTTGAAAAGGTTATATGCCATCTGTTCCAGAATTCTTTGATCGAAGTTGAAAAATAGGGTCTCTTAAAGTTATCTGACAGATTAATCCCAAATAATTTTGCCGAGCCAATTGCAATATCTGTGTATCCGGAGAAGTCGGCATATATCTGTATTGCAAAAAAGAAAGTTGCAACGGCAAGAGAGGTGCCATTGTGTTGGCTACTGTTGTCATATATAGCATTTACATAAATTGACAGCCTGTCGGCGATAACTATTTTTTTAAAATAACCCATCAGTATCAATTTCAAACCCTCAGCTACCATAGAGTAATTCACTTTAGGATTCTGGTGCAATTGATTAATAAGGTTCTGAGGCCTTTCTATCGGGCCTTGAGCTATTTTAGGAAAAAAGAAAAGATATAGTGAAAAATATCCAAAATGGGTTTCAGGTTGTATGGTTTTTCTTTTAATTTCAATCAGGTAACTGAGTATAGTAAACGTCAGGTAAGATAAGCCCAATGGCAAAATCATCTTGTTTAATACATTAGTACGGAAAAAGAAATCAACTGAATATAAATGAATTCTGAAATCAGGGAAGAGACTGTTAAAATATTTAAATAAGCAAAGCAAGAGAATATTCATGGCAATTGACGCAACAAACAACATGCTTGTTTTTTCATTCGGGCTTTTTGCTAAAGATTTCGCTATGAAGAAGTTAGCTATAGCCAGAAATATCAGCAATAATATGAAGACAGGGAAAAAAGAAAGATAATATGCAATACTTGCAATGAGCAACCATAACCATCTGATCTTCAAAGGGAAAATATAGTAAGCGGCCACAACAAAAGTCAGGAATACTAAATAAATGATCGAGTTAAAAGTCATGAGCGGGTAAAATAATGGATATTTATCAGAACAAAGTCCCAAATTTAGCTTTTATTTGAAACCGGAGTCATAAATTCAATTAAAATACTAAAACTTAAATTAGAAGGGATTTTATCTTAATTTGTATATTAAAAAATAATCAATATCTAAATATGCTGAAGACTTACGAAGAGATATTTAAGGATTTTGACGCATCTGATTCAGAGAAGCAACTTTCATATAAAGAAGGAGGTATCATTAATATAGGATGGTATTGTTCGGATTGGAACTGCATTAATGGTAAGAGTAATAAAGTTGCTCTTTACTATGAAGGATTTGGGGGGATTGAAAAAAGTTACACTTTCAATGATATTCGTCTTGCCAGTAACACAATCGGCAATTATCTGAGAAATATTGGTATCGGTAGCGAAGACAGAGTGTGCCTTTTTATGGACAGGATCCCCGAGCTGTATCTTTCATTTCTGGGAGTTCTGAAAATAGGAGCAGTAGTGCAACCACTCTTTTCTGCTTTTGGAGAGGAATCTCTGTTTGTAAGACTTCAGGATGCACAGACAAGAGCAATTATTACTCAGAGAAAGCACCTGAACAAAATAAGGAAAAATATTCAGCAACTTTCTCATCTCGAATATATTATCGTAGTTGATAATATTGACGGTAAACCCTTGGGAGAGAAGGAGATTTCCTTTAATCTTGAGCAGTCTGAACCTGTAGAAGTATTTAAAGTTTTTCCGACAACTGCTGAATCTCCTTCAGTATTACATTATACATCAGGAACTACTGGTCAGCCCAAGGGTGTTATTCATGTTCATTATTCTATTTTCTCTCAACTCTTAACCTCAAAATGGGTACTTGATCTTAAAGATAATGACATTTACTGGTGCACTGCAGATCCCGGATGGGTTACAGGCACATCATACGGAATTATTGGACCCTGGTGTCTGGGCGTAACACAGTGTGTTTTGGACAAAGGTTTTTCTGCGGCAGCGTGGTATCAGTTTATTGAAAAATTCAGGATTTCGATGTGGTATACAGCCCCAACAGCTATCAGGTCTCTAATGGCGGAAGACGTGAACTTAATAAAACAATATGATCTATCATCATTGCGCCAATTGGCAAGTGTGGGAGAACCCTTAAATCCTGAAGCAGTTATATGGTCAGAAACTATCTTTGGTAAACCATTCCTGGATACATACTGGCAAACAGAGACCGGATCAATTATGATCAGTAATTATCCCGGAATGAAAGTTAAGCCCGGTTCAATGGGCAAACCTTTTCCCGGAATATCAGCTGTGGTGCTTGACCCTGATACCCATGAACCTGTTAATGAGCCCGCCAAAATCGGACTTATTTCTTTCAAACCAGGATGGCCTTCAATGATGCGTGGATACTGGAATAATTTAGAAAAATCAAAAGAAAAATTTATCAATGGCTGGTATCTGTCGGGGGATCGCGGATATATAGATAGTGAAGGCTATTTCTGGTTTGTCGGGAGAGATGATGATATTATTAATACCGGTGGACATCTGGTGAGTCCTTTTGAGATTGAGTCGGCGCTACTTGAGCATTATGCAGTAGCTGAATCAGCTGTGGTATCAAAGCCTGATCCGGTAAAGATGGAGATAGTTAAGGCTTATATCTCTTTAAAAGACGGATTCCTTCCGCTACCTGACCTTGAACTTGAGATCATGAACTTTATCAGGAAAAAATTGTCACCACTGGCAATGCCTCAGGAGATCGAGTTCAATCAGAATCTTCCAAAAACAAGAAGTGGCAAAATAGTGAGAAGATTGTTGCATGCAAAAGAGTGGGGAACAGAGATTGGTGATATTTCATCACTAGAAAATGATTAATCAGAATTAAATAGTATTTATTAATTATAATCCGCTTACAGATGGGAAATATGAATATTGAAGAAATGAAAGAAATTGTCTTAAATTATGTTATCAAGGAATACATAGATGAAGATGACATCAAAATTACATACGATACACCTCTTATTTCGAGCGGACATGTAGACTCATTTTCGATGGTTTCCTTACTTGTCTTCCTAGAGAATAAGTTTAAAATAAAAATCCCTGCCAGCAGGGCCACACCTGAAGCTTTTGATAGTGTTAATAATATTGTAGCTCTTGTTAATCAATATTTGGAATAAAGATCACAAGGTGTTAGTTCTCAAGCGAGGAAAGTGAATTTATGGCTATATTTGTATAATTTAAAAACCGCAATTTGCATTCATCGTTGATTAAGTTCTTTATGAGAAAGAGTTTATTATTAATATTCCTTGTGTTTAGTCAGGAAGTGCAATCCCAAACCGTATTGACTATCAAAGGTCAGACTTATCTGAGCACTGAAACAGGCACCTGGAATGGCGTAGAGATCGCGAAGGCAACACCAACTATTTTCTCTTTCCTTGATAATTCTATTTCAGCAAAGAATACAGGTGGGTACATGCTTCTTGCAGGTGATGAGGTACCTGTAAGCACAAATAATAACCTTGATAATGCTATTGTTTCAGGTAACAACCTTAACTGGGACGGTAGTGTCGACAATGGGCTTCACGGAATATTTGCAGGGTACAATAAGAATTGTTTGATAACTTATAATTATCTCAATAAAGTCCCTTATGGAATTATTTTGAAGTCTGGTATTCCTTCAGGATCTAATATGACATTTTCTTCAGGGGGTATAGCATATAATATCTTTAGAAATTCGAGTATTGGAGTCCGGATTAAAGGAATAAATGGAGTTTGCGTTTATAATAATACTTTTTATGATGACCTGCATACGAGCGTGCCAGCTACAATATATATATCATCAAATCCTGATTTTGGTGCCCTGCCGTCAACCGGGACCAAAATTATGAATAATATTTTTTACAGCGCTTTTAAAATTGCAAATATATATATTGAGGAAGGGTGCGACACAGGATTTGAAAGTGATTACAATGTTTTCTTCTGCGAATCAGGAACACCTGTTTTTAGCTATCACGGCGCTGAAAAGACTTTTGCTCAATGGCAGGCTTTAGGATTTGATATCCATTCCCGGGTAATTAATCCGGATTTTATTAATACAACTGCATTGGTGCCAGGTACACTCCTTAATTTTGGCATCAATCTTGGACAGGAATGGGTTAACGGTCTCTCAACAATCGGTGTATGGGGTGTTACTGATCCTTTAATTACAATTCAAAGCGGATCGTGGCAGATCGGGGCTCGCATTTATGATTTAGCCTCCCAAAATCCAACCTTTATCTCTGCAGTGGTTCAAAATGCTTCACCTTCGGTTGTAGAAATAACATACAGCAGCGACCTTGCAAATGTAGTTCCCGGAATTCCGTCGTTTAATATACAGGTCAATTCAGTCAATAGAACAATAAATTCGATCACAATCCTCGGAAACAAGGTTTGGCTGACTTTATCTGACCCTTTGCATTTCAACGAGATCATTACATTTTCATATACAAAACCCGCTTCAAATTTTCTTCAGTCAGTTACTGGAGGTGCAGTTCCCTCACTTAGTTCAGAAACTATAACAAATAATTGTCTGAACATAAATCCCGTTATAGCCATTAGTTTACCGCGAAACAACGACTCATATAAATCCCCGGCAACAGTAGTTTTAAATGTAAATGCGACTGATATTGATGGAAGCATAGTCAAAGTAGAATATTTCAGCGGGACTTCAAAGATCGGAGAGGTTCTGTCAGCTCCTTTTTCATTCACATGGAATAATATCGCAGTTGGAAATTACCACCTGACAGCAATAGCTACAGATGATTTCAATGCAAGGACAACATCGGACGCGGTCTCTTTCTCCGTTGTAGCTGAGGATGTTCCGGTGAACAAACCACCTGTTGTAAATATTATTTCGCCTGTTGAAGGCAGTACATTTCCCGATTCTTCTACGATTGAGATTAAAGCCAATGCCTATGATCCGGATGGTTCAATAAGTAAGCTGGCATTTTTTGATGGAAATTCGAGGCTTGCAGAATTCACTGCGGCGCCTTATCTGTTAAGATGGTCGGGACTTAAAGCAGGAACATATTCTTTAACAGCAATTGCTTCTGATAATTCAAATGCGTCCGTTACTTCAGCTCCGGTTATTATTCATATAACGAAAGTTTACGAAACCAATTCGGAAATGATTAATCTCTATCCCACACCAAACCAGGGTTTATTTTCAATTGAAATATTGAAACCATTGAAAAATGAAACAAACATAATTTCAATTGTCGACTTTGCAGGGAAAAAAGTATATGACAGCAATTTATTCAAGGAAGAGATTACGCGACAGATTAATTTACCTTTCCTGAATACCGGAATTTATGTTTTGATGATCATTGGCAGCGATATTCTTATTACAAAAAAATTTATAGTTGAGTAGTTACCGTGTAACTGAAATTAAAAGCAGCTACCATGCAAGAATCCGTTAAAATATCGTCCGAATTGTCTTCAAAAATACTTTCAGTAGGTCCGGTCTATGTGAATCACCGTGGTGGTGTTGGAGCAGTTATTGAAGTGTATAGCCATTACTACGACACTTTTAATTTCCTGGCGAGCCATAGAAACGGATCTGCTATTTTTAAGAGCTCACTCTTCTTCATCAGTTTATTCAGATTGACAGGTATTCTTCTGACAAACAGAAAAATAAAATTAGTCCATATTCACGGCGCATCATACGGCAGTTTCTATCGCAAGTTTGTTGTTTTCCTCATTTCTAAATTTATCTTCAGAAAAGCCATTGTCTACCATGTACATGGAGGGGGCTTTCAGATCTTTTATGAAAGACAGAAAGGACTTTCACGGCGTATGATACGGTTTCTGATGAGCAGAGCCGATGTGGTCATATGTCTGTCACAATCGTGGCGCAAGTATTATGAAGATAATTTTAAAATTAAAAAGCTGATTGTCCTTCCAAATATTATCGATTATCCTGAAATATCAGAAAGACAGAACAATGCAAATGGTTTAACTTTCTTGTTCCTGGGTCTGGTTGGTAAAGCGAAGGGCATTTTTGATCTTATTGAAGTTATTGTAAAAAATAAGGAGCAATACAGGGGAAAGATGAAATTGTTAATAGGTGGTAACGGGGAAACCGCTCTTCTGAAAGACCTGATAAAAAAGCATAAGCTCGAAGAACTGGTCGAGTTTCTGGGATGGATTACAGATGATAGAAAGATTGAGGTATTGAATGGTTGCGATGTGTTTATTTTACCTTCCTATAATGAAGGATTGCCGATTTCTGTTTTAGAATCAATGTCATACGGTAAAGCAATCATTTCGACAAAAGTCGGAGGGATCCCTGAAATTGTTCATAACGGAGAGAATGGTTTGCTGATAGATCCCGGTAACCTGGACCAGCTGGAAAATGCTTTGAATTTTTTTATCGAACATCCTGATACTCTTGCCGGTTATGGAAGAGCATCAGTATTAATGGTCCGTAAACACATGCCGGAAGAGGTAATAAAGGAATTGGAAAATATTTACAAATCAGTCTTAAAGTGAATAAGCTGAAATTAAAAATTAAATGATTATTCTAATTGATGGTAATATACATAAAATTGAATTTAAATGAATAAACAATTCTTAAAAAGTATCAGGGATAATCTTCCGGATTTTGTAAAATACAAGACAGCCAGAATATTCCGGAATGAATTAATAACGAATAAGGAATTTTGCAGATATTTTAATCTTCTTGAAAACAGAAAAACCTTAAGTCCCGGGAAAATAAAAGATTATCAGTTTGAACAGCTGAAAAACGTTCTGATTCATGCGTATAAGAACGTCCCATATTACCGGGATCTGTTTGATCAGGTGTCATTTAATCCTGCCGGATTTTCTGATTTTGAACAAATCTCCTGCATTCCTTTTCTTACAAAAGATATAATTAGATCAAATTTTAATAAACTTATTTCGGGGAAAACTGTTAAAAATGGGTACTATGTCGGGCACACTGGAGGTACTTCAGGTTCACCAATGAAGTTTCTGCACGATTTCAATTCAGTTTGCATCGAAAATGCGTTTATTTATTATTACCGGACACAATTGGGCTACAAATTTACTGATACAATAGTGACATTCAGACAAACAGAATACGGCGATAAATTATGGAAGTACAATCCCATGTATAATGAGGTTTTGTTTTTTCCTATGAAGTTCTCAAGGCTTACAATTGCTGATTATGCAAAAAAAATCAATGAATGTGAGCCCATCTTTCTGAATGGATATCTTTCCTCTATCTGGTATTTTGCAAAATTACTTGAAGAAGCCGGGATTGAACTGAAATTCAAAATAAAAGGTATATTCCTTATTTCGGAGAATATTGATAAAAACCAACGGAAATTTATCGAACAATTTTTCGATGCGCGCTCAATTACTTTTTATGGTCATAGTGAAAGATGTGTGATCGCCCAGGAAGTAACTCCTTCCAGATATACATTTGATCCTTATTATGGCTATACCGAGCAAATTCCTTTTGAAGAAAACAGGCTTCTTATTGTCGGCACAGGATTCCTGAATTATAAAATGCCTTTTATCAGATACAAGACAGATGACGTATGTATTCCTGATGAAAACTTTTTTTCCATAGAGGGAAAAAGAAGCAGCCTTGTTGGCTTAGTAGGGATTAATAATGAATTCATGCCAAGTTCAGTGTTTGATTCTGAGAATCCGGTGTTTAAGAACGTCCTGTCATACCAGTTCATGCAGAACCAAAAAGGGAAAGCAGATATTCTGATAATTCCGGGTAAATTTTTCAAATCATCTGAAATTGATGATATTAAATCCGAACTAAACAAACAAACAAAGGGAATAATTGAGATAGATGTAAAACTGGTGGATAAACTTACATTGACGAACAGAGGAAAATATCAGATGTATATCTCGAATATAAACTGAAGAATAAATTTGGATAATTTCGGAGGAATTTTTACAAACCAGGATTCTATGAACAAGCAGCTTCTTAAAAAGGTAAGAGATAAGATCCCCGAGCCGATCAATCATTTGACGGCCCCTTTTATTCGAAAAAAGCTGATTAAGAACGATTATTTCTGTTCATATTATAATATGCTTAAGGAACGCGAAGGACTTTCCGCAGAAAGAATTCATGATTACCAGTTAGGTCAATTGAAAAATATTCTGGTTCACGCTAATGATAACATACCTTATTACCATGAACTTTTCAGAAGCATTGGTTTTCATCCGGAACAGGTATCTGATTTTGATGATATCAGTGTAATTCCCTACCTGACAAAAGATATTATCCGTAATAACTTCGAAAAGCTTCAATCTGTAAGTAAAGTCCGGGGAGGAAGCTATAGTACAACTACCAGCGGCAGTACCGGGCAACCGTTGAAAATTCTTCTCGATTATGATTCATTCTTTAAGGAGAATGCATTCCTTTATTATTACAGGAGATCTCTTGGATATGACTTTAAAGATAAGCTGATTACCTTTAGAGGAATTGAGTTCGGCGATAAAATTTACAAATTTAATCCTATTAATAACGAAACAATTTTTTCTCCGTTTAAATTATCACTTAAGACTATCGGGCTGTACAGGCAGAAAATAAATGAAATACAACCTGCTTATTTTAATGGTTATTTTTCGTCCATCTATTATCTTGCAAAACTGCTTGATGAAACCAATCAATCGTTGGATTTTAATTTAAAAGGTATTTTCCTTAGTTCTGAGAACATTAACGAGTCCGAACGGCTCTTTGTTGAATCTTTCTTTGGTGTTAAATCATTAACATTCTACGGACACACTGAAAGATGTGTCCTGGCTCAGGAAGTTGAACATAGCAATTATTCTTTCGACCGGTATTACGGATTTGCAGAAGAAATCAGCACAGATGACGGCTCTTATGAAATAGTGGGAACAGGATTCCTGAATAAAACGATGCCGCTTATCAGGTATAAAACAGGCGATATCTGCCAAAAAAGTGGAGATAACTTTATTACTATTTCGGGACGCAGGGAAATAAATGATTATTTAGTGGGGGTTAATGGTGAAAAAGTTTTTAACTCTTCATTACATCTGCTTTCAGATTTGATGATGAACGTTACGATGTATCAGTTCATCCAGGGGAAAAAAGGAGAAGCATCTTTATTCATTATTCCCGGCAATGATTTTCAATGTTCAGAAATACGGCAAATAAAAAAGGAGCTCGACAGGGAAATGAAAGGAATAATTGATTTTAAAATCAAAATCGGGGAAAAATTATTATTATCCTCCAGAGGGAAGTATCAGATGTTTATTTCAAATCTCAACTATGAATGATTTATATGGATTAGAATCATCAAAGATTCTAAGACCAAATTTTAAACCTAACTGATTCTTAAAAATTCCGGACATGTATGAAAAAACAGTTTGTGAAGAAAATCAGGGATAACATACCTGAATCTCTGAAAAATGTTTCTGCACCGTTTTTCCGTAACAGATTAATTAACAACAAAGAATTCTGTAGGTATTATGATCTGCTGAAAAACAGGGAGTCACTAAGTTCTGAAGAAATAGCTGAATACCAGCTGAACGAGCTCAAAAGAGTTCTGGTTTACTCATACAATTATGTACCTTATTACCAGGACTTATTCAATAAGATTGCTTTTAATCCTTATAAAATTTCCGATTTTTATCAGATTGAGAAGATCCCATATCTGACAAGACAAATTGTAAAAGAAAACTTTGACAAACTTATTTCTACTAAAAAAGTCAAAAATGGGTATTATACCGGTTCAACAGGCGGCAGTTCCGGTTTACCACTTACCTTTTATCTGGATTATGATTCCATTTTTAAGGAAAACGCATTTATTTATTATTACCGAAGCAGATTAGGATATAGCTTAAATGACAGGGTCGTTACATTTAAGAATCTGAGGGGCGGGGACAAACTCTGGAAAAATAATCCCATGCACAATGAGGTAATGTTCTCAAATACGAGGCTTTCGAAGATTACAATTGAAAAGTATGCAAAGATGATCAATGCATTTCAGCCACATTATTTAAACGGGTATCTGTCCTCTATCTGGTATTTTGCTAAACTGCTTGAAGAACATAAGATAAAAATCAACTCTCCGGTTAAAGGTATTTTCCTGATATCTGAAAATGTTGATATTGAACAGAGAAATTTTATTGAACAATTTTTCAATACGCGATCTATAACTTTCTATGGACATAGTGAACGCTGCGTGATCGCAGAAGAGAAGATTCCCAACAGGTATATGTTTGATCCATATTATGGTTACACCGAGCTGAAAGCCAGCGGTGAAAACAGATATTCTATTGTAAGCACAGGTTTTCTTAATCAGATAATGCCATTCATAAGATATTTGACAGATGATGAATGTTATTCTGACGGAAAGTATTATGCCATCGATGGAAAGAGATGCAGTTCAATTGGTCTGGTTGGAAAAAATAATGAATTTCTGCCAGCTCTCGGATTTGTTTTTGGTGTAAATTTTTTCAAAAACGTTCTGGCACATCAATATGTTCAGCATGAAAAGGGGAAGGCGGAGATGCTTATAATTGTAAATGGTGAATTTCGAAAAGAAGAGCTGGTGACTATGAAAAAGGAAATCGATTTTCACAATGAAGGTATAATTGATATGGAAATCAAAGTTGTTGATGATCTGATTTTGTCTCCACGGGGGAAATTCCAGAGAGTTATTTCCTGTATAGAGGAAGACAAAACTGATGAGATTTTAAATAAGCAACTTCCTGTTGGAATAATAAACCTGTAAAGAATCTGATCACATAGTTTGGAAATGAGTATGAAAACAGTTGCAATCGAGTAAAACGACCCGGATGAAAAAGACATTTATGAAAATCATTAGGGACAATCTGCCTGAACCTGTAAAGTTTATGGTTGGACCCCTGTTCAGGAATAAACTGGTATTTAATGATGAATTTTGCAGGTATTATGATCTTCTTGTAGAAAGACAGTATATGAACGCTGATGAAATTAAAGCATATCAGCTTAAACAACTGAAAGAGATCCTGATTCATTCATATAAAACCGTCCCTTATTACCGGGAACTGTTCAATAATATATCATTTAATCCTGACAGGTTTTCTGATTTTCAGGAAATGGAGAAAATACCTTTTCTGACAAGAGAATTAATAATTAAAAATTTCGCTAAGCTAATCTCAACAGAAAAAGTTAAAAACGGCTATTATACCGGACTTACAGGTGGAAGTACAGGACTGGCCCTTCAGATTTTACTTGATTATGATTCTATCTATAAAGAGAACGCGTTTATCTATTTTTACAGGCAGGAATTAGGATATGATTTTACCGATAAGGTGGTCTCGTTCCGGAATCACGGGTCTCTCAAAAAAATATGGAAACGCAGTCCCATGTATAACGATGTTATTTTCTCAAATGTCCAATTGTCGAAAGTCACGATACATAAATACGCGAAAAAATTTAACGAAATCAAACCTCACTTTATCAACGGGTATATCTCCGGCATCTGGTATTTCGCCAAACTGATGAAAGAAAACAATCTAAGTCTGGACTTTAAACCAAAAGGAATATTTATGATTTCTGAAAATGCCGATCCCGAACAAAGGGAATTCATCGAACAGTTTTTCGGCGTGAGATCATTAACCTTCTATGGACATAGCGAACGATGTGTTATTGCACAGGAAATCTTTCCCGATAAGTATGTTTTTGATCCCTTTTATGGTTATACCGAACTTATACCGACCGGCAATAATGAATTCACAATCACCGGCACAGGGTTTTTAAACAGGAAAATGCCATTAATAAGATATAGAACCGACGACATATGCAATCCTGACGGTGAATATTACAGGATACATGGGAAAAGGATTAGCAATATGGGCTTGTACGGTAAGAATAGTGAATTTCTAAATGCGACAGGATTTTATATTCATACCCAGACCTTCCGGAATATTATCAACTACCAGTTTATTCAGAAGGAGATAGGTAAAGCAGATCTTCTTATCATCGTAAATAAAGAATTCAGCATGGAAGAGATGCCCACTATAAAGAAGGAAGTTTCTAAAGTAACCAAAGGAATTATTGACCTGGATATAAAAATTGTAGATCGCATGATATTGACCGAGCGGGGTAAGTTTCAAAAATATATTACTTACGTTAACAGAAACTGATTAATAACTTTTAAAAATAATTTCAAACGCTTTTAATGGGTAATTGGTACTTTAACCGATTGAAAACAATGACGGTACCTGAAATTTATTACAGGATTCGGCAACTGTATAAGGGAATCATTGAGGAAAAATTCGGTCATAAATTTGTTTTTCTGCCTGAGGAGACCGGTTCAAGGAGAGATATTCTGGGAATCAGGATAGAACCGTCCAATAAGCTTCAGCATTCTGTGAATCTGTTCGGTGTTGATTTCGAATTTGACAAACAATCTGATATTGACTGGCATCGAGACTTTTTTTCAGGGGAATCATTCAAGCAGCTTTTTTACCGGAAGATAAGTATTCTTAAAAATCCAAATCTCTCCGCAAAGGCAGTATGGGAAGTAAACCGGCTCCAGTTTCTGACCGGTATAAGCGCTAATTATAAGGTGACAAAAAATAAGATATATTTAAGTCAGTTCATACAAATTATAAAATCGTGGTCGGATCAGAATCCATATCTGACGGGAGTGAACTGGTATAGCAATATTGAGGTAAACTTAAGATTAATAACCTGGTTTCTTTCATGGGAAATTCTTGATGCCGAAAGCCTGATGGCAGAGGATCAGAAGTTTAAGGATTTTACATTAAATATCTGGCTTCCGCTCATTAAAAAGCATTGTGTTTATTCGTTCGAAAATCCGTCAAAATATTCTTCGGCAAATAATCATCTGATCTCGGAATATGCCGGTCTTTATATTGCATCCTCCAAATGGAAATTTACGGATTCGCCCAAATGGAAAAAATATGCACAAAAAGGACTGGAGAAGGAAATCATCCTTCAGCATTCACCAAATGGGATAAATAAAGAAGAAGCAGCTGAATATATCCAGTTTATTACCGATTTTTTCCTTTTATCTTTCATAGTGGGCGAAAGAACAGATAACCCGTTTTCAGAGCAATTCAGACAACGTCTTTATAAAATCTTCTGCTATATTTATGATCTGTTAGATTGTAGTGGAAAATTTCCAAAATATGGTGATGAAGATGATGGAAAATGTTTCATTATAGATTTTGATGAGAAGTTTAATAATTTCCAGTCATTGCTGACCTCTGGTGCCATATTGTTCAATAGTCCTGAATTCAAAACCAAAAGCAACGGATTTGACCTGAAAAATCAATTTTTGTTTGCAAGAGAGGGGAGAACCATTTTTGAAGCAATTGAGGGAACAAAAAAAGAAGATGGTTCAAAATTTTATGCACAGGAAGGTCATTTCTTTTTCAGGAAGGAGGATCGGAAAGGTGAGATATTTCTTCATTTCGATGCAGCACCGCTTGGTTTTCTGTCAATTGCAGCACATGGGCATTCAGATGCTTTGTCATTTAGTTTAAATGTCGATGGCCAGCCTGTTTTTGTTGATCCCGGGACCTATACCTACCACACCGATCCCGTATGGCGCAAATACTTCATTGGCACCCTTGCTCATAATACTATACGTATAAATGGTATAGATCAGGCGGTAAGCGGAGGACCTACTTTATGGATTACCAAATACAAAACAACTATCCTCGACCAGAAATTAAGTCCTGACTCAGATTACATTAAGGCGACGCACGACGGATATTTAAAGCAAGGTGCCCGTCATATCCGTGAAGTCACTTTTGATAAAGTCGGAAATGAATTCCATATTGCTGATACAATAATTGTGGAAAAATCGACAAAACTGGAGATTGAAATTCCATTTCATTTACATCCTTCAATAAAAGTATCAAGGCTTTCAGAAAATAATTTTCTCCTGACACACGATGCTATCAGAGATACGGAGTTGGTTGTTGATGGGAAATTAAGTCCGGCAATAATTAACGGAGAGACCACTCCTCGGATCCTTGGATGGTTTTCGGATTCATTTTTAAAAAAAGAAGCGACAAATGTCATTTATTGTAAGACTCAGATTGAACGCTCAGAAACTTTCAAATTCATAATTAAGATAAAATAATATGGACATAAGTATTTTCGGACTAGGGTATGTTGGCTGTGTAAGCCTCGGATGTCTTGCAAAAAACGGACATACCGTCATTGGTGTTGATACAAATGCCGCAAAAATTAGTCAAATCAATGCGGGTAAAGCCACCATAATTGAAAAAGAGGTAGACACAATTATTGCCGAACAGAGAGCGGCAGGCAGAATAAGTGCAACAGACAATGTTCAGGAAGCAATTAAAAATTCTGAAATATCCATTATTGCTGTCGGTACACCAAGCACAGAAAGAGGCCATTTGAACCTGCAGTATATCTTTAAAGTTGCTGAAAATATCGGTGAAGCCTTAAAAAATAAGAATTCATTTCATATAGTTGCCATCAGGTCTACTATTATGCCCGGAACATGTGATAAAGTAGCAGATATCATAGCGGAAATTTCAGGGAAAAAAAGAAATGAGGAATTCGCCATTGTTGACAATCCGGAGTTTCTGAGAGAGGGCACAGCAGTGCAGGATTACTATAATCCTCCGCTTACTCTTATCGGATCAGATAACAGGATGGCTGCAGAAAAAGTAGCTGACCTTTACCGCCAGTTGCCGGGAGAGATAATAATTACAGATCTGAAGACTGCAGAGATAATGAAATATGTTAATAATACCTATCACGCGCTGAAGATCTCCTTCGGCAATGAGATTGGTAATATATGTTCGGAGTTGGGAATAGATTCACATAAAGTGATGGAAATATTCTGCAAAGACAAACAGTTGAATATCTCGCCTTATTATTTCAAACCCGGATTTGCTTTCGGAGGATCATGTCTGCCAAAAGATCTTAAGGGACTACAGACGCTTGCACACGATCTCTATGTTGATGTACCGGTTATTGACAGCATAAATAAGACGAATGATCTTCAGATCCAGCGTGCAATTAAAGTAATTTATAAACATGCTGATAAGAAGCTTGGATTCCTCGGGCTGAGCTTCAAGGCAGGGACAGATGACCTGAGAAACAGCCCTACTGTAAGCATAATAGAATCTTTACTCGGCAAAGGGTGTGATATTAGTATTTACGACAAGAATATCAACATGGCTATGTTAACCGGAACCAACAAAGATTATATTGATTCGAGAATACCGCATCTTTCAAGTCTTCTGAAAAAAGATCCCCTGAAATTAGTTAATGATTCTGATGTCATTATTATTAATACCAAGGAAACTGAATTTGTTAATTTGGTTGATAATATTGATAATAAGATAATTATAGATTTTGTAAGGTTAGATGAAGCGATGTTGTCAAAGAGTAATTATTTCGGAATAAACTGGTAAGAATGTCATCATTTCAAAATAAGCATATACTGATAATTGTTGAAAATCTCCCTGTTCCCTTCGACAGAAGAGTCTGGCAGGAAGCTAACACCCTGATGGAAAATGGAGCAAAGGTTAGTATCATTTGTCCAAAAATGAAAGACTATACTGCTTCTTTTGAAGTGATAAATGGCATCGACATTTACCGGCATTCATTGCCAATTGAAGCCAGAGGCGCTTTCGGATATCTGCTGGAGTACAGCACCGCCCTGTTCTGGGAGTTTTTCTTAAGCTGGAAGATCTATTTTAAAAAAAGATTCCAGGTTATTCATGGTTGTAATCCGCCCGATTTGATTTTTCTGGTTGCCATCTGGTTTAAAATATTTGGAGTTAAATATGTCTTTGACCATCACGATATCAATCCTGAGCTTTACTTCGCTAAGTTTAACAGGAAGGGTATGTTTTACAAAATGATGGTTTTGTTTGAAAGACTCACTTTCCTTACTGCTGATTACAGTATCGCAACAAATGAATCGTATAAGGAAATAGCTATACGAAGAGGGAAGATGCCGGAAAATAAAATTCAGATCATAAGAAGCGGTCCAAAACTTGACCGTCTTAAATTGCTATCCCCCGACACTAAGTTTTTCAATGGAAGAAAATATCTGGTTGGTTATGTAGGAGTAATAGGAGAGCAGGAAGGCATCGATCTCCTGCTCGAAAGTGTGAGCCGGATTGTTGCTGTAAGAAATGATATTCAATTTGCAATTGTCGGAGGTGGGAGTGACCTTGAAAAGATTAAACAACTTTCTGCAAAAGCAGGGTTGAGCGATTTTGTTGATTTCTATGGCCGGGTGCCTGATGATCTTATGATAGCAATTTTAAATTCAGCCGATGTCTGTGTCAATCCTGATAAGCCTACCGAGATGAATAATCTATCTACAATGAATAAGATTATGGAGTATATGGCTCTGAAAAAGCCGGTTGTTCAATACGATTTAAAAGAAGGCAGATTTTCCGCACAGGAAGCATCTTTATATGCGAGAAGCGGAGACACTTCTGATTTTGCTGATAAAATCATGCAGCTAACCGATAATCCTGAACTAAGATTAAAAATGGGGAATTTTGGTTACAACAGAGTCATCAACGAACTCTCGTGGGATTATGAAAAGGTTAAGCTTATCGGATTCTATGGCAGGGTTTTGCTTAAGGAAAAGTAATTTCCATAAAAATATTAAAATGAAAATCGACCATATTTGTTTTGCCGTCAAGAACCTGTCAGCAGGAATTGAATATTGGGAAAGAGTATTTGGCTATAGACAGATGACTGAGATTGTTACCAACACCCTGCAAAAGGTAAAAGTGACTTTCCTGAAGAAGGAGGATAGTCTTCTGATAAAGCTGATAGAGCCTTTGGAGGCGAATCAGTCACTGGTGAACTTTGTAAACAGGGGCGGCGGATTTCATCATATTTGTTTTAAATGTGATAACATCGATGAAAAATTGAGTGATCTGTCTGAAAAAGGACTTTTAACTCTTGTTGCCCCACAAAAAGGAGAAGCATTTAATAATCACAACATTGCATTTTTACTCGCGAAATACGGGCTCAATATAGAGTTGATAGATACGGATGAAAAAGCCGGATTGCTTTGACCGGTAATACTTATTGAATTCCAAAATGTTTTTTTATAATAGCATTCTTCTTGGAATCGGGCATATTCATGGTTTTTAATAAGTTTGGATTTTGCATGTACAGAAATTTCTGAATGCTCATTTTTGAAACAACTTTGGCAGGATTGCCAATAATTACCGAATTCTCAGCAAACTTACCCCTGACCACACTTCCTGCTCCGACTATGCAATTGTCACCAATTGTAGTGTTTGGCAGGATCGTGCAATTGTCGCCTATAAATACATTATTGCCAATCTTGACTGTCCCGAAAACATCTGCATTTGGCAGTATATCCAGAAATGACCAGATAGCTCCATCATGGGTGATAATTTCAGTACCGCCTGCTATTGCCACATGATTGCCGATCTCAATAAGATATGGCTCAGTTGAAAATGACATTGTATTGAGGTGACAGTCATTGCCAATCCTCATTCCCTGTTTACGCAGATAATTAATCTTACGTTTATCACTTGCCTTCTTAATGATCATTAATCGTACCTTATTGAAAAGACTTAAGAAATTCATCTGTTATACCCCTGATTAAATTAAAAAAATTCTAATTGGAAGAAGAATTAAGTGTATCAATAATATAATTACAAAATAAAGGTGCGACTCTGCCGGAAAACTCTTTGCCCGGATGAGGGTTATCAGGATCGGACGCATTTTTATCCGGTAAATATAATGATCCCTCTGTTTCATAGTTGTAAAAATCCCAGATAAAAATATTATCGCCTTTCTCGTTCCATTCTTCAAGCATCCATCTATAGAACAAATGGGTTCTTTCTGCTTCATCTTCAGTCATCTTGTTTCTTGTGCATGCAGCCGGTGTCCATACAATAAATTTTGTATCCGGAAATTCATGCATCTTTTTTTTCAAAGCATTATACTGAAGTTTGTAATTTTCAAGACTCTTTGTGTCAGAATTTATATCAATAACCGTGTCTTCGGTTATTCTGCTTACGGGGTAGCAATGTTTGAAAATGATAACATCATATTCTTTTGTGAGAATCTCCAGTGTAGGTTCATTCATAAAAGATTTGTCACCGGCATTTTTAACCCAGATATTATAATAATCATACGGATAATTATTCCAGCCATAGGGCATAGCCTTGGGAAAACTCAACTCAGTGATATTATAGTCAGTATTATTCTTTTTGTTGTATGCTTTAAAAAACTTTTCTACATCACCCTTTTTAGTCAGCCTGTAAATGTATCTGTTTGTCTTTCCTACCCATATACTATGTCCGGTACTATGATGCAGGAATAAGATTTTCTTCATTTATTAGGTTTATTGGTCAATAAAAAAACATCTGTTGCGGACAATTACATTAATTCTATGTCAAAGATAATAAACAAGTATTAAATGCTTCAAGACTCTAATCATTTTGTGAATTTTCAATTTTGTCTTTAAAAATGAATTGAACGGTCTCCAAAAATAAATTATTAAGTATGATTTCTTACGATTCGTCACCTCTCCCTCTCCATCTGTCAATAAGTTGAATGCAATCTTGCCTGGATTGAATTATTAATATAATTTTAGAACTCTAAACCTGGAATTTTATGCACTTATTTTTAGACTTGAATGAAGCTATAGTGGCATATAGAGAAAGAAATGCCTTTTGTATAAACGGGATTTTTTACAAGTACTCTGAGCTCGGTAAAGTGGTGTCAGGAATCAGGAAGTCGCTTCAGATTAATGTCAGCGATTCGGAAAAAATTGTAGGTCTGGTCGCAAATGATGATCTTCATACGTATGCTTCGATAATTGCCCTATGGTTTGAAGGTAAAGCATATGTCCCGATAAATCCGGATATTCCAAAGGACAGGAATATTCAGATTATAGAGCAATCTCATGTGAGAACTATTATTGACTCATCGGATGAACCGCTTTTTACAGAATGCTTTCTTATAAGATCTGCAACACTTCCGGCAACTGAAGTTACCGAAAGCCCAAAAGCCATTAATGAAAGTGAAATTGCGTACCTGCTGTTTACTTCCGGTACAACCGGTAAACCCAAAGGGGTACCGGTAACAAGATCAAACCTGACAGGATTTGTATCGGCATTTTGGGATTTGAAAATTAAGATAGACAAATCAGACAAGATTCTGCAGATGTTCGAACTGACCTTTGATCTTTCAGTAATGTCATATCTCATCCCCTTGTTAAAGGGAGCATGCGTATACACCATTCCGAAGAAGAAAATAAAGTACAGCTATATTTATGAATTAATGGTTGATCAGGAGCTGACAGTCGCTCTCTTAGTTCCATCAATTCTCCAGTACCTTCGTCCAT
Source organism: uncultured Bacteroidales bacterium (assembly GCA_963792925.1). Lineage (GTDB taxonomy): Bacteria > Bacteroidota > Bacteroidia > Bacteroidales > VadinHA17 > LD21. The sequence continues at coordinate 1,092,731 of CAWBYC010000002.1, read as the reverse complement.
ATTTTGAAGAGATAGATCTTCCAAAAATGAAGTACAGTCTGTTCTGTGGTGAGGCGTTGACGTCAGATATAACCGCAGAATGGAGCCTTTGCATACCAAATGCCGAAATTATAAACGTTTACGGCCCCACTGAAGATACAATATTCTGTACAAGTTATTCATATAATTACCTTGCCAATAAATCTCATAATGGTATAATTTCCATTGGAAAAGCCATGCAGGGTACTGACACAATTATTGTAAATGATAATAATGAGCTTGTGAAACCCGGCTCAATAGGTGAATTATGCCTTGGTGGTATCCAGTTAACACCCGGTTACTGGAATAATGAAGCAAAAAATAAAGAATCATTTTTTTCCTTAAATTATAAAGGGAAGGATGAAAGATTCTATAAAACCGGTGATAATTGCATTGCTGACGCTGAAGGCGACATTTTATATATTGGAAGAAAAGATTTCCAGGTAAAGGTTCAGGGATTCAGGGTTGAACTCTGTGAAATAGAATTTCATGCCCGATTGTTCCTTGGAAAAATAAATGTAGTGGCAATTGCAATTAACGATGCAATAGGAAACACAGAGATTGGAATTGCTATTGAATCGGAAGAATGCGACTATGGTCCCCTGATGGACTATATGAAAACAAAATTACCTTCTTATATGATACCTAAGCGTCTGGTATTTATTAAACCTTTTCCTTTAAATGCAAATGGTAAAACTGACAGGAAAAAAATTGAGCAATTTTTTATGGTACTTCAATCATGAATGAATATTTAATTCGCAAGGCAGTCGCTGCTGATATTCCTTTTTTGGCTGATGCAATAATCGCTGCCGAAAAAGGGAATACTGATAAACTTAGTTTTTCGACCTTATTCAATTTATCAGAGAAACAGGTCAGAGAATATTTTATAAGCATGCTACAAGAAGATGTCGATGGCTGTGAGTTTTCGCTCTCAACATACCTTGTTTGCGAATACAATTCAGCACCAGTGGCTTCAATGGGCGCCTGGATAGAATGTTTTGGGAATACATTGCCCTCTAAAATACTTAAATCTAACTTAATAAACTTTACTTTTTGCAAAGAAAGCATCGCGTTTTTAAAATCAAAATCCGAAATTATTAAGGACATTCTGGCAGAAAGGGAACCAATGACTCTCCAGTACGAATACGCGTATACATCGCCTGACCATCGTGGTGCAAGACTTGCTGATAGCTTATTAAAAAAACATGAAGAATTAGCTTTATCAGTTTATCCCGGAATAAAAAAATTTCAGACTCAGATATTCAAGATTAATTCACCCAGCTTAAAATTTGTGGAAGCACGAGGGTTTAAAATTGCAAAATCTTTTAAATCAAACAATAAGCAGATTTCAGATTACCTTCCATGTGATGAGAAGTACATAATGGAAAAGCACTTAACCAATCTATGAACTATGAAAAGAGATGACATTAAAGCAGAAATAGAGAAAATATTTAAAACTGTACTAAAAGCCGATGATTTTAGGATAAAAGATGAACTTACTGCCAATGATGTAGACGGGTGGGATTCGCTTACCCATATATCCTTAATCAATGAAGTAGAAAAGAAATTTTCTGTTAAATTCAGGCTTAAAGATTTAAATTCTCTGAACAACATTGGTAACCTGATTGATATTACAGCGGGTAAAATAGAACAAAAATAGGATTCTGCGATGGTTTTTAATTCTTTAGAGTTTGTCATATTCTTCCCGGTTTTCTTTTTATTATACTGGTTTGTATTCGGCCGGAATAAGAGGGCACAAAATATTTTTTTCCTGTTCGGATCATACATGTTCTATTCATGGTGGGACTGGCGGTTTCTATTTCTTCTGATAGGAAGTTCGATGGCAAATTATTTTCTTGGAATTTATATCGACAAAACTGAGAACGAAAAGAGTAAAAAAATTTTAGTGTTTCTGGGTCTGATTCTGGGGGTTGGAGGGTTACTGGTTTTTAAATATTATAATTTTTTTATTGATTCATTGATCAGTGCATTTGCCACGTTTGATATTAAATTAAATATTCATTCTTTAAATCTGATTCTTCCACTTGGAATAAGTTTCTACACTTTTCGGGCAATCAGTTATTTATTGGATATTAATAATGGTAAGGTCAGACCTTCAACTGATTTCGTGGTAGTTTTCTCTTATATTGCTTTTTTCCCATGTCTGGTGGCCGGACCTATTGATCGCGCCGGTACTTTTATTCCTCAAATGGAAAGAATCAGGAAATTCGATTATTCTCAAGCCAGAGACGCCATGCAACAGATCCTTTGGGGATTATTTAAAAAGGTTGTGATTGCAGACAATTGTTCCAAATGTACAAATGCAATATTTGAAAATTACCAGACTCTTCCGGCAAGCTCCCTTTTGCTGGGAGCCTTTTATTTTACAATCCAGGTATATGCTGATTTCTCGGGCTATTCCGACATGGCAATCGGGTTTTCTCAGTTACTCGGGTTTTAAGGTCACGAAAAATTTTAATTTCCCTTTTTTCGCTCAAAACATTTCAGAGTTCTGGCAAAAGTGGCATATCTCGCTGACATCCTGGATGACAGATTATGTATTTACTCCGCTTGCATTTACTTTCAGAAAATCAGGAAAATCCGGACTTATCCTGGCGATCATGATTAATTTTATTTTAATAGGATTGTGGCATGGTGCTAACTGGACATTCATCCTCTTTGGCTTTCTTCAGGGATGCTATTTTATTCCATTGGTACTAAAGGGCACATTGAATAAGAAGAGACAAAATACAGGCAATAATCTGTTTCCAACTATTAGAGAAATTAGAGGAATTGCAGGCACATTTATGTTGACAATGATCACCGTAATTCTATTCCGATCCGATTCAATATCAGCTGCCTTTTCCTATTATCATTCCCTCTTCTCGATCTCACTTTTTTCCATTCCTCAGATTCCCTCAGGAAGGATGTCGGGTATTGTAACCCTGATATTCATCTTTGTCATGCTTATAGTAGAATGGGTTCAACGTGATAAGGACTTTGGTTTGCAGATTTCGGCCATAAAGTGTCCTTTCATGCGGTTATCTATTTATTATGCTATAATTTTTGCAATCCTGATTTTTGCAGGTGAGAAAGTAACATTTATTTACGCACAATTCTGATATGATGATACAAAAGTTCATGACCAGGTTTGCTGGTTACTTTATGATTCCAGTTGCGATTATTATTATGTTTCTGGAGATTTCCCTGAGACAGATCCCTAATGATTATTCGTATAAGAATGAATGGCTTTCTGAAAATTCACGTGACCTTAAAATTTTGTCTCTGGGCCCTTCTAATGGCTATTTTGGAATTGACCCGAATTATTTTCAGCAGAAAGCGTTTAATGCTGCTCATATTTCGCAATCTATTAATTATGATCTTTTTATTTTTGATAAATTTTTGCCTCTTTTTGACAGCTTGAAATATGTTATAATTCCTGTCTCTCAGTTAACTCCGTACTATTCTCTGGAGAACTCTGATGAATATTGGAGAATAAAAAACTATACTATTTTCTATGAATGTAAATATCATCGCTATCAGCCAGAATTCAATTCTGAATTTTTTGGAAATAACCTTATATCTGTGGTACCGAGAATTAAAGGATATTATAGCGGCGGAATTTCAGAACTTTATTGTAATGAGCTTGGCTTTGGATTAAACTACTCCTTCGGAAAAAGAAAGACAGACTGGGAAAATACCGGCTTTTCAGACGCTAAACATCAAAAAAGTAATATTAGCAAAGAATTATACAACCAAAATTTGGGATGTCTGAACAGGATAATTGAAGAATGCAATAATAGAGATATTTCGGTAATCTTAATCGCAATTCCCGCATGGCATACTTTTGTTAAGAATATTGATACCAGGCTATTAGAATCAACTGATGCAATTTATATACATTTAGCTGAACTAAACAGAAATGTCAGGTATATAAATTTGCTTAATGATAAACGATTTGTAGCAGACGATTTTTATGATGCTGATCACCTTGATGAAATTGGCGCTAAAAAATTAACACTTATTTTAAATGATACTTTGAATGCAAAGTAGCAACTAAACTGAGTTTTCAAAAAAATAGCGCAATAATGACAACTGACATTTCAGAATTTGCGGTCATTGATCTGCGAATAAACCATTTTTATGTAAACTGCACGGATTATTTGATTACTGTACATTTTCTTTTGATTAAGAATATATAAAAAAAAGTAAAAATTGGCCATTTTTATATTATAAACAAATTAGCAAGGATCACTTAACCCAAACCTCAATGCAATCGGAATATAATGGTTTAGAAGCACTTTTTAAACCTCGGACATTTAAGTTTTATGTTTTTGTTCTTCTCACACTTTCCGGAGTATTTTATTCCAATACTATAAATGCCGAGGAACTTCGGGCTCATCCTGGATCTATTGTATTCAATGCAAGGCAAGGCCATTCTCTTAGTGACACCAGGTCAATATTTATTTTTACCACTGACGGTAACCCATTAACCTGGACACGCACAAAAAATGCATCCTGGATAACTACCAATATAACAACCGGAGTATCAGAAAGTATTTTAAACGTAAGTGTCAATGTCGGGGGATTGTCTCCGGGTATTTATAATGGCAATGTTTATATATCTTCAGCAGAATCGACTCTCGACCCGATAGACGTGGCTATCACTTTAATAGTCAATCCGGATGTGCCGGTGAAAGTTACAACATGGAAGGAAGGTTATAAAGGAGCAATGAGTGTTTCAGTGGATGATTCAAAGGGTTCAGGGTTTGATGAATTGCAGGCAAACGGTTTTACAGGAACCTACGTACTGGAAGGAGAGACTCCCTGGGATTATTATACCGATTATTATTACGCCGGGATGGAATTGGGATCACATACAGTTCATCACCTGTGCACTTCGATGACCGACGAAGTCTTCAGAACAGAGGAGATCGAACCAAATATCTTTGCATTGTGTCATCGTACTCCAATACCCTGTAAAGATGTGATTACATTAGTATGGCCGTGTGGTGTCAGAAATTTTCGTCTCGAGGCTGATGCCACTGATTATTTCCTGAGTGCACGGGGGTATAGCATTAATGAACTGGAAGATCCTTACCCCAGTGACATTATGAATTTAAAAAGTTATAATTCGCATGAGCATTGGCCTTTTCCCCCTGATGATTTTAAAACTCTTGTTGACGCTGCAATAGCTCAGGGAAAATGGTACAATTTGGTTTTACATGACTATACCAATGAAGATGGTGCAATCGCTTATTCAAATGGTAAAGATATCTGGGTATCTGCAATAGGAACTGTAATAAAATACATTCTGCAGCGTGAAAGGTTTATTGTTACTGATTATACTGAAAATAGTGACCTTATAACCTGCAATGTTTCAAGATTGGAAATTCCGGCAAGCAACCTTAGAGAATTTGAAGATGCCTTTTTTCCGGAAGATGTGGTCACTCTTCAGATAGACTATGATGATGAAAGTATTATTGACCATGTCCTGATCGATGGTAATATTACTCCGTATTCGATAGTAGATATTAGCGGGAATAAAGTGCTGCGTACAAATGTCAGACTCGAATATTCAAACTCAAAATCAGTTGAAGTCAGATATAATACCGCAGAATTTACACTATCAATTTCAGGTGTAACTGTGAGTGATAAAGTGTATGATGGCACAACTAATGCCACCCTTCATAAGGGAAGCGCAACTCTTACAGGTGTCCGGAGCGGTGATAATGTCACTTTGATCACTACCGGGGCAGTAGGATCATTTGATACAGAAACAGCAGGTACGGGCAAATCAGTCATAACATCAGGATTTACTCTTGGAGGCGCTGATGCTGCCAGATACGTACTGATTCAGCCTGTATTGAATGCTGATATCGCAAGGAAGAATCTGACAATATCGGGGGTAACAGCAAATGACAAAGTTTACAATGGAAACACTGTTGCTTATCTGAATACCGGCAGCTATTCATTTTCAGGCGTAATAGGAGGAGATGCCGTTAGTCTAATAACTTCGGGGGCATCAGGCACATTTTCAGATAAAAATGCAGAGGAAAGCAAATCAGTTTCTATCTCCGGTTTATCGCCCGGTGGAGCTGACGGCATTAATTATACACTCACACAGCCTACCGCCACTGCCGATATAATTCCAGCTACTGTCACAGTATCAGGCGTTACTGCCGGTAATAAGGTTTACGATGGAACAACTTCAGCTTCCCTCAATACCGGAGCTGCAACCCTCTCAGGGATAGTTTCAGGTGATATGGTTAGTCTCGATAATTCCAATGTTACAGGATCGTTTCAAACCAAAAATGCAGGCATAGGAAAAACAGTTCTTATCTCTGGTTTTTCTCTTTCCGGAGCAGATAACGAAAACTACACCATCACCCAACCCTCGGCTACGGCAAATATCACAAAAGCAACCCTGAATATGTCAGGAATAACCGCCTTAAACAAAGTTTATGACGGAACAGTTACTGGTCAGTTAAACACTACAAATGGAACTCTTTCAGGCATAATGACAGGGGATAATGTAATTCTTAATTCCTCCGGAGCGTCAGGTATTTTTGAAAACAAAAATGCAGGGACTGGAAAAATAATAACAACTGCCGGATTTAGCCCCTCGGGAACTGACGGTGGAAATTATAACCTGATACAACTTTCTTTAACCGCAGATATTACAAAAGCCTCGGTTACTGTTTCAGGAGTTACTGCAAACAATAAGGTATATGATGGCACAACATCGGCAACAGTTAATTCAACCGGAGCTGCAGTTGCAGGAAAAATTGCAGGAGACAATGTATCTGTAATATCATCAAATGCGACGGGTGTTTTTTCAGACAAAAATGCCGGTACCGCTAAGTCGGTTACAACATCAGGTTTCACCCTGGGAGGTTCTGATGCAGGAAATTATATTCTTACACAACCGGTGTTAATCGCAAATATTAATCCCAGGCCCATAACTGTTACAGCTAAAAATCTTACAAAGTCCTTCGGAACAACACTGGTGTTTACAGGAGCTGATTACAGTGTTTCAGGGCTGGTTCAGGGAGATGCAATCACAGGAGTGACTCTGAGCAGCCCCGGTACAGAGGTTAATGCTCTTGTAGGTACATATCCTGTTACTGCGGCCAATGGATCAAACAGTAATTACAGCTTTAATTATGTCAGTGGTACACTAATAGTAACCAAGGCAACACTTACAATCAGAGCAGATGATAAAGAGAGATATTACAGGTCCGAAAATCCCGCTTTAACCGTTAGTTATTCAGGCTTTATAAACGGAGATGACCCTTCGGTTCTTACAATACAGCCCGTTGTTTCCACAACTGCAACGATTGCAAGCGCAACAGGTTCATACCCGATCGTAATATCCGGTTGTAGTGATGATAATTATAACATAATTTTTCAGAATGGAGTTCTTACTGTCAACAAGGTCCCTCTGACCATTTCGGCCACAAATCAGACAAGAGCCTATGGGGAGTTTAATCCTGAATTCAGCATAACTTATTCAGGCTTTGTTCCGGGAGATGATGAAAGTATTCTCGTTAATAAGCCTTATGCACAATCTGACGCAGGTGTTAATTCAGATGCGGGTACATACGATATAAATATATCAGGCGCATCAGACCCGAACTACAGCTTTATTTATAAAAATGGGTCACTTACTGTGACTAAAGCAGATCAGTATATCTCTTTTAATGCAGTACCCGCTAAATTAAGGATGACAGAGGAGAGCGAATTGATCGCATCAGCTTCAAGCGGACTGACTGTTGGTTTCGAATTATCTGATCCCTTTATTGCAGATTTGAATGGCGACATACTAACAATCCTCAGAGATGGTAAGTTGACCATAAAAGCAATTCAGGCAGGAGACAAAAACTGGAATCCGGCTCCCGAAGTCGCTCAGTCTCTTGATGCTCTTCCTACTTTCGATAATATATCCTCACTCTTTACTCCCAACAATGACGGGATGAATGATTACTGGTATATCCCTGAACTGGAAAAATATGGAAAACTTGAAGTCACGGTATTCAACAGGTTTGGCCAGTTGGTTTATAAGTCAGACAGCTATAAAAATGACTGGGATGGTACATGGAACTCTCATCAGCTGCCAACTGCTTCATATTATTACATTATTAAATCATCAAAGTTAGGTATGCTGAAAGGGGTCGTTAATATTGCCAGATAGAAAATGAAAAGATCAATTATAAAAAGCGGTTGTATTTTATTGATGGGATTGATACCTGCCGGTGTCTTTGGCCAGCAATTTCCGGTCATTGAGGGTTACAATATCAATCCCTTTATCATTTCACCTGCATTCGCCGGTATAAGAAACCCGAAGACGGTTTTTGTAGATTATCGTGCTGATTTGCTGGGATTCGATGGAGGACCAAATTCCTGCCAGCTCTCATACAATGATAAATTTACCGCTAAGAAAAACCGGGGAGGTGATCAGGATCAGATCAATAATAGTGTTGTAGGCTTTGGGGGAAGGTTCATTTATGACAAGACCGACATATTCTCGCAGTTACTGGTACTCGGTACATATACCTATGAAGTAAGAATCGCAAAAGAACACAGAATTAATTTTGGTTTATCTGCAGGGCTTTACAGAAATACTTTTAACTATTCGAAATATTTCAATGATCCTGATTACGTTGAGGACCTGGTTCTGATAAACGGGCAGGGCAGCTCCAAACTTAAATTTGCGTCGGATGTAAGTGCATTATATCGTTATAAGAGGGCAGAAGCAGGCCTTCTTTTCTCAAGTGTAACGTATGGATCAGTAAGATACAACAACACGGAAACATCCTACCGACCTTTGAAATATTATCTTATGCACTTTTCTTATTTGTATACTATCGATGACAAATGGTCAGCCAGACCGGCAATTATGCTCAGAGGGGGTCAATATACGCAGACCCGGCTTGAGTTAGCGCCATCTGTAACCTGGAATGGACGCTTCTGGGGTACGATGATGTATCGGACAGGTGGTGTATTAGGTATGGGTTTTGGCGGAGAAATCTTTGAAGGACTTATTCTGAACTATTCTTATAATTTAATCTCAAACGCTTCCACTCACAATTTTGGAAGCAACCAATTATCTCTGGGTGTGAAAATTGGTCGATCCTCCAAAAAGGAATAGTTTACTTGTAAGCAACGAAGTGGCTATTCAGAAAGATTGACTCCTCGCTGAATAATTATGCTTGTCAGTTGTCAGAGTAAACTTAAGCAGATCAGTATATCTGTGACTTGCCCCCTCTTTACGAAGTAGCTACCCTTTATACACATCTTTTTTCTAGATGGCTAACCGGACTTTAATTTTCTCTTTCTTAACCCTTCCCCAACCCTTCCCTTAATCAATAACTACCCTTTATACACATCTTTAAATTCTGATATTATTGAATTTTGATTCTGATAAAACGCCTTCCTATCAGGTGTAGGCAAAGTTGGCTCTGAAAGAGCCACATGTGAATAACCCCTGGCGCAGCCAGGGGTGGGATGTCCACAAAGCTTTGCCAGCTCTAAAGGAGCTGAAGAAGATTTCAAGGAAAATATTTTTCGTCTGGTATAATACCATTCTCTAAAAGAAGATTACGATATTCTTCTTCAAATGTGACTGTCTTATGATGCTCCTGTTGATTTTTAATATATTCAATTAATCTATCCAGATTAGCATAAGAGCAGGTAAATGAACCATATCCTACTGACCATCCTTTAAATAACTGAAATAATCCATTACTCTTCATCCAAATTGATGTTGATACTTTTATATCCTTCACGAAATCGATAGGAAGAATTAAGGGATTGATATCAGTAAGAATATGAATGTGATTTGCCACACCGTTAATACGGTACAAATGACTCTTTTTATTCTTAATTATCCCTGCAAAATATGAGTACAGATCTCCTGATTAATTGTGTTTAAACTGGACTTAGTCCTAAACACAATGTGATACAGATGTTGGCGATAGCTTGACATTTTGTGATTTTATTTAAATTATCGATAGCACGAGAGAGCCAAGTTAATAATTTTTTAAATCAAATTCAAATTTATTAAGCCCTTTCAGGGCTTTAGATCAGAGAGTTAGCTGCACCCCCGGCTAAGCCGGGGGTTATTCAACTTTAGCCACTTCGTGGCTTCCACACGAGCAGGCTACTATTTTTATAATAGGCTAAAAGTCTTAAGATTATAAAAGCAAGAAAAGATGTGTATAAAAGGTAGTTAATCAATAAGGAAGGGAGCCTCCCGCCTAAGATCTTTGGTCATCTAGTAAAGCTAAGCTACAACCAAATAACCTGTTTTGTTCTGAATACAAAGGGAAGAGGGGCAGGGTTGAGTTCTTGAAGTGCAGTAATGTGTATAAAAGGTAGACACGAGAAACTTGGTTAAAAAAAGAGCTATCCGGTTTGGATAGCTTCTTTTTTTATTATTCTGCAGATGCTATAAATCTTTAACACATCTTACATATTTCCCAGCCTGTTTTTCAACAGCAGCTTTGTAAATATCATTATGATCACCTTGTAAAAGTCTGTACCATGCTGTTGTTGGATTCGCCTCTTCAGTAGAATTTGTCCACCAGTAACTCAGGTTTCCAAAGTCATTGAAACTACCTGATTCTGCGGAGCGATATCCACCCGGAAGACCTGAGAATCCTGTGGTGTTTGTTCCGTTCTGTCCTGCATTCCAGCCGGAGGTATTCTTCAGCTGTGAACCCTGATCTACCCCTCTCCATCCCCAGAAATTGATATCAGCAAGAGGAATTCCTATATGCAGTTCCATAGTGTTAAATTCTTCATCAGTTGGTGCGTGCCAGCCTGCAGGACATAAGTCGCCTGAGTTTACTGCAAACCAGTTGTACAATGCACCAAATTCGTCCTTTAACAATCCGTTATTTTCATACCAGGCATAGGCACCGGTAGCCAGAGTTGACCATGTTGTGTTATCCTCAACGTTGGGTATATCTGTTGCAGGTGAAGTAGAATATTTGGTAGTTCTGAGGTTTTCTGCCATCCATACCTGTGAACCTATTGTGACAGTTTTATAAGTGTTACCATCATTATCGGCCATATTGGTATTGAAGATTACTTCATTGCCGTAAGTAGTTCCTGCACTGTTTGTAGCGTAAGCACGTACATAGTACCGGGTACCGTCAGAAGTCAAACCTGTTAAGTTACTGACGAATGTGCCCAGACCGGCTCCATTTGTAGTGTGTGAGCCGGCAATTGTAGGACTCGGACTTGTTGACCAGCATACTCCTCTTGCAGTTACTGTGCCACCGCCATCAGCTGTGACATCACCACCTGAAGATGCTGTATTAAGTGTTATTGATGTAACAGCAGCAGTTGTAAGAGTAGCATAGGCTACAGCCGTGGTTGTGAATGTGACATCATTGCCATATGCCGTACCGGCGCCGTTTGTTGCGTAAGCCCTTACATGATATGTAGTTCCGGATGTTAATGGTGTCAGGGCGCTTGTGAAATCTCCTGTACCAGATCCATCGGTTGTTTTAGGATCGGTTATAGTTGGGTTGGCTGATAATGACCAGCATACTCCTCTTGCAGTTACCGTTCCGCCACCATCCGCTGTGATATTTCCACCTGAAACGGCTGATGTTAACGTTATTGAAGATGCCGCTTTTGTAGTAAGCGTAGGAACTAAAACCGGATTAGTAGTGAAAGTAACATTATCTCCGTATGCAGTACCTGCACTGTTTGTAGCATAAGCACGTATGTGATATACGGTACCTGGAACCAGACTTGCAAGGGCGCTGGTGAAAGTACCGGTACCACTTCCATTTGTTGTCTTGGAATCAGTAATAGTTGGGTTCAATGTCGTTGACCAGCAAACACCTCTTGCAGTTACCGAACCACCGCCATCAGCTGTTACGCTTCCACCGGAAGCGGCAGTTGTCTGTGTAATGGATGTAGCTCCTGTTGTTGTTACTGTTGGAAGTACGACAGCGGTTGTTGTAAAAGAAATCTCATTTCCATAGGCAGTACCTGCGCTATTTGTTGCATATGCACGAACATAGTATGTTGTTCCTGGAATAAGAATAGTGATATTACTCATGAATGCACCTGTCCCTGTACCATCAGTTGTTTTTGCATTTGCGATTGTGGGATTTACAGCTGTAGCCCAGCAAACGCCTTTTGCAGTAACTGAACCACCGCCATCTGCGGTAACATTACCGCCGGAAACTGCTGTTGTTAATGTAACCGATGTGACGCCGGTTGTAGTAAGTGTAGGAACAACAACTGCTGTTGCGGTGAATGAAAGGTCATTTCCATAAGCGGTACCGACGCTGTTTGTAGCGTATGCACGAACATGGTAAAGTGTTCCCGGAACCAAAGAGGTCATACTGCTTGTGTAGACTCCTGTGCCTTCACCGTTGGTTGTCTTTGAATTTGCTATTGTCGGGTTAGCTGTGGTAGCCCAGCAGATACCTCTTGCAGTCACGGAAGCGCCGCCATCTGAAGTTATATTTCCACCGGATACTGCACTGGTAACAGTTACTGCAGAAATTTCGGCAGTAGTAAGAGTAGGAACTGCCTGAGCAGTAGTAATAAATGATACCTGTGTGCCATAAGATGTACCAGCGCTGTTTGTAGCATAAGCGCGTACATAATATGTTGTACCTGGCAGCAATGCTGAAAGATTACTTGCAAATGTTCCGGTTCCCGCACCGTCAGTTGTTTTGCTGTTCGTTATGGTTGGATTGGCAGTTGTTGCCCAGCATACGCCTCTTGCTGTAACAGCAGCATTCCCATCAGATGTAATATTTCCTCCGGAAACGGCAGTTGTCATTGTAATAGATGTGACTTCGACAGTCGATAATGTTGGCGTGACAATTGTAGATGTTGTCGCAGTAACCTCATTGCCATAAGCGGTGCCGGCTTTATTAGTAGCATAGGCTCTCACATAGTAAAGAGTATTAGGATTCAGGTCAGCCAGAGTGCTTGTAAAGCTGCCCGTTCCGCTACCATCTGAAGTATGTGATCCGGTAATAGTCGGATTTGTTGAGGTTCCCCAGCACACTCCCCGTGCAGTTACATCGGCTCCTCCGTCACTGGTAACTGAACCGCCGCTTGTACCGGAATTAACAGTAATATTTGTTACTGCACTGGTAGTCAAAGTCGGAAGTGACGGATCCTTTTTGCAGCTATTAATTAATGCAAATATGCATATCACAGTAACCGCAGATAATAATACTCTTAACCTGTTCATCGTTTTTAAGTTAAATTAAACATTAGTGTTTATAATATATCCTTATTCATTAAATCCTAATTCTTTATGCATCTTACATATTTACCGCCCTGGAATAGTACTGCAGCTTTATAGATCTGACTCGAACTTCCATCGACTCTTCGGTACCAGCCATTTATAGGATTAGCTTCTTCAATTGTTGTGGTCCACCAGTAAGTAAGATTTCCAAGATCATTATAATTTCCACTTACCCCATATCTGTAGCCTCCGGGGAGACCTGTAAATCCGCTTGTGTTCGTCCCGTTCTCGCCTGCTGCCCATCCTGTAGTGCTCTTGAGCATAGCTCCCTGGTCAGTTCCCCTCCATCCCCATGTACCTAAATCCACTGATGGTATTCCAAGGTAGCCCTCCATTATATTAAAATCCTCATCAGACGGCGCTTTCCAGCCAGCAGGACAAAGATGTCCTTCGGTGACTGCAAACCAGTTATAAATCGCTCCGTAAATCGGTTTGTATGTATTGGCATCATCATTATACCAGCATAAAGCAGGAGTAGTAAGCAGAGCCCATGTTGGACCATCAGTTACGTCCGGTATTGCTACAACAGCATCATTATTATAATGAGTTGTTTTAAGGTTTTCTGCCATCCATAGCTGCGTTCCTATTTGAACGGTGTTGTAAGTATTACCATCAATATCGGCGATTTTTGTACTGAAACTGACCTGTGTGCCATAAGCTGTTCCTGCGTTGTTAGTTGCGTAAGCCCTTACATAATATGTCGTGCCGTTGTCTAACCCTGTAAGTGTGCTCGAGAAATTACCGTTAGCCGTGCTGCCGGTTGTCTTAAAATCGCCTGTAGTAGGATTATTGGCAGTTGACCAGCACACACCGCTTACAGAAACGGCTCCACCACCATCACTCGTAATATTTCCACCTGAAACGGCGGAGGTCAGGTTTATTGAAGTTATCGAATTTGTAGTGACCGTTGGAAGCTGGGTGGCAAGAGTAGTGAACGGGATATCATTTCCATAAGCTGTTCCTGCGCTATTAGTTGCATATGCTCGTACGTGATAAACAGTGCCTTGTACAAGACCTGTCAGGTCGCTTGTGAATGAACCTGTACCAGCTCCATCGGTTGTTTTGGTATTGCTTATTGTTGGGTTAGCAGTGGTTGCCCAGCAGACACCTCTTCCTGTTATTTCAGAACCTCCGTCAGCAGAAATGATCCCACCTGAAACTGCTGTTGTTAATGTGATCAGACTTATCGTATGTGTTGTGAGTGTTGCAGGCAATGCCGGGTTCGTTGTGAATGATATATCACTGCCGTAAGCTGTGCCGGCACTATTAACAGCGTAAGCCCGTATATGATATGTAGTCCCGGGGATTAAATCTGTCAGGCTGCTGGTGAAGACACCATTACCTGGTCCATTTGAAGTTTTTGAGTTATCTGTTGTCGGATTTGCTGAATTTGACCAGCAGATACCTCTTGCAGTAACCTCTCCGCCACCGTCAGACGTTACGTTTCCACCTGAAGCGGCAGAATTCTGGGTTATACTGGTTGCGGCTGTAGTTGTTACGACAGGAGGAGTTACGGGTAATGTTACAAATGAGATCTCATTGCCATAAGCTGTACCGGCTGCATTAGTGGCATAGGAACGTACATAATATGTTGTACCAGGAAGGAGAGAGGTGAGGTTACTTGTAAAATTGCCGGTTCCTGTATCGTCAGTAGTCTTTGAATTTGCAATTGTGGGAGCCGTTGTTGTTGACCAGCAGACACCTCTGGCGGTAACTGATCCGCCACCGTCGGTAGTAATATTGCCACCTGAAACAGCTGTTGTGAGAGTAATTGCAGTAACAGCAGTTGTTGTGAGAGCAGGGAGAACCACTGTACTTGCAGTAAAGGTGATATCATTACCGTAAGCTGTTCCTGCACTATTTGTCGCATATGCTCTCAGGTGATACTCTGTACTCGGAGTCAACCCCGCGATACTGCTGATAAAATAACCGGTTCCTGTGCCATTGCTTGTCTTTGAATTGGCAATTGTCGGACCCGCTGTTGCAGACCAGCATACGCCTCTGGAGAGTATCGCTCCGCCGCCATCAGAAGTTATATTTCCACCCGAAACGGCAGTAGTTGTTGTTAGTTCAGTAACTGCTGTGGTAGTCAGGGTAGGTATAACAACCGGACTCGTTGTAAAAATAACGTCATTTCCATATGCGGTTCCAACGCTGTTTGTAGCGTAGGAGCGAACATGGTATGTGGTGGCAGCTGTAAGGCCTGTGAGGTCACTTATGAAGCTTCCTGAACCTGTCCCGTCTGAAGTTTTATCATTTGTTATTGTAGGATTTGCAGCTGTTGCCCAGCAAACACCTCTTGAGGTAACAGGGTCGTTTCCGTCGGAGGTTATGTTCCCTCCGGAAACTGCTGAGGTCACGCTGATTGATGTCACAGAGACAGTGCTCAGGGTGGGTACGACAAGCGGTGTTGTACTTGCAGTCACTTCATTTCCGTAAGCAGTTCCAACTTTATTCGTTGCATAAGCTCTTATATGATATATTGTATTAGGAGTTAAACCTGTGATTGTTGTTGAAAAACTCCCGTTGCCTTTGTCAGCCGAAGTATGCAGACCGGTAACATCAGGAGTGGCGGAGAGACTGTAACAAATACCACGGTCTGTGATCTCAGCATCACCATCTTTAAGGATTGATCCGCCTGCTGAGAATGAGGTTATTGTAATATTAGTAACGCCTGATGTAGTCAATGTAGCCAAAACGGGATCTTTCTGGCAGCTATTAAGTATTATTGTTCCAGTTAATAGTATAAGGAAGATTAAGCCAGGAATATATTTTTTCATATCAACTCATTTTATATTTTAATGAAGAATAAAGATGTCGTTAATATTATTCAAATATTGATTATGAATAATAAACGCTAAGCAAATAAAATATATTTTATTCTCTTCACAATATTATTTTGATAAACTGCTAAAAAGTGATGATAAACTGAGGTTTTGAGCAATTTCGGAAAAAAATATCACGGAGAAAAAGGAGATTATTTTTTGATCTTTTTCCCTGTGGCGCTTATTGTCAGATCCTGCTTTATTTCGTAAACCTCAGGTATCTTGTAAAGTACCAGATGTTTAGAACAATGCTTTTTGATAGAATCGCTGCTTATGAGATTTATTGCATCCTTACGTATTACAACTGTTGCTTTCAGCATTTCGCCTTCAATATCATCCTCAACACCTTCCACAGAGCAATCAATAACTTCAGGGATTTCCAGGATTACTGCCTCTATTTCCTTCGGACTGATTCGTTTTCCCCTTACCTTAATTATCTCTTTTTTTCTTGCTGTTAAGTAAATATAGCCGTCTTCGTCAACTGTACCCAAATCACCTGTATATAGCCAGCCGTTCCTGAGAGTGTTTCTTGTCCCTTCCTCATCAGCAAAATAACCCTTCATGATATTATCGCCTTTGGCTATCACTTCTCCTGTTTCTCCTGGTTTTATTTTCTCGCCTTCTTCATTTATTACCCTGAGTTCAACCCCCGGGATTCCCTTACCCATTGATCCCTTTTTCTTTTCGTATAGCCGGTGAGGCAAATATGAAAGTCTTGCTGTCGCCTCTGTCTGTCCATACATAACTATAAATTTAACATCAGGCAGACTTTCCCGGAATTCATCAATGAAAATAGGCGGCAGTTTCCCGCCTGCCTGCGTAACATATTTTAAATCGGGGAAAAGAGTTTTTTTGAAAGAGTCTGATTTTCTCAGGAGGATCTGGAAATGACTAGGCACTCCTGCAAAGCCTGTACATTTATTTTCCTTCAGGTCTTTGATAACGCTCCCCAGGAAAATAAAAGAATTATTCAGAACGATTGAACCGCCTGCTCTCAGATGAGTATGCAGCAGGGAAAGGCCATAGCAGTAATAAAATGGCAATACCACCAGCATTCTGTCATCCTGCGATAATTCAAGGTATTCAACTATCGATCCGGTATTTGCGATAAGGTTTTTATGAGAGATCATCACTCCCTTTGGCTTTCCTGTCGACCCCGAGGTAAAAATTATTTCTGCGGTGGTTTCCTTATCAAATTCCATATCCATTTGATTCCTGACCACAGGATTATAGTCATAATCGTAATCAGGGAATATGCAATTCTCAGACTGTAGCGAGAGCTTTTTTTCGATATCTTTTGTAACAAACATCAGCGATGGATGCGTAAGATCGCAGATGTACTTAAAATTTTCCGTTTCTATGCCGGGATCAAGAGGGATGCATATATTCCCCGATTTAATGATCGCCAGATAGGAGTTGATGAAAAATAGATTATTAACTGAAATCAGGATAATATGATTGTTATGACCGATTTCCTTTTCAAGCTTAGCTGCCAGGTTGAAGGATGAGTTGTAAAGTTGTTTATAGCTTATCTCTTCTTTTCCGATAAGCAACGCTTTGTCCAATCCTGCTGTGTGCTCGAAAAAGTAGTCAATTGCATTCATTTTTTTATTTGTTTGGGTTCGGCTTAACGGGGTTTGAGTCCATAACCAGTAAGCTCTTCAGGTTATACTCCATAGAAGTCTCTTATCGGTGACATTCTAAGGTATTCCGTGGTTTTCTTTTTCCTTTCAAAATTGCCAAAAAGAGCTTCTACCTTATCTACTGGCTCTCCCATTACTTCGGCAACTTCCCGGGGATCATAGCCTTTTTCGAAGCCATACCAGAAGATATCCATAAGTGCAAAAGGAAGCTGAAAAAAGAATTCTTCCTGAGTCTGTTCGGCAGAATATGTATCGGTTGTCGGAGTCCTGTTTATAATTCCTTTTGGAACACCAAGATAATTTGCCAGCTGATAGACCTGGGTTTTGTACAGATTGCCGATAGGCATCAGATCAGCACCTCCATCTCCATATTTCACAAAGAATCCCTGTTCCTGTTCATGTTTATTCGGTGTGCCTACCACGGCATAATGGAGAGCTTCAGCGTGATAATATAAAGTTGACATTCTGCATCTCTGCTTGAAATTAGAAGCCGCTACTATCTGAAGATACTCCTTCACCGGCAGCATCTTGTCTTCCTGATTCCCTTTTTTATCAATAATTGTGAGAGAGAAGACCGGCGGGAGGTTGTTGGACAATCCGCTTTGCTTGATTCCTATCTTCATTTTATGAGTCTTAGGATCATACTCCGGAAAAACCCTTCGAACCGCTTCATCGCGTTTTTCGTAGCACTGGAATCCTGACAGAGCAGCAGTTATGTCTTCTTTTATAACTTTCACACCGAATCTGGATGTTAATTCTCTCGCAAGTGCTTCACTGTCGGGACTGGAATCTTTTTCGGGCATCATAATTGCAAGAACTTTCTCCGGACCGAAGGCCTTTGCTGTCAGCGCAAGGCAGACGGATGAATCAATGCCGCCGCTTGTCCCGACCACTGCGCCGAGTCTTTTTATATTCTGAAGAACATCAACACGCATTTTTTGGATTATTTCATTTACAACAGCTTCTACATCGCTGAGAAGAATAATATCCTTTGAGAACGGCTTTTTGGTATTCATAATTAATATTCTGTTTATAAATCAAAGAGAATGATTACTAAAAATCACTGATTATTTTGAGATTGCTGAGTTCTTTTGGTTTAAAGTCTGCATTATGATTCTCAATAAACTGATGATGAAGCAGATGAGTCGATATTACAGTGCTCAATACCATATTGTCGACCTCAGAAGAAACACCTGTCTTTTCAATTTTTGAAATTAATCCCGCTACTGAAGTAAAATTAAATATTCCGGCACGTTTAAAAGTAGATTCGGAAAGCATTGATTTTACATAGTCAGGAGAGTTTTCAGATAAGAATACATTTTTAATCGGCGCCCTGTATGGTTGTTTTTGCCTTTTAAGGATCTTCTCCGGTATTTTGTTTTTTAATGATTTCTTCAGTAAAAACTTCTCATTCAATCCATTCAGCTTGAAATCAGCTGGTAATGATGAGCAAAATTCAATTACCCTGTAGTCCAGAAACGGGTATCGCCCTTCAACGGAATTAGCCATTCCCATCCTGTCACCCTGGGATGACAGAAGATAGCCTGTCATGAAAACAGTAGTTTCAAGCCACTGTGATTTAGCGAGTTGATCCCATGAATCAAAGTTATCCGGGAGTCTCTTTTCAAGTTCATTTAATACTGAGTAGTCTCTCAGGTCATGTTTTAGTTCCCCGTTAAAGTGTTTTTTGATATGATTTGAATTATTAAACCGCAGCAGATGGGAATAAAATGGATTATTAACATCCTCAAGCTTATACCCGTAAAACATCCCCAGCATTTTAGGATTCAGATCTTTCATCTGTGTCAGATAGGGGTACAATTTTTTAAACAGCAGGGGACGGAATCTGGAATCAGGCTGGCTGGCCCAGAATCTTTTTATTTTCGCTTCTTTGAATATATCGTAACCTGCCAGTATTTCATCTGATCCTTCGCCGGTGACCACTACTTTAATCTTACTGTCTCTCACAAGTTTAGAAAGCAATAACATGGGAGCCGGAGCTGTCCGAAGCATCGGTATTTCGGAATGCCATATTACTTTTGGGAACGAATCAGCGATATCCTTTGATGTACAGATCATTGATTTATGCGTTGTATCGAAGTATTTTGCAGCCTCATTCTGATATTCGCTTTCATCAAAATCCTTCTCGTCGAAACCGATCGAAAAAGTGTTCAGAATTCCGGGTTCAATTTCTTTTATATAAGCAACTGTCGCGCTTGAATCAATTCCTCCGCTTAAATAAGCTGCCACTTCAACATCTGCTCTCAGGCGTATTCTGACTGCATCGGAGAACAGTTCATGAAAACGATCCATTGCGTCTGAAATTGAAAGCTTCGTATTAGTATGATTAAAGCTTAATTCCCAGAACCTTTCAATTGTTAATCCTTTTCTGCTGTATATTCCGCAATGCCCTGCCGGCAGCTCATAAATATCTTTAAATGCTGTATTAGGGGTGATTGTGGTCCAATAGGTATATATCTGGGATAAACTTTCATTATTTAATTCGCGGCCAATCCTTTTTTGTTGAAACAATGCCTTTATTTCTGAGGCAAAAGTAAAAATGCCATCTTTGATGTTATAAAAAAAAGGGCGGATTCCGACTCTGTCCCTGGCAACGAAAACCTCTTCTTTCAGCTTGTCCCAGATGGCAAAAGAAAATTGCCCGTTAAGCATGCCGAGACATTTCTTTCCATAATTTGCGTATAGCTGAACCAGCACCTCGGTATCTGATTTTGTCCTGAAAGCAACGCCTTTTTTTTCAAGATCATCCCGGAGTTCCTTATAATTAAATATCTCGCCATTGAAAACTATCCAAAACCTGCCGGAAGGATCCGATAATGGCTGCTGACCGCCGCCAATATCTATTATGCTGAGTCTGACATTTCCCAGGGCGGCCAGGGGTGAGTGATATATACCGCTTTCATCAGGGCCCCGATAACTTATTGAACGAAGCATTGATTCCAGATTTTCCCGGCTGTTTTCCCTGGAGTGGTAATCAATTATCCCGCTGATTCCGCACATATTTCTTTATTTCTTCTTACGAATTACAAAATCACTGATAGCGTTTATTGATTCAAAATTTTCTTCCAAAAGATCAGTGTCATTCGTTTTAATTCCAAAATCTTCCTCAAGGAAAGCAATCAAAACCATGAATCCCATTGAATCAAAATAACCTTCTTTAAAAAGAAGTGAATCATCTGTAATCTTTTCCTTATCTGCATAAATTGCCTGAAAGACATAATTTTTTATTTTTTCCTTTATTTTAACCTCATCTTCTTTCATGGAACTATCTTTTAGTTGTAATATGATTAAACAGTTTTAATATTCTTGTAATAATTGTTATAACGGCCGTACCGACTCTTCTTTAAATTGACATCGTTAAAGACAATATCAAAATTATCGATGCGGTTTGCAGCTAACATGACCAGCACATCTTTAAACACATCTTTTCTGGTATGGTTATTTCTGCAAACAAGAAGATTAACATTCGCATATTTCATCATAAGGGCAGCATCAGCTACCAATCCTGCCGGAGTAGTATCAATAATTATATACTCGTATGTGTTCTTAAGAGATGTTATCAGATTGTCAAGCACTCCTGATTCAATCAGTTCGGCTGAGTTTGGTAGAATGGGACCTGATGGAATAAAATAGAGATTTGAAACATTTGTTTTATGAATAATGTCTTCTATCGTTGACTTATTTATCATGTAAGTTGAGAGGCCGGTGATGTTATCGTCTCCAAATTTTTCATGTAAGGTTGGCCGTCTCAGATCACAATCGAGAATTATAGTTTTATAGCCGACTGATGCTATCGATGCGGCAAGGTTATAAGAGATAAAGCTCTTTCCGTCCTGAGGTTGGGAGGAAGTAATGCCAATCACTTTCAACGATTTTGGGCGGCATCTGAGAAATAAACTGCTTCGCAGGTTCCTGAATGACTCTGCTATTGGTGATCCGGGATATTCCTGAACAACAGATTCTGTTTTATAGGTATTGTTAAAAATGCTGGCGAGGATAGGGCGGTCTAATAAGCCTTCAACATCGCGTACCCTGGTTATCTTCTCGTTAAAGAAGTCCTTCAGGATAATAAATCCGGTTGGAAACATAAATGCCAGAAATACTGCCAGGAACAGGTTTATTTTTGTTCTTGGCAGAATGAGTACGCTCGCAGTTTCCCTGGCAGGTTCAAGGATCTCATAATCCGGATTATTAGACGCCATTGTGATAGCTGCTTCAGATCTTTTCTGAAGCATGTATGTATAGATGGCATCTGTAAGGTTAAATTTCCTCTGCATACTTACCATGTTCAGCTCGGTTCGCGGCAGTTTGGAGATCTCTTTCGAAAGTTTTTCTGCCCTGTAGTTCAGCTCATTCTGCGAAAGATTAAGTGTATTCAGACTGTTTCGTACATTTTCAAGGATCATAGATCGTTGTAAGGCAATTTTTTTGTCAAGCTGACCAAGGAAGAGGTTTTTTCCGGTATTGTTGCTCATTATGCTTGACCTCTCGGAGTTGAGACTTATAAATTCAGTAACAAGGGTGTTCATAATCGGATCAACAACATTTGAAGATGACGGAGGTGCCAGGCCGGCTCCATCTTTATTCTTTTCCAGATATTCAAGGATATAGTTGTAATAATGTTCCTGAACCTGGAGATTTGATTTTTCAGTTTCTATCCTGGTCATCTCCTGTAAAGCCTGCTGGCCCTGATAGCTCAGGTCGGTAACCTGATTGGCAGATCTGTAATCTTTTAATTTCGATTCCGACTTGAGGAGCGAATCAGAAATCATAGAAATCTGTGAGTCGATGAAACTTACGGTATGTTTTGCCACTGCGTTTTTCTTTGAAAGATCATCATCAAGGTATGTCTTGAGGTAACTATTCAGAAAGTCGATTGTCAATGCGCTGTTTTCTCCCTGGAAAGAAACTTTTATGAGTGATGACTTAAGACTTACAGGTGCAATTTTTAATCTTTCAAGATAGTTATTCGCAAGAAGATCCTGGTGGTAGAATAAGAAGTACAGAAGACTTCCGTCTTTTGAAGGGGTATATAGTTCCCTGTTAAAGGATATCGAGAATTTATACTTTGGATTGGAAATAGTTTCATTGAAATTACAGATCGTATCAATATTCAATACTTCATGGCTGCTTATCGTGTTGTTGTCCACATAGTTGTAAAGGGTGACATCATCTCCTTCAGATCTGATCCTGCAAGACCTGTCATTGAGGATCTGAACATAGATTTTCAAATTTATCGGCTGGATATGAGATTTATCAATGTTTACTGAAATCGGAGATCCGGGATAAATCTGATGTGATTTCTTTAATATTATCTTCTTTTCGGTGAAGTAGCCGATTTCAAGATTAAGGCTTTTTATAGTACTGGAAACTAAGCTGAACGAATTGAGACTGTTAATATCATTTTCGAGGTTTCTGCCCTGATTGAATTCGCCCATACCGCTGAACAAATTATTTGATTCAAGCAGTGATGCGCGTTTATCTTCAATCGGTCCTATGATTGAGCTTACACTGTAAACTTTCTGAGAAGCTTTATTTATTGCAAAAGCTGCCGCAACACAAATCAGAAAGCTGGCAATGTAGAGATATTTATATGATAAGGCAGTCCCAATAAATTCCTTTAGAACAAATGCTTCGGAATTTGATTCTTTTTGATTTGACATTTAGAAAGTATTATATTTAAAATTTAACATTTGTGAATAGCAAAACCGCGATCAATGTGGTTATTGAACTTAGGATGGTTGTATATGTGATATTCTGATAGGATGAAGAAAGCGCTTTCAACGGTTCAACAATAATTACATCATTTGGCAGAATATAATAATAGTCTTTTGTGGCGATCTTTGAATTTGAAAGATCGAGCCGGTAATGAACTATTTTATTACCTTCATTCCTGATAAGGATTATTTTTCTCCGGTCACCATACTGAGTGAGTCCTCCGCCTAATCCGATAGCCTCATATATATTAAGTTTATCCTGGATGAATGGATAAACGCCCTGACTCCTGACTTCTCCCATAACAGTTACCTGATTGTCAATATATTTGACGGATACTGAAGTTTTAGCAACATAGTCACTCAAGGCTTTTTCTATCTTATCCGCAGCCTGTGCTGTTGTCAGGGAAACTACATTTATATTTCCCACAAAAGGAAAATTTACATTCCCGGCTTCATCAACCAGATACCCAAGAATGCCATTGCTTGAGCCGTTTCGTATTTCTTCAGTGGTGCCGAAGATCTGATTGGTTTGAGGGTCAATACTTATTACTTTTATATAAAGCTTATCAAATGGCATGATAAGTTTCTGCAAACGGGGATTGACTCCAGGTTCTGCAAGATCATCAAGATCGTTGAAATAAGTTAACTGGCGCGTCGGGACGCAGGAGACCATAAAAATCATCATTATAACGGCAACGGCCTTATAAAAACGTGGGAAAAATCTCTGTGGCATAGGTTATTTTTTGAAAAAAATCACAATCCTGTTCTCTGAAAAACTGTTTTTATTGTTTTTAGTAAAATTATAAAATCTAATCGAAGTGACCAATTATCTATATACGCTAAATCCAGTTCCATCCATTTTTCAAACTTTATGTTATTCCTGTCGGGCTTGATCTGCCAGAAACAGGACAAGCCGGGTTTAACCGAAAGACGTCGTAATTGCCAGCGTTTATATTGTAAAGTCTCACTCGGTATCGGAGGACGAGGTCCTATCAACGACATCTCACCCTTTAAAACATTAAAAAGCTGAGGAAGTTCATCAAGACCGGTTCTTCTGAGAAATTTTCCGATTTTTGTGACGCGGGGATCATCCTTGATCTTAAAAACAGGTCCATCCGCTTCGTTGTTAGCTTCGAGATCTTTCCTCAATGTTTCAGCATTGACTATCATCGTTCTGAATTTATACAAACCAAACTGGCGTCCTCTTAATCCGACCCTGGCTTGTTTAAACAGGACAGGACCCCTTGAGGAGGTTTTTATCAGAATTGCGATTGCTAATAATACCGGCGACAAACAAATTATCAGAGTTACCGACAACACAATATCCATAATCTTCTTTATTGCCAGAGCAAAAGAATTATGCGGAATATTGATGAATGTAAGAAATTTCTGATTCCCTATTCCTGTTTTTATGGCGTTTGTAAGCTTGTTATTCTGATCGGTATAATTCAAACTGAATACCACACCCAGTTCTTCACATGATCTGACTGTGTTTCTTACCTCCGACGGAATGACTTTTGATTTAAAATACAGAACTTCATCGATAATGTCAACCTCCATCAGGTCATTCAAAACCCCCAGATATTCGTCGGGAAGCAGTATGATTGCTTTTTCATACTTTTCCTTGATCTTCTCCGAACTTGTAAAGATCGCAATTATCCTGTATCCCCAGTCTTTATTCGACAATATGCTTTCGATGAATGGAATGGAAGAATCATCTCCTATTATAACAACGTTTATATAATTATAACCTTTTGACCTGTATATCTTGAATACCTTATATTCCATCGAACGGGCTATAAATAGAAAGAACAGCCCGAAAATTGTAAATTCTACAAGAAATAAACGTGATATAAGGTAAAGCTTAAAAACAAAATAGAAAACAAGAAGAAAAGTTCCAATCAGAACAGTAGATTGAAAATACTGGTAGAATAAGACCCGATATCTTTTTGTACGCGGAATTTCAGCGACCTGTATCATATAAAGGATAACAAGCCAGATGGGCAAGATTAATATGAATAGCTTAAGTGCACTGGGTTTCGAGAAAAAATAGGTTACTTCTTCATGGTAATTTAAATAAAAAGAGCACTGAAATGCCAGTGCTATAGCGATAACATCAATTGAGCCCAGCACAATACCAAGAAGCTTCCACTTTTTTATAAGCGGTATTATTTTATAACGGTCCAGGTAACTAATGAAATCCATAATCAGTACATCATAATAATTTGTTCTGGTTAATTGATATGAAATCGTGAACAACGATTTCCAGTATTATTCTTCAGCAGTCCTGAGGCTTTTTGCACAAAAATATGTGAGCCCATCTATTTCTGTAAAGTCAATTACTTTAAAGCCATGCTCCCCTAAAATCAACGAGACGCTCCTTTCAGACAGATATTTATTTGTTTTTGAGTCTATTACATTATATATCATGTTCAGGAAGGGGCTGCTGGAAACAATTCCATTTTCAATCGCATCAGAATTCCTTTTATAATAATTGTCTGTCGGATCTGTGGTTAAAAAAAAACTATTTTGCTTTTTATTGTTAAAAAAACAGCCAATAAAATTACAATCGGGGGGTAAAATATGAAAACTTGAATGAAGAAAATCCCTTAGTTCTTTTATCAGGTTTAGTTCCTTGAGGTTTATAATTGTTTTCACATTAGTCATTTCTTCAGCGTCATAATAATAGTGGTGCAGGGATGAAAGTACAACTACATTGGATTCAATCGATACCCCAAGCTGCTCCATGTAGGTAACAAAGTTTTTGCTGTCTTCGTTCAATAGTACTTTCGGAATTGTGCTATTCCTCATTAAATCAACTGAACCACTCATGTTTGCAAGAGTGTTAATCATTTGATTTTTAATACTATCTGCCTTCTCCATTGAAATACTATCTACCATTGAACTCTATATAACTTCAAAAAATAAAATTAGACAATCGGAAATGTTCTGTCAATAGGTGAAGCCATACCGCGACGGAAAGATGGTATATTCAGAGTTTAGTTAATCAATGATTAATTATGTTTAATCTTTATTTTAATGTTATTAACAGCACGAATTTATTCATTTGTCAAAAAATGATGAAATTTATTAAGGATTTTGGCACTATTCATATTTACCATGTAATGACCAAACATAAGTATCACATAAACAAAACGTTACATAAATTCAGAACCTATTCTGATAACCAAAAAAACCTCAATGGCTTTTTGACCAATGATAGCAAATTTTAGATGAAAATTCCAGTCACTCATTTCCGGAAAGTTTTTTAAATTCCTGTTAATTTTTCGGATTAAATTTCACAGATGATTGCAAACGATTTTCATATCCGTTTCCGGAACTTATTATCTATCGTATATATATCCTTTAAATGCCTGAATTTTAATAAATGCCGGACATTTACTGAAAGTCAGCTTCTGAAATTGTGACAATGTTAAATTTATTTATGAATCGGTATTATTAATTGATGACTGATATTCAGATTTTGATTAAGAGTTAGATAAATGTTAAAGTATATAATAATTTTGAACCATATTCAAGAGAGATAATGCCCAAATTTTTAAAGTCATCAAAAAATCTATAATGAAAGCTATTCAGAGTTTGATAATTGAAGAGACATCAAAAACTCCGCAAATTGAATTAAATCCATTGACTGGTGACTTTATTTTTTCCGGGCGATCCATTCCTGAAAACGCTGCAAAAGTATACGAACCTGTACTGAACTGGGTATCAGAGTATATTCTGGAGGCGCGGCCAACTACGAATCTGAGGCTCAACATGGAGTATTTTAATACATCTTCATCTCTCTGGCTTGCTAAAATCCTTAAGGTCCTTGTAAGAATAAATGAACCCGACTACGTCCTGATTATCCACCTGTATCTGCCCCTCGATGAATATGATGAAATGAAGGAGTTTGAGGATATAAAGGATGTCTTTTTTCCAATTGCAGATATTTTTCAGTTCGCGATACCGAGTATAGGAATAAAACTATATGGTACAGAGAAGGAACAGGTCGTAAAAGGCAAAATGGTTTTTATCTGATTTCCTCTTTTTCCCTGCCTATTTAAATGTCTTAAGATCGACTGACCGCGTATTATTCTTAAATGCAGCAACAAAAGCTTCAGGATAACCTATTTGTCTGCAGGTTTTTTGTAATTGTATTGCAGGCTGAAGAGTTGTGAATTCCCCTATGCTATACCTATAGGCTCCCAGGTAATAAAACTCATATAGCTGATAAATTTTACCATTGACCGATATCTCCTTACCGACTCTCGGCTTTATGGTTGCAAGGATCTGTACTCTGTAGATAACAACATCTTTCTGATTGGGTGGAACCGGAAGAGATGGTTTAATGATCACACTTTTAGCGCCGGCTGGTGCCTGGGTTTCTTTGCCTGAATTAGCTTTTGGAGGATTGCCTGGATTTTTATTAACTGAAACTGGTCTGTTATCTGGTTTTTTCACTGGTGTTGTCTCTGCCTTTTTCTTTATTGGCTCGACCTTATCAGGTTTTGTTTCCGGAAGTGATACTTCACCAGGCTTTGTTTTTTCTTCATTTGAAATTGTGGCAGTCATGGTCTTCGGTGCAGGATTGCCATTAAGGACGACCATCAGGTTGCTAATGTCAGGTTTTACTTTGACTCTGAATAATTGCATTTCATTGTTGCCCGATCTCCTTGTAAAAAAACCAGATTTCCCGTCAGTTCTATTGATAGTAAAAGAAATGTCATCAAACCTGGAATTGATTGACTCAGAAAGATTGGCGGGTTTGTTCCACCCTTTTCCGTTGAATTTACAGGTAAAGATATCATAGCCACCATGTCCTTTCAATCCATCGGATGAGAAGTACAAATTATTATCGTTATCAAGAAAAGGGAAAAATTCATTTCCAGAACTATTGATGAGATTTCCAAGGTTTTCCGGAGCTGACCACGTTTTGCCGGTTCTCCTTGAAATAAATAAATCCATACCTCCGAGAGAACCTTCTTTGTCGGAAGCAAAGACCATACTTTTGCCATCCTCCGAAAGGGCAGGGTGACTGTAGTTATAATTGCCTGTACAAAAGTCCATTGAAGTAATTCCACCTGTTAGTCCGGCGATCATTCCTTCCCGGGAATATTTTGCCATAAAGATCTTTTCTTTATCGTTATCAGCAAGTTTGGTGAAGTAGATGGTGTCATATGTTTTATTAAATGAAACAGCGTCGCAGGGATATGGAAATGGGAAATACTGAGAAAATACATTGTGTCTGCCTTCAACAGAATCTTCAAAGGCAGCATAATATGCTTCCACCGTTCCAAAAGAAATGTGATCAGGCGACATTTTTCTTTCGTTTTTTGTGAGCGAGAGAAATATAATTTTATCCTTATAAAACTGTACACCCGAAGAGGGTGGCACGATAGCAAGTGGAAAGGAGTCAACCTCTAGTCGTACGCTTTAGATCCAGTGTATCCTGTAAGGCAAACATCTTGATCCAGACATTATTGGACGATATCCCCGGACATTCCGGAAATATAATCAGTGATACGAGTGATATTATCTTTAAAATGCTTTTCATGTGCAAAATGTTAATCTGATTTTTACCAGTGTGACGGTCTTACATGTCTTAACTTATCAGACTGAATGTTGACACCCAGGGTGAATTCCACAACCGGCTTCTCTTTAAAATAGGGAGTCTTGCTTTTGAATCCGTAATATCCTCCCACAAAAAAACGGGGGTACCTGTATTCCGCAAAAAAAGAGAATTTTCCACTGCCACGGTAAGATGTCCCCAGACAAAAATTATCGAGATAAAGCTTAATTATCGGGTTTATGTTGTCAGCGATGTCGTTAAATGTAGAATCTGTTGCAGAAACCAGTACTGATGGTTCAAGTACTATATGCATTGATTTGCTGATAAGCAGTTTGAAACCTGCCGTGAAAAAATACTCTCTCGAAACCGGGACTTTGTATATCCCTACCGTATCAGGTTTCCAGGGGCTTCCAAGTATGTTTACAGCGGAAATTCCGGTGAAAAAATCCGTTCCATAATAGTAGATGCCGAAATCCAGATTGGGATAATATGTTTTTCTGACTGCGTTCTCTATGCCTGTTGAATCAGTGGATATTGTATTATGAGTTCCTTTTGCGGATAACCCGAACGAGAGGAACGAAAGCTCCAGTGAGCTTAAGGGTATCTGATACGATGCCGATGCGCTTAATCCATAGTTCCGTGATAATCCGTCTACATCATTGAAAATCGATCCGCCAATTCCGAAATTTGTAAATTCAGTAATATCGGGAGAAGAGAAGTAACCAGGATGAGTTCTTGAAAGCCGTTTGTTCCCGCTTAAAAGCTGCGTGTTGGATTCACCCCGGAAAGAGGCATTAAACCCTATCGACATGAAATCCTTACTCCCCACAATTGCAGGATTATAAATGTATGGAACAAATAACCAGTAAGAATCCGTCGTGAGTGGAGTCTGCTGTCCGTAACCAATTACAGGAAGAAAAGATAAGAAAATAAGTGATATCCTAAAGACGGTTTTTCTATATAAGCTCAAGTCCATTTAGTCAAATTAAAAGTGTAAAAGCTTCAACATTTTCAAGTTACAATTATAACATAAATTGCATTTTGAATGTTCAAATCATTCCACAATTATTATCAATTGATGCAAATGGATTAATACAGGTGCTTAAGGCAGACTGGTTTCTATTTCAATCTTTTCAGTTCCTGTTCCCGGTGAAACTGCTTTCACTAAAATTTTCCCTGCAGTTGTACCTGATTTGATCACCACCATACATTTGCCATGCCAGGCTTTTCTCTCATTATGCTGAAAACTATCAGTACTGACAGGATCGGCATTGCCAACTCCTGCAATTGTTCCCGGACCTTCTGTTTCAAATGACACCATGTTTATTGCTTTCGGATTTCTTACTCCGTTATCATCAGTAAGCTCTACCGTTATATAACTCAGATCCTGTCCGTCGGCCAAAATTCTGGTCCGGTCAGCTGTGAGCCTTATTTTTGACGGTTTACCGGCGGTGACTAATTCAGCCTCAGCAACCATCCTGTTCTTTTCATACCCTTTTGCCCTTAACGAACCGGAAGCATAAGGCACCTGCCATATTGCCTTAAACCTTGACTCACGATCAGTAGTCTTTTTCCCAAGCGATTTGCCATTCTGAAACAGTTCGACCTGTCCACATGAAGAATAAACCGTGACTTCCATGATTTTACCTTCATTTCCTTCCCAGTTCCAGTCGTCCGTTGCATCTGCCCAATGCCATCTTGACCAGGATTGTCTCTCAGGGTTAAGCTCGAATGAGGGTGAAGGAGGAGTTACCCAGATTGATAATTTATCCTTATTCCACAGAACATCGCGGTAAAACGACTGGGGCCTTTTCCAACCGCAGATATCAAGGTCGCCGCAAAATGCCAGATTCCAGGGGAAGAAATCCTGCTTTTGAAAATAACCTCTCCATCCGATGCTGGCCTCCCCGAGATAGTCAAATGCAGTCCAGACAAAATCGCCTATTACATATGGATGATCGAGAACCTCCATCCAGCTTCCAAATGCTTCAAGAGGATAGGATTCAGTGCCTGCCATAATTCTTCCAGGTACACGCAGATGGTCGGTTTCATAAAGGCTTGCCTGGTTGTGATCTCCACCTGATGCATAATTATATCCGCCTACATCCAGGATTGCGAAATAGGGATCTTTGTCGGGTTTGAGATCATTTACAGCTGAAGTGACAGGACGGGTGGGGTCGAGTTTCCTGATGTATTCTGCGATTGATCGGGCCATATCAACAACCTCAGGTTTTTGCCTGTTGGGAATTTCATTCCCGATGCTCCATAAAATTACGGAAGGATGATTCCTGTCGCGAAGGACCATGCTTTCAATGTCTTTTTTCCACCACTGTGCGAAGTAGAGATGATAATCGTAAGGATTTTTTTCATCATTCCACATATCGAATGATTCGTCCATTACGAGCATGCCATTACGGTCACAAGCATCGAGAAAGGCGACAGAAGGCGGATTGTGTGAAGAACGTATTGCGTTGAATCCGTTTTCCTTTAGAAGTTGTACCCTTCGTTCCTCTGCCCTGTTGTAGGCTTTTGATCCCAGGATCCCGTTATCATGATGCACGCATCCGCCTTTTAATTTCAATGGTTTTCCGTTCAGGCGAAACCCGTTCACAACATCAAATGATATGGATCTGATTCCGAAATCCGTTACTTCACGATCCATTAACGACCCTGATTTATGTATTTCTGATACTGCCTTATACAAAACCGGATTGTCAATCGACCAGAGTGAAGGGTTAATTACCTCTGCTTTTTGAGAAAATTTCACTGACTTGCCAGGTTCAATTATTTTGACAGACTTTATCTCAGCTTGTATCTCATTTGCAGGATTCAATATTTTTGTGACAAGGATTATCTCCGAATTCTCAGGCCCGTCATTATCAACCGTTGTGGCTATATCTATAGTGGCTTCCTTATCATTTATCTGAGGAGTGGTTATATAGGTACCCCAGGCTGCCACGTGAACCTGCGAAACGACATTAAGCCATACATGGCGATAGATCCCTGACCCGGAATACCACCTGCTGTTAACTCCCTCGTTCTTTACTTCAACTGCAATTACATTTTCTTTTCCGTATTTAATCAATTTTGTGAGGTTGTACAGGAAACTGGTATATCCATAAGGGTGATTGCCGAGTAACTCACCGTTTAGCCACATCGTAGCGTTCATATAAACGCCTTCAAACATTATTATAAATTGTTTGTCTTTTAGTTCTTCAGGAACTGTGAATGTTTTTCTGTACCATCCGGTACCACCGGTGGTAAACCCTCCGTTTACCTGACTGATGGCATCTATGTTGAATGGTGAATTTGTGCCGGGCAGATCTTCTATACTCCAGTCGTGAGGGAGATCGAGCTTTCTCCACTTCGAATCGTCAAACCCGGGAGATTCAGCTCCGAGTGCACCTCCCCGGTGAAATTTCCAGTTAAAATCAAATAAATTATTCCTTTCAAATCCTTGTTGGGCTGAGCAGGACAAGGAAATGATTAGAAATAAAAAAACGAGCCGGAATGGTTTTGCCTGAGGAAGTTTCATTGTTCTGTTGTTATATCTGATTATAAAGATAGAAAATCTGAATGTATTTTTGGTTTTTTGAACGATTTGAACTTAATATCTTATAGGTTAACTTTACTAAAAATATGAATAAAATGATAGTGACGTGTGTTAATATTCAAGTCAAACCGGATGTTGTCGAAAAATTCATTGATGCAACAGTGGCGAATCATCTGGAATCTGTAAAGGAGAAAGGTAATTTAAGATTTGACCTTATTCAGCAGGCTGATGATCCTTTGAAGTTTATGATCTATGAAGCTTATGAATCTGATGCGGAGGCAGCGGAGCATAAAAATACTGCGCATTATTTGAAATGGCGCGACCTTGTAAGCGGATTCATGGCAGAACCCAGGAAAGGTATAAAATATAATATCATTGCACCAAACGACAAATCAAAATGGTAAAAGCTTTTCAGTTCTCACGGCTGCCAGGAATATATTTCAGGAACGGAATTCTTTCAGATCTTCCGGCTATGATATCGAAATACGGGAATAGTGCGGTGCTGGTTACCGGGAAGAGATCTTTTACCGATTCAAAAAATGCAGAAAAATTATTTCATGGTTTAAAAGAGAAAGGCATTGCTTATACTGTTATTTCGATACCCGGCGAACCCTCTCCTGAAATGATTGATACTGCAGTAAGAGAGCTGAGGGAGGAGGATTTCAAAGTTGTAATAAGTATAGGCGGAGGAAGTGTAATTGACGCAGGGAAAGCGATATCGGCTATGATGCATATCCGTGATTCTGTCTTGAATTATCTCGAAGTGGTTGGTAATAAGGAGCATCCCGGAACTAAACTTCCCTTTATTGCTGTACCTACTACGTCAGGAACAGGCAGTGAGGCAACAAAAAATGCAGTTATTTCACGTACCGGGGAGAATGGTTTCAAACGATCGCTGAGGCATGATAACTTTGTACCCGACATCGCTATAGTAGATCCTGAGCTAACCCTTGATTGTCCGAAAGAAATTACAGCTGCAAGTGGAATGGATTGTTTCACCCAGCTTACGGAAGCATATCTTTCTGTTAAGTCAAGCCAGTATACGGATGCCCTTGCGCTGGAAGGACTAAAGACAATTAAATCATCCTTATTGCCCGCTTATATGAATGGCAGCGACATTGACGCCCGATCGGGGATGTCATTTGCCGCGCTCACATCGGGGATCTGCCTGGCTAATGCCGGTCTTGGGGCTGTACATGGCTTTGCTTCTTCTGTTGGAGGCAGGTACGAAATTCCCCATGGACTGATATGCGGAACATTAATGGCCAAAGCTAATGAGGTAAATATCAGGGAGCTGAGAAAAAATGACAGCTGGTCGCCGGCACTAAAGAAATATGCAGTTCTGGGCAAATTGTTTCTTGAGCAAGGAGGGAAAAATGATGACTTTTATATCGACGGATTTGTCCAATACCTGCAAAGGTTATCTGGAGAAATGAACCTTACAAGCCTGAAATCTTTTGGAGCTGACGGGAAAAATATTGAATTAATTTGCTCTGCTACTGATGTTAAAAATAATCCCGTTGCTTTATCTTCAGAGAGTTTGGCTGAGATTTTCAGCTCAGTGATTTAATAATTCAGAACCTGGTCCGGATAAAATTTCTTTTGCATATATTTACTCGGGAATTTACCTAATCTGATCACTTAATCTGAAGAATATGAAATCTGCACTGCTCACGATCATTATGGCATTTTTATTATTGTTTTCATTTCAGACAGCTCAGGCACAGCTTCCAAAGGAAACGGAAGCTCAGAAAGCAGAGCGGATGAAATGGTGGACAGATGCCCGTTTTGGAATGTTTATTCACTGGGGTCTCTATGCACTTCCCGCCCGTCATGAATGGGTAAAGAACCATGAAAGACTGACTAATGAACAGTATCAGAAATATTTTGAGATATTCAATCCTGATATGTGGGATCCGCATGAATGGGCAAAAATGGCGAAGGCTGCAGGAATGAAATATGTTGTTCTGACAGCTAAACATCATGAAGGATTCTGCCTCTTCGATTCAAAATTTACCGACTATAAGTCAACAAATACTCCTTATGGTAAAGATATGATAAAAGAGTATGTCGAGGCTTTCAGGGCCGAAGGACTAAAAGTTGGGTTTTATTATTCGCTTATTGACTGGCATCATCCCGATTACACTATTGACGGGGTTCATCCTCAGCGGCAGGAATCAGATAGTGCATATGACCGGCTGAATAAAGGCAGGGATATGAATAAATACAGGCTATATATTAAGAACCAGGTAAGGGAACTTCTTACGAATTATGGAGAGATAAGTATTATATGGTTCGATTTCTCATTTCCGGGTAAACACGGGAAAGGACACGATGACTGGGATTCGGAAAATCTCCTGAAAATGGCCCGTTCTCTTCAGCCCGGAATAATCGTTGATGACAGGCTTGATCTGGAAAATGTTGAGGGAGGCTGGGATTTTACAACTCCTGAACAGGTAAAGGTAGCAAAATGGCCGGAAATAAACGGGAAGAGAGTTCCATGGGAGACTTGCCAGACATTTTCAGGCTCGTGGGGTTATTACCGTGACGAATATACATGGAAAAGCCCGGCTCAGCTTATTGAACTTCTTATAGAATCGGTAAGCAAAGGAGGCAATCTGTTACTTAATACCGGACCAACTGCAAGAGGTATGTTTGATAACAGGGCTCAGGACAGGCTGAGGGCTATGGGTGAATGGATGAAATACAATAACCGTTCAATTTATAATTGCACCGAAGCACCATCGGGTTTTAAAGCGCCGGCAAATACTCTCCTGACCTATAATCCGGTTACTAAGAGATTATATATACACTTATTGGACTATCCTCTGGGAAACGTTACGTTATCAGATATGGCTGATAAGGTAAAATATGTTCAGTTTCTGCATGATGCATCTGAGATCAGATTCAAAGCAGCGGGGAGCGAATGATCTGAACCTCTCATTGCCTGTTCAGAAACCCGAAACATTGATACCGGTACTGGAGGTTTATCTGAAATAATTTCGCTAGCGGAATGGTCGGTACCTATTCCCTTAGTAATAATTATTTTGACACCTTTCTGTCACCAGCGGAGGCCATTTCAGATCCATTTCCTGAAGCGCTTTACATACTACTTCAGCGGCAAAATAATTTTTCTGCCAGTTCTTGTCGGCTGGTAGAATGTGCCATGGAACTTCGCTGCATCTGTTCAGGATTTTTTCATACACTGTCATATATTCATCAAATTTTTCCCGGGTATCCCAGTCACCGTCTTTATGTTTCCAGTGTTTTTTCTTTAATTCGATTCTCTCTTCAAGTCTTTCGAGCTGAGCTTCTTTAGATACATTGAGAAAAAATTTCAGAACAGTGGTGTTATTGCTTTCAACAAGTTTTTCAAAATAATTAATTATATCATATCGCTTTTGGATTACAGACGAAGGTATATATTTCATCACCGATGGTACCAGGATGTCCTCATATTGCGAACGGATAAAAACCTGAGTCTCGCCTTTGCCTGGAGTGCATTTATGAATCCTCCACAGAAAATCATGAGCTGACTCTTCCTCATCAGGTTTTTTGAAACTTGTAATTTTTAGTCCGCCCGGGAAACAGTATCTCAGGATATTCTTCGTCAGTCCATCTTTCCCTGATGCATCGATGCCCTGGATTATTATCAGCAGACTGAATTTATCCTGTGCATACATCTTATATTGCAGCTTTCCGATCTCTTTTAATAATTTCTTTGTTTTGTCCCTGGTTTCCTGTTTATCGATCGTTTTATCAAAAGAGGGGTAATCGGCGATTTTGATTTTCATATCCGTAAATATTAGATCTGCTTTTCATTATGTCAATGCGAAGATACTAAATTAGTCAAAATGTTATTTTTATCGGTGCATTTAAGGTTAATTCCTTAAATTTGAAATCTAATAGACCACCGTAGATGGAAATTATATTTTATATTGTCGTTGGAGTGATAGCAGGTGCCCTGATTGCATACCTTATCACAAAGTCGGGGTTAACAGTTCACACCAGAAAGAATTACTGATTAAAGCTGAAGAAAATAATGTTCTCAGCCGGCAGAACAGCGCTTTAGAGGCAAAGGTTGAGGCACAGGCAAACAGCCTGGAGGAGGTAAGAAAAGCAATGCTGGACACATTCAAGTCAGCGGCTTCGGATGCTTTAACCCAGAACAACAAACAATTCATCGACCTTGCCAAAACACAGCTTGAAACGCATGTAAAAGATGCAGAAGGAAATCTTGATGAGCGAAAGTCAGCCATTGCCGAGATGCTTAAACCTGTTAAAGAATCGATCGACAGCTATAAAAAGCGGATTGAAGAGCTTGAGAAAGGCTCCGAGAAGACTTTTGGTCGGGTAACAGAGATGTTGTCAAATATTCAGATCACGAATGCCAGTCTTCAGAAAGAAACCGGAGCCCTGGTCAATGCACTCAGAAATCCAAGAGTAAGAGGAAGATGGGGCGAGATCGGATTAAAACGGGTGGTGGAATTTTCAGGGCTATCTGCCCATTGCGATTTTGTGGAACAGGTTTACACTGAAGGTGAAGACTCTGTTTTAAAACCCGACATGATCATAAATCTTCCGGGAAACAGCCATGTGGTTGTAGATTCCAAACTACCGCTTGACGCCTATCTGTCAGCTCTCGAAACCGATGATGAAGTCTCACGCGATCTTCTCTTTGCCAAACATGCCAAGGATCTCAGGGATCATGTTAATAAACTAAGCAAAAAGCAATATTGGTCACAGTTTGACAATACGCCCGACTTTGTCGTCCTGTATATGGAAGTTGAGTCCGCATTGAATGTGGCATTAATGACAGATAAGTCTTTGTTGCAGGATGCAATGAATAATAAAATAATCCTAACCACTCCAACCACTCTTATAGTGGTGCTTAAGTCTGTCGCAATGTCATGGCAGCAGCATAATATAACAGAAAATGCATTGGCAATCATGGATGCGGCTAATGATTTTTATTGCAGAGTTAATGTATTTGCTGATCATATAAGCAGAGTAGGCGGGGGACTCAGAGCTGCTCTAAAGAGTTATAATGATGCTGTAGGCTCCTGGGAAAGCCGGGTATTACCTTCGGGCAGGAAGCTTGAACAACTAAAAGCAACTGATAATAAAAGATGTATTACCCGATTTTGAGATCCTCGATACTCCGGTTAGGGAACTTAAAAAAGCCGGGGAGGAAGTAAAATGACATTTATCAGGAATGTCATCTC
Organism: uncultured Bacteroidales bacterium; assembly: GCA_963792925.1. Lineage (GTDB taxonomy): Bacteria > Bacteroidota > Bacteroidia > Bacteroidales > VadinHA17 > LD21. Next base: position 1,054,866 of record CAWBYC010000002.1, on the reverse strand, counting down.
ACTGTTTTCATGCCGTAAGTCTGTTAATTTCTCTTTCAGGCTGTTCAAACGGGAAAACTGCTCCTGAAAAGGAATCAGCCGTTACAGAGGAAAGCACTGATACCACACTTCTGTTCAATGGAAAATCACTCGATGGGTGGGAGGTGACTAACTTCGGACCCCAGGGACCAGTAACTGTTTCAGGAGATCAGATTGTACTTGGGTATGGGAGATGGATGCACCGGAGTAACATGGAAGAAAGCTTTCCCAAGGAGCGATTATGAAGTTAGTCTCGATGCCAAACGGATTGCCGGGACTGATTTTTTTTGCGGGATGACATTCCCCGTTGGAAAAAATTTCTGCAGCCTGATAATCGGGGGATGGGGAGGAGGTACTGTTGGTCTTTCAAGTATTGATGGCAAAGATGCCTCAGAAAATGAAACTACAAGTATCAGAAATTTTGAGACAAACAGGTGGTATCACATACGTCTTGTTGTTACCGAAGAGTTCATCAGGGCATGGGTTGACAGTGCTAAAGTTGTTGATTTTGCTATCGGGCAATAAAAAACTTTCAATCCGCCCGGAAGTGGAATTATCAAAGCCATTCGGTATAGCTTCCTGGACTACGACAGCAGCAATACGCAACATTCGCTTAAAAAGAACTGAAAAATGAATATATTGTCCCCCGATTTTTCATGAACGACAGTTACGCAACCTAAATCAATGATCCGGATGAAGAAGCATTCTCTATTTATACTTATGGCAACACTGTTATTGTCATGTAAAACCCAGCAGTTATATCTGACGGTAGCTGAACCTGCACCAGTAACATTGCCTCATTACATAAAAAGTGTGGGTGTAATAAACCGGAGCGTTCCCACTGATGAAACAAAGGCATTGGATATTCTCGATAAGGCCTTATCCCTTGAAGGAGTGAATCTGGATAAGGAAGGTGCTATGGAAAGTATCCGGGGACTTTCAGATGAGCTTATGAATAATTCCCGATTTGATGAAGTTAAAACGCTGAATGATATTGATTTCAGAACACCTGCCCTTACAGGTTTTCCCATATCACTCACCTGGGAAATTGTAGAAAAGATTTGTAATGAGTCAAAAACAGATGCTCTTTTTTCTCTTGAAAAATTTGATACTGACACACATCTGAACTATTCTTCAAGGAAAGTCGATATTAAAACCCCACTTGGAATGATACCTGGGCTGGAACACCAGGCGAATATGGAAACTCTTGTCAAAACAGGTTGGAGGATCTATGATCCTGCCTCAAAAATGATCCTTGATGAATTCATCTATGATGAGTCTGTGATGTTTTCAGGGAAAGGAATAAATCCGTTAATCGCGGCTTCTGCCCTTGTTGGAAGAAAAGAAGCCGTTAACCAGGTCAGTAATAAGGCAGGACATGGTTATGCATTAAGAATCATACCATACCGGTTAAGGGTAATGCGTGATTATTATGTAAAAGGAACAAATAATTTTAAGGTTGCAAAACGGAAAGCACAGGTTGGCAAATGGGATGATGCAGGACTTCTCTGGGAAAAGGAGACGAATAACAACAGTACAAAGATAGCCGGGAGAGCATGCTATAATATGGCAATAATAAATGAAATAAACGGGGATGTTGAAGCTGCTCTGAAATGGGCTCAGAAATCATATGAAGATACTAACAATAAGCTCGCATTAAGATATGTCAGGATTCTTGAAAACAGAAGGTATAAAACTGAAGTTTTGGAAGCACAGGAGGGAAAATAAGAGTTATTCATGCCGGTCGTATTCTATCTGACAAAATCCAATTCCTCGCGCATTCTGAATTTCGCGCAGCGAAATACTATGACAGGAATAAAAATGCTTAAGATTTTATATCAATAAAACTGATATTTTATGAAAAATTCACTGACACTTATTCTGCTCCTGCTGACACTAAGCATTAACGCTCAGAACTATAAGCCCGAATGGGAGTCACTTGATAAAAGACCTGTTCCGGGCTGGTTTCAGGAATCAAAATTCGGTATTTTTATTCATTGGGGAGTTTACTCTGTGCCAGCCTGGGGACCAACAGGAGACAGCATAGGGGTATATGACAAATATGCAGAATGGTATTGGAGAAAAATGGATATGCCTGGCAAAGTTCAGAAATATTTTAAAGCATATCATACAAAAACATATGGACCAAACTTCAGATACCAGGATTTTGCCCCGATGTTTAAAGCCGAGCTTTTTGATCCTGAAAAATGGGCAGATCTCTTTAAGGAATCGGGAGCAAAATATATAGTTCTGACTTCAAAGCATCATGAAGGGTTTACCCTGTGGCCAAGCGCCCAGAGCTGGAACTGGAACAGCGTAGATATTGGACCGCATCGCGATCTCTGCGGAGAACTGACCGACGCAGTAAAGAAAAAAGGTCTGCATATGGGATTTTATTATTCACTTTATGAATGGTATAATCCAACATATCTGAACAATTTCCCGGCTTATGTAGATGATCATATGATACCGCAGATGAAAGATCTGGTTACCAGATATAAGCCGGATATTCTCTGGACAGATGGTGAATGGGAAAAATCAAGCAGGGAATGGAAGAGTGAAGAATTTCTCTCATGGCTTTACAATGTATCTCCGGTGAAAGATGACATTGTTGTGAACGACAGATGGGGAAGTGAGACAAGAAGCACTCATGGAGGCATTTATACAACTGAATACGGGTTGATCGGCGATAAGGAAGGAATCGATAATGCTGTCCCTCATCCCTGGGAAGAATGCAGAGGTATCGGAACCTCCTTCGGCTTTAACAGGACAGAAGGTTTATCCGAATATTCAACTGCCGACCAGCTCATTAAGCTGCTTGTATCTACGGTTTCAGCCGGTGGTAATTTATTGCTCGATATCGGTCCTGCTTCTGATGGGACTATTCCGGTTATCATGCAGCAACGCCTGATGGAAATGGGGAAATGGCTAAAAGTAAATGGAGAAGCCATCTATAACACCAGCCCTTTCATCAGAACAAAAAAAGATGAAGCTATAAATCCCGGGACGAACAAGAACTTGTATTTTACACAGAAAGGCAAAGATATTTATGTCATTTGTCTTCACTGGCCAAAGGATGGCATAACACTTAGTGATGTACCTGTGAACAATAGTATAAAAGTTGTTCTTCTGGGAGCTGATTCACCTGTGTCTGTTAAAACAAGCGTAAAGAGCCTGCATATCATATCACCGTCACTTACCCCGGATGATTATCAACTGGCTTACGTCTTCAGGATAAGTGGATTGACAAAATAAAATTCAATAATTTTAATAAGCTGCCAGTGAATCGTTTAATGAACAAGAATATATCTTTTTGCATTTTAGCTGTAATTTTTTCAATTTCCGGTATCTGCTATGCCCAGGAAAGGACCGGACCTACCACAAAGGTAAACGGTCAGCAAATTCCTGTTAAAGAAAATCAGATTCTTTATAATGGTAAAGTCTGGCGCAACCTCTACATAGCCGTCAGAGGCAATCAATTTCTTTATTCCCCGGATTATCTGCAGAGTACGTTGACTATCAGTGGCAAAACCTTTTATAATGTCGGCATAGTTTATGACATTTATAACGATGAAATAATAACCACTTCGAATACTGGTTATAATCTGCAGTTAAATAAGGAAATGGTAGACAGCTTTTCATTTGCCTATCAGAGCAGGATATACAGGTATTTAAATACTCATGAAGAAAACACTGAAGGCTTAAAGGGATTTGTAAATGTGTTGTACCAGGGGAAATCAGTTTTGTATGTTAAATATAGAAAGGAAATTCAATTGCTTGCAGTCGATGATAAATATGATTTGTTCATTCAAAGCCACCGGCTGTACTTTCAGAAAGATGGGAAAGTTTATCTTCTTTCGGGTAAAAATGATCTTTTGAAAACTTTGGAGAATGAAAAAACCGCGATCAAAACCTACATTAAGAAGAATAAACTAAAAGTTTCAAAAAAGGATCCTGATAGTTTTGTTCCTGTAATAAGGTATTATGACAGCTTAAGTAAGTAGACCCCATGAAATTAAAGCTAGCTTTCCTCATTGTAGTATTATCGTTGACCATAAGTGCCGGAGCTCAGGAGAAATACAAGATTACGACGGATATAAAAAATATTTCATTTCAGGAATTTGTGACAAGGATTGAAAATTCCCTTCCAGTTAAATTCTTCTTTCTTGATGAATGGGTTACAGATCTGAAAGTGGGGGATTATCCCGATTGTTCTGGCCTTCAATGTGTTCTTGATAATATCCTGAAGGGAACAAATCTCTTTTATTATATTGACAATTTCGGCGATATTGTTATTACGAAAGATTATGCTGTCAAGACTACAACTGTCGCTGCTGATAAAAACGATAAATTTCTTCCTCCTTCCGATATCTCAAATAGTCAGGAAAATCAGCGTACTGCAGGAAATATAACCGTGGATATCGGTAATCCTGCCGAAAAAAATAATCCCGGAAACGTTACAGTCTCGGGTTATATAAACATTAAGGATACAAAAGAACATATAGCCGGTGTTACAGTTTATAATCAGAAACTTTCAGTAGGTTCAATATCGAATGAATATGGATTTTATACACTTACACTTCCCCGCGGTATGCATGTTCTCAAGTTTTCTTTCATAGGGATGAAAGAAAAGACTGTGAATTTGAATCTCTATAGCAGCGGAGAACTTAATGTGGATATGAACAGTGTTTTGATTCCTCTGAAAGAAGCTGTTGTTTCAGCACAGAAAAATGTTACTCTCCAGCGATTTGAAGTGGGCGCTGAAAAGATAAATATTACTTCATTTAAACTACTGCCAACCTCACTCGGGGAATCAGATATAATAAAAAGCGTCCTTTTGTTGCCCGGGGTACAGTCGGTAGGGGAAGGTTCAGCAGGTTTCAATGTAAGAGGAGGCTCAGCAGACCAGAACCTGATTCTTCTCTACGGTGCTCCGATCTATAACTCTTCTCATTTCTTTGGTTTCTTTTCTGCTGTCAATTCTGATATTATTAAGGATGTCACTCTCTATAAAGGAGGTATCCCAAGCCGTTACGGAGGGAGGATCTCTTCAGTGCTTGATATAGGATCGAAAGAGGGCAACAGAAATGAATTTGCAGGTAATGCCGGTATCAGTCCCGTGACTACACATGTATCAATTGAAGGACCGATTATAAAGGACACATTAACATATATTCTTACGGCCAGAACAACTTATTCCAACTGGATCTTCGGGTTGATAAATGATCCGCAGCTTCATAACAGCAGGGCGTCATTCTATGATCTGAACGGGAAGATAACTTATGATCTGAATAAGAACAATAAGATCGATTTTTCGGCTTATACCAGTCACGATTCTTTTCGTTTTAATTCTGATACCACTTACAGTTATAACAACAATATCTTTGCTTTAAAGTGGCGCCATTTTTTCAATAGCAGGTTGTTTTCTTCACTCTCGGTAAACAGCAGTTCATATGATTATGAAATTGAAAGCAACTATCTGGCAATTGAGTCATTTCTTCTTTCCCACAAAATAAACAGTAGCGGATTTAAAGCTGACTTTAACTGGTTCCTTGGGAGAAATGAGATAAATTTCGGAGCCGAAGCCTTGAAATATTCGATTTTGCCTGGCAGTTATTTACCTGCCAGTGATTCTTCTCTGGTAATAGCCAAAACAATTGAAAGAGAACGCGCATGGGAGGGAGCCATTTATATCGATGATAAATTTTTATTAACTGATTATCTGTCGCTTAACCTGGGTTTTAGAATGTCATCTTACTTTTCACTCGGTCCGCAAAACGTAATGGTTTATGACCCTGAGTTTTCCAAAAGCAGAACCACAATAATCGATACGCTTAATTTCAGATCCGGTCAGACTACAAGCAGATATGCCGGGCCTGAATTCAGGGTATCACTTAATTTCAGGATAAGCAATAAAAATTCAATAAAGGTCAATTATAATCGCACAAGACAGTATCTGCATTTGCTTTCCAACTCAACATCCATTGCCCCAACAGACACATGGAAACTCAGCGACTATTATCTTAAGCCACAGGTTGGCGACCAGGTCGCAGCCGGCTTTTACGAGATGTTGTTCAGAAACAAGATTGAAGCTTCAGCCGAAGTATACTACAAAGTGATCAGGAACATGGTTGACTTTAAAGGCGGTACAAATCTTATTATGGATGAAAATATCGAAAAAGATATTGTCAATGTCAGGGGTAAGGCTTACGGACTGGAACTGGTTTTGAAAAAGGCCGAAGGTAAAGTAAGGTATAGTCTGGGTTACACCTATTCAAGGACATTCGTAAAAAGTACAGGCACATTCAGTGAGGAAATTATAAACTCAGGGAAATGGTTTCCGGCCAGTTTTGATAAACCAAATGATCTGATTGTTACCTTTAACTATCTCTTTTCACGTCGTATCAGTTTTTCATCAAATTATACCTGGAGCACCGGACGTCCGATCACATACCCGATTGCAACATACCGTTTAGGTGAAAAACTTCTGGTAACATATTCCGACAGGAATGCTTACAGGATTCCCGATTATTCACGTCTTGATCTGGCTTTAAAAGTAAGCGGGAATCTTAAATCCCACAGAATTGCACATCCTTACTGGACATTCTCAATATATAATGTTCTGGGACGTCAGAATGTGTACTCAATTTATTTCAAGAAAGAGGGAGAAGTTGTGAACGGTTACAAACTATCGGTTTTTGGAAGGGCAATACCTTCGGTAACATTTAGTTTCGATTTTTAAGAATAATGACAAATCCGGGTTTACCACGATATCAGTTGGTATATATATTTGGTGAGAAATAAAATAAAGTCCGATTACAGAGAAATGAAAGTATTATAAATGATAAAAAAACTAAAACCGGCAATTCTGTTTCTGATGTTTGTCCTCCTCGTACAGGAGATAAATGGCCAGATGCCGATAAATGTAACCGCTGATCTGAGCCAGAGATTTCTAAACTATACTCAATCAGTTCCACGAGAGGAGATATATATTCACTCTGACAGAAAGGATTATATTTCAGGTGAAGACCTGTGGTTTAATATCTATCTGATTGACAGGCAAAGTCTGAAACCCTCAGCAAGAAGCAAAATAGCTTACTTCGAGCTGCTGAATTCGGAGAACAGACCCGTAGTTCAGAAAAAGATTTTACTCGAGGGGGGATTTGGCCCCGGTCAGGTTACATTGCCTGATACATTAAGCACCGGTATCTATACAATTCGCGCATATACAAACTGGATGAAGAATTTTCTTCCTGAAAACTGCTTTTCAGGTGAGATACATATATATAACACTTTCTCCACAAAGAAATCGAAAAACAGAATAATCTCAGATAAATTAACTGAAGGAACCAGGTCATATAAAGACTCCGGACTAGCGCTGACTGTCAACTATCTGAAATCAGATAACCTGGAAATTTCTATACTGGCTGACCAGGCTTATCGTGCAAAAAACAGTTCGCAGTTTTATCTTTTCATCCAGACTCATGGTATAATCAACCGGGTGAGCTCTGAAATATTAACAGAAGGGGTTGCCAGAATAAGTATACCAAAGAGTCAGATGACAGCGGGGATAAATCAAATAACGATATTTAATTCGGATGGTAAACCTGTTGCCGAACGCTATATTTTCACGCCTCTACGTGAGAAGAACCTGGTTGAGATGCATTGTGACGACAGCACAGGATGCAGAAAAAAGATGTCTGTCGATCTTATTTTTAGCAGTGGTAAATCATTTCTGCATGATGCATCTGATATCAGTATTTCTGTTTCACCCATTACAAATGAAAAAACTATACCTGATTTAACTGATTACAACATTTTTGGTTCTGAATTCGGACCTATAGACTGGGATCGTCTGAGGTTTAAAAAAACTGACAATATCTCCCCTGAAGTAATGGACAGTCTTCTTCAAACCGTAAAAAGCAACTGGATAGACTGGAGGCTGATCCTTTCTGACGAACTTCCTGCATTAAAATATCCTGCTGAGATCGAAGATCACTTTGTCACAGGAAAGCTTTCTTCGGGAGCAGGTTCTGATTCAGGCAAGCTGGTCATTATGTCGATACCCGGGAAGATTGCGGGATTTCAATATGCCCGTACGGACAGGAATGGCAACTTTAGTTTTAAAGTGCCGATTACCATGGAGACATATGATCTGGTAATTCAACCTGACGAGGTTCTTAAGAATCAAACTGTTGTGATCGAAACTCCATATTCTGACAAGTATTACAAAACTATTCCTGATACTACGAATATGGTGATTAACGAAGAAATAGTAAACCTCGGGGTTAACCACCAGGTTCGCAAGATTTACGCCATTTCTTATGCAGGGGATACAATATACCCTTCATTTCCTGATTTCACGAAATTGAGATTCTATGGTAAACCTGATCAGGAACTTATTATGGAGGACTACATCACGCTTCCTGTTATGCAGGAAGTATTCTTTGAGCTGCTTATGGGAGTTTTTCTTAAGACAAAGAAATCAGGATATAAAATTTCAATGAACGATCTTGCAAATAATACTCTGCTGGAATCAACTCCCGGTCTTTTTGTAGACGGTGTGATGGTTAAAGATGAATCGGTTATTGCAGCCATTGATCCGGAAACAGTAGAGAAAATTGATGTAGTGCGACAGAAATACTTTGTGGGAAATTACCTGTTCTATGGGATAGTAAATATCATAACAAAGGCAGGTGATTTCAGTAATGTTGACTTGCCGGACTATGCAATAAGGCTACCCTACAAAGTAATTGATCCTGAGATCCTTTTTCGTTCAACAGATTATTCAGCTGCTTCGAAAATAGCAAGCCGTGTGCCCGATTTCAGAAATACCCTGTACTGGAATGCTTCAATAAAAGCAGATAAGGAAGGTAAAGCATCAGTTGAATTCTGGACTTCCGATTTCCGATCAGATTTTGAGGTGAATATTCAGGGCATTTCACCTGATGGTAATGCTTTTTCGCTGAGGAAAATTATAAAAGTGAATAAGTAAACACTTGGTAAAGATTGTTAGTCTGGCAGGATTGTGCCACTTTGTTCTTTTTTTGAACATTTTTAAATATTTTCAATGATATGAAATCGAGGAAGAAATTGAATAATTATGTCAGGGTTCGCAAGTGCAGGTTAAAACCTTGTAGATTTCAGTCTCTTATTATAATTACGTTACTGCTTATTACTTTCGGATGCATTCAAAAATTTACACCTGAAACAGGTGAAGATAAAGATCTGATTGTTGTGGAAGGTCTTATCACCGATCAGCCAGGGCAAAATTTAATCAAACTCTCAACCTCACAACCGCTAGGACTTAAAAGTGTCGTTATGCCGCTGACGGGATGCCAGGTAACTCTTTCAGACGACGCAGGCAGCATTATTTACCTGAATGAATCGGTGGCAGGAACATATTTAACTGACCCTTCCTTTCACGGAATCATTGGCAGATCATATGTTCTGCATATCAGAACTGATGAGACACGCCATAATCTTTCCTATGAATCAGCTCCGGTATTGTTACGTCCGGTTCCCCCGATTGACAGCGTCTATTATGAAAAACATGTTTTCGAGCGAACCGCAGAAGGCTTTTCAACCGAGGAAGGTTGTGATATATATCTGGATACTTACGATCCTTCAAATCTCTGTAAGTTTTACCGTTGGGAATTTACTGAGACCTGGCAATTTCAGCTTCCATATTATGTACCGAATAAAATATGCTGGACAACAAGTGTTTCGAAAAACATCCTCGTTAAAAGCACATCATCGTTATCAGAAGATAAGATTGTGAAACAACATGTTAGTACAATTGATAATACTTCTGACAGGCTGGCCGTAAAATATAGTATCCTGGTAAATCAGTATTCTCTGAATGAGGATGAATTCACCTATTGGAATAAACTAAGTCAGGTGGTTGAACAGGTCGGAAGCCTGTATGACATAACTCCGGCTTTAATACCAAGTAATATAAGATGTATTGAAAAACCCGAGGAGAACGTTCTGGGCTATTTTAGCGTATCATCTGTTAAATCAAAAAGGATATTCATAAAAAATCAGTTCAGAGGTCTGGTTAACCTCTATGTAGATTGTGAGACCCTGAGAGTTGGGTATAATGAGTTTATCCCCAATTTAGGAATAGACAGATGGATAATCATAGATCATTCTTTCCCGCCGCCGCCCTATAAAATAGTGACATTTTTTAAAGGCTGTGCTGATTGTACTGTGAGAGGAACAACGAAAAAGCCGGATTTCTGGGTCGATGATTATTAATTACAAACACTTTTGTTTCAGCAATGTTCTATTAAAATGAATCAAAACAGAAGAGAATTTATATCAGCAATTGTAGCAGGAGCTTCTTTACCAATTGTATCAAATCTGGAGAAAATTTTTCCACCAGGGCCGGGGAATAATTTTCAGATCAATCTGTTTTCAAAGCCACTCGACAGCTACGATTTTGATTTTACCTGCGAATGTTGTGTGATGTCCGGTATAGCAGGACTCGATCTGACTGTCAGGAAGCAGGGAAAGGTTGAACCTGAGTCTGTTGAGTCGTCACTGCCGGAACACATACGGAAGGCATCGGGTTATAAATTATCAACCGATATGATAGTAACAGGAATCATGTCAGCCGCTGACCCGTTAACCGACAGGATATTAAAAGCTGCTTCGTCTTCAGGTGTAAAATATTACAGGCTGGGTTGGTTCAGCTATGATAAAACAGATATATGGAAGACACTTCAAAAATATAGATCTGATCTTGGAGAGCTGGCTTTGATGAATAAAAAATACGGTATTCAAGGTTGCTATCAGAACCATTCCGGAGAGTTTGTCGGAGCTCCTGTTTGGGATTTAAATGAACTTTTCCGTGATATTTCCCCTGTGTTCATTGGGAGTCAGTTTGATGTGAGACATGCCATGGTGGAAGGCTACGACACATGGATGTTGGGCATGCGCCTGATTTCTAAGTATATAACCACACTCGCGATAAAAGACTTCACCTGGAAAACTTCCGGCGGTAAACCACAGCCGGAAACCGTCCCTCTTGGTGAAGGTGTGGTAGATTGGGATGTTTACTTTAAAGGATTGAAAGAACTCGGAATCGCAGCACCAATTACTCTGCATGTTGAATACCCGCTTCTTGGGGAAGGTGAAGAAAAACTTTCTTTAACAAAACAAAAGGAGATAATAGTGACGAAACTGAAAAAAGATACGGATTTTATAAAATCGTATCTCAGGAAATATCAACTTATCTGATTAGAAAATGAGGGTTCTTACAATCTGCGTATTTTTGTTATCATTCTTCTGTGGCTCAGATAATCTTGTCATGGGGAGTTCCGGCATAATGTTTTTAAAAGCTGCTCAGCAGGATACGGTCTGGGAAAATCAGACACTTTACAATGGAAAGATCTGGATAAACCTGTACAGACTCGTTCAGGAGGACCAATTCCTTTTCTCAAAAGAGTTTCTTGATGGATCTGTAACGATAAGTGGCAAAACATTCACAAATATTCCACTTAAATACGACATTCTCAAGGACGAAATTCTCACCCCGGTTAACCCGGGAGGTATTCTTCAGCTCAACAAAGAGCTGATTGATAGTTTTTCACTTTCATTTCAGAACAGGAAATATTATTTTATAAAATTGGAAGGTGACAGTATTAATGGCACCGGATCTTACTATAATGTTATGCATAGAGGGGAAACATCGTTGCTTCTCAGGTATACAAAAAAAATCGATAAGCTGGCCGTTGAAGGGAAGTATGATAAATTTTATCAGCTGAGAAAAGTATTTCTGTTGATAGACAGGAAGCTTTATCCTCTTGAAGGTAAAAATGATCTCCTGTATGCATTACAGCAGGATAGAGATAAAATCAAAGATTTCATCAGAAAAAATAAGATAAAGATTTCGGAAAAAGATCCTGAAAGTTTTATTCCTGTTATCAGGTATTATGAAAATTTAGATAATTAACCCGGTTCAGGAATGAGATTAAAAGGACCTATATTGATTCTGTTGCTTTCTTTTACCTGTAGTCTTAATGCTCAGGAAAAATATAAGATTTCAGGTGATCTGAAAAATCTGACTTTTAAAGAATTTGTTCTCAGAACAGAGAAAGATTTGCCCGTCAGGTTCTTTTATAAGGATGAATGGGTACGAGATCTTAAACTTGGCGAGTATCCTGATTGTTCTTCACTTGCGTGTGTTCTTAATAATTTGTTCAGAGGAACTTCGCTCTACTATATTATTGAGGAGTCGGGGAATATAGTTATTACAAATAATTTTGAAGTAAAGCTGGTAAGCAGCCCGGTGGCTGAGCACAGTAATTATCTCCCTCCAACTGATTATTCAACGTCGCAGGACAACCAGCGCATTACAGGTAATGCGTCCGTGGGAATAGGAAATCCTGCTGAAAAAAACAATCCGGGGAATGTTGTTATATCAGGTTACATCTACAACAAGGATACAAAAGAACCTGTTTCCGGTGTGACGGTTTTCGTACAGAAACTTTCTCTGGGTACAATTTCAAATACATATGGCTATTATACTCTCTCATTACCCCGTGGAACCCATCAGCTTCAGTTTTCATTCATCGGAATGAGGGAGAAAACCATAAATCTTAATCTGTATGGTAAAGGAGAGCTGAATGTTGACATGAACAGCGTTATGATACCATTGAAAGAAGCTGTGATCTCAGCTCAGAAGAGTGTTACACTCCAGCGTTTTGAAGTCGGCGCTGAAAAGATCAATATTACTTCATTTAAGCTTCTTCCTACGTCAATGGGTGAATCAGATATAATAAAAAGTGTGCTTCTTATCCCTGGTGTTCAATCAGTGGGGGAAGGATCTTCCGGCTTTAACGTCAGAGGTGGTTCCGCTGACCAGAACCTCATACTACTCTATGGTGCCCCTATATATAACTCATCACATTTCTTTGGGTTCTTTTCAGCTGTCAATTCTGATATAATAAAGGATGTAACCTTGTATAAAGGAGGAATCCCAAGCAGATATGGAGGCAGGATCTCTTCAGTTCTTGATATCGGATCTAAAGAGGGAAACAGGAAAGAATTTGCAGGCAATGCAGGTATAAGCCCTATCACAACTCATGTGTTGGTAGAGGGACCAATCATAAAAGATACCCTTAGTTATATATTAACTGCCCGCACAACATATTCAAACTGGATCTTCGGATTAATAAGGGATCCTCAGCTTAAAAAGAGCAGGGCGTCTTTCTACGATCTGAATGGGAAAATAACCTACGACCTGAACAAGAATAACAAAATTGATTTTTCAGCATACACAAGCCACGATGCTTTCAGGTTTATTTCTGATTCAACTTACAGTTTTAATAACAACATTCTGGCATTAAAATGGAGACATTACTTCACAAGCAGGTTTTTCTCATCCATTACTGTGGATAATAGCTCTTATGACTATGATGTTTCTAGTCAGTCGAGTCAAACTGAGGCATTTATCCTATCTCATAAGTTAAACAGCACAGGCTTAAAAGCAGATTTTAACTGGTTCCTCGGGAGAAATGAAATAAATTTTGGTCTGGATATGACCCGATATGCCATAACCCCGGGCAAATATTTTCCAAATAGCGATTCATCACTTGTTATTCCGAGGACAATTGAAAAAGAACGGGCACTTGAGGCAGCAATGTATATTGATGATAAATTTCAGCTTACTGATTATCTGTCAGTTAACATTGGAATGAGATTGTCATCCTTCTTTTCATTCGGACCAAAATCAATATTTGTATATAATCCGGCTTTTACAAAAAGCAAATCTTCTATTACCGACACATTAAATTACAGCAAGGGAGCGATCATAAGTAAATATGCAGGGCCTGAGTTCAGAGTGTCGCTTAATTTCAGGGTAAGTGATAAGAATTCATTCAAGATAAATTACAACAGAACACGACAATACCTGCATCTTCTCTCAAATTCGACATCAATAGCACCTACCGATATCTGGAAGTTAACAGATAAATACCTCAAACCACAAATTGGTGACCAGGTTGCGGTAGGATTTTATGAGCTTTTACTGAACAGCAGATTTGAAGCATCTGCCGAACTCTATTATAAGAGCATAAAAAACATGGTTGATTTCAAAGGAGGCACTAATTTTATTATGGATGAATCGATAGAAAAGGATGTGGTGAATGTTAAAGGGAAGGCTTACGGAATTGAATTGGTTTTGAAAAAAACTGAAGGGAAATTACGGTACAGTGTGGGGTATACTTACTCCCGGACGTTCATCAGAAGCAACGGCAAATTCAGCGAGGAAATAATCAATTCAGGTAAATGGTTCCCGGCTAATTTCGATAAACCTAACGATCTTGTCGTAACCATGAACTATATATTTTCAAGACGCATCAGCTTTTCATCAAACTACACCTGGAGCACCGGCAGACCAATTACTTATCCTGTTTCCACTTACAATATTTATGACAATGTATATGTAGATTATTCAGACAGGAATAAATACAGGATTCCGGATTATTCACGACTGGATGTTTCATTTCAGGTAAATGGAAGCCTGAGAGCACACAGGAAAACTCATCCGAGCTGGACATTTTCTGTTTATAATTTATTGGGACGGCAAAATGTTTACTCGGTATATTTTAAAAAGGAAGGTGAAATATATAGCGGATATAAACTCTCGGTGTTCGGCAGAGCAATTCCTTCAGTTACTTTCAATTTTGATTTTTAACAGAATGTATAAGAATCTGGTAAAATATATTGCTCTTTTGTTGACTCCTGTTCTTATCAGCGGATGTGTGGCAAAGTTTATTCCGGAAATTGAAGAAGACAAGGAATTGTTGGTAGTACAGGGGTTGCTTACCGATCAACTGGCACCCGATACTATCAAACTTTCCCGGTCATTGCCATTAGGACAGAGAATTGACGCCCGTCCTGTCACAGGCAGCATAGTGACTGTTTCAGACGATGAGGGGAATTTCCACACATTGCCCGAAACGATTGCAGGTTCGTATATAACCCCTCCTTCTTTTATCAGAACTCCGGGACGCTTTTATACGCTGCATATTAATTCCGGTGGCCTTAATTATGAATCATTGCCTGTTGAAATGATACCTGTGCCACCAATCGACAGCGTGTACTATGAGAAATCTGTTATCGAAGAACCCTATCAGTTCTCCGAGGGTGTTGATGCATGTGAGATTTTTCTCGATACACATGACCCCACAGGGAAATGTAAATATTACAGATGGGATTTTTCAGAAACATGGGTATTCAGGCTTTTATTCGAGGTGCCGAATAGCCTGTGCTGGATCTCAGATAATTCACACAATGTAAATATTAAAAGTACTGCAGCATTTAATGAATCAAAAATTAAGCGTTATCCCTTAATTTATATTTCCAACTTTACCGACAGACTTCAATACAGATACAGCATCCAGGTGAATCAATACTCTGTCAATGAAGATGAATTCAATTATTGGGAGAAGATTTCAAACATAGCTGTGCAGGTAGGCAGCCTTTATGACATTATCCCGGCTTCGGTGACAGGCAATATACAGTGTATTGAGAACCCCGGGGAGAAAGTACTGGGATATTTCAGCGTTTCGGCGAAGACTTCCAAAAGGATCTTTATTTCCAACAAATTTGCAGGTATTATCAACAGGTATGCTGATTGTGTAAGCGATGTTGTGACAAGGGTACCGTCGGGATTAAATATAAGCGTGTGGATTCTTTTTACACATCCATGTTCTATTCCCTGTACTCCAACATACGAAATCACCACACGTAAGGAATGTACCGACTGTACGTTGAGAGGTTCAACAATAAGACCTTCATTCTGGGTAGATGAAAAGTAATGGTTTCAATAATTATGATCCGTAAACTGCAAATATTATTTCTTGTGTTATTTCTTGTGAACTGTAGCTGCGTAGAAAAATTCGTGCCGGTAACCGAAGAAGAAAAAGAACTTCTTGTAGTGCAGGGATTAATAACAGATCAACAGGAAACAGATACAATAAAGCTTTCCAAATCATTGCCATTGGGACAGGTAAATAATGCCAGACCTGTGATCGGTGCTATTGTAACTATCGCTGATGATCTCGGAAGCAACTTCTTACTTCCTGAAATGGCGCAGGGCACATATATTGTGCCCCCTTCTTATAAGAGATCATCCGGCCGGTTTTACACTCTGCATATAAGGTATAATAATCTGACATATGAGTCAGATCCTGTAGAAATGAGGCCCGTCCCAGCTATTGACAGCCTTTATTACGAAAAGATCAATATTGAAAAGCCGTACCAGCATTTTAAAGGAATAGATGCCTGCCAGATTTATCTGAATACCTACGATCCGGCAAATAAATGTAAATTTTACAGATGGGATTTTACGGAGACCTGGGTACTGCGACTCCTTTTCCCAGTCGAGAATCAGACCTGCTGGATCACTGAAAAATCGCATTACATAAATATTAAAAGCACAGCTGCTTTCAATGAATCAAGGATAAACCGTCTGCCATTGAATTATATTACGAATGTCACCGACCGTCTTCAAACAAAATACAGCGTACTTGTCAACCAGTACTCCTTGTCTGAAGAGGAATATAACTATTGGGATAAACTGCAGAATATTACTGCTCAGGTTGGAAGTCTTTATGACGTAATACCGGCTTCTGTCCCGGGCAATATGCACTGCATTGAATCTCCGGGTGAGAAAATCCTGGGTTATTTCAGTGTTTCTGCAAAGACATCCAAAAGGATTTTTATTAAGGATAATTTTGCAGGGATAGTCAATCATTATTCAAACTGCATTGAGGACACCATTCCCTATATTGATCCGCCGGGACTGGGAATTTCAGTCTGGATTCTGGATGATGAACCATATCATATCGCTCCTTTTAAGGTGACAACAAAGGATAAAGGATGTGCAGACTGCACCGTGAGAGGAAGCAAAACAAGACCAGATTTCTGGCAAGATTAAAAAATCGTGTTGTCGAAGAAAATATTACAGATGATAAAAAAATTAAAACCTGCAATTCTGCTCCTGATACCTTTTCTGTGTCTGCAGGTTGCCAGTGGTCAGAACCAGGATGTTGTAAATTACCTTAAGGAACGGCTCCAGAGCTATTCCAGGTCTTTCCCATGGGAAGATATTTACATTCATACTGACAGACAGGAGTATATTTCAGGCGAAGACATGTGGTTCAAGGTGTATGTTCTTGACAGACAAAGTTTTAAACCATCGCTTAATAGCAGACTGGTCTATTTTGAATTGCTGAACAGTGAAAACAGACCTGTTGTCCAGAAAAGAATTCTGATTACCAACGGATCAGGTCCCGGGCAGGTTGTTTTACCTGATACCCTGGGTACGGGCACATATACTTTAAGAGCATATACCAACCGGATGAAAAACTTCCTGCCTGCGAACTGCTTTACGGCTGAAATTACTGTCTTCAATGCACTGAAATCGTCCACATTTAAAAAAATAAGTCATCCGGTGACAGGAAATACTGACACTGGCATTAAAGAAGAGAAAGGCTTAACTGTCAAGCTTGATAATACAAAACCAGGGATTTTAAGATTAGATATCAGGACGGATGAATCATACAGGAACGAAAATAGCAGCCTTGTATATGTTTTCATACAAACCCGCGGTAATATTAATCATGTAAGTGTCGGGAAATTAGAAGGACCGGGTACTTTAATCGAAATTCCACGGTCGGAACTGACTGCAGGAATAAATCAGATAACATTGTTTAATTCAAAAGCAGAAGTAGTATATGAAAAATATATTTATACTTCAGCTAAAGATATCAATCCACTTGTCGTTCATTCGACCGATAGTTGCGGACTGAGGGAAAAGATCACTCTGGGGATACAATCTGTTTCAGGGACTGCAGTGAAGACATCTGTCATGAGTATTTCGGTTGCACCATTTTCGGATAAACAGATTATGCCGGATATTACTGATTATATGATCTTTGGCTCAGAATTTGGCGCTGTTCCGCTACAGGCATTAAATGGTAAAAGCGCCGCTGATCGTATTGCGATAACAGACAGCTTGCTTGATTATGTTAAAAGCAACTGGATAAATTGGTCGGTTATTCTTTCAGATAATCCGCCAAAATTAAAATATCAGCCAGAAAAGGAAGAACATTTCCTTTCAGGAAAGTTGACAGACGTCAACTCTCAAAATGTGGCTCCGGGTAGTATCCTTATTATGTCTTCTCCGGGGAAACAGGCTGGTTTTCAATATGCAAGAACGGACAATGATGGGTATTTCAGTTTCAGAGTCCATATCGACGAAGATGTGAAGGATTTGATAATTATGCCGGATGAGGTTTCAAAAAGTCAGAAGATAACAATAGAACCATCATTTTCTGATAAATATCTGAAAAGTGAATCTGTACCTGATTCTTCAGAAGCGTCACTTTTAAAAGAGGTCTCTCGGCTTAGTATAAACCACCAGGTACAAAAGATTTACGGCGTTTCTGAAACGGGAAGTCCTCTTAAGCTGTCCTTAAGTCCGGAAAAACCTTCAAGGTTTTACGGGAAACCCGATATTGAATTAGTGCTGGCAGATTATATAAAACTACCGGTAATGAGTGAGATCTTTTTTGAATTGCTTCCGGGCGTTTCTTTAAAAAGGAGGAGATCAAGCGCTGAGATCTCAATTACATATCATCTCGAAGATGAGCTGATTACAAAACAGCCGACTCTGATGATTGACGGAGTGATAATTAAAGATCCAATGCTGATTGCGAATCTTGATCCGGAACTTGTTGAAAAGATTGATGTTATCAGGGAAAATTACCGGGTAGGAAAATATATTTTCCCCGGTTTGGTAAATGTAATTACCAGGGCAGCCGATTTCAGCAGTGTGCCCTTACCTGATTATATGATCCGTCTGCCATACAGAGTGATTGATCCGGTATTATCATTTGCGTCACCTGATTATTCCATTGACAGCCTGCGGCAAAGCAGGATTCCCGATTACAGGAATACGCTTTACTGGAACCCTTCAGCGACCTTTGGAAATGATGGCAAAGTTAATGCTGAATTATGGAGTACAGATAATAAGGCAGATTATCTGCTGGATATTGAGGGCATTACAGGTGACGGGAAGTTTTTTTCCTTCAGGAAGATTGTGAAGGTGAAATAGGCTCTCAACCTCAACTCAGGTTATAGACTCAATCTGATCCTTTACATTATCCTCATCAAAGACCTTCTTCCAGTCTTCTTTGATGAATTCTTTCAGACCACGTTGGAGCGCCTTATTTGCCGCGTCAGAGAAGACCGCGCCGGGAAGTTCATTGAAGAGCACTGCCAGCTGTATCCTCAGGTGACCCAGCAGGAAATCACGGGCTGCTTCGGGAGGCACGCCACGTTTTATTACTTCATTGAGCCCCTCACGGATCACATAAATACAAGTTGAGGCAAGAGTTTCTACCAATGCAGGCTCAAGCAAACCCATCTGTTGCGTGGTTATCCTGTGCGTCCTGAAAACGGGAGCGTAAAAAGTACACGCCAACTGCTCGCCTGTCTTATAATCTTCATCATTGCCATGCATAAGGGAACACACTATTGATTGTTTTGCAGCAACACCGCCGAAATGATCCTTCATATTTTCTTCAACCGGCTCCCAATTAAAAATTGAAGGATGGGTAGGGTGAGTGATAAAACAGGGTACATCCTGCCGATGAAATAATTTACCGGCAAGAGCTGCAGCAGGGTCGAGTGTAACCGCGAGTGAACCCTTTTTCATTTTTGGGATATATTTTCCGGTAACTTCGCCGAGCGCAACATCAGGGACAGCGTATATAACAGCGTCAGCAACAGGGATAACCAGTTCTGCATCACTTGTTCTCACTCCAATTTCCTGTAACTTTTCAATACCAGCCAGACTTACTTCAACATACGTCACTTCATATGCAGAATTTTTAAGATTGTGTGTAAGTCGCAGACCCATTTTTCCTCCTGCACCCACAAGGACAACTTTTGCTATCATATTCTTTTGTCTTTTAGTTTTCGAAACTATCTAAATCAATTATTTCGCCCGAACCAGCCGATTCATATGATGCCCAGATTAGTCTTACTGTCTCCAGGTTATCATCACCGGTATTTTCTGCCTTTCCGGTACCATTTATATCGTTTAATATGTTTCTGTTTACATGTATCCCGCTTTCATGATTTACTATGTAATCGGGATCGGCCCATGAATAAGATGGAAATTTCACAACCTCGGATTCTGTACCTTTCCGGGTTGTTGTCCTGATTTCGAAACCTGGTCCGAGAAAAACGGACCCGGTATCACCTTCAACAAGAATATTAAGTGTTGAAAAATTATCATGCTCGACTATTGAGGCATATGACATTTCAGTATAAACGGGCATACCGTTTTTCATGTCCATAAGGATCACTGCCAGATCTTCCCCTTTGATCTTTGGATTGACTGCTCTCGTCTGGCACCATAACTTGTCGCACTCTCCGAACAGATATCTTACAACATCAAAAACGTGTGATCCCATATCAGTTAATATGAAATGATCGAGCTCCATAAGAAACGGCTGATTATCGAAAACAGGAAATCCCGAGAGGAATGTTACTCTGGCTTTGAAGGGTTTGCCTATAACACCTGAATCGATTATCTGCTTGAATCGTCTCACAGGCGCCTGCCAGCGATAGTTTTCGTGGATATATAATTTTGCGCCGGATGATTTGCAATACGATACCATGTTTATAGCTGTTTTCAAATCGGGCGCCATCGGCTTCTGACAGATGATATGTCTTATTCCGCTTTTTACAGCCAGTTCAACGAAAAATGAATGTGTATCAACATCTGTTATGATATCGACGAAATTGAGCTTTTCATTCCTGAATAATTCTTCAGGATCATTATAAACATGGGGTATATTGAAGTATTCAGCAATTTTCACGGCCTTCGAAAGAGTTCTGTTATAAACTGCCACCAGTTCAACACCTTCCAGTTCAGTCCAGGCCCCGATCTGGAATTTTGACCAGAAGCCACAGCCGAGTACAGCGAATTTCAGTTTGCTCATTGAGGTTCCCATCATATAATTGTTTTCAGAAAGCTTATACTTTCGTTTGCCCATTTTTCTTCTTTGATAATAGTATCCTCAATACTGAACTCGGGAGTCGTCCAGAGTTCAAGTATTGCACTTTTGCAGCGATTGAGCGCCGATAGTTTCTCAAGGGTTTCAGCTATGTTCAGCATCCCGGCGCCTGCGGGTCTCCCTTCAATTACAAAACCCATTTTATTAGTTACACGCCGTATTGAAAAATCCTTGACATGCAGATTAATAGTATATGGAAGCAGTATATCCGACACTGTCTCAAAACCTTCACCAGCACCCATCGAATTTACCGAGTCGAGACAGATCCCCACAAGATCGCTTCCGACAGACTGGATGATGGTCTCAAATTCCCGGGCTTTTAGCCTGTCGTGATTTTCGATTGCAAGGCTGATTTTTCTCGATTGTAATTCGGGCAGCAGATCTTTTATTACCTTTATTATATGTTGCAGGTCAGGTTCATAACCGGGTCCGTCAATTACCATTCTCAGAACAGGTGACGCGAGATAACCTGCAATTTCGAGACAACTGAAAGTGTGTTCGGAAGTCAGTCCTCTGCTTCCGAATTCAATGGACACATCATTATCGCCCGCATAACTGAGCAATTCCTTTAACTGATCTACCGAATAGTTTTCAAGTGATAAATTATCAGCAATCTGTACCAGATTAATGCCCGCCGAGGTAGCTTTATCGATGAGATCGTGGGCAGAAAAAGGTGTTGCAGGAAAAGTTCCAGGCACTCCAATAGCCCAGGTATATGTGTATGAGCTTATTCCAAGGTGTATCATTTACTGTCCGGGTGTATTAAAGTTTTTAGAACTATCATCAAGTACAAGGACCCAATCATTACCTCGCCCCGACGATGGAGGATTGAACTTTCTGGCTACTGTCCCTGATATTTTTTCAAACTGTTTGGCTTCGCCGGTGCGGGGATTGAACCACCATGCAATTATTTCTTTTGCTCCTATTTTTTCAAGCTGAATCGTTGCGCTCCAGCCCGTGGGAAAATAAACAAAGGCATAGCCGTCACCTCTTGTAGCTGTCACATAATCAGTTTCAGGGAAATAGGAAGGTGCCACAAGGCTTTGGTCGGGTATCCTCGAAAGAAATGGTCGTGATAAAATCAGCCTTCTTGCATGAATAAGGTCGAAAGCCCCCGGCAGGTCGAGATCTTCATTCCAGCTATGACGTGCCAGACCAACGGGTTCACGCCCTGGTGCAAGCATCTGCCATATGGGATGACAACCGTATGTGTGCCCGAATCCGCCGCTGAAAAGATTCCAGTACATCGCCTGTCGTATATCTGCATCATCGAACCATCCCAGTACATTTGGATTCCATCCGACCGGATGATCTTCATAACGAGGTTCCCCGTCGAAACATGGCTTTACAGGTGTAAGGTTATAGTCTCTTACAATCAATCTCTTATATATGGAATAACTACGCTGTCCGTGACCGGTCTGGCACATATTGAAGTCGAGCCATTCACTATCCTGAAACCAGTCGGAAGAGCTTTGTTCTCCCGATGGATGAAATGTCATAAGATGATTTTTGTCGACTGATTTTATTCCTTCACCTATTGCGTCCCAGATAATTTTATTATCACCACCGCCGGAACGGTCACCTCCGTTTATCCAGATGATGTTTATAAAATCCTTATACCTGTTTCCAATCCATTGTCCGTATTTATATGCATTCTCTTTTGTGAATATCTTTGGTCCTTTACCCCATGATGCAGGATCTACCTTATCTCCCCATGTTGGTAACAGACCGATAAAGATCCCTTTTTCCTGTGCTTTTCTGATTACCCAGTCGACATGAACAAAATAATCCTCATTCGGACTGAGAGGATCATTGTTTATCAATGGTTTCTCTCCCTTCAGCGTTAGGAGTATTAAGACCATCGAGTTCAGCAAGTGCGACAGCCTGGATTACTGTAAATCCTTTGGCTCTGCGGTTTTCAAGGTATCTTTCGGTCTCATCTTTATTCAGACGGTGAAAAAGTTCCCAACCCGTATCTCCCAGGTAATAAAATGGAGTTCCATCTTCAAAAACGAGGAATCGTTTATTCTCCGACACTTTAAGCTTCCCGTGTGTGAAGTCAGTGGAAGGCCCGCTCCATGGATTCTCCTGAGCGAAAATCACGCTTATGTTAATTAACAGAATGACTAGCAGTAAAAGTTTTTTATTCATTGTTTAGCATAATTAATTTTTAACAAACACTTACCCCCTTCCCAACCTTCCCCCAGGGGGGAAGGAGTTAGCTTCGAATTAGCACTGGTTCAGTCTTGAACCAGCTCCACCTTTTCCCCCTTGGGGGAAATAAGAAAGGGGGTTATCATATAAAAGAGACTTATTTCAATCGGTTAAAATGGTTTTCTTTACTTCTTATGCAAATCTCGAATATACAATCAGTCCCAAACCTATCAGGTAACACACGAACATAAGACTAAGCAGGATATTTGTTCCTTTTGGTGCTTCTTTGAACTCCTTCCAGACAAAAATACCCCATAGCGCTGCCACTACAGGGGCTGAGTTGCTTAATCCGTATGATATTGCCGGACTCGCTGCACCGACAGACATGAAGCTCACCGAATTGCCAAGACACCAGATTGCACCCCCCAGCATGCCAAGAAGATGTGTTCTGGAATCACCTTTCATCCATTGAGAAATTCTGACCGGTTCTCCCCGAATGGGACGTCTCATAAATACCGGATTCAGGATAGCTGTACATATAAGCGCCCCGATCGAAAAGAAAACCACAGCGGTATAAGAACTGATCTTGCCGGCTTCATCCGGGGTAAAATCGACTGCAAGTGCGGAAGCAACAAACCTGTAGAAAAATGCTATGCAGAGGCCAGCAGCCAATGAGAGCAGAATACCTGTAAGCGTTGGCTTCTTCTGGTGCGTTGCAAGTTTCTTATATGACTGCATGCTGAGTAAAATTGCGACCACAATGAAAGCAGTGCCGGTGAACAGGAATACCGGATTGCCCTCAGGTTTCCCAATATAGTTTATCATTATTCCAAGTGTCCATCCTATGCCGCCGCCGATAGGAAAAGCCACAGACATTCCCGCTATGGAGATGGCTGCTACAAGTAGCAACGTTCCGACATTCCATATTACTCCGCCGATTGCAGCAGACAGCAGATTATTAAATTCAGCCTGCCTTAGATCAGTGATGAAATTCCGTCCTTCGGTTCCGATACTGCCAAATGTAAATGCCATAAGCAATGCAAAAAGGAGGATCCCGATTGAAAAATCCCAGTAATAAAGTTCGAATCTCCACGATTTGCCGATGAGATTCTGAGTGTTTTGCCATGATCCCCAGCAAACCATTGCTACTGCACAAAGGAAAACTGCTAAAGTGTAATTCTGAACAAGTACCATATTAACTGCAATTAATAAATCAGGTTATTTTGTTTTTATACAGCCATGTAAGTGTTATGTACTGTTATGACAAATATATAAAATAAAGATGTCCCGGCGGAAAAAAATATTTATTATTTCGTGGCGTTGAAAAATTTACAACGAGTTTCTTGAGATGAAAATAAAAGGATTCTCGATTTTTTTAAAAATTCTTTCTTTTATCATTACCGCGGCTGTTTCTCCCATTTTTCTGAAATCAGTAGAGATGACTGAAATGCCTCCTGCCAGTATTTCCTTGAGAGGTGTTTCATCATATGAAATAATGCCTATATCTTTCCCGGGTTTCCATTCTCTTGTCAGACTTAATTTTAATAATTCTATAAGGTCGTGATCGGATACAACTAAAAATGCATCGCCATTTGCGGGATTGGAAGAACCAATGTTATCATAAACTTTATGCTTCAGATGGAAATCTTTGCAGAACTTATTGAATCCTGTCTCCATACCATCAGGTATAAACTGGAAAGATCTGTTGGTAATAAACTTAATATCTTTGTATTTCTTCAGAGGTGGTGTAGCCGTGATAAGGGCTTCGTACATATCTCGTTCAAAATTTTGAAAGACCATCGCATAACCATCTTCGAGCAACTTGATGTCTTTATCGATTATGAGTAATTTCTCACGTGGGACCAATTTTATGATTGCAGATACGTCTTCGTTGAAATGCGGCATTATAACAAAATAACCATATTTGTCCAGATTGTCTTTTATCAGCTGATGAAAGACTTTGAGGTTATAATAATGGAAGAAGATATCTACCTGGTAGTTCAATCCCAGGCTGCTTACGAATGAGCGATAAAGAACTTCCTTATAAGAATTCATGACATCAAAAAGAAGGAAAATCTTAAGCTTGCTTCTTATTTCCGTAGATGACACATAGAATCCTTTGCCCTGCCTGGGACTAATAATACCTCTGGATTTCAATTCATTATATGCTGTTATAACCGTATCTCGGGAAATATCGTAATTGTTGCATATTTGATGAATTGAAGGCAGTTTGTCGCCCAGTGTGAGATCTTTTGTTGCGATGTGTTTTATTACCTCATTAACAAGTTGTTCGTACTTTGGAGTACCTGAACCATTTATTATTCTGATTTTTATCGCCATCCGACAATTTTTTTTCCTGTCGTCATTAACCCGGAATTCATCTGGATTCCTCTATAAAGCCGATGGAATATGGTTTTAAAAACAAAGCATCATTCTTTATGGTAGTTGAAGATGTGTTCCAGAGCCAGTTTACATCACTGGTTGCACCTTTATATGTATCGTCATTTAATTGTTTTAAGGATAATTTATGTCCGCGAAATTTGAGTTTAACCTTTTGCACTTTCGAGGAGAAGTTAACAACAAGCATCTTAAGTCCGGTATTCCCGGAAAGTATAAGACAATTTACTTTAAGCGGCTGAGTACTTACACTTTTAATCACTGTACACGATTTATCCTGAAGAAGGAATCGGAAAACGAACCAGACCGGGAATAACATGCCTTCTGCGGAATGGAAGTATTCAGGCCAGCGAGAGGGTCGATTACCCTGCATTATACCTCTTTCACCCACTGTTTCAAAATATGTAACTCCCGTCACCCCGGCCTCGGTAACATATTTCAGACTTCCTGCGGTCCAGCATGCGCCAAAGAGCGACATCATCCGGCTGTCAACCTGTGGAGGACAGCCTTCTCCCTCAAACGGCTGTTCGTAATAGCCGGAATTGGCATTAAATCTGCGCTGGATATTTACAGGAGAGATCCATACATCCTTTCCTCCTATGAAGTTTTTTGCGGTCTCAATGGTATACGACTGACCCTGGAGGTTTTCGACCAGTGTCAGGTTGTCGCTTGCATGCTCTTGTGGTTGAAGAGAATAGCTTATGCAATCCATGAAAGCCGAATCAGGTCTTGTCTTGTTCAATTGCGCAAAGTTGGCATTTGTCCCGGCAATGATTTTTACATCGGGGAATGCATACCTGATTTCAGGGCTGACTACTTCAATAATATTAACAGGAGTCGAAGCCATATCCTTATGGTAGAGAATAATTGCACTAATCAATAAATTATGTTTCTTTATCCATGGTAGGAATTCAGAAATCTGCTTTTGAAAATTGTTGTCCGTAAATAGTGCAAACTCGATCGGCCATTTTAGTTCAGCAGCCTCTTTAACAGGGATATCTGCTTTTGTCTTCCATTCGCGGTATAGATGCAAATCAATCCTGCAGTGATCAAAATTGAGTTTATTTAAGATTTGAATTTCCTCACTGCCCATCATTCCCGAACGACTTGTCATCCCAATGCCAATCATTGGCAAAGAAACTTTCTTCTCAGCGAGGGCAATTATTTCAATTTCTTCTTCTGCCTTATCTTTGAGTATTATTTCTCCTTCGATCTTTAATTCTACTTCCTGGATAATTTTTTCTCCTTTTGAAATTTTTACGGGATAGGGAATTTTTATCGGTGTACTATATGTTTTATATGAGGCATCTGTCCAGTTGCGCTGATCCTCCGTTTCAAAAACATCGCCATAAAAATCGAGTTTGCATTCATGTCCATCAATAATCCAATTCATTGATTTTATGTCTGTGAATGGCCGTGCAGGACTCACGAGAGGAGGGAATATCTGATTTTCAGTCAGATTATTGCTGTGTGTAATAACACATGTTTTTCCTGCACATTCTTCGACGGGATGTAAGATGCAGAAACCGATTCGATTCTTTTCAAAACTGCTTATAGCTTCTCCGTCCATGGAGATATTTAATGAATTGTCATTTCTGCCTTCAATATTACATTTCAATATAAAATCAATTTCACCTGATTTATAGTGAGCGTTATAACGGATCATGAATGAATCAGGAAGAATTTCAAATTCTTCGTCGGTAATAACCGGATTAATAGTGAGCCATTCTTTTGCCCTGACCGAAGGATAAATCATTCTCAGAACTTCATGATTAGCAATTGAAATATGCCGTAAGTTTCCTCTCTCATACGTCATTGACAACTGACCGGCTTTAACAACCTGATTCACATCGTTTTCATTATGGTTGCCATGACGTTTAATCCTGGTATCAAGGGGTATGGTATTGCCAGGGACTGAATCCATCGTCTATAAAATTGTTTGATAACGGTTACTAACGTAAAGATATAAATATTAAATCTCAGAATATGTGGATGAAAAAACATTGGGAGAATCAGAGAATTACTCAGACATTAATCATATTATTCATAAATTAGGACAAGTATTTTATTTATGGAATATTGTGAAGACTTCATATCTTTTACAATGTGTTTTGTTAGTCAGTTCCCGTTTTTAAACTTACCGAAATGAAAAAACTTCAATTTTCCCTCTTGATCCTTTTTATTCATCTGGCCGCTAACGGCCAGAACTATCGTTTTCAGGACATTCGTTTATCAGAAGATGAACGAATCAGAAATCTCATATCGTTACTCACTACTGATGAAAAAATCAATTCTCTTTCAACCCGTCTTTCAATTCCCAGGCTTGGAATTAAGGGAACCCATACAGTTGAAGGTCTTCATGGTCTTGCATATAGTGGTCCTGCCAACTGGGCAGTAAAAGGATCTAAGGCGTCACCAACTACAACTTTTCCGCAGGCGATCGGTCTGGCCGAGATGTGGGATCCGGAATTATTACAAAGAGTTGCTGACTGGGAGGCTACTGAGAGCAGGTATCTGGCTCAGAATCAAAAATATGGAATCGCCGGACTCATTGTATTCGCACCAAATGCAGATCTTGGCAGAGATATAAGGTGGGGCAGAACGGAGGAATGTTATGGAGAGGACCCTTATCTGACAGGGGTATTGACGACTGCATTTGTTAAAGGCCTTCAGGGTGATAATCCGCTTTACTGGAAGACAGCTTCACTCATGAAACATTTTCTGGCGAACAGCAATGAAAATAACAGAAGTTTTAACAGTTCCGATTTTGATGAACGCTTATTCAGGGAATATTATTCATATGGATTTTATAAAGGTGTGACAGATGGGGGATCCCAGGCTTTTATGGCAGCTTATAATAAATATAACGGTATTCCATGTACGGTTAATCCTGTTTTACGAAATGTAACGATGAAAGACTGGGGGTTAAGAGGCATAATTTCAACTGACGGGGGAGCATTTAAACAACTGATAACCACTCATGCTTATTTTCCTTCATTGCCAATAGCGGCCGCTGAGTGTATAAAAGCCGGTATAACAATGTTCCTTGACGATTACCGGTCGTCGGTTAAAGAGGCTCTGGATAATGGCTTAATAAGCGAAAAGGATATTGAAGAAGCAATTTATGGAAATTTCAGAGTACTTCTGAAATTGGGGATGTTGGATAACTCAGAAAAAAATCCGTATACCGGGATTGGAGTAACTGATACAATAGCGCCATGGTCAAAGCAGGAAGCCCGTGATCTTGCCAGGGATGTTACACAGAAATCAATCGTTCTGCTGAAGAACAGCAATGGGATGTTGCCTCTTCATAAAGAAAAAATTAAGTCGATCGCCATAATCGGACCTTCAGCTAATTTGGTTATATCTGACTGGTATTCAGGAACGCCACCATATAAGATAAGCATTCTGAAGGGCATACAGAATGCATTGGGCGATAATGCGATCATCAGATTTGCCTCAGGCAACAAAGCTGATTCGGCTGTAATTGCGGCAAAAGAAAGCGATGTTGCGATAGTTTGCATAGGGAATCATCCCCTGAGTTACGGTCTGGATTGGGGTAAAAATCAGGTGGCCAGCGATGGTCGGGAAGACGTCGACAGACAGGCAATCAGCCTCGAACAGGAAGATCTTGTCAAACTGGTTCTTTCAGCAAACCCGAATACAGTGCTGGTGCTGGTTTCAAGTTTTCCCTATGCAATTAACTGGTCAAAAGATAATGTTCCTGCGATTTTGCACGTCAGCCAGTCGAGCCAGGAGATGGGTAATGCCATATCTGATGTTATTTTCGGAAATGTAAGCCCTTCAGGAAGGTTGGTGCAGACCTGGATAACATCGATTGATCAGCTTCCCCCGATACTTGATTATAATATAAGGAATGGCAGGACTTATATGTATAAAAAGAATAAACCGCTTTTCCCTTTTGGGTTCGGATTGACATATACCAACTTTAATTATTCAGATCTGAAACCTGAGAAAAACACTTTAAAAGAAAATGAAACTGTAAACCTTAACTTCAGTCTTAAAAACACGGGAAAAACCGGAAGCGATGAAGTGGCTCAACTCTATGTGAGCTTCCCCGATTCAAAAGTTGTACGTCCTGCTATTGCGTTAAAGGGTTTTAAACGAGTGTTTGTTGACCAGGGAGAAACAGTTCAGGTTTCCCTTCCCTTAAAGGCTTCGGAACTTACTTACTGGGATACAGGAAAGCAGGCTTTTGTACTTGAGAAGGGGAGGATTAAATTTTTTATTGGTTCATCATCGGAAGATAAGAAACTGGAGGGGGAGATGATGGTTAAATGATCATTACACAGCCTGACACTTTTTATTCAACACGGAGAAGTTTCACGGAGTTATACGGAGTTTTTAATCACTGAAACTTTGTTTTTCCCCTTTGATATCCTTTGTGATATCCTTTGTGTCCTGCTATATAAATAACCCCCTTCCCAGCCTCCCCAGGGGGGAAGGAGTTTGCTCCGTATTGGCGCTGGACTCACCGGTTCCCCCTTGGAGAAAATACTACCCTTATACACATCTTTTGGATGACAAACTGTGACTTTGACTTTCTCTTTCTTAACCCTGCCCTAACCCTTCGCGGCAGTCAGGCTCCTTCGCTAAAATAGCCCACCGGGCTATTTTTTAACGCTCGGCCCTCTTATACAATGGGTTAAATTTCCCCTCCTTTCTTTCGTCACATCTTTTTTCCTCTCAATACTGCCATTTACAAAAATGAAGCAATGAAGTATTCGTTATAATGATCGGGAGATCCCTCAACTCATCCACCACATATCCAGAGCTTTAGAGACAGGATCAGAGGTGGATGAGTTTCGGGATGACAAATGGATCTTGTGTGTATTGGGGGAAGGAAGAAGCGGCGATTCGACCGAAATTTTTTAGAATGAAGAAAATGTTGATTCGAATCGCCGCTTCTTCCTTCCCAATTGTTCCCCTTATACCATTGTCATCCCGAACGAATCCACCTTTCTCATTTACAGATATTTAAACGCTTATGGTGGATGAGTGAGGGATCTCCAAGGTTTGATCAAATTTCCAAAATAATATTGACAGAAAGATGTGACTAAAGATTAGGGCGCAGCCAGGGGTGGGATGTCCACAAAGCTTTGCCAGCCCTAAAGGAGCTGAAGAAGATTTCAAGGAAAATATTTTTCGTCTGGTATAATACCATTCTCTAAAAGAAGATTACGATATTTTTATTAAAATGTGACTGTCTTATGATGCTCCTGTTGATTTTTAATATATTCAATTAATCTATCCAGATTAGCAGACGATTTCATGATAAATGTCATGTTTTTACTTCCTGTTTAACTTTCTTTCATAACTTGTACAACGATTATTTGAAGCAAAATAAGAATTTATAGGGTAAACACTTATTGTCAAATATCCGATATTGCTACAATATATTCACAATTTCTATTAATTTTGCGACAAATTATATCATAAATCGTGTTATTAATAGTAAATTGAAAAAAAACAAACCGGATTTTAACAGAATCGCCATAAAGGTTGGAACAAATGTGATAACCCAGCCAGATGGTTCTCTCAATGATGGAAGAATATTGCGACTAGTTGAGGATGTGGCTATTTTGTACAAACAGGGTATTGAAGTCGTATTAATTTCATCTGGAGCAGTAGCTGCGGGACGGAGCGAGGTTTCGCTGTCAAAGAAGACTAACCTCATTGCCGCCAAACAGGTATGGGCAGCTATAGGACAGGTAAAGCTTATGTCGAGTTACCAGTTTCTTTTCGGTAAGTACGGTATACAGGCTGGCCAGTTGTTGGCAACAAAGGAAAGCTTCAGGGACAGGTTGCACTATCTCAATATGAAAAACTGTATCTCAGCTATGCTTGAAAACAAGGTGCTGCCAATTGTGAATGAGAATGATGCTATATCTATTAACGAGTTGATGTTTACTGATAATGATGAGCTGTCGGGACTTATTTCCTCAATGATGGATTGTAAATCTCTGCTCATTCTGTCAAATGTGGATGGTGTTTATAAAGGGATTCCGGGCACAAACGGAATAGAACTTATTGCGAGGATTGATCAGGAGACTGAAGATCTTGAAAAATATATCACTACAGTAAAATCGGGTTTCGGACGTGGAGGAATGATTACGAAGTGTACCATAGCACGTAAGATCGCTTCACATGGTATTGATGTATTCATTGCAAATGGCCGTCGTGATGCTATAATTACGGATATTATAAAGAGAAAGGAAGTTCCTTATACTCATTTTGTGGCCAGTGATAAGAAGGAGACTGGCGTAAAAAAATGGTTATCTCACTCCGATACTTTTGCCAAAGGGGCCGTTGTCATAAATTCAGGCGCTAAGGAGGCCCTTCTGGCCGATAAGGCAACAAGCCTTCTTATGATCGGAGTAACAAGGATTGACGGATTTTTCAAGAGCGGCGATATAGTCAGGATTCTTGATGAGAAAGGAAACATTATTGGATTAGGGAAGTCTCAGTACGATTCCGAAAAAGCTGAATCGAATCTTGGAGAAAAACTTAACAAACCGATAATACATTACGATTATATGGTTATTAATGAGAAGAATAAACCATTGTTTCAGGAATAGAAACTTTATTAGATTATCAGGATGGATTGTACACCTCTGTTCATAAAAGCCAGGAAAGCCAGCCGGTCGTTAAACGCTCTGGACAGGGACGTTATTAATAAAGCTCTGCTGGAGATTGCCGATGCTGCGATTGAAAATACAAACTTTATACTCGAAGAAAATCAGAAGGATCTGGACCTGATGGAGAAATCAGATCCCCGTTACGATCGTCTGGTACTTACTTCCCCGAGGATTGAATCGATCGCATCCGATATAAGAGTAGTTGTTAAAATGCAGGATCCCACGGGTAGGGTTCTGTTCAAAAACACCAGGGAGAACGGCTTGGTTATTTCCAGAATTTCAGTTCCTTTTGGTGTAGTGGGAATTATATATGAGTCACGGCCAAATGTGACTTTCGATGTTTTCTCATTATGCCTGAAGTCGGGCAATGTGTGTATTCTCAAGGGTGGAAGTGATGCAATAAATTCCAATACCGCGATAGTCAGGGTGATAAAGGAGATCCTTCACAAAAACGGAATTAACGAAGATATTTTAACTCTGCTTCCCGCAGGACGTGACGAAACAATCCAACTGCTAAATGCCCGTGATTATGTAGATCTTATAATTCCCCGGGGGAGCCGCAGCCTAATTGATTATGTACGCGACAATGCTTCTATTCCCGTAATAGAAACCGGAGCCGGAATATGCCATACGTATTTTGATGAGTCGGGCAACAGGGAGATAGGCCGCGAAATAATTAACAACGCAAAAACGAGGAGAGTAAGCGTTTGCAACGCACTCGACTGTTTAATAATAAACGAGAAACGGCTGGATGATCTTGATTACCTGGTAAGTCTTTGTTCGAAATCAGATGTAGTGATATACGCCGATGACAAAGCCTTTGAAGCCTTGAAAGGAAAATATCCTGATGGTCTTCTTAAAAAAGCGACGACTGAATCCTTCGGGACAGAATTTCTCTCATACAAGATGGCAATAAAGACCGTTAACTCATTTGATGAGGCTTTGGATCATATCTCTGAGTTTGGTTCGAAGCACAGCGAAGCGATAATTTCAGAGAACAAAAACGCCATAAATTTGTTTTACAACGCAGTAGATGCTTCTTCAGTTTTTTCAAATGCCTCAACTGCTTTTACTGACGGGTCGGAATTTGGTCTTGGAGCCGAAATTGGCATTTCTACACAAAAACTGCATGCAAGAGGACCTATGGCACTTGAAGCGTTGACAACCTATAAATGGATTATCGAAGGTAACGGACAAATACGACAATAAACTACTAAATACCTTGACTTTATGATATTTGATGTTGAGATGATCAATTCTTTTTACAGGTTGTTGGACGCCAGGATCTCAGAAATTAGAGATAAATTGAATCATCCGCTTACACTTAGCGAAAAGATCCTCTATTCCCATCTTTTTCAACCGGGTCAGTTACAGGAATTCAGGAGGGCAATCGATTATGTAGAATTCAGGCCCGACAGGGTAGCTATGCAGGATGCGACTGCCCAAATGGCAATTCTTCAGTTTATGATGGCCGGAAAAGAGACGACGGCAGTCCCGACATCAGTTCATTGCGATCATCTTATACTTGCAAAGTCAGGCGCTGTTGAAGACCTTAGAAATGCAGGAATTGCCAATAAGGAAGTCTATGAATTCCTTAGTTCCGTGTGTAATAAATATGACATAGGATTCTGGAATCCCGGAGCCGGCATAATCCATCAGATAGTACTCGAGAATTATGCCTTTCCCGGTGGAATGATGATAGGAACAGATTCCCATACTCCGAATGCAGGCGGACTTGGAATGGTGGCTATAGGTGTAGGAGGAGCTGATGCCGTTGATGTGATGTCGGGAATGGGCTGGGAATTGAAGTTTCCAAAACTCATAGGCATCAGACTTACCGGAAAACTAAGCGGATGGTCATCAGCAAAAGATATCATTCTTAAAATTTCAGGACTGCTTACTGTCAAGGGTGGAACAGGCAGTATAATAGAGTACTTCGGAGACGGGGCAGAATCTCTTTCATGTACAGGCAAAGCGACAATTTGCAACATGGGCGCCGAAACGGGCGCTACCTCTTCAATTTTCGGATTCGACACTTCAATGAGTGATTACCTGAAGGCAACCGGAAGAGAAGATGTTGCAGTTCTTGCACAAAAGAACAGGAATAATCTGGTTGCTGATCCTGAAGTCTATTCAGACCCCGCCCGTTATTATGATCAGTATATTGAAATAAATCTTTCGGAGCTTGAGCCCTATATCAATGGTCCCTTCACACCCGACCTGGCAACTCCCATTTCGCAAATGAAGGTTGAGGCCTTAAAAAACAGCTGGCCTTCGGACGTTGAAGTAGGACTAATTGGTTCATGTACCAACTCATCGTATGAAGACATATCACGTGCAGCTTCGGTTGTTAAAAATGCAATCTCGCAGAAACTGATTGCAATTTCCGAATTTAAAATTACTCCGGGTTCAGAACAGATCAGATCGATTGCAGAACGTGATGGTTTCCTTGAATTGTTCCGCGAGATAGGTGGTGAGGTCTATGCTAATGCCTGTGGCCCATGCATAGGTCAATGGGCAAGGAATACTCCTGATAATAAAAGAGTTAATACAATTATTCACTCCTTTAACAGGAACTTCGCAAAACGAAATGACGCAAATCCAAATACAAATGCTTTCGTAGCGTCACCCGAAATAGTAACTGCCATTGCCATCTCAGGTAAACTTACGTTCAATCCGGTTACCGATACATTGATAAACAGCGACGGGAAAGAAGTTATGCTTTCTGAACCGGCAGGTTTCGACCTGCCTCCAGCCGGTTTCGGAATTGTTGATTCGGGATACCAGAGACCCCATCATGAAAACAATGGAATTGAAATATCAATAGCAGATGATTCAGAAAGATTGCAGCTGCTGACTCCATTCACAGGATGGAATGGAAACAACCTGGAGAATTTGCCATTGCTGATAAAAGCAAAGGGAAAATGCACAACTGATCATATTTCGATGGCCGGATACTGGCTGAAATTCAGGGGACATCTTCAGAATATTTCTGAAAATTATATGATCGGAGCAATCAATTCCTTCAATGAACAGACAAACAGTGTTTTGAATCAGATGACTGGTACATACGATACAGTTCCCCGAACTGCCCGGGCATATCGTGAATCTGGTACGGGATCAGTGGTTGCAGGAGAGGAAAACTTTGGTGAAGGGTCATCACGTGAGCATGCTGCAATGGAACCCAGGTATCTTGGAGTAAAAGCCGTTCTGGTGAAATCATTTGCAAGAATTCACGAGACTAATCTGAAAAAACAAGGGATTCTGACACTGACATTTAAGAATAAGGACGATTATAATAAAATTAAGGAGGATGATAAAATAGATATTGGTTTATCAGTTTTTTTACCTGGAAGACCGGTTACTATTACTTTGTCTCATTCTGATGGAACAAAAGAAGAATTCCAGGCAATGCATTCATATAATGAATCTCAGATCGAATGGTTTAAAGCCGGTAGTGCATTAAATATTATTAGAAAATCAAATCAAAAGAATGTTATCTGAAAAAATTAAGCTTGTTGATGGGAAATTAGTAGTACCTGAAAATCCGGTTATTCCTTTTATTGAAGGAGACGGAACCGGACCTGATATCTGGAAAGCATCTGTACGTGTTTTTGATGCTGCTGTCAAAAAAGCCTATGGCGGTAAGAGGAAAGTAATCTGGAAAGAGGTTCTGGCAGGAGAAAAGGCTTTCAAACAAACAGGAAACTGGATGCCTGAAGAAACTCTCGCAAGTTTCAGGGAATATCTGGTCGGTATAAAGGGTCCGCTGACAACCCCTGTCGGTGAGGGTATGCGGTCGTTAAATGTAGCCCTGCGCCAGGTTCTCGATCTGTATACATGCTACAGACCAGTGAGATACTTCAAGGGAGTGCCAAGTCCGGTTAAAAACCCTGAAAAAGTTGATATGCACATATTCAGGGAAAACACCGAGGATATCTACGCTGGCATTGAATTTATGAATGGGAAGCCTGAGACTGAGAAGGTGAAGCGATTTCTTATAGACGAAATGGGTGTTAAATCTATAAGGTTTCCGGAAACATCATCTATAGGAATTAAGCCTGTGTCGGTTGAAGGTACTGAACGCCTTGTACGTCAGGCAATAAAGTTTGCAATTAATAAGAAGCTTCCTTCAGTTACCATTGTTCATAAGGGAAATATTATGAAGTTCACCGAAGGATCATTTATGAAATGGGGATATGCCCTTGCGGAGAGAGAATTTGGCAAAAATGTGTTTACCTGGATGCAGCATAAAAGGATTGCCGAAAAACAGGGACTGAAAGTTGCCGATGAGATGCTCAAAAATGCTGAATCAGCAGGGAAGGTGATTATTAAGGATGTCATTGCCGATGCCTTTCTTCAACAGATACTTACCCGGCCTGCGGAATACTCGGTGATTGCCACTCTTAACCTTAATGGTGATTATATTTCAGATGCTCTGGCTGCCATTGTTGGAGGTATCGGCATTGCCCCCGGAGCAAACATTAACTTCGAGACTGGTCATGCGATTTTTGAAGCAACACATGGAACTGCTCCGAAATATGCTAATCAGGATAAAGTAAATCCTGGCTCAGTAATACTTTCAGGAGCTCTTATGTTTGACTATCTGGGATGGAGCGAAGTTACTGAAAGCATATATTCAGGCCTGGAACATACAATTCAAAGTAAAAAGATTACTTATGATTTTCATAGATTGATGGAAAATGCCACACTGTTAAAGACTTCCGAATTTGGTGATGCAATAATCTCAAATATCATTTCTCAACCATCATAAATTTAATTCCTATGGACGAAAACAATTATTTTACAAAACTGGAAAAGTCGGTAAGAGCTTCATGTCATATTGAAACCGAGCTGTTTGATCAGTTTGAGGTGAAGCGTGGACTCAGGAATAAAGATGGAACAGGCGTACTTGTCGGACTGACAAATATAGGAGATGTGGTTGGATATAAAAAAGTAGATGAGAAAGTGGTTGCCATTCCCGGAAAACTTTTATACAGAGGAATAGATATTGAAGATATTACAAAAGGGTTTCAGAACGAAAACAGGCATGGTTTTGACGAAACTGTATTTCTTTTGTTAACCGGCCATCTGCCTTCTGCCAGGGAGCTTGCTGAGTTTTCTGAACACATGGCCTCCCTGCGCGCGCTCCCCGATGACTTTGTCAAGGATATGATACTGTCAATGAAAGGCAAGGATGTCTTGAATATACTTGCAAGATCAGTTCTCGGATTATATACTCTTGACGATAATCCTGACGATATTTCACTTGATAATATGATAAAGCAGTCACTGAATATAATTGCCAAGTTCCCGACAATTGTTGCCTATTCGTACCAGGCATTACGGCATTTATTTAAAGGCAAAACTTTGTCTATTCGCCATCCGCAGGCAAATTTAACGACAGCGGAAAATTTCCTTTATCTTATAAAAGGCGACTGTAAAGGATATACAAAGCTTGAAGCTGACCTTCTCGATCTCATGCTTGTACTTCATGCTGAACATGGCGGAGGTAATAACTCAACATTCACAATGAGAGTTACGAGTTCGTCTGAAACAGATATCTATTCTTCAATAACATCAGCCATCGGTTCATTAAAGGGACCTCTTCACGGAGGTGCAAATGTAAGAGTGCTTGAGATGATGGAAGATATGAAACTTCATGTTAAAAACTGGAAAGATGAGGAAGAGGTAAAAGCTCATCTGCTTAAGATCCTTAACAAAAAAGCAAATGATTTTACCGGGAAAATTTATGGCATTGGCCATGCGGTATATACCATTTCTGACCCGAGGGCCGCGATCCTGAAGACAAAAGCAAGAGAACTGGCTATTGAAAAAGGCCGTCTGGATGAATTTGAACTCTATTCCCTGGTTGAAAGACTAACACCTGAAGTTTTCAGGGTGTTCAAGGGTGAAAAGTCAACAAAGGTTGTTTGCATAAATGTTGATTTTTATTCTGGATTCGTATATGCCTGTCTTGAGATTTCCAAGGAGCTATATACACCTCTCTTTGCAATTGCGAGAGTGTCAGGATGGTGTACACACAGAATAGAGGAGCTTACCTTTTCTGCAAAAAGAATTATAAGACCAGCATTTAAAAATGTTTACGGCAAACATGAATATATTCCCTTAAGTGTGAGAAAATAGCAAGATGAGCGAAACAGTTCCCGGGTATGATGTACTAATTGTCGGAGGTGGGGTTGTAGGAACGGCATTACTATACACCTTAAGTAAATATACCGATATTAAAAATTTAGGCCTGATCGAAAAATATTCCGATTTTGGCCTTGTGAACTCTGCGTCATATAACAATAGCCAGACCCTTCATTTTGGCGATATAGAGACTAACTATTCGATCGATAAAGCCAGGAGTGTAAAGCAAATGGCCGACATGGTGATGAAGTATCTCGAAAGCCATAAAGATCTTCCTCCTGATAAGAAAATATTCAGTAAGTACTCAAAAATGGTTCTTGCCGTGGGGAGCTCCCAGGTTGAGGAGCTGAAGAAACGATTTCCCGATTTCAGCAAGCTGTTTCCGAAACTGAGAATGATAGGACGGGACGAGATCGGTAATCTGGAACCAAGAGTGACAGAAGGCAGAGATCCGGGACAGGAGATCCTTGCCCTTGTGACTGAAGATGGCTACACTGTTGATTTTAAGA
Source organism: uncultured Bacteroidales bacterium (assembly GCA_963792925.1). Taxonomy (GTDB): domain Bacteria; phylum Bacteroidota; class Bacteroidia; order Bacteroidales; family VadinHA17; genus LD21. The sequence goes on along the minus strand of CAWBYC010000002.1, from coordinate 1,015,872 downwards.
GGCTCTGCCATTCCTTTATCGATAACTCACTGAGAAGTAATCCAAACATCGACATACAATTAGAAACAAAACTGATTAAGATCTCCAAGGAGAATGAGCATTTTAAATTAGTGACAAATAAAGGCACCATGACCGCCTCAGTTGTCGTTATTGCCGCAGGCGGTCATAGTCTTATGATTGCCAAGTCGCTCGGGTATGGTAAGGATCTATCTATATTATCGATGGCCGGAAGTTTTTATACCTCTCCTAAGGTTTTGAATGGGAAAGTATATACCATGCAGGTAGCCAAGCTTCCGTTTGCGGCAATTCACGGAGATCCTGAAGTTCATGGGAGCGAGGTTACACGTTTTGGACCGACTGCCAAACCGATATTCGAACTGGAGAGACATAATATGTCTACTTTCTCAGAGTACTGGAAAACATTCGGATTTGGTCTTAGTCCGGTTATAAGCCTGTTAAAGATTATCTCGGATAAGACACTCCTCAGTTACATCTCCTTAAATTTCCTATATGACTTGCCATTCATCGGCAAACGATTGTTTATCAAAGAAGTAAGAAAGATTGTTCCTTCCTTGAAATTAAAGGAACTTCAATATGCAAAAGGTATTGGCGGAACGCGGCCACAAATAGTTAATAATACAACGAGGAAACTGGAAATGGGAGAGGCAAAGCTTTGCGGGGAAAAAATCATTTTCAGTATAACGCCCTCACCGGGAGCTTCTACCTGCCTGGGCAATGCTTATACAGATGCTTACAGGATCATGGGATTTTTCAGAAATAAGTATAAATTCAATGAAGAGGCTTTCAAAAAAGACCTGATGTAAAGGAATCACAGCTCGGCGAAGTCTTCTGACTTCGTCGAAGAGATAATACCTAACGCGAAGTCCGAAGACTTCGCTTAAGCTCCCGCATAAACCAGTAACGCAAGTCCACCCAGATAAGCAAGAAACATAAGGTAAATAAGATTATTTACTGATTTTGAAGCTCCTTTGAATTCCCTCCAGATAAACACTCCCCACAATGCTGCTATCAGAGTTGCTCCCTGTCCCAAACCGTAAGATATTGCAAAACCTGCTTTACCCGAGGCGATAATACTCATTGACATACCGATATTCCATATTACACCGCCAAGAACGCCATACAGGTGTGCACCCAGTGTCCCTTTCCTATAATCGTTGAATGACAGTGGCGCCCCTTCAAATGGCTTCTTCATTATTACAAAGTTGAAGATGAGGTTACTGATAAAAACCCCGACAGCAAAAAAGAAGATAGCTGAATAAGGTGTCAGCTTTCCTGCTTCCGGAACAGCAAAATCAGATACCATCGAACTTGCTACAAACCGATAAAAAAGAGCCATCAAAACACCCGCTGCTATAGAAAGCGAAATACCTTTCCCCGAGATCTTCTTTAATGAGATACTGTGTTTTTTATAGGCAACAGCATCGAGTATAATTGCCACAACAATCAACGCCACTCCCCCGAAAAGAATGCCGGCATTTCCATGAGGTGCAAATACATAATTGATTATCACCCCTAATGCCAGAGCTATTCCTACACCTACAGGGAAAGCTACAGCCATTCCGGCTATTGCCATTGCAGCTACAAGAAGTATATTGGATGCATTGAAAATCAATCCTCCGATCATTGCCATCAGTACGTTATGTGGTTCAGCCTGTTTGATGTCCTGGATAAAGCCTCTTCCGCTTTCTCCCATACTGCCTAATGAGAAACCAAGTAACAGTGAAAACAGGAGGATCCCCAGAACATAGTCCCAGTAAAAAAGCTCAAATCTCCAGGATTTTCCGGCGAGTTTCTGGGTATTTCCCCATGAGCCCCAGCATAGCATTGTTATGAAACAAAGGACGATGGCGAGTGAGTAACTTTGTGGTATAAACATTACTTATAAGATAAAAGATAAAAGTAAAACGATAAACGATAAACGATAAACGATAAACGATAAACGATAAGCTAATTATTCTTCAAATGAGAATTTAAATGATTCGTTCTTTTTTGGCGCAGTCTGGAAAATAGTCGCTGAAGTGATATATACTCTGGTGCCTGAAGCTTCAGGACGTTTTTCTCCTTTTACCACTAATCTCACCACATGATCTCCGGGTTTCAGGTTGAAAACGTGCCATATGCTGACGGTATGCTGCTGGCCGGCAAAATTATAATAGGTATCAATGCTTCTCTGAAGTTGACTGTCAACATATATGTCGGCCTTGCCACCATCTTTATACCAGTTTCCTTCAAAAGAAACACCGGTACCATTAAAAGCAAATTCCAGTTCATCGCCTGGTTTCTCAGCATACATCGACTGTTTGACCATCTTTTTATCAGATGTTATTTCAAATGGTCTCCATCCACCTTTGAATTTCCAACTTGGTTGATCAAAGACCGAAACTGTCTTATCAGTTACTAAATCAGGAAAAGCGACCTCCAAAACCGGGGCAAAAGGATTTTGAGATTTTATCATTATTGAATTCTCATCTATTTTGCCGCTGTCCCTGAGGATCAGATCCTGTGCATATTTGTATGTGCTTTTCACTGCCGTGTTAAATGAGTAAGTTGTATTTATAAACAGCGAATCTCCGATTGCCGTTACTCCATCCTGCATATCTTTAGGAAGTCCGGAGAAGCCCTTAATCACACCCAGTACAGCCATGGCATTTGAAGGGTTACAATCAGAATCCTGGCCACAACGTGTGCTTATTTCAAGTGTTTTAGCCGGATCGCCTTCACCATATAATAATCCCATCACGATGTATGCGCCATTCAGCTTGGCATCAATATTAAATGTTGAGCCTGCCCCACAGATATCCACACTGCCCCATTTTGATTCAAGCTCTTTCCACGCTGCCTGCCAGTCGGAGGGATAATGCTCGTGGAGCATGATAACATCTTTTACAATCTTATAGTAGTCACTTTCTGCAGGCAATGACTTAAGGGCAGTATTAATTATAGCAGGAATATCGTTGTTAAAAAAAGCCTCGGAATATAATGCAGCTACAAAAATGCCTCCGTATACGCCATCGCCATAATTCATTATATGTCCGATCTTTTCAGCAATCGCTGAAGCGGAATTAGGCATACCAGGGCTCATAAATCCAATGTAGTCGGCTTCAATCTGAAAATCGATATCATCTGCATGAGTATTGTACAGAGGGTCACCTGAGAGTGGCGCGAATATGCTGTCGTAGTAATTTTTCCTTGCCTGCATATTAGCGTGCCAGAGAGGATAGCCTGCCTTGGCGAACATCTCCTGGAACTTTTTTGCAGGCGCATTCATGCCATATTTATCCATCGACATCAGAAATGTAAGCTGAACATATATATCATCCTGCCACATGCTTCCTTTAATATCTGACGGTTTCCATTTTATTGAATCTTCATAGATTTTTCCCTGTGCCCTGAATTCGGTTGGAGCACCGTATGTGACCCCGATCATTTTGCCAGCCCAGCCGCCAGCTATTTTATCTTTAAGAACGTCAGGAGATATGGTACGAAATCCTGTAGGAGCGGGTTTGCATGAAAAAATATAAAATAATATCAAAAGAAGAGGAATAATCAGCTTTTTCATATTTTGTCTATTTGATATTTTTTAAAGGCTGGTGCATCATCCTTGCTTCTATAAAATCACTAATGTTATTAACCGGCATTTTCATTGTCACATAATAGTGGTTTCCATCCGGACTGTCAGCCCAGGTATTGCTTCCATCCGGATTGACAATAATTTTGCCTCTTACACGATCGAAAAAACCATCGGTGCCATAGACCCCGATGAGTACAGCTGTTTCATCCCAGCTCATTCGACCTTCTTTGTCTTCGGCTGCCATAGGAATGCTTATTCTGAATACATCTTTAACGGGACTGTTTTCTATATCCGAATTAATTAGTTTGAGCCCGGTATGAATTTTGGATCCGATCTCAAAGCCGGTAAAAATGATTTTCCCTGGCCAGTTGTCATATACGAACCTGGAAGCTGAGGAATCCATTAATATGTTAAACTCTTTTCCCTGAGGAAATCCTCCCGCCATTGAAACCAATAATTTTACTTTTTTAATTACCAGATCTTTTCCAGAGAGAGGGGAGATGCTGTCGGGATTTGAGTTCAGCAGATTATTAAGGTTGGTCAAAAAACCGACAGTTACTATTGTTACGCTGGTATCGGGTTGTCCACTGAGTATTTTTCTGTAAACATCTACAGCATCAGGCGCATCAGAGGTAAGATTTATTGAATGTGGATACTTTCCAACGATCGAATCTGCCCAATGTTGAGATGACCCCAGATTTACGCCAGGTGATTTAGGAGCGCCCAGAGGCAGGTCACCTCTTCCAAAATATGTATTAATTACATTTATGGCCGGAATAACCAGCTCATGTTTGTTTGAAGCAAGTGTGGCGAGTATCTCGACTTTGCCGCTGTCGGCCATTGCATGGAGAAATGCTAGAGCGCCAACATCATCATAATCGGGACCAAGATCAGTGTCGAAAATAATTTTTGCGGTTTTGCCCTGATTGTTTTTGGGCTCATGGATACATCCATACGACAAGACAAGAATAGAGAGGACCAGGAAAAGGATTTTTTTCATTGTTTTTGCTTATTTAATATTTAGTTAATTCTTCTCTTTCCGAATTGTTACATAATTTCGGTTCTGTATGGTGCCGAGGCCTGAGCCCCCATTCTCGTGACAGAGATTGCCGCGGCTTTGTTTGCAAAAATGACGGCTTCATACAGGTCCTTTCCTTCCGATACTGCAACGGAGAGAGCTCCGTTGAACACATCGCCGGCGGCAGTTGTATCAACCGGCTCCACTTTGACACCAGGTATTAAGCCCCAATAATTTTCCGATTTGACATAAGCTCCGGTTTCACCGAGAGTAATAATTACGTTATTCACTCCTCTTTCGTGGATGATGACCGAAGCTCTTTCAGCTGAAGCAATATCTGTGATCGCAATGCCCGAGATCATTTCCGCTTCTGTTTCATTGGGTGTTATCAGCCATGTATGCCGGAGAAGCTCTTCAGATAAATTACATGCAGGTGCAGGGTTCAAAATAACCTTCATGCCATTCTCTGATGCCTTACGCGCAGAATATTCAACAGTTGCCATAGGAATTTCAAGCTGCAACATAAGTATTTCAAATTTGCCGCTCTCAAAAATTTTTGGATTGATATCTTCTTCCGACAGGTTACCATTTGAGCCCGGGGCTACAACAATACTGTTTTCTCCTGAAGAATCGACAGTTATAAGCGCTACTCCCGAAGGGAATACAAGATCTTTAATCACATATTTTGTGTCAATCCCTTCTCTCATAAACAAGCCAATGGCCTGATTGCCAAAGAGATCATTCCCGCGTTTGCCTATAAAGGTCACCTTTCCGCCTAATCTGGCAGCGGCCACAGCCTGGTTCGCGCCTTTTCCTCCGGGATTCATAAGGAATGTTCCTCCCAGGATTGTCTCTCCTGGTGCGGGTAGTTTATTTGTTTTAATTACCATGTCGGTATTTGAACTTCCGATAACCAGTATTCTACCCATTCGTTCCTTCAATTTATATCTTGTCAATATTAAAATCTAAGATAGAATTTTCTTTTCAAAAAGATCAGTGAGTTGTCCGATTTCAACTGTATATTTAGTAGGAGCCCTTCTGACTGAGATATGAGATGTGAGACGTGAGACGTGAGACGGGAGGCAACCAGCACCCAGCTACAAGCATCCGGTACCTAGTTTATCAGAGCGGCGAGGGCAGCGCCAACAAGACTGGATTGCTGAACTTCAGTAAATTCATAGAATCTCTTTCTCTCACCAGTCAGATATTCTCTAAGGTGTTTCTCGAAATATTTGCTGAGATTATGCATCTTATTGAAAGTAGTTCCTTCAATAGTGATCAGTACAGGCCGTTCAGCTGATATGCCTTTATTTGTTTTCAGGATTACGGCAGCCATATTTGCAGCCACAAGCTTAGCTGCCCGGTTTATAATGCAATCGATAATTTTTATACAGTTATCTGCATCTGTTTTATCATTCATACAAGAAAATAGTGAGCCGCAGAGTTTTTTAGGATCGATAACAATATTATTAGCCTCTTCCGAGGTTAATTCATCCAGCGCAAGGATTGCAATAGCTGCATTCTGGGTGAAAACACCCTCACGGGCAGCGGCTTGTAGTGCCGACAGACAAACGCCGCCGAGATAACCACCTGCAATCATTTTTTCAAATTTATAATCTCCCGGGTTTACCGTGGTACTGTCGAAGATGACATCAAGATCGGTTTGTGGGACTTTTCCGAATTTGCCTGATTCTATGTTTATGATCTGACTTTTTGATGGATCAGCATCCTTTAACTTAAGGATATTCACATTACTTTCAATATAACAGGTATTGGTCCCTGTTCCCAGAATATATCCAATGTAAGAATCATAATCATGTCCAACTGCAGCAGATTTACCTGCCAGAAGAGTAGCAACCGTATCGTTGAGAAGAACTATCTGTTTCTCTTCCATTCCAAGAGTTTCCAGAAGGCTCTTACCTATCAGCTCTCCGACCACTTCGGGCGCCTGTACTTCTTTGCAAAACTGCAGAAGTCTTCCATCCTTATCAGGAAAAATTTCAGTGGGATATGAGAAACAAAATCCAATTCTGTCTGAAAGCTCAGCGTTGGGTTTTATATAACCTGCTAAAGTATTAAAGAATTCGTCTTTTGAAATTTCACCTTCAAGACCAGGCATTTTTGCATTTATCTCGTTACTGATCTCAAACTTTCCCATCTTGTTAAATTTCACCAGAGCGGCCCTGAAATTGGTTCCTCCGGCATCAATGGCAACAACAGGAATGCCCGTAAGAAACTTGTTGTCTGCTTCAATATATGTCGGTATCATCCTTAGAGAGCTGTCTTTCCCTTCAAGTCCATTTAGCATCTCCGATGTGAACATATCAACGATATGCTGAATATCGATCTCTTCAGCTTTTATCTTATGTTCGCTAAGAAAATTCTCACAGTTTTTCATATAACAGATAATTAAATGATTAACAAAAATATAAAATATATCGTAGGGTCAGGTCGCGACCGGACCCTACATGTAACAAAATTGAAATTCCCCGGTATATCGGGGTTTATTTTATAATATTGTATATAATATTTTTTTAGAATTCCTTATTGTCTGATATTAGTTAATTTATAACAACATACTGACATGAATAAAGTTAAAGAACTTGCGAAGATGATCGATCACTCAATTCTTCAGCCGACTCACACAGATGCCGATCTGCTGAAACAATGCGAGGTTGCCCTTAAGTATGACGTAGCATCTGTTTGCGTTAAACCATATGCCGTTAAAATAGCGGCTGAAAGACTGAAAGGCAGTTCTGTGGAAGTTGGTTGTGTGATTGGTTTTCCTCATGGTAACAGTTCAACTGAAGTAAAGGTATTTGAAGCTGAACATGCATGCATTGACGGGGCCAGGGAAATTGATATGGTCATTAATATAGGAAAAGCTATTGGTGGTGATTGGGGCTATGTCGAGAATGAAATAAAGGCTGTAACAGATATCTGTCATAAGTACAAAGCGATAATTAAGGTGATTTTCGAGAACGATTTTGTAACCAGAACCGAAGATAAGATCACACTTTGTGAAATCTGCACCAGGGTGGGAGCTGACTTTGTAAAAACATCTACAGGATATGGTTTTGTGAAACAGCCGAATGGCGATTTCAATTATAAAGGAGCAACTCTTGCAGATGTGGAACTTATGAGAAAGCACTCGGGTCCGGCTGTCAGAGTTAAATGTGCCGGAGGAGTCAGAACACTCGATGACCTTCTTAAAATGAAAGCCGCAGGAGCGGTTCGTTCAGGCGCTACTGCCACAGAAACTATTCTTACCGATGCAAAGAACCGTTTCGGTGAAGAATAAAAAAACTGAGGATTATCTGTCGGCATAAATAAAAATAAATATACGGGATATATAAATGAGAAGATTACTGCTGACTTCGTTACTTATTTTTGTTCTTTCAGGCCTTCCCGTGACAATCCGGGGTCAGGACATACTCCTGAAGCAGATAAGCAGGACAGGGATTTATAAGAGTGGTCAAAAGATAGTTGTAAAGACTTTTTTGGCCGACCAGGCTGGAGATTCATTGCATATTAAAATATTCAAAAACAATAATAAGCTGATTCAGCAAAAAAACATTTTAGTCGGCCATGACAGCCTGTTGGTCTATGAGGGTGCATTCACTTATCCCTGTTCTGTTATTGTTGAAGTAAAAAGCAAAACCGGAACCGCGAGTCTGGGAATGTTGGTTGATCCTGAAAACCTGAAACCAGGATTGGAGGCTCCCGGGGACTTTAATGCTTATTGGAATGATCAGAAGAGCAATCTTAATAAATTGCCATTCGAAATAAAGAAAACTGCGGCTGAAGGGATAAATGTGGAGTATGGCTATAGTTGCGAAAATATTGAAATAAACTGTCTGGGGCCAAAACCGGCAAGGGGATACTTTGCCAAACCGCTGAATGTTGCACCGGGCTCACTTCCTATAGTGCTTCTGGTTCATGCAGCAGGTGTAAAAGGATCGTGGTGTCGTTCAGAACCGCAAAATGCTCTGGTCTATGCCAAAATGGGAACTCTCTGTTTCGATCTGAATGCTCATGGGATGTTAAACGGACAGCCCGAAAGTTATTATGCCGATCTTGAAAATGGAGAATTGAAGAGTTACTGGTTGCAGGGAATAACAAATAAAGACGAGGTTTATTTCAGGGGTATGTACTTACGTTTACTTCGGACGATTGAATTCTTAACGCGTCAGCCTGAGTGGGATGGCAGACGCATATTGGTTATAGGTGAAAGTCAGGGAGGAGGTCAGGCCTTAGTAGCAGCAGGGTTGGATGACAGGGTGAGTGCAGTCGTTGCTATTGTTCCTGCAATGTGTGACTGGTTTGGTTCTCTTGCCGGAAGAATGAGTGGCTGGCCACAACCTTTCGAAAGCAATTCTTCCAAAAAAGAGATGATGAGTGCTCTTCCATATTTTGATGCAGCAAATATTCTTAAGAATTCAAAAGCAATTATATTCACAGAGATCGGGCTAATCGATATGACATGCCCTTCTACATCGGTTTATGCAGCTATAAACCAGGCTGACGGTCAGAAAATTATTTATACAGTACCTTATCGTCCGCATCACCAGCCGGAAGGGGCTCTGGCAAAAACCTGGCAGGCGGATTATAATAAGCCAAGAGAATTATTTATCAGGAATTACCTTAAATAAGATCAGCTCCACAGCCTGTCGTGTGAACGGCTTTCATTCCATTCAGGAGTCGGTTCAAAATACCCGTTTCCTTTCGGATGCATATGTTTTTTCACCTCATCCTCATTAAGCTCGATCCCTAAACCAGGAGCAGAAAGGGGCACATTTGCGAATCCTTTTGTTATCAGTTGCCTGCTATCAGTAGTTTTAACAAGGCTTTCCCACCATGGTACATCAATACTGTGATGCTCACATACTAAAAAGTTCTGAGTCGCAGCTGCGCAATGTACATCAGCCATAAAAGAAACCGGGGTCCCGGCCTGATGTATTGCCATGGCCACGCCCATCTCCTCTGCATAATCTCCAATTCTTTTAGTCTCCAGAATGCCTCCTGAGGTTGCGAGATCGGGGTGTATGATATCAACAGCATGAATGTCAATAAGTGGCTTAAAGTTCTTCAGAAGATATATGTCTTCTCCTGTCAGGAGAGGCGTCTCCAATGCATCTGACATGGTTTTCCACTGATCGGTTAATTCCCAGGAAACAATATCTTCCATCCATGCCAGCCTGTATTTTTCAAGTGCACGGCCAAGACGGATACCATTGTTCAGATCAAAATGTCCGTAATGATCCGTACAGATCGGGATATCGTATCCGACCATACCTCTGATCTTATCCACTATCCTGGCAAGCTCGTCGAGACCCTTGTCTGTTATCTGTATCTGTGTGAACGGATGTTTGGTATTGCTGTACGACATGTAATTACCCTGCCATTGTTGCAGATTGCTGTTCTCCAACCAGTATTTCTGATTTACCAGCGTTCCGGGAATATTTGCAAGTTCCCCAATAGACAGATCCATTTTAAGCCATGTATATCCCTGTTCTTCAGTACGAAGCTTTATTAATTTCAGCTGTTCTTCTGATGTTTTTGCTTCGGGTGTGTCGGCATATAGTCTGATTTTGTCACGATACCTGCCTCCTAATAACTGCCACACCGGAACTCCGTATGCTTTTCCGCAAAGATCCCAGAGAGCCATTTCAACAGCACAAACACCTCCTGCCTGACGGCTCTGTCCGCCAAACTGCCTGATTATTTTGAATATCAGCTCCACATTGCATGGATTGAGTCCAAGAATACGGCTTTTCAGCATTAATGCATAACGGGGATCGGCTGCATCACGGACTTCCCCAAGTCCGTATATTCCCTGATTCGTATCTATACGGATAATTGCAGTACCTCCCATAGCGCCGGCCAGCACATAGCGCATATCGGTGATTTTCAGATCCGACGGCGATGAAGCGCGCTGTACATTTGAGGTGGTATGTGCGAGAGTATCTTCGATTGACAGGTTCATCAATCCTCCCAATGCTATACCTCCCATGGCTGCCTTTTTCAGAAAGCTGCGCCTGTCACTGGATGTTTGAGGATGAGCAATTTCGGCTTTTAATGCTTCAGATTGTTCTTTTTCGTTTTGTTTGCTTTCCCTGATAATCTGTTGTAAGATGCTTTTCATAGTGAGAGTTATTGGATTATTTTCTTCATTCAAGGTTTACCCCCTTTCATTTTCCCCCAAGAGGGAAAGGTGCTATCGCTCCAGTCAGACACTTTCGGTTGGGCCCCTTCCCCCCTGGGGGAAGGCCGGGAAGGGGGTTATCAGTGATGAAGAACTGTAATGCGTTAATAGTTTCTTTCCTTGAGGTAATTATCGAGTTCTTCTTTTGACATTGGAAGTTTGCCGGGATAGTTATTCAGCCAGCTTAAGAAGTCCTTTTTAATTTCATCACTCCATTCGCTGTCGATCTGTCCGGCAAGATATTTTTTCTCCCTGAGACGCTGATGTCCGAATTCATCACGGAGGGCCGTTACTTCTGAAGTTAAAACAAGATCTTCAACGAGGTATGCCGGAATGAATATTACACCGTATTTTTTAGCCAGTACTACGTCGCCAGGTAAAACAGTAGCCCTACCCACTCGTATGGGAGCGTTTATGGAAGTAAGCATCATCTGCTGGATATATGAAGGGTCTTCCCCTTTTATCCAGCCATTAAATCCCTTTATTTCATTCAGACCTTCCTGATCCCTTACAGATCCGTAAAAGACAACGCCTCTCTGTGATTTGGCATAGATAGAATTACCAAGATTATCACCGATGAGTGTTCCGTCAGCTATCTTCCCATATGAGTCTGCCACATAAACATCACCGGTTGTCAGTATATCGATCGGCCAGGAATTTGTGCCACCTTTCGGTGATCTTTTTTCAATTACTCCCTGATCTTTAATCAATTTTTCGAAATCCGGTCTGAGCGGCATATACTGCGCAGTAACAACCCTTCCCGTCATAACTTCATCGGGATGAATAATTGTCCAGTCACCCTCATACTGATTCTGGTATCCTTTGTTTCTTAGCACACCCCATGCCTCTTCAATTGAGATGTTTTTGAGTCTTTCCAGAATGGCATCAGATACCTTCGGCCTTCCATCAGGGAAACGCTCTCCTTTCCATTCTGAAGTTAAAGCTTTGATATAATCCGGTGATGAGCCAACATTCTGTCCATACAGCAGGCAATATCCTGAAACGATCAGCGAAGTTAATAGTATCCTTTTTTTCATTTTTTGAGGTATTGATGGTGAGGTATTGATGTTTTTATTATTGGCGCTTATTTAAATATTATATTCCTGGTAAATTCATTGATCCGAAAATCGGCATCCGATGGTCCTTTGAGTGTTTTGCCACCGGCTGAGCAGTTTTCAAATGTTATATCCTTGATTAAGTGGGCTGAAGAAAATCCACTGATGATGAATGGTTTTACAGGATTCTCCCACCGTATGTTTTTAAGATAAACGCCGTTTATATGTCCGGGAGGATCTGTTCCATAAAGAGTTCCGTCGGTGAGAATGAATTCAAGATTCTTAAATTCGACATTTTCTTCAACCCGGATATCTTCAAAATAAATATTCTGAACCACAGCGGGCCCGTCACAAACAATGCTGAACCCGGCATGTCCGTTCGTTCTGCCTCCACCCCGGGCATACAGAATATCGCAATTTTTGACATGTACATTTTGCACCGGACCTCCGTTTAACTCAAAACCAAGAGTCACTCCATCACTGCACGCCCAGCCAACCATAACGCAGTTTGATACGAATACTGAATCGACATGCAGCTTGTAATCACCTGATTTTATTGCTACGCAATCATCGCGGCACCGCATGAAACAATTGTCAATTTTAAAATTGGTGCACGAAACCACATCAATTCCATCGACAGAGTATATCGCTTCATAGCTAAAGACCTTTACATTGTTATAAATAACATTATGACAGTCTGTTAGTGTATTTGTCCAGCCTTCGGTATTGCGAATAAAAATACCACTTACATCGAGATTTGTTGTACCTGAAATTTCTATTCTCCCTTGTATTATGCCTCGGCCGGCAATCTTTACATTTTTCAGGTTTTTACCTTTAATATTTGAAGTAACCACCGCGCCACCGGCAACGTATATTGTCTGATCGCTTTTTAGTGTTATCTCCCCATGATTATATGATCCGGGACCAAAATACAGTACATCTGGATCCGCCTTTTCAGGAGGATTATTTTCGAGTGGGTTCGCGAAAATTGCAAGATGGGGTAAGCCGTTTATCTCGAGATACAATTGTTGCGGTCCGTTAATTTTGAAGGAGAGTTCCCGTCCGTTTACCCTGGATGTTATATTCCTGCTCTTTGGCCGGATCACGAATGATTCAATATCTGACTGGGCAGTGATTCTTATTGTGACCTCTCCGGAACATGAAAAACTTGCCACATTGAGGTCTTCCATTTCTCGCGAGCTATACAGATCGTATTTAAATGAAGGAAGTTTGCTGCCGATTTTTTCAACCCAGACGGGAATGTCATTGGCTTTCAGGGTGAAATCCTTACTGGTATTAAGCCCAGGAGGGGCAGGATAAGCAACTATTTGCGAAGAAACAGTTTGAATAAAAATGAGTGTTGCTACGACAGAAACAGATAAATACTTACAGATTTTTGATATGCATTTCATACAAATTCTCCTATGGTTAACACTGATTCTAATTTAGGAGTAATTTACATAATCGGAAATAAGAAAAAGTTATTATTTTCAAACAATTATCGCATACAGATCAATTGGTCCACAAATTTTTGCTTCACCTGTGGTTCATGTAAAAACAACCTCTATCAAATCTCGATTTTTTTTTGTTCATGGCCACGCCATGGCATGTCCCTACATAAGCCTCTCAAAAATCTATCATCGCCTTCATGACACCATCCTTATAACCTGCAACAAGATCAAAAGCTTCTTTTGTTTTTGTGAAAGGAAACCGGTGAGTGACCATATTATCAATTGAGATTGACCCGTTTTTCATCATCTCAAGTGTTTCCTCCACACAATCGACCTGTCGCCGGATAAACTGCAGCGATATTTCCTTTCTGCGCGTGACTTCCACATTCATTGACCAGTAATCAAACTCAGGAATGCCGACTACAACCAGTTTGCCCCCTGGTTTAAGAAGATCAATTGCCTGATTAAATGCTTCCTGTTTTCCGCAACACTCAAAAGCTATATCAAAGCCCAGCGGCTCTTTTTGCATGAATTTTTCATTAGCATTTTCCTTGTCGGGATTGACAGTCAGAACTGCACCTTCCCTTCCGGCAATTACAAGACGTTCGTCAATAAGATCTGTCACATAAATGTTTTTAGCTTTCTGAGCTTTAGAAGCGAGCATCACGCTCATTCCAATAGGTCCGAATCCGAATATGCCTGTATTGAGATTTTTTACGCCTCCTGATTTTTTCACAGCATAAACTCCAATGGCCATCGGCTCTGAAATTGAACCATTATCGGGAGTCAGTTTTCCTTCCAGGGGGAAACAACTTGTTTCTGGCATAACGATATATTCACTAAGGCAACCGTCAGCCTGTCCCGGACAACCGAGGAATTTCAGGTTACGGCAGGTGTGATGCCGTCCTGACAGACACTGGTCACACTTCCAGCAGGGCATGGCAGGTTCAATAGCTATATTATCGCCTGGCTTGACGCGTTTAACCGAATTTCCGACCTCTACTACGATACCGGCCCCTTCATGACCTACAGTAAAAGGATACTGAACTTTCTGCGATCCTATTTTACCCTGCGTATAATAATGAATGTCAGAGCCGCAAATTCCAAGAACAGACATTTTAATCTTTACGTCGTCGGAATTCATGATTTTCGGCTCTGGAATCTCCCGCATTTCCATCGTCTTAATCCCTGTAAGCATCATCGCTTTCATCTGGCGTGTTTTTTATTGTTGAACAAATATAAATATAAGTTCATGCTTGTTGTAAGGTATAATTAAAAAAAGGATCATTGGAAATATTAACATACTGTGGCCGGTAAAGTTAAAATTAGTAATTTCACCTCCTGACATCATTCAAACCAGAAAACAAATGAGAAATATTTACGGAATAGGAGAAACTGTTTTTGATATCATTTTCAAGAATGGTCAACCGCAGGCTGCAAAGGCAGGCGGAGCGATGCTTAACAGTACTGTTTCACTCGGAAGGATAGGATTGCCGGTTTCCTTAATTAGTGAGTATGCGTATGACGATGTAGGAAGAATAATAGATGGTTTCCTTTCTGAAAATGGAGTGGGAACATCTCATGTTGATCATTTTAAAGAAGGTAAAACAAAACTGGCTCTCGCCTTTCTCAATGAAAAAAATGACGCGAATTATACTTTCTACCAGGAATATCCGAAAGAAAGGCTGAATATTGAATTTCCGGCTCTGGCAAAGGACGATATTTTCCTTTGCGGCTCAATTTATGCAATCACGACTGAGATCCGGAAAAAATTCATGGAACTCATAACAAAAGCAAAGGAAAAAGACGCAATTGTCATCTATGATCCGAATTTCAGACCATCACATTCTTCCGATCTCGATTTTATGAAACCTATGATAATTGAAAACATGCAGAATGCTAAAATGATCAGAGGTTCAAATGAAGATTTTAAAAATATATTCGGGGCTGACAATGCTGATGAGGCATGGGAAGTGGTGAGAAAATATTGCAATTGTATGGTATATACAGCCAATTCCGAAGGTGTTTATGTGAGAACAATAAGCTATAAAGGGAAATTCGGGGTAAAGGCGATCAAACCTTTAAGCACAATAGGGGCAGGTGATAATTTCAATGCAGGTATGATGGCTGCTCTCTATCTGAATAAGATAACCTCGGACCAGATTGATACGATGGGAGAAGACAAGTGGTCAAAAGTTGTTACGATGGGAGTCGATTTTGCGACCAATGTGTGTTTATCATATGAGAATTATATCTCCCTGGAATTTGCAAAGGAATTAAAAAGCAAAAACTCAGTTGTTTAATGTTTGAAATCCATAACCACAAAGTTCACAAAGCTCACACAAAGTTCACAAAGTGAGTTACAATAACCTTTGTGTTCTTTGAGCCGACTTTGTGTGCTACTATATAACTAACTTCCCTTCAAAGTCGCAAATTGATTTTCTTCGTTTACCCCGACCCCAAGGGGAGCGAAGAACCGACGAAGCGAAGCGAGGAGCTCGACGAAGTCAAAATCAATTTACTTCCGCGAAGCGGAACGGGGTAAATAAATTGATTTTCGAGCGACGGACGAACAGAGTTATTAATCTTGAAGTTCCTATTTTTTATTGGCGAGGGACTTTGTGGTTAAAAAAAAGGATATAAGAAATTTAAATTGGTTTTGCATTTGCCAGCAGATATTTCTCTGCTTCCAGCGACCATATATAATCGTTTTTTGAGACGATTTCATGCAGCCCGGCAAATAAAGGATCCTTTTTGCCAAGTTCCTCAAGTTTGGAAAGAGCAATAAGCGGCATAGAGATATTTGTATAGATCAGCTTCTTTCCTCCCGGGATCTGGGGCAGATTCAAGGTAGTTTCAACCACAGCATCAAGACCTCCAACATGAGTGATCATAATAGCAGGATTTATCTTTCCTTCGCCCATTAATTTCAGCGATTCCTTCATATCGTCGGTGTTGCCACCGGATGTTCCCACTATATGTGTGAACGCATAATGGACATTATAGAAATTAAATTCAGCTTTAAATTCCGTATTGGTAGGTCCTGCAAAAAAATTCATGCATCCGTCGAATCCCAGTATGGCATCACCAAGTTCAATAACCGGTTTTACGGGAGCGAAAACAAATACATCATCAAACCCCTTGTTGCCTGTCAGGTCGCGGAGGTATCTGGCGGGATCTTTCATTCTGCCTGTATTTACAAAAACAAGCTCAACTCCTTCTTTTTGAGCATGTTCAGGCGTGAAAATCGATGAAGCCCTCATTAGGCGATTCTCATCTATATCGGTTACCACAAGAAGCCCTGGTTTTCTCTCCTGGTGTATGGCATAATCAATGGCTCCGAGACCCATAGGTCCTACACCTGCAAGGATCGCCATCCTACCACCCCTGACTATCCCCATTTTATGATTGTATGTTCCGGGTGGAGTGTGGTAACAGGCATGAAAAGCGCCTACAATACATGACATTGGTTCTGAAAGAGATGCCGGGAAAAAAGCTTCACCATCATATGGAAGAAGACAATCAGCTTCCATCACAATCGGAGGAATAACCACATAGGTAGCATCACCGCCGATAAATTTGTAGGAGTAACCTGGTGCGTCAAGAGTACCCATTTGACTCATGGCCGGTTGTATTGAAAATTTTTGTCCGGCCTTAAATTTTTGTCTCCATTTCTTTCCGACTTCCGTAATTACACCGGCAAATTCATGTCCGATTATCGTAGGATTTAAATGTATATCGTCTGGAACGCGCTTATGCTCGGCACCCTGCAGGGCAGCTTTATGAGATGACATGCAGATACTGTCGGAAATCACATGTGCCATGATCTCATCATCTTTCAGCGCAGGCAGCTCAAATTCTTCAAGTCTGAGATCCTTCTTCCCGTAGATTCTTACTGCCTTTGTTTTCATCCGTTTTTTGTACGTTTATCGTTTATCGTTTGTCGTTTATCGTTTTGCCCTGTGCCCCATGCTCTGTGCTCTGAGCATTTATCCCAGCATAATCTGGCCTCCGGTTACGGGGATTGCCTGGCCGGTTTCATAATCCTGATCGATAATATACAGAAGCGCTTTCATCACATCTTCAAGTTTGCAGCCTCTTTTCATCGGGACCATATCCTCATAATGTTTTCTTACATCTTCAATGGTTCTTGCGCCAGGCACCTTTCCGGTCTTAAGGTACTGAACAAATAATCCTGTGTGCGGATCTGACCAGAGTGGACCTTCGTAGAAATTGCCCGGACAAATTGCATTGACTTTTATGCTGAAAGGCGCCAGTTCAAGCGCAAATGACTGGGTTAATCCGATTCCGCCGAATTTAGCGCCTGCATAGGCAAAATTACGATTGCTGCCTCGCAGACCCGACTTTGAATTGATCTGGATAATGTCGGTGAAATAGCCGGGCTTTTCCTGATTCTGGATTTTCATTACTTCTGCGGCATATTTCGCGCAATGAAAATAGCCGTTGTAATTTACTTCTGTTGATCTGGAAAAAGTCGGGGCATCCATTTCTTCAAGACTGCCGGCTTTCAGTATTCCTGCGTTGCTCACGATAATGTCGAGTCCTCCGAATTCCCTTACAGTTGAAATAATGAGATCCTTGACAGAAGACGCATCAGAGACATCTGTCTTAATGAACAGGGCTTTATTCTTTCTTTTTTGGGAAGACAGCTTTAAAGTGAAAGCTCTTCCGGTTTCTTCATTGAAATCGGCTATTATAACATTTGCATTCAGGGCGAACAGCGATTCAGCTATTCCTGCACCAAAACCCTGTGCTCCGCCGGTAACGATGGCGACTTTATTATTCAGCCTGCTGCCGGCTCCTGATGGTTGTGCAATACTTCTCCTGTAATTCTCAACTTCCCATTTATCGATAAAATCAACCTGTTCAGGTATAAGAAACTTTATTCCCCCGCACAGAGAAGCATAGTAGCTGATTTTAATGAGATCTTCATAGACATCAAGACTAGCTTCAGCATTAGCATATGTTTCTGCAATTGCAAAAACACCCATATCCTTAATAATGAATATTTTTGGCAGATAACCATACTCACTAATGAAATGAGGCAGCTGATACCTGAATGAATCGAGTATCTTTTCTGCCGTTGAGGATTGTTCTATGTAAAGAAACCTTGTCTTGCAGTAAACAATTATATCGGGTGTCAGTGGGAGGGATATTTTATGGAACTCCTGCTGGTTCTGGTAGAATCTGGCAATCAGTGAATTGTTGCGAAAACGGATTATTCCCGGCTGCTCTCCCGAAAGAAGCATTCTTATGGTTGGCAAGACCTTGTTAAGCACAGGATTGTAAGGCAGTGGCGTGACTTCAGTAATGGGAGGCACCTGTTCTTTAATTTTCACAAGTATTTCGTCATAGATCTTTTTAATCTCATCCGTTGAATCTGCACCTACAAAAGAACCATGGTTTTCAAGAAAGATTATCTGCGGATCATGTGAAAATTTCTGCCGGTATGCATTGATATCAGTTTCGAGTCTTTTATAAAGAGTATAGCCAGGATCAGTATATGGAACAAACAGCACCTCTTCTCCAAATAGCTTCTGAGTCAGGTTTTTGGCGTTTCTGCTGCATAATACTCCGTTTATCAGGGTAGGGTGGAGGTGTACAATGAACCTATACTTTAATTATTTCATGAAGTGAGGTTTCAACCGATGGCCTGCAATTATTTTTAGGTTCGATTATGCTCCGGTATAAATCTGCCTTAACCTGTTCCTCCCTTTCAACCGTATCTTCAGGATATCTGGCTGAAGAAATCATCTGAAGCTTTTGACGGTTGAGGGCGACGAGACCTTCCTCGCTCAGGTCAGCAAGGGGTTGTCCGCTGGCCTTGATCCATATTGTATCGCTGTCCTTGAAAGATGTGTTTCCGCCGCCTGCGATGACATATTCCTTATTGCATCCGTAAAACCTTGAGATCTCAATGAGTTCCTTTAATTCAGGCTTCATTATCATACTTATTTAAGTAATACTCAATAACTAATTGTCCAAGATTGACAAGATCCCTTCTTTGCTTTACACTGTGTGTTCCATCTGGTAATACATAACCCTGACGGCCATCAGCTCTAAGATACTGATGAGCAGCAATGACACAAGCTCCATCCCATGCAATCTTTTTTAAAGACTCATCAAGTGGAATGGCACCTCTGGAAGTAACTGTCAATGGCAACATCTCCGGGGTGTTATGTTCGGTCCCGAAGGTAATTATGAATCCTTTCTCATGAAAGAATTCAACAAAGCTTCTCAGGATTCCTTGATCATTTCTTCCCGGTATCAATTCAATACACCCAATACCGAGTTTTCTTAGTGATTCATATAACCTTTCTGGATCTGACTCAAATTCAGTAAAATTCCCGGATGCGTCGTCAAGCAAGACTGGGTAACAGGGAATCCCTCCGGCTTTTATTATGATTTTAATTATTTTTCTGAGTTCCAGGAATGAGTTTTCATCCTCTTCAACAAAGGCAGCGCCTCCACTTTTAAGGAGATTGGATCTTATTTCATTTTCCAGGGCTGCAGGATTTGAGAAACCGGCATTAGATTTTTTCCCGCCATAAAGATTCTCGAGGAATTGTAGCTGTTCTTCAGCTGCAGATGAAGTCTCAAGTACCAGTTCTCTTAATGCTTTGGCAATGTGGCGTTCGCGAACCAGTTCGTGAGCATAATCCTTCTTAATAGTTCCATAAGAGAGCTTTAGGGATGGTTTCTCTTTTCCAATAAGCCCGTTAAGTTTGAAAATCATAGCCTTAATCTGAACCTGGCTGTCTTTTCTTACAGCATTTAATTGTCTGCGTTGCATCCAGCCAATCTGGAAAGGATAATCAAGCCCTTTCCCGCTAAAATAGATTCTGCCAGGATTATTCGGATCATTTATTCTTATTCCTTTTTTCTGTTCCTCTTTAAGAAGCCCGATAAATTCAATATTAAAAAGCGGGAATATTTTATTTTTCAGACATCCTTTATGAAATGCATCATAGCCATCGGTTACGTAAAAATCATTTATACCAAGGACCGCAATTTTTTCTGTTGCCGCCATTTTGAATGCAGTCTCGAGAGCCGTAAAGGCGCTGAAAGAATATGGAGTATGGATATGGCCATTCGCTTCCCTGTATTCAGGAAATGAATGGCCTTTCATTTCTTTATTCAGTTTGTCCAATGCAGGGAATTCAGATAGAAAATTTTTCATTAATGATTATGATTTAGTTTCTAACTTAAGATCATTAACATATTCATTTATTCTGGTGAGCTCATCGTCCGATAGATGGAAATCAGCAGCTTTAACATTATCAAGAACCTGGGAGGCATTTCTGGCACCTGCAAGCGCACATGTAATGCCAGGTTGTGTGATGGTCCAGTTAAGCACTAATTGCGAGAGAGTCACCTTCATTCCCCTGGCGATTTCATTTAGTTTTCCAGTCAGCTCAAGAATCCTTGACAGGTTTGGTTCCTTGTAGAAAGGAGTGACCGGACGAGTATCGCCTTTATTGAACTTATGATCCTTACTGATTTTGCCTGTAAGCAGACCTCTTTGCAAGGGGCTGTATGCGAGAATTCCAATATTATTTTTTATGCAGTAAGGAACTACTTCAGCCTCTATGCCGCGATTTACCATACTGTAGGGCACCTGATTTGAAGCAATCGGGTAAGTGGCAGTTGCTTCTTCCATCAGACTTGCAGAATAATTGCAAACTGCTCCTGCTCTTATTTTTCCTTTTTTCACGAGAATTTCCACTGCTTCCATTGTTTCAGAAACAGGAGTTGTACTATCTGCCCAATGGATCTGGTAGAGATCAATATAGTCTGTGTTGAGTCTTTTCAGACTCTTCTCACAATCACTGATGACCCGTTCTTTTGATGAATACCTGTATAAGCTAACAGGTTTACCTTCATTATCTTCAGATGAGAAATAGAAGCTGCCCTTTTTCTCATCCCAGATAAGTCCGAATTTCGTGAGAATCTGAACTTTATCTCTTTTCCCTTTTGTGGCTTTGCCTACAAGCTCTTCGCTGAGACCAAAACCATAAACCGCAGCTGTATCTATTGTGGTCATTCCATGATCGACAGCTGTTTCGATAGCTTTGACTGCATCCTTTGAATCGGCGCCTCCCCACATCCAGCCACCTATAGCCCATGCGCCAAATGCAATTTCTGAAATTTTAATTTCCGATTTTCCGAGAGTTCTGTATTCCATAATGATCAATTTAATACTGATTACCAGTTCAATGCTTCCTCTGGTACATTCAAAAGTGTATCGCAGATCCAGTCTGCACCTTTTAATGCTTCTGCTCTAAATGATGTTGTAAGACCGAGACATCTGCAGCCGGCAGCTTTTCCGGCTTCAATTCCGCTCACTGCATCCTCAACAACGAGACACTCTTCAGTGTTCAGGCCAAGACTTCCAGCTGCTTTAATATAAATATCAGGAAAAGGTTTCTTTCTTGCTACATCCATCCCTGTAATTATTGAATTAAAAGAGTTTACAGGTAAGCCTATCTCCTTTAAATTCACTTCCATTTTGATTTTGTCGGCGCTTGTTGCCAATGCAAGTCTGAATCCTCTGTTCCTGCAGATTGAAATGAACTCATGTGATCCCGGGAGCGGTGATAATTTATTTCTGACTATCTCAGTGTAAATTTCATAAGTCCTGGCTTTAGCTTTTTCAATTTCAATTTTTATCCCATATTTTTCAGCAACGCCGCCGATATATCTGTTTTCACCCATCCCTGTAAATGGTTTGAAATCTTCCTTAGTTACAGTTACTCCCATTTCCCTGAACATTAATTTTGCTGCTTCACTGATAAACGATTCGGAATCAACAAGCACACCATCCATGTCAAACAATATTCCTTTTATCATCTGAATAGTCTTTCTATTTCCTGTATCCTGTTTTTATCGAGAGGACTTTTTTTGCCGGTCATTTCCGTCATAAGAGTCATCTTTGCCGCATTTTCAAGAACCTCAATTTTATCAAATGCCTGAAGAACATTGGAACCGACAGTAAGGATTCCATGGTTCTCAAGAAGGAGAATATCAGATTTCATGATATTCTCCGCTGCCACTTCGGCAAGAGCAAAAGAACCCATAACAGCATATTTTACAAAAAGCGGATCTCCCAGGATAGCTTTTGCTTCTGCTGTAAGGCTGGTGTTAATTTTTGATCTGATGGCGGTGAAGAGAGATGCAAAAACTGGATGTGCGTGAACAATAGACTGTATGTCCTTCCTTTTCCTGTATATTGAAAGATGCATTGCCGTTTCAATTGAAGGCTTAAGATCAGGAGTGTAATTTTCACCTAATATATTCATGATCGCAACCTCTTTCCATTTCATTCTTCCCTTGTCGGTGGCAGATGGTGTCATCAGTATAATATCATCCTTTAGCCTGATACTTACATTTCCTCCGGAAGTTGTTGTAAGTCCTCGTTTATAGAGACGCCTCATGAAATGAGCCACTTCTTTGCGTTCAGATTTGAATTTTTCGGTTGGTTGCATCGTAGATACGATTGACAGAATTAACTTACAAGATCGACTATTCCGTTGAGTATATAGTGCGGACGGTATGGAAATTGATCGATACCGTTACGGTCGGTAATTCCGCTTAAAACAAGCAGTGTGTCAATTTCCGATTCCAGGCCGCATCTCACATCCGTATCCATACGATCGCCAATAACGATAGTATCTTCTCTTCTGACTCCAAGACGTTTCAGAGCGCTGCGCATCATAAGTGGATTAGGCTTCCCTACATAATAGGCTTTTTTGCCAGCTGCTATCTCGATGGGCGCTATAAGAGCTTTTGTGGAAGGAGTAATTCCTACTTCTATTGGCCCGCTTACATCGGGGTTAGTGCCAATTAGTTTCGCTCCCCTTATCACAAGATTTACTGCAAGTTCAACTTTCTCAAAATTGTAACTGTGGGTATCCCCAACAACCACATAGTCGGGATTTACATTGTTTACACTGTAACCCACACTGTATAAAGCATGTATCAAACCGGCATCGCCTATAATGTAAGCACTTCCGTTAGGCTTCTGGTTTGAAAGAAAACTTGCAGTAGCCAGCGCACTTGTGTAAAAATGTTCCTCCCCGACAGTTATTCCCAGCCTTTTCATCTTTTCGTGAAGTTCTTTTGGGGTTCGTTCGCTGGAATTTGTAAGGAATAAAAATTTCTTACCTGATCCTTCCAGCCATGCTAAAAAATCTATTACCCCCGGGAGAAGCTTATTCCCGTGATAGATAACACCATCCATGTCGATAATAAATCCTTCTTTGCTCTTAATGTTCTCTAAAACGTTATCCATATTTTGTTAAATTTTTGACAAAGATACCTATGTTTTTTTTCTAAAACGAACAAGTTTATTCGAGCATTCAGAAGAAATAACTAATCTTTGGATTCAATGATGTCCTCATGTTTATAAAGAAGGTTCAGCATAGAGGGCAATACGATCAGAAGGAGCGGAAGTGCAATAATGAATCCACCAATAACAGCAATTGCCAGAGGCTGATGCATCTGTGCACCCGTACCTGCTCCGACAGCCAGCGGCATTAATGCTATGATAGCCCCGAGAGCAGTCATTAGTTTTGGCCTTAAACGGGTTGATATTGCAAAAACTAGAGATTCCTTTACCGTCCCTTTCTTCCGATTAGTATTGAATTGCTGAAAAGTAAAGATTGCGTTTTCACCAATAATACCAACAATCATTATGAGTCCTGTATAACTTCCCACATTAAGAGGTGTATTTGTTATGAAAAGAGCTATAAGGCTTCCGGATATCCCAAGAACGGCTATGAAAAGTATTGAACATGCAGCCCTGAAATCTTTGAACAGAAACAGCATAAGTGCGAATACCAGCAGGCTCGACAATATTAGTATCATGAGGAGCTCATTGAAGGATTTCTGCTGATCGGCATATTCCCCGCCATATTCAATATTGTAACCCGGCGGCAGAAAAATCTGCGAGTCTATTGTTTTTTGGATCTCTTTCATGGCAGTTCCCAGATCCTTGTTATTCAGTCTGGCAGTAACTATCGAAACGGATTTCAGATTGTCTCTGTTGAGTTCTGCAACACCTTCTTTCAATACTATGCTTGAAAGAGAAGCAAGCGGTTTAAGTTTTCCGTCCGGAAGAAAAACAAATTGATTTTTAATATTTTCAAGACTTTCCCTGGTACTGTAAGGATATATCATTCGGATCTCTGTCATCTGTTCTTTTTCAAGAATAGCCCCCACAATGTTTCCTTCGACCATCGTTTGCAATTGGAACTGAAATGATGCAGGTGAAATATTATAGAGTGCAAGCTTTTGCTGATCAGGAATTACTTCTATTGACGGGCCTGCTATAATAATTCCATCGAATACGTCTTCTACACCTTCTATCTTTTCAACTTCGCCTGCAACTTTCTGAGCCAATTCATTTAAGGTTTTCTGATCGCTTCCGAATATTTTTATTTCAATTGGCTGCACTGAGGCCATCAGGTCGCCAAGCATATCGCCGATAACCTGTCCGAAATCAATCTGAAGCGCAGGTTGTGTCGATTCGATTCTCTTTCTGATATCATCAATGACTTCTTCCGTACTTCTTTTTCTGTCATCCCTGAGCTGTATAAGAAAATCACCGTCATTGGCTTCAGTAATAAAAAATCCCATCTGTGCACCGGTCCGTCGCGAATATGTCGCAACTTCAGGAACACTGACTATCATTTTTTCCACTTCAATCAGTATTCTGTCTGTCTCTTCAAGAGAAGTTCCGGGAGGTGATTTGTAATCGAGAACGATCGACCCTTCGTCCATCTCAGGAAGAAAGCCTGTTTCCAGATGCGGGAGTATATAAAATATTGAAATAACCAGTAAACCGGCAAACACGAAACTTATAACCGGCCAGCGAAGAAAGAAACTTACCCAGGTCCTTGTCTTCGTGGTTCTTATAATTGTTTTCTTTTTGTCAGGAAGAAGGGATCTTATATCTGATACCCATAAATATATTACCGGCAAACCTATCCATGTAACAAAGAACGAGCAGATCAGCGTTATGATCATAGTATTTGTGAGGATATTGAAATACGCACCCGCAACGCCTCCCAGCAGCATGAAAGGAATAAAAATCACAATCGTGCTTATTGAAGAACCTACCATTGAAGGCAGAAGATACCTGACTGCCTGATGGACAAGTACATTTGACGGCCTGTCTGGAAATTCTTCATGAGTGCGGTGGATCTGTTCCACAACTACCACCGCATCGTCAATAATCAGTCCGATTGCAGCGGCAATTGCACCGAACGTCATGATATTAAGAGTATAGCCAAAACTATAGAGAACTATTATCGTAAGAAACAATGTAACAGGTATTGTAACAAGAATTGTGGCACTCGCCCTGAACGACCTCAGGAACATTACTGCGACAATGATTGCAAGCAGAAGTCCGAGCCACAGACTGTCATTGACGCTTTTTATGGCTCGATTAACGAAATCAGCCTGATCATAATAAAGCGAGATATGAACATCGGGCGGCAGAATCTTTTCCAATTCCATTTTTCTCGAAGCCACATTCTCTGAAAGTTTAATCAGATTTGCTCCCGGTTGTTTGAGAATGGCTACAAGAAGTCCCTGGTGTCCGTTGGCATTAATGCGTGTATATTCTGTTCTCTCCCTGACATTAACAGCTGCAACGTCTTTGAGTTTTATTATTCTTTTTCCATCATTCCTTAAAATCACGTTTTCAATATCGGTTAAATTATAAAGTCCGGCATCGGTGATATTAAGATACAACCTTCTGTAATCAGATTGAAATCCATTTGATGCTATAAAGTGATTTTCATTCAGCTTAGTCTTGATTGTCTCAGGTGTTATTGAAAAGGAGCTCATTTTGAGTTGATTAAGCTCGATCCAGTACTCCTTTGTTTTTCCACCGATTATCCCCACTGAGGAAACGCCGTCAATCTGCGACAGAAATGGCTTAATGATATATGTTGCAATAAGGTTAAGCTCTATGGGCGTTTTCTTATTACTCTCCACCGTAAATCCTATCACCGGAAGTATTGAAGGATTCATTTTTTCGACCTGGATGCTGACATCAGCCGGAAGCAGATTTTTTATCTGGGCGATCCTCGACTCCATCATCTGCTGATTCACATTTATATCTGAGCCCCAGTTCAGAAATGCTGAAATTTCACATGTCCCGCGGCTGGTAGTGCTTCTCAGGATCTTCAGGTCAGGTACCTGTTTTATGGCATCCTCCAGCGGACGGGTTACAGTCACCATCATCTTGTCGACAGGTTGCTCTCCGTTATCGGCAATCACTTTTAAGCTTCGGAAAGGTTATCTCAGGGAAAAGCGAAACCTGTATCTGCCCGTAAAGAAAGAATCCCCCGGCAATGATGACTGCAAGGATCACAGATATGGGATTCTTGTATGAAAGAAAGAAATTCTTCATTCAATCATTATTTGAGAATTTTAACTTTTGCAGTATCGGGTAACCCATAATTGCCGGTTAATAATATTCTGTCGGACGGAAGAAATTCGGGTTTTATAATTTCTACTTCATTATTGTTCTCAAAGCCTTTATCAACTATGGTCTTGACGGCAGTACTGTCGTTTATCAGTTTCATTACCCAGAACTCAGTCTCCGTCTCGTTTCCAAGGACAGCTTCTTTCGGCAGAACCATTGCTTTTTCTTTGGTCGATTTTACCAGGTTGATATTTGCAATGAGGTTGCCCTGAATTCTATCGGCTGAAAATGGCTTGACGACATATCTGATTGTCTGCGACGCTATGTCCATGTCTGCCAGTTTATGCGTTATCGTACCTTTGATTGCTGTGTTGTCAGGAAGAACTATAACGCAGTTTTTGTTTTTCTCAATATACTTTTCAAGCTCAAAAGGAATATCGAGAATGAAAACCAGACTGTTCTGATCTGAAATAACTGCCATTTCATCTCCCTCCTGTACAAAATCGCCTTTCTGGTACGAAATGGTATTTATTACTCCTTCCTGATGGGCTGAGATTTTTATCAGGCCTGCGAGGTTCAATGTTGTGTCTGACTGCAATTTTCCATCGAGAGCCAATGCTTCACGGGTCCTTATAGTAAAAAGAAGTTGGCCTTTTCCAACAAAATCACCCTGATTTATAAGTACACTCTCTATAACCCCTGTTGTTGTTGCTCTTATGATGCTTTTGTTCATATAGGTTGCAACTGCGGGCATATCGACCGTTGAGCTGAACGTTTTATATTCGACCGGTACTATTGTTACCGGAGTGACGACACTAGCCTCTTCCTCAGTTGTTTTGATGGTATGTTTGCAGGAAATGAACAGACCTGCCAGCAACAGGACATAAAAAAAGGGAAAGGCATCTGGTTTAGCTCGCATTAGATTAAGTATTTATTTAATTATCAGGAAATTAAGTTCATTTATGATCTGCAACTTCTGAACATTGATCATGTTTATATTGCTACTGATTGTCTTGTAGTTTTTTACTGCAATGATATATTCTGTCATTTGAATAATTCCGGATTCGAGCTGGCTCTTCAGCGCATCAACAAGCAGACCCGATGTCGTTAGCTGAGCTTCTGTTCGAACTGAGAGTTCATTCAATGTTTTTAATTCATTATGCAACTGATTCACCTGGGTGAGGTATTGTTTTTGATAATTGGTTTCATAGCTTTTCCTGCTGTTCTGTTCAAATTGCAATTTCTTCTTTTCCAGACCCTTTTGCTTGCCATCATAGACAGGCATATTAAGACTTACCCCGGCGCTGTAACCAAAATGGCGATAAAAATTCCACGGATAGCTGGTGAGGAACCCTGCATCGGCGAACCAGTTCACCTTTGGCTTATACTTAATATCAATGGCTGTTTTCTCAGTTTCAATACGGATGCTGTCGATCTTATATTTTAGCCATGAGGGAGATTTTGAGATATCAGGAGTGCCGTTTATTATTAAATGGGGTTCTGTAAGGTCATACCGGGTTGTGTCATTCAATCCGCAGAGCTGGTTAAGTGTGGAAAGTTCCTTACTGTATTGATTTTCAAGTTTTTTTACTAATATTTCCTGTGATTGTGTTTCGACCACTAGGGCAAGGTAGTCGGTCTGTTTATAAACACCGTTTTGGACGAACTGTTTTACAATTGCATTTTCCTTGTTGAACAGATCGAGAAACGATCTGTTGAATGTCAGATCGTTATATACAGAAAGAGCACTGAGATACTGATCGGTAATGATCTTGTTCAGTTCTGAAGAAGATACCTTTGTGGAATTTGCCAGGAGTTGCTTCTGCAGGTCGACCAGCCTGTATTTATTGTTGATCTCCTTTCTGTTGAAGATGTTCTGGCTGATTGCCAGAACGGCTGTGTAGTTTCCTCCATCCGTTACCGCCTCATCATATCCGAAGTTATGGTAATACGGTGAATAAAGCAATTGTGACTTAGCCTCTATCAAAGGATTGCCTGCGGCATGGATAATAAGACTATCCTGTATGGCAGATGAGATCTGATTTTTGTAGTCATTAAGCAGGGGACTGTTCTTAATACCTTCGGAAATGTAATACTCCAGGTTGCGCGTCTGACTATATGCCAGCAGGGCCGGTCCGGACAGTAGTACTAGAAGGAAAAACCTAATAAGCATAGTTATCAATATCAGAGTTACAAAGGATGCAATTTAATTAAAACCAGAATTTATAAGTGAACATTCTGAAATATTTCACTGCATTTACTGATAAGACAACTCAGATCCCATTTTTATTCAGTTCAATACTATTCAAAGTCGGGGTACAGCGCTTACAGAAAAATGTTTAATATTTGGCAGATTTTAATATTCCGGTAAATCTTTGGAAAGAAAATTGTTATTTTTATGGCTCATGAATTCTGAAAAATATATCTGATTTACACTTAACTAAGAATAGCTATGAAAGATCAAAAGAAAACGTGGTCGCGTCGCCAATTCCTTAATTCCGGCGTGGCGGGAATTGCAGGAATGATGATCCTTCCAAAAATTGTTCCCTCCTTCAAATCTCCGGTTGTTGCAGATCTCAGACTTGGATTTATCGGCATGGGGCAGCAATCGATGTTTCTGCTTGCCGGTTTTCTCCAGATACCCGGAGTGCAGGTTTTAGCAGGATGCGATGTGTACGGTGTGAAACGTAAACGCTTCGAAAAACGTGTCACACAGTTCTACAAAAAGGCGGGGAAAGAAGCTAAAGTAGACACATATGAAAAATTTGAAGATGTGCTGGCCAGACCCGACATTGATGCAGTTGTAATTGCAGTGCCCGATCATTCACATGCCAGGATTGCCATTGCAGCCTGTAAGGCAGGTAAAGATGTCTATCTGGAAAAGCCTATGACTTTCACTATTAAGGAAGGCCAGGAGCTGAAAAAAGCTGTCAGGGATAATCAAAGAATCTTTGGACTGGGTAGTCAGCAGAGATCTTCATCTGAATTTCAGCACGCTGTGAAGCTTGTTCAGGAGGGTGCAATAGGAAAAATTACAAAAGTCAATGCATATGTAGGAGCGCCGCCGAAGCCTTATGATCTTCCTGAGGAACCCATTCCTTCGGATCTGAATTGGGATCTATGGCTTGGATCGCTTCCAAATCCTATTCATTTTAACAATCAGCTGGATCCTCCTATAACACTTGAACCCGAACAGAATGAGAAGATCTGGGGTGCATGGCGCTGGTACACGGAGATGGGCGGCGGATTCACCACCGACTGGGGAGCTCATATGTTTGATATAGTACAATGGGGTCTGGGTATGGATAAGAATGGTCCTGTTGAGGCATCTCCTATTGGAGACGGAACTGAATTTATGTCATTCAAATATGCGGATGGCGTTATTATGACCTCCGAACCATTTGATGAAAAGAAAACGAAAGGTGTTAAATTCTGGGGTGAAAAAGGATGGATTGAAGTGTCAAGAGGCTATTTCAAAGCTTCTGATGAGAAATTCGCTCTTCCTGAATCTGCAACTAAAGTTGAGGGACCTTATGAAACAAGAATTCCTCATCAGCTGAACTTCATCGAATCTGTCCGTATGAGAAAAGATCCAGTGGTTCCGGTTGAGATCGGACACAGCAGCTGTACAGTCTGCAACCTTGGCAATATCGCCTGTGCGCTCAAACGTACAGTTAAATGGAATCCAAAGACTGAAACCTTTATCGATGATACTGATGGTGCTGCAACAAAAATGATGCACTACGAATACAGAAAAGGGTATAAACTCAGCTAAAACCAGGTTGATCTCTTGAGAGATACCCCCTTGCCGGGAAGGGGTTCTAAGGCTAAGAAAACTGGATATTTAAGAAAAAAAAGAGGCTGTATTGAAAAATACGGCCTCTTTTGTTATTAGTTTGAGAAAGATTAATCTACTTTTTTTACTTTAATGGCAACCGGACCTTTTTCTCTTTGTTCAATTTCAAATTCAACTGTCTGGCCTGCCTCAAGCTCGGTGTGTGAAACCTCTAAACCTGAACGGTGGATAAAGATATCCTTGTCATCTTCTGTCTGCAGGAATCCATAACCTTTTACTCTGTCATACCATTTAACAGTACCTTTCATAGTTTTGAAATTTTTTATTACCTATCTGTAGTTATCTCTTCTGTTTCCACCACCACTACCACTGCCACCTCTGCGGTCATTGTTATCACCGCCTCTGAAATTACTTCTTCTGTCAGTTCTTTCAATGGATTCATTAACGATAATGTTTCTACCGCTAACTTCAGCTCCATTCAATTCCTCGATAGCTTTTTTTGCTTCAGCGTCATTCGGCATCTCAACGAAACCAAATCCTTTACTTTTCCCAGAGTACTTGTCAATAATGATTTTTGCGGATGTTACTTCGCCATACTCTTCAAAAATTTCTTTTAACTCTGCTTCACTCATTTTAAAATGAAGACTTCCTACGTAAATGTTCATAATTCAAATAATTAAAGTATTTATAAAACAGGGACAAAGGTCATACTTATTTTTGAAAACAAAAAATAAATATCCATATTATATTGTATTTTAATATCTTTTTGGCAATTAGCTATTTATAAAAGTATAAAAAATACTTATACGTCATTTATTGATAACACTTCTCTAAAACATAAGCAGGATTATTTTGTTCGTGAAAAGCAGTAAGTAATTTGAACAATTTGTTCCGGGTGCAACGTTCTGCCTCATATCTCATATCTCATATCTCACAATTGACATCTCACGACTTCCTGTTCCTGATATAGATATGCTTTATATGATTCTGCCCCGATTCTCTTTCATCAATATCAAAATCCAGCGATCTTATAAGAGGCGTAAGCTTTGGGAATCCGAAGTTTCTCGGATCGAAATCGGGTTGTTTCTTAAGTATAAGGTTTCCAACATCACCAAGATAGGCCCAACCATTTTCATCTGCAATGTCCGATATTGAAGAAGCAATCAGTCTTTTTACAACAATAGCAGGAGTTTGCGGCTCAGGTTCTGCTGCTTTTCTCTTCTTAACGATAGGTTTACCTTTTTTCCTTACTTCCGGAGAAGCTTCAACAGGGGTTATGGATGATGCTATAATCTCCAGATATATGAATTTATCGCACGAAACAATAAAAGGGTGCGGAGTCTTTCTTTCTCCTATCCCGATAACCTTCATGCCTGCCTCGCGCAACCGGGTTGCCAGCCTGGTGAAATCACTATCGCTTGAGACAATACAGAACCCGTCAACTTTACCGGAGTAGAGAATATCCATTCCATCGATTATCAAAGCGGAATCTGTTGAATTTTTCCCCTTGGTATAACTGTACTGCTGAATAGGTGTAATGGCATTTTCGAGAAGAACTGATTTCCAGCCTGAAATAGTTGGTTTTGTCCAGTCGCCGTAAATTCTTTTAAATGTAGGAGTGCCGTATTTTGCTATTTCTTCAAGCATCCCCTTTACATTGCTATATGGAATATTGTCTGCATCTATAAGAACAGCCAATCTTAAATCATTTAATGTTTGCATAGATTATAATTAAAAAGCGCAATTTAGTCTTTTTTAAATTATCATGAATTCAACGATGTGATTATCATAGCATTATTTTGCATTTGAAAGCACAATAATTATTTCATCTTACCCGACATTTCGGCTATTTCAAGCCGGAGTATAGTAGTGCGGTTAAATATGTTCTCATCAAAGTTGAATGGAGCTGTGCCACCATAATGAGCCATTATACTATTCATCCCCAGTATTTTCTCAGTTAGTTCCTCCACAATCTGGATTTTTCCGAAGCCAACAACACTTCTGAATTTCATACCCCAGTCACAGCTTCTTTCTCCCTTTAAGATCAGATGATCAATATCCATTTCAAAGCATACATAATTGTTCCTGCGGATCATTTCGAGCTTTTTACCTTCGTTTGCACAATGAAAATATAGCAGCTTATTCGGAGAAATTACATATCCGAAGTTCATTGTTACAATGTATGGTGAGTTATTATCCGCAAAGGCAATTCTGCAGACATCAGAATTGTTTATTATGTCTTCAACATCCCGGATACTTGATATTTCCCTGTCACTTCGTCTCATTTTTTCATTTTTAAATGATTGATACGCTCAAAAACCGGGCAGTCAGCAGTATGTGCTCCCGGCAGGTAGCCTGTGCTCATAAGAAACTCATTTACAATTTCGCCGCCTGTAAAGTTAAAAGTCTTTTTGAATAGCTTCGTCCAATCCGTCAGGGAAGAATTATTGCTGGCCTGAATGTCGAGCCATTTTCTGAATGAACCGTGGTCTTCCTTCAGCTTAAGTATGATTCCTGCATTCACGATAGCTGCATTTATTTTAAGACGGTTTCTGATTATTCCCTGATCATTCATCAACCTGGTAAAATCAGCATCACCATATCCGGCAACTTTCTTAATATCATAATTATCAAAGGCTTTCCGGAAATTATGTTGTTTTTTCAGGATCAGTATCCAGTTAAGCCCCGCCTGGTTAATCTCAAACATAAGTCTCTCAAATAACTCATCATCATTCTCTATAGGAAAACCATAATGATTATCGTGGTACTCTTTGTGAAGGGAGAGTAAATCACCTGTTAATGTGGTAATATATTCGCAATAGCTCATAACCTGAAATTCATTAATACTTTTAAATTTGTTTATGTTTTATCCGAAAATATTCAATAAAAATAAAGATTTTTGCTAACTTTGCTTCCGTCCGAAAAAAAGGTAAAACTAATCAAAACCAATCGATATGGGAAAAGGTGATAAAAAATCCAGACGTGGCAAAATAGTTCTTGGGTCATATGGCGTCAGAAGACCCAGAAAAAAAGCTGATAAAGCAGAATCTAAACCTGTAAAAGAAGTCCAGGTCAAAGAACCAAAGAAAAAAGAACATAAAGAACCTGCTTCAGTTAAAGAAGTTAAGGAACCCAGGGAAAAGGAAGTAAAAGTGCCGGCTGAGAAATCTGAAGTTAAAGTTCCAAAGGCAAAAAAAGAAGAGAAAGCCGGGAAGGAACCTAAACCTAAAAAAGAGAAGAAGAGCTAAAAAATTAATGGAAATATCTTCCGAAGGGATAATTCTGAGACCATGGTCCATCAATGACGCCGCGGATCTGGCTTTGATAGCAAATAACAGGAAAATAGCCGACAATTTACGTGACGGTCTGCCTTTTCCATATACACGTAAAGATGCCATCAACTGGCTTAAAATAATACTTCCGGAGAATTTTCCCCCGAGATTTTTTGCTATAACAGTTGATGGACGTGTGGCAGGAAATATTGGCATAGTTGCAAAAACTGACATATACCGCAAAAATTTCGAAATAGGTTTTTTCCTTTCAGAGGAATTCTGGGGCAAAGGCATAATGACCAAAGCTATAAGAGCGGCTACTGCTTATGCTTTCCGGGATTTCGATATCGTTAGAATTTATGCTGAAGTATTTTCCGATAATCTTGCTTCCCGCAGGGCCCTCGAAAAAGCAGGTTACATCCTTGAAGCAACAATCCACAAAAACATTATCAAAAACGAAATCATCAAAGACAGCTGCATCTATTCCATTCTACGGGAGAATCTGCAATGAAGTGATTAGAATACTCTTTATGCCCCTTGCCCTGTGCCCTGCACCTCTTGCTGCGTGCCTATCTCCTCACAATCAGCCATTTATAATCCTCTGGATCGATCACCGCGTTTATTATCGCAGGTTCATTTACAGACAGTGCTTCAATAATGGCTTTCTGCATCGAATCCGAGGAATCGGCCCTCAAAACTTTGATTCCAAGAAAGGTATCAGCCCCAAAAAGATCATCCTGATATAGGAGCGTCCCGTATGCCGGCAATTCTTTCCATGACTGCTTTACCTTGATAAGATTCAACTCACCATCAGAAAATACAACAATGATAACCGGAAGATTATGCCTCCTGAGAGTGACTATCTCGCCAGCCATCATAAGAAAGCCACCATCGCCGGTAACGCATACAACCGTTGCGTCAGGATTATTTATCTGAGCCGCCATGGCAGCAGGAATTCCAAAACCCATTCCCGACCAGCCGTTTGTCATAATAAGCTTACCATTTTCAAAAGTATTCCAGAATTGCCCCATAACATGCAAATGCGAACCGACGTCAGCAGTCATTATTGAATCCTCCGGAAGTTCATCCTGCAGTATTTTGAGTGCTGCAACAGGTCCGAAATGATTCGTGAATCCGTTGAATACCGAAATCATTTCATCGCGTATTCCTTTTATAACGGATGCTTCAAAAACCAGCGAGACGGGATTCAGATTCCTGAGTATTGAAAACCATTCTTCTGGGGGTCCTATGTATTGTAAAGCGCTCCACTTTGAGGGAAGGTCGGTTTCCCGAGTATCAAAATGCAATAAGGGAACACCGGGAATCCAGGATTCATAATTAAACTCAACCGGATCATAACCTAATCCTATAATCAGGTCAGTTTTGTCATAAATATCCTCGAGATAATCACTGAGAGAATGAAATAATACTCCCGCATAGCAGGGATGATCAAAAGGGATCAGCTCCTTTGCCATCGGAGTTACTACCACAGGCATTTTATGCATATTAAGAAATAAGAGCAATTCTTCCTTTAGTCCAAGACGGGCAGCGGTGAGTCCTACAGCCAGTATTGGCCTGCGGGCTCCCTCGAGAAGCGAGATAACCTTCCGGGCATTATTCTGATAATAGGGTGTTTCTTTTATGAATCCGCTCGAAGTTTCCGGATCTATCTCAATATTGGCAATATCATCCGGAAGACCAATATGAACGGGGCCCGGATAGTCTTCCTGACTTATTGTAAATGCAGATTCCATAACCTCCGCCACATTCTCCTTATTCATTCTGAATGTTGCTTTAGTCAGTGGTGCAAATAATTGCTGCTGATCAATATTCATCTGCGTTGTGCGGTGATGGAACATTTCTCCGATCTCGCTGGTAAATACAATAACCGCTGAACGGTCAAGCAAAGCTCCTCCTATGCCTGTACATATATTGGTTGCACCCGGACCGAAGGTGGCATGGCAAATGCCGGTAATTCCTGTAAGCCTGGCTGTTACATCCGCCATTACTCCAGCCGTAGATTCATTGCTTGTGAGGATAAATTCTATTCCTGCGGCTTTGAATGCTTCCATATAAGGTATTGAAGGACCACCCGGTATACCAAATACGTATTTTACTCCATGAGTATACAGCTGATTTGCAATATATTCTGCAATTGTCATTCTTTGCGGTTTAATGTATCTAACAAATTTATTAAATATTAACGGGTAATCTGACTGATATCTCCTTTTTCTACTGACAATTGAGTGTTATATAAACGTTTTTTTTTCGATATTTGAAACCTGAGGAGGATTATCCAATACACGAAATTTAGCAACATGAAAAAAAGACTCATAGCGATTATTTGTTACGCATCATTCTGGCTTGGTTTCTTTTTTATTGCGAGGTTGTTTTTTCTGGTTATGCAATATCATTCCTCAGCCCATATTGGAATAGCAGGACTTCTTGGCACTTTTCTTCATGGTTCAAAACTGGATATCTCAACTATCGGCTATTATACGATTTTGCCATTCCTGCTATTGATACCCGGAGTCTATTTTAATGGAAACTGGTATATGATATTTGTAAGGTGGTATACATATTTTCTCATTATTTTATCGTCAGTTATAATTGTTTCCGATGCTTTCCTCTATTCTTACTGGGGGTTCAGGATGGATTACACCCCCATGTTATATCTTAAAACACCTGGGGAAGCAATGGCCTCGGTAAGCACGCTCAAGACAATATCCTATTTTCTCTCCATCATCCTGATGTCTGCCGTTATAATTTTTATGTACAATAAATTGATCGACAGGTTATTCGGAAATTTCAAAAGGTTAAATCCATGGGTGCCTGCTATACCGTTTTTCATGATCCTGTCCGCTTCCCTCATCATACCAATCAGAGGAGGATTTGGTGTAGCACCTATTAATGCGGGTACGGTTTATTTCAGTAAAGATATGTTTTTGAATCATGCTGCAATAAATGCGGTGTGGAACGTCGGAACATCAGCCTTTACTCAGAAGCCAACAAAAAATCCCTATGAATTCGGTGATCTTGATGAGGCTAAAGCAGTAGTTGACAGTCTGATAGTCGACAAAAGTGCGCCTTTAAAAGTTCTGAACAATTCCCGGCCAAATATTATATTAATTGTTCTTGAGAGTTTCAGCGGCTATCTTATTGGTCCGCTTGGAGGTGATTCTCTGGTAACTCCCAATATTAACAGATATTCGAAGGAGGGTATTCTCTTTTCTGAATTTTATGCATCAGGAACCCGAACAGATAAAGCGATGCCTGCAATTCTCGACGGATACCCTGCCCAGCCTGCCCAGTCGATCATCAAAGAACCGAAAAAAAGCCAGACACTGCCGAGTCTGGTTAAGATCCTGGTCGATAAAGGCTATCATAGCTCCTTCTGGTACGGAGGGGATATCAATTTTGCAAATTTCAATTCATTTGTAATCGGTTCCGGTTTTAATGATATAATTACAAAAGACAATTTTAATCCATTGGATTATAATTCAAAATGGGGTGTACATGATCATATTCTATTCAGTACTCTTGAGGACTCGATGAAGACAGTAAAAGAGCCATTTCTGAAAGTTATCCTTACCTTGTCAAGTCATGAGCCATTTGATGTTCCGATGCAACCTGTCTTCAGTGGTTCGGATATTGGAGATAATTACAGGAATTCGGTTTACTATACAGATAAGACTCTTGGTTCCTTCCTCGATTGGGCCAGGGAAACAGACTGGTGGAAGAATACCCTCATAGTAATGGTAGCTGACCATGCCGCCAGGATTTATGATACGATGCCAAATTATAAGCAAAATGTTTTTAAAATACCAATGCTGTGGGTTGGAGGAGCACTCTCCGGAAAAGGCCTGAAGATCGGGAAGCTCGGCAGCCAGGTTGATATTCCCAAAACTCTTCTGGATCAGCTTGGAATAGAAGGCGATTTTCCATTCGCCAAGGACATGCTGTCAGACGGATCAAAATCTTTTGCCTTCTACACATACAATGAAGGATTCGGATTTTTAACCGACAGCTCAGCTGTAGGGTTTGATCTTAAGGCCAGGAAATCAGTTTTAAGCGAAGGCAAAAATCCTGAGGTGGCAGAAAAGAGTGGAAAGGCATACCTGCAGGTATTATTTAATGATTATTTAAAGAGATAAACCTGTCTTGAAATCAAAAAAATAACCACAAAGTTTACAAAGAACTGCTTAAAGAGTTGTTTGTGCGCTTTGTGGTCAGAATTTCCCCCCCTTTCGGGGTTTATTAATTACCGGCTGTACTTCTTTTTGTCTTTTTTGCCGAATTTACTTTCTCTTTTATAGTCTCTTGGCTTGCTCTCCGATCTGCCCTGACTTCTTTTTTCAGGTTTCCTGTCTGACCATTTAGCCGGTCTTTTTGGAGGATATTCGCTGCCTTGTCGAGGTTTGTCAGTTTTTTCCTGGGCAATCTCAACAGCAACACGCCTGTCCTTGAATGTAGTATCAGTTAAGAGCGGTAATAAGATCGTCGGCATAGCTGGCTTCAACTTCAAAAAAGGAAAAAGTTTTCAAAAGATCGATCTGACCTATTGGCACTTTTGGTCCCTTTTGTGTTAGAGTTCACCAGTTCAATAAGCTGTTCAGGATAAAATCCGTCGGATTTTCCGAGATTGATAAATAGTCTTTTGTAATTACCGGTATACTGTTCCCTGTCTCTGGGATCTCTTCTGCCTGATCTGCCTTCACCTCTTGATCTGTCCGTCTCTGCCATCTCTTTCAGGGACAGGAGATATCAGATCCTCCCCTGTACGGTAATCATCAAGAAAACGGTCAAATTCAAGAGAAACAACTCTTTTGAGGAGTTCTTCCCTGTCGAGACCTGCAAGTTTTTCCTTAATTTCAGGAAGAAATTTTTCAATTTCCTTATGATCCGTGTCAACATTTTCAAGTTTTGTTACCCAGTTGAACAATTGTTTCCCACAAATCTCAGTTCCTGTCGGTATCGGTATTGCCTTGAATGGTTTTTTTACCTTTCTTTCAATCTGTTGGAGAATATGTTTTTCTCTCAGATGAACCAAGTGATATTGATATGCCTGTTTTCCCTGCTCTTCCTGTACGGCCACTCCTGTGAGTATAAACTTCAGTATCATCGGGGAGACTATAATTTATTACATGTGTAAGGTCATCGACATCCAGATCCGCGTGCAGCAACATCTGTTGCTACAAGCAAGCTGGAGATTTCTGACCCTGAATTTCTGCATAACAGCGTCGCGTTGCATCTGCGACAGATCACCATGAAGTGCATCGGCATTATATCCGTCATCGATCAGTTTTGATGCAACTTCCTGTGTTTCTTTACGTGTACGGCAAAAAACAATACCGTAGATATCAGGTTCAAAATCAGCAATACGCTTCAGTACTTTGTATTTATCCTTTGCATGAATAAGATAATATGCATGGCTTACATTTTCTGCTGAAGAATTTTTTGTGCCGATTGTAATTTCCACCGGATTATCCATGTATTTTCTGGCAATTGAGTTGCAATCTCAGATGACATCGTAGCGGAGAACAAGAGTGTTCTTCTTCCATCCGGAACTTCCTCAAGAATCTCATTTATACTGTCGAGAAAGCCCATATTGAGCATCTCGTCCGCTTCATCCAGAATGACTGTAGTAACTGCTGATAGTTTAGCAGCTCTTCTTCCGATAAGATCAATAAGTCGTCCGGGAGTAGCAACAATTATATGAACACCTTTTTTCAGGCCTCTGATCTGGTTGTCGATACTCGCACCTCCGTAGACTGCCAGTATCTTAAGTTTCCCAGTATGTTTTGCATAGTCGGTCAGATCACCTGTGATCTGCATACACAATTCGCGTGTCGGGCATAAATAAGTGCCTGTGTCTCATTTAATTTCAGTGTCGGTTGCCTGAACCAGCGGCAGTCCGAAAGCTGCTGTTTTGCCTGTTCCTGTTTGTGCAAGGGCAATGATATCAACCTCACCTTCCAGCATCAGGGGAATAACTTTTTCCTGAACTGGCATCGGGTTCTCAAATCCAAGTTCCTGAATCGCCTTCAGAATACCGGGAGTGAATCCCATCTCTTCAAAATTTATCATTAATATGTTTTATGATGTGGTTTCGGGAGCGAGGGATTTGTTATCCCGGCCGAAATGAACTCATATGCAGACTGGGCAAAATGCCTAAAACGCTTCGTGGAAATCACTTTGTTAATTAGGGGGCGAAGATAAGTAAATATTTCTAATTGCAACATGTTAAAAGTTTGGAGTGACTAAAGTGACTAAAGTGCCTAGAGTTAGATGGAGTGGGTAATAAATGTAAGAACACAATGGTAGCCTCCTTGATATCGAACAGTTTGTGATCACTCCATCTCGTGACCTTTGTAGTTACATGGATTTCTTTTATAAAACATTCTATAATTCTTCAACTTTATACCATTAGTTAACAAGTAATTACATAAATTTGTAATTATGTATCTCAGGACCTGTTAAAATATACTCAACAGAGGATACCCCTCGTATCAGGTATATTGCCGGTATTATACTGGGAGATATTCTTGGTCTGGAGTGGGAAGTTGGTCACTGACAAACGTAAGTTTGGAAAAAATCCGGTTATAAATTATTCCTCTGAGAACATAGCCGGGTCTTTTAAAATAGTTCCGGATAACCCTTCTGTTTGAGAATAATGTAATTCAAAAAACTATAAATATAAGTGAATGGAATGGGCTACCGGTTTTTTTTCAGGTATCTGACAGTGATCTTCCTTTTGATATTTTTGCTGCATCCATTTTATCCTGGTGAGCAGGTATGAGGAATATCTTGATTTTAAGCCTGATAAATACGGAAGATTTCCTGCTTCACTATCTGTCGCATTTAAAAACGGATTTCTTGGAAGACCTGTTATAGATCTTTGGGCGAAAGAATTTGCAAAATCGTTTATAAAGAAATTTCCTTCACTTGTCTTCAGAAGGAATGAATACAATTCCATGCTGACAATTGATACCGATAGCCATTTGCCTATCAGGGCAGGAATTTCTTAAGGTCAGTAGGCGGATTATTCCACGATGCCACCGGTAATCCAGTTAAAATTAGCGAACGATACCATATAATGTCAAAAAGTGAAAAAGACCCCTGTGATGTCTTTGATTATATATTTGAAAATATTGAAAAGAACGAAGTTGACGCCAGATTCTTTTTCCCGGTAGGTGATCGCTCAAAATTTGATAAGAACCCATCGTGGAAAAACGATGAGTACAGAAATCTAATAAGAAAAATAGCTGCCAGGTTTAAGGTAGGGCTGCATCCGTCATATGTAGCAGGGGGGGATGGAACACTAATAAGGACAGAGCTGGAACGACTGAAGACCATCCTTCAGGGAGAAGTATTTCTTGGCAGATTTCATTATATAAGGCTCTTCATGCCTGGATCATATAGAAATAGTTTGAATGCAGGTTTAAACGAAGATTATTCGATGGGTTATCCTGATGAACCCGGATTCAGGGCAGGCATCGCCAGACCATATTATTTTTATAATATCTCTGAAGAAACTCCCACAAATCTTAAGATCATTCCATTCCAGGTGATGGATGGCACGCTCTATGATTATAAGAAACTTGATCCTGCAGGCTCAAAAGAAGCAATTCTCAATCTAATAAATGAAACAAGAAGGGTCGGAGGTCTTTTTGTAAGTATCTGGCATAATACATCACTGCTTGACAATAAAGAATGGAAAGAATGGAGGGAAGTTTTTGAATTTATGATCAAAAATCAGAAACCGTGATCGTTTATCATAAAAATAATGAGATTGACAGGGAACAGTGGGATAATTGTATCAGAAATACTCCCGGTGCAAAGCCATATGCATACTCGTGGTATCTCGATATTATGTCGCCCGGATGGCAGGCTCTGGTGGATGATGATTACGATTCAGTTTTTCCTCTGCCGGGCTCTTCAAGATTCGGAATTCAGTATGTAGCAACCCCTGTTTTTCTCCAGCAGCTGGGGTCATTCTCTCCCGAAGAACCTTACGATAAGGCAATCGGAGAATTTCTCGAATTCATACCTGCTTTCTTTAAGCTTGTTGATTTATGCATAAAGGAGAAAATCGATGCTCCCGGGTATAAAATCACTGAGAAAGTCAATTTTGAACTTGATCTTTCAAAACCATACGAAACAATTTATAATAATTTTTCAAAACATTGCAAACGGAATATTGAATCCTCGGCAAAGAAAAGTCCTGAACTGACTACTGATATAACTCCTGACGAATTAATCGATCTTTTTATTCAGAATAAAGGCAAAGAAATTAATGGTATCAAGCCACGTGATTATCAGCATCTTAAAAATCTTATGAACTTCTGCATTATAAACAAGAAAGGAAGACTTATAGGGGTGAGAGAAGGACGCAAGCGTTTGATATTCGGAGTTTTCCTTGTTGAAATACGTGGTCATAAAACAATTCTTTTTGTTGTCAATACACCAAAAAGCCGTGACAGGAGAGTCGGTTATTTTCTTGTAAATGAGTTAATCAGAAACCACTCTTCAAGCAGAACCATACTCGATTTTGCCGGTTCCTCCATTCCATCAATTGCTTCATTTTTTGAATCATTCGGGAGTACAGCAGTGCCCTTTTACAGGATTTACCGCAATAAACTAATATGGCCCTTAAGAATGTTTAAGTAATGCCCTGCGCCCCATGCCCTGCGCCCTTACGCCTTACTACACCAACAGCTCCATCTCCTGGTCATCGACAACTTCGCGGAGTTCCCCGTTTTCGCATTTCATTGTTCTTGCCGTAAATTTTTTCAGAAGAGTATAATTGTGAGTTGCAACAATAACTGCCCTTCCTGTTTTACTTATATCCGTTAAAAGCCTTACTATGCCTTCTGATGTCTCGGGATCAAGATTACCGGTCGGTTCATCGGCAAGTATTATTTCAGGATCATTCAAAAGAGCTCTTCCAATAACCACTCTTTGTTGTTCCCCTCCTGACAGCTGATGTGGCATTTTATAACCTTTAAGACCGAGACCGACTTTCTCCAGAACTTCACCGATACGGATATCGATTTCCAGTTTGTTTTTCCAACCTGTGGCTTTAAGAACAAATTCCAGATTCTCATTCACAGTCCGGTCTGTCAGCAACTGGAAATCCTGAAATACTATGCCGATTTTTCTCCTGAGGTATGGAACTTCCCTTTTTTTAATTTTCGAAAGATTATAACCTGCAATCAGCCCTGTACCTTCCTTTAGAGGTAATTGTGCATTTAATGTCTTTATGAGACTTGATTTCCCGCTGCCTACCCTTCCGACAAGGTAAATAAATTCTCCTTTACCCAACTGAAGGTTGACATGTGATAAGCACTAAATGACTTTGTTGCCATATTGAACAGTCAGTCAGCTCAATAATTATATCAAGTGGAAGATTTTCGCTCATTAGCAGGAGATTTAAAGTGCAAAATAAAGAAAGAATTGATAATTAACATTTATATGTTGATAAAATCAGTAATAAACGCTCGAATGTAGGCGTTTAATAGTTGTAATTTTACGGATAATTTGTAAAAACAGGTTTCGTGTTTATGTGGCTTATAATTAATATGTTATATACTGTTTGAGAGGTTTGTTGCACAAACGGTGTTTTTTTGTGAAGAGCCAAAAAAAATAAGTTATGAACAAAAAATAAATATATTATATCACAAAGAAGCTACAAAGTGCCCTGAGGCGAAGCAGATCCTTTAAAGGGTGCATAGTTATTTTATATCTGTTATTGTCATTATTCAACTATCTCCGTAAAAAATGCTTCATCCCAGGTACCTTTTACGTCAAAAGAGATCAGCTCTGACTTTAACAGGGGAATGGAATTGTATAATAAGGAGAAATATCCGGCTGCAATACAGATTCTTTGATTCTTTTATTAAAAATGGTGACAAATCAAACACTATTCTTGATATCGGATGCCGAATATTACAGCTCGATGGCAGCACTGAGACTTTTTAATCAGGATGCGGAA
The DNA here is from genome assembly GCA_963792925.1 of uncultured Bacteroidales bacterium. Taxonomy (GTDB): domain Bacteria; phylum Bacteroidota; class Bacteroidia; order Bacteroidales; family VadinHA17; genus LD21. The sequence goes on along the minus strand of CAWBYC010000002.1, from coordinate 972,033 downwards.
TACAGGATGATGATGTATGTATATTCACATCCGGAAAGCCCCAGGCTTAATGATGCCAGACTCGAGCTGGCAGATTATTTTTATCAGAATAAAAATTACAGGAAGGCTGCTCATGTACTATGAAACTGTAAACAGGCAGGAACTTAAATCAGATAAGCTGGCTGAATATTTTTTCAGGTATGGCTATTCACTTTATATAAAGGGAGATCAGAGCAAAGCTCTGCTGATGTTCTCGGAGATAAAGGATATTGATACTGAATATACCTCTCCGGCTGTCTACTATTTTGCCCAGATAGCTTATGAGCAAAAAATGTATCAGACCGCACTTGAAGGATTCATGCGGCTCAAGGATGATGAAACATTCGGACCGATTGTTCCTTTCTATATTGTTCAGATCCTTTATATGCAAAAGGATTATGACGGCATTCTTACAATGGCTCCCGATCTTCTTAAATCTGCCGGAACGACAAGAGCAATCGAACTTTACAGGTTTATAGGTGATGCTTATTACAGCAAAGAAAATTACAAAGAAGCTCTGCCATATCTTGAAAAATATTCAACCGGGGCAAAAGCCAGCGGACGTGAAGATAAGTATGAGCTTGGGTATTGCTATTACAAAACCGGGAACATTGACAATGCAATAAAATTATTTCTTGAAGTAGGAGCTAAAGATGATCTGCTAAGTCAGAATATCTGGAATATTCTTGGTGATTGTTATATGCAGAAAGGCGACAAACCACGGGCCCGGCTGGCATTCGGAGCTGCATCGCAAATGAATTATGATAAAAAGATTAAGGAAGAATCGCTATATAATTTTGCAAAGCTGACATACGAAACGGCTTATGCCCCTTTTGGAGAGGCTATCGCAGCATTTCAGGAATATATTGATCTCTATCCCGGGTCTAAAAGAATTCAGGAAGTATATGATTATCTCGTTGGTACTTTCATGCAGATTAAAAACTACAAAGCTGCCCTTGCTTCTCTCGATAAACTTGGTAACAAAGACAGCCAGGCTGGAAGAAGCTTATCAGAAAGTTGCATTCTTCAGAGGTCTTGAATTGTTTAAAAATCTGGAGTTTGAAGCATCAATCGATATGTTCGATAAATCGATTGAAGTATGAAAAATACAACAGTCAAATAAGGGCAAGAGCGATCTACTGGAGAGGCGAGGCAAATTACAGACTTGGGCGCTACGACATTGCCAGGGAAGACTATATGCTGTTCATGGGATTACCCGGAGCAACTCTGCTCAGTGAATATAATCTTGTCAGGTATAATCTGGGATATGCATATTTTAATCTGAAAGACTACACAAATGCGCTGAATAATTTTAAAACATTTGAAACGAGCGGTGCAAATCCAAAACAGGAAGTTCTTGCAGACGTCAGGAACAGAATAGCTGACTGTTATTATATTGCTACTAACTACTCTTCTGCAATTACTTATTATGACAAGGTGATCGACTATGGCACCCTCGATGCTGACTATGCAATGTTCCAGAAAGGTTTTTCACTGGGATTGATGAATAATACCAGGGGAAAGATTGATGTTCTGACTTCATTGATGTCGAAATATCCCTCATCTTCCTTTATACCAAATGCAATTTTTGAAAGAGGAAGGGCTTATCTGGTTCTCGAAGATTTTAATAATGGAGAAGCAGATTTCAATAAAATTATTTCAAGTTACCCGGGCAGTCCATTTGTCCCGAGATCGATGGTTCAGCTTGGGCTGCTTTATTATAATCTGGGAGAAAATGAAAAAGCAATTGCACAGTATAAAAAGGTAATCGAGAACTACAAATCAATCACCTGAAGCAAGGGATGCAATGACCGGTTTGAGAAATACTTATGTTGAGATTGAATGATGTCGATGCATATTTTGCCTATGTAAAAACACTCGATGGATATGGAGATGTTAACCTCGCTCAGAAAGATTCGCTCCTATATATGTCGGGTGAAAATCTTTTATGACAGGAAAAACTGACAAGGCTACTGAGGTATTAAAAAACTATCTTAATGAATTCCCAGAAGGCAGCTTCAGGCAAAATGCACAATATTATCTGGCAGAATGCCTGAGAACGACCGGGTAATACTGACGAAGCTCTTAAACTTTATTCTGACGTTGCCAGTCAGCCCAATAATCAGTTCCTCGAGCAGTCGCTTATAGCAGCTGCAGCAATATCTTTATGACAAAGAAGATTATTCAGCTTCACTTGAGTATTACGAGAAACTTGAAAAGGCTTCATCAAATGATGCCAATAAGCTTCTGGCATTAAAAGGACAGCTAAAATCGGCATATCAGGCAGGTGATGCTCAGAAGACAATTACAGCAGCAGGAAAAATAAATAACTCGGCAAATATCCCGGAGGAACTTGTCCGTGAAGCTACTTTCATGAGCGCTAAGGCAAATTACAGTCTTAATAATTTTGATGATGCCCTTAAGGATTTCAGGAAAGTGGGAACAGAAGTTACAAGTGCATGAAGGAGCAGAATCAAAATACCATGTTGCCGAAATCCTTACAAAAAAGACAGAACGCCGAAGCCGAAAAGGTATTAGTCGGAGTTTATCGACATGAAAACCCCTCATCAGTACTGGATGGCAAGAGATCTTTCTTCTGCTCGCAGATATTAGTATCAAAAAAGGAGATGCCCTTCAGGCAAGAGCCACACTTCAGAGCCTGAGAGATTATTACACGATAACAGACGACGGGATTCTGGATGAGGTGAAAGCCAAATTAAGCTCACTCGACGAAATTAAGCCTGACAGTGATAAAGTCAACACTAACCCGAACAGATAAAGCAATAATGCAAACCTGAATAGAAATTGATTTGACATGATAAAAAGAAACATCATTATATCAATCCTCATAATTTTCTGCTTTTTGCCTGTCAATGCTCAGATCAAAAAACAGGATAACGGATTAAAAAGAGAAGTGACATTGTATAATCCATACAAACCTTCATTGCCTGAAGCTAAAAAGAGAAGCTTTTTGCCCGATATGAACGATACCTCAAAAGTCAGGCCCGACTTTCATTATGATGTAAAAACTTCGCTTTTCTTCCTGAATATACCATCAGCCCTATTAAAGCCGCCTCACTTTTACCCGATCCTCTTACCAAAGCTTTATAAAAGTTATCTGAAACTTGGAGTTGGAAATTACCTGACTCCACTTGCCGAATTAAGCATTACAAATGAGCGGTCTAAAAAAGGCACTATAGGTTTTATGCACGGCATTTTTCAACAAACGGCAAAGTAGAACTCGATAACGGCAGGAAGGCTTTTGCGGGATATATGGATAATGATGCCTCTCTGTTTGGTCGGAAATTCTTCAGGAAAAAGTATTCTTGGAGGATCAATTGATTATAGCCAGAAAAGCAGATATGCGTATGGGTACAGTCCCGTCATTTTCAGATTATTCACCGTCAAAAAAGGACATCAGCATACCTTACAATAATATAGGAGGAAAAGTTGCCTTTTCCTCCATTAACCTGGATTCCACAGAATTTTCATATGATTTTGCAATTGTCATTTAACTATTTCACAACGGCCGAAAGACTTTTTCAGAGGAAATTCAATCTGGAGGGCGAAATGGCAAAATCTATATAAAGGATTCTATGTAGGCTCAGGATTAAACTTTGATCATTACAGGATACCTGATTCATTATTTGCTTACAGCAAAATATATTTTTGCTGTGAGTCCATTTATTAAAAAAGTCATCTGATCAGTGGAGCTTTAAACTCGGGCTTCAGTTATTGCTTGACAGGAATATGACTTCTGCAGCAAAACTGCACGTTTATCCCGATATTAATTTCAGCTTCAATGTAGTACCCTCCTATATCAATTTCTTTGCAGGATTAACAGGTAACCTGGAGAAGAATGAACCGTTGAAAATTGATTTCTGAAAACCCATTCCTTTAATCAAGGACGGTAGTCTGTTTACTGTTCCGAATACAAGTCATGATCTGATCATTTCTCACCGGATTTACGGGGAAATACGGGGATTGGAGGGAATTATATCCGTGTCTGCTTCCTATTCTCTGATAAGTAATATGCTTTTCTATTCCAATATTGTATAAGCCCGATACTATTTTTACACCGGAACATGGTAATTATTTTGCACCGCTTTCGGATGATGCTGAGCTCCTAAATATTCATGGCGAAATGAGCGGGGCAATAACAGAAAAGCTGTCGTTCAATGTCGCAGCAAATATTTACAGATATACTCTTTCCAGATTTGATTATGCCTGGAATAAGCCAGACTGGGATGGGAAGCTTGGATTGAAATACAATCTGAGAGATAAAATAATCGGAGGGATGGAAGTTAGTCTGCATGGGGAAACGAAAAATGATTGTAAACGGTAGATAATCTTTCCGTCTTGAATCTTCCGGCTGCTGAAGTGCCACAACCATTTGATATGCCTGCATATTTTAATCTGAATCTCAGCGCCGAATACCGCTATTCCAAAATTCTTTCATTCTGGGCTAAACTGAATAATATCTCAAATAAAAGATACTATGAATGGGTATATTATCCTTCACAAGGATTCCTGTTTATGTTGGGTTTACTTACAGTTTGTAGATACTAACCTTCGCAGTTTTTCTTGTTTTCCGACCCCCTTCCCGGCCTTCACACAGGGTGAAAGACTGTGAAACCATGCGGTAAAGGGAGTTTTCATATGTAAATGAGTGTTTGCTTTTCTTGTTAATTTCTTCCCTCAAAATGTGCATTTTTTTATGTTTTTTTTAAGAAAAAATCATTTAAAATCCGTATATTTGCAGATATAATTAATAAGCATAATATCAATATTTTATAATAGGTAAAGTGAGGTTGATTCCGATGGCCGGAAACAGTAGAAAAGATATCCTGATTTTATTACCCCAAAAGAACACATTTTATTCTATCTAAAAGGAGTCTCTAAATATGAGATTTCCTCTGATCTGTTTAGTCGGGTTGTAAAATATTGATTCGAAAATTTATAGACTTAATAAACGAATAATGAGCGAGAACAGAAAAAAAATTGCAGGACAGCATTGATTACTCAGCTGATAATATCCAGGTTCTGGAAGGTCTTGAGGCAGTGAGAAAAAGACCTGCAATGTATATTGGTGATATTGGTGTAAAAGGATTGCATCATCTGGTATATGAAGTTATTGATAATTCCATTGATGAGGCAATTGGTGGCTATTGTACTAAAATTGAAGTTATTATACATGAAGATGGCTCTGTTACTGTGACTGATGATGGAAGAGGAATTCCTACCGGGATAATGGAAAAAGAAAAGAAATCGGCTCTTGAGGTCGTAATGACAGTTTTGCATGCCGGCGGAAAATTTGACAAGGATTCCTATAAAGTATCAGGAGGGCTTCACGGTGTAGGTGTTTCCTGCGTGAATGCTTTGTCAGCACAGCTCTCAGCTGTGATTAATGCGTGAAGGCAAAATATTCAGGCAGAAATATGAAAAAGGAAAACCTGTTTCTGCGGTTGAGATAATTGGCAATTCCGATAAATCCGGTACAACAATAACTTTTAAACCAGACGGGACTATTTTTCAGACTACTGAATTTAATTTCGAAATATTCTCTGCACGTCTGCGTGAACTGGCATTTCTGAATAAAGGTATATCACTTACCATTAAGGATATGAGAGAACTTCTCGATGATGGTAATGGAGGCACTCCACGATTTGAAGAGTTTCATTCCGAAGCAGGACTGAAGGAATTTGTTGAATATCTCGATTCGAACAGGGAACGGCTGATTGAGAAAATTATTCATATAACTTATGATAAAACCGAGATCCCTGTTGAAATTGCATTGCAATACAACAACTCATTCTCCGAGAATGTCCATTCATATGTAAATAATATCAATACAATTGAAGGAGGAACTCATCTGGCAGGTTTCAGACGCGGACTGACACGTACACTTAAAAAATATGCTGAAGATTCAGGTGCTACCTCAAAACTTAAATTTGATATTAACGGTGATGATTTCCGGGAAGGTCTTACTGCAATCATTTCCGTAAAAGTTGCAGAACCTCAGTTTGAAGGCCAGACAAAAACCAAACTAGGGAACTCTGAGGTGATGGGTGCAGTCGATCAGGCAGTAAGTACAATGCTTTCCAACTACCTTGAGGAAAATCCAAAAGATGCCAGGATCATTGTTCAAAAAGTTATTCTTGCTGCCACTGCCCGTCATGCTGCCCGTAAAGCACGCGAACTTGTTCAGCGAAAGAATGTGCTGTCAGGCTCCGGTCTTCCGGGAAAACTCGCTGATTGTGCCGACAGGGACCCTGCAAATTGCGAAATTTACCTCGTCGAGGGTGATTCAGCAGGAGGTACAGCAAAACAGGGGACGAGATCGTGCGTTTCCAGGCTATTCTGCCATTGCGCGGGAAAATCCTGAATGTTGAAAAAGCAATGCAGCACAGGATCTATGAAAGTGAAGAAATAAAAAACATTTTCACTGCTCTTGGTGTTAATATTGGAACTGATGAGGACAGCAAAGCACTGAACACAAAAGGCCTCAGGTATCATAAAATTATCATTATGACTGATGCCGACGTAGATGGTTCGCATATTACAACACTGATTATGACTTTCTTTTTCAGATATATGCAGGATCTTATCAAGGGCGGAAATATATATATTGCAACACCGCCTCTTTACCTGATTAAAAAAGGTAAAGCAGAACGCTATTGCTGGACAGAAGAAGAACGCGAACTGGCAGTCCTGGAGATGGGTCAGGGAAAAGAATCATGCCGTTGGGATTCAAAGATATAAAGGTCTTGGTGAAATGAATGCTGAACAGTTATGGTCTACCACCATGAACCCTGAAACAAGAACATTGAGGCAGGTTACAATAGAAAGCGCTGCAGAAGCTGATCATATCTTTTCAATGCTGATGGGTGATGAGGTTCCACCACGCCGCGAATTCATTGAAACTCATGCGAAATATGCAAAAATTGATGTCTAATAACTGACGTGAGGACAATAATTACAGCTTTATTATTCTGTGCTTTTTCTGGGTGAACTTAGCGCTCAGGACCCCGAAAAAGTTTTAAAATCAATCTTTGATGAGGCATTAACTGACAGGACTGCCTATAATAATCTTGAGTATCTCTGTAAAAACACAAAAGGAAGAATAGCGGGATCTCCGGCTGCAGCAAAGGCGGTGGAATTCGTCAGGGATATCCTGATAAATTCCGGCGCCGATTCTGTCTGGCTCCAAAGAGTGCCTGTCCCTCACTGGGTAAGAGGAATTGAGAAATGCACTGTCAGTTCGTCTGTTAACGGGGAAAAAGATCTGGCCATAACAGCCCTCGGATTATCGGTTGGTACTGATAAAAATGGTATAACGGCAAAGATTATTGAAGTCCATGATTTTGACGAGCTTAAATCGTTAGGGAGCCAAAATATAAAGGGTAAAATAGTTTTTTTCAATCGCCCCTTCGACAATGAACAGATCAGTTCATTTGCAGCCTACGGTGGCGCAGTTAATCAACGCACAGCCGGACCATCTGAAGCTTCAAAATATGGAGCAATAGGAGTTATTGTGCGATCAATGACCCAGTCGCTCGATAACTTCCCGCATACAGGTGTTACAGTTTATGCAGAAGGAGTCGATAAAATTCCTGCAGTGGCTGTATCTACTCTCGATGCTGAATTACTGAGCAAATGGTTGAAGGCCGAACCTTCGCTTACTGTTCACTTGGTTTCCACTTGTATGACTTATCCTGATGACATGGTCTTATAATGTTATCGGTGAAATTTATGGTTCGGAAAAACCACACGAGTATATTACTGTTGGCGGCCATCTCGACGCATGGGACATCACAGAAGGCGCAATTGATGATGGCGGAGGCTGTATGCAGTCAATAGAGCTTATAAGAATGTACAAAAAGCTTGGGATTACTCCAAAACGGACTATTCGGGTTGTTTTGTTTATGAATGAGGAAATGACTGGAACCGGCGCTAAGATGTATGCAGAAGAGGCAAAGAGAAAGGGCGAAATTCATTATGCAGCTCTTGAGACTGATGCCGGAGTCATGAGTCCCCGGGGATTTGGATTCGGTGCTGACAGTACAAGACTGGAAAAACTTAAATCTATGGCATCATTTTTTGAAATATATAAAATCAGGGATTTCAGTAAAGGGGGAGGGGGGTCGGATATTGAACCGCTGAAAGAACTCGGAGCTCTACAGATTGCATATATACCTGATTCCGAACGATATTTCTGGTATCACCACTGTGCAAATGATATATTTGAAAACGTTAATATACGTGAACTACAGATGGGCAGCGCGTCTATCGCGTCATTAATATACCTTCTCGATTTATCGGATTTCTAGCTCAACCTCAACCTCAACTTCCACCTCAACTTCAACCTCAAACTCCCACCAGCTTCCTCCTTATCACCACCGCATTATCCGTACAAACTTCACTGCAGCAAAAGCAGCGTATACACTTACTGTCAGTCAGTACTATATGAGTTTTCTTTGATGCCATTGGTTCAATTGCATGCACCGGACAAATATTTACACATTTCTGACAGCCGGTACATTTTGTATGAATAAATACAGGTCTTCTTTCGAGCTTTTTCAGGAATGTCAGCCTGTTCAATATAAACTTTATACTGATATTATTAGTGGTGGATATTGGAATTTTCTTAAACCCTTTTTTGACGATGCTGTTCAATTCCGGTCCATCATAAACTATATCATCTTCTGATTTCAGCCATTTTTTTCTGAAAAATGCCGTTCTTGTTGTAGGAACGACCATCGGTTCGTAACCAGCTATCCGACTGGCAATTATGTCGAGAACAAGAGGGTTTGTGGATCCTATCAGCAAACCTATTCCGACTGGGAGCCCTCTTCCCGGACCTGGTCCCTCCATCCCCATGATAGCGTCCATCAGAAAATAATCGGGCGTCACTGCTTCATTAAGATCAACAAGAAACTCACCGAATTTGCTTCTGTCCTGATGCAATGCATGCTGCTTAGCCTTGTTGAAGCCAGGGACAAGCCCCAGAGTATTTTTGATTGCTCCCGTAAAATAGACGAGTTCATGGTTTTTGAATTTCGGGAGAGAAATTATCAGATCTGCCTCATCAACAATAGAAGCTACTTTTATCTTTCCTCTCCTAAGTGATTTTTCAACAGGATTTGACAAAAAATCTATCCACTTAGCTCCGGTAGATTCACATACTTTCATGATACCCGATTTTTCTGCCCTGAATGTCCTGGTGTGGACTGCAGGAGAATCACCAACCACCACCACAGCGCCTTTTGACTGCAGATAGAGGATCATTGCCTCTACGATGACAGGATTTGTGCTAATGCATTTCGAGGGATCTTCGTCTGTCAGTATGTTTGGCTTCACCAGGACTTTTTTGCCATTGACTTCAGGACCTCCTGTTTTAGGGAAGATGTCGGAAATAATATTGAAAACGTCATTTACATCATATTCAATACACTTTCTGACAGCAATCTTATTGTTCATACGATCTTTTTAAAAATTGAGGAGGTAAATATATACCATTTTCGAGCGAGATTCTAAATGCCTGCGATAATTGTAATACCAAAGATCTAATTATTGATAATCAGATCTTTAATATTTTCTTCTATGCCATTGGTGATGACTTTTAACGGACCTGCATAGTTATTTATGATAATACTGAAGACCATATTCTTTCCTGAGTTTGTAGTAAAATATCCGGCAAAACTTCGCACACGTGTCATGGATCCGCTCTTTGCTTTAAGACGTGATTCGAAGATGGGATCTTTAAAGTAATTTTTCAGAGTGCCATTCTTTCCTGCGTCAGGTAATGATGCATAAAATTCATTGAAACATTTTCCTTTATTCTTCATGTAAATGAGAAGACGAACGAGTTCTCGTGTACTAACTGCATCAATGGGAGAAAGACCACTTCCGTCGACTATAAATACTCCGTTAGTATTTATTCCTGAATTGCTGAGAAATTCAGTTATTACCTCAGCGCCTGATGCGGTTGAACCGTTATTCCTGAATTTTTTCCCAAGTTCTTTTATGAGGTGCTCTGCGAAGAGATTTACACTTTCATGGTTCAGAACTTCTACTATTTCAGCGATTGTGGGAGAGACAGTTTCTGTTATCGGAATGACCTTCTCAGGCTGAAATTTATTATCGGATCTTACTGTAGAGGGGGAGCCTGATATCTTGATTTTTGCTGTTTTGAGCTTAGCGGTTGTTATTTTTGCGAGAATCAGCGGAGGGTCGGGAATTGAAGCTTTAAGTACAAAATCTTTTTGATTTATTGGAATGCTGCCTGAAACCCAACCGCTGGTGCTATATGGAGCTATAAAGAAATAGCCTTCGTCGCTGTTGCCGGAAGATTTCAGAAAATTGGACAAATCCATACGACATTCATTCGGTATTACATCCTTGATTACAGCAGGTGCTCCTTCATAAAATGTCTGGAAATGGACATCATAACTATTGTCAAACACTGAAAGTCCATATGCCCCGGCGCCATAATAATTGCCTTCGTCTTCCCATAGCCATTTTGGGGGAACAGGCTGATAATCGTAATATGAATCGTCAGTTATAACCTTACCGCTGATCCTTTTTATGCCAAGCTTCCTGATTTCTGAGATCCAGTTATTCTCAAAGTTGCCATAATGTTCTGAGAAATATTGAGATCCTAATGCAGGATCTCCTCCGCCATGAATGATAATATTCCCTCTTAATCTGCCAAATTTATTGATCTTGCCTGTATATCCTAATGTCGTTTTAAAAGTATAGTCAGGACCGAGCAATTCAAGTGCCGCAGCAGAGGTTATCACTTTCATAACAGATGCTGGCGTCAGACTGATCCCTGAGTTATAATCAATCAAAATTTCGCCGGTATTTACATCTGCAACACAAAGAGAAACAGAAGCGTGTGTAAGGGCTGAGTCAGCATGAAAGCTTTCGTTTTTAAGATCCTGCGAAAATGAACAAATACTCAAAAAAGCAAGCGAAATGATTAAGAATGTCCTCATTTCAAAATAGATTTGTTTTGTTCAAGCGTCGATAATAATCCGCATGCTGCCTGAATGTCGACACCCCGACTTTCTCTTATTGTTGTAATTATGCCTTTGTCATTAAGTGCTTCCTTGAAATTAATAGTTGTTCCCAGATTCGGGCTCTCAAATTCAGACCCCGGAATAGGATGAAAACGTATGATATTTATCCGGCATTTTATTCCATTTAGAATTTTTGCCAGTTCTTTAATATGAGCAGGAGTATCATTTACGCCTTTGAAAAGAATATATTCGAATGACACTCTTCTCTGACTGTTAAAATCGAAATTACGTATTATATCCAGTACCTCCTTCACTGTATTTGTACGTTGTATTGGCATAAGCTTTCTTCTCTCTTCATCAAATGGAGAATGCAGACTCACAGCCAGATGACAGCGGCTTTTTTCAAGAAATTCCTTCATTCCGCTTATAATTCCGACAGTGCTTACCGTTATTCGTGTAGGACTCCAGGCATATCCCCATTCGCTGGTTAGTATATCGAGGCTTTTCAGTACCTCAGTTATATTGTCCAGTGGCTCACCCATTCCCATATAGACCATATTTGTAAGGTTATTGAATTCGGGCAGGCTTCTGAACTGGTTTAAAATTTCATTTGAAGAGAGATTTCCCTGGAATCCCTGTTGACCGGTCATGCAGAAGATACAGCCCATTTTACAACCAACCTGTGAAGAAACGCAGATTGTGGCACGTTCCTCATCGGGGATATATGCTGTTTCTATGAATTTGTCATTCAGGACTTTAAAAAGATATTTTTTGGTCCCGTCATTGCTTTTTGACTCATTTACATGTGCCGACAATCCAATCTCATAGCTGGCAGACAGATCTTCCCTGGCTTTCTTTGAAAGGTTTGTCATCTCCTCTATAGTAAAGATCTCTTTCTTATAAAGCCAGTCTGATATTTGTTTTGCCGCAAAACCGGGAAGACCAATCCTTTTCGTCACAGCTATCAACTCATTTAAGGTCTTACCATATAGTTTTTCTTTTTGCATCTTTCTTAAGTTTCGAGTTTATTGTATATCGTTTCTCGAATTAATCTCTTTGGCTCTCATCAAGTGACAGGGTCTCGGGAATGACGAAATCACTGTCTGTTGCCTGTTATTTGTTAAATCCTGTTATTATCAGCGTTAAAGTGTTGTTAAATCCGCTAAATTGTTAAAAATGATCCTAAAAATGCATGATCTTTGTAAAACAATACATAGCCAAAAGAGGTTATAAAGATATTAAACTTTTATGAAGGAGTTCAACCTTTCACGAAAGGACAGATTAATTTAAAAACATACAAAGTTATGAAAGTAAAATATTTATTGGGTGCATTATTCATGGCTCTTTTTGGAGCAGCAATTGCATTGTTTGCCTTCACAAAATTAACAGACAGGCCTGCTGTTGTTGTGCAAAAAGACAGTTCGGGGGTTGAGCTGGAGAAAGCGAGGGCTTATCTCACTTCATTACAGTCGCAGGAAGGTCAGATAGATTTTACATATGCCGCTGAGCAGACAGTACATGCTGTTGTGCACGTACACATTAAGATGGCAGGCTCGCCCGACAATCCGATAATGCAGTGGTTTTATGGCGACCGCACTCCTAAATCGAGAGAAATCAGTGGTTATGGGTCGGGAGTTATAATCTCACCCGATGGCTATATTATAACAAATAACCATGTCGTAGAAAATGCTGAATCGGTAGATGTTACACTTAATGACAAAAGAACTTTCACAGCCAAGGTGATTGGCCGCGATAAGGGGACCGATATTGCTCTGCTTAAGATAAAAGCCGATGATCTTCCATTTATAAAATATGGCGATTCGGATCAGCTTAAACTGGGAGAATGGGTTTTGGCTGTCGGAAATCCTTTCAACCTGACTTCAACTGTTACGGCAGGAATTGTCAGCGCAAAAGGGAGAAGCCTTGGTTTAAATGAAGGAGCATACAGTATTGAATCATTTATTCAGACCGATGCAGCACTGAATATGGGAAACAGCGGCGGAGCATTGGTGAATACGAAAGGAATGCTGGTTGGTATAACCTCGGCGATACTCTCTCCAAGTGGAGCTTATGCAGGTAATTCATTTGCAATTCCTGTAACTATTGTAAAAAAAGTTGTAAATGATCTTAAAGAATTTGGTCAGGTACAAAGAGCACTAATCGGAGTAAATATTCAGGATGTTGCATCGGAAGATGCCGACAGGTTGAAGCTCAGTGCAGTCAGAGGTGTTATAGTAACCCGTGTTCTTGACGCCGGCTCAGCGAAAGAGGCAGGGTTGAAGGAAAATGATGTTATTGTGAAATTTGACGGGCATGATGTAAACACTGTTGCCGAATTACAGGAGCAGGTTAGTACACATCGTCCGGGTGATAAAGGAACCGTAACATATTTCCGGAGCGGGAAAGAAACAACAGTGCCAATCGTTCTGAAAAACTCGGCAGGAAATACTGCTGTCGTTACAGCTTCTATGGATGGAGAACAGGTCTTTGGTGCTACACGTTGAACCGCTTGGTTCATCTGAGATGAATTCAATGGATCTCGATTATGGTGTACGCGTAAAGGAGGTAAATGACGGGAAATTCAAGGACATTGGAATGACCCGCGGATATATCATATTGAGTGTCAATGGTAAAAAAGTGAAAACACCGGCCGACATAAAAGAATTCACAAATAATGAAAAAACACTTAAATCGATAAGCGGAATACAACCTGACGGAACAATATTAAACTACCAATTCGGCAATTAGTCAGATGATTCTATAATTGGCTATAATTCAGGGGGTCTATAAAAAATAGATCCCCTTTCTTACAACATTACAAGTTTATTTTTGTTATTACATAATAAAGCAATATCTTTGCGGAAATTTTTTGGGAGGCATAATGAGACAACTAAAGATTACCAAATCCATAACAAACAGAGAGAGTGCATCACTCGACAAATATTTGCAGGAAATTGGTAAGGAAGAGTTGATATCGGTAGAAGAAGAAGTTGAATTGGCACAACGGATAAAGAAAGGCGACAGAGCTGCTCTTGAAAAACTAACGAAAGCAAATCTGCGTTTTGTAGTTTCTGTTGCAAAACAATATCAAAACCAGGGACTTAGTCTCCCCGATTTAATCAATGAAGGAAATCTGGGCCTTATTAAGGCTGCAGAAAAATTTGATGAAACAAGAGGTTTCAAATTTATTTCCTATGCTGTATGGTGGATTCGTCAATCAATCTTACAGGCTCTTGCCGAACAATCGAGAATAGTGAGATTACCATTGAACCAGGTAGGTTCACTTAATAAAATCAATAAGGCTTTTTCGAAGTTTGAACAGGAAAATGAAAGAACACCATCACCGGAGGAACTTGCAGATGTACTGGAATTACCTAAAGAAAAGGTAACTGATACGCTGAAAGTTTCCGGAAGGCATGTTTCTGTTGATGCTCCGTTTATTGAAGGTGAGGATAACAGCTTACTTGATGTCCTTACAAACTCTGATTCTCCGGTAGCTGACAAGCTTCTTATGGATGAATCTCTGTCAAGAGAAATTTACAGGGCTCTTGCAACTCTTACCGAAAGAGAAAGAGATATTATAAGATTCTTTTTCGGAATAGGTTGTCAGGAAATGACACTAGAGGAAATAGGTGAGAAATTTGGCCTTACGCGTGAAAGTGTACGTCAGATCAAAGAAAAAGCAATCAGAAGATTGAGACATACTTCACGCAGCAGATTATTAAAAGGATATTTAGGGTAATTATTACCGAATAGTAATGCAAAGGTGCTCTGACAGAGCACCTTTTCTTTTTGATATCCGATTATGACGCTAAGCGAAGTCTTCAGACTTCGCCGAGCAGAGAGCCACTGTGTGAGTTTTTTGGATTTCACTTATTTGTTGATAATGAATTTCTTATTTTATTATTGTAATTTTGTAATCTTTTTACGAAAGGACTAATATGGATTTCAAACTGACATCGGATTTTCTGCCTACTGGCGACCAGCCCGAAGCCATAAAACAACTCGTTGAAGGCCTGGAGGCCGGAGTCCCGTTTCAGACCCTTCTTGGCGTCACAGGTTCAGGCAAAACATTCACAATAGCAAACGTAGTGCAACAGGTTAACCGTCCTATGCTCGTACTAAGTCATAATAAAACACTTGCAGCTCAGCTCTACGGAGAATTCAAACAATTCTTCCCTGAAAACAAAGTAGAATATTTTGTTTCATATTATGATTATTACCAGCCTGAAGCATATCTGCCCGTTTCTGATACATATATCGAAAAAGACCTGTCAATAAATGAAGAAATTGAAAAACTCAGGCTTAGCGCCACTTCTTCACTGCTATCGGGACGTACAGATGTAATTGTGGTTTCATCAGTATCTTGTATCTATGGGATAGGTAATCCTGAAGACTTTCATTCCAATACCGTACATATTAAAACCGGACAGATGATCGGAAGGAATGTTCTCCTGAGAAAACTTGTCGACAGCCTCTATTCACGTAACGAACTCGAATTCAAACATGGTACATTCAGAGTGCGCGGCGATACGGTTGATATATTCCCTGCCTACGCCGACATAGCAGTTAGGGTGGTCTACTTCGGTGACATGATTGAAGAAATCAATACCTTCGATCCTGTTAACGGTCAAAGTATTGAGGTGCTTAATGAGTATATTGTTTATCCGGCCAATATTTTCGTCACTACACGCGAGAGGATCAATATGGCAATCAGTGAGATCCAGGATGACATGGTAAGACAGGTTACTTATTTCAATGACATAGGAAAACGAGAAGAAGCAAAGCGTTTGGAACAGAGAGTTCTATATGATCTTGAGATGATCAAGGAACTTGGCTATTGCAGCGGTATAGAAAATTATTCCCGTTATTTTGATGGCAGAAAACCAGGCACGCGACCATTCTGTCTTCTTGATTATTTTCCGAAAGACTTCATCACCGTTATTGATGAGAGCCATGTAAGTGTGCCCCAGATAAGGGCAATGTGGGGTGGGGATCACTCAAGGAAACAAAATCTTGTGGAATATGGATTCAGGCTTCCTGCAGCGCTGGATAACAGACCGATGAGAATCGAAGAATTTGAGTCTCTTACCGGTCAGACTATCTTCGTAAGCGCAACACCTGCTGATTATGAACTCGAAAAAAGCGAAGGTGTCTTTGTCGACCAGGTTATCAGACCTACCGGTTTGCTCGATCCTCCGATAGAAATACGGCCCAGTCTGAACCAGATAGACAATCTCATGGGTGAGATAAGATCCAGGGCAAAAGTGGGAGAGAGGACGCTCGTGACGACCATCACAAAACGAATGGCGGAAGAACTTTCCTCCTATCTTATCAGGTATGACATAAAATGCAGCTATATACATTCAGATATTGACACTCTCGACAGGATAGATATAATGGAAGAACTTCGCACTGGAGCAATTGATGTCCTTGTTGGAGTTAACCTGCTCCGCGAGGGTCTTGATCTCCCTGAAGTATCACTCGTAGCCATTCTCGATGCCGATAAGGAAGGATTCCTGAGATCCTCCAGATCACTGACACAGACATCCGGAAGAGCAGCAAGGAATCTTAACGGGAAAGTAATAATGTATGCAGACGTTGTCACAAAAAGCATGAAACAGACAATTGAAGAAACCAACAGACGACGTATAAAGCAGATGAATTATAATGAAGAGATGGGAATTACCCCTACTCAGATAATAAGGAAATCGGGATCTGCTTTAAGCGGTCTGAGCAGGAAAGGAGCTCTTGCCAAAGCATATATTGAGCCGGAAAGACCTGATGTTGCTGCAGATCCTGTTGTAAAATATATGAATAGTGATGCTCTGGAAAAAGCAATCGAAAAATCCAGAAAAGCCATGGAAAAAGCAGCTGCTGAACTTGATTTTGTCGAAGCCGCCAGATACAGGGATGAGATGAGCGATCTGCAGAGGCTGCTTAGAAATAAAAATTGAAATCCATTAACCACAAAGTTCACAAAGTAAAAAGCACAAAGCACACAAAATCAGAACATTTTGAAATCCTCTTATTCTTCTTTGTGTTCTATATAACTTGCTTCCTTCTCGAGAGCTTTGACCCCCTTCCCAGCCTTCCCCCAGGGGGGAAGGAGTCAGCTCCGAATTGGTACAGGGTAGTGTCTGAAACCGTGGCAACCTTTCCCCCTTGGGGGAAATTAGAAAGGGGGTAATCGTATAAAAGAGACCTAATTCAATGTTAGTATATAAAGTTATTAATCTTGATGTTCCTGTATTTAATAGGCGAGGGACTTTGTGTAAAATCTTTGTGTACTTTGTGGTTAAAAAAGAAGGTTATTTACATATTTTGCAATAGCAATAGACGAAGTCAATCCCGGTGATTCCATTCCTATGAGATTTACAAAACCCGGAAATCCTCTTTCAGTTTCCTCTGCAATATAAAAATCTCTCAATGGCTCCCCCGGCTTCTGTATCTTCGGACGGATCCCTGCCATCTCAGGAGACAGATCATCAAACTCGAGAAATGGCAGGAATTTTTTTGCCGATTCATAAAAAGCTTTCTGCTTTGATGGAGTAAGCTTATAATCATAATCATTTGTATCGAGATACTTTACATCCGGACCAAGTTTTACGCCGCCAGCCATATCTATGGTAACATGAATGCCAATCCCTTCCATGTTATGATGCGGAACTGGATAAACCAAATGTTTAATGAGCTTGTTTTTGGGTGGATTAAGCCTGAAATATTCACCTTTACAAAATTGTATTGTAAGCTTACTGTCTGTGATACCCACCATCTCTGAAATCTTGTCCGAAGTAAGGCCTGCAGAATTTACTACAAGCCTTGACGTGAAACTATAATCCATCTTATCCGAATCAATCAGACTGATTTTGTAGCCGCCTCCAATCTTCTCGATTCCTGTCACTTCGCTTCCATATGAAATATTGCAGCCATTATTTACTGCATCCGTTTCATATTGTTTCATTAGCGAGTGAGAATCAACAATTCCGGTTGAGGGTGAAAAAAGTGCTTTAAGTGCAAAAATATCAGGCTCAATTTCAGCGATCTGATCTTTTTCAAAAACTTCCAGATCATCAACACCGTTTCGTAATGCAGTATGAAGTATTCCTTCAATGACTTTAATTTCCTCCTCTGAGGTGGCAACAATCAACTTTCCGCATTTATTATATGGGATATCATTCTTTTTGCAAAAATCATATAGCATCCATTTCCCTTCCACACATAATTTTGATTTCAGACTTCCTCTGGTATAGTAAATTCCGGCATGGATAACCTCACTGTTCCGACTACTTGTTTCCTGTCCAAAAGACAAATGTTTCTCCAGGAGATACACATTTTTATTCCACTCAGAAATTTCCCGTGCTATAGCCAGACCAATTACTCCGGCTCCAATTATAGTTATATCAGCATCCATCCTGTATCATTTGTAAATTAAGGCAAAGCTGTAAAAAATAATCTAAAATAATATAAGACATAATCGGTATTAATAATAAACCCTTTCTAATTTTGTAATATATTTATTCAGTTTACATTTCAAATGAAATTAAATGGGAAATATTATGAACGCACTTATTCTTTTCCTTTGCCTTTTCGCCTGTTCAGCACAGCAAGACAAATCCTCATGGGATCTTGTATGGTCAGATGAATTTAATTACAACGGTTTACCCGATTCAACAAAATGGGGAAATGAAGTTGGATTTATCAGGAACAATGAGCTTCAGTATTATACAAAGAGACGTATTGAAAACACTAAAATTGCGAATGGCAATCTTATGATCATAGGCAGAAAAGAGCCTTATAATAAAGCAAATTATACCTCTGCAAGTATTACTACTGACGGTAAGAGCAGCTGGACATACGGAAAGATAGAAGCGAGGATTAAACTGCCCCGGGGACAGGGTTTGTGGCCGGCATTCTGGATGCTGGGTCAGAATATCCACAAAGTAGACTGGCCGGCATGCGGCGAAATAGATATTATGGAACATATTAATAATGAAGTTATTACACATGGAACTGTTCACTGGCAGAATAATGGGCATGTATCAGCTGGCGGAACTACAGATTGTGATGTCTCAAAATTCCATAATTACTCAATCGAGTGGGATAAAGAATCCATAAAGCTTCTCCTTGATGGTAACAAGTATTACGAAGTGAATATCCGGGATAATGTAAATAGTACCGAAGAATTTCATAAGCCACAATATATCATTCTCAATATGGCTATAGGAGGCGACTGGCCCAAAAGCCCGGATAATACAACAGTTTTTCCTGACACCATGTTTGTCGATTACGTGAGGGTTTACAGAAATGTGATCAAATAGCACAGGGCTCATGGCGCAGAGCTCAGTGCAAAAGTCTCTGTGGCTCTCAGTGCTTCCCTGCCTACCGGCCGGGAGGTATGGGCTGTGTAAGTTATTTGTTTTGGCTTTGATTTAAAATACAAAAGATGAAGATGATAACACGCATTGCAGTAATAGGTTTACTTACATTGCTTTGCAAATCAGGATTTTCACAGAAATCATACGAGATTCTGACAGTCCCGGCAGGCAATAATCCTGCTAAAATAGAGATTGGAGACACTTCTGTTTTGCCCAGTGGAAGATTTGTAACTCCGGCAGGTGATTTTATCAGGATAACTGACGATCCTTATGGGTTGGCTGTTTCACCCGATGGAAATAAATCGGCAACCCTGCACAATGGTGTTTTTACAATAATCGATCTGAAGACGTTAACTGCAATCAGGGTTCCGGGATATGACAAAAAGATAAAATCGCCTCTTTCCAGTGGCTCATACCTGGGAGTTGCTTTTTCGGCCGATTCAAAAAAAGTATATCTGAGCGGTGGGGACAATGGCGCAATAATAATCTATGACATTGAAAACTTCGTCAGGACTGACTCCATTACACTAAATGGCAGTATAGACGGAGTTGTTTATCGTGACAGCTTTACATCCGATTTGGTTCTGAATGAAGATAAAAATGAATTGCTGGTCCTCGACAGGGGTAATTTCAGAATGGTACGGCTTGATTTATCTTCAAAAAAAATCACAGCCTCCGTAAAAGTTGGCCGGCAGCCTTTCGGATTGACACTCAGTCCGGATAAGAAGACAGTCTTCGTCGCAAACGTTGGCATGTATGAATACCCATTGATAACAGGGGCCACTCCGGCAAATTATGACTCATTGATGATCTCGCATCATCCATATGGAGACGATACTCCGGAATCAATAAACGGAACTGTTGTTGAAGGGCGGAAAGTCCCGGGGGTCGGAAGTCCTTCGAATCCGGACGCAATGAGCGTTTTCACCATTGATCTGGAGACAAACCGGGTAATGGACAGGTTTAAAACAGGTTATCAGATCGGACATATGATTGAAGATGCCGAAGTGGTAGGCGGAGCAAGTCCAAACTCAATTGCCGCCGGCAGCAGGTTTGCATATGTGTCAAATGCCACTAATGATAATATCTCGGTAATTGACTACAGAGAACATAAACTACTCGGACATATCCCTATCAGGGTCGATAAAAAGATAGATAAGTATCGGGGATTGCTTCCTTTTGGATTGACGCTCAGCAAAGATGAAAAAACACTCTATGTTGCCTTGTTGGGATTCAATGCAGTTGCAGTAGTGGATGTGCAGACTGAAAAAACAATTGGATTAATTCCCACAGGCTGGGGACCTTCACGCGTAAAATTATCAGAAGATGAGAAGGAGCTTTACATTATTACATGCAGAGGTCTTGGAGCAGGACCGAATGGAGGGAAAGATTTCATAGCTCCTGAACAGGGAGTATATATCGGTGATATACAGCTTGGCAGTTTTCAACGCGTAATAATGCCGGATTCTTCACGACTTGCAAATTTTACCAGACAAGCAATTGATAATACATTCAGAAGCATCACTATTGCTGATGATGGCAAAAATCCTTTGCCGGTTATGCCGGGAGTGCGAAATTCTCCGATTAAATATATCGTTTATATTACAAAAGAAAACAGGACATATGATGAGGTAATGGGTCAGCTTAAAAATGCTGAAGGCGATAGCACTCTGGCACGTTATGGTGTTAATAACGAATATACCTTGCCAGATTCCATGAGAAAAAAATTTCCGGCACTAAGAATAAGTCCCAATCATCATAAAGCGGCAAAAGAGTGGACCTTTTCGGATAATTATTATTGCGACAGTGATGCGTCAATACACGGACATCACTGGATGATGGGTGTTATACCAAACGAATGGGTTGAGGCGAATTCAAGTGTCACAAAAACCGCAAAGATATTCTCCTCTGCACCTGGAAGACGTCATCCGGGATCAACAGGAAGCATCGATCCGGAAGATTATGCTGAGATCGGCGGATTATGGGAAGCTCTGGAAAGGAAGCATGTTTCTTTCTATAATTTCGGAGAAGCCAATGAAACCGCCCATGTTCGCGAAGAGTGGTCCGACACGAGCACAGGTGCAGCGCATGTTGTGATGGTGCCGATGCAGAAAGCTCTTTTCAATCACACGAGTCATAATTACGCCGGATTTAATACCAATATCCCTGATCAATACAGAATGGATCAGTTTGAAAAAGAGTTTACCACTAAATGGATAAATGGAAGGGAAAAGCTGCCATCATTAATCACAATGCAGGTTCCAAATGATCATGGTGCAAAAATAAGACCTGAGGATGGCTACCCTTATCCTTCTTCTTATATGGCTGACAATGATCTGGCATTAGGACGGATTTTACATTTCCTTTCGCGGACGAAATACTGGAAAAATATGCTTGTGATTATTACGGAGGATGATCCACAGGGAGGTGTTGACCATGTAGATGCCCACAGATCAATACTGATGATGGCCGGTCCGTATGTTAAAAGAGGGTATGTTTCTCACACCCATGCCAATTTTGGTTCAATTCTTAAAACGATTTATAATATACTTAATGTGCCATATGTCAACCAGTTTGATGTTACCGGTTCTTTATTACAGGATTTCTTCACACCAGTTCCTGATTATACTCCTTACACCCTTGAATTGCACGATAACCGGGTATTTGATGTTGAGAAGGCTATGAGCAAATATCATCATACGATTGACTGGCGCAAAATTGTACAGGGTCCTCCGCTGGATAATGAAGAAGTGGAACGAGAGGTGCTTTATAATAAATAGATATCAAGGATTAGTTTTTATCGATCTAAGACAAAGGAGATCTCTTTGAAAATAATTTAGCCAGAACAAAGCCGGTAAGAAAGATTGCGAGGGTTCCGAATACAATAGTCAGATTAGTATGAAAAGGGCTCCTGAAAGCCAGGAGTTTTCCTTCAGTGAAGTAGATTGGAGAAAGGCTCATCCATATTATTGTCAAAGCTCCGATGATTACTCCGACAACTGCATCGACGTTGCGTACCCTCTTTGAAATGTAACCCATCAGGAACAGTCCTAACATGCCACCGCTGAATATCGAAGCAAGTGCCCACCAGGCGTCAAGCACACTCTTAACGTCTACCAGTGAAAGTGCGATAACTATGCCAAGTGAGCCAAATACCAGAGATGAACTATAGAGGACTTTCATCTGTGACCGGTTGCTTGATTCTTTATTAATATATCTTTTATAGTAATCAGAAAGAATAATTGTAGCAGTACTGTTTATGCTTGTTGACACGGTACTCATCCCTGCAGCAAAAATTGAAGCAATCAATAATCCTGTTATTCCGGCAGGAAGACCATTCACAATGAAATGCGGGAAAACTTTATCGCCAGCCCCGGCAATTTTCAGGTCAGCGGGTAATAATCCGGGTTGCGCTGTATAATAAGCAAAAAGCGCTGTGCCGATATAAAAAAATATAAATGAGACAGGAATGTACAACAGCGACCCGAACAGTGCAGATGATTTTGCTTCTTTTTCCGAACTGGTTGTCATATAGCGTTGAACATAGTTCTGATCGATACCGTAATTCTGAAGATTAATAAAAAGTCCATATATCATCACTACCCAGAATGTTGAGTCTCTGAGACTTGGACCCAGACTTCCCAGACTGAATTTATGATTTTCAGCTGCAATTCTGAACACCTGACCAGGGCCTTCAGGCATTGAAAAAGTCAGTATAATCGCACAAACTATGGCACCGACGATAAGTATAATTCCCTGTATTGCGTCAGTCCATATAACTGCCTGGATACCTCCGAGCATTGAATATATTGTCACACAAACCCCGGTAATGATAATTATGGTTTTTATGTTCCATCCGAAAAGAGCATTCAAAGGAAGTGCAAGAAGCAGGAGGACAGCTCCGGTACGCATGAGTTGAGTCAGAATATAACAGGATGATGCATAGATCCTGGCCCATGCACCAAAACGTACCTCAAGATAATTATAGGCTGAGATACTGCCCAGACCCCTGTAAAGAGGAACAAAGAATTTCACTGCCATAACTGAAGCAATGGGGATTGACAGGCTGAAAACAAAAGCATTCCAGTTTGACATATAGGCTTTCCCTGGAAGGGCAAGGAAGCTTATACTGCTGACAAATGTTGCAAAAATTGACATGCCGACTACCCATGCAGGTATCTTGCCATTGCCTGAAGTGAATTGTGATGATGTTTTATTTTTGAAGAAAAAACTGGCGCCGAATATTACGTTCCCGGCTGTGAGCAGGCTAAATACTATAAAATCGAGGGCAGAAAATTTCATTTAGACATTTTTCGAAATCATGTTTAACCGAAGCATTGTATAAAACTACGATTAATTCCTATTGAGTACCGTTGTCGTGTTACATAATCTTAAAATTATTTAGAGGATCAGCAGACGTCTTTAATCGCACTTTTTCTTTACATTTGGCTTAGCTGACAACATACCATACAATGACAATAAAAATGAAAAAAATAATTAGAGCCGCCATTTTCCTGGCATTGATAATTCTTCTCGCAATGAACTCCTTGGCACAGCAACCTTCGAAATCACCAGTGCGTCTTGCTATTGTTGGTATGACTCACAATCATATTGCTTTCATTCTCGGCCGACAGAATAAGGGAGATTTTAATCTCGTAGGGGTTTATGAACCTAATCATCAATTAGCATTAAGCTATGCTGAGAAATACAAATTCAGTCCAAAACTGATTTTCAGTGACCTGACAAAGATGCTCGACTCAGTTAAACCGGAAGCTGCTGTTGCTTTCGGTTCTATTTACGATCATTTGATGATGGTTGAGGCTTGTGCGCCGAGAGGAATAAATATGATGGTTGAAAAGCCGCTTGCTGTTAATATGGAACATGCAAAAAAAATGCAGACACTTGCAAAGAAATATAATGTTCTGTTGCTGACTGATTTTGAAACTTCCTGGTATCCTTCCACCGCAAAATCATTTGAGCTGGTGAGGGATAGCAATTACATAGGCAAAATCAGAAAAGTAGTTATACATGACGGGCACCAGGGACCAAAAGAAATTGGCTGCAGCAAAGAGTTTCTTGATTGGCTCACCGACCCTGTTTTAAATGGGGGCGGGGCTCTTATAGATTTTGGTTGCTATGGCGCCAATCTGATGACAGCTCTGATGAAAGGACAGGAACCAATATCTGTAACTGCAGTTACACGACAGTTTAAGCCTGACATCTATCCAAAAGTTGATGACGAAGCAACAATTGTTGTTTCATATCCGGATGCCCAGGCTATTATTGAAGCGTCATGGAACTGGCCTTTTGGCAGGAAGGATATGGAGATTTATGGTGTTTCAGGTTATATCATTAACGTGAACGGTAATACAATGAGGCTGCGGAATGTGGAAAAAGATCCTGATAAAATCATTAACGTGACAGCCAATGATGTACCGGTATATACTGATCCGTTCTCATATTTTTATGATGCGATAAAAAGGAAAATTGAGATGACAGATTATGATCTCTATTCGCTTGGGAATAATATGACCGTGGTAAAAATACTGGATGCAGCGAGGGAATCGGCGAAGACAGGGAAGACAGTGGATTTTAAGAAATAGGGCCTTTTGATCGTTTTCTAAGGAGATCAACTGCAATTTATTTTGAACGATAATTAAAGAATAATTATGTCGTTTCCTGGTTCTATAGCGTTTCACTATAGTTTTTAGGATAACAGCCAAACTCCTGTAGAAAACATTTGCTAAAGTATCTAGCATCTGAAAAGCCAGAACGCCATGCTATCTCATTGATAGGTATATTTCGGGTAAGAAGAAGTTTTGCTGCATAGTTTAATCTTACTTTTTTAATAAAAATGACAGGTTTAAGATCACTGATTTCCCTTAATTTCCTATATAATGAGGATCTTGAAATATTCATTTTATCCCCAAGGTTATCTAGGTTAAATTCCTCATTTTCAATATTTTCATAAATAAGATCAATACATTTATTAAGAAATTCCTTGTCAGTAATATCTTTTGTTTTAAATATATCCTTCTCGAACACTGATGGATGAAATGCAATCTTTAATTTTTCTCTTGAATCAATAAGATTTTTAATTTGTGTTAACAAAAGAAATTCATTAAATGGTTTTGTAATATATGCATCTGCTCCGATATTGAAACACTTAAGAGTAGTTTCCTGTGAATCAAGTGCTGTTAAAAGAATAACCGGAATGTGAAATGTCCTTGGATTCTTTTTTATTTCCATACACATCTGAATACCATCCATGACAGGCATAAGAATATCGCTTACAACTATGTCAGGTGAATGTGCTTTCAATTGTACCAGACCTTCTTTTCCATCAAAAGCTTTAATAACATTATAGGCTCTCCCGATAATATCGGAAATGACTTCAAGAAGATCAGGATTATCTTCGACAACAAGAACCGTCTTTTCTTTATTGGGATTTTGAATGGCATCCAGTTTTACGCCAATTGGTTCTATAGATTTTCGATTAAGATTTTTATCACTGATAAGGTGGTATTGGGGAATTGTGACAAAAAATGTTGTTCCTTGATTTTCATTACTATAAACATTTATTTGTCCGTTATGAAGCTGAATGAGCTCTTTGCTTAATGCTAATCCAATTCCTGCACCTTCATTTTCACATAAACGTTTTGAATTACTGATTTTATAGAAGCGATTAAACAAATAGGGTAATTCACTTGGAGGAATCCCGATACCCGTATCACTGACCTTAATACAAATTTTAGAATTTTCAAGTTTTAAAGAAACTGTGATCTTTCCATATTCATTAGTATAATTAAAGGCATTGGATAATAAGTTACACATTACTTTCTCAAGTACTTCGAGATCGAACTCAGCATAAATTCCCTGTGGTATTTCAGAAACAAGTTTAATGTTTCTTAGTTCAGCTTGTTGGTGAAATGTTTCAACTATATTTAATATAAAATTTGAAATGTTCGTACTATAAAATTTAAGCTGATGTTTATTTTCATCTATTTTTCTGAACTTTAATATCTCCGAAAGAAGCTTCTTAAGTCTTTCACTGCTTCTCTGTACAATTTCAAGTTTTTTAATTACAGCTTTATCATTTATTGTTTCAATCATAGTATTTATTGGAGTAGCAATTAAGGTGACAACTGATCTTAATTCGTGTGATATATCAGTAAATAATCTCATTTTTGTCTCTTTTGCTTCTTCAGCTATGATCAACAGATTCATTGAATCATCACGTTGTTTTGTAATAATTGCATTCTGCATTTTTATTGTTTTATTCATTTCATCGAGAGCTTTGTTCAATTTGTTTTTATTCCTCAATGAAATGAAGATAGTCAGAACAGTAGTGACCAGAAGGATGATAATTATATTAGTAAGAAATAAAAATGAATTTTGACGTCTTAATGAAAAAGACAAAGTATCCAGTTGACTAACCTGATTATCAATCTTATCCTGCTGGGACCGGATTTGTTCTCCCTGTAATAATATAGTTCTGGCATTAGTCTTGTCTATCCTGTAAATGCTAAGGTTTGTATTTTTTTCATATGGTTTTCCATCAATAATCTTCAGAGCAAGCTGGATGGCTTTGTCACCACCAGTCGGATAAAGTACAGTACCATCAATAAATCCATTGAGGACCATGTTTACACCTCCTTTTGGAGTATTCAATCCATCAACACCCAGAATATATGATTTAATGTTGTGCTTTACCGCGGATATTGAAGCAGCATAGGCCATAAAATCATTATGTGCAAAGACAAGGTTAAAGTCTGAATATGCAAAGAACAAGCTATCGGTCAGTTTCATTGTTTTTTCTTCAAGCCATTCACCTTCAATAATTTTTGTTGCATGAATTTCAGGATATTTGTCGACGATTTCGTGAAATCCCTTTGACCTTTCTATTGCAGGTGTAGATCCGCTTAGACCTGTGATCTCCAGTATATTTCCTTTTCCCTTTAATAATTCAACCGCGAAATATCCGGCCTCATTTCCAACAGATAAATTATCAGCTCCGATAAAAGCAGTGTATTTAGAAGAATTTATTTTCCTGTCAATTACAATAACCGGAATCCCTTTATCAAATACTTCTTCTACTGTGGAGGTTAATTGTTGAGCTTCATTTGGAGATACAATTAAAAGGTCTAACCCCTGCTGGATCAAATCTTGTATATCTTTTATCTGTTGTTTATTATCATCATGAGCATCTTTTATGATAAATGTAATATTGTAATTTCTGTAAAAGCTAATCTCCCGTTGCATCTCTTCAACCATAGTTTTTCGCCATTCATCTACCATAGTGCATTGCGAAAAACCTATTACAATTTTTTTTTCAAATCTTTTATCCTGGTGATATGAACAGCCAATAAGAAAAATCAGACCAATCAGATAGTATTTTTTCATTTCACTTTAGTTCTTAAAGGATTTCTTATTCAAATGTAATAATAGATTTTCAGCGTGATGTATCCCCACGGTTGAATGATGATTTTTTCATACCATTCTGGTCTGTTTTTCACACATAACAATTTAAACAGAAGCTGATATTTGATAAAACTTTCCTCATTTCGATTATGATTCTCATTTAGCTCGTACCTATAATAATTAAACTAACTACAAATAACCAATTTTCTCCACCTTAACTAATTAATCTATGAAAAAAAAATGTAAAAGTATCAAAAGACTGCTAGGGTGTCTAATAATTCTCTTGGGCCTGATGAATGGACAGATTGTATTAGCTCAACAGATTAACATCACTGGCAAGGTGACAAATGGCCAGACCAATGAAATATTGATCGGAGTTACAATTCTTGAAAAGGGCACCACGAATGGGACCTTGACAGATGCTACTGGTAACTATTCCATTAAAGTGAATAATGCTAGCTCAATCCTGGTATTTTCCTTTGTTGGAATGGATGCTAAGGAAGTAGTCGTTGGTGGACAAAAGACAATTGATGTCACAATGAGCGAAAACGCGAGTATGCTTGATGAAGTTGTGGTAACAGGATATGGAACACAAAGACGATCTGATCTGACCGGGGCAATTTCGGTTGTCAAAGTTGATGAGACCAAAGACAGAGCCACCGGAAGCTTATTACAGGCTATCCAGGGAACAGTTCCCGGAGTATATATTAAAACCACAGGTGATCCTGGCGGAGCATCAAGTACCATCAGTATCCGTGGCGTTAATACGCTTGTTGATGCTAATAATCCCTCCAGAACCAGTCCTCTTTACATTATTGACGGTGTGCCAACAATTGATCCGACTGTACTCCAGAACATGAATCAAAACTCAATAGAGTCTATGCAGGTTTTAAAGGATGCATCAGCAACATCAATATATGGATCCCGCGCATCTAACGGAGTTATTATTGTAACTACCAAGTCAGGAAAAGGTGGCATAAATGTTGAACTTCGCTCAAGCTTTTCGATTCAGAAATTTATGCGGCGCTACGATGTTTGTAATACCGATCAATATGGAAGAGTACTTTGGCAAGGTGCAATAAATGACGCTATGGTAGCCAATGATAATCAGTTTAATCCTGGTGTTGCTAATCATAATCCCAATAATGCATTGTTTAATTATGATTGGCACAGGGATGCTAATGGTGTAGCAATTCTTGATGGCGTGCGTCCGGTCCAATATTTAGGTTCAACACTTATCCCCGGTTCAACTGAATATGGGGATGGTAATCCACTCTATCCTTCAGCAAATACTAACTGGCAGGATGAGGTGTTTCAAACAGGGTTGATATCTCAAAATAGTTTGACGTTGTCAGGAAGTACTGACAGAACAAGCACTCTGGTGGACTTAGCTTATTATGCTGAAAAAGGGACAATTATCACCACCGGTTTCAAAAAGGTAAATGTGAGAGTAAATAATTCTATTAACTTCTTTGACACAAAATTGAAAATCGGAGAAAATGTAATGTTGACGAGAACCTCTTATGTACCAACCCCTGCTGATGCTGCAAGATCAGTCATAGCCTTATCATCAGATATTATTCCGATGATGCCGGTTTATAAATCAGACGGAACATTCGCAGGTCCTCTCGGCGCAGGGTTTTCTGACAGGGCAAATCCGGTTCATATGGCCAATGTTAATAAAAATAACAGAAATCTAAACAATGGAGTATTCGGAAATCTTTTTGTGGAAATCAAACCGATTAAAAATTTGTTATTCAGATCCAATTTAGGTCTTGAGTATGGGTTAGCCAGAGTAAATGTATATTATCCAAAGTGGCAGGAAGGATCGCTGGGCAATAGTACTAACTATGTGAATCTTAACGAAACAGAAAGTTATAACTGGACGTGGTCCAATACGCTGACATATCAACTTGTCAAAGGCCAGTCACGAGGGACTGTAATAGTTGGTACTGAAGCAATCAGTAATCTTTCAAACTCAATGCAAGCCAAACGGGAACAATTTGCAGTTGATTCCCCTGATTTTTATTATCTAAATGCCGGCACTGGTAGTCAAACGAACGGTGGATCAGGTACTGCAAGTAAGTTATTGTCCTATTTTGGCAACGTTAATTATATTTTTGCCGACAAGTATATGTTAACGGGTACTGTACGTTATGATGGATCGTCAAGGTTTGGTTCTAATACCAGGTTTGGATTATTCCCTTCTGTTGGTGCAAGTTGGGTTATTAATAAGGAGCAATTCATGCAAAGTATTAAGTTAATTTCAAATCTTAAGTTAAGAGCTGGTTATGGTATAGTTGGAAATCAGGCTATCGGAGATTATTCCAGGTTTCAGCTTTGGAGACCCGATTATGCAGGAGTAGTAGGATTCTTTGGAGGCGCCGGTGGAACTGCCTACGACATTAACGGAGTGGATACCGGTACTTTACCGTCGGGTTTTCGATCTACCCAAGCTTCTAACGATAATCTTAAATGGGAATCTACCAGCGAATTAAACCTTGGAATTGATTTTGGGATTATGAACCAAAAAGTCACAGGAGGCTTCGATTATTTTTCACGCGAAACTAAGAATATATTAACTACTCCACCAATTCTTGGAGTTATGGGAGAAGGTGCAAACCAGACAGTTAATGGTGCTACAATGCAAAATATGGGTTGGGAATTTACTCTGGGCTATAGTGATAAAGCTGGAAACTTTGGTTATAATTTAGGTGTCACTTTATCACATTTTGGGGATAAAATCACTTATTTACCACCTTCAGTCGTAAGAAATTATCCCGGTAACACTGAGCAAACCATTATAGGTCATTCCGTTACATCTGTTTTCGGTTATGTTACTGATGGGTTATTTCAGAGCCAGTCTGAGGTAGATGCTTGGGCATCTCAGCCAGGCAAGGGGATTGGCAGGATCAGGTACAAGGATCTTAACAATGACAACAAAATTGATCAATTGGATCAGAAATGGCTGGGGACCACTAATCCAAAATTGTTATATGGTATTAATGGAGGAATCTCATATAAGAACCTTAGCCTGAGCTTTTTTATTAACGGTGTGCAAGGTGTATTGGTTACCGACACATATAAGGGCGAGAAATATAGTTTTCTGGGTTCTGTTGCAGGAATGAATAAAGGCACATCTTTGCTGAATGCATGGACTCCCCAAAATACAGGTTCAACTATTCCGATGCTTTCTTTCAACAATAATAATACTGAAACCCGCAGTTCAGATTATACAATTGTTAACGGATCTTTTGTGAAACTCCAGACATTGCAGTTAAATTATGATCTCCCTCAAAGTATTATTAGTACCATTAAACTGCAATCTGTAAGGTTGTACTGTTCAGGAGAGAACTTGCTGTTATTCTTTCCTAAGAAAGGTACTTCTGCCTTTACCGGACCCGATCCTGAGACTCCATCAGGAAACTTTGGTGGCTATCCAAGACCTGTAAAATTCACTTTTGGAGCCGATATCAGATTTTAACTTTATTGATGTACCAAATAAATATACAATCATGAAACAACATATATTCAAACTTTCGTTATTAATGGCATTTCTAATGCTAATGTCATGTGAAGAATCATTTCTTGACGTTTCTCCCCTGGGAACAGTCTCGGAGTCATCGCTTACAACTCCGACAAATGCGGACGCTTTGGTTATCTCTGCTTATGCCTTCTTATCAGAGGCTACTTTTGGTGCCAATTTTGATGACTTCATATTTGGAGCCATCCGCTCAGATGATGCCTATAAAGGTGGAGCCGGACCAGGTGATGTAGCTGACTGGCACCCACTCGAACTCTATAGCATAATAACTCCCGATCTCGGCGCTTTAAATATGTGGGCTGGCGCTTATACCAAAATTTCCAGGTGCAATAAAGCTCTTGTAGTGCTTAATAAACTTACCGATGAACAAATGCCTCTGCGTCAGGTACGTATCGGCGAAATGCGTTTTCTCAGAGGTCATTACATGTTTACCCTGAAAAAGCTATTTAAATATCCGGTTTATTTTGATGAAACAGCTACACTTGATGATCTGAAAAAACTTTCTAACAAGACTTTCACCAATGATCAATTATGGGACAAAATAGCCGAAGATTTTCAGTTTGCATACGATAACCTTCCTGCAACTCAACCGCAAATTGGTAGAGCGAATAAAGAGGCAGCGGCCGCTTACCTTGCTAAAACCAGATTATACCAGGCCTACGAACAGGATGAGAACAATAATGTAACAGGAATAAATCAGGCAAAACTCCAGCAAGTAGTGACTATGTGCGATGCTGTTATCAATTCTGGTAAATATTCATTGTTTGATAATTTTGGAAAAAACTTCACTTATGGTTACGATAATGGAGTGGAGTCTATTTTTTCCATTCAGTACTCTATCAATGATGGTGTCGGAGCTGGCAAGCTTGATATGGTTCATTTGCTTAATTATAACATGGCCCCGGGATACGGTTGTTGCTGGTTTAATATTCCTAGTCAGTCTTTGGTGAATTCTTACAGAACTGTGAATGGACTTCCCGGAGATAATAGTGTGACCATGCAAAATCCTGCAGACTTTCAGACCAATACTATAGACCCAAGACTTGATCATACAGTAGGTGTACCTACACATCCTTTTAAGTACGCACTTAATTTTGTTTACTCTACTAGTTGGGCGAGAACTCCTTCAGTTTATGGCAATTATTCTTCAATGAAAGAAACACAGTTACCTACCAGTCCATCTTTTAAAGCAGTTGGTCCATTTTTCGGATCATCAAAGAATCAGGATATCCTCCGTTATGACGATGTACTTCTTATGAAAGCCGAGGCTTTAATTGAGCTTGGACAACAAAATGATGCTCTTCCATTGATAAATCAAATACGGGCAAGGGCTGCCAATACTGCCTGGTTGAAATTCGCAGATAATACCACATTCTCAAATTACGATATCAAACCGTATCCAAACGATGCCACATGGACTCAGTCTTTTGCCAGAAACGCTCTTAGGACGGAAAGACGACTTGAGTTTGCTATGGAAAGTCCTCGTTTCTTTGACCTGGTTCGCTGGGGTATTGCAGCTGAAACACTGAATGGATATCTTAGTACTGAGAAATCAGTTCGATCATATCTGTCAGCAGGTAATTTTAGAAAAAATCAGGATGAATATCTTCCTATTCCGAATACACAAATTACTTTGTCTGAAGGACTTTACATTCAGAATACCGGAACCTGGTAAATTCATATAAGTATCTGATTAAGTGATTAAATGAGCATGATGTCTTAGACTTTGTTTTCAAAGCATTATGCTCATTTTTATAAGTTTTTGCAAATTACCTGTCAGTGAAGCTTCATTATTAACAATAATATCAAAATGAATAAAAAATATCTTTATTGGATAACCTTCGTTGCCATTAACGGTGGTTTGCTTTTCGGATTAAATATGGCTGGAATTTCAGGCGCAGTTGATATGATCAAAGGAGAATTTGCGCTGGGCGATAGTGGTTTGGGAACAGTTGCTGCGCTTTTAACTATTGGCTGCCTGATAGGTGCCCTATTTACCGGGAATTTCACTGAAAAATATGGCAGAAAAAATGTAATGATCACTACTGCAGTTTTATACATAATTTCTGCCATTGGTTGTGCTTTGGCCGGATCATCATCAATGTTAATAATATTTCGTGTACTTTCAGGCCTGGCAGTCGGCGCAACATCTGTGGTCGGACCAATGTACATTTCAGAGATATCACCGGCACATAGTCGGGGAAGATTGGTCTCAATGAACCAGTTCGCTATTACTTTTGGCATCTTACTGGCCTATGTGATTGATTATTTACTGATTGGATTGGGAGAGAACAGTTGGCGCTATATGTTAGCGGTACCAGCCATTTTTGGAACAGTCTATCTGATATTTCTTTTAACATCACTTCCAGAGAGCCCTCGTTGGTTATTGTCCAAAAATAGAAAGGATGAGTCAGTGAATGTGATGAGGAAAATTGGAGGACAGCAGCTTATCAATGATGAACTGCCCGAAATGGAGAAGATCCTCTTAATTGAAAGGAGTAAAGAAAAAATACGCCTGGCTGAAATCTTCAAAGGCAAGACCGGAAAGATCGTTCTGATTGGAACTTTGGTAGCTGCCTTTCAGCAAATTACAGGCATTAACGCGGTTATTATGTTTGCACCTGATATATTTCAGGCAGCAGGTTCTGCAAAAGTTGATTCAATGATGCAATCGATGACAGTGGGATTGGTTAATTTTCTTATGACCATAGTAGCCCTTTGGCTGGTTGATAAAAAAGGTCGTAAGACATTATTGCTCTGGGGTGCTGTAGGTATGATTATTTCATTGGCTTATTTGAGCTATGAATTTGCCCAGCCAGCCCAAAACGGATTAGGCGTACTAATCGCATTATTGATCTATATATCCTTCTTTGCAGCTTCTTTTGCTCCTGTTATGTGGGTAATCATTTCTGAAATCTATCCCAACCGGATCAAGGGTGTGGCAATGTCATTCTCAACTGCAGTAAGTTGGTTATGTACTTTCCTGACAGTTTATTTCGCACCCATAATTCACGGCACATTGGGTTTGCAGTACTTGTTTGGCATATTTGGAGTATTCAGTATCCTCGCATTTGTTTTTGTAAAAATATGGATACCTGAAACTAAAGGAAAATCACTGGAAGAACTTGAAATACAACTAGGTGTTAAAAATTAATTGGAATTATTATGGTGAAAAAATATAAAATTGCTGGCATTGGTGAAGTATTATGGGATCAGCTGCCACAAGGTGATGTATTGGGCGGGGCACCTGCTAATGTTGCCTATCATGCCGGTCAGCTCGGAGCCGACAGCAATATTATAAGCGCTGTAGGGAATGATAAATTGGGCAATGAAATTATTTCCAGGTTAACTGCAAAAAATATTAATCTGTTAATTGGCAAAGTAGCTTACCCCACAGGGACTGTTAATGTGACTCTCGATGATCAGGGAGTGCCCAATTTTGTAATAACTAAAGATGTGGCCTGGGATTATATTCAACTCACAAATGAGTGTATTACCCTCGCCGGTCAAGTGGATGCAGTTTGCTTTGGGAGCCTTGCCCAGAGAAATGATGTTTCTCATCATGCAATTGTGAAATTTCTGAATCTTGTTCCCGAAAATGCTCTTAAGATATTTGACATTAATTTACGACAGAATTTCTATAACAAACAATTGATAAACGAATCTTTAAAGATCTGCAACATATTGAAAATTAATGATGATGAACTTCCGATTGTTTCAGAATTATTCGGGTGGGAAGGAGATGAAGAATATTTATGCCGGAAATTTTTAGATTCTTACCAGTTAAAGTTAGTTGCCTACACGTGTGGGACAAAAGGCAGTTATCTATTTAGAAAAGGGGAGAAGTCTTTTTTTAAAACCCCGGTAGTTAAAGTAAAGGACACTATAGGAGCGGGAGATTCATTTACAGCAGCTTTGATGGTATCGTTGCTAAATGGTGATACATTGATCAAGAGCCATTCCTTAGCTGTCGATATCTCAGCATTTGTATGCGAAAATGATGGCGCTATGCCGGAATACACAAAAGAGTTGCGAAGTAGAATCGATAGTTCCTCATTAACCTCTGCAATCACTTAAAGTTTACAATGAGAAACACAATCATGCGATATATTCTTTTGTCAGAAATGATGCTTCTTATATCATCTGCTGCACATTCCCAATCCAATAAGGTTCCACCATTTAAAATAACTCAGGCTGATGGCAAAACATTTTTCGCTGCAAATTTGCCTTTAGGTAAAGCGATCGTAATCATTTATTTTTCACCGGATTGTGAAGACTGTCAGCAAATGACAAAAGAACTATTAAAACGGATAAATGAAATAAAGAACGCATCAATTGCTATGATTACATCCCAGCCAAAAGATATGGTTAAAAAATTTGTTTCTGAATATCAATTAGCTAAATATTCAAACATATTTATAGGCACAGAAGAGGACTCCTATTTCGTAGGGAAATATTACAAAATCGGACAACTTCCTTTTATGGCACTTTACAATAAAGACGGAGATTTAATAAAGATTTATAATAAGGGAGTAAGCATTGATGATTTGTTATTACGCATAAAAGATCTTTAAAACGGCAAGGTTTCCAAATTCGGCTGACGGCCCCTAATGCCACAAAAGTTCAGGTCAGCCTCGGAGAACCTGTTTCCGGATCATGAATGAAAAGTAACGTTGCATATCTTCCTGAAATATTTAATAGATTTAAACTAAAGTATGAAAACATGAAAATAAAATCTGCAACTTCATTAAGAATAGCCAGTTTTATCTTGATTGGTCTGATGTTGAACATTGGCAATAATATTCATGCGCAGGAGAATCCTAACGGGCAAGGCCCCAGGATTGTTTCTCCAGACATTTCAACTGATAACGGTGTCACCTTCCGACTGTTTTCAAAGAATGCAGGTTCTGTTTCATTGAACGGAAGCTGGATGGGAATGGGGGAGACTAAAGAAATGACCAAAAATGAAGAAGGTATATGGTCAGTGAAAATAGATCCTCTTGAGCCATCTATGTATCACTATAATATCATATTGGATGGTGTCAGTATCATTGATCCGGCCAATCCCAAGGCCATGCGCGACGGAACCAGATATGCAAGCACACTCATTATACCGGGTAAGGGATCTGAGAATTTTGAAGTAAATGAGGTACCACATGGAACCGTTGCTAAAGTATGGTTCAATTCACCTGCCTTGGGTCTGAACCGCAGAATGTACATATATACTCCGGCAGGTTATGAGCAGGGTAAGGAAAAGTATCCGGTTTTATATCTTCTTCACGGAGGTGGGGGAGATGAAGATGCCTGGTCTTCTTTAGGACGAGCAAATTACATTCTGGATAATCTGATAGCCCAGGGTAAAGCTAAGCCTATGATTGTTGTAATGACCAACGGCAATCCTGACCAGAGAGCAGCCATCACTGAAACTTCACCCATACCGACAAAAGATGTCTTTTTCACTTTGTCCGAGAAATTTCCCGAAAGCCTGGTAAAGGATGTTATTCCATTAATTGAAAAACAATATCGGGTTATTGCCAATAGTTCAAACAGAGCCATTGCCGGACTTTCTATGGGTTGCCTTCAGACTCAGATAACAGCCTTAAACAATCCTGAACTTTTTAAATATATGGGACTATTCAGTTTAGGATTGCATGATAATTTTGCTGATGTAAATACAAGGTTAATTGCTGCTTATGATAAAAACCTGAAAACACTGCAGGCAAACTATAAATTATTTTATATTGCGGTTGGCAAGAGCGATTTTGTGTATGATGGCGTTCAGGTTCTTCGTAAAAAACTTGACGAGAACCAATTTAAATATATCTATAATGAAACCTCCGGTGGTCATACCTGGGCTAACTGGCGCATCTATCTGTCTGATTTTGCTCCATTATTATTTAAGTAAAACTGAACAATAGAATGGAACCTACAAAAAGTGCTTGAATCTAATTCTCATAAATATTAAAGTATGAAAAAGCAAATTAAAATAATGCTTATTAGTGCTCTGGAAGTCATTTTCTTCTCATCAATGGTTTATACACCTGTAACGGGTCAGACTCCGGTACTGAGTCCAATCAAACGTGAAATAAAAATCCTGAAAGGGCAGACTCTTTTAAACCTGCCGGTTAACAGTTCTGACAGGTTGGTGAGAGCAACAATAAGTGTGGATGGGAAACCGCTTGATCTTTTTACTATCAACCTGGCTGAGAAGAACCCTGAGTTTTGGACATTTTTTGATGTTTCTGCATATCAGGGAAAAACAATAACTATTGAGATAACGGATGCCCCCAACAGATTTCCCGGTCAGAGAACTCAGAACGCTGGCAAACCAGTTGAAGTGCCACTTTTAAATTCAAAGGGATTGAATGAGATTTTTGCAGATTCTAAGTTTCCCGGACAGGATAGTCTTTACATGGAAAAGGGCAGACCTCAGGTTCATTTTTCTGCACAGAGGGGATGGATCAATGATCCAAATGGACTTGTTTTTGACGAAGGGGAATATCATATGTATTTTCAACATAATCCTTATGGCTGGCAATGGGGTAATATGCATTGGGGTCATGCTGTAAGTACTGATCTTATACATTGGCAACAATTACACGAGGCAATTTTTCCGGTAATAGTTGAGAATGCTGCAGGATTTGGTGATGCAGCCTTTTCAGGATCGGCTGTAGTAGACCATGAGAACACGTCAGGTTTCAGGAAAGATGGAATAGATCCCATTATTGCAATTTATACCAGCACAGGGCGAGGAGAATGTTTAAAAATGAGCTATGATAGGGGAAGAAGTTTTGTTGATTATGAAGGAAATCCTATTCTGAAGCATAATGGCCGGGATCCGAAAGTGTTTTGGTATGCTCCCGGGAAGCACTGGGTTATGGTTGTTTGGGAATCCGGGGTAGCTAAAAAGATTGGTATGGGTCAGGAGGTGTCGCTTCGACAACACTCTATTTATACTTCTCCCGATTTAAAGAGTTGGAAATATCAATCGGGCATTTCAGGATTTTATGAATGTCCGGAGCTCTTTAAACTTCCTGTTGAAGGTGAACCTGGCTTGTCAAAATGGGTGATGTATGATGCAAA
Organism: uncultured Bacteroidales bacterium; assembly: GCA_963792925.1. Lineage (GTDB taxonomy): Bacteria > Bacteroidota > Bacteroidia > Bacteroidales > VadinHA17 > LD21. The sequence continues at coordinate 933,565 of CAWBYC010000002.1, read as the reverse complement.
TGGCCGCTATGTAGTAGGTGATTTCAATGGGGAAAAATTCAAAATTGAGCAGGATTTTACGAGATATGAAAATGGTGGCGGGTATTTCTATGCATCCCAGACTTTCAATAATAATACTGATGGCAGGAGGATTCAGGTTGGTTGGGGACGAAATATAACCAATCCTGGTATGCCATTTAATCAAGCAGAACTTTTCCCTTCAGAATTGAAATTGAGAAGAACTTTGAATGGTTATCGCTTGTGTCCAACTCCTATACGTGAGATAAATACTCTCCATCAAAACTCACAGGTAATCACAGACAAGGTTATTCAATCAGGACAAAGTGAAAGTATTGCAGTAAAAGGAGATAATCCGATACATGTTATTGCTGTATTTGAGAGAGGTGATACACCGATTACCCTTAATATTCTGGGTTACGAGCTCAGACATGACAATGAATGGATATTTGCAACGACTGCACCTGAAGACGGAAAAGTAAAAACAGAGGTACCGGCCGGCCCGTTTCCTGCCCCAACAGCCTCAACTCCGGTAACATACGTACCTGGTTCTGACATTTTCAAAATTGAAGCAATAGTTGATAAGAATATCCTGGAATTTTTTATAAATGATGGTGAATTGTATTACGTAACAGCATTTAATGGGAAGAAAATCCCAAAAATTGAAGCCTCTGTGCCCGCCAATAACATGGGATCATTTGGCCGCCAAAATCAAAAAATCATTCTTAAGAAGTTGGAAGTTAATGAGCTGAAGTCGATTTGGACCACGGAAAAAAGTAAATAGTTAATTCATGGATACTATTAAGTTGATGTTGTTGAATCTGTTCGAGAAATATTAGTGTTTAATAAATGAACCATTATTATGAAGAGCAAAAGTATTTTTATTGCCATGTTAGTGTTGTTTGCAATAGGAAATGGCTTCGCGCAGCATCCTTCGCCCGTAAAAGTCGAGAGCGGATTGTTACAGGGAACATCTGAAGACGGGTTGACGGTTTACAGAGGTGTCCCGTTTGCCGCGCCGCCTATTGGCGACCTCCGGTGGCGTGCCCCTGAATCCATTGCAAGCTGGGAGGGCGTAAGACAAGCCAGCAAGTTTGCTCCGGGCCCGGTAGAAGGTATGAAATTTGCTTTCGGAAATAGCGAGGACTGTCTGTATTTGAATATCTGGACACCTGCGAAATCAGCCGGTGAGCGCATACCAGTGCTTGTTTGGATCCACGGCGGTGGATTCAACGCAGGGTCCGCCTCCGAAGCGATATTCAGCGGAGATAGTCTTGCCAAAAAGGGCGTGGTACTGGTATGCATCGCATACCGTGTAGGCCAGCTCGGATTTTTATCACACCCCGAGTTGAGCGCCGAGAGCCCGAATCATGTTTCCGGGAATTATGGTTTGCTTGATATGATAGCAGGACTCAAATGGGTGCAAAAGAATATCTCTGCTTTCGGTGGCGACCCGAATAAGGTGACGATTTTCGGTGAATCGGCCGGTGGTATTGCAGTTAGTATGTTATGCGCATCTCCACTGGCCAAAGGACTATTCCATGGCGCCATCTCTCAAAGTGGCGGATCGTTTGGACCGCCACGGCCCACCCTCTTTCCGGGCGAGAATATGAAACGACTTCCGGAAGCGGAACATGACGGAGAAGCCTACGTCAAGGGCGCTGGAGTTTCGTCAGTCGCAGAACTGCGGAAGGTAAGCGCCGACAAACTGCCAGCAATCCGGGGACTTGCATGGCCGATAATCGATGGATGGGTGATTCCCGACGATCAATATAAACTCTATGCTGCCGGTAAATACAATGACACACCAATTCTCGTGGGCTATAATTCCGACGAAGGCCTGAGTTTTTCACCACCAAAATCCCCGGAGGACTATATTTCCGGTGTCAAGGCTCGTTACGGCAAATTTGCAGATGACCTTATTAAAACCTATCCAGTCGGCCCGAACATAGTACCGAAAACCGCACGTGACCTCACACGCGATGCGGCATTTGGCTGGCATACCTGGATTTGGGCCCGACTTCAGTCTCAAACCGGGAAATCAAAGGTTTTCTATTATTGTTTCGATCAACACCCGGATTACCCCGAGGGCTCACCAAGAGCCGGATATGGTTCACCACACGGCCAGGATGTGCCTTATGTCTTCATGCATCTTGATGCCTCGAAACCTGAGACTACAAAGACGGACCTGAAGATATCGGAAGCTATGGCCTCCTATTGGACCAACTTTGCCAGGTTTGGTGATCCCAACGGCAAAGAGGTTCCTGCATGGCCAGCCTTCAGCGATACCAACCCTGTGGTGATGTACTTCAGCCAGACTCCGCACACCGGTCCTGTGCCCAGCGCCGAATCACTCAAGGTTCTGGATGCCTATTTCGAATGGAGACGGACGCCTGAGGGAGAGGCGTGGGCGAAGTAAACTAAATAGATAAAATAATGAAATGTAAAGCAATTATTCTCCAATGGATTATTATTGTTTTGTTTGGATCTTATACATCATACGGACAAGCTGATAACCCACCATACATTTCAGCGGTGCCAAAAATTACTTTTTCTAAAACTTTGGTCATGCAGGAGCAAGAGCTTAAAGTCAATGCGATGGTTAAAAGTTTTGTTGATTCTCGCAAAAAACTGTCCACCGATCGCTACCGCCCGATCTATCATTTTTGTGGTCCGGAAGGTTGGATTGGAGATCCTAATGGATTATGTTTCTGGCAAGGCAACTGGCATCTTTTCTATCAGGCATTTCCGACTGAAGACAGGCGTCAGCATTGGGGTCATGCGATCAGTACTGATCTGATTCACTGGAAGGATCTTCCATATGCTATTTATCCAGGACCGGAACGGCAGGTTTATTCTGGTTCTACACTGGTTGAAGGAAAACGTGTGATTGCCATGTATCATGGAACAGCACTGGGTAATATGATAGCGATATCCGATGATCCATTGCTTCTGAACTGGGAGAAAGTTACAGGCAATGCAGTTATCCCTACCAGAAGTACCACAGGTTTCCCTCTGCCGTATAGTGTATTCGACCCGTGTATCTGGAAGAGAGACAGTGTTTATTATGCTTTATCTGCCGGTAAAATGATTGGCACCGGTGGAATGCCTGCAGGTGCAGTTTATCTTTTCAGGTCTAAAGATCTGAAAAAGTGGGAATATATGCATCAGTTTGTGGAGGGCGACAGGTTTTCAATGGTAGGAGATGATTTTGCCTGTCCTTATTTCTGGCCAATTGGTGATCGTTATATTATGTATTTCTTCAGCCATATGAGTGGTGGACAGTTTTTATTGGGAGATTATGATACCGAGGATAATAAATTTCGGGTTACAAGCGGGTCGGGTCATGCCGGGATAGGACCACCTTCTGCCACCCCTGATGGAAAAGGCGGAGTCATTGTAGTTGCCAGCGCTGGTGGTGGGTATACGATTCCGAGACGGGTGACACTGATCGGTGATGATGAAGTGGGTCAGGAGCCGGTTGCCGACATCTCTTCCCTTCGCTATGATGCTAAACATATTGAGAAATTAAAGCTTCCCGGAAGCCAGGAAATAGTTTTAAAAGGTATCACCGGTAACGCCATGGAAATTTCCGCAGAGATCGATATGAAGAATTCACAAATGATCGAGATGAATATTTTGCGATCTCCTGAAAAGCAGGAATACACACGTATCATTGTCTATAAAGGGAAAGGGTACAATGGAAATGGACTGAGTTACATTTCAGCGCCTGAAACAGCTCTTATGCCGGCCGATCTGGTCCCATTATTCACCGGGGGGAAGCTCGGATCGCAACGACCTCCTCGTCCCCCTTCATCCAGTCTGATATCCATTGAAACCACGTTTTCATCATCACTTTCTGATGCTAATTTTAGTGCACCACTGACTTTACCATTCTTTTTGAACTCCGGCGAAACATTAAAGCTTCGAATCTTTATCGATAAAAGTATGGTTGAAGTTTTTGTGAATGGTAAACAAGCTCTTTCGGTAAGTGTCAGACCAGGCCGTGATGACAGCACAGGTATTTCCTTAAGATCCCAGGGACAGGAAGCTGAACTTATTTCTCTTGATGCGTGGCAGATGAAGAGTATTTACTAAAAATTGAACTTAAACTTAATTTATGATATAATATGAAAAAAACATTTAAAGTTTTACTCATCGTCCTGATAGCTAATTTGGGTGTAGGATTTACCCTTTCAGGACAAAATATAAATAAATTACAAAGAAGTACGCCTGAATCGCAGGGAGTATCGTCGGCAGGAATTGTTGATTTTCTTAATGCCGTTGACACAGGCAGAGTCGAATTGCATAGTTTTATGTTTGTTCGCCATGGGAAAGTGATCGCCGAAGGCTGGTGGAATCCATATGGACCAGATTATAAGCATATACTATTCTCTGCAAGTAAAACTTTTACTGCAACTGCTCTCGGTCTTGCTGTTTCAGAAAACAGATTAAAATTAACTGATAAGGTTATCTCATTTTTCCCTAATTCTATGCCTGATTCGCTCAGTGAATATATGAGAGAGCTTACAGTACAAAATCTCCTGACAATGTCAGTTGGACAGGATCCTGAACCCAGAGCTATGGGAACCAACGGCGACTGGATCAACATATTCCTCAAAACTGCACCGATCCATAAACCGGGTACAGTTTTTAAGTACAATAATATGGCAACTTTTATGCTTTCAGCAATTGTGCAGCAGGTAACAGGACAGACGGTTTTCGATTACCTGCAACCACGGATCTTCAAGCCTTTGGAAATCCATGGAATCGATTGGGATCTTAACCCGCAGGGAATAAACCTGGGAATGATAGGGTTACGTCTTCGTACGGAGGATCTGGCAAAATTCGGACAATTATTGCTGCAAAACGGTGTTTGGAATGGAAAGCAGCTTCTTTCCAAAGAATGGATTAAGGAAGCAACTTCCTTTAAGATTGAAAGCAACGACCCGGGTAATAAACGACCTAAGGATCAGAATGATTGGGCACAAGGATACTGCTATCAGATGTGGCGAGGCCGGAATAACAGTGTCAGGTTAGATGGAATGGCTGGCCAGTTTGTAATGCTATTCCCGGATAAAGATGCTTTCGTAGTATTTACTGCCAATGCAAGAAATACTCAGGATGAGCTGAACCTGATTCATACTTATCTTTTCCCAGCTATAAAATCTGATAAGACTGCACTTCCGGAAAATCCAGTGATCAATAATGATCTGCAGAAAAAACTAACAACACTCGCACTTAAACCATTTGCTTCTCAGGGATTGTCACAATCAGAAACAGAATCAAAAATATCGGGTAAGGAATTTATATTGGCAACAAACAGCAACAACATCCAGTCAGTATATTTTTCTTTTAACGGCAAGGAATGCAGTTTTGCTATTAAAAGGGATAACAATATTTCTTTCATAAAATGCGGATTGAACAGCTGGAAAATGTCTGAAACATCCTCATCCTCTTTGTTAGCGCCTCCCCGGCCTTCTTCAAAATCTGCAGATGCCAGTTATAAAATTCTTCAACCAATAATTAAAGCAGCTGCAGGCTATAACTGGACCGACAAAAATACAATTTCCATTACAGCCCGGTTTATTGAAGAAGCTCTGGGTACAGAGGAGATTCTGTGTAAATTTTCGGAGATGGGCGGCATTACCACTGTTTCAATTGAATCAAAGGGTGGAGGATTCATGGGCATGCCGGGGCCGCCAGTTGCACCGTTAAGAGGTACCCTTGTAAAAATTGAATAGATAAGGCACTTATTATTTTGTACAGATGAGATCACTGCTTTTTAAATTATGTTTAGAGCTTTATATGTAACCGAAAATTTATTAACGAAATATGAGAGCTATGTGTAATTTTAGAAATTATGTGTTGATACTTTTACTGTTGATACTCCAAAATAGGATTTATAGCCAGGGAATTTCAACTAACAATCCAAACGATAAATACAATCCGGAGTATCATTTTTATCCTTCAATTGATCCGACAGGATTGTTTTTTTATGGCGGCAAGTACTATCTGAACTGGGGTTCTGCCACAAGTAATGACCTTGTCCATTGGAAAATGACAAAATATGGTTTGGCAAGGAATGACTTTAATAAAAAGCTCTTTTCAGGAGTCGGCTTTAGTCCGGAATTGTTCAGATCACAGGTGATAAGCGGAATTTCCGGATCAGTCGTTATCGATTCGAATAATACCAGCGGATTTGGAAAAAATGGGAATCCTCCTTTAGTTGCATGGCAGGTTTCTTCAATGAGTAAAGATATTGCCTACAGCACGGATACAGCAAAGACCTGGATCAGGTATGAAAAACCGGCTGTAATTCCAAATAGCCCGGGCTCATTTCGTGATCCCAAAGTATTTTGGTACGCGCCGGAAAAGAAATGGATCATGGTAGTTCCATGGTGTGAGATTCAGGAGATCAGATTCTTCAGCTCAAAGAATATGATCGATTGGGAGTACATGAGTAAATTCGGTCCATGGGGCGCAGTTGGAGGACAATGGGAATGTGTTGACTTTTTTCCATTGGCCGTAGATGGCAAAAAAACAAATATAAAATGGGTTCTGGAAATTAGTCTTCAGCCACGCAATGGTGAATACTTTATTGGTGATTTTGATGGCAAACGATTCACTTTGGATAAAGACTTTATAAATGAGCTTTCATATGATAAATTCAACCCGTCGGGAAAGATATTATTCGACTTTGAGAGAAGTCTCGATGATTGGAAAATGGACGGCAGTGCATTCAGTGATTGTCCGACAGTGGCCGAAGAAACCAATGGCAAAGAAGGACTTCGGTGTATAAAAAGCAGCGGTGCAGGAAAAGGGAAAATAACATCTCCGGGATTCACTATATCCAAAAAATATATCAATTTCCTCGTCGGGGGAGGCTACTATCCAGGCGATGAATGTGTTAATCTTCTTGTAGATGGCAAAATTGTGAGGACCCAAACAGGCAATAGTGGCAATGCACATTTAAGCTGGACAGGATGGGATGTGACGGAATTCATGGGAAGAAAAGCAAATATTGAAATTGTTGATAACCTGGCTTCAGGAGGTTTCAGTATGAAAGGATATATTTTCTGTGATGCCATAATGCTAAGTGATGATTTGCCGAAAACACCATATGAAGAATATAACCCGGGCTGGGAGAAAGCCTTCTGGATTGACTGGGGTGCAGATTACTATGCCGTACGATCCTGGTCCAACTATGCTCCGGGGGAAACGAGGACAATCTGGACAGGGTGGATGGGAATCTGGACATATACTTTTTCTGAACCCATAATGGGACTTTTTTCGGTGCCAAGAAGTCTTGAATTGAAAACTTTCCCCGAAGGCATAAGGCTGACTCAAACTCCCATAAAGGAACTTGAATCTCTTAGAACCATCCATAGAACTGTGGATCAAACCACATTTGAGGGAACGTGGCAACCAAAGAAGTTTGTGCCGGCAAAGAATGCATATGAGCTTATTGTGGAATTTGAGAATATTTCGGCTGAGGATTTCGGATTGAATTTATGTGTTGGACAAAATGAGAAGACAGTTGTTGGTTACAATGCTTCCAAAGAGGTATTGTATGTTGACCGCCGCAATAGTGGGTATGATGATTTTAGTAAAGTATTTCCCTCCATCAATAAAGGTCCGCTTAAGAACAGGACTAATACTGTTAAGTTACATATTTTTATCGATAAATGTTCCATTGAGGTCTTTGGCAACGATGGTGAAACTTCAATATCCAGTAAAATATATCCCGATAATTCAAGTACAGGAATTAACTTTTTCTCAAACAATGGAAAGGTAAAAATAAAATCACTTGACATGTGGGAGCTTGGTTCTATCAATTTATATCCGGAAAATCAAAAATAGGTACTAAAAGCAATCTTTATTATCCAACTTACTCATAAAGAAATTAATATGAAATCAAACAGACGTAAATTCATTCAGAATCTGGGTGCAGGAGCTGCCGGATTAACTCTTGGAACCATCAGCCATTTCATTAACCTCATGTACATCGCATCTCCGTAAAAAAGGAAGATGAAGATGGTCAGATACTTTTTATTGGTGATAACATTGCTGTAGCTGATACTACAAATGGAAAAGTAAGAGGGTTTATTCATAGGGACATTTATAATTTTCTGGGAATACCTTACGGAGCAAATACTGCGGGAAAAAACAGATTCATGCCTCCTCAAAAACCAGATCCCTGGACAGAAGTTTATCCTGCTGTCTACTGGCCTAATTCAGCACCACAATTACTGGATAATTTTTATGCAAACAGATATCTGGCCTTTACCGACTACTGGCATTATGATGATGTAAGTGAAAATTGCCTTGGGATAAATGTATGGACTCCGGGATATAAAGACAACACAAAACGACCGGTATTGCTTTGGCTTCATGGAGGGGGATTCACAAGCGGAAATTCGATTGAACATCCGGAGTACCATGGTGAAAATCTGAGTCGTCAGGGAAATATTGTTTTTTGTTCTCTGAATCACAGGTTGGGGCCAATGGGTTTTGCAAATTTTGCAGGAGTAGGAGGTGAAAAATTTGCGGCATCCGGAAATGTTGGTATGCTTGATATAGTTGCTGCCCTGGAATGGATTCGTGATAATATTTCAAATTTTGGAGGTGATCCGGATAATGTAACCATAATGGGTCAATCAGGAGGAGGCGCAAAAGTTTGTACTCTTACTGCAATGCCATCAGCTAAAGGATTGTTCCATAAAGCCGTAGCATTAAGTGGGAATACTCTTAGTGGCGGGCAGAAGGATTACTCTGAAAAACTTGGATCATATATTCTTAAGGAAGCCGGGTTATCAGCATCTCAGATTGATAAACTTCAGGATATGCCATGGAAGGACTATTATGCAATTGCTAACAAAGCCAGTATGAAATTAAGAACAGAATCAGGAGTAACTGGTATGATGAGAGGATTTGGTCCTGTGGCAGATGGAATTTATATTCCTCAACAACCTTTCTATTCCAGTGAATTATCATCAGAAATACCTATGATAATCTGTAGTACATTTTATGAAAGATCACCGAGTTCGTTCGATTCATCACTTGAAAATATTACATTGGATAAAGCAAAAGAGTTAGCCAAAACAACAAGAGGATTTGGAGTCTCATTGGCTGAAAATGCATCAAATATCATTGATGCATATGCCAAGAATTTCCCTGACAAAAAGCCAATAGAAATATTATCAATGGCATATAAGCAACAGAATACAGACTATTGCGACGGCTAATGCAAAAGCACAGCAACAGGCTCCGGTTTATCTTGCCTGGTTTGGATGGAATCCTCCTCTCTTTGATGGCAGACTGAGAGCCTTCCATACTATGGATATTGGTTTCTGGTTTTATAATACTGATGTTCAGATTTCTCACACAGGTGGAGGAGCAAGGCCAAGAAGTTTAGCAGCAAAAATGTCAGACGCGCTTGTACAGTTCATGAAGACTGGCAATCCTAAAGGCGGAGGTTTGCCTGATTGGCCAAGGTACACAACGGCAAATGGAGAAACAATGATTCTGGATGATAAGTGTGAGGTAAAGAATGATCCTGACAGAGAAGCCAGAAAAACTTTGACTGTATGATGGATGTAATTGAAATCCACCACTTCACAAATGCCAGGAGACATAGTGTTTATGTTTGGAGATATGATTAATTGCATTTTGCGCCGCTGTTATTTAAATAAATAGAAATCCTCTCACATTATGAAAAGTAAACATATTAACCAATCAATTAAGTTAGCGTATATATTCCTGCTAAGCATTGTATCTGTCGTTACTATACTGGCCCAGTCTCCACTGCCGTCAAGGCTTGCTCTTCCTGCTTCTCCTGAGATTTCCCCTGATAATAAGGTTACTTTCCGGTTGTATTCCAAAGGAGCGGAGGTAATTAAAGTTTCAGGTGAATGGTCTGCTCCGGGGTCGGGCGAGCTGCTGGTTAAGAATGACACAGGATTATGGACAGTGACTTTAGGTCCGTTAAAACCGGAATATTACAATTATTATTTTATTGTTGACGGAATTAGAACAATTGATCCGTCGAATCCACTGACTGTGCGCGATGGTTCAAGGTATGCCAGTGTCCTGGTTGTTCCTGGTGTGGAATCTGAATTATATACGGTAAAGAATGTTCCTCACGGCAATCTGACCAAAGAATGGTACAATTCACCAACACTGAAAATGGACAGAAGGATGTATATTTATACTCCTGCCGGTTATAATAAAAACCAGGATAAATATCCGGTTCTCTACCTTCATCATGGCGGCGGCGGCGACGAAGATGCATGGGCTACTATGGGAAGAGCTGTTCAGATCGCAGATAACCTCATCGCTCAGGGTAAAGCGAAACCTATGATTATAGTAATGCCTAATGGCAATGCCACTGAAGTTGCTGCAATTACTGAAGTTCCAAGGGAAACCAGACTTCAAAATTCTTTTCCTCCTCCCCTGGCAACCGGTGGAGGTTATGAAACCAGCATCATAAATGATATTATCCCATACATCGAAGCCAATTACAGGGTATTGGCCAGCCAGGAATTCAGGGCGATTGCAGGATTATCAATGGGTGGAGGCCAGACATTTAACATCGGACTGCGGAATACCGATAAATTTGCCTGGATAGGGATCTTCAGCTCAGGTATGTTCGGAGGCGTACAAGGCGGTTATGGGGCATTTGATCCTGAGAAGCAAATACCAGGATTATTGACAAAATCAGGCGCTTTTAACCAGAGTTTAAGATTGTTCTATATCACTTGTGGAGAGCAGGATCCGCGATACGGATACACCCAAAAAGCAGTTAATACCTTCAATGAAAATAAATTAGATGTGATTTTCAAGGGTTTTCCGGGATCACATGAGTGGAAAGTATGGCGCCTGTCTCTTGCCGATTTTTTACCCCGGTTGTTCAAATAAAAATATCTGTTTCAAAAATTGTCGAATTTTGCCCAAGATTTTAAGTATGAAAAAACAAATAATAATGCTTATGAAAACCACAATGAATAAATTATTTGCGTTCGCCTTCATATCTTTATTTTTAGCAAGCAATACATCAATTTGCATTGGTCAGGTAAATCAACCTGACGATAAGAAAAGCAATGCCGGGATGCCAAGATTCACTCCTGCACAAATGGATTCCTTGCGCAAGGTTATGGATGAAAGATTGCGTAAGGATTGGGCCTTCTTAAAAAAGTACTCAGACGAAAATAAGAATCTTCCGGCCGTAGCTCCAGGAGAAAAACGTGTTGTGTTTATGGGTAATTCAATTACTGAATTCTGGAAAACCATTGATGGTGAATTCTTTACAAAGAATAAATCTTATATCGACAGAGGTATTAGTGCTCAGACAACACCCCAAATGCTTGTTCGTTTCCGGGATGATGTTATTAATTTAAACCCTTCTGTTGTAGTTATTCTGGCCGGCACTAATGATATTGCCGGAAACACTGGTATAACTACACTTGAGAGTATTTTTGGGAATATTGTTTCGATGGCTGAATTGGCAAAAGTAAACAATATTAAGGTGGTATTGTGTTCAGTTCTTCCTGTCTATGAGTACTCATGGAGTCCCGGTTTGGAACCGGCAGAAAAAATTATGAAGTTAAATGCTATGTTGCAGACTTATTCCAAAAAGAATAAAATTGAATATGTTGATTACCATTCTGCTTTGGCAGACGAACGAAAAGGAATGAAAGCTGAATATTCACCTGATGGCGTCCATCCAAATCTTAAAGGCTATAAAGTGATGGATGATCTGGTTGGGAAAGCTATTTCCAGAACTTTGAAAATCAAATAGCATTGTTATGTGAATTCCCTGATAGATTGATAGCAAGTATTACTGGATGAACAATGTCATTTTTGTATTCAAAGGAATACCAACAAAGATCAGATATTAACATGACCTGTTTTTAGTACCGTTTTGATCTTTATTTCACCATTTAAGGAATAAGAGTGTACTACTTTTAGTTTGGTTTATTCATACTGTAAATTGGGAAATGAATTAGTTTTTAAGTCAGGTAAGTAGGCTAATTTATGGTTGGTAAAAAAAAGGGTAGAGGCTGTCTCGAAAGGGACAGCCTCATTTGTAATATGATTAGTGCACATGGCGAACTCAGGGGAATCGACGGTGCCAGGCAGGACTGTTTATTTTAATAAATATGGATCTAAGGTATACCTTGTATAATCCGAATAGTTGATTATTTTTGCAACAGAATTTAAACCTTCTTCGAAGCTATGGAGGTTAATCGGGGTGTGGCGCAGTTGGCTAGCGCACTTGCATGGGGTGCAAGGGGTCGTCTGTTCGAGTCAGATCACCCCGACAAATACTGTAGGGTTTGCGACATCGCAGACCCTTTTTTTGTTAGTAATATTGTACTCAATTCAGATTGAGCGAAACATTTTAATTATTATAGATCAGATATTTCCCGGTGCAACCCGACGATAGATTTAATATTTCTGTATTATTTTTCTGAGTTCCTTAAAAGTGGAAAAAGGTACATTTACAATGAAGGGGTTTGCAAGCCATGCCGGTATTAATCCTCCCGGTTCTACATGCATCTGGTAAATTACCGAAGTCCTGTCAGTTCCAAGCGAGGTTAGAAACCAGTAGCCATTTGTTTTTGCCATTCTTACGATTCCTTCCTTTGGCTGAATATACTCAGGCATTCCGGTTACATCTACTATGACTTGATCACTGTTTATTGTTATATATTGAAAGTGGTATACCATATCCCGGTTTTTGAAGGGGAAGGGTAATTGCGTTTCGATATAGTAATACTGTTCATTATCATCCGTTTTCAGTAATTCGATTCCCTTGCAATTGACTATCCAGCTGTTATTGGTGTCACTGGTTTTTAAAATTTCAACTATTTTTTCAATTTTGCAGCTGACCTCCATTTCAGCCTTAAATGCTTTATAATCAGAACCTGATTCGGGTTTTGTATATACTTTAATTCCAGCTTCTTCCTTCACAAGTTTCCAGTTTTCCTGTGCATCTACAAGATATGATAGTAGTAACAGCGATAATGTCAGACAGAATAATCTTTGATGCATTTTTATAATTTCTTGTCAGAGGAAGTGATGATATTTGATCAGACTAATGTATTTCTCATAAAAACGCGAAAAATGATATTCCCTTAATCTGTTAATTTATATTGATCACAACTTTTCCGGATGAGTGCCCTTGTTTCACATAGTTCAATGCTTCTACTGCTTTTTCGAGCGGGTAGCGCCGTTCAATTACAGATTTTATGGTGCCATTCACTAAAAGCTTTGACAGAAACTCAAGATCGGCTCTGTTTGCTTTTGTGCTTACTCTATTCATTTTCTTTGATCCAAAAGATAATATCCGACCAAAGAGAAGTGACTTGAAAATTTGTGATAAATGTCCTCCTACCATGACATAGGTTCCATTTGGAGTCAGAATTTTCTTATAGGCTGTTAACGGATAATTCCCATTAACTCCTAAGATAATATTATACCTTTTGTCTTCTTTTGTGAAATCCTCTTTTGTGTAATCAATAACATGATCTGCACCAAGCGATGATGCAAGCTCTATATTTTTTGTACTGCATACTCCCGTTACCTCAGACCCAAAATATTTAGCCAGCTGGATGGCAAATGTTCCAACACCACCTGAACTGCCTACAATCAGTACTGTGTGACCTTTTTGGATGTTGGCTTTATCACGTAAAGCCTGAAGGGCAGTCATTGCGGCCATCGGGAAAGTAGCCCCATCCTCAAATGAGATCTGCTCAGGTTTGATGATTAATGCTTTTTCAGGAGCAGTTACATACTCAGCAAGGCCTCCAAAGCCATAACTGGCAAGATCGCCCATTACTTCATCGCCTATTTTAAATAAAGAAATATTTTTACCCACCGATTTGACCCGGCCGGCAATGTCTGCTCCGAATATTTTTCCTTTCGGGATAATTCCCATTTTCATCGAGCGATAATCAGCGGCGTTCAATGAGACAGCAAACACTTTTATTAAGACCTCGTTGTCATTCGGAACTGGCTTGTCAATTTCGGAAAAGACAAGTTTGTCAGGATAACTTTTTTTGTTATACACTATTGCTTTCATGTTCTATGTATTTTCAAATTAATTTATTAACAAACAGGTCAGGCAAGGGTTTTAACAAAGATATAAGATTCGGCAGGCAAACTATGCGTAAGTTTCTGTTAAATTAATCACAGACCGGAAGCCAAAGTTGATTATATTTGCAATCTGAAATAAAGGAAAAAGTTATATGGATATTTTTAAACCGCTCGATCTGCAAAAAGAAATTTCAAAAACGCCGGTCATTGAAAAAATTGAACAAGTTAAATGTCTAATAATCGGTTCCGGACCAGCCGGATATACCGCAGCTATCTATGCCTCCAGGGCTAATCTTAATCCTGTGCTGTATACAGGTTTGGAAATGGGAGGTCAACTCACAACCACAACGGAGGTTGACAATTATCCGGGGTATCCCAAAGGGATTTCAGGACCTGTGATGATGGGCGATTTTAAGCAGCAGGCTGAAAGATTTGGTGCTGATATACGGTTTGGAATTGCTACTGAGGTTGATTTTTCAGGCAGCAAACATAAAGTGACATTTGATGATCAGAAGATTATCGAAGCAGACGCGGTAATTATTGCAACGGGAGCAACTGCAAAATACCTTGGACTCGAGTCGGAGCGTCAATATGCCGGTATGGGGGTTTCAGCCTGTGCTACCTGCGATGGTTTTTTTTATAAGGGAAAAGATGTGGCAGTGGTAGGAGGTGGAGATACCGCTGCAGAAGAAGCAACATATCTCGCGGGTCTCTGCCGGAAAGTATATCTCATTGTCAGGAGGAATGAACTCAGAGCCTCAAAGGTGATGCAGAACAGGGTATTTAAGACTGCAAATATTGAAATACTCTGGGAACATCTGCCAATTGATCTGTTTGGTGAAAATGGGGTGGAAGGAGTGACACTCGTAAAGAAGAAGGGAACAAAGGAAGAAGAAATTGTTAAAGTTAAGATTGATGGTTTTTTTCTGGCGATTGGTCATACGCCTAACTCTGATATTTTCAAACCATTTCTGGATACTGACCAGGTGGGATATATAAAAACAATTCCCGGTACTTCAAAAACAAATGTCCCGGGAGTATTTGCTGCCGGAGATGTTCAGGATCCACATTACAGGCAGGCGGTTACAGCAGCCGGTTCAGGTTGCATGGCAGCTATTGATGCGGAACGTTATTTGTCAGAATTAAAATAGATTTAATAGGTTCGAAACAATCGCTCGAAAATCAATTTATTCACCCCGGCCCCAAGGGGAGTAAATTGATTTTCTTCGCTCCCCTTGGGGACGGGGTGAACGAAGAAAATCAATTTGAGACCATCTTGGGTACTTTTCGGTATAGAAAGTTCATCATGAAAACATTCAAAAAGACATTCAAAATAAAAGCAGAGCCTTCCGATGTTTATTCTGCAATTACAAATCCTTTCACGATCGAACTGTGGTCGGGTTATCCAGCACAGATGAGCACGGAACCCGGGAGCGAATTCTCTTTATGGGAAGGCGATATTACGGGTAAAAATCTGGAATTTATCCAGGATAAAAAAATAGTTCAGGAGTGGTATTTTGGTGATCAGTCCGACAAATCGATTGTGACAATAACAATACATCCTGACCGGGAAAACTCAATGGTAACCGTTGAGCATATTAACATTCCCGATGAGGAATTCAGCGGTATTGCTGAAGGATGGAGGGAATACTATTTTGATGCAATTTCAAACTTTTTCAATCCTAATTTTTGAAAGCGTTTGAAGAAATAGGTGCCTCCGATTTCTGATCAAAAAGCAGAAATATGTCCTCGGAACATGCAAGAATTAAATTACCTATACCTTTGAATGCCAATGTGTTTGCCTGCGTCTGTATTTTTTGGTTCCAGACCGGTACCCATGACAGAATATGCGAATTTATAAATCGTTTAATTTCTTTTCTCATCTCGCCTCTGCAGGCTTCATCATCGAGTGTTAGATATTTATCGATAAGAAGTGTAAGAAACAATAACTCAATGCCGAGATGATCGTCATCGATCTTTCCCTTGAATTTTGATTTCCATCCATAGGAATCATAAAACTCTGTGACTTTTGAAGGACGGAATCCTGAATTTTTGAAAATCTCGTAACTATAATCCGATTCATAAGCCGGTGCTAATGCAAGAAACTCTCTTCTAAATAGTCTTAGGTAATCTTCGTGCAATTGTTTTCCAAAAGTTTTCCTGTCGGCAAATGATTCACGCAACTGGGAAGCAGCTTTAACAAATATAGGGTTCGAGCTTGAAACAGGCAGATTTCTGAGGATTCCTTTTTCCCAGAAATCTACGATACATTCTTCCGATGGTTCATGCATGATCATACTTCCTGCAAAATAGAACAGAAGGTTATATCCTTTTAAAATATTATGATTATGGCTCTTACTATCCATTAACGTAAAACTATTATTTATTATAAAATCAGAAGGTCACGGAAAATTTAATGAGGCTGGTGATTTGTTGAGTATAACGGATTGTATAGCTTTTTGTTCGATTAATCTCTGATTGTTAATAATTAATTGGAAGCATCATTTTCTTCAAAAATAACTGTATCCGGAAATAAAGTTTATAATTTAAAGATTTTACTTATTCATTTTGTAAAATCCGCAAGTTTATCGGGATAAACATTGTTGTCCACTTTCGCCTTTATCTCCCTGAATGCCTTTATTGTATATTCTACATCTTCCATCGTGTGTGCTGCGGTAGGAATCAGTCGCAACATAACAACGTCCCTTGGAACAACCGGATAAATGACTACAGAGCAGAAAATTCCATAGTTCTCACGAAGATCATATATCATCTGTGTTGCCTGGGGAACTCCGCTCTTCATGAAGACAGGTGTAACAGGCGACTCTGTTTTTCCGAGATTCAGACCAGCTTCTTTCAATCCTTTCTGAAGGGCATGTACAACTTTCCAGAGTTTTTCCTTCTGCTCAGGATGAGCCTGAATAAATTCCAGTCTTTTAATCGCTCCCAGTGTCATTGCCATTGGTAATGATTTTGCATAAATCTGTGAACGAAGATTATATCGTAAATAATCAATTACATCACTTGTACTTGCAACAAAACCTCCGATACCGGCCATGGATTTTGCAAAAGTCGCAAAGTAAACATCTATAAGGTCCTGTACTCCGAAATGTTCCCCGGTACCACTTCCTGTAGCCCCCATGGTTCCAAAACCATGAGCATCATCGACGAGAAAACGGAATTGATATTTCTTTTTTAATGCAGTAATCTTATCGAGTTTGCCTAAATCACCGGCCATTCCGAAAACACCTTCTGTTATCACCAGGATGCCGCCCCCCGATTCTTCAGTCAGCTTCTGGGCTCTTTGGAGCTGCTTTTCACAGCTGTCGATGTCATTATGCGGAAAAACAAACCTTTTACCTATATGCAGACGGAGACCATCCATTATACAGGCATGAGCTTCAGAATCATAAACAATTACATCATGACGGTCGACCAGAGCATCAATTATCGAAACCATTCCCTGATATCCGAAATTCAGTAGAAAAGCGTCCTCTTTGTGAACAAAGCGAGCAGCCATTTCTTCAAATTTTTCATGATTTGTGGTGTGTCCCGACATCATTCTTGCACCCATCGGGTATGCCAGTCCATATTTTTCAGTCGCTTCAGAATCAGCTTGCCTGATCTCAGGAAGATTAGCCAGTCCAAGATAATTGTTAAGACTCCATGTCAGGACTTTCTTTCCTCTGAACGTCATATGAGGGGCTATTTCACCCTCCAGTTTCGGAAATGCAAAATATCCATGACCAAATTCCTGATATGCCCCTAATGCTCCTCTGTTGTTTTTAATCTTTTCAAATATGTCCATGATAAAGTTTTGTAAAAATTTTCCCAAAATTAAGCAATCGCATTCGTACATGAATACCTATTTATACCTAATTTCCCTTTAGCCTTCACAAACTATAATAAATACAGATTTATTGCGTTTTATGCCTTAAATGAAATATTTTTCAGTAATTTTGCGCAACAATTTTTTATATGAGATTAAGATTATATATTGTCCTGATTTTCCTTGTTTTACTAAGCTCCTGTGGTCAGTACGAAAAGCTATTGAAGAGTTCAGATTTCGAACTTAAAAAGACTAAAGCAATTGAATACTTTGCTGATGGGCAGTACGTTAAAGTTACAGAATTGCTCACTCAGATTCTTCCACGCTACAGGGCAACTGAAGAGGCTGAGGAAATGAACTGGATGAACTGCCAGGCTTATTTTGGCATGAAGGATTATTTTTTGGCTGGCAATTATTTCAAATCTTTTATGGATCAGTTCCCGTTTGGGAAACATGCCGAAGAAGCCAATTACATGTCGGCCCTATGCGATTATAATATTTCTGCAAAACCCGAGCTTGACCAGGAAAATACAAAAAACGCCATTGAAGGATTCAATATTTTCATCAACAGGTTCCCCAACAGTCCGAAAGTGGAAGAGAGCAGGAAGATGATAAATGACCTTCAGGATAAACTTGTTGAGAAATCATATCTAAACGCAAAACTATATTACGACAGGAAAGAGTATAAAGCCGCAGTAGTTGCTTTAAACAACAGCCTGAAGGAGTATGCAAATTCAAAATACAGGGAAAAGATGATGTATCTGAAACTTAATTCACTTTTCCAGTATGCGGAATTAAGTCTGGCTAATAAACAAAAAGAGAGATACCAGGCTACACTCGATGATTATTATTCATTTATGGAAGAATTTCCGGAAACCAGCTATACTAAAGATGTAAGCGGAATCTACCAGAAAACAAACAAATTTCTAAAAGCAGGTATACCTGACAGCGGAGTTAAATAATAAAATATATCTATGGATTATAGAAAATCAGTAGCACCCGTAACAACAGTTACACGAAATCTGGACCTGATGACCCAGGGAACCGGAAATATATATGAAACCGTAATTGTAGTCTCAAGAAGAGCCAATCAGATCTCTGTGGAGATGAAGCAGGAACTGAACAAAAAACTGGAAGAATTTGCTTCATACAGCGATAATCTCGAAGAGGTATTCGAAAACCGCGAACAGATTGAAATATCAAAATTCTACGAGAGGTTACCGAAACCAACTCTTATAGCTTTACAGGAACTTGAAGAAGGTAAAATCTTCTACAGAAATCCTGAAAACCCTGCCAAACAGAAGTAAAATCTGTCATATATGCTGAAAGGCAAAAACATACTTATCGGTGTAACCGGAGGTATTGCAGCTTATAAAACTGCAACTATCATCCGGTTGCTCGTTAAGAGTGGCGCCGACGTCAGAGTAATTATGACCGATCATTCAAAGGAATTTATAACACCCCTGACTCTTTCAACATTATCTAAAAACCCCGTTTATTCAGAATTTTTTGATCCCGGCAACGGCAACTGGAATAGTCATGTTGATCTTGGACTATGGGCAAACCTATTCCTTATTGCTCCTGCAACAGCTAATACACTTGGTAAAATGGCCAATGGGATAGCCGACAATCTGTTGCTTACTACATACCTTTCGGCCCGGTGCCCCATATTTGTTGCTCCTTCGATGGATATGGATATGTTAAGCCATCCTGCAACGATAATTAATATCGAGACTCTGAAAGCTTTTGGCAACATTATACTCGAACCTGCCAGCGGAGAGCTCGCCAGCGGTCTGTCAGGAAAAGGCCGGATGGCGGAACCTGAGGAAATTGTAAAAGAGATCGAAGATTTTTTTGCGAAAAAAAAAACTATAAGCCTCTGAAAGGCAAACGTTTTCTTATTAACGCGGGACCTACACGCGAACCAATCGACCCTGTACGCTTTCTAAGTAATCATTCCTCAGGCAAAATGGGTATTGCCCTGGCTGATACCGCTGCAGACTATGGTGCATCTGTTGATCTTGTACTCGGTCCTGTAAATATATTTCCCAAAAATTCTTCGGTAAATATCATTAATGTTATTACTGCACAATCGATGGCCGATGAATGCATTGCACGGTTCAGCGATTGCGATATTGCAATTCTTGCAGCTGCGGTTGCAGATTTCACTCCTGAAGAGATCTCAGAAAAAAAGATCAAGAAAGAAACGAATAGTTTCTTGCTCAAACTTAAACCGACAACCGACATTGCGAAAACTCTTGGACTCACTAAAAGAGCTACACAGATCCTCGCCGGATTTGCCCTTGAAACAGACAATGAGCTTGCAAATGCCAGGGAGAAGCTTCACAGGAAAAATCTCGATCTGATAATCCTGAATTCACTTGAATGAAAAGGGTGCCGGGTTTGGTCATGATACAAACAAGATTACAATCATCGATCGGAACAATATTATTAATAAATTTGAGTTGAAATCAAAAGATGACGCTGCAAAGGATATCCTTGATAAAATCGTTTCTTTGATTCACTAAATATCGGCTATAATGATGTATCGTTTCAAATATTTCATCATTTTTTTTCTGGTTCTTCTGACAGCAACGATTAATGCCCAGGAGCTGAACTGTAATATCCAGATCTCTGCCCAAAGCATTCAGGGTTCAAACAGGCAGGTTTTTGAGAGCATGCAGCGCGATCTTTATGAATTTATGAATAATACGGTTTGGACAAATCATGTATTCAGCTATGCAGAAAGAATTGACTGCAATATCCTGATTAATCTGAACGATCAGTTATCAGCCGATGAATTCAGAGGCACGATTCAGATCCAGCTGAGCAGGCCGGTATTCAATACCACATATAAATCGACAGTACTCAACTTTATAGATAACAGCTTCCAGTTCAGATATGTTGAGTTTCAACCTCTTGAATTTGATCCCAGTACCTATAGATCAAGCCTGGTATCCGTTCTGGCTTATTATACTTATATGATTCTTGGGTTTGATTATGATTCTTTTTCTCCTTTGGGAGGTACTGAATTTTACCAGATGGCAGAAAAAATAGTTACGAGCGCACAAAATGCCCCTGAACCGGGATGGAAACCATACGATGGATCGCGAAACAGGAACAGATACTGGCTGGTTAAAAATGCTCTCGACAAAGAATATGAAGGCGTGCGGCAATTTCTCTATGAATATAATCTGAATGGTCTCGACAAGATGGAATCTAAGAATTGCTGAAGCCCGCAATAATATGGTTGAGAGTCTGAAGCTTATACAGGAAGTATACCGAAAAAAACCTGATCCCTTCATGTATTTTATACAGGTAGTGATGGAAGGAAAATCAGATGAATTTATTAATATTTTTTCAGAAGCTTTTCCTGAGGAAAAAAGCCGTGTTGTGCAGATCCTGACCGAAATAGATCCTGCAAATAAAGCAAAATATGAAAAGATCAATTCGTCCAACGCACCATAAGATCGTTATATGCTCATAAAACTGTTTGTTCAGAATTATGCCCTTATAAAAGAACTGGACGTTGAACTTGATACCGGACTGACGATTATTACCGGGGAGACAGGTGCAGGAAAATCAATACTTCTAGGAGCTCTTTCTCTTATTCTGGGCACCAGGGCCGATTCGTCAGTTCTTCTCGATAAAAATGAAAAGTGCATTGTGGAAGGGACTTTCAGGATCGATGAATATGAACTAAACGATTTTTTTATTTCAAATGAACTCGATTATGAGTCTGTCTCAACACTGAGAAGGGAAATCAATCCGGCAGGTAAATCACGGGCTTTTATTAATGATACTCCTGTCACAATCAACATACTTAAAGAGCTGGGCGACAGACTGATCGATATTCATTCGCAGCATCAGACCCTGATGCTGAATGATAATTCATTTCAACTGAATCTTATTGATTCATTCTCAGGGACTGCTAAGCTCAAGGAAATATACCGGGAATCATTTTCAGTGTATCGTAAATTGTTGAAAGAATACCTGTTTATCAGAGAAAAAGCTGACAAGAACAAAGCAGATCTCGAGTATTACCAGTTTCAGTATAATCAGCTGGAAGAAGCAAAACTGATTCCAGGTGAACAGGCCGAACTTGAAGCAGAACAGGAGCTACTAAGTCATACTGAAGAAATAAAGCTTGCTCTGAGCACTTCATCCGACTTGTTTTTTGCAGAAGACATTTCTATTCTTTCAATGCTGCGGGAGGTAAAGACAAACCTGGGTAAAATCAGATCATTCATCTCTGAGGGTGAAAGTCTCTATTCGCGCACTGAATCGGTAATAATCGAACTTGACGATCTGGCGGCGGAGATTGAAAAATTATCGTCTTCAATTGAAGCTGATCCAGGGCGACTGTTATATGTTAATAACAGGCTCGATACGATTTATTCTCTGATTCAAAAACACCGGGTAAGTGATCTCGATGAACTTATCAAAAGAAAAGAGGAGATTGAAGGATTAATAAATGCAATTGTTTCTGGCGATGAACGTCTGTCAGAAATTGAAGATTTAATCAAAATAGAATCGGATCATCTGAAAACCATTTCAGAGGAAATCTCAGATAAAAGGAACAGTGTTCTGCCTGATATTGAATCGAAGATCACTGATCTGCTTAAACAACTGGGGATTCCGAATGCAAAATTCAGAATTTCTCTGACAAGATTAAAGGAATATTCAGGTACCGGCGTTGATCAGGCCGATTTTCTTTTCTCCGCAAATAAACAGATTGCTCCTGAGAATCTTGCCAGAATAGCATCCGGTGGTGAACTGTCGAGAGTTATGCTCAGCCTTAAATCGCTCCTGACTAAAAACAATAATCTGCCAACCATCATTTTTGACGAAATTGACTCCGGAGTATCCGGAGAAGTTGCAGATAAAGTTGGTCAGATCCTCTCCGGCATGGGAAAATATATGCAGGTAATAAATATTACCCATCTGCCTCAGGTCGCATCAAGAGGCACCAGGCACTATCATGTTTATAAAGATGATACTGAGAATTCAACCTTTACTCGGTAAAATTCTTACGCATGATGAAAGAATTCTTGAAGTAGCAAGATTACTCAGCGGAAGCGAAGTAACCGAAACTGCCATGAAAAACGCAAGAGAACTTCTGAAAGCCGGAATCAACTAGCACCCAGCACCCAGCACCTACATTACTTTTTGATTTCCAATAAATTAGTATTTTTGTAGATTGTTTGCTGTAAACCATACAAATCAAAAATAAGATGGAAGGACTATTAAAAGGTAAAAAGGGAATAATTTTTGGCGCCTTAAATGAAAAATCGATTGCATGGCAGGTTGCCCTTAAAGCCTGGGAGCAGGGAGCCGAGCTGATGCTTACTAATTCGCCGGTTGCTCTAAGGCTTGGAAATATAAACGATCTGGCCAAAATTACAGGAAGTCAGGTTATTCCTGCTGACGCAACAAAGATGGATGAGATTGAGAATCTTCTTTCCGAAAGCATGAAGGTATTCGGTGGTAAGTTTGATTTTATCCTGCATTCAATTGGCATGTCACCTAACGTAAGAAAAGATATTCCTTACGAACAGACCAGTTATGAAAATATGCTTAAGACTTTTGACATTTCAGCACTTAGCTTTCACAGAGTGCTTCAGACAGCATATAAAATGGATGCTTTGAAGGAGTGGGGATCTGTGGTTGCATTGTCTTATGTTGCAGCTCAGCGTACTCTGTCGGGCTATAATGATATGGGTGATGCCAAGGCACTGCTGGAATCCATTGCAAGAAGCTTTGGCTATATCTATGGCCGCGATAAAAAAGTGAGGGTAAACACAGTTTCACAATCTCCAACTGCAACAACAGCAGGTAGTGGCATTCATGGATTTGAATCTCTTATTGACTTTTCAGAGAGAATGTCCCCCCTTGGAAATGCGACTGCAGAGGAATGTGCAGATTATTGTGTGGCCCTCTTTTCTGATCTTACAAGAAAGGTGACAATGCAGAATCTGTTTCATGATGGCGGATTTTCAAGTATGGGAATGAGCATTAAAGCTATTGAGCAATATCAGAAGAGTTTTGAAGACTGCGATTGAAACTGAGATAAGTATTAACACCTATTTTTATTGCGACTCGCTGCTCAGTGAGTCGCTTTTTTTATATTTGATCGATACATAAACCAGATCGTATGTTTAAAATTCTTCTTCTCATCACTTTTTATTTCTTATTTCCTTTGGTAATCATCTATTTGTGTAAGAGATGGTCGGGTCTTAAAAAACTCGGATCAATTGTTCTTGCATATGGATTTGGTTTACTCCTTGGAAGTACGGGGATTCTGCCACAGGGAAGTGATGCATATCGTCTTGCTTTACAAGGCCGCGCCGCTCTTCCCGATACAGAGTTACAGGCACTTGCTCGATGCAGGAACGATCAGTCAGGGTGATAGTTATGTTAATTCCATTGCCTCTGCTCAGGATATGCTGGTTTCAGTCATCGTTCCGTTGTCTTTTCCTTTGCTTCTTTTCTCATTGAACATAAAAAGATGGCTTCGTTTCGCCAAAGATGGGTTAATCTCAATGGTTCTTGCTCTGGTTTCTGTTGTAATAATTGTATCCTCGGGTTATTTTATATTTAAAAATGTTGTTCCTGAGTCGTGGAAAGTTGCAGGTATGCTGGTCGGGGTCTATACAGGAGGTACCCCAAATCTTGTTTCTCTTAAAGTTGCTCTTGGAGTGGATCCTAATCTGTTTGTTATGACAAGCACTTACGACATGATTGTGGGCGCAATAACAATAATATTTTTTATTACTGTCGGGCCACGAATATTCAGGGCGATTTTACCTCCTTTCAAATCTCAGGTTGAGAAAGAGGTGAATCAGGAAATAATTGAGGAAGCTGAAAGCTTTGAAGATTATTCCGGGATGTTCAGGAAGGGCCGTGTTGTACCTCTGCTTAAAGCGCTGGGCCTTGCCTTGCTTATTTTTGCTGTTTCTTTCGGGATAAGCCTGCTGCTTCCAAAAATCTCACAGATGGTTGTGGTTATCCTGTCCATCACAACACTTGCTATACTGGCATCGCTCATTACATGGATAAACAAGATAGAAAAGACATTTCAGCTTGGAATGTATTTTATATTAGTCTTTTCCTTTGCAGTTGCATCTATGGCAGATCTGAAGGTAATTTTCAGTATAGGTTTCCTGGGACTCTTTGCTTATATCTCTTATGCCTATTTCGGTTCTCTTATCCTTCATCTTCTCCTTTCAAAAATTTTCAAGGTGAATGCCGATGACTTTCTGATCACTACCACTGCATTTGTCTTCTCTCCTCCTTTTGTTCCGGTTGTGGCAGGAGCTCTTAAAAACAAAGATGTAATTATTACTGGTATCACAGTAGGTATAATAGGTTATATAATTGGCAATTACCTGGGTGTAGGATTGGGATATTTCCTGAAAGGATTTTAGGAATGTGATTTATATTACAGGCGATATGCGATGTGTTAATTGTTTAATGTATAATTGGCGATATGCGATTTGCAAGACAGATAAGTTCTTTGTGGATTTTCACAAAAAAGGCTGAACCCTTTCCGGATCCAGCCTGATAATATTACAATGATCGGTTAAAAGAGATAATTCAATCCAATTGAGAACCCGATATTTCCATCCTGTTCATTAAAAGCTTTCCCGCAATCAATTGCAACCACGAAATTCTGATTCATCACGAGCATTACGCTTACTCCGGCACTCTGATGCAGTTTTTCTTTTCCGGGTTTAAAATAATCTGAGAAATTCTCGGTTGTTCCGTCTGAATTATAAAGTGTATTGAAAGTATCATTCAGATTGTCTGGCAACTTGATGTCTTTTGTAATGACTCCGAAATCATAAAAGCCGTTCAGCCCCAGGTAACATTCCTGTTTCAAAAACTTAAAGTATATTGGTTTCCAGCGAAGCTCCACATTACCCATGAAAAACGCATCGCCGACAACACGGTCTCTGAGAACACCTCTCAGTGTTTTAGCGCCACCTAAACCTTCAGATGTTGCTCCCGTGAGTCTCGATGTAATAACCTGCGACTGATAGTAGAAAGGGGTGTGTCCGGTAAGAGTGGACTGATATCCCAGACGGTACACAAATGAAAGATCCTTTTCAATTAATGTAAAATACTGACGATGAATTATATAAAGTTTAGAAAATCCTGAATTGTTGCCCATGAATTTTGGAGCTGCTTCAATTCCAGCTTCAGTCCAAAGTCCTTTCATCGGGTTGGGTTTGTTATCACGGCTATCCCATGTCAGCCCGGCTTTGATGGTATTCACCCAGCCTCCGTTTACTTCATCTTCCGGTATTATACCAAGTGCCTGGTAACGTTCGAAAAGCCCGGGCTCATCAGCAACAGATGGCAGTTTATCTTTTTTACCCTTATTCAGCTTGTCAATGTTTACCGAGCTTGTCTCGAAATCCTGAAAAGCAAATCCGGCGTTCCATTTGAAATGTTCACCGGAAAGTTTTCCTGAAAAATCATTTTTAAACCTGAACTGATTTTTCTGGTAGCGGTAAAACATTCTTGTTCTGTAGATATCTGGGGATAGTTCATCATCCATCCAGTCTTTATTATAAACTGACTCATATCCGTTGAATCCATAAAACTGTGCGGCTTTATCCGGAAGGTAGCTGAGGTCACTTACCCATGTCACATGAGGAATAATATGACGTGATTCAAACATGAACCTGTATATTCCGCTTCCTTTTGTATATCTTGAAATTTCTGTATAAGTATAATCGAGATAATCGGGATATATACTCGGATCACCATAATTGAAAAAGTAGCAAGAGCACCGTACTCCAACCCAAGATCTGAGTCATAAGTAACAGCAGGTAATGCTCCACCGAAGTTCCAACCGGTTTTAGCCTTTTTCTCCTGTGCCGATACCGAAAGTACCAGCATGGATATAAGGATGATAAATAAATTTTTTTTCATAGGTATAGGTTTAGGTTCCTATCGTTAAAGATAAAGAAAAATGGAAATTATGGTCACTTTTTTTAATATTTGCTACCTTAGGACCTTATTTCTACGACTAAATGCTTACAGGCTTACTAATTAAGAATATAAAATGCCTCGTTCAGACTGAAGATCATCCTAAACTGAAGATTTGTGGTGCCGGGATGTCTTCATTATCTACAATAACAAATGCATATCTTTTAATTCGCGACGGGTTGATCGTTGATTTCGGTCAGATGAAAGATGCTGCATAAAAGTACTTCTTTAACTGAAAATCCAGAGCCGGAAACGATAGATGCTTCCGGAAAATTCGTTTTTCCTTCATTTTGTGATTCTCATACACATCTTGTCTATTCAGGCAGCAGGGAAATTGAATACATCGACAAAATCCGGGGATTGTCATATATGGAGATAGCAAAAAGGGGAGGCGGAATACTCAACTCTGCAAAGAAGCTTCATGAAACCTCCGAAGATGATCTCTACAATCAATCTGTAAAAAGGATAAGATGAAATTATTTCACTCGGTACAGGAGCGGTTGAAATAAAAAGCGGTTATGGCCTTAATCTGGCTGATGAACTGAAAATGCTCAGGGTTATAAGAAGATTAAAAGAGACAACCCTGTTGAAGTCAAAGCAACATTTCTTGCCGCTCATGCTGTGCCTGAGGAATATAAAGATAACAGGGAGAAATATGTCGATCTCATTATTAATGAAATGATTCCTGTTATTGCATCATGATGATCTTGCTGATTATATTGATGTTTTTTGTGACAAAGGGTTCTTTACTGTTGAGGATACTGAAAGAATTCTTATGGCCGGGATGAAATATGGACTGATGCCAAAATCCATGCAAATGAGCTTGATTATTCCGGAGGAATTCAGACTGGTGTTAAATATAATGCACTCTCTGTGGATCATCTTGAATTTACAGGTGATGAAGAAATAATGGCTCTTTCAGACACTGATACTATGCCGACATTGCTGCCGGGTTCGGCTTTTTTCCTGGGGATGCAGTATCCTCCTGCAAGAAAAATGATTGATGCAGGTTTACCGGTTGCCCTTGCTTCTGATTATAACCCAGGCTCATCGCCATCAGGAAATATGAAATTCATAATGTCGCTGGGTTGTATAAACCTGAAAATGCTTCCTGAAGAAGTAATAAACGCTGTAACGATCAATTCGGCATACGCAATGGGACTTTCGGAAACGCATGGATCAATAGCCAAAGGAAAAGTTGCCAATGTATTTATTACAAAAGAGATCCCTTCGTATGAGTTTATGCCTTATGCTTTTGGAAGTAATCTCATCGAATACTGTAATACTTAAAGGCAAAATAATAATATAGTTGAAATCATTAACCACAAAGCACTTACCTCTGCGGTTAATGGATTTGATTTTGAAGATATCAAGCTTGAAGCTCCTATATTTGATAGTAGGGTGACTTTGTGGTAAAAAATATACTTAAAAAACATGGAGAAGAAGATCATCGAATGTGTTCCGAATTTCAGTGAAGGAAGGGACATGCGGTAATTAAACAGATAACAGATGTTATCGAATCTGTTGAAGGAGTCAAGCTGCTTGATGTTGATCCGGGAAAAGACACAAACCGGACTGTTGTGACATTTGTAGGAGATCCTGATTCAGTAGCAGAGGCTGCATTTCTTGCGGTTAAAAAGGCATCGGAGCTTATTGATATGTCAAAGCACCATGGCGCTCATCCCAGAATGGGAGCGACGGATGTTTGCCCGTTCATCCCTGTTTCAGGAGTGACGATGGAAGAGACTGTTGCAATATGCTCATAAAGTAGGCGCCAGGATCGGAAATGAACTGGGAATTCCTGTATATTGCTATGAGAATGCTGCCAGCACTACCGAAAGTAGAAACCTTGCCAGTTGCAGGTCGGGTGAATATGAAGGTCTGAAGAAAAAGCTTGCTGATCCTGTTTGGAAACCCGATTTCGGACCCGCAGTTTTCAATGAAAGATCAGGTGCTACTGCCGTTGGAGCGAGGGACTTTCTTGTTGCATTCAATGTTAATCTGAATACCACTTCAATACGTCGAGCAAATGCCATAGCATATGATGTAAGGGAGAAAGGCAGGCCGATGAGGGAAGGAGATCCGGTAACAGGAAAGATTGCCATGGATGAAAATGGAGAAAAAATAATGATACCCGGCACGTTGAAATGTGTTAAAGCTATCGGCTGGTTTATCGAAGAATATGGGATATCCCAGATCTCAATGAATCTTACCAATATTTCAGTTACTCCGGTTCATATTGCTTTTGATGAAGTGTGCCGCAAAGCAGATGCCAGGGGAGTAAGAGTCACGGGCTCTGAGCTTGTCGGTCTTATTCCTCTCAAATCACTGCTGGATGCCGGACGATATTATCTTGCGAAACAGCAGAGATCATCAGGAGTATCAGATGATGAACTTATTAAAATAGCCATTCGTTCGCTGGGATTAAATGACATTCATCAGTTTAATCCTGAAGAAAAGATAATTGAATTTGTTATGGCAGAAAAGAGTGAAAAGAAACTGATAGGTCTGACCCTGAAAGAATTTATGGATAAGACTGCCTCTGAGTCACCTGCTCCCGGAGGAGGCTCCGTATCAGCATATATTGGAGCCCTTGGAGTTGCGCTAGGCACTATGGTTGCTAATCTTTCAAGCCATAAAAGAGGGTGGGATGACAGGTGGAAAGAATTTTCCGATCAGGCTGAAAAAGGCAAGGAGATTCAGAATACTTTGCTTCAGCTTGTTGATGAAGATACAAATGCCTTTAACATGATAATTGAAGCCTTTGGTCTTCCGAAAAAGTCAGATGAAGAAAAAAAATCGAGGGAAATCGCAGTTCAGGAGGCAACAAAAAATGCAATACTTGTTCCTTTGAAAGTCATGGAAACTGCTTATTCGGCCCTTGATCTTATCTATGAAATGGTGAAAGAAGGTAATCCCAATTCAATAAGTGATACAGGGGTGGGAGCACTGGCTATTCGTACCTGTGTAAGGGGAGCATATCTTAACGTCAAAATAAATTCTTCAGGATTAAATGACAAGGATTTTGTCAAAAGCGTTGTCGCCAGAGGAAGTGAAATTGAATCAAGAACCGAAGCGATCGAAAAAGAAATACTGGATTATATTAATAACAAAATTGCACTGTAGCGACAGCAAATTTAATGAATCACAATCACAATTTATATGATTCTTTTGATTGTACGAAGTCTGTGTGAATAGCTGTTAATCTCAGGCTTGAAGATTCCCTGGTGATCAATGGAATCAATCCTTACCCGGCCTGAGGCATGTATCACGAGGCCCTTTGAGAATATCATTCCTACGTGGGCAATTTTCCCTTTGTCATTGTCA
Organism: uncultured Bacteroidales bacterium; assembly: GCA_963792925.1. GTDB lineage: Bacteria > Bacteroidota > Bacteroidia > Bacteroidales > VadinHA17 > LD21. The sequence continues at coordinate 903,315 of CAWBYC010000002.1, read as the reverse complement.
AAAAAAACAAGATCGCCCGGCTCAGCCTGATCGATAAAGTCAATATTTCTTCCTTCCTCTGCCTGTTGCCAGCTATTTCTTGGAATGTGTTTTCCATGGATCTTGTACACAAGCTGGGTGAGGCCCGAACAGTCAATTCCTGAAGGAATACGTCCACCCCATATATAGGGACTGTTGATGTATTTCAGCGCGGTGTCCGCAAAGGAATCTTTGGTGGTAATATAGCTGTTATTGAATTCAGGACTGGCTGTATATTGGTTATTGCCGGCTGAGAATGATTTTTTTTCAAAATCAGGATTGAAGATTTCACATCCTGCTTCCAAAACCATTTTTGACTTATCATTTTTGTAACAAAGAAGGCACTTATTCAGCACTTCTCCTGATAGAATATCCTCAGTAAGCGATTGTTGCAAATGATCGGTATCAATCCATCCCATATAATTGTCGAAAATAGTTTCTATTTTAATCCAGGTACCTGCTCTGTCAATAACTGAATATTTTTCGCCAAACAGGATCTGGCTTAACATTTCTGATCTATGCGATGGTCCGGCTCTAAGCGGTACAAAGACATTCTCACAAATATATAATTCCATGGTACGGTATTTAATGGCAAAATTAACAATAATCCCTGATTCCCGAACTTTTGATTATTGTAGTTATGTTTGAAGAAATAAAGTTTATTTTTGCTGATCAAACGAATTCTCAATCCATTACCAAATGTCCGACATTCAAAATGTTTGGAAACCTACACGGAAATACTTTTTAAATCTTATTTATTTCATCTTAAGTACGATTATCGTAACCGCTGTCTGGCCACGTGAAAGTAGTTCGAACTGGGGAAGGATACCGGGAATATTAATCATTGTTTCATCGTGTCATCTGATTCTCTGGTATTTTCTCGCGCAATTTCGCTCTGAAGTATTTCATGTTACGCGAAAAACCCTTTTTATAGTTCTTATTATTCTGTCTTTTGTTTTATTGACCAGGTACGCTATTACATTTTCAAATCGCGATATTTTATTACTTATTCCGTTTGTTATCATTCCCATTGTGATACGGACATTTTACGACGCCAGGCTGGCCCTGTTTATCTTTCTGATCAGTATAATACTCTCAGGATTTATGGTTCCCGTGCCATTTGAATTCCTATTCATCAGTTTTATAACCGGGATGGTTGCAATATTCACTCTTACAAATATTTACAGGAAGGGAAGGTTATTTATTACAGCCTTTTCCGTGGCGCTAAGCTATTCCGTTTTGTACATTGGGTTAAACCTTATGCATGATGGAAATCTCGGGAATGTCATTTGGACCGACTTCATTATTTTTGCGATTAATGGCTTGCTTGCCCTTATCAGCTATCCTGTAATATTCATATTCGAAAAGAAATTCCTTTTTCTTTCAGATACCACTCTCCTCGAGCTCGCCGATACCAACCAGCCGTTATTGCGAAAACTTGCTGAGGAAGCACCGGGATCGTTTCAGCATTCTTTACAGGTAGCAAATCTTGGCAGAAGAAGCCGCAAGAATTATCGGGTGCAACGTTCTGTTGGTCAGAACAGGTGCGTTGTACCACGATATAGGGAAAGTTGCTAATCCAAATTTTTATATTGAAAATCAAGTAGATGGAGCCAGCCCTCATGAGAGTCTTAATCCCCGGGAAAGTGCCAGGATTATAATAAACCATGTGAATAATGGTGTAACCCTTGCACGGAATTTTAAACTACCTGTCCAGATTATTGATTTTATCCGCACTCATCATGGGACCACAGTTGCTTATTACTTCTTCAAAAAATTTACTGATCTGTATCCAGGTGATGCCGGTAAAGAAAAGGACTTTGCCTATCCCGGACCAAAACCTTTTACTAAAGAGACAGCCGTTGTTATGATGGCCGATGCTGTGGAAGCCTCATCACGCAGTCTGACAAAATTTTCTGAAGAAACAATAAGCGAACTGGTGGAAAGAATAATATATATTCAGGAACAGGATGGGCAGTATTCAGACGTTCCGCTCACATTTAAGGATATTTCAGATATTAAAGATTCCTTAAAAAGACGGTTGTCAAATATCTATCATGTAAGAGTCGCCTATCCCGAAAGAGATATTTCATCAATTGTAATCTAGATGGACGATTTGCCAGTCTTCGGACTTCCTGCTTCCAGCTTGCGACTTCCGACATCCAACTTATCTCATATCAATAACTTCCACCCCTTTGAAATTTCCGGGCTGAAAAACAAATGTGTCTGCCGAGGGTTTGAATGTCAGGTCATATGATTTGACATGAAGTGTGATTATTGCTCCATCACGCTTCTTATATTCAAGGCTGATAAGATTTAAGAGGGATTTTCCAATCGTAAGCCTTATTCTGAGCATATCCTCTTTGATGTCCTCCGGATAAAGATCTACAACAAAAGAATCAGGTTTTTCGTCCACAAGTCTTGTCTTATATCCTTTCTTGTACATTGAAAAGATTTGTGATGGCCGGCTCTGAAATGAATTATCTTTCTTGTCTGGTTTTGTTATTGTTACTTCTTTTTCGGCAGGAAGATAACTCCATGATGTCTCACCATTGAACCAGATTTCATTATCAGGCAGACCGAGCTTATATTTGTCCCTGCTTATAATAACAGAACCGTCAAGCGTATCCTTTGAGTTATCAGCAAGATTTATTGTTACGAGCTTAAACTTCATTGATACTGATGGAGCCTGAAGCGCATTGGCTGAAAATTTATCAAGTATTTTAGTTGCGTCCTTATCGTTCTGTCCGGACACGCTTGCAGTAACTGCAAGAAGAAAAAGAATTATCATTGATCCGGTTCTCATAATATACACTCTTTTACTCAAGTCTCTTCAAAATCTGTTCCAAAGCAATGAAGTCAACACAAAGTACCTCCCTTGCTTTGCTGCCTTCAAATGGCCCGACTACACCTGCTGCCTCCAGCTGGTCAATAATTCTTCCCGCCCTGTTATACCCGATTGAAAGTTTTCTCTGGATAAGTGATGTAGATCCCTGCTGATGCTGTACAACAAGCTTTGCAGCTTCCTCAAACATTGAGTCTCTCTTCTTAAGATCTACCTCGAGTACTCCGGAATCGTTGTCATCCACATATTCTGGTAAATGCATGGCATCGGTATATCCTTTCTGCGAACCTATAAAATCAGTTAGCTCTTCGATTTCAGGGGTGTCAATAAAGGCACATTGTACCCTTACAGGTTCATTGCCAGATGAGACAAGCATATCGCCCCTACCTACAAGTCTGTCTGCTCCGGTGGCATCGAGAATGGTTCGTGAGTCAATCGAAGAAAAGACCCTGAAGGCTATCCTGGTCGGGAAATTTGCTTTTATGAATCCGGTTATAATATTGGCTGACGGGCGCTGGGTAGAAATAATAAGATGTATTCCTATCGCTCTTGCAAGCTGCGCAAGCCTGCCTATCGGTCCTTCTATTTCCCTTCCCGCTGTCATTATAAGATCTGCAAATTCATCGATAATCAGTACAATATACGGCAGGTATTTGTGACCCTTTTCAGGGCTGAGTTTCCTTGAAATGAATTTTTCATTGTACTCTTTTATGTTCCTTGACTGGGCTGCTTTAAGAAGTTCCAGCCTGTTATCCATCTCTATGCACAAAGAATTAAGAGTTTTGATAACTTTCTGTGTATCAGTTATTATTGCATCTTCTTCATCGGGAAGTTTTGCAAGGAAATGTCTTTCGATCTTCATATACAAAGGCAATTCGACTCGTTTCGGATCGATAAGCACAAATTTTACCTCAGCCGGATGCTTCTTATACAGAATCGAAGTAATGATTGCGTTTATTCCAACTGACTTACCCTGTCCGGTTGCTCCGGCAACAAGAAGGTGAGGCATTTTTGTAAGATCAACGATATAAGGTTCGTTGGTAATTGTTCTTCCAAGTGCCAGAGCGATATCAAATTTTGTTTCCTGAAATGCCTTGGATGTGATGAGCGAGCGCATCGAAACCATCTCTGGTCTCTTATTAGGAACTTCAATACCAACAGTTCCTCTTCCAGGTATCGGAGCAATGATTCTGATGCCAAGAGCTGAAAGATTAAGAGCAATGTCATCTTCCAGGGACTTAATTCTTGCCAGACGAACTCCCCGCTCAGGTACGATCTCATATAAAGTTACAGTTGGGCCTACGGTAGCCGCTATACTTTTTATGCTTATTTTATGGTCGCCCAGTACCTTGATAATATTTTCCTTATTCTCAAAAACTTCCGAATTATCAAAGGCGGTCTCTGATTTATGTTCTTTAAGTATAGAAACTGGTGGAAACTTATACCTGGAAAGATCGAGACGCGGATCATAATCTCCCATGATCTTATCTACCACATGATCGGGGAGAGTGTCCATTGTGTTGGGACGGGAGATATTGATAGAAAGGTTGCCGGCTTCCGGAACGGTGTGTCTCGCACTGTCAAAATCGTGGATTATAGAACCTGTTGAAACTACAACAGGTATTGCTTCTTCATCATCCGGATCTTCATCTCCTTCATCATCAATTTCATCTTCAAACTGTTTTGTGGTTCTTACAGTAAATTCCACCTTATCATGACCAGGAGATTTGTCGGAGGCTGTTTTTATTTCAGGAATAATTACATCTTCATCTGATTCAGTATTTTCCTCCGAAACAGCTCCGGTAACGTCTTTCTTCTTTATCTTCAAAAATTCAGGCAATCTAACTCTGAAAGATTCAGGTTTGACTTTCAGACCAAAAATAAGGTACGAAATTGTAATAAATGCCAGCGCTGCTCCCGTACCTATCATTCCCATGAATGCCTTCGTCCATTGCGTGATCATGATATCCCTGGGCACCTCCCGGACCGCTTATCAGATAACCTTTTGCTTCACCGAAAAGAAATCCAAGAATAAGTGAGAGGATGATTGCAGCAAAAGCCAATTTGACAATCAGTCTGAACGGTTTTATTTTCGGAAAATTCAGAAGATATAATCCGATCGCTCCAAAAATCATGGGAATAAAAAATGCACCAAATCCAAAACCATATCCTATAATCATTTTAGCAAGGAAATGGCCACTTTTTCCCGACCAGTTTTTTACCGCTACTTCCGGACCAGAAACAATTTCGGAATTTGGAATGCTCTGATCAGTTTTCCACCAGAACAGATAGGTTACACATGCAATAAGCAGGTATATTGCGAAACCGGTGATAAGAATTCCAATAACAAATTTAATCCTTTCATCGGTAAGGAAAGATTTGGTTTTTACTGGACTTTTTGTGGATTTTGAATTCTTTTTACCGGTATCTTCCTTCTCTTTATTCATCACGTGGCAAAGTTATTTCAGAACAGTTTCGTTTTTTAAACGCAATCCAAAGGTAATAATTTTGCGACTTACACAAAAAGTAAGGTATGAAATATTAGTTGTAGATGCTGTAGATGCTGTAGAGGCTGTAAAGGCTGTAAAGTTGAAGAGTTTGCCTCTATCGCATTCTTAAAGGCTTATCATTTTATTAATAAACTTATCGATTTCATCCCTCGACACTCGTATAAACTTATCTCTTCTTTCAAATGCTTCATCGGGGATCTCCTTTTTATAGACTGTTTCAGCCTCGAAGTGGAGTTCTGCAGGTCCCAGGATGAAGAAAAAGCTCATGAGTACACCATCAATCTGGTTGTATGGCGTGGCAGTATTTGGGTTTTTTATGTTAATTTCAGTAGTATACCATACCTGAAAAACCTTACCTTTCTGAGTTGGAATAGTAACTTCGACATTCTTACAGTTGTACCCGCAAATTATAGATGTCTTTGATGTTTTCTTTAATATCATTCCATTCATCTCTTCAAATCCGGGAAATAGTTCCCCTGGTTTAACAGGATAGAAATACTTTAGTGTAAATAGGCTGAAATAGGTATCATATATTCCCTTCTCGGGGTTTGAGAGATTCAGAATACCCGAATTTCCAAAGGGGGAAATCATTTCAAAAAGAATCTTATTGTCTTTAAAAGATACTATCAGATTTTTAGGGAGAACCTCTTTCGGCATTGTTCCGAAACTTCCTATATAATCTATATTATAATGGATTTCCCCTTGGTTGATATACTTCCCTCCATGTTCCTTACAGGAGAAGCTGGTCATTGCGAAGATTGCTGCAATGGCCAATACATAGCTGAATCTCACTATCTGGTATTTATTTTAGATTTTGTAAATGTAACATTTTTTTTTAATAACAATCCATGCTATTGATTTTTATAAGATTATTAGAGCAGGCGTTGACTTAGAACCGATGTAATTTCAGTTCTTTGTATTCTGTTGTGAATTTTGGTAATTTTACCTTAAACGCAGATTAAATAATATTAAAGCCCATATGAATAAAAACTCGCAGTTGTCGCCCTTGGAGGAAATGCTCTTTTAAGAGGTGATCAGACCGGAACAATTGAGGAACAGGAACAGAATACTACAGATACCCTTGAAAATCTCATTTTTTTGATCAGGGAGGGTTATGACATTGTAATTACACATGGCAATGGTCCCCAGGTAGGCAATATACTTATGCGTAATGATGCTGGCGAACAACTGTATGGTATTGCCCAGATGCCGCTTGATATTTGTGTGGCTGACTCACAGGGTGGGATTGGCTATATGATAGAGAGGATGTTCAGAAATGTACTCAATAAACACGGAATCAAAAAAAATGTAATCTGTATCGTCACACAGGTGATCGTTGATATTAATGATCAGGCATTCAGTGACCCACAGAAAAGAGTCGGGAAAATTTATTCGAAAGAACAGGCTGACGATCTTGCATCAAAAAAAGGCTGGATCTTTAAGGAAGAGGTAAAGACCCAGGGAGGATACAGACGGGTCGTTCCGTCTCCTATGCCGATTGCTGTGATTAATGAATCAATCATCAGCGATCTTGCACGTAAAGGAAATATAGTTATTGCAGCAGGTGGCGGCGGAGTTCCGGTTTATATTGATGAAAAGAAGGATGTACGGACCTGCCGAAGCAGTGATCGATAAAGATCTGGCATCTTCATTGCTGGCTTCACAGATTGGAGCTGATGAATTTTATATCCTTACTGATGTTCCATATATATATATTAATTATAAAAAGCCTGATCAGGAAATCAAGGAATTTCTTAATTATAACGATACTCTGAAATATCTGAATGAAGGTCAGTTTACAAAGGGAAGCATGGCGCCAAGATCGAAGCCTGTCTTAATTTTATTAAGAAGGGCGGGAAAAAGAGTGTCATCACTGAAGCCTTTAAACTTGCCGATAAAAAATATGGATCAAAAATTACAATGGAGTATGAGGATGACAGGAGATAAACGGATTTTCGGCATTTAATTTTGTGTCGGACAAACCATCTTGTGGTCTTGCAGTAATGTGGTCTTGCAGTCATGCGATCATGCCATCATGCAAGTCGTTAGTTGACCGCAGGACCTGCAAGACCGCAAGACCTGCAAGACAATTTATCTTTTTGATTTTACTTTTATCTTTTTACTTTTGTCTTAAATTTACTTTTGTCTTTTTACTTTTGTCTTTTATCTTATATTAATTAATGCCATGTCAATTAATCTTCATAACCGCATTTTCTGAAACTTCTTGATTTTACCCCTGCAGAAATTACTTATCTGCTTGACCTGGCTGCAGATCTTAAAAAGGCAAAAAAGAACGGAACTGAAAAACAATATCTTACAGGAAAAAATATTGCTCTGATTTTTGAAAAAGCATCCACTCGAACCAGATGTGCTTTTGAAGTTGCAGCATATGATCAGGGAGCCCACGTTACTTATCTTGGACCGACCGGTTCACAGATCGGACAGAAGGAATCAATGAAAGATACTGCCAGAGTACTTGGAGGAATGTATGATGGAATTGAATATCGTGGCTATGGTCAGGATATAGTTGAAGAACTTGGAAAATATGCAGGTGTTCCTGTCTGGAACGGACTGACAAATGAATTTCATCCCACACAGATACTCGCTGATTTTCTTACAATGACAGAGCACTCTGATAAACCTCTTAATAAGATGGTCTTCTGCTATCTGGGAGATGCCCGGTATAATATGGGTAATTCCCTTATGGTTGGGTCAGCTAAAATGGGTATAGACTTCAGGATTGCAGCTCCGAAAGAATATCAGCCTTCAGATGAACTTGTTGCACAATGCAGTGCCATTGCAAAAGAAACCGGTGCTAAAATTACTATCACTGATAATGTGACCAAGCAGTTAAAGGATGCTGATTTTCTTTATACTGATGTTTGGGTTTCAATGGGTGAACCTGATTCGGTATGGGAAGAAAGAATAAACTTGCTGAAACCATTTCAGATAAATATGAAAGTTATTGAGATGACCGGAAATCCATCTGTTAAATTTCTGCATTGTCTTCCTGCATTTCATAACAGGGAACAAAAGTAGGAGAAGAATATTTCAGAAATTCGGTCTCGATGGTATGGAAGTTACTGAGGATGTTTTTGAATCAAAACATTCAATCGTTTTCGACGAAGCAGAAAACAGCTGCATACGATTAAAGCGGTTATGGTTGCTACTCTTGGTGAATAATACGCTGATCACGGTTAAAAGAGCTTCATAATTTCTGTCTGAGAGAATAATATTTGTAGATGAAGTCATTCCCCCTTTGAAGGGGGTTAGGAGGATGTCCTGATGGACATATTCATTTATTTTATCAGTTCCTTCACGAAGTAAAAAGTCATAATGAACGAAGCGCAAGTTTCAGATCCTATGCCTGTAAGAAATCCAAGCAGACTTCCGAATCCGGCTTTAAGTGCATATCTTATATCATCCTTGAATATCATTTCCCCGACAAATGCACCTATTAACGGTCCGAAAATGATTCCAAGTGGACCAAGAAAAAATCCTATTATAAGTCCAACTGTTGCCCCTCTGTGTTCCATATTTTGAACCGCCAAATCTTCTTGTTCCCCAGACCGGAACTATATAGTCAAGAATTGTAACAACTACAGCGATACTGCAAGCGTAATCAATGTAGGCGTGGTGAAATGACCAAATCTGGTAAAATGCAGAATAAGTAATCCGATAAAACTTAACGGGGGCCCTGGCAATACAGGAACCAGACATCCGATTATTCCTACGATCATGAATAGAATATCCCTAGATATAAGGAGTATATAATCAGACATTTAGAAGTGTAGAGAAAATGAACTTAAAAGCTTTCTACTTTTTGCCCAGATCCTCAAACTCAACGTTTGTAAATTCTTCCGTAGTCATAGGGCTTTTTTCATCACTGATTTCAAGATAAGGATGAAATTCATGAGATAGTGATTCCTCTTTGCCATTATCGATATATGTAACAGCATCTCTTAATCCATCGGAAAATTTTTCAAAATCCTCTTTATACAGGAATATTTTATGTTTTTCATAAAATACTTTGCCTTCTTTCCCGAAGACGTTTTTTGCTTTCGGTAATAGTCAGATAATAATCATCTTTCCTCGTAGCTTTTACATCGAAAAAATAAGTTCTTTTTCCGGCACGCACGACTTTGGTGAAAATTTCTTCCTTTAATGTTCTTTTCATCATGCCCGTTTATGACTTCCTTTATTCCGGCTTCTTCTTCCATTTCTAAGTCAGTTAGTGTTAGGGTTTTGGTTTGTATTGTCAAATGTAACAATTATTTTGTCAAATCAAAACGCACCGGGATAATTGTGTATTAAGGTTAAATAAAAAGAATTGTTTGTTTTACAGCATAATCTATTGTTTGATTAGTAAAGATTTATAATATTACCGGAATTTTAAGGCGATTTTTTTGATAATTCTAAATTTTGCCATGGTTGTTTTGAGGGTAAGGGAAAAAGAGTATTTTTGCAGCGGAAATTTGAGGTTCTTTATAGATGATAAGCAGAAGATTATTACGTATAAAAGCTCTGATGGCTCTTTATGCTTTTAACCGCAGGGAGGATGAGAATCTTGCTCAAGCCGAGACAGAATTGATGTTCAGTATTGGTAAGACTTACGATCTTTATCATTATCTGCTGCTCCTTGTTCTTGAAATTGCAGATATTGCAGGAGAAAAGATTGATCAGGCTTTCAGAAGAGAATGCCTATCACATGAAGATCTAAATCCGAAAAGAAGGTTCATAGATAATCAGGTTATTGCTCAACTCAGAAAAAACGTTGAATTTCAAGAACTATATTTCTTCTAAAAAGCTTTCCTGGGTGAATAACTCCCATATTCCCCGGCTGTTATATAATAAAATGATTGTATGGGAAGTGTATGAAGAGTATATGAATGCTGAGAATAATAATTATCAGTCTGACAAAAAATTTATTAATCAAGCTTATCACTGATCTGTTTTCTGAACTCAGAAGATCTTCAGTCAAATCTCGAAGAACAAAGTATCTATTGGAATGATGATATGGAATACATTTCATCAATGGTTGAAAAAACCCTTAAAAAATTCAAAGCTGATTCGGGTGAGAAAGCTCCACTGATGCCTTTGTTCAAAAACACATGAAGATGAGGAATTTGTAAAGATTCTGTTCAGAAAAGCAATCCTTCATTCGAAGAAATGTTCCGAACTGATTGATAAGAACACAACAAACTGGGAGGTCGACAGGATTGCCCTTATGGATATTCTGGTAATGCAACTTGCAATAACTGAGATTCTGGAATTTCCTGAAATACCTGTTAAAGTCACTCTTAATGAATACATTGAAATTGCCAAATATTATTGTACTTCAAAAAGCAGTACCTTTGTCAACGGAATTCTTGATAATATTGTGAAGGAAATTCGTGACGAAGGCTTATTTAATAAATTCGGAAGAGGACTTGTTGGAGAATCTTTAACCGATGAAATGATAGCTCAAATTTTATGATATCATGAGAAATATTTTACTTATTTGTGTTTTTATGGTATCTGTCCTGGTCACAAATTGCGGATCAGGAACAGGAGATAATTCAGGTAATTCTGCTTCTCTTAAACCCGGCAACGGCGAGATAGTTTTCAAAGAATATGAACATGATTTTGGAAAAGTTTCAGAAGGAGAGAAGATCAGCTATGTTTTCACTTTTGAGAATAAGGGAACCTCTGATATCGTATATCTCTGCTGCTGCAACAACGTGTGGATGCACGGTTCCGAAATATGATAAAAAACCAATTCACTCCGGGTTCAACAGGAAACCTTGAAGTAGTTTTTGATACTTCCGGGAGAAATGGCATGCAGACAAAAACAATAACGGTAAAATCGAATGCCAAAACGCCTGTTGTTATTATTAAAGATAACCGCTGAAGTTGTAGAATCCAATAAATAGTAATAATTAATAATTTAAACAATGACCAATTTTGCGTATTTGTATTTGATGGGCCAGCCCGCAGGAGCAACAGGGCAGACTAACCCTCTTGTGACTTTCCTTCCCCTGATTCTCGTTTTTGTTGTATTCTATTTTTTCATGATCAGACCACAGATGAAAAAACAAAAAGAGATGAACAACTACAGGACTTCTCTCAAAAGAGGTGATAAAGTAATTACCACAGGCGGAATTTATGGAAAAGTGTATGAAGTAAAGGATAACTATGTAACTGTTGATGTTGGTGGCGATATTAAACTGAAAATTGATAAAAATGCCCTTCTGAAAGATCCTTCAGCTGACGAATACAATTAATTACCTGCGTGAAAGGGGAAGATGACATACGGTCAGATAACCTTGTAAAAAAGGGAGCAAGAGTGATTAAGAGAGATATTGCAGTTTTTGCATTCTTCCTTTTTCTCTCTTTTATTTTCTGGTATCTTAATTCACTGGGTAAAGAAATTGAAGCCGGAATTAAATATCCAGGTAAAATATACCAATATCCCAAAAGAAAGAGTTGTAATTCAGGATCAGCCATCAAATATAAACCTCTATCTTAAAGGGCCCGGGTACTCAATATTGAAACTCAAAATATCAGGCAATAAAGCGCCTGTGGATAATTGATATCTCTAAAGTTAATTACAAAAGAGCCCCTGGTGATAAAGCCCTGACCTATTATATTATTACATCAGGCCTTGCAAAAAGCCTTAATGTACAGATGAGATCAGGATGTGAAATTACCTCAATAAAACCCGATACTCTCTTTTTTACTCTCGGCAAGGTAATGGCAAATTCTACAGCTGACAGTGAAGGCTGAAGCTAAGAAGAAAAAATAATAGTTCAGGAGAAAGATTAATTTACTAAATGAACGGACACCCGTGTTTAAGCTTGGCATTACAGGTGGCATCGGAAGCGGAAAGACATCTGTTTGCAGGGTGTTTGAGGTTTTGAATATTCCGGTATTTTCAGCTGACAGGGTTGCACAGGCAATAATGGAAAATGATAAAAGCATTATTGAAGGGATTAACTCAATAGCAGGGAGGGATCTTTATCTTAATGGAAGTCTCGACCGTCCCACATTATCAGACCTCATTTTTAATGATAAGGCATCTCTTGAAAAGGTAAATTCCCTGGTACATCCTGCAGTTTTCAGAAAATTCGCGCAATGGGTAAATGAACAATATGCGCCATATGTGATAATGGAAGCAGCAATTCTTTTTGAAAGCGGAGCATCCAAACTGGTAGACAGGGTTGCAACAGTTGTTGCACCGGTTGAAGAAAGAATTGAAAGGATTATTCTGAGAAACAAACTATCGAGGGAACAGATAACAGAACGTATGAGAAACCAGATGGATGATGATAACACTTTCAAAAACTCTGATTATGTTATCAATAATTCAGAGAATGATATGATAATTCCTGTTATCCTGAAAATTCATGATGACATTTTAAAATTTATAAAAACTCAAATCTGATGGGAATATTTGGGAAATGGCTCGGAGGAGGACTTGGCTTTGTAATGGGAGGGCCAATAGGTGGATTGTTGGGATTCCTTGTGGGCTCAATGATTGACGGTACAACCGTTACAACTGCAACATATACCCCGGGACTGAGAACAAGTCAGGGCGATTTCGGTATGAGCCTCCTTGTACTTGTTGCAGCAGTAATGAAAGCCGACGGGAAAGTTGTAAAATCTGAACTTGATTATGTTAAACAATTTTTTGTCAGGCAATTTGGAGAGGATTCTGCAAAACACGCCCTGCTTACATTAAAGGATATTCTAAAAAAAGAAATCCCCGTCAGGGATGTTTGCCTGCAGATTAAAGGTAACATGGATTACTCCTCAAGGCTGCAACTGTTGCATCTGTTATTTAATGTTTCTCTGGCCGATACAGCTATCCATCCGCTCGAAATGCAGATAATTGAGAAGATTTCGTCCTATCTCGGTATTGGGTCCGGTGATTTTTTGTCAATAAAAAATATGTTCATTCCTGAAACAGATTCTTCCTATAAAATTCTTGAAATTGAACCGTCTGCCACCGATGATGAAGTGAAAAAGGCATACAGGAAAATGGCTGTCAAGTATCATCCTGATAAAGTCAGTCACCTGGGCGAAGACATTAGAAAATCTGCCGATGAGAAATTTGCAAGGGTGAATGAGGCTTATAATAAGATTAAGAAGGAAAGAAGTATGAATTGATGTCTGGCCTGAAAATAAATCAGCTAATGAAACGGAATATATTAATTCAAAAATTAAATTTGCACTAAATACTTAAGAGATGATATTAAAAGATATTCTTTCAATTTCCGGAGAACCAGGACTTTTTAAATTTATAGCTCAGGGGAAAAATGCTATAATTGTTGAACATCTGGAAACGAAAAAAAGAAGTAGTGCATATGGCTCAGCTAAAGTAAGTTCTCTCGAAGATATTGCAATATTTACCGAAACCGAGGATATGCCTCTTGGTAAAGTATTTGATCTGATTTTTGAAAAGGAAAATGGAGGAAATGCCATAGATTCTAAAACAGATGCTGAAAAGCTGAAAAACATGGTTCGAAGGCGTGCTTCCTGAATATTCAAAAGATAAAGTCTATACAAGCGACATTAAGAAACTTGCTGAGCTGGTATAACATCCTGCATAACCTGGATCTTCTTAAGAAAGAAGAGCCGGAAGCTGTAAAAGAAGAGAAATCAGAAGAACCTGAGAAAGAAAAAGCTCCTGTTGCAGAAAAGAAAAAGAAAAAAGCTACCCCGAAACCAAAGGAGTAGTATCACTTATGGAATTTAACCCCCTTCCCTCCCGATAGATATCGGGACTTACCCCAGGGGGAAGGAGAGAAACCATCTTTTCCCCCCTGGGGGAAATAAGAAAGGGGGTAATAATAGGGGAAGATTAATTCAGTATCTATGAACTTTGGCGGCAATGAAGTAGTTTATAATTATGAGGAATCAGGTATAATCATTGTTCCTGTGCCTTATGATGAGACCAGTACATGGATGAAAGGAGCCGATAAAGGGCCTGATGCGATTCTCGAAGCTTCAGTCAATCTGGAGTTCTACGACCTGGAAACTGCCTCTGAGGCACATCTTAAAGGTATTCATACAATATCTCCGATCGTGGAAAAAGAGACCCCTTCAAAACTTGTAAGTGCAGTTCATGAGAAGGTATTTGCACTGCTGAAAGAAGAAAAATTTCCTGTTGTAATCGGAGGAAACCACACAGTTTCCATCGGTGCAATAAAAGCATTTTCAGATTATTATAAAAATTTATCCATTCTTCAGCTTGATGCTCATGCCGATCTCCGTCAGACCTATGAAGGGTCGGAGTTTAATCATGCATGTGCAATGGCAAGGGCACGTGAATGTGCTCCTGTTGTTCAGGTCGGAATAAGAAGCATGTCAGCGGAGGAGCTGCCATATGCTGAGAAAGACAGGATGTTCTTTGCACATGATCTTTTTTATGATAAAAGTCTTTACAAGAATGCCCTCGGCAGGCTTTCTGAAAATGTATACATAACCATCGATCTCGATGTGTTTGATCCATCATTAATGCCTTCGACAGGAACCCCCGAACCAGGCGGCCCTGAATATTTTGAACTGATGCATTTTATGAGGGATGTTATACGATCACAGTAATGTAGTAGGATTTGATGTAGTGGAACTATGTCCCTCTCGAGTAAATAAAGCTCCCGATTTTATCGCTTCAAGGATAATTTATCAGCTGTTAAGCTATAAATTTGCATGAAAGAACGGATTTCTTCACCTATGCCCTGTGCCCTGTACCCTGTGCCGCTGTGCCGTTAATCCTCCTTCTTCGCCTTCTCCCAGATCTCATTCATCTCATCCAGACTCATATCGTGCAGTGATATTCCTTTTTTAAGTGTTTCATTTTCAAGGATAATTGAATCTTTTGATGAATTTTCTGTTCGTCTTCTCAAGAGCTGCTTCGGGATCAATATCATATAGTCTGGCAGCATTTATTATTGAAAATAGCACATCGCCAAGTTCTGATTCAATTGAAGCGGTATCGTGATTCTCAATCTCTGTCTTTAATTCCGATATCTCTTCCTGTACTTTATCCCAAATCTCGTTCCCGGTTTTCCCAGTCAAAACCGACACCTCTTACCTTTTCCTGGATCCTGTTTGCTTTGATAATTGCAGGCAAGGAGGCTGGTACGCCTGAAAGAACCGGCTTATATCCTTTGTTTTCCCTTATCTTAAGCTGTTCCCAGTTTTCCTCAACCTCTGATGCACCTGAAACCTTAACATCCCCAAATACATGAGGATGTCGGTAAATGAGTTTTTTATTAATTCCCTTCAAGTACATCTGTCATTGTAAATATCCCTGTTTCAGATGCTATTTTTGCATAAAAAACCAGATGCAGCATAAGATCTCCGAGCTCATTTTTTATACCATCATTACTGCCGGAGGAAATGGCATCTGCAAGTTCATATGTCTCTTCGATGGTCAGTTTTCTCAGACTCTCATTTGTCTGCTTCATATCCCACGGACATTTCACCCTGAGTTCATCAATTATCTCGAGAAGCCTTTTAAACTCTTCAAGGCTGTTATTTTTATCATTCATAAAGTAATGTTTTTAAAATAAACGGTTTGGAGATGCTGTTTTATTCGAATTATCGATCCGCAACACTGATCCTACCTGGAAGACTGAGTAATTCTGAAACATTGGCGCCATTAATTGATATTTCAAGAAGTTCGAACTGATTAAACCTTGCCAGCATCTCACCGACCGGCACATCGCTGTATCTCTCGGAGATCTCGTCGGTATAATTTTTATTGCTCTGGATAAGTATTCGGTAAGTCTTATTTTCAAACACCCTGTAAAATACCTCTTTTGTGATGTTTGATATTGCATTTCCATATGAATCGATGAATATTATACTGCCTATTATAACATCTTTATCAATAGTTGCTCTCAGCGGTACTCTTTCACTTAGAGCCGTTACTGATTTTCCAAGATCTGATAATTTTCTTCCTGACAATAATATCAGAAGCAGCTTTTGCAAATATTTCAAGTTCATCGGAATTTCCAGGATGATCAATCTTTATGACTTCATCGGGTTCGGAATTAAGAATAAGATTGAAAATTCCATTATCGGTTCCGATAAAATAATGGTCCCTGGCCCGTACTATCAGATGATCCTGACCTGTAGATGCTTCGGAATGGACACAAATGATATGAACCGTCCCTTTAGGATAATTGTTATAAGTATTTCTGATTATAAATGAAGCATGCGAAATATTGAAAGCAGGTATATTTCCGGCATTATCAATTATAATAGTTCCCGGACATTTGCTGCATAGTTTTCCCTTAATGATTCCATAATAGATATCATCGGGTTTCCATTCTGTTGTTAATGTAATTACCGGCATATGAAAAAACTTATAACAAAGATAATCTTCTAAGCAAAAAATAACCTTACTTTGTATTGTACATTGAATATTTTTATGAACTATTTACCATGTTTCCTGTGAATCGGGGATATGGAGTTTCAGACCTTTAATTTTTGTTAGGTTTAATGACAGAGATAATACATTTTTCTTGAAGATATTGATCCTGTAGTTTTCTTCGGCACAAACAATTCGCTGCTTGATAAAATCCGCAGTTTCTTTCCTAAAATTAAGATCATGGCCAGGGGCAATGAGATTAAATGTATGGGAGAGGAGGGTGAGATTACCATTTTTGCGGAAAAATTTAATGAGCTCATCGAATATTACAGAAAATATCACCGGCTTGACGAACAGGATATTGAAAAATATCTTTTCGACACTGCTCACATGAAATCAGCCACAAATGGTGATTTTGAACAGGTACTTGTATTTGGAACCAGCGGAAAGCCTGTGCGGGCCCGGACAGTAAACCAGTTGCTCCTTGTAAATGATTATAAAACTAATGATCTGATAATTGCAGAAGGACCTGCAGGTACAGGCAAAACTTATACTTCCATTGCACTGGCGGTCAAAGCACTGAAAGACAGGGAGGTGAAAAAGATTATTCTTACCCGGCCTGCGGTTGAAGCAGGAGAAAGACTTGGTTTTCTTCCGGGAGATATGAAGGAAAAACTTGATCCGTATCTTCAACCTTTTATGATGCCCTTCACGATATGCTGCCTTTCAAGAAAGCTTGAGACATGGCTTGAAGATGGCACTGTTCAGATTGCACCGCTTGCATTTATGAGAGGAAGGACACTTGAAAATGCGTTTGTGATTCTTGATGAAGCACAAAATGCTACTATAAGCCAGCTGAAAATGTTCCTTACAAGGATGGGAGTGAATTCTAAATTTATTATGACTGGCGACACAACACAGATTGACCTTCCGAGGAAAACTGATTCGGGTTGTTGATGGCAATGAGGATACTGGCCAATATTGAAGGTATCTCAATAATAAAATTCGATGAAGATGATATAGTGAGGCATAAACTCGTTAAGAGAATTGTGAGAGCTTATGAGAATGAAGAAATTGAAGCAAAATGAAAAATATAAAGAAAAATAACTCTATAGTTAACAAATAACTCTGTTGAGAATATTAGGAAAACACAGTTCAGAATAAGAAACAATAAAAAATGAAATATGGAAAAGACAATCCTAACATCAAACTACAACTTTCCCGGACAAAAAAGCATTTATAAGGGAAAAGTAAGAGATGTTTATAATATCGATGATAAATATCTTCTTATGATTGTATCTGACAGAATCTCGGCATTTGATGTGGTTCTTCCTAAAGGCATACCATATAAAGGACAGGTACTTGAACCAGATAGCTGCAAAATTTCTGGATGCTACAAATGATATTGTGCCCAACTGGAAAATTGCCACTCCTGATCCTACAGTGACTTTTGGACATAAATGTGAACCATATCCTGTCGAAATGATTGTACGAGGCTTTCTCACAGGCAGTTCCTGGCGTACTTATAAATCAGGTTCCAGAGAAATATGCGGAATAAAAATTCCTGATGGCATGAAGGAACATCAGCGTTTTGATGCTCCTATAATAACGCCGACAACCAAAGCTGAACAGGGAAAACATGATGAGGATATTTCGCGGGATGAAATTATCAGAACAGGTCTTATTCCGGAAGAAGAATACTGGATCATATTGAAAAATATACAATGGATGTATTTCTAAGAGGTTCTGAAATTGCGAAGCAACATGGTCTGATTCTTGTAGATACCAAATATGAATTTGGAAGAAAGGATGGTAAGATATATCTCATTGATGAAATAAATACTCCTGATTCATCAAGATATTTTTATGCAGATTCGTATGAGGAGAATTTTGAGAAGAGACTTGCCGCAAAAGCAATTATCAAAAGAATTTGTGAGAGAATGGTTGATGGAAAATGGGTTTCAGGGGCAGACCGGACAGACAGTACCTGAAATGACAGATTATTTTGTTAATCAGGTGTCGGACAGATATATTGAACTTTATGAAAAGATTACTGGTGAAAAATTTGTAAAAGCTGATATAAGCAATGTTCCGAAAGGATTGAAAAGAATTGCACAAACTTTCTTAAAACGTTATAATTCAGGAGAGTTAAATAATAATAATAATGAAAATTTTTAACTGGATTAAAATACTTCCGATATTAATATGTTTTCTGATCTTCAATAATCCTGCTTATTCACAGGTTATTGTCGAGCAGATCTAAAGACAAAGTAATAATCTCCGGCGTTGCATACTATATTCACCAGGTAAAAAAGGGGGAAACTGCGTATTCAATTTCCAGGGCATATGGAATATCAGTCGAGGATCTTACAAGAGAAAATCCCCCGGCAGTATATGGAGTAAATGAAGGACAATCTCTCAGAATTCCGGTACGGTTGGTCACCGACTCAAAGCCTGCTGACAGTACTGCAGTAAAAAAGAAACATGACGATTCACATTTCATTTATCATAATCTGAATCCTGGAGAAACAATTTACTCCCTTTCAAAAACATTTGGGGTTTCGGAAAACGAAATTATGGAGAGTAATCCCGGGTTGGAAATAACCAAGTTATCTGTAGGTACCGAACTGGCTATTCCAAAAAGAGAGTTCATGAATACGCAGCAGAAATTTGATGATAAGGACAAAAACTATATTTTCATAAGGTAGTAATGGGCGAAACTCTTTCTTCAATTGCCAAACAGTATGGACTTGTCTGTAAGGCAGCTCAGAAAGGAAAACAGCGATTTAAGATTTCCGCAGGTAGGTGATTTTGTCAGGATTCCCGGCGGTAAAAATGTCGCAAAAGAAGAAATTGAACCGATATTAACTGATAGTATCAATCCTATTGCCGAAGAATTGCCACTTCCGGTTGACAGGACAGCAGGTTTCACAATGGTAAAAGATCTCAACGGTTCGTTGGACGTTGCCGTTCTGCTTCCATTCTATCTGGACAGGAATTCAACCCGGATAGTAACAGACTCTGCGAAACTTACTAAGGGCAAAATTTAAGACAACCAGAGTTTCCGACGACTGGATCTACCCGGGAAGTTTAGATTTCATTGAGATGTATGATGGAATACTTCTTGCGGCAGATACTCTGCGGTCATTAGGACTGACCGTAAATCTGCATACATATGATATCAAAAGTGATACTGTCGCAATTACGCGTTTAATAAACTCAGGCAGTCTGGCAACTATGGACCTGATTATTGGTCCGGTTTACTCACATAATCTGAATATAGTTTCTGCATACGCAGCAAGCCGGGGAATTCCCGTTGTATCTCCGGTTCCCTTAATGAACAATTCCGCTCTGACACAAAACCCTACCCTGTTCATGGCAAGTTCTTCGCTTGAAATTGCACAGAAGGCTCTGGCAAAAAAAATCAGTGAATATTACGATCATAATATTATTTTTATTCATTCCGATACTGCAGGGGTTGACACTGATGTTAAAAGATTTAAAGATTGATATTTAATGAGTTGAGCTATAAACTACCTTATGAGGATATTAAATTCAAGGAGTTTAAATTCTACAGTAAATCGATGTTTAACAACGATTCAATAAACAGGCTGAGTCATGCCCTCTCGGAACAGTCAAAGAACCTTATCGTCATTGCTTCAGAAGATGCTTCTGTTATAAGTGAATTAATCGATAATGTAAGCAGTCTTGCCCGGAGTTTTGATATTAAACTCTTCGCATATCCGGTTATAAGGGAACTTGACAGGCTGGATCAGAAAGAACTCTTTGATATGGATATAATTGTTTATTCCCCTTATTGGATTGATTATTCAAAAAGGATGTGAAACAGTTCAATTCCAATTTCATGAATAAATTTCACACACAGCCACTGGAAAAAAGTTACGCATGGCAGGGCTATGATATTGCTTTTTATTTCTTGAGCGGAATCGCGATGGATGGAAGCAAGTTTATTGAACATCCTGAAATTCATTTTCCCGAACTGCTTCAGAGTGATTACGATTTCAGAAGGAAAAGTCCTGGCGATGGATTCGAAAACCAGAAACTATTTATGGTAAGATATACCAGGGACTATGAAGTTATTCTTGAAGATGAAATGATACATTAGAGTGTAAGGTTTTCAATAGGTGCATTAATGTTTCCAGCAGATTACGATTCAACGCAGAATTTGAAAATTAATCTGCGAAAATCCGCGAAATTTGGGGACAAAAAAACATTGTTAATAAAAATTAACAATCGGGAATATTTCATGATCTATAATTGTCTATTGTGTAAGTATGATCAATGAATCGTACATCGTAACGGAAGAATACGAACTGGTAAAAGCATCTCTGAATGGCGATAAGAAAGCATTCGGCGAAATTGTAAGCCGTTATCAGAAAATGGTTGCACGTACGGTTAAAGGCATGCTTGGAGATTCGGTTTTTGCTGAAGATATTGGACAGGAGGTCTTTATAAATCTTTTTTATTCTTTGTCTGAATTCAGGGGAGACGCAAAGCTTTCAACCTATATTCAGAAAATTGCAGTCAATCTGACTCTGAATGAGATAAAAAGAAGAAAAAGATTCTTTTCAATGTTTTCACAAAAAGGGAACAATGAAATGCATGAATTTGAGATTGCGGATCATGAGTTTTGAAGAAAGAAATGAAGCTCTGAAATAGTAAATAAAGCATTATCGGCAATGGATCCAAAGTTCAGAATAATAATAACAATGAGAATGCTTCAGGGATATTCAACAAAGGAAACTGCTGAAATTCTTGATCTGCCACTTGGAACAGTTCTTTCAAGATTATCACGTGCACAGGAACAACTTAAGAATATACTTTTGAAACTTTAACATATTTTATTACAATGGACACATCAGAAATAAAAAAACTGATAATCAACTCGATGAATTCAGAAGCAGAGTCAGTTAATGTTCCGGAAATTCTGGAAAAGGAAGGTGTTTCATATAATTTCAGCAATAGTTTCAGAGACAAAGTGCTCGATAAATTATTTTCTGCCGGATTAACTGTCACAAAGGAGGTTGAATTTGTAAAATATATGAATTTTGCATTTTACCGGATCGCACTTACCGGAGTAGCAGCAATCATAATTCTGCTTATTTCTATCTTTTTAAAGGAAGGATCTCTGTCATTTAATTCATTCCTCGGACTGAGTGATAATTATGATGAAAGTATTGTTTGTCTTTTAACCGGAAATTAAAATAAAATGAAAACCAGATCAATACTCGTTATTCTTCTTACTCTGGTTATTGGTTTCATTCTCGGCATGCTTACTTCAGCCCAGATAAGATATCACAGCCTGAATCCTGTCAGAATGTATTTTTCTGAAGAGAGATTCAGAGAGGGATTTTATCATACAATACAACCCAATGAACAACAAAAAGCTAAAATAGATGTCATTCTCGATAAATATGCCAAGATAAACAGTGATCTCAGATCAAATTTCAGGAAAGAACTTGATGCGAGTATGAAAGATTTCAGGAAAGAACTTGATTCAAATCTCACAAAAGATCAGCTGGCCAGACTTAAAGATATGGATGAAAGACGTCAGGAGATGATAAGACACAACAGGAAAAACATGAAAACGATACACTGATCAGAAATGACAGACGGTTTTGAGACAAGGCCAACCGGCGGACCTCCCATGGCGATTCATACACAGGTTACGAGACATTAAATAAAAGATAATCAAGCAGGATTGGCAAATCATCAGGATTGACTCCGAGAGAGATGAGTAACGACCTGTCTTCAGTGAAGATTGCAATAAACTGATCCTTTTGTTAATTCACCAGTTCCCAGACTTTGCTTGTAAAGATCCACAGCCTCTTTCTTCTTTCCTTTGCATAAAGCAAGATGACCTTTGTTTATCAGATCATGGGCATTCAGCTTTCCTGCAGACAGCCGTTCATAATATTTCTCTGATTCTTCAAATCTTCCCTGTGCAAAATAACAAAATGCAATCGGTCTGAGTATTTTAAGATTGCCCGGTTCATTATATTCAACCCTGAAATAATATTTCAAAGCCTCCTCGTAATTCCTGAGATCGAGATTGCAATGTGCTATCATTATCACTGTATGAATATTTTCAGGGTCAAGCTCATAAGCCTTCAGGTAATATTCAAGTGCTTCCTCATTCTTCCTTGTCCTGCGCAGGCACAGCCCAATCTTCTTCATTGTCCATACCTTCCTCTCAATGAGTTCTGCTCTTTTGTAAAATTTGAGCGCTTCATCATAATCACCACTCTCCTGGTAACAATAACCTATTTTTTCGTATAACTGAACATCCGAAGGCTTCTCATTCAGTTGTTTTAGGAAAAGCTGCAGCGCATCGCCGTAGAAGTTCTTGCTGAAAAAATAATCAGCAAGCCCTGCTTCTGCCTCTGAAGCATTGCACGTTAGTCTGAAGAATTCAGAATTATAAATATCGAGCTTGCCGATAAACAGGTCTTCAAATTCTTTTTTATAAGGTGAAAGCTTGAAAAACCTGTAAATATCCTGCAGATACTGAGTGACTGATTGTCCTGAAGTCTTTATACGGATCAGTTGAGGTGTCTTCCTCATTTAATTGCTGTAAGCCCTCGAGTTCCATCCTGAATACTTTCAGCATCATGCTTTTTTGTGCCGATGGAAGATGTTTTAGATTCAGAAGTAAAGAATATTTGTCTGAATTACAGATGAATGGTGTTTTGTACAAAGCTTCTGCGAGCTCATTTGTACCAGGACCTAAGATCTCATCCTGGTAAATTTCGTCTACTGTTTCATGTTCAGGATAAAAAGGTACAAACCAATTCTGGAAGTCCTTGAAGAAGTCAAAATGCTTCATATTGGCGAAGGCCGACATGTACACATCAGCCCCTTCCATCTGGAGCTTTGTCAGCTCCTCCATGGTCTTAAAAATCTCCTCCGAATCACTGAACATTTCTGACCAGTCGGGATTTTTTTCCTCCATTTTATCTTTTGAGAGGATGTTATCAAGGTCAAGCTTTTCCTCTATCATTGGTTTCAGCTTCGCAACCTGAGGAAGTATTTCATCCTGAAGTTTTCTGCTCAGGTTTTCAGTTTCACGTGATCGTATTATCTGAAAAACAATTATTCTGCAATGCTCCCTGAATCTGGTCTCCTGACTCATCTCTGTTATCCTGTCTGTTATTTCAGGATATAACAAAATTCTGTTGTTATAATAATGAAGGTTTAAAATCAGTCCTGAAAGAGCTCTCTCCATAACCTGTTCCTGGCCAGCATTATATATCTTAATGAGGTGTAATAATTTTTCTGACTGCCAGGTACGGAAAGAGCTCAGGGTGATAGCAGTAGTGAAGATACTGGCCTCATACCATCTGAATTTTCCCGATTTCAGTATAATATTTATAAGACTGTTCTCAGCTTCCCCGTAATAGTCTGTCAGCCAGAAATGATTGAATATATTTCTGATAAGTCGCCTGTGTTTTCTGGATATTTCCGAATTGGGATCGGGATTTATCTCATTACTCAATTTCAGCCATTCATCCAGTTCGTTTTTAAACATCAGATCATCTACAGTTTCAACAATTGTCTTTCCGCTGAGCTTCATCTCCTTCTCGGCCTGCTGTTTTACCCAGTATGTATGCCATCCCGAATTATGTGACAATATGTCCTGTCTGGCACGGTCTGAAAGTCCAAGAATCGATTGAATAAGTTTAAGATATATTTTATTGCGTTCGGGATCTTCAATTCCTTCTATTGTATAAGTCAGCATATTCCGGTATGTCATCTCAAGGTTATCATATTCATCACGCATATCGCCTGATGAAGAACTTGAGATCATATCGGCCAGTATATCAAGACTTTGTTTTATTTTTTTCTCGGAAATTAGTGAGCAGAGTCTTTTATGTTGCTGTATAACTTTTGATACATCCATTTTTCTGTCTTTTAAACTAAAAATGATCAATGACAAATTATCATAAATCATCGTAAAATAGTATACGCAATAATCAGACCGTTTCTGTTTTTCTACCTCTGTTGCACTGTAGGTGGTAAGATACCTTTTTTAACCACAAAGAACACAAAGTGCCCACAAAGTCCCTCGCCAATAAAAAATAGGAACTTCAAGATTAATAACTCTGTATACTAACATTGAATTAGGTCTCTTTTATACGATTACCCCCTTTCTAATTTCCCCCAAGGGGGAAAGGTTGCCACGGTTTCAGACACTACCCTGTACCAATTCGGAGCTGACTCCTTCCCCCCTGGGGGAAGGCTGGGAAGGGGGTCAAAGCTCTCGAGAAGGAAGCAAGTTATATAGTAGAACACAAAGTGCCCACAAAGGACACAAAGGTAAAACATTAAAATACATCCCTTTGTGATCTTTGTGTGAACCTTTGTGACCTTTGTGGTTAATGGATTTTTAGTTTTTCAACAGACCAGGTTCGTACATGGAAAAATCGATAAGCAATTTATTTTGATTATTTTAGCAGCGTGAAAATTCAAAACAATTTCAATCATAAATGGCTTCCTACTACAAATAAGGAAGTCGACATGCTTGGATGGAAGGAGCTCGATGTTATTATCTTCAGTGGAGATGCATATGTCGATCATCCTTCATTTGGACCGGCAGTTATCGCCAGGGTAATTGAAGCGGAGGGTCTTCGTGTAGCAATTGTACCGCAGCCAAACTGGCAGGATGATCTACGTGACTTCCGCAAGCTGGGTAAACCAAAATATTTCTTTGGCGTAACGGCAGGGAATATGGATTCAATGGTGAATCACTACACCGCTGCCCGCAGACTTAGATCCGATGATGCCTACACTCCGGGAGGAAAATCAGGGTTCAGGCCCGATTATCCAACGATTGTCTATACTAAAATTCTTAAACAGATATTTCCTGATGTACCCGTAGTGATTGGAGGGATAGAGGCTTCAATGCGTCGTCTGACCCATTATGATTACTGGAAAGACAAACTCGAACCTTCAATACTTCAGAGCAGCGGCGCCGATATGCTCATTTATGGCATGGGGGAACAACCAATCCGTGAACTCCTGTCCCAATTAAAGAAAGGCGTGTCATTCTCGGATCTGAAGACTATCCAACAGACATCTGTTTACATTGGCAAGGATGAGCCGTTGCCTCCTCAAAATTTATGGAAAGATGTGTCTCTTAACTCGTTTGAAAAATGTGTCAAAGACAAAGCTTTGTTCGCCGGGAACTTTGTGAAGTTTGAGAAGGAATCAAACAAATACAATCCTTCACGTTTAAACGAGGTTTCCGGAGATCTGAATATAATTATCAATCCACCTTTTCCTCCGATGCAGGAGGAGGAAGTTGATCGATCATATGATCTTCCATATATGTATCTGCCACATCCCCGATACAATAAAAAGGAGGATATACCTGCCTATGAGATGATAAAATTCTCAGTGAATATACATCGTGGATGTTTTGGCGGATGCAGCTTCTGCGCCATAGCATCTCACCAGGGAAAGCAGATTATCAGCAGGTCGGAGGAATCAATCATAAAAGAAATTGAGACAATTTCAAAACTGCCCGATTTTAAAGGAAACCTTACCGATCTTGGCGGACCATCGGCGAATATGTACAGGATGAAAGGCGTAGATCAGAAGATTTGCAGGGTTTGCTCACGACCCTCATGCATCTGGCCGTCTGTTTGTAATAATTTGAATACCAGTCATAAAGAACTAACGGCATTATATCGTAAAGTTGATTCTATAAAGGGGATCAAAAAGTCATTTATAGGCAGCGGGGTTAGATACGATCTGTTGTTTCCCGAATGGAACAAAAAAGCCGGACGTGATGAGGGGGAATATCTTGAAGAGCTGGTTAAGAATCATGTTTCAGGCAGATTAAAAGTTGCTCCTGAGCATACTTCTCCTCATGTTCTTTCATATATGAGAAAAGTGCCATTTGATCTTTTCCGGAAAGCTTAAAAAGCGCTTCGACGGAATCAAAGCAAAAAATGATCTCAGGTATCGAGATAATACCATATTTCATCTCAGCACATCCCGGATGCACCGATGCTGATATGCAGGAACTTGAGGCAGAGGTAAAGAGCATGGGCATTAAACCCGAGCAGGTTCAGGATTTCACACCAACCCCGATGACACTTTCCACATTGATGTATTATACAGGTTTTGATCCTTATACAGGCAAAAAGGTTTATGTAGCAAAAAGTATTGAAGATAAACGACGTCAGAAGGAGTATTTTTTTTGGTATAAGGAACGGCCTAAAAACTCCACTAGAAGGACCTGATTGCCCGTACGCCATTTATCGTACTCTTATCCTCAATATGAAAGCTGCCGTCGTTGAAGTCCTGGCAGGTTGCTGATGTGGTATTGTTCTCATAGGAACTCCAGTATTTGCTGGAAACAAAGCCTCCAACCACAGCTTTTTGTGAGTATAGTAAACCCAATTCATAAGGAGAAGGCAGATACCAGTCACCGTAATTGATGCCTGTTACTGCTATCAAACCTTGTATACAAGCTCGCGCAGCGTATTTTACAGCGTTCCCTTCTCCCTGAACTGCATAGATAATAAAAGTGTTTAATTTTCCTGAATTAATTCCGTTAGCAATGGCCATTGTTTTTAGATATGTGCCTGCATACCACATAGTTCCAACTGAATACGGGTCGTCCACCGGGGCAGCTATCAAACCGTGATGCCCATTATCATAAACATAATATACAATGCCACCTCCGTAACTTTCTCCAATATGATGGACCGTTGATGGACAGCAGCAGAGAAATTTTAAGAAACAATAAAATTTACTTTTCATGGTCTGATTGAATTAGAGGACTTGATGACTGATACGATGTAATAATTATGACGCGATTAAATGATGCCAGGGATGAACTGCAAAAAAATATCTTCAGGGTCAATGTCATATGGTAATCTTCAAATTGAAAATATCTCAATAAAAAAATAACAACAAGATAATCAGGGATTTTGTTTAAAGCATGTTGGATTTATCTTAACACTATAGCAAGATTTATGAGTTATCAGGGATAAAAAAACCGGGACAAATTCTTGTCCCGGTTAAAATCAAACCAACGCATATGGGCAGTGACGTAGTATGCAACGTCGCTACAGTGAATACCTGTTACAAATTTTCGTATTCCTTAAGTATATTTTTCACATCGTCAGGTGCAACCCTGCCATAGGTTTTATCACCAACAAGAACAACAGGAGCAAGGCCGCATGCGCCAACGCATCTCAGACTTGACAATGAAAACTTGTTGTCTTTTGTTGATTGGCCTACCTGGATTCCGAGTTCTTTCTTGAACTCATCGAGAACTTTCTCTGCGCCTCTTACATAACATGCTGTTCCAAGACAAATACTGATTGGATGCTTGCCCTTGGGAGTCATTGTGAAGAATGAGTAGAAAGTCACAACCCCATAGATCTTTGCTATAGGCATGTTGAGACCCTCTGAAACGACTTCCTGAACTTCTGCAGGGAGATATCCAAAATGTTCCTGACATGAATGGAGAACATTTATAAGTTCCTGTGGATCATTATTAAAAGAAGTACAAACTCCTTTTATAAAGTCCACATCTTCTTTTCTTAATTCAATTTTTATATGAGACATAACCGTGAAATTTATTATTGTCGAATGTATATTGCTATTTTTTAATTATGACCTTTTTCTGTTTGTCAAAGTAGTGAGTATGAAGCAAATGATGAGCTTTTTCGCTTCCTGGTTTGCCGAGAAACTCGTCATAAAGTTTTATTATGAAAGGATTCTCATGTGATTTTCTGAGTGGTTTTTTCCTGTCCTCAGTATAAAGCGCAGTTGCACTTGCTTTGATAATGTCTGAATTTCCATGGTGCAATGGCTGTCCGCCACCACCAATACAACCTCCGGGACAAGCCATAACTTCAATAGCATGAAATTGTGATTTTCCGGCTCTTACATCATCGAGAAGCTTCCTTGCATTCCCCAGACCATGGGCAATTCCAATATTTATTGGCAAGACCGTCAAAATCGATTGTTGCGGAACGGACACCTCCCATTCCTCTGAGTTCTGTGAAGTCGAGTCTTTCGAGTTTTTTGCCTGTATAAAGTTCGTAAGCGGTACGGCATGCTGCTTCAATAACACCGCCTGTTGCACCAAATATCACCCCTGCGCCTGTTGATTCGCCGAGAGGTGTATCAAATTCTTCATCATGAAGTGTTTTGATGTCAATATTTGCCTGTTTGATGAATGAAGCAAGTTCCCTGGTTGAGATTGAAAAATCAACATCAGGATTTCCATCAACCGAAAACTCATCCCTCTGGCATTCATATTTTTTTGCAAGACATGGCATTATTGAGACCACTACCATATCCTTTCGGTTTACTCCGATTTTATCAGCAAAGTATGTTTTGCGATTGCACCGAACATCTGCTGAGGTGATTTTGCTGTTGAAGGGACATCCTTAAGATCGGGGAAATATTCTTCGAAGAAGTTTACCCATCCCGGGCAGCATGATGTCAGTATTGGTATTTTTGCAGTTGTATCACCTTTGAGATGTCTGCTCAGCCTGTCGAGAAGTTCTGTACCCTCTTCCATAATGGTAAGGTCGGCAGCAAAATCAGTATCAAATACATAATCAAATCCCAATGCTCTAAGAGCTGCTGTCATCTTACCTGTAACAAGTGTTCCGGGGGCAAGTCCGAATTCTTCACCAAGAGCTGCACGAACTGCAGGAGCAGTTTGTACTACAACAGTTTTTGTAGGATCCACCAGTGCTCTGAGCACCTGGGGAACATGATTAACTTCAGTAAGAGCGCCTGTAGGACAAACCGATACACACTGACCGCAATAGGTACATGTGGAATGTTCAAGATTCTGTTCAAATGCAGGAGCTACAGTTGCCATAAAGCCTCTGTTAACGGCCGAGATTGCACCAACGGTCTGAACTTCATTACACATCATTTCACAACGACGGCACATGATACATTTGTCAAGATTCCTTATGATTGAAGGAGAGGTGTCCATCCTGTAAGTTGACACTTCTGCATACTCAGCACCCTGGTATTTCCCTGATTCCAAGCCTGTGAGCCATATCCTGTAATTCGCATGTTCCTGATTTTGAACATACCAGGCAATCTTTAGGATGGTCTGAGAGAATAAACTCCATTACTGTCCTTCTGGCATTCAGAACCCTTGGAGTATGAGTTTTTACAACCATTCCCTGTTCACATTTTGTTGAACATGTAGGAGCAAGGTTTCTTCTTCCTGAAACTTCCGCAACACAAATACGGCAACCTGCAGGTTTGTTTTCAATATTCATGTCATGCAGCTCCATATAACACAAGGTCGGGATATCAATTCCCAGCTCCTTTGCCGCTTTATATATTGTAGTACCCTTTGGTACATCAATCTCTTTATTATCAATCGTAAGCTTTATCGTTTCCATTATTCTATTCGATTAATTGATAAATATTGCATCAAACTTACATTTCTCCATGCAGGCACCACATTTTATGCAGATAGAAGGGTCAATATGATGAACCTCTTTTCTTTCTCCTGAAATTGCATTTACAGGGCAAACCCTTGCGCATGCTGTACATCCCACACAGTTTTCAGTATTGACAACATATTCCATCAGGCTTTTGCACTGTCCTGCGGGGCATTTCTTGTCAGTAACATGTGCAACATACTCATCGTAATAGTTATCCATCATGGAAAGTACCGGGTTCGGTGATGTCTGTCCCAGACCGCAAAGCGCTGTATCTTTTATCACCAGACTCATATTCTTTAACCTGTCGAGATCCTCAAGGGTTCCTTTTCCTTCGCAGATCTGTCCGAGAAGTTCATGTAATCTTTTGTTCCCGATTCTGCATGGGGCGCATTTTCCGCATGATTCTTCAACGGTAAATTCAAGGAAAAATTTCGCCATGGATACCATACAATCATCTTCATCGAGAACTATCATTGCACCTGAACCCATGATTGAGCCTGCCGCAATAAGGTTATCAAAATCGATTGGAGTGTCGAGATGTTTTTCAGAAAGACATCCGCCTGAAGGTCCTCCTGTCTGAATACCCTTGAATTTTTTTCCGTTCCTTATACCTCCGCCGATCTCGAAAATAACTTCTCTCAGAGTAGTTCCCATAGGCACTTCAATAAGACCGACATTGTTGATCTTTCCTGGCGAGCGCAAATACTTTGGTGCCTTTTGACTTTTCGGTACCAATGCTGCTGAACCATTTTGCTCCTTTTAGGATGATAGCCGGAATTGCAGCAAAAGTTTCAACGTTATTTACATTTGTAGGTTTGCCAAGATATCCTGCTTCTGCGGGGAACGGAGGTTTTACTGTGGGTTCACCGCGAAGACCTTCCATTGAATGGATAAGCGCTGTTTCTTCACCGCAAACAAATGCACCTGCACCGTAGCTAAGTTTTATGTCAAAATTGAAACCTGTTCCGAATATATTATTACCAAGTAATCCATATTCTCTTGCCTGATTTATTGCGATTTTCAATCTTTCAATTGCCAGTGGATATTCTGCACGGATATATATCAGTCCGTTTGATGCACCAATACTGTATCCGCAAATAGCCATCGCTTCAAGAACAGAATGCGGATCACCTTCAAGTACTGACCTGTCCATGAATGCTCCCGGGTCGCCTTCATCGGCATTACATACAACATATTTCTCGTCAGACTGATTCTTTCGTGCAAGTTCCCATTTGAGACCCGTTGAGAATCCTGCTCCGCCGCGGCCTCTCTGACCTGAATCTTTGACTTCTTTGATAACTTCTTCAGGAGTCATCTCCGATAAAACCTTTCCAAGTGCCTGATAACCGTCGCGGGCAATGTATTCATCAATATTCTCAGGATTGATAAATCCGCAATTGCGAAGAACTATCCTGAGTCTGCTTTTTGAAAAAGCCCATGTGTTTGGAATCGGAAATTGATTCTTTGCTTACAGGATCTTTATATAAAAGTCTGGTTACTTTTCTTCCTTTAATAACGTGTTCTTCAACAATCGTCTGCGCATCTTCAGGTTTTACCTGGACATAGAAAGTATTGTCAGGCATAACTTTCACTATCGGGCCTTTTTCGCAAAAACCAAAACATCCTGTCATAATAACCTGGACAGAATCCATGAGTCCTTTTGCTTCGAGCTCATCTCTTAAATTGCAGACAATAGCATCGCTTTCTGAAGCATGACAACCTGTGCCACCACAAACCAGAAGATGCATACTGTATTTTGACATACTTTTTCCTCCTTATTCTTTTAAGTCAATAGTTTGATAATTAACAGGAATGATACCATCTACCAGTTCACCTGTTTTAATGTATTTCTCAATTATCTGGTCGGCTCTTTTCAGGTCGACAAAACCAAATACTACAGGATCCTGCCCGGGAAGTTTAACTTCAATTGTTGGTTCTGCATAGCAGTATCCCATACAACCGGTCTGGGTAACTACTGCTGCAATATTTCTTCTGTCAAGCTGTTCCAGGAAAAATTCCATGATGGTCTTTGCACCGGAAGCAATACCACAAGTTGCCATGGCAACTTTAACCTGAACAAGCTTTTCAGGATCATTGGCTTTAACCCGGATGTCCAATCCGCTCTTTAATTCTTCGCGTTTCTTCTTCAGGTCCGCGAGTGACGTGATTTTTGACATTCTCTTTATTAGTTAAGTTTAATTTTTATTGTGCTGCATCTCATTTTCAGGATTTGCTATCTTAAATTTATTCATTCTTTCAGTATTCAGAAAGCAGCCTTTCTGACTTTCTTTATAACCAATATCTGATGCATTAATTTCGTTAAGATTTTCCAATATCATATAACGTAATTCATTGAGTAAAATTCTATCATATAATGTTTCAACTTCCAGAAATTCCTTTGTCTCCTTTGACGAAAACCTGTATTCTCCCTTTTCAGTTTTATGGATGATAGATAAAATTAATATTCTCATTTGATGCGATCAGAAGGATCAGTACTCCCACGATATCTCCAAGTGGCTGTCTGTCAAAGTGTCTGAATGAGAAATCAGCCTTTATTTCTGTCCCTTCACCGCTCTGTGAACTTATCTCCAGTTTTCCTCCAGTCAATTCTGCATGGTACTTTAATAACGGAAGTCCTAAACCCATTCTTCTTTTTGTACGTGTGGTTACGAATGGATCTGTAACATTGGCCAGAATTTTCTCAGGAATGCCGGCTCCATTATCTGTTATTGTAATCCTGAACAGATCATCTCTTACAGATTCTCTGATCCCGATAGTGATCTCATCAGCTTTAGCCCTGATCGAGTTCTGCACAATATCCAGTATATTTAAAGATAATTCTTTCATTCTGCCATCACTTTTCGTCCGTTTTGTCCTTTTAAACCCTGCCTTATTTCATCAAAACTGGCTTCATTCAGGTAAAAAAGTGTTGATGCAGAACCAATATCTGCAATTACATGAGCATCAGAGCTTCTGATAATCGGATATGCCAATATCTCCGGATGTCCTTCGCCAAATTTTTCGGGTGTTGAAAAAGCCTGAAATTTCAAGTGCATCAGCTTTCATATCAGAAGGAAGAAATCCAAGCTGACTATAAATACTGTTTTTCGTTCTGTTAATATGAGCGGGAATAAAAAGGCCGTTCAGACTGTGTACAAAAGCTTCGGTCTCCTCAAAAGATCCTGGAGATGGCATTTATAAGAAGTTTTTTTTCTTCATAAATAATAATCTCATTCTCATCCACCTGAACCTGGTATCCGAATGTGTCGGGATCATTTAATATGTCTGGCAGATTCAGGTCGAGGAACTCCTGAAATATTATTAATTCATCAGTTTTTTCAAAGAACGCGAGGCAATGTACCTCTTCTTTTGTTGTAATTTCAGCTCCCTGCATCACGAAGATCCCTTTTTCAGAAGCCAGTTTGTTTATGAGGCCACAGTGCCGGGTTGTATTATGATCGGTTATCCCGATTATATCCAAGACCTTTAAGGGCGGCTTCAGAAACAATATTCACCGGGCTCATGTCCAGATCCCCGCAAGGAGACAGGACTGTATGAATATGAATGTCAGCCCGTAGAAATTTCATTCCTTTTTCAATAATTCAAATAACCTTCCGGTGATATTGAAAGTATCAAGTTCTGTGCTCAGAACCGGAATATTCTCAATGTTGCTTTTTTCTATAGTATCCGTCTCTGGCACGAAACCCTTGACGATTATAATTGCAGAAACATCCTTTAATGAGCCTACTGCGATGATATTCTGGTGAGTCTGAAGCGTGATCCACACCTGCCCTTCTTTAGCATTGCCCATTACGTCACTGAGAAGATCGGACACATAGCCACCGGTGATTTCGTTCAAAAGACCATTGCTTCCTGATACAACTTTCAGATCCAGTGCTGTTATAATATCAGTTATTTTCATCTTCAGCTCCTAATTTATTACAGTTTTTCTCTAATCTTTCTTCTCCCCAGATAGTTTCCGTAACTCTCATTGCCTGATCCTGGCTGAGGACTTTTTGTTTTATCATCTGATGTTGCATGAATATACAGTGCGAGATCTGTGCATTTCCCAGAACAATATCTTCGGAAAGAGTCTGGCAATCGGGAGCCCCGCAACCTGCACAATCGAACCCCGGAAGGAAACACATGATCCTCCGTTGTCTTTCCATCTTTTTTAGTGCTGTTGAGAAATCTTCATCAAGTTTACCCATTGGCCTGGGACTTATGTCGCCCAGGAAACCGTGTTCATTCACGCTCAGGAAACCCTCCTTAAATTTTCTTTCTTTGTCAGCCTCCCTTACCTTATACTCTTCAGCTCTTATCTTAAGCCTCTCTACGGTCAGAAATCTGTTCCCGCTGATCAGTATGCCTCCGGCACAACTTTCATCGCAGGCACGCAATTCCAGAAAATCTATCTCGTCGAGTTTTTCATTTTCAATGTTTTCAAGGAATTCATTTACATTCTTTATGCCATCGATAGCCAGCGCCCGGCCGTTTGAATGAATTACTTCTCCGCGCGTGAGGCTCCATAGAATTCCTCTTGAACTTAGCAGATCATCGGTAACAGGAGGTTCTGATTCTTTGTATTTCCTCTGAAGAAATCTGAGTATCCTGTTGTATAGAAAGTTGATGTTTATGACTCCTGTTACGGCTGATTCGGTTTCACCAACCGGACTTTTTACAGCTGCAATTTTTGCTGCACAGGGCGTAGCGTAAAATAATCCGATATGTTCTTCAGGTATTCCTGATGCCTTCAGCTTCTCCCTGTAATACATTGCAGACATATCGATAGGAGGGTTGATCTTCATGATATTTCCAACGAGAGAAGGATATTTCACCTGTATCAGTCTTAAAATCGCGGGGCAATATGATGAAATCATAGGACGTTCCTTGTGTTCAAGCATATACTGGCGGCTCGCTTCAAGAACCATGTCAACACTGTTCTCCACCTCATAAATATGCGTAAATCCAATTTCCTTTAGAGCGTTATATATGCTTGAGGTCATAATTTTTCTTGGAAACTGACCTATGAGTACACTGGGAATAAGAATTACGCGCACGGGGAAGTTAAAAATCATCTCAAGATCATCCTGTTCCACAACTATCGCCGAAACGGGACAGGCTCTGAAGCATTCGCCGCAGTCGACGCAACGGTTTGCGATTATTCTGGCTTTTCCTTTTCTAACCCTGATAGCCTGTGTCGGGCAGACGGTCATACAATGAGTGCATCCGATACATAACTCATTATGTACGGTTAACGCATGATGAAAATCGGGGTTCTGAGTCTTATCCTGCATTGGGCTTTATGTAATTAATAAGTTCCACAACAGTTCCTTTTCCCGGTATACTTGAGATCTTCATTGAATCGCTGTTCTTTTTCATATTCGACAAGCCCATCCCTGCGCCAAAGCCCATTTCTCTTACCTGAGGCGTTGCAGTTGAGTAGCCTTCTTTCATTGCCTGGTCTATGTCGCTTATCCCCGGACCGGTATCAGATATTTTTGTAGCAATTTTTTCTTCGTCGATATCAACCTCTATTACGCCTGAGTATGCATGCGCCACAACATTTACTTCTCCTTCATATAAGGCAATAACTATCCGTTTTGAGATGGAATGGTCAATATTCAGCTGATGAAGAATCTTCTTGACTGAACTGGCAATATTCCCGGCTTTCGAGAAATCACCTCCGGATATTTTATGCCTGAATTGCATTTCCTAGTAGATCGATTTAATCCCGGCTTTATAAAGTTCTCCTGATATATGAAAAACAGAATGAGGGCTCTCCACCAGGATCATTTTGTTCTCTTTTGCGAGAGAAACCATATCATTACCGATTTTTTTGTCGCGTGCGAAAATTATACAACTTATTTCTGACATTTCAGAAGTTCTGATAGTCTGTAGATTTGCGAGCCCCGTAATGAGCACCAGATTTTCTTTTTCTATTGTCAGCACATCACTCATGAGATCGGAGGAGAAGGCGTATTCTACGTTTGTGGATAATTTATCCTCACAGCAAATCACTTTTCCATCTATTATCTCAGTTATTTCTTTGATTGTCATTTGAATAATTGTAATCTCTTGATTTATTGAGCTTAAATTTTCGTAAACTCAATTTATTGTGCAAATATAATCAATTAGTGTTAAATAAATAACATTGTGAATAAAATAACAGTAACTTATATTTATTCTAAATAAGGGGTTGATAAAGCCCGACAAATGTCATAATTATATAAAAGAATAGATTTATTATGTAATATATGAAAGCGAACTGCAGCGTAACTTTACGTTAAGGTTTATTTAGTGAAAAACTGACAATTAAATTACTCATTATTATATTGGAAATTTAATTATGAAACCAATGACAAAAGCACAAGTTATACTCGCGAAGTACTTCACCAATAAACTGAAAATTGCCAGAAAACTCAGAAAGCAAAATACCGGTGACTCCGCCAATGAGCGTTGATTTTGTTATATGTAAATTATGTAACTTTTTTATAAAGTTCTGTAATTATTCTGATTGGAAACATCAGCATCTTTGTGACAGCATTATTCAGGAATTAAAAAATACCTAAGATGAGAAATACAGATCCTTTATTGGAAACAGCCAGAGAAATAATGTCAAGAGAACTTTCATCACGACCAGTACTTCGTTCCGGCTCCATATCAGAAAAAAGATTAAAAAGTTTATTCATATCCAACAGCATTGAGGATCTAAGCGGACCGGTCACTGATTGCATTGCTGAAAGTGTAAAATCATCCTATCTGAGGACCACATTACCTATAAGCACCCTGCCGCTATCCCAGAAAGCCCTGAAATAGGGATCGTCAGTAATATAAATAACCTCCCCCGAACCTATTTTCTCTGAACCTATTACGAGAGTATTTTTAATTTTACTCTTATATTTTGATCCGGCAAAACCAGAGACTGGTTCTTTTTCAAGGATATAGCCGATATTGTTTCCTGTTGTAAGGAATGGCAGGCCGGGTGTGCGTTTCATTATAAACCACTCTTTTCCCAATCCGAAGGCATATGGATTGGTTTCATCAAGCTTTACTCTGTAAATACCTCCCGCTGATCTTTCTGACAGAGCATATCTCATTTCATTTTCATATTCGAATTTTTTCAAAAGTGTTGTGTCATCACTCTTTATCTTCTTTTCACTGGTCTTCATCTCCGCATTTCTTGTTTCGACAGATTTAGACAGGGAAGTTGATTTTTCAGTTGAAAAAATTGAGATTGAATTTTCCATGGCAATAACTCTTCCGCCTCTTTTTGCAAAATCAACTATTGTATCCTTCAATTTCTTGTATGACCCCGAGGTTAGAATAAGAATGTCATATTTTTTCAAACTAACCTTGTCAGAATTAGTGATATTAATCATCGACACCGGATAGTTTAAATCCTTCTCAAAGTAATACCAGATTTCCCCGACTGCCCCTGTGGAGGTACCCTCCCCGCATAACACAGCGATGGATCTCTTTTTCATTAATGGTGTGTTCTCAGAACCGAAATCCTTTCCCGTCTCTACCATTCCGGTACTTGCCGGAACAAGTTCTACCTGGCATGCATTGGCAGCATCATTTACTTTTTTGTCGAAATCAGATTCAAAATTCATATTATCGCCTCTTGCAATAATAAGACTCCCTCTGTTATAACTTATTCCATTTAAAATAAATGGTTTAAGCGAATATCTTAATTTAATCTTTTTCAGATAAAGGGCTGCCATGAGTCTCTGTTCATCGAAGCCTGTGAAATTTGCCACATATGCATAAGGTTTGACATCTTTAATTTCATTGACAATCTTTTTGAATACCACTTTTGCGGTATCGGATTGTACTTTATCAGTAACCGCATAGGATTTCAGATTATATACGTATGGCAAAGCCCACGCGGTCAGGTCGTAACTGATAGAATCTGAGGCTTTTGTGTCGGGTTCAAACAAAGCTTCGACAAAATGTGACTGAGGCTGATAGGCGCTGATAAGGATATCTCCTTTTTCAATAGTAACTTCTCCGTCTTTGTTTGCGGTATAATCGAAACCTTTATATTTTTTGCCAATACCACCGGCATAAGAATATCTGATCTGATTCCTGTCAAGAAGATCCATAAGGCTATGAACATTTGATTTCTCATTTGACGCCTTAATGATCACAGTTTTATACTTGAAATGTGGGCTTTTTGAACTCTCTTCAAAATATTTATCGAATTCCTCAACCAGTTTTTCCCTGTTTTCATATGATACTTTTATTGTAGCCATCGATGCAGTGAAATGACCTTCAATCCTTTTCTTAAGTGTCAGCGTGTCTCCCGAATCAAGCTTGTAGGCAATTCCTGACGGGCCGCCACCTCCCTGCTCATAGGTAAATCCTATTGCCCCGTTGAAGAGGGGCCATGTATCGCCAAACCCGGGATAGAAAAGATCATAGTTTTCCTTTGTAAAATAAAGCCTGAATTTTGCATTAAAAAGATCAGCATTCCCATCGCCCATGAGTTTGTGAAAGTTATGCTGCCATGGAGTGATTATATTATTCCACGGATCAGCTCCGGGGGCAAAAAAGAAGGTTGACTCAACACCCATTTCGTGGAAATCAGCATGCACCTGCGGCATAAACTGATTATACAGAGCCAGACGTTGCCGGGTTTCACTTTGTGTTTGCCAGGTCCAGTCGCGATTGAGATCGAAAAGATAATGATTTGTACGGGCACCGGGCCAACCCTGGTTATGTTCCCACGATTTACCGTCGGGAGTAAGAATGCTGTTCATCGAACTCCGGTATCTGTTTGTATATAAATCATGACCATCGGGATTCTGGCAAGGATCAATTACAATTATGCACCCCTTAAGATATTCCGAAACATTTGGAAAAGAACCACTTACAAGAGTATAAAGAGTCTTCATAGCTGCCTCCATTCCCACTGCCTCATTACCATGGACATTATAGGCAAGCCAGATGAATGGTATTTGCTTTCCGGTGAACGTGCCTTGCAATAATCCTGTCTTAATAAGATTATTCTTGCGGTACTCTTCAAGCTTTGCAAGGTTCTCCTCACTTGACACAAAACAAACTCCCAGAGTACGTCCTTCATTGGTTGTTCCATATTCGCGGAATTCTGCCAGGGAGGAATTCTCTGAGATGTATTTAAAATATTCTACCGCCTTATACTGAAAGGTGAATTGTGTCCCAAGCTCGTATCCCAGAAAATCATCAGGAGATTTAATCGTCTGGGCTTTGAGTGCGGAAATAATGATTATGGAAGCAAAAGCAACCAGAATGGTCTTTTTCATTTTTAAGAAGTTGGTTTCAGGGGGTTAAATATAAGCTTTTTTCAAATCACTGTATAATTATTTCATTCTGCTTTTAAACAGGTTATAAAACTTAATGGAATATATGATTGGAGATATAAAAAGGAAATCCATTAACCAGTTCGTTCCTTTTTCGGGGAACCTCAACCTCCATCAAGCCTTTACGCCTTTACGCCCGCCTTTACGCCCTTACGCCTTTACGCCCTTACTGCCTTTCTATACATGAAAATAACTATCCAGCCTGTTCCCTTTTCGCATCCTGTAGTGCACAAAAAGAAGAACAAGCGCAATAGGAAGTATGGAAACAGCCACAATGGCTGACCATCTGATATTAACTTCGCTATTTAAGAATTTATCGATAAAAACCTCGGAGATGACACAAAATCCCGATAATATGAAAAAGGCTATTGCCAGAATATTAAATCCTTTAAAATGAGCAAATTTCCATAGGACTACAACAATACTCACTGCAATAAAAAATGTTATTGTGATGGGAAGTCCCATTGCGAAAAACCAGTTTACGGGAGGGGAGAACAGATCGAACAAGATCAGCATGGCAAGTATTGTAATCAGAAATCCGGGGAGGATAAGATAATATTTTCTGAAGGCAAGCAGGATAAGTGTAAGAATAATCCATGAAGCAAGTATGGAAGTATCTGCAAACAGCGACCAGGTGAATTTTTTTGATATCACAAAGTCAACTATGGAACAAACAACAATCCCTGAAAATGAGATTATACCCGACAATTCCCAGAGGTGTATTCGTGTTTCTTTTTTATGCAATAAGATTATGTCAGAAGGATAAAACTCTGATTTTTCCGCTGTTTCATTTGATTCAGCTTTCCCTATATTGAATCCGCAGAGCGGACATGATAATAATTCTTCATCCAGCTCTACACCGCAGTTTATACAATAACTCATTATTCTTCTGTTTATTTATTTTTATGTATCCTTACAGGTATGCCTGCTTCAGTAAGATGTCTTAAAAAATACATTTCAAATTTTGTTGATTTTGATACATTGCCAAAATCGAGCATTAACTGATTTTTGAAGGTAACCATTGCGCAGGTTACCTTAACGTGCGTATTCGGAGGGGTAGGCACAAGTTCAAAAGATTCTATGAGCTCTTCCATTTCTGCGGGCAGTTTAACTGCGCCAAGGTTGGTCATAATTCCCGAACACTGGTTTGATCCAAGTCTTCTGTAGACTGCTGAGATAGCCAGCGACTTAATAAACAGCGGCAGGAACCTGATAAAGGGACTTTTTTCATGACCAACATTTTGCGACAAAAATCTGGTGATCTGCTTAATATCTGCACCTGTCTGGATCTGATATCTCACAATTTTGAGAATCTCATCAAAGGAATATTCACCCAGACGAAGATCAAGCTCGGGAAGCACGAAGAGCGAAAAATTGCGCATCGTAATGCTCGGAAACTTCTTTCTGAGATTGACAGGTACTTCAATACGCAGTACACCGCGTTTTTGAACTTTCTCCTTTTCTTTTTCCTCAAGATATATTTTTTGAAGAGTAGATAAATAGACAGAAACCAGGTATTCAGTCACAGATACCTGATATTCATGCGCTTTCCCAAGCAGCTTTTCAAGTGAAATCTCAGTATGCAGAATCTTCAGACGGGGCTTTTCATCGAGACAGTAGGGCAGATGCCAGGCTTTTGTGAGCTTACCGGGAGGAGGAATCTTTTTTCTGAAAAACCTCTTATAACCATCTTCAAATTCACCAACGGTGATCGGGCTGCCTGGTAAAATTATTCCTTCACTGGAATGAAAGGTGTTCCCGTTTAATGTTAGATAAGTGTACAGAAGTGATTTCAGATATTCAAAAGCGCCTCCGCCATCTGTAAGTATATGAATAAATTCTACCGAGATCCTGTTTTCCTTTACCAGTATTCTGTAGAGAGGTTCGTTTTTTCTTTTGGCTGCAAAAGCCGTACAGGGTATCTTCTCCTCAGTCTGGATCCGGGGCATCTTGTTGTTGAATTCAAGATAATGCCAGAAGAGGCCGCTTCCAAGCGAAACACTGAAATATGGAAATCGTCTGGCGGTAATTTCCACAGCTTCTTTTATATCCGAATAATTTACAGGTTTTTTCAGAATAGCTGTTATCCTGAAAACCGAAGTCAGTTCACCCGACATGATCGCCGGGAAAAGTTTGGCAGCATTATCAAGCTTAAACCATCCGATTTCCTGAACAGATTTACTATCATTACCCTCTCCCTTCATTTATCCCCGTTTCCCCCGATTATTTATGTAAAAATACAAAAAGATTGGTAATTTCAAGGTTAGCCTCATTATGGGTCAGGATATAATCATTAAATTCCTATTTTTGTTTCTCACATCTTGAATATTCACTTTAATTATGTTAATCATGAGAAGATTAAAACCTCTTCACTTACTTATTTCTTTTATTTTAATAGTCTTTTGGCTTACACCGTCAGAAGCCCAGATGTCGCAACGCGCTGTAAATCAGGTTTCAATAGTCGGGTGGACAGACAATTCACATTATAAGATCAGAAATTTCGATTCGGCAAAAAATCCCGTAATTCAGAATGTTGACATTAAAACCGGCAAAAGCGAAGTAATTCAACCCTCCCTCACTGATAAGGAAATCATGTCCAAATCACTTCCGTCGGGAACCTCATTGAGCTCTGCTGATGTTCTCAGTCCTGATAAAAAAAGTGCTGTCATTCAGGTTGATAATGATCTATTCTTCTTTACGATAGGGGATAAGGAATTAAAAAGACTCACTAATGACAAGACAACCTGAAGTTAATGCACAGTTTTCTTCCGATGGGAAAAAGCTGGCATACACAAAGAATAAAGATCTCTATGTTTACGATCTGGTGAATAATAAAGAGATCCGCCTTACTTCCGATGCCTCTGATAAGATCTATAATGGCTATTCTTCATGGGTTTACATGGAAGAAATTCTTGGCCGGGCATCTCATTATTCTGCATTCTGGTGGTCACCCGACGGAAAGAAACTGGCTTTCCTCAGAACGGACGAAACAGATGTTCCTGTTTTTACGCTGAACAGACTGGATGAACCCGATGGTGTTCACGGCCTTATTGAAGCAACACATTATCCAAAGCCAGGTGATGCCAATCCAAAGGTAAAAATGGGCATAGCCGATATTGCGACTCTGGAAATCACCTGGGTAAAAACCGATTATAATACAGACCAGTATATAGCCTGGCCTTTCTGGTCACCCGACAGCAGGAAGCTTGCCATTCAGGTATTAAATCGCGATCAGAACGATATAAAGATCATACTCGCCGATCCTTCAACTGGCGATTATTCAGAGATTTATGATGAAAGCAGAAAGACCTGGGTCGAGTTTTACGAAGATATATATGTGTTGAAGAACGGTTCAGGATTTATTCTCAGAAGCTACAGGAATGACTGGCAAAATCTCTATTATTATTCATGGGATGGTAAGCTTGTTTCACAGCTTACTAACCTGAATTTCAGAGTGACATCAATCGACAGGGTGGACGAAAATCAGAAACTCGTGTATTTTACGGCAACCGGAACGGAATCGACTGATAGCCATGCATTCAGAGTCGGTCTTGACGGAAAGAACCTTCTGCAGATGACGACGGGACCGGGTAATCATGTTGTTAATATTTCACCCGGGGGTTCATTTTATATCGACACATGGAACAGCATTACAA
Organism: uncultured Bacteroidales bacterium; assembly: GCA_963792925.1. GTDB lineage: Bacteria > Bacteroidota > Bacteroidia > Bacteroidales > VadinHA17 > LD21. Next base: position 860,120 of record CAWBYC010000002.1, on the reverse strand, counting down.
ATGCCGGTTCGATGATAACCTATAATAAGAGCGGAAAGAAACTGAAAGAAATTTACAAGTTTGATCAACCTGCTTATGATCCTGCGACACAATCTAAAGCAGGTTATGGTAAAAATTCCGACATCCGACGGACTCTTCAACATGCCGGCTATTATTACCTACCCTGTTAATTTTGACTCTTTAAAAAGATACCCTGTTGTTTTTACGATCTATGGCGGACCCGATTCTAAAAATGTGAGCAACAGATGGATGGGCACTTCTCCCTCATGGTACTCACAAAACGGGATCATTACTTTCACTGTTGATCACCGAGGTTCAGGGCAGTTCGGAAAGAAAGGCCTCGATTACCTTTATCGTTCACTTGGAAAGTGGGAAATTCTTGATTATGAGGATGCAGTTAGATGGCTGCGGGCCAAAGATTACGTGGATCCTGAAAAAATAGGTATCACCGGGAGCTCTTACGGGGGCTATATGACTTGTCTGGCTCTTACAAAAGGAGCTGATTACTGGACACATGGTTTCGCCGGCTCATCGGTCACCGACTGGCGGCTCTATGACGATGTTTATACTGAGAGATATATGGATACACCACAGGATAATCCTGACGGATATAAGGATGGATCAACACTCACATTTGCGAAAGACTATAAGGGGAAACTGTATATGACTCACGGAGATATGGATGATAACGTTCATTTGCAAAACTCGATCCATCTTATCTCAAGGCTTGAAGATGAAGGAAAGACTTTTGAGTTCATGCTTTACCCTGAAGGACGTCATGGCTGGGGTGGAGCAAAGTCAGTTCATTCAAGAAGAGAAGCTAATAACTTCTGGTTAAGAAACTTTTTCGGGAAATAGAGACATTTAACTAGCCTCTTAGAAATAAGTTCTTCTAGATTAATAACTTAATAGAAAATGAACAACCTCTTGTCATTACCCCCTGCCCCCTAAAGGGGGTTCAAGAGCCTTATCTTGATTTCAAGCCCCCTTTAGGGGGTTGGGGGTTGCATAGGGTGAAAAAAGAACGAAATAACATTTAATATAAAATCCACCAAAATGAGTTTCCTGAAAATTTTCTTCCTGAACTGTTTTTTTATTATCACTCTCGTTGCCAGCGGTCAGAATGACCAGGTTACTGATAAGATTATCGACCTTGGAAAAAATGATAACAAGGTAATGGAGCATATCGATTATCTGACAAACCGGTTTGGGGACCGGATTATCGGTAGTGATGGGTATTACAACTCCTGCGTATGGGCAGTGAATACAATGCGTTCATGGGGTATGATGGCGGAGATGCAGGAGGCAGGGGAATTGCCTGTTGGCTTTAATCGTGGTGCATGGTTTGGTAAAATGACATCTCCGAAGGAAATCACTCTTGATTTTGGTACTCCTTCATATACTTCAGGAACCAAAGGACGCCAGAAAGGGCATGTCATTTTATCCCCGAAAACTGTCCGGGAATTCTGGGAAATAAGAGACAGCATCAGGGGTGCCTGGGTTATGATTGAGGGCGCAAATACAGGGTGGCCACGGGATAGAGCAGGGGAATCCGAACTTACCCGCCTTATCCGCGAGGCTGGAGCCCTTGGAACCATACAACTTTCTACTTTCCCTATCAGATTATTATACCAGAAAGTTGATTCCTGGGATAATCTACCTACACTTCCTGATATTAAACTCATTGATAAACAATATAATGACATAAAGGATCTTCTATCAGCCGGTAAAAGAGTTGAGCTGGAATTTGATATAAGAAATTATTTCAGACCAGGGCCGGTTAAGTATCATAATGTAATAGGATGGATCCCGGGAACTGAATTTCCCGATGAATATGTCATTCTTGGTGGTCATCTCGACGGTTTTGACGGAGGTTCAGGAGCCGTCGATAATGCCTCTGGTGCAACAGTCGCAATGGAATCAGCCCGTCTTATTCTCGCCGCCGGAGGTAGACCGAAGCGTACAATGATGGTGCATTTATGGGCCGGAGAAGAATATGGTTTGCTTGGATCTATAGAATGGGTGAAGAAAAACCCCGGCAAACTTCCGTATATATCTGCAGTCTTTAATCGCGATGGCGGAACAAACTGTATCACGGGATTAGCAGTATCAAAAGCAATGATGCCTGATTTTCTGCAGGTGACAAAACCGGTATTGAAACTCAATCCAAAATACCCGTTTGAGCTTACAGAACGTACAAAACCCTTAAGAAAAGGAGGGCGTGGCAGTACTGACACTTTTTCGTTTTTACAGAAAGACGTACCCGCATTTGGATTCAGTACTAAAGGGAGAACAGGTCTACGGACGCACCTGGCACACTACTCTTGATACTTATGATGAGATAATTCCTGAATATGAAGAATATTCATCAATGGTGACAGCTGTGATTTCCTATGGGATAGCGAATCTCGATCATCTTCTTTCACGTGAAGGGAATTTTATGCCCGATGGAATATATGCTGATTTTAATACCAGCAAAGGTAGAATCTCAGTATTACTTGATTACAAAAAAGCACCGATGACTGTAGCTAATTTTATAGGTTTGGCAGAAGGAACAATCTCAAACGCTACCTATCCTTTGGGAACACCGTTTTTTAAAGGTTCTGTCTGGCACAGGGTTGTGAAAGGACATGTCATCCAGGGCGGTGAACCATCAACGGTAAAAGACCCGGCAACAGCAGATGTAAACTCCACGGGATACCAGATTCCAAATGAAATATCATCTCTGAGCCACAATAAAGCCGGGATGATAGGTATGGCAAATGACGGACCAAATACAAATACCTGCGAATATTATATTACCCTTGGCGACCGTTCATATCTCGATGGCAATTATACACTTTTCGGAGAAGTGGTTGACGGTATGGATGTTGTGAATAAGATCGCTACAGGGTGATACCACTTTCTCAATCACAATAGTCAGGGCAGGTGCGGATGCAGAAAAATTTATAGTGAATGACGAAACATTCAGAACCATGGTTGATAAGCAATGGGAGAAAGTCAATCGTGAAAAAGAACTTAAAAAAACCGAGGACGAGAAGTTTATCTCTGGCAGATATCCTGGATTGACATTGCTCCCCGATGGTTTGAGATATAAAATCCTTATCGCGGGGAATGGCAATAAACCTTCCGATGGTTGTGAGATCGTTGCCAAGTTACCAGGGACGGCTGATTAACGGATTGAATTTTGCAAGTTCAGCGGATGAAGGCAAGCCTGTAAAAGGCTCGAAAGGCATCAGTTTTTCACATACACCTCGGCAAAGAGGGATTGGTGAAAGGTCTTGACGAGGCAATAAAGGATATGACAGCAGGAGAGAAGAGGTTAATTGTGATACCTCCGGAACTGGGATATGGGGTAAAATCTGCATATTATGGCAAGGAAACTCCTGGTCAGAAGCGGTTTGTGATTTCTCCGGGAGAAACTTTAATAATGGAAGTCTCACTCATCAGGTTCACACGTTGAGTTTCATTTTTATTGTTATTGGATGCAGATATGTAATTTGTTTACTATATTGGTAACAAATTCCGTTAGCGCAAAAGCAATTCAAACTCAAACTCTAAATTTATGATAGTAGGCATCCTCAAAGAAGCGGGATATGAAAACAGAGTGGCACTTCTGCCTGCTGAAGCAGGGACTCTGAAAAGTATGGGCATTGATCTGATTGTTGAAAGGAATGCCGGTGAGCGTGCTTTTGCCCCGGATTCTGCATACGAGAAAGTTGGCGCCAGAGTAGCTGATCGTAAAAAACTGATAGCCGAATCAGAATTTTTGCTTTCAGTTAATCCGCCCGTTGAAGATGATATTAAATCTTTCAGGGAAGGACAGGTGCTATGTTCAGTTCTTAATCCCGTTGATAAACAGCAGCTGGCTTGAAAAGGCCCGGCTTCAGGGATTGTCAGTACTCGCACTTGATCTCATTCCGCGAACTACCAGGGCACAGTCAATGGATATCCTTTCATCGATGGCTACTGTTTCAGGCTATAAGGCTGTCCTGGAAGCTGCATCATTATTGCCACGATTTTTTCCTATGTTCATGTCCGCGGCAGGAACAATTAAACCCTCGCATGTTCTTATTCTGGGAGCGGGTGTTGCCGGATTACAGGCTCTCGCCATTGCCAGGAAGCTTGGAGCAGTAGTTGAAGTATTTGATGTCAGGTCTGCGGTGAAAGAAGAAGTAAAAAGTCTAGGTGGAAAATTTGTAGAAGTTACGGGAGCTAAGGAAGATATCGCTGCCGGAGGCTATGCGGTTGAACAGACCGAAGAATTTAAAAAGAAACAACAGGAACTAATCCAGCAACGGGCAATTGTATCTGATGTAGTCATAGCCACGGCACAGATTCCCGGAAGGAAAGCTCCTGTTCTGATTACTGAAGATACAGTTAATTCTATGAAACCGGGATCTGTAATTGTGGACCTTGCTGCCTCTTCCGGGGGTAACTGTGAATTGACCGAAAACGGAAAGAATCTGATTATAAATGGTGTTCATATCCTGGGAAAGACAGATTTTCCATCTGACATGTCCTCCTGATGCAAGCAAGATGTTTGGTTGTAATATCATTAACCTGCTAAAGATAATGGTAGATAAAAATTCGAAGTTCAGTCTTGAATTTGCAGGATGACATCATAAATGGAACAACAGCTGTTCATGGGAAAGAATATGTAAGCATGAGAGTCAAACAGCTTTTAAACATTAAATAAGTATTATATGGAAAATATTCTGAGATTTTTTTTATTGCACAAAGAAATTATCTTTATTGTAATCCTTTCCATATTTCTTGGCATTGAAGTGATAAGTCATGTACCTGCTGTTTTGCATACACCGCTAATGTCGGGGGCAAATGCAATTCATGGTGTGGTCATAATAGGTGCAATAATTGTAATGGGACACGCCGAAACTACAGGATCAATGATTCTTGGGATTTGTCGCAGTTGTTCTCGGGACACTTAATGTTGTCGGAGGTTTTGTTGTAACTGACAGAATGCTTGAAATGTTTAAAAAGAAGAAAGCCATAACAATTGTATATAACGTCTTATGGAGCAATTACCTCAAATTACAGGGACCTCAATACTTGAGCTATCTTACCTGATCGCATCAGTGCTGTTTATTTTAGGTCTTAAAATGCTTAGTCACCCGCTCACTGCCCGCCGTGGAAATTCGATGGCTGCAGTGGGTATGACTCTTGCTATAATTGCAACTATCCTTTTTCATCAGAGTGACGGCAAACCTATCGGTAATGTAGTACTCATTCTCATTGCTATAGTAATCGGGACTATTATAGGATGGGCAATTGCTAAAAAAGTTAAGATGACTGCCATGCCTCAGCTTGTGTCATTTTTTAATGGTATGGGGGGCGCCGCTGCTGCTCTGATTTCAATCATCGAATTCCAGCATGTCAGCCCTGAACTTATTGCGAAAAGCGGTATGGCTAACGGATATGTTCTTGCTATCCTTCTTGGACTCATGATTGGTACTGTTTCATGGGCAGGAAGCATGATCGCTTTTGGAAAACTCGACGGACGGATTGGGGATATGCGTATAAAAGCAATGAAGTATGTAAACCTGACAATACTTGCCTTTGCTTATAGGCCTTATCGTTTATATTATGACACGTAATGTTCAGGCGAGCAGTGAATTAACGTACCTTATATATGTAATGTTTGCAATATCAGTAATATATGGGGTTTTATTTGTCCTGCCAATTGGAGGTGCTGATATGCCGGTAGTTATCTCATTGCTTAATTCCTTTACAGGTGTTGCAGCTTCAATGGGGGGCTTCCTTTATAACAACCAGGCAATGCTTACCGGCGGGATACTTGTGGGATCTGCCGGAACCATTCTGACTATACTCATGTGCAGGGCTATGAACCGGTCACTGCTGAATGTGATTGTAGGTGTATTCGGTGGGGGTGGCACAGTGCATGAAAACATCACAGGTTCGATAAAAGAAATTTCAATTTCAGACGCAGCAGTATTACTGAGTTACTCGAAGAAAGTTGTTATCGTTCCGGGTTACGGGCTGGCTGTAGCTCAGGCACAACATATCTGTCATGAGATGGACAGGCTTCTCGAGGAAAAAGGTGTTGAGGTGAAATATGCCATACATCCGGTAGCGGGCCGTATGCCAGGACATATGAATGTCCTTCTCGCGGAAGCCGATGTTCCTTATGAGCAGTTAATTGAAAGCGATGAGATTAATCCCGATCTTCCGAATACAGATGTGCTTGTGGTAATCGGTGCTAATGATGTAGTTAATCCCGCAGCCGAGGATGATCCCTCGAGCCCTATTTACGGAATGCCAATAATCAAAGCCCGCGATGCAAAAAATATTATAGTTATGAAACGCGGGATGGGCAAAGGTTACGCTGCTATTGATAACCTGCTCTTCTATAACGACAAAACAAGAATGCTTTTCGGAGATGCAAAGAGTACCCTGCAAAGCCTTGTAAATGAGATTAAAACCTTGTAATATTTTTTTATAATTTAGAAGTAGAGGCACCTGATTTTGGGCGTCTCTTCGGAACACGTTTAAAATGAGTAACAACCTGCATCTGGCTTCGATGAGAGAGGCTATGAAGAATAAAAGTATTGATGCATATATCATAGCTTCAACAGATCCTCATTTGGGCGAATATGTGCCCGACCACTGGCGTATTGTCGAATGGCTTACCGGATTCACAGGTTCGACTGCAATTGTTGTGATAACTGATTCTTTTGCAGGACTATGGACCGACTCAAGGTATGTTATTCAGGCCGGGAATCAGCTGATTGGTTCAGATTTTGTTGCCGCAAACCTTCTGGAAAAGAAAGATTATATATCATGGGTTGGAACTAATTTGCCTGACGAGGGAAAGATAGCTCTCGATGGCCGTCTCTTTTCAATTGAACAGACAAGAAGACTCAGCAGGTCGTTTGAAAGCAAAAAATTTTCATTTGACCTTTCCTGTGACCTTATTTTGGACATCTGGAAAGATCGTCCGCTTATGCCGCATTCTTCAGCTTTTGATCACCCTGTAATTTATTGCGGAAAGGAACGATCAGAGAAAATTGCCGAGGTTAGAAAACAGATGAAAATAAGAAACATCGATTTTCAGCTCCTTACCTCTCCTGATGACATAATGTGGTTGTTGAATATAAGAGGGAATGACATTAAATATAGTCCTCTGATAATCTCATTTGCACTGGTGGGGGAAGAGCAGATTCTGCTTTTCACAGATGAAAGCAAAATCCCACTGAAACTTGCTTCGGAATTTGACCGGCTGGGCATTGTGATGCTTCCGTATGAAGAGACTGCCGGCATGATAACTACCTTATCATCTGATTCTGCAATCCTTTTCGATCCTTCTGGCACTTCTGCTGAGTTGTATCAATCTATGCCTCAGGGAATAAAGCTTATTGAGGACATTAACATAGTTTCCCGTCTGAAAGCAGTGAAAAATGAAACTGAGATAGGGAATATCAGAAATGCAATGATCAAGGATGGTGTTGCCCTTACTAAGTTTTTCATTTGGCTGGAACAAAGACTGGAATCAGAAAAAATAACCGAGTTAAATCTCAGCGAAAAAATAGATGCTCTCAGGATTGAGAATGACACATGTCTCGGACCATCATTCTCATCAATCATTGCTTTCAATGAACATGGTGCTTTGCCTCATTATTCATCCACCCCGGAATCGGCGAGCATTATCGGCAAAGGAATCCTTCTTGTAGATTCGGGAGGACAATATCTTGACGGTACAACCGATATCACACAGAACTATTGCCATCGGTCACCCTACTTCTCAACAAATAAGAGACTATTCTCTTGTGCTTAAAGGAACAATAAATCTGGCAATGGCTGAATTTCCGGCGGGGACAAAAGGTTTTCAGCTCGATATGCTTGCGCGGAGATCACTCTGGGAGAATGGACTAAATTACGGACATGGGACAGGCCACGGTGTCGGGTTCTGTCTGAATGTTCATGAGGGGCCACAGAGTATCGGACCCGTTTTCGGACCAGGTACAAGAACTGTACTTGAGCCAGGAATGCTTACTTCCGATGAACCTGCTGTTTACAGGGAGGGGGAATATGGCATCAGGATAGAAAATCTGATACTATGTTGCAATGATCATGAAACACCATACGGAAAGTTCCTGAAATTCGAAACAATTTCGCTTTGTTATATTGATAAAACCCTGATTGACATTTCATTGCTTGACAGGAAGGAAATTGATTGGCTTAATTCGTATCATTCTACAGTCTACGAAAAACTCAGCCCTTTTCTTACTGTGGAGGAGAATGAATGGTTAAAAGAGAAAACATCCAAAATATAAACGTTGGTTATTTGTTAGTGACGAGTTTGCATCATTTCCATTCAGGCAACCTCCAAATCGGTGACTTCAAGTCCCTGAAGGTTTATTTACCGGGCCGCATTAGATCCTCCATAAGAACCACATCCATAACCGGGAACTCAGTTATCCTCAGCCTGGCACATCCATAAGGTATAAGAGTTATAATCTCCGTATCACCTTCTGGTTTTACCGGACTGAGAGGTGGTATATCCGCTGAATTATCTTTAAGAGTCCATTCCGGAATTTTCATGCCTCTTGCTGTTATCACGACCGGAGCATCCTGTGTTGTGGGAATGATACTTTCCTGAATCAGCCGACCATATCATATCGCCTTTATCAGAAAACGGATATTTCCCGACTGGATTCTCGGTAATTTTTATTCCTCTCATAATATTTGAAGTGCTCAATACCAAACCATAGTTCCATGCACTTTTAGGATAAATCTCCCAATCCACGCTGCCCTTGTAGCCAAAATTATCGTAATTGATTTTTACACTTTTATACTCTTTATCAATACGCAAAGAAAAATAAAGCGGACCTCTGCGCAAAGCGACCGAATTATTGTATTCTTTTTCCGCCTGCAACTGCATCGGAAACACGATATCGATCTGTTCGTTGTTTTTCCATTTCTCGTCTATCCTGTAAGTCGACACGTTCTTAAGTTTCAGAACTTTGTCTCTGTATTTTATAGTCACTGAATCGGCCCAACCTGGAATTCTGAGATCAATCGGAAACCTGACTGATTTTTCAGTATTTATAGTAAGCTTTACAGAACCATTAAATGGATAGTCGGTATCCTCTGTAATTGTCACATCGTTGTTATTTGCGACTCTCGCCTTAACAACAGAAGGACCATATGCAACCAGAGCGAGACCGTTGTCATTTGTTGCCATCCACATGCTCTCTACAAATTTAGGCCATCCCTGGTGCATATTTGCCAGACAGCATGCAAAGTTTGGCATTAATCCATAAATGTTGGAATACTCAAAATTACTGGACCATTTGCGTGGAGCACCTGAGACTAAAACCTGGTTAGCCTGCTGGTCATATTGATGAGCCCACATGTCGGGAGTAGTTGTACCCGGCAGCGAATTGTATGTGAGTAATTCAAGCCTGTCGGCAAGTTTATTGTCGCCAAAGATCTCATATAATTCTTCCAGAGAGAACATGTATTCAACTACAGAGCATAGTTCTGAGCCCTGAGCCGGATCTTTCCCCGACAAATGTTCGTCACCTGAAAATCTTCCTCCCGGCTGTCCGTGATTAAGATCATATTTCTTTATGCCGCTGAAAACTGCATTCTTAAATCTTTCATCCTTTGATTGCTGGTACCATAAGCCCGGATACTTTATTGCCATCGCATTATTGACGACATGAGCCGTCATACCCTCGGCGCCCTTATGGGGAACCTTTTGGTCAGCCACAGCTGCCGAGTCCCATGGAAATTTTTCATAATATCCAGTCCAGTCTGCGCTGTTTTTCTGTATCGATGCAATTGTTTCAAGGATCCATGGCTCATTTGTCTGACGATAAAGCCAGTAACCTGTTACAGCATTTTCCATTGCACGAACTCCTCTCCAATCTTTATCAGGCCAGTCAGGAGGTGTGTCATGAAGATATCTGAAGTATTTTGTAAGAACGTCGATTGCACGTTTATCTCCGGTCGCCTCATAATATTGCATTAGAACTTTGTTGGATACGGCAAGGGGCCAGCGATCCTTGTTTTTTGCAGGTCCATACCAACCGGTATCGCTGCTGCTTGCAAGAATGGGTTCAATCCAGGTTTTGACCTTGCTTATAAGGTGTTCATCGTTTAGCAGGTATGCCAGAGGAACAAGCCCGTCGAGAAAATAAGGGCCTCTTTCCCATGCTTCACCTTCTCCTCCTTTCCAGGAAGAGTTTACCAGATCAGGCCAGAAATCGTCGATATTACCAGTAAGTCCTGAAGCCTGATCCTGTAGTTGTGATAATAACCATCCTGCAGGTTTTACTGTGCCAAGCGGTAATTTAATATACGCATTTTTCAGAAGAGGTTCAGGATTGCTTTTGTAGGAAACGTTAACTTCATGTTTTGCACATCCTGAGAATAATGCTGTAAGCAGAATAAGAAGGGTTACTTTCCTCATATTATGAATGATTAATGAACCTGAATGTTCATAAAGTTTTAATAAAGATCACAAAAAATAGTGTAAATATGGCATTATTCCGTTTTCAGGGCATTTGATGGATTCATTATGGCAGCCTGGTATGCTTTATAGCTGATAGTTGCAAACGTTATTATTATGGTAAGCAATGCTGCAAGCACCAGGACAGGAGCTCCGATATTTGTCCTGTAAACATAGTTCTCCAGCCATTTATGCATAAACAGATAGGCAACTGGTACTGCAATAACAATCCCAATTCCGACAAGAAGAAGAAAATCTCTGGAGATCAGTTGCAGTATCGTATTTTCATTTGCTCCGAATACCTTTCTAATGCCAATTTCTTTTGTTCTCTGTTCAACCATATATGATGCAAGCCCGAATAATCCCAGACAAGCAATAAGGATCGCCAAAACTGTAAATATTGTAAATATCAATCCTCTTTTTTCATCGGCCTGGAATTGTCTGTTAAATCTATCACTGAGATACTCATAAACGAATGGTTGATCGGGGAATATTTCCTTCCATTTGGCTTCAATAAAGGCAAGTGTTTTTGCTGTTTCTGTACCACTCAGCTTAACGTAAATATTGTTATTTATCGGACGGTAAATAAGAAGGAGTGATTCGATACCATTGTACATTCCCGTTTGATGATAATCCTTCATTACACCTATCACCCTGCCGTTTACAAAATTGCCTAATGTTACTTTTTTCCCTACCGGCACAGCCCAGCTCATTCTTTTTACAAAAGTTTCATTTACCACAACACCGGTTAATGTATCAGATGGCATATCCCGGTCAAAATCGCGTCCATCAACCATCTTTATTCCAAGAGTCTCAATAAAATCATGATCGACAACAGCAAAATTTATTCCCCGGTTAGACATTCCCTGATCGGTTTCCACACTGAATATAACTTTCCCCGAACCTTCTCCTACCGAAGTATTGGTTGATGTAACATATTTTATATCAGTATTTTCGAGGAGTACCTCTTTCAGAACAGGATATTTTCTTGCCATGGCTCCGTTGAGTTGCAGTCCGACAACATTTGTCTGATCAAATCCCTGATCGGCTGATTTCAGAAAATTGAGCTGTTTGAATACCACAAGAGTACAGATAATCATAATTACCGAAACTGAAAACTGGATGACTACCAGTATTTTCCGGAAAAGACTTCCTGCCGAACCCTGTGTGATCTCACCTTTAAGAACTGTAACGGGAGAGAAGCGGGAAAGGAAGAAAGCAGGGTAACTACCACCGAATATCCCAACGATGATTACTACGGCTAGAAGACTTAAGATTACTACCGGACTGTAAATTATCTGCAGATTAAAGGATTTGCCAGCCAGTTCGTTGAACTTAGGTAAAAGAATCATTATTAATATTACGCTGATTATAAGCGAAATAAGTGTGAAAACAATTGATTCTGACAGAAATTGCAGCACAAGGGGACTTCTGCGCGAACCAACAACTTTTCTCAAACCGACTTCGCGCGCTCTGCGCGTTGAACGTGCAGTTGCAAGATTCATATAATTCATTGCCGCTATAAGCACCAGGAAAATTGCCACGATCAAAAAGATATAGACATAGGTGACACTCCCGGTTGGTTCAGGTTCACCAGCGTTTGTTGAGTAAAGATGAATTCTGGTCAGAGGTTCCAGATTATATTTTATAGATATTTTTAATGGTCCGAAAATTGTTTTCATGTAAGCGTCATACATTCCCTCCATCTTTTTTTCAAAAGCCTTCACATCAAATTTCTCGGGAAATAAGAGATAAGTATATACACCAAAATTTCCCCAGCTTCCAAGATTCTTTGGCAGGTTATTTCTTGCTGCGAGAGCATCAAATCTGAAATGAGAATTGGTTGGGACATCCTGGATAACCGCCGTTACTTCATAAGTATCGGTACCAGTGGTAAGAGTTTTGCCAATAGGATCAGTTTTTCCAAAATACTTATTGGCTATTCTTTCAGTGAGAATAATCTTCTTCGGGGCAAGCAGTGCCGACTTAACTTCACCTTTAAGAACTTTGTAAGTAAATATGTCGAACATAGTAGAATCGACATAATAGAAATTTTCTTCATTGAACTCTTTGTCTTCGAATTTATAAAGCGCCCTTGGCATGTTTATAAACCTCACTACAGCCTGAACTTCAGGGTAATCGTGTGCTACCTGAGGTCCGAACGGAATCTGGGCAACGATCCAGGTGAATGCATCATCGGGTTCCTTTATAGTAGATGAAACACGGTAAATACGGTCAGCTTTTTCGTGATACCGATCATAACTAACTTCATCAGAAACATATATAATAAGAAATATGGCACTTGTTATCCCTAAAGTAAGTCCAAGTATGTTAAGGAAACTATAGCCAAAATGCTTAAATATATGTCTGAAAGCTGTTTTGATGAGATTTTTTAACATAACAGTAATTTTAATTGTAAAGAAGATAGAATAAAGATATACTAAAATAAACCGGATATTTTATAAAAAATATGACATTAACGCTGTATTAACACTAATCAGGTCATTTTCATTTATCCTCCACCATCTTCACTTGATCAAACCATGCAACGCCCTGACCTGGCATTTTCAAAATGAGATTGGTTTTAACACGAGCCAGAGTATCAGTTGGAATAGTGACGAAAGTAATGTACTCCCTCCATTTATTATCAGGGACAAATCTGGCTCTTTTAAAATCTCCAAGCAATATCTCAACATATTGTGGCATCTCCTCTGTGATGCTTTGACGCTCATAATTTGTTTTTGGTAACAACGAAATTCTTCTTTCAGGATCTGATTTTGCCCAGACTGAGATCGAGTATGATGCACCGGCTCTCACGGTAACCGGGAAGAATCTGATAGCCATGCTCTTATTGTCAACTGGTGTTACAATTCTCAGGGAATGACTGCCTTCGGTAAAATCTCTGGTATCAAGAAAATATGTTGCACCTCTGTCACCTCCGGGTCTGGCGTAGCACGCCGACGGCAAACCAGGTTCTGAAAGATCTTCAAAACCCCCGTCTCTGATGAGATTATCATCAGGTTTTTCAGATACTGGTTTTTCGGGTGTCATGTTAATAAGATATATCTGTGATCCGAATGGCGCCAGCTGATCTGATATGGATCCTCCTTTTACTGAAATAAATCTGTTCTCAAAGAGCACTCTGGCTTTGCCTCCATATTTGCCGTTAAACCTGAATGTTGTGCTGACCGGCTCATTTATTTTATTTACAGCCATCAGGATCATCTGACCATTATGCACCTTAGAGGTAACGGATATATTCTTTGATGACGAGACAACCGGGATACTTTCTTCGTCGGAAAGTAACCATGGTGTCAGTTCAGCAACCTCCACAGCCATCCTGCCACACTCTCCCCACATCGCTGCTGACTTAGGAAAGTAACTAAGACCCTGACGCACAAAATACTGAATCCCTGAGGCTCCGTTAATTATTGCCTGCCAGGTCATTGATCTGATTTCCTGGATAGTGGGTTCCCTGGCCCATAATTCTCCTCCCCCGAATGCCTGTGGTATGATCCAAACAGGTTTTTTATCTTTAAATTCAAAATAAAGTTGTTCAGCTACATTACCGGTTATAGTTACCGGTAGATTTGGTATAGGATACGGGTCAGCCATCACAATGTCGAGGGCATTTGCATACTTCCTCGCAGAAAGAAACGGGGCCATGAATACAATTGAAACAGGATGCCATGGATCATTCTCTTTTACAACCTTGTAGATTTCTTCCAGTTGCTCCGGAGTAATGTTTATCCCGTTCGGCTCGTCCGAAATATACCATCCCAGAAGAGCAGGATGATCCCGGAATGTTTTTATTTCCTCAATCAGTCTTTCCCTTTTATCGCTATCGCTCAATCCTTCTATTTTTGATCCGACACCTCCGCCTCCTGAAACCGATAGCAGATTATAATGAACTTTCATCCCAAGTTCAGCGCAACGGTCCATATATGCTTTTCTTTCAGCCAGTGTTTCGGGTGCAATCTTCTGATAGGGTGATATCAAATTAAATCCCTTCACAACTTCTTCTTCGGGCAGAGTCAGGTGAACAGGAGAGTAGCAATAGAAACCGAATGGAAAGAACTGTAATTTGTTTACGATCAGACCTCCGGTATGCCTGTCGGTTTTTACCTCATTTGATTTATAAGTCAGAATATGAAGGCTGGTTTCTGCCACATAGGTGATAGCAGGATTATTTGCCGTAGTTATTTTTGCTTCAATATTATATATTGATGGCTTTAGAGTTATCAGGAAGGACATTCTCAATACTCTTCTTCGGGGTATTCCTTCCCATGTCGTGAGCGTTTCATTTCCGGTTCTGACGCTTACAGATAAGTATTTCCCGGTTAGTTCCTGAGGAATATGAAGCAGGAATTCACCGGCATTCTCAAAGGAATAGAAACTTTGGCGGGTTAGTATGCTGAATGATGATGAATCGACCGACTGGCAAAACAGACCGGAGGGTAAAATAATTAGAATACTAAAGAGTATATATATTCTGAAAGTCTTGAATATCATGAGGTGAAATTGATGTGTAAAAATAACCAGATTTTATAAAGGTCTTGAAAATTGCCATATTTTTTTATCTTTGATTTCGTTAAATTTTATAAGTTGAAAACTAAATTCATATTTATTTTATTATTTCAGATTCAATTCCTTTTATTTTCATGGAGTCCGGTCGTCTACTCACAACACAGGCAACTTAAATTTATTCATCTGACTCCGGATGAGGGTCTTTCTTCATCTATAATTACCAGTATCATTCAGGATCATTACGGTTTTATCTGGGTTGGAACCAATGATGGCCTCAACCGGTATGACGGATTCAGTTTTGCAGTTTATAAACATAATCCCGCTGATACTACAAGCTTACAGGATAATTATATTCAGACGATGATAGAAGATCATCAGAATAACCTGTTGATTGGCACTGAGAAAGATTTGTGTCTCTATAACAGAGAAAGCGATAGTTTTGAAAATTACATGACGGATAATTCATCCCCTCTTTTTGGAAATAACTGCACAGTTTCAAGAATTGAAGAAGATTCATCCGGAAACCTCTGGCTTGCGACCAACGACGGTTTAATCTATTTTGATCGTGGCAAAAATACAATCATTCGTTATGTTCACGATCCTGATAATCCAAACAGCCTTAGTAATAATAATGTTGAATCGGTATTAATTGATAAAAATAAAAGGCTGTGGGTTGCAACCCGGAAAGGATTGAACCTGTTCATTCCAGAAAATAGATCTTTTAAGGTCATCGGCAAAACAGAAAATAATGAAGATCTTTCAAATACGGTTTTTTGGAATATTGCAGAAGATAATGAAGGAAATATCTGGATGGGAAGCACTGATGGTCTTTTTTGTCTCGAAAACACGACGCTGTCGGAAAACCTGAGGCTGGTGCATTATAAACATAATGATAAGAATAAAAATAGTCTCTCTCTGAACCACATTATCTCTTTGCTTGTCGACAATGCCGGCAATCTTTGGGTCGGAACTGAAAATGGTGGTATTAACCTGTTCGACAGGAAGAACAAACAGTTCTCGCATTACCGGAAAGATGATTTCGATTTGCAGGGTCTGAATAATGAATCAATACAATCTCTGTATGAGGATAGGTCAGGAAACCTCTGGGTTGGCACCTATACGGGCGGTCTCAATATTGCAATGAAAAATGGAGATGCAATTCTGAGTAATCAAAGCTTGCCGGGTGCGCCTTTTAGTTTGAATCGTACCAGAATAACCTGTTTTTCAGAGGGCGATCCGGGCCAGATTCTGATAGGTACTGATGGAGACGGACTGTATTTTATGGATAGCAAAAAAAATAAGTTTACAGGATTCAATACTGATAATTCGAAACTGGGAAGCAATGCCATTCTGTCTATGCCGGCAAATTTCAAAGAAAAAATCTGGATTGGTACCTGGGCAAACGGTCTGGTAAATTTTGACACAAGGACAAGCTCATTTACTAGTTTGAATACCAGAAATAGCGGGATTCAGGATGATAATATTTTTGATATAGCAGAAGGCGATGATAACGATTTATGGCTTGGAAGTTTTGAACATGGCTTAATCCATTATCAGATAAAAGAGAGAAAATTTACCTCGTTTTCTACATCCAACAGTAACTTGTCGAACCGGATGGTCTTAAAAGTCAAGAAATTTACGAAGGGCCGTCTGCTGATTGGCACCGCCGAAGGATTCCAGATCTTTTCTACCAGGGAAAAACAATTCTTAACTTATTTGCCTTCACCAAATGACACCAATAGTCTGAGTCATTCATTAATAACAGATATCCTGGTTGAAAACGATACCAGTATCTGGGTTGGCACAAGATACGGACTGAACCGGTTTAATCCTGAAACCGGCTTATTCAGGACATTTTATGAGAAGGACGGATTGCCAGGCGATGCCATTGACGGACTGATATTTGATAATTCAGGAATTCTCTGGGTAACTACTAATAAGGGCATCAGCAGGTTTGATTATTATAATGGCCATATCAAGAACTTTACCAAAGCTGATGGACTGAAAAGTAATGAATTTACAGAAAGAAGCATTCTGAAAGCAAATGGGGGCGAGCTTTTTATGGGCTGTAACAATGGGTTCAATATAATTTACCCTGAAAAAATTCTTGATAATAGAAATATCCCCGACATTCATATTACAGAACTCAGGATATTGACCAAAGGTGAAAAGCATGATTTGAAGAATTTGCCTGTAATTCAAAACATTACAGAAAAGGATAAGCTGACACTTTCGTATAAGCAATCGATACTTACATTTTATTTCTCTGTAATGGATTTTACCGTGCCTGAAAAAAATCAGTACGCGTACAGAATGGAAGGATTTGACGATGACTGGATTTATTCAGGAAACAAAAGGGAGGCAACCTATACGAATCTGAATCCAGGTGATTATGTGTTTCATGTGAAAGGATCAAATAATGATGGTTTGTGGAATGAGGAGGGAAGCTCTGTCATGATTAGCATATTGCCACCCTGGTGGAACACTTTTTGGTTCAGGTTCTTACTGGCATCCTCTGTAATATTGATTATTGTATTGTTTTATCTTTTACGGATAAGACAATTAAAATCTCAAAAGATTATTCTTGAACAAACAGTTGCTCTTAAAACTGCCGAGCTGAAAGAGTTAAATGCATCGAAAGATAAATTCTTCTCTATTATTGCACATGACCTTAAAAACCCTTTCAATACAATCCTCGGATTCAGCGAAATGCTAAATGAAGAAATAGGAGAGGATCGTTCTTCAAATATCAGAGAGTACGCAAATTTGATAAATGTTTCTGCAGCTCAGACGCTCAAGTTGCTGGAAAACCTGCTTGAATGGGCAAATTCACAGAGAGGGAAAATTCCTTTTAATCCTGAGCAGCTTAAAGTTAATGAGCTCATTGATGAAGAATTTCTTGTTTTGAAAGAAATGGCGAATGAGAAGAACATTGAGCTGAGTTACTATGTTCCAACACAATTAACTGTTC
Source organism: uncultured Bacteroidales bacterium (assembly GCA_963792925.1). GTDB lineage: Bacteria > Bacteroidota > Bacteroidia > Bacteroidales > VadinHA17 > LD21. The sequence continues at coordinate 842,127 of CAWBYC010000002.1, read as the reverse complement.
TGGCTGACAAAAACATGCTTAAGACCGTCCTTCGAAATCTGATCTCAAATGCTATTAAATTCACTTATCGGAATGGGAAGGTAGAAGTAAAAGCATCCATTGATAAAGATATGGTTGAAATTGCTGTCAGTGATAATGGTATTGGAATGTCAGAATCAACCAAAGCTGAGCTATTTAAAATAGACAGTAACGTGTCAACACCCGGAACCGAAGATGAAAAGGGTACCGGCCTCGGCTTGTTTCTATGCAAAGAATTTGTGGAAAAACATGGTGGCAAGATTTGGGCTGAAAGTCAACCAGGCAAAGGAAGTGTTTTTCTGTTTATACTTCCGTCTTTTGCAACAACATCAATATGACGATTTTAGTTACATCTATTCATTTCAGAAATATTTTTAAATGAAATTCTTTAAAGTAATTGTGTAAAAGCAATATCTTTAAAATTCAAAAGTTATTTCTTTACTATTATCTAATACTTTTATAAACAGTGGTTATTTTAAATAGCCGTAATAATTCAGAAAATCGTACTCTCAGAGGAATTTTGTTGCTTTCAATCTTACTCTTCTCAGGCCTTTCCTGTTTATCGGGTCAAAAAAAATATACAAATTTCGAGTACCTGACGATTGCTGATGGCCTTTCAAGTAATCGTATTCGGTGTATTTACAAAGACCATAAAAATTATCTTTGGATAGGGACAGACGTCGGTCTCGATAAATACGACAGTTACCAGGTCAAAAAATACAAACATCTTGACAAGATTCCGGGGTCAATAAGCAGCGACCTGGTCACCTGCATATTTGAAGACAGGAATAAAAATCTGTGGATAGGCACATACGACGGTCTTAACATTTATAGTCCGTCACGCGATAATTTCAAAACTTTCAAAAAAAGCAGTTCAGACGATAAGACTATTAACAGCAATTGCATTACAGGAATTGTTGAAGACAAAAATGGTAATCTCTGGGTAGTAACTGACGGCAGCTGTCTGAATCTGTGGGATCCGGAAACAGGCAGTTTCACCAGGTATCCTTTTGAAAATACTTTACACGGACTGTCGGTGAGACCATCACGAATGGCGGCTGTCGATTCGCAAGGAATTATCTGGATCGGTTCATTAAGCCCGGGCATTATCAGATTCGATCCGTCGACAGGGCAGTTCAAAAAAATCGAGGATCCTTTTCATGAATATAATTCTTACAGTTATAAGAGCCTGTATATTGACAAGCTCGACAAAATATGGATTGCCACGGATGGGATAGGTTTCTTTTCCTATGACCCGGCCACCGGTAAATTTGAACATTTTGGAGTAAATGGTGACAGGAAAGGAACAAATCTGAATTTTGTTCTCGACATAATACCGGAGGATGATCGTTTCCTGCTTCTGGCGGTCGATCAGGGGGGTATAAATCGCTTCGATAAGCAGACAAAAACATTTGAATACATTATGAACGATAACTCCATCGAGGGAAGTATCAATAATAATGGTGCCTGGTGTTTTCACAGGGATAAGGAAGGAGTTTTGTGGATAGGTACATCCGGTGGGGGAATAAACTATATAAATCCGGAAGAAAAGCGATTTAAATTATTCATTCATAATAGCAATAATTCCAAATCTTTATCAGCCAATTTTACGGTCAATTTCTATGAAGACCACGAAGGGATGATCTGGATAGGAACAGATGGAGGAGGGTTGAATGTTTACAATCCAAAAACAGGAGACTTTAAGACATATAAAAATGATCCATCAGACAAATACAGTATCAGCGGCAATGTTATACGCGGCATTGCTGAGGATAAAGATCATGATATGTGGATCGGGACCTGGGAAGCTGGTCTCAACAGATTTGACAGAAAAACCGGAAAGTTTATAAGATACACCCACGATGAGAATGATCCGGCCAGCATTTCAAATAAGACAATCTGGAACGTGTTAATTGATCATAATAATACTCTTTGGGTAAGCGTCTATAATGTTGGGATTGACCTGTTTGATGTCAAAAAAGGAGTGACCGCTCGTTTCAGGTCAGATACCCCAGGTTCCATAAGCGGAAAAAACTGCTGGTTCTTTTTTGAAGATTCAGATAATAAAATGTGGATTTGCACTCAGAACGGATTGAATTTATATGACCCTGCTTCAAAGTCATTTAAAGTGATGCATTTCCCTGATGACGATGTCGGAGCATTTTATAAAGACAAAGCTGGCTACATATGGGTGGGAAGTAATACAAAAGGACTATTCATGTGTAACAAGGATGGCACCATTCTTAAAACATATGATGCCTCGAATATTTTACCAAACAACAGGATCCAATCTATTACTCAGGATAACAAAGGCAAAATATGGATTTCCACCAACTCTGGCATTAGCCGGTTGAATCCTGAAATCCAGAGTATAAGGAATTATTCAAAAGCTGACGGTTTGCAGGGAGATCAGTTTTATCAGCAGTCTTTTCTTAAAACCAAAAATGGTGATTTATTTTATGGCGGGTACAGTGGTTTCAATTCATTTAACCCCGACAGTCTGAAAGATAATGAATTCATTCCTCCTGTCTATATTACTGATTTTCAGATATTCAATAAACCTGTTGATTACAATAGTCCCCAATTTCCGACATATATAAGCGAAGCAAAAGAGATCAGGCTGAAATGGGACCAGTCGGTTTTTTCCTTTTCATTTGCAGCTATTAGTTACATTCATCCGGAAAAGAATCAGTATGCCTATATAATGGAGAATTTTGAAAAGGACTGGAACTACACAGATGCTTTTCGCCGCTATGTAACTTATACAAACCTCGACCCGGGGGAATATATATTTAAAGTTAAGGCTTCAAATAATGATGGTATCTGGAATGAAAAAGGGGTTTCTCTGAAACTGATTATTTTGCCACCGTGGTGGAGAACATGGTGGTTCAGAGTACTGATGATTGCTTCGGTAATCATGATTTTCACAAGTATCCTGATTTTACGTGTGAGGCAACTGAAAAGTCAAAAACTCCTGCTTGAAAAATCAGTTGCTATCAAGACAGCAGAATTAAATGAACTCAATGCATCAAAGGATAAATTCTTTTCAATAATTGCTCATGATCTCAAAAATCCGTTCAATACCATTATCGGTTTCAGTGATATGCTGAAAGAAGCTGTGTTAACTAACGATCCGGCAGTTATTTCCCAATACGCATCAATGATTAACGTGTCCTCCGTACAGACATTCCGGTTGCTTGAAAATCTTCTGGAATGGGCTAGTTCGCAGCGTGGAAAGATCTCTTTTGTGCCTGTGAATCTGAATCTCAGGGATCTTATTCAGGAAGAATTCATATTGCTTGGAGATCTGGCTGGAGGAAAGAATATTGAGTTAGAAAATCATGTTGTCGATGATATCGTTGTAAAAGCTGATATAAACATGCTCAGGACAATTCTCAGAAATCTGATAACCAATGCAATAAAATTTACACACAAAAACGGAAAGGTTAAAGTTGACGCAGTTTATGACAGACACAACCTGGAAGTATCTGTAATTGATAATGGAATAGGCATGTCAGAGGATTTAATGGCAAAACTTTTCAGAATTGACGCCAATATTTCATCCAGAGGCACAGAGGATGAAAAAGGTACTGGTCTTGGTTTGTTTTTATGTAAGGAATTTGTTGGAAAACATGGAGGAAAAATCTGGGCCGAAAGCGTGAAAGGGAGAGGAAGTTCCTTTAAATTTCTGCTTCCCCTGTCTTAAAATTTCTAATCATCAAAGTTGAACTCATCTATCCTTTTCATTATATATAATTGATCAGATCTGAATTAAACGAGTTTATCAGGGAAACCGATCGTTATTATAATATCTTTGAAAGGAATAATAGTTCCTGCTGAATGACCCAATTTTACAAGAGAATAATATTTATCATCATACTGGCGACTTTTGTGCAATTGCTTTTTGCACAGCCGGGGCGCTTGCAGTTTATACACAAAACTCAGGAGGATGGCCTGTCTTCGTCTTCTGTCTCAGCAATTATTCAGGATTATAAAGGATTCATGTGGTTTGGCACTCCCGATGGTCTTAACAGATATGATGGTTATAATTATGTTATTTATAAAAACAATCCGTTTGATTCCTCAAGTCTCATTAACAATGTGGTAATTACCATTTTTGAAGATCATAAAAATAATTTTCTTCTTGGTACTGAGAACGGACTGAGTTTATATAACAGGAATCAGAAAAGCTTCCTGAATTACATGTTTGACAAATCATCACCGCTGAACGGGTTGCGGTGCAGCGTATTGAAAATTACCGAAGATACCATAGGTAATCTGTGGCTAGCCACAAATGTCGGGCTTATCTATTTTGACCGTACCAGAAATCAGATGCACATTTATAATCATGACCCTGCAAATCCTGAGAGTCTGAGCAGCGATTATGTTGAGGGAGTGATGATTGATAAAAATAATAATCTATGGGTGACCACGAGAAAGGGCTTAAACCGTTATATAAGCAGGACGTCAGAATTTGAACATATTACAACCTCGTGCACGGGAGAAGATCTGACAAATACCATATTTACAGACCTGATCGAGGATAGGGAGGGAAATCTATGGTTTGCCAGTGAAGATGGATTGTTCTGCATGAAAAATAACGGAAAGTCATTTAACAATAATTGTGTCCATTATAAACATGATAGTAAAGATGATTCAAGCCTGACAATCGATCAGGTGATATCCCTCTTTGTTGACAATGCAGGAAATTTGTGGGTAGGAACGGAAAACGGAGGAATCAATTTATTCAACAAAGAGAAGAATAGTTTCTCCCATTACAGAAGGGATGATTACGATATGCATAGTCTGAGTACAGAATCCATTGATGATATTTATCAGGACAGAACAGGAAACCTTTGGTTTGGAACATATACTGGTGGCCTTAATATTGTTGTTAAAAACAGTAATGCAATTAATTCGTTTCAGAACCAGCCCGGCGCCTCATTTAGTCTGAGTCACAATACAGTAACCTGTTTTCTGGAAGGACAAAAGGGGTCAGTCTGGATAGGTACCGATGGTGGAGGTCTGAATTTATTTGACAGTCAGAGAAACCATTTTACGAGATTCAACACCCGGAATTGCAATATTGGCAGTAACGCAATTTTATGTCTGGCTGAGACTTCCGGCCATCAGATCTGGTTTGGAACATGGGCGGGAGGACTCGTAAGATTTGATCCTGAAACAAATGCTTTCAGATCATTTACAAATAAAAACAGCGGCAATACAGATAATAATATATTCTCGGTGGCAGAAGGTGATGATAATGATCTTTGGCTGGGAAGTTTTGAACACGGACTTCTTCACTATCAGATCAGAGAAAATAAATTTACCGAATACAATCAGACAAACAGCGGGCTGGGAAATGAAATGGTAGTCAAGATCGTTAAACTCCCGGGGAAGAGATTGCTCATTGGTACATCCACCGGCTTCCAGATCTACTACATCTCAGAAGACAGATTTGCCAACTTTGCAATTGATCCAAAAAAGTCTGATTGCCTGAGTTATGACAGAGTAACCGACATTCTTGTTGAAAATGACACGAGCATCTGGATTGGTACCCCTTATGGCCTTAACCATTTTAACCCCAATACCGGATTATTTAAAAAGTTTTTCAAGAAAGACGGTTTACCAGATGATTTTATTCGCGGACTCGCCATTGACAAATCATCAGATCTCTGGGTCACAACAAATAAAGGAGTAAGCCGGTATCACAGGGCTACCGGACAATTTAAAAATTTTACAAAAGCCGACGGTCTTCAGGGAAATGAGTTTTCAGAGAGAAGCATCCTGAAGTTGACGGATGGATCTGTTTTGATGGGAGGAACAAAGGGTTTCAATATCATATATCCTGAGAAAATTGTAGAAAACACAAAAGTGCCCGATATAGTGATAACGGATTTTAAGATATTCAACAAAAGCGTTAATCCGGGTGATGAAAACTCCCCTTTGAAACAAAACATCAGCGAGACAAAATTTCTCTCTTTGACTCACGAAAATTCTGTCCTGTCTTTCTCTTTTGCCGTTATGGATTTTACAGCACCCGAAAAGAATCAGTTTGCTTATAAAATGGAGGGATTTGATGAAGATTGGTTTTATTCAGGTAATAAGTCGGAAGCAATCTATACAAATCTTAGCCCCGGAGACTATACTTTCAGAGTAAAAGGTTCCAACAATGACGGAGTATGGAACGAAGAGGGTACTTCAATCAGGATACTGATACTACCGCCATGGTGGAGCACAGTGTGGTTTAGACTGATAATTATAAGCGTCGTAATTTTGTTATTCACTGCGATCCTGTTCTCACGGTTCAGGCAATTGAAAAATCAGAAGTTGCTTCTTGAGAAAACTGTCGCACTTAAAACTGCAGAATTATTTGAGCTCAATGCCTCAAAAGATAAATTCTTTTCAATTATTGCCCATGACCTGAAAAATCCATTTAATACAATAGTTGGTTTCAGCAATATGCTGAAAGAAGACGCTGGTTCAGGAGAACTCGGCAGAATTGATGAGTTGACTGCACTTATAAATGATTCTGCTACAAGGACATACCATTTGCTGGAAAACCTTCTGGATTGGGCAAATTCACAGAGAAACATGATCTCATTTATACCCGTTTCAATCAATTTAACCGAAATATTGCAGGAAGAATTTAACCTGGTAGATGACTTATTAAAAGCAAAACAAATTAATCTCAGTTCTCATCTGGATGCACCTTTAATGATAATGGCTGACAGGAACATGATCAGGACAGTAGTACGTAACCTTATCACCAATGCTGTTAAATTCACAAACAGAATGGGAGCGATAGAGGTAAACGCAGTGATAGTAAATGACAATGTTGAAATTGCTGTTTCGGATAATGGCATTGGCATGACAGATGAGACAATGGGGAAGCTTTTCCGCATAGATGCTAATCTTTCTACCCGTGGGACGGGAAATGAGGAGGGAACCGGTCTGGGATTGTTTTTGTGTAAAGAATTTGTCGAACGGCATGGAGGCAGGATTTGGGTTGAAAGCCGGGAAGGCAAAGGAAGTACATTCAGATTTACACTTCCTGTGAAATTCAAAAACACTGACTGAACTTAATAATTGGGTCACTATCTGAAGACAATTCTTAACCTTACATCCTCTTCAACGGGTTTGCCATTCTCTTTTGCCGGGTTCCATAAGGGCCCCGATTTGATCACCCTTATTGCTTCCTCAGAGTATTCTTTCCCTGGACTTCTTATAATCCTTATGCTGTCGATATCCCCTGATGTACGAACTATAAAGTTTAAAACCACAATAGCCTTTTTGTCACTGTCTTTATTTCCGGGTCGGCGAAGGTTAGTCCTGACATATTCATTAAACTTTGATTTTCCTGTCACCGGCTGCGGATATATATGTTCGGAAAGTTCTTCATCTCTTGTTTCTGATTTTTTTACACCATATCCTGTCACCACAACTTCACTCAGAAAAGAAACCGATGTATCTGACTTTGTTTCAACCTGCGCACCGGTTGAAGCGGTATGTCCGGTATCAGATTTCCTTCGTGCCATTGCTGTCATCGGTGCAGATACTGCCAACTTTCCGGATGCTTCTTCTTTTGAGGCTTTAGCTCTGGACCCTGTTACAGCATTTTCTTCTATCATTTTTTCAGATGATTCAATACTATCCGTCTTTTCTACAGCTCTTTCAGTATTACTTTCGTCTGAATTAAATGATTTATTCTCTTTCCTCACATGGTCATCGGTGATATCCTCTCTGGAATCAGATTCAATTATGGGCTGACTCTTTCTTATTTCAAATGTTTGGGGTGCAGGTGAATTTAATGCTACCTGATTAGCCGGTTTTCTCACAACAGTCAAAACAAGAACTGCTGACACTGATACCATTAACACAACAATACCTGCAATCCTGTATAGTGCAGATCTGCTTTTTCTGGTTGTTCTCTTTCTGATATTTTCATTCAACCCCTTTAAATCTTCTGTTGCATCGCTTTCCGATATGTTGGCAAACCCATCGAGAGCCTCTTCTGAAAAAGGATCCTTCTGAAGCTCCCTTTCAAAGGAATTTCTTTCCCTACCCGATAATTCATCCCTGATATATCTGAAGAATCGGGCTAGCATGTTTCCTGTATTTTTATTCTCTGACATGTTTTTCTTCAAGGCAAAGTTTGAGATTCCTTTTTGCATTCTGAAGATAACTCTTCACTTTTTTCTCATCGAGATGCATATTTGAAGCAATCTCAATATAGCTTCTGTTCTGATAATAAAACTGATTTATACATTCTTTTTGTTCATCTTTTAATCTTTTGATACAATCTTCCAGAGCCATGTCGATATTTGAATCATCTTCATCTATTGGATGCAAAAAAGCAGCATTTTCCATAAAAATGACTGGATCTGTCATCCACTCATGGGCCTTTTCATCAAATGACTTTTGTGATCTTAGTTGCATGAGACAGTAGTTTTTTGTTACAACATATAACCAGCTTCTGAAGTTTTCAATTTTCTGACGGGGTATTTCCACAATGAGCTTTTCGAAAATATGCATTACGGCATCCTTTGAATCATCCCTGTTTTTCAGATATTTCAGACAAACACCATAAACCAGGTACATATATTCGGAATAAAGTTGGCCAAGCACTTCCAGATCGCCTGTCGCCGAGAATTTTCTGAGAAGAACTTCCTCCGGTTTTTTATCACTGTTATTTACGTTTTTTAAAAATTTCATTTGGATGGCAGACGCGATTTTTATTCTTAAAGATAACTTAAAAATAAAAAATAAGAATGTTTTATGGAATTTGGCTAATGCCCGCATCATGCTATAAATGTTTAACCAAAAAAAAACTATTATGAAAAACAGATTATGGATTCTGGCAGCATTATGTATGACGGCAGTAATATTCGCCTTTACGGAACTTCGTACAATAACAGGTGTGGTAACTGATAATCAGGGTCAGCCGCTACCGGGTGTGATAGTAAATGTAAAAGGAAGCAATAATCCTTCTGAAAAGGTTCTGACCGATGTGAATGGAAATTACAGGATCTCATTCAATTCAAAGACACTGGTTCTTGTATTTACTTATATTGGTTATAACACTCTGGAAGTGAGAGTGGGAGACAGGAAGATCATTGATGTGAAGATGACAGAAAATGTCAGTTCTCTACAGGAGTGTGTAGTCACCGGTTATGCATCAAAACGGGAAAGCAAAGCTTTTGATATGGTTGCACCTTCAGCCAGGGCTTATGAATCAGGCAGGTCAATTAAGCGCATAAATTACAATTATAATACAGAAGGGTATGCTTCAGTAAATGAGAATGGGTTTAGGAATGTTAAAAATAATCCCCTCTCAACTTTCTCCATTGATGTCGATAATGCTTCCTACTCCAATATTCGTCGTTTTATCAATATGGGTGAGTTGCCGCCTGCTGATGCCGTACGGATTGAGGAGATGATAAATTATTTTAAATATGATTATCCTGAACCTGCAGGTCAGCATCCCTTTTCTGTTTATACCGAGCTCGCTGTTTGTCCATGGAATACAAGACATCAGATACTTGAAGTAGGTTTGCGTGGAAAATCGGTTGATAAATCTTCACTTCCTCCTTCCAACCTGGTATTTCTTATCGATGTTTCAGGCTCAATGAGTGACCCGAACAAGCTGCCTCTGCTGAAATCCGCATTTAATCTTCTTGTAAATGAACTTCGTGCACAGGACCGTGTAGCAATTGTGGTTTACGCAGGAGCGGCAGGACTTGTGCTTGAGTCAACACCAGGAAACCGTAAAGAAGAGATACTCTCCGCAATAGACAATCTTGAAGCAGGGGGTTCCACAGCAGGTGGAGCAGGATTGAAACTGGCATATTCAGAAGCAGAGAGAAATTTCGTTAAAGGAGGAAACAACAGGATCATTCTTGCTACCGATGGAGATTTTAATGTCGGCATATCCAGCAACGGAGGAATGGAAAGACTGGTAGAAGAAAAGCGTGAATCGGGTATATTCATTACTGTTCTTGGCTTTGGAATGGGCAATGTTAAAGACGACAAAATGGAACTGATTGCAGATAAAGGCAATGGCAACTATTCGTATATCGATAATCTTCAGGAAGCAAGAAAGGTACTGGTGAGGGAATTCGGAGGAACGCTCTTCACAATCGCGAAAGATGTAAAATTTCAGATTGAATTCAACCCTGAAAAGGTCTCTTCCTACAGACTGATCGGATATGAGAACAGGGTGCTTAATGATGAAGATTTCAATGACGACAGGAAAGATGCAGGTGAAATGGGAGCCGGGCATAACGTAACTGCACTTTATGAATTGATTCCGGCAGGATCAGATGAGAGGTTACCTTCAATAGATCCTCTTAAATATCAGATGCGGGCATCGGACGATAGCTACGAATCGTCAGAGCGATCGGAGTATCTTACCATCAAGCTCAGATATAAAAAACCTGATGGTCATACCAGTATATTATTTGAAAAACCAGTAAGAGGTCACATAAAAGGGTTGGAAGAAGCATCGGATAACCTGAGATTTGCAGCTGCTGTTTCAGAGTTCGGGATGATACTCAGGGACTCTGAATTTAAAGGCAATGCTACTCTTGAAGCTGCTTCGAAACTTGCAGGATCATCGAGAGGAGAGGATGAAGATGGTTACAGAGCCGAGCTGATAAGACTTATTAAGACAGCAAAAGGCCTGAGAATCGCCGCTGAATAAGGTGCTAGTTGCTGGTTGCCGGGTAGTGAATCACATAGCACCCAGCACCCGGCACCTAAAACACTTACTGTTTTATTTTTGAAAAGAAACTGTCCTTATATGTATTGCTGACCGGAATTCTCTGGTCAGCAATTACTATAACACCTCTTTCAACTGATTTTATCTTGTCGATAGCGACAATAAATGACTTATGTACCCTGCAAAATCTGTTGGCCGGCAGGCATTCCTCAAATTTTGCAAAATTCTGCAAAGTCATTATTTTTTTTCCTGTGCAGATTATTCTCAGGTAATCTTTCATACCTTCGATATACAGAATATCCTTAAGATCAATTCTTTCCAGACGGTATTCTGTTTTTACGAAAATGAATGAATCATTTTCCACAGATGCATGATGCTCCGCTTCATGAAGGTGTGAATAATATTCCATCACTTTATTGATAGCCTGCAGGAACCGGTGAAATGAATAAGGCTTTAACAGGTAATCTACGACATTGAGATCGAAACCTTTAATTGCATACTGGTCAAAAGCCGTTGTAAAAATGATTTTTGAAGATGTAGATACAGCCTCAAGAAACTGTATTCCGGTCAGTTGTTCCATCTGAATATCAAGGAATATCAGATCAACAGCATTCTCCGTGAGCCATCCGATTGCTTCGACCGGATTATCGAAAGTCCGGATAAGAGCCAGCTCCGGAACCTTACTTATAAATCCTTCCAGCTTTGACAATGCCAACGGTTCATCGTCAATTGCGATACTTCTGATTTGCATTGGTATTTATAGTGAGTTTTACCTGGTGATATAGTTCACCGGGTTTTATGATTAACTCGTAATTTTCAGGATATGTGAGCTCGAGACGTTTCTTTAGATTTTTAATTCCTGATCCGGAATTGCATGCCTTTGCTTCACTGCATTTCCTCTCATGATAATTTGAAATCTCGAAGACAATCACGCCTTTCCCGGAGGTCAGCCTGATATCCACACATGGTTTACTGTTCCTGTAACTTGCAAATTTAAAAGCATTTTCAAGCAGTGGTACGAACAGGGCAGGAGCTATCATCACATTATTATCACCGTTTGTCTCAAACCTGATATCTTCAGGTGTTTTGATTCTGATTCTATGCAACCCGATGAAATTATTCATGTATTCAATCTCCTTGTCGAGCCCTACTGCATCTGAAGCAGTCTCATATGTCAGATACCGCATAATTTCAGAAAGCCTGATCAGGGCTGACGAAGCTTCTTCAGGATTCTGAACTATAAGGGAATCAATGTTATTAAGTGTATTAAACAGGAAATGGGGATTGAGCTTGCTTTTGATAAGCTCGAGTTCAATAGCCAGTTTCTCTTTATCCAGCTCGGCTTTCTGATTCATTGTTTTGAACCAGTTTATGATGACCCCGAAAAATGATCCGAAGACTGCAGCAGTGAGTACAGGAAAATAACCGCTCATGTGCATTTTCAGTGTATAGTCACGGTAGAAGTGATGAAAAGTTCCGTCAAATAGAGCTTTGGAAAATAGCAGGAATGTATAACCAAAGAATGGCATTATGAGAACAGTCAGGAATGAGAGTCCAAAAAACAGATCGAGCCTTTTTTTATTAAGGAAGTAAGGTACCATTATAAGATAAAACAAATAAAACACAACCATAAGGTACAGAAAGCCAATAACCTCCGAAGCTATTTGGCGCGGTGTAAAATCGTGGCTTAACCCGGAATAAGGAAGATTGGCAAATAACGCAAACAGCCAGATAAAGATGTGGATATATGTTATTTTCCTTTTACTCATTTCCTTTTGACATATACAAATTTATCATTTAATCATTTATTAAAATCAGGTTAAATGACAAATGTATTTCATGCATTAATCAGGTGCAAAAATATTATACACCTGATTGAACTTTATCTGCATGATTGGTGTTTTAGTCTTTGAAATGAAATCATATTCTGATCGGATGTCATTACATTCTTAACGAAATAGCAGGATTCGTGCTACTACCTGTCCTGAAAGAAAGCTCTAATTGGGAGAATTATGGAGAATTTTACACACTTTGCCTCGGCAGAAAGATCTTCGGCTCAACAGATCATTAAGGAATATGAAATTGCAGGATCCTATAAACTCTTTACTGAGATTTTTGGTACAATGACAGGAATCGGCGCTGTCGTTAACAACAATCGCCAGATTGTGTACGCGAACAATGAATTTCTTTCATTACTGGGTATCAATTCACTCGAATCTGTGCTTGGGAAAAGACCTGGCGAGGTTATTTCATGCTCACATGCCACTGAAGAGCCTTCCGGATGCGGAACTGCGAGAGCTTGTGCTTATTGCGGGGTTGTAAATACTTTTCTGAAGAGTCAGAGGACTGGTTTAAAAGCAATGAATGAAGCACGTATTTCAACTTACTCAGATAATAAATATAAGAGTTGGGATATGAATATAATTTCAACACCTATATCATTCAATGGCGATCAGTTTTACATTCTGATCCTGCAGGATATAAGTGAAGTGAAGAGAAGAGCTGCTCTTGAGAGGATCTTTTTTCACGATCTGTTGAATAGTGTAGGAGGGCTTTATGGATTACTCACCGTCTTAAAAGAAGAACCCCATTCTCCCGAACAGATGAAAGAATTGATCAGTCTTTCTGAAGAAGCGAGCCGCAATATTATAGAAGACATTTTGGTTCAGAGGCAGATACGGGCTGCGGAAAATGGAGATCTGACCGTGAATATTGAAGTTGCAAACACTCTTGACGTCATTGATTCAGCTATCAGCAAAATTGGTTATCATGCGGTAGGCAAGGAAAGAAGAATAATACGTCATACAAATTCAGCAAATATTGATTTTCATACTGATAAGTCTCTCATTCAGCGCGTTATGATTAATTTGCTTAAGAATGCTCTCGAAGCTTCAGAAGCAAATGGACAGATCATGGCGGGTATTGAAGACCTTGGCGATGAGGTTGTCTTCTGGGTGAAAAACGATGAGGTCATGACTGAAGAAACCCGCATGCAGATATTTCAGAGATCTTTTAGTACAAAAGGTGAAGGAAGGGGATTGGGTACTTACAGCATCAGGCTTTTAACCGAAAATTATTTATTGGGAAAAGCTAGTTTTGTGAGTAATGATCATGAGGGAACCATCTTCCGGATAAGTCTTAAAAAAGAATTTCCGATAGAACCGTCAATAGAACCGTCAGGGGTGTAATATTTTGAATCTATCTCTATTATTTACCCCTTTCTTATCCCGCAAAGCGGGACGGTAAGTCCAACCCTAATTCGAAGCTAACTCCTTCCCCCCTGGTGGAAGGCTGGGAAGGGGGTATTAGGAATGAAAAGAATACAAGTTAGGGGACTTTGTATTAATGGATTTCTAATTATTTCCTCAAAAACAAATCAATTTCCTTTGCAACCTTTCTTCCTGATGCGATGGCTGTTACTACAAGTGTTGCCCCGCTTACGGAATCTCCTGCTGCAAATACTTTTTCCCTGTTAGTGAGATAGTTTTCATTGACCTTCACATTTTTTCTCTGATCAAGCTCCAGTTCGAGTTCTGTTAACAACCCTTCAAGAGCAGGGTGAACGAAACCCATGGCGAGCAGAACCAGGTCAGCTTCAATTATTCTTCTGGTATCTTTAACAACAAGCATAGTATACTTATCATTAACAGGATTCCACACTACATCTTCAACTTCAACACCTGTGACCCTGTTATCTCTCCCGTGAAATTTTACGGTGGCAAGGTTCCAGAATCTTTCGCAACCTTCTTCATGGGAAGTGGAAGTTTTGAGTATCTTACCATAATATGGCCAGGGGTTATTTTCAGACCTTGTGAGAGGAGGTTTCGGCATTATTTCTATCTGTGTAACGCTGACCGCTTTTTGTCGTATTGATGTGCCAACACAATCTGAACCTGTATCTCCACCACCTATAACCAGTACTCTCTTGCCTTCAGCTGTAATCGGGTTGGCTGAAGATTGTATTTGTCCGGAATTAACACGATTCTGAAGCGGCAGGAAATCCATTGCAAAATGAATACCGTTAAGTTCCCTGCCTTCAGCGACAAGATCTCTCGGATGACCCGCTCCTATAGTTATACATACAGCATCAAACTGGTCAAGAATCTCTTTCCCGGAAATGTCTTTTCCTATAGTGATTCCGGTTTTTATTATAACACCTTCCTGTATCATCAGGTTTAGACGCCTGTCTACAGTAGTTTTATTGAGCTTAAAATCGGGGATTCCAAATCTCAGTAATCCTCCTGCTTTTTCATCTTTTTCGAATAGAGTTACAAGATGCCCTGCTTTATTCAGAAGATCAGCTGCTGCCATTCCCGCCGGACCACTTCCTATAACAGCCACACTTTTCCCTGTCCTCGTTTTGGGAGGTTCTGCTTTTATATATCCTTCGGCGAAAGCTCTTTCGATGATCGCAACTTCATTCTCCCTGATTGTCACGGGTTCCTGGTTTATGTTCAGGACACAGGCATGCTCGCATGGTGCCGGGCAGATCCTTCCTGTAAACTCAGGAAAGTTATTGGTCGCGGCAAGACGCATATATGCACCTTTCCAATCACCTTTGTACAAAAGGTCGTTCCATTCCGGAATCAGATTGTCCACAGGACAACCCCAATGGCAGTAAGGCGTGCCACAATCCATGCATCTGGCGGCCTGGAGCATCCTGTCTTCACTGTTCAATACCTGTTCGACCTCACTGTGGTCACCGATCCTTTCATTCAAGGGTCTGTTTCCAGCTTCCTTACGCTTTATTCTGAGAAATCCGGTTATATCTGTCATTTTTTTATCGTGTATCGTTTATCATTATCTGAGATTTCGGATTTCGGATTTTCGATTTCGGATTTTTTATTCCGCAATCCGCAATCCGCAATCCGCAATTTCCCTAGTGCGCACTGATTTCAAGATCAATCTCGACATCCGCAATTTTCTTTCTAATCTCCTCCAGTTTCTGTTCCTGAAGAACCTTCTTGAAATCGTAAGGGATAACCTTTATGAACATCGGGATATATTTATAAGGCTCATCAAGTATCATCTTTGCCTTCCTGCTCCCTGTATATTTATAATGCTTCGTTATCAGCTCGGTAAGCTCATTTATATCGCCATAGTCTTCGACGAGTGATAATTCAACCATTCCCATGTTGCAGTAGAAGTCAAAATCACCATTCTCGTTAAACACATATGCTATGCCACCGCTCATACCTGCTGCAAAATTGCTTCCGGTTGTACCCAGCACAACTACCCGTCCTCCTGTCATATATTCACAACAATGGTTTCCCACACCTTCCACAACGGCAATAGCTCCGCTGTTTCTTACACCAAAGCGTTCTCCTGCTACACCTGATATATAAGTTTCGCCTTTTGTAGCACCGTATAACACTGTATTGCCTATGATAATATTCTTATCTGGTTCAAACGTAGAGCCAACCGGAGGCACAACAATAATTCTGCCTCCTGAAAGACCCTTCCCCAGATAGTCATTGGAATCACCTTCAAGGTAGAGTTCAACCCCGGGTGAAAGAAATGCTCCAAAACTCTGACCGGCAGATCCTTTGAACCTGCATTTTATTGTTCCGTCGGGTAATCCCTCAGATCCATAGATTGTTGCTATCTTGCCTGAAAGCATTGCTCCGGTTGTTCTGTCGGTATTTCTGATTGATTTCTCTATTATTACGGGATGTTTCTCTGTGATAGCCAATTCGGATTCAGCTATCAGATCTTTATCCATAACGTGATCAGTCTTCGGATCCTGGATGTCGCAGCAAAAGCTTGAATTGGCGACTGCTTCAGTTGGCATTGTTAACAGCATCGACAAATCAAGATTTCTTATCTTCCAATGATCTACCTCAGGATTCCTTTCAAGCAGATCAAACCGGCCGATTATCTCGTCCATACTCTTAAACCCAAGTTCAGCGAGATATTCCCGCACTTCCTCCGACAGGAACCTGAAGAATGTTACAACATTATCAGCTTTGCCTCTGAAACGTTTTCTCAATTCCTGGTTCTGCGTAGCGACTCCAACTGGACAAGTATTAAGATGACATTTACGCATCATGACGCAACCAAGGACGATCAGGGCGGAAGTTGCGAATCCGAACTCTTCTGCTCCGAGCAATGCTGCCATAATGATATCCTTACCGGTCTTTAACTGTCCGTCGGCCTGCACGATAACTTTCCTTCTCAGGTTATTCATTACCAGCGTCTGCTGCGTTTCCGCCAGACCTATTTCAAGCGGCAACCCGGCATGTTTGATGGAAGATGAAGGACTGGCTCCCGTGCCACCTTCATATCCACTTATTGTAATGAGGTCAGCACCGGCTTTTGTGACACCGGCTGCTATTGTTCCCACACCGCTTTCAGATACAAGCTTTACGCTCACCTTAGCTCTTGGATTTACATTTTTAAGGTCGAATATCAGCTGAGCAAGATCCTCAATAGAATAGATATCGTGATGAGGCGGCGGTGATATAAGCGTTATACCGGGTATTGCATATCTTGTTTTTGCAATGATCTTATCCACTTTATGACCAGGCAGCTGTCCACCTTCACCTGGTTTAGCCCCCTGGGCAATTTTGATCTGCAGCTCGTCGGCGTTTACCAGATATTCTGTTGTAACGCCAAATCTCCCGCTGGCTACCTGCTTTATTGCGCTGCGTACACTGTCACCATTCTCGAGAGGTTTGAAACGGAGCGGATCTTCTCCACCTTCACCGGTGTTGCTTCTGCCTCCAATGCGGTTCATTGCAATGGCGAGTGTCTCATGGGCCTCACGACTTATTGAACCGTATGACATTGCACCTGTTACAAATCTTTTCATTATTTTTTCAACCGGCTCTACCTCTTCAATCGGAATCGGATTTGGCTTGATTCGCAATAACCCGCGTATGAATCCCGGACTCGCAGTGTCAGCATTCGCCCGTTTGGTATATTCCTTGAACATTTTATAGTTGTCGGTTCCGGTGCTCCACTGCAATAATGAGATCGATTCGGGGTTCCATGCGTGATGTTCCCCGTTTCTGCGATAAGAGTAAACTCCTTCGGTGAGCATTTCAGGCTGTTGCCGCGTTGAATACGCCCTTCTGTGAGGAATAAGCACTTCTTCAGCAATTTCATGCATGCCTATTCCTCCAATCCTGGAAGTAGTACCTGTAAAATACTTATTTATTACATCTGAATGAATTCCAACTGCTTCAAATATCTGTGAAGATCTGTAGCTTCTGAGAGTGCTTATTCCCATCTTCGACATTATCTTCAAAATTCCCTTGTTAACAGCGTTGACATAATTTTCTTCTGCCTTCTGATAGTCAAGCTGGATTGCCTTATCCTTAATCAGTTTATCAATGACGGCAAGACTCATGTACGGATTGATAATGCTGGCACCATAACCAAACAGTAACGCAAAATGCATGACCTCCCTTGGTTCTGCAGATTCAACCACTATATCAATCTGCATCCTCTTTCTTGTTTTTATAAGGTGATGATGAACTGCTGAAACAGCCAGGAGAGATGGCACCGGCGCTACATTCTCGCTTATCCCGCGATCAGAAAGTATGATATAGTTCTTCCCTTCATCGACTGCTTTTTCAGCGTCTTTACAGAGTTGTTCAACAGCATTCTGTAATCCTTCTGCTCCTTTGCTTGCATCGAAATGGAGTGGAAGATTAGCCGCTGAGAAACCTTTATATCTCAGGTTCTTAACAACCTGGAAATATGTGTTGGATATTACCGGGTTTCTGAATCTTACCATCTTAACATGATCGGGTGTTGTCTCCAGCAGGTTTTGCTGCAGAGAGCCAAGGTAACCTGATAGTGTCATCACAAGTTCTTCCCTTATGGGATCAATAGGAGGGTTGGTAACCTGAGCAAATAATTGCTTGAAATAATTGAATAGCCTGTAAGGTTTTTTTGATAAAACTGCAACCGGAACATCATTACCCATTGAACCAAGTGGTTCATGGCCGGTTGCGGCCATTTCCTTAATAATTTTATCTGTATCCTCGAGAGAATAGTTAAATGAAGTAACATATTTACTGTACTGGTCACCCATATCGGCTGATTCTTTATGGCTCGTCTCGATCTTCTCAAGCTTTACCATGTTCTGCTGTATCCATTCTCCATAGGGATACTCCGCAGCCAGTTCGGCTTTTAGTTCCTCGTCGTAGTAAATTTTGCCAGCTTCGGTATCGACAAGCAGCATTTTTCCGGCTTTCAGCCGTCCTTTTTCCCTGATCTCCTCCGGGGGGAAGGTCTGCACACCTGCTTCAGAGCCCATAACGATAAGGTCATTCGTTGTTATAACATATCTGGAAGGTCTTAACCCGTTTCTGTCGAGCATGCCGCCGATATACCTCCCGTCGGAGAATATCAGAGATGCAGGGCCATCCCATGGTTCCATGAAGGTCGAATGATATTTATAGAATGCTCTTAACTCAGGTGAGATGGGATTCTTATCATTTATTGATTCAGGAATAAGGACTGACATTGCGTATGGGAGCGATTTTCCGCTCATAATCAGGAATTCCAGAACATTGTCAAGAGATGCAGAATCGCTTTTATCCGGTTCGATAATCGGATACAGTCTTGAAAGGTCGCCAAGCTTTTCCGATGTGAGTATCGATTCCCTGGCTTCCATCCAGAAGCGGTTTCCTTTGATAGTATTTATTTCGCCGTTATGTCCAAGCATCCTGAAAGGCTGAGCAAGATCCCAGCTTGGAAATGTGTTTGTGCTGAATCTCGAGTGGACAAGAGCTATGGCGCTCTGGAGACGTACATCATTCAGATCAAGAAAATACTCACCCAGCTGGCTGGACATAAGCATACCTTTATATACGAGTACTTTTGTCGAGAGACTAACAATATAGAAGAAGCTCTTCTGTGCGATATCTGAATTACGGATGGCATTTTCGGTCCTTTTCCTTATTATATAGAGTTTACGTTCAAGATCAGCCTGGGGAATATCGGCGCCAAGAAGAATCTGAAGGATTTCAGGTTCTGCTGCACGGGAGATTTCTCCGATAACTGTATTGTCACGGGGAACTTCACGGAATCCGATGACCTTTACGCATTCTTCTTTTATGATGTTTAATAGAATATCCTTGCATTTCGATGCATCAGCGCTGTCCTGTGGAAAAAATATCAGACCCGTTCCGAACTGTCCTTCCGGAGGAAGTGAATACCCCTGTATAAGATAGAAGTCTCTGGGGACTTGTATAAGTACACCCGCACCATCTCCGGTTTTACTGTCAGCCCCTTCCGCACCCCTGTGCGTCATATTCGTAAGGATATCAAGACCCTGCTTTATTATAGAATGAGATTTCTTACCTTTGAGATGGGCTACAAATCCTATTCCGCAATTCGCATGCTCAAACTCCTGACGATACAATCCCTGCTGCTTTGGGCGTTCTGTTTTCATAATTTATTACCTTAAAATTGTTCTCTTGTTTTTATACAAAAAAAACCGTTCTCTGTGTTTGAGAGAACGGTCATCCCTAATCCGATAACAAACACCATTCTCAGTCAGTTCCAATTAACCTTTTAATGAAGAGTAATATTATGGATTTAAAATTATTCATTATTGTTAATATTTACCGACAAATATACTACTTATTCTTTCAGATTGTCATCAAAAACCATAAAATAATTAATAAAAAATTGAAAATTATTTAAAAAGTTGTTAACCTAATAATTAACAATGGTGAAAAATTTAACCCGGCAGATCATATTATGAATAACTATTCTCTGCATTTATTTGTTACTTTGCAAATGTTTAACAAATGTATATTATTTTTTCAATCTGTCATAGCGTCAGTGCTTTATGGAAAATCCAAAAAACCTTATTTTTATTATTTTCGGAGCGTCAGGTGATCTTACTTCGCGCAAACTTCTGCCGGCTATCTTTTCACTTAAAACCCAAAAACTGCTTCCCGAGAAGTATTCAATACTTGGAATAGGGAGAACTAAAATGTCCACCGCCGATTTTCGGACAAAAATGAGCCGGGCAATCGTATTATTTTCAGAGGAAAAAGTTACTGATCAGAATCTTGTTAATAAGTTCACTGAAGATGTCCATTATCTTTCACTCGATAGCTCCGTAGCGGAAGATTTTAATTTGCTTAAAGCCTCGCTGGAGGAATTGGAAACCAAATACCAGACAGGGGGGAATTATATTTTCTATCTTGCCACTCCGCCCAGCATGTATGAGATTATTTCTATTAACCTTTCAAAATCAGGGTTATGCAGTGAGGAAAAGGGCTTCAGGAGAATAATCATCGAGAAGCCTTTCGGCTACGATCTTGCGTCGGGACGCAAGCTTAATAAAACTTTGCATCAGCTGGTTACGGAGGATCAGATATTCAGGATAGACCATTATCTTGGAAAAGAAACAGTTCAGAATCTGCTAGTTACACGTTTCGCAAACGGAATGTTCGAGCCTCTGTGGAACAGAAATTATATTCACAGGATTGAGATCACCTCCGCTGAGAATATGGGTGTAGGTGAAAGAGGAAGTTACTATGATGCTTCAGGGGCTCTGAGGGACATGGTTCAGAATCACATGCTTCAGATGGTTGGTCTCACGGCAATGGAGCCACCATCGTCACTCGATGCTGATGCAATCAGGAATGAAGTTCTGAAAGTCTTCCAGTCTCTTCAGCCACTGACAGAGGAAGATGTTGCCAATCAGGTAATCAGAGGACAATATACGCCTTCGCTTATCCGAGGTGAATGTGTAACCGGCTATCGCCGTGAAAATGGTGTGGCGATAGATTCACGCACGGAGACATATGTGGCAATTAAGTTTTTTATCAATAACTGGAGATGGGGAGGAGTACCGTTTTATATGCGCACCGGGAAACGACTCCCTACCAGAGTCACCGAAATTGTTGTTCACTTTAAGCAGACTCCGCATCACCTTTTTCGCCGGGAAGCCGGAAAGTTGTCTTCAAATCAGCTGATTATACGTATTCAGCCTGATGAAGGAATGCTCCTGAAATTCGATATGAAAGAACCGGGTGCAGGGTTTAATGTAAAAAATGTAAATATGGACTTTCATTATAAAGATCTGGCAGATACAAGAGTGCCGGCAGCTTATGAAAGACTTCTTCATGATGTTATGCTTGGTGATGAGACTCTTTTTTCACGTGATGATGAAGTGGAGACAGCCTGGAAGTTTCTGGAACCTATCCAGAAAGCCTGGGCTAATAACAAATCTATCAAGATGTTTGGTTATCCGGCCGGTACCTGGGGACCAGAGCATGCAAATGATCTTATTGAAGGTGATGGCCTCACATGGCGTTATCCGTGCAAGAACCTGGCGGATGAGGAGTTGTATTGTGAACTGTAAATGAGGAGTGAGGAGTGAGGAGTGAGGAGTGAGAGGAAAGTTCCTAAAATTTATAATAGATGAATTTGAAAAGCACCATCAAAATATTTCCTTCGCCATACGATCTAGCAATGAAATTTGCAGAGGAAATGGCAATTATGATAAATGAATCAGCAAAAGATAACAAGCCATTTACTATCGCTTTGTCTGGTGGGTCAACTCCTGAACTATTATTCAGAGAGCTTGCCGGTAAATTTGCTGAAACAATTCCATGGCAATATGTGCATTTATTCTGGGGCGATGAACGATGCGTGCCTCCGGATGATACAGAAAGCAATTATGGAATGACATCACGGACACTTCTCTGCCACATTAATTGTCCCGCTGAGAATATACACCGGATTCTGGGAGAAGCTGATCCTCATAAGGAAGCATCCCGCTATTCTGAAGAAATTTCACTTTTTACTTCGAACAGGAATGGGATTCCCCGTTTTGATCTTGTTATCCTTGGGTTAGGAGAGGATGGACATACGGCCTCAATATTCCCCGGCCATCTCGATTTATTTGAATCTGAAAAATCATGTGAAGTGGCTTATCATCCGGTAAGCGGGCAGAAACGAATTACGATAACCGGTCGTGTTATTAATAATGCTGAAAATGTAGCGTTTCTCATTGCGGGGGAGAAAAAAGCGGTAATTGTTGAAAAGTTGTTGGGAAATGACCCTGCAGCTGCAAACTATCCTGCAGCATATGCTGATCCAGTGTCGGGGCAGTTAAGCTGGTTCCTCGATAAGGCAGCAGCAATGTATGTTTCAGAATAGACTAAAAATACTAACAGATTTTTTTTATATTTGGGGTAACTATTTATTAACTTAAAATAAATTGCCATGTCACACGAAAAAGCAAAAGAACAGACGAAGGTTAAAAAAGAGGCAACAAAAAGTCTGAAAGAAAAACGGCTTGCCAAGAAAGCCAAGAAAGAAGAAAAGAAAAGACAATGACAATAAAAAATCCCGGTCATTCGACCGGGATTGATAATAAATCTTTGTATAGATAAACTAAGCAAGTCTCACGTCTACTGCATTAATTCCTTTTTTACCTTCCTGAAGCTCAAATGTTACTTCATCATTCTCTTTAATCTGGTCTTTCAGACCTGACACATGTACAAAATATTCATTATCCGAATCTGCATCTTTAATGAATCCGAATCCTTTTGATACGTTGAAAAATTTCACTGTTCCTTTGTTCATTTTATTCTGTTTTTAAATTAATGGCGCAATGTACATATTTAAATTGAATAAATCTAAATTATTTTATAATATTCTGATATTAATTACGTAGGGAATGGTCGCAGCCATTCACTTCATCCGCAAATAGTACCTTTTTGCCCTCATTTCATATCATAATTCAACTCAATTTTCACATTAAAGAATTTATATTAATTATTTTTGACCGCTGAATTTAATGGTGAATTAGTATGAAAAAAATTTGCGGTATCTCCGTTCTCTTGTTTGTTGCATCTGTTTCTTTTGGACAACAAAACTTTCAGACTGTAGCTGAGCGATCTGATTTCAAATCAACTTCGGCTTATAAAGATGTCAGGAGTTTTATTGATGAATTAAAGAAATCATCAAAAAATATAAGAGAAGAGAAAATCGCTACTACTATAGAAGGTAGGGATGTACCTCTTCTCATAGTCGGCAACCCCTTGCCTAAAACGCCGCTTGACCTCATCAACGACAGGAGAATAGTGATCTATATTCAGGCTGATATTCATGCCGGTGAAGTAGAAGGTAAGGAAGCATCACTAATGTACCTTAGGGATCTGCTTAAGGAAAAAGACCCGGAGATCCTTAAAAATGTTGTTCTTCTGATCTGCCCGCTCTTTAATGCCGACGGCAATGAGAAAATCAGTCCGCTCAACAGGACTTATCAGAATGGCCCGGTTAATGGTGTTGGAATAAGATATAATAGTCAGTTTCTTGATCTGAACCGTGATGCAATGAAAGCAGAATCACCGGAGGTAAGGGGAGTCCTTACAAATGTATTTGATAAATGGGACCCTGCAATATTCATGGATTGTCATACGACAGATGGTTCTTATCACCTCGAACCCACAACGTTCTGCTGGATGGTGAATCCTAACGGAGATAATTCATTAATTAAATACATGCGTTCAAAACTTATGCCGGCGGTATCAAAAACATTGCTTGTAAAGTATAAAGTCGAAAACTGTTTCTACGGTGAATTTATTGACATGATGAACCCCGGAAAAGGATGGATACTGGATGCTTCAGAACCACGGTACATGAGCAATTATTATGGCATAAGGAACCGGTTGGGGATCCTTAATGAAAACTATGTATATGCCGACTTTAAATCGCGTGTAATGGGTTGCTACTATCTTATTCACTCATTAATTGAATATGCTTCAGAAAATACCACAGAAATAAAGACAATGCTGGCTGAGGTTGACAAAAAGACAATAGAAAGAGGAGCTGATCCTGCTGTTACAGATTCATTTGCAATTGCATATAATGTACGGCCGTTGGAAGAAAAAGTTACGATAAGAACGTTTGAAGCTGAAAGAACGAATAATTCAGATGTGTATTTCAGTTACAGGAAAACTGACAGACAACAAGACGTGACCGTGCCATACTACATTGATTTTTACGCAACTAAAAATGTAAAATTTCCATTTGCGTACCTTCTTACCACCCCCGACCCGCAGATTACCGATCTGTTGAAGATGCATGGGGTAAAGGTAGAGAAACTCGCAGCGGATACCCCGATTGAGGTTCAGCGATTTGTCATTAGTACTCTTAAAGGCTCCTCTAAATTGAACCAGGGGCATTACACAAATACAATTAACGGAAGCTATATAAGTGAAAAAATTGATTTTCCCTCAGGCACAATCGTTGTAAGAACCGCACAACCTCTTGGAAACCTGGCTGCTTACCTTCTTGAGCCGCAGTCAAATGACGGACTGACTTACTGGAACTTTTTTGACAGGTATCTGGTGCCTCAATGGGGTATGGGATTTAACCCTTTTCCGGTTTGTAAGGTGCTGAATAAAACCGAATTGAATACAAATAGTTTTTAACCACAAATGTAGGGGTTGAAAATTTTCAACCCCTACAGCCTTTGACATTTCGTACTTTTGTCATTCAAATATCCTTGTTAATGTAATTTGATTGTTTAAAATACATTTTTTTGCCACCTTTGATCTCTGAAAAAACCAGGCAATATATCTGAATATGAGAAAATGGCGAATTGAAGATTCTGCAGAATTGTATAACATCAATGGATGGGGAGTCGATTATTTTTCAATAAATGAAAAGGGGAATGTAACAGTTACTCCGCAGAGAAACGGATTCTCCGTTGATCTCAAAGATCTTCTTGATGAATTGATACTGTCTGACGTTTCAGCACCTATCCTTGTAAGGTTTCCGGATATCCTTGACGACAGGATCATAAGCATATCGAAATGCTTCAAATCGGCATCAGAGGAATATGGATATAAAGCCCAGAACTTCATCATTTACCCGATAAAGGTTAATCAGATGAGGCCTGTTGTGGAAGAGATTGTCAGCCATGGCAAAAAATTCAATATCGGTCTTGAAGCAGGTTCAAAACCTGAACTTCACGCCGTTATAGCGATAAACACCGATCCTGAATCACTAATAATCTGCAATGGTTATAAAGATGAGGATTATATTGAACTGGCACTTCTTGCCCAGAAAATGGGCAAAAGAATATTCCTCGTTGTTGAAAAGCTTAATGAGCTGAAACTTATAACCTCCATCGCAAAAAGGCTTAAAGTAAAACCTAATCTTGGTATAAGGATTAAGCTTGCGAGTGTCGGAAGCGGGAAATGGGAAGATTCAGGTGGTGATATCAGTAAGTTCGGTCTGACTTCGAGTGAACTGCTCGAAGCTATTGACTATATTGAAAAGAATAAAATGAGAGACTGTCTCAAACTTATCCATTTTCATATAGGAAGCCAGGTCACCAAAATACGGAGGATAAAAATCGCATTGCGCGAAGCGTCCCAGTTTTACGTACAACTGAGACAACTCGGATTCAATGTCGAATTTGTTGATATCGGAGGTGGATTGGGTGTCGATTATGACGGAACAGGATCTTCAAACAGTGAAAGCAGCGTTAATTACACAATACAGGAATATGTAAATGACTCTATAAGCACTTTCGTCGATGCAGCCAATAAAAACAATATCCCTCATCCAAATATAATCACCGAATCGGGGCGATCGCTAACTGCTCATCATTCTGTCCTTATCTTTGAAGTACTTGAAACTACAACTCTCCCCTCCTGGGATGTTGAGGACCTTATTAGCGAGAAAGACCACGAACTGGTGAAAGAACTATTCCTTCTGTGGGATAATTTTAACCAGTCCAGGATGCTCGAAACATGGCACGATGCTCAGCAGATCCGTGAGGAAGCGCTTGATAAATTCAGCTTCGGACTCATTGATCTCAAGACGCGTGCCCAGATCGAGAGATTGTTCTGGTCGGTTGCCAGGAAAGTTTATCAGATGGCTAATGTGACTAAACATGTGCCTGAAGAGCTTCGTCAGATATCGAGAATACTGTCAGACAAATATTTCTGTAACTTTTCACTCTTTCAGTCCTTGCCGGATGCCTGGGCAATTGACCAGATCTTTCCTATCATGCCAATCCACCGACTGAACGAAGAACCTCTTAGAAATGCAACTATACAGGATATGACCTGTGATTCCGACGGAAAAATCGACAATTTCATTTCCACAAGGAATTCGTCTCATCATCTGCCTGTTCATTCTCTGAAAGGGCGTGAACCATACTATCTGGGAGTTTTTCTTGTTGGTGCATACCAGGAAATTCTGGGTGACCTTCATAACCTATTCGGTGACACCAATGCTGTTCACGTTTCAGTCGATTGTGATGGCTATAAAATTGATCAGGTCATTGACGGGGAGACTGTGGCTGAAGTTCTTGACTATGTGCAGTATAATTCCAAGAAAATGGTCAGGACAGTAGAGTCGTGGGTGACGACTTCTGTGAAAGCCGGAATTATCACTCTTGAAGAAGGGAAAGAGTTCCTGTCAAATTACCGTTCAGGTCTTTACGGATATACATACCTTGAATAAAGTGCATTGATTTTCTGTCATTCCTTAGCGAAATAGAGTTTTTTTCTTTAATTTGGTTTTTAATTTGCTGATCGTTAATTATTAAACCTGTTAAAACTTCGAATTATGAGTGACACTTCATTTGACGTTAATGCGTTTATCCAGGAATCCAAAGCGGTTCTGGTAAATCCAAAATCCTACTTTTCAACAATGAAAACCACGGGAGGCATGTCAGAACCTCTCATCAAAGCCGTTATTTATGGCGCGGTTGCAGGAGCATTTACATTCCTCTGGAGTATTCTCAGGATTGGCGCTATGTCAGCAGGCATGTTCGGAAGTGCCATTGGCATAATGGCATTTATCTGGTCAATAATTGGTGCAATAATAGGATTGTTTATCGGCGCAGTCATATTGCTTGTCATTTCATCAATCTGCAAGGGAACCACTGATTTCGAGGCAAATATGCGTGTTACCGCTGCATGCATGGTTGTGATGCCGATCAGTGCATTTTTTGGGTTCGCCGGTCATTTTAACGTCTATCTGGGAGTTATAGTAAGTCTCGCAATCAGTCTTTATTCTGTCTGGTTGTTCTACAATGGGTTGGTTGAGGCTCTTAAAGCCAATCGCGAGACTTCAAGAATAGTGTCTTATGTTTTTGTTGCAATAATCGTCGTATTTATGCTTGTGGGCTTCGGCACAAGAAGAAAAG
This sequence comes from uncultured Bacteroidales bacterium, assembly GCA_963792925.1. GTDB lineage: Bacteria > Bacteroidota > Bacteroidia > Bacteroidales > VadinHA17 > LD21. The sequence continues at coordinate 814,237 of CAWBYC010000002.1, read as the reverse complement.
CAAATGAATTCATGAGAGATTTTAACAGCGTGGATGTTAATGAGTTATTAAAGGAAAATTAATTATTTTAAGATAGTTTTAACGCCAGGTTCCGGTTAATTCAGTACCGGACTGGCGTTTTTTTTTAACGGTAACCCTGTCTCAGGGAAGAAATAATTAATTAATATTGAAGGGTAAACACGCACTAAGATGAAATCAATAGCAATAATTGCTTTATTCTGTATGTGTATCACTGGCAATGCCCAGAAGGGTAATCTGAACGATTGTAAATGGCATAATAATGATAAGATTGAAAGATCTGACTACCTGCTGATAAAAAAATCAAAACTCTACTGTTCCTTAACCAATGACAAAGAATATTTCTATATTAATCTGATGATTCCTGACAAAGAAGTTTCAGAGCGGATACTTGAAGACGGACTCATAGTCTGGATAAATATGGATTTGAAGCAGGATAAGAAAATGGGTGTCAGGTTTCCGTTAGGATCAGAGAATGCCGGGTCGGTAAAAAACCAGGTTGCCGGGAATAATGGTGTAACAGAAGATTTGGTTTCACAGGCTAATACAATTGAGCTTATAGGATTTATCTCTGAGCAGGACAGGCGTTTTGCCTCACAAAACAGCGATAATTTCAGGGGAGCTGTAAAGTACAGTCCGGGTGGTGATCTATATTACAGATTGGTAATGCCATTAGCCAAACTTCCGATAAGAAATTCAAAAGACGGTAACGGAGCTATGCCATTTGCGCTTGGTTTTGAAATTGGATATATACCACCTTCCCGGACAAAAATTCAAACTAAAAAAGAATCACGTTCGGTGAACGCGACAGTGTATTGGATTACTCAGGTCAGACTTGCATCTTCTAAGTAGATTTTATAGTTTTATCGTTTTAACTGAATATCTCCTCCGGTTTGGAAAGACCGCAGGATAATCGGGAAAGTCATAGTGATAACATGATAGTGAATGATATGAAAAAATGGATATTTTCCAGGAATATTTTTGTTGTTCTTTCATACCGGATTCTGCTGATTATGATCCTTTTCACACTTGGAAGAATTGGATTTTACATATTTAACCTTAAGATGTTTCCCGGAGTGTCTTTCTCCGAACTGATCACAATGATGAAGGGTGGTCTTTCATTTGATATATCAGCCATTGTATATATCAATATGGTATTTATTCTCCTTCATATCGTTCCCGTTGAAATTCGCTATAATGCTGTTTATCAAAATGTCTTGAAGTATATTTTCCTTATTACCAACGGGATAGCACTCGCGATGAATGGTATGGATTATGTATACTACAGATTTGTTGATAAGAGGGCTACTGCCGATGTCTTTAAAACCTTTGAGCACGATACCAACAATACAAAAGTATTTTTCCGGTTCCTGACCGATTACTGGCCGGCTACCATTTTTACGTTATTTCTTATTTTCCTTATGATATATCTGTACCGGAAAGTAAAAGTTGAAAAGCCTGAAGTGACGAATAAAATCGGGTATTATTCGGTAAACATATTGATGATTCCACTTGTAATTGCTCTTGTAATCGGAGCGGCAAGGGGTGGGTACAAACATTCAACCCGGCCGATTACCATCAGTAATGCCGCAAGATATGTCGATTCACCACGCGATGTGGCAATTGTGCTTAATACTCCTTTCAGCATTTTCAGAACATTCGGCAAGAAGCCTCTTGAGAGATTCAATTTCTTTAATGATGAGGAGCTTTCAAAACTTTATAATCCTGTCTATCTTCCTTCTGGCAAAAAGCCTTTCGATAATCAGAATGTGGTTGTTATTATACTCGAGAGCTTTGCGAGAGAGTATATAGGCTCGCTGAATAAGCAGCTTGAAGGAGGAAATTATAAGGGCTATACACCATTCATCGATTCTCTTATCAGTGTCAGCCTTACTTTTGACGTATCAATAGCCAATGGCAAGAAATCCATTGATGCGATGCCTTCAATTCTTGCATCCATACCTTCGCTTGAAACTCCCTACACTATTTCTCATTATGCCAATAACCAGATAAATGGGTTACCGGCATTGCTTAAACGTAAAGGATATTATTCAGCTTATTTCCATGGTGCACCAAACGGATCAATGGGTTTTGACTCATTCTCAAGAATGGCCGGGTTTGATGATTATTTCGGCCTGAACGAATACCCTGATAAAGCCGATTTTGATGGGATGTGGGGTGTATGGGATGAACCATTCTTTAAATTTTTCGGTGAAAAACTTAACACATTCAAACAACCATTCATGGCCTCAATATTTTCAGTGTCATCTCATCATCCTTTTAAAGTTCCTGAAAAATATACCGGGAAGTTTAAAAAGGGACCTGCACCGATTCTTGAAGTCGTGGGTTATTCTGATTTCTCTTTGCGTGAACTCTTCAATCAGATTTCCCGAAGTCCATGGTATAATAACACTCTCTTTGTACTCACCGCTGATCATACAAATGAATCGGTGCACAGGGAATTCCAGAATAATTTCGGGGCATACTGTGTTCCCATAATATTTTTCAAACCAGGAAGCGATCTGAAAGGCATAAAACCACGGATCGCACAGCAGATCGATATTATGCCCACAATTCTTAGTTATCTAAATTTTGATGAGCCTTATGTAGCCTTCGGTAATAATCTTCTTGATGACTCTTACGAGCCCTTCGCGTTTAATACTAACGGAACCACATACAATTTATATATGAGTGATCATATCATGGAAATGATTGATAATAAGGCTGTTGGTTTGTACAATTATAAAACTGATCTGTACCTTGAACATAATCTTCTGGGTCAAGATCTGGAAATTCAGAAAAAAATGGAAGATAAGCTCAGGGCGATAATTCAGACTTATAACAGCAGGCTGATTGACAATAAGATGGTTGTAAAATAGATTTCATATTGCGGATTTCGGATTGTGGATTTCGGATTGCAGATTAAAAAAAATCCGAAATCTCAAATCCGCAATCCGCAATCTTTTATTATCTTTCCAATAACTTTAAACCTATCTTATGAATACAAGACGAAAGTTTTTAAAATTAGCAGGCGCCGGAGTGCTCGCAGCAAGCGCCTCCACTTTATATGCGTCATCTTCACTTCCTGTCACAAAGAATAAAACCCCCGATTTATTCACAATCGGTATGGCTGGCTATACCTTCAAAGAATTCTCTATAGAAAGGACCATTGAGATGATGAAGAGGGCAGGAGTTTCCAATCTTTCGCTGAAAGATTTTCATATGCCAATGAACAGCACACAGGAACAGATCAATGATATTATCCGGAAATTTAAAGATGCAGGAATTAACGTCTATACAGTCGGAGTTGTATACATGAAAACAGAAGCGTCTGTTGATCAGGCTTTTGAATATGCAAAGATGGCAGGTGTAAAAATGATTGTGGGTGCACCCGATTATGCATTATTGCCATATGTTGAGAAAAAAGTAAAATCCTATAACTTTAAGCTTGCCATTCATAATCATGGTCCCGACAATCCATTATATCCAAATGCTACAGATATATGGGATCATGTAAAGGACCTCGACGAACGTATTGGAATTTGCATCGATATTGGCCATACCACGCGCGACGGACAGGATCCTTCAGTCGATATCATGAAATATAAATCAAGGATCTATGATATTCATATGAAGGATGTGGATAAAGCCTCCAAAGAAGGAATCACTGTCGAGATGGGTCGTGGTATAATCGATATTCCGAAGTTTGTGGAAACACTTCGCAGTATTAAATATACAGGATCCTGCAGTCTCGAATTTGAAAAAGATATGAAAGACAATCTTCCGGGAATTACAGAGTCTATCGGCTATTTCAAAGGGGTTACAGCTTGCAGGTAAGAGATGTGAGATTTAAGATATGAGATGTGAGAGCGGACTTCCGTCTTCCGACCTCTCTAATATTTCTTCAGCAATTCCAGCAGTTTACTGTCCAGTTTATGTCCATGCCATTCGGTATAGTTGACATCCTCACGCCCCGAATCGAGAATTCCAAAATCACCCCGGAAGTTCCAGAGAGCATAACCTATCCCATTCTTTGTAAGAATATCAACTACATCCCCGAACCACGCCAGGAAAACCTCATGCGGTGTCTTCTTCCAGCAACCGCATTCTCCGCAATGAACTCCTACACCTTTGTCTAACAGGTCAATCCATGGCTTATAAAAATTTTCCAGTTCCTGCCTTCCATAGCTTTTGCCTTCTATCATTCCTGGCCAGACAGGTTTGGGAGCCTGAGAAGGATCTTTCCAAACCCATGGTGCCTGATAATGAGAGACGAGTCCGGGCCAATATCCCCTGCAGCTCTGTCCTAGATTGAGATCGATAAGTTCAGGGATTACATTATTCCCGCCACTGTTCCCATCTGCAATAATAAGACGATCAGGACTTATTGCTCTGATGGCTTTTGATGCACCTTCAGCAACTCTGTGATATATTTCTCCGGGAACAAGACTTTTTTTTGCGAACTGGTCATTCATGTCTTCAATATAGGCGGGCTCATTAAGCAGATCGAAACTTAATTTTTCTGAGGATATCCCGTTGTACCGTTTCGCCCACATTCCCCAATGGAAATTAAAAGCATCCTGAGCAGCCTTGTCTTTCCACAGATTGAAGGGTTCATGAAATCCGGCATTAATACAATAACCTGGTCCCCTGTGCAGATTCAGGCTCACATGTAATCCATGCTTCTGGGCCAGAAAGACCAGCTGGTCAATCTGATCAAGAACCTGTGGATCAGTGTTATAAACATCTTCAACTCTTATGTCTTTCGACCTGTCAAAGGAGAGATATCTCGGATACGCCATCGGCACTCTTACAAAATCGAACCCCCAGTCCGACATCCATTTAAAATCATCTTCGGTTGAAGAGTTTGCACCCCTGTTTCCACCTGGGGCAGGACTGAAGAAATCGAGAAGATTGAATCCCTTCCAGCGAGGTAAAGAGTTTTTTACAACTGGTCTGTTGGCTGAAAAAGACGTTCTTGCGGCAAGAGTAATTCCGGCGGCTGCCAGAGCGGTGTTTTTAATAAACTGTCGACGGTCTGTTTTATTCATGGAACTCGATTTAGGAACATAAATTTAACCTTATATTTCCTTTTATAAAAAGAATGAGGTATTATTTATTTGTCTTACGGACCCCAAATCACCTTGTCTTCAGTACAACGACAGAGCGTTTGACGGATACCTGATCAATCTTTCGATGCCAGATCAGGGAATTAATGCTATCTTTGCGTGATGAAAAATGAAATAGAGATCCCAATTCAGAAGCAGGAAGATTTAGTCGCTGCAAATATTCGCAGAGATAACTACTCCCAGACCAGAGATTTGCAGGCAATGGAGTTTAATACCGCCATAGCGCACAGACTGCTGATCAAAGATAAATGTCAGGTGAAATGTGATAAGTGCGGAAAGGAATTTACGACCGAAACCATTGATGGTTCAACAAAGTGTTCCGAATGTAAATAAGCCTTTGATTTTTTTTGAAATGATGTAAGTTCATTCATTTTATGTTGCAGAAACCTTCAGGTATATATTAAGGTTTTTGTTATTGCATTCCTTTTTGCCGGTTCCGGTGAGAAAATAATATTTATATCTGGTATGAAAACAATTGAATAAGCCTTCGTGATTCCTAAGACTTTTTTGTCTGTGACATAAGTTTTTCATAACTTTATTGTGAAATAAATTGAATATGAGAAGACTTCTTCTGATACTGACTTTTTTTGTTTTGTGTCTCAGGATTTTCGGACAGACTGCTTCACCATTCAGTTACCAGGCAGTTATTCATGACAAGGCCGGAAAGCCAGTCAGATCTCATGAAGTGTCAGTGAGGATAAGCATACTCTCAGGCAATGCTTATGATTCAATAATTTACAGTGAAGTTCATAATGTTTCAACAAATCAATACGGACTGGTTTCTTTTATTATAGGAAATGGAGCAGGACTGGCAGGCAATTTTTCGGGCATAGATTGGAACAATGACAAATATTTTTTAAAAGTTGAAGCTGATGAAACAGGGGGTGTCAAATTCCTGGATATGGGAACTACTGAAATTATTTCAGTACCTGTCACTTCATCCAACCGGAAATCAAGAATGAATATTTCTGAAGATAAACTATTCATAAGCAGAAAGTTCATTGGTACATTTCTCGATTTCAGGCACACGGGACCAGATACATACAATGGCCCAAATCTTATCTGGATAAAGACTTCAATGGAGAATGTTTATGGCAAAATTTCAGCCTATGGCAGGAAATGCAAATTTTCGGTAGGGGATAAATTATATCTGAGAAGATCAAATTATTCTCCCGGAGGAATTTCAGGATACTGGATTTATCAGATAGAAAATGATTCAGCAGTGTATTACAGGGCAACAGATTTCCAGCACGATCGGAAAGTGGATATCGAAACTTTTTTTAATTGAGATTGAAAATCAGTAAAGAAATCCAGATTGAACATCACAACAGGTTTTCCGGAAATTATCATTAAATCTGACTTTTTCCCCTGCTTCAATTTATTCAAATTTGTCTCTCTTATTTGTATTATGAATGAATTCTTGTCATAATAATTATTCCATTTGTCAAAATGAATATTTAAGGGGTTTATAGACCTCCCTTTACATTATCCCCAGGTACAGGCCATTACAGTCAGGTTTTAAAAAGTTACGATTTCCGTACAATTTCCGGTAAATTACTACCCGATTTTGACGAAACGGAGCTTTTTGCCAGATAAGAAGCTGATTCAACCGGATGATTCACCAGATATATGCGACTAATGTATTTTAATTGTATTTAACCGGCCATAATCTGGTCACTTGTGTCTTGCAGGTATCCACTGTCACTGTTACATTTGCAACATAATTAATCACAATAAGGGGAATGGGAAATTTGATAGTGATACCAGTTGCATTTGTGGCAATTTGTTTATATAAAATGATCAAAGCATTTGTACAATTGTTCAGAAGTTAATATTCCGGTATAATATTTAATCCGGAACAAAAATATATGTCTTGCAGAACCCGGGAAAATGAATCCGGTGCTCTGTGCTCCATGCTTTTTTTTACCAATGTAACCTTTTACATCATCTTTCGTATACATTAAAGATTAAACGCCACCTGGATTAAATCTTTACGTATTATGAGAGTCATTAATATTGGTTTTTTAAGAAGTAAATTACTGGAATGCAGAATCTCATCCATAGAAGAAAGAGTGGAAAAACTGCAGAGATTAAGTTTATTCTTTCAAACCCGGTTTGATACGGACAGGTCAGAAAAGATTGAAAATAAGATCAGAGTTCTGTCGGAAAGAAAAGCGGAATTAAACGCTGTTATTTATAGTACACACATAGAGATCTGGAGAAAGCCGGAGGTTTATGCCTGATTAATGATTTTAATTCACAGGCAACACTACTACTCAAGTCTTTTGAAAATCACCTCAAATTGTGTTCCTTTATTCTCATCACTATATACATTAAGTTCAGCATCGTGGAGTTCGATTATATTGTAAACCAATGATAGTCCGATTCCAAAGCCACCGATGAATTTCACATTGGATGCCCGCTTAAACGGGCGGTAAATACTATTTATTTCGTCAGGCGGTATGCCGACTCCTTTGTCTGAGATAATGATTTTAATAATTTTGTCAAACATCAGGAACTCTACACCAACATCTTCATTTGAGAATTTACAGGCATTATCAAGAAGGTTTTTAAAAGCAATTTCGAGCAAGCCTGAATTCCCGTTAATAAGAAGGTCATTTTCATTATCGGGGTATTGTATTTTTGGAATGATTTTACGGCCCTGATATTTTGTTTTTATCTGATGGATTGCATTGTAAATAATCTCGTCTATCCGGACGCCGGAAAGCTGTATGTTGTTATCCCTGTTGATTTGTGCTAGCTCCAACAGACTATTTATTAGAGAATTTAGTGTCTTAAGCTCGTCTACCAATCCGGAAATATGGTTAACATATTCCTCTTCCTTTCGTTTTCGGCTTAATATATAATCGCTCTCACTGATCATAATTGTCAGAGGAGTACGCAATTCGTGGGAAGCGTTTGATACAAAATCTTTTTGGCTTTTAAATGCGATTTCCAGATTAGTCAGCATTTCATTAAAAGTAATTGCCAGCTGGTCTATTTCATCCTTCCGGTTTCCTTCGTTAAGCCGATTATTCAGCCTTAACGAATTTATATTCTTCACACTTTGAACGATAAGAGAAATTGGCCGGATAGCTTTCTTTGAAAAGAAATATGATAAGAACACAGACAACCATACACTAAAGAGAATGCTCCAAAGAAGGATTTGGCGGAGTTCTGACAAATTTTCATACCGTGTATTATCAAATGCCATAACAAAGACATTATATGACCGGTTACTAAAATTGTGCTTATAGCAAACCCCGTCCTTTGCTCCGAATGTAAAGAAATTAATGTTGCCGTGGTTAGAATTTGCCCGCATAACTTTTTCTGTAAGAAATTGTATGTTATTGCCATAGATCAGGTTGAAGGCAGAATCGGTTAATGCAATTTCCTCTTTTTCCCAGGAAATAGTCGATTGATGTATTTTTTTCAACAATGATGAATCGACTTCAACCACATTGATTAACAGAATTGCGGTATTTTTTGCACCATCAAGAAGGTTTTCCCTGAACTTGGCGAGTTGGCTTGTATATGAGAAATAATAAACGAGCAATGAAAAAAACAATAATATTCCAGCGACAATAAGCGTGAATTGCAATGATAATCTTGTCTTAATGTTCATCCTTATAATTCTTTTTCACTACAATAAAATCCAAATCCAAATTTCGTACGGATTAATTTTGGTTCGAAATCTTTATCAATTTTCTTTCTCAGATAATTGACATATACATCAATAATATTTGTACTTGGATCAAAATCAATACCCCATACACGTTCAATTATAAACTCACGGGTAAGTAGTTTCTCTTTGTTTCTCAGAAACATCTCCAGCAGAGAACTCTCTTTTGCTGTTAAATCGATTTTCTTGTTTGAGCGTGTAACGGTTTTTGTGCTGATATCCATTTCCAGATCCGCAATTCGAATCTTCTCAGTCTTACTTATTATATCGGGACGTCTGAGAAATACATTTATGCGTGCCAATAATTCTCTGTAGTCAAAAGGTTTTATAACATAATCGTCAGCGCCGGCTTCGAATCCGGTAACTTTGTTATCTGGTGTTCCCAGAGCAGTGAGCATTATAACAGGCACGTTTTTGTTTGTTGTCCGTATCTCTTTGCATAGGTCATACCCATTTATAAGCGGTAAATTAATGTCAAGGATGATGAGATTATATGTTTTCCGTTCAGCCATCTCCTTGCCCATATAACCATCTAACGCAATATCAACGTTAAAACATGACTCCTCTAACTGCTTCTTCATGATTTCTGCCAGTCTTTGTTCATCCTCAACGATTAGTATGCGAACGTCATTCATAATGATTTACTAATTTATCCAAAGTTAATAGACATAATAACAGAACCTGTATTTTAATGAGTTTCTAAATAGTTTCTAATCAAATTCTAATTAATACCCAGGAGATTTGTTCATAGATTTGACATATAAAGGAAGGCAGAATAATTTTTGTATGAAACAACTAAAATACAAAGATGAGTTAATATTTTTTGCGGTTATAATAGTGGGATTTTTAATTCTCGTTTTGGTAAAACTTTTTCTTATAAAATAAAAGCGGCTTGTCGGATACTATCAGACAAGCAGCATTACATCAGGAAACCTTTTTCTATTTAATACTTTGTTACTTCAATGGATTGCAGTTGTCTTCAACATAGACAACTGCTATTCATTTTAAGAATCATGCAACTTTAAATATGGTTACTGTAATTATTCCAACCTTAAATGAACAGACTACAATCTCACATGTGGTAAAAGTCGTAAAAGAGGCTGATTCTGTCACAGAAATTCTTATAATAGACGATAAATCACATGATGATACAATCATTAATGCAAAGAGCGAAAAGGTAAAAATATATACGAGTACAAAATTAGGTAAAGGAGCATCAATGCGTGACGGGATGTTACTTGCCAATAATGAAATTATCGTTTACCTGGATGCTGATATTTTAACATATCCAAAAAACATTATTGATTTACTTGCCGGACCAATCATTTCCGGTGATGCCGATTTTGTAAAATCATTCTTCGACCGGCAGGCTGGCAGAGTAACTGAATTAGTCGCAAAACCTTTGCTAAGTTTATTGTTTCCCGAACTTGCTCATTATTCGCAGCCACTCAGCGGTATGATCGCCGGAAAAAAATCATTTTTTGAAAAAGTAAAGTTTGAAAACGATTACGGGGTGGATGTTGGATTACTTATTGATATGCATCACATACATGCACGAATATCAGAAGTAAATATCGGCTATATTGAAAACCGGATGCAGTCGTGGGAACAGCTTGGGAGAATGTCGAAAGAAGTTTCAAAAGCAATTTTAAATCGTGCGGAATTAATAAGGCAGTCCAATCTCGAAATACTTGAAAATATTTCGATAATAAGAGATCAGATGGATTTTGCCATCAAGGAGAGTGTGTTAGGATTAAAGAAAATGATAATATTTGACATGGATAATACCATACTTCATGGCAGTTTTATTTCGACGCTCGCAGCAAAATTCAATTTCAAAGACAAACTCATTTCTATCGTAATTGAAAACAGCAATCCATATACACGAACCAAATTAATAGCCAGATTGCTCAAGGGCTTAAATATAAAGCAGTTATTTGAAACCCTGGATGATATTCCCACAACACCCGATTTTGAAAACATAGTAAGAGTGTTTAAAGAAGACGGATACATCTGTGGTATCATAAGTGATAGTTACGATTGTATCACCAACCATATTATTAATAGATATAACATGGACTTTTCCATTGCAAACGAGCTGGAATTTTCCAACAGTGTGGCAACAGGAGAAGTAAAAATTCCGTCTGTATTTATAAAAACAAAAGAGAGCAATTGCAATCATGATTTCTGCAAAGCTAATGCGATGCGCGAAATCGCCTGCCGTTATAAAATGGATGTCAAAAACATAATTGCAATTGGCGACAGTGAAAGCGATATCTGTATGATTAAAGATTGCGGAATTGGGATATCTTTTTGCTCCTCGAACGAAACTTTGAATTTAGTAGCAAGCAAAATAATATCTGAAAGAACTTTTACATCATTAGTAGATTTTATCAAGAGCAATAATCTTAACCAATAATGACAGCATTTGTTCCCTGCCCGCACTGGCGTTAGCCGGGCGGGCTTTGCTGTTTTATCAGGATATGGTTTGGGAATCTGTGATATATATAACTTTTTCCTGTATTTGTGTAATATCCATCTCCCTGACTGATATTAATTTTATCCTTTTCAATTATAGTTCTTTATTTAAGCAGATGTTGATAAAGTCCTTTTATCACGAATAAAGTAATTGGATATAAAACAATTTGGATTTTTCAGATTATGAATAGAAATGATGTAAGCGAAATAGATATTACCCTGAAAGAATTTCCGGATAATATTGCCTCCCTGATTAAGGAATTGTTTGATTCTGAGGACTCTGTAAATAAACTTGCCGCACGAAGAACACTGGTGGCTCTTGGTAAACAAATTGTCTCCAAACTACACAGACTATTAAATTCCGAAAATGGTTCAATTCGGATGGAAGCTGTAAAGCTTGTAGAGCTTATTGCCGACAGACGGTCGATTCCATTTTTGATTAATCAGCTTGATGATAAAGAATTTGAAATCAGATGGATTGCGGCCGAAGGTCTGATTAAGATCGGCAGACAGGTTATTTTACCATTATTAAGAGCGATTCGCGACGGGAAAAGTTCTTTTATTTTTAACAAAGGAGCACATCACGTTTTGCGGAGTTTGCTCAATGAAAATGAAATAGATAAGTTAAAATCATTACTGGTTAGCCTGGATGATGCTCAGGAGCTTGGTGAAATTGCTCCTGTTGAAGCGTCAGAAGCAATTAAAATCATGAATCAAAGCACAATCTAACAAAACCGCTGTTGGGTTGTTGCACTAAATGATTTAAACAAAAGGAAGATCTGACCCCTGGTGAATTTAATCCCTGATTTCCAGTTCCGGTACAGCATATGGGTCAATGGGAATTTTAATCAGTTTATCAAATCTAAAAAGAATTATGAAATCACAAATGATGTTAAAATCAGTTCAGAAAGTTCTGTTTTTTATTGCATTCGCTGCTGTTCTGACAGCCTGTGATACTCAACAGGGAATGATGCATGGAAATGGAAGTTCAATGAATGGGGGAAACTGGAACTGGATACAGATCCTGTTTGGAATAATCGTAGGATTCCTGATTGGTTATTTAGTTCCCAGGAGAAGAAAGTGATTCTGTGAGCATTTGATTTTTATGCATAATGTACCTGTTATTAACAGCGGACACAGAAATCATTTTAAATCTATTTTATGAATTTATAAATAAATGAAAACAGATATGGAAAGTAAAGTATTAATAGCACTTGATTATAATCCAACCGCCCAAAAAGTAGCAGAAGTTGGTTTTTCAGTGGCAAAATCCATGAATGCTGAAATAACATTGCTTCATGTGATCAATGATCCGGTGTTCTATTCCACGGCTGGTTATTCTCCAATTATGGGTTTTGACGGTTATATGGATATGGGGCCTGTATTATTAGATAGTGTCGACGGACTGAAAAACGCATCTCTTCAATATCTTGACAAATCAAGACAACATCTCGGGGATAAATCCATTAAAACCGTTGTAAAAGAAGGTGATTTTGCTGAATCTATTATGGAGACAGCAAAAGAGCTGAAAGCCGATATTATTGTAATTGGTTCTCATAGCCGTAAATGGCTCGAGAATGTTGTTATGGGAAGTGTCACTGAAAAAGTATTGCACAATACTTTGATACCACTTTTAATTGTTCCGACTAAAAAAAGCAACTAGTTCCGGAAGTAAAAGCAACGCAATTCGAAATAGATTAATTTCTCAGGAACAGTTGTTCAGTTGCTCGTTTCAATAAATAATCAAAATGCATATTCGTTTAAAGCTGACAGCATAGCTTACGAAGTTGCCAATGAAAAATGAGTCATTCATAAGCCTTGATAAAATAGTAGTTTTGGCTATTAACAGTGGTTCGTCAAGCATCAAATTTGCTCTGTATCGCATGGATGGATCATTAGAACGAATTTTGTATGGGAAAGTTGATAGGATAGGTTTAAACGGTACTAATCTGGATTTCAATAACCTGACAAAAAATAAGAAAGCCAATTTAAAAATTGAAGTCTCAGATCATAAATCGGTGGCAAATTTTCTGATCGACTGGCTTGAAAAGCAGATTGATTTTTCCCTCATCAGTGGGGTAGGACATCGCGTAGTTTTCGGAATGAAACATATTGATCCTGAATTAATCACTAATGAATTATTGGATGAACTGCACCATATTATCTCTTATGATTCAGATCATTTGCCGGCAGAGATTGAGCTGATAGAGATTTTCATGCATCGTTATCCAAATCTGAAACAGGTAGCTTGTTTTGATACAGCGTTTCATCGCACAATGCCACGGATAGCTAAATTGCTTCCTATTCCCCGGCGATTTGACAAGATTGGAATCCAACGATATGGGTTCCATGGTTTGTCATATGCCTATCTGATAGAACAGCTAGGACGTGTAGCTGGTAAAAAAGCTGCCAAAAGCCGGGTGATTTTGGCTCACCTTGGAAACGGTGCGAGCCTGGCTGCCGTTCACAAAGGCAGGAGTTTTGATACGAGCATGGGATTCACACCTGCCGGAGGAATTCTAATGGGCACCCGGCCGGGCGATTTAGATCCCGGTGTGGCATGGTACATTATGAAGTCGGAGAATCTCACTCCTAAGCAGTTTAATAACATGATTAATCATGATTCAGGCCTGCTCGGAATTTCTGAAACCAGTTCCGATATGCGCGATTTGCTTTCTAAGGAATCCGATGATATCCGGGCTGCAGAAGCCGTTGCATTATTTTGCTACCAGGCAAAGAAATGGATAGGCTCTTTCGCTGCTGCGCTTGGGGGCCTCGATACCCTTGTTTTTGCTGGAGGTATCGGTGAAAACTGTCCTTCAATCCGCTCCATTATCTGCGAAGGTTTAGGATTTCTCGGGATCTCACTTAATGAGAAACAAAACAGAAAAAACGCTCAAATTATATCAAAAGAGAACAATAGTGTTACTATACATGTCATTCATACCAATGAGGAATGGATGATAGCCAGAACAGTCAGCCAGGTATTAAATATTAGTAAGAAGTGAAATTTGATCATGGAAACAAAAAAGATTGACAAAAAGAATAATCCTCTTTCGCAGGAACTTCTACAGAAGATAGACGCCTATTGGCGTGCGGCTAATTATTTGTCAGTTGGACAATTGTATCTGCTTGATAATCCATTGCTTCGGATCCCGTTACAACAATCTCATGTAAAAAAGATGCTTCTCGGCCATTGGGGCACAACTCCGGGGCAAAACTTTATATATGTGCATTTAAACAGGGTTATAAAAAAATACGATCTTAATATGTTCTATATCGCCGGACCCGGTCACGGAGGACCGGCGCTTGTCGGCAATACTTACCTGGAAGGAACTTATACCGAGATTTATCCTGATATAACCCGTGATGAAGAAGGCTTAAAAAAATTGTTCAGACAATTCTCATTCCCTGGCGGAATTCCAAGCCATGTATCACCTGAATGTCCTGGTTCCATTCATGAGGGTGGAGAATTAGGATATTCTCTAAGTCACGCCTTTGGAGCAGTCTTTGATAACCCCGAACTGATAGTTGCATGTGTAATCGGCGATGGTGAAGCTGAAACAGGACCCCTGGCAACTGCCTGGCACTCCAATAAATTTCTTAATCCGGTAACCGATGGTGCCGTTCTTCCTGTTCTGCATCTCAATGGGTACAAAATTGCTAATCCGACGGTGCTTGCACGAATTAGTCATGAAGAACTTGATCAATTGCTCAGGGGTTGTGGCTGGGTGCCTTACTATGTCGAAGGTGATGAACCTGAAACGATGCATCAGCTGATGGCTGGCACTCTGGAAAAAGTCATCGAAAGGATCAGGCAGATACAAAGCCATGCGCGAGACAAAAACGATAGCACCAGGCCACTTTGGCCAATGATCGTTTTCAATTCACCAAAGGGATGGACAGGTCCAAAAGAAGTTGACGGATTGCAAATTGAGGGAACATTCAGAGCACACCAGATCCCATTGCAGGTAGATTCTGACCATCCTCATCATCTGCATCTTCTGGAAAACTGGATGAAAAGTTATAAGCCTGAAGAACTATTTGACCAATTTGGACACTTTCTTGCCGAACTCGCCGAACTGGCACCCAAAGGTGAACAACGAATGGGCGCAAACCCCAATGCGAATGGAGGATTGTTGCTGAAAGACCTGAAGATGCCTGACTTTCAAAACTATAAGGTGAATGTCGTATCCCCGGGATCAATAGAGGCAGCAGATACGCATGTGCTTGGGGAGTACCTGCGTGATGTGGTAAAACTTAATCGCCCGCAGCGAAACTTTAGGATTTTCGGGCCGGATGAGACGCTATCCAATCGTTTGAATGCCATTTTTGATGCCACGAACAGACAGTGGATAGCACAAATAAAAGATAATGATGAGTTTCTTGCCAGCGAGGGTTGTGTAATGGAGATGCTGAGTGAACATCAATGTGAAGGCTGGCTCGAAGGATATCTGCTTACTGGTCGACACGGGTTATTTAACTGTTATGAAGCGTTCATTCATATCATCGATTCTATGTTTAACCAACACGCCAAATGGCTTAAAGTATGTGCAGGGTTACCATGGAGAAAAGATATTGCATCTTTAAACTATCTGCTCGCATCTCATGTGTGGCAGCAGGCCCATAATGGATTTACTCATCAGGACCCGGGCTTTATTGATCATGTTGTAAATAAAAAAGCTTCAATTGTCAGGGTCTATCTTCCCCCGGATGCCAATTGTCTATTGTCAGTATGGGATCACTGTCTGAGAAGCCGGAATTATGTTAATGTTGTGATAGCAGGAAAATACCTTGCGCCACAGTTTTTGACAATGGAAGCTGCAGTGGAACATTGCACAAAAGGAATTGGTGTCTGGCAGTGGGCCAGTTCTGATCAGGGTGCTGAGCCTGATGTAGTTATGGCATGCTGTGGCGATGTACCTACTTTAGAAACTCTTGCTGCTGTTTCATTACTTCGAGAGCATCTGCCCGACCTGAAAATCAGGGTGATAAATGTTGTCGACCTGATGAAACTGGAACCCGATACTGAACATCCTCACGGATTGAGTGAGCCTGAATTCGATGCTTTATTTACAAAAGACAAACCGATAGTCTTTGCGTTTCATGGTTATCCCTGGCTTATACACCGTCTTACTTATCGACGTACTAATCACGAAAATATGCATGTCAGGGGCTATAAGGAAGAAGGTACTATCACAACATATTTTGATATGACTGTATTAAACGATCTTGACAGATTTCACCTGGTGGAGGATGTGATTAACAGACTCCCGCAACCGGGTGAAAACGGAAACGCTCTGATGAAGATTGTTAAGGATAAACTTATTGAACATAGGAAGTATATTAATGAGTATGGCGTGGATATGCCGGAGATTCGTTAACTGGAAATGGAATCAGGACAATAAATTTTAGTTGGAATTTCATAATTCATTAAAAATGGAAACTCAAAAAACATGGCATGAGAAACATCATGCAACATTAAAATTTGGTGGTCGCGTAGCTGATGCGGTAGCTCATGGAATGGGGTCATGGAAGTTTATTATCCTTCAAACAGCTTTAGTTATACTTTGGACCGGAATAAACCTTGTCGGATTTATGTATCATTGGGATGTCTATCCTTTCATATTGCTCAATCTGCTCTTCTCTACTCAGGCAGCATATGCAGCACCTATCATTATGATGTCTCAAAACCGGCAAAACGAACGCGACAGGTTGCATGCCGAACAGGATTATAAGACAAATAAAGATGCAAAACTAGAGATAGAAGCTTTGGCAATAAAGTTGAAGTCAATTGAAGTGGATAAATTAGATAAAATCATCGAATTGCTCCAGGACCAGAAAACAGGACAGTTAAAATAAAATAATTGAATATGGTAATCTTCCGGAAATGACAAACATAATTAGAAATTGAGCTGCCAGAATAGGTTAAAAAAATAAGGCTATGGTAAAAAAATGGTTTTTTCTGATAGTATTTATTCTTGCGATAATTTCAGTTTTAATAGTGGTGATCAAAAGAAATCACAGAGACGAAAAAGAGTTATTCAAAAAGATGCCCGGAGACCTTCCCGATCCTCCGATAGTTAAATCTGAATTTGATTCTGAAGAGAAAAATGAATAAAAGGAAATGAGGCGGCCAGTCGGGGCATCCCTTCATCGTGCCGCTATGAGGATGGAGAACTGAGGATTATCGCCATCGGACCGACCTTCGAGTCCCCACACGACAAAACACGGTTTGATAACCACCTGACACGCACGCGTAAGGAATTAAGTACTGGAAAAGCTTGTTGCACTATATGAACACAGCGTCTTCACTCAAGGCGCCATCTGAAACATTGATTCCAGGCCAAGTCGAGGGAAGTGGACCTCGATCATGAAAGCATCTGGATTTCTTATTGCCCAATGCCTTTAGATGATATTCAACCTGACCATATCATATCGGGTCATATCCTATCGGACGACAAATTATATTGGCAATTAAAGCTAACAGAGGGCGCAGACAAAAACCTGTGAATTATACGTGAATAATATAAAATTATCCTAAAGTTTTGTAACACTTATCAGGTTATTGATTATGACATTTACACTGTAAAATATTGCATAAACAGAATATTGATTTGGCTATTAATAACCTTTCTGTTGATAAGAAATTGTAAAGACAGAAAAAGTTTATTTAAAAAATTGCCGGGAGATTATCCGGATCCAATAGAGATTGAATCTGAATTTGATACTAAGAAATAAGATAGAGCGAATTATCAAAATCGTATAAATCACGGCTTTTTGTTAATCATATCCATCTTATATCAACTTTAACAGATTTAAATTGAAGCCATTTTTTCAGATGTGTCTAAGTAGAATTAAGTTAAACAATTTTTTCAATTTATAAAATATTTATTATGACAATTCAATTCGATACAGACAGTAATATTACAGGCGGCGAAAAACTAAGAGTACCATTAATCGCCTTAATATCAGAGGAATTAAGCAGGTTTAGTCATCAAATAACAAGGGTGGCAGTTCATCTTTCAGATGAGAATGGTCCCAAAGAAGGACAAAACGATAAGAGATGTTTGATTGAAGCCCGTGTGGAAGGAATGAAACCAATTGCTGTAACAAACAATGCAAACACACATGAGCAGGCAGTAGAAGGAGCAGTTGAGAAACTGAAGACTTCACTTGATGCATTGATTGGACGTCTGAGGAATCATTAATAAGGATCATACTCTAAAAATTTTAAATAATGAAAGCATTAGTTTATCATGGTCCGGGGAAAAAATCCTGGGAAGAAAAACCAAAGCCTGTTATAAAAGAACCAACGGATGCAGTGCTAAAGGTTCTGAAAACCACAATATGCGGAACTGATTTGCATATTATGAAGGGAGATGTACCTACAGTAACCAATGGCAGGATACTGGGACATGAGGGTGTTGGTGTAATTGAGGAAACAGGAAATTCTGTAACCCGTTTTAAAAAAGGCGATCATGTTCTGATATCATGTATAACGTCATGTGGTCAATGTGAATATTGCAGAAGACAGATCTATTCTCATTGTGTAAATGGAGGATGGATATTAGGTAATTTGATAGATGGGACACAAGCCGAATATGTACGGATCCCATATGCAGAAAATAGTCTTTATTCAATTCCGGCAGATGCGGATGAAGAATCAATTGTGATGTTAAGTGATATTCTCCCTACGGGTTTTGAATGTGGTGTACTGAATGGAAAAGTAAAGCCGGGAGATACAATTGCTATTGTTGGCGCAGGACCTGTTGGAATGGCTGCGCTACTCACGGCACAATTTTATTCCCCTTCGGAAATCATCATGATTGATCTGGATGATAATCGTCTTAAGGTTGCAAAATCATTTGGTGCAACACACATCATTAACAGCGGAAATGAAAATGCGGTTAAAAAAGTGATGAAACTGACGGATGGCAAAGGGGTTGACGTCGCCATTGAGGCTGTAGGTCTGCCGGAAACATTTGAATTATGCCAGGAACTTGTTAATACCGGAGGGCATATAGCCAATGTTGGGGTTCATGGGAAAAGCGCAATTATTCACCTTGAAACATTGTGGTCGAAAAATATAACTATTACAACCGGCCTTGTCGATACTTTTTCAACTCCAATGCTCTTCAAAAATGTTCAGTCTGGCAAACTTGAACCTAAGAAACTTATTACGCACCATTTCAAACTGGAACAGATAATTCAGGCTTATGATACTTTTAAAAACGCTTCAAAAGAAAAAGCACTAAAAATAGTACTTACAAGTTAGAAAAACCGGATGCAATAATTTGAATGTCTCCTTTGACTCGTCCCGAAGCAACACAAATGATGTAAATTTTTTCAAAAGTTGTGTAACATTCGATTTTATTTTGTTGAATAATTTTGACCTGTTGTAAATCAATATTAATTAAAAAGGCATAAAATGGATACCAACAGACTTTCAAAAACGCTCGCAGAAGCATTGAATTCACAAATGACAAAGGAAGCACATGCCTCCCAAATATATCTTTCTTATGCTTCCTGGGCTGAAAACCTGGGATTCAGCGGAATTGCAAATTTCCTTTTCAGACATGCTGAAGAGGAACGTAACCACATGATGAAGATCCTGGAATATATTTTACAACGGGGGGCGGAGGTTAATATAGTTGCAATCCCTGCACCTCCCGGTAAGCCGTCAGGCATTGCAGATTGTTTTGAAAGAGTTTTTAAGCACGAAGTAGATAACACTAATTCGGTCTATAAAGTAGTAAAAATGAGTCTTTCAGAAGAAGATTGGGCAACATGGAACTTTATGCAATGGTTTGTGAAAGAGCAGATAGAGGAGGAGACACTTGCAATAAACTTATTAGATAAGTTAAAAATAGCAGGAGGTGATAAGGCTGATCAAACTGCTCTGTACGATTTAGACAGGGAACTAAAGGATACTCCTGATTCAGCCGGTTCAGCTCTTGACGTAACTGCTGAGAAGCCATAGGGCGGACTCATCTGACATGCAAGCTATACGCCTGAAAACAATTTATTGCGACAAGCGTAAATGATGTAATATTTTTTAAAATTTATGTAACACATATAATGTCAGAGGCAGCGACATTTACAACTTGAATAATATAACCATATTAAGAATTTGGCATATGTACATTCTGGAATGCAAACTGTTTCTGATGTTATAGATAATTCTATTAATAGAGGAAAAATAATTTCTATCAGGGGAAGTGTTGTGGATGTATGGTTTGAAAATAACCTGCCGTCAATTTACACATCGCTTCACTCCGGAAAAGATAATAAGATAGTTATTGAGGTACTTACCCAGCTGGATGTGCATCGTGTCCGGGGTATCGCATTAACTCCTACACAGGGACTATCGAGAGGCATGGCTGTAGTAACAGATGGCAAGGAACTTAAAGTGCCGGTAGGAAAAAATATTATGGGTCGCATGTTCGATGTATTCGGCACTACCATTGATCATAAGAAACCGTTGTCAGGTGTTGAGTGGCGTAATATACACCAATCACCTCCCGCTTTGGCAAAACGATCAACAAAATCAGAGGTTTTTGTAACCGGTATTAAAGCCATTGATGTTCTGATCCCTTTGGAACGTGGCGGCAAAGCTGGTTTATTTGGTGGTGCCGGTGTAGGCAAGACAGTGCTGCTTACTGAAATGATCCACAATATGGTCGGGCACAATAAAGGAGTCAGTATGTTTTGCGGCATAGGGGAACGTTGTCGTGAAGGCCATGAACTTTATCATGATATGAAAGAAGCCGGGGTCTTGAAGAACATGGTGATGATGTTCGGACAGATGAATGAACCTCCCGGTGCACGCTTTCGTGTCGGTCATGCAGCTTTAACAATGGCCGAATATTTTCGTGATGATGAACACCGCGATGTTTTATTGCTTATTGATAATATTTTCCGCTTTATACAGGCAGGAATGGAAGTTTCAGGTTTAATGGGACAGATGCCTTCACGATTGGGTTACCAGCCGACTATGGGAACGGAATTGTCGCAATTGGAGGAGCGGATCGCCAACACCGATACAGGAGCAATAACATCCATTCAGGCTGTTTATGTGCCTGCTGACGATTTAACTGATCCGGCAGCTGTTCATACATTTTCTCATCTTTCCGCATCCATTGTTCTCTCAAGAAAAAAAGCAAGCGAGGGTCTTTATCCCGCCATTGATTTGTTGCAGTCCAATTCTAAAATGGCCACCCCTTCAATAATTGGCGAAAGACATTATACACTTGCTCAGGAAATAAGGCATACACTCGCTCAGTATGAAGAACTCAAGGATATTATTGCTATGCTTGGACTGGAACAGTTATCTATTGATGACAGGAATATTGTAAAGCGGGCAAGGCGTACTGGAACGATTTCTAACCCAGCCTTTTTTTACCACCGAACAATTTAGTGGAATAAAAGGAAAGGAAGTAAATCTCGAAGATGCTCTCAGCGGTTGTGAACGCATTCTTTCTGATGAGTTTAAGGATTCTCCTGAAAGCGCATTTTATATGATAGGATCAATAGATGAAGCAAAAATAAAGAAAATAAAAATAATGACAAATGAAAAGAAAATAAAAAGAGCAGAAATAAATTAGAAGAGGACAAGACAAATAAAAGACAAATGAAAATAGCAATGGACTTAAAGATTCTGCTGCCATTCAAAATATTCGCTGACATAAAAAATGTCAATAGCATTGTTGCAGAGACAAGTGAAGGTTTCTTCGGTTTGTTACCGCAAAGACTCGATTGTGTAGCTGCCCTGGTACCTGGTATTTTTTCCTATAAAACAGCTTCCAATAGCTATTCAATATCTGGCTG
Source organism: uncultured Bacteroidales bacterium (assembly GCA_963792925.1). Lineage (GTDB taxonomy): Bacteria > Bacteroidota > Bacteroidia > Bacteroidales > VadinHA17 > LD21. The sequence goes on along the minus strand of CAWBYC010000002.1, from coordinate 792,100 downwards.
TAGATAAAGGCATTCTGGTTAAAACAGGTGCTCTGGTAATGGTTTCTGTTCGTAATGCAATTCAAGGATCAGATCTCGGTAAGCTGCAAGAATCAGTAGAAAAGGAGTTTAAGGATTTGGATGAAAATGAAAAGAACGTTCGGTCTGTGACAGCAAAAATGGAAAGCGGATTCATTTACAGCATGATAAAATTTAACAAAGGTTAAAAATGAAGCCAACCGAAATAAAAGGAACAAAATATTTTGCTGACGAGGTTGGACGAAAAGGCAAATCGCAAACTGAAAGCTCTGGGTGAAAGCAAAAGAAGCGTTTGGTTTGGATTGGGAATGTTCGGAATTATAGGTTGGACGGTTGCTGTTCCTACCTTGCTCGGAGCAGCATTGGGAATATGGCTGGATAAAAAGCATCCCGAATCATTTTCATGGACTTTAACCTGCCTGATACTAGGCTTAACGGCAGGATGCCTTATTGCATGGCATTGGATGACGAAAGAACATAAAGAGATGAATCAAAAAGATGAAACAAGATGAATGAAATTGTGTATATGATTTTCGCATTTATTTTAGGATTATTACTGGGAACTATATTCTTCGGAGGACTTTGGTTTACTGTAAGAAAGTTAGTCACCTCAAAAATACCTGCTTTATGGTTTCTGGGTAGTTTCATTTTGCGTACGGGTATTGCCCTGATAGGATTTTATTATATCTCATCCGGCAGCTGGCAAAGACTTCTTATCTGTGTGGCAGGCTTTATAACTGCTCGTTTTTCGGTCATATACATTACAAAATCGAAAAATGAAAATCACGTTTTGCTAAATAAAGAGGTCAGTCATGAATCTTAGTCCTGACGAAACCATTTTTTGGCAGCATGGCTTTATCACCATCAACCTGACACTGGTTACTACCTGGGCAATAATACTTATACTGGTGGTTGCTTCTGCATTAATAACCCGAAAACTTAAAACAGGTATTCATATTTCGCGTTGGCAATGCATTCTGGAAATGCTGGTAACTTTTATGAACGACCAGATTAAAGATGTTGGCTTAAAACATCCTGAAGAATACATTGGTTTTATTGGCACATTGTTTTTGTTTATCGGAACTGCTAATATTTTTATCATTTTACCCTGGTATGAAGCTCCTACCGGTTCACTGTCCACTACTGCCGCACTTGCGATTTGTGTTTTTATTGCAGTACCATTTTTTGGCATTATAAAGAGTGGACTGCCTGGTTATCTGAAATCATATTTAAAACCAACTTTCATTATGTTGCCGTTTAATCTCATAAGTGAAATCTCACGGACACTGGCATTAGCAGTGCGACTATTTGGCAATATTATGAGTGGAGGAATGATTATCGCAATACTGTTAAGTATAACGCCATTGATATTTCCAATTGTGATGAAAGCACTTGGCCTGCTAACCGGTATGGTACAGGCTTACATTTTCAGTATTCTCGCAACAGTCTATATTGCCGGAGCTGTGGAAGGATCAAGAAAATCAAAAAAAACAACACAATAACAAATTAATAAAAGGAGGATTAGAAAATGGATAGTATAACAATTATTGGAGTAGCTTCAATTGTAACTGCCGGGCTTACTACAGGCATCGGTTGTATGATGCCTGCCATTGGAGAAGGTAAGTCAGTATCATCGGCTTTAAGTTCCATTGCACAGCAGCCGGATGCGGCTCCGACCATCACCAGGACATTATTCGTGGGACTGGCAATGATAGAGTCAACTGCGATATATTGTTTCGTAGTATCGATGATTCTGATCTTTGCAAACCCGTTCTGGAATCATATAATTGCTAAGTAAAAAACACAAAATGAAAATTAACTGGTTCACAGTAATAGCTCAGATAATTAATTTCTTCGTCCTGGTATGGTTGTTAAGACGATTCCTTTATAAACCAGTCCTCAAGGCCATCGACGAACGTGAGAACAAAATTGCATCCCAATTGAAGGATGCACTAGCAAAAGAAACTGAAGCTAAAAAAGAACAGGTCGAATTCCTGAAAAAGAATCAAAAGTTTGATCAGCAGAAGAAAAAGCTGATGGACAATGTCATCGCCGATACAAATGAAGAGCGTGACAGAACTTCTTGAAAAAGTAAGGAATGAAGCCGCTGCCTTGCGTTCAAAAATGGAAAATTCTTTGAACTCCGTGCAACAAAACCTTGAACATGATATTGTGCAGAAGACACAGGAGGAAGTTTTTGCCATAGCAAGAAAAACACTCAAAGATCTTGCATCCGTGAGTTTGGAGGAACAATCGGTAAATGTCTTTATCAGTCGTTTAAAGGGACTGAAAACTGACGATAAAAAGAAACTTATTGAAGCTTTCAAAATTCAAATCCGATGCGTTAAGCAAAAATCCATACTGATTCAAACCGCATACAATTTGCCTCAAAAACAGCAAGACAGAAATAAAAAGTGCTGTAAATGAAATACTTGACGCAAAACCTATTTTTCAATTTAAAACTGTCCCTGAATTAATTGGCGGTATTGAACTTACTTCCAATGGATACAAATTGGCCTGGAGTATTTCAGAGTACCTGAATTCAATTCAAAAAAGTATCTCTGAAACGCTGAAATCAGAATCAGAAGAAGAACCTGAAAAAATGCCGGAAACAAACAAGAAAGAGAAAAAGGAACCAAAAGCAAAACAAAAAGTCAGGAGCAAGACAAAAGCCAGGGCAAAACCAGCAACCCTCAACAAGTAACCCCAGTACCCAGCACCCAGTAACCAGCACCCAGCAACTAGTAACATTTCTTCAATATGCCAATACACCAACTTAATAAAGCATCGATAATACTTTTGAACAATTAGCAAGGAGCAGAAAAAGATTTGTTCTTCCCCTGGTTCCCCGGGAGGTGGGCTCAGTAATCAGCGTTTCCGCAGGAATCGTCAAAGTGATGGGCCTTCCGGGTACGGGTTTTGAAGAGCTCTTAAAGTTTCCAAATGGTTTATTTGGTATTGCATACAATATTGATGAAGATTCGATAGGGGCAATTCTGCTTGGTGATGATTCATTACTGAATGCCGGTGATGAAGTGGAAAGGACAGGAAGAGTTATGGATATACCGGTAGATGAATGCCCTGATCGGCAGGGTGATCAACCCTCTTGGAGAACCGGTGGATGGAAAGGGCTTCTTTCTCATTTAAAAAAAGACTTCCTATTGAACGATCAGCTCCTGCTATTATGGATCGTGATACGGTTTCACTTCCGTTACAAACCGGATTAAAGGTAATCGATGCACTTATACCTATTGGCAGAGGACAACGGGAATTGATCTTAGGCGACCGTCAGACAGGCAAAACAGCGATTGCAATTGACACGATACTCAATCAAAATGACAAAAATGTAATTTGCGTTTATTGCGCTATCGGGCAGCGGGCATCTTCAATTGCAAAAGTAATAGCTACCCTCGAAGAAAAAGGAGCAATGGAATATACAGTTGTTGTTGCCACGGAAGGGAATAATGCCCCGGGATTGAAATACATCGCTCCGTATGCAGCTACCAGCATCGCTGAATATTTTATGGAGCAGGGACGCGATGTGCTGATAGTCTATGATGACCTGACACATCATGCACGTGCCTATCGTGAACTGTCACTTCTTTTGAGAAGACCCCCGGGGCGCGAAGCATTTCCTGGTGATATTTTCTATATTCATTCAAGATTACTGGAAAGATCAACACACCTGAGTGATAAACTTAAAGGAGGTTCACTTACTGCATTGCCAATTATCGAGACTGAAGCTCAGGATATTTCTGCATACATCCCGACGAATCTTATTTCCATAACAGACGGACAGATCTATCTGTCTCCAAAGCTTTTTGAATTAGGTATTTTACCGGCAGTTGATGTTGGTAAATCAGTTTCCCGTGTGGGAGGTAAGGCTCAGTTACCTGCATATCGTTCAATAACAGGAAATCTTAAACTGGCTTATTCTCAGTTTGAAGAATTGGAAACATTTTCCCGTTTTGGCACACGCATGGACGATAATACGCGTAAGATAATTGAACATGGGAAACGGATCCGATTCATTCTCAAACAGAATGAGCTACATCCAATGCCCGTCCCTGAACAGATTGTCATTCTTCTGGCACTGTCGGCCGGACTTTTTGATGTCGTACCCATTAACAAAATGCAGGAGGCTGAAACAGGATTAAAGAAGATAATTACTGAGCTTCCCGGGGAGGTACATAGCCACTTATTCTCAGATAAAGACCTGAGTGATGCAGATCATGACATTATTTTAAAAATTGCGGGTGAGGCGATTGCTCCTTTTGAGGATAAGACTGAACCGGTGCCAGATCAAAAACAGGAATAATGGATACTCTGGAAAACCTGCGAAGGAAACTTAACGGTGCGGGAGATATAAAATCAGTAGTCAGGACAATGAAAGCTGTGGCTGCTTCTAATATCGGACAATATGAAACAGCTGTTGAATCGCTGGGAGACTATTATCACACTATAGCTTTAGGCATAATTGCCTACTTCAGGGAAGGAAGACTCGATATTATTAAGGAGAAGCAATACCGGGAGAAAGGAAAAATTGATATGCGCAATAGTTTTTGGATCTGATCAGGGTTTAGTAGGACAGTTTAATGATTCACTTACCGGATTTGTATCTAAATCACTAAATAGCTTACAGGGTCAAAAAGAGGTCTGGGCTGTTGGCGAACGTGTTCATTTGCTATTGTCAGATGCTGGCCTTAACGTAACAAATCATTTCACGGTTCCGGGTTCTGTAAAGGCGATTACACCTCTGGTCGGGCAGATTTTAATGAAAAGTGAAGAGAGCAGCGAAAAGGGGATTTCGACAGAAGTTTACATTTTTCATAATCAGCCCCTATCACCGGCTGTATATGAACCCATTAGTCAGAGATTATTGCCTTTGGATGACAAATGGAGGATGACCTTATCGGAACTTAAATGGCCAACCAACAAAGTACCGCAGGTACTGGGAGAAATCAGAACTACCTTGTTGGAACTGATTGATGGCTACTTGTTTGCTTCTTTGTTCAAGGCATGCGCCGAATCTTTAGCCAGTGAAAATTCAAGTCGTTTGACTGCAATGCAAAGAGCTGAAAAAAACATAGAAGAGATGCTGGACGATCTTAATCATAAATTTCATAGTTTGCGCCAGAGTGCTATTGATGAAGAATTGTTTGACGTAGTTTCCGGCTTCGAGGCACTGAAGAATGAAGTGCCCAAAGTGACCATATGATGTCTCTTCTTAATTCAGCGACATGTATTCAACCGGTCTCTGCCCTGTTTCATTTTTGAACACCTGCTGAAATGCTGCGGATGCTTAAACCCTAATTCATAAGCTATCTTGCTGATCGACCGGTTTGGTTTATTTGAGAATTGATTTATTAGTCATTATCCGGCTTTGAAGCACCTGAAAAGAGATGAAAAGCCTTCATCCAATTCAACTAATGTGTTTAATATTTGTTTAATCTTCACTGAGAATCGCGGGTTGACAGGGTGTGCAATAGCTTTGAATATTATTTCAGCAGAAAGTAATCCGAATCAATTATGACACACGAGATTAAATTGCTTTTTCAGACTCTCAAGTCATGGCAGGCACTTGGTAAAAGAGCCGTACTGGTTACTGTGGTTGCGCTGGAGGGGTCTTCCTACAGACGCCCCGGTGTGCGCATGGTAATAAGTGAACAAGGCGATTCTGTAGGTGCTGTAAGCGGAGGTTGTGTTGAAAAAGAAATTGAACATCAGGCGCGAAGTGTTTTTCAGACAGGTGTTGCAAAAATAATAACCTATGATGGCAGGTTACGGGTCGGATGCGAAGGTATAATCTATATGCTTATAGAGCCTGTCTTTCTTTCCGCTGAACTTCTGAATGACTTTGAATCTGTTTTAAAAGAGAGGCAGAGCTTCAGCATGGATGTTTATTATTATCATGATGCTGGTAATTATGCTGATACAGGTACACTGATCTCACTCAGGGGAAAAACAGTTTCAGTTAATCCTTCCTTTAATAAAAATCAGATTGCGGATCAGGAACGTTTTTCACAATCCTTTAGTCCTCTGTTTCAACTCTATATTTTTGGTGCTGAACACGACGCAGTCCAGCTGTGTCAGGCAGCAAAACTGATGGGATGGGAGGTAACCATTGTAGCCTCTGCTGAAGAATCGAAATCGTGTGATTATTTCCCCGGCGCATCCAGTTTAATTTCGCCATCTTTTAAGGATCTGGACGTATCAGTACTGGATGAACAAACTGCTGTTGTTCTGATGACACACAGCTTCAATAAAGATGTGCAATACCTCCTTGCCCTTAAAGATTGTAAACCAGCATACATCGGCCTGGTGGGATCAATTAAAAGAAGGGAAAGAGTTTTGTCAATGCTGCTTGATTATTGCGCTGATATATCTACCGATTTTCTTGATCACGTTTATGGACCGGCAGGTATTAACATTGGCGCTGAAAGTGCATCTGAGATTGCTGCATCCATAATTGCAGAGATCCTGGGTGTGGTACGAAATAAGAAGCCAGAGCCATTACGGAATAAAGTTGGTTCAATACATGAGTGAAATACCGGTTTTATTGTTAGCAGCAGGCAGCTCAGCCAGAATGGGTCAACCGAAACAATTACTTCCCTGGGGAAATGCTTCACTTATTGAGCATCAGATTATCACATTAATCGAGACTGGCTATCCTGTTAATGTTGTACTGGGCAGCAATTCAAACCTGATAATTCCGGTTATTGAGAAGTACAATATAAATAAAATTATTAACGAAAGATGGGAAAAAGGAATGGGTAGTTCCATTTCATGCGGCATACGCCACATAAAAAAAGTATTTCCAAAAGCGAATGGTGTCCTGATCACCCTTCTCGACCAACCATTGGTTACGGCTTCCTATCTTCAAATGATTTTTGCCGCTTACAGGCCAGGCTTTAAACAAATAATAGTCTCACAGTCCGACTCAGGCTGGAAAGGCGTTCCTGCTCTTTTTGATGAATTCTATTTTAAGTATCTTTTAAAACTAAATCATGACCAGGGGGCCAAAAATATTATTTCTCAGTTTGAAGATAAGGTTATTAAATTAAGATTTAACGATCTTATGGAAGATATGGATACTCCTGAAAGCTATCAGCTATTGCTGGGGAAATACATTAAAAATTTCCCCTTTATATCGTAATAGCAGTTATGGCTTGTTCCATTTTAGTTTACTATATTCTTACACTCCCAGTTTATTTCTTCTGATTTGTTCGGCATCGCTAAAGTTATTTACAACCATATGTCCTTTCAGCGAGAGTATTTTTTCATGTATAGCATCGATTATCCAGCTTGCCTGAGGGAAGAAAGACTCTTCCAGCTCATAGGCGGGTGTTATCCAGTTTCGTGAACCAACTACTACAGGAGGAGCATCTAAATCGTCAAAAGCAAGTTCTGCGATATTTGAAGCCATCTCACGCATAAATGATCCGCGGGCAGAAGCATCTCCGGTAATAATTATACGTCCTGTCTTTTTGATCGAAGCAATCACTAATTCATAGTTAAATGGATTCAGACTTCTTGCATCAATTATTTCAGCTGAAACTCCGTATTTTTCCTTTAGTATATCTGCTGCCTCAATTGCGCGGTACAAAGTCGCGCCAATAGTGAGAATAGTCACATCTTTTCCTTCCCTTTTAATATCAGGTTCACCTAAAGGGATCTCATAATATTCCGCGGGAACACCTCCTGTATGGAACATCTCACCTATATCATATAATCTCTGACTTTCGAAGAAAACTACTGGATCAGTCCCCTGTAATGCAGCATTCATCAATCCTTTTGCATCATAGGGAGTTGCCGGGAACACAACTTTTAGTCCGGGTATATGAGCAGTCAATGCTGTCCAGTCTTGTGAGTGCTGGGCACCATATTTAGAACCTACAGAAACACGCAATACAACAGGCATTTTAATAACATTTCCGCTCATTGCCTGCCACTTGGGAAGCTGATTAAATACCTGGTCGCCACAACGGCCCAGAAAATCACAATACATGATTTCAGGTATAACACGGCCGCCACACATGGCATAGCCAATAGCAGTTCCAACGATCGCACCTTCTACTATGGGTGAGTTGAACAGGCGATGATATGGCAGTGCTTCCGTAAGTCCGCGATAAACGGCGAATGCACCGCCCCAGTCGCGGTTTTCTTCGCCATAGGCAATTAAAGTCGGATCTTTGTAAAAACGATCGATGACGGCTTCGAAAATACCGTCGCGGTAGGAGTAAGTCTTAATTTTTGAATGTGCCTTTCCATTATCGTCAAAGGCAAATCGTTCCTTTTTAGTTATCTGTTGAACGCGTGGGTTTTCTGCCATCGGATGGTTCACATCCGGACTACGGTCTTCCATTCGATCAGCCGATTCATTGCTAAACATCATCTCACCTATAATATTGGGATATTTTGTCATATCCATACGTGGAGAGATATTTGGGTCAATAGCCAGTTTCATGGTCGACTCCATGAGTTTAATGGTATCTCCTTTGATTCCGGTCAGTTTTTCTTCGGTAGTGACACCGGCTTTCACTAATTCGCTGCCAAACCATGCAATTGAATCACATGCTTCCCATGCCTCCACTTCTTCCTTCGAGCGGTATGACGATGCGTCAGAAGGAGAGTGACCGCTGTAACGATAAGTTAAAATATCAAGTAAAACTGGACCCTTCTTTTTCTCCAGGATTTTCCGCTTACGTTTGTAGGCGTCAATTACTGCAAGCGGATTATAGCCATCAACACGTTCAGCATGCAGCTGATCAGGATTCAATCCTGCGCCAATACGTGCGGCAATACAATACCCGGCAGTTTCACCACAGGTCTGTCCTCCCATGCCATATTGATTATTCATGATATTGATTATCAATGGCAGTCCGCCTTTCATGTCACCTTCCCACAATTCATTAAACTGATCCATGGTTGCGAAGGTCAATCCTTCCCAAACCGGACCGCAAGCCATAGAAGCATCGCCTATATTGGCAACGACGATTCCTTTTTTGCGGTTAACTTTTTTGAAAAGAGCAGCTCCGACGGCAATATCTCCTGAACCACCAACTATAGCATTATTTGGATACACACCAAACGGGGTGAAGAAGGCGTGCATCGAACCACCCAACCCCTTGTTGAAGCCTGTCTCACGGGCAAAGATCTCGGCAAGTGTTCCATAAATTAGAAACCTGATTGCCAGTTCCTTTATGGTTCCTTTATGCCCCTTTTTTACCGGAGCAAATGTAATCCCGTCAAAATGGCTTTCCATCACTTTCATCAGTTGATCGTCACTCAGTTTAGCTATAGCTGAAAGACCTTTAGCCAGGATTTCGCCATGTGAACGATGCGAACCGAAGATAAAATCATCAATTCCCAACGTGTATGCCATACCTACTGCAGCAGCTTCCTGACCGATTGACAAGTGTGCCGGCCCCGGATGATCGTACGCAATACCGTTGTAATCACCACGGATCTTGATCATGTTCAACATGGTTTCGAACTCGCGGATAACTACCATGTCGCTGTAAATCCTTATCAAATCCTCATCGCTGAAATTTGCTTTTTCTTCTTCAACAGTTTTGTTGTATTGGTTTACAGGAATTGGGATGAATGTTACTTTTCCTGCTTTCCTGACTTTTTGCGGATCAATAAATTGGACTTTTGGCATTGTGGTTTATTTTATATTTTTTTACTTATCGGAGTATCACATTAAAATTCTGATCAGAGTGTGAGGTTTTCAATCTGTTCCTTTATTTCCTTCAGGAACAAAGTTGCCTCCCCTCCATCCAGAGCCTGATGATCATATGTTAATGACAATCCTATCATTGGGACAAATCCGTAAACCCCATCACCGAGATCCTTAGGACGAGGGACGATGGTGCAAACTCCTAAAATGGCAGTCTGTGGCAGATTTATTACAGGTGTAAACATCTCTACACCATAATTCCCCAGGTTGGATATTGTAAAGCTTGCTGCCTCAGGATTAAGCAATTCGGGGTCGACACTACCTTTTCTGCACTGGCCTGCAACTGTGGAAAGTTGTGAAGACAGTCCTTCTATGGAAAGATCGTCTGCGTTTTTGATTGCAGCAACCATTAATCCACGTTCAGTATCTACAGCCAGGCCCAGATGTATTTTTTTAAACCATCGCATACTGTCTCCGATGTAGTGAGTATTTACCTGCGGGAACTTTTTTAATGCTCTGATCACTGCAAAACAGACCAGATCATTAATGGTTATATTTTGAGCTATTTCTCCTTTTTCGAATTTCTTCTTATAATTTTTACGCAGTGACATAATCTGGCGGGCGTCAGCGCTCATATGGTGAGTTAACTGAGCCGAATTTTGAAGTGACTGGAGCATAGTTTTTGCGATCAGTCTGCGAATATTTGTCAGTTTTTTAATTTCAAAGTCTTCACCGGAAACAGGATATTCTAAAGGAGTTTGTTTTGGAAATTCTTGTGAAGCTTTCTCGATATCCTGAACTATTATGCGTCCGTTTGGACCAGAGCCCTGCACTAGTTTAAAAGATATACCTAGTTTTTCAGCCAGCTTTTTTGCCCGTGGTGAGATTTTGATTTTTCCCTTTTGTTCCTCAATAGTGACAATATCTCTCTTTTTCTCAACAGGAGCCACTTTAGTCATGGATTCCTGAGATGAAGCTGTAACATTCCCGCCAGGGATATATTCTTCAATTTTTTCACCTTTTATTCCAATAACTGCAACATTTGTCAGAACAGGAACTTCTTCACCTTCCTTAAAAAATACAGCCAGCAGTTCACCATCCACTTTTGCCTCTTCGTCAAAGGATGCTTTGTCGGTTTCATAGGTAAACAGAATGTCGCCTGTCTTTACCTGTTCGCCAACTTTCTTGTTCCAGAATCCGATAATACAAGTCTCAACTGACTGTCCTTGCCTGGGCATGATTACAACATGAGCCATAATTGCAGAAATTTTAGTTCTTTCAAAAATAAACATTAAACATGTATATACAAGTATATTTAATTTTATTTTAAGCAAATATTTTAAAAACATACATAAATAGCTTATATTTAATATAATATAATACATTTGGCTAATAAATATTGAATTTATGTAAATACAAGTATTCTTTGTATGTATATATATGTAATTTCTAATATATTTGTAGTTTATTGAAATTCATTAAACAGGCCTGATGCAAAAATTACCGCTTCATAAAAAAGTTTACGAATTATTGCGACGTCATATTCTCGAAGGTGTATATGTTGAAGGAGATCTGTTGCCTTCAGAAATGGAATTGTGTAGTCTTCATAGTGCGACGAGGCCTACAGTCCGAAAAGCTTTAGACAGACTGGCAACCGAAGGATTTATCTATAAACAGCAAGGTAAAGGCAGCATTGTAAAAGGAGCCCCAAAGGGAGTTGGTATTTTGTCTATCAAAGGTACTACAAGTGCAATAGGTAATGAAAATCTTACAACACGATTAATCGTAAAGCCCGAAATACGCAGATGGACAAAAGCATTTTCCTTTGAACTGACAGATCTTGAGAAGGAAGTCGGCTGCATTTACTTTGAGAGGTTGCGTTATGTCAATGAAAAGCCTGTTTTTTTTGACATAACTATGATTCCAAACATAAACTTACCCAGGTTTGTCAGCAAGTGCCAGAAAATAAATTCTTTATTTAATTTGCTAAGGGAGAATTACGGAATTGAGGTCACCGGAGGTGAGCAAAAAATAATGGCTGTTAATGCCAGTGAGGGATTGATGAGTTATTTTGAACTGAAAACAAGTACGCCGATTATACAACTTGACAGAAAGATAATGACTAATAAGAATGGGTTCTGTTTTTACAGCCAGGTCTTTTGCAATGCGAAGGAATACTCTCTGGTTGGTACTTTCTGACAACCAACCTATTAAGACTCATTATGGGCTTTCTGAACCTGTTTCTGAAACCCAGTATTTATTACACTGAGGTGCGGACGGGAATGACCTTCGGGCGGACCCTTTCATCCTGAGGTTACCTGGCCAAACGAAAAACAAAAATGCTGCTGCCGCAGCATTTACGTGTTTTAAACCATCTGCTTTTAATAGCAAGCTATTAACGCAATTGGTTTAAAACACTAAAGCCACCCGAAGGTGGCTTTTTGTTTTCATTTGCGGTGCGGACGGGACTCGAACCCGCGACCCACGGCGTGACAGGCCGTTATTCTAACCAACTGAACTACCGCACCAATTGTGAAACGCGATGCAAAATTAACCTAATTTTTTACTCCGCAAAATAAATCTTATTAAAATAATCTTTCTTTACTGCTAACTTGTTGCAGTTCATTTGCTCAGGAGTGAAAAAAATATTACTCACAGAAGAGAAAGTTGATTTTTATGAAAATCTGTTGTACCTTGTAATTGGAAATTATGGATTGAGTAAATTAACAAAAAGGAGGTATGTCATGGCAGGCCAATACATTTGTAAAATCTGCAGGGGTAGTCTGAATGTCAAATCTTCAATTGTCCTTGCTGCCTCAAAGTTGCATAGTTCTAAAAGGGGACTGGTTTTTCTCAATCCTGAGATTGGGAACTATAGTGTCACCACACATCCTTCCTTCAGTATAGAGGAAGGTGAGGAATATATTTATACTTGTCCTATCTGTCATTCACAGATGAACAGCACTAAATTTAAGCATCTGGTGAGGATCATTATGGTTGATGAGAACGAGAAGGAATACGATATATATTTCTCAGGTATTGCAGGTGAAAAATGTACATTTAAGATAAGGGAAAATAAGATCCTGGAAAAAATTGGTCCCGATGTGAAAACCTACGATAAATACTTCGATATGCCAGAGGAATATAAGAAGTATCTTTAGGTACCCCCAGGTTAAAATATAAGGAGGGAGATAATAAAATGATAGTTATTTCTCAAACTATTTTAGCAGGTTTAAAAAAGCTGAAATTTACTCCACCATAACTCCTGTGCTCGGAAAATAATTCATGACCGGTGAAACTTACATCCCTCGGATGCTCCAGGATGAAAAATCCATCTTCCTTAAAAATACCCGATTGCATGACCATATCAGGTAGTTCCTTTAACCAGGATAGTTCATAAGGAGGATCCGCAAAAACAATATCATATTTAAAGGTGCACGTTTTAAGGTAAGCTTTCACATCAATATGAATAGGCCTTACATTCCCGAAATCAAGTTCCCTCAGAATCTTCTTTATTCCTGAAATATGAACGGGATCCTTTTCAACAAGATGAACGATCTCTGCTCCACGTGAAGCAAATTCATAGCTTATAGTACCCGTGCCTGAAAAAAGATCCAGTACACTGATCGACTCAAAATCTATCCTGTTATTCAAGATATTGAACAATCCTTCCCGTGCAAAATCCGTTGTTGGTCTTGCCTTGAAATTTGAGGGTGGATTGATCCTCCTGCCTCTGTATCTTCCTCCTATAATTCGCAATTGGCTACTGTAAATAGATTAAGAAAACGATGAAGCTCTGTATCATTAAACACATAGCTGAAAGTGAAGTTTCCCGAGGGCTCTGCAAATTTTATGTTTCTGATATATAACGATAGACTCGATGACAGATCATCATACCTTTCCGTCAGTCCACTGAAATAAATTGTTTCGTCCTGTTTTATGTCAAGATTCTTAAATGTATTCAGAACATAATATAATACATCTGAAATATTGCGATAAGTAAATGAGTTACAGAATATAAGAATTTTGTCTCTGAAGATTATCAGATTGAAAAAATCCCTTTCAATATGCAGGCAGATATAATTTCCGTTTACCGACTTTCCCGAAACACAATTATGATCGAGAAGAAGCTTTATATGGTGATGTATATGAACTCCCGGATAAAATAGGTTTACTGTTTCAACAAGTGATTTTGATGCTGAAAAAACCAGAAATGCATCGGGGTCCACTACCCTGTTAGCCAGTAATGTACTGTCATCACCTGAAGTATGATTGAATGAGAAATATTCAGATTTCTTGCCCGGATCGTACAGAGGCGCCGGGACAAGTGTGAATTTTTGTGTCGGCATAATACAATTTATCTTCTTGTACTTCTTTGTGAGAAAATCATCCTTGCGGATCAGCTCTGTTATCCTGGCCGCGTTGAAATATTTACTCTCTTCAGCTCCGAATGATCGTACCATTACAAATATATTCCTTACTGTATCGAGAAGGCTATAGGATAAGCCATCGGCACTAACCTGAACGGATAACTCATAAATTTCTGTCGAGTTTATATCTAAAGTCTCATCAAACAGTTCAAGAAATGGCATAAGAATAGTTTCGTGTTTATCGTTTATCGTTTATCAAAAAAAGTGCCTTAAGTGCCTGGAGTGCCTAAAGTGTCCTAGAGTTTAGTTCACTTTTGTCTTTTTACTTTTATCTTTTGTCTTTTCTGCCCACAAAGGTAGACTTTCTAATCAAATTGCACTCTGTGCTCTTTGCTGATCATCTATCGCATTTAATACATCATACATTCCTCAAGATTTCTTAAGTTTACAAACAAATTTATAAAAAAATACCGTCACACTGTTGCGCGATACAATTATATATAACCAGTTATGCAAGAACCTGGGCAATATACCAACGGATGACCAGTCTGTAGCCCTGAAGAAAATTGCTTCTTATATCTGCGATAATTCCAACGATGTAATGTTTCTTATGACAGGTTACGCCGGTACCGGAAAAACGAGTGTTATCAGCTCGGTAGTCAAAACTCTCGATATGTTGAGGATGCGTTCAGTTCTTCTCGCTCCTACAGGAAGGGCAGCAAAAGTCCTGGCATCATATTCGGGCAGGCAGGCATTTACTATTCATAAGAAAATATATCGTCAGAAATCATCGAAAGATGGCTTCGGAAATTTTTCCCTCGACAGGAATTTGTCTAAGGATACCTACTTTATCGTTGATGAAGCCTCGATGGTTTCTAACAGTTCCGGCGATTCTTCAGTATTCGGCACCGGCAGGCTTCTGGATGACCTCATAGAATTTGTCTACTCAGGAATTGATTGTAAACTAATTATTGTAGGGGATACAGCCCAGCTTCCACCTGTTGGTTCTACCGTTAGTCCAGCATTGGAATCAGGTTCGCTCCTGGGCTATGGCTTTGGATTGATCACATGTGAGCTCAGGCAGGTAGTAAGGCAAAGCGAAACGTCGGGAGTTCTCATGAACGCAACCAGGTTGCGTCTCCAGGTTTCGGAAAATAATCTCGTACATCCCTCAATAGATTGCATAAATTACAACGACACAATCAGGATAACGGGAGAGGATCTGATAGATGAGATCTCCTCGGCGTACGGTCAATGCGGAATGGAAGGAACCATTATAGTGGTTAATTCAAACAAGCAGGCAAATAAGTATAACCAGGGTATACGAAACCGGATCTTCTACAGGGAGGAGGAGATCAGCGCCGGTGATATGGTGATGGTTGTGAAGAATAATTATTTTCTGATGGAGGAAGGGGAGGACGGAGCAGGATTTATTGCAAATGGAGATATTGCGGAAGTAAAAAGGATAAGAAAATATGAGGAGAGATATGGATTCCATTTTGCCGATATGGTCCTGAAATTTCCAGATTATGACCTTGAAGTAGAGTCGAAGGTAATGCTCGATGTCCTTCATCTTGATACTCCTGCCTTGCCTTCAGATAAGAGTAAGGAGCTGTATCAGAATGTGCTGGCTGATTATATAAGTATCAAAACAAGAAGGAAGCAGTTTGAAGCAGTGAGGAACAATCCGTATTTTAATGCTCTTCAGATCAAATTCGCATATGCTGTTACCTGTCATAAAGCTCAGGGAGGCCAGTGGGAAAGAGTATTTATTGATCAGGGTATGTTTAACAGGAATGAAATCACGATCGACTATCTGAGATGGTTTTACACGGCTCTTACCAGGTCGACCGACAGGGTTTATCTTGTGAATTTTGCTGAGGATTTTTTTGTTTCAGGATGACACACAGACTGAACTTTCTTCTTATATTTTGTTAATTATGAATATGATCTGCGTTAATCTGCGTAATCCGCGGGAAACATATTTACCGGATGTTTTTATTTCCCGCTGATCCCGCAGATAAGAATTTCTAATAATTATAGAGTATGAAATCCTACAGAAAAGAACTTTGGTTTGAGATCCCTACACGGAGAGCCTTTGTAAATATTACGGATCAGGTTGAAAAATGTATCAGTGAGAGTGGAATTACTGAAGGAATGGCTCTCGTTAATGCAATGCATATCAGTGCCAGTGTTTTTATTAATGATGATGAGGCGGGCCTTCATCACGATTTTGAGGTATGGCTCGAGAAACTGGCTCCTGAAAAGCCATATTCGCAATACAAACACAATGGATTCGAGGACAATGCCGACGCTCACATTAAACGTACACTTATGGGACGGGAAGTAGTAGTAGCAATTACTTCAGGAAGACTCGACTTCGGACCATGGGAGCAGATCTTCTACGGTGAATTTGATGGTAAAAGAAGAAAGAGAGTCCTGGTAAAAATTATCGGTGACTAATAAATTTTTTAAACCCAAATCAGTGCTGTCGGAGAGGATCTTATACCGCCGCCAGTATTATGATCATTGCAACCACATCTATGATCCCTATTATAATACTTGCAACAGCCAATCCTCTGCCCTTGTATTTTGCCGGATCTCTCCTTATCCTTTTAAGACTGATTCCGCCGAAAATTACCGCAATCAATCCAAGCGGAATACTTGCTATAAACAAGCCTATTATACTTGCCAGAAAGCCTGCTACTCCTAATGCTTCATTGGTCCGCTGATAGTTATGATCGGGAACAGCACTGGTTGTATATGTCTGAGGAACCACGGCATTAAAATTTTCACGGCTGCCATTGATAAATCGTATTGATGATACTTCAGATCTGGCGATTGAGATAAGAGGTCCGTTTAAATAATTGCATTTCCTGTATTTAATTTCCGTCTGGCCTATTTCCTCCACTTTTCCATATATAACAGACCCTGACAGCAGGATGATCGTATCACATTTAGAGATCTGAAGGTACGAAATTGCATCAGTATAGTGTTCCTCTGAATCTGAAGTTGATCCATTAAAAGGAACAATTTTATTATCTGATGAAGCCAATAATTCTTCAGCGAATTCTGTCTTATTTATGTTTCCGATCTTAGCAACCTCCGCTGATTCTCTTTCTGGTGCAGGAATAATAGTGCTGATTCGTTTCTCTGAGCCAGCATGCCGATTCCTTTTGATTTTTGGAAGATGCATGGTTAGCATCGTCTTTTGTCCGTTATGATACCTGGTTCTGCTGCTTTTATATACCGGAAATTCTGTACACGACACGGCAGCTTTTTTAGAAGGACTGCATGATTGCATCACCAGCAACAATATCAAGATACTTCCCAATATCGGAAGTAAATGTTTCCTTGTTTCCATTTTATCAGGTTTAGAATTAATATAAAACTTTCTGAATACTATCAGGAGCAGTGGTTAATGCTACTAAAGTAGTTTTTAAAATATTAATTCCATGTATAAACAATAATAAATATTAGTGAAACAACTCATCGTTTTTTACTTCCCTGAATTTTTCTTGATGAACCAGTATGTTGTTTCTTTCCAATTATTCTTCCGTGGGAAGGATATCGCCTCAGGTTCGTGTAGTGACTTGTAAAAGATTTATTGCTTTTGTAATATTGATATACGGGACATGTAATAGCAGCGTTCTTTGAAGATACGCATGAAAGAAACATAAAGCAGAGTACGGTAAGCCCCAAAAACCGAAGACTACGTTTTTTGATTCCCTGCACGCCACAACTTTCATCCTGCACCACGCACCCTGAACGCCGCACCCTGCATCTCATCATGCCAGCTTCATATCCTTAATTACGTCATCAATCCTCTTGTCGAGCATTTTTTCAGCTTCTTCAAATTCTGATGCTGAATCGAGTTTCATATTAACGCTGAAGTAAAATTTTATCTTGGGTTCTGTGCCTGATGGTCTTACTGAAATTTTTGTACCATCTGCGAGGAAAAATTGAAGTACGTCAGATTGTATCAGGTTGATCATTGTCTTATTGCCTGTAAGGATATCATTCGAGACGCGGGTTTCATAATCATTGATCCTGATCACTTTGCTGTTATTGATCTTTTCAGGAGGATTATTACGATATTCTGTCATCATAGCTTTTATTTCACCGGCGCCTTCTTTTCCTTTTCTTACAATATTTATAAGCTTTTCTTTGTAAAAACCATATTTCACATAGATATCGAGAAGGAGTTCAAAGAGTGACATATTTTTGCTTTTTGCCCAGGCTGTGGCTTCAGCGGCAAGAGCACATGACGCTACTGCATCTTTGTCTCTTACATAATCCCCGGGCAGAAATCCATAACTTTCTTCTCCGCCACCGATATATTTTCTGGTTGCTTCTTTTTCCCTTATCAGTTCGGCAAAGAATTTAAAACCGGTAAGTACATTGAAATACTCAACTTTATAAGCTTCTGCGATTCTTTCCAGAAGATCGGAAGTGACGATGGTTTTAATTATATACTCATTGCCTGTATATTTATTTCTTTCCCTGAATTGTGAAAGGATGTACCAGATAAGGATCACTCCGGTCTGATTTCCATTTAGAAGAATGAAGTCGCCCTTCTTATTTTTGACGGCCAGTCCCAGTCTGTCAGCGTCGGGATCGGTAGCCATCACGAGCTCAGCATTTGTTTCAACGGCTTTTTTTATTGCAAGCTTAAGGGCATCTGGTTCTTCAGGGTTCGGCGATTTTACGGTTGGGAAATTGCCATCGGTGACATCCTGTTCAGGTACGTTTATTATGTTCCGGAAACCGAAAAGTTTCAGCGCTGGAGGAACCATGGTAATTCCTGTTCCGTGTATGGGCGTGTATACAATGGGTATATTGCTGAATTCTTTAATAATCTCAGGGTTAATGCTCATTTTCAGTACCTCTTTCAGGAACAGATCATCAGTTTCTTTCCCGATTATCTTTATTTTATCCTTAACGCCTGAGAATTTTATGTCATTTACTGAAGTGATTTTTCGCACTTCTTCAATGATTCCCTCATCATGAGGAGATACTACCTGTCCGCCATCATTCCAGTAAGCTTTATAACCGTTATATTCGGGGGGGTTATGTGACGCAGTTATCACCACTCCGCTCTGACATTTATAATGCCTTATGGCAAACGAAAGTTCGGGAGTCGGACGCAATGCTTCAAAAAGATAAACCTCAAAACCGTTTGCAGAAAATATATTTGCTGTAGTCTCAGCAAAATACCTGCTGTTATTACGGCAATCATGTGCAATAGCTACTCTTATCCCTGAATTTCCACACTGTTTGATAATATAATTTGATAATCCCTGAGTGGCCATCCCGAGGGTATAGATATTCATCCTGTTAGTGCCTGCCCCCATGATTCCCCTGAGGCCTCCTGTACCAAACTCAAGGTCCTGGTAAAATGCATCGATAAGTTTTTTTTCATCTTTGTCAAGCATTTCACGAACCTCTTTACGGGTTTCTTCGTTGAACTCTTTCCCAAGCCAGCTACCGGCTTTTGTTCTGATCTCAGCTAATGATAACATAGTTCTGGAATTATTTTAACAGTTTAATACACTTTAAAAGACTGGTTCTCCAGTGAGGTATTGTAAGTCCGTAATTATCTTTGATTTTGCTTTTGTCCATCACAGAATAAGAAGGCCGGGTTGCCTTCTGCTGAAACTCCTTTGACAAAACAGGAACAACATGGCAATTTAATCCTGTCTCTTTTACAATCTCGCTCGCAAAATCGTACCATGTGCAGACGCCTTCATTTGAATAATTGTATATCCCCGAATTCATTGCGATCTGATTTCTTATCACCCCCGAAATTATATTCATTATCGCCTCTGCCAGATCAGCTGCGTAAGTTGGGGTGCCTGTCTGATCGAATACTACTTTTAAAGATTCTTTTTCAGCGGCATTTCTGATAATTGTTTTTACAAAATTTTTTCCGAAAGAAGAATATAACCAGGCTGTTCTGATGATCATCGACCCCGGATGCTGCAGAGCATATTTTTCTCCTGCCAGCTTCGATCTGCCATATGCTGAAAGGGGAGCAGCGGGGATATTTTCATTATAAGGAATATTTGATTTCCCGTCATATACATAATCGGTTGAAACATGGATGAATCTGCAATCCGATCCGGTTATGACTTCAGTAATATTTTTTACTGCGGTTCCATTGATAAGAAGGGCCTGTTCAGGTTCTTCTTCGGCTTTATCCACCAGATTATAAGCAGCACAGTTTACTATCCAGTCAGGATTCGTCTGATTAATAAATTCAGCAGTTTTGTCTTTATCTGTTATATCGAGTGTACTGACGTCGGTAAATACAAAATCATAACCATAATAATTTTTTGATACTACTCTAAGTTCATTTCCGAGCTGGCCGTCGGAGCCGGTGATCAGAATTATCGCCATAATTGCATTTCAATTTAAAAATTCATTTCAGCATCCTTCATCAGAGGTTGTGCCAGATCTTTGTCGCTGATTACCGGTGTTGTTGCACCTATTTTCCAGTAGATACCGAGAGCCGGATCATTGAGATTTATTCCCCGTTCGAATTTGGAATTATAAAAACTATCACACTTATATTGGATTACTGCAATGTCACTCAAAACTGAAAATCCATGTGCAAAACCATGAGGTATCAACAGCTGATCTTTGTTTTCTGAATCAAGTTCTACAGCAAACCATTTGCCATATGTCAGCGATTCTTTTCTGATATCGAGAGCAACATCAAGGATCTTTCCCATAACAACCCTGATTAGTTTTGCCTGTGGGAATGGATTCAGCTGATAATGCAGACCCCGTATCACACCTTTCACTGACCTCGATTCGTTATCCTGAACTGGTATAAAGTTGATGCCCTCATTTTTAAATGACAGCTGATTGAAACTCTCGAAAAAATAACCTCTTGTATCGGTATAAATAACAGGCTTAATAACCAATAGCCCTTCAAAACCTGTCTCGATGATTTTCATTTCCTGATTTATTATTTTATACCATCAAAAGTATAGATCTCCTCATTAGCGATCCTTAACAGGTATTTCCCGTACTGACTGTTTTTAAATGGGGTTACCAGTGCCAACAGCTGATTTTTATCTATAAATCCTCTTTTATAAGCAATTTCCTCGATACACGAAGCTTTTAACCCCTGTCTTTGTTCAAGGGTAGCAATAAAATTTGCAGCCTGAAGAAGACTTTCATAAGTTCCTGTGTCGAGCCACGCCATTCCTCTTCCCATAAGTTTGATATCCAGAGTGCCTTCCTCAAGATAAACCCTGTTCAGATCAGTGATCTCAAGCTCGCCTCTGGGAGAAGGTCTGAGAGCTTTAGCTTTACTTACAACAGTATTATCATAGAAATACAACCCCGTAACTGCGTAATTGGATTTTGGCTGTATTGGTTTTTCCTCAATACTGAGAACTTTTTTATTCTTGTCAAATTCTACAACTCCATATCTTTCCGGGTCCATGACATAATAACCAAAGACGCATGCTCCATGAGTCAGCTCTGCCGTCTTCATGAGTGTATCTCCAAAACCATGGCCATAAAAAATGTTATCACCAAGTATCATGCAGACCGGATCGTTACCTATGAATTCCTCCCCCAGAATAAATGCCTGGGCCAGACCATCCGGAGATGGCTGTTCTTTGTAACTGAAATTCATTCCGATTGTTTTCCCATCACCGAGGAGGCTTCTGAATCCCGGGAGATCTCTCGGCGTGGAAATTATCAGTATTTCGCGGATTCCGGACATCATTAAAACCGATAATGGATAATATATCATCGGTTTATCATACACCGGCAACATCTGTTTTGAGATCGAACTTGTAATCGGATAAAGTCGGGTTCCTGAACCCCCTGCAAGAATTATTCCTTTCATTTTATTCGGTATTCGTTTATCGTTTATCGTTTATCGTTTGTCGTTTGTCGTTTGTCGTTTATCGTTTATCGTTTGTCGTTTATCGTTTGTCGTTTATCGTTTATCGTTTATCGTTTATCGTTTATCGTTTATCGTTTATCGTTTGTCGTTTGTCGTTTGTCGTTTGTCGTTTGTCGTTTATCGTTTATCGTTTGTCGTTTATCGTTTGTCGTTTATCGTTTGTCGTTTGTCGTTTATCGTTTGTCGTTTATCGTTTATCGTTTGTCGTTTATCGTTTATCGTTTATCGTTTGTCGTTTTGTTTCATACTGTCATCGAGAGCGTTGCCTCATATCTCACATCTCACATCTCATATCTCACATCTCGCATCTCACATCTCACATCTCACATCTCGCATCTCATCTCCTCCCTATTCCAAAATATTCAAATCCAAGTCTCCTGATCTCAGCAGGGTCATATATATTTCTTCCGTCAAAAATTACTCTGTTCTTCATTAATTCACTCATCCTTCCAAAATCAGGCAGATGAAATTCCGACCATTCTGTCATGAGTGCAACGGCATCAACGCCTGTCAGTACCTCATAAGGATCGGTAAAATATTCAATCCTGTCGCCAAGAAGTTTTTTCGTTTCATTTATTGCAGCGGGATCGTAAGCTTTTATTCTGACGCCCTTGTCGAGGAGCTTTTCAATCAGAACTATCGAGGAGGCTTCTCTTATATCATCGGTTTTCGGTTTGAACGACAAACCCCAGATACCGATAGCCCTGTCTTTCAGGTTGCCTTTAAAATATCTGGCGATCTTATTGAAGATTACATTTTTCTGATACTCATTTGCTTTCTCGACAGCTTTAATCACATTAAGCTCGTAACCATTATCGGCGGCTGTCTTTAGAAGTGCTTTCACATCTTTGGGAAAACACGAACCGCCGTAACCGGTACCCGGGTAAATAAATTTGCTCCCTATCCGTGAATCGCTTCCTATACCCTTTCTTACATTGTTAATATCAGCGCCCAGAATATCGCACAGGTTTGCTATCTCGTTAATAAAGCTTATCCGTGTCGCAAGCATGGCATTTGCAGCATATTTGGTGATCTCTGCGGACGCAATATCCATAAACAGGATGGGATGATTATTTAAAACAAAAGGCATATAGAGTTTATTCATTATATCCCTGGTTTTCTCATTGTCGATGCCAATCACGATCCTCTCGGGCTTCAGGAAGTCGTCAATTGCGGCGCCTTCTTTAAGAAATTCAGGATTGGAAGCCATGTCGAATGGTACAGCGACATTTCGTTTATCAAGCTCCGTTTGTATTGCCTTTCTTATTTTTTCCGATGTTCCTACAGGCACAGTACTTTTTGTAACGACCACAATATGATTCCTCAATACCCTGCCTATTTGTCCGGCAACATTCAGCACATGTCTCAGATCGGCTGAACCATCTTCCCCCGGTGGTGTTCCGACAGCAATAAAAATAACTTCAGAACTGTCAATGAATTCCTTTATATCAGTTGAGAAGAAGAGCCGCTTTTTTTCAATATTGCTTTTTACCATTGCACCCAGACCAGGCTCGTAAATTGGAATTTCACCTTCCTTCAGTTGTCTGATTTTTTCAGCATCAACATCAACACAAGTAACATTTACACCGCTTTCGGCAAAACATGCTCCTGTTACTAAACCAACGTAACCTGAGCCTACCACAATTATTCTCATAAATCTGAAGGTGTTTTAAGTAATTAGCTATCCATAATACAAAGATAATATAACATGTTAAATTCGGAAATTTAAAGTAAATCACATTTTTTAACCACAAAGTCGCCCCTTATCATTTACCCCCTGCCCCCTAAAGGGGGTTCAAGAAGTTCCAGCATTGGATTTCAAGCCCCTTTAAGGGGTTGAGGGTAAAAAGGAGGGGAATGAACAAATTAAAGAGTTACATAATAGGACTCAAAGTGAAAAACACACGTTAATGGATTTCTTTTTTTAAACTTTCAGAAGAGGTAATCAGCACCATGTTTATATCATATCCCCATCCTGTTTAATTTATCCCTTTAATTATGCGGAATTTGAAAAATATCCTATCTTTGCAACCAATTTTTTATTCAAAATAATGTCTAACTTATTAATTATTAGTAGCTTTAATTTAAAATTATGACTGAAAACAAGAAAAAAACAACCAAAAAGGAGGTTGTAGACGAAAATGAAACTCCGATCAATGAGGTAAAAAATCTTATGACTAATGAAAATGGCGAAAAACAGGATGATGTTATAACCGAAACCTTAGCATCAGAAGAGGTCGATACTGTTACAGCTGAAGACCTTCCGGAAATCGAAGACGTAAATGTAGCTGCAAAAGCTGAAGATTACGGTTTCGTTACGGAAGAAAAGAAAGAAAAGAGACCAAAAAGAACTGATCCGGACAATGAACCGGAAAAAGAATTAAGAGTTAAAACCGAACCCAGAGGCAACGTTGCGGTTGAAGATTTTGACTGGGAAACATTTGAGAGCGAAGAACTCCGTAATTCCCCAAAGTACAAAGAGTACGAATCACTCTACGACGAAACACTATCTACTGTTGCTGTTGATGAAGTAGTTATTGGCACGGTCATTCAGATGACATTGCGTGAAGTCGTTATTAACATTGGTTACAAATCGGAAGGCGTAGTCAGTTTGAACGAATTCCGCTATAATCCCGAACATGAAAGTTGGCGATAAGGTTGAAGTTTATGTTGAAAGCCAGGAAGACAAAAAAGGTCAGCTTCTGCTTTCACATAAAAAAGCACGCGCAATCAATTCATGGGATAGGGTTAATGCTTCACTTGAAAAAGATGAAATCATCACAGGTTACATCAAATGCCGCACAAAAGGTGGTATGATCGTCGATGTATTTGGAATTGAAGCTTTCCTTCCCGGTTCACAAATTGATGTGAAACCTATCCGCGACTATGATGTCTTTGTTGGCAAAACAATGGAATTCAAGGTTGTGAAAATCAACCAGGAATTCAAGAACGTAGTTGTTTCTCACAAAGCACTTATCGAAGCTGAACTTGAACAACAGAAGAAAGAGATCATTGCCAAACTTGAAAAAGGACAGGTTCTTGAAGGAACTGTTAAAAATATCACATCTTATGGTGTATTCATTGACCTTGGCGGTGTCGATGGACTTATTCATATCACCGATCTTTCATGGGGGAGAGTCAATCATCCTGAAGAGATCGTTCAGCTCGATCAGAAACTCAATGTTGTTATTCTCGATTTTGATGATGACAAGAAGAGAATTGCTCTCGGTCTGAAACAACTTACTTCACATCCATGGGATTCAGTTGATCCAAACATGAATATCGGAGATAAGGTTAAAGGTAAAGTAGTTGTTATGGCTGATTATGGTGCTTTTGTTGAAATTGCACCTGGTGTTGAAGGTTTGATCCACGTCTCTGAAATGTCATGGTCACAGCATCTTAGCAGCGCTCAGGAATTCCTTAAAGTTGGCGACGAAATTGAAGCAGTTATTCTTACCCTTGACAGGAATGAAAGAAAAATGTCACTGGGTATCAAACAGCTCAAAGCTGATCCATGGCAGAATATTGATGAAAAATATACTGTTGGTTCAAAACATACAGCTAAAGTAAGGAACTTTACAAACTTTGGTGTATTTGTTGAAATTGAAGAAGGTGTTGACGGACTGATACATATTTCTGATTTATCATGGACGAAAAAAATCAAACATCCTGCTGAATTTACGGCAATAGATGCTGATATTGAAGTAGTTGTCCTTGAAATTGACAAAGAAAACAGACGTTTGAGTCTTGGTCATAAACAACTTGAAGAAAATCCATGGGATGTCTTCGAGAATCTCTTTACAATGGATTCAGTTCACGAAGGTACCGTAGTTGAAGTATTCGATAAAGGCGCAGTGATAGCTCTTCCATATGGTGTTGAAGGATTTGTAACTCCGAAACATCTTGTTAAAGAAGATGGTATGATGGCGAAAGTTGACGAAAAACTTATGTTTAAAGTGATTGAATTCAATAAATCAGCCAAGAAAATCATCGTTTCTCACAGCAGAGTTTACGAAGATGAAAAGAAAGCTGCTGAAGCTCCTGTGAAGAAAGCAGAACCGGAATCACCAAAGAAAACGGCAAGAAAACAGAAATCAAATTCTGAAAAGACTACCCTTGGTGATATTTCACAATTAGCTGCACTGAAAGAGGAAATGGAAGAAAAAGAGAATAAAGCTTCCAAGAAATCGAAAAATTAATTAAATTTAGGCTATCAAAATTTATAGCTATGGATTTTAATATTGTGAACCGGAATAACAGCACTGTAATTCAAATACAGTCAGAAAAGCTTGATACGCACATAGCTCCGGCATTAAAGTCGGAACTGGTGCTGGTATCGGGGAAAGGAGAGAAAAACATTATCCTTGACCTTGAGAAGTGCCAGTATTGTGATTCTTCTGGTTTAAGTGCTATATTGGTAGCTAACCGATTATGTAAAAATGCTGGTGGCGTGTTTGTTCTCTGCGGATTAAACGAAGCAGTGGAACGTCTTATCACCATTTCTCAGCTCGACACCGTTCTTACTATTACAGGCTCGGTTGACGATGCTGAAAAAATGATTTCATAAAAGCAAATCGCTTTGATGAGCGCGATGAAACTGACCATACTTGGTAGCAGTTCTGCATTGCCGACATCAGAAAGATATCCCTCCGCTCATGTGCTTAAAGCGCATGAGCGGTTCTTTTTAATAGACTGTGGAGAAGGAACACAGATGCAACTGAGGAAGACGAAAATCAGAATCGCTAAAATAAATCATATCTTCATAAGCCATCTTCACGGCGACCATGTCTTCGGTCTGTACGGGCTATTATCAACCTTCAGCTTAATGGGACGGGAAAATCCGGTACACCTGTATGCTCCCGGGAAATATGACAAGATGCTCAGATCTCATCTCAGCGATTTTGATATAAATCTCAGCTTTGAAATAGACTTTATCCCTCTTGCCGGCAAGGACCCTATAGTCATACTCGACGATAAATATCTTACGGTGACATCCTTTCCTCTCCGACACAGGGTGCCGGCATATGGATTCCTGTTCAGGGAAAAACCGTCCGACAGGAATATTATAAAGGAATGCATTGATAAGTATAGTATTCCAACAGTCAGGATTCCTGCCATAAAGAAAGGCGAAGATTTTATAACTCCCGAAGGTTCAGTAATTAAGAATGAAGATTTAACGTTGCCGCCTGACGATCCTCTGTCGTATGCCTACTGCAGCGATACAAAATATTTTAAACGTCTTGCCGGGTATGTCAAAGATGTAAACCTCCTGTATCATGAAGCGACCTTCGACCGCACTAAAACTGATCTGGCAGAGGCTACAGGTCATTCAACCACGATTGATGCCGCTACCACAGCCCTGAATGCAGGAGCAAAAACGCTTGTAATAGGCCATTTCTCAGCACGTTATAAAGATATAGGTCCTCTCGTTGAAGAAGCCAGAACAGTTTTCCCTGCAACGTATCCCGCAATCGATGGCAAGACTTTCGACGTGGGGAATATTTCTGCCAAAGAATAATTATCTTTGGGGCCAAATAAGAATTATTATAAATCCCTTGTAAACCCCCTTCCCGACCTTCCCCAGGGGGGAAGGAGTGAAACCACCCTTTCCCCCCTGGGGGAAATAAGAAAGGGGGTAAAAGTGGATAGAAATTTTATCTCATAATAAGTTAAAGAATCAAGCATTGCAGGAAAAAATTCTAATACTCGATTTCGGATCTCAGTACACTCAGCTGATAGCAAGGAGAATACGGGAAATAAACGTTTACTGTGAAATATATCCTTATAACCACTATCCTTCACCCGACAAGAGCGTTAAAGGGGTGATTCTATCGGGAAGCCCCGCTTCGGTACGCGATAAGAATGCACCATTCCCTGATCTGACAGGTATAAAAGGCAGTGTTCCGGTACTGGGTGTTTGCTATGGAGCCCAATACCTGGTTCAGAATTCCGGCGGTGAAGTTTTAGCCATCAGGAACGAGGGAATATGGAAGGGCAAATCTTATCTCTGTTAACAATGAAGATCCCCTTTTTGAGGGAGTGACCCCCGGGACTCAGGTATGGATGTCTCATGCTGATACTATTGTAACCATTCCCGACGGGTTTAAAGTTACAGGTTCAACGATCGACGTAAAGGCAGCTGCTTTTCATATCACTGGTGAAAAAACCTGGGGAATTCAGTTTCATCCGGAAGTTTCTCATACAACTGAAGGAACACACATTCTTAAGAATTTTGTTAAAGGCATCTGCGGCTGTTCTCAGAGCTGGACACCCGATTCATTTGTCGGAACTACTGTTAATAGCCTTCAGGAACAGCTTAAAAATGATAAGGTAATTCTTGGTCTCTCAGGAGGTGTCGACTCTTCAGTCGCTGCCTTTCTGCTTCACAAGGCAATAGGTAAAAACCTCACCTGTATTTTTGTGGATAACGGTCTGCTCCGGAAAAATGAGTTCGCAAAAGTGTTGGAATCATATCTTGGTCTGGGACTAAATGTAAAAGGTGTCGATGCAAGCGACAGATTCCTCGATCAGCTTGAAGGAGTGAGTGACCCGGAGACTAAAAGAAAGATCATCGGAAGAGTGTTCATCGAGGTTTTCGACAGTGAAGCCAAAAAAGTTACTGACGTGAAATGGCTGGCACAGGGTACGATATATCCCGATGTAATTGAGTCTGTTTCTGTTAATGGTCCTTCAGCTACCATTAAATCTCATCATAATGTAGGAGGCCTCCCGGAGAAGATGCATCTAAAAGTAGTGGAACCGCTTCGACTGCTTTTTAAAGATGAGGTGAGAAGTGTCGGCCTGGCTTTGGGACTTCCCGAATTTATTCTGAAGCGGCATCCTTTTCCTGGTCCCGGATTAGCAATAAGGCTTCTTGGTAAAATGACCAGGGAGAAGCTTGAGATACTAAAAAACGCAGATGATATTTTTATAGAAGGCCTTAAAAAGTATGGTCTTTATGATTCAGTGTGGCAGGCAGGCGTAATTCTATTGCCGGTTCAGTCGGTGGGAGTTATGGGTGATGAAAGAACATATGAAAATGCCGTGGTTCTGAGAGCAGTAGGATCAACCGATGGCATGACAGCCGATTGGTCACACCTGCCATATGAATTTCTTGGCTTTATATCCAATGAGATAATAAATAAAGTAAAAGGCATTAACAGGGTAGTTTATGATATAAGCTCAAAACCTCCGTCAACCATTGAATGGGAGTAAAAGTTGAAAGTCTGAAAGTCGAAAGTCTTTAATAAAAGTTCTATACTCAGTGAATTCAGGTGTTCGCATCTTAAGAACTTTAGTGCATTTAATTTGTTCAAACTAATTATCATTGAAATCGAAAATATGAAAAGAATAATATTTAACAGAGTGTTTCTGGCAGTAGCGTTATTTCTGTTCACCATAGCAGCATCATCGCAGGTATTAAATGAAGGAACATTTAAGTTCGGCAGGACTTTGAGCCTGATCGATGCATTCTATGTAGATTCTGTAAACACGGATGTTCTTACAGAGAAAGCCATTGTTGAAGTACTTAAAAACCTTGATCCTCATTCGACATACATTTCAGCCAAAGATGTAAAGGACATGAATGAGCCACTGAATGGAAACTTTGACGGCATCGGGGTGCAGTTTAATATTCTCCGTGATTCTATAATTGTTGTGGAGCCTGTTGGAGGTGGTCCTTCAGAGAAAGTGGGAATAAAATCAGGAGACAGGATAGTACGTATAGATCAGGAAAAGGTTACCGGCATTAATATAACTACTAGCGGGGTACGCACAAGATTAATGGGGCCCAAGGGAACCAAGGTAAATTTAACCGTTTACAGGAAAGGAGAAAAAAATAATCTCGATTTTACCATTGTCCGCGATAAGATCCCGATCTATAGCCTCGATGCTTCTTACATGCTCGACAAGGAAACCGGGTATATAAAGTTGAATAAGTTTGCAGCAACCACAGACAAGGAATTTTCAGACGCGGTCGATGTGCTCAGGAAGAACAACATGAAAAACCTGGTTCTCGATTTGAGAGGCAATGGTGGCGGATTTATGCTTGCAGCTACAGAACTGGCTGATAAGTTTTTTACCGATGAGAAGCTTCTTGTTTATCTTAGTGGCCGTAAAACACCCCGGCAGGATTTCAGATCAACAGGGAATGGAAGCCTGGCTTCTTCTCGCCTGATTGTTTTGACAGATGAGGGATCTGCTTCTGCAAGTGAGATATTTTCAGGTGCAATGCAGGATTGGGATCGTGGAATAATTATGGGAAGACGCACATTTGGAAAAGGGTTGGTGCAAAATGGCTTCTACCTTACCGATGGATCGATGATAAGACTCACAATTGCCCGCTATTATACACCCACCGGCAGATCAATACAAAGAGCTTATAATGAAGGGTATGAAAAATATATGGAGAGTTTTTATAAAAGATATACTGATGGCGAACTCATGACTGCAGACAGCATCCATTTTCCTGATTCCGTGAAATTCAAAACGATGATCAACAAACGGATCGTTTATGGAGGGGGAGGAATAATGCCCGATGTTTTTGTCTCGGCCGATACTACCTTTAATTCACCATATCTTAATAAGCTGTATTCAAAAGGTGTTCTCAATGCCTTTACACTCGAATATTTCGACCGTAACAGAATGAAGTTGAATTCTCAGTATAAGACATTTGCCGAATTTAAAGCAAAATTCCAATACACTCCTGAAGATATCAAAACCTTTATTGCAAAAGCAGAAGCTGAAGGCGTGAAATACAACGACGAGCAATTTCACAAGTCGGAAGAAGAAATACTATTGATCATGAAAGGTTATCTTGCAAGTAATTTATGGAAGATAAGTGAATTATATCAGATTGTGAATGAGAATGATAAAGTAATTGACAAAGCTCTGGAGGTTATTTCGGATAAAAAGAGTTACGATGCTATACTAGGGGCACAACAACAGATGGGATTAACTCAGAAATAATTTAAGCCGCTTGAAAATCAATTTGCGACTTTTGGAGTACATATAATCAGATTCAATTATAATCATAAATGAAATTTGTAGCAAAGACTCTGTACGGGCTTGAAAAAGTTCTCTCAGAAGAACTCATCAGCCTCGGAGCCACCAATGTGAAAATCGGAAACCGTGCTGTGTTATTTGAGGGTGAGATAGGCCTTCTCTATAAAACAAACTATTGTGTCAGAACGGCATTATCAATATTAATGCCTGTCGCCGAATTCAGAATCCGGTCGAAAGACGATCTGTATAAATCAGGCTCAAAAATCGAATGGGACAGATACATGGATGCTGATGACACCTTTTCAATTGTGCCTGTTGTTAATTCGTCACATTTCAGCCATACAGGTTATGCAGGTCTGTTATTAAAGGATACCATTGCAGATTACTTCAGGAATAAAACAGGAAGACGTCCTTCTGTTGATTCAAACAATCCAGGCATCCTGATAAACCTTCATATCAGTAATGATCTTGTCACTATATCGCTCGATTCTTCCGTAGTGCCGCTGTTCAAACGGGGATACCGGCAGGAACAGGCTTTAGCTCCCCTTAATGAAGTTCTGGCTGCAGGCATTTTGCTGATGTCAGGCTGGAATGCCTCTGTTACACTAACCGATCCTATGTGCGGATCGGGAACATTTCCCATTGAAGCCGCTATGATAGCATGTAAGATCCCGGCTGGAAAATTCAGACAATTCTTTGGGTTTCAACGCTGGAGAAATTTTGATGAGGATTTGTTTGAAAAGATCAAGACAGAATGCAATGCCACTATTGTATCTTCACCCGTAAAAATATATGGCAGTGACATTTCAGGCGAAATAATTCAATACGCACTGACAAATGTATCAAAAGCAGGATTAGATGAGAGCATTATCGTTGATGTAGCTGATTTCAAAGATCTTAAAGCAATAGAGAACGGGGGATATGTATTTATTAATCCGCCTTATGGGCAGAGGATCCAACCGGAAGAAATCGATGCTTTATACAGTATGATAGGATCAACGCTTAAACATAATTTCCCAGGTTCTGTTGCCTGGCTTATAACTTCCAATAAGGAATCCCTCAAACATGTAGGGTTAAAGCCAAAAGAAAAGCATACCCTTTTCAATGGTGCACTGGAGTGCGTTCTGCTCAAATATGAGATGTACCAGGGAACACGAAAGCACGAAATCATATTATAATTGTTGTTGATCACCAGTAATGGTTACCTTTATCAAAATATAAGCCATTATTTAAAAATCCTGAAACAGGGCAAGTTATAATTTGGTAACTTTATATTTTTATTATATTTGTTATTGTAATTACTTGAGCATATCTAAAAATGAAGCTTCAATGAGCTTTAATATAGAGAATTATTTTTCAGACTTGTCTGCCGGGAGTACTATCCTTTATTATAAAGGCAATATTGATTCGGATGTCATAAATCATGTACTCGACACAGTTGAGGATAAGATGGTTGAAGTTAGCGAACAATCAAAGCTCAGAAAAAAAGTATATAACGTACTGGTTGAGAGTCTTCAGAACCTGTATCATCATGTGGATAAGGTACCAGCTGATTTTGAAGATCAAACCTCTGAAAGATTCGGGTTATTGGTAATTTCAAAG
Organism: uncultured Bacteroidales bacterium; assembly: GCA_963792925.1. GTDB lineage: Bacteria > Bacteroidota > Bacteroidia > Bacteroidales > VadinHA17 > LD21. Next base: position 759,498 of record CAWBYC010000002.1, on the reverse strand, counting down.
GTTCCTGATGGCTACAGGATAATCACAGGCAATTTTGTACATGCCGAAAACACGGAGAAGCTTGAGGAAAAAATAAAAAGAATAAACAGATCAAGTCACGAAGAGATAAAAGAACTATACAAGTTTATCCTTAATCATCAGCGAATCTCAGCTAAAGGGGGAGGGGGACTGGGACTGGTAGATATAGCCAGAAAGACAGGCAATAAACTTGAATATGCTTTTAAAGCATATAATAGTTATTACTCATTCTTCTATCTTGACATTTTAGTAAATGAAGAAAAATAAATCAACTTATAAATCTGATAAACATGGAACCGATCATTATCGAAGGAACCGCTAAAACACCCACTGTCAAATTTGATTCCGCAGAAGGAGTCTTTGAAATAAAGGGACGTTCAATTCCAGAAAATTCAGTAGAATTTTATAAGCCATTAGTAGACTGGCTCGATCTTTATAAAGTGTCGCCTCTGACAAAAACAATTGTAAATATCCGTTTGGAATATTTCAATACAAGTTCCTCCAAATGTATCCTCGATGTATTCAAGAAGCTTGAAGCCATTCATAAAGCCAAAAACGAAGTTGAGGTAAACTGGTACTACGAGGAGGACGATGAAGATATGCTTGAGGCAGGGGAAGATTATGAATCGATAATCAGGGTGCCGTTTAAGATGATTGAGATTGTAGAATAGTGAAAACTCTTAATTGAATCAATAAGAGGCTGCTTCTTCTGAGGCGGCCTCTTCAATTTACCAGCAGGTTAATCAGCAATTCTTCTTCTCTTCCTTATGAATGCTTCGCCTGAATCGAGCAGTTTTTTGAGTAACCGGAAATATAATATCAGGTAGAGAAAGAACGTCATAATCCACAGAACAATAACATTGACAAAGTAAGTGTCGACCCTGTAGCCAAAAACCTGCTTTTCAGGAGCGTAAAAGTGCGCTTTTATCAACTTGCTCTTTGAATCCATGAATATCGGATCAAGTTTTTGAATAAGTTCTCCATGATATATCAATGTCTTCGTCGATTCGTTCTTATCCTTTACAAATTCCTCGAGAGATTTATTGTGGTAATTATTTCTGAGATTAAGATAATTCTGCATGTTTCCGCCTGCAATCTTCGATTTTAAAAGTTCTTTTTTGTTACTGGCTTCATTATAGATATTCACATAAATCTTTCTGATAGTCTCCACATATTTGATTGCTTCCGAAACAATATCAGGAGTGACCTTTTCAGGAGTCAGGAGGTCAGTATATGCAAATGATAATGTCGGGAATATGGCAATCTGTTTCTTAAACTCATTTGAGACAAGCTGGAGATCATCAAGGTACTCCTGGTCCTTTACTCCGCGATCCAGATCGCCGGCAATATTATCGAGAGCTCCCTTTATTTCAACATTCCAGTAGTCTTTTTTAAACACAGCCTTACTCATCTCTTTTTCGTAAGGATAAAAGTATTGTTCAAAATCGTTGCTAATGAACTGCTTGACTGCAAGAGCTTCGTATCCCCACCGTGCAGTAATGAATTCTCCGTAGAGCGGAATTGAGATGGGAGAGGATATATTTGGATTAAGCTTTTCAAACTTAACGATGACACCGCTAAGAATTATCTGGGGAATGACCAGGAAAGGAATTAAGATATATATAGTCACCACTGCCTTGAAACTGTCGGAGATAACAAGACCAAGCATATTTGCCCCGGCCCAGCAGGAGAAAAGTACGAGCCAGTATTCAAACATCATTCCGCGAATCTCCGTAATGCCGTTGCCTACAAGAACAAATGTTAAAGCCTGTATTGCAGAAATTGCGAACTGAACGAACACCTTCGACATCAGATAGCTGTTCCAGCTCAGATTAAGAAAAGCTTCCCTCTTCAGAATTTTTCTGTCTTTTATAATCTCTTCAGCACTCACAGTCAGACCCATGAAAATCGCCACGATCACCGACATAAATATATAGATCGGCAGGTTGCTGTTATCGTAGAGGGTATAATGCGGATTTTTGATGCTTTCGTCAAAATACCTTATCAGGAAGGCGAGAAAAAATGCCAGCACCGGCGCTTCCAGAAGGGTGATCAGAAGATATTGCGTATCAGCGATCTTTGATAGTATATCGCGTTTGGCGAATACAACGAACTGCTTGAATCGGTTGGGAGTTTTAAAATTTATCTCAGGGATAGCCCCACCCGGTTCACGCTTATCTTCCTTCTTCTCTTCCTTATAGAGATTGCTCCAGTCGGCAGGGGAGATCCTTCTTGTTTCTGTCGGCTGACCGCTTTCGGTGAACACTTTCGTTTCAACAATATTAAAGATCTGCTCAGGGTTCACATTGCCACAGACATAGCACTCACTCTCATTGTAATTTGCCTGTTCAATTTTCTTTTTAAAATATACTATCGAATCAATAGGATTGCCGTTGTAAATAAGATAGCCTCCTGTATCCAGGATTATCAGCTTATCAAACATCTTAAAGATTTCAGACGAAGGCTGATGTATCACTATAAATAAAAGCTTGCCTTTCCGTGCAAGTTCCTTTAGCAGGTCGAGAATATTCTCCGAATCGCGCGACGATAAACCCGAAGTAGGCTCATCAAGAAACATTATTGCCGGTTCGCGGATGAGTTCAAGAGAGATATTGAGTCTTTTGCGCTGGCCACCGCTTATCTTTTTATTAAGGGGACTGCCTACCTGGATATTCCTGATTTCATTAAGACCCAGGTTTTTCAGAACAGTATCTACTTTGAGTACGATCTCTTCCTCAGTTAAATTATCGAAACAGAGCCTGGCATTGTAATACAGGTTTTCAAATACGGTGAGTTCTTCAATCAGAAGGTCATCCTGTGAAACATATCCAATCAGGCCTTTTATCTTTTCCTTTTCCTTATGAATGCTGATCCCGTTAATTAAAACTTTGCCGTCATGCGGCTCACAACTACCATTCAATACACCAAGCAGTGTGGATTTTCCGGCCCCGCTTGCGCCCATTATTCCCACCATTCTGCCCGACTCTTCCTTGAAGCTCATGTGATGTATTCCAACAGTTCCGCTTTTAAAACGGAATTCAAGATTGTTTACTTCATATACGACTCTCGATGACCTGAATTCCTCTTTCAGGAATTGCATTGTGACATCCCAAAAGTATATAGGCGTCATTTTGAAGCCCTTTATAGAGGAACCTTGCGAGAACGGATAGACCTTATCTTCCTGGAGCAACTGACCGTTCATCGATAGCTCGCCGGAACCAAGAAATCGTATGAAATATTTGTTTACTGATGGTACAAAGAGTATCCATATTTGTCCCTTAAGCAGATCCTTAAATGCATGCCTGGTCTCCTTTGTATCGAAGTTTTTGATGCCATTGATTATAAGGAGCTCAGGGATGGAAGGTATGTTCGAAAAATCATTAAGAACAAATTTTTGGATATTGCAGTATTCATCATGGGTAATCTTCAGGCCTTCTGCCAGTGTCTCAATGAATCCCTGCTCCAGCAGACTGACCTCCTGACCGCCGGATTTGCAGAATTCAAGTACCTGTATTACCACCACAATACGTTGTTCCTGATCAAGCTGACCCTGCTCTTTTATCTCTTCGCAGAGCTTTCTGATACGTATTGCTATTGCACCTTCGCGTTTGTCAGGATTGCTTTTTTCAAGTTTTTTTCTGGCTTCCTCAAATTTTTCATCGTAAGTGGCAAGATATTTCTTCGCCAGCTCCTGATTCAATAGCCGTCTGAGAAAAACCTCAACAACGCCTCTTCTTTCATTAGCATTGCTCTGAGGCTTTGCAATAATAGCAAAGAGCTGCATCAGCGTTTCCAGAATTCTCTCACTCATAATCCAACTATCAGGGGCATAATTCCCGGTTTGAAGATATGAAATTACTTATTCGGCGCAAAGAAACCTAATTATTGTTTTTTTGGATTTAATTCTCAACCTAAACCTCAACCTCATCCTTTCTTCTTCCTCTCCACCGAATAACCGAATTTCCCGATCAGACTTCCTGTTTCATAATACTTTCCATGGGAGTAGCATATTGGAATAGCTTCATTTAGCCTGAAAAGACCCGAAGTTTCATCAATATACTCTTCATCAGCATTCACCGCAACTACTTCTGATATAAACATATGGTGAGATCCGAGTTCCTTTATTTCTTTTACAATACATTCAATATTTACCGGAGATTCCTTTATCAGTGGTGCTTTTACTTTTGAGGCAGGGACAGGTGTCAAACCCATCTCTGTAAATTTTTTGTGATCTTTTCCCGACTTAACACCACACCAGTCAGTTGCAAATGCCAGTGATTTTGTGGTAAGATTAATTACAAAATCCCCGTTTCTTTTAATAATCTCATAGGAATGCCGGCCGGGTCTGACCGATATATAACACATTGCCGGGTCGGTGCAGATTGTTCCTGTCCACGATATTGTGATAATATTGTATTCTTCAGGTGTCGATCCGCAGCTTACCATTACCGCAGGCAAGGGATAAATCATCGTGCCCGGTTTCCATAAAACTTTACTCATGTTTCAGATTTTTCGTAAAGATAGATTCTTTTTTAACCACAAAGCTCACAAAGATTTTCACAAAGTCCCTCGCCTATAAAATACAGGAACATCAAGATTAATAACTTTATATACTAACATTGAATTAGGTCTCTTTTATACGATTACCCCCTTTCTAATTTCCCCCAAGGGGGAAAGGTTGCCACGGTTTCAGACACTACCCTGTACCAATTCGGAGCTGACTCCTTCCCCCCTGGGGGAAGGCTGGGAAGGGGGTCAAAGCTCTCGAGAAGGAAGCAAGTTATATATTAGGTCACAAAGAGTTCCCTTAGTGTGCTTTGTGTTAGACTTTGTGCTCATTGTGGTTAATGGATTTTTCTTTAAATCAATTGCCAGATTGTCACTCTAATCAGCTTGTTTTCTGTCAAAAAGACAAAGAATACCTCTTGTTTAACACTGGCTCTGATTTTGCATATCAGATGTATCTAAATACTATAATATGAATTTAAATAATTTCACTCTAAAAGCTCAGGAATCTGTTCAGAAAGGATTTGATATCGCCAGCGCCAAAGGTCAGCAGGCAGTGGAATGTGCTCATATCCTTAAAGGTGTTATGAGTGAAGCGGAGAGCATAACAAATTTCCTTTTCGGGAAAATGGGGATAAATACAGTCACTCTCATCAGGGAAGTTGACGCATTAATTGATACCTATCCAAGGGTTACCGGTGCAGATACATATATATCATCCTCAGCTTCAGAGGCTTTCAGAAAGGCTGCAGAGCACGCTAACAGCATGAAGGATAAATTTGTTTCATCCGAACATCTTCTGATGGGAATACTCGATACTGATGATAAGGCAGCCCGGATACTTAAAGACCATGGAATGAGCATGAAGGAGCTTAAGCAGGCTGTAGGCGAATTAAGAAAAGGCGCTAATGTTGAAAGCCAGACTTCCGAAGATACATTTGATTCGCTTAACAGATTCTCCGTAAACCTGAACGAAAGAGCCAGGTCGGGGAAACTTGATCCTGTTATCGGCCGGGATGACGAAATACGACGTATCCTTCAGATACTAACACGCCGGACAAAGAATAATCCTTTGCTGATCGGTGAGCCTGGTGTTGGAAAAACAGCTATTGCTGAAGGTCTGGCGCATAGAATTATAAGGGGTGACGTTCCTGAAGACATTAAATCGAAAGTCATATATTCACTCGACATGGGCGCTCTGATAGCCGGTGCAAAATATAAAGGGGAATTTGAAGAACGTCTGAAATCTGTTGTAAACGAAGTTATCGGATCGAATGGTGAAGTTATTCTTTTCATAGACGAGATTCACACTCTTGTCGGCGCAGGTAAGTCGGAAGGAGCAATGGATGCGGCGAATATCCTTAAACCCGCCCTGGCAAGAGGAGATCTGCGGGCTATCGGAGCAACAACTCTAAGCGAATATCAGAAGTATTTTGAGAAGGATAAGGCACTTGAGAGACGGTTCCAGGTTGTAATGGTTGATGAACCCGACCGGACCGACTCAATCTCAATATTACGGGGGATCAGGGAGAAATATGAGACACATCATAAAGTAATTATAAGAGATGAAGCGATTATCGCTGCCGTGGATCTTTCCACCAGATATATTACCGACCGGTTCTTGCCTGACAAGGCAATCGATCTTATCGATGAAGCTGCGTCAAGATTGAGACTTGAGATGAATTCAGTACCTGAGGAAATCGATGAAGCTGAAAGAACAATAACGAGGCTCGAGATTGAAAAAGAGGCTGTCCGGCGCGACGGAGATACCATAAAAGCTGAGAAGATATCTCATGAACTGGCTGATATGCAGGCAAAGAGAGATGAACTGAAAGCCGGATGGAAATCGGAGAAGGAAATGATCGATAAGGTACAACTGAAGAAAGAAGCTGTGGAAGCCTTTCGTTTCGAAGCAGAACAGGCTGAGAGAAGCGGGGACTATGGTAAGGTTGCCGAGATCAGGTATGGCAAAATTGTCGGTCTTGAGAAGGAAATTTCTGAGCTTAAAGAGCAAATTGAAAAGAAGAGAATGAAAGGATCTCTGATCCAGGAAGAGGTCAGATCGGAAGATATAGCTGCAATCGTTTCAAAATGGACAGGGATCCCTGTCTCAAGAATGCTCGAGAGCGAGAAAGAGAAATTACTGAAGCTGGAATCAGAACTTCATAAAAGAGTTGTGGGTCAGGATGAAGCTATAACTGCTGTCGCAGATGCTGTAAGAAGATCGCGTGCTGGGTTGCAGGACGAAAAGAAACCACTGGGGTCTTTCATATTTCTGGGGACGACAGGTGTTGGTAAGACTGAATTAGCCCGAGCTCTGGCCAGTTTCCTGTTCAACGATGAAAACCTGCTGACCAGAATTGATATGTCAGAATACCAGGAACGGCATTCTGTTTCACGTCTGATAGGGGCTCCACCGGGATATGTCGGTTATGATGAAGGCGGACAGCTTACAGAAGCAGTGAGACACAAACCTTACTCAGTCGTCCTCCTTGATGAGATTGAGAAAGCACATCCCGATCTTTTTAACCTTCTGCTCCAGGTCCTGGATGAAGGCCGCCTGACTGATAACAAAGGCCGGACAATAAATTTCAGAAATGTTATTATAATAATGACATCGAATCTGGGGTCAGATGTGATCCGCGACAGGATGGAAAAATGGAAAAACAAAATCCCGGAAAAAGAAGAAGAGCTTCTGCGAAAGGATATTTTCACCTTGCTGAGAAAAACCCTTAAACCGGAATTTCTCAACAGGGTGGATGATATTGTTATGTTCAGGCCATTGACCGAGGATCAGATAAAAGAGATTGTGAAAATTCAGCTCACCGGGATAGAACATATGCTCGCCGGATACAATCTGAAGCTTATTATGGATGACGATGTCATCGACTGGCTGGCTGAAAAGGGCTATGACCCACAGCTGGGGGCCCGGCCGGTAAAAAGACTAATTCAGAAAGAAATTATAAACGAATTGTCAAAAGAGATCATTGGGGGTAAAGTCTCGAAGGAAGACACCATTATGGTGAAGGTAAAAGACGATCATCTGACCTTCACAAGGGATCAGAGTAATGGTTAATTGAACGACTTTACACAGGAATCCATATCGGAGTATATCTGGAATACAGTCTGAAGATGAAGTGTTTCAAATAATTCCGTAACTCTTGGCTCTGGATTTGCGAATTTAAGTGTGCTGTAATTATTTCTGGCTGCTCTCATCACGGAGAGGAAACATCCAAAGCCTGAGCTATCGACATATTCGACACCTTTGAGATCAATAATCACTTTAGAATTTGAATTATCAAAAACCTTTAGTATAGCTTCCCTGATCTCATCTGTAACCAGAGCATTGATCTTACTGATAGAGAAGGAAATAATATCGATTTTGTCTTTTTTTTCAATATTGATCATCAGTTGTCTTTTTGTCTGTTATTTATCAGATCTTCGAGTTCCCTGACTGCTTCCGTTGTGTCGTTTTTGAATTTCTCAATGTAGGATTCATACAATTGAGTTTCTTTACCTTCTTTTGCCTGGAGTTCAAATGTCTTCAGGAGAATTGCCATTTCTTCCATCCCCATTATTGCAACTGATGATTTAGCTTTATGAGCCAGCAAACCGAGAGTGAGGTAATTTTTTGATGCCAGAAGTGATTTCATCTCATTGTATATTTCTATGGACTGGTCCCTGAACATGTCAATTATTTCATTGATCATCCCCGGATCGCCTCCTGACACAGAGTCAAGATATTCCATATTGATGAATTTGTAATCCATAACAGATAATGTGATTTATGTTGTTTACCTCTCATTGTTGTAAACAAATATACTAAATTTTAATTGTGGCTGCCGGCTGTTTTTCGTGTTAATATTGATTAAGGTTTTAGAAAAAGGAAATAAGTGCTACTTTTATGCTTGTAAAACCAGATCTTATGCGATTTCACCTGACTTGTTCCGCAGCAATATTTATTCTGAGTTCTGTACTAATGAATGCTCAGACTGATGTTACAGTCAACCGGAAAGAATTCAAGATTAATAAACCCGGATATAATGTAGCATGGAAGCATATCGCAGATGGCGATTCTTATTTCGCTCAAAAGGGGATCTGGTACAACGATGCTTTTAATGAGTACCTGCAGGCAATGATTTATAATAGTTCAAATGCGGAATTAAATTATAAAACAGGAGTCTCAGCCTTGTTGTCAGACAGAAAAGAAGATGCTGCGGGGTTTCTTCAGAAAGCTCTTGAACTGAAAAAGGATGTTTCAGGCGACATACTGCTGCTGACAGGACGATCGCTGCAATACAACGGAAGATTCAGTGAAGCAATTGCGATGTTTACAGCATATCTTAATTCAAATGATAAGAAATCTAAAAAAAACACCTCATTGGCGCGTGAATATATCAGTGAATGCAGTTCCGCAATATTAATAACAAAAGATACCCTAAGGATTTCCATAACCAACATGGGTCAGAATATCAATTCGCCTGACGATGATTACTCAGAGGTTCTGACTTCAGACGGGAATACGATCTATTTTGCATCGCGCCGGGAGCTGCCAGGTTCCGGTAAACGGCATCCCGACACGAAATTTGATGAGAGTATTTTCATGTCGAGGTTTAATAATGGCAGTTGGGGACCTTCTGCAACAGCAGGAAAAGAACTGTCTACGAAGTACTGTGAAACGCCTCTTTTCCTGAATTCATCAAATACTCAGTTATATGTCTATGAAGGCTCATCAAATAATGGTGACATAAAGGTATCGGAGTATAATAAAGGTATTTGGAAATCACCGCGCAAAATACCTTACAAGATCAATTCGCGGGCAACCGAAACTGCTTTCGCAATTTCGCCTTCGGGTGGAGAAATATATTTTGTTTCAGATAAAGGGAAAGACAATATAGGAGGGAAAGACATTTATTTTATCAGGAAGTCAGATGCTGGTAAATGGTCAAAGCCACAGAATGCGGGGAGTTCAATTAATACAATCTTTGACGAGGAAGGAATAAGATTGTCCTATGGCGGAGACACCATGTGGTTCAGTTCCAGGGGTCACAATTCCATAGGAGGATTCGATATTTTTTACAGCATAAGGAATAAAACAGACGCGTGGGAGCCGGCAGTTAATTATGGTTGTCCTGTTAATACCCCCTGGGATGAATTATTCTATGTTCCTTCACCAGTTGATGACAGCGCATTTTATTTTGTTTCAAACCGAAGCGGCGGATCTGGAGGCTCTGATATATACCAGGGAAGAATTCTACCTCCAGAACATATTGTTATTGAAACAAAACCTGAACCCGTGATCATACGGGATACTGTTTTAATCATTAAGCAGGCACCTGCAGTTCCTGCACCTCCTGTGACAGTGGAACATCCGGTATTCCTGACAGGGAAGATAAAGGACTCAGAAACAGGTGCGTCAGTACTGGCAAAAATTGATGTCATGGAACTTTCTACAAACGACATAGTTGCAACTACGGCCAGCTCTGAAACAGATGGAGGGTACAGGGTGAAGCTGCCGGCTAAGAAATCTTATAAAATCGATTTGCACGCCACAGGATATTTGTCTGATGTTAAACGGATTGATGTTCCTGAAAACTGGACAAGGGAAAATTATAATCTTAATATTGAATTGATTAAGGTAAAAGTTGGAAAGAAAGTTGTGCTAAAAAATATTCTTTTCGAAACCGGAAAATCAATCCTGACTGCCGCCTCATCAACTGAACTCGACCGTTTACTCGATATAATGAATGAAAATGCTCAGATGAAGATTGAAATTTCGGGACATACCGATAGTACCGGAAGTGAATTGATTAACTCAAAACTTTCTGAAGCAAGAGCTAAAACAGTTGTTGATTACCTTGTTAAGAATGGGATTGATAAATCCAGAATGATCTTCAAGGGCTACGGCTCATCACAACCAATATCAGATAATAAAACGGCTTCCGGACGTGCAAAAAACAGACGGGTTGAGTTTAAAATTCTTGAATTCTGACAATCATCAGATTTTTTCAGGAAAGTATTAGCTTGCTTTGCATAACTTCAGAGATGTGGTAATGATTATTATTTAATCCAAATTTTAGATGAAAAATACAGCTTTTATTAAATTTCACCAGGAGGCAGGCGCCAAAATGGTTCCTTTTGCCGGATATAACATGCCTGTTGAATATACCGGAATAAACGAAGAGCATATAACGGTGAGAGAGGGGGTTGGGGTTTTTGATGTTTCACATATGGGGGAGTTCATGGTGACTGGTCCGTCTTCGCTAAAATTTCTTCAGTTTATAACATCGAATGATGTATCTGCTCTTTTTGATGGAAAGATTCAGTACTCATGCTTTCCTAATGGTAAAGGAGGAATAGTAGATGATCTGCTGGTATACAGATATAACACTGAAAAATATCTTCTTGTTGTTAATGCTGCAAATATTGAGAAAGACTGGAACTGGTGCGTTAAGAATGCCGGGAAGTTTGGGCTAATTGTCGGGAAAGATCTTATAAATGCCTCTGACGGTATTGCCCAGCTGGCAGTCCAGGGTCCCCAGGCCCTGAAAGCTATGCAGAAACTTACCGGCACGACTGTTGAAGATATGGAATACTACACATTTAAGGTGCTCGAATTCGCAGGAATAAAAGATGTAATATTTTCAACAACAGGCTATACGGGTGCCGGTGGCTGTGAGATCTATGTCAAAAATGAAGATGGCCCAAAGCTTTGGAAAGCTGTGTTTGATGCCGGGAAAGAGTTTAATATTAAGCCTATCGGTCTTGGCGCCCGTGATACATTACGTCTGGAAATGGGTTTTTGCCTGTATGGTAACGATATAAATGACCTGACATCTCCGATTGAAGCTGGTTTAGGATGGATTACGAAATTTACCGATGACAAGGACTTTATTGATAAGGCTCTTTTGCTGAAACAGAAAGAAGAAGGCGTTGCAGAAGAGACTCAAAGGATTCGTAATGACAGAAAGGGGAATACCCAGACAACATTATGAAGTGGTAAATGCAAATGGTGAACAGATTGGCGAAGTAACCTCAGGAACAATGTCGCCGATGATGAAACAGGGTATTGGGATGGCTTATCTGAACAAAGGTTACTGGAAAACCGGCACTGAAATATTTATCAGGATAAGGAATAAAGACATTAAAGCAGAGGTTGTTGAATTTCCTATTTATAGAAAAGGGTAGGCTGTTAGAATACTTAAACCCCCTTCCCGACCTTCCCCCAGGGGGGAAGGAGTAGATTCGAAATGGCACGGATCCACCGTTTCCCCCTTGGGGGAAATAAGAAAGGGGGTCATTAAATAAGAAAGAGAAAATTGAATGATAAAATCAACTATAACCAGAAGTTTAGAAACCTGTTTTTCTCCTGCATTATTTGAACCTGAAAATCACAAAGATTCAATTGTAGTTATTATTGACGTGTTACGTGCCTCTTCATCGATTTGCACTGCATTTGCAAATGGTGCAGCACGGATAATTCCGGTTGCCGGAGTCGAAGAAGCGAAGGAATACAAGTCAAAGGGATTTCTTGTAGCTGCCGAACGTGACGGATATGTGCTTGATTTTGCTGATTTTGGTAATTCTCCATTCAATTTCACACCCGACAGGGTTGAGGATAAAACAATTGTCTACAGTACAACCAACGGCACTGCTCTTATTAAGCTGGCCTCTCCGGCTTTTAAAACTGTTATCGGGTCATTTCTCAATTTAAGCGAACTTACAAGGTGGCTTATTAAACAGGACAAGGATGTACTTTTATTCTGTGCAGGCTGGAAGAACAGATTCAATCTTGAAGACACCATTTGTGCAGGAGCACTGGCAGACGGATTACTCAGGAGCGGTTGTTACTCGGCTATTTGTGATTCAACCGCTGCAGCTGTCGATCTATGGAGCCTTGCAGCTCCAGATCTTTTCGGTTATATTGAAAAAGCAGCACAACGGAGCCGTTTGAGAGATAAGAATCTGGATGACTGCATCCATTACTGTCTGACAACCGATGTTACACAAATAATTCCGGTTATGAAAGATGGCTTCCTTGTACCTGTATAAATTAAATCTGATTTCCTAAGCCTGTTTCTCCTGAATAATTATTTATTTTTGCCAATAACTTAAATCCGCAATTTTTCAATATAAATTATAACAAGTCCTTTATGAAAAAACACAATTTTTATGCAGGTCCATCGATACTTCCTCAGTACACTATTGATAAAACTATCGAAGGAATTAAAGATTTTGCAGGTTCAGGATTATCTGTTCTTGAGATTTCACATCGCAGCAAAGAATTTGTTGCCTGCATAAACGACACAATCGCACTGTTTAAAGATCTGCTTGAAATACCGGCAGGTTACCATGTATTGTTTCTCGGTGGAGGAGCCAGCATGCAGTTTGCAATGATTCCAATGAATCTGCTTAATAAGAAAGCTGCTTACCTCAACACAGGTGAGTGGGCTTCCAAGGCACAAAAAGAAGCAAAACTCTTCGGAGAAGTTATAGAAGTGGCATCTTCAAAAGAGAAGCTGTTTAATTTTATTCCAAAGAATTACACAGTACCATCCGATGCCGATTATTTTCACATCACTACAAATAATACAATTTACGGAACTGAACTGAAAAAAGATCCTGATGTAAAAGTTCCACTTGTTGCTGACATGTCGTCAGACATTTTCAGCCGCCCGGTGGACATTTCAAGATATTCAGTTATATACGGCGGAGCGCAGAAGAATCTGGCACCTGCCGGCGTCACATTTGTTATTGTAAAGGAAGATGTTCTTGGGAAAGTTACAAGGCCAATTCCGTCAATGTTTGATTACCGTGTTCATATTAAAGGCGAGACTATGTACAATACGCCTCCTGTATTTGCAATTTTTGCAGCTCAGCAGACTCTTACATGGCTGAAAAACCTTGGCGGTGTAAAAGCCATCGAAAAGAAAAATATTGAAAAAGCAAAGATCCTCTATGATGAGATCGACAGAAATAAATTGTTCATGCCGACAGTAACAGATCCTGAAGACAGATCGCTCATGAACATTTGTTTTGTCATGTCTCCCGAATATAAGGAGTTGGAAAAACCATTTGCCGAATTTGCCAAAGCGCAGGGAATGCTGGGTATTGAAGGACACCGTTCGGTTGGAGGCTTCCGCGCATCAACTTACAATGCGCTTCCGAAAGAGAGTGTTGAGGCTCTTGTAGCCGCTATGAAGGAATTTGAGTCGAAAAATTAGTTTGTTCATTTAAACTGCTGATAATGAAAGTACTTGTAGCTACAGAAAAAGCTTTTGCTCCTGTAGCAGTTAATCAGATCCGTACAGTAACTGAAGCAGCAGGTTATGAACTTGCGCTACTCGAAAAATATACAGATCACGCCGATCTTTTAACAGCAGTTGCTGATGCTGACGCACTGATTGTCAGAAGCGACCTGGTCACAGCAGAAGTGCTGAACGCGGCAAAAAATCTGAAAATAGTGGTCAGAGCCGGAGCTGGTTATGATAATCTTGATCTCACAGCCTGCACTGCCCATAACGTAGTGGCGATGACTACTCCCGGACAGAACTCAAATGCAGTAGCTGAACTGGTATTCGCACTCATGCTGCACCAGGCCCGCGGAGGATTTAACGGGAAATCCGGGACAGAGCTCAGGAGGAAGACCTTTGGCATACATGCCTTTGGAAATGTGGGACGATATGTTGCTGAGATAGCACGTGGCTTTGGGATGGATGTGTACACGTTCGATCCGTTTGTCATTGAGAAAGATGTAAAAAAATATGGCGTTAAAGCCATCAATACCACAGAGGAATTGTATTCAAAATGTCAGTATCTTTCACTTCATATGCCATTGAACGAAAAAACCAAAAGATCAATTGGCTATGATTTGTTAAAACTAATGCCCAAAGGAGCTGTCCTTATTAACACAGCCAGAAAGGAAGTAATTGACGAGGATTCACTTCTTAAAATATTTGAGGAACGCCCCGATTTCCGATACCTCTCTGATGTTGCACCTGATTGTAAGGCAATATTCGAAGAAAAATATAAGGGAAAGTTTCTTTTTACCGAAAAAAAGATGGGAGCAAATACCGAGGAAGCCAATATAAACGCTTGTCTCGCAGCTGCCCGCCAGATTGTCGATTATTTCAATACCGGCAATGATAAATACAGAATAAACAAGTAGCATTTAAAATGTAGATTCTATGGCAGTTATTAAACCTTTCAGGGGCTTAAGGCCTCCCCGTGCGCTCGCAAAAGATCTTGCCTGCCTGCCTTATGATGTTATGAATACAGTGGAAGCCACTAAAATGGCAGAAGGCAAAGAGTGCTCACTCCTGCATATCACCCGTTCTGAAATAGACCTTCCTGGTGACACTGATACTCATTCCGAAACTGTTTATCGTAAATCGGTTGAAAATTTTCAGGAGTGGCAGAAAAAAAGATGGCTCATACAGGATAAGAATCCCTGTTATTATATTTATGCCCAAACCATGAACGGACGTACCCAATATGGAATTGTAGGCTGCGCCTCTGTCGATGATTATCTTAAGGGTGTTATTAAAAAACATGAGCTGACTCGTCCCGATAAAGAAAAGGATCGCATGATACATGTGCGGGTCAATAATGCAAACATTGAACCTGTATTTTTTGCCTATCCTGCCGTGAAAGAAATTGATGATATAGTGGATCAAATCGTTAAAAATGAAAAACCCGGATACGATTTCATCTCTGAAGATGGATTTGGTCATCATTTCTGGGTTATAAATAAAGCAGGAACAAATAAACTAATCGAAAAACTGTTTTCTGAAAAAGTTCCATATACTTATGTGGCTGATGGCCATCACCGTACAGCTGCTGCCGCACTTGTGGGGAAAGAAAAAAGGGAAAGCAATCCAAACCATAACGGCACTGAAGAGTATAACTTCTTCCTTGCTGTGCATTTTCCGGCCAATCAGCTGAAGATAATCGACTATAACAGAACGATAAAAGACCTCAACGGGCTTTCTGCTGAGGATTTTTTATCACGCCTCGGACGCAGCTTCATAATTGAGGAAAAAACCAAAACATACAAACCAGGTAAGCTCCATAAATTTGGGATGTATCTAGAAGGAAAGTGGTATAGCCTTACAGCAAAACCAGACACATACGACGACAATGACCCGATAGGTGTATTGGATGTAACCATCCTTACAACCCAGATACTTAGTCCGGTGCTCGATATTCAGGACCTGCGAAGGTCAAAGAGAATTGAATTTATAGGAGGCATTCGCGGGCTGAAAGAGCTTAAAAAAAGAGTGGATAGCGGTGAAATGAAAGTGGCATTTGCTCTTTTCCCGGTTTCAATGAATCAGCTTATTACCATAGCCGATTCCGGGAATATCATGCCGCCTAAATCTACGTGGTTTGAACCAAAGCTAAGGAGCGGCCTGGTTATTCACCTTCTGGATTAGAAGAATCATATTTTACGTTCAATAAAAAAATCAGGAACTGACACAGAGTACCGCGTGATGTCTCCAATTTTCGTAAATTTATGTTTTAATAATTATTGACAGATGACGGATATTGGAGAAAGAATAATTAATTTGAGATCACAGATCCCTGAATCTGTGAAGCTTATTGCGGTATCCAAAACTAAACCTGTAAGCAATATTATGGATGCTTACAATTTTGGTCAGCGTCGCTTTGGAGAAAACCGGGTACAGGAACTCCTGTCTAAAAAAGATCTTCTGCCCGGTGATATTGAATGGCATCTCATAGGTCATCTTCAGAGCAATAAAGTAAAATCGGTCGTCCCGTTTATCAGTATGATACAGTCGATAGACTCACATAATCTATTAGTTGAGGTAAATACTGAAGCTCAGAAAGCAAAAAAAATCATCGATTGCCTGCTTCAGATCCATATTGCGGCGGAAGAAACAAAATTCGGATTTTCGATGGATGAACTGGAAGGAATACTGCAGACAAACGATCTTTCTTTTTTAAGGAATATAAGGATATGCGGAGTGATGGGAATGGCTACTTTTACGTCAGACATGGATCAGGTAGCGAGGGAATTCCGCTATCTCAGGGAATGTTTTGATGAAATCAAATGCAATCATTTCGCTTCCGTAAACTATTTTAAGGAAATATCGATGGGAATGTCGGGCGACTATGAAACAGCAATTAAAGAAGGCACGACAATGGTGAGGATCGGAAGTTTGATCTTTGGCGAAAGAAATTCAAGTCTAGAATAATTATATATGGAAAACCTTAAAACAAATTATCTCGGTCTTACCTTAACAAGTCCGCTCATCATAAGCAGCAGCAGGCTGACATCTACAATTGCCAATCTGAAAGAAGCAGAGAAAAGTGGAGCCGGCGCTGTTGTTCTTAAATCACTTTTTGAAGAACAGATCATTCAACATATTAATTCAATATCAGTCTCCTCAGGATTTCCTGAAGCTGACGATTATATATCCTACTACTCGAAATCCCATTCAGTAGACGAATACCTCGATCTGATAAAATCAGCTAAAGAGAATCTGAAAATTCCTGTTATAGCCAGTATAAACTGCTTCTCATCAAAGGGTTGGATTGATTTTGCCTCAAATATAGTCGTGGCTCGGGGCCGATGCTCTTGAAATCAATGTCTTCTTTATGCCACTCGACAGAAAAAAAACTGCTGAGGATTGTGAAAAAATTTACTTCGAGCTTATCGAAAAACTTAGATCGATAGTTAAAATTCCGATTGCTGTTAAGATCGGATACCGTTTCTCGAATATACTGTATATGATTGACCAGTTTTACCTGAGGGGAGTTGAAGGGGTTGTTTTGTTTAACAGATTCTATGAACCTGATATTGACATCAAAAAAATGGAAATTGTATCTGCTTCAATTTTCAGCAACGAAAGTGAACGACGTAACATCCTCAGATGGATAGCGATGACAAGCGCTCAGAATATAGATATTGATATCTCAGCCTCAACGGGCGTGCACTGCGGTGACGATGTAATAAGATATATCCTTGCAGGGGCCGACACCGTGCAGGTATGCTCTGTTTTATATGAGAAAGGTATATCATATCTCAGTACATTGAATCAGCAACTCTCCGACTGGATGGAGGAAAAATCATTCAAGAATACTGATGAGTTCAGAGGCAAATTAAACTGGCATAACTACGAAAAGCCGGTTGTCTTCGAGAGAACCCAGTTTATGAAGTATTTTTCTTCGGAAGATTAGGAACCTGGCAGGCAGGGAAATATCTGATAAGTGACTAGAAAGGTACCGTTAGAATGAGAAAAAGTTGATTCATCGCAGCTTTCCTTCAATTGTTCCGCTTAGACATGTGTCATCCCAAACGAATCCACCTTTCTCATTTACAGATATTTAAACGCTTATGGTGGATGAGTGAGGGATCTCCAAGGTTTGATCAAATTTCCAAAATGATATTGAAGAAAGATGTGACGAAAGATTAGCTTTTTATCACCTTTCGAGTATCAGCAATAACTCGGATTTTAAGGTGGTTATTTCATTGGGAACATCCGATGAACTGTCTTCAATCAGCTTTATAACTTCGTCTTTACGTTCCCTGCTAAGATCAGCGACTGACTCTTCTATAACTGTAAGGCATTCTAAAGCAGTCACATAATCAGCGCTTATAAATGCTTTTGCAAGTTCGATGGAATAGTCGGAATAATTCAATCCCGATTGCCAGCACGATGAGACTAACATGCTTATTGTATCGTGCTTCCAGGGTTTACTGATTTCACTGATGACCTCAACACAAACTGTCGGGTCCTTCAGATCATTCAGAAATCCGGCAATGCTCTTTCTGATTGCATTATCATCGGTTTTATCATAGCAGGAAGTTAACATACCTATAGCTCCCTCAAAAGGTTTTTCCTGACGAAGCTCTTCAATCTTTTCAGTAATGACAAGATTACTGTCTTTGTTTAATATTTCTGCAAGCTCCTTTAACTTAATGTCTGATCTTATCATTTCTTATTATTTGTAACAAAGTTAGAAATCCACTCAATTAGTTAAAGCTGTTTTTGAAAAATAAAAATATTATACTAATTTAGTCGAGAAATAGGTTTGACAATTAAATAATTATATCATGAATAGAAAGTGTGGAATTTGTTCAAAAATTCTGATGGTAGTTTTTATGTTTGCCAGTCTGCTCGCAGGATGTAAGTCCGGTGGTACAAAAGCGCCCAGAGAAGAAGATACAACAGTAAGCGTACCTAAAGACAATACCGCAGTAGTGGAAGACATTAAACAGGCAGAAAAAATATTTAATGCACTACCATCACCACTTGAATCAGCCATGCTTATTAAGTCAGCTGGCGCCCGATTTGATGCTTCTTTGCTGAATCCTGTCGGTAACAGCAATAATTATGTAACAAATAAAAGTATGGCGCTTAATCTTGGCATTTATACCTGCGATCTTAGCTTTGCCAGTCTTTACGAACAGACACAACTAATAATCGACTATATGAATGCAGCCAAAAAGATGGCTGATGGTTTAGGAATTCTTAAAGCAATTGAGCAGTCACAGATAGACAAACTTGAAGAAAACATCAATAACAGTGAGGTTATTATGGAAATTGTGAGTGAAACATTCATGAATTCCAATTCATATCTTTCTGATAATGGCCAGCCCGCTATAGCAGCAATGGTGCTGGTAGGCGGATGGTTCGAAGGTCTGTATATTTCAACGCAGCTCGTTGATATGAAGGATTTTAACGGAAATAAACTTGTCGGCAGAATTATTGACCAGAAACTCTCAATCGACATACTTCTTAACTTGCTGGAAAGCAGCAAAGGAAATCCTGCAGTGGATGACCTGATTATTCAGGTCAAGAGTCTGAAAGTTATTTTTGATAAGATCACCCTTACAACTTCAAAAGTAAGACCTGAATTTGACAAAGAATCAAACACTACGGTTCTCAAGTCAGAAGTCAAAACAGACATGACCCCGCAAGTATTTAAAGAACTCTCCACCGCAGTTGCCGAGATTAGAAAGACATTCGTAAATAACTAACCCCATGAGAATACCTAAAATTATTCCAATACTGACACTGATTCTGCTCGCAACTACATTATCTGTAAATGGTCAGTGCAAGGCATTTGCCAAAAAAGTATGTATCCCCGAACTCGGAGCATATACACACGACGGTAACTATCATGCAGCAATTCTTGTCGAAGGCGAAGAAGCAGAATTATATAAGACTTTTTATTCCGACATGGAATACAGGGTTGCGATATGCGGCGATGAAAAACTTCCGGAAGTGGAATTCAGAGTCCTCGATGCAAATAAAAATGTCCTGTATTCAAATAAAGATGCAAACTACTCAAGAACATGGGACTTCAAACTTCAGTCAAGTCAGCAGCTTAAACTGATCGTTAAGGTTAATTCATTCAACAAGTCGGGTGAAACCCCTGTCAGTGGATGTGTTGCAATAATGTTTGGATTTAAGGTAAAGAAATAATTATTTTGTTCTGTAAAAACATGGTAGGGACGTTGCATGCAACGTCCCTATATGTTTTATATACTATTGGTATTTAACTGTCTGTTTTAAAAGCTTTGGCGCCAGATATTTTCCCGTATAGGACCCTTTGCACTTCGCCAGATCTTCAGGTTTTCCTTCAAAAACAATATAACCGCCATTTTCACCACCTTCAGGACCCAGATCAATTACCCAATCGGAACATTTAATAACTTCCTGGTTATGCTCAATGAGAATTACTGAATGGCCGTGATCAACCAGGGCATTTATAGATTTGAGAAGCTTGTTGATATCATGAAAATGCAAACCTGTGGTAGGCTCATCAAAAATAAACAATATGTGTCCGTTTCCGCGTTCCTGACTGAGAAAATATGCCAGTTTTACTCTCTGGCTTTCGCCACCCGACAGAGTACTCGATGATTGTCCCATTTTAATGTATCCCAAACCCACATCTGCAAGCGGCTTAAGCTTCTCAGTGATCCTCTTTTCATTTTTGCCCGGATGGGAGTTGAAAAAGTCTATTGCTTCATCAATGGTCATCTCAAGCATGTCATAGATATTCTTTCCATGATATTTTACATCGAGAATTTCTTTTTTGAACCTCATACCTTTGCAGCTCTCACATGTAAGTTCCACATCGGCCATAAACTGCATTTCCACCCGTATTATGCCTTCACCCTGGCATTCTTCGCATCTTCCTCCTTCAATATTGAAAGAGAAGTGGGATGCTTTATAATTATTCTGTACCGAAGCCTGAAGCTCTGAATAGAGTTTTCGGATTTCATCATAAGCTTTCAGATAGGTAACCGGGTTTGACCTGCTTGACCGTCCTATTGGATTCTGATCAACAAGCTCGATACCGGTAAGAACCGATACATCTCCCGTTATGTCTCTGTATTGACCTGGCTTTAAATTTGTTCCATTGATTTTATCAGAAAGTACTTTATATAATATATCCGAAACCAGACTCGATTTTCCCGATCCGCTTACTCCGGTAACAGCCGTAATGGTATGTAGAGGAAATTTGACATCTATGACTTTTAAGTTATTCTCCCTCGCGCCCGTGATCTGGATAAAACTGTTCCACTTCCTTCGTGTTTTCGGAACTGGCACCACCAGTCTTCCACTAAGGTATCCGGCTGTCAGAGATTTGTTTGCAGTCGACAAATCGAGGCCCCCCTGATAAACGAGCTCGCCGCCTAATCTGCCCGCTTCAGGACCCATATCTATTATCTGATCGGCTGCTCTGATAATTTCTTCTTCATGTTCTACAACCAGGACTGAGTTCCCAAGATCCCGGAGCTCTTTCAGTACGGTAATAAGCAGATTTGTATCACGCGGATGAAGTCCTATACTTGGTTCATCCAGGATATACATCGAACCGACAAGATTGCTTCCGAGTGAGGTAGAGAGGTTTATTCTTTGAGATTCCCCCCCTGATAATGTTGCTGATAAACGATCGAGAGTAAGATAGGGGAGGCCCACCTCAATGAGAAATTTTATCCTGACAGAAATCTCTTTGATAAGACGTTCTGCCACTGTTGTATCGCTTTCATTTAAATCAAATGCCAGAAAGACATTGTATAAATCGCCAACCGGCATTGAGACCAGTTCCTGAATAGTCTTTCCCGAAACCTTTACATAACCGGCTTCTTTACGCAGCCTCGATCCTTTGCACTCAGGGCAAACTGTTTTTCCCCTGTAACGGCTAAGCAAAACCCTGTACTGGATTTTATATTTTTTCTCCTCAAGATGCTGAAAGAATTTGTCCAACCCGTAAAAATATTTGTTCCCTTTCCATAGCAGATCCCTCTGTGCCTGTGTAAGCTGATATATGGGTTTGTGTATGGGAAAACCGAATAATTCAGCGCTTGCTACAAGTCTCTCTTTCCATGCTTTCATCGAATCACCTTTCCAGCAGACTATTGCATCTTCATAAACTGACAGGTTCTGATTGGGTATAACAAGATTCTCATCTATCCCTATTATCTTCCCGTAACCCTCACATACAGGACAGGCACCGATAGGATTATTAAAACTGAACAGGTATTCGTTTGGCTCTTCAAAGAAGATTCCGTCTTCCTCAAATATATTGGAGAAATTTTCCCTTATTACATCCTCTTCACCCAATATGACAACCTGACAATAGCCTTTACCTGTCTGAATAGCCGTCTGGGCTGAATCTGCAGCCCTGCTCAGACTGTCGGCTGAATGATCTATAACCAGTCTGTCGATAACGATATTGAGATGTTGTCCCTGTTTAAATTCCCTGATTGATTTTAAGTCATCGATTTTTATGAGTTCACCATCAACCTCAATCCTGTTAAAACCCTGTTTGCCGAGGAATGAAAAATATTCCTTTATATTTATATTTTCGGGTATTTCAGCCGGAGAAGTAATTATTGCTTTTTCCCCGTCAGGGAGTTCCTTGAGGTAATTAATAATATCATCAACGCTGTGTTTTTTTACTTCTTTACCTGAAACGGGTGAATATGTCCGTCCTATTCTGGCATAAAGAAGTCTCAGATAATCATATATCTCAGTGGAAGTTCCAACGGTGGATCTCGGATTTCTTGAGTTTACCTTTTGTTCTATTGCGATAGCGGGAGGGATTCCGTTAATAAAGTCTACTTCTGGTTTATTCATTCTGCCAAGGAACTGCCTGGCATAGGAAGAAAGACTCTCAACATATCTTCGTTGTCCTTCCGCATAAATAGTGTCAAATGCGAGAGAAGACTTACCTGAACCTGAAACTCCCGTAATTACCACAAGCTTGTTTCTGGGAATTTTCAGACTGATGTTTTTTAGATTATGTACGCGTGCCCCCTTGATTTCAATGCAATCATGCATATAAGATTCGTTCTAAATTATGTTAAAACTTTTATTAAAGCGCAAAAGTAATACATTCAAATCAAAATAATTGTTTTCTTTGTATCCGAATGAATACTTACTAACAAAGACTGCCTATAGAAAAATCTCTACTCTAGTTAATTTAAAGATAGAGTTATGAGTAATACAATTTCCGATTATGAACTGATACTCAAGTTTATAAAAGGTGATCAGTCTTGTTTCGAAAAATTAATCCACCGTCATAAGAATAAAGTTTTCGCTTATATCAGTTTGTATATACGCGACCTTGCTCTTGCCGAGGATATATTCCAGGATACATTCCTGAAAGTTATTCAGTCGGTAAAAGCCGGAAAATATGCTGATAACGGGAAGTTTATATCGTGGGTGATGCGCATAGCTCATAACCTGATAATAGATCATTTCCGGAGAATCAAGCAGATGAATACAATTTCCAATGACAATTATGAATCAGATCTTTTCAATTCCAAAGCATTTGCAGAAGATAATGTAGAGGATGACATGATCAAACGCCAGATTCAGAAGGATGTAAGGAAAATGATAAGTCAGTTGCCTGATGATCAGAGGGAAGTGGTGATATTAAGACATTATGCCGGATTAAGTTTTAAGGAAATAGCCGATATTACCGATGTAAGTATAAATACAGCTCTGGGCCGGATGAGATATGCTCTAATCAATATGAGAAGAATTATGATCGATAATAAAATCAGTCTTACTGTGAACTGACATGTGCCTGACGACAAGGAATCAGTTGTTATAAGTTGTTTAAAAATATTTTGAGATATATTTACAATAATAGATAACAGGGGGCCGTTTTCAGATAAATGAAAACATGAAGCCTATGGATTTAAGTTCTACTCCTTTAATTACATACGCGGATGTCAGAGTTAACAATATCGATTTGTATGAAGATGCATGGGGATTAAACTCTGAATTCAGCGATGTAATAGACCTCCTCCACCTCATAAAAGCTGTGCCTGGAAGGTGTATGACCAGAGACCTGAAAATTAAGATCAGGAAGAAAGTTTAAAAAAAATAAAAAACACAGAAATATTTTCTGTGTTTTTTTTGCTTTTGAATGAATTAAAATAATATCTTTATGATATTAAAATAATATCAAAATCTATGAAACAGGAAATTATTGTAAAACCCATGTCGGGTTATCTGGCTCTCCTGATGGCAATACTATTCATCGGAGGCGCTATTACAGGATTTGTGTATGAAATAATCTGGCTCGGCGTTATCCTGATGCTTTTATTCATCTTCACAATCCTTGGATTCACGGTCGTAAACCCAAATGGTTCAAGCGTTATGGTTCTCTTTGGTGCTTATAAGGGTACAATCAGGGAAAATGGATTCTTCTGGGTAAATCCCTTTTATCTTAAGAGAAGTATCTCTCTCCGGGCACGTAACTTTAACAGTGATCCGATTAAGGTTAACGATAAGATCGGTAACCCTATAAAAATTGGTCTTGTTCTTGTATGGAGGGTCTCCGAGACATACAAAGCTGTTTTCGATGTAGATGATTATCAGCACTTCGTGCTTGTCCAGAGCGATGCTGCCCTACGGAAACTTGCCGGGCTATACCCTTATGATAACTTTGAGGATCATGATGCAGTAATTGCTTTGAGGAGCGGTGGGGAAGAAGTTAATAATGAGCTTGAAAAAGAGATCAGAGAACGCTTGCACATCTGCGGCATTGAAGTGATTGAAGCTAGAATAAACTATATCGCTTATGCTGAAGAGATTGCAAATGCAATGCTGAGACGACAACAGGCATCAGCAGTAGTATCGGCGCGATTCAAAATTGTTGAAGGTGCGGTATCAATGGTAGAGATGGCTCTTGAACAACTTTCAAATAAGAACATTGTTGAACTCGACGAAGAGAAAAAAGCTGCCATGGTAAGCAATCTTATGGTTGTGCTGTGCGGCGATAAAGATGCTACCCCTATTGTAAACACAGGAACTTTGCATTCATAATATGAGCGAGAAAAAACCATTTGTGCTCAGGCTCGACCCCGAGAAACTGAAAGCTCTGGAAAAGTGGGCTGCTGATGAATTTCGCAGCACAAATGGTCAGATCGAATATATTATTGATCAGGCTCTCCGAAAATCGGGAAGATGGAAATCAAAGTCAGGAAATATTAAAAAAGAGGAATCATGAAAGAACAGCCGGTTTTAAGATACACGTGTCCTAAGTGCGGTAGTAAGCAATACAGTATCAGCGTATAATGTTCTTGCGAGGTAAGGCCGGATGCCGCGAATACTTATTGATTTATGAAATAAACGGAATGGCAGGCAGCAATGCCTGCCGTTTCTGTTCTTAACCTGCTGGATCCCAGATGCACAGGATTATATCCCATGCTGACAGCTGATTCAATTTCTTCGGGGCTGAAATCACCTTCAGGACCGATCATTATCACTGCCTCTTTATCTTTTGAATATACAGAAGAGATGTTGTGTCGAATGAAATTTTTATCGCAATGAGCTATCATTCCTATTCCCTCTGCAGGTTTGCCAATAAAATCCCTGAAATTGCATGGCTTATTGAGAATCGGCTTTACAGCTTTTAGCGATTGTTTCATTGCCGAGATGATAAGATTATTTATCCTTTCAGGTTTTATCCCTGTTTTTTCAGTGTTTCTGCAAATCAGAGGGGTTATTTCATCTATCCCTATTTCAACGCTTTTCTCAATGAACCACTCAAACCGTTCCGGATTTTTTAGCAGCGAGATAGCTATATGAAGCCTGTAACTCCTTCTTTCATAGTTATTTATAACACCGGTTATTTGTATGATGCATTTTCTCTGATCGGGGACCGAGATGAAGCCTTGATATAGATTGCCTTTCCCGTCAATCAGCTTTACCTCCTGATCTTTAGCCATCCTCAAAACCCTGATTATATGTTTTGATTCTTTTTCATCAAGTGCATAAATATCGCCCGAAATGTCAGGTGCATAAAATATTTCCATAGAAATGAGTTTATACAAAATTAGGGAAATTGCCCTTATATTTACGAACTATAAAATTTCCCACGGTTTTCTTCCTTTCTCCGGCTTACAGGGAAAGCAGTAATTGACTATATTTAACCAGTTAAAAACTCATGAAAATTGGCCTTCTCTCCGATACACATGGATGGATTCATCCTAGAATTTCTGATCATTTTGCTGATTGTGATGAGATATGGCATGCGGGTGACATTGGCAATCTTGAAACCGCAGATAAACTGGCATTGATCAAACCACTAAAGGCAGTTTATGGAAATATTGATAATGCGATTGTAAGAACCGTCTATCCTGAACATCTTATTTTTATGAGCGGAGATGTCAGGGTCTGGATCACGCATATTGGCGGAACACCCGGCCATTATGAAAGAAAATTATTACCTCGGTTTTCTGAAAATAAACCTGACCTGTTTATATGCGGACATTCCCATATTGCCAAGGTTATGTATGATAATAAAATGGGTTTCCTGTATGTCAACCCTGGTGCCGCAGGATATAACGGATTTCATAAATTCATGACTATCCTGAAATTCCAGATAGACGGGAAAGATATTCACGATATGGAACTCATTGAGTTGGGAGAGAGGGGCAAACTCATTGTACAAGACCATTAAGATCTCCCTGACTTTCTTCATCGGGCTTATTATCCGACATTCTTTGCAGGAATTTTCCAAGTCTGTCTTCAACTGAGATCATGTAGGTATATGGCACTCTTACCGTTGAGCGGGGATCCTTCCTGTCATTAAGCTTGATTTTTGAAATTAGCGTGTTATATTCGTTGTTACCCGACTGGGTCATCATAACCCCTTTGAAGTATGAGAAATAATACCATGTTGACCTGTCACCTTTCAGATAGATATCAATCATATCACCTGATCTTCTGCGTTGAATTTCTATAAATCCGTCAACATAAGCATTTATTGGTTGTGCTCCGATGAATCCTATGCCTATTTTCCCTTTCGAACGGAATGATGAAGTGGATTCATTCCAGAAAAGGTTCACATCATTCAAAAGCAGTTTGTACGTATATTCTTTTGGCAGATTCCTTGATGTCCCGAGGTCTGTTTCCTCTTTGAGTTGTGCAGAGACATTCTGTCCGAGAAGATCAGGCATTCCTTTTCTGTAAAGTTCTGTTGCCAGATTAACTGGTTTTAATGATGGCACCATTCTTATCTCGTCAGACATGACCCTAAGCGCTTCCGGAGAAAAATAAAAATCGATCGCCATTAATGTCTCAATATTCACTTTGCCCGAGTCAAGGGTATGTATAATTTTACCCGCACTTATAAATTTGACTAAGTCGAGGTTTACGCCCAAATCAATTTTCCCTTCACCAGACAATACGCAGAAATTTTTGTCAAATGCCAGGAGGTTGCCCGGTAGAGTCGGATCGCTTATTTTTTCAAGCGAAGAGATTACATACCTTGTTTTGGATTTATCATAATAAAGCCAGCCGTTTGAATTCACGATACCAACATCGGAATATGATTTCTGTGATGAAAGGAAAGCCGGATATATATGAATTGAGTCAAGATTAATGAAGGAACCGGAAAAGACCAGATTATCATTTATATCCCTCGGTTTTTCACCAACAGGAATCATGACATTCCGGGGATCGACAGGACCTTTGAACTTTAAAGGATATGAAACAAGCTTTGGACAGTCACTCACAATACCTGCTGCACCTGTGAATGTAAGATTGTCAGATTTTGCTGATAGAGCAACATCTCCGGTGAATGAAAAGGCGGGGCTAAGCATGAATTTTTGAGATGTGGGGATATAACCTTTCGCATATGTTGAAGCTGTGTCAACCTCAAGTTCAGGAAAATCTATATGCTGAACGGTCTTGTTTTCATCGACATAATCGTAAACAGCGCTACCCGTGTATTTTTTTGTTGATTCAATATCTACTTTTGCGGAATGCAATATATGCCGGTGATTGAGCGCAATTAAAGCATTTTGCAGGGGTTGTATCCTGGCACGCCGGTTAATGATTATTTTGCCGTTTTCAGGTTGAATAAGGGCATCTGCCACATGTATGTAATTGATATTCTCTGCCTCAATATATTCCTGATCAAGATGGTAGCTGCCTTTCCATGAAGAAAATGCAACAGTATCAGACATATTATTTGTTGCAAAGAATGTAGGTTTATCAAGTCTTGAGAAATCCAGCTGAAGGAGTTTATCGCTTGTAAGGAGTGGGGTGTTGGATTTACCTTTTTGCTCCATGTTCAGCACACGGGTATCCATGTTGTAACTAAAATCAGTCATTGTACAGATATACTGGATCTCGGGGAATTTTACTTCCGATGAATCGGTATTCAATCTGAAACTGGCCATTTTTAGTATTGAAGTTGATCTCAGTATTAGCATTTTCAGCTATAAACGAATACCCGTTTGTTGAAGAGGATTTTAAATTATAATCTGCAGTATCGGCTTTTATTATGTTTGACGAGAAACTGAAGAGGTTTGAAGTAATCCTTGAGTCGGAAAGATTAATTATGCCAGTGCCGTTTAGTTTTGCCGCGGACAGAGTCAATTTACCGTCAAGGGAAGTCCCGTTTCCAAACATATCAAAAGTCTTTCCTGTTTCGAGTGTTGCCGTCCACTCATCGGGTTGAATCAGCCATTTTATTGAAGCATCCTTGCTGGCCACAACCGGAAATATGCCTGAAGAATCTCTTGCAATATTAAATGTAGATGCCTGTGTCAACATTGAATCCGGGAAGAATTTAAATTCATCCGAAACAGTTGTTGAGGTAAGATGCTTTAGCGTGCCGCTTCCTGTTAGACCTTTATTGCTCATACTAAGGGCATTGTAGAGCGTTGCACGATTGTCATATACACTTATGCCTTCAGGAGGAATTGTCATATTAAAGCCCAGGGAGTTATTTTCCTGTATTACAAGATACTGATGCATCGGTTTCAGGATATTTCCTCCCACAAACTCACCTGCGAGATTTATATCCTGATGAGTATAGTGATCTATATTTTCATATATGAAGGGGTCAACCTTAAAATAGAAGTTCTTCTGTTTGTAGACTCCTTCAAGTCCGGGAATCTTGTCATAGAAAATATAAGAATATGTCTTTGCATCTATGATAGGATATTGTGTCTGGCTCTTTAATCCCGATTTGTTATTTGGATTGTCAATATAAAGTTCTGCAGTCCCAAGCTGTATCAGGTTATCCACATTTTGGATAACCGGGCGACCGAGCTTATCGCTGTGCACCTGTTTCAACCGATATTTTGATTGAATCGATTTTCTGAAGCCTGATCTTAAAAGTATCGTAGCTGAAAGAAAACTTATGTCCAAATACAGTGAAAAGGCCGGCTTCAACCACTCCATCAAAAGAAATATCCCTGTTTTTGCCTATTGTGAGTTGCCGGTTATACGGATAGATCGCAACTTTTTGTGAATCACTCAGAAGAACCCCTCTGACTCCGTTAACCAGTAAGACCATATTTCTTAAGGTCGAGAATGGCGTTGTCAACAGGAGTCTTTGTTTCGCTCATTATATTGATAATATCATAATCTTTTCTTTTGGCGTATGATGCAAGAAAATCTTTGGTTTTTTGTTTTATGGTAATCTCATTTCGGATGGGATCGTAAAAGACAAATCCTTCGTTGGCCAGGTCTATGCATAAACCTGTCACTGATTCAAGTAGGTTTATCGAGCCATCTTGCAAAATCCTCTACAGGAAATGTTTCAGAATAAAACCATTCTGCAAACTTAATCAGGCGGTTTAAGGGATGGTAATCATCGAGTCCCATCAGGTGCAGAAAATAATCGGCATTGAAAAATGAGGTGGATTCAAACTGAGCCAATCCCATTGAAGCCCCCCTTGCATGAGAGAGAATGATCTTCGAATCATTCATATTCCACGACAGGTATTCAAAATACATATCAAGGTTATGAAAGGAATCGAAGTAAGGGCTTTTTGAGACCGGGTTGTTTGTCCTGAATAAGTTCACCTGCCGGGAAGAAGAAAAGTATGAGAAACCAAGATTTGAATGATAGATAGAGTCTTTGCCAAGATAAAGTGACATCGATGCCTCCTGGCTGCTCAATCCGTTTTTTGAAAATAGAAATTCCTTTGATCTGACTCTGAGGTACAGGGTATCATTTCTGAACAATGTTATTTTTGCAGGAAGTGCATTTTTCCCATTCCCTTTTATTGATGCGCCTTCGAATTTCAATCCGCCTTCATAATTCACACCTTTGAATATGTCTTTTATCCTGAATTCCTTTGCATAAGTTTCGAAACGCGGGAAATTTGCTTTTTCCTTGTTTGCAAAACTCACTGCCTGATCAGCCAGTGACCCGAGAACCGGTTCTTTGAAATATGCATTATAAGTCAGTTTGGCAGAATCAACCGTAAAACTGCTTTTTTTGAGATTTATCGAGTACTTCGTCAGTTCGGCAAATACATCTTTCCCCGGATACCCTGCTTTTTCCCATGTCACAACGCCTTTTGTTCCTATAAACACCTGAATTTCCGGATAGTACGCTCCAGTGACATTAAATATTTCAGTACTGTCTTTCTGGTTGTAGCATGTAAGTGTAGCATCCTTTACAGCAACGTAAATAGTAGTATCATGAGAAAAATTCAGGTTATTGTTTTTTATTTTCCATTTTACGCTTCCCGATTCATAAATCACGTTCTCCCTGGCCATAGAGATGCTGTTCCTGAAATAGTTATCTAAATTATCATTGTTAATCCTTTTATTGAATGCAATCTCACTCAACCCCTGAAGCCAGTTTTCGAGAAAAGACTTTTCGTTTTTAAATTCAACGAAATAGTTTAACGTTAAAATAAAATCGTAGAAATGGGGAACAGGCCTCATTTGCCTGGAGGCGAGCATGCTCGATACATTAATTATTTGTTCTTTTACATTTCCGGATACAGCGGAACTATCCCATTTTGTCAGAAAGCTATTGAGTGCAGATGTCTGTTCAGCCTTCAGGTTCGGACCCATATAAACCGTGAGTTCGGACCTGAATTTCTCAGGGTCTCCTGAAAAAGCAGGTTTGATCTGGGAATATACCATACCCGATGCAAGAAGGATAAATTGTACCAGAACTACCAGCTTTTTCATCATGAGATCAAATTTAAAATTTCGGATTGCGATTTTTTAATCCGCAATCTCCAATCCGATCCCGATAACTATCGGGACCGCAATCAACTTAAAACGCTTCTACTATTGCGGTAAAATCTTCTTTCTTAAGTGCCGCGCCGCCAATTAATCCACCGTCTACATCTGGTTTTGAAAAGATCTCGGCAGCGTTTGACGGTTTGCAACTTCCTCCGTAAAGGATAGGCAATTTTTTAGCACAATCATTTCCGTATTTTTCTTTTACCTGCTCCCGGATGAACTTATGCATCTCCTGAGCCTGATCAGGAGTGGCGGTTAAACCGGTGCCTATCGCCCATACAGGTTCATAAGCAATAACAATCATATCCATCTGCTCTTCGGTCAGACTGAATAAGCCTTCTTCCAATTGTCTTCTTACAATCAGAAAATGCTGTCTGCTTCTCTTTCACTTTTTATCTTCCCCGATACAGAATATTACTTTCAGTCCGCTGTTAATAGCAAGTAATGTTTTCTTATTCAGCAATTTGTCATCTTCATGGTAATAAGATCTTCTTTCCGAATGTCCGATTATTACGTATTGAGCTCCGGTACTTTTTACCATCCATGCGGAGACCTCACCGGTATATGCGCCGGAAGCCTCTGAAGCACAGTTCTGAGCTCCCAGAGCCACCTTCCCATGTTTCAGTATTTCATTCATTCCGGCCAGATGTATAAATGGCGGGCAGAGAACTACCGTAGCTTTTTCGGCAGGTTTATCCTTAAAATATTTGTCGATTGATCCTGCGAACTTAAGTCCTTCAGCCAGATCCATATTCATTTTCCAGTTTCCGGCAACAATCTTCTTTCTCATAAAAATCCAATTTTAATTTATTATAATATTTAAATGTACAATCAATTTACCCTGTCAGCAATATTTTCATGCATAATCCGGAAATATAACAACATAACATCACTGAAGCTTTCCAAACCAGTCAGTCTCAGGAACGTTTGCCCATGACCATTTCCCAATTATTATGCCATCTTTGAGAAGAACATATCCCGGATTCGCTCTTACCATAGTTTTTAATGTGGTCTCATCAACCGAACAAAATGTCAGACCATTCTCATAACCATTCACCTCGTCATTCCCTGAAGATGTAAGTATATAAAAATTTATATTGTTTGACTTACAATAATTACCAAGTATAAAACCTTCTGAGAGAGCTTTGTGTTTAGCACCCGAAAGTTTTTTTGATACCATAAGAAGTGAATAGCCGGGGTCATTTAGAATCTTCTGTGTAAGATCTTCTCCTGATAAGGATGTCACCATGAAATCATGAATAGGAGGGACATAACCTTTTTTCACCAGAATCGACTTTTGCTCCACAAATTTCCAGGTCGAATCCTCAGCAGGATAGTTGCTGAGGCTAAATTCCTTTTTAACTCCTTCCTTCTCATAGATGAAAGTTGTTTCATATTTATCAACTGCAACGCCTTCCGGAATAATCATTTTATCAGCAATCTTAGTGCCCTTTTTGTAAGGCAGGAAATCCATAACCGGCAGGTACCTCAGGTTTGCGAGTGAAAACAAAATAAATGCCGCAGATACGGCTGCCAGTATTGCCCATTCCGTTTTTTTACCCGGACTTTTCACCGGGTGCTTTCTTCCGGTGAAGACAATTATTAACAAAGCAAACAGTATAATGTTTTTCCCGAATGTCTGCCAGTTCGTAAGATGAATGGCATCACCGAAACAACCACAGTCCGAAACAGGATTTGTGAGAGCCAGTATCAATGTGAGAGGAGTAAAAACCAAAAGAATCAGAAGAACTCCCCACAAACCAGTCTTGTATCTTAGCCCGGTAATGACACTGAATCCCGAAATGAATTCGATAAGACACATTAATATTGCGAGGGGAAGGCTTAAGTTATAAAGAAATCCAAGATGAAAAGCCTGAAAATAATCGTGGAATTTGTAGGCAGTCCCGAGTGGATCGATAGCCTTCACAACACCTGAGAAAATAAAAACGAGGCCAATAATGATTCGGGTTGCAGTTCGGATTATTTTCATTTCAGATCAGCTCCCGTTCTTTTAAAACATTAATAATAAGTTTGAATATTTCCTGTGGTTTCAGCATCTCTCCCTTCTTGTTGCTGCAATCGATAACAGCGAGACGCTTGTCGGATCCGGCAACCCTCAGGTAAATGTCCCGGACATTTTTTTGAAATGTATTGCTTTCTTCATGTATGTCCCTGCTGCCATTTAAATAATGCCTGTCATTCCCGGTACGTGCGGTTGAGAGATTGTTTTCTGCGAATGCAAAAGGCACATCAAGGAATATATTGAGAGCTGGCTGCGGAATTGCAAAATGTTCAAACTCAAGCGTCAGGATCCATTTCATCAACTTCGTCTGATCTGAAGCTTCATGCAGTTTTGCACACTGATATGCTATATTAGAATAAGTGTATCTGTCGAGAAGCACTATCTTATTTGCTGACAACCAATCTGATATAAGTGAAGAGGCGTCTTTTCTGTCGCCTGCATACAACATTGCAACGAGATAGGGATCTACCTGGTTAAGTGACCCAAATTCTCCTCTTAAGAACCGGGCAATCAACTCTCCAAAATATGGAGTTTCAGTCCGTGGAAAATGCATATACTCACAATCATAACCTTTTCCTGCAAAAAAATCGAGCAATAGTTTTATTTGTGTTGATTTGCCTGCTCCATCAACTCCTTCAATGACAAAAAGCCTGTTCATCTCATAGATTTCATTCAGTACAAATGTAATAACCATAGCCGAAAGATGAAAATGTGTGGAGTTTTATTATTTTATTCGTTAATTTCGTATATTCTAATTTGTATGATCCGCGAGAAACCAAGATATATCAATACAGGAGGCAAATTGCTCGATCTGAGCGTTCCAAAGGTGATGGGCATACTTAATGTCACGCCTGACTCATTCTACCCGGGAAGCCGTTTTAACAGCGATTCTGATATTATTAAGGCAGCCCGTAAAATGATTGAGGAGGGAGCTGACATTCTTGATATAGGGGGATATTCTTCCCGTCCGGGGGCAAAGGATATTTCCTTAAACGAGGAGGGTGAACGTGTCCTGAAAGCCATTAAGCTGATAAAGAGAGAGTTGCCTGAGGCTGTAATTTCTGTGGATACTTTCAGATCGGAGATAGCCAGGGAAGCTGTCGTGGGATACGGGGCCTGTATTATTAACGATATCTCCGGCGGCGAAGCAGACGATCAGATGTTTAATGTTGTGGGAAACCTTAACGTGCCATACATATTGATGCATATGAAAGGCACTCCTCAGACAATGCAGGATAAACCTGTTTATGATGATATAGTCGCTGAGATACTTAAATGGTTTGGAGAAAGAATTTACAGGTTGAGGACACTGGGACTTAAAGATATAATTATTGATCCGGGATTCGGTTTTGGAAAAACAACTGACCATAATTTTGAACTTCTCAGGAGGCTGGGTGATTTCTCAGTAACCGGTTTGCCTCTGATGGCAGGTCTTTCCCGCAAAGGTATGATCTGGAAAACCCTTGACATTTCGCCTTCGGATGCTCTTAATGGTACTACTGCGATGAATGCAATTGCCTTACAAAACGGAGCTGATATCCTGAGGGTACATGATGTTAAAGAAGCAGTTCAGACTATTAAATTAATGGAAAATTTACGATAAACGACAAACGACAAACGATAAACGACAAACGATAAACGATAAACGATAAACGATAAACGATAAACGATAAACGATAAACGATAAACGATAAACGCAAAACATTAACTCTCCCTATGCCATTTCACATAACCATTCTTGATATAATAGATATATTTCTTGTAGCAACCGTGCTTTTTCAGTTGTATCGGCTAATAAGAGGTACTGCAGCCCTGAGTATATTCCTTGGTATTTTCTTAATCTATCTTTTCTGGCTCATTGTTAAAGCTCTTAATATGGAGCTTATCAGTGCTTTGCTTGGGCAGGTGATAGGTGTTGGTGTAATCGCTTTGATTATTGTATTTCAGCAGGAAGTAAGAAGATTCCTGCTTGTCATTGGAAACCGGTATATGACAAAAAGCAGATTTTCATTATCCCGTTTATTTTCGATGGTTACAAATGAACCTGCCAGTCTCAGGGAGGTAGAGGAAATTGTCAAAGCATGTGAGTTGATGGCATCGAAGAAAACAGGGGCGCTGATCGTTGTCGGCCGAAAAAGCAGTCTTGCAATGTTCTCTGAAGGTGGAGAGATTTTAAAAGCTGTGATAAGTGCGGAGTTGCTCGAGACAATATTTTTCAAAAACACACCCCTTCACGACGGTGCTGTTCTGATTGAAGGAGGTCTTATCCTTGCTGCACGTTGCTCATTGCCAGCCACAGATCAGGTTACTTTACCTCCCAGGTATGGCATGCGTCACAGGGCGGCAATCGGCATGTCAGAGCACTCTGATGCAATTATAGTTGTATTGTCAGAAGAAACAGGTTTTATTTCCGTTGTTGATACCGGTGAGATGCGGGAGAATATCACATCCAAAGAACTGAGAAATATTCTGCTGATGGAAAAAGTGTGGTAAGTGCACAGGGCACGGGGGAAGAAAGTCCGAAGTCCGAAGTCGGAAGTGAAAGATCCTGATTGATTTGTGAAGTAAATTTGGTTAGTTATCAAATAGGATATGAAATCAAAATTTTTAACACTCGATAAACAAGATTTTGTACAGGGATTGATAATTGTGATTTTCTGTACATTTCTTACAGGATTCTATCAGCTCATAGCTAATGGGGGAATAATCAGCTGGGAAACTGTTAAGCCGGTTGTTATTGCAGCCATCGGTGCAGGAGTATCATATCTGACAAAGAACCTTCTGACAAATTCAAAGGGTCAGTTTATGAGGAGTGAAAGGTGAGAAGTGTCTGGATTTCCCCGACTTGCTGAATGATTGAACACTTCCGTTGTTCAAAATACTGATTATATGCGAATGTAGCCGTTGCCAGGGTCTGAAAACAATCAGAATAGCTGGATTGTCATAACTTTTCTCATCGGAATTTGTTTTCGTTCATTCAGGTTATGTCCGTATTTTACTTTTAAATAACTGTTATGCAAAAAGGGAATTAAATTGCTTCAGAAAGTCAATTCCGTCTAATTAACGGCAAAATGGAGAAAAAAGCAGATCCTGATATTTTAATCAGACTCCGTGCGAGCGAGGAGACATACAGGACATTTTTCGAAAACAGCCTGGACGCTATCCTGATAACGTCACAGGATGGGTCAGTTTACTCAGCAAATAAGGCAGCCTGCAAAATGCTTGGACGGGAAGAGAAGGAAATAATAGAATTAGGCCGGACAGGCTTTGTTAAACAGACTCCCCTTCTCGAAAAGGCACTCATAGATCGTAGAGAAACCGGAAGTTTTTTTGGCGAAATTACATTTATAACAAAAGACGGGACACTCATACCAGTCGAAATTTCTTCATCAGTATTCACATCCGATGGCAAGGAACTGACAGCTATAATTGCCCGCGATATAACTGAGAAAAAAAAGGTAGAGACTGCACTCGTAGAGAGTGAAACACGATTCAGAAGTCTTTTTGATAACAGCCTTTCACGCTCACTGATTGAAGCAAGTCTCGACCCCCTGTTTACTATAAATTCCGAAGGAAAGATTACTGATGTCAATTTTTCTACTGAACAGATAACCGGTTTTTCGCGCAAGAAGTTAATCGGCAGCGACTTTGCCGACTATTTTAGTAATCATGCACATGCCAGGAAAGGATATAAGCTTGTTTTTGCACAAGGAGTTGTAAAGAATTATCCTCTTTCAATGTTGCATAAGAGTGGCCGGAAAATTGATGTGCTTTTTAGCGCAACTCTTTACAGAGATGTATCAGGTGAGGTTCGGGGTATACTTGCCTCAGCCCGTGATATAACAGATATTAAGCGAATTGAGGGCGAACTTCTTAACTCAAAAAAACTGCTCGAAAATCTGAATCAGCATTTACTTGAAGTGAGGGAGAATGAAAGATCCGAAATTGCTTTGAATCTTCATGACGGTCTGGGTCAGCTTCTCACCGCCATCAATCTTGATGTAGCCTGGTTGAAAAGCAGGGTTGGTATACAGACAACTGCTGTTATGAAAAAATTTAATGAGATGAGTAACCTGATCAATGAAATTATTGACGGGGTAAAAGAGATATCAGCATTTCTAAGACCTGCAATATTGTATGATCTCGGTATAGTCCCCGCATTTGAATGGCAGCTGGAGAGGACAGAAAAGATCGCGGATATTAAATGCAGTTTGAGTTATTCTCTGAATGATACTGAATTGGATGATCGGGTATCGCTGATTTTGTACAGAGTATTTCAGGAATCACTCACTAACATTGTGAGACATTCGGGAGCCAGAAAAGTATTTGTTAATCTGAATGCCAGTAAAACAAGGGTTGTCCTTAAAATTGAAGACGACGGAAAAGGTCTAGAAGAAGAAAAAATCAATTCGTTTACTTCGTTGGGGATCACCGGGATCAGGGAAAGGGTCGCCTCAATCTCGGGTAAGACAAAAATAATCAGTAAGAAGAATAAAGGAACGATCATATTGGTTCAGGTACCTTTGAAAAACCATTTAAAATCATGATAAGTGTCCT
The DNA here is from genome assembly GCA_963792925.1 of uncultured Bacteroidales bacterium. GTDB lineage: Bacteria > Bacteroidota > Bacteroidia > Bacteroidales > VadinHA17 > LD21. Next base: position 721,890 of record CAWBYC010000002.1, on the reverse strand, counting down.
TATTACAGATGATCATCCTGTCGTGCGGCGCGGTATTCGTCAGATCCTTGAAGATGACGACAGAATAAATCTTATCGGCGAAGCCTCCGATGGAAAAGAACTCATCGAGAAAATGATAGATCAGGAATACGATGTAGTTCTTCTTGATATCTCTCTGCCCGGAAGAAGCGGTCTGGATCTTATTTCTCAGGTAAAAAAGATAAATCAAAAGACTGCAGTCCTGATACTGAGCATTCATTCGGAGGAATTATACGCTCTTAAAGCACTTAAGTACGGAGCCGCCGGTTACCTTACAAAATCAAGTGCTCCGGAAGAACTTCTTACCGCTATAAATAAAGTTTCACGTGGAGAGAGGTATATTTCATCCACATTGGCAGAAAAGATTACTGAAAATTTTTTCTCAGACGGAGATAAATCTCCTCATCTTTTTCTTTCAGCACGCGAAATGGAAGTTCTTGAACTTCTTGCTTTAGGAAAAACCGTGAATCAGGTTGCAACCGAATTATCTTTAAGCTCAAAAACCATTAGCACATACAGATCGAGACTTCTTCAAAAATTGAATCTGAAAACTACGGCAGACCTGATCAGGTACTCAATCATCGAAGGATTGAAGGGAAACTCTTCAGATATGAATTCCGGAAAGTAATTATTCTTTATTAAATAATCTGACTCTCTTTTGTAGGTAAAATGCTTACAGAAAATTCATCATTTTGCCTATATTCCTTCCATTCAATTTTATGCTATTTTAAAATTTTTAGTATCCATATTATTCTGATTTATTGATCGTAAAAGTAATAATTATCAAGAAGACGCGTTGATCATTCTAATGATAATGAAGGAAATGTCTGTCTTAAACCGAAAACATCGTTTGTGCGTAACCCAATAATATTGAATGAAGAAAACAGACCGGTACTCTGGAAACCGGTGCTTATAGTCAGCTTGTTTACGATCGGAATATTTGTACTGATCTTAATATATAATACTTCCCAGAGGACGAGAATATTTTCTGAGCAGAAGGACAATCTTTCTTCGATAGCGATACTGAAATTAAAACAAATCGAATTATGGCGACAGGAACGATTCGGAAATGCAATTGTGATACGGGACAATGTGGCTCTAGTCAAACTTCTTCATCAATCGCTTGAGAAAAATTCTTCTGCCCTGAAAACTGAGTTTTACAACAGGATGGGCGCCTTATTGAATCAGTACGATTATAGTGATGTTATATTACTCGACACTGCACTTAACGTACGGATGTCATTCTCCAACGGTGAAGTATTCGGAAAGAATGAGATCCGTCGAGAGAAAAATGACATGTTGGTAAATCATGCTATTTATATGACAGACTTGAGAAGGGTTTCTCCCGATGATTCTGTATCTCTCGATATCATGATACCTCTTATAGATAATAAAAATTTTGAACCGGATTTTTTTGGGATACTAGTACTTAGGGTAAACCCTTTAAAAACACTTTTCCCCTTAATCAAACTATGGCCAACTTCGAGTAAGAGCTCTGAAACTCTGTTACTTAGAAAAGATGGTGATAGTGTACTTTTTCTCAATGAGCTGAGGCATAAATCAAACACTTCATTGAATCTGCGTCTGCCGTTAAATCATGAATCCCTGCTTGGTGCCAGGGCCGCCAGGGGCGAATCTGGGATTGTAGAGGGTGTCGACTATAGAAATATTCCGGTAGTTGGATATATCTCACTTGTCCCGGGCTTCTCATGGTTTATGATAACCAAAACTGATAAATCCGAATTACTTGCGCCAGTGAGGAGATACTTTTTTTATTCTGCGTTGGTAGCTTTCCTTGTACTTTTAATAAACACCGGGTTATTTGTTAACTGGAACAGAAATCAACGGATCAGGACTTTACGTAAAAAACTGGAAAGCGAGGCCGCAATACGGAAACTGGAAGCCGAAAGCAGATTATCAGAACAACAGCTGATTGAGAGTGAAAAGCTTTACCGTAATCTTTTTGAAAATATGCTGAACGGGTTTGCCTATTGCAAAATGCTGCATGAAGAAGGACAACCGTTGGATTTTTTAATAATTAATGTGAATAAAGCGTATATCACACTTACTGGGTTGGTGGATGTTGAAGGAAAAAAGGCTTCGGAGGCAATACCTGGAATCCAGAAAACGGATCAGGATTTGCTTCAGAGGTATCTCAGGGTTTCTGTTTCTGGTTTACCTGAAACATTTGAAATTTATGTTGAGGCAATGAAGATGTGGTTTATGATCTCAGTCTATTGTCCTCAAAGGGACTATTTTGTTGCAGTATTCGACGTGATAACAGAGAGAAAGAAAGTGGAAGCTTCTCTGCGAGAGAGTGAGGACAAATTTAAATATGTTTTCGATTATTCTCTGATCGGAAAATCCATTACCATGCCCACCGGAGAGATACATGTTAATAAAGCATTTTGTGATATGACAGGTTACTCCGCCGAGGAGCTATCAGGCTTAAAATGGCAGAATATCACTCATCCCGATGACGTTGAAATGACTCTTAATTCTGTTAATTCACTTTTATTTGGTAAGACTGACTCAGTCAGGTTCACTAAAAGATATATTAAGAAAGACGGATCAGTCCTATGGGTAGATGTGTCATCTTCTCTAAGGCTTGACAAGGAGGGCAAGCCACTATATTTCATGACTTCGCTTAATGATATTACTGAAAGGATACAGGCTGAAGAAATACTCAGGAATGATGAAAAACGATTCAGGGATTTAATTGAAGCATTGCCTCAGCTTTTCTGGACCAGTCTGCCGGATGGCTCCTGTGACTACCTTAACAGACAATGGGTTGAATATACCGGCATTCCTGAATCGGAGCAGGTTGGCTATGGCTGGCTGGAACAACTTCATCCGGACCACCGGCAGATTATTGAGTCAAAGTGGAAAGAAAAAATCAGGGAGGGGATAGCATTCGATTTCGAGTTTCGTATCCGCCGGGCTGACGGTGAATATCACTGGTTCCAGACAAGAGCCGTACCGATACGGAACAGTGAGCAGATAATTACAAAATGGCTGGGGTCAAATACGGATATTGAAAGCATAAGAAAAGCGGAAGCACAACTAATGGATTACAATAAAGATCTGGAGAATAGTGTGATTCAAAGAACCGGCCAGCTCGAAATGGCTAATAAAGAACTTGAAGCCTTCAGCTACTCAGTATCGCACGACCTCAGGGCTCCTCTGAGGGCAGTTCATGGCTTTACAAAGATATTGACAGAAGACTATGACAAAATTCTCGATGATGAAGGCAGGAGAATATGCAAAGTGATTACTTCAAGTGCTACTCAGATGAGCGAACTGATTGATGATCTCCTGAGTTTTTCGCGTATCGGAAGAAGCAGTCTTAACCCTTCTTTGTTGAATATGGAAGACATGGCTGCATCCACTGCAAATGAATTATCCAATCTCGAGCAAAGAAGTGATATAAAATTTTCAATCGGGAAACTAAATAATATGCATGGCGACTCAAATCTGATAAAGATTGTATGGAATAATCTGATATCTAATGCAATAAAATATACGTCGAAAGAAGCAGCTCCGGAAATTAAGATATCATCCCGGTCAGAGGATGGTAATTTGGTTTATGTAATAAAAGATAACGGGGTTGGCTTTGATATGAAGTACGCGAATAAATTATTTGGCGTGTTTCAGCGTCTTCACAGTGAGAGTGAATTCGAAGGGAATGGGGTCGGGCTGGCCATAGTGCAGAGAATAATAAGCAGGCATGGAGGTAAAATATGGGCCGAAGGGGTTCCGGGCAAAGGAGCAACATTCTCCTTTAGCCTTCCGGATAAGGAAGATGACAAAGAATATGCTGAGCAGTAGACATAAAACATGAAATATAATGGAAGACTTTAATGCAGTTGAAATATTAGTCGTTGAGGATAATCCACGCGACGCTGAATTAACTTTAAGAGCGCTCCGGAAAAACAACCTGGCTAATCATGTGCTCATAGCCCAGGACGGGGCAGAAGCACTCGATTTCTTTTTTTGCAGAGGTAAATTTCAAAACAGATCTTTCAACAACCCTCCGAAAGTAGTTCTGCTTGATCTTAAATTGCCTAAAGTAAGCGGACTTGAAGTATTAAAAACGGTGAAGGCAGACCAACGTACATCGCATATTCCGATTGTAATCGTGACATCTTCGAGAGAAGAACCTGATATCCATACGGCGTATGAGTATGGCGTAAACAGTTATGTGGTCAAGCCTGTAAATTTTGAGCAATTTCTGAATGCTATGAGCAGTCTTGGATTGTACTGGTTGCTGATTAATGAACCATTGAAATAGAAGATAATTGTAAGAGTGGAAAGAAATAGTTAGATCTGATAAATGAAATTTTTAAATACTGAGAGGATGACTGGAATTTTGAAAATTCTTTTTATAGAGGATTCAATAAGTGATGCCGAGCTTATCTGGCATGAGATTGAAAGAAACAAAATAGCATTTGAAAAGTTACTTGTAGACAACAAAAAGGATTTTCTTGAAGGCTTAAAAAGTTTTAATCCGGATATTATTATTTCCGATTACACTCTTCCTCAATTAACAGGCATGGCAGCTTTGCTGCTCAGAAATGAACTTGCTGAATTAACTCCTTTCTTGCTTGTAACAGGCTCAATCAGTGAAGAAGTTGCAGTAGAATGCATTAAAGCCGGGGCGGATGATTATATTTTGAAAGAAAACCTTTCACGTCTGGTTCCAGCGATACTGGGTTCCTTAAATAAATCAAAGCTGACCAGGGAGAAAAAGGCAACTGAGAAGGAACTCCGCAAGAGTGAAGAACGATTACAGAAAGCACAGAGTATAGCCCATGTTGGCAACTGGGAACTTGATCTTTCCAGCGGGATTGTAAGCTGTTCTGATGAAGCTCTGGTAATTTACGGATTGGAAAAAAACAATCATGATCTTCCCGCTGAACAGGTTAAAAGTATTCCACTACCTGAATACAGATCTATCCTTGATGAAATATTAAATCTTCTTCTGAAGTATAATGAATCATATGAGGTTGAGTATAAAATCAAGAGGATGAATGATGGAGAGATACGGACAATCTTTTCAAAAGCTGAACTGGTAGTTGGACCCGACAGCGACAAGGTGAAAGTCATAGGTGTTATCCAGGACATTACCGAACGAAAAGTGGCTGAGGAGGCACTGGCATTCAACAACCTGCTGTTAAGAACTCAGCAGGAAACATCTATTGATGGGATACTTATAGTTGACGAAAATGACAATATCGTAAATTACAATCAGAAATTTCTTGATTTCGCCAAAATCCCGATTGATTTAATTGAAGCAGGCGCTGACATTCCTGTGCGTAAATACGTTGCGGAACAGACCATTGATCCTGAAGAATTCCTGAAAAAGGTACAGTATCTTAATAAATTCCGGGACGAAATATCACGCGATGAATTGTATTTTAAAGATGGAAGAACATTTGACAGGTATTCAGCTCCTATGTTTGGTCCCGATAAAAAATACTATGGACGGGTTTGGTATTTTCATGATATAACCGCCCGGAAAAAAGCTGAACAGTCAATAAGGGAAAGCGAGCTGAAATACCGGAACATATTCGAAAATGTGCAGGATGTTTATTACGAAACCACCTTTAGCGGTATAATTCTCGATATGAGTCCTTCTATTTACTCATTATCAAGAGGCCTTTACAACAGGGATGAATTAATCGGGAAATCGATGTTCGATTTCTATTCGGATATTTATGAACGGGATAAACTTATTTCAAATATAAAGGAGACGGGCAGTGTAACAGACTTTGAACTAATCCTTAAAAACCGTGACGGCTCTTTGATACCATGTGCAATCTCATCAACGATTAATTATGATGAATCTGGTACTCCCGTTAAAATTATCGGAAGTTTACGTGATATAACTGAACGTAAGAAAGCTGAGGATGCAATAAGCCAGGAACGCAGGATGTTAAGGACTCTGATCGACAATCTGCCAGATACTATTTATGTTCAGGATATGGATTGCAAAAAGCTCATTGCCAATGAGGCCGATGTGAAAAATGCAGGTTTTGCCTCAGAAGCTGAAGTTATTGGAAAGACTGATCTCGAGCTGTATCCGGGCGAAGCAGGCAAACGAGGATATGCAGAAAACAGAATAGTCCTGCAAACGGGTGAACCGATCATTGATCGTGAATCTGAATTCGTTGGACCAAACGGTTCTAAACGCTGGCTGCTTACTACCAAGATCCCTTTGCACGATAAATCGGGAAGGATTACAGGGCTCGTTGGCATTGGCCATGACATTACCGAAAGGAAAATGGTTGAGGCAGAATTGATTAGATCTAAATTGAAGGCGGAGGAAGGAGACAAGCTCAAGACAGCTTTTTTACATAATATTTCGCACGAGATACGAACACCTATGAATGCGATAGTAGGTTTCTCTGCCCTGCTTGGAGAACCGGATATTGATAAACAAAGCCGTGAATCCTATATTGAAGTGATAATGCAGAGCAGCAATCATCTGCTTTCAATAATTACCGACATCGTCGATATCTCGAATATTGAAGCCAATCTCATCAAAACAGTGAGGAATGAGATCAATATTAATATGATGCTCAAATCATTGGTTAATCAATGTATTCCTGAAGCCGCCAAAAAAAATATTGAACTTGTATATGAAGCCGGACTGACCGATAAAGATGCAGCAATTATAACTGACAACACCAAATTAACTCAGGTTCTTACAAACCTGCTTAACAATGCCATTAAGTTCACGGAGAAAGGAAATGTAAAGATCTGGTACACACTCAGTGATGGTTTTCTTGAGTTCAGGATTGCCGATACCGGAATCGGTATCGCGTCAGAACATTTCGATAAAATCTTTGACCGTTTTTACCAGGTTCAGAATTCAGTATCAAGACTTTATGAAGGGACAGGTCTTGGGCTGTCTATCTCGAAAGCTTATGTTGAACATATGGGAGGGAAAATATGGCTTACCTCTGAACCCGGAAGGGGAACGACCTTCTATGTATCGATACCCTATGAGAAAACTGATAAAAGTCCGGTTCAGATCATTCCGAATCCGCTGCGCGATGGTTTGGTCTTTCCTGTTAAAAGAGTTATCCTTGTTGCAGAAGACGTCGAAAGCAATTTTAAACTAATCAAATATTTTCTTTCCGGATCAAATGCCGAACTGCTTCACGCTTACAATGGCAAGGAGGCCGTCGAAAAATGTTTGGCAAATAAAAATATCGACCTCATACTTATGGATATAAAAATGCCTGTTATGGATGGCTATACCGCCGTGAAACTTATCCGTGAGAAAAACATTAAAATTCCGATAGTCGCCCAAACCGCTTATGCTGACGACAGGAACAAGGCCCTTGAGTGTGGTTGCTCAGGATTTATTTCAAAACCATTTGATAAGAAAGGACTTTTTAAGGTTTTGCAGGAATTTATTTAGGAGGGCTTGTGACATATAATGAAACATAATAAATGTTGCTTGATAACTCCCTCAATTTTGTTATTTTTGATATGAAGAAATTCTATTGTTATGACAAAATTAATTGCAACCGCGATGATTCTGGTTAGTTTATTTGGTCTTACGGGAATGAAAGGTCCATCGGATCCTGCAACCTGGAGTGACAAGAAAGTTGAAAAGTGGTTTTTAAAAGGCGAATGGTCAGCCGGCTGGAAAATTAATCCGAACCCCTCAATCAACAAAAGAGAGCTGGCTGTTTCCTATTTTAAAAACAAAGAAAGATGGAATAAAGCCTTCACCTTTTTAAAAAACAGCGATTTACTGAAACTGGAAACAAAGCGTTATGATATCGACGGTGACAATCTTTTTGCTACAATAAGCGAGTACAAAACTAAAGATCCAGAAACTACGAATTTTGAAGCTCACAGGAAATATATTGATATTCAATATGTTATAAGTGGCGAAGAGACGATGAATGTAGCACCATTATCCACAGTAAAAGAAGTAGTTACACCATATGATGATAGTAAGGATATTGAATTTCTTACTGTGAGTAATATCGTTGCTCATAAAGCTTCACCATCTAATTTCTTCATCTTTTTCCCGAGAGATGCTCATCGTCCGGGAATAAAGATCGGCACTAATTTACCTGTACGTAAAGTTGTGATAAAGCTGAAGGTGGAGTAATTCTTCCACTTTGCTCAGAATTATCTCGAAGTACATGTCGTGAAGCGATGTGATAAGTGTTTTCAGCTGGGTAATGGGCGGAGTTGGAATTATCCGGATTTCCCGGGATCAATGAAGAAAGGTTACATCGCCGAGTTTGCTAAAATATGTTCCGTTTGCATATCTCCCAATTACTTTCCAAACGTAAACCCCCTGCAGTGCAAGGTTTGAATTCCCAAAATATCCATCCCAGCCCTTCAGCAGGTCAGTGCTTTCATACAACAACACTCCCCATCTGTTAAATATCTGCAATTTGTATTCAATGACATTCACGAAAAAAGGATGAAACACATTGTCATTTATTTCATTTTCTTCCCAATAGCCTCCTGTCGGACCCGATTCATTCCATTTGAATACGTTTGGGAATTTTATTTCCCCTTTTTTATAATTGACCACTACCTGTGTATGATACATGACAGAGTCAACACAACCGTCTTTTGAGGTCACTTTAAGTGTAATGCTGTACTTTCCTTCCTTACTGTATTTATGCCATGGGCTCTCTTCTGCTGAAGTTTCACCGTCGCCGAAAGTCCAAAGCCACGTCTGGGCATAATATGAATAATCAGTAAATACAACAACCTGTGAATTGGTTACTATTTCATCAGGATACAGGTTAAAAACTGCTGTAGGGTTCTGATATGTTGTTACCATGCCATTGAAAGTGGATTGACCGGCAATATTTTTTACTGTCAACCTGACAATATAGTTTCCGGGAAGACTGAAGACATGAGAGGGATTTTTCTCAGTCGAGAATGTCTGGTCTCCAAAGTCCCAGGAATACGAAATCCCATTTGCACTTAGATTTATAAAATGAACCAGAAGAGGAGTACATCCAACGGTATCAGGCTTAAAAAAAGCAATAGGCGCCGGAGGCATAATAACCTTAATGTGAATTGTGTCTCTTCCCTGGCATCCGAACCTGTCAGACATCGTGTTGTAACTCACTATATGTATACCAACTCCGGCTGAATCGGGATAAAATATTTCATCATAAACACCTGGTCCTGACCATGTTCCCCCTGTTGGCGTTGCGTTGAGTGAAGCAGGCGGGGCGTTTACAAATAGCTGATTGACAGGAGCTATAACCGCTACCGGAGCAGGCATTACAGTAACGGTTATTTCATCTGAACCGGAACACCCGTTGCCATCTGTAATTGCATATCTGATAGTATGGTCACCGACACCTGCTGCGCCCGGATCGAAAGAATTACCTGTAACGCCATCACCACTCCACGATCCGCCTGAATCGTGAGCATGCAGAATTACCGGACTGTCATCTACACATAGAGTATCGACAGGTGTAATTGTAGCATCGGGATCGGGGACGATAAGGATTATGGCAGTGGTCACTACCGGCGGATGATCACCATTGACCGCATCTGAAGGCGGTCCGGGGATATCCGGATCATCATAAGGATTACAATAGTTCCAGTTTCGGAGAGTTACCTGAAAATACTGACCTATAAACTTATCATTGGCCACATTTATAATATCGGAATAAACGCCTGAACCGGTTACTGGTCCGGGAAGGGTAATTATCGGAGCAGAATACGGATAAATGGCAGGTGAACCATTTATTGTCACGGGTAGGCCTGTCATTGTAATATCTGTCCCATATATCCATTGGATCCACCGGGTATACAGATTTGGCACATCATTTTCCTGAGGAGGCACACAATTAAACTGTGTCAGATCCCGGAATCTGACATTTGCACCATTCCCGAAACAAATCGGATAAACTTTGGGGCTGATATGCATATGACCGCCATTATGATCATCATTATCCCACACTGTGACAATCTGTTCCTGGGTTGATGACAAACACTGGACGCCGTTGACAACAAGAGTGGCTTTTGGCCGGTAATTACATTTATCGCCGGTAGAAACGTATGTATGGTTTCCGGTTGATTCGAATAAACCAGGACCTGTTTTTGTTGTATTTTCCACATCAACATTGCCATCATCCCAGTCAAATCTGATCTGAACCGTGGTGCCGGCATCATTGACACCTGTATAATTGACCTTCCAGTCAACAGATAATGGGGAACATAATTTATCGGGTCTTATTAAATTAGCTTTTGATAATATATTACAATCCTGCCCATTAAGACATAATGAGATTAATATTAGGAACCCTGAAATAAAAAGAATCCGCATTTTCATCCTTCCCGCTAAAAATGAATATTCACTGGAGCTGATTCTCCATTGCTTTCATGTTATTATACGGTGTAGACGACTTAATGTTGCATAAGAGAACAAGAACTTAGGTCAGGTGCTTACTTGTATTCGATCTTTATATCATAATTCCATTTGTCAAAATAAAGATTGCCGCCTTTCCATTCTACTTCGCCTCTCTGAAAATCATAAGGTTCGCTGCGAAGAAATTTTTTTTCAGGGTGCAGAGGCCCTGCAATCCCATCATTTATAATCAGCCGGTAGGCATCTAAACCTGACGAATAGAAATATCTGATTGTATTATCCGCGGATTTCTGAAGATCATATGATACATCAGCGGGTACCCATCCCACACCTTCATAATAGACTTCACACCAGTCGTGAAGATTTTCATTTTCAGGAGGCATCATCCAGCCACTCTGCCATCTTGTGGGAACACCCTTATACCGTAGCATGGAAATAAACAGGAATGTCTGCATGCCACAATCGCCCCTTTTGTTCCTGATGACATATTCAGGGATGTTTGGTATAATTGAATACTCAAGAGCTCCTGCCCAGGGAATAGTTTCTTTAAACCAGGCGTATATTTTTTTCACAATAATTGTCGGGTCAATTTCACCGGCAGTTATGCTGTCAGCCAGATGCTTTACATTATCATTGAAGCAGATATGAGGAAGCTGTTCCGATGTGTACTTCTGATAAAGCATTGATGATCTGTTATAAGGAAGTAATTTGTTTGCTGAGAGGTTAAAATACTGAGCAAAAGAGGTATAACTGTAAGAAACCTGAAAAACAGTGGGGAGGCCTTTGACAGATATAGCTTCCATATATATAGTGCTGTGTATTGATGTGTCGGGAGAAATCACATAATTTGGATCGGAAGTACTTATCAGTTTCACTTCTTTCTGGCGGGGATATCCTGTTTTCGGCCATGGGAGCCAGCATCGGATCTTCTCTCCATCAGGGAACCACATCAGGAAGGACAGTAAGAGTATACTTAACCTGCATCGCTGCAGGATTGCTCAGACTATCAGGTTTACCGGCAGCCAGTGTTGTGTGTTTCAGCCGGAAAATCTTTTCAGTGCTGGTTTCCTTTCTGCTTTCACTTTGATGTTCATGGAATTTTCTAAGCAGGAATAGATTTGAAGCAGCACGGTTAAAATATTTTTTTTCACCGTCAATCATTCTCCATTCCAGCCATCCTTTTTCATCCCATTCCGATAAGTCTTTAGCAGTTGCAGAATCTCCGATCTGGCTTTTAAACTTGTCTTCAGAAACGGAAAAATCAATTTTTATCCGTTCTGCGATCTGACCCAGGGAGTCAGCGATATGAAGAATATCGTTATTATACCCCTTTATATTTTTCAGGGAATCGACAATCAGTCGGACAGTGCTTAAATTACCAAAATCGAGGTTTTCCTGTATATCTTCCAGTACCTGATTTGAGTCAGATGATGTTCGGCAGCTGAATAAAAATATTAGAAGAGCAGGTATTAGAAGCCTGATGTTTTTCATACCGGAGTTTTAATCAAAGTTAATTAAACTTTAATAGTTCCGGTATCTTTCTTAGGAATTTCCGATCTATGGGAGATCCTTTCATATGGTCACGCCATGGCGTGGCCCCTCTAATTAATTATTTTGTATTTCTTCAGGATTTGCGAAGTTGTCATCATGAAATCCATATACTGGGCACGATGGTATGGCAATTTATTTTCGGAATTCTTTTTAGAAAGTTTGCCTCTGAAGCTTTCAATTGTATAATAGCCCTTTGAGTCCATCCATTTTTCAATTTCCCTTATCATAGTAGTTACCACCTCAATCTGATTAAGATAAACGGTGCTGACAATCTGGACACAGTTTGCACCGGCAAGAATCATCTTAATGACATCTGATCCGTTCATTATACCAGTATTCGTACAAACTGAAGACTTTGTGTTTCCGTATAGTAAGCCTGCAAAACGGAGAGGCAACCTGTTATCTTCACTATTGCTGAGACTGTATGGGAAATGATGTTCCTCCGTGTGAATATCTATATCCGGCTGGAAGAGTCTGTTAAATAAAACAAACGCATTGGCGCCGGCATTTTCGAGATTGGTTATGTGTGCCAGAGGATTTGTATGAAACGAGCTTAATTTCACAGAAACAGGAATAGATACGGCTGCAATTACATCTGTCAGGATCTTTATCTGCTGAGCCTCAATGTCTTCTTTGTCCTGGTCAATTTTTTCCGGGATAGTATAGAAGTTCAGCTCAATTCCATCTACTCCCGTTTCTTCAATTTTCTTTGCATATTCTATCCATGTTTCACGCAGAACAGCATTTATACTTGCAAATACAGGAATGGTTACGCTTTCTTTCGCTTTTTTCAGAGCATAAATATGTTCCCCTATATCACTTGTGCCCGAAATTGAGACCGGATAAAGATTTATCATTTCTGCACTCCGTTCCGTATATTCTCGCTTGCGTTCATCAAGCTCAAGGCTCTCGAGCTGGATCTGTTCTTCAAATAGCGATTTATAAACAACTGCGGCGGCACCTGCTTTTTCAATTTTCTTAAGATTTTCAATTTCAGTCACAAAATTGCTAGCTCCTATTATTATGGGATTCTTAAGTTCAATTCCCATATAATGCGTCTTTAAGTCTGCCATCGTTCTGTCTTTTAAGGGTTAAGTTGAAATAAATTCTTGTGCCGGATCAGGCTGGAGGAGTATCTTCTCTCCGTCTCTCCGACAGACTAAACAACACGAATCGAAAAAGGTTTTCAGAATAGGGCAAGATGTTTTTTAATATGATAATTTTGCATAGTTATTATAAATTTACGAATCAAATTTCATCAAATAACATACATATGAAAAAATCAGGAATCTTACTATTGTTTCTGGCTTTAGTTCTCAGGATCCAGGCTCAGGATACAAAAATGAATCAATTCATCAACGACCTGATGGGCAAAATGACCGTTGAAGAAAAAATCGGACAGCTGAATCTGACCACATCCGGTGACTTTGTAACAGGTAATGCTGTAAATGATAAGGTCCAGCAAAAGTTGAAATCGGGGCAGATAGGTGGCATGCTAAATGCCTCATCATTAGCCGGGATGAAAGCTTCGATGGATATAGCCGTAAAGGAATCACCGCATCATATTCCGCTTCTATTTGGAATGGATGTGATACACGGTTATCAGACTATATTTCCTATTCCATTGGCCATGAGTTGCTTGTGGGATATGAGTCTGGTTGAAAAAAGCGCAAGGGTTGCGGCACAGGAAGCTACGGCCAATGGGATAGCCTGGACATATTCTCCAATGGTTGATATTGCACGGGATCCGCGATGGGGAAGAATAGCTGAAGGTGCAGGCGAAGATCCATGGCTGGGGTCACAGATCGCAAAAGCAATGGTAAAAGGTTATCAGGGAAATGATCTCTCACTGGATAACACAATGATGGCCTGCGTAAAGCATTTTGCTTTGTATGGTGCCGCTGAAGCAGGCCGCGATTACAACACAGTCGATATGAGTAAGATTTCCATGTATAACGATTATCTTCCCCCGTATAAAGCAGCAGTAGATGCCGGGGCCGGAAGTGTGATGACCTCATTTAATGTTATTGACGGGATTCCTGCGTCAGGAAACCATTGGCTGTTGACTGAACTTTTACGAAACCAGTGGGGCTTTAAAGGTTTTGTTGTTACTGACTATACCGCTATAAACGAGATGATCAATCATGGAATGGGTGATCTCCAGACAGTTTCCGCACTGGCGTTGAAAGCAGGAACAGATATGGACATGGTGGGCGAAGGATTCCTGACGACGCTTAAAAAATCGCTTACGGAAGGCAAAATAACAATTAAGGACATTGACCAGGCATGCAGGCGTGTGCTCGAGGCGAAATATAAACTTGGGTTATTCACTGATCCCTACCGTTATATGAACCCTGCAAGACCTGGGAAAGATGTGCTGACAACTGCTAATATCCAGACAGCAAGAGAAGTAGCGATGCGGTCAATGGTCCTTCTAAAAAATGATAATCAGCTCTTGCCATTAAAAAAATCGGGCACTATTGCAGTTATCGGCCCTCTCGGTAAAAGCAAGAAAGATATGGTCGGTACCTGGGCTTTTGCCGGCGGACAGGACAAGGTTTCATCGATATTTGAAGGTATTAAGAATATAGGAGGAAGCTCGGTTAATGTTGTCTACGCAAAAGGGTCGGAACTAACAGATAACCCATTGCTTGCAAAGAATGATGTACCCTTTGGCATGCCCGGGCAGAAACAGGAAGTACAGCCGGTAGTTTCTGCTGAAGATTTACTGAAGGAAGCTCTTCAGACAGCGGAAAAGGCTGATGTAATAGTTGCAGTTCTTGGAGAATCCGTCTCCTGGTCGGGAGAAGCTTCAAGCATGAGCGATATCGGAATACAGAAGGTTCAGCAGAACCTGCTCAAAGCTCTCCTCGAAACGGGCAAGCCTTTAGTGCTTGTGCTTATTAATGGTCGTCCGATGACTTTGCCGTGGGAGTCCGCAAACGTGAATGCTATCCTTGAAGCATGGGCAGGTGGAACGGAAGCCGGAAATGCTGTGGCAACAATACTTTTTGGTGACTACAATCCTTCGGGTAAGCTGACAACCTCATTCCCGGTTTCTGTAGGACAAATACCGCTTTATTATAATCACAAGAACACAGGGCGTCCGTATGATCCTGATAATAAATTCACTTCCAAATATCTCGACATTCAGAATGATCCGTTGTATCCGTTCGGATATGGCCTCAGCTATACAACTTTTGATTACAGTGATATTAAACTAAGCAGGAAACAGCTTAAAGGCGAAGAGAAACTTACCGCGACCTTAACCCTCACAAACACAGGTAAAGTAGCAGGAGAAGAAGTAGTTCAACTATATATTCAGGATCCGGTGGCTTCAATTTCACGTCCGGTCAGGGAACTGAAGAACTTTATGAAAGTTATGTTGCAGCCGGGCGAGAAAAAAGATATAAGCTTTGAAATAGGCACAGACGACCTTAAGTTTTATAATTCCAGTCTGAAATATGTATGGGAATCGGGCGACTTCAATATTTTTATAGGTTCAAATTCACGGGATGTTAAATCAGCATCGGTTACCTGGTTAAAATAATCAGGTAGCAAGAGTAGCGACCGTTCCTGTATGTATTTATTAATTTAGAACTCATGAATTTAAAATGCTTTCTTATTCCATCTCTGTTCCTGTTTATCGTTTCGTGTAAAACAAAATCCGTCGATCCTGTAGATCTCGTAAACCCAAATATAGGGGGAATAAGTCCACTTTTACAGACTACAGTTCCACTCGTGAGCCTGCCAAACAGCATGATGAGGATCCACCGGCTGCCGGGCAATTATCAGGCTGAGAAGATTGATGGTTTCCCATTTATTGTGTGCGGGCATCGAAACGGTACCGCCGGATTTCTGATGCCGGCAAGCGGCTCACATGATGACTGGAATGCGATCAGCAGTTACTATGATCATGACTATGAGATTTGTACTCCATATTATTATTCAGTATGGCTGGAAGATCCCGATATCAATCTGGAATTTACAGTTGGCGAAAAATCTGCTTTTTATCGGATTGCATGGAATAAAAGCGAGCGCAAAAACCTTATGCTGGGTATTACAACAAACGGCTCAATAAACGTCGTCGACGGAAATACAGTTGAGGGTTATGAAATCTATGAGAATAAAGTAAAGGTTTTTTTCTGTCTTAAATCTGAGAAGGACTTCATTTCTGATTCATTATGGAATGGAACCAACAATCATGCTGATGGGATATCAGTTATGGAAGGAAAGGAACCCGGAGCGGTACTCACATTTAATGCCACCGAAAAAGAACCTGTCGGCATAAAAATAGGGGTATCATTTGTCGATGCCGGACAGGCAAGGAAAAACCTTGAAAATGAAATACCTGAATGGAATTTTGAATTATTAAAAGATAAGGGAAGAGAAAAATGGAATTCGGCTCTTGGAAAGATTGAAATTAAAGGTGGGACAAAAGATCAGCAGACTGTTTTTTATACTGCCTTATACCGTACGTATGAGCGAATGGTAAACATTTCTGAAAATGGCCGTTATTACAGCGGGTATGATGATACAATTCACAGCGATAACGATACGGCTTTTTTTGTTGACGACTGGATGTGGGATACCTACAGAGCATCACATCCGCTTCATGCAATGATCAATCCCGAACTGGAAGCATTAAAAATACAGTCATATGTCAGGATGTACGAACAGAGCGGATGGATGCCATCATTTCCGATTCTTTTCGGCGATAATCCATGTATGAATGGTCATCATTCAGCGGCAATAATTACCGATGCATATGTGAAAGGTATCCGGAACTTTGATGTTCAGAAGGCATATGAAGGACTCAGGAAGAATGCGACGGAGGCGACAATGCTTCCATGGCGCAATGGTCAGATGTGTTCACTCGATACTTTTTATCTTGACAAAGGATACTATCCTGCGTTGAATGTTGGTGAAAAGGAAACTGTACCTCAGGTAAATGCTTTTGAAAAGCGACAGGCTGTTGCCGTTACCCTCGAACACAGCTATGACGACTGGTGTCTGGCACAGCTTGCGAAAGAACTCGGAAAGGACGATGATTATAATTACTTCCTGAAACGCTCGCAAAACTTCGTTAACCTGTTTAATTCCGAAACCGGATTTTTCGCACCCCGTAATTCGCAGGGAGAATGGGTAAAAGACTTTGATCCCAGGTTCTCGGGAGGCCTTGGTAACCGCGATTACTATGATGAGAATAATGGATGGACATATTTATGGGATGTTCAGCAGGATGTACAGGGATTGATTAAGCTGATTGGAGGAAGAGAAAAATTTGTAAGAAGGCTTGACCAGCTTTTTACAGAACCTCTTGGGAAATGGAAGCCGGATTACCTCCAACAGATGCCCGACGCAACAGGTAATGTGGGACAATATGTGATGGGGAATGAGCCAAGTCTCCACATTCCATATTTATATAATTATGCAGGTGCACCATGGAGGACCCAATACAGGGTTAGATCGCTGCTGGATACCTGGTTTACAAATTCCCCTTTTGGTATTCCCGGCGATGAAGATGGAGGAGGGCTATCAGCATTTGTGGTTTTTTCAAGCATTGGCTTTTATCCGGTAACACCGGGAATGCCTGTTTTCAATATCGGAAGTCCCGTATTTACAGATGTCTCCGTGAAATTGCAAAATAATAAGACTTTCAGGGTAATAGCAAAGGAGAGCAGCAGACAGAATAAATATATACAGAAAGCATCGCTTAATGGCAAACAATGGGATAAACCATGGTTCAGTTGGAATGATATCAAAGATGGCGGTGAATTGGTTCTTGAAATGGGTGACAGACCTAATTATAAATGGGGTTCAGAGCCGGGAGACGTGCCTCCTTCGGGAATGTGAGGAATGTAATATGTTCAATATGCGATAGGCGATGTTGAAGACAAAAGACAAAAGACAAAAGACAAAAGTAAAAAGACAAAAGTGAATTAAAGAGATGAAATCTAATGAAAAAAATACCTCCAAAAGTATTTCTTGACAGTATGAGCAGGGATCCGGGGAACTGGAAAGGACCATTCTATTTAAATAAGAAGGATCCCAGGCTGTTGGTTCCTAAATTGCTTCCTTCGTTGGGGTGGACATTGAATTTTGCACACCCATTTGCATATGTTGCTTTAGGCGCTTTATTTGCGATAATAATTGTGTCTGCAATATTCTTTTAACGGGTGAAGCTATTGTTAATATTTTCGGGATTTTTGATAAACAATTATCTCATGATTTTGGTTTATTGATCAGCAACTTCACAAAAAATATAAAATTGAACCATGCAATCAGATGCAAAAACTGTAGACGAATACATTGAAAAACTGCCTGATGACAGGAGAGAAGCAATAAAATCACTGAGAAAAGCCATTCTTGAAAATATTCCGGAAGGATTTATTGAGACAATGGGTTATGGAATGATAGGATATGTTGTTCCTCATTCAACTTATCCAAAAGGCTATAAAACCGATCCAAAATTACCACTTCCCTTCATAAGCCTGGCTTCACAAAAAAATTATATAGCCCTTTATCACATGGGGGTTTATTCAAGTCCTGGGTTATTAGACTGGTTTACAGATGAATACGCAAAAATCAAGAATTTTAAGCTGGATATGGGTAAAGGCTGCATCCGATTTAAGAATCCTGATAAGATACCTTACACACTTATTAGTGAACTTGTTTCAAAGATTTCCGTTAAAGATTGGATATCCTTATATGAGTCGTTGTATGCGAAGGACCGACAAACAAACAAAAAAGACTAATCATATTATGAAAAAGTTAATCCTGTTTTTTTTCATAATAAGTTTCTTGTCCCGGTTTGATGCTCAGGCTCAATCACAGATTTATGATTCAACACTTGCAAAAAGTTTTGGAGCTGATGACTACGGGATGAAATCATACATATTTGTGATTCTGAAAACCGGATCGAATAATCTGGAAAATGGCCCGGCCCGTGACAGTATTTTCAGGGGCCATCTGAAAAATATCGGCAGGCTTGCAGATGCAGGCAAACTGGTTATAGCCGGCCCTTTTGAAGAAAATGATAAATCTTACAGAGGAATTTTCATCCTTAATGTAAAAACTATACCTGAAGCTAAGGAATTACTGCAAACCGATCCTGCGATTCATGCAAAAATACTTGATGCAGAATTGTTTGGATGGTATGGTTCAGCAGCAATCGGTGAATATTTGAAGCTTCAGAAGAGTATCCAAAAAAAGAGTTTCTGATCTGCATCTTAACTAATAAGTTACTTTTCAGGATTTCGTTTAAACCATAATATCGCTTTTACAAATCATATTTCGATGAACGATTCCGTTTCTCAATTTTTGCTATTTTTGTGCCTTCCTGTGAAATTTTAAGCGGGTAATATATTTCAGACTGTTTTATGGAATTAAAAAGTGAGATCAGCAGAAGGCGAACATTTGCAATTATCAGTCACCCTGATGCCGGAAAAACGACTCTGACAGAGAAGCTGTTGCTTTTCGGAGGGGCTATCCAGACAGCGGGAGCGGTACGAAGCAATAAAATCCGGAAAACAACTACTTCAGATTTCATGGAGATCGAAAAACAGAGAGGCATCTCCGTTTCAACTTCAGTAATGGCTTTCGATTATAATAATATACGTGTTAATATTCTCGATACTCCTGGTCATAAAGATTTTGCAGAAGATACGTACAGAACCCTTTCAGCGGTGGATAGTGTTATACTTGTGGTCGACAGCGTTAAAGGTGTTGAAGAGCAGACACGGAAACTCATGGATGTGTGCAGGATGAGGAATACTCCTGTTATGATCTTCATTAACAAGATGGACAGGGAGGGTATTTCCCCCTACGATCTGGTAGATGAGCTTGAACAGGAGCTGAAGATTGCCGTAAGCCCGTATACCTGGCCAATCGGAAATGGCAAACAGTTTAAAGGTGTTTATAATCTCCATAAAAAGGAGATCCAGATTTTTGCTCCTGACAAAACAAGTATTTCTGAGAGCCTTCTGACCACAAAAGATATCAGGGATCCGAAACTTGTTGATTTTGTGGGCAGTGAAACAATAAGCAAGTTGTGGGATGAGATAGATTTTGTGAAGGATATGTTTGAATCGTTCAACATGACACTTTATCGTGAAGGTTATCTGGCTCCTTTGTTTTTTGGCAGTGCACTGAATAATTTTGGTGTCCTTGAGCTGCTCGAGACATTTCTGGAAATTGCGCCTTGTCCGGGCATGATCCAGGCAACTGAAAGAGCTGTTGAGCCGGATGAGGAGCAATTAACTGGATTTATTTTTAAGATCCATGCAAATCTCGATCCCAAACATCACGACAGGATAGCCTTCATGAGAATCAGTTCAGGAAGGTTTGAGAGAAATAAATTTTATTATCATACCAGGTCTGATAAGAAAATTCGTTTCTCATCACCTACCAGCTTCATGGCAAACAGCAAAAGCATTGTAGATGAGGCGTTTCCCGGAGATGTTGTCGGATTATACGATAGTGGTAACTTTAAGATAGGAGATACCCTTACAGAAGGTGAAGTTCTTCACTTTAAGGGCGTTCCGAGTTTTTCTCCGGAGATACTCCGGGAAGTAAACAATCTTGACCCCATGAAGACAAAGCAGCTTGACAAGGGTGTAAGGCAGATGACAGATGAAGGCGTTGCCCAGCTCTTCATGCAGCAGCCCGGAAACAGGAAGATCGTAGGGACTGTCGGAGAGCTCCAGTATGAAGTTATTAAATTCAGGCTTGAGCATGAATATGGGGCGAAATGCAGTTTTTCTCATCTTCCTTTTATAAAAGCATGCTGGATAACAACTGACAATAAAAAGGAACTCGAAGAATTTATAAAACGAAAGTCAAATGCAATAGCGTACGATAAGGAACACAACCCTGTGTTTTTTGCTGAAAGCGAGTGGATCTTAAAGCTTGCCAGGGAAAATTTTCCTTCCCTTACTTTTCATAATACATCCGATTTTAAAATGGGGAAAATCAAGAAAGGTATTGTCGCACCCAAATAGGATTCTGCTACCGGAAAACCAGTCCTGATCATATTTTTTTTTGTTTTTACAACATTTTGTGCAAAATGTTTGTTTAACTATTGAATGAAAACGTAAACAAATAATTTACTGTTATGGGAAATCTACTTTATATTATTGCAGTAATTCTGATTATTGCCTGGGCAATAGGATTTTTAGGGTATAGTATGGGAGGACTCATACATATTTTGTTAGTGATTGCGATTATCGCTGTCATTTTAAGAATCATTCAGGGTAGGAGACTATAATTGTATAAACCAGTAATCATTAAAAATTGAAATTATGAACTCAGGGAAATTATTAGTAGGCGTCCTTGCCGGAGTGGCAGTAGGAGCCTTGATAGGAGTATTATTTGCTCCGGATAAAGGATGGAACACAAGAAAGAGAATTTCAAAGAAAGCAGAAAATGTTGTTGATGATCTTAAAGAAAAATTTGATGAATTTCTTGACACCATTACCGTAAAAGTGGATGAGGCAAAGGAACAGGCATCTGATCTTTCTGAAAAAGTCAGGAATAGAGCTTCCGATGCTAAAAAAGAAGCAAAAGCAGCCACATCTTAAACGGACAAACGGCTTATAGTCAGATCACCAGGTTTTTCCACTTAATACTCAGATCATGGAAGACAGAACCAAGTTGCTTGAATCATTATTGGATAAAGCCAAAGAATATGGTATAACAACATTTGAATTAGCCAAATTGAAGGCTATTGACAAAACCTCTGATATTTTATCATCTCTTGTCCCAACCTCAATAGTAATTGTATTAATATCTACCTGCCTGCTATTTCTGAACCTCGGAGTAGCCTTATGGTTAGGTGAGATTCTCGGGAATGCATTTTATGGATTCTTTATAGTAGCAGGGTTTTATCTTCTTGTTGGCCTTATCCTTCATTTCTTCCTGCATGATTGGGTCAAGAGGATAGCGGGCGATTATATTGTAAAAAATTTGCTTAAATAATGAAGTATGGAAAGCAGGATATATACAGAGCGAATTACCTCGGTGGCTGCCCTCAGGAGTTCAATAAAAGTTATGGAGGTTGAACAACAGACAAAGCAACTGGAACTGAAGGACCAATTTTATCTGGCTTATGAAAGCTTAAAACCCGTAAATATCGTCCGTAGCACTTTGAAGGATTTTCTTTCAGCTTCTGATAACTTCTCAGGAACTGCTGTTGGAGCTGCCGGAGGATATCTGGTAAAGAAATTGCTGGTAGGTTCATCCGGGAGCATGTTAAGGAAATTGATCGGAACTGCTTTGCAAATAGGTATGACAAATATCGGCTCTCACAAATCTGATGTTATAAAATCAGCGGGTCAGGCAATACTCCGACGTCTGTTCCGCAGAAAAGATAGGAGATCTGATACTAGTGACAGTTGATGAAATAAAATTACCATTTTACGCAAAAGTTACTATTTTCCTCGTCGGATTAATTGCATTATTTGCAGTTTTATACATCGGCAGAGGTATTATCATTCCTATTGTTTTTGCGATACTTATTGCAACGGTTCTTCATCCCGTTGTAAATTTTTTTGTCAGACTTAGAATAAAAAGAGTATTTGCCATTATAATTACTCTGTTGCTGGCAATACTTATTATTTTCACTTTTATCAGCCTTCTGATAAACCAGGCAAATAATTTCAGCGATTCATGGCCGGTTCTGGTTGATAAGTTCAGTTTAATGATCAACGAGGCTATAGACAACACAACAGGCTTTCTGAATATTAACCCTGACAAGTTTAATGTCTGGATCACAAAAATTAAAGCTGAAATTTTAAATTCCGGCACCGCCGCAATTGGACAGACATTACTAGTTCTGGGTAATGTTCTTGTGATCATATTCCTGCTTCCTGTGTATGTTTTCCTGATATTATTTTATCAGCCTTTGCTGCTTGAATTTATTTTCAGATTTTTTGGAACGGAAAATCAGGAAAAAGTACGGGAAATTGTCACAAAAGTGAAGGCTGTTATTCAAAACTATCTGGTCGGATTGGTTATCGAAGCGATTATTGTGGCCATTCTGGATGTAGTTGCTTTATTGATTATGGGAATTGAATATGCGCTGATCCTGGGTATTATTGGAGCACTGTTGAATGTAATTCCATATATAGGTGGATTAATCGCTGTTGCTTTGCCAATGATGGTTGCAATCGTAACGAAATCCTCCCCCTGGTATTCTCTTTATATTATGGCAGCCTATTATTTAATTCAATTGATTGATAATAATTACATTGTCCCCTATATTGTAGCTTCCAAAGTAAAGATAAATGCATTATTCTCGATTATTGTGGTACTCGCAGGAAATGCACTCTGGGGTATTCCCGGTATGTTCCTTTCCATTCCTCTGCTGGCCATCGTTAAGCTTATCTGCGATCATATCGATTCATTGAAACCATGGGGATTTCTGCTTGGAGATACTATTCCTCCCTTCCTGAAAATTAACAGACTTATTAAAAAGATCAAATCCTGACAGTCATAAATATTACCTCCTCGTCATTTTTTATTTGAACAAAACATAACCCGGAGAGGTTGTTTCATACTGCGGGATGTTGCAGTTGATTTTGTACTGAAAAGCGTAAATCATGTAACATTTGAACAATTTTTTGTAAAGAGGAACAGGCTTTCATTTATCAACTTTGAGCTTGAATAATTGAACAAAAGGATGCTCAGCTTAGTTGAAACATATAGTAATAAAAGGGTTCGATGGTAGAGGTCAGGAATGAGGGGATATTACTGGAAAGGACACAATTGGAATTTGAAAATGAAGGTGTATTAAATCCGGGCGTAATACGGATTGGTGACAATGTCCATCTTTTTTACAGAGCAGTAAGGAAGGGAAATAATTCTACTATCGGATATTGTAAACTCGATGGCCCTCTGACAATATCTGAGAGACGGAACAGCCCGCTGATAGTTCCGGAATATGATTATGAATCAAAGGGAGTGGAGGATGCCAGAATCGTTAAGATAGAGGGCCTTTATTATCTTAGCTACACAGCATATGATGGTATTAACGCAAGGGGAGCACTGGCTGTTTCAAAGGATCTGGTGACTTTTCAGAAACAAGGAATAATTGTTCCCCCGATGACCTATTCAAACTTTGTCGCACTTGCTGAAACAGCAGGTAAGGTGGATGCTAATTATTATCAAAACCATAAGTTTTATTACCAGGAGGCAGATCCGGATAAAAAGATTTTGCTGTGGGATAAGGATATTGTATTTTTTCCAAGAAAGATAGATGGCAAGCTGGTATTTCTTCATAGGATAAGACCAGGTATACAGATTGTTTCGATCGATAGCCTTAAGGATTTGTCAAACAAATTCTGGGAAGATTACTTTCGGAACCTCGAAGAACATATTGTATTCAATCCTATTTACAGCCATGAATCAAGTTACATCGGCAGCGGTTGTCCTCCAATAGAAACAGAGGCAGGCTGGCTGATGATTTACCACGGGGTTGAACATACTGAAAAAGGTGATATTTATTCTGCATGCGCTGCATTGCTGGATCTAAAAAAACCTGTTAATCTTATTTCGAGATTGCCATATGCATTATTTTCGCCAAAATATGATTGGGAATTGAAGGGAGAAGTCAATAATGTAGTATTTCCAACAGGGACCTCATCTGTTTGGAAACACATTGTTTATTTATTATGGTGCAGCGGATACCGTCAATTGGATGTGTTTCATTGAGCTTGCGGGATTTGGTATCCGAATTGTTAACTTATAAATCGTCTAATGAAAACTAAAATTATATCAAAGCAGGATGAAGATGTCGAATATAATAAGGAAAGGTTTTATAGCCCTGCTGCTCAGGAAAAAGCTAAATTCAGAAAGAATAATAACCTTGCCGAAATATTATTTATTACTTCTTACCCTCCCCGGGAGTGCGGCATTGCCACATATTCCCAGGATTTAATAAAAGCTCTCTATAACAAGTTCAGTGATACCTTTTCCATAAAAGTCTGTGCACTCGAATCAGGTGATGTGAGCTACAAATACTCTTCCGAAGTAAAATATACTCTGAAAACATCGATCTCAGAAAACTATGAAGAGCTTGCTCTTAACATTAATAAAGACGATCAGATCAAAATTGTACTGATACAGCATGAATTTGGTTTTTTCAGTAAGCAGGAAGACGCATTTCTTAAATTCTTAAATACGGTTATCAAACCTGTTATCATTGTATTTCATACCGTACTTCCCTTACCGGACGAAAAATTAAAGGCACATGTCCGGAGTATTTCGTTAGCTTGCGAATCCATAGTGGTTATGACACATAACTCGGTAAATATTCTGATAAATGATTATGATATACCGGAGAAAAAGATAACGATGATTGCTCACGGAACACATCTTGTAACACATGTCAACAGGGATTTCCTGAAAAATAAATACGGTCTCAGGGGCAGACGGGTTCTAACCACTTTTGGTCTTTTAAGCTCAGGGAAAGGCATTGAAACAACATTAAAAGCTTTGCCTGAGATCATAAAATCAAATCCTGATGTAATGTTTCTGATAATAGGGAAAACCCATCCCGAAGTACTGAAACTGGAGGGTGAGCAATATAGGCTCAGTCTTGAGAAAATTGTAGCCGATAATAATATTGAGAGAAATGTAAAATTCATTAATTTCTATCTTTCTTTACCTGATTTGCTTGAATATCTGCAGCTTACAGATATCTACCTGTTCACAACAAAAGATCCCAATCAGGCAGTCAGCGGGACATTCGCTTATGCCATGAGTTGCGGTTGCCCGATCATATCCACGCCAATACCACACGCTAAAGAGGTACTCACAGATGACACGGGAATAATCTTTGATTTCCAGGATCCGGTTCAGCTGGCTGATGCAGTGAACAGATTGCTTAATAATAATACTTTAAGAAGAAGCATCAGGATAAATACATTGCAGAAAATCGTTTCCACTGCATGGGAGAACTCTGCCGTAAAGCACACGATGCTTTTTAAGAAGATCGCAGCCGCGGAAATTCCGGTGAAATACAACCTGCCACCTGTTAATCTTCATCATATAAAACAGATGACTACTGATACAGGTATTATACAGTTTTCTAAAATAAACCAACCAGATCTCTGCTCCGGCTATACTCTGGACGATAATGCAAGAGCCTTAGTGGCAATGTGTATGTATTTCAGCGGTACGAACGATAATAAATCCATGTGGTATCTTAACAGGTACCTGCGTTTTATAAAGCTTTGTCAGCAGCCGGGAGGTGATTTCCTTAATTATGTAGATGGCAACAACGAGTTCAGCAGTCAGAATCTTACCGTTAATCTCGATGATGCAAACGGAAGAGCGTTATGGGCTTTGGGTTATCTGATCTCTGAAAACAGAAATCTTCCCGGTAATTGTGTTGCGGATGCTTCGGAGGTGTTCCAGAAGGCAATTCCACATATCGAATCAATTAGATCCCCCAGGGCAATGGCTTTCGCAATAAAAGGTTTATACTATTACCAGAAAACAGTGAATTCCCCGGAAAATATTGCTCTTGTAAAGATGCTTGCAGAAAGACTTGCAAATATGTACAGGCATGAATCGAATGAAAAATGGAAATGGTTTGAAGATTCTCTGACATATGCAAACAGTGTGTTACCGGAGGCAATGCTGTACGCATGGCTCCTCACGGGAGAATCTGTCTATAAAACAATTTCAGTATCCACCTTGAACTTCCTGACCTCGATAATTTTCAATGAATCAGGAATTGAGGTTATCTCCAACAGAAGCTGGCTTAAGAAAGGTCAGGTTCCTGGCCATTATGGAGAACAACCCATTGATGTAGGAGGCACTATAATGACATTAAGTGTATTTTATGATGCGATTGCCGATGAGGACTATCTGGCAAAAATGGAAGTTGCTTTTAACTGGTTTCTTGGAAATAACCGATTGCACCAGGTAATTTATAATCCATGTACAGGCGGATGTTATGATGGGTTGGAAGAAGACCATGTTAACCTGAACCAGGGCGCTGAATCGACACTCAGCTACCTGATGGCGCGACTGACTGTCGAAAAGTATATAAAAACAGAAAAATCACCGAAGTTTCATGAATTCACTGCTAAAAAGGTATTAAGGGAAAAAGCAATGGGTATGACCAGGGATAGCATGTTTGCAATAAACTCACATTATATTATCGCAGAGGCATCTGTGAAAGCGTTGAAAAAATCAGGAAAAGCAGGAAACAGGGGAATAATAAATAAGGTCTAAATCAGGATAAACAAAATGCAAGTTTCTATAACAAGAAAGGAAAGTAAGTTTTTTCCTGATCCGAGCAGAGTAATTGCGCGATTCTGCTCATTTTCAAATGAAAGAAGCAAGAATATAGTACTCAGTGTCTTAGCTATGTCTGAGAAGGAAGTTTTTATCGCCCTAAGCCAGGTACTCAGGGGATATTCACGACGGCATAGAAATATTTCGATGATTTTCGAAACACATTTTAATAAGCTTTCGGTTTTGCTGAAAGAAATGGAAATAAGTCCCGATAAAATTAATCAATCTCAAAAAGTTCTGTTAGGTTCATACTTCACGATGGAATACTCAATCGAATCTGCAGCATTTTTCAATCCATCCATTGTTGAAGATCCTGATCAGTCAGAAACAGGAAATGGAGAGACCAGGGTTATATTCAGTTTCAGGGCAACAGGCGAGGGGCACATCTCTTCAATAGTTTTCCGTTCGGCGATACTGGATAAGAATGACAACCTTATTATCGAACCAGTGGGTAAAATGCTGGCTGAAGCAGCAAGAATAGAAAGACATGTGTACAACAAATCCTCTTTCATTAAAAGTCTGGATGAAATGCATGATCTCGACTGCAAAATTTCACCTCTTTTTGTTCTTGAGAAACTAAAAGATTGCTTTACCTATGGTGAACTTAAAAAAGCTATCGCCGGGATAAGAACCACACATCAGCTTACACCGGAAAAGGACTCAATAATCAATAAGATGTTATGGCTTGCACTTTCTCATTATGAAATTGAGTTCTCACTCGATTCTGCAATTTCGGAGAGAGTGATATTTCCGATTTCCGACAGCGAGAAAAATGGAATTGAAGATGCCCGTTTTGTTAAGTTCACTGAGGACAATGGCGAGATAATATATTATGCAACATATACTGCTTTTGATGGCACTTCAATTTTGCCGAAATTGCTCTCCACAAAAAACTTTTATCATTTCAAAGGTCTGCCGATTCATGGGGAACTGGCTCAGAACAAAGGGCTTGCGCTATTTCCACGCAAAATCAATAATAAATATGCCCTGCTTTGCAGGATAGACGGTATTAATAATTATATATCCTTTTCCAATAATATAAATATCTGGCGTGAAGCGAAGGTCATTCAGAAGCCCAGGTATTCGTGGGAGCTGGTTCAGGTGGGCAATTGCGGTTCTCCGGTTGAGACAGAGGAGGGCTGGCTGGTGATAACACATGGAGTGGGACCAATGAGAGAGTATGTGCTGGGAGCTTCATTGTACGACCTTAATGATCCTGAGAAAGAGATTGGCAGATTAAAAACACCCCTTCTGGTTTCAAATAATGAAGAACGCGAGGGTTATGTTCCGAATGTGGTGTATTCATGCGGTTCTATTATCCATAATGAGAATCTGATTATTCCATATGCGATGTCGGATTATGCATCAACTTATGCAACAATTGATTTGAGGGAACTGTTGAATGAACTCAAGAACTCACAGTAGCTGACAATCCTCAGAAAAATGACCGGGCTGATAAAAAACGTGGCAATTATTGTAGCTCACCCCGATGACGAAACGTTATGGGCAGGGGGAACAATACTAAGTCATACGCAATGGGACTGTTTTATCATTACTCTTTGCAGGGGAAAAGATGAGGACCGGTCGCCAAAGTTCAGAGATGTATTAAAAATCCTGAATGCCAATGGCATAATGGGAGATTTGGATGATGGCCCCGAACAATTCCCTCTAAATGACGTTGATGTTGAACAAACAATACTCAATCTGTTGCCTCACAGACATTTTGACCTTATAATTACACATAACCCGGCTGGAGAATACACGCGGCACCGCCGGCATGAAGAAACCGGCAAAGCCGTTATCAGGTTATGGCATAACGGTAAGATACTTACCGATAGACTGTGGACCTTTGCCTATGAAGATGATAATAAGAGCAAATATCCGGAGGCTGTGAAGGATGCAGATTATTACTCAGTTCTTCCTCAAAATATATGGCTACAAAAATACGCGATAATCACTGAAACTTATGGATTTAGCGCCGGAGGATTTGAAGCTGAAACAACGCCACGTGCAGAATCCTTCTGGCAATTTAGTGATTCTGATGCCGCTTATGAATGGCTTGTTGAAAGTATTAAATTGAAATCCTGAAAATTTCTTCACTATGAAGGTACTGATATTGTATGATTATCCTCCGTCACCCGGAGGACTTGCGACGCAGGGAGATCTTCTTTACAAAGGTCTTTGTGAATCAGGTGTTGATGCTCACGCAGTTCATTTCGAATCTTCACAGGAAAAAGAATGGTATTATCGCTGGTTTGAGCCCGACGTGGTTGTGGGTGTGGGGTACTGGGGGCATACCCCACAGCTTATCCTTCATCCTCAACGATATGGAGCACGACCCGTTCCATGGCTGGTTGCAGATGGTTATATCGCTAACTACCAGGAAGTACTGAACGCTCTTCCTCTCATTCTCGTAACCTCACGATGGGTTAAGGAGATGTATGTCCGCGATGGCATAAACGCCGACAAAATTGAGGTTCTGCCCGTTGGATGCGACACTGATTCATTTGTACCGTACAGAAAGGACGACCCCAAGATAATGGCTGTTCGTGAAACGCTTGGTATAGCTCCAAATCAGATCATGATTCTTACTGTTGGGGGAGATGCCGCTTCTAAAGGCGCTCAGGAAGTAATGCAGGCCCTTGCGATTATAGATACCAAAGCCCCCGATTGGAAATATGTCTGCAAGGTATGGCCGCAACCCAGAACCGAAAAGCAGAACCGTACTGACCTTAATATGGCTGCAGATCTTGGTATTGAAAAGAATGTCATTTACGCAACGAATAAAATATCACGTAATTTCATGCCATTCCTCATTGGAGCATGTGATATCTACGCTGCTCCGTCACGTCTTGAAGGATTCGGAATGCCTCAGGTTGAAGCAGGTGCGTGCGGAAAACCCGTGATAGGTATCAATGCAATGGGTATGCTGGATACACTTATACAAGGCGAAACAGCTTTTCTGGCAGAAGTAGCACAGAAAATTGTTGTCGATCATGTAACAGTTGGCGATGAATCAGGTTATGAAAATAAACACAGGGTTATTTTTAAAGAACCCCGAACAGTCGACTACCGTGCTAATGTCCATGATATCGGAAAATATCTTATGCTCCTCATGAATGATGCAGGGCTACGTGAGAGGATGGGAATAGCAGGAAGGGAAAATGTAGTTAAGAATTTCGATTACCGTGTTGTTGCAAAACAGTTTCTTAATATAATAGGTGATAAACTTGGAATAAAGTAATGGGAAGTCTGTGTAAGTTATTAATAATGAATATCAAATGAAAACATCAAACCAGCAGGAAATAGAAGAGGCAAAAAAAGCTGCTCTTGAAGTTCTGCTCCATAATGCCCACGGACCTTTCCGTGGTTTACCGAGAACTGCCGGCTGGGGATATCCCGAACCGTATACCAGGGATTTAATGTTTTCAATTTTTGGTATAGGTGTTACAGGAAATAAAAAACTTTTACTGAGCATCAGGCGTGTACTGGAAACACTGGCAAAAAATCAGACAGAACATGGGCATATACCTTCTCTCGTTCATGATAAAGATGACAGAGGTTCGAGCGATAGCACTCCTCTTTTTCTGCTTGGCACAGGAATCTTCAGGGAGTTAACAGGTGAAATTGATTTTCTGAGTGAGGCTGTTGAAAAAGCACTTATCTGGATGGATTATCAGAGTCCGTCCGACAGAAATATGATTGCTCAGCAGCCAACCAGCGACTGGCGTGATGAGCAATGGGTACCGGGTTATGGCTTGTTTGTAAACACTCTTGCATACAGCTATCTGCGACTTCTCGGTCGTAACGGGAAAGCCGATAATATGCATCGCGAAATGCGTCGCTTTATTATTACTGCCGGTACCAGGCATCGCCATGTGCATGAAGGACTGGTTGTTAAGTACAAGCCATATTATGCCTTATGGTCTTATAAGATATATAGCAGCGAACGGTTTGATCTTCTTGGAAACAGCATCGCAATACTCTCAGGGATTGCATCTCCCACCAGGGCAGAGGAAATGATCTCATGGATAGAGGAGGAATGTGAAAACATGAAAAAAAATGGTGATCTGGCAGTGGATATCCCTCCCAATTTTTTCCCTTTTATAAGACGTGAAGATCCTGACTGGCATCCGAGATATGAAATTTACAACAAGCCGGGTGACTATCACAATGGAGGCATCTGGCCTTTTGTAAGCGGATTTTATGTAGCTGCCCTTGTTGCGGTTAAAAAATATGCCCTCGCCCAGGAAAAGCTTTTAGCTCTGGCACGTCTTAATAAGGCTTCAACCGACGGAAAACTGACATACGGATTTAACGAATGGATAAAAGCCCAGGACGGAAAGCCAATGGGACAGGACTGGCAGACATGGAGCGCAGCTCTTTTTCTGTATGCAGCAAAATGTGTTGAAGAAAAACAGACACCTTTCTTTGAAGAGATGCGTAACAGGGATATATGATAATAAAGAATAGCTTCTGAATTCTAAAGTGCCGGTTTTTAATTAAGCCGGCACTTTTTTTTTACTTTTTTCTAAAGACCCGATCTCCAGGACTTTATTACACTTCCTGTAAAGCATATCCACGAGTAAATCAACTTGTTCTGCCCTCCCTTGCATTTTGACCAACCATTGAAATTAATTGACTAAATGAAAAAAAATAGTGTCGAAAGCACTAATTTGATAGACTAAAGTAATTTTTTTTATTTTTTCGAACAATATAGTTTTTGATCAGCCGTTTTCAAAATACATGTTCGCCATTGGCAGGAAATCACAGCGGTGATTTATACAAGATAACAGCAAAAAATGGGAATTATTATTTACTACTAATTAAAAATGAAATGTTATGAGAATTAAAATAATTACGATCTGTCTTTTTTTCTTTGTCGCAATGTTTATTTCATGTAAAAAAGAGGACCTCTCAAGTATAGGAAGTCCGGCAAATTCTTCCTCCCCCAAACTAAGCAAAATCATGATAGATAATAATGCTGCCAATGAGTATATCTATAATGAATCGGGATTGCTTTCGGAAGAAAAGAGTAAATTCGATTTTACAGTTCACCAGTATGATGCCAAGAATCAGTTGGTATCCTCAAAAATATATGGCAACGATGATATATTGAGTACTGATTTGTCAGTAAGTAATAATGCACTCAGCCAGGCTGTTTGGGTCACACCTGCCAGTGGCTCAGAAGATGGAATAATAAGCTATGAGTATAATGACAAAGGACAACTTGTTAAAAGTATTTCCACACGTCCGTCTTCCACTACTGACGAATATTCAGAATTCACATATGACGCCAATAACAGAATATCAAAACAAACAATTTATTGGGACAATACTGCAACAGGATATATTGAATATGCTTATGATTCAAAGGGAAATTTAGCATCCGAGTCATTATATAATCTTCCTGAAAGCGGAACAGCAGAATTAAGTACAGTTACCAGATATACCTATGATAACGAGCCAAATCCTTACAAGGCACATAATAGCCTTCAGATTCCTGGAATAAATACAAACATTAATAATATTCTAAAGGAAACATATACGATTCATCTGACTGCCGATCAGGGCTCAGATAAAGTTCAGGTAACAGAAAACTCCTATAAATATAATGCACTTGGTTATCCATTATCAGTAAATGACAATGTAACATTTGTTTACTTGTAATAATCTGAAATTGACTTGGGTTTAAATTCAGGGCTATAATAACTTTTTAGCATAGGATTTGTTTATCTCTGGTAATTTCAGGAGAAAAATGAAATCTGGAAAAGCAAAAAAAGTTCTTATAGCCCTGGATTATAATCCGACCGCTCAGAAGGTAGCGGAAGAAGGTTTCAGAAAACATCTCGACGATAAAAAAATCAAGACCGTAGTTGAAGAAGGTAATCTGGCAGAAGTGATATTAAAAACTGCCGAAACTCTGCGATCCGATATAATTATAATGGGCTCACACAGTCAGAAATGGCTCGAGAATATTATAATGGGCAGTGTTACAGAAAAGGTCATCAGGCATTCTAGAATCCCTGTTTTTATAATTCCGACAAGGAAAGTAAGCTGATACGATTTATATACGGATAGCGATAACCTTCATAAATAAGTCCGTAAATTTATTAGTGTTTTTATAACAATACAGGTGTCAGAGAACCTTTATGGCACAACATTGTTGTAACTTATGAATTTATTTATGCAACTGATGACCAGAGTTCTTCTTTTGGTTAGTTTTATCCTGTTTATTTCGATAGAAGTAAGGGGGCAATGTCCCACACTTTCACTAACCAGCGTTACCGGATCAACTTGCGGTACCACTCCTAAAACAGTTGCGGGAAACACATTCGGGGGGACTGCTACGAGGGTCACATTTAATCACAATGGAACCGGCACACTCGTACCAGCGATATTAACCACTGACAATCCATTTTCATTTACGTATACACCATCTCCGGGTGATGCAGGGAAGACAATACTTATCACTATAGAAGCTGATAACCCTACTCAACCTCCTCCAATAGATTGTAAACCTGCCCAGGCTACATATGCACTCACAGTTGAAGATCAACCTGCTGTTCCGAATGTCGGACCAATCACTCAGCCTACATGCTCCGTCGCCACAGGAAGTGTTGTACTTAACGGTTTACCGTCGCCAGGAGCATGGACACTGACACGCTCTCCGGGAGATGTTGTGACTTCGGGCACCGGCACAAGTACCACGATTCCTGGTCTTCCGGCAGGAACATACACATATACTGTTGCAAGTCAAAACGGCTGTATATCAGGTCCTTCAGCAGATATCGTAATTATTCCGAAGATGGCACCACCAGCGCCAACTCATACTGTCGACTGTACACTTGGATTCGGAAAGGCAGTAATAACAGTGACCAGTCCTACAGGAGGTGAATATGAGTACAGACTCGATGCAGGATCATACCAGACGACGGCATATTTTATCAATGTCGGAGAAGGAGACCATACTATCTCTGTCAGAAATACTGACGGCTGTGTTACAACGGGTGCAAGTTTCAATATTGAGTGTGGTTGTGTAAACGGACCTACCCTTAGTCTGAGCAGTACCAGCGGAAATACCTGCGGTACAGCGCCTGTGACCGTGTCGGGGAATACATTCGGCGGCAATGCTACAAGTGTAACAATAACAGAAAACGGAGCCGGTTCGGTTAGTCCGGGTTCTGTCAGTTCATCCCCATTTTCATTCACCTATACACCTGCAGCCGGCGATATCAATAAACATGTGATAATTACTGTATTGACGAACAATCCGCTTGGTGCGCCATGTATGGCAGCTACTCAAAGCTATGACCTTGCCGTTAATCCTAATCCATCTGAACCTCAGATTGGCACTGTTACGCAACCTACATGCAGCGTTTCAACAGGAAGTGTCATCCTGAACGGCCTGCCTTCCAGTGGTTCATGGACTATTACACGTTTACCGGGAGGAGTGATTACTACTGGCTCAGGGACCATTACTACTATTTCCGGACTTGCAGCCGGGCACCTATTCCTTTACCGTATCAAATTCTTCAGGTTGTACTTCACCGGCTTCTGCCGGAGTAACGATCAATAGCCAGTCCCCCAGTCCTGCAGCACCCGTCATTGGCACTGTCACACAACCGACGTGCGCCGTAACAACTGGAAGCGTGGTGCTTAACGGTCTTCCGATTACCGGGAGCTGGACGGTTACACGTTTGCCGGGATCGGTCATAACTACCGGATCAGGAGTAAGCACAACTATTTCCGGTCTTCCTGAAGGGACTTTTACGTTCACTGTAGCGAATTCGTTCGGATGCACTTCACCTTCTTCCGGCAATGTAGTCATATCACCGCAGCCTAATGTCCCTTCAGCACCTGTTATAGGCCGGATTACAGATCCTACATGTGCGGTAGCGACAGGAAGTGTGGCAATAAGCGGATTGCCTTCAGGCTCATGGACACTTACACGGAATCCGGGAGGCATCATCTCAACGGGCAACAGTCTGGCTACGACACTCACAGGAGTTCCCTCCGGCACTTATACATACACTGTGACGAACGCAGCAGGTTGCGTTTCAGCGGCGTCAGCAAATGTCTTAATACCGGTGCAGCCGGCTACTCCATCTCCGCCGTTAATCGGTCTGATTACACAACCCCGTTATGATGCTCCTTTTGGAACGGTTGTTTTAAACGGATTACCCTCCGGGACATGGACACTTACTCTTATGCCGGGGAATGTTGTCACAACAGGTACCGGAACTACAAAAATTGTCACGGGTATCGCTTCCGGTATATATAGTTTTACAGTCACTAATGCTGCAGGGTGCACCTCACTTGCATCTGCAAGTTTTGAAATTAATATTGTAACCGGTCCGCCTGTGGTTATTATTACGAATCCGGCGCCAGTCTGTTTTCCATCGACAGTTGATATAACCGTACCAGCAGTCACTATCGGTTCTACACTAAATCTGATATACACTTACTGGACTGATGAAGCAGCGACAAAACCTTTTAATACACCCGGCGCTTCACCGGCAGGTACTTATTATATAAAAGGGACAACAACCGACGGCTTCTTTACTGTTATGCCTGTGATTGTTTCAGTATATAATATTCCTGTAGCGAATGCAGGTCCTGATCAGAATCTGCCGAATGTGTTCGACACTCAACTGAATGCAGTGCTTGCCTTTGATTATGAATCTGGTATATGGTCGCGGATTTCCGGTTCAGGTGATCTTGCGGATTCAACCGATTCAAAAACTGTAGTGACCGGCCTTTCTATAGGCAGAAATAAATTCAGATGGACAGTAACAAATGATGTATGTCCTGTTGCTTCCGATTCGGTTTTCATCAATGTTGGTGATATTGCTGTTCCTACTCTGATAACACCAAACATGGATGGCAAAAATGACTATCTTATACTGAAGCGCGGGAATATTTCCGATCAGATAGATCTGATAATTTTTGACAGGAGAGGAGTGGAGGTTTATAAAAATTCTGATTATGATAATTCCTGGGACGGAGTTGATTATAATGGGAAACAACTTCCTGAAGATACTTATTTCTATGTTGTGAAATCACAAAACGGCACATCTTTAAGTGGATTTATTGTGATCAGGAGATAGACCTTAAACAAGTTACAGCCGGCCATTCATTAATAATCCCGATCTTGTCTGACAGGTTCCGGAAAAATACCGGTCATAATGTTTTAAAAATGATTAAACATAACTGATATATGGATTTTGTAGATTATTATAAATTACTGGGTGTCAATAAAACTGCTTCTGTCAAAGAAATTAAGAGCGCTTACCGGAAACTTGCAAGAAAATATCATCCCGATCTGAACCCTAACGATAAAGATGCAAAAAAGAAATTTCAGCAGATTAATGAGGCAAATGAAGTGCTCAGCGATCCGGCAAAACGTAAGAAATACGATCAGTATGGCAAAGACTGGCAGCACTCAGAGCAATTTGATAATCAAAAACAACAGTACCAGCGGCAGGCATCAAACCCGCGTAGCGGAGGATATTCCGATTTTCAGCCCGAAGGTGATTTCTCTGATTTTTTTGAATCTCTCTTTGGGCGGACAGCAGGTGGCAGCAGGGGAAGGCAGGTCAAATACAGAGGTGAAGATTTTAATGCGGAATATCAGCTCGAACTGATAGATGCCTACAAAACTCAAAAACAGACATTAACCGTAAACGGAAAGAAACTCAGGATAACCATTCCTGCAGGAATTGAAAACGGGCAGACAATAAAGATTCCCGGGCATGGCGGGAAAGGAATAAACGGAGGTCCAGACGGTGACTTATATATAACATTCTCAATTGCTGTACATCCTAAATTTAAAAGGCTTGGGAATGATTTGTTTACTTCGGTTGATATTGATTTATATAAAGCGGTGCTCGGGGGAGAGATAACTGTCGATACCCTTGACGGCAAAGTAAAGCTTAAAGTCAAACCTGAAACACAGAATGGAACAAAGGTAAAACTGAAAGATAAAGGATTCCCGGTATATAAGCACGACGGCAGTTTTGGTGATCTGTTCATTACATACAACGTAAAAATCCCCACTAACCTTACGGATAGACAAAAAGAATTATTTACCCAATTATCTGAAATGTAAGCTGAAAACCTATGGAAACTGCATATTTGATTGCTATTCAGGAGTTTTGTTCCATTCATAATATTGAGACAAAATTTGTCAGCGCTCTAAGTCAGAGCGGATTGATAGAATTGAAAAAAGTTAATGATGCTGATTTTATTGAGATCGATCAGTTGCACCAGCTTGAGAAATATATGCATCTCTATTATGAGCTTGATATAAATCTGGAAGGAATAGAAACAATAAACTATTTGCTGGAGCGGATCGGGTTGATGCAGGAAGAAATAAAAAATCTCACAAACCGGCTCAGACTATACGAAACTCAACCCCCGCTTTTTACCCCCTGACGCCTGTGTGTAATACTCCTCAACTTCAATCTCAACCTCAACCTCAACCTCTATATTACGTAAATCATATAACTTTTACTGGTAATTATATAAGATATAAACAGACCAGATTTCATTATTTTGTATAATAAAATTAAACTTTAAGAAATGAAAAGAGCAGGCATAGTAATTATGGTATTAGGTGTGTTACTAACTCTTTTTACCGCTATTACTTTTTTTACCAGAAAGAAAGTTGTTGATATAGGAAGCGTAAAGATTACAGCTAACAAGCCACATCATGTCAGCTGGTCACCGCTGATCGGAATTGCAGTCATAGGTGTAGGCGGAGTAATTACCCTGGTTTCAAAAAAATAGCTGAGATCAGAGAATTGAATCGAGAGCTTTTTTTAAAACTTTCGCTGAATTTGCAAGCAACCCCAGTTCTGCTTCCGAGAGTGGGTTTTCTATAATCCGTGATATTCCTTTATCCGTGACAACACAGGGAACACTCAGACAGACGTCGCTGATCCCGAATTCCGATTCCAAAAGAGTTGATACTGATAAGATGGTATTCTGACTTCTCAGGATTGCCCCGGTGATTCTCACTAATGCCAAACCAACTGCAAATTGGGTAGATCCTTTATAGTTTATGATATGATATGCAGAATCGCGGACCTGCTCTTCAATTTGTCTTCGTTCTTTTTGCCAGTCATCACATCTTGCACAAACCGGACAATATTTATCTATATTTATTCCTGCAATGTTAGTCATTGACCAGGCCGCGAACTCACTGTCTCCATGCTCACCAAGGATATATGCATGGACATTATGAACATCAACATCGCAATGCTTGCTAAGCAGATGCCGAAACCTCGAACTGTCAAGTACTGTTCCGGATCCTATAACACGGCTTTTATCCCAGCCTGACCGCTTCAGGGCCACATAGGTGAGAATATCCACCGGATTGCTTACAACAAGCATCACTCCTCTGCAACCCGATTTTGCCACGTCTTCGGCGATGCTGCCTGTTATCGCAGCATTTTTTTTAATCAGATCTAGCCTCGTTTCCCCCGGTTTCTGCGCGGCACCGGCAGTGATCACAACGAGTTGAGCATCAGTACAATCATTAATTGTTCCGGCGCGTATTCCAACGGTCGGAAAGAAAGTCTGACCATGCACCAGGTCGAGAACCTGGCCCTTCGTAAGGTCTTCATTCTTGTCGGTTATAACAATTTCATCAGCAAGGCCACTTTGTGCAAGCGCATAACAGTACGTGGCTCCTACGGCACCTGCACCCACTACTACCACTTTACGCTGCTGTGCAGAATATATAGTTTCATTCATCCTTCTTACATTTTTTACAAAGAAACAATTTTAAATGTCTATGGTTCCAATTTATAACAGTTTGGTATTTTATCTCCTCCTCCACTATTGCAGTTCGTCGGGAAATCAGATTCTTTACCGCGCCAAAGTTACGTTAGATAAAAATTAATACAAAATAATCAGCTGATTACAAGGAAGATATAAAATATTTATTCGTTCTTGTCTATCATTGCTGCAACATAGGATTTTTTAGCTCGTCTATTTAAGGAAGATAAATTTTTACTTAACCTGTTAAAACTTTTTTAAATGTTAAAAAATCTTATCAAGCACAGCTTCAGGTCATTTAAAAGACAACGTGCTTACATTATTATTAATGTTATCGGCCTTTCAATAGGGATTGCATGCAGTCTCCTCATTGCATTATATGTCATAAACGAAGCAAGTTACGACAAGTTTAATGTTAAAAAAGACCGTATTTTCAGAGTAATTCTTAACGGAAAAGTAGGTGGCCAGGAAATTACTTATGCAACTTCACCAGCCATAATGGGCCCAACCCTGATAAAAGAATTCCCTGAAATTGAGGATTATTGCCGTATGACGAAGACCGGACCAATGGTGGTTGAATATAAAAGCCAGGCTTTTACTGAAGACCACCTGATCGAAGCAGATTCCACATTTTTCAATATATTTTCAATACCTGTATTGAGAGGTGATCAGAAAAATCTTCTGAATGCACCGCATAAAATAGTTCTTTCGCAATCAACAGCTAAGAAGATTTTTGGTGATGAAAACCCAATTGATAAGCCCCTGAAAATAGGGTCTGATACCGTACGGTATATTGTAACGGGTATAATGGGCGATGTTCCGGTGAATTCGCATTTTGAGGCTAATATGATCTCTTCATTTCTCACGAATCCAAGGGCAAAAAATCCGATATGGCTTAGTAATAGCTTCAGTACATATTTTCTTCTCAAACCGAATACAAGCTATAAAACCATCGACGCTAAATTTCCGGATCTGATAACGAAATATGTTGGACCGGAGTTGCAGCAATACATGGGTTTTTCACCGACTGAGTTCAATAAACAGGGGAACAAATACAGATTCTATCTTCAGAATATCCAGGATGCCCATCTCGATAATTCAATACAGCAGGAATTCAAAGCTGCCAGCGACCCGAAGTACCTATTCATTTTTAGTGCAATTGCGATCCTTATAGTATTGATTGCTTCAATAAATTTCATGAACCTTTCAACAGCCCAGTCTTCAAGAAGAGCAAAGGAAGTGGGTATTAAAAAGATTGGCGGCTCAACGAGGGGAATGCTGGTGGCACAATTCCTTTCCGAATCCTTTATCTTAGCATTTATATCACTTCTCCTGGCATTGGTCTTCATAAAAGCCACTCTGCCTTATTTCAACAACCTTCTGGGAGCCCATCTTGTTCTGAACCTTATTTCAAACTGGTATACAATTCCTGTACTTATTCTGTTTTCAATACTCGTTGGAGTCCTCTCAGGAAGTTACCCTGCATTCTTTCTTTCTTCATTCAATCCTTATGAAGTTCTGAAAGGGAATGTAAAGAACAGCATGAAAAACGGAAAGATGAGACGTGTTCTGGTCGTTTTTCAGTTTGCTGTTTCCATCCTTCTCATTGTATGTACAATGGTGATGTACCGGCAGATAAATTATATGTTGCATAAAGATGTAGGATTTAATAAGGAACAGTTAATTGTCATTAACAGGGCTGAGGCAATTGGTCCAAGAATCAAATCATTTAAAGAATCTGTAAAAGGAATACCGGGTGTTGTCAATATTTCGAGCTCGACAGCTGTACCCGGACGTGTCAACAATAATAACGGATATACCATTGAAGGCAGAAAGGATGAATCATTCATTCTGGTAACAAACTGGGTGGATTATAATTATCTCGACACTTATGGAATAACTTTAGCTTCAGGAAGATCGTTCAGTGAGTCTTTCACTACAGACAAAGACGCCTGCCTGATAAATGAAAGTGCAGTAAAGAACTTTGGGATTGCTGAGCCTGAAAAAACCAGGTTCATGCTGCCTGGCCCTGCAGAATCCAGAATTTATATGCCCGTTCTGGGAGTTGTTAAAAACTTCAATTTTGAATCACTCAAAAACCCGATAGGACCATATATACTCTGTTTTCAGAATGAAGGATTTTATTGGGGTTATGTTACAGTAAGATTGTCAGCAAATAATTATCAGCAGACAATAAAAGACATTGAAAAGATTTGGAAAGATTACACTTCAAACGCTCCTTTACAATACTATTTTGTTGATGCAGATTTTGAACTGATGTATATCCAGGAAAAACAAAATGCAAAAATGGCCGTGATTTTTTCAATACTCGCGATATTCATTGCTGCCCTGGGTTTATTCGGACTTACGTCCTTTACTGTTGAACAACGCACGAAGGAAATCGGAGTAAGAAAGGCAATGGGATCATCCATAACAAGTGTATTTATGGTAATTTCCCGTGAAGTTGTAATCCTTGTTGCAATCTCTGCAATTATCGCGTGGCCATTGATTTATTATATCGCAGAAAAATGGCTGCAGAACTTTTATTACAGGATCAACCTGGGCTTCTTCAGCTTTTTTGTCGGACTGTTTATTGCACTTGCAATCGCTGTCCTTACGATCAGTTACAGGATTTTAAAAGCGGTCACTGTTAACCCTGCCCAATCACTTAAGTATGAATAGAAGAGGAAGGAAAATGCAAAATTATTTGTAAATTAGTAGAGACAAACTAATTTGAATAGAAACAAATAAGTTCAAAAGTAAAAAGACAAAAGACAAAAGTAAAAAGACAAAAGTAAAAAGACAAAAGTTGAGTAATAACCCTTGGTTTCTGTTCTCAAAATAATTATTTAACTTTAGTGAGTGATTCTGCAAAATCTAAAAATTATTGACATGAAAAACTCATCTCCCGTTCTGATTGCCGGCTTGATAATGTTTATAATCAGCAGTTGCGCTCCGGTAAAATTTTATTCCAATAATGGTCTTACAGAGAAAACCGGATTGAAGTATTACACCGTAAAACCCTTTTTACATGTGGAACGGGAAGCTGAGACAAACCGGATCGTAAAAGCCAGTGTTGTCTATCTTCCGGATCTCTCCAATCCTCAGTATATGGTTATGCACGACGGATTAAATTCCAGGAAGGTCAACCTTAAATTTACAGATGGAGCCATAAATACTTTTGGTTATGCGTCTGTTTCAAAAGTAGACAGTTCGGTTGAAGCTCTCGCGGCTTTATTATCGAAAACTGCCAATGCAGCAGAAGACCTTTCAGCGATCAAATCGATGCAGCCTGTGAAAGCACCTTCGAATACTGTTGAGTTGTACGAGATAGTTTTCGGGTCAGAAAAAACAATCTTGCGCAAGGTAGAAATAGGAGAGTAAAGAAAGGTGCAGGTTGCAGGGGCATAGTGCACGGTGCAAAGTGGCCGGCACCTTGCGCCTCCCGGAGTGTAAATAATGTAATATTTATTAATAGTTATGTAATAATCATTTGAGGATGATTAAACAATTTTGTGGTGTCTTAATAATCTGGTGTAAAATAAAAAGATGAATGAGATGAAGACAGAGGATATAAAATTTAAGATTAAACCGCTCATATTATTTGTTAAGCGCGTAAGAATATTCTGTTTCCTTATTATATTTACCGTCATGGGAGCGGGTTTCATGTCATGTGCGGGAGGATATGTTGCAACTGAGCCAAGGTACGACAATTATGAAAGGCCAATGCGACCAGGTGAGGCCTATATCTGGATAGATGGCGGCTGGTTATGGAACCGGCAATCGCACCTGTACGAACATAAACACGGATACTGGGCACTTCCACGACATGGCCATTATTACAGGGAAGGACGTTGGGAAACAAGCCCCAGGGGCAAATACTGGAGTAAAGGACATTGGGAAAAATCGAAACAGAACAGAGATAATAACAGAGATAATAACAGAGATCGTGACCGTAATCGTGACCGTAATAGCGACCGCGATAACGACCGGAATCCTGACCGACGACCATAAATAGAAAAATTAATTTATAATTATTAAATGAGAAACAAAACCGAATCTTTTGATATCACTGTGATTAGCAAATATGCATTGATCTTTTGTCTTGGACTTTTTAGTCTGGGAACCGCAGCAAACCCGACTCTCGCTACAAAAGAACAGGTCGGGATGTTTAAAAACTCAAAGACCTGCGTGGTGATGGATGCCGGAGTGAGTTTCTTTAATGGTCCGATTAAAGACGCAGTGAAGAAGTACTGGAAACTGACAGAATATGAATTTATCGATCAGGCTGAATTTAAAAAGAGGTTCAAAGACACAAAGTACTCTTTTCTTGTCCTTATGGAAGGAGCATTTGATAAGGATCCTGGTGGCGTAAGTTACAGCTATATAACTCTCGTTCTGGGTGATCCTTCAGGAAACCTGACCAAAATGCCTGAATTTTGCAGCATTCCGTTATCTTATACAGGTGACAATGACGCTGATTATGAATATGCCATTCCGGCTATTATTAAGTTTATGCAGATTCATATAAATAACCTTGAAAAGGACCATCTCCCTATTTTTCTGAATGGTTTAAAGTATTATAATAAAACTGAATATAAAGACAAGATTATTTTATTCAATGAAGATAAGATGTCAGCAGATGTGGATACTCCTGAAAAAATATCAGGGCATTATCCATATAAGTTCAAGCTTTTATCATCAACGGAGATAAAGGAAAGCATAGAAAAAGATCCGGCCAATACATTATTCCATTTCCATGTCGGACCTCCTGCAGAAGGCGGTTCAGGAAAATGTTTTGAAATGCTGTTTGATCCTGACGGCAACCTTTATTATTATAATTCAAGAAAGGTGACAAATGATAATGCAGACGGCTTTAATGCCGGTGATTTTGACCACATTCTGTAATTCGGCCAAATCAGA
The DNA here is from genome assembly GCA_963792925.1 of uncultured Bacteroidales bacterium. Taxonomy (GTDB): domain Bacteria; phylum Bacteroidota; class Bacteroidia; order Bacteroidales; family VadinHA17; genus LD21. Next base: position 677,936 of record CAWBYC010000002.1, on the reverse strand, counting down.
ACCTTGTCATTCAGGTTAAATGAATCTTTAAGTTTTTTCAAAGGAATCTTCAACATTTCTTTTTTTTATTTGTTTTATCGTTAACTGGAAATTTCTTTTTTTATCTAATTCAAAAATCAAAAAAATGTTTAACAAAAACGTAGTCTATGAAGCACTGAAACGCAGTCAGACATCCGATCGGGGTCAGGATAGTTTAATATCTCTGCTCATTCATGATGTATTCGGCGGAGAAATTTTAAAGACCCATAAGAGAAAAAATTGGCATTTTTACAACAGGATTGATGGTGAAATAGTCGATTTTACAAAAGAAGGAAGGTCAGCAGTAAATTTTGAAGATATTCCATCCACACCTGACGAAACCTGTGATTATATCGATGAGGTTGAATATTCAACATTCTTTATGCAGTTCGTCCGGGCTTTTGAAGAGACTGTAGGTCTCGAAAAATACATGACAGGCTTAACTGCCTGATAAGAATTTTCCTTGAAATTTGTACTTAAATGCGCTGATTTAAGTCGCTCATCAATATCAGCACCTTTTTGTTTTAAGACTGAACAGAGTCCGTCGGCATCTGTTCATGGAATGACTATTCATTAAATAATCATAATCAATTATAAGATGAAGTATAGACAACTTGGTAAAACCGGAGTACTTGTCTCTGAACTTTGTTTCGGGACCATGACTTTTGGAGGGAAAGGTTATTGGAAAGCCATTGGCCAGCAAACAGAAGAAGAGGCTACTCAATTAGTGAAAACTGCTATTGACCATGGAATAAATTTTTTTGATACTGCTAACGCATATTCTGAAGGATTGGCTGAAACATTATTAGGAAAAGCATTTAAAAATTTAGGAATACCACGTCATTCTGTTTTTGTAGCAACAAAAGTACGTCTCAGAATGGGAGAGGGGCCGAACCAGGTTGGTTTGTCAAAGCTTCATATTCACGACTCCATCAATGAAAGTCTGAAGAGACTTGACCTCTCACATGTCGATATGCTTTATATTCACGGAGTCGACCCGGTAACACCTATAGTTGAGACGATGAGAGCGCTTGAGGATGTGGTTAGAGCGGGTAAAGTGCGTTATCTTGGTGTCAGCAATCATCCGGCCTGGATGATGATGAAAGCAAACAGTTTTGCAGAAAATAAAGGCTGGACAAAATTTGTAGCATCTCAGAATTTCTACAGCGTAGCGAGCCGCGACATAGAACGTGAAATAGTCCCGATGGCACTCAGTGAAGGATTAAGCATTATGCCATGGAGCCCTCTTGCAGGTGGATTTCTGTCAGGAAAATTCAGGCGCGATGCAGATACAACAGGCAATAACAGGCGTGATGAATTTGATTTCCCTCCGATAAATAAAGAAAAGGCATTCGATATTATAGAAGTGATGGCGAAAATCGGTGAACGCCACCATGCTTCTGTTGCCAGGGTAGCACTGGCATGGATAAAAGACCGACCGGGTGTAACAAGTGTGATAATAGGAGCTAAGAATAATGATCAGCTTCTCGATAACCTCGCCTGTACAAAATTTCAGCTGACAGTGGAAGAGCTGAAGGAACTTGATACGATCAGCGCATTGCCGGCTGAATATCCGGGATGGATGGTAAACAGACAGATGACGGGACGTCTTCCTGAAGACAAATAGGATTATTAAAAAAGACAAAAGATAAAAGTAAAAAGACAAAAGTGATTAAATCCTCACTTTTATCTTTTTACTTTTATCTTTTATCTTAAGTAATCTATCTTACATTTTTATTGTTACTTTTGCAGACTTTTTAATGGTCCGCAGTTACAATCTAAAAATCAGAAAATCCAATACATGATTACAGCTTCAAATCTAAGTATCCAGTTTGGGAAACGCATTTTATTCCAGGATGTTAACCTTATTTTCACACCCGGCAACTGTTATGGCGTCATAGGAGCCAATGGCGCCGGGAAATCCACATTCCTTAAGATGCTTTACGGCGGTGTTGACTATCGTACCGGCTCAGTTTCCTTTGGTCATGGTGAAAGATTGTCGGTATTAAAGCAGGACCATTTCGAATTTGACAATTGCGTTGTGCTCGATACAGTCATGATGGGACATTCGAAACTATGGAGCAACATGAAGGAAAAGGAACTACTTTATATGAAATCTGATTTTTCTGATCTTGACGGAATAAGAGCATCAGAGCTTGAGGAGAATTTTAATGAGATGGACGGATGGAACGCAGAAAGCAGCGCGTCGAGTCTATTAAGCGGTTTGGGTATTAAAGAAGAACAGCATCAGAAATTGCTGAAGGAACTTTCAGGGAAAGAAAAAGTTAAGGTTTTGCTTGCACAGGCTCTCTTCGGAAAACCAGATAATCTTCTGCTTGATGAACCTACCAACGACCTTGATCTTGAAACAGTAAACTGGCTTGAAAACTGGTTGTCGGAATTTGAAAATACAGTTTTGGTGGTATCGCATGACAGGCATTTCCTCGATTCAGTCTGCACTCATATTATAGACATCGACTTTAGCCGTGTACAACAGTTTTCCGGTAACTACAGCTTTTGGTACGAATCAAGCCAATTAGCACTTCGTCAGCAGCTCAGCCAGAATAAAAAGGCTGAAGAGAAGAAGAAGGAGTTGCTGGAATTCATTGCCAGGTTCAGAGCCAATGTTAAGAAATCGAAGCAGACTACCAGCCGGAAAAAAATGATTGAAAAACTTAATATAGAAGAAATTAAGGCGTCGACTCGTAAATATCCCGGCATTATTTTCACACCGGGGAGAGAACCCGGAAATAACGTTCTTAGTGTCAAGAGTCTCAGTAAAACAGTCGAAGGCAAAACTTTATTCAAGGACCTGAACTTCACGATAAATAAAAATGATAAGATAGTTTTCCTTTCACATGACTCAAGGGCTATGACAATCCTTTTCGAGATTCTGAAGGGTCATGAAAAAGCTGATCACGGGACCTTTGAATGGGGCCAGACAATCGTGAAAGCTTATCTTCCTCTTGAAAACGAGGAATTCTTTAAGAAAGATATTACTGTCATCGATTGGTTAGCACAATACTCTGATGATACCAGCGAATTATACCTGCGGGGATTCCTGGGGAAAATGTTATTCTCGGGTGAGGATATTTATAAGAAAGTAAATGTTTTATCGGGAGGGGAGAGGGTGCGTTGCATGATCGCGCGCATGATGATACGCAATGCTAATGTAATGATTCTTGATACTCCGACAAATCACCTCGATCTGGAATCGATCCAGGCGTTTAATAACACGCTCATTAAGTTCAAGGGTAACATACTTATTTCGTCTCATGACCATGCTTTCATCCAGACGATTTGCAACAGGGTTATTGAAATCGGTCCTAAAGGGATGATTGACAAGGAGATTGAATATGATGATTATGTTATTGACGAAAGCATTGCAGAAAGACGTAAAAAAATCTACTAGCAATCCCCCCTTTTACCCCTAAATCCCGGATTTCGGCACCCTGCCAGACATAAAAAAAGCCATCGGGCTCCGATTACGGAAACACCGATGGCATAATATACGCCATTAATTGGCGGCAAAAAGCAAGATACAGGTTTAGGTTAAGGGTTCTTGCGTGTCCATTCGAATGTCCTTTGGGGAACACCATCTTTATCTTTAATTTCCACGAGCTCGACATCAAGGATATCCTGTGGTGTGTTGACTACAATCCACTCGTAAGAAGAGAGTGGCTTATAGATTGCGTCGTAAGTACTGGCAACCTGATTTGCAATTGTAGTATCGGAAAGTACTACATATGTCTTATTGCAGATACTGTCTCTTCCGAAGCGATGAATGATATTTGCATACTTATCCTGGAAGGAGATGTAAGCAGAGCTGTCGTATTTCATATATTTAATTGCATACTTTGGATCAGAATACTCAGCTCTTACTTTGCTGATTTTTATACCAATTCTGCACTGACTGAAGCTTGTTAGGCTCAGAACTAAAAATAAAGTTATTAGTAATGTTTTCAATTTTAATTAGTGTTAAGTTTTTAAAACAATTTCTATTACCTACCTCTTCAATTCATTCAAAACTCTGGTAATAATAGTCAGAAATCGAATTCTGACTATTATTAACCATTTAAACCAATTCACTCGAAATTGTACAGGTAATGAAAGGATGTCAAACCAATTTCATTATTTCGGTTACAATTATATGTATATTATTAATTCATTGTAACGATAACTGTTATTTTATAATAAACGGAAGTGATGAATTTAAATTGTTTTGTTATTTAATTACTTTTTAAATAACAATAGATCAATTATTTGCAAATCTAAGATAGAATTTGTTTAAATTACATACTTGCACGAACTTCGTCCTTAACCATTGACTCCAATCCCGGAACTGCGTGAAAAAAATCGAAGTGGACTTATTTTGAAGAGGATTTTCCTGAAATTAACCTTCTCTTTTTGATAAGGCATGACAAATTCGTAAATTGCGATTGATTGATTTGGCAGAATATGGAAAATTTTTTTATAAAATACGGTGATATACTAATCCCCTGGTTGCTGACACATGGATTAAAGATTATTTTTATAGCTGTGGGAGCGATTATTCTCAATATCATACTTGCCAGGATCATTATAAGAGCCGTACGGGTTGCGGTGGTGGCCAATAAAGATCTAAATGAGGATGCTGAGAAGAAACGTGAAGATACACTTATCAGGATATTCACCGGAGCACTGAAAATTTTAATTCTCATTATGGCAGTGCTCATGATTATGCAGGAATTTGGGATTGAAATAGGACCCATACTCGCAGGGGCAGGCATTGTGGGGTTGGCTGTGGGGTTTGGAGGCCAATACCTTATCAGAGACATAATAACAGGGATGTTTATTATTATTGAAAATCAATACAGGATCGGCGACGTCATTAATGTTGGATCCACCGGTGGACTTGTGGAAGATATAAGCCTTCGTAAAACCACCCTGAGAGACATGAATGGGACAGTTCATCATATTCCTCATGGCGAAATAAAAATAGTCTCAAATCTGTCAAGGAAATATGCTCGCATCAATCTTGATATCGGTGTTTCCTACGACTCGGATCTTGAGGAGGTCATAAATGTTATAAATAAGACCGGAAAAGAACTTTCTGATGATCCAATATATAAAAATTCAATAATAAGTCCTCCTCAATTTCTGAGAGTTGAGGACTTTGCAGATTCTGCGATTATTGTCAAGGTACTGGGTGATACGAAGCCACTTAAACAGTGGGAACTCACCGGAGAGTTCAGAAAACGAATAAAGGTCGCATTTGACAAAGCAGGGATTGAAATTCCATTTCCACAGAGGGTCATTCATCAGAAAAATCATGATGAAAAAGACTCTTAGTATTTCAAATGGATAGTTAAGCTTACTCCAGGTAAGGACAGTAGAGCTACAACTCTGTTCATTTTCTTATTATTCTGTTTTTTGTTTTTTGTAGCACCCACCTGTAACCATATGGAGAAATGTGATGCAGATCAACTTCATTATTGTTGCCAAGGATTACTCTGGCTCCTTTAAATTCGATGTCCGGTTTAATTTCCAGGGACTTATCAGAAAGGTTATGAATAGCAATTAATGTATCTTCCTCCCCCTGAATTTTGTGAATCAGGAGTTCAGGATAGTCGCTGTCTATTATACTGAAAACACCTTCACCGATCACCGTCAAATCCTTTCTGAGGGCAACGATCTTCCTCATAAAATTCAAAAAGGAATTCTTATCATTTTCCTGGCTCTCAACATTCACCTTCTGATAGCCAAACTCACCACTATCGATCACCGGCATTATGAGAGCATGACTTTCTGAAGTTGAAAATCCTCCATTCCTTTTGTCGCTCCATTGCATTACTGTTCTTACACTTCTTCTTCCGGGTAAGGAAAGATCATCACCCATACCGATCTCGTCTCCATACCTGATCATCGGGATACCCGGAAAACTAAAGATCATACTATGCACCATCTCCATCTGGCTTCTGTTGTTATGAAGCATCGGAGCGAGTCGCCTTCTGATGCCATTGCCGAATATTCGCATATTCTTCTCAGGGGCAAAGACTTTAAAAATCTCTTCCCTCTCACTATCATGCAGTTTATCGAGATTAAGTTCATCGTGATGACGAAGAAAATTAAGCCACTGGCCTTTTTCCGGCTGAAGCGGCAGCTTCTTGACCTCCTCTTCTATCGGCAAAGATTTTTCCGTTGCAAGAGACAAAAACAGGTGCTGGTTCAGCATGAAATTAAAAATTACATTCATCCTGTCATTGTTCCCAAAATACTGTGGCAAACGGGATGCAATGTCATTAGCTTCGGCAAGAAGCATCACATCACCTTTCTCGTAAGCTGTGTCATGTATTAAATTAAGTATTGAAAAGTCTTTACCTTTTTTTTCCGAAGGGTTTTCAAGATCTATAAGAATATGGGCGACATCAATTCTGAAGCCGGATATTCCTCTTTGAATCCAGAATTCGATAATTTTTTTTATCTCATTCTTAACTTCAGGATTTACAATATTCAAATCCGGTTCTTCCTTGTAAAACCTGTGCAGGTAGTACTCGCCTGCAGCTTCATCATAAGTCCAGACATCTTTTTGTTCACCTTTAAACTCAACTCCCCATCTGACTTTCGTCGGTCGCTCAGGAGACCAGATATAAAAATCCCTGAATTTGGAAGTTTTCTTCGACCTTGATTCCTGAAACCACCAATGCTGGTCAGAAGTGTGATTCAAGACCAGATCTATTATTATCCTTATCCCATAACTATCCGCTTTTTTCAGGAGTTCATCAAAATCGGCAAGTGTGCCAAAACGCGGATCGATATTGAAATAATCGGTGATATCATATCCGTCGTCTACCAAAGGCGACGGATAAAAAGGAAGCAGCCAGATGCAGTTTACCCCCAGATTACTGAGGTACCCGAGAGATTTGATGATACCCTGGAAATCTCCAATGCCGTCACCATTTGAATCAAGAAATGTCTCAACATTTAAGGAGTACAATACGGCATGCTTGAACCATGGGACTCTCATAAAAATGTATCAATTTAATTCATTATAAGATTTATAACAACCCCGGATATGGATTGTTCTGATTATATATGTATTTAACAATCTGGCATCTAACTGCAATTCCGGATCAGTTTGATTACGGTAATGTGTTTTGGGAGTAAATTGCCACTTTCACCCCTCTGTCTGTCTGAACCCTGACTGTACTTTAGAAGAACCTATTCTGCTTTTGTGCGATAAGAAATAGCAGCTGCCCTGGTGATCGAACTAATCCTCAAAAGCCTTATTCATCAATGATGATGTTTAAATATTTTGACCTTTGAGAAATCGGCGCTGTTAAATCTTTTTACACATAAGGTGAAAAAGATTAAGCACATTGTAAGTATTATAAACAGGCTCATTACAGGGGTAATAATAAATCCATTAACATTGAAAGCAACTCCGGCTTTGACCAGAGCTTCAGATGGCAGACCTCTCATATGCAGGCTGATAAATCTGAACGCAGCTGTAGTATAAGTTAATGGATTAAGATAAACTAAGGGAGCTATAAATTTTGGTAATGCCATAGTAGGAATATAGGCACCTGACAAGAAAGTCAGAGGGAACATTACAATCATTACAAGCAGCTGGAAATTGCTGGAATCTTTAGCTATAGTGGCCAGATACAAACCTATAGCACTAAAAGTTAGTCCTACCAGGAACATCAACCCAACCATTTCAACTCCATGTAAAAAATCCATGCTCAAACCCATAAACAATCCGATCACAACAATAAATATACCCTGGATAACAGAAATGACCATTGCAGAAAGGACATGCCCGATTGCAATTTGCCATCTGGCAATAGGAGCAACTAATATCTCTTTCATGAATCCGCTGGAAATATCTTCAAGGATATTCATTGAATTTGTGACGGACGATTGAAAAACTGTCATGATGATAATACCGGAAATGAGATAATCCATCGGATGGTCGAGGCCTGTGCCTGTCGATTTCATGACGAATGAAAATATAAAAAGAAATATGCCTGACATAAAGATGTTCATACTCAACTTCATTTTGTCTCTTTTTAATTTGAGCAAATTTCTTAACATAATAGATTTAATAGGACGTATCATTCTCTTATCTCCTTTCCTGTGATCGCTATAAACACTTCATTAAGCGTGCCTTTGTTTATTTCTAAATCGTGTATTGAATTTTTAAAAACAGATGCGATTTCTATAACATCAGATATGTCAGTTGTGTAAATATCAACAAGTTCATTTTCTATCTTATGTTTTATTTTTCGCACTTGAAGATATTGAGACAATTCACTTATGTCCGATGTCTGAATTTTCATTGTTGTGGCCTTTACCACGCTGCGCCATTGGAGGATTACCTTTGGTGATCCTTTTGGGGGTGATTCAAAAGAAAAAGCCTTTACCGTGCTGGCCGATTGCAGGATTACCTTCGGTGATCCTTTTTGGGGGTGATTCAAAAGAAAAAACCTTTACCGTGCTGCGCACGGTTACGGGTTTTTTTCATTCATGCGCTTATGCAGGTGAACCTGCAACACGCATGAATGAAAAAACCCCTTCCGCTTTCGCGGAAAGGCTTTTTCTTTTGTCGGGGTGGCAGGATTCGAACCTGCGACCCTCTGGTCCCAAACCAGATGCGCTAACCGGGCTGCGCTACACCCCGTTTTACCCTCCGAAGCTTTCTTTGACCAACATAGATTTTGCGAAGGAGGACCTTTTTCAGAACTTAATCTTCCAAAGGCGTCGCAAAAGTATCATAAATTTTCTGATTTCATAATATATCCCAAATATTTTTCCCCATACTCGCTTTTCTAAACCCCCATTCTCCCATTCTCCCATTCTCCCATTCTCCCATTCTCCCATTCTCCCCATTCTCCCATTCTCCAGTTTCTGGTTCCTCATCCCTTCTTCCCCGGTCTTCCATTAGCATGGCAGTCAGTACATGATACAAAATGTATGTTATTCTTACTCGTTTTGTCAAAGTAGCTTGTATTCATTTTTTCCACATCAATCTTACAGTTGGAGATAGCGGGATGACAGGTCTTACATGAAGATACCGCTGAGTTGGAATGCGAATCATGACAGGCCATACAGCTCAGACCTTCATGAACTCCTCTCGGCGTGCGGTCATCGCTGGTTCCCGACATTCTGAATGCATTGGGAGAATGGCATTCAAGACATAAACTCTGGTTGGGATCAGTAGAGATTTTTAATGCGGCAGACTGATAATTTATGTTTTGAGGAATCATTGCTGTTACAGGGAAATAGTTGCTGTCGCGCCTGTAATAAAAAGCAGTAAAGGTATTTTTCAATCTTCCGTAATGCAATGAAGAAGGATTCTCCAGATTCTGTCTGACTCCCGGAACACCTTCCCTGTGAACCTGATGACAGGCAAAACAGGGAATCGACGGACGATCAGCTACGCTAAGGTCTTTCAGTTTCCAGGGACCAACAGTATCGAGTGGTTCCACAATATCACGAACAGTGCCTTTGTCATAAAACATGCCATGGCAACGCAAACAATCTTCATATATAGTTTCCGATTTGTTATGTGCCCGATTCAAAAATACCTCCGAATAGTTCATCGCATGTCCGCCCGAATTCCATTTGGCATACTCGGCCTGATGACAAACCTGGCATCTTTCCAAAACTGTTAACCGCTGGTCTTCCGTGATCCTCACTTCCTCAGCTTTTATTTTTCTGTTATGATGAAATAGCATAGCTCCCTTTTCTTTCAGGCTGTGCACTCCTTCGCTGAGAGCAGTGCCATGGCACTCCTTGCAGGCAATATCCCTGTGTGTAGATGCTGACCATAGATCGACAGCATGAGTTATCTCATGACAGCTTGCGCAGGTTTTTGCAGGAGAAGCGGCGTTCCATCGGGAGTAGGAGTAGAGCAACGCAGTAAAAAGTATGACGAGTCCTGAGCTTATAATTATTATCTTTTTCATTTTAAGGGTTATTCTTTCAAAAATCAAAAATCAGCAATCTTATTTCATCTTTGTGCCATTCCAGGTGTCAGTGATATATCCGCCAACTTTGAAACCCAGGGCAAGTATTGTAAGTGCGGGATTGTACCCGCCATTATTTACATGAAGACTTCCATCGGCAATAAAAATATTGTCGATTTCATGCAGCTGCCCATATTTATTAGTCACCGAGGTTTTTGGATCATTGCCCATTCTGCAGGTCCCGCTCTGATGCTGGCTTGGCGTGCTCTCTTTTCCGGGAACAGACTGCCATGTCTGTATTGCTCCGGCTTCTTTTAACCATTCCTCAGCCTTCTCAGCAAGGAAATGACCGACTTTTATGTCATTATCATGACGTAGTCCGCTGATCCTTGCAACAGGTATTCCCCAGAAATCCTTCACGACAGGATCTACTTCTATCTTTTTTTCAAACATTGGCATCTCCTGAACAGGACCCATCACGACGATATGTCTCTTGAAATTCAGCTTTTGAAAATCTTTATGCTCATGTCCCCACATCCTGCTTCCTGAAGGCCGCATTCCGGAGAACTGGTAAGGCATTCTGATAAATTCATTACAGAGAACTCCTCCACCGATAATATCTGGAAAGCGGTGATTGAAATCATTTATTGCAATGCAGGCGCCAGGACCTACATCATCATACACCTCATCTGCAAAAAGTCCATAGGCTCCGGAATATGCATGATCCTGGATATTATGTCCGACCCATCCGTTGTTATTCCCGGCACCATTCGGGAATAATTTTGATTTGGAATTTAACAGTAGTCTTGCAGTTTCGCTGGCAGAACCTGATACAACCACCAGGTCAGCAGATTGTTCCTGTAATTTATTATCAGCATCAAAGTATCTGACTCCTTTTGCTTTACCCTGATCATCGACTATAATTTCGCTCACCATGCAATTTATGCGGAGCTCGCAATTACCTGTTTTCAATGCAACAGGAATAACTGTATTCTGTGTTCCGGCTTTTGCGCCTACAGGGCAGGCATAACCGACACATGTTCTCATTCGGATGCATGCAGGCCGGTCATTATATGGAACTGAATTGCGAAGCATGGGTATCGGAAACGGATGCAACCCGAGTCTTTTTGCCGCTTTTTCAAGAATTATTCCTTCAGTATTGAAGGAAAAACCGGGCATTGGATAAGGATTTTTTCTGGGGGGGACATACGGATCATTTGTCGGATCACCTGAAACACCAAGTTCATATTCAGCCTTTTCATAAAAAGGTTCAAGCTCCTCGTAGCTGAATGGCCAGTCATCGAGAGTACTGCCGGGCACTGCTCCGTAATGTGTTTTCAGGTGAAAATCAACGGGTTGGAAACGCCATGCCATAGCTCCGTATGACACAGTTCCGCTGCCAACACATGCTGCATTATTGCCATAGCTCCAATCGTTCGGAAATACTTTTTTCCATCCGTCTTTTCCATCGGGTGCCATTCTCCAGTTGCGCTCACTGTCAGGCCCATAGCCGCATTTCAGGGGGAATGTACGCTGGGAAGTGAGTTCATCATCGCCGTGTTCATCAAAGGTATGCCATCTCCCTCTTTCAAACAGGACTACCGAAAGACCTCCGGTAGCCAGCTCCTTTGCAACAACACCGCCTCCGGCCCCTGCACCGATCACTACCGCATTCACATGTTTATTTGCCATTTTCGGAAGTTTTAGGAGTGTATACACGCCAGCTCATATCAGTGTACCTGTTTTGGCCAATGACGTTCGGATAATCGAGACCGATCATTTTATAACTTATAAAATCGCGGTTGCCTCCGTGCCCCGGACTGCCATAGAAACCCTGCAGGGAATGTTGTCTCATCAGGTCAAAGAATCCGGATGGGGAATGGTCCTTCCAGTAATCTCCGGAAAACTCATTAGCCTCCATTTTTTCGAGGATCCCAGTTTGTTCTGAAAACGAAAGGTCTTCGAATTTTTTACCCTTCATCTCCTGTACGGACTTTTCAATGGCGGCCAGGCCTGCACGATAGGCTGCCTGGTATCTTTTGTAATAACTGTCCAACTGCTTATCGATAAAATTTGAGACGTTTGCCCATTTTCCTCCGGGAAATTCGTCGGTCGGAATTATCTGTTCCACGATCGCGTCGAGAAGCGAAATTTCCTCCTCATTTAGAAAACGCCACCTGCTGATCTTATTCTTGCAGGCTGTGTTGAAAGAGATAAGGACCGCTGCAGTACCTCCCGTAACAATCCTTACGAAATCTCTTCTTGAAAAAGACCGGTTTATCATTTGATCAGGTTTTAATCTTTTCCGAATTTATGATAAATAAAATGAAAAGAAAAGCCGCTTAATAAAATTCTTTGTTTTCACCGCCCTTACGCCCTTACGCCTTATTTTTCAAGAATATATTGATTTCAGGGCAATTTGGAACACTTTTTGATGTTAATCAGATAACAAACAAAAGTTGTCGCTATGAAATCACCTCTTATTCTTGTTTTACTTATTCTGACATTTGGATTTATTAGTTGTGCTAAAGAGGATGTGGACAATCCTGCTGTTGAAGAATACATCAATCAGTTAAAATCAAATTCATATGCTTCTCCTGACCTTCCGGCTTTCCAGCCTTCAGATATTCCGGCATTGCTTACTTACAGAAATGAAACAACAATGATTACGAATTTTCCTGTTAACGGGATTTCATCTTATATGGAACCTGAATGTAAGCTAGGGGTGTATGTGTTGTGGACCATCGAATCAATCAGAGTCGTAGAAATAAAAAGTAAAAATTTAATCGGAAGGTTTCCTTCACAGAATCCTATTCTGGCATTAAAAACTTCAACAGAGATGAAATTAGTTCATGACGATGATTCTCATAAAGAAGCAGCAAAAGCATATTACTATTGGTGGCGTGCCACTTATATCTTCAGCGACAGGATGAAGACAGATCCTCTTCAGGAGACAGATTACAAGTGGCATTAATGATTGACCGTTTAACAGGTGCATCTCGATAACTGACAAGCCCTTATCCTAAGATATCCCTTATCCTTTGGCAGCAATTTAATGACTATTAACCTATTACAATAGTTGCTGTCAGCAACGAATCCACCTGTCATTACAAATTCTGTGATAAATTCAACAAATAATTTATACTTTCGCGTTGTCTGGGATGATTTTTTGTTACCGCATCAATTGAAAATATCTTTAGGTAAAAGTGAAATGGGGATAAAGAATATAGTTTTTGATTTTGGAGGGGTGTTGATTGACTGGAATCCCCGGTATTTTTATAAGAAAATATTTGCAGAAGAATCAGAAATGGAATTTTTTCTGAGCGAAATCTGTAATGCAGAGTGGAGCATGAAGATTGACGGAGGATATCCATTTTCAGAAGCTGCAAAGGAACTTCAGGTTCAGCATCCCAAATACCACACAGAGATTGAAATGTTTCTCCAAAACTGGGAGATAATGATCGGAGGTGAAATATTTGAAAATACCAGGCTGCTGCCGTTGCTAAAAACGAAATACAGGCTTTTTGGATTGACAAACTGGTCGGCTGAAGCTTTTCCAATTGTTTATGAGCAGTATGCCTTTTTTAAAAATTTTGAAGGAATAATTGTATCAGCATTCGAAAAAATGGTAAAGCCAAATAAGGATATTTATGAATTACTTCTGGACAGATATAAAATTCTTGCCAAGGAATCATTATTCATTGATGATAACCTTCACAATACTGAGACTGCAAAAGAACTGGGTTTTTTCACCATTCATATAAACGGCACCCGAAATCTGGCTGTACAATTGACGGAATTAGGGTTATTATAATTGCCAACAAAATAAAAACAATGTCACTTATCTGCACAGATGAGTATATAATTTGCTAAATTTGATCAGCAATACCTGATTAATAAAGAGCAATAAATGTCTGACTATGAAAACTACTGGAAAACAGCTTTATGTGATTATTCTGTTCACCCTGTTATTACTTTTTATTAAGCCGTCAAACCCTCTCTCAGCTCAAAATTACCAGCTTCCTGCTGAAAATAAAAGCCAGCTGATATATCTTGGGTTGGGTTTATCAATTAATGATTACGGTTTGGGATTAGGAGTGGAATTTCCTCTGGCAGGTAAAATTTCTGTTAATGGTAATCTTGGAATAGGAGGGTGGGGATTAAAAGCCGGAGGAAGTCTTAATTTTTACACCACCCATATTTCAAATGGATCAGAATTTAGCATTGGCTATTCATATGCTTCAGGAATGAAAGATTTTAACTATGATTTATGGGTTGACCCATTTGATGAAAAGCAAGTGGTAAATATGGACTTAAACTCTGTCGGAACTATAAATTTTATATACACATACAACCTTAGGATCGGATATTCATGTAAAGCAGGATTTAGCGGTGGTTATGCTTTCCCGATTTCAACATCACCCTATACCGTGAACACAGCAGGTGCAAATCTTTCTTCAGATTCAAAACAGTTAATGGATATAATGGCTCCGGGAGGCCTGATTGTCGGGATTAGATTTATGTTTGGACTGTAGCTGGATACCGGTGTCCGAAGTCAGGGCATGCTGATTAGCGCAAAATGATAAACGATATTTCAAATGGGGATTGCTAACAATACAATTTAGTTTTTGTTAAACTATTGTAATATGAATTTAACGGAATAGCCATGAAACAAAAAAGCATTTCAATCCGTCCATTCATCGGAGCCAAAGACTATAATCTGTCACGAAGTTTTTATCGTGATATGGGTTTTACGGAGAGAGTTTTGTCTCCGGATATGTCTTTGTTCAAAATTGGTGATTTGGGATTCTATCTGCAGGATGCGTACGTTAAGGATTGGGTCGATAATTCAATGATTTTTATTGAAGTTGAAAATGTTGACCTTTATTGGAATGAACTCCTTTCATTAGATCTTACTTCCAGATACAAAAATGTTAAATTAACTCCGATTCGGATATATGAATGGGGCAGGGAATGTTTTTTGCATGATCCGTCAGGGATTCTCTGGCATTTTGGTGAATTTGCTAAGCATTGACTTTAACATACGACGAAATATAAAGGAAATCCGCTTCAAAATTTAATTGGTTAATTTGCAAAAGACCAAAATAAACAACAGAAAACCTTAAACCATGAAAATCAGAATAATTGCAATTATCGCGTCTGCATTAATATCATGTACTGGCGGTACACCTAAACCAACACCGAATTTAATTGAAGGAACATGGAAACTTATTACCGGCACACTCATTGAAAAAGGTAATAAAACAGTTACGGATTATACAAAGAATGTTTCGTTCATCAAAATCATCAATGATACGCATTTTGCTTTTTTACAGCATGATTTGAATAATGGTAAGGATTCGAGTGCGGTGTTTGTGGCAGGAGGAGGGCATTATTCACTCACTGATAGTACATATACCGAACATCTTGAATTCTGCAGCGCAAGGAATTGGGAAGGCAATGATTTTAAATTTACTGTTACTGTTAAAAATGATACACTGATTCAAACCGGCATAGAAAAAATTGAGAGTGAAGGAGTGAACAGATTAAATATAGAAAAGTATGTAAGGGTTAAATGACTTATCCAAGTTTTATGAACGGCTCACGACTACTCCAAATATTGAACAGAAAGGAATTCCCGATTTATCTTGTTTTTTTGATAGCTGTGATGAGCCTGGCAGGTTGGTTATCAGGGAAGATGGGATTGGCTTCATATTCCATGAATTATATTCCTATTGCACCCGCTAACGTACTTATGTTGATACTTTTAAGTGTTTCTTTCCTTTTTAATATGAGGAAGCCAAATTCTGGCTTTATATCATCGTTAACTAAAGTGATTGTGATTCTGGTGGTTTTATTTTGTTTATTTATTCTCCTGAATTATGAATATGGATTCTCATGGGATCTTGAAAAACTAATGGTTAAAAATCCTGACAGGTTCGGGAATGTTGTTACGGGACGAATATCTCCGATATCATCAGTTTTATACATTTTCATCTGTGTTGGAATTATAAGCATTGATAAGAAATCAATCAGGCTCAGGTATATTGGCAGCAGTTCCTCTTTGCTGGTTTTACTTATATCCTTAGTATTGCTAATTGGTTATCTTTATAAAGCACCGTTACTGTATGGAAGTACCATAATTCCGGTATCATTACCTTCTGCAATTTGTTTTTCTTTATTCAGTTACACTTTAGTGCGGATGTATGGATTAAGTACCCTGACATTTAATCTGATAGAAAATAATAAAGTAAGCTATCTGCTCTTGAAATCCTTTCTACCGGTGGTTGTTTTCATCATTATCCTGCAAGGCTTTTTGGATAGCCATTGGTCATTCAACGATACAAATCCGCCATTGACAGGGGCAATCATATTAGTTATTGTAACTGTTGTAACCACAGTTATGGTGTACAGGTTATCCACAATCATCGGTGCACAATTGCTTAAAGCTGAGAGACAGTTAATGGAAAGTGAGGCAAAATCGAGGTCCATAATGGAAGATTCTGCTGATGCTATATTTATTACAGATCAGGATGGCAGATATGTCTACACCAACAAGGCAGCTTCTAATATGCTGGGTTATTCTCCAGAAGAACTAAAACGCAAAACTTTTGCAGAATTATCGCCACCTGACAAGGTGGCTGGGTATTTTGAAGTATTTAAGCAGATAAAGAACAGCAACGAAAAAATCATAACAGAAGTTGAACTCTTGAAAAGCGACAGGGAGTATATATTAACTGAGCTTAGTGCAGTTTTATTACCAGATGGAACAGTTTATGGTAGTTGCAGGGATATTACGGAACGCAAAATCGCAGAAAATAATATAAGAGATCTTAATAAGAAATTATTCGAACTGAATACGGACAAGGATCGTTTCATGGCAATAATGGGACATGATCTAAAAGGTCCGTTTAACAATCTCCTTGGTTTGTCGGAGGTTTTAAAAGATGACTATTCGAAACTAACTATAGAAGAGATCGCTGATCTGGCGAGTAATATTAATTCTAATGCAAATAAAACCTACTCATTGCTTGAAGACATATTATTGTGGGCAAGAACACAACTCGGCAAAATACCATTCAAACCTCAGGCGCTTCACCTGCAGGGTGTTTGTAATCCCATACTTGAAATTCTCAGAGTAACAGCTGATCAGAAAAGCATAACTATTGCTGAAGCAATCCCGGAAGAATTAAATATTTTTGCCGATTCAGAAATGCTGAAAACAATTTTGCGGAATTTGCTTTCGAACGCCGTAAAATTTACCGGCAATAAGGGGAATGTTAAGATTTCTGCCATGAAAAATAATGAAAAGGTATTAATTACTGTTATCGACAATGGGGTAGGAATAGATCCTGAAAATATTCCTAAATTGTTTGATATCTCGCAGGTTCTTTCCACTCCGGGGACTGACGGTGAAAGCGGGACAGGTCTGGGTCTCTTGCTATGTAAAGACTTTGTGGAAAAACATGGTGGCAGAATCTGGGTGGAAAGTGAAACGGGCAAAGGAAGTAAATTCAGTTTTACGATATAATCCGATTGGTGTTTCAGCGATTGCACCTTTGACTCACAGGGCATTAAAAACTTCGTAATTTAACTATTTCCATTCATTTCCATCCATTTCCGCTCCTTTCCATCCATTTCAATCTATCCCTTCATTTCTGTCTATTTCCATCTAATGCTGGAAGTTCAGTCTGACTGCACAAAAAGCTCTGTGTAAGTTTTTAATTTTTTATTTCCCGCAGATCCCGCTGATTTTCGCAGATTATGCCAATCAACCATTGAATAGAGTGATGGCTTTCTTTCTCTGAGCTCTTCGCCCTGTGCCCTGCGCTATTTCCTCAACCTCAACCTTAGTTCATTCACCTGCCAATTTCATCCATTTACCGATTAGGAATTTTAAAAATATAATACCGGTATTATTTTTGATAACATAAAAAAACTAATATCTCCAATCAATGAAAAAGCTTCTATTATCAGGTTTCGTTATGTTTCTAAGTATTGCCATGATGGCTCAGAATAGTGTCATGCTAAGACTTAACCTTGAGAAAAATAAGGTCTATCGCTTAAGTTCTTCAACGGAACAAACAGTCACACAAACAATTAATGGTAACCAGCAAGCCACTGACACCAAAATCTATTACGCCATATCGCTGAAAATGCTTGATGCTACAGCAGATTTCATGGTTACTGAAGTACATATCGACACTATGAGAACTAACACAAATGCAATGGGCAAAACTGTCAACATCAATTCGGCGGTTGAAGGAGACATTAAATCAACCGAAGTGTCAGACGTTATGTCATGCATAATGAACCGGCTTAGTAAAAATGCGCTTTATGCGAAAATTGATTATACAGGCAAAGTGATTGAAGTTGTGAATGCAAAGATGTTGTCAGAGGCAATCCTGAAAGACACTAGTTCCATAGCTCTAACAGGAGTGACGGCAGCCGGTATAAAAAAGCAGATTACCGAAATGATCAGCGATAAAACCTTAAAAACTACTATTGAAATGTTTACTTATCATTTGCCTGGCAAACAAGTTGTTAAAGGTGATAGCTGGGATATAGATGTGAATACAATTTCAGGAGGAATGTCACTCGACATAAATACCAAATACCATCTTGACGGATTCAATGGAACTTCTGCCAACCTGTCTGTCGAATCAGAAGTTAAAACATCGGCAAACGCCGATCCCATCATTTCAGGTCCCGCGAAAGTAACTTATGACGATCTGAAAGGAATAAGTAAATCGACTATGGTCGTCGATACCACTACCGGTCTTGTGGTCGAACAAAATGCAAAGACGCATATCGCAGGAAATCTGGGAATCAGCGGTCCGGGCTTCAGCATGACAATGCCAATGGATATAAACGGTGAATCACAAGTTATTTCATTAAAATAATCTGGATCTTAAATATGAAAAGTTATATTATAGGGTTACTATTAGTAACCTCTCTCTCTGCTCAGGCTCAGTCCATTAAAGGGAAAAGTATGTCTGGAAAAGGATAAAACTCCTGTGCAGTTTGCTTCAGTCGGCCTGCTTCACCTGCCTGATTCTTCTATGACCACCGGTGTCATTACGCTCACCGATGGTGGCTTTCAATTTGAAAAGGTAAAACCCGGGGACTATTTTATAAAAGTAAGTTTTGTAGGATATAAAACCGGTGGAAGAGGTGTCGCTGTTGCGGAAGGAAGCACTGACATTGCCGTTGATACCATATACTTATCAGAAATCACGACAAGTCTGAAGGAAGTAACGGTAACAGCGGAACGCATCAAGGGGAAGGAAATGGTAGACCGGACTGTTTATGCAATTCCGGAAGTGATAGCGAAATCATCGACAAACGGTTACGATATCCTGAAGAAAATTCCGCAGGTTAATGTTGATTTTCAGAACAACATTACCCTTAATGGTACCAGCAACTTTATTATCCAGGTAGATGGAAGACAACGTGACAGGGAATATCTCAACAAACTTCTTCCATCCGATATCCAGAGCGTTGAGGTCATCACAAACCCCTCAGGTAAATATGAAGGCAATATCGACGGGGTCATTAATATCATTCTGAAAAAAGAAGCCCGATATGGAATGAACGGAAACATCGGTTTCAGTGTAAAACCTTTTAACAAACCTACTGCATCGGCAACCGGCAGTCTTGATTATGCTATGGGCAAAATAACATTTTATGTTACAGGCTTCACCTTTTTGCAGAGCCTGCATATAAGTACTACTAACACGAATAATTTTACCATGATTGACTCGATGAGCAATATGTCGGGGATTGGCAATATCAAAGTTAAGAGTTCATCAATCAGCACAGGGTTCGATTATTACATGAATGACAGAAATAATCTGAGTTTTAATATCAGTTATAAACCCACTGATCAGGATATTGATATTCCTGGTGAAACTACGTTATTGAAAAATAATGTTCCACTTAATACAGTATTGTCCCTCACTTCGAATACGAGTAGCAGTGATGAAACGTCTGGATCGCTCTTTTACAAAAAAACATTCAGGAAGCCAGTTCAGGAATTCACTACGGAGGCAAACCTCTACCTGTTCAAGTCAAATGCCGGCAATGATTTTACAAATACGGAATACTTATATAATACTGACTCTCCTATAAGCAGTTATGGCAGAATAGAGGAAGACATTAATAAAAGGAATTATATGTCGGTCAAACTGAATTATGTTCAACCACTTGGGATGTCGGCAAAAATTGAAGCCGGCTATCAGCTCTATAATCAAAGGATGAGCTATCTTTTCAATATCGACAATCTGGAATCAGATAACCTGTTTGAATATAATGAGTTTCGAAATTCATTATATAGCGGAATTACCTGGAATGTGAAGAAAATTGGCGTCCAGGCAATGCTGAGGATTGAGAACAGTCATATAAAGGCTGATTCGGTTACTGATCCGAATTACACTTGTTATCTGCCGTCTGCTAATTTGCAGTATAAGTTTTCTGCAGCTCATAATCTGAAATTCACCTATAACAGGAGAATAAACCGTCCGGGGATTTATGATATGGATCCTTATTACAAAGTAGGCCAGAATTATGATATCTCCCAGGGAAACCCAAACCTGAAACCCGATTATCGCGACCGGCTTCAGCTAACTTATACCTGGAATTTTGGCAGTAACTATTTCTCTCCTTATGTGTATAAAGAATATTATACCGACAAAGTCGGGAAAGAATTCCAGGTAGTAACATCGGCCATCACAGGATCACTCACTACCCTTAGCCGCTCTTTCAACCTGTTAAGTGGCTATGAGACTGGTGGAGGAGTTAATACAATGCTCTGGTATGTGAATATCAATGCAAGGATCTACAAAGGACATATCAATGAGTATAAAGGCCAGATGGTTACAATTCCAGCTCTGAATTATTTCTCATACAGCATAACCAGTTATGCTTTTGCTCAGCTCGATAAGAAAAAGACTGCTACTGCCTTTGTATTTCTCAGCTATAATGGTGTAAACAGGAATGCCCAGAGCAGAACGTACAGCATTCCATTCTACGGCATAGGAGGTCAGAAACAGCTCAAGGATCATAGCCTGGGAATATTCTGGCTGCTTCCTTTTTCAAGAGATATAGATTTCCAGAAGACCTTAACCGAAACTGCAGCTTACAATTCAAAAAATGTTGTTGGATTTAATGTCGCAGGTTTTGTCCAGTTTACCTATTCATATAAGTTCAATAAGGGAAAAAATGTCAAAAAACTCGATCATAAAATTGAAATTGAAAGCGATAGCAAAAATCAGGCAATTGGGAGATAATTCTTTTGTAATTATCCACGGACGTGAAACAACAGGACAGGTTCCTCCTCATTATAATGATCGTGATTAATTAAAAGAACCGAAGACTTCTTTTAATCTGCGAAAATCTGCGTAATCTGCGGGAAAAACATTTTCAAAATCGCATTTCACAGATAATTTTGATAATGTTATCTGAGAATTTACACTGTTGGTATAACGGATTTGCAGGTAGTTTTAACTTTTGCTCTTTTTGTATAACATAAAATTCGTAGTGTTCAATCTTACAATTAAAGTTATGCTTAAGAGTTTCTTCAAAATTGCATTACGCTACCTGTGGCGGAAAAAGTCCTACAGCTTGTTGAATTTTGTATGTCTGACCTTCGGCCTTGTCTGTGCAATAATTACTATCCTGTACATCCGGAATGTTTTTAGCTATGACAAATTCCATAAAAATTATGAAAGGCTATATGCAGTCGACGCGTATGTGACATATTTTAACGGCGACCGGTTTCCAAAAGAGTATCTGTCATCTTCTCTGACGGAGATGCTTAAAGAAAATGCGCCGGAAATTGAGGAAATGACCCGCCTGGCTGCACGGGAATACTCATTTACAGGCAGTGAGAAAGAATTTACCGGGAAAGTGTTATATGCCGACAACAACTTCTTTGACGTATTCACCTTCCCGATGATCAGAAAAGGTAGTAGTAACTTCCTCTCTGACCCCAATTCAATTGTGATTTCAGAAAAGATGGCGATTAAGTTTTTTGAAGGCACTGATTGTGTAGGTAAAACACTTGTCATGAAGGATGGAACCAGGCAGGAATCCTTCAGAGTCGGAGGTGTGTTCAAAGAAGTTCCCCGGCAGTCGGTAATGCAGTTTGATTTTGTGATTCCATTTTCAAAATTTCTCGCGGATAATAGCTGGGCCACTGAAACCGGAGCTACTGCAAACGAGACATGGATTCTGCTAAAGGAAAACGTCAGCAGTAAATACGTTGAAGGCAAGATCAGAAACCTCATAAAGAATCAGGAAACAACTTTGAATCAGGAGCTTTTTTTATTTCCGCTCAGAGATCAGATATTGTATTCTTACGCCGGCGGAAAGAGGGTTTGGAAAGAGATGCAGAACATTGTAATAATCGGCTCTATTGGATTTGCCATACTGTTAATTGCCTGTTTCAATTTTATTAACCTGGCTATTGCATTAAATTTCAGGCGATATAAGGAAGCGGGTATTAAAAAAGTTGCAGGTTCATCTAATTCCACAATAATATATCAGTTCCTCGGAGAAACATTAATTATCACTTTGATAAGTCTTATTATCGCTGTAATCCTTGTGAATCTGCTTCTTGTGGGGTTCAACTCAATGTTTAACTATGATATTCATATGCGCTTTCCTGATTTCACGATGATTTTGTTTCTTGTAGTTATAGCTTTTTTCACAAGTCTTGTATCAGGCTTATTACCTGCAGTCTACCTGTCGTCTTCAAAGCCGGTGGATGCACTCAGAGGGAAAGCCATCACCAGCCATAGCTACAGTCTTTTAAGACAGAGCCTGATAGTATTTCAGTTTGTCATACCTATTGTGCTTATAATATCTATGATGATTATTAAAACGCAGGACCGGTATATGAGGAATTATAACGTCGGTGTTGATAAAGACAAGCTGATTATTCTTGACATTACTGCAAGTATTCAGAGTCATGCTGAAAGTGTGAAATCTGATTTGCTTGCAATACCGGGAATAGAGGCTGTCTGTTTCACAAATTGTATTCCGTCAAGAGGTGCCAGGTTATCGAGTGAAGTGAACTGGGAAGGGAAAGATGTAACCGAAAAACTTCATTTCTGGTGCATAAATTCCGATCCTGATTATAATAAAACAGTAGATATTCACCTTGTGGACGGCCGGTTTTTCAATTCATCATATTCTACAGATTACGATGCCTTTCTGATAAATGATGTGGCCGCAGCAGTGATGAAGGATAAAGACCCTGTCGGTTCTTTAATTACGGTTAACGGTAAAAAAGGAACAATAATCGGTGTTTTTAAAGACTTTCATGCTATCGATCTTGCAGGACCCATAGTCCCGGCAATTATAAGCATGAATCCCAACGACCTCGAAAATATACTGGTAAAGTACTCATCAGTATCTTTTGGGTCAGTTACGAATGCTATAAAGACTGTTTATGATCACTATGAACATGAAGCGCCGTTTCATGCAACACTATTCCGTGATCTGATACCCTATTCCAATCTAAGCCTCCCTTCAAAACTCGTGGGTCTTGCTTTCATAATCGCGTTGCTGCTGGCTTGCCTGGGATTATTCGGTTTAGCTTCTTTTACAGCTGAGAATCGTACAAAAGAGATCGGTATCAGAAAAGCAAATGGAGCAACAACCTCATCTGTAATGTTATTGTTGCTGGCCAGTTATACTAAGTGGCTTACAATTGCTTTTATCATATCATTGCCCATTTCTTTTATGGCTGGAAAGATCTTCCTGGGACGTTTTTATTTTCATACTGCGATGCCAATATGGGCTTTCCTGGCCGGACCGTTTATTGCTTATGCGGTTGCTTTATTAACTGTCAGTTCCCAAACATGGAGAGTGGCAAACCGGAATCCGGTACTATCACTCAGATATGAGTGAACCTCAATTCTTTTTTCGGACTTTCGATTTCGACAACCAGAGCTTATCTGAACACTCTTGTACCGAAAACAAATTTATCACGCCAGTACGGATCATCCATTGAGGTTATTGTTACTCCTTTTGAAGCTGAAGTATGAATAAATTTATTGTCGCCAAGATAAATTCCGTCATGGGTGATGTAATTTGACGTTTTATACGATCTGATAAAAAATACCAGGTCGCCTCTTCTCAGCTGATCGGTTCGTACGATTTTTTTTCCGAATCGCGCCTGTTCCTGGGAATTATGGGGAAGATATATCCCGTATTTGGCAAAAACCGCGACCAGCAGACCGGAGCAGTCGATGCATTTCTTATTCGTTCCGCCCATGCAATGTGGTACACCAAGATACTGCCGGGCAGTCGTTATAATTTCATCGGGAGTGGCATTTTTAATGTCAATAGCTTTGCCTGTTCCTGTTGCTAAAAATTTCTGAAGTTTCTTATTATCCGCCTGATTGTCGCCCGGAACAGTCAATTTCTTAGTTCCCGAAATATTATTATCCGTCCTTTTTTCGGGGGTTTGCCTTACAGGTTCGTGATATATTTTCGGAGAACATGAAGTATTCACAAGCTGAGTTACAACGACTAACATAATAAAGTATAATCCCTTTTGAAAATAATCTCTCATCATCAGTATTTGTCCATTAAAGCGTGGCAAATATGAGAATTATTGTCTCATGTTAAGAATGTTAAGAATTTTATAACAATAATTTTTTTCAAGTTGGTGCTTTTCAGCTATATGGGGCAAATGATATAAATCAGCCACTGATTTCATGATCTATGCAATAATACGAAGAAACAACCCATTTACTGTTGGGGATTATACATGGGAAATATTCATTGATCTTTCCTGCTCTATTATTGTTTAATTATATTTAAACTTTTAAAGTGAGTTAGTAGATGAGTATTGTAAATCCGAATGATATCAGACAACTTTTTAAACTTGATAAGTTATTTGTATCGATAGCAAATAGGTATGGTACTCCTCCTGACTGGTCGAGACCTCCCGGATTCGTTTCATTATCTAAAATCATACTTGAACAGCAATTAAGCCTGGCTTCTGCAAATGCCCATTTTCTTAAGCTTTCGGGTTATATAAAGGAGTTTACCCCGGAAAAAATTGTCAGACTCACTGACGCAGAGATGAGGACGTGCCAGATTAGCCGTCAGAAAGCCGTCTATCTCCGGGCTCTCTCCGATACAATGTTAAAAGGTGATTTCGATTTTGAGCAACTCTCAAAACTTGATGAGCCAGCGGCAAGAATTATGCTTACAAACATAAAAGGTATTGGCCACTGGACTGCTGATATTTATTTGATGTTCTGTCTTCAGGCTAAAAATATTTTCCCGGCAGGAGATATTGCAATACTGAATACTGTGAAGGAGCTGACTGATGCTAAAACAAAAGATGAGGTCATGGAACTCGCTGATAAATGGAGACCTCTGCGTTCTCTTGCTACATTTTTCCTGTGGCACTATTATCTGAATAAAAGGAAAAAAACACCTGACGTCATTCGACCTGTTTGAGCTTATAATTTACTAATTAGAATGGCATAAAATGAAAAAAGTATTTCTCATACTCATAATATTTTCGGTTTTAAATTCATACGGATACGGACAAAACAAAAAAAACGCATTCGATGGTCCATCATGGAAAGCTCCTTACATTTTATCGCTTGACGGGTGGGGTGTTGAAAGATTTTTATTGCCGCCCTCTTTTGCGCCCAAAATAGGGTATACCGGGGTTGAGGATCTGCGTTTTTCTATAGGCTGGGGTGATTCAAAAAGTGAAGAATACTGGTCATATGCCTATTTATGGTATCTGGATGGTAATGTTGAAACAAATTCTGAGTCGATTCAGACCAATCTGGCATTATATTACGATGGTTTAATCGATAGTAATATTGAAATAAGAAAAATCTCACCTGAAGTTCTCTTCCCGACGGAAGTCGTAGTAAATAAAATTCAAACCCTGCCAGGCGATTTAAGTACATTCACCGGTACGATTAAGATGCTCGACTATATGAAGGCAGAGCCAATCACACTAAATTATATCATTCATCAAAAGTCGTGTGCAGGGCAGGCAAAGTCAATTATTTTTTTTGAGATTTCCCCGAAACCGATGACTGACAAGATATGGAATCGGTTAAATAATCTCTGGCAGGATTTTAAATGTGATTAAAATGTATTGAGAAGAACTATATTATACTTAAAAAGAAATAGTGTCGAATGCGTAAAGCGTTGGTAGTTTTATTAGTTGTTCAGGTTTTATGGGGATGCACAAACAAACCTACAACCGGTGTAAAAAACAAAGGTAATCAGATCCGGTCGATCAGTTTCAAAGTCGTAAAGACATATCCGCACGACACAGGATCATTTACCGAAGGGTTTTTATTTCATGACGGTCAGCTTTTTGAAAGTACCGGTTCACCGGAAGATTTCCCCGCGACCAGATCAGTATTTGGTCCGGTTGATCTTAAGACAGGAAAAATTGATGTTAAGGTTGAACTCGACAGGAAGATTTATTTTGGAGAAGGGATTTTATTTTTTGGTGATAAAATATTTCAACTTACCTATAAAAACCAGATTGGTTTCATCTATGATTCCAAAACTTATAAACAAACAGGAACATTCATATATTCTAATAAGGAAGGCTGGGCTATGACGACCGATGGGAAGAATATTATAATGAGTGACGGCACTAATATCATCACTTATCTCGATCCCGACAGTTTAAAGGTAGTGAGGAAACTCAATGTTACTTTCAACGGTCAATCAGCGCTTTATATGAATGAACTGGAATATATCGATGGATATATCTATGCAAACATCTGGACGACAAGCAATATTGCTAAGATTGATCCGGCATCAGGTAAGATTACGGGAATTATTGATCTGTCTGCTTTGTATGCAGAAGCGAGAAGCAAAAATCCATTGGCAGAGGCGACCAATGGGATTGCTTATGACAACTCAGGGGGCAGAATTTTTGTTACCGGTAAGTTCTGGCCGGATATATACCAGATAAAGCTTGAGTAAATGCATTCCACATATGTGGCTAATGGATATCAAATTGAAGACCATGAGTCTGGTTCTTACTCCGGTACGAAACAAAATTTAATTGTGTCTGTTTTATTTTATTAAATAATTAAAACAGACAGAATATGAATAACTGGCCAAAAGATCTCGAACCATTAATAAAGAAATATTCGAAAAAGAAATTTCCTTTGGACTATAATAACCGGTATCAGCTTCTGGTTATGGTTCTCCTTGCTGCAAGGGCCTCTGACGTTCAGGTCAATAAGATAGCGGATGAATTATTTAAAGCTTATCCTGCTATTTCCGATCTGAAGAAAAGCACGCCGGAAGATCTTCAAAAGATCATTAAGTCAATACCGGGATTCAGGAAGAAATCGCAATGGCTGATCGATCTGGCCCAGGCGACCGGTAGTGATGATAAAATCCCCAGGACATTGAATGAACTCACAAAACTACCGGGAATCGGAAGGAAAACTGCCAATGTAATAATCAGAGAATCGGGTGATAACGCAGAAGGGGTGGTTGTGGATCTGCATGTTGTACGGGTTGCACCACGACTCGGGGTTGTCGACACAAAAGTTCCTGATAAAATTGAGAAACAATTAATGGAAGTGATGCCTCAGAATAAATGGAATGACATTGGTATGACTCTTTCATTTCATGGTCGGGAAATTTGCAGACCAAAGCCTAAATGCGAGGAATGTATCGTAAATACAGTATGTGATTATTACAATACTGTAAAGGAAAAGTCGGGTAAGAAAGAGCTCGTAAGCTCAAGATAGAGTAACTCTCAAAATGAAAACCGGACACATCAGTGCATGTATCCGGTTTAACATAATTATAATCCTGGTTGAAATCAGATTAGTAGAAAATGATATTAAGCCAGTTCTGCTTCAAGTCTTATTGTTGTGCCTGTCAATGCTCTGGACACAGGGCATCCCTTTTTGGTTTGTTCTGCTATTTCGAGAAATTTTGACTTTTCAATGCCTTTTACTTTTACTTTTGTCTTTAACAATATCTCACCTATCGAAAAACCTTCGCCCGATTTTCCAAGACTCACCTCAGCCGAGGTGTCAATTCTTTCAGCGGTGTTTCCAGCCTGATCAAGAGCATGACCAAGTGCCATTGAATAACAGCTTGCAAGAGCTGCGCCAATTAGTTCTTCCGGACTCGATGCCGTCTTATCATCCTCGAATCGTGATGTATATTTTAAATTTCCTTCATATCCGCTCGTTTTGAGTTTGTATGTTCCCTTCCCGTTGACGAGGTTTCCTTCCCAGCTCGCGTTTGCATAATGTTTACTCATAGATAATTTTTTTGAGTTAAATGATTCATTACTATTGTTTGTTTATAATTAAACAAGCGTAATTTGGAATTGTTTCGTGGGAAACCAATAAAAACTTACACAAAGGAACCGGGAGCCAGCGAGCCCCGGCGAAGCCAAATCCGGAGAAGCACTTATCTGTCTGTAACCTTTATTACAATCCCGCTCTCCGGGGTCTTTCCTTTTGTAGTGAGCGATGCGGGCTTTGTCATCTCTTTTTTGTCGGTAAAGATCTGGATATAATATAAACCTACATCGGAAAAGGTTAACGGAATTGTATACACAGACCCATTTCTGAAGTGTGAAAGCTCCCAACCTGTGAATGTCTTATATTCCTCATCGGTATAATCCCTGTAGCTGCCTTTCCTGTTTATCTGCGCAGGGGTAAGCGGTTTCGGAAATTTTTCCCTGTAAATGATCATATAGTATAAGTAGCTTTCACCGTTAGTTTTGACTTTTATGCTGCCAGGCTCTCCTTTTGTTACTTCAGGAGGTATATCTTCAAACTGAAGATAACGGTCAATAAATTCCTCATAATATCTGAACTGTTTCCCTGAAAGAAAGAAACCAATTCCGGCAAAATTATGCGCTTTTCCGATAATTGTTTGCTTGTGTCCGTCATTTGGTGCCGTCTCAGACATAAATTTGTCGTGCCCTTCTTTCATCTTGAACCCGATAGTCTGAGAAGTAATATTGTAATTGCCCGTAGACCATTCACCATAGGCATTTTCAGATACATGATCATAGCCACCGGCGAGCGCATATCTCAGATATGGTTCTTCCCCGGCCAAATTCCAATGTCCGATATATTCATTTTCGGCTGCTTCCTTTGCCATTTTGTTGGCTACTCTTGAGGCAAGAATGTCGAGCTTTACCGGTGATGCATTATTCCTTTTCCTGCTCTTATTTATATATTCTATCTGGGCAATCTTTAATTTTAATTCCTCGTCATTATCCCTGAATTCCATGAGTCTCCTCTCTTCCTGGTTCATTTTCATATAACCAGCAAGATCCTCATTGGCTATTTCGGTTTCTCTGCGAGGCAGAATTGAGCGAGGCAGACAAATTATCAGTACAATGAGTATAAGGAGTATCTTTAGTTGTTTCCATGTCTTTTTGAACATAAGCTTAAACTGATTGTTAGAAGTGCAAAAGTAAATTAATAGATATGAAAATTAACAAACTGAGCTTACTATTTTTGCTGATTCTCTTTTCGGCTTCAGCATTTTCACAGACATCTGATTTTTATAATTTCAAAGTGAAAACACTGGAAGGCGGTGAATTTGATTTCAGTACCCTTAAAGGCAAGAAGGTCATTATCGTCAACACAGCTTCAAAATGCGGAAATACTCCACAATATAAAGATCTTGAGGAATTATACCAGAAGTACAGTGATAATCTGATTATTATCGGCTTCCCGGCAAATAATTTTGCAAGTCAGGAGCCTGGAACTGCGTCTGAGATCAGAAAATTCTGCACCGATAATTACGGCATTACGTTCCCTTTGATGCAGAAAATATCTGTTAAGGGTGATGATATGGCACCTGTGTATAAATGGCTTACTTCAAAAAAGGAGAATGGTGTTATGGATTCAGAGGTAACATGGAATTTTCAGAAGTATCTGATTGATGAAAACGGAAAGCTTGTAAGTGTACTGAATCCTAAGGAAAAAGTAACATCTGATAAAGTTATGACCTGGCTTTCTTCAAAATAAAAGAAAATTCCCTTTTAATGAGTTGAGGTTGTAAGCTGTTTAGCAGCATTACAACCTTTTCTTTTTCTACAGGCTGATTGAAAGAACTGTACCCGTAACTGTTACCGGATACGACCTGAGAGCCGCAGGTGCAGGACCATTTATAACACTCCCCGAAGTGGAATAAACCGAACCATGGCATGGGCATTCAATATCTCCGGCATTTTTATTATACGCTACTGTACATCCCTGGTGTGTGCAGATGCTTGACAGGGCAACGAAAGTTCCTGCCAGATTAATAACAATAAGGTTTGAGACATACTTAAAACTTCCTGATGTGTTAAGTGATGAGTTTTCTGCCAGGGAAAGATCAAGATCGATTTTAGATCCTGCAGGGGGCGTGCCTCCCGGGTTCGTTCCCGGATTATCGGTGGCAGGGTCTTTCGAACAACTCTCAAGAACTGAGGGAACAATTACAAGAACAGTTCCTCCCAGTAAAAATTTTTGGACTACTTCTCTTCTGTTCATTTGTGAAATAATTAAATGCTATATTTCCCTTAAACAAACAGCAGAAGATTAAGTTTAGAATGATTCTAAATTAGAAACGGAATAAACATCTTAGTCCCGGTCATATAAGCCAGATACTCATCACCGAATTTCGATTTCATTTCATTTTCTTCGATCCTGGCGGTAATATATACTGCAACAAGATTAATACTTCCAAGCACGATCTGGAAGGGAGCGGGATCTTTCAACATAACACCCGTTCCCAGAAGAAATATTGAAAGGTACAAAGGATGCCTGATGTAACCGTAGATTCCCGATTTTACCAACAATGAAGTATTCTCAAAATTCGAATCAGGCTTCCCTTTCCGTTTCAGAAGCACATAACCTGTGACAACCACATATATCGACAGGCTCAATAAAATCCATGAGAGGATCTGTTGAAAAGAAAACGGATTTACGAACCAGATCCTGAGATTAAGCAGAACAAGGATAAAAACACTTTCAAAAGCGAAGAACCTGGCAATTCCATGATATCTCTTGTATTTAATTGAAAGGAACCATGAAAAAAGAATAATTAAAATCGTTCCGCCTATGAGTACAAAATTTTTCATTGCTGAGTTTTTACAGTAGTTTTTTCATTGCCCTTTCTCAGCCAGTTATATATTTCAATCTGAGACTGATTTGGTGCGTCTTTCCCTTGTTTTACAAATGTGTTGGACTGGGTTGAATCAAAAATTCTCGCTTTTACGTTATCTTCCCACTGGATATCAAAGATCTTTCTTATTTCGCATTTAATTGTTTTGTCAAATATCGGGCAGGTTACCTCAATCCGGTGGTCAAGATTTCTGGTCATAAGGTCGGCGGAACTGATATAAGTCTGTTCATTTCCTCCGTTGCAGAAAATAAAAAATCGCGAGTGTTCCAGCAGCCTGTCGACTATTCCTATTGCCTCTATCTTTTCGCTCTGCTTTTTCACACCGGGGATAAGCGAAAGCATGCCTCTGACTATCAGTTTTATCTTCACTCCGGTGCGGCTGGCTTCATAAAGATTATCGATAATTTCATTGTCGGTGAGATTATTGAGCTTTAGATAGATGTATGCTTTTTTTCCTTCCTTTGCATTCCGTATTTCATTTTCAATGAGCAGGATTATCTTATTACGGAGGAAGAAGGGTGAAAGTACCAGGTGATAGAAATTGTCCTTCTTATAGTTCACACTAAAAAAATTAAAGGCTTTGAAAACCTCATTTGTTATTTTCTTATCGGTTGTGAGAAGAAGCAGATCGGTATATAGCCTTGCGGTATCTTCATTGAAATTTCCTGTTCCAACAGCAGCGTACTTCTGGGTAACATTGCCTTTCGTACGGGTAATAAGACATAATTTTGAATGTACTTTTAATCCCGGAACTCCATAAATAACTTTCACTCCCTCTTCACGAAGCTTATTGCCCCAGAGAATATTAGCCTCTTCATCAAATCTAGCCTGCAACTCAACAACTGTGGTAACTGATTTTCCGTTTCTTACTGCGTTTAAAAGTGCGTTTATCACGCTCGAATTCCTGGCCAGACGGTATAAGGTGATTTGAATTGAGGACACATACGGATCAATTGATGCTTCACGAAGAAGGTCAATGAAATGATCGAAGGGATGCCATGGAAAAAAGAGCATGATATCTTTCTTCTTTATCACCGAAAGGACGCTTTTACCAGGCTGAATGTCCTTGTGCTGTATGGGAATCAATGGTTCATTGAATAGTTTTTTTCGTCCAGGATTTGGGAAATTCATGAAATCTTTGAAATTGTGGTACCTGTTGCTGGGGATTATTACATCATCCGGACCGAAATTTAGTTTTTTTGTAATTATTTTAAGTAGGTCGGGAGGTATGGTGCGGTCGTAAATGAAACGTACAGGTGTCCCTCTTTTGCGTTGCTGCAGGCTCTTTGAAAGCTTTTCAATATAGCTTTCAGAGATATCGTCAACTATTTCAAGTTCAGCATCTTTGGTTAGCTTAATTGTATATGCGGATATCTCATTGAAATCAAAAATGAAGAATATTTCTTTTAAACCCCACCTGATTATATCATCGATGAAGATGATGTACTTATTGTCATCTTTTTCCGGAAGTACAACAAACCGGGGTAGTACGTTGGTAGGAATTTCGAGAAGAGCATATCTTTTCTTGTCGCTTTTTGAAAGATAGATAGCCAGGTAAATTGCATCATCCGTCAGATTTGGAAGACTCGTATCTTTTTCAATAAGAAACGGCATCAGCCGGGTTCTTACTTCTTTATGAAAATATGTCCTGACAAACTCCGTCTGATCATGATTAAGCTGTTTCTCATCAATGATGTGTGTATTGTGTTTGGCCAATTCATGAAGCAGGCCGGTATAAATCTTTTCAAATTTTTCGTTATGTGAAATAACTATTTCGTGAATGGTTTTTAATGTTGTTTTTGGATTATACCCGAGTATTTCCTTTGATTTGGAACTGAGAATGGATAATCGCTTTAGCCCTGCAACTCTTACTCTGAAATATTCATCAAGATTATTCGAATAAATTCCCAGGAATTTAAATCTTTCCAGCAGGGGAGTTTCCTTATTTTCGGCTTCCTGAAGAACCCTTTCATTAAAAGATAACCAGCTTATTTCCTTAGGAATATATTTTTTATTCATACTATTTGCCAGGTTTTAAAAAATATTCCAGTTTCCCGCTGCGGGTTTCCAATTCCGACCATTTGCCGATATTAAATGATAAACAGACTACCCCGCTCTTGGGCATAGGATCACATCCCGCTTTGCTAAGGCTGTTCGCCATGTCGCTGAAAGACGGGTTATGTCCGAAAAGTACGATTGATTCAGCCTCTTCTCCGGCATCTGAGAGAATTACGGGCAGGTTTTTCATGGTCAAACCACTATATATCCTGCTGTCCATAATAATGTCCTCAGGACTCATTCCGAAGGTACCGGCAAATATCATGGCAGTTTCAAGCGCCCTGAATGCCGGACTTGAAACAAATAAGCCCGGAGATTTTTCCTTTGACTTAAGCTTCTGAGCCATAAGCCTTGAGATAAGCTTACCTCTTGATACCAGAGATCTTTCGAAGTCAGAGATTTCAGGTGCGTCATCTTCTGCCTTTCCATGCCTGACAAAAATTAGCTTTTTCATGTATGATAAATTGGATTTCTTTTCAATCTTATTTCTAAATCCCAAAGCTCGTTCCCATTTTCTGAGCCTGTAATACAAGCGGGTCGTTTTGTTCTACAAGTTTTAATTTTCCTGAAACCTCCGAGAGAGGAACAGAAATGATTTCGGTATTCTTCAGCGCCACCATTTTTCCGAAATCGCGGGCTGCAATCAGATCTGCTGCTGCCGATCCATATCTGGTTGCAAGAACGCGATCCATGGGAGAGGGAGTTCCTCCTCTCTGAATATAGCCAAGCACCGTCTCCCGTGTCTCCAGCCCGGTAAGTTCATTTATTCTTTTACTCAGCGACTGCGCTGCAGAGCAACTTTCTTTTAAAGGGTTTTTTATCCCTTCTGCAACTACAACTATTGAGTATGGTTTATTTTCATTCACACGGTGAACCAGATATTCAGCAACCTTCTCGTCGCTGTACTGGATTTCAGGAATCAGGATAACATCACCTCCTCCTGCAATGCCTGAGTATAAAGCAATCCATCCGGCATTGTGGCCCATAACTTCAATGATCATAATCCTTTTATGAGAGTTGGCCGTCGAATGCAGGCGATCGATTGCTTCAGTTGCGATATTCACTGCAGAATCGAAACCAAAAGTGAGGTCGGTACCCCATACATCATTATCTATGGTTTTTGGAATGCCGACAACATTCAGACCTTCCTGTGAAAGCAAATGAGCTGTTTTTATCGTGCCGTTTCCGCCTATACAAACAAGACAATCGAGCCCCAGCTGATCATAATGTTCTCTGATGAGGGCAGGCTTTTTAATTTCATTCTTGCCTTTCCCGCTTCCTTTAAAAGGTTTTTCCCTGGATGTTCCCAGAATTGTACCACCCACCGTGAGAATCCCGGAAAGGTCCTGCTCTGTAAGTTCCCTGTATTCTTTATTTATCATGCCGCTAAAACCATCACTTATCCCAACAAGTGACATCCCGTATTTGACAATAGCAGTTTTCCCTATTCCACGGATGGCTGCGTTTATCCCCGGACAGTCGCCACCCGCTGTCAGAATTCCTATTCTTTGGCCCTTCGTTATTTTACCCATATTTTAATCCGGTTTGTTGATTTCAGCAAAATTAACTTATTCTTAGATTGTTTAAGGTTGATCTATCAATTAAAATTCTGTTGATCAATACGAAGGTAACAATTCTTCGCAGCAGGAAGGCCGTTGAAATTGAGCATTTTAAATATTTATTTGTAACTTTATAAATCTTACTTTATTAATCATGGAACTTGATTATGTGAAACTCAGGGAGATAAAACCCGCACTTTCAGGATACCTGAGGGAATCGCAGATCATTTTAAAGCAATCTGAGTTACCCGACGAAAAAGCCGTTCATGATATACGTGTCCTGATGAAAAAAACACGGGCACTTTTAAAACTTGTCTCACCTCAACTTGATAACAGTTATAACGACAGGGATGTATCTTCCTTGAAAGAAGTTGGAAAAATTATGCGAATCTGGCGTGAGACTATTGTACTCCGCAAACTGATCAGGGATTTAAGAAAGGATAATCCCGGTATTTTTTCGCGACTCGGTGATAACGAAAACCTAAATAAGTTACTTGAAAAGAAAGAGATACCGGCAATCCCGTCCGATAATTTAAAAGCCTCAGTGGAACAGATTTATTCCCTGCTGACAAAAACGGCATACAGAATCAGGTTTCAATCAATGAATAAGATCGACCCTCAGCCACTTATAAAAGAACTTGACATTACTTACCGTAAAGTTGTTGATTTATACGTCAGGTGCCGGTACAAGCCGAAATCTGCTGACTTGCACAGATTAAGAAAAAGAAGCAAGGATTTTTTGTATCAGCTATACGTTTTCAAACCATTGAATCCTTCAAAGATTAAAAGTCTGGACAAGAAACTGGATAGCATGACCCAGAATCTTGGGAAGTACAACGATCTGTCTCAGATCATTGAGATACTGGACTATAGACATGAAGAATCAAATCCCGCTCTTGATGAGCTGGTAATTAAAATCCGTGAGGCACAGGATAGATATCTGTCAAAAGTATGGCCAATTGCTTATGAGATTTTTTGCCCGGGTCAGAATCTGGTTAATGTACTTGGTTTTAAATTGCTGGTCATCTAGTCCTGTTTCGGGGATTTTGTATAAAATGAACAAAAACGCCGTGTCGGTCTTTTACTTAATAACGGTTGTCTCAAAAAGGTTTCAATTACAATACGATGCATAAAAGCGAAAACGAATTCTGCGCCAGAATAAATGAAATAACGGTGAGTTATACCGAAAGCACAAAATCAGAAGCGCCAAGTGTAATTTTCGTTCATGGTTTTCCATTTAATAAAACTATGTGGCACAGGCAGCTCAATGTGTTAAAAGAAAAATATCACATAGTTACATACGATATCAGAGGGCATGGCCAAAGTGAGGAAGGGTCTGATGATTTCTCTATCGATTTGTTTGTCAGTGATCTGATTGGATTGATGGATCATTTGAAGATAAACGATACAATTTTGTGCGGTCTTTCACTTGGAGGCTATATTGCATTAAACGCAATTTCAAAATATCCAAACCGGTTTAAAGCTCTTGTTCTCTCTGATACACAATGTATTGCAGATACGGCTGAGACTAAAGAAAAACGAATGAA
Source organism: uncultured Bacteroidales bacterium (assembly GCA_963792925.1). GTDB lineage: Bacteria > Bacteroidota > Bacteroidia > Bacteroidales > VadinHA17 > LD21. Next base: position 641,636 of record CAWBYC010000002.1, on the reverse strand, counting down.
AGCTATTGAATCCATTCAGAATGGTGGACTTGAAAAATATGCTGACGATAGTGTCAGAAATCTCTTTGCTCCTGGTTCATTCATTTCAGCATGCAAAGAAATTGCTGACGTCAGGCGAATGATACTTACAACTTCCGAATCATCGCTTTGTAAGACTCTGCTTGCTCTTGCAGAGAGGAAAGAAACATGCAGCATTCTCATCGATATTAAAGTTCCTGTGCTTATAATAGTTGGAAATGAAGATAAGATCACACCACCTGCTTCAGCGGAATATCTCACAGAAAATATCAAGGGCTCCTCCATTCAAATTATTGAAAATGCAGGCCATATGAGTAATATGGAGAACCCCGGGAAATTCAATGAAGAGCTTTTAAAGTTTCTGGAGAAATTTGATTGACTAAAGCGACTGGTGACTTAGAGCTAAAGTGCCGAAATGATCAGCTGGTAAGTATTTTCTTAATTGATTGTTTTTCCACTTCATTGAGCGAATCCATCTCTTGAAGGGCATGCTGTATCTTGGTTTTAAAATTCCAGCATGTCATTTGTCGTAGTGATAATCTGCGGGCAAATTCATAGGTTGACAGATCCTCTTTGCCTTTACAGACATTATATGCGATGTAAAAAGCCTTGCTAAGAGGGAATTTGCAATTATGAAAAATTGTTCCGGTTGTGGCAGATTCTTCTGTTTTGCATTTTGTGCATCGCATGGAATGAGGGGTTTTTCCCGGGCAGTGATTTGTGTTGCCGCATTTTCTGCAGGTAAATCCATTGCTCCATTTGAGCTCAGCCAGGAACTTAAGGCATTTTTCATCACTCTGAAACAGTTCTTCGAGTTCCTCCGGACTCAATTCTTTATTGAAGATTGCGCTCATTTTCAATGCATTTTATTGTGCAAAGATAGAAAAAATAGTGATATCAAAAAGATTTAAGTGATATTATTGCGATTTAGAAATAATTGTTTTTATCTTTGCATTCATAAATGTGGATAATTAGATGTATTAGTAATATTAGCACAAAATGGAATATACGGAAATTAATAAAAGATACAGTGAACTTGCAGAAACAGCCTGCTGTCTTTCATGCGGTGGGGCGATAAATTATTCGCAGGCAGCCGAAGGTGAGATTTGTGTGGACCTGGGAAGCGGTCGTGGAACGGATGTTCTCCGACTGGCAGAAGAAGTAGGGGATAAAGGATTTGCGTATGGAATAGATATTTCCGACGGCATGATCAGGAAGGCACAAAGCACAGCCGCGAATCTGGAAATTGCAAACGTGAAATTTTTGCAGAGTCCTCTTGAGCAGATAAATTTAGGCGATGAGCTGGCAGACCTGGTGATTTCTAATTGCACAATCAATCATGCCTCCGACAAGCAGGCTGTTTGGAATGAAGTATTCAGGATTCTTAAAAAAGGGGGAAGGTTTATCGTAAGTGATATCTATTCATCCAGTCCGGTTCCTGAGGAATACCGAAATGATCCGGTTGCTATTTCAGAATGCTGGGCAGGGTCTGTTACAAGAGAGGAGTATTTTGAGCAGCTCACCAAAGCAGGATTTACCTCCATCAGTATCCTTGAAGAATCCGCTCCCTATGAAAAAGGGAAAATTATGGTCTCGAGCTGGACAATAGCCGGTGAAAAAGCAGCAGTCTGCTCTAATTGTAATTGCAAAAACTAATAGAAACATTATAAACTCAGATTAAACACAGCAAAATGAAAAAGACATTATTATTCCTTCTGATAGTTAGTTCGGGTTTTATCGGCAGTTGTTCATCCGGGAATACTGATAAAGGCGCCGACTCTTCGAACATAAAAGTTGTACGGCAACTCACCGAGGCCGACTTCAAAAAAGACATTTTTGATTACAGCGTGAGTAAAAATTGGAAATATGCGGGTAAGGTCCCGGTTATCATTGATTTTTATGCTGATTGGTGTCCTCCATGCCGTCAGCTGTCACCATTGGTAGAAGAAGTTGCAAAAGAATACCAGGGGAAAGTGATAGTGTATAAAGTTAATACCGATGACGAGAAAGCTCTTGCCCAGAACCTTGGCATAATGAATCTGCCAACCCTTTTATATATACCCTCGGAAGGCATGCCTAAAGCATCAATGGGATGGGTACCAAAAGATACAATCATCAAAACTATCAAAGAAGTATTATTAATCAAGTAATTTAATTTATGTTATGAAAAGTTTAATTAAAAAGAAAGAAGCCAGATTAAACACAAAACCGGCACAGTGTTGTGCCAAAACATCAAAAATTATCGTTGGCTGCCACGACTAAATCCGATGAGACCCGCATGATTGGTGAGTTTTATTATTTATCAATCATGTGTGGTTTAATCATCTCCATGTAAAGATCTGATTTATGAAATATTCAAAATTCAACATTTTCTCTAAAATTAAAGATTCCGAAAATTACTTCATTGTCAACCTGCTGTCGGGGAATGCTGATATTCTCAATTCAGGAGACGCAGAAAAACTGAAGGCGATAATCGATAATAGATTACCATCCGATGATGTTTTTTCGCATGAACTGGAAGACAAAGGCTATCTGTCTGAAGAAGTTGACGAGAATAAGCTCTACCGGACTAAATATCTTGATTTTCTTGATTCAAGGAATACAGATGAAATTCAGCTGTTTTTTGTAACAAATTACAGTTGCAATTTTGCATGCACTTATTGTTATCAGGATCAATACACTACCCCGGATAAGGCACTGAATAATGAGGTAATTGATTCATTCTTCTCTTATATCACCCGTGAATTTGCAGGCCGTAAAAAATACATTACAGTTTTCGGTGGAGAACCTCTTCTGAGCAGTCCAAAGCAGAAAGCATCGATTGAATACCTGTTAAAAAGAGCGTCTGAAGAACTGCTTGAAATCAGTTTTGTGACTAATGGTTACACTCTTGCAAGCTATGTTGAAATTTTCAAAAACAGAAGCATCCGTGAGATACAGGTAACCCTTGATGGTACTGAATCCATTCACAATCAAAGACGCTTCCTTAAAGGCGGTGATGGTACATTTCTTAAGATTGTTGATGGCATAGATGCCTGTATTGAGAATAAAATAACCGTTAACCTTCGTATGGTTATCGATAAGGAGAACATTGAAAACCTTCCTGATTTTGCCAGATTTGCAATCGATAAAGGCTGGACAAAAAGTCCATACTTCAAGAGCCAGATCGGTCGTAATTATGAGCTTCATCACTGCCAGTCAACGCCTGATAAGCTATTCAGCAGAATCGGATTGTTTGAGAAAATTTATGAACTAACCAGAAGATACCCGCATATACAGGAATTTTACAAACCGGCTTATTCAGTATCAAAATTTTTGTTTGAGAATGGGAATTTGCCTGATCCTTTATTTGATTCCTGTCCTGCCTGCAAAACAGAATGGGCATTCGATTATACGGGTCAGATCTATTCCTGTACAGCAACTGTTGGAAAAGCTGACGAATCACTTGGAAGTTTCTATCCGGTAATATCAGTAAACAGGGAAAGAATAGCTGAGTGGGAATCGCGCGACATAGTTTCCATTCCCGAATGCAAAACATGCAATCTCCGGCTTGCCTGTGGTGGCGGCTGCGGCTCTGTTGCTAAAAACAGAACAGGGATGGTATGTTCTTCTGATTGCCGGCCAATTGCCGAATTACTCGAAATGGGTTTTTCAGACTACTTTGAAAATAACAAGGATCAGGATACCTTAACAGATAAAATATTGAATTTCCAGAATTGAAACTATGAAAGAAATAACTGCAGAAGAATTTAAGGATGAAGTAATAAAGGGTGGTAAAGTTGTGTTGGATTTTTATTCTACTGAATGTCCTCCATGTGAAGCACTGGCTTCAAAATTTGACGATCTCTCAAAGCTTTATGGTAATGATGTAAAGTTCATGAAAATATATCGTCAGAAAAACAGGGAGCTAGCCGAACAACTCGGGGTAAAATCGTCACCGACTTTATTGTTTTTTGAAAACGGTAAAGAAATTGGCGAACGGCTGACAGGTGGTATCAGGAGAAGCGATATCATTCATAATCTCGATCTTATGCTCTCACAGGCAAGATTGAAGGATCTGAAATCAAAGATCAAACATTCAGTATCGGAATATGATGTCATTATATTGGGAGCCGGACCAGGTGGACTGACTGCAGGCTTGTATCTCTGCCAGTCAAAGATAAATACCGTTCTTGTGGATATTGCTTTACCCGGCGGACAGGTGTCCACTACACATGAGGTCTCAAATTATCCCGGGTTCATCGAACCACAGGCCGGCTATATGCTATCACATAATATGAGCGAACAGACAAAACTGTGCGGCACTGTATATAAGGTAGCGGTCGACATTACAAAGGTTGATCTTGCGAAAAAGGAGGTAATTATTGATGAATATGAGACAATTAAAGCTAAAAAAATAGTAATTGCCACAGGTACAACACCCAATACAACCGGAGCAGTGGGTGAAAAAGCACTTAAAGGCAAAGGTATTTCATATTGTGCAACCTGCGATGCTAAGTATTTTGATGACAAGGAGGTTGTTGTGATAGGAGGTGGTAATTCTGCCATTGAAGAGTCAGATTTTATAAGCCGTTTTGCAAGCAAAGTGACTATTGTTCATCAGTTTGACAAATTCACAGCAAATAAAAAAGCACAGGATAAGATTTTTGCCAACCCGAAAATGAATATGGTATTTAACAGTGAACCGCGTTCATTTGTTAAGGATGGAGACAAGATGATAACCGAAATTGAAAATCTAATTACACATGAGCGGACAAAATTAATCAGTGACGGTGTTTTTATTTTTATAGGAATGAAACCCAATATCGACTTATTCAAAGACAGCTTACAACTCGATCAATGGGGCTATATAAAATCTGATGAGAATATGCAGACAAGCCTTATCGACATATTTGCAGTGGGAGATGTCACCAGCAAAAAATACCGGCAGATCACTACTGCAGTGGCTGATGGGACAATAGCAGCCATGGCAATTGCCAAAGAATTGAATTGAACTGATTTTAAAACTAATATTTATTAAGATGAAAAAGAACATTGGAACAATTGACAAAGCTGTCAGGATACTGGTAGCAGCTATCGTTGTATTGCTTTACTTCACAAATGTTATTTCCGGCACACTGGCAATAATTCTGCTTGCCTTATCAGCTGTTTTTGTCATTACAAGCCTGGTCGGAATCTGCCCTATTTATATGGCTACTGGTTTGAGTACAACGAAGAAGGAATAATTAATTTGTCAGAATTATTAATGACAACATCGATAAGGTAATACCTTATTAAAATTATTTTCTTAAATCAGTTTTACCCCTTCGAGATCCCTCATTCTTTCACATAGATGGCTGCTGTCAAGATACTTAACCTTGTATCTGTGAAAGAGGGATCTCCCAGGTTGAAACAGGTCCCAAAAGAAAATATTGCTATTTAAAAGATGTATATAAAGAGGTAGGGAGAAATAAGAACATTTTGGTTAATGGACCTGATGTTCACTTATTAAATCCTTAATTTTCTTTTCAACATCAGAGACGGCGCTTTCGGTAATATCGAAAATAAAAGCGTCTCCTATATTCCATCTGCGGCTGACTTTTTCAACAAGCATCTTCCTTACAACCCAGAGCTGAGGAATAGAATATTTTCCGGTGAGTTCTTCTATTGAACTGCTCCAACCCCTGCCTCCCAGTTCAAGCGGACCAATTTCATCAATTACAATCAGCTGCTTTTTTGCAATTTTCTCTGAAATAAGGATTTTATTCCCGAATATAAACGCATCATTGTTAAATGAGTAATGTCCGAGCCTGATCTTCGTCTCATATTTGCTATCCGAACATAATTCAATCTTCTCTGATGTCTCGATATCGACAAGATCAAAGCCGATTCTCTTTCCGTCCTTATGTATTCCCAATGACAGGAATCCTGCTATATTATATTTCTCATCGACCAGATCCGAAACAATTTTTTGGGTGAATGTTGTTTTCCCTTGTTGGATGTCACCCGTAATAATCACCACCCTGGCTCGAGTCTGATGTTCATTTTCAAATATGCCCAGAAGCATTTCAGCCTGACTTAAAAGCGAGCGTAAGGCATATTTATTTTTTTCTTTAGCGTTCCTGCTGAGATTTGAAAGGAAAAATGGCAAAGCAGAGAATGCCAGGCTGACAGATTGATAGAGACTTGCAAAACCTTTATTATATAAAACGGATTTTATCACAGGATTTTTAAGTTCAACACTTATAGAGGCAAATCCTATAATCAGAATTATTGCCCTGGCATTCATTTTCAACCCTATTAACAATCCCTCAGTGCTGAAGAATACACCTTGAGAGAATCCATTCCAGAGAAAAGCAGCTGCAAAAGTTATAATTATAAAAGAAAGCCAGAAGGATATTTTCTTCAGTCTTTTTAGTGAATTTTTATATTTAAGGATGCAAAATCCAAGATAAACAACTGAAGTTATTGCTGCTGCAGGCAAAAACCTGGAATTAAATAATAACAGAACTGCAATTATTGATAACAAATTGAGAATGAGAAAGAAGACCGAATATGTCTGGTTTGTATTCACTTCTGATAAGAGATTCTTTGCATTTAGCGGGATAATCGCCCTTTCCTGCACCGGATCTTTTTTAAGATGACGTTTCCCGGAAATGTAGCCGGTGATGGCTGCAGTCATCCCGAGAACGATATAGACAATTACAATTAATATGATCAGGAAAGAAGGTGGCAGCTTTTCCAGTTTAATCTGTTTGACAGAGAATAAATAAAGATCAGACAGTATTTTTATGAAGTCGAATCCGTACAGGATCAGAAGGCTGACAAGCTTATGTATTATGGTGCTTAAAACTGCAAATGCACCACCTATCATATACCCAAGTAGGTTCTTTCCAAAAAGGAATATAAATATTTCCAGCAAAATTGCTTCAGTGAAAATGCCGATCATTGGTCCTATAATGAAGGCACTGGGTGATATTGACTTCATAAGTGCACAAATAAGTCCTGCCCTCCAGATTATCCCGTTCTCCTTCCATACCTGAAGAAAAGATATTAATAACCAGACGCTTATGAATGAGAGTACCATTCCGGATAATGGTATCTTCAGGTTGTGGAGAAAACTACCAAGAATAATTTCTATTGAAGCCCATATACTTCCTATCACAGAAGCTTTTAGCCATGACTGACTAAGTGGTTTGCCTGAAATGATCTGCATTGCCGGTATGGATAATGTCAGTGCACAAAAATTCTAAACCCCAAAAATGGTGTTCTTTTACACAATGTGAAAATTAAGCAAAAAATAATTCAAAAAAGTAAGTCCGGCAAAAATTGATTCGGAAGTCTAGCAATTACAGACGTGCCCGTTATGATGGTTATGTCCTTCATGCGTATCGTGATTGCATGTATGTCCTTCATGAGTATGTCCTTCATGCGAATGGCCTTCATGATTATGACAACAGTTGTCATTTTTATCAACTCTGTTGGAATCACAATTACACACATGACCGTCGACTTTATCTTCTGATATTACAGGTACTGCAGTTTTCATCTTTTATCTGTTTTTAGTTTAATTCAGCCTTTTAAGTTCTTTCTCACCAGATGCAGAACCTTTGAGCACTTACTATAGTTCGTCCGTTATTCTATAAGTTTGTAACAACTTTTTAACAGGGATTTTATTTATTAATTCTTTCTGGCTTCAAGGCCGAATTTAAAACCGGCTTTAACTCTTTCTATCAGTTCAGGTAAAATATCAGTATACTCTCCTATTATGCCAAAATCGGCATTGTGAAAAATATGTGCTTTAGGATTATGATCGATTGCTATTATTATTTCAGATTCCTTCATGCCTGCAATATGCTGGATTGCGCCTGAGACACCTACTGCTATATACACTTTTGGCCTGATAGTCTTACCCGTCTGTCCGATCTGTCTGGCATATTCAACGATTCCGTCATCAACAACGGGACGACTGCTAGCCCACTCCGCCTTTATTCCCTGATTCCTTAATGCTTCGGTTAGTTCCTTAACAAGTTTTAAATTGTCGACAGTTGTGCCTCTTCCTCCTGAAATTACGATATCGGCATCAAACAGATCCTGCATTCCACCTTCGCCTCTTTCAGTTTTCATGATCTCCACAACAAATTCCTTTTCTTCAAGTACCGGTTTAAATGTCGATATAATGCCTCTTCTTCCTTCAACCCGCTTTGGAATTTCAAATGTACCTGCCCTGGCAGTGGAGATCTGGGGACAAACAAACCCGAGAATAGTGGCAAGCTTACTTTCTCCGTAAGTGGGGCGTCTTGATTCCAGGATGGGCTTGTAAATAACTTTTTCTTTTTTGTCAATATATTCTCCGATTTCCAGTCCGGTACAATCAGCTGTTACACCACTGTCTGTCTTCATGCCAATTCTTGGTGCTAATTCACGACCCGAAGTGGTTGCAGCAAACAACGCAATTTCCGGGTTTCTCTCTTTTATCACCTGTGCAAAAATTGAAGAGAATGGCAAGACAAGATATTCATCAAGCCTTTTATCTTCAACAAGAATGACCTCATCAGAGCCATGCTCGATCAGGGTTTGAGCAAAAGACCTGACGTTCTTTCCAATCACGAGTGTCATCACTTTTGTATCGGGTCCGAGTTGAGCTGCGAGTTTTCTGGCAGGTGAAAGGAGCTCAAGTGACGGCCGTGAGAGCTTATCATTGGTTATCTCTGCCCACGTAATGATCCCTCTTGCGCCATTCCTGAAGTCTTTATCGGGAAAATCGGGCCGCTCTATGTCTTTCTTTGATTCTTTTTCTTTTTTCTCCAATACATTTCCGCCCTTCTTGAAATTTTCAATCAGGTTATCAACCAAAGACACTTCATCGTGGCCGACTGACATTTTTATAGGCGGGCGTTCGCTCCCTATATTAACTACTTTTACAACGATAGTAGGAGAGCCGTTTATACCTATTTTCTCTGTGCCCAGACCGATATCATCAATGCCAAATGTTGTGATTTTCAGGGATCTGGCTTTAATAGCTCCGCTTAATGAAGGCTTACGCGGTGGTATGCCGGTAGCGGTAAGGGAAATTACACAAGGCATTGGCAGCTTCAGCATCTGGTAACCTCCTTCGATTATTCGTTTGGCAATAACATTCCCTTCCCCGTCCGCTTTAACGCTTTCGACAAATGTAGCCTGTGGAATTCCGATGTTTTCTGCCACCTGTGAAGGAACGTGAGCGGTATCACCATCGCTCGTCTGTCGTCCAGCCAGTATTATAAAAGGATCTTTTGAAAATTTTGTATATCCAAGATGCTTCAACATTGTTGAAAGTGCAAGTCCTGTTGCATATGTGTCACTCCCTCCAAGTTTACGGTCAGACAGGAGGTATGCTTCCTCATAACCCATCGAAACAGCCCTTCTGAGTGCATTTTCGAATGAACCGGGACCCATCGAGCAGACCACGAGCTTTGCATCGGGGTATTGTTTTTTTAATTGCAATCCGGCTTCAAGACCAAACTGGCAATCGATATTAATGATGGATTTTGCTTTTGTCCGGTCCATTAATCCATCTTCCCCCATTCTCATTTCACTTGGGAGCGGAACCTGTTTTATTAAACTTATTATTGTTAAGGCCATTTTTATTTATTCTTTAAATTTTTCATGCTGATTTTGCCAATTAACACAGATAATCTGGTTAATTCTTCGGGAGGGGAGGGAACATATATTACATACTTTGAAAATCAGGACCATTGCCACCGTTCGGCACAACCCATGTTATACCCTGACCGGGAGATTTTATATCACAGGTTTTACAGTGCATGCAGTTTTCCGCATGTATTCTGATTTCTTTTTCGCCCGATTTGCTGGTGTGAAGCTCGTATACTTCTGAAGAACATAAGAACACTTCCGGCGCTCCGTACTCTTCAATATTTACCGTTTTGAAATCTTCCTCGTTGTTGATTTGCAGATGTACAACCTGTTGTTCGTCATGATGGACCCCAGAGTGATAAACGTCAGTTGATTTGTCGAATGTAAGGACTTTATCAAATTCAAGTTTTCCTTTGAATCTTTCTTTAAAAGGCTTCTTTTTGAGTTCGCTGAGCTTAACGGTAGCGAGATAATCGGGATGTGATTTCAACCGTCCTGAAAATCCGGCGCCACCTGTAATTAGTTGAGTGCCAAATTGCAATCCGCCAAGAATTAATCCTTTTGCAAATGCCTGCCGGAAGTTTCGCACAGGATATAGTTCACTCTTTATCAGACTGTCATTAACAAGCTTTTCATACTCCTGAAGTAAATATTTTGTTGTGTCATTCTTAATCAAAGCCTCTGCAGCCGTTTCAGCAGCCAGCATTCCTGATTTGATCGCAAGATGTATTCCTTTTAATGCAGGCATAGCAAGCATCCCGGCACTGTCACCTACGATCATGGCATTATCGACATATAATTTCGGAATAGAATAGTAACCTCCTTCCGGAAGGGTCTTTGCACCATATTCAAGAAATCTTCCCCCTTTTAGGAACTTTGAAACAAACGGATTTGTTTTCCAGACCTGAAATGCGTCATGAGTATCAAAGGAAGGATCTTTGTAGTCGAGACCAACCACTAGACCCACAGCAACTCTGTTATCGTTAAGACCATAGATAAATCCACCGCCGAATTCATCATTCTGAAGAGGATATCCCATTGTATGATAAACTTGCCCGGGAGCAATATTCCCTTCCGGGACTGACCATAGTTCCTTGCAGCCCAGTGAATAAACCTGTTCGTTCCGGTCTTTAGTAAGATCAAACTTTTTAATCAGCATTTTGGCGAGGCTTCCTCTTGTTCCTTCAGCAAATATTGTGAGTTTAGCCTCAACCATCGTACCAGGCTGAAAATTGTCAAGTTTATTTCCATGATGATCGATGCCTGTATCTTTCGTTTTTGCACCTGCAACTTTTCCATCTTTGTATAAGATCTCATCGACAGCAAAACCGGTATATATTTCAACGCCTCTATCTTCCGCTTTTGTCGCAAGAAATCTGCAGATTTCCCCAAGAGATGCTGTATAGTTTCCCTGATTGTTCATATACGGAACATGAAATGGGAGGGTAAACGATCCATTTTCTGTAAGGAATACGGTTTTATCACTTGTCACCTTCGCATTGAAAGGGATTTCTGAGAAATCCGTTTCCGGCAATAGTTCATTAAAAACTGCCGGTTTGATTACCGCTCCCGACAATATATGACTTCCGATAGCCCGGCCCTTTTCCACAAGCAATATTCTTTTGTTCTGGCCCTTTTGTTTAAGCATATCAGCCAGATGAATCGCAGTCGCCAATCCGGAAGGACCGCCGCCGATTATCAATACATCAGTTGATACAGTGTCTGCATTACTCATTCTATAACCTCCGTGTTTAATTTTTTATTTCAAAAAGTTGCTGAAAGCAGCATATTAAAAGAAATTAAGATACAAAAGTATTATTTATTAATTACATTTAAGCATATCATTGTTTTATATTTGAATCTTAATAAGCAGGAGAGTCAGAGGATCATGATAAATTAAACCATTCCGTATAACTGACATTAGGTTTTTCTACCAGGCTGCAATGTGAGAATTCGTTTGTATGGCTATTGTAACAATAATCTTTCTTCCATTCAGCGGCGTTTTCAGCTGTTTGCCTTATTGCATCGGTTATGAACAATAATTCCTCATTAGTCATTGTCGGGTGCAGTGATAATCTGATCCAGCCTGGTTTCATGGAAAGATCACCGGCATCAATTCTGTCGGTAATTTCTTTTGACATTTTAAAGTCGACCTTTAAAAGAAAATGGCCATAGGTGCCCGCGCAGGAACATCCGCCTCTCACCTGGATACCGAAATGATCATTCAAAAGACTCGTGAAAAGATTATGATGCACTTCATCAACATAAAATGAAAACACTCCCAGCCGGTCAGAAATATCCGGAGCCAGTATATGGAGATTATTTATTTTTGACAGTTCCCCGAATGTTAATTCAATAAGTTCCTGTTCTCTCTGAAGTATCCTGGCAGTTCCCATATCCTCTTTAAGCCTGATGGCCAGTGCCGCTTTAATCCCCTGAAGAAATCCCGGAGTCCCTCCGTCTTCTTTCACCTCTATATCAGAAATATAGCTATAGCCACCCCATCTGTTTGTCCACTTAACGGTACCTCCTCCGGGGTTGTCAGGAATATCATTCTTGTAAAGTTCTTTGCTTAAAATAAGGACACCTGCGCTGCCCGGGCCACCAAGAAATTTATGAGGCGAAAAGAAGATAGCATCGAGCTGCTCGATCTTTTCGGATGGATGCATGTCAATGTCTACATATGGAGCTGACGCGGCAAAATCAACAAAGCAATAGCCATGATTTTCATGCATTATCCTGGCCAGTTCAGAGAAGGGAGGGTAATATCCCGTCACATTTGAGCAGGCTGAGAATGAACCAATCAGAAGTGGACGGTCTTTATATTTAGCTATTTCCTTTCTCAGGTTACCGGCACTTACCTTAAGATCAGAGGTAGGTTCAAGAACCACGACTTCAGCAAGTGTTTCAAACCATGAGGTGTGATTGGAATGATGTTCTGTGTGTGTTAAAAATACAACGGGACGTTTATCGTTGGGTATATCCTTGCAGGATTTGTAATTCCCATGTGAACCAGGGCAGTAATGAATTGCCTGTTCAGGGACTTTCAGTCCCAGGAGTCTCTGAAGCTTGGCGATTGCAGATGTCATCCCTGTGCCAGTGAATATAATTATGTCATCCTCACCGGCATTCACGTGGTTTTTTACAATTTTCTGAGCCAAACGGTAAGCATCAGTCATTGCCCTGCCGGTAGACGTTGATTCAGAATGAGTGTTGCCCACTAACGGTCCGATATCATCAGAAATACGTTTTTCGATAGGCGAGTAAAGCCTGCCGCTGGCTACCCAATCGGCATAAACGAGTTTCATTATCCCATAAGGTGTTCTGATCTCTGTGTCAATGCCAATTATGTTTTTCCTGTACTGTTCGAAGTATATCTCGAGTTCGGTCATTTACTTTTCGTGATTAAATAAACTTTTCAAAGTGCCAAAATTAGGCTTAACTATTCACTTGTCAAAACGTGATATTAATTTTACGAGGCGAATGGCATTCCTCAATCATGAATTCCATGTTATTAGTCAGATATTAATAGGTAAAATTCGCGACATCATAATTTATACAAATTCTAAATTATTGCCATTTATCAGATTGTTAATTTGTTAACAGTAACTATGTTGAAACGTCAATTTATTGATACATATATTTATATACATACATTAATAATAAATTCCTTTTTTTTCTAGTTTTGTGATATCTTAACACCTGATGAATGACAAGCAGAAGAGATTTTATTAAAATTTCAGTATTGGGAGCCGGAGCACTGGCAATTGCAAAAGGCACATTTGCTGCTGCTAAATTACTCTCCTCTCCCGATGAAGTAAAAAAACTCAAAGTTGATTTAAAGAGGACACCAACATACTGTGAAGTATGCTTCTGGAAATGTGCAGGGTGGGTATATAAAACTTCTGAAGGCAAGATCTGGAAAATCATCGGTAATGATGAAGACCAGCATTGCAACGGCCGTTTTTGTCCCCGCGGGACAGGTGGCGTTGGTATGTATTATGATGAGGACAGGCTAAAAACACCACTTATAAGAGTCGAAGAGCGCGGCAAACAAGTCTTCCGCGAGGCGACATGGGATGAGGCCTTTCAATATATTGCCGGTAAGATGAAGGATATTTCTTCAAAGTATGGCCCTGAAAGTATGGCCCTTTTCACCCATGGATCAGGCAGCGCCTATTTTACAACTCTTCTTAAAGCTTTCGGATCACAAAATATAGCGGAACCATCCTATGCTCAGTGCCGCGGACCAAGAGATGAGGCCTTTATGGCCACATTCGGAGACGAAGTATATTCACCTGAGATAACAGATATACGCGATACCAGATGTCTCGTCCTGATTGGATGTCACATCGGGGAGAATATGCATAATGGTCAGATCCAGGAGATGTCGGATGCCATAGATAAAGGAGTTACAATAATTACTGTTGATCCGAGATTCTCAACTGCAGCAGGTAAATCAAAATACTGGCTTGCTATCAAACCGTCAACCGACATAGCTCTATTGCTGGCATGGATACATGAAATAATTTATAATGAATTATATGATAAAAAATATGTCGAAAAATATTGCATTGGTTTAGACAAGTTAAAAGAACACGTAAAAGATTTTACGCCGGAGTGGGCTTATGGGATAACAACTATTACTCCTGACAGTATCCGTAAATCTGTTAAAGAGATGGCGGATGCATCACCAGCGGTGATAATACATCCGGGTCGTCATGTTACATGGTATGGTGATGATACACAGCGTCTTCGCGCAATTGCGATCTTAAATGCCCTGCTGGGGTCGTGGGGCAGAAGGGGTGGGTTTTACAGACCCGCTAAGTTTGAAGTGCCATCCGCAAAGATTCCGGGGTTCCCAGAACCTAAAAAATCGTGGAGTGATGCATTCCCCGGAAAATATCCGATTGCAAGCTCCCCTGTTTCCAATGTTCTGATCGACGCTTCAATACCTGAAAACAATCCAGGCTTCCCTATCAAAGGCTGGATCGTCAATGGAACAAATCTCATTTCTTCAATTCCTGACCAGGCCAACACTCTGAAAGCGATTCAAAACCTCGATTTACTTGTTGCAATTGACACAATGCCAATGGAAATAACCGGTTGGGCTGATGTTATTTTACCTGAGTGTACCTACCTTGAGAGATATGATATGCTCAGGATTGCTCCTCACCGTAAACCGGCAATAGCCCTGCGGATGCCGGCAGCTGAGCCGATGAATGACACCCTGCTCAGGATATAATATAGCACGTGGACTGGCTGTAAAGCTTGGCCTTGAAATGTATTTCCCGTTTGAAAAACAGGAAGAATTGCTAGACTGGCAGCTAAAGCAATGCGGCACCACTCTGGAAGAGATGGAACACATAGGTGTTAAAACAGTGGAGAGGGATGCTGATGACTTGTATTTTGCAGAAAATGAAGATGTTGCATTTCCCACCGATTCGGGAAAAATAGAGCTTTATTCCAAATATTTTGAGGATGCGGGTTTTGATGCTTTGCCGGTCTTTGTTGCTCATGAGGAGCCACCTGAGGGTTTTTACCGGCTGATATACGGTCGTGCACCGATGCATACATTTGGAAGGACTTCCAATAACCCGAATCTTACTGATCTGATGCATGAGAATTCGGTATGGATTAATCCAAAAGTAGCTAAAGAATGGGGACTGCGAACGGGTCAGTATATATGGCTGAAAAATCAGGATGGCATAGTTTCAGATTTCCAAATAAAAATAAGAGTGACAGAACGGATCAGATGGGACTCAGTATATATCGTTCACGGATTCGGACATAAGCAGAAACTGCTGAAACGTTGTTTCGGCAAAGGTATCAGTGACACGCAGTTAATAACAAAAGTACTTGTTGATCCTATTATGGGAGGTACGGGAATGAGATCCAATTTCGTAACGTTTATGACCGAAAAGTCAGAAAAGGAGGCTGCATCATGAGATATGCAATGGCAGTTGATACCAAAAAGTGCGTGGGATGCAGCGATTGTGTTGTAGCTTGTCAGACGGAAAATGACGTGCCACATGGTTTTTGCCGTGAATGGGTTGTGGAATCAATGAGTGGCACTTATCCGCAGCTTGAAATGGAGATACGGTCGGAAAGATGCAATCATTGCATAAATGCACCATGCGTTCGTTGTTGTCCGACAGGAGCCAGTCATTTTGCCGATGGAGGCATTGTTTTAGTCGACCATAATAAGTGTATCGGATGTGGTGCATGTATGGCTTCATGTCCCTATGATGCGCGTTATCCTCATCCTTCAGGTTATGTTGACAAATGCACATTTTGCCTGCACCGGATTAAGAGCGGTCTCGCACCAGCCTGTGCAGCTGTTTGTCCGACAAAATGCATTTATTTCGGCGACCTTGATGATCCGAACAGTGATGTATCTGTAGTTTTAAAGAAGCGCAAATCGAAAACGCTTATTCCCGAAGCAGGTACCAAACCTCAGCTTTATTTTTTGATTTAATCAGATAACGATATTTACATGGAAGAAGAAATAATTGTAAGCGGAAGGATGAACGATCTGATTGATCCGCAGCTTAATATCTGGCATTGGCAAATCCCTCTTTACCTGTTTCTGGGAGGGATGGCTGCCGGTATTTTATGTATTGCAGCTCTTTATTTTATAAGGGGAAGAGAAAATGACTATAAAACGGCAGTAAGAATCACACCTTTTCTTGCTCCTTTTCTCCTTGTAGTTGGATTGTTAACGCTATTTATCGACCTCAGGCATAAACTTTTTTTCTGGCAGCTTTATACACATATAAGATTACAATCGCCGATGTCGTGGGGAGCCTGGACTCTCCTGGTCATAACACCTGTATCCTTCATCTGGTGTGCCCTGCATATCAGGGATATCTTCCCGAAATGGAACTGGAAATATAAATGGATTTTTGAAACGGAGGCATTCTTCAACAGATATAAAAAAGTACTTGCATGGATTATGCTTATTTACGGAATAATCCTGGGTATTTATACAGGGATCCTGTTGTCGGCCTTCAATGCCCGTCCGCTCTGGAATACATCTATTCTCGGGCCTTTATTCCTTTCATCAGGACTTTCGGCAGGTGCAGCTGCAACATTGGTTTTATCAAAGGATAAAAAGGAACGCAAACAGTTTGCCAGAATTGACCTGGTGCTAATCGGAATAGAGCTGTTCTTTATTATTCATATGTTTATGGGCTTTCTTGCCAGCACACAGGTTCAGATTGAGGCTGCAAACCTGTTTCTTGGAGGACCATATACAGTGTCATTCTGGATATTTGTAGTGATACTTGGAATGTTGGTGCCAGCCCTGCTGGAATTCATGGAATTAGGAAAGTTTCATATACCGGCTGTAGTACCGGCTGTACTTGTGATATTTGGCAGTCTGATGCTGCGATTTATTATAGTATACGCCGGCCAGGTGAGCAGATGGCTATATTAGGCACAGGGCACGGAGCGCAGGGCAAAGTGCAAAAACGATCAACGATAAACGCAAAACGATAAACGCAAAACGATCAACGATAAACGCAAAACAATAAACCCGATGAAAGCAAAAAAAACGAAATATCTTAACCCTTATGTAGGCGGAGTACTTCTGGGATTGGTACTACTGGCTTCAAATTTTGTGTCAGGCAGAGGTTTGGGCGCCAGCGGGGCTATAAAAAGTGCGGTTGTGAGCTCAGTAACTACTATCGCTCCTGCAGCATCTGAAAAATCGTTATACATAAAAGGATTCAGGGAAGAACACCCGGGTAACCCGATGAAGACATGGCTTGTTTTTGAAATGACAGGTGTGCTTGTAGGAGGATTTTTATCAGGAGCATTTGCAGGCAGGTTAAAGTTCACAGTTGAACATTCCCCGAAAATAACCTCTAATAAAAGACTTTTACTTGCACTTGCAGGAGGAACTCTCTTTGGGTTTGGCTCCCAGCTTGGCAGAGGTTGCACCAGCGGTTCTGCATTGAGCGGAATGGCGGTACTATCGCTTGGAGGATTTATAACAATGATGGCTATTTTCGGAACGGCTTTCGCTCTTGCATATTTTTTCCGGAAAAACTGGATATAGTAATCCGCGCCATCAACAAACGACAAACGATAAACGCTAAACGACAAACGACAAACGCTAAACGATAAACGCTAAACGCTAAACGACAAACGATAAACGATAAACGACAAACGATATGGGACCATTATCAGTAAATGAATTAATATCCGAGAATACCAACCTTTTTCTTGCATTCATAATTGGAATTGGCTTTGGATTTGTTCTTGAGCAAAGCGGGTTTTCTTCAAGCAGAAAACTTGCGGGTGTATTTTATGGCTACGACACAGTAGTTCTGAAAGTGTTTTTTACAGCTGCTATAACTGCTATGCTGGGATTACTGTTCTTCAGCCTTTTTGGTTGGGTTGATCTGGATCTTGTATATGTTAACCCGACATACCTGACTTCAGCTATCGTCGGTGGCATTATTATGGGAGCAGGATTTATTATAGGTGGTTTTTGTCCGGGAACAAGCTTCTGCGCAGCTTCTATAGGCAAGATTGATGCATTGGTCTTTATTGGCGGATTGTTCATTGGGGTACTTATTTTTGGACTGGGTTATAATCTTTGGGATGGCATGTATATGTCAACGTTCCTTGGTTCACCAAAAATCAGTCAGACGCTTGGTTTAACTGACGGAGTGTTTGCTTTCCTGTTAATAATAATTGCCCTTGCAATGTTCAGAGGTGCAGAATGGGCGGAAAAAACATTCCCAAGGGAAGAGTACTAGATGTGAGATGTGAGATGTGAGTGTGAGTGTGAGTTGACAAACGATAAACCCGAAACGATAAACAGATCAAACGATAAACGATAAACAGACAAACGATAAACAATATGAAACCACTTCAGCTTCTGGCAATATTTATTATCCCATTGGGACTTATAATTGCCGCAGTACCTCAGAATAAGACAAAGCCCTATAAACTTACAGCTGATCAGCTTCTGAATGAGGCTAATACCAGGACTCAGTACATATCACCCGAGACTGTTGCGGATATGATAGTTAAGAAAGATCCTTCTTTCCAGCTGATAGATGTGAGAGCCCAGGATGATTTTGACAAATTTAGTCTGCCGGGAGCAATTAACATACCTGTAAATGACTTGCTTTCTGACACATACACAGATTTATTAAATCAGGATGTCAAGATGAACATCTTCTATTCAAATGGAACTATTACTGCAAATGAAGCATGGATGGTCACAAGACAATTGGGATATAAAAATAATTATGTACTCGAGGGAGGCTTAAATTACTGGTTTGAAGCTATTCTTAATCCTCAGAAACCAGCAACAACAAGTCCTGATGAGGAATTTGCGAAATACGATTTCCGTCTTAGCGCAGGTAAAGCTCTTGGAGGTGGCGATGCGGTACAAACAAGTCAGAGTCAAAGTCCTCCAACATCAAAACCCGCGGTGAGAGCTATACCAAAAAAGAAGAAGGCTGCAGGAGGTTGCTGACAAAAATTGACTTTTGTTAATTCTATTATTCACAATTATCATTGATAATTGCTATTTGATTTCTATATTTGAATTCAAACAAAAAAGGTATATTATGAAAAATAGAATTTTAGCCATGCTGGTGATCTCATTTATTTCAGTTTTGGCCGTAAGTGCTCAGAATGGTAAAAAGAATCCTCTTGGAAGCTGGAAATTTGCCGCTCCATATGCACCTGAAGGATATAGCTCAGGAGCAATTGTTATTGGCAATGCCGAACAAAAAAGTACCGCAACAATGTCATTTTCAGGAAGCGAATATAAGCTTCCGGGCGAGAATGTAAAAGTTAACAGCGACAGTGTCTTTTTTTCTATTTTTCTCGAAGGCCAGGATATTAAAGTTTCACTTAAAATCGAGACCGATACTAATATGTCTGGAAAAGCTGTGTACTCAGAGGGTGAGGTTCCTTTGGCTCTTTCAAGGATCGTTGAAGGGAAGACTAAGTAATACCTGGTCTGTACGGATTTGCCTTATAAATCTTTACAGATGTGTTTCATTCTGAAAGTCATAGGTTGTGAAAATATTCTTTTTTATTCTTTTTTGTTCTCTTCCTTTTATTCAAGGGATAGCACAAATAATTAATAAAGAACCACTTAGCCCACGCGAGACCAATTACAGGATTTCTGCGGTTCTTGATCCTGATTCAAATATTGTAACAGGTGCTATGCGTGCATACTGGGTTAACAGCTCTAATGATATCGTGCCAGATATCCGGTTGCATCTGTATATGAACGCTTTTAAGAACAGGAATTCCACTATGAACAAAGAGATGGGAGTTTCGGCTTTTAACGACAAAACTGCCGGCAGAATAGACATCACAAAGTTCACTGACAATTCCGGAAATGATCTTCTTTCCTCTCTGAGGTTTATTAGTCCTGATGACGGAAATCCCTCCGACCAGACTGTGGCAGACATTATACTCCCACGACCTGCAAAACCCGGCGATACTGTTTTTATCAATATCGATTTTGAAACAAAACTACCAATACTCACCAGGAGGACAGGCTATAAGGATGATTTTTATTTTGTAGCACAATGGTTCCCTAAGTTTGGTGTTTATGAAAAGACTGGAATGAGATATGCCACCAGTGGAGGGTGGAATTGTCACCAGTTCCATGCCAATTCAGAATTTTACGCCAATCACAGTTTATATGATGTAACAATCACGGTTCCAAAAGAATATGTTGTAGGTACCGGAGGAATGCTCATGAAAGCCGATTCTGCAGAAACCGGGAGCACCAAGACTTTGACATACAGAGCTGAAGACATTGTTGATTTTGCATGGACAGCCTGGCCATGGCTATGTAAAGTTTTCTGACAAATGGGAAAACGTTAACCTTACGCTGTTGATTCCCGCAGAGAGAGCTGAACAGGTTAAAAGACAGTTCTCCTCCATTAAACATGCCCTTGAATACTTTAAAAAAAATGCCGGTCCCTATCCCTGGCCATATCTGACAATAGTCGATCCTCCGGCCAAAGGAGCTCCATCGGGGGGAATGGAATATACAACTATTTTTACATCTACATCTTCATACATGCTTCCGCGATTTATCCATCTGCCTGAAATGGTTACAATTCATGAATTTGGACATGCTTATTTCATGGGCATAATAGCCAGCAATGAATTTGAAGAACCATGGCTTGATGAGGGTGTCAATTCCTTCTTTGAAGAACGGATAGTTGATCATTACTATGGGGAAAATTCAGGTTTGATCGATCATCCATGGATTAAAATTGCAGACAAATCCTTTGGAAGATTATCATATGTGCATTCCGAAGGAAGACAACTGGTAAGCAATAAGGAGTACTCATGGAATTATCCTCACGGGACCTACAGCATGATGTCGTATGAAAAGACAGCTACATGGCTTTACACACTGATGGGTATTGTGGGAGAGGAGACAATAAATGAAATATTCAGGGAATATTACAAAAAATGGTCTTTCAGATCTCCTTCCGGGAAAGATTTTATTGATGTTGTGAATGAGGTGGTTACAAAAATGCATGGCGACAAGTATGGTCAGAACATGAATTGGTTTTTCGATCAGACTGTATATGGTACAGGACTTTGTGATTATAAAGCATCGAGCCTTACAAATATTGTTTCTGAGTTGCCGGCTGATACATTAACAACTTCTGATTCAACCGGAACAGCTAAAAAGAACTATAAATCAAAAGTGGGATTGGAAAGATCCGGAGATGTTATGTTGCCGGTAGAGGTGTTGATTCATTTTAATGACGGCAGGGAGATAATGGAAAACTGGGATGGAAAGAGCAGATACAAGGATTTTGAATATTCAGGAACACAAAAGATAGACTGGGTTAAGATAGATCCGGAATTTAAAATCAGAATGGATATTAATTATGTGAATAATTCAATCACAGACAATCCGGATCAGATTCCTGTGAGAAAATTAACTAACAGAATGTTGTCATTCATACAATTTTTTATAAGTATTTTTTCATTATAGCGGTGGCACTTATGAAGATTCTAAATTCTCTCAGGTCCGGTCTTATTCGTTCAGGAAAAATATGGAAGGGAATCCTGATAGTATGGCTTGTGTCACTTCTTCTGGTCAGTCTTGTTGCCTTGCCGTTGAAATCAGCGTTTGCCACGGGACTTGGAGATAGTATGATATCTGAAAAGCTGAGAGACGGAATTGACATTGAGGTATTTGCTGACCTAAGCGCCAGTTTCAGGGGACTTGGTTCCTATTTTTCAAAAGGTTTAATGGTGATATTTCTGGTAAGTTTTGTGGTTAATTCTTTTCTGACGGGAGGTTTATTTGGCAGCCTCAGAAGAAATTCCGGTGTTTTCTCGGCTCAGGAATTTTTCAGGATTTCCGCAAAAAAATTCTGGTCATTTTTGTTCATAACATTGATATTAAGTGTTATTGTCATCTTATTGGCAGTTTTTATAATAGTAATCCCGGTCTCTTTGATCAGGCTCTCTGAGAAAGCGACAGAAGTTATTGTATTCAACTCTGCCATACTATTTGCTTCTTTATTTCTTTTTGTACTTATCATACTGATAGTTTCTGCTGATTATGCCAGGGCATGGCAGGCATCGCATGATGAAAATGCGTGTTTCAAAGCAATAGGCTTCGGCATAAAAGAGACCTTTCGGACATTCTACTCTTCTTACCCCATGATGCTGATAATAATAATCGTAGAGGTTTTATACATGTGTTTGGTATTTAAGATTCTCCCGGGCATCAATCCACAATCAGGCATTGGTATAATCATTCTCTTTTCAGCATCCCAGATACTCTTCATCATTAAATTATTCCTGAAAACTTTGCGGTACGGTAGTATAACGGCAATGATGGAATTAAACTTTTAACCCCTTTTTTACACTTCATTCATCCCTGGTTTCCTGGAAAGATCCTATTGGATCTATGAGATTATTTTTGATGAGTGACAAGTATTATTTTTGAATTTCTTAAAATTATGTAACTTGTTATAGAGAAAATGATCAGAAACTAATCAATATTCTATTTCATAACTTTAAAAAGTTCGATTATGGAAAAACTTATTTCATGCTGCGGTTTGAACTGTGCAACCTGTGATGCAAGGATCGCAACAATAAATGATGATGATGAACTCAGGAAAGTGACTGCTGAGAAATGGAAAACTATGTACGGCGTTGCAGAAATGGGACCGGAGTTGATCAACTGCACAGGCTGCAGGGAAGAAGGTGTCAAACTGGCTCATTGCAGTGAATGCCAGATCAGATTGTGTGTTGCAGGAAAAGGATTTAAAACCTGTGGTGATTGCAAAGATATGGATAGCTGCAAACTTATTGAAGGTATCCATAAAGCTGTTCCGGAGGCAAGAGCAAATTTAAATGAACTAAGTAAAAATTGAATTTTGCAGGTTTTAAATCAATTAATTCTGACTTAATATTTAAATTTCATTTTCATGGAAATGATTTGATCGATATTGAACGAACTCACAAACATGGAAATAAATAATTTGCTAATCATGGCAGAAAAAGAAAACATCCTGTTAACAGACATACTGGTCTATCCTTCAGATGAAATCATCTTCGCAATAATCGGAGAAAAAAAGATGTTATGGAAGGCAATTATGAAATACATGTCAGATAATTACGCTGGGTCATCAGGTGAATGGAGATTTTATAATGACGGGAAAAGATGGCTATTCAAGATGGTTTATAAGAAGAAAACTGTCTTCTGGGCAACCATCATGGATCGTGCATTCAAGATAACATTCTATATGGGTAATAAGGCAGAAAACATCATAAACAACAGCGAACTTTCTGCAGAGATAAAAGAAGATTTCAAAACCGCAAAGCGTTATGGATTAATCAGACCATTGTCATTTATCATAAAACAACAGAACGATTTCGAGAACGTTTTAAAAATCATTGCTATTAAAATCGCTTTGAAATAAAATACTATTCCGGTCTGTCGAAGATTCAGATCTGCCACAGCTCTCCGTAAACATTTTATGAAGGCTCGTGTTGGTTGCGGTAATACCACATTAATTTCAACAACGATGAATCCATTATTTATCTGTAGGAGAGTATTGCTGCTGTTTGCGTTTTTTACCCAGACTCTGCTTGCGCAAAATCCTGATATAAGAATTCTTCGCTCGTTAAATTCCCCTGAGAACCTGCCGTCTGATAAAGTATTTCGTTTTATTTCCAATTCTGATGCATGGCTCATAGTCGGAATACCGGCCGCGATGGGAACTGCCGGACTCGTTAACCATGACAAAACTCTTTTTAGAAATGCTGGAGTTACAGCTGCGGCATCAATTGTAAATCTGGCTTTTACTTCTGCTCTTAAATATTCAATTAACCGTACGAGGCCTTTCATTACTTATCCTGATATAAAAAAGAAATCAGGCGCAGGATCACCCTCATTTCCCTCAGGACATACTTCGGGTGCATTTGCTACTGCAACATCAATCTCACTTGCATATCCCAAATGGTACGTTATTGTGCCAATGTTTGGATGGGCTGGTGTCGTAGGATATTCAAGGATGGATCTTGGCGTTCATTATCCTTCGGATGTTCTTGCAGGTGCCGCTATCGGCGCCGGCAGCGCATGGCTGACACATTATGTGAATAAAAAGCTGATTCAGAAGTCTCAAAAGTCACGACTCACCCGCTCACTCACCCGCTCACTCACAACTCACACCTCACTCCTCAATCCTTCTTCATATACGTATAAATACCCCTAATAAATAGGTTTTAAGCTTCTTTCGGGTTTTTTTCCTTCATCCTATCTTTGTTTTGTTGTCAGGAAATATGTCATGTAAACAGCCGATGGGTAAACTATACGATCTATTAATGGAGGATATCAGGTTTGAGGAAGGACTCAATGCCTGTATGAATTGTGGGGTCTGTACTGCCATCTGTCCTGCTGCCGAATTTTACAACTACGATCCGAGGAAGATTGTTGATACAGTTCAAACGAAGGAAGATGATGGAATTCTCGAGCTTCTAAAATCAGAAACGATCTGGTATTGCGGCGAGTGCATGTCGTGCAAAACGAGATGCCCCCGTGGAAATGCTCCCGGGCTTGTAATAATGGCGCTTAGGGGGTTGTCACAGGACCTTGGATATTTTACCGAATCAGAAAAGGGGAGACAACAGCTGGCATTAAAAAGGACGGTTGGAGACTGGATCCTCAGTACAGGATACTGTGTCTATCTCGATGGTATAAGTATGGCAATGCATCCTGAACAGGGACCTGTTTGGGAATGGGTTCAGGATAATAAGGCAGCTGTCTTTAACAGGCTGGGAGGAAATTACAAAGGAGATGGACCAGGTATTCTGAGAAAGATTCCGGAGGAAACCCTCGCTGAATTAAAAAAAATCTTTGAAGTAACAGGTGGCCTCGACAGATACGAGAAGATTGAATCGTTCTCGAAGCTCAAAGCTGAGGAAATGAATCTTGAGCTGACGGAAGGTATGGATAACGAATACTTTACTCAAATATACAAAACGAACAACGGGACTCATACAAAATTCAGCCATGAAGATAGAGGGTAAACAAGCTATCTGGAGTGAATACCAGAAGGAAATTGCCGATGATAATTATTTCTATGTAAGGAGTTGTATCAGACAGAATTTCTTCCCTGGCTCGGAGGTGGCATTTCTAAAGATTCTGAAAGATGAATTAAAGAAAGATGTTTATGAGCATCCATGTCATACGACCTGTTCAGGAATTGGCTATCACAGCGATATCATTCCTGTTGAAACAGCAATGACAGTTGTTGCCAGGCAGTTTGCACTTATGACGGAAGCCGGTTACACAAATTATGTTCCTTCCTGTATTACATCTTTCGGCCTCTACACCGAGATACTTGATACATGGCATCATTTTCCCGAAATTGAAGAAAAGGTCAGAAAACAATTATTTACGGCAACAGGAAGAAAATTTGAAAAACCTCAGAACCTTGCACATGCAAGTGATGTTATCTATAAGTTCAGAAAAGAAATTGGAGCAAAAGCTAAATACAAACTAATCAATAAAGAAACCGGAGAACCTCTAAGAGTCGTAGATCACATTGGTTGTCATTACTCGAAGATGTTCCCATCCAAAGGAGTAGGGGGCGCCGAATATCCCTCTGTTCTGAGCGGAATGATTGAAGAATGGGGCGGACAGGTGATAGACTATCCTGAGCGAAGACATTGTTGCGGATTTGGCTTCAGACAGTATCTGGTTCAGGCAAACAGGGGCTATTCAATTGCATGCTCAAAAGAAAAATTTGAATCTATGAAACCTTTTAAACCAGATATGATAATTACCAACTGTCCGGGTTGCCCGATGTTCCTCGACAGATGGCAATATGTGATAAATGAAATGGAAGGTAAAACATATGGGCAAAATGGTGAGGGAATTCCTGTCTTTACATATGAAGAAGTTGCTGGTCTCGTTCTGGGATATAATCCGTGGGATCTTGGTCTGCAAATGCATCAGACCGGTTGCGAGCCGGTTCTTGATAAAATTGGAATTGATTATTCACCTGAGGAAAAGTATAACCTTACAGTTGTACCTTCATTCACAGAGATAACAATTTAAACACTGACTTGATATGAAACATGTTGTAGTTATTGGAGGGGGAGTGGCTGGAATTGAAGTCGCCGGACAATTGTCAAAGGCAGGCATTGAAGTAAGTCTGATTGAGAAGGAAACAAAGACGGGAGGCCATCTGAATAATTGGGACAGGCTGTTTCCCGACAGACGAAACAGTAACGAAGTGAAAGATTATCTTCATAGAATTATAAAGAATGATGCTATAAAATTGCTCACAAACACAACGATAGAAAAATTTAAAAAAGGACGTAATCATTTTGCAATAACTACAAATAATGGTAAAGAGCTCACTGCCGATGCGGTAATAGTCGCAACGGGCTTTGATCTTTTCAAGAGCGCAAGAAAAGAGGAGTACGGATATGGGATTTACGATAATGTAATATCATCTGCTGACCTTGAAATGATGTTCCTGAAAGATGATCTGACTTTGAAAAATGGTAAATTGCCTGAGACCATTGGAATCATTCATTGTGTGGGATCGCGCGACGAGAAAGTCGGGAATTTTTACTGTTCCAAACTATGTTGTGTTACAGCTGTCAAACAGGCAATTGAGTTAAGGGAATCTCTTCCTGATTCAAAGGTGTTTTGCTTTTATATGGACATGAGGATGGGAGGAGCTTTTTATGAAGAGCTGTACCGTGAAGCCCAGGAAAAATGGGCAGTAAGTTTTATCAGGGGAAAAGTGTCTGAAGCAAGCGAGACTATTGATAACAGACTGCTGATTAAAGTTGAAGATACACTTGCCGGCAGACCACTCCGCATGAAACTTGATCTTCTGGTACTGATGGCAGGAATGGAGATGTCGGAAGGAGGGAAGAAAATTGCCGGGATAGGCGGCCTTGCAACAGGAGAGAACCGCTTTTTTAGTGCTGCTGATAATCATACCGGAAGCAACAGGAGCAATGTTGAAGGTGTATTTTATGCCGGAACATGCACTTCCCCAATGAATATAACAGAAACCATTTCGCACGCACGTTCTGCAGTCGTAGAAGTAATTGATTATCTGAAAGATGACAAATAGTCCAACTAAAGTTTGGTTTTTCGATTTCAGCCGGGCGTCAGATCGACTATGATGGCAATAGCAGAGAAGTGGCTGATTATATTTTTGAAAGAGAACCAAGCTTCAGGCAATGTATAGAGTGCGGCGGATGTTCAGCAACATGTACTACAGGTAATTTTACAGCTTTCAGCCTTAGAGAGCTTTTTATCCTTATTAAAAGAGGTGAGACCTCTGGCGTAAATCTGAAACTGAAAAAATGTATGCTCTGCGGAAAATGCACACTTGTCTGTCCCCGCGGAGTAAACACAAGAAATATAATAACACTGGCAAAGCAGTCTTTTCAAAAAACGGATGAATATGCAATTTGATCCTTTTGTAATACCATTTAATATAGGTTTATATTCCATACTCATCTATGTAGTTACAAAAAGCATTATCTGGTTTCGTGCTCTTTCACGACCCGACAAGCTAAGACTTCAGCGTGGATTTTTCGGCATTGCTTTTGCGACGAGTCTTAAGGAGATTTTCATGGAAAGTCTGATACACAGAAAAATATTAAAGACAAATCTGCGTCTTGGATATATGCATATGAGTCTGGCGTTTGGATGGTTCCTTCTTATTCTTTTTGGGACAATTGAAGCTGACATTTTTGGGTTGAAACATCTTAATGCGCCATATAAAGCAATTTTTTTCAGGTTCTTTAACCCGGAGCACGGACGATACGGATTTGAAGCGGTTTACGGTTTTTTTATGGACCTGATACTTGCATTTATTCTTTCAGGACTGTTATTGGCTGTCACTAAAAGATTTTATTCCAAAATTGTCGGTATGAAAAAGACCACACGTCTGAAAATAACCGACAAGATCGCACTTACTTCATTATGGCTAATCTTTCCAAGCAGGCTTCTGGCAGAAAGTTTCACAAGTGCCATCTATGGCAATGGAAGTTTTCTTACAGGGTCGTTGGGGGCCTGGCTTGGCACATTTCTCCCGGCAAGTCAACTGGCTTATCCTTTCTGGTGGCTGTATTCAATCTCCCTTGGAACATTTTTCATTCTTCTTCCTCTTACCAGGTATATGCATATACCCACCGAATTATTCCTGATTTTCATGAGAAATTCAGGAATAAAAACAGGCGACAAAGATGGTACATTTGCTGATGTTCAGATCTATTCCTGTTCCTCATGCGGTATATGTATTGATGCCTGTCAGTTAAATTTTTCGGCTGGTATTACAAATGTGCAGTCGGCATATCTTATGAAAGCAATACGTGATAATACTGATACATCCGAAATAGCTCATAATTGTTTGTTGTGCGGAAGATGCGATACTAAATGTCCGGTTGGTATCGAATTGTCTCAGATAAGAATGATACGACGAAGGAAAGAAGGGGAGGTTACGGAGCGAAGTACTGTTTTTAATCAATATTTCCCGTCCCGGAGGAAATTTCTTCCTGAAAATATTACGTTTTCATCAAATTACACATTCTTAAAGGAGCACGAACCAGAAAAAACAGATATCCTGTTTTTTGCCGGTTGCATGACACACCTGACGCCATCAATTAAAAATTCAATGATCAAAATTCTTGATGTATCAGGGTTGAATTATAAATTTCTTGATGAAGATGGAGGTGTTTGTTGCGGTCGTCCGTTAATGCTGGCAGGTCAGGACAGAGAAGCGAGGGAACTTATAAATTACAATTCGCAGCTGATCTGGAAATCGGGTGCACACACCCTTGTTACTTCATGTCCTATTTGCTATAAAGTTTTTAAGGAAAGCTATTATCTTGATGCAGAAGTTCTTCATCATACACAGTTTATTAAGCGGCTGATTGAAGATGACACGGTAAGGTTGAACTTCATACGAAAGAAAGTTGTTTATCATTCACCCTGCGAACTCGGAAGAGGTTCAGGTATTTATAAGGATCCGAAATATGTTTTGAATCATGTTGCAAGGCTCGAAGAGACAAATTATGAAGATTCTGATTCACTATGCTGCGGGGGGAGTCTGGCTAACATGAAATTAAGTTCTTCAAAAAAGACCAGAATCGCTACTGATGCTGCACGTGAGCTTACTGTAAATAATCCCGACATTCTCGCAACAGCTTGTCCTTTGTGCAAGAAATCCTTTTCAGCGGTTACTTCAACAAGAGTCGCCGATATCTCGGAGATAGTTGCAGAAGCTCTGAATGAGAAGCTGTCACAAAGGATAAATCAAAAAAGTCTGACAAGAGTTACTGAAAAAGCAAAAGTCTGACTTATGGCTTTCCGGTGTTCACTGTTAGCTATTCGCTGTTTACTGTCTGCTTTTCAATTGCACTTTCTGATCCTTTCAAATTAAACACATTTCACTATTAATTCTTTTTTTCAAACAATTCGTATACTGTAATTGTTTTTTAATCGTTATTTATAGTGTTTCAAACAATCAATTTTTGAAAAATGTACAGGAAAGTATTTGGGTTGATAGCAGTGATGGGGATTTTATTTTCTTCATGCAATAATACCGGGGTGCAGACAGAATCTAAAAATGAGACTGTTCAAAATAAAATATTGCAGCAATCAGACGGCTCCATCTCATTAAAAGTTGACAAAGCTGATTGTTACCAGGATAAGGCAAATCCCTCCACTAACACAGCAGAATGGAGTGTATTGGTCTCGAAATCAGGACGTTTTGATGTATGGATGTCGAGTGCGACAAAAGATACAACAGATCTTATGTACAACAATTCTGTAAAGCTTAGTATTCTTGATAACAGGATTGAAGCGGTTCCTGCATGTGATAAAATAATCCATAACTCAAGTGATGTTAAGTATCCTTATTTCAGGGCTGATTCATTTTTGGGTTCACTGTATATTCAGGATACAGGACTCTATAATATTCAGATAATAAGTGAAAAAATTTTGAAAGATAAGATGAATGCTTGAAAACTCGAAGGTGTTGTCTGTTTTTCTGCAACCGACCACCCGGTATATCGATAGTTTAGGATTATAATTACTTTTCTCTTCAATCCATTTTCTGGCATTAACAAAAGGCTTTATCCACGGAGTTACTTCATCATTTCTTCTGTTCTTCAGGATAATAACCACACTGCCATGGAAAATATGCCCTTTCCAGGTGAGGCATCATCACCAGATGACGTCCATCTTCTGAACATAGCCCTGCTACGTCATAATCCGAACCGTTCGGATTTGCCGGATAAGTATGCCTGCTGAATTTTAAGGCTATCTTATATCTGTCCTCAGGATAAGGCAGACTGAACCTGCCTTCCCCATGCGCCACCCAGATTCCAAGTTCTGAATCTGACATATTGCCGAGCATAACGGAATTATTTTCAGTAATTTTTACACCTAGAAAGCCCGATTCAAATTTCTGTGTCTTATTAACAAGCAGCCGTGGTTTGTTTTCATGATCCGGATATAACAGACCCAGTTCAACCATCAGCTGGCATCCGTTGCATACTCCAAGCGACAATGTATCACTTCTTTTATAAAAATTCTCAAGCGCATTCTGGCAGCTTTCTCATTATATCTGAAAGCTCCCGCCCATCCTTTTGCTGATCCCAGTACATCCGAATTTGAAAATCCGCCAACAAAAACAATCATGCTGATATCGCTGAGGGTTTCTCTTCCGGATATTAAGTCGGTCATGTGAACATCTTTGACATCAAAACCCGCAAGGTAAAGAGCATAAGCCATTTCCCTGTCGCCATTTACGCCTTTCTCCCTGATTATGGCTGCCCGCACTCCCGAAGCTTTTCTTCTTTCCGGAGTAATACCCAGTGATTTAAAAGTACCGGCAAAATCGCGAAGATTGAAATTCAGCTCATGGTTTTTATAATTCTTAAATCTTTCAAGCGCATATTCGCTTCCGCATTGACGTCTGTCGAGAAGATATGATGTTCTGAACCATTTATCACGCAGTCTTATCTATGTCGAAATGAAACCATCTCATCATTATTTTTTATAAATAAGTGTCCTTTCTTCTGTCGGATGACCTATAGAGAAATATGAAATCCCATTTTCAAGGAGCATTTCAGCGACTTCATCCTCATCTTTTACCTGTATTATTATACCCGGATTCTGACTGAACAGTACCTTTGTAGTATCACATTCATTCATCGATGTCAGATTCACCGTTATTCCTCCGGAAGTATTGGAAAAACACATTTCCAGCATTGTTGTCAACATACCCCCTGCTGATATGTCGTGACCGGAAAGGATAAGGTTCTTACCTATAAGATCCTGAATGGTATTAAAGACCTCCTTGAAATAAATCGGATCAGTGACAGTCGGTGCTTCATCACCAAGTCTGTTAAAAATCTGTGCAAAACTGCTTCCTCCTGTTTTAAGGCTGTCGCGGCTCATATCAATATATAAGCAGGCTGGTATCAGAGTCATTTACTAATAACAGGTTCAACTATTTTCCGTATATCACTTATTTCTGCCGCAGCAGAAATTATAACAGTCCCGGGAGAATAGTACTACCTGATCATTATATTTCTGGGTCATTGAAAGACTATCTTTCCCTGTTGGAATATTTATGCCCAATGCAATTGCAAAATCACTGGCTGCTTTTACCGCAGAATATAGTCTGGTATCTTCCCCCGGATTCTTGCATGGCCACATCCAGTTGGCAGATAAGTGAAACACTCTTCAATTTTTGAGCCAGTGGAGCCCATATTATGTTTGTCAGCGCTTCTGCTATCGAAAGTACCGAACCGGCTTTCGGATCGACCAGCCCTGCAGCTGGTGCATGGCCTATTGAAGTTGCCATCCCCTTTACGCCGCGGTAGTCGAGTGTAATTGCTCCAAGATTATTCAAAGGGAGTTGTAACGGACCTGCACATTGTTGTTTTGCCAGCCTGCCTGTGACCGATCTGTCAACTTTGTTTGTCAGCCAATCCTTGCAGGCAACTTCTTCCAGTTGCAATACCTGTCTGACATATTCCTCAATCTTGTCAAAAGTATACTTCAGCTTTTTGAATTCATTCTCAACAACTATATCATTCATTATAGTTTTTGGAGGATCGCCGAAAAGTGATGACAGTGCCAGATCGATAGGTTTTTCTTTTGTTACAGGATTTTCAAGAGTAAACTGCATATCGCCGGTCACTTCACCGATTATATAGATAGGAGCTCTTTCTCTCTCGGCAATATTTCTTAAGGTTTCTGCATCGGCCTTTTTTATCACCAGTCCCATCCGTTCCTGTGATTCATTTCCTATTATTTCTCTTGCTGAGAGCGTGGGATCTCCAACTGGCAACTTGCTTATATCAATTCTTCCGCCCGTCGCTTCCACAAGTTCTGATAAACAATTAAGGTGCCCGCCTGCACCATGGTCATGTATTGAAACAATTGGATTATTGAGCGATTCGCTTAAAGCCCTGATTGCATTATACACTCTTTTCTGCATTTCGGGATTGGCTCTCTGAACAGCATTAAGTTCTATGGAACTGTCAAATTTCCCTGTATCAACAGAAGAAACAGCGCCACCGCCCATTCCTATCCTGTAGTTATCTCCACCCAATAATACAATAAGATCGCCTTTTTCAGGCATATCCTTTTCACTGTCCTTCTTCTTGCCGATACCTATTCCTCCGGCAAGCATTATTACCTTATCATATCCGAACATTTTCAGATTCTCATAATGTTCGAAAGTGAAAACTGACCCGCAGATTAGAGGTTGCCCGAATTTATTTCCAAAATCACTCGCCCCGTTTGAAGCTTTGATTAAAATATCCTCAGGTGTCTGATAGAGCCATGTTCCTCTCTTTAATTGATTTTTCCCATGGTCGTCCCCCGTCAGGTCGCGGATAAGAAGTCATGTAAACAGCTGTTCCGGCAATCGGAAATGCGCCTTTTCCTCCTGCAATCCGGTCTCTTATCTCTCCTCCTGTACCTGTTGCTGCTCCATTAAATGGTTCAACTGTTGTTGGAAAATTATGTGTTTCTGCTTTTATTGAAAGAACAGATTCATAGTCAGTGATTTTAAAGAAATCAGGCTTATCCTGAGTGACTGGTGCAAACTGCTCAACAACCGGCCCCTGAACAAATGCACAATTATCTTTATATGCTGATACAACTCTATTAGGATTAGCTTTTGTTGTAGCCTTGATCATCTGGAACAGAGTCGTTTCCTGGTCTTTTCCTGATAGTACAAATGTTCCGTTAAATATTTTATGCCGGCAATGTTCGGAATTTACCTGTGAAAAGCCAAAAACTTCACTATCAGTGAGTTTTCGACCTATAGATTTGCTAATTTATCGAGGTAAGTCAATCTCTTCTTCATTGAGAGCAAGTCCTTCTTTCTGATTATATTATCTGATATCGTCAATATATAATACCGGATCAGGTGATTTCTCAATTGTAAAAATACTCTGATCCAGATCTCTGTATAGTTTTTGAAGCATTGGATCATAATCAGGTTTGTCTGAGGATGAAAACTGAAATTCTTCAATCCTCTTTATTCCCTGGATCCCCATATTCTGTGTAATCTCAACAGCATTTGTACTCCAGGGTGTTATCATCTCTTTTCTGGGTCCGATAAAGCTGCCGTGCAAGTGATCTTCCGTCAGAAGTTTTGCTTCACCAAAGAGCCATAATAATTTTTCAATATCTTTTTCAGGAAGTTTTTCGGTGGTGCCTGCGGCAATGATCTTTTTGGAATTACATTCAAAAAAGAAAATCATATTGTTGCGTTAATGAATTGATAATTAATGAAGTGGAATTAAAAACTTTCCTTAAAATGTTCAGCAAAGATAATATTTAATTTTGTCCTATTTAGCCTCGTAGGTAACTACACATGACAAGTTCTTCTCAACCTCAACCTCAAAACACTATATCCAATCCACTTCTTTTCAGAAAAGCATCAATTGACGGTTCTTTTCCTCTGAACCTGAAATATAATTCCTGTGGTTTTTCAGTTCCTCCTTTTTCAAGTATATTTTTTCTGAAGGAAGCAGCAGTTTCCTTATTGAATATACCTGTTTCAGTAAAATAGCTGAATGCATCGGCATCGAGCACTTCAGCCCACTTATATCCATAATAGCCGGCGGCATATCCGCCTCCGAATATATGGCCGAATGAAGCACTCATATTTAATCCGTCAATAGGGGGGAACAATTCTGTTTTTGCCATGGCGGCAGTCTCGAAATGCAGAAATATCTGAATCAACAGGCTTTTCTATTGTATGCCAGGCCATATCAAGAAATCCGAAACTCAATTGTCTGAAACAGGCGTATCCTTCATTAAAAGCGGAAGCTTCTTTTATTTTATGAATTATTTCTTCAGGGATCTTCTCTCCTGTAATATAATGAGTTGCCCACGTAGTCGAGCCATTCTTTTTCGAAAGCAAAGTTTTCCATGAACTGTGAGGGTAACTCCACAAAATCGCGGGCAACATTTGTTCCTGACAACCCTTCGTAAGTACATCTGGTCAGCATGCCGTGCAAGTGAGTGTCCAAATTCGTGAAGAAGCGTAGTTAACTCATTGAATGACAGTAGTGATGGTCTTTTTTCAGAGGATGGTGTGAAATTAGCAACTATTGAGATAAATGGTCTTACATCTTTACCATCCTTCATCTTCTGATCCCTGAAACTTGTCATCCATGCTCCACCGTTTTTCCCGGGTCTCGGATGGTAATCCAGATAGAGTATTGCAAGAAATGTATCGTCATTGTCATAGACTTCAAATGTCTTTACTTCCCGGTGAGTATTCAGGGATTGTATTATTTAGGACAAACCTGATGCCATATAATGTTGTGGCAAGACCAAAAATGGCCGCTTCAACTTTTTCAAGACTGAAATATGGTTTCAAAACTTCGTCATCAATGTCGAAAAGCTTTTTCTTCAGTTTTTCCGAGTAGAATGCCCAGTCGTATCTTTCAAGATTGCCTTTGTGACCGATGCTTTCAGCAAATATTTTCAGATTATTAAAATCACGTATTGCCGCAGATTTTGATGCCTGAAAAAGTTCTTCCTGAAATTTTTCGACCTTTGACGGGGTATCTGCCATGCGGTCGCCCAATACCATTTCTGCAAAATTTCTGAAACCCAGCATTCTGGCTATTTCAAGACGAAGATTTGCTATTCTTACTACGTTTTCCCTGTTGTTAAATTCATTTTTTCTGTATGCACGTGAGGAATAGGCGATCAGCATTTTCTTTCTGAGATTCCTGTGTTCGGAATACTGCATAAATGGCACATAACTCGGAAAATGAAGAGTGAAGATCCATCCTTCTTTTTTTCTTTTTTCAGCTTCAAGAGATGCCATTTCTATGGAACTCTCAGGCAGACCTGCCAGATCTTCCCTCGATGTAATATGCATTTCATAAGAGTTTGTCTCGGCCAGTACGTTCTCCTCAAACGTTAGAGATAACTTCGCCAGTTGTTCTGATATGGCTCTGAACCTGTCTTTCTCCGCTTCCTTAAGGGCTGCCCCTCCGAGAATAAAATTTCTGTATTTTCTTTCGGTGAGCATCTGCTGCTCCCTGTTTAGAGAGGGAGTATTCCCGGAGTTATATACTGCTTTAATCTTTTCAAATAAAGGTTCATTCAGTGTAATATCATTTGAAAAACGAGTGAGAAGGGGAGATACTATCTGAGTAGCCTCCTGAAGATCTTTATTTGTTTCGGCACTGTTAAGGTTGAAAAGGAGAGATGTTATTTTTCCCAGTGTATCGCCTGCTCTGTCAAGTGATGCAATTGTATTTTCAAAATCCGGAGGCTGTGGATTTACTGTTATCAGAGCAATTTCCTCTGACGCCAGTCTGATAGCTTCCTCTATGGCAGGAACGAAGTGTTCAGTTTTTATAATGTCAAACGGAGGCGTCCCGAAAGGAGTCTTCCATTCCTGAAGAAGTGGATTCATTTTTAATAGTTATAAGTGACTAAAGTGACTAAAGTGACTAAAGTGTGCCCTGTGCTTATACATCGCACATGGCATATAATACATAATACATTCCTCTAGTCATCATCATCATTACCTGTACCAGCGTATTTAGCCGGGTAAGGAGCATTTCCTTTGGCTGCAAACCAGAGTATCCTGTTGAGCAGATCATCATTTCCTGAGTCAACCCCGTCAAACTCGGGCAGCATGCTCATTTTTGCGTAGTGGAGCATTTTTCCGCTTAAGGATGATAATGGAGCGGTCATCTCGTCAAGTGGAATGTTATTTGGCAATGCCTTATATGGCGTTAAATCAGCCTCTGTTCCAAAACATTCTTTCATTGTATTGGCAATGGCATCCTGAATGTTCATAGGAGGCAGACCGAGTATCTGTTCAATTGTCCGCACCATTGACGGTTGAGTGTAATAAATGTGGTTGACACTTTTTAGTCTTGAGTAGGGACTGATAACCAGGCTGACCGTACGATAAGCTGAAACATGATCCCAACCGCTCTGTGAGTCGTCTTCGACCACGAATATTACGGTGTTTTTCCAGAACCTGCTTTTTGTAAAGGCTTCGACGATCCTGCCTAAAGCCACATCGTTGTCTGCCACCATGGCCCTGGGTGAAGGCTGTCCCGGCCTGATTCCTGCAGTATGATCATTCGGCAAGGCAACTATCATTAATTCAGGCAGCACATCGCCGGGTGCTGCTTCAAAATCATTTAGCTCCTTAATTAACGCATCTGCTCTCATTACATCAGAAAATTCATGATTGCCGAATGACGGATAGGTCTGGCTGAGTATTTTCTTTACCGGTTCAATTGTTGTTTCGTTTGTAAATTCGACTTTTTCACCGCTCGTATATTTTTTGTAGACATCGATCCATCGCTGGCTCTTGTCAAGGACAGGAACCGATGCTTCGCCATATATTCTCACCGTCTTGCCTTTCTTTAATGCATTGTCCCAGATAAAACCCGTTGGAGCATATACAAGTGCATCGGTCTGAACATGGGGGTAGCTTCTGAACCATGCTCTCATGTTTTTTTCGATATAATCTGTTACAATCGAAGCATCGGTCCACTGGTGTCCCTCTGCGGAACATTTTCCCGAGACATGGAAATTATCC
Organism: uncultured Bacteroidales bacterium; assembly: GCA_963792925.1. Lineage (GTDB taxonomy): Bacteria > Bacteroidota > Bacteroidia > Bacteroidales > VadinHA17 > LD21. Next base: position 604,383 of record CAWBYC010000002.1, on the reverse strand, counting down.
ATAAGTAAAAATTCCTCAGCCAGCTTATGTGTGTTAGGCGTAATTTCTGAACCGTAGATACATAGTCCCGGATCTCCGTTACCCTGCTTCATGTCACCGAGAATCTGGTCATATGTTCTGTTTTCTTTAATAATATAGACAACATGTTTAAATAATGAAGGTTCACCAATTCTATCCGGAACTGTTTTTGGTTCAACGCCTTCCCTTGGTATTTCACGAGCGGTCAAAGCTCTGGAAAGATTATTGATTGCCACAACAGTATCGGTATACGAGCGCAGCGTCTTTGCTGCCGGTACTCTTATGATTGAAATTGAGGCGAGCATGTTATGGGAATTATAGACCGTATTTGCTGATCCTTTATTTGATTGCGGCACATTTGCACCTGCAGCTTCAATATTGGTTACATAGAGGTAACCTGGATTAGTGGCACTGATTGCAGAAGGGTAAGCTCCGGTAGGAATAAATCCGGTGATCGTGCTCTCATGGTCATTAGCCTTAGAACTTGCATTTTTTCCCAGCTTAATTACAGCAAGTGCATTGTCCATTCCGTTAGCGACATAGAGTACCTTTTCATCTGGTGAGAGCGCAAGACCATTCGGCGAATCTCCAAAATAGGGATTAATCTCGGGCTGTAATCTGACGCTTATAGTTTCTGAAATCGTATCGCTGGCAGTATTTATTACAGAAACATTATCACTGTTGGAATTACTCACATAAATAAATTTTCCTGATTTATCTGAAATGATATCATTCGGATGGAGTCCTACAATGATGTTCTTTAGAACTTTGCCAGTAGCATTGTCTATCACTGCAACGCTTCCTTCTCTTGTTGCTCCACCTGCATTGATATTATCAACCCTGGCAAGACCCCAGGGAATCCCTGCAACATTTTTATCATCTTTATCCGGGGTTCTTCCTGCCCAGTTGGTTACATATAATTTTCCCGAAGCAGATGCCAGCCCATAAGGAGCTACTCCCGGATCTGCTGCCCAGATTGTATCACCAGTAATAAAATCCTGTTTTATAACTTTATTATTCCCGTTAAGAACCACATATAAATATTCTTTTGAGCCTTCTTTTCTTATGAGAATCTCGTTTGGCAGAGCCATACGCGCAGGCGGCTGGGTTTTATACTCAATCGTTCTTCCAAATACTGCTTTAGTCCCGTCCCATGTGGCTGATACAACGTATGAACGATTTCCTCTGCCTACTGCGCTCCAGTAGACTTCCAGACCATTTCTGCCTTTATGCCAGGTAATACCTGAATAGGTATTCATTCCTCCCAGAAGGTCGGTATGCGTATTTAGATAAATAATATACTTAATTTGCTTATCAACAGTGCTTATAAACAGGATACTATACCTTTCTTCGACAGCAAGCCATTTACGATCAGGTGAAACTGAAACATCGAGAGCATGGTTTTCGCTTGCTTTATCACCGAAAAAGATCTGTAATCCTGCAGACTGGACTATCCTGTTATAGGGCATAAGTGTCTGACGTGGCCCTGACGGAACCTCGATAGGTAGTATTTGTGACGTGGCTGACAGACAGATTGTTAATAACGAAAAGATGATTAATGATTTTACTTTCATAAGGTTCCTGTTAAGATACAATATTAGTATTCCGGTACAGTGTGGGAAAAATGAATAACTCCTGGCAGATTCTTGTTTTGTTTATTTGATTGAGCATATTTCTGAACGTATTGCAGCTTTTTGCAAAATTAATTAAATGAAGAGCAGATTACAAATTCTGTCTGGTAATATTCAGATTAGAATCTCCTGATAAAAAAAAAGACTGATTTTAAATTCAGTCTCTTTTTATTTCTAGAATGGCAAATCGCTCAGTTCATCATTTTCCGGCGGAATGTCTTCAAGAGTAGTACGTGCCGAGACATTCTGATCTTTTGGTGCAGAAGAAGTTTTTTCAATCTTCCATGCATCAAGATTGGTAAAATAATTAACCTTCCCATCGCGTTCCCATTTGTTACCTTTAAGATTGAACCAGATCTTAACGTCCTCGTTTAGAAATGATTCATTTATAAGGTCACATTTATCCTGCAATCAGCTGGAATTTGATATAGTCGATAAACACAGCTGCACCGCCAGTCTCTTTTTTCTCAATGACAAATTCACGTTTTTTAAATTTATCAGCTTACCTGGTTAACAGGTGAGATGTCTATTATTTTTCCAGTGATTTCGAATGCCATTTTAATTTATTCTTCGTGAATTACTATTTTTTCAATCTTGTCACCCTGACGGATCTTATCAATAACATCCAATCCTTCATATACTTTTCCGAAGCATGTATGTTGTCTGTCGAGATGTTTTGTATTTGTACGGCTATGGCAGATAAAAAACTGGGAACCGCCGGTATTTCTTCCTGCATGTGCCATTGAGAGAACACCTCTGTCGTGGTACTGGTTTCCGCCTGTCAGTTCACATTTAATTGTATAACCTGGTCCGCCTGTACCTACCCTTGGGTCACTCATGTCTTTTGAAAGAGGGCATCCTCCCTGGATTACAAAATCGGGGATAACCCTGTGAAAAGCGAGCCCGTCATAGTACCCTTTTTTTGCAAGACTAATAAAGTTCTCCACGGTACCCGGTGCATCAGCTTCGAAGAAGCTGACCATCATTGTTCCTTTAGGAGTCTGTATTTCTGCAGTGGTCATATTATTTTACAATTTCGAGAAGTTCGACTTCAAAAATAAGTGTTGAATATGGTTTAATCACCTGACCTGCACCGGCTGCACCATAAGCAATTGATGCAGGAAGAACAAGTTTGAATTTGGAACCCACAGGCATAAGCTCTAAAGCTTCTGTCCATCCAGGTATTACACCTGAAACGGGGAAAGTGGCAGGTTCATTTCTTTTTGTAGTGGAATCAAATTCCGTTCCGTCAATAAGAGTTCCGGTATAGTTAACTTTTACAGTACTCTGTGCAGTTGGTTTTGGACCGGTACCGATCTTAATAACTTCATATTGCAATCCGCTTGGTGTTGTTGTGACACCTGCTTTTGCCTTATTGGATGCAAGAAATGCTTCATTCTGTTCAATATAATCTTTATATAATACTTTATCAGTTTCTGCTTTCCTGGTTGCTTTTTCAGCTTCGCGTTTACTTATAAAGCCCATAATAAAGGTACGGGCAGCTTCATCTGCCATAAGAGGTTTACCTTCTTTACCATCAACCATAGCTTTAGCAACGACCATCGGATCGAGTAAAAGACTATCTGTCTTCAAAGCATTATAGTTTACAATTCCAAAAGCATAGGAAAGTGAATCTTCTCTGGTTTTAAGATTGATGCTTTTAAGAGCGCTCTGTCCGCAAGAGCCAAGCATTAAAGCTATTACACCAGTCATTACAATTAATCCCTTAATTTTCATACTTAACTTTTTTAATTTTTAAATTTCCGCTAAGATAATACTTTAGGGGACGCAAAAAAACCATCCAAAAAATATATTTAATTTTTTACGGCTCTGATCATCTGTCTTTTCCCCGGGGGACCGGGTAATAGCGACACTTCAAATCCGCAGGCTTTAAGGCATCTTTTTACATCACCTTTGGCTGAATAAGTCACAAACACCCCGCTTTTCTTAGTGACATCCGAAATCGAGTTGAATACTTCCTGCGTCCACATCTCTGGTTGCTTGTCGGGTCCAAAAGCATCAAAATATATGAGATCGAACATTCCAGTGGTCTTTTCTTTGGTGAAATCTGACAAAATTTTTGTGAGATAAAAATTTGTACAGATTAAGGTTTTTCTGTTCCATGGAGCCGAATGGATTAACCGGAATATTTCTTTCCCTCTTTCGCCGGCATATTCATGATGATTAAGTGCACTTATCATTAATTCATCAAGCGGATATTTTTCTATCGATGTAAAATTTACTTCTCTTTTGACGTCCAGACTTTTTACAGCAGTGAGCAAAACATTGAGACCAGTTCCGAAACCAATTTCAAGAACTGATACCGGATTGGCTTCACAAGTCTCAAACCCGTTATTTATGAAAATATGCGCGGATTCCTGAACTGCACCATGGATTGAATGGTAGTGCTCGTCTAATTCAGGAACATATATTGTATGCGAGCCATCGGAGGTTTGGATGATCTTATTCAAGATAGATTTGTGTTATTGGTTCAAAGATAGGGACTTTCTTTTTGGAAATTCTATGAAATCCATTAACCACAAAGTCCCTCGCCAATAAAAAATAGGAACTTCAAGATTAATAACTCTGTTCGTCCGTCGCTCGAAAATCAATTTGCGACTTTGAAGTGAAGTTAGTAATATAGTAGGATCACAAAGGAAAAAAAAAGTAACACAAAGGAAAGAAATGGATTGCTCCGCACTATTGTCGTCAACTTATTTCATTCTGATTTGTCTTAACTACTGTATTACGTTATTAATATATTTAAATTACATATTATTGATATTGCCATGAAGACACAACAATCAAGAAGAGATTTTCTAAAGATGTCCGTCACCGGGGCATTGGGGGCAATAGTCATTTCAAAAAGTGACATTGCAGCAATGACAAATTCAGTCATCGGTTCAGGAGTTGCCGATCCAAAGACATTTGGTATCGGTTTGCAATTGTATACCATTCGCGAAGCTATGCAAAAGGATGTTCCTGGTTCATTGAAAAAAGTTTCAGACATCGGATATAAATATCTTGAGCTGGCAAGTTATAATCCGAAGGAAAGTAAATTCTATAGTCTCGCACCTGAAGATTTCAAAAAGATGGTTAACGACCTCGGTATGGAAATAATCAGCAGTCATGCCGGCGTTCCGAAAGACATCACTGCTGATCAGGCTAAAAAAATGGCTGAAGATCATGTAAAACTTGGGGTCAAATATTGTATACAGCCATATGTTGCAGATCAGGACCGCAAGTCGGTTGCAGGTTATCAGAAAATGGTAGCTGACTGGAATATGGTTGGGCAGATAATGAAGGATAATGGCATTCAGTTCGGATACCATAATCATAATTTTGAATTCGATACTGTTGAAGGCAAAGTGCCATATTTCGACATTTTTCTTACTGAAATGGATAAGGACCTTGTTACTATGGAACTGGATCTTTTCTGGGCTTCAAAAGCCGGTCAGAATCCTGTCGAACTTTTTAAGAAATACCCTGGCAGATTCCAGCTCTTTCATATGAAGGACATGTACACAAAAGAACCGCCATTCTTTAAAACTGCCAGCAACGATTTTGCACCTGTAGGAGAGGGGGTCATAAACTTTAAAGAGATACTGGCTGCAAAAAAAACTGCGGGCATGAAATATATGTTTGTAGAACAGGATAGCACCAAAGACGGGAAGCCGTTTGATGCGATTCAGACCAGCATTACTAACCTGACAACAAAGATACTGGTGTAAGCTTCAGTGATAAAGATTATTAGCCCGGCAGATCCCCTCGCCGGGTTTTTTATTAAAAATAACGCATGAACTGATTTAAACTGATTTAATAATTATATTTGCGTGATCTGGTAGAGAAAAGTCTTTGAATAATGAAACTGATAACAAAAAATACGCATATTCTTTTTCTGTTTCTTGCGGCAATTGTTTTCAATGCCCATAGCATAATTCCCCATGATCATCATCAGTTTGATTCCGACATCTGCACCTCAACCAGAAATCCATTTACTGATAACCACCATCCTGTTTTTCCAATGCACTGCCATGCTTTCAATGATATGGTTTCGGAAAAAGCTGTTGTTGTTGATCACTTCCAGACATTAAGTTTTTTTGATGCCATCCCTTCTGATGTGCAGGATATCAGTCTCGCTGAATATTCTGAACCATTTAATGGAGATCCAGAACAACCTGTACATTCCATACCCTCAGAGCTCTTTTCATTGAGAGCTCCCCCATCTTTGATGCTGGCTGCTGGTTGCTAGTTGCTGGATATTGGTTACCCTGCACCCGGCATCCGGTTTCCAAACTTCTGTCCGTACTGTATTTCCAAAGAAAATAATTAGAATATCGTCTGAATCTTAAGATTTCTATCAATGATAAATAAGATTATCTCCTTTTCTGTAAAGAATAAATTCATTATAGGATTATTTATTCTGGCTCTGGTTGGTTGGGGAATATACTCAGTTTTCCGGTTACCTGTCGATGCAATACCTGATATCACAAACAATCAGGTACAGATCATATCGCTTGCTCCATCTCTTGCTGTTCAGGAGGTTGAAAGCTTTATTACAGCTCCTATTGAGGTTGCTGTGGCAAATATTCCTGATATAATTGAGCTGCGATCGATATCCCGTCTGGGATTGTCTGTTATAACCGTGGTATTTGAAGATGGTGTTGATGTATACTGGGCAAGACAGCAACTAGGCGAACGAATGAAAGAGGCAGAGGAAACCATCCCTCCCGGATTAGCCCAAATTTCACTCGCTCCGATCTCTTCAGGACTGGGTGAAATATTTCAGTATCGTCTGGCAGTAAAAAAGGGATATGAAAAGAAGTTTGATCCTATGGAACTCAGAACTATTCAGGACTGGATAGTACGTCGTGGAATGCTTGGAACTCCTGGTGTTGCTGACATAAACAGTTATGGCGGATTTGTAAAACAGTATGAAATAGCAGTAAATCCTGAAAGACTCAGAGGTATGAAGCTGACACTTAAGGATATTTTTTCTGCTCTTGAAAAAAACAATGAAAATACCGGTAGTGCATATATTGATAAAAATCCCACTGCCTATTTTATCAGGGGTATAGGACTTGTTAAATCACTTGATGATATTGAACAGATTGTTGTGAAGACTACTGATTCCGGTGTGCCTGTGTTAATAAGGGATATTGCAACAGTCCAGTTTGGCAGCGCAACAAGATACGGGGCTTTTATAGTTGATACTACTGAAGCAGTAGGGGGTGTAGTAATGATGCTAAAAGGGGCAAATGCTCATGAAGTAATTGAAAATGTTGAGACTCGTATTGAGTCGATTCAGAAATCCCTGCCTCTGGAGGTAACTATTGAACCGTTTCTTAACCGGTCAGATCTTGTCGGACGCGCAATAGGAACAGTTTCGAGAAACCTTATTGAAGGTGCATTGATTGTAATTTTTATCCTGGTCATTATTGCTTGGAAATATGAGAGCCGGTCTCATTGTGGCTTCAGTCATTCCGCTGGCAATGCTATTTGCCGTTTCAATGATGAACCTTTTTGGAGTGTCAGGAAACCTGATGAGTCTGGGTGCTATAGACTTTGGACTGATTGTTGACGGGGCTGTCATCATCGTTGAAAGTGTTGTTCATCGTATTTCCCTGAGTAAACATCATCATCCCGGGATATTGAAACTTAACCAGGAACAGATGGATGAAAATGTTCTTGAATCAGCAAACGTATGATGAGTTCAGCAACTTTTGGTCAGATAATAATATTGATTGTTTACCTGCCGATAATGGCTCTTGTGGGAATAGAAGGAAAAATGTTCAGGCCTATGGCACAGGTAGTTACTTTCGCTCTTATCGGTGCTGCAATCCTTTCGTTGACATATGTTCCTATGGCATCTGCATTATTCCTAAGCAAAAACACTGTTCATAAGCCAAATCTTTCTGACAGGCTGATGGCTGGTTTAAGGAAAATTTTCAATCCTGCAATTGCCTTTGCGCTCAGGAGAAAGCTTGTTTGTTTCGGTTTTAGCCATTGCACTGTTCATCTTCAGTCTGTTGCTTTTCAATCATCTGGGTGGTGAATTTATTCCTCAGCTTGAAGAAGGCGATCTGGCCGCAGGTGTGATGACTCTGCAGGGTGGATCCCTTACAAATACTATCGAGCCAGGTTATAAGGGCTAATAAAATACTTCTTGAGAATTTCCCGGAAATAAAACATACGGTTTGCAAAATAGGTGCCGGAGAAATACCTACCGATCCTACACCAATGGAGACAGGCGATTATATCATTACCCTTAAAGATAAAGAGGAATGGGTTTCAGCTGAAAACCGGGAAGATCTGATTGCAAAAATGGAGGAAAAACTGATTCCTATTGCCGGTGTAAAATTTGAGTTTCAGCAACCGATACAGATGAGGTTCAATGAATTGCTTTCCGGTTCAAAGCAAGATATAGCCATTAAGATATTTGGAGATGATTTAGTTATATTGTCTGAAAAAGGATCTGAAGTAGAAAAAATAATTCAGTCAATTACCGGGGTTCAGGATATTAATGTCGAGAAATTAACAGGTCTAGCTCAGATTCAGGTTGAATATAAACGTGACCGGCTGGCACAATATGGTTTATCAGTCGATGATGTAAACCAGGTATTAAGAGCTGCATTTGCAGGTAGTCAGGCAGGTGTTGTATTTGATGAAGAAAAACGGTTTGGACTTGTAGTTCGTCTGGATAAAGATTACAGGCAGAGCCTGGATGATGTAAAAAATCTCACTGTTGCTCTTCCTGACGGAGATCAGATTCCATTTGACCAGGTTGCCGATGATTTCGATAAAATCAGGCCCCGCACAGGTGTCAAGAGAGAATACAAAACGCAGAATAACAATTGGATTCAACGTCAGGAACCGCGATGTCCAAAGTATAATTAACGATGTTAAAGCCCAGTTGGATCAGAAAATCCAACTTCCTTCAGGGTACTACGTTTCTTACGGAGGCCAGTTTAAAAATCTTGAAGCTGCCCAGAAAAGACTTTCCATTGCAGTGCCTGTTGCTCTGCTTTGATCTTTGTTCTGCTTTATCTTCACATTTAATTCCGTAAAACAATCTCTGCTGATCTTTACCGCAGTCCCGATGTCGGCAATCGGCGGTGTTTTTGCACTCTGGATACGCGGAATGAACTTCTCGATATCTGCAGGGGTAGGTTTCATTGCACTTTTTGGAGTAGCTGTTCTTAACGGGATAGTATTGATTGCTGAATTTAACCGGCTCGAAAAGAAAGGAGTATCAGATATTCAGGAGAGAGTGATAAAGGGTCTTCAATCAAGGTTGCGTCCTGTAATCATGACAGCAGCCGTTGCATCTCTTGGCTTTCTCCCTATGGCTTTATCCACGTCAGCAGGTGCTGAAGTACAGAAGCCACTGGCAACTGTTGTTATAGGCGGGCTTATCACTGCAACTCTTCTGACACTTTTCATTCTTCCTGTATTCTACATTTTCTTTTCCAGCTTCAGATTCAGATTAAAAAGAAGGACTGTTAAAAAAGTTGTAGCTGTTTTACTCTTATTTGGTACTTCTTCAATTTTTAATACCATATACAGCCAGCAACCGCGAGTCGTTACACTGCATGATGCAATTCAAATGGCATTGGACAGCAATCTTTCGTAAAATCTGCCAGTCTCTCAACAGATGCTCAGAAAGCTCTGAAAGGCGCCGCCTTTGATCTTCCGAAGACAGATATTGCCGGACAATATGGACAAATCAATTCATATACCAATGACAACGGTATCACAATTTCCCAGTCATTTGAATTTCCTTCGGTTTATGTGAACAAGTATAAACTGGCAAATGCAAATATAAAGAGCAGTGAATTACAATATGAAGCGTCAAGGCTTGATATAGCTACTCAGGTTAAACAGGTTTTCTGGCAATACATATTCCTCTCTTCAAAGACAAAAATTACTTGTTTACCAGGATAGCCTTTTTGCCGGCTTTCTAAGGGCTGCAGAATTACGGGCAAAAGCTGGCGAAACAAACCGGTTGGAAATGATCACTGCACGTTCACAAAGCCTTGAAATAAAAAACCTGTTGTTTCAGGTTGCTTCGGATATTACCATAACTGGTCGTAAACTAATGGTCTTGCTGAATAGCAGATTGCCTCTGGTTCCAGCAATCAGCAATGTCTATCGGATTGATTTTATTCTTAACTATGATAGTCTTTCAGTTGAGCAGAATCCGTCTCTGGCTTACATGAGACAGCAAGTAGAAGTGTCGAGGATAGCAAAAAAACTTGAACGCAGCCAGATGATGCCCGACCTAAATGTAGGCTATTTCAGCCAGACAATAATTGGGACACAGGATGTTAACGGACAATCCCAAAATTTCGGCAAGGATTCCAGATTTAACGGAGTTCAGGCTGGTGTATCAATACCTTTATGGATTTCACCCTATACATCAAGAGCCAAAGCTGCACGAATAAATGAAAATATAGCAAGGACAGATGCGGAGAACTATACCAGGTCAATTGCCGGGAACTTCCAGTCATTACTTGACGAGTATAATAAGTATTCTTCAAGCGTTGATTACTATGAAAAGCAAGCTGTTCCCGAAGCTGATCTGATAATTGAACAGGCAACTCGCAGTTATAAAGCCGGTGCGCTTGATTATCTTGATTATGTGCTTACCCTGAACAGAGCATTATCCGTCAGACAGAGTTATCTGGATGCTCTTAATTCCTGCAACCAGACAATCATCGCGATCGAGTTTATCACAGGTAAAGTATTTTAAAACATATACATCATGACAAAAATTAGTTTCAAATTATCAATAATTGTATTGGGTTTAATCGTTTCACTAACCTCTTGTTTTACCGGAAACAGTAAACCGCTTGCCGCAGCCACGGAGGCAGAAGTATTGCCGGATGATATAGTGGAGTTGCGCGAAGATCAGATTAAACTCGCAGGTATTCAGACCGGTTCAATAGAGATGCATCCGGTAAGTAATACCATTAAAGTAAATGGGATTATTTCCGTTGCACCTCAGAACCAGGCAACAGTTTGCATGCCGCTGGGAGGCTTTGTTAAGAATACTGCCCTGATAGCAGGAAATGCGGTCAGGAAAGGACAGATCCTTGCTGAAATAGAAAATCAGGATTTTGTTGATATTCAGCAAAGTTTTCTGGAAGCAAAAAACAAGCTGGTGTTTGCAGAAGCCGAATTTGAAACGACACACTGCGCTGTATAAAGAAGATGTTTATTCAGAGCAGAATGTTCAACAGGTAACAGTGGACTATAAAAATCTCAAAGCGCTTGTAAAATCTCTTGAACAGAAGCTATATTTAATAGGTATTAATCCCGGTCAGCTTAACGAAGACAATATCAGTAATACTGTCAATCTTGTCTCTCCCATTACTGGTTTTCTGAAGTCAGTCAATGTAAATATCGGGAAATATGTTTCACCGACAGATATTCTTTTCGAAATTGTAAATAGTGATAAGCTGTTTCTTGAACTCACATTGTTTGAAAATGATGCAAACAAAGTAGCATCGGGTCAGAAGATAAAGTTCTTTATTAATAATGAATCTGAAGTTCATGAAGCTTCGATCTCACAGACAGGGAAGTCTATCAGTAATGACAAAACTTTCCGTGTTTACGGAACTGTTACAAGTTCATGTAAAAATCTATTGCCGGGAATGTATGTGAATGCCTTGATCGATGAATCTGATTTAGAAGTCAGAGCTTTGCCATCTGAAGCTGTGGTAAGCTTTGAAGACAAGTATTATATTTTTGTCTTTGAAAAAAACAAGGAAGAAGACGGTAACGCTATGACTGAATACAGGATTATTGAGGTTAAAAAGGGAGCTGCTTCTTCAGATTATACCGAAATAATCTTACCTGCCGGTTTAGATCTTAAAACTGCGAAAATCGTTATAAAAGGAGCATATAATCTGCTTTCCGCGAAGAAAAATGCCGGTGAAATGGCATGCTAGCCCTGTGCCACTACCAGTTTGAATCGTACCAACTCCTCACGTCGGTGGCAGTCATTCCTGCATTATTTGCTGCTTCCAGACCAAGATCACCATCTTCAAATACTTCAACGAATTGAGGATCTATATTCATTAATGACGCACATCTCAGAAAGGTTTCAGGATGAGGTTTGAAGTTGGTTACATCATTTGCAGTGACAATAATTTCAAAGTACCTGCTCAGACCTGTGATTTCGAGAGTTTTCTCTACCGCTTCCCTGTGCCCGCCCGTTCCGACTGACATCGGGAGTTTGCCATAATATTTTTTTACTATATCAACAACAGGGAGGATAGGTCTGACGAGATGGTGATCTTTGTAAAACTGAATAAGTTTTTCAGCCATAATCTGTTCCACCGTTACAACACCTTCGAGGTTGCATTTTTTGATTATTTCTTCAGCAATTACCCATCCCGGAGTGCCTGTGTGTTTTCTTAGAAACGCCGTATCAATATCCGCTCCGAATTTCCTGCATGCCATGCGCCAGCCTTTAAAATGGTAAGGCATTGTGTCGGCCAGAGTTCCATCGAGATCAAAGATCAGCCCTTTTATATCGGGTTTAATATCGTATTCCATCATATAATAAATGTCACAAATGTAGAAAGAAATCTCGTATTTGAAATTTCGTATCTTGTCATGTCATTATTGTGTAAATCTTTATGAATAACGAAGAAATGAATGTATCTGAACTTATTGCTGAAATTGAGAATTTAAAAAAGGAGCATAGTTCTGTAAAAGAATTTTATGAGGCCGAGATTGCAGGGCTAAGAGAGAAGATCGGTCAAATGGAAAAAAGTGAGGAGAAATTCAGGATAGCTTACGCAACAAGTCCTGATGCAATTAATATAAACAGACTCTCAGATGGGATGTATGTATCTGTCAATGAGGGATTCACAAATATACTTGGCTATACAGAGAATGACGCAATCGGAAGAACATCCCTGGAAATGAACATCTGGTTGAATCCTGAAGACCGGCGGCATTTTGTGAAAGAGATACTTGCGAATGGTAATGTTACCAGTTTCGAATCCAGGTTCCTCGCTAAGAGTGGAAAGATTGTGACCGGATTGATCTCGGGTTCGCTGATAGAACTCAATGGAGAGGATCATTTGCTGACGGTTACAAGGGATATAACTATTCACAAAAATGCGGAGGAGGCTCTTGCCAAAGAACATTTCCTTATAGATGCACTGATGAATAATCTCACAGATCATGTATATTTCAAAGATCTGCAAAGCAGGTTTATCAGGAATAATAAGGCTCACGCACATTCGTTCGGGTTGGAGAATCCTGACCAGGTAATCGGTAAATCAGATTTTGATTTTTTTGCTGAACAAGCTGCCCGTCAGGCATTTGATGATGAACAGAGAATCATAAAAACCGGCGAATCTATTCTAAAAGAAGAAAAACTCACGAGGAAAGATGGTTCTGTTGTCTGGTTTTCGGCAATGAAATTGCCGCTGCATGATTATGCTGGAAATATCATCGGAACTTTTGGTATTTCAAGGGATATTACTGACTGGAAGAGAACAGAAGAGGCTTTAAAACACAGCGAAGAGAGATACAGATCAGTTGCACAGACTGCGAATGATGCCATAATTACCATTGATAATGACGGACTCATACGCGGATGGAACAGAGGCGCCGAAAACATGTTTGGCTATAAAGAGGATGAGGTTATCGGGAAATCCATAAATATTGTTATTCCGGCTGATTATCTGAATAAACATATAAAACCAAAAGTACTTTTGGAAATGAGAGGTGTCACACAATTGGCTGACAAGACAGTGGAGTTGTCAGGAATGAAGAAAAATGGCAATTCATTTCCATTGGAACTTTCATTGTCGGGTTGGGAGACAGCTGAAGGCAGGTTTTTTACGGGAATAGTAAGAGATATTACCAACAGAAAAAGGACAGAACTGGAAAACCTCATAAACTATGAAATAACCCAGGGCATAACCTCAACATCAAATCTCGATGAGCTTTTAAAACTAATTCACCAGTCACTTGGGAAAGTAGTTTATGCCGAGAATTGTTTTATAGCTCTGCACAATCAACAAACAAGTTTTTTTAATTTCCCATTCTTTATAGACAAGTACGATACAACTCCCCTGGAAACATCTATGGGCAAGAGCTGTTCGGCATTTGTTTTCCGGACAGTCAAACCGCTTCTTCTTAGTCAGCAAGTCTTTGACCAGCTGGTTGAACAAGGCGAGGTAGAGTTGGTTGGTTCTAATTCACCATCATGGATAGGTATTCCATTGCAGACACCTTCCAAAGTGATAGGCGTTTTGGTCCTTCAGCATTATGAAAAGGAAGATGTGTATTCAGAAAACGATTTGCGGTTTCTCACATCTATCGGTAGCCAGATAGCCCTTGCAATTGAACGTAAAAAATCGGAAGAAGAGATTACCCTTAAAAACGAGATGCTACAGGCAATAAACGCTGAAAAGGACAAATTCTTTTCAATTATCGCACATGACCTGAGAGGACCCTTGAGTGCATTTGTTGCTGCCACTCAGATAATTACGGAAGAAGTTCAGAATATGAGCATTGAAGAAATCCGTGATATTACCAATAGTATGAAAACATCAGCCACAAATATCTACAGCCTGCTCGAAAACCTTCTTGAATGGTCGAGACTCAGACGTGGAGGAATGGATTTCATTCCGGTAACAATAACCCTGAAGAAGAAAATTACCACTTCCATCGAGGTATTAAACGAAACTGCCAGGAAGAAGGATATCAACATTGGTATTTTCATTCCGGAAGATCTTCAGATAATTGCTGACAATCATATGTTTGAAGCAATTGTCCGTAACCTCGTATCAAATGCTATTAAATTCACACCCTCAGGAGGAAATATTAAGATCGAAGCTTTCATTAACGAAGATCATTATGCTGAAACCAGAATAACAGATTCCGGTATTGGGATGACGCCGGAACTGATCGGCAGATTATTTCAGATCGATGAAAAGACAAGCAGACCAGGTACGGAAGGTGAGCCAAGTACTGGTTTGGGACTTTTATTATGCAAAGAATTCATAGAGAAAAATGAAGGTAGAATTGAGGTTAGAAGTGAGATTGGAAAAGGAAGTACATTTTCATTTACAGCCAGATTATTTGAATTATAGAAATCATATCAAACACCATGATTGATATCCAATTTTCAGATATATTCGAATTAGATGATATTCAGCATATTCAGGACTTATTTGCGGATGCCACAGGTGTTGCATCAATAATTACACTTCCTGATGGCCAGCCTATAACGCGTCCAAGCAATTTTTGCAGGTTATGTAATGAAATAATCAGGAAAACTGAAAAAGGACTATCAAATTGCTTCAAATCAGATTCTTTAATCGATAGTCCCAATCCCGATGGTCCGGTTATACAACCTTGTTTAAGCGGGGGACTGTGGGATGCCGGAGCCAGTATCATTGTCGGGGGGAAACATATTGCCAACTGGCTGATTGGTCAGGTGAGAATCAATGATATCGATCATGAACAGATGCTTAAATATGCCGAAACAATCGGAATTGAAAAGAATGAATTTTTGAGAGCGCTTGAGGAAGTGCCGGTGCTGTCGAAAGAGAAGTTTGAGAAAGTAGCATCGATGTTATACGCATTTGTAAATGAAATTTCCTCGAAAGCTTATAAGAATAATCAGCTTAATAAGTCATTTCAGGAACTCAAAGAGGCTGAAGAAAAATTGATGAACAGCGAGCTGTTAAACAGTGCTTTGATAAAACACTTGCCACAACGGATCTTTGTGAAAGATCCCGGGTCAAAATATATATTATGCAATGATATATATTCAGCGGATCTTGGAATTGAATCAAAGGAGATAACTGGCAGAGATGATTTCGAGTTTTTCAAAGCTGAATTGGCTGAAAAATATCAGAGAGACGATCATCAGGTTATAAAAGAAGGCATTCAAAAAGAATTTGAAGAAAAATATGCCATCTCCGGTCAGGAGCGATGGACTCATATTATTAAAGTTCCATATCGCGATTCTAATAACCGGATAATTGGAGTACTCGGAATTTTTGAAGACATCACAGAACGAAAATTAGGACAGGAGGAAATAATACATAAAAATGCCCTGCTTCAGACAATGAATGCAGAAAAGGATAAATTCTTTTCTATAATTGCACACGATCTGCGTGGACCTCTCAGTTCATTTGTATCTGCTACTCAATTGCTTACAGATGAAATAAAATCATTGAGCATTGAAGAGATAATGAAAATTGCATCGAGCATGAGGACTTCAGCAACCAATATTTATTCTCTTCTCGAGAATCTTCTTGAATGGTCAAGGCTTAGACAGGATGGGCTCGAATTTGTTCCTGAAAAACTAAATCTATCAGAAAGAATATTTCTTTGCACTGGTATTTTATCTGAATCAGCCGGGAAAAAAGATATCGCGATAAACATATCCGTTCCGGAAGAACTTGAAATATTCGCTGACAAGCATATGTTTGATACAATTCTCCGCAATCTTGGTTCAAATGCAATTAAATTTTCCCCAGGCGGTTCCAAAATATTATTCTCGGCAAAATCTGCCGGAAATGATACGATAGAAATCAAAGTGACAGATTCGGGTATTGGCATGAGTCCGGAGCTAATGGGCAAACTCTTTATGTTAAATCAGCAAACCAACCGTAAGGGGACAAATGGCGAGCCCAGTACAGGATTAGGCCTTTTACTCTGCAAAGAGTTTGTCGAGAAAAATGGAGGTGTTATTTCTGTCGAGAGTGAACCTGATAAGGGCAGTGTATTCTCTTTTACTATCAGGCAATTTCATAGTGACATGATTTAAAGTTCAGTGTTTATGGATAACAAAGTAACTGCTGACCGACAGCCTATTAAAGCATTAAAAGTTCTGAAAGAACAGTATGATGAACTGAAGTTATCATATGAGAAGGATATCTCGGCAAGAAATCTTGCAGAAAAAAAAATGCTCCTCCGTTCAGAACTGCTTTCTGCATTGAATCAATATTCTATTGAGCTCGGAGAGCAGGATAATGATCAGATCCTGAAATATATTGTCTTTAAATTCAAGGAACTTTTTAAAGTTCGCGGGGTATGGATCTCACGATATGATGAGGCTGTTTCAGAATTAGTTGTGGAAGCTTCCACTGCCAGTGAAGAAGAAAATGCCATGATGCTAAAATATCTTGGAAAGCCGGCTATGAAACACCGGACTTATATTGATGAAGATCAGTACAGATTAATGATCGAAGAAGGGGTCAGGGCTTTTTCCTCGCTTCATGAGATTTCCTTTGGTCAGATTCCCGTAGTGAAAGGAAAGGCATTGGAGCGGATCTTCAATGTCGGATGGTTTCAGGGGGTGACACTTGTTGATAAGGGCAAACTGTATGGTACCCTTGTAATAGCAGGTATCAAAGGACAGGAAGAACCGGACAGGGATATTATTAAAATCTTTTCTGACCTGACTTCGAATGTTTTACACCGAAAAGAGACTGAAAACCGGCTTCAGATCAGCGAAGACAAATTCAGAAGAGCTTTTATTACCAGTCCTGATTCAATTAACATCAATCGTCTTGAAGATGGTGTTTATGTTTCAATTAATCAAGGTTTTACGAAAATTACTGGTTATACGGAAGAGGAGGTATTAGGAAAAACCTCTGGTGAATTGGATATATGGGTTGACAAATCTCACAGGGAGATCCTAATTAAAGGGTTGCGGGAGAGAGGAGAAGTGGAAAATCTTGAAACGAGTTTCAGGATGAAGAACGGACAGACCAGAATAGGAATAATGTCGGCAACAATAATAGATTTTGATGGTATTCCCCATATTCTGAGCATCACCAGAGATGTTACCGAACGCAAAAAAATGGAAACTGAATTAAGGGAGAGCCAGGCAATGTTGCTTAAAAGCAAGGAACAGTACGATGACCTGGTTTCAAAAATACCTGTTGGTATTTATCTTCTGCGAAGCTTCCCTGACAGATCGTTCGTACTTGATTATGTGAGTCCAAGAATGGTGGAAATGTTAGATACATCTCTTACAGAGCTACTTTCAGGTGCAGAAAAAATCTACAATATCATTTATCCTGAAGACCGAGAACGATTTATTAAATCAAATGAGGATGGAATTATAGTCTGTAAACCATTTGACTGGACAGGCAGGATCATGTATAAGGGGACATTAAAATGGATGAATGTATCTTCGGTACCGGAACCCCAGAAAAACGGAGACATACTATGGCATGGTATTGTTGTAGACATTACAGATCGTAAGCTGGCCGAAAAATCTTTAATAGAGAGCGATCGTCTCTTAAGGGAAACCCAGAGTATTGCCCGGCTTGGAAGCTTCGTCTGGGATATACAGTCTGGTTTATGGGTAAGCTCCGGTATCCTTGATGAGATTTTCGGCATTGATGAGCATTTTATCCGGTCATTTGAAGGCTGGCTTAGTATTATTCATCCCGATTATCGTGAGATGATGTCTGACTATGTTATAAAAGATATTTTGTCATCTCATCACAAATTTGACAAGGAATATCGAATAATAAGGAAGAATGATGGTCAGGTACGCTGGGTCCATGGGATAAGTGAACTTGAACTTGACAAAAACCTTCATCCTGAAAAATTAATTGGGATTATAATTGATATTACCGACCGTAAACGAATTGATGAAGAAATCAGGAACCTGAATCTGAGCCTTGAAGAAAGAGTGAAAGAGCGTACTGCCCAGTTGGAGGCTGTAAACTCCGAACTCCAGGCATTCGCATATTCCGTCTCTCATGACTTGCGTGCACCTTTGCGGGCTATTGACGGTTTTTCCCGTTTTATTCTCGAAGACTACAGCTCGAAGCTTGATGCGGAAGGCCAAAGACTGCTGGGCCTTATCCGGAGTAATACTCAGAAAATGGACAAGCTGATCACAGATATTCTTTCCCTGTCGAGGGTTTCACGAGGTGATCATAAAATATCAAAGATTGACATGACCAAAATGGCGATTTCAATGTTTAACGAGTTAGATTCTGCAGATCGTCATGCAGAAACCAGTTTTTCAATCGAGGACCTCCCCTTAGCATCTGCCGACCCAACCTACATTAAACTGGTATGGATCAATCTTCTTTCAAACGCCATTAAGTTTTCTTCACTTAAAAAGAAACCTGTGATCAAGATAGGAGGATATACAAGGGATAATGTTAATATATATTACGTAAATGACAATGGTGTCGGATTTGATCCGGAATACTCTCATAAATTATTCGGAGTTTTTCAAAGACTGCACGGGTCAGATGAATTTGAAGGAACAGGAGTTGGTTTGGCTATTGTTCAGAGGATAATACACAGACATGGCGGAGAAGTGTGGGCTGAAGGAAAAGAAGGAAAAGGAGCAACATTCTTTTTTAGTCTGCCGGTTAAGAATTTATCTATCAAATAGGTGCTAATGTCTTCCGAATTTGAATTTATTCATATATTTGACCCGGAAAGATCAATTAAGTACTGATAAAGTTTATAAAATCCTGATAACCTGGTGATTCCTATTCACATTATTAGGGATTTAGCTAATATATTATTAAAATGGTTCAGAAAAATCTTAAAATACTTTTTGTCGAAGATGTCCCTTCAGATGTCGAACTGGCAGTACTTGAACTTAGAAAAGAGAATATAAAATTTGATCATACAACCGTCAGCAACAAAATTGATCTGCTGAAAGCATTGAAGGAATTTAATCCTGATCTGATAATTTCCGATTATATGATGCCTGCATTTAACGGTCTGCAGGCACTCAAAGAAACCAAACTCTACGACCCGGATCTGCCTTTTATCCTTTATACAGGGTCAGTAAATGAAGAAACTGCTGTTGAATGTATTAAAGCAGGCGCTCAGGACTATGTCATTAAAGAACATATGATAAGATTGCCTTTTGCTGTGAAAGAGGCCCTTGAACAAGTCCTGATAAATAAGGAAAAAAAAGCTTCTGAATTATTGTTAATAGAGAATGAGGAGAAGCTTCAGAGTATATTCAGCGCTGCTCCGGTCGGGATTGGTTTAGTTGTAGACAGGATTCTCATTGAAGTAAACGATTCATTCTGCAGAATAACAGGCTATAACAGGAGCGAGGTTATAGGAAAATCTTCTGAAATATTTTACCAATCGAAGGATGAATTTGAAAATGTTGGCAAAGAATTCAGCCAGATCTTAAGGAATGGTCGCGGTATATTGGAATCCAGAATTAAAACCAGGGATGGGAGATTACTCGACGTAATTTTTAATGCCGCGCCGTTGGATGCCGGAGATCACTCAAAGGGTTTTACATTTACACTTCTTGATATTACCGAAAGGAAAAAGGCAGAGGATAAGCTTGCCAGGACGATTCAATCTATGAGCACTCTGATAGGGAATCTGCAAGGTATAGTTTACAGATGCAGGAATGATAAAAATTGGACGATGGAATTCCTGAGTGAGGGTACAATGGAATTAACCGGTTACACATGTGAGGAATTACTTCTTAATAATAAAATTTCTTATAATGATCTCATTTATAAGGAAGATCAGGAGGACGTCAGGGCATCAGTGCAAGCTGCCATTGATGCAAAGGAACATTTTCAGAATACATACAGGATTTTAACCAAAAGCGGTGAATTGCGCTGGGTTTGGGAAAAGGGAGAAGGGATATTTTCCCGCGATGGCAAAGTGGAATTCGTGGAGGGATTTATTACTGACATTACGGATCGTAAAAAAATTGAGGAAGAATTAGCAGAGAGTGAATTGAAATACCGGCAACTTGTAATGCAAAGCCCTGATGGCATATTCATTCTTGATTTAAAGGGTAATTTTATTTCCATTAACAAAGTTATCTGTGACAATCTCAAATACAGCGAGGAAGAACTTCTTTCTATGAATATTTTAAATGTTGTACCTCAGAAGTATCATGATCTCCAGAAAAAGAGAATGGAATCGATATATAAAGGAGAAAATTATGTGTCTAATGCTGAATATGAAGTAATTGGCAAAGACAATGTTGTTCATACTGTCGAAGTAATGTCCGTTCCTTATTACAAGGGTAAGCAGATGATTGGATTTCAGAGCATTGCACGGGATGTTACACAACGCAAACATACCGAAAACCTTATCAGGGAAAGTGAGGAAAGATACAGAAGCATATTTGAAAACGTGCAGGATGTATATTTTGAAACGTTAATCTCCGGTACAATTCTTGAAGTAAGTCCTTCCATATTCACCCTTACAAAAGGAGAGTATAAGATGCGAGATCTTATCGGTGGAAAAATATTTGACTACTATGCCGATCTTAATGAAAGACATATTCTGCTCAGGGAGTTGCAGAAAAAAGGTACAATAATGGATTATGAGGTTAATCTGATAAACAGGGACGGTTCCATTATGCCTTGTTCTATTTCTGCAAAACTTATCCTGAATAAAAACGGTCTTCCTGAGAAAATAATAGGAAGCATGCACGACATAACCGACCGTAAGAATGCAACTGAAGCCCTGAGAATTGCTAAAGAGAAGGCAGAAGCAAGCGATAAACTAAAAACGGAATTTCTTAATAATATCTCCCATGAGGTACGTACTCCACTGAATGGTATACTGGGTTTTGCTGAGATAATTTCTCTTCAGGATTTGTCGGAGAGTGAGAAAAAAGATTCCCTGTCTATGCTTTTTGAAAGCAGCAACAGACTTCTGAATACCATTACAAATTACATGGATATTTCATTAATATCTTCAGGCAGCCTTTCTGTAAATAGAAAAGATTTTAATCCGACCGTTGTCCTTAATAAAATCTATTCGGATTTTAAGCCGTTATGCCTGAACAGGAATCTTGAACTAAAACTTGAAATTCCCGAAAACGCCGGAGAAATTTATATCAATTCAGATCCAGAAATATGCAAAAAGATCATCACTCATTTTCTTGATAATGCCATTAAATTCACTGAAAAGGGAACAATTAAATTTGGATTTACTGTCAGGAACCAGCATCTTGAATTTTTTGTAAATGATACCGGCATCGGCATAAACAAGGATTCGTTTGTAAGTATTTTCGATAAGTTCGTAAAAGAAAGCAGCAGC
Source organism: uncultured Bacteroidales bacterium (assembly GCA_963792925.1). Taxonomy (GTDB): domain Bacteria; phylum Bacteroidota; class Bacteroidia; order Bacteroidales; family VadinHA17; genus LD21. The sequence goes on along the minus strand of CAWBYC010000002.1, from coordinate 582,673 downwards.
CTTTATAAGACCTCCGAAGGAAGCGGTCTGGGATTATCAATAGCACGGGGAATGTCTGAAGCAATCGGTGGAAAAATTAATCTTGATTCCATCCCCGGAACAGGGTCCACCTTTTATCTGTCGCTCCCTACGAATAAAAAAGCTGAATCGTTCGCGAATAATGGACGATCTGAAGACAAAAAGAGAATATCAACAGGTAGTCCGATACTCGTCGCCGAAGATGATGATACAAATTTCTACTATCTTAATGCACTGCTTACCAGGGAAACCAACACAAAAATATTACATGCGTTGAACGGGAAGCAGGCTATTGATATTTTTAAAGCCAATCGTGATATAAAGCTGATACTTATGGATATGAAGATGCCTGAGATAGACGGTTTTGAAGCTACAAAACAAATCAAGCTGATCGATAAGAATGTTCATATCATAGCAATTACAGCCTATGCGATGTCAGGTGATGAAGAACGAATAATAGCTGCAGGGTGTGACGACTATCTCAGCAAACCGATAAATAAGAAAAATCTTCTGGATAAGATTTCAGAATATACAAAGATGTAATTCAGGTGCCGGTTGCCGGCACCTCACACCTCACGCCCTTCTTCCGCTATCTCTTCAGATATTCATTCACCTGTTTATAAACATTTTCAGCAGTGAATCCTAATTTTTCGTCCAGCACTTTATATGGAGCGGAATATCCGAAGCTTTTCATTCCGAAGACGACTCCTTTTGGGCCTACTAATCCTTGCAGTGTTACAGGAAGTCCTGCTGTGAGCCCGAATGTTGGAACTTCTTCAGGGAGAACGGTATCCTGATATTCAGCAGATTGGTTCCTGAAAAGCCCTTCCGATGGAGCAGATACAATTCTGATTTTAAGGTTATCTTTTTTCAGTAGCGCTGCTCCTTCAACGAGAGTGGCAACTTCAGAACCGCTGGCAACCAGAATAACATCAGGTTTTCCTTCACAGTTCTGGACCACATAGGCGCCTTTGCATGATTGAAGAGCATCCGTATACCTGTCGTTCGTATCAGAGGGAAGATCTTTAATGTTCTGTCTCGATAAGATTAAAGCGGTAGGTGTTGCATCATTCTCCAGTGCCATCTTCCAGGCTACTGTTGTTTCAGCACTGTCTGCCGGACGCAGTACGAGCATGCTATTCATTCCATTATGATTTTTCAGATGTTCCAATAATCTTAATTGTGCTTCCTGTTCAACAGGCTGATGCGTTGGACCATCCTCACCTACACGGAAAGCGTCATGAGTCCAGATAAACTTAACAGGCAATCCCATCAGGCAGGCAAGCCTCAATGCGGGTTTCTGGTAATCAGAGAACACGAAGAATGTACCGCATGATGGAATTACGCCTCCATGAAGTGACATTCCGTTCATTATTGCAGCCATTGTAAGTTCTGACACGCCTGCCTGTAGAAAAGCGCCTGTAAAATCATCCTTTTTAAAGGCATGTGTGTTTTTCAGAAATCCATCGGTTTTGTCTGAATTGGAGAGGTCGGCGGAAGAAACGATCATGTTCTCAACTTTTTTTGCCAGTACTCCCAATACAGTGGCTGATGCAGCCCTGGTAGCCTGTCCATCCTTTTGAGAAATTGCACTGAAGTCAATCTCCGGAATTTCGTGTGCATAGAATGCCTTTAGTTTTTTATTTAATTCCTGATTCTGAATTGCCCATGTTTCTTTATCTTTCTTCCATACTGCAGCTTTCTGATGTTTAGCCTCAAGTACTTTTTTGTAGTGATCAGCAACTTCGGGGAATATTTTGAACGGGTCGGTGATATCACCACCAAGATTGATCAGTGATTTTTCGAATGATCCTCCGGCCTCACTCACAGGCATACCATGAGTGGATGTTTTTCTCTCAAAACTCTTGCCGTCATTATCCAGAAGGCCTTTCCCCATTACAGTTTTGCCTATTATGATAGTAGGTTTTTCTTTTTGATTCACAGCTGAAGAGAGTGCTTCTCTTATCTGAGCCTGGTCATTCCCGTCAATCTCGATAACATTCCATCCCCAGGCTGTATATTTCATGCCTGTATCTTCGATAGTCACAAGATTTGTCTCGGTCGAAAGCTGTATGTCATTTGAGTCGTAGAACATTATAAGGTTGCCCAGACCAAGGAAACCCGCTATGCGGCCTGCTCCCTGTGATATCTCTTCCTGAATACCCCCGTCTGAAATATAAGTAAATATTTTATGTTCGAACAGATTGCCTAATCGGGCTGTAAGAAACCTTTCAGCGATAGCGGCACCAACGGCCATAGTATGTCCCTGTCCCAGAGGCCCGGATGTATTTTCAATGCCTTTTTGAGGGTTTAATTCAGGATGACCGGGAGTATGGCTTCCCCATTGCCGGAAATTTTTTAGTTCTGAAACATCATAGAGCCCTGTGAGCGTCAGAATGGAATACAGCATTGGCGACATATGTCCGGGATCCAGAAAGAAGCGGTCGCGATTGATCCAGACAGGGTCTTTCGGGTCAAAATTCAGGTATTCGGAAAAAAGTATATGAATATAATCTGCGCCTCCCATCGCCCCGCCAGGGTGGCCTGATTTGGACTTTTCAACCATTGCCATTGCGAGAATGCGGATATTATCAGCTGCCCTCTTGTTTATGTCGGTATTCATTATGTCAATTTTTAGATTCATTTAAGATCAACAAAATTATAATTATTCAATGAGAGTAAGAATAACATTTGCAATACTTTTCAATAGTTATTAAACAATTCTGACTTACAGATTTTCATAAATAAAAAATTGCTTTACAGATAGTTAATATACAAATATCTTTTTGTAAATTTATCCTGAAAAGTCTAACCCGCCTGCCGTATGGAACCTAAGCTAAATGCTTTAATCGTTGATGACGAAGAGAATGCAAGAATGTTGCTTTATAAGTTACTGGAAGAAACTTTATTCTTCGAAGAGATCAAATCAGCGGATTCTGTTGATAAAGCATTTACAGAACTAAACAGTTTTGAGCCTGATATAATATTTCTCGATATCAAGATGCCGGGGAAGGATGGATTCACATTTATCCAGGAACTGCCAGAGAGTTACAAGAAGTATAAGATCGTTTTTGTAACCGCTTATGATCAGTATGCTATAAAAGCCATTAAAAATCAGGCATTCGATTACCTTCTGAAGCCAATGAACCGCAAAGAATTAAAGCAATGTCTTACCCGTTATATTGAGAGAAAGCAAGAAGATACAGCTGTCAAACAGGTAAAAGTTGCTGATCAGACAGGCAGAATTACCCGAATCAGAGTTAACACACGAACTGGCACATTATTTATAAATCCCGCCGACATATTATTCTGTAAAGCGGAGGGAAATTATACAACTGTTTTTACAGGAAAGAAGCATTACCTCTGCTCAATGAATCTCGGGAAAGTGACCGATCTGCTTCCCGGGAATGGATTCTTAAGAGTTGGCAGGTCACATGTCATTAATTATGAGCACATAACAATGCTTGATAGAAAAGAGTGTACAATATTACTTTCCAGGGACGGAGAATCGGTAAAAGTAAAAATTCCCAGGCAGCACCTCAAAGATCTTGATATCATCTGAGTGATGAAAGGAGATCATAACTTTAAGAAGATTTTATATTCTTCCGGGTTTCTGGCATTCATACCCGCCATGTTAATATCAATGTTTCTTCCTTCATTTGGAACGAAATATAAATTGCATGTTGAGCCCATTGACAGAGCCTTTTCAAATTATGTATATGATGACCTCAATTCCGATGGTGTATCAGAAGTCCTCAATTCAGGCAAAGGTGTTCCTTATTACAATGTTGTATTCCAGGATAACGATCTTCATGTTTATGATCAATGGAACTTCAAAGACAGCATAGATCTGGATCTGTCTGATTTCTTCACCGGCAATTATGATAATGATTTATTTAAGGAAGTTTACGTTTTTACATACAAAGAGGATTCGCTATTCATTAATATAAATGAATTCTTTCAGACTGACGGGCTGAAAAAGGACAGGGTGTATCTGACAAAGATATGTGTTGTTAATGGTAAAGTGACGTCACAAATATTCCCGGCTGGCTTCTTTGATATTGACGGAGATGGAAATGGTGAACTGTTTTTCAGTATTCAAACGGGCTTTGGGCTTGAGCCACGCCTGCTTTATTCATATGATATCTTTAGAAATAATCTGAAAAGGAGTCAGTATACAGGAATGATCTGCATCCGGCCACAGATGTCTGATATTGACGGCGACGGCAAGCCTGAAATATTAGGTATGACGGGAGCGTCCGGCAATTACAAAACGCCTTCGCCATTCAGCGATATGAGTTCGTGGTTGATGGTATTTGATAATCAGCTGAAATTCAAATTTCCGCCTGTTGAGTTCCCCGGCTTCACAAATCTGCTTTATACCTTCGCCTTCAACAATGGATCATCTACAGAACTCGTAGTCTCACATGTAACCGGATCAGCAGATACCAATGTAATCAGGCCAAAAATTATGATTTATTCCCCGAAAGGGCAGAAGATCAGAGAACGGCTATATTCGGATTATCAATTATATACAAATCCGACAGTTGCAATTTTTAAACATAAGGGGCTCGATAAGATTTTTGTGCTTGGCACGGAATTACTCGAAGTCAATGATAAACTTGAAGTTGTCAATAAAACCAAGATACCGCTTGCTTCAGAATATACCTGCTTTATTGTTGATATGGATTTTGATGGAGAAAAAGAACTGGTCTTATTCTCCGCTTCTGAAGAAAAGATTTTAGTTTATAACGCTGAATTAGAAAAAATAATCGAAACTAAACTCACAGGTTCAAACAGAATGTTCAGATTCTCGACTTATACATCTAAAGACCATATTAACAAAACTTTCATCGGTGATGGTACGCACGGCTATTTTCTAAGGATAAATCAAAATGAGCATTATTATCTTGGTTATCTGGCTTATCCGGGAGTATACATAATCTGTCTGTTCTTCATATTGCTTATTAAAAGGATCAATACTCTTCAGATAGTCCAGAAAGAGAGTCTGAACAGGAGACTCGTGACTTTACAGTTGCAGGGAATTAAATCGCAGCTCGATCCGCATTTTACATTTAACACTCTTAATTCAATAGCATCTCTCATTTATCTGGAAGATCGTGAACTGGCATATGATTATATGATCAAGTTTACCCAACTGTTGAGAAGCCTTATAAATGATGCTGAGAGGATTTACAGAAGTCTGTCTGAGGAACTTGAATTTGTAATTACTTATCTCGAACTGGAAAAACTTCGTTTTGGTGATAAATTCAATTATGAAATATCTATTGCTGAGAATGTAAGCAGGACTGTTCAGGTTCCAAAGCTTGTGTTGCAGACTTTCGCAGAGAATGCCATAAAACACGGAATAATGTCGTGTCCCGAAGTGGGAATTCTGAAGATCAACGCAGCAATGAAAGATGATTATCTGATTCTTTCAATTGAAGACAATGGGATTGGAAGAGTAAAAGCCCGGGGACAAAGTCTTTCAACAGGAAAGGGTCTTAAACTTACAAGTGAGTTCTACGATATTTTAAACCATCTCAATAAGAAACCGATCAGTCATACAATAATTGATTTGTACGATGAAGCCGGAGAATCACGAGGAACCAGGGTGGAAGTGTGGGTGCCGGTTGAGTTAGTGAACGTGGGGCACAGGGCACGGGGCATAGGGTAGGAACGTAAAGGCTGAGGTTAAGGTTGAGGTTGAGGTTGATAGGGTTAAATCCAGGGAGGAGTTACTGGTAAAGATTTCCTGAATTCATTAATTAGTCCGGTTTCATATGTTCCGCTATATTTCAATTCTGTAAACTTCCCGAAAGCTTCAGTTAAAAATCTGTTCCACGAGATATTTTCTTTTCCGGGTATTATCGGATAAAACAGTATCCCATTGTTTTTTGCAGATTCAAGATCGCCCGGGGCGTCACCGATCATAAGGATCTTTTCAGGGGAATATTTTTTTTCTGAAGCCAGTGATATATGTTCAGTTTTAGTTCCATGTTCCTGACCCGCTATTATTCTCACATATTTTGTAAGATCGTTTTCCTTCCATTCACGCTCCAGAGCCTCCAACGGAGTTTGGGATACAACTAAAAGATCTGCAACGACAGACATTGACTTGATCGCCATCCTCGCTTCAGGGAATGGAGGTATGGAAACCAACCGATCACTTATTGCCTTGTTGATTGACTCAGTCCATATCACAATTTTTTCGAGCTCTGTGTCATAATTTGATTCGAAATATTTCCGGAGATTTGAGTTGCTGAGCTTTGTCTCGTTCTTCACCCAGTTTTTGAGGGAAGTTAAGTCAGGAATCTGTATGGCAGATTTATTTATTTCCTTTCTCTCCTTTAATAATTCAAATACTTTCAGCAAAGAGATGAAACGGTTACCACCCCTGTAAACGGAGTATAGATTTACAAATTCCCAAGTCTCCTGAAGCACATCCGAGATTTCATCGAGCTCAAATTCCTTCAAGGCCGCCGGAATGAAGAATTGCTTCTGCTTTACCTCCATAGTGTCAAATACGCATCCATCAGAATCTATTCCGATAAGAAATTCGTGACCTGGTTTCAGGTTTCTCAATTCAGATTGAAAATCCATAATCCCTTTAGAACTTGAAACCAAATTTTACTTCCATTCTGTTATAAGAGCTTTTATATTTTTCGATCTGGTTGTTATAGTTTTTCAAAGTATAACTGGTGTGCGCATACCGGTACCCGAAACTCAGGTATGTCTCTGAGCTTTCATATGCCCATGAAATTCCTATTCCTGCTGTAAATGTACCTTGTCCGGAATAAGATTTTTCTGTATTATATGTGGGGTATGTAGAAATTTCATTCTCCGTATCATCACTTAAACGGAATAATTTTCCGCCTCTTACAAAAAGGAAGGGGGTCGTTTTTCTGGTCATTAAAGAGATATTTGTATTCAAGGAAAAGCGGAGTAAATGATTGCCCAAGATATTCAACACCAGTTCCCAGACTGAAAATATTTTTAGTATTGCTGGTGATATTTCCCAGAACGTCAAAGCTGAATGGAGCCTTATATTCTGAACTTTGCGGCCCGATCAGCAAGCCTGCATCGAGGCTGAAGCCAATACCGCTTTTTCTTCTGCCATCAAAATGCGCCATTTCATTTACAAACTTATCGACTTCAGTGGATGAATATATGAAGATGCTTCCATCTGAGGTTTTGATTTTATATTGGTTATCGGTTACCTCCATCAATTTCCCATAAATAATGCTGCCATTTTTCAGATAAAGGACATCCTTGTTTCTCTGAGCTGACAGAGGAACGAAGAAAATTATCAGCATTGCTGCTAAGAAAAGAAGTTTTTTCATTGTATTTTGGTTAGGTAAGTGATAGGTTTAGCATGATTTTTGTTCAATAAAAATAACTAAAACTTACCCATATGAAAGCAAAAATCATTCCAATTGTAGCATTGCTCGCATTCTTTTCAATATTATTTTATTCGTGTGATGATGCTACCTATAAGGAATACATGGGATATTCACCTGTTTATTTATCATATAATGATTTGCGCTCAGGCATAAAAGAGGAAACAGGGACTACTCTTAAAAATCCGGGGAAAATTTATTTTAAGGATAACTATATTTTTATAGTCGAGGAGATGGAGGGAATACATGTTTACGATAACACCTCTCCTTCATCACCGGTGGAGAAGGCATACATTAAGGTCCCCGGTGTTGTAGATATTTCCATTTCGGGTTATATTTTATATGCAGACAGTTATGTGGATCTTGTAATGATTGACGTTGAGGATATCAATAATATTCATGAAGCAGGCAGGATTAAAGATATTTTTCCCTATACGCTGCCGGTCTATAAATTTGATTACCCGATTACATATGTTGACAAAGAAAAAGGGGTAGTAGTTAAGTGGGAATTAAAAACCATTAAGGAGAAAGTAATCACAAATCCGACTCCTTATCCTGTATATTACGATATGGCATTGAACAACAGATATTATTCCTTAAGCGGAACAGCGGGAGTAAGCGGCAGTGGTATTGGTGTAGGTGGTTCGATGGCAAGGTTTGGAATCAAAGGTAATGTACTGTACATAATAGATAATAGCACTCTGAAAGTACTTGATATTACAAACAAAACTGTTCCGGCAAAGGTAAATGAATTTTATCCGGGCTGGAATGTGGAAACAATGTTCATCGACGGTGATCACATGTTCCTGGGAACTTCCACGGGGATGGCTGTTTTTGATATCTCAAATGCTACATCACCTTCTTCACTTTCATTTTTTACTCATGCCAGAAGTTGCGATCCTGTAATTGTTGACGATACACTCGCATATATTACGCTGAGAACCGGTACTTCCTGTGGAGGAAATCAGAATGTGCTTGATGTTGTAAGTATTAAAGATATTACAAAGCCAAAGACTGTTATCTCATATTTTATGACCAATCCCCATGGTTTAGGTAAGGACGGTGACCTTCTATTCGTTTGTGATGGTTCTGCCGGTCTGAAAATTTATGATGCAGCTGATCCTAAGCTGTTAACATCTAACCTTATATTTACCTATCCGAATATTGATGCGTTCGATGTCATTCCCCTGGGTGGTGTACTTGTCCTGATCGGGGACAATGGATTATACCAATACAATTATACGAATGTTAAAAATATCAGTCTGCTTAGCACCATATCTGTAGTACGGTAGGGGTTGCGAAAATTTAATCAACCCGTACATGATGGGTTGAAATTTATGGGTAGGGGTTGAAAATTTTCAACCTCGTACATGATGGGTTGAAATTTATGGGTAGGGGTTGAAAATTTTCAACCCCTACTTTAGTTTCATTCTAAATTACTAACTATGACATTTGATGTTTTTTTTAAAAAGTATTGTTATTAAATTAACAGCACTTTTCGATTGGCTTTTTAATTATAATTGTATTATTTAATTACTTAAAAATCAAACAGATATGTATCAAGTAGGAAATCTAGTTAAGGAATTGTCTGATAAACACGGTCATGCGAGGGAAAGCCTTATGCCAATTCTGCAGGCAATTGTGCAAAAACACAATTATCTGACTGATGAAGCAATGGTTGAAGTTGCAAGAGAGCTCGATATTTCAGCTGCCGAGGTTTACGGAACAGCTTCGTTTTATACTTTTCTCGACACTCAGGTGAAAGGTAAATATGTCATAAGAGTTTGCAAAACAATTACATGCACATGAAGGGGAAGAGCGATATAATACAAACCCTCGAAGACATGCTTAAGATAAAGGTGGGTGAGACAACTGCCGATCGGCAATTCAGTCTGGTTGAGACCAATTGTATAGGTTGGTGCCACAAGGCTCCTGCAATTCTGATTAATGAAATGCCATATACTGAGCTTACGCCTGAGAAAGTAAGCGAGATTATTAAAGATTACATGCAAAAATAAATATCCCAATGGAAAAAAAAGGATTAACAAAAGTAGATCTGATATTCGAAAAGATAGATAGCCAGGCGGTGCTTACCAAAGGCTTTAAAATGAACAGGGATGAGATCATTCAGGAAATGCTTGACTCCGGCCTCAAAGGTCGTGGCGGTGCAGGTTTCCCGACTGGCATGAAGTGGAAATTTACAGCCGCTGAAAAAGACCCTGATAAATATATAGTATGCAATGCGGATGAAGGAGAACCCGGTACATTCAAGGATCGTGAGATACTTGACAGGGTTTCAAATAAAGTTCATGGCGGGATGACAATAGCCGGAAAAGCTATTGGAGCAAAGAAAGGTATCGTTTACCTGAGAGGCGAATACAGATACCTGCTGCCAAAACTCATGATTGAGCTCGATGCTTTTCATAAAATGATAAAGGAAATCGGCTATGATTTCACAATTGAGTATCGCATGGGCAGCGGTGCATATATCTGCGGTGAAGAAAGTGCCCTTTTTGAATCAATTGAAGGTAAAAGGGGAGAACCTCGAAATAAACCCCCTTACCCAACTGTATCAGGCGTGTACGGCAAACCAACTTCTATTAATAATGTGGAGACTCTGGTAACTGCCATGATGATCATTCAGCACAGTGCAAAAAATTTTATTCAATATGGTACGAAAGATTCAAGGGGTTCGAAGGTGTTTTCCGTTTCAGGAGATACGCCGACTCCGGGAATTTTTGAACTTGAGCTTGGGATGACTGTACAGCAGTTCGTAAATGAATTTGGCGATGGTGATACCAAGGCAGTACAGGTAGGCGGTGCTTCAGGTTTTTGTGTGCCAAGAAAGAAATTTGCTGAAACAATTATCGGCTTTGAAGGTGTGCCCACAGGAGGATCAATGAAGCTCTTTAATAGTTCAAGGTCAATGTATAATGTCCTTCATAACTACCTCGATTTCTTTACCGAAGAGTCATGTGGTCAATGCACTCCATGCCGTGTAGGATGCCAGCAGCTTCTTAAGGGCGTTGAAAAAGTTAAAAAAGGTGAAGCAAAATCAACTTACCTCAATGAACTGATGAAATTAGCTGATACAATGAAGATAGCTGCTAAATGTGGTCTCGGACAATCAGTTGGAAATGCATTTAAATCGATTGTTGGAAATTTTAAGGAAGAGATCATCTATTAATTATAAAAAAACAGAAGAATCATGATAAATCTACTTATAAATGATCAGAAGGTAAGCGTTGAAGAAGGAACAACGGTTCTGGCGGCTGCCAAAAAGCTGAAGATTAATATTCCTACACTTTGTAACCACGATGATCTCTGCGTTGCAGGGAACTGCCGCGTCTGTATTGTTGAACAAAAAGGTGCCCGTACACTTATTGCTTCGTGTGCAACGCCGGCAACTGAAGGGATGGAAATCAAAACGAATACTCTGAAAGTGCGGAATGCCCGTAAACATATTGTCGAACTGCTTCTTTCAGAACACAGATCAGATTGTACAAAATGCTACAAAAACCAGAATTGCGAACTCCAGGCTCTTGCAAATGATTATGCATTCGGTGACCATGTATTTCTTGATCTGGTAGAAGATAAACATTATAATATTGACAGATCTTCGGCATCATTTGTTAAGGACGACAGTAAATGTATCAGGTGCCAGAGATGTGTGAGAACTTGTTCTGAACTGCAGTCTGTAGCTGCTATTGCTGTCGCAAATAAAGGTGCTCATCAGAAGATCTCTTCATTTCACGACAGGCCTATGAGCCAGGTTGTATGCACAAACTGCGGACAGTGTGTAAACCGATGCCCGACTGGAGCCCTCGTTGAGAAGACATATATTGACCAGGTTTGGGACGCAATTTATGATCCTGATAAACATGTTGTTGTACAAACTGCCCCGGCAGTACGAGTTGCACTCGGTGAGGATCTTGGTTATGATCCGGGTGAAAGAGTTACAGGGAAAATGGTTAATGCCCTGAAACAACTTGGCTTCGATTCAGTATTGGATACTGATTTCAGCGCTGACCTTACTATTATGGAAGAAGGTACTGAACTGCTTGTAAGACTGAAGAAAGCATTGGTGGATGGTGATCAGAAGATCTCCCTTCCTATGTTTACTTCCTGCTCACCAGGCTGGATTAAATTTGTTGAACATAAATTCCCTGAGTATCTTCCAAACCTGTCTACCTGTAAATCACCACAGCAGATGTTTGGCGCACTTGCAAAGACATTCTATGCAAAGAAACGCAATATCGATCCTTCAAAAATAGTTTCTGTTTCAGTTATGCCCTGCACTGCCAAGAAATTTGAAGCAGACAGACCTGAGATGCGCTCAAGTGGATTCAAAGATGTCGATTTTGTTCTTACAACGCGCGAACTTGCCGTCATGATCAAACAGGCTGGGATAGACTTCAGAAATCTTGATGAAGCGAAATACGACTCAGTAATGGGCGACTCAACGGGTGCTGCGGTTATCTTCGGAGCTACCGGCGGGGTTATGGAAGCCGCTTTGCGTACTGCCTATGAGATTGTTACCGGACGTGAAGTTCCATTTGGCAATCTTAATATCACTCCTGTACGCGGAATGGATGGCATTAAAGAAGCAACTGTTAAAATTGAAGGTTGTGTCGATGCCTGGAAATTCCTTGAAGGTGCTGAACTTAAAGTCGCTATTGCACATGGACTTGCAAACGCCAATAAGATTATGAAGATGATAAGAGACGGCGAAGCTTCATATCATTTCGTTGAGATAATGGGATGTCCGGGTGGCTGTATCGGCGGTGGCGGACAACCAATACCAACGAATCTTGCGATAAGGCAGAAACGTATGAAAGCAATTTATTCCGAGGATGAGCATATGACTCTGCGCAAATCTCATCAGAATCCTGATGTGATTGCTATTTATAACGAGTTCCTTGATCAGCCTAACGGACATAAATCGCATGAACTTCTTCATACGAATTATGTAAAACGTGAAAATTATTAGGTCTAACCTGATCTTTTCTAACTGTTAAGAAAGCCGGCCTGTATGAGCCGGCTTTTTTTTGTGTAAGTTCTTGCTGAACGGTTTTATTTCTTTAATTTCTTCATCAGCCACGCCATATTCTCCCCCAGAACCTTCATGGTTTTCATTCCTTCTTCATCCTTAAGGACTTCACCTTTTTCCCTTCCGATGCCAATATTCCAGTAAGATGAACCGGGAATGATCATTTCATTGATAAGAAAGAAATGATTAATACTGTCAAATGCATGAATTGCACCAGCCCGCCTCACAGCAATAACTGCTGCTCCGGGAATGTGTTTCAGAGGTTTTCCGGCAGCTCCCAGTGCATAACTGGCCACCTCCATGAAAGCCTTTGCATCAGCGGTTATATCAGCATTATATACAGGCGACCCAATGATTATACCATCGGCTTTCAGCATCCGTTCTATACATTTGTTTATTACTTCATTCTTCTGATGACAGAAGCCGTCTTCTTTTTTTCTGCATTTCATACAGGCAATACAACCATTTACATCTTTCCCGCCCAGCTGAAAGAACTCGGTCTTTATTCCTTCTTTCCCAAGAGCTTTGAAAACCTCCTTTATAAGAATCTCTGTATTTCCCCCTTTACGCGGACTGCAGTTTATTCCAAGTACTTTCATAATAATTTGTATTTTAATTACAAATGTACCCTATTTAACCAAGGTCTCCCACCTATTTAATTAGAGGACTTCAAGATTAATGACTTTTTGTGAAGATCGAGTTAAGTCTCTCTTATCGAATTACCCCCTTTCTTATTTCCCCCAAGGGGGAAAGGATACCGAAGTTTCAGCTTTACCCTATTCCAATTCAGAACTGACTCCTTCCCCCCTGGGGGAAGGCTGGGAAGGGGGTCAAAAGTGTGAAGGAGTAAATGGATCTTTTTATCCTATTATATTCAGAATCTCCTGTATATCAATCTCTTTAAGCGGGTTATTGCTCGAAATGAAAATGTCGGCCAGCTTTGACTTCTTATCCTGCAGTCTTACGATCTTTTCCTCGATGCTGTTGCTGGTAATATAGCGGTACACAAAAACGCTTTTATGCTGACCTATTCGGTGAGCCCTGTTAAGAGCCTGCATCTCAGATGCAGGATTCCACCATGGGTCGAGGATAAAAACGTAATCGGCTGCTGTAAGATTCAGTCCGACACCACCTGCCTTAAGTGATATAAGGAATATTTTGTTTTCAGGATCAAGCTGGAAACTGTTTACGATCTTTTCACGTTTGGTGCTCGCCCCGGTCAGCATTGCAAACCGGATCCTTTTTTTCCTCAAGACATCCGCATAAAGATCGAGATGCTTGACAAATGAAGAGAATACAAGAATTTTATGCCCCTCTGCGATAACATTTTCAATGTCCTGGAGTACTGTCTCGAATTTACCCGATCCGAAATTATATTCATCATTGGCCAGTACAGGGTGATTCGATAACTGTCTCAGTTTCATAAGGCCCTGTAGCACAACAATCGCTGATTTTTCTATACCTGTGGACGAGATGCTTTTCAGAATGCTGTTTCTTACCGATGATTTTTCTTCATCATAAACCTTGGATTGCTCATCAGTCATGTCGCAAAAGACAGTCTGTTCGCTTACAGGTGGCAGATCGGTTGCTACTTTGTCTTTTGTCCGTCGGAGGATAAAGGGCTTTATTATTTTTCTCAGTTTAATCTCTTTTTCATCATCACCGAGCTTTTCAATGGGTTTTGCAAATTCTCTTCTGAAGAATGCAAGGTCGCCTAGCAACCCGGGATTGACAAAGTTCAATTGGGTCCACAGATCGGTCAGAGAGTTTTCGACAGGTGTTCCCGTCAGAACCAGCTTAAACTCCGATTTCAACCTTGTTACAGTACGATAAAGCATTGAAGCCGGATTTTTTATAACCTGGCTCTCGTCAAGAATTATATAATGAAATGAGAATGAAGAAATCAGCTCAATGTCCTGACGAATTGTGTGATAACTTGAAAGAATAATATCATAATCCTTAAAATATGAAGTGCTTTTTTTTCTCTGGTTCCCTTTATAGCTGCATACGCTCATGCCCGGAACAAATCTTTTTATCTCGCGTTCCCAGTTATAAATTAGTGAAGCAGGAACGATGATCAATGAAGTCAGTTTTGGCTCGCCTGTCTCAAATAGCTCTGTTTCCTGTTTCCCTTCTGAAGTGCGACCCGGTTTTATTGTCTCTTTATTGTACTGAAGCATGGCAAGAGTCTGAATTGTCTTTCCCAGACCCATATCATCGGCGAGACAACCACCAAGGCCCGCAGTTTGCAGGAAGTTGAGCCAGTTGAGGCCATCTGCCTGGTATTGTCTCATGATGCACATGAGTCCCTTTGGCGGTTTTAGTACCGGAATCTGATCGGGAACCAGAAGTTTTTCAAGTCGATCATAACCGGCTCTTCCCTTGTCAACAAGTGCATCAGAAAGTAAAGAAAAATGCTGTTTGTGAATTCTTAGGGAATCATCCGAAGACTTTCCAAACTCAAAGATGTTTTTATATTTCGAGAACCATGTTTCAGGCAATATAGCTATCGATCCGTCAGGAAGACTGTACTCCCTGATACCTTCAAGAATGTTTTTTCTGAAGCGGCTGAACGGTATATTCCACTCATCTATTTTTACGGTTGCCTTAAGATCAAACCAGTCGTTGATAATCTCGCTGCTGATTTCAATTTCAACTGGTTTCAGGTTGTATTTAAGATCGAGCCGTGAAGCAAGATTAAACCCTGTGGCAATTATTTCTTCATAATTGCTGTTTACTAATTCAAGCATAGAGTATAATTCATTCTTGCGTTTCACACTTGTTGAAACCGGAAAGAAATTAATATCATCGTCTGAAAAGAAGCCAAGCTCGGAAAGTGTTTGCAGACGTTCTTTTTCCCAGTCAAAATCGCGATGATATTTTTTGAATACAAAATTTTCACCTTTTTTCTCAAACCGTGTAAATGTGATTGAGAGATCACTCGAATAAATTTTATTGCCTTCATAACTGAATTGCAAAGTGAGACCGGTACATCCTTTCAAACCGGTTTCGAGAAGAAGGTGAGCTTCTTTACGGGGAGTAACATCTAAGATGTCAAAGCCGGAATTCTCGACTTTGTTGTTATTTATTGTGTTTAAAACAAATCCGCTGAAGTACTTTAGCTCTGATTTTTTTGGAATCAGAATGTTTTCCCGTGTAAGGAATGGTTTGAGTTTGGATCCTTCAACATCTGAGACAAAAATTATTGTTAAATCATCTCTGATAATGCAGGGTGTCATACAAAGAATATTAACAGTGCCCTTACGGAGGTCGATAAGTTTTCCCGCACATTCGAGACTGAGACTATAAGCGCTTTCCTCCTCACCCCGTGCAAACCTGAATATAGGTTCGGCATTATCTTCGCTCAGTATGAGCTGATCTTCAGGATGTAGCGTTTCGGTTTTCTTCTTCTGAAAGTATACGGGAATATTTTCATCCCTGGCAATTTTAAAACATTTATATAGTCGTCTTTCAATATACGGCCTGATAAAGTTCTCAGTATTTTCAGACGTTACTTTTTCGAGGAAGTCCTTTACAGTTTTATCTCTTGAAAAAAGTTTGAAAAGTGCACGGTCATTGTACTCGTTGACAATTTTAACCAGCTCACGGCCTTCCGAAGTGAGGGAACCCAATGTTTCAATATTTGGAAACGGAGAGAGATTCTCCGATAACTTGAAATAACCCTTATTGGTTACTTTCTGGATAATATATGGTGCTATAATATATCCCCATAGTCTATGCTGGAATAAAATTAGTGCGAATACCTTATTTTTCATTTTTAGTTTAGTTACCAGTCCCCTCAAATTGAATTAATCTGCAATGTTGGTCAATACCTCTCAATTATCAAAGCATTTATTTAATAGATTTGTTAAATTTTTTGAAATGAAGGAGAAATGAGGTTGAAATGTAGGAGAAATGTAGTAGAAATGAAGTTGAAATGAAGTAGAAATATTTCCATTCATTTCTATTCATCTCCATTCATTTCAAAATTTCAAATTTCAATGAGGAAGATTATTCATATCGATATGGATGCTTTTTTTGCATCCGTGGAACAGCTCGATAACCCTGATCTCAGAGGGAAACCGGTTGCTGTGGGGGGGAGCGGTGAGCGAAGCGTGGTTGCTGCTGCAAGCTATGAAGCCAGAAAATTCGGAGTAAGATCGGCAATGCCGTCGGTGATAGCAAAGAGACTATGCCCTGGTCTTATTTTTGTAAAGCATAATTTTTCGAGGTATTCTGAAGTTTCATCGATGATAATGGAGATTTTCAGGGAGTATACCGATTTAATTGAACCACTGTCGCTTGATGAAGCATTTCTCGATGTTACAAATGACAAACAAGACATTGGTTCCGCAACTTTAATTGCCAGGAAGATAAGATGTGAGATTAAGGCGAGAACCGGCTTGACCGCTTCGGCAGGAGTTTCTGTAAACAAGTTCCTGGCAAAAATTGCATCTGACATTAACAAACCAGATGGGTTATTTCTTATACGGCCCGAGGATGCTGAGAAATTTATTGAGGAGTTAGCTGTTGAGAAATTTTACGGGATCGGCAAAGTGACTGCTGATAAAATGCATAAACTTGGAATTCATTCAGGTGCTGATCTTAAAAAATGGGATCTCGTTTCCCTGGTAAGGAATTTTGGTAAAGCCGGGGTGTTTTTCTACGATATAGTACGAGGCATAGATGAAAGGCCCGTAGAACCTGATCAGGAACGCAAATCTGTTGGGACTGAACTTACCTACGAGAAGGACCTGACTACTGGTTTTGAAGTGATTGCAGAACTCTACCGGCTCGAACAGGAGCTAATGGATCGACTTGAGCACTCTGAGACAAGCGGGAGGACAATTACCCTGAAAATAAAATTTTCAGATTTTCGTCAGATCACCAGGAGCAAAACGCTTCAGAATTATATCCGGAATTTTAAAACTTTGCATAAGGAAGTTACCTCTATACGCAAGGGACTTAAGCTTGAAGGTACGAGAATCAGACTCCTTGGAATAAGCATTTCCAATCTCGAAACGGATGACTGCGATGACAGACAATTGTATTTGTTTGAAGACTAACCTCAGAACAACCCCTCAATCGATAAATACCTCTCTCCTGTATCGTAGCAGAAAGTGATTATTCTGGATCCTTTTGGAAAATCCGGGAGTTTTTTATTAACTGCTGCGAGGGAGGCTCCGGAGGAGATCCCTACAAACAGACCTTCTTCTTTCGCTGCTCTTTTTGTAAAAGAATATGCCTCTTCTTTTGATACTTTTATTACTCCATCCAGCAAGTCGGTCCTCATAATTGACGGGATAAATCCTGCACCGATTCCCTGGATTGGGTGAGGTGCGGGTGTGCCACCGCTTAATACTGCAGATAACTCTGGTTCAACGGCAAAGACCTGAAGCTTTGGGAGAGCCTTTTTCAACACTTCAGCGCAACCTGTTATGTGTCCGCCAGTGCCTACCCCTGTAATAAGGTAATCAAGACCATCAGGGAAATCATTCAGGATTTCGGCTGCTGTTGTTCGTCTGTGCACTTCCGTGTTCGCCGGGTTATCGAATTGCATGGGCATCCACGATTGTGGTGTTTCCTGCACGAGTTCCCTTGCGCGTTCAATTGAACCCTTCATTCCCTTTTCACGGGGAGTAAGGATAAATTCTGCGCCATAGGAACTCATGATTTTTCGTCTTTCAAGTGACATGGATTCCGGCATGACCAGTATCAGTTTATATCCTTTAACTGCAGCCACAACTGCCAGTCCGATGCCTGTATTGCCGGATGTTGGTTCAATAATAGTGCTGCCTTCTTTCAGCAGACCATTTTTTTCGGCGTCTTCAATCATCGAAAGTGCAATCCTGTCTTTGATACTTGCGCCTGGATTGGATCTCTCAAGCTTTACCCATACCGAATATCCGGGATCGAATAACCGGTTGATCTTTAAATGAGGCGTATTGCCTATTGAATCGAGAATTGAATTTAGTTTCATGACATTTTTTTTTAAATAATAAAATTTATCGGTTCCAGAAACCCATTTTGGTTTCGCACAATAATTTCACTTTTATGATAAACTACAGAAAAGGGTGCAATACTTTCTGTGAGCCACACATTTCCGCCGATAATGCTATTTCTTCCTACTACTGTCTGCCCTCCTAATATGGTACAACCAGAATACAAAACAACATTATCTTCGATAGTGGGATGTCGTTTTTTTGATGCTTTGCTTTTATCTACACTCAAAGCGCCAAGAGTGACACCCTGGTAAATTTTTACATTGTTTCCGATAGTGGTAGTCTCACCAATAACAATTCCGGTACCGTGATCTATCGCAAACGGACTGCCTATCGTTGCCAGAGGGTGTATATCTATTCCTGTAACCCTGTGAGCAAATTCTGTGACCATTCTCGGGAACAGAGGCACTTTCAGGTGAGCAATAAAATTGGCAATCCGATAGCAGAAGATTGCAAAGAAGCCCGGATAGATGGCTACGACCTCAATAAGCTCAGTGGCAGCGGGATCTGATGCGAGGATAAAACGTGCATCCTTCAGCAATCCTTTCTTTATTTTCTCGAGATTATTGAAAAATGTTTCTGTAACCTCTTTATTACTATCAGTCAGTCCTGATAATATCAGACGAAACTGTTCCTGAAGCTCTGTTCTGCTACTCTCTATCTCTGCCTCATTGAATGAATGTGTTGTCGGGAAAAGTCGTTCAAATACCGATTTGATTGCCTTCTCAACTACTTTTTGATTTGGTATTATTAATTCTGACATTGCTTAAGAATTTTTCCCTGCCTTATTCGAACCTGACAATTAAATTAAATTAAGTGCCTGTTCAAGGTCATTCCTGATATCAATAATATTTTCTATTCCAGCCGATAGTCTCAGGGCACCAGGTATAACACCTGAGCTAAGTTGCTCTTTTTCTGAAAGTTGTTGATGGGTAGTGGAAGCGGGATGAATAATAAGTGTTTTAGCATCTCCAACATTTGCGAGATGGCTTATCAGTTTCAAGCTGTTCACCAGCTTATCGGCTGCTTCTTTTCCTGCCTTAACTTTAAATGAAAGAACACCGCCAAATCCATTTTTCAGATATTTTACTGCCAGCTCGTGATAAGGACTTGTAGTGAGACCCGGGTAATCAACATACTCCACTTTAGGATGCTTTGATAACCACTGAGCCAGGGCTAATGCATTATCTACATGTCTCTGAACACGCAGTGAGAGTGTCTCGAGACCTAAAATAAGGAGAAAGGCATTGAACGGGCTTAAGGTTGATCCATAATCGCGCAGGCCCTCAACTCTTGCCCTGATAATATAGGCGATATTGCCGAATGGGCCTGGTGTACCAAAAACGTCCCAGAATACAAGTCCGTGATACCCTTCCGACGGTTCAGTAAATTGGGGGAATTTCCCGTTTGCCCAATTGAAATTTCCTGCATCAACAATTACACCACCAATACTGGTTCCATGCCCGCCAATCCATTTTGTGGCGGATTCGACAACAATATTTGCTCCATGTTCAATCGGTCTGAACAAGTACCCTCCTGCACCAAATGTGTTGTCGACAATAAGAGGGATATCGTGATTTTTTGCGACTGCTGCTATGGCATCGAAATCAGGGATATTAAACTTGGGATTGCCTATTGTCTCAAGATAAACAGCTTTTGTTTTGCTATCAATAAGCTTCTCGAAATCAGCGGGTTTGTCGCCATCCACAAATTTAACATCGATTCCAAGTCTTTTAAACTGCACTTTGAACTGGTTGTATGTTCCTCCGTAGAGATATGAAGTGGAAACAAAATTGTCGCCGGCCTGCATAATGTTTGTCAGAGCAATAAACTGGGCTGCCTGTCCTGATGATGTAGCCAGGGCAGCTACTCCGCCTTCGAGTGCTGCGACACGTTTTTCAAAGACATCGGTAGTGGGATTCATTAACCGTGTGTAGATATTACCGAATTCTTTTAAACCGAACAGGTTAGCTGCATGTTCAGAATTGTTGAATACATACGATGTGGTTTGATAAATAGGAACCGCTCTGGAAAGGGTAGTCGGGTCAACTACCTGACCTGCATGCAACTGCAGAGTGTCAAAATGTAAATTTTCAGATGCCATAATAGTGGTGTTTATTGATTTATTGATTTTAGAATTGATTGATTTGAACCGCTCATCTGTTTGATTTGCGGGTAACGTTTGCTGATAAAATTATTGTCAGCAACAGCAGTTGTGCAGGAAGAATGTTCCCGACATTCGTTTAAGATATAAACCTGAATACTGCATGGCTCTTAAAGTGAGTTTCTGTTTAGCACAAAGATGCAAATCTTCAGCAGATTAATTTATCCCTTTTTTATGGCATATTTCTATACCATAAATATGGTAGAAGAATTAAATATTATATTCAATTGTATTAATCCACCCGGCCTTTATTGAATACATTATAAGTTCCGATATGCTATTAACACCTAATTTCCTGAAAATGTTTTTACGATGCGATATTACAGTGTGAAAGCTTATGAACTTACGTGACGCAATTTCTTTTGTCGTCAACCCATCGGCAATTAATCTCACAATTTCAATTTCAGTTATTGTGAGCTGCCCTGTTTCATCGCTCTGAGTCTTCTTCTCACCTGCTTCAAGAAGAAGATCAAGTAATTCGTTTGAATAATACTTTTTCCCCTTCAAAGTTGCATCGAGAGCTTCAAATATTTCCTCTTTTCCGGCTGTTTTCAGAATTATATCGTTTATGCCTGCAGCATTCAACTCAACGAGTTCAGTCTTGCTGACAAAATTAGTAATTACCAGGATTCTGAGTTCAGGGAAACTGCTTCTTAATTCTCTGAGTTCATTAATGTTTCCAATGTCTATCATTGTATGATCAAGGATCAGCAGGGTTATTTTTTCGAGATTCAACTCTTTTATTATCTCGTTCTTTTCTGAAACTATCCTTTGTACCTTAAACCTTCCATCACTCTGAAGAATGACCTTCAAAGCCTCAGTAATCAGATACTGACTGTCTGCTATCAGAAGTGTAACAGGTGTTTCAGATGAAGTCATCTTCTGCTGATTTTGATCATGGCTTACGCAAGAGCAATTTTCAGATCTTCCAGGAGATCGTCAATATGTTCGATACCAACAGAAAGACGGATAAGATTATCTGTAATACCAATCTTCTGCCTGAGCTCTGCAGGAAAATAATCGTGAGTCATCAGGGCAGAGTAATTTGCAAGCGATTCAATTCCCCCCAGACTATCAGCGAGTTGAAATATTTTTAATTTCTTAAAGAAAGTATTGCATTCATTAAGACCACCTTTTAATGTAAAAGAAACCACCCCGCCGAACCCGGTCATCTGCTTCTTTGCAAGTTCATGTCCCGGATGTGTTTCAAGTCCGGGAAAGAATACATTAATTACATTATGATGATTTTGAAGGAAGCGAGCGATTTCAAAAGCGTTTTTCTCATGTTGTATCATGCGGACAGCAAGTGTTTTAACTCCTCTCAGGGTGAGCCATGAGTCAAATGGGGATGGTACAGCACCGACGGATTTTTGAACTAAATGTATTTTTTCATATAATTCAGTATTATTGAGGACTATAGCGCCTCCAATAATATCCGAATGACCATTAATATATTTGGTTGTACTATGAACCACAATATCAGCTCCCAGTAAGAGAGGTTTCTGGAAGAAGGGTGACAGGAAGGTGTTATCAACAATAACAATTGCATTTTTTTCATGGCTCAATCCTGAAATTGCCTCAATATTGAAAATCTTCAAAAGCGGATTAGTAGGCGTTTCTATCCAGACCATTTTAGTCGTTGGCTGAAATGCATTCTGAATCGAACCTAAATCGGTAAAGTCGGTAAATGTGAACTTAACATTGAATGGTTCAAATACCTCTTTTATCAAACGGTAGGTTCCTCCATACATGTCTTCCGGTACAATAACATGATCTCCTGGTCTCAGAAGAGATAATATTGCATGTTCAGCAGCCAGCCCTGAAGAAAATGATAAGCCATATTTCCCTTCTTCGAGCGAAGCCAGACACTTATCAAGAGCGGCACGGGTCGGATTCCCTACACGTGAGTACTCATAACCTTTATTTTTATTGACTTCTTCCTGAGTAAAAGTCGACGTCTGGTAGATTGGCACAATGGTAGCGCCGGTGGCTTCGTCTGCTGCCTGACCTACCCATATTGCCTTTGTTTCAAATTTCATGATAAAACATGTATTAAACCGAATAAAAACGAAACGCCTGTTATTTTATAGATTCTATATTATATGGTGTCTGCTGATATACAAAGTAGTTAAGCCAGTTGACAAACAGCATATTTGCCTGTGATCGCCAGCGTACGACGGGAGGATTGTCGGGATTGTCATCCAGATAATAGTTTTTTGGCATTTCAATTGGCAGATTTTTAGCCAGATCTCTCTTATATTCTATATCCAGCGTATTTGGTGAATATTCTGAATGGCCGGTAAGAAAAAATTCACGGCCATTGCGGGACGCTACCATATAGACTCCTGATTCCTCTGATTCGGAGAGTATTATCAACTCAGGGACTTTTAATATATCTTCTCTTCTGATTTCGGTATGACGGCTGTGAGGCACATAGAAAATATCATCAAAGCCTCTGAGAATGGGGTTTGTGGAGTCAGTTTTTGTATGTTTAAAAACCCCGAACATTTTTTTATCGAGCGGGTATTTCGGTATGCCATAATACTGATACAGAGCAGCCTGTGCCCCCCAGCAAATAAAAATGGATGATGTGACATTCTTTTTTGCCCAGGTTAATATTTCTGTTAATTCTTTCCAGTAAACGACTTCTTCAAATGGCATCTGTTCTACCGGCGCTCCGGTTATAATGAGTCCGTCATACTTATTATTCAATATCTGATTGAAATCTTTATAGAATGCCAGCATGTGTTCCCTCGGTGTATTTTTGGATATGTGAGTGCTCAGACAAATAAAATCCAACTCAACCTGTAAAGGGGAATTTGACAATAACCTCACAAGATCAATTTCTGTTGTTACCTTGATGGGCATAAGGTTAAGCAAGGCAATTTTCAGTGGGCGTATGTCCTGGCTGGAAGCCCTGTGAGGTGTCCATAACGAAGATATTCTCCTTCTGAAGGAATTCAATAGCAGGAAGTTTATCCGGAATATTTAATGGCATATTAAATTTATTTATTGTTCACCATGCATTTTAAAATTATTTCAGCCTTTTTTCTTTATAATCTGAAGTAAAAGTAGTAATTATATGTTGAAGTCAAAAGCAGGAAGACGTAAGTGAGAAATATCATACTTCAGCCAACAGCTCTGCATCTTATTTAGTAGCCTTTCTTTTCACTATCACTAAGTACCTCATTCATAGATCCTGTACGATACCCTTGCAGATCGATCGTTACATAACTGAAACCCGAATTTTTGCAGATCTTTGTCAGCTTATCTTTGATAAGCCATGCTTTTGACATCTCCGAAGGGACAAATTCTAAGCGAGCCAGGTTTTCGTGACTTCTGATCCTGAACTGGGAGAATCCCAGTTTCCTGACTTCAAATTCTGCTGTTGCCAGTCTGTCGAGCTTTAACTTAGTTATCTTTTCACCATATGGGAAGCGAGATGCCAGACAGGCATACGACTGTTTTGTGGCAGTAGGAAGGTTATACCCGGTTGAGAAACGCCGGATATCATCTTTTGTAAAACCCGACTCCGCCAGAGGGGAGAGAACTCCTAATTCCTGCTTGGCTTTCATCCCGGGACGAAAATCCTTAAGATCATCTGAATTGCTGCCATCAAGAACTATCTCATAACCCTCGCATGAAGCAATATATTTTATCTTTCCGAATAGCTCGTTCTTGCAATAATAACATCTGTCAGGCGGATTATCGGAAAAACCCGGAATGGCAATTTCCTCCGAAACTATAATTCTATGTTTTATATTCATTAATTCGGCCAGTGATTTTGCTTCATCAAGCTCATAAAAAGGATATGTACTCGATGTTGCTGTCACCAGAAGGAGTTTTTCGCCAAACACTTCTTTCGCAACGCGGGCAAGGAAAGTGCTGTCGACACCTCCTGAGAAGGCTATAACAGCACTATTAAATTCCCGTAACCTGGTTTTTAGTATTTCTAGTTTCTCTGTCATGGTTTCACTCATTAATCAACTTTAGATTTCGCAATCGCAACGAGTTAGATATCACGGAAACTGAACTGAAACTCATTGCCAGGGCAGCGATCATTGGAGAGAGGAGTATTCCAAAGACAGGATATAGTACTCCGGCTGCCAAAGGAATACCAAGTGCATTATAACCAAGGGCAAAGAAAAGGTTTTGTTTCACATTCCGGATAACACGTTCGCTTAATAAACGTGCTTTTGCAATTCCCTTTAGATCCCCTTTCACAAGAGTTATGCCGGCGCTTTGAATAGCGACATCTGTACCTGTTCCCATTGCAATTCCAATGTCGGCTTGTGCAAGCGCAGGTGCATCATTTATACCATCTCCTGCCATTGCTACCTTTTTCCCTTCGGTCTGCAGTCGTTTTATCTCTTCAAGTTTATCGCCCGGAAGCATTTGAGAACGGTATCCGTCAAGATTTAATGCTTCGCTGACAGCCTTTGCTGTTTCTTCATTATCGCCTGTAAACATTATTACCTGAAGGCCTTCTTTCTGCAGATTATGAATAGCTTCTTTGCTCGATTCCTTAATTTTATCTGAAATTACCACAAAGCCAATTGCTGTGTTATCCTCGGAAAGATAGGATACTGTTTTCCCTAGTTTTTGTTCGTTTTCGACCTGGGCCTTTAATTCAGCCGGTATATCTGTACCAATCTCATGCATGAGCTTTTCATTACCCAATGCCAGTTTTTTGCCGGCGAGTTTCGCGCTTACGCCTTTTCCTGCAATAGCTTCAAATTCAGATACAGGAGACACCTCAATTGACTTATTTGCACCATAGCGCATAGTTGCCTGTGCCAGAGGATGTTCACTGCTGCTGTTAAGAGAAATGATTTTTCCGAGCACCTCATCATCGGAAATACCTGGAACAACGCTGGTTACTTTTTCAACTGAGGGTTTTCCCTCGGTTACGGTTCCGGTCTTATCTATTATTACAATATCAATTGCGCTCATTTTTTGGAGTGATTCAGCATTTCTGATCAATATTCCTGATTGTGCTCCCTTACCCACTCCGACCATTACCGACATAGGTGTTGCGAGGCCAAGAGCGCATGGACAGGCTATAATTAGAACCGCTATGGAATTTACCAATGCATAAATATAGGCATGTTCACCACCGGATATTGCCCATACAATGAAGGTGACAACTGAAATGCCAACTACAACCGGCACGAAGTAACCAGAGATTCTGTCAGCCATGTTCTGTATCGGAGCTTTCGACCTGCTGGCATTATTAACCAACTCGATTATATGGGAAAGCAAAGTCTCTGATCCAACTTTTTCTGCGATCATCACAAAAGATTTGTTCCCGTTTATGGTGCCTGAACTAACTTTATCGCCGGGTCTTTTGTCCACAGGAATCGGCTCTCCGGAAATCATCGATTCATCAATCGTCGATTCTCCGTCCTTTATTGTTCCGTCAACAGGTATCTTCTCACCCGGCTTAACTCTTAGAAGATCTCCTTTTTGTATAGAATCTATGGCAACTGTCTGCTCCTTGCCATCCACGATTCTTGTGGCTTTATTTGGCGCCAGCTTCAGTAATGCTTTTATTGCGCTGTTGGTCTTGCCATGGGCTCTGGCTTCGAGAAGCTGTCCCAGTAAAACCAGAGTCAGAATTACGGTAGTAGCCTCAAAATACACATATACGGTACCCGTGTGCGATTTAAACTGATCGGGAAATATCCCCGGAAAGATAAGCGCCAGTACACTAAAAATAAAAGCTACTCCGGAACCTATTCCAATCAGAGTAAACATGTTCAGATTCCAGGTTTTAACCGATCGCCATGCACGTTCAAAGAACATCCACCCGGTATAAAATACGACAGGCAGAGAAAGTACAAACTGTACCCAGTTCCAGTATTGCCATGGCATAATTGACATAAGCGGGTTGTTATGAATCATTTCCGACATGGATATCAGAAATACAGGAACCGTAAAAAGTATTGAGAGCTTAAATTTTCCAAGAAGATTCTTATAGGATTTATCCTCTTCTTCAGT
Organism: uncultured Bacteroidales bacterium; assembly: GCA_963792925.1. Lineage (GTDB taxonomy): Bacteria > Bacteroidota > Bacteroidia > Bacteroidales > VadinHA17 > LD21. Next base: position 556,039 of record CAWBYC010000002.1, on the reverse strand, counting down.
CTCTGCCTCAAGTGGTACCAGGTCCATACCGCATAGTGGACATGCTCCGGGTTCATCCTTAATAACTTCCGGGTGCATCGGACACGTATATTTTATTTTCTTTTTGGAGGAAGGTTGTTCAACCAGGTCCATACCGCAGACAGGACAGCTTCCTGGTTTGTCATAGGTTTTGTCACCCTCGCAATGCATAGGGCAATAGAATACTCCGGACCCTCCACCAGTGGATTTAGATTCAGCCTTTTTTTGTTTGAATTTTTCTGCATAAGTAATATCACCCGGCAAAGAAATACCATAATTGCTGCCTTCTTTTTGCAAAGCGTCACGGAATTTTTCCAGTCCGATTTGAGATTTCATTTCTATTACAGCTTCCGCTTCAGCCAGATCAACTATTACATTTTCAACACCGTCGACAGCTTTTAGAGCTTCTTCAACATGACGTCTGCAATTGTTACAACTCATGCCATAAACCGAATATTTATGTGTCATTTTCAATTTTATTTTTGTATAAAATTACATTTTAATAATATCTTGCCTACATTCATTTTTCAGGTCATTCAACTGAATCAGGCATCTCCATCCCGGGCATGTTCCCGTGCGAAATATTTTCTCCTGAAGGTGACATCATACTGGGCTTTCCTTCCAACTGAGCTGCTGCATCGACACTGAAAGTTCCGTTGGTAACAATCTCTTCTCCTTCAGAAAGGCCGTTCAGCACTACATATTTTTCTCCCAGCATAGGACCAAGTTCTACCTCCCTTATCTTAAATACAAACTGATCAGTCCCTTCCTGTTTTACATAAACGACCGACCTTTTTCCGGTCCAGAGGACCGCTGATTTTGGAACAATTATGCTGTTTTTGTATGCTGTTAACCCTGAGGAAACAGTTCCCGATGCAAACATTTCAGGCTTAAGTTTTCCTGCTTTATTGTCAGTTTCCACTCTTACTTTGGCAACTCTTGTAACAGGGTCAATCAAAGGATCAATAAATAGTATTTTACCACTGTATTCAACGCCAGGCAGAGCCTGAACTGTGAATGAAATTTTTTCACCATTACTCAGGAACTGAAGATCACTCTCATATGCATCAAATAACACCCAGACTTTAGAAAGATCTGATATATCGTATAAAACTGTTCCCTGAGATACATAATCTCCGGTATTCACTTTCCTGGAAATAACTGTGCCTGTCGTGTTTGACAATACTTCAAAATTATTTATAACCTTTCCCGATGCTTCAATTGCGTTAATCTGGTTTTCCGAAAGCTTCCACTGTCTGAGCTTCTCCTTTGACGCTTCATATAATTCGGGCTGCAATTGTTTTGTTTTTATAGTCTCAATTAATTCCTGTTCGGCATTTATCAATTCGGGTGAATATATTTCAGCCAGAACCTGACCTTTTGCTACCTGTTCCCCTGTAAAATTTACTAATAACCGTTCAATTCTACCCGGAACATGTGCAACCTGGGCCTGAAAAAGTCGTTCATCTGCCTGTACTTTGCCATAAAGCCTGACATCCTTTACAGCTTTCTGTTTTGTTACTACTGATGTCATAACATTTGCCAGCTGGCCGGCTTCATTGCTCAGGTGAATGGCATCAGAATCTTCGGATGATGCATCATTCTGTCCGACCGGAACCAGATCCATGCCGCAGATCGGACATTTCCCGGGCTCTGTTTGTCTTATCTGCGGATGCATGGCACATGTCCATATAGTGAGCTTAACAGCTTCCTGATTCGGGATAGCTTCCTCCAGGTTTGTTTTCGAAGGATGAAAGAAAAACCATCCGATTAAAATTCCGAAAAACAGGGTTATCAGGATAACAATAGTCTTTATTTTCATGATGTGTCTTTATTTTTTTCTCTTCATATTTCCATTTATTATCATTTATTTCCCAACTTTCTCAGCCACGCAATAGCTATATTGAAATCTGTAAGAGCTTCAACCTGTTTGAGTTCATAATCGTAAATCTGCTGACGAGCTCTTAAAACTTCGGTCAGGTCCGAAGTTGAAGAAGAGTAGCTGTTCAGGACAATTTCAAGAGATTTTGAAGCCAGGATGAACTGGTTATCATAAAGTTTAATTCTCCGTCGGGCATCCTCATAAGACTGAATAGCCTGATAATATTCGGTCTGCAGGTTATTTACAATTTCCTGATAATTATATAGTGCTGCTTTTTCCTGAAATGATGCTTCACTGATCATTGCATTATATTTTTTTCGATATACGGGTAAAGTCACTGTCACCATAGGCATCATCATATCTTTGCCATTCATTGAAATCGGCCCCAGAGGCAGATCAGTTTTATTTATCAGGGAATAGTTTAGTCCGATCCCGATCATTGGAAATCCCATTCGCGAAACCATTTTTTTTCTGGCTTCGAAGGATTGTTTTTCAAACGAGATCTTATCCAGCATGGGGTTGTCTGACTGCAGGCTATCCAGAATTGTAATCGTGGAGATTCCGAGTGAATCTGGAAGAATATTTTCAGGTATATATATAATTGAAAGAGGAGGCCTGTTAAGGAAACTATTGAACTGAGCCGTAATCGTTTGTTTCAGGCTTTTCAATGATGCAATGTTATTTTCCAGATCACCGGATTCAATCTGAATACGGTACACATCCGACAGGTAAGTGTTGGAAGTTGAAGGACTGTCGCTGCCATTGCCTGGAATGTTACCTGTTTTTAATTTTGTAACTGCGAGGTTTTCAATGGTTTTCAGTATTTCAATGCTCTTTTCGGAATAGTAGATATTTTTCTCAATTTTATTGAGTTCATACCATTTACTCCTGACATCATAAAAAAGCTGAAGTTTTGCATCACGGAAAAGTTCATATTTTGATTTGGCCATCAGGCTCATTTCGTCTTTTCCAAATTTCAGAACACCAAACCATGGAAACATCTGAATAAGTCTTATATCTGCGACCTGATTTCCGTTAAGAAGCATCATCGGCCTGAGAAATACTCCGACACTTAATTGCGGATCAGGTAAACTTCCTGCCTGGGGGATTTTTTGTATTGCAGCCTGATATTCAGCAAATCTCTGAAGAACGGCGGGGTTATTTCTGGCAGCGATTTCCAAATATTTGTACAATGAGTCTGACTGAGAAAACGCAGAAATTGTCAGAAAAAAGCAAAAGAAAATAGCCACTAAGGCACGAAGGCACAAAGTTTCACAAAGCAATTTGTATTTAAGATTCTTTCTCATTCCTGAATTTTATTAACTAACCTTTCCCTCCACATTGCCTGAAACAGTGGAACTACGAATACGGTCATTACCTGAATTATCATTCCACCGAACACTGGTATAGCCATTGGGACCATTATATCGGCTCCTTTTCCTGTGGAGGAAAGCACAGGCAGCAATGCGATGACCGCTACTGCTGTGGTCATCATTGCAGGACGAACTCTTTTTTTACCTGCCATGATTACTGCTGCGCGAACTTCAGTTACAGTGGTTGGTTTCATGTCTTCAAAGACCTGGTGGATATAAGTACCCATTATAACACCATCATTTGTAGCAATGCCAAAAAGAGCTATGAATCCTACCCATACGGCAACACTGAGATTGATAGTATGCATCTGAAACAGGTCGCGGATATTTAAACCGGCAAGATTGAAATTCATAAACCAGTCCTGTCCATAAAGCCAAAGCATTATAAATCCGCCGGAAAATGCAACAAAAACTCCGGAAAAGTGGATAAAGGATGCTGTGATTGTGCGGAATTGAAAATACAAAAGGAGCAGTATCAATATTAAGCTTAAGGGAATGACAATTGCAAGTCTTTTTGTGGCTCTTAACTGGTTTTCATAATTGCCGGCCAATTTATAACTTACTCCCTGCGGAAGAATGAGCTCGCCGGAGTCGATCTTGTCTTTTATTATTTTCCCGGCCTGTTCTGCTACATCCACTTCAGCCTTTCCTTCCATCTTATCAAATATGACGTATCCAACCAGAAAGGTATTCTCACTTCTGATCATCTGGGCACCACGCGTATAATCGATATCTGCAATCTCTCCCAGAGGTATCTGAACTCCGTTCATGCCTGTTACCAGTATCCGTTTAAGATCCTCCGGATTATCCCTGAGTTCGCGTGCATATCTTACTCTGATGGGGAATCTTTCGCGACCCTCGACCGATGTGGAGAGAGTCATTCCACCAACAGCAACCTGTAAAATTTCCTGAATATCGCTTACCCTCATGCCATACCGGGCCATAGCTTCCCGGTTAAGTTTAATTTCAAGATAGGGTGCGCCTACCGCACGGTCGTAGAAAACCGACGATGACTTTATATCCGGTATCTCTTTTAATGTTTTCTCAAATAGTAGTCCGGCTTTTTCAATACTTTCGAGATCAGGTCCATATACTTTCAGCCCCATTGGAGCTCTCATACCAGTTGAAAGCATTACCAGCCTGGTTTCTATAGGCTGCAATTTAGGCGCGGATGTTAAGCCGGGGATTTCAGTCACTTTTACTATCTCATTCCAGATGTCAAGCGGTTTTTTTATCTGCGGGCGCCACAGACGGAAGTATTCGCCATCAGCATCGGGAATCAGGAATTCCTTGAAATGTGTTGAAATGTATTGAAATATATGAAAATGCGTTGATGAAGCCGGCTTTTCAACCTGAACCCATTTGCCATTGATCAGTATGGAATATTGATTGCTCTCTTTATCGAATGTTACTTCTTTGACACTGTTAATTTCAACTTTTTCTCCATTTATTTCAACATCATTTCTATTAATTTCAACATCATTTCTATTTATTTCAATTTTATTTCTGATCAGATTTGCGTTCAGGATATATCTTCCATCTTTATCAACTTTAAACTTCATCCGGTTCCCATCTTCATCAAGGATATATTCCGGTTTGTAGTTTATTGTATTTTCGAACATCTGGACAGGGGCAGGGTCGAGCGCCGAATTCACTCGCCCCCATTTACCTACTGCAAGCTCCACCTCCGGGATGGCCGATAAGCGTTTATCAAGTGTTTCCACATATTCCAGGTTTTTTTCAATTCCGGAATGAGGCATACTGGTTGGCATTAACAGAAAGGATCCTTCGTTAAGTGATGGCATAAATTCTTTTCCCGTTCCCGGGAATGTCAGTATTGCAGATTGCCACAGTGCTGACCTTCTGAAGCTTTTCCATCCAGTCTTTTCAAAACCTGTGGCTAAATATCCGAATACTTTTTCTGTGCCTAACCACGACATCAATCCGAGGAACAGGGTAAACATTGGAATGAGAAGAAATTTCCACTTATTCTCTAAAGCCCACCTGAGTATGTTTTCATAGTAATGTACCATGGTCATTAATATGGCGAGGATCAGACTCACGGTCACTATAACAAAAAGAAAATTTACAAATTCACTGTTGTGGGCCCCGAGTGGAAGCCATTCTATGGAAAGGTACCAGATTGCAAATAATACAGTGACGATTATGTTTATATAACCGGGAAACTCTTTGCGTTCCTCAGACCATTTTCTGTCGAGAAGGTTATTGATGCCAACAGCTATCAATGCGATAGCAGGCCATGCTTTCCAGAAAATCACAAAGAACAGGCCGCCAGCGATAAGGATACTATTCCATACTTTGGAAATCTTTTTTTTGTCGAACGATATGTTAAAAAGAATATGCACAAGCGTTGGCAGCACAACTATCCCCAGGATAAATGCAGAAAGAAGGGCGAATGTTTTCGTTAAAGCCAATGGATGAAATAGTTTTCCTTCCTGAGCCTGCATTGCAAATACCGGCAGGAAGCTCACAATTGTTGTTGCAATGGAGGTAACAACGGCGGCTCTCACTTCTGTAGTAGCCTGATAGATCACATTCATGAGTTTTTTGCCTCTTATTCCTTTGTTCTCAGGCATATCCAGATGACGGAGGATGTTCTCCACATCAACAATCCCTATGTCGACCATAACACCAATGGCAATAGCAATTCCTGATAATGCTACAATATTCGCTTCAACTCCAAAAAGCCTCATCAGTATAAAAGTCATTAATACTCCGAGTGGAAGCAAACCGGCCACAATAATTGAGGCCCGGAGGTTTAGAACAAGCACTATAATGACGATTATGCTTATGAGTATCTCATGTGACAGTGCCGAGCGAAGTGTACCTATTGTCTCTTTTATGAGTCCTGTCCTGTCGTAGAATGGTATAACGGTGACTCTCGATACTGTCCCGTCGGCTAATGTTTTTTGTGGCAATCCGGGCTCAATTTCCTTAATCTTTTCCTTGACATTATTAATGACTTCCATCGGGTTTGATCCATACCTGGCCACCACGACAGCACCAACTGCTTCAGAACCAGATTTATCAAGACCACCTCTTCGGGTTGCCGGCCCAAAACTGACATGTGCCACATCTTTAATGCGAACCGGGATATTATTATGTACCGTGACGACCGAGAGTTCAAGATCCTTAAGACTTTTAATATATCCCAAACCACGGATGATATACTCAACATTATTAAGTTCAATGGTTTCGGCACCGATATCAAGATTACTGTTCTTCACAGCGTTCATAACATCCATGACGGACACATTAAAAGCTTTGAGTGCATCAGGATTAAGATCAACCTGGTATTCTTTTATAAATCCCCCGACTGAAGCAACTTCAGATACTCCTTCCGCTGAAGACAGACTGTATTTCACATAAAAATCCTGAATGGTTCTGAGTTCCTGCGGATCCCAACCGCCATTGGGCTGACCGGTTTTAGGATTACGGCCCTCAAGTGTATACCAGAATATCTGGCCAAGTGCCGTAGCGTCGGGACCCAATGATGGTTTCACGCCGGTGGGGAGAGTGCCTGATGGGAGGGAGCTTAGCTTTTCGAGTATCCTCGACCGGCTCCAGTAAAATTCTATATTGTCTTTAAATATTATATAGATAAAAGACATTCCAAACATAGAAGTACTCCTGATAGTCTGAACTCCCGGGATTCCAAGTAAAGCTGTAGTGAGAGGGTAGCTGATCTGATCCTGAATATCCTTAGGGGAACGGCCCATCCATTCTGTGGCAACAATTTGCTGATTTTCCCCGATATCTGGAATGGCATCAACAGGCACAGGATTTCTGGGCAAAAGGCCGGAATTCAGATTGAATGGCATGGTAACCAGGCCAGTCACCACAAAAGCCATGAGCAGTATGATCGTAATCAGACGATTCTCCAGAAAATATTTTACAAGCTTGTTAAACATAGTTGTTGTTTTTGCTTCATGCTTCGGCTATGCTCATACTGATGCGTCCGTTGATTGAGCGAAGCCTAGGGTCTCTCATAATGACAGCACCCCGGAAGCTTAGAGTATGTGACATCGGTTGATTTGATCTTTTCGGTATCATGTCCGACCGCAGCAAGTTTCTTCCCAAGAAGCTCAGAGTTAGTCTTTTTAGGGTCGAATGTTACCGTCAGCATTTTTGTTTTTATAACCCAGTCAGCGCTTGCAACACCTTCAATTTTTAAAGCCTTTTCAATCCTGCTTTTGCATAATTCGCAATTTCCGAAAACTTTAAATGTCTCTGTTTTCAGAACAGGCTTTGTTTGTGCAAAAGTTACTATTCCGATTACAGATATGATTGTGATTATAAGTATCGATCTTAATTGTTTCATTTTAATTAATGTTAAAGGTTAGATGAATCAGTAAATATATTTAAGCATATACAAAACATGCATTAGTCATATTTTAAGAAATACAACTAATTTAAACGGGAAAGCCCGTTTTTGTATCAGACAGGAGGAAGTGAAATCAGATCCGGTAAGTGCAGATGTCGGAGAGTTTCACGACGCTGCAATTAACCTGGTCAGGGGGGCTCTCGGATATTGGGATTTTTAAAGCAGAAAATAAATGCCTGAATATATTTTCAGGTATTTCAATCATCTGAGAATTAGTTAAGAAAGTTTGTGGAATGCATGTAAATGAAGGGACATAATTTCCGCTTATTCCATAATATCTTATGTCATTATCACAACAGTGAGATGAGAATATCAATCCGGAAGCAGGCAACTGCCTATCGAACTGTTCCATTCCGCAAGTTGCTAATTTTCCTGATAATGAAACTTCAGACGATGCTATTCTTCCACCGCAATAGTGAGTTGCGACCGAAAAATGCAGCATTGCAGTCAGTATTAAGACAATTGAAGTTATGGATAATACTTTTTTTATCATCTGTTTAACAGATTTCTTTCATAATCAGTTTACAAAGAAAATGATAAATTTTATTATGAGTAATTTTTTTCCTGTTTTGTTAAATTCAGATATGTTCAACAACTGTTTTCAATATCTGTGATACCTTGTGAGCCAGATCATAAAGTTCTGTGTTCGAAACCGATCCCATCGAAGCCATTGGATTTATTGCTGCAACTTCAATTTTCCCGGCTTCCTGTTCTATGACAATAAGATTGCAGGGTAACATTGTCCCGATTTTATCTTCTAAAGAAAGAGCTTTGAGGGCAAATGAAGGATTACACGCTCCGAGGATAGTATATTTCTTAAAGTCCACATTAAGTTTTTCCTTAAGTTTTTCATGCATTTTTATCTCGCTGATAACTCCAAAGCCTTCTGATTTAAGCTTGTCAGTCAGAAGTTGAATCGTCTCATCAAATGGTTTTCCGGTTGTCGTGCTAAAGTAATATTTCATTTCTTTAATCCTTATTCTAATCAAATCAGATTTTTCCTTTAATGATAATAACAAACCAATAGCTGTAAAGTTCGGTTTTTTTACTTTACACTTTTTAACAACGAATGCTCTTCAATGAAATTATCCAGTTCAGGATACCACTCATCGGGGTGAAAAGTCTGTGGTTCAGTTTCTTCCTCATATAGTAAATCAGGAAGATACTGAGGCTTTTTACCTCCGATATGTATTGATTTTATACAGGAAACGCAATACACAACTACATCGTTTTCCGGCATTTCGGCTGTTCTCTGTTTCATAGCTTCCAGAACAAATTCAATAGGTAATTCACCATAATATCCTGCGCCACAACAAGTACTTTTTGATTTTGTTTTTTCGGGTTCAACGATTTCAATATTCATCTTTAAAATAATCGATCTAATTGCATCCTGAACTACTTTTTTATTTCTTGTCGGGCAAGCATCGGTTATTGACATACGCTTTCCTTTATGATCAGGGAATTTGAAAAAATTACTCTGATCCAAAACCTCCCACAATGAAATCGTTGAAATATTATTATAATCATTTGCAAAGCGTTTATCACAACCCGGACAAACATTTATTATTTTAGAATTGGCCGGCAGGTTTGGCTCAATTTTGCAGCATGTCATCAGCAATTCCATTTTGCCAAAATTTTCCTGGAGCTGACGATGAATTTTTTCAACGAGTGCCGGTTTGTACAACAATAATGCACATCCGGGAGCAAACACAAGATTCTCCCGGTCTTTATTATTAGTCTGATTCATATATTAATAATCCTTCTATAAATTTTGCAGGGTCAAATCTATTCCTTTTTCTATACAAAAGATATGATATTACATATATATTCATATTTAGATGTTGGAATGTATTAAGTTCAAGTCATGCAGTCGTGCAGTCTTGCGGTCTTGCGGTCTATTGCCACGCTCATGACCCGCAGGACTGCAAGACTGCACGACCTGCAAGACTTGCACGACCTGCACGACCTTACCGGCTTCAGATAATCATTCCGGCGGCAACAGTTTCATTTGTACCTTCATCGATGAAGATCATACTGCCGGTGGTATTATTTTTCTTATAACTGTCAAAAAATACAGGCTTTGAGGTTTTTATAGTAATGCTGGCGATGTCGTTCATATTAATCGTGGTATTCACCAGGTCATTTTCAAGAGTGTTGATATTCATCCTGTAACTTATTGATTTCACAATACATCCTGCTTCATTGCTGTTAATCTTAATCAGGTACCTTCCGCAGATATTTAATGGTTTTTCATTGAACCAGCAAATCATCAGGTTAATATCCTGACTAATCTCTGGCAGATCATCAGCAGAAACAATCATGTCACCTCTGCTGATGTCAATTTCATCTTCAAGAGAAATTGCGACGGAATCTCCTTCAATCGTTTCGGAAAGAGTCTTTCCTAAAATATCGATACTTTTTATTCTTGACTTACGGAGTGAAGGTAAAATCATTACATCATCGCCTGGCCTGAATATTCCACCTGCAACTCTTCCCGCATAGCCCCTGTAATCGTGAAATTCTGAGGTATGTGGACGAATAATCGTTTGCACCGGAAAACGTTTGTTGTCATTCTTATTTCTTTTTATCTCTATTGTCTCGATGAGATCAAGAAATGTTTTGCCAGTGTACCAATCCATGTTCAGTGATTTATCGACAACATTATCACCATATTTGGCACTGATCGGGATGAAATGGGCGTCTTCTATTTTAAGTTTGACAACCAGAGATGTCAGCTGGGCTTTTATATCACTGTACATTGATTCTGACCAGTTTACCATGTCCATTTTGTTGATACAGAAAATTATATGTCGAATGTCAAGTAGCGAGGCGATATAGGAATGCCTGATTGTCTGTTCCAGCACTCCTTTTCTTGCATCAATTAGTATAACTGCCAGATCAGCAGTACTGGCTCCTGTAACCATATTCCTCGTATACTGGATATGTCCGGGGGTATCAGCAATAATAAATTTTCTTGCCGGTGTTGCAAAATATCTGTAAGCCACATCGATGGTTATTCCCTGCTCACGTTCAGCTCTCAGTCCGTCGGTTAAAAGTGAAAGATCGAGTTCCTCTCTGCCCAGACGTTTCCCTGACTGGATGATATGTTCCATCTGGTCTTCAAATATTGATTTGCTGTCGTAAAGCAGCCTGCCTATAAGGGTGCTCTTTCCGTCATCGACACTTCCTGCAGTTGTGAATCTGAGCAGACTCTTATTTTTGCTTTTACCGTTTATCTTCATGTATGTCTTAATTCTATAGTATCCTGTATATTTAAAATTGGCGTCAGGCGTCAGTCATCGGGCATCAGGGATATCGCCTCCAGCGTACCGCGAACCGCACACCTCACACCTCACACCTCACACCTCACACCTCACACCTCAGAAATATCCCTCCTTCTTACGATCCTCCATTGCTGCTTCCGAGCGCTTGTCATCATATCTTCCGCCTCGTTCGGTGACCCGGGTAGCAGCTATTTCTGAAATAATATCCTCCAGAGTATCTGCCTTTGAGAGAGTCACACCAGTGCAGGTAATATCTCCGATTGTCCTGCAACGTACATCAGTTTCAAACACCTTCTCGTTTGGTTTTAACTGCATGAAGGGCGCCCAGGCAAGATATATGCCACCTCTGCTAAAAATTTTACGTTTATGAGTGTAGTATAATTCAGGTAGTTTGATGCTTTCGTTCAGAATATATTGCCAGACATCAAGTTCAGTCCAGTTGCTTATTGGAAAGACCCTGAAGTGTTCGCCCATGTGTTTCCTTCCATTGAAGATATTCCATAGTTCAGGGCGTTGATTCTTTGGGTCCCACTGACCGAATTCATTTCTGTGGGAAAAGAATCTTTCCTTTGCCCGTGCTTTCTCCTCATCGCGACGACCACCGCCAATTGCAACATCGATTTTCAGTTCTTCTATGGCATCGAGAAGAGTAATTGTTTGAGCCTTATTACGGCTTGCGTTTACACCTTGTTCTTCAACAACCCGACCATTATCAATTGAATCCTGAACCAGCTTTACAATAAGCTCAGCCCCGAATTCTTTGGCAAGATCATCACGGAATTTAAGCGTTTCCTGGAAATTGTGGCCAGTATCGATATGCATCAGGCTGAAAGGGATCTTTGCCGGCCAGAATGCTTTTCGTGCCAGGTGCACAAGAACGATTGAATCTTTTCCTCCGGAAAACAGAAGAACCTTATTTTCAAACTGGGCAGCAACTTCACGCATCACATAGATAGCCTCAGATTCAAGCTCCCTGAGATGCGCGTCATTTATATTTAATGTGGTTTTCATTCAAATAAGTTATTTAAGTATCCGGTATGCGGTATGCGGTATGCGGTATGCGGTTGCGGTATGCGGTTGCGGTATGCGGTATGCGGTATGCGGTATGCGGATTACCTTTACGCCTTTATGCCCTTACGCCTTTACGCCTTATTTCACATGTAATCCACATTCCTTTGCGCCATCATTCTCCCACCACCATCTGCCTGCCCTGAAATCCTCTCCCGGTTTAATCGCTTTTGTGCAGGGTTCGCACCCGATACTCACGAAGCCTTTATCATGTAGAGTGTTATAAGGAACATCATTTTCGCTGACAAACTTTTTTACATCCTCAAATGTCCAATTGAAAAGTGGATAGAACTTAAAAAGATTTTTGCCAGGGTCATATTCAAGCCATTCCATCTGTTGCCTGTTTTCTGACTGGTCGGCTCTTATTCCTGACACCCAGCATTCAATTCCGTTTAATGCTCTGTTTAAAGGATCAATCTTCCTTATATGGCAGCATTCCTTTCTGTTTTCAACAGACTGGTAAAAGCTGTAAGGGCCCTTTTCTGTCACTAATTTTTCAACGGCTTCATATTCAGGAAAATAAATATGGATTTTTTTGTTGTATTTTATTATTGTAGTGGAAAGTACATCATAGGTTTGGGGGAATAATCTTCCTGTATCAAGTGTCACAACCCTGATATCGAGATTGTTCTTAAATATTTTGTGAGTAATTACCTGGTCTTCAATACCCAAACTTGTTGTGAAAATGATTTTCCCGGGAAAGAGTTTAACAAGTATGGAGAGACTTTCTTCGATAGATTTGCAGTTTAACCGATCATTCAGCTCCTTTAACTTCATATTCCTTTTTGCTTGTTTTTGCGAAGAGTCCCAGTCTGATCTTATGAATGTGTGCCCAGAGTCTTTCATGAAAATAATACAGGATAGTTTTTGTGATCACCTCCACACTTCCAATGGATATTGCCAGTGAAATTCTTCCTGTGATAAAGTAACTGATAATCATAGTGTCGATTGTACCAACAATCCGCCATGAAACAGACTTCATGAAACTCTTTATTGGCTTATCCGCTCTGTCACTGACCTTTAAGCTGACAGCCGTATCAATTTTCCTTTCAGGCTCTCTTATTAATATATCCAGCATAGAATCAATTATCTGTGGACTTCAAAAATACGGCAGATAATTATTATTTCTGGTCGCAATAATGCTCGAATCGTATGAGTATTTATACACATATAATCATATGCAAATAGACTACTCTTCATGGGACCAGGTCAGATATACTGGAAAAATAGGGACGGCTGTGAGATTTATCTGAGAAAACCGGAACTCATAATAGAAGTTTTGTCCCTATAGCCTCCACTCTGTTGATCAGTGTTTTCAAATCATTCTTTGATGTAACAGGATTAATTATTGTAACCCTAAGCCAGATTTTTCCCTGAAGTTCCACCTGTACGATGTAAAACGAGCCCTCCTTTATAATTATCGACCTGATTTCGGAATTTATAGCATTAAGATCCTCCCCTGATTTACTTTCAGGCGAAAATCTGAAGCACACAATATTACTTTCGGGCTCGACTGCCATGCTGAAATTTTTATTGGATCTGATCATTTCAGAAAAAACCTTAGCCAGGTCATATCTGCTTTCAATATACTCCCTGTAATAACTGCCGCCGTAATATTTCATGGCGGAATAGGCGATTATTCCAAGTGCGCTTTTTGTACACTCGATTGTTCTGATGGCACTGTTAAACCAAAGGTTTTTCTGTGACTTCTGAAATAAATAGGATGCTTTCTGGGCAAAAGTTTCAAAAGAACGTTCTCCGTTTTTGAACATTACCAAAGTGTTAAGAGCAGGGACGAGCAACATCTTATGGAAATCAATAACTATTGAATCTGCTCTGTCAATGCCGTCAATCCTTTCGCGATATTTTTCAGAGAAAAGAACTCCCATGCCATGGGCTCCATCGACATGCATCCACAGGTCGTATTTTTCACAGAAATCAGCAACAGCACTGAGATCATCATAGGATCCTGTTGCTGTAGAACATGAACTTGCAACCACTGAGATGATCTTTATGCCTTTTTTCTCAGCGTCATTTCTGATTTTTTCAAGGAGATCAGTTCGCAACCTGAAATTGCTGTCAACAGGGACTTTTACGATTGATTCTTCTCCCAAACCCATTATTTTCACATTTCTACCGACACTGTAATGAGCCTGTTCTGAAATCATATATCCTGGTTTTTCCATTTCCTTTACTCCATCTTCCCAGATATTATAGTCGGTTTTTGCCTGTCGTGCCGCAAGCATTGAAGTCAGGTTCCCTGCGGTACCACCATGCGTAAAGATCCCGTCAAATCCATCTTTGTAGCCAATCATCGAGCCAAATTTCTTTATGACATTTTTTTCCATTGCCATATTGACAGGACCCATCTCGTAGATAGCTGCTCCATTGTTGAGAAGTGTGGTGCAGAACTGAACCAGAGCAGTCAATGGCAGGGGAGATGTAACCTGGTGTCCGATATAATGAGGATGATGAATATGGATTGAATAATCGATAATTCTTTTAATGAAAGAGTCGAGTGATTCATTCTCACCACCACCAGAATCAAAAGAGAATAGATCTGTGAGCTTGTCAGGATCATTCCATGGTAATACCGGCATATCTGCACCTGACAATGATTGCTGAAGATATTCTGATAATCTGTCAACGAGCTTATGTCCCTCTTCTCTGAAAACTTCAGGATCAAAAGGGGATGGGATATTTGAATTGTTTGTTGTCATATCGGATAATTTCTGCCACAAAGGCACAAAGGTACACCAAGTATTTAAAAGAGCACAATGCAGATAAGGGTTATGACATCCCCCTAACCCCCTTCAAAGGGGGAATATGTTTCGTTAGGTCTCATAACTTCTGAACAAAGAGATTAGGTTCCTTATTTACATTGCAGAACTTAGTGACATCCGGAATCCATTCCCCCTTTGAAGGGGGCAAGGGGGATGTTTCTGATTGTAAGATAATTAAGTGTTGTTCAACTCCTTTTCCAGCTCACCAAAAAATACTTTAATTACCGGATCATTTATGCTTGTCTGAACCTGTTTATATATTTCGCTCAGAGAAATTTTGTCGCTGATCATGTTTGCAAAAAGCTGGATCACACCACAATTACCGGAAGGATTTAATGTGTAAAAATGATAGGAGGGCAGCTGTTCATTGTATTTTCTGAAGAATTCATCCAGAATAATATACCGCTGATGGTGTTTTTGAAAATAACCGGAATGTGTTTCAAGTGCCGGGGCTAAGTTATTAAACCTTTTAGAGGCATTTTCCCTGATCAGGTAACCTATTTTTCCCGGATTTATTCCTCTTGTAAGATAGATTTCTGAATATCTGAATATTCCAATGTATCCAAAAGCGTCAAGATCATCAGCTATTGAAAGAATTTTAAGGAGCTCATTCCGGATTTCGTTACCCGGATAGTCCTTATTATCATGGTTTTCGATTGCGTCGGATAGATCAGGGAAATCATCTTCCCGCAGGTTATATGCTGAGAGGAACCTGAGGCATAGTTCCCTGCTGTGTTTTCCGTGTTTTATACCAGGATCTACGGACATGCCGATATCATGAAGATAGCTGGCGATTATCAGTTCCTCTGTAAGCTGTATAATGTTATTATTCTCATTTTTAAGAGGGATTAGTTTCAACAATTCCCTGGAATAATTCCATACCCTTCTGTGATGCTCTATTCCATGTGAGGAGAGTGTTGCATCGTTGTAAACAGAAATGAAATATTCCTCAAGGATCTGTTTATATTTCCTCTCAGCAGATTCTATTATACCGGTGGGATCCATAATTAATAAAAAAAGCAAAAGACGTAGCCTTTTGCTTTTATGCAGGCTGTCAGAGAATGAATCAGAAATTAATCATTTTCTGAGCTAAGTCGAGTATAGTTGTATCATCAAGTGTAACAATACCTCCATCAGGTCCCTGTTCATAATGAATCCCAACGCTCTGGCCCTTGTCAAAATTTCTCCCTCCGAAGTAGTTTCTGACAGTCTCTTCATTCAGATCCAGTTTTTCTGCAATCTGTCTCATACTACCGGAGGGTAACTGGTCTTTTATCTTCCGGAGCTCGTTAAAGGTGATTGTTTTAGCCATGATATCTTTGCTTAGTTTGTTAATATTAATCTGCACACATCAAAACTCAAAGGTAAAAATTAAATAGATAATGTTATAACATTTTCATAATTTTGAAAGATCTCGCATAAGATAAATATTATATCCGTTTAAAAGCTTAAATCCGAAATTGTTATAGAGATTTATAGCCCGTAAATTCGATGAATTGAACCTCTAATTTTACCTGCAGCCCGGTTTTCTTAACATACCGGAGTGATTCTTTTAAAAGTATTTTGGAATAGCCTTTTCCCTGGTATTCCGGCAAAATTCCAAAATGATGCAGGAGAATCCTTCTGCCATCATTTGTCATCCATGAAGTACCACATATATTCCCTTTGTCTTTTGATCTTAATTCCATTACAAGAAATAATCCGCCGAGAGGAGAGTCTTTTTATAACTTCATTCGTATCACCCCGTTCGGGATTTCCAAGACCTGTCAATGCCCATAAGCGGGATACGGCTCGTAGTCTTCCTCCTTATAATTTCTGATAGTTAAGGTGTTATCAGTGTTGTTTTTGCACCCATCGCTCGAAAATCAATTTATTTACCCCATCCGCTTCGCGGAAGTAAATTGATTTTCTTCGCTCCCCTCGGGGTCGGGGTGAACGAAGAAAATCAATTTGCGACACTTGGTTTACACCGATATGGTTAAATGGGTTTTTATAGTTTTGTCATTAATTCAAGAAACATTTTGAGGCCTTTCTTTTTTTCATCATCAAATTCATAAGCGATATTCTCCTCAAGATAGTTTTTAAGAACAATGCCATTTATAACTCCCGTCTGTCCAAACTTTTCCACCACTGCATCAATATTATTCACCCCCAGTTTCAGAGCTTCATTGAACTCGTTGACAAATACTCTCTCAAGAACCTTGTTGGCTGTCCAGCATGCAAAAACGAACGGGAGCCCTGAAAAATTTTCCCATTCCAGCGCCAGATCAAGTTTGTACCGGAAACTGTTTTCATATTCAAAACATTGGTCACCGATAAGAACGACAGCCTCATCGAGACCAATATTCAGAAAGTCAAATCCTTTTGAGGTATTAACCCATTTGAATTCTCTTTTCCAGGCGTTTTTTGCCAGGACTTTTGTAAGATTGATTGAGGATCGCGACCTGTAATCAAGGAAAACGGATCTTATATTCTCAAAAGGACAATTGCTCAGAAGAGAACTGTTCTGACATTCTTCTCAGCGCCGATACAATAGTCGCTGATTATCTGATATTCTTTGAGAAGGGGTAAAGCAGCTACAGGGATAAGGCCGATATCTACTTTATCACCAATCAGTTTTGAAGCACAATCAGCCGGATGATCAGTCTGCAGAATAACCTTTTTTTCAAATCCGCTTTCCACCAATCCATACATGAACGGATATGTATTTGCATATTTAACAGCTGAAATTCTGATTTTCCCCATACACTTTTTTTTACAACGTCTAAAATAGTACTTTTGTACTTATTCTTATAACAAGTGAAACCCCAATCTGATTAATAATGGAATTAAATTTTCTTACAGCCATTTCGCCGCTCGACGGACGATACAGAAGTAAAGTGGATGAACTTGATCTTTATTTTTCAGAGTTTGGCCTGATAAGATACAGGTTAATGGTAGAAATTGAATATTTCATTGCTTTATGTGAGATACCTCTTCCTCAACTTATTGATTTCAAAAAAGATAATTTTAAGTTGCTCAGATCGATCTATGAAGACTTTGATATTGCAGATGCTGAAAAAGTTAAGGAGAGAGAGAAAATAACAAATCACGATGTAAAAGCTATCGAATACTTTCTTAAGGAAAGATTTTTTCAATCGGGCTGGGGGAAATGGAGCGAATTCATACACTTTGGTCTGACTTCACAGGATATCAATAATACCGCTATTCCCCTGTCAATAAAAGATGCGATGATCAATCTTTATTTTCCCCTGTTGTATGAATTGAGGGAGACACTCGCAGGATTCGCCGATGAATGGAAAGAGATTCCAATGCTGGCAAGGACGCATGGGCAACCTGCTTCACCGACAAGACTTGGTAAGGAGATTGAAGTTTTCATAGCCAGGATTGACGGGCAGACAAAATATTTCGGGCAGATACCTTATTCGGCAAAGTTCGGTGGAGCAACAGGTAACTTTAATGCTCATAAGGTTGCATATCCTGAAATTGACTGGATCTCATTTGCAAACAATTTTGTGAATGAAGAGCTTGGTCTCGACCGTTCCCAACCAACAACCCAGATAGAACATTATGATAATCTGGCCGCTCTGTTCGATAACATGAGACAGGATAAATGTAATTCTCATTGATATGGCTCGCGACTTCTGGTCGTATATTTCCATGGATTATTTCAGACAAAAAATCAAGAAAGGTGAAATAGGATCATCAGCAATGCCTCATAAAGTAAATCCTATTGATTTTGAAAACGGAGAAGGAAATCTGGGCTATGCAAATGCAATCTTCGAACATCTTTCCATGAAGCTGCCTATATCCAGACTTCAGCGCGATCTTACCGATTCAACTGTGCTCAGAAATATTGGTGTACCGATTGGTCATTCTCTGATTGCATTTAATTCACTGCTTAAAGGCTTGCATAAACTTATTGTAAATAATGAGAAAATTAAAAGTGACCTGGATAATAACTGGGCAGTTGTTGCTGAAGCAATCCAGACAATTCTGCGAAGAGAGGGTTATCCGAACCCATATGAGGCACTTCTTGATCTTACCAGAACAAATCAGAAAATAACATACGAATCAATAACTAATTTCATTGAAAATCTTGAGATCTAGTGACAGTATAAAGACTGAATTAATGGCAATAACTCCCTTTAATTTTACAGGGTTTTAATCAAATAATATTTCTAGATGAATAACATCAGATTACTAATTAAATATTTTGCTCCTTATAAATGGTCGGCAGTAAAAAATATCCTCTACAACATATTAAGCGCACTATTTGCACTTCTGACATTTACTTTGATTAAGCCATTTCTTGAAGTACTCTTCAGTTCCGGAGGGCCAGTTACTGTAAATCCCGGTCCTTTCCAGCTTACTACAGATTACTTAAGCACTTTCAGTAAATACTACCTGCATATTTTTATCGAAAAAAACGGACAGTCAGGTGCGCTGCTCCTGGTGGTTCTGATTGTTATAACGTCAAGTCTCTTTAAAAATGGTTTTATTTTTCTGGCCAATAACTGTATGGCTTTTATAAGATCGAGCACCGTTCGTGATCTCAGACGAAAACTCTATGATAAGATACTCAGACTTCCATTGTCATATTTTACGGATGCCCGGAAAGGTGATGTAATGACAAGGATATCTAACGATGTTCAGGAAGTTGAAATCTCTGTGATGTCTTCACTTACAATGATGTTCAGAGATCCGATATTGATTGTGGTCTTCGTGGTTTATCTTTTTATTACAAGTTATGAGTTAACCCTGTTTGCTCTGATATTGCTTCCTGTCAGCGGGTGGCTTATCGGCCGTGCCAGCCGGACACTACGATCCTCATCACTGGCAGGCCAGCAGAACCTCGGAAGGCTGTTAACTGTTGTTGAGGAGACCCTCACAGGGCTCAGTATTGTAAAAGGATTTAATGCGGAAGATAAGATGCGGGCACAATTTTCTGATGCAAATGAAAAATATGCAAAAGTATTCAGCAGGGTTATAAGAAAGGCATATCTTGCTTCACCGATAAGTGAATTTCTTTCAACAATTGTGATTATGATCCTGATGTATGTCGGTGGAAAACTGGTTTTGAATGGATCAGGTAACATGACTCCGGCAAATCTTATTGTTTATCTTGTTGTCTTTTCACAGATCATACAACCTGCAAAGAATATCACAACAGCATATTTTGCTATCCAGAAAGGGATGGCTTCTATTGACCGGATAGATCAGGTACTCGATGCAGAAGAAATTATTACCGAAAAGGAGGATGCAGTACCGGTAAGCGGATTTAATGATTCAATTGAATTTAAAGGCGTATGGTATGCATATAATAATGAACCGGTTCTGAAAGATATTAACCTGAAAATCAAAAAAGGCCAGACTGTTGCAATCGTAGGAAAATCGGGTGCAGGCAAGTCAACCCTTGCTGATCTTCTTCCACGATTTATGGATTGCGATAAAGGCAGTATTCTTATTGATGGAAAAGATTTGCGTGATCTGAAAATCAGGGACATGAGATATCTGATGGGCATAGTGAGCCAGCAGGCGATTCTTTTTAATACGTCATTCAGGGAAAATATTGCTTTTGGGGTGAATGATCCGGATATGGAAAGAGTTGAAAATGCCTCACGTATTGCAAATGCCCATGAATTTATAATGGAAACAGAACTCGGATATGAAAACCTTGTAGGAGAATCAGGTGAATAAGCTAAGCGGAGGCCAGAGGCAAAGAATAAGCATTGCAAGGGCAATAATGGCAAATCCACCCATACTGATCCTTGATGAGGCGACTTCAGCCCTCGATACCGAATCGGAAAGACTTGTTCAGGATGCCATACTTAATCTTATGAAAAACCGAACCTCCCTGGTAATTGCGCACAGGCTTTCCACAATTCAGCATGCTGACCTCATAGTTGTGATTGATGAGGGCAGAATAGTCGAAACAGGTACTCATACTGAGCTCATGCTTCGTGATGATGGATTTTACAGGAAGCTACATAGCTTTCAGGCGATTTAAGACTAAGTGAAAAGTAAACAGTAAACAGTAAACAGTAAACAGTAAACAGTAAACAGTAAACAGTAAACACCAGTCTCTGTTTAATAAATATTACCTAAACAATCATGCGTAAAATTTTAAGTCTTTTAATTCTCCTCATTGCATTTACTTCAGTACATGCTCAAAAAGGGAAACATAGTTTTAAACTTGGCACGACAGAATTTCTTCTCGATGGCCTTCCATATCAGATAATCAGCGGCGAGATGCATCCTGCCAGAATTCCTGTTGAGTACTGGAGACACAGGGTTGAAATGGCTAAAGCAATGGGATGTAATACAATCTCAATATATGATTTCTGGAATTATCATGAATCGGAAGAAGGGGTATTTGATTTTACAGACGGGAATCATAATCTTGCCGAGTTTATAAAAATCGTACAGGATGAGGGCATGTGGATGATTTTAAGACCCGGTCCTTATGTATGTGCTGAATGGGATCTTGGCGGAATTCCAGCTTACCTTCTGCGGATACCGGACATTCAGCTGAGGTCTCTCGACCCGCGCTATATGGCAGCAGCGGAGCGTTATATGTCGAGGCTTGCCCAGGAGATAAAGCCTTTTCTTGTCACGAACGGAGGACCGATTCTTATGGTACAGATTGAAAATGAATATGGAAGCTACGGAAAGGACAAAAACTATCTTCAAAAGCTGAAAGATATCTGGATCTCTTTGGGTATAGATGTTCCGACTTTCACCTGTGACGGTGCCACAACCGAAAACCTGCAGGCTGGATCATTGCCCGGGAGCGCTGTGGGATTAAACTCCGGAACTTCACAGGCTGACTGGGATCTGGCGGCAAAAATTAATCCCGGAGTACCTGCCTTCAGCAGTGAAACATACCCCGGCTGGCTGACTCACTGGGGCGAGAAATGGGCTAAGCCCGACTCTGCAGCTTTCTTAAATGAGGTGAAATTTCTTATGGATAATAAGAAATCATTCAATTTTTATGTAATACATGGAGGCACTAATTTTGGATTCACTGCGGGAGCAAATTCGGGAGGAAAAGGTTATGAACCTGACGTCACAAGCTATGACTATGATGCCCCCATAAATGAACAAGGTGTGGCAACTCCTAAATATATGGCGCTCAGGACACTGATTGGCTCATATCTGCCAAAGGGTAAGAAATTATTTCCAATTCCTCATCCTGTAACAGCCTCAACAATAACATCACTTGATATGCTGCCGTTTTCATCAATCTGGAACAACCTTCCGCAACCTGAAAACTCTCTAAAACCCAGGACCTTTGAAGCTCTCGGTCAGGATTATGGCTTCCTGCTGTATAAAACAGAATTAAAGGGTCAAAAAGAAGGAAAACTGACAGTTTCAGATATTCATGATTATGCTACCGTTTTCCTTGATGGCGCATATATCGGCAAACTTGACAGACGCGAAGGCATAAACACAATTGATATCCCGGCAAGTAGTGCGGAAACACCGGTGCTGGAGATTCTTGTTGAAGGTATGGGACGGTTGAATTATGGGAAAAATATTATCGACCGTAAGGGAATTACCGATAGTGTTACCCTAAATGGCACGACTCTGCTGAACTGGCAGATCTATAAACTTCCTATGGATAAAAAATTCATTTGGAATATTCGTTCTACAGCTATTTCCTCAAAAAAACCGGGGATATTTTTCAGGGGCAATTTTTTCCTGTCACGTGCCGAAGGAAATGTAGGGGCTGATACTTACATAGATATGACGAATTATGTAAAAGGTATTGTGTGGATTAATGGACATAATCTTGGAAGATACTGGAACATTGGACCACAGAAGAGACTATATTGTCCATCCACTTTGATGCATGAAGGCATGAATGAAATACTGGTTTTGGATTTGCATCAGACTGTTGCGAAACCAATCAGCGGAGCTGCAACGCTGGAATAGGTCAGCTATGTCAGATTTCTGATTTATGTTTACTGGGAGAGTAAATCACATTATCTCTGGAGCGCGGCTCTGGAGCTTGACAAGCAGGCCAAAAAGGGGTATCAAGAACCGCAATATAGACCTATCTGATATCAAATAGCCTGCATATGTGCCTGTTATAAATGTTCTCATAAACACATTGAGAAACGATCTGTTCATTAGTTTCAATTAATCTGAAATAATCTTTGATCTCATGTGCTGCAATCTTATAGGCAACATGCACCAGTTGTCTCATATCAGGGTTATATGATTTGTTTCCAGCAATATGCGTAATACTGTCAGAAAATTTTTTGCCATCCCATTTTGCTACTTCCTGTATGGATGGCAACGCAGATACTTTTATATCAATTACATCTGAATAAGGTGCACATAATTCATCAATACTGTCAACCGACTTCAGATATAGATCTTTAACAAAGTCAAGTGATTCGCCTCCCGCGAGTGCCAGACCATTAACTTCCTCGAGCCATGTGGTACCGGCAGTTTTCACATGAATGCCTTTATCAGATTTCTTTATAATATTTCCTATATGCGGGTATATTGCAAACTTATCCGATCCTGAATGAATGCTCATTTTTAGATTTTGCGGAAGGCCGAATTCCTGTACTGCAAAATCAATAATCCTAAGATCTGCTTCAAATTCACGTGCAAACCCGAGCGGATCGCCTGCATAATCAACCCCCTTGTTAAATCTTCCGGAGAACTTTGGGGCAATAGTCTGAACCGGGATATTTTCCATTGCCAGCATATTGAGAATGAAGAAGAGCTCAACCGGCGTCTGGGGCTGAGCGACCTCATCCATTGATACCTCTGTAACAAAATTACCTTTCCCTTTTATCTTTTCAATCTTCCGGTAAATATCCCAGGCTTTTATTGTGGCGAAGAGATATTTCTCTGCAATCTGACGAAGCTGTATTTCCGATGTCCTGAATGAAAATTGTGTGCCACTTAAGGAAATTTTATCGGAATACTTCTTTGTTCCGGCGAGAAATTCCGATATCTCGTTCTCATCGGCTTTCTTTCCAATATAGGAAGCCACATCAATCGTAAAAAAATCACTCGGTTCAATAAAGCGATCCACAGAATCGAGATTAATATGATCCGCATCAACAAAGTAGGGCTTATTATAGCCTGCTTTTTTTGTTGCATGATCTGCTTCTGCCCTTACATCAGCAGGCTGAGTGCCGATGGTATTATGTTCGCGGTTTGATTTGTTCCAGACCGGAGTGATTTCGATTCCCTGAACAGATGCTTCAATTATTGCTCTCAGTTGTGCACTTCCCTGGTGACCAAATCTGTCTCCGAGGCCAAATGAATATTTACCGAGTGTTTTCATCTGATTTTAATTTTTTTTACTACAAAGTATCTCGTCTATCAAATATAGGAACTTCAAGATTAATAACCTTATATACTAACATTGAATTAGTCTCTTTTATACTATTACCCCCTTCCCCTGGGGAAGGCTGGGAAGGGGGTAAAAGCTCTCGAGAAGGAAGCAAGTTACATAAGAGACCACAAAGTCAACACAAAGGAAGATAAGCTGGAATTAAACAAAAAAGTCCACATTTTCAGAAGTAATAATATCGACAGGCAGATACTCGACCTGATCCGGTACCTTATTCTGCGACAGAAACTCAAATAATTTTTTTATTGCTTTATATATCTGTTCATCAGGTCTTTGACCGATTAAGAACCGGGTTGTGCCTGATTTTAGATACTTCACATTCAAATCCAGCAGATCATAACCGATCAGATTAATTGATTTAAGGTTGTTCTTCTCCAGATAGGATGCTATAAGATGTGATCTCGAGCCGGTAATAAATATTGAACCTATCAGCGGGCTTTCTTTACGCGCTTTATCAATATATTTCCTGATTGTGTCAGGTGAAGGATCGGGAATGTTCAGAATAATTTTCTTCCCTTTATTTCTGCACTCGCTGTTGAAAAAGCTCATAAATCCTTCAGCACGTTTATCCAGATGATGAACATTTCTGAGGTTTTTCGCAATGCTTACAATCAGAATGTCACTATTTACCGGAGTGATTATGTCTATAAGCTGACCAGCCACTCTACCGCTCTGGAATATGTTCTCGCCGATGTAAGCCAGAAATCCTGTTTCCTCAATAAATCCATCTATGAATACAAACGGTATACCTTCATTTTGTAATGTCTGGCAGAACACAATGGATTCCGATTTGAATATAGGAGCAAGGAGTACGCCATCAGGTCTCATTTCGATTATCCCGGCAGCTTTTTCCTGAAAATCAGTTTCGCTCAGCATATTAAAGGTTTTCTGGCTCAGATTGACAGGAAATGGCTCAAGTTCCTCAATAGCTCTGGCCATTCCGGTGCTGTGTTTTTTCCAGAATGAATTTTCCTGAGTAGCTTCGGGTAAAAGAGATACCAGGTGGAATCGTTTTTTTGACTTCAGCGCCTGAGCCATAAAGTTGGGAGAGTAATTTGTTTCCTTCAGAAATTGCTGGACCTTTAATTTCGTTTTTTCTGCAACTTCACCCCGGTTATGGATTACCCTGTCTATTGTTCCAATAGAGACGCCAGCCATCCTGGCAATATCTTTTATCCTTGCTTTTTTTGAGGACATTATCTGAATTTACAATGAAAAAAAATTCTCAGTCAATTATTACTTTCTTGATTTTTGGCGAAAAAATATTCATTATGATCCATGCAAGTATATACGCACATGCAGCAATTGCGAACATTACCGTATACCCTGTTTCGATATGACCAGCCTTCTTAAAGAAATCGAGAAGATGTCCGGCAAACACTGAAACAAATGCACCGCCAATTGCACCTGCCATTCCCCCTATACTTGTCACTGAACTCACAACTCTTTTTGGAAATGCATCCGATACAGTAGTGAAAATATTTGCCGACCATGCCTGATGAGATGAAGCAGCCAGACTTATAAGTGCCTATTGCTCCCCAGGTACTTACTCCTTCGGACTGAGCAAAATAAACAGGAATAACCAGTATTGCAAATATCAGCATTGTGTATTTTCTGGCATTAAATGGCGACATCCCTTTCTTTATCATAAATGATGAAAGCCATCCTCCGCCTATACTTCCAATTGTGGTGGAAGAATATATAACCACCAGTGGTATGCCAAATGATTTTATATCCAAGTCCGGCGCCTCTGACAGTAGATAGCCAGCCTGGTATCCAGAAGAGATAAAACCACCATATCGGATCAGTCATCGCCTTGCCGATAAAGAATATCCATGTCTGACGATATTTTAATAAACTTAACCATGGGATAGGTTTTGGAGCTTTCATTATTTTCATCGGTATCGCTGTTGATCAATGCCAATTCATTCGCAGAAATCTTTTTATGCTTCTCGGGTAATTCATAAAAAATTAACCACAAGATCAGCCATATGAACCCCAATGCTCCCGGTGACAATAAAAGCAGCCTGCCATCCCCATGCGATGACTATGGCAGGTACAGAACAGGAGCGATGACTGCCCCGACATTTGCACCTGAATTAAATATTCCGGTAGCCAGAGCCCTTTCTTTTTTTGGAAACCATTCTGCAATGGTTTTTATTGCTGAAGGGAAGTTGCCTGACTCACTCATCCCCAATAAAGCCTCTCCAGAACCCAAAACCAAATACACCTTTTGCAAGAGCATGTCCCATTGCTGCTATGCTCCAGAGCAGGACTGATAACCGAATATCCTATTTTTGTTCCGAATTTATCGATAAGCCGACCTGCAAGCAGCATTGAAAAGCCATAAAATAACTGGAAAACAGTTACAATGTTTCCATATTCAACTTCTCCTATGTTCAGATCAGTCTCAAGCAATGGTTTCAGAATACCGATTACCTGTCTGTCGAGATAGTTAAGAGTTGTTGCAAAAAAGATCAGTGCACAGACTGTCCATCTGTATTTGCCGGTTTTTGTAATTTCGGACATGTTCAGGTTTAGTTAGTTGAGTATTTCTAAATATTATATGTTGATGAAGAAGTTGTTCCTCCACGGCCTGTCCAGTTCGTATGGAAAAATTCACCTCTGGGTTTGTCTAGTACGTTCATATGTATGCGCTCCAAAATAATCGCGTTGAGCCTGCAGCAGATTGGCTGGCAGCTTTTCGCATCTGTATCCGTCAAAATATGCAAGTGCGGATGATATTGCCGGAACAGGATATTCCATTTAGTGCTGCAGCTGCTACGACATTTCTCCATCCGTTCTGTGCTTTTTCAATTTTGTCTTTAAAGAACGGATCGAGAAGCAGTTTGTTATTGAAGGATTGTTATCGTAAGCAATCTTTAATGTTACCCAGGAAAGCAGATCTGATAATACATCCTCCTCTCCACATTAGCGCAATGCCTCCATAGTTGAGTTTCCATTTATATTCATCAGCCGCAGCTTTCATAAGAGAATATCCCTGTGCATATGATACAATCTTAGATGCATACAGAGCTGTTTAATATCTTCTAATGAATTTTATCTTATCACCGTTAAATTAAGGTGCAGGCCATTAAGTATTTTTGAAGCTGCAACTCTTTCATTCTTTACGGCAGAGAGACATCTCGAGAATACAGCTTCACCTATTAGTGTAAGAGGTATACCCATATCGAGAGCGATACAACTGTCCATTTACCCGTTCCTTTTTGTCCTGCTGTATCAAGAATTTTATCTACCAGTGGTTTGCCATCAGTATCTTTGAAGCAAGAATGTCGCGTGTTATTTCTATCAGGTAACTGTCAAGCACTCCTTTATTCCATTCTTTGAAAATTTGATGCATCTCATCTGCATTGAGGTGAAGAGATCTCTCATAATCTGGTATGCTTCGGTGATCAGTTGCATATCACCATATTCAATACCATTATGAACCATTTTTACAAAATGACCGGCACCATTCTCTCCAACCCAGTCACAGCAGGGTGATGCCGTTATCAACTTTTGCAGCTATTGCCTGAAAAATTGGTTTTACAATTGGCCATGCCGCTTTTGAACCTCCAGGCATTATTGATGGCCCGAGTAATGCCCCTTCCTCGCCACCGGATACCCCGGTTCCTATATACAGAAAACCTTTGCTTTCAACAAAAGCCGTTCTTCTGTTGGTATCGGGAAAGTGAGTATTTCCTCCATCAATAATTATGTCTCCTGTTTCAAGATATGGCAGCAGTGTTTCGATCATTTCATCTACTGCAGCTCCGGCTTTTATCATCAGCATTACTTTCCTTGGTTTTGCCAGAGAATTTACCAGTTCCTCTATGGAATGAGTTCCGGTAATTTTTTTTCCTTTAGCTCTGCCTGAAAGAAAATCATCAACTTTTTGAGTCGAACGGTTATACACAGAAACCTTAAAACCCTTGCTCTCCATATTAAGAACAAGATTCTCGCCCATTACTGCGAGACCTATTAATCCGATGTCTGATAATTTGTTCATAATGATTTTATTTTATAATGTGTTTATTCTATTAAATTTCTCTTCATAATAAAGTAGTTCGAAGCTGGAAGTTCGAAGTCGAAGTAAGATTACTTCCGTTTTCTTATCTGCTTCCTTCTCCTTGCTTCCGACTTCCAACTTCCAGCTACTTCTTTCCATAATATTCCTTAACTATTTCCTCCATAATTTTGCTTGTTCTGGCACCGGTGATCCCTGTACTTGGTGAGTGCCTCTGTCCGTTGAAGGGATTTAACAATCTTGTCGATCAGGTAAATACTGAACATGCTCAGGACGTTCGTTGATGAATTCTTGTCTCCCTGATTCATTTGTGAGTACAATAGGTTCGAAACTAAATGTGGTGAATTTTATCGATCCTTTGTCACCAATGATCTCAATTATATCTCTTCCGCTTTCAGATCGAACTTCGAAACTCCATGTGCCTGTACCTGCTATATTATTTCAGAATAAAAATTCAGCAGATACATAATCTTCTGCTTTATAAAGTCCTGCCTGATTAATTACAATTGATCTTACTTTCTGAATCGGGCCGAACAGAAAATCAAGATAGTCGAGCTGATGTGAGGCAAGATCATAGAAATGTCCTGCACCTGCAATTTCAGGATCTACCCGCCATGGAAGTTTTCCATTTATTTCATCCTTCGACGGAGCCTTAAATAATTGCAACGAATACAAAACGCACTTTTCCAATTTTCCCCTTTCCGATCATATCCTTTACTAAAGGAAATCCGGGAAGAGCCCTCCTGTAATATGCAACAAAGACAGGAACCTTATATTTTTCCGCTGCCTTGTTTATTTTCAGGCATTCAGAATAGCTTGCAGCCATGGGTTTTTCAATATATACCGGTTTGCCGGCTTTATTACATCTATTGCATATTCCGCATGGCTGATGGAGGCGTCGCAATATATACTGCATTAATATCCTTGTCATTTATAAGGTCTGAAGCACCTGAATAGAACTTCGGTACATTATGTCTTCTGGCATAATCTTCTGCAAGAAAAGCATCTCTTCTCATTACTGCCATCAGTTTTGAATCGTTCACTTTATTAAATGCAGGACCGCTTTTTACTTCGGTGACATTTCCGCAACCTATTATTCCCCAGTTTATCATTTTGCAGATTTAATAATTATTATGAGATAAGTCTTTCCTTCGATGCCCATAATCCAAGAGCCGGATTTGAGATATAGAATATCTCCTCACCATCATCCGTTTTATTATAACCCATCTTTCAGCTTTTCAGGATTATACCTCTTCATCATATCATTCAGATCATGATATCTAAAATTTACAGATTCGATTTCCTTTTGATTAGAGTATCCCCGGACAATAAGTAATGGTAAATCTCCCTTCAGAACTTCCGTGAATCAGATGTGCCGCTGCGCTCAGGTTATTATTAAGTTCCTCATTTCCTTTCAGAGAATTTAACGTGGCCGGCGTCCCGTAATATCCATATTTTCTTATCAACCTGTCAATTTCTTTATCTTCTCCAAATTCCTTTAATCCAGGCGCCAGTACGATCAGTTCCCCTCTGTCAGCCATTGCCATCCTTGTGCGGTAAATACTTTTATTGCCGAGCCATGTACTTTTATATTCAGCAGGATCAAGATATACAACAACTTTTTTCAAATGGTTTCTCAAGTAAATTGAAATTCACCTTCAGCGAAAGTCAGCAGCCAGAGTGAAAACTTCTGCATCATCACCGATAAATAAGTCCTCTGACTACCAGTTTGCCATTTTCATCCCGCCCAATGACTGTATGTACATACACAATAGGAAGATGACTGGTAAAACTGGATGCGAGCATAATTTAAGAACGACCTTACCGGATTCTCAGCTTTTCCCATTATGCGCTCCATGCCATAGACTGCGCCTATGAAATGGCTTTTATTTATTCCTTCCGGCCCACCGGTTCCGATCAAAAGGTTTTTATTGTAATTTGCCATTCCAATCACTTCATGCGGAACTACCTGTCCCACTGAAAGTATCAGATCGTGCCCTCCGTTGAATACCAGTTTGTTCAGCTGTGCAGGCCATGAATAATTTAATGCTCCGTTTGTAATTTCCGAAACATATTCTCCTGGAACAGTACCAATTGTCACAACATCATTTCTCCAGTCATGAACACGGAAAAGAGATTTTTGGAACTCCTCTAACATCTCATTAAACTGATAATCAGTCATGGGAGTATGTGTTCCAAGAGCAGGAAGAATATCTTTAAACTTTATTCCTGTAATATTTGTAAATATAAGAAGTGAGTTCTCCGGCTCTGGAATGAAACCTTGTGCAGTCGGGAGGAACAACAAGAACTTTCTTTCTTATTCCAATCTTTTCAAGTGCAGATACTATCCTGTCTCAAGTTCTTTTGAACTAAGAACAGTTTTTTCTGATCCGGATTTGTAGTATATCATTTAGCGTTTATCGTTTATCGTTTCGTGTTGCTTGCGGCGCCATCTTATTTCCAGTGAGGATGTTCAGGAAGATAAGTTTCAAATTCCAGAATAAGTTCATCTTCATAAGCTCCTTTATATGTTACCTGCAAAAAACTTGTCAAGTCCTTCCCTATAAAGTCTTTCCCAGGATGCTTCTTCTTTTCCCGGATTGACAGGGAAGAACAGTACTCCATTTGACTTTGCAGCTTTCAGATCGCCATTCGCATCACCAATCATCAGTATCTTATCATCCAGGATATTTACCTTTTGCAGCATATTTGAGATGTTCTGATTTAGTGCCATGTTCCTGTCCTGCAATCATTCTGAGATAATGATCTATCCTGTTCTCCTCCCATTCACGTTTCAGCGCTTCATATGGTGTTTGCGAGACTACCATTGTATCGGCAAATGGCTTAATTTTTTCAAGACATTCCCTCACATACGGGAAAGGAGTTATTCCGAAAACCATGTTTTGAATATCTTCATTTACCTTTAGAGACCATTCCAGTGTTTTTGCAATAAACGGATCATTAAGCTCACCTGCATATTTCGTCAACGCAGGATTTCCAAGCTTTGTCTCTTTCTTTGTCCATTCTAATAAGAGGCAACGCAGATGGAACAATGAAATTTCTTGCTTTGTATTTCGGGCCGGGTTGAAAGCAGGCTTAAGTGTCTCATTAACTGCAAGGAAGCGATTACAGCCGCGATATGTTGAATACAAGATTTACAAATTCCCAGGTCTCCCTGGCATATTTTGATACAGATTGCATTCCGAAATACTTGATGAAATTGGGACAAAAACATTCTTTTTGTTTTATCTCCATAGTATCGAAAGCGCATCCATCAGAATCTATTCCTATAAAAAATTCTTTTTCAGGCTTTAAGTGATTTTAGTTGTTCTAATGGATTCATATTCAAGTTAAAAGTTAAAAGTCGAAAGTCGAAAGTCATTAACCACAAAAGTCACACTTTTATTTGTGCACTTACTTTCTTCCAAGCTTTGACCCCCTTCCCAATATGGTCAAGTCTGTAGAAGTAAGCATCGTTTCCCCCCTGGGGGAAATAAGAAAGGGGGTTTCATTGCATAAAAAGTTATTGTTAAAGTTTGTTTTTTTCATAAGCTTCGGGCAGATAATGAGGCAATTTTTTTTCAGCAAATTCATTTCTAAGTCGTGCAAATCTTTGTCTGCCGTTTATCACAGGTACGGATGGCCAGTCTTCTCCAATCAGTGGCCGGGCATATGC
Source organism: uncultured Bacteroidales bacterium (assembly GCA_963792925.1). Classification (GTDB taxonomy): domain Bacteria; phylum Bacteroidota; class Bacteroidia; order Bacteroidales; family VadinHA17; genus LD21. The sequence goes on along the minus strand of CAWBYC010000002.1, from coordinate 524,141 downwards.
CACAAATTCATCTGTTACATCGTAACTGTTTTCTGATATCCATTTTTCAGGAAATGTTCTTTCTGAAAGAGCAACTTTTTCAAGAGGAACTTTATCATATCTGACGTTATAGATGAATCCCGGATCTCTAAGAATCGTTGCCATCCATCCGTTACCTTCATAAAGAGCAATCTCAACTGCTTTTTGTCCGACTTTGTAAGCTTCATCAAGGTCGACTACTGAAGCATATGCCGTTGTATCGCGCTGGTCTGTTCCCATGACCTGTCCTCTTGCAGAGCCTCTTGCTTTCAGTCCTTTACTGTTAAGATAGTTAACGACAGTCTGGAAGACTGAGTTCTGGCTTGATCCAAAGGAGGTATGTCCGAACGCATCTTTTACTTCACCTGTATTTCCTGCATCAAATCCTTCACTGATCACAACAATGCATCTTCCATCCTTTGTCAGCTGAGTCATTCACATTGTCAACGAGATTATCAAGAGAAACGTTTGATTCTGTCATGTAGATCTGCAGGGGCATGATTTCTTTCTGGATCTGCCAGCCGGGCAGCGGCAGGAATATATCCTATTTTTCTGCCCATAGCCTGAATAACCAGCACCGGATCGGCAGGAGCGGAGCCCATATTCTCTTCATTTGCGTTCTGAATTATATGCGACCAGTATCTGGCAACACTTCCATATCCCGGAGTATGATCTATCAGTTTGAAATCATTGTCGCCCAGATCATTATCGATTGTTTTCGGAACGCCTACTGCTATCAGATCCAGACCATTGGCTTTTGCCATCTCACTCACCTTGAAGGCAGTATGCTGAGAATCATTACCCCCGATATAGAAAAAGTAGCCAATGTTATGAGCTTTGAAAACATCCATTATTCGTTTGAAATCCTTTTGCTGGTTATCTTTAAGTTTATAGCGGCAGGATCCTATGCTTCCTGCAGCGGGAGTATTGCGCAACAAGGCTATTTCTTCTTCACTCTGCGACGACAAATCAAGAAGTTCTTCATTTATCACACCTTCAATTCCATGCCACCCGCCATAAACTTTTCCGAATTTACCGGGGAACATCCGGCAACTTTCAATTATTCCGCGCAATGAACTGTTTATTACCGGCGATGGACCACCTGACTGGGCTACTATTACATTTTTCGACATAATTTAAATCGTTTGTCGTTTTTATTTCGTTTTCGATCTTGCTATCGTTTATCGTTTATCTTTCGTTTATCGTTTATCGTTTACGCTCGTCCCTTCGCCCTGTGCCCTTCGCCCTGTGCTCTTTGCCCTTATACCCCGCTGTACGCACTGAATCCTCCGTCCACCGGAATAACAACACCTGTTACATATTTTGACATGTCAGAGACCAGGTAAATAAGTGTCCCTGTTAATTCTTCCGGCAGACAATATCGCTCCATGGGTATGCCGTTTATAATTTTCTTTCCCCGTGGAGTGAGTCCCCCGGTAGTTTCATCAATCAGGAGGAACCTGTTCTGGTTTGTGAGAAGAAATCCGGGAGCAATAGCATTTACTCTGACCCCTGTTTTGGAAAAATGGACTGCAAGCCATTGTGTAAAATTATTTACAGCAGCTTTTGCAGCTGAATAAGCCGCAATTTTTGTCAGCGGACGATACGAGTTCATTGAAGAAATATTGATTATTACTCCTGATTTTTTCTTTATCAGGTCGGTTGCAAAGACCATTGTCGGAATCAGAGTGCCTTTAAAATTAAGATCGAAAACCCTTCGAATCCCTCGATTTTAAGACCGAAAAATGTATCTTCTGAGATCTTCGTCTTCTGTGCCTTCCATCTTTTCAACCATAGTTGTTGCCGCCGGAGAATTTCCTCCTGCACCATTTATGAGAATATCAATAGGACCGAACCTGGCATGAATTAATCTTCATTGCTGATTCGAGTGATTCTTTGTCAAGAACACTTGCACAAACTCCCATGGATGGTGTATTAAATTCCTTTTCAATTTCTTCTGCAATTTCACATGCCTCAGGTTTATGATCGAGAATTACAGTTTTAACGCCATGCTGTGCAAGCGCTTTTGCCAAAGTTGAACAGATAATACCTCCGCCTCCTGTGATTACCGCGACTTTGTCCTTTAAATTCAGATATTCCATCTATGTTTTTTTCTTGTAAGTTAAAATCCAAAATACTCCTTCGCATTTCTATATGATACTCCTTCAATTAATGGTTTCAGTAATTCATCCTCATCAGGAATCAGGCCCTTCTCTACTTCTTCTCCTATAAAATTACACAACAAACGTCTGAAATATTCATGTCTGGGGTAGGAGAGGAAGCTCCTGGAATCAGTGACCATGCCGACGAACCTTCTTAATAATCCAAGTGATCCGAGATCCCTCATATGTTTTTCCATTCCGTTTTTCTGATCAAGGAACCACCAGGCTGCACCATATTGAACTTTGGCAGGAGAGGATCCGTCGTTGAAATTCCCTGCCATGGTGATCATCATCTCATTATCAGCTGGATTTAAATTATAAAGTATTGTTTTTGCAAGCTGGTCATTATTATCGAGTTCATTCAGAAAATCTGACATCTTAACCGGGTCCTGAGCATTGCCTATTGAATCCCAACCTGTATCGGGACCCATTTGCCGGAACATCCTTGTGTTATTATTTCTTATCGCACCCACATGAAATTGCTGCACCCAGCCTCTTTTGTGATTCATTCTGCAGATTTCAAGCATAACAGCAGCTTTATATTTTTCAGTTTCATCGGTTGAAAGACTATCTCCATGGAGCAGCTTTCTGAAAATGCTTTCAATTTCAGCTGAAGAAAAACCGGAATAATAAAAACGGTCAAGTCCATGATCAGATACCCTGCAACCTGTTTCGTGAAAGAATTTATGCCTTCTGTTAATAGCTTCCAGTAAGGTGACATAATTTGTGATTTCAATTCCGGAGGCACGCTCCAGCTTCAATATGTATTCTTTAAATTTCTGAGGATCATCAGTTTTTATCACATTGTCAGGACGGAAAGTAGGCAGCATCCTGGTTTTAAGAGTTTTCTTTATGATCAGGTGATGTTCAAGATTGTCGGCCGGATCGTCAGTTGTGCAGATGATTTCAACATTCATCTTTTCGATCATAGATCTGATTGAATAGTCAGGCGTACTGAGCATTGCAGTTGCTCTTTCGTAGATACCTGAAGCTGTGGCAGGTGAAAGAAGCTCGTAAATATTGAAATATCTTGCAAGTTCCAGATGAGTCCAGTGATAAAGTGGATTGCCAATTGTTGCCGGAACAGTGCCAGCCCACTTTTCAAATTTTTCGTAAGCCGGAGCATTGCCGGTACAGTACTTTTCATTAATTCCGTTTGATCCGCATTGCCCTCCATTTGTAATGATCACCTTCAAGCCATGCCTCGGTGAGGTTTTTAAAATTAATATCACCTGCAATCGATGCCGGAGAGAGATGGCAATGAAAATCTATTATTGGCTGATTTTCAGAATACTTATGATAAAGTCTTTCTGCTGTTTTGTTGTTAAGAAGAAAATTCCTGTGAATAAATGGTGCCATATCCTGAAAGGAATTATAAAATTTTCTAAATTTGAACATTGTTTCGTTAACGATCACGAAATTATGAATAACAATTCAATTTATCAAGGATTGGCAGAATTGTTTACCAACTTTAATTCATATTTTTAACATATCTCCAGTAATAATTAATTATTCCGTTACAGATAAAAATCTACCCCAAATGAAAAATTACAGAATACTTGTTACCTCACTGATTCTTCTGTTGTCATGCAGTTCATTTTCTCAGACAGCGACATTTAAATCTGATCTGACTAAACATGATGTCAAAAATGTTCTGAAGACAGTTGCAGACTGGCAGATCAGAACACCGCTGACACACGCACCTGCCGATTGGACAAATGCGGCTCTGTATGCAGGAATGGTTCAGTGGGCTTCAATAGCAGGAAATAATTCTTATTACAAATGGTTGAGAGGGATTTCCGAAAATACGGGATGGACATATAACCCCAGAAAAAATCCGGCTGAAAGATATCACGCCGACGATTATTGTGTTGGTCAGACATATATTGAATTGTACAGGAAATATAAAGACAGGAAAATGATAGGACCGATGGAGGCTTATTTTGATAAAATACTCTCAGATCCTGCAACCGGTGATCTGAAATTTGTGTTTACCGACAGTTATGCTGCAACTCAGCGATGGTCATGGTGCGATGCCCTCTTCATGGGACCTACCGTATGGGCGAAGATGGCTAATGTTACAGGGAATCAAAAATATCTTGACTTTATGTACAACGAATATAAAGCTACTACTGATTATCTGTATGATAAGGAGGAGGATCTGTATTACCGTGATTCAAACTATTTCACAAAGAAAGAAGCTAATGGCAAAAAAGTTTTCTGGGGAAGAGGTAACGGATGGGTATTTGCCGGACTTCCTATAATAATAAGAGAGCTTCCTTCTGATTATGAGCACAAGGAATATTTTGTTAATATCTATAAAAAGATGGCTGCCAGACTTCTTGCTCTTCAGTCATCTGACGGTTTCTGGCATGCCAGTCTCCTTGATCCTGCAAGTTATCCGAATCCGGAGATGAGTGCGACAGCATTTTTTGTTTATGGTATGGCCTGGGGTGTTAATAACGGATATCTTGACAGGGATACATACCTCCCGGCAATAGAAAAAGGATGGAAATCGATGGTGACTTCTGTTTGGCCTGATGGGAAAGTAGGATTTATCCAGCCTATCGGAGCGGATCCAAAGAGCGTTACAAGAGAGATGACTGAAGTATATGGAGTAGGAGGCTTTCTGATGGCAGGGACTGAGATCACAAGACTAATTGATAAGAAGAAGATAAAATAAGGTGAAGGGTACGAGGCTTTGTAAAGGCTAATAAATTTTGGATAAAATGAAAAAGAATATTTTTACTATTACTCTGGTAATCTGCATTGTATTGTCCATCACCGATTGTATGGGTCAGGGATTCCTGAGGGCAGAAGGTAAGAAGATCGTAAATGAAAAAGGTGAGAACGTTCTGCTGAGGGGCATAGGCCTGGGTGGCTGGATGTTGCAGGAACCTTACATGTTTCAGCTTTCAGATGTTGCAGGCACGCAGACTGAAATTAAAGCCAGGATCGCCACGCTGATCGGAGAAAAAAATTGTGATGAGTTCTATTCACGGTTCCTGAAAAACATGATTACTGAGAAAGACATTGAAGCATTGAAAAGCTGGGGATTTAATTCGGTAAGGCTGCCAATGCATTACAATCTGTACACGTTGCCAATTGAAAATGAGCCTGTTCCCGGGAAGAATACATGGCTTAAAACAGGATTTGAACTGACTGATGAACTTCTCTCATGGTGCAAAAAATATAAGATCTACCTGATACTCGATCTGCACGCCGCTCCCGGAGGACAGGGAAATGACAGACCAATCGCAGACGTTGATACTCTTAAACCAAAATTGTGGGAGAGTGATATCAACCAGGATAAAACAGTTGCGCTCTGGAAAAAGCTGGCAACAAAATATAAAGATGAACCATGGATAGGCGGATATGATCTTATCAATGAAACTAACTTCAAAATGGAGGGCAATCTCCCTCTCAAAAAGCTTTTTAGCAGAATAGTAAGTTCGATCCGGGATGTTGACAGAAACCATATAATTTTTATTGAAGGCAATCAGTTTGCCAACGATTATACGGGTCTTACTCCTCCATGGGATAGCAACATGGCTTATAGTTTCCATAAATACTGGAATCCGAATACTATTGAAACGATTCAGAAATATCTTGACATACGTGAAAAATTCAATGTACCATTCTGGATGGGCGAATCAGGAGAAAATACAAATGAATGGTTCAGAGATGCTGTAAGTCTGTTCGAGTCAAATAATATAGGCTGGTCATGGTGGACAATTAAGAAAATCGGATCTGAGAGCAGCCTGATGACTATTACAAGACCTGCCGGATACCAGAAGGTTATAGATTTTTGGGCTGGCAAAGGACCCAGTCCAACAGAGGAAGAAGCAAAAGCAACATTTATGGAACTTGCTGAAAATGTGAAATTTGAAAAATGTGCTGTAAACCAAGAAGTGATTGAGGCTCTATTTTCAAAACAAAAATAATTCATAGCTCTACGCCTGACCCCCAGATTAATAAATATTTAATACAATACACTATGAAAATGGAAATGCGATATGCAGCTCATCCGGAAGATGCTAAAAACTACGATACTCAGAAAATACGTAAAGAATTTCTTATTGAGAAAATATTTGTTCCAGATGAGATATCACTGGTCTATTCAATGTACGACAGATATATAGTCGGCGGGGCGATGCCTGTCGAAAAAAAATTAAAACTTGAAACTGCGGATGAACTTAAATCGGAGCACTTTCTCAACAGAAGGGAAATGGGTATGATCAATGTAGGTGGTGATGCTGTTATCAAAACCGATACGGAATCATATAATCTGGGTTTCAAGGAGGCATTATATCTTGGAAAGGGCACTAAAAATGTAATTTTTCAATCGGTTAATCCTGAAAAACCCGCAAAGCTTTATATAAATTCAGCTCCTGCCCATCACGTTTATCCTTCGAAAAAAGTGACTCTGGCTGATGCAGAAGTAGTTGTGTTAGGATCAATGGAAACCTCAAACCACAGAACCGTGAATAAGCTGCTTGTAAATTCAGTAATTGAGACCTGCCAGTTACAGATGGGGATGACCGAGCTTAAGCCTGGAAGCGTTTGGAATACGATGCCGGTTCACACACATAACAGAAGGATGGAGGCTTATTTTTATTTCGAGGTTCCTGAGAAACAAAGCATCTGTCACTTTATGGGCGAACCTGATGAAACAAGACATATCTGGATGAAGAATGAACAGGCTGTACTATCGCCGTCGTGGAGCATTCATAGTGCGGCCGGGACATCCAATTACACCTTCATATGGGGAATGGCAGGGGAGAACCTCGATTACGGTGATATGGATATTCGTCAACCTGATACTCTAAGATAAACATCTCACAAAGGTAAATCCAGTATACTATGAAAGAATTATTTGATTTGACCGGAAAAGTTGCACTTGTTACCGGAGGAACGCATGGAATTGGTCTTGCAATTGGAATATTGCTTGCAAAAGCCGGAGCAAAAGTGTGTGTGAATGATCTTCAGGAAGATAAATTACAAAGCTGCAGGGAGAGCTTCAAAAAGGAAAATCTTGAAGTCTTCACACTGAAGTTCAATGTGACTGATGAGCATGATGTTGATAAAGGCATTTCTTTGATTGAGAAGAAAATAGGACCGGTAGATATTCTCGTCAACAATGCGGGGATTATCAAAAGAGTACCTATTCTCGATATGTCAATCTCTGATTATAAGCAGGTTATCGATGTTGACCTGGTTGCTCCTCTGATAATATCGAAACGGGTAGCTCCAAAAATGATTGAAAGAAGAAGCGGAAAGATAATAAACATGTGCTCCATGATGAGTGTATACGGGAGGAACACTGTATCTGCTTATGCTTCAGCAAAAGGAGGTTTGAAATTGCTGACACAAAACATGACCTGTGAGTGGGCGAAATATAACATTCAGATCAATGGCATTGGTCCGGGCTATATCGCAACCTCCCAGACAGCTCCGATAAGGGAAAACGGACATCCTTTTAATGATCTGGTTATGACCAGGACTCCGGCAGGCAGATGGGGTGAACCGGAAGATGTTGCAAATGCAGCGTTATTCCTGGCATCGAAAGCCAGTAATTTTGTAAATGGCCATGTTTTGTATGTCGATGGAGGGATCCTTGCGAATTTTGGCTATGTAAAAGGTGAAAATGATCTCTAGGTTCAGCTGAAATTCCGGGCCTTTTTAAGATTTGTTCTCCGGATTCTCCGGGTGGTCTTCTGAATATGGTTTAGCATAAAGATCCTCAACCCTTAACTTGTTGTTTTCGGGTTCGGGGACAGGTATTACCTGGCTTTCCTCGCCGGCCTTCCCGTTAAAATAAAGTATACAGGCAAATATTGGCATTAACGGAAGTGTAAGTGCGCTGATTATCGCAGAAAGGGCGATGAAAATGGGTTTGCCTGTTACATCAAGCATGTTGGAAGCTTCATCAGGTCTAACGATAGTTTTTATAAAACTTCCGGTAAAGGGCAACAGAATAATTCCCGATAACACTACAGAAATGACTAACATTATTATTATAAATATGGCAACCCATCCTAAATTTGACCAGAAATTACGATGAGCAAGTTTTATTGTTCTTGATATTGTAGAGCCAATATTAATTCCTTCAGCCATCATTACCGGTAAAATGAAGAGGTAAAGTGTAACTACGTACAGCATAGCAAAAAATGCGCCTACTACCAGAACGAATACGCCCAGTACGATAGCGATTGATCCTGCAAATCCCAGAAGGATCATTATAATAATGTAAGGAATAAAATACTTAAGAGATTTGAGTACCGAGGTTAAAACTGTATTTTCTTTATCAAGTGGATTAAAAATGATATAATAATGAAGTATTGTTGACGTGAACAGACTTATGAGTGAGATCAGAAGAATAGGTACTATGAGGCCTTTGATTTTTTCAAGAAGCAGCATGGGGTCAGTAATGGTTGAAATCTCCTTCATATTCACCATTGTGGACGCATACTGAGTTACTGCCGACATTACCAGCGAGATTACAAACAGAGCTATGAAATTTTTTTTGTAAAAATCCCATAAACTGGTAAGAGCGCTGTCGATATTATGTTTACGGTAAAGAGGATGGTTGCTGAACTGATCCATAAATAAATTAATTTTAATAACAGCTCAAAGTTAGATATAATTACTTTGTATCCTTTTGTTCCAGCAGGATTTCCTTAAGAATCTTCTGAAACTTTTCAGGCTCCTCAAAGATCGGGGAATGAGCTGAATTGTCAAATGGGTAGAACTTTTTAACAGGAGCGTTGAGACTGTCGAAGTATTCTTTTGCCACCTTATAAGTAGTTTCATAATCATGGGTTCCCTGTAAAATATAAACAGGAATTTTCTGTGATGGAATAGTCTTGAAGAGATTGGTCTTCATAACCACACTCCATAAATAACTCTTTGTAAAATTCATTCCTCTCAGATAATTAAACTTGTCAAGAAGCTTATATTCGTTGCAGAAAGCCAGAGTTGTGACAGCACGTGGATAAAAGCTTCCATGCTTCACTGCACCCCCATACCTGATAACATATTTTCGTTCAGTTGTCATTCTCTTCAGTTCTTCTTTGGGGTTTGCGTAAGGTGGCGGACCGATTTCCTGCAATGCAGCAATTGCCCTGGAATCTTCAAGCTCAATTGCTTTGTTCAGAACGAATTTATAAGATAATATTTCTGCATTTTCCTGATTTCCAACCTGTCCCACAGCGATAAAAGCATTATAGTATTCCGGAAATTTCTTTATCGTGTATGACCCCAGCATCGTTCCCCAGGAATGGCCTAAAAGGAAGATCTTTTTTCGTTTAAATTTGTGTAAAAGATATTCAGTAACTTTTCCGGCATCATCGACGAACTGGTTAAGATTCATTGTTTCAGGAGGAATATCTTTTGAATACGAAAGTCCTGCTCCCCTCTGATCCCAATAGCAAACCACAAATAGATTCTCGATCCCCGGGTTAAAGCGATGAACAAACGGAAATTCAGGATCTCCTGGTCCTCCGTGGAGATAAAGCAAAACGGGTTTAGTTGTGTCGATTCCCCTTATAATCATTCTCTGATCCAGACCATTTATTCTTACGGTTTCAATTACGGCTATGCTTCCAGGGATGATTTTTCCGTCAATACCACTGAAAGGTTTCGTTGTACCGCGACTATTAAAGATTACGAGCAAGCCGACAGCAAGAATTGCGCTGACGAGAAGGTATACGATAAAAATAAGAAATTTTTTCATAGTTGCTTGGTGCTGGGTGCTTGGTGCTGGGTGCTGGTTCTTGTTTCTTTGTCCCTGAGTCCCTCAGTCCCTATGCCTCTTAATCCTATTTCCCGCCTCTCCAGTTCCTGATTACATAGCTGAAAGGAAACATGCTGTTCGGTCTTCTTGGCGTGAAAATTCCTTCATTTACTGATTTTACATCTTCTATTGTGTAAAATGCCTTTGGATTGATTCCGGTTATGATAGCCAGAACATTTGAGAGTTCATTTCTTTTTACAATTGAATAGATGAGATCGATATTTTCCCTGGCTCCATGTGCCTGAACAACAGTCGCCCCAAACCCTCCGGCATTGAGGTTTTGTACAAGCTCATTTCCTTTTTCGCTTGTCGCAAAGACCCGTATCATGAGAATTCCCATTGCCAGTTTTTCTTCAATAATCATTCCAACAAAATTGCCGGTGGCAAATCCCGCAGCATATGCTATGAAATTGATGTAGTGATCGAGATTCTCCATTATCCTGCTTATCGCAGTAATCCAGATAAGAACCTCAAAAAATCCAAGTATGGGAGCAATGTTCCTTTTCCCTTTTGATACAAATATTATTCGCAGTGTTCCGATTGAAACATCACAATTCTTGCCAGGAAAATCAGAAGTGGCATCAGGATATAACTGAACAGGTTGAATCAAAAAAAGAAGTTTCCATAAATATATGCTGTTAAAGATTAAACAAAGATACTCATAATGGTTCATCAGATTCAGAGTTATTAAAGTGAAACCTTAAGATTGATTCTTTGAAAAGAATCAGGATAACTTTTTTTGAAGCACAATCATCATTCTGATGTTTTTTAAACATTATGCATTTTTGTATTGTTATTAAGCAGAACCTGTGAATAATATCCCGATAATCAATATTTTTGTTAATTATTTTAAACCAAAACAGTAAAATTATGAAATTGAGCAAACTCATTTTTCCAATTATCCTCTCGATGGTAATTGCCGTGGGGATTGTTTCCTGTACCGGTAAGTCCACATCTAAAAATGATCATTCCGGAGTGGAATATTACAGAAATCTTCAATTCAGTGAAACACCGTACGACATTGAAAAAGGAACACATCCGATTACTGCTGATCAGGCCAAAACCATTAACAGTTACAAATTTACCTATGATAATACCGGTCGGTTATTAGTCTGTTGAATACTGCAGGAATGGAGTTCTTCTCGATTATTCTTCCATGCAGGGAGCCGCCAAAATAACCTATGATTACACCGACAGGATGCAAACCAAGCATTATTTTGATAAAAATAACCTGCCGATTGAATCAGGAGGGATATTTGCCGTTGAGTATGCTCTCGATCCTGATGGAAACAGAGTAGGTTTGATGTATTTGGGAAAAGACGGGTCAATGATCGAAAACAGGAATAAGATTCATTCATATAACTGGAGCATTCTTGCCGACGGTCAGGTAAAAGAACTACGCTATAATCTGGCAGGTGAGGAAACGGTTATGAATCCTTTCTGTCCTTTTTATGAACTCAGGTTTACCTATAACGATAAAGGATATGTAACCCGTATGGCTAACTACAAAGCTGATACACTGTACAATTGTACCGCTGAAAACTGTGGCGACATAGGTGTTTCTTACTTCACTTTCGAACCGAATGAACATGGTGATCTCCAGAGTTTTTCAGTCTTCAATGCAAACGGTCAGATGTCAAATCTGTATTGGGGATGGTCAAAACGTCTCAGTAAATATGACGAAAATGGCTATTTGGTTGAGTCAAGGGTATTCGATCAGGACAATGAGTATGTAAGCGGAAAGCTTGTACCTGTTACCCAGAACACCTATGATGAGCATGGGGCACTCGTTGAAGTGAAAAATATGGATAAGGACGGGAATCTTATAAACAGTGCCGATAATGGCGTTGCTGTTACTGCATACAAATATGATGAAGCCGGCAATCGCACAGAAACTCTTACATTTGACAAGGATAACTCTCCTGTTCAATTAGCTCAGAATTAGATGAAAAGACATTCTTGTCCTTCACTCTTACTTGTTTTATCTTTATTCTTATCTGTGGCAGGATGTAAGGGGAAAAAGCCATTGGATAAACCGCAGGTGAATAATGAACCTGAAGCTGTTCAGACAATCAGTAAACAACCTGTTCAGATTGGCACTGAAACAGCTCTGTTGCTGAAAGACCTCAGGGAAAATGGCAATTATGTAAACAGCAAGGAATATCCTTCACTGATAAAGGCATCGATCGTCAATGAGAGTCTCGGTAAAAATATTCTGGTCGTCGATCTCAGGTCCCCAAAAGAGTTTTCCTCCGGGCATATTAAAGGAGCAGTTAACAAAAAATTCCAGGACATTCCCGACTACTTCGAGACTGGCATTAAACCGTTTTCGTTCGATAAGATAATCATGGTAAGTGATGATGGGCAATTGTCGAGCTATACAACCTGTCTTTTAAGGTTGATGGGATATGGTAATGTATATTCAATGAGATGGGGTATGAGTGCCTGGAATAATGACTTTGCCCGCGAAGGATGGCTGAAAGGTGTATCCGGTAATTACGAATCAAAGCTTGAGACTGCAGTCAACGACAGACCAGAGGCGCTTATTATGCCCGATTTGAAGACTGGTCTGTCTACAGGACAGGAGATTGGATCCGCAAGGTTTCGTGAACTATTCAAACATGGAGAGTCTGATATCCTTATCGATGCAGCAGACGTTTTCGCCAATCCACAAAAATACTTCATTATCAATCTTGACAGAAAAGATAAGTATGAAGATGGTCATCTGCCAGGATCAGTGAGGTATAAGCCTGAAGCTACTTTGAGTTACCCTGAAGAAATGGCGTCGATACCTTCAGATAAACCGGTTGTTGTTTATTGCGGTACCGGACATAATTCAGCATTCGCAACGGCATATCTGCGGCTGTTTGGTTATGATGCTCATACACTCAAATATGGAAATAACGGTTTCATGTATAACAAGATGCTTAAAGAAAAGACTGCACTGTCGTGGCTGCCTTTTACAGCTGCTGATGTCAATAATTTCGAAACAGTGAAATAGCGCATTTCGAGGCTAATCTTATTGTAAAATCCGGTAGCAATACCGGATTTTTTTATCTTGTGCCCAAACCGCGCTATCTTAGTTGGAAAGACTATCAGGCACAAACTTATACTTCAGAATTTCATTGTCAGAAGAATTTGCCAGAATAAATATGCTCGTGCGTCCCATCTGACTGAGCAGCATCCAGATTCTTGCAGAAATTCCCGGTTCTGAAGAGTACAGTATAACCGGACCGTCATGTTTCATGATCGGATTAAAATACTTTTTTATCAGAATTGAGTCAGGGGAGATGTTTATCGCCTTAAATTCCTGTGCATTTTTCATATCACCACTCATATTGATGAAAAGCTTCTCACCGGCAAGAGTGCTAACCTTATCATAAGTGATCATATTTGATTGTATAACTGAAGGTTCCGCCAGACTTTTTGCATTGCTTTTGAAATGATTCACCCCGGTGGATCTGATCAGTATCAGCACTAGTAACACCAAAACAAGTACAATTACTACCAGGTTTTTCTTAATTATTTCCATATTTTTTTAATAGCAACTTCTTTTTTTACCGCAAAGTCCCCCCCTGCAAAAGCAGGAACATCAATATTGATAACTAGTGTTCTTTTCATCACCAAATACCCCCTTCCCAGCCTTCCCCCAGGGGGGAAGGAGTTAGCTTCGAAGTGGCGCTGGACCCACCCTTTCCCCCTAGGGGGAAATAAGAAAGGGGGTTGTGATCAAAACTACTGAATATCAAGTGTGTACGAAATTAGTTATATAGTAGGACTCAAAGATTATCATCCTTTTTAAGCCACAAGCCCCAAATGTGTTCTCTACTCACAGCCCCCGTCAAGTTTTTTAATCGCTAAATGCTTACTTTCGAAGAATTTCAGCTTAAGGCTGTCAGGCATGCTGTTCAACTCTGTAAACATCCTTCTGGCTTTTGTCCTGATTTCGAATAAGGCATTTTCACGGGCGGATATCCGTTCGCCGGTGAAATTACTGTTCATAACGGTGTTGAACCATTCATTCATACCACCCTTCATTGCATACGTGTTTTTAAGATTCATTCCCCGTGTTATTGTCAGTGCATAATTTGCATCAAGGTCGCCGTTGGAATAGAATATGTTTTTTGATTTTCCATTGTTCAGGATAGCAGCAGGATCCGAATCAAGGAGTTTACTATACGGCAGATTTATAGAGCCGGGAATGTTAGCCGCATTGAATTCTTCAGGAGACCTGACATCTATTACCTGGACGGAACTATCTTCATCCACCACAAATCTGGCGACCTGATCGGCAGTGTAATATGTTGTATTATCGAGTACTTCCCTGAGAAGTTTTTGGGGCTTTATCGTAAAGGATCTGCTTCCGGAGAGAGGGAGGATAGCAAGAATTATTCCTAAGCTGATAAGTCCTACTGAAAATTTTTCTCTTGAATTCATGATACTGAGTTTAAATTTCACCGGTGATGTCGGGTCTGGCATATTTCTTTTCAGCGAGCTCGGCGACCCAGAACATCAGAACGGCAGCTAATATTAACAGAAATGTGAAGAGTCCGGGTGAGATACCCATCGCTTCATTGATTTTTACAGGACCTTTATATGATCCGTTTGCAAGTTTTTGTATGAGTGGATAGGATTCAGCAAAAAGAAATGCGCCTGTAAGTCCGCCCAGGAAAAAGATCATAGCATCGATTTTTCCTATCGATAAGGCGCTTAATCCTGTGCCTGGACAAAATCCTCCCATTATAAAGCCCGCTCCCATAATTATTCCGCCAACAATTGCCGCACCAACATAAAACTCATTTACATACACGAGATTGAGGTTCAGCAATCCGAAATAACTGAGAAATTGCGAGCCTGCCAGCGCTACAATTGCAGCTGTGAAGAATACCTTGATGACAGTGGTGTCATATCCGTAAAACATCCCTGCGAGCTTGCGGCTCGACGAGAACCCCGCTTGTTCAAGAGCAAACCCGAATCCGATACCAATCAGAAGAGCGATCAGTAAATCGAGCCATTCAGGCATTTGTATAAGTGATGATATAGGTCCCATATTTATCGTTTATCGTTTTGCGTTAAGCGTTTCGCGTTTGTCGCGACATCGCCAATCGCCAATAATACATTATTCATTCTTATATCCAATTCTTCCTGAAGAACCAGGCAAATAAGTACGCCGATCCGAAGATTGCGAACATGGTCACAAAGCCGGCTACAGACAGTACCGCCATTCCTGAAAGAGCAGCACCGCTTGTGCAGCCCCTTGCGAGCTGGGCACCGTAAACAAAAAAGACACCCCCCAGGAATGCGAATACAAGTCTCCTGGTGTTTGAAATGTCAGGCGACTTTTCAATTTTTAACTTAAGCCTTTTGGAAAGGGCCCCCGACAAAAAACCTCCTGCGACTATGCCTAATATCTCAATCGTAAGCCAGTTCTTCATTGGTTTTTTCCCGTCTGTGAAATATTTACTGTAGTAAACTGAATTGTCAGTATGTGGTTTATCAACGGCTCCTACAATCGAGACCACGCAGTATTTCAGACCCCCGCTGGCCCCTAATCCTCGTCCGGCTAAAAACATTGCCAGCAACAGCACTATCCCCAACATGGTGCCAGCCATGTACGGGTTCATATATTTTTTCTTCATTTTCCCCGAGTTCAGGTTATTAATGATTCATTTCGCTCAAAAATACGAAATGAAACCATCAGTCAAACATTATCAGGTTAATAATGTTCAGAATCATAACCCCTTGGTCAGGTTAATTTTTTAGTACATTTGCGTTCTTTAAAATTGGTAAAATGGGCAGATTCAAATTAACATTAGAATACGAAGGAACAAGATATTCGGGATGGCAGATGCAGAAGGGTGGTAAAACGATACAGGGTGAGATACTGGACGCCTGCAGGGATTTATTTAAAAAAGATATAATAGATATTTATGGTGCGGGAAGAACTGATGGCGGAGTTCACGCTTCAGGACAGGTGGCTCATCTTGAAGTAGAAACTGATCTGCTTCCACTTAAAATAAAGTATGGGATTAATGACCGGCTTCCACCCGATATATGTATCATAAATGTTGAAGAAGCACATCCAAAATTTCACGCCAGGCACGATGCAAATGCACGCAGTTATATATATCAGATAAGCAGGAGACGCACCGCATTCGGGAAAAAGTTTGTATGGTGGATAAAAGATCCGCTTGATTTAAATCTGATGAATGAAGCTGCTAAAAATTTTCCGGGTCTGAAAGATTACAGATATTTTACTGACGAAGAAGGTGAACAGTCGTCAACAAAAGTCGAAATTTTGCATGCAAAGGTTAATGATTTTGGCGATATGCTTGTTTTTCATGTAGTTGGATCGCATTTCCTCTGGAAACAGATGCGACGCATGACTGGTGTCCTTGTTGAAGTGGGAAGAGGCAAGCTTACACCTGCCGATGTTGCTTCATTTTTCAAAATCAAAACAGACATCCCTGCAAAGCTCACAGCTCCTCCAAGTGGACTGTTTCTCGAGAAGGTTTACTATAAGAAAGAGGAGATTAGCTATGAAACAAAACCTATAATTAGAATTTAATATGTGTGATTGCAAATCCGCGCTATCTTAACTTAGTGTTACTTTTGGATTTCCCTTTGTGTTCCTTTGTGGTTGATGGATTTTTTTATGCAATTACAAAAGACCGGCTTGATAATTTTCTGGCTCAGATTCATATCAATAAGCCTCTGAGTTCTTTGATCAGCACATTTTTCGCATTTTGAGAACAATCCAAGGTCCCAGGTATCGGCAAAAACCCGTCCTGACTTAAGTCCGATCCCATATTCCAGCACAGTTTCAAGCGACTGAATTTCAGGTAAACTAAAATCACCATTTTCCATAAGCGCATCCATTGCACCGTTACCCGCTCTGACAGGAATTATAGTGCAGCATTCAACACCTGATTCGAATGCATAGTCGATGGATCTTTCTGCCCAGAATTTTCCTTCATCTTCCGACATGAAAGGAGGTCTGAGGAGGATAAATGCCCTTGTAGGGATCTTATTTGACCCGAGAAAAGCAGCAGCATGCCGGAAATCCTCTACTGTCATCAGTTTATTGAGGCGCATGAGAATATCCTTATTCACAGTTTCCAAACCCATGGCTATCTGCAACTCCGGTTTGAGCATGTCTCTGAAATACAGACATTTATTTGAAACAAGTTTCGGATGACATTCGACGATAACTGTTTCAAAATCCCTTAAAAGCCAGGCGATCCGGGCATAATCAGCTTCAGGAATGGTTCGGGTATCGAAGAAACTGCCGCTGTTATATAGTTTCAGATGTTTTACATGCGGCATCTTTTCAAGAGCATATTCTATCTGATGAGGTATTGAGCCGAGCTCAGCCGGAATATCTGTTGTGTTTTTCCACAGATCACACATCAGGCAGTGGAATGGACATTCCCTGTTAGTCAGGAATATTATGCCTGTGTCTTCAACCTTTCGGTTTGTTGTATATTCTTTTTCGACAAGCCAGCCATATGGAAGATGAGGGTCAACTGGATTCTTGCTGCCCCTCATGGAAATTATCCATTTGTCATTATACGGCTGATAAGGTTTCTCACTCATAACCTGACAGAAACTCTTTTCTGTAATCGATTTCCTTTACCGGAAAATGTTTCTTGAAGTCTTCTCCGGAAGCTGCGCCATGTTGAAAACGTCTTTTCTGAAAGACCGGCATCTTCAAGCCTGTAATAGCTTTTACCCCCGCTGAAACAATACTCCCTTTAAGTTCATAAAGCTTCTCATGATCCCAGTTTGTCATTTCGATATAAGGAATACCTTCTGAGATCTCGATAACATTTGGCAACGTATAAGGACTGAAACTTTCGAAGCCCGAAAAATCTGAAGTAGCGAATGAGCGCATATAACCACGGCTTAAACCACCTGTATAAGTAAGTGAATGCTTGATTGACTCAACTCCCCAACCTTCATGATAAAGCATCAGATTGTTAAGAACACTTTTTATTGTTAATTCAGGATTCTCTTCAATAGGATAGTCTTTCAGGTTTTCATCACCGCCATCACCGTCAATGAGATATTTCCACTCAGGATATTTTGAATGAATTCCATTAAGAAGTGCCATATTCATAGTTGCAGATTGAATATCAAGGGCTTTATAATCTTCAACTACTTTCACAGCCTTCCTCCAGTCAAGAGCTAAGTAATCAGCTTCAACAGGTTCAAGGAATATGCCAAGGCCGAGACTGTCGAGAAATTTTCTGGCCTGCAATAAATCTGCACCATCACCATCAATTGAGAGTGTAAATGCTTTCAGTCTTGAAGGGCTTTCACCCAGTTCCCTGAGTGCATGGTAGGTGAGCAGAAATACAGAACCACTGTCGATCCCTGCTGAGAATGTAACACCGATTGGTCCTGATTTTGCGCGATATTGAAGCCATTTTTTTATTTCATTGTAAAGTGCTCCGATATATTTTTCACCTAAAGAGCCGATACTCTCGTTTGTAAATTTGTTTCTCTCCGGTTTAAAAAACCTGTCATAGACCGGGTTTGGATCGGGACAGCCTAACAGCTCAATTTTTGTTATGTAATGAGCCGGAGCCATTCTGGTATAAGAGGGGTGGAACTGATGATCAAGACCTTCATTTTTTAAATAATCGAAGATTACATCTATACGCTCAGCTATAACCAGTTCGGGGCCTGCAGGCCGTTTGGCGATAAAGTAACGGATTGGCCGGCCGATGGATCTGGCCATCCTGATTGTTTTGCCTTCTACTGAAACAAGTGAGAACTGTCCGTCAATTTTTCTAACTGCTTCAACATCACCTGATCTGACAATGCTTACAGCTTCTTCATGTGTCATATTATAAATGACATTCTTCTCCGGATTCGTGAGATCCGTAACCTGGTTTACGTATTGATGATTCATATCGTTTATCGTTTAGTGTTTATCGTTTAGGTTTCTGTAAATCCAATTGCGTATAGGTCATTGCGAGCGCAGCGAAGCAATCTGCCAGGGTTGCTTTGCTGGCGCGCTTCTTCTCTGTGTCCCTCTGTAAGTTCTTATTGTTTTATAATTCCTTTTTCTTCCTTAATTATTATATAACGGTCGGCATCAATATCCCGGTATATTTCCTTTTTCCCATCTGACCAATGAATCTCAAGGGTGTCTATCTTTTTTTCAATACCCAGTCCAATATGGAGACGTTGATCGTTATTTGAAAGATAACATGTTGCCCATTGATTTACCAGCACCTGTTTCTTTCCTCCGGCAGTAACGGTTACTGTTGCACTGATATCTGAGCCAGACTTGCCTTTAAGAGTGAGTCCCAGCCAGTGATTCTTGTTGCCTCCTTCATTTTGCAGAAGCACAGGCACTCCATTCTTATCGAGATGCGAGATTATTACATCCAGGTCACCGTCGTTATCAAAATCCAACACTGCCAGAGTTCTTCCTGAGCGCTTACTCCTGAAATAACTTCCATATTCCATGCCCACATTTTTGAAATGCCCTTTTCCGTCATTTTCAAGAAGAAGAGGATACTGAAGAATGAGTTCCTCGGCTGTTCCATTGGCAGCAATTATATCAGGATCACCATCATTGTCATAATCAAACAACTGGGCTGCCCAGCTGCTTTTACCTTCCATGGCAACAGCAATACTGCTTTCATCTGTTATATCTGTAAAAACTCCATTTCCTGTATTTTTGTACAACGCTCCATAATCGAGGTCTGAAACAAGAATATCTATCAGTCCGTCACCATCTACGTCTCCGATTGACCCATGCATTGAACCGGTGCCAATCCCATGACTGTTAGCAGCAACACCGCTTTCTACACCGACTTCCTTATATATTCCATTGTCATTCCTGAAAAGAAAATTAAGCTGATGGTCGTTTGCCTGGAAGATATCCAGATCATTATCATTATCGTAATCAAAAACAGTCAGCCCCATGCATTTTGAATCGGGGTAATAAAGGTTGTTTTTACGTGTGACATCAATGAATTTTCCATTAGTCTGCTGTTCATACAATATTGATGCCTGACCTTTGTATTCACCCGGACTGGGCATTAAATCGGGAGTTCCGGGGGAGACATAAGCCGGATCAAATGCCAGGAAATTTCCCACCATAACGTCAGGTCTTCCGTCAAGATTGTAATCCCAGAAAGATGCCCCTATGCTCCATTTTACGAAAGTGTTCAAAGTATCGGGACCCGCAAGGTCCAAAGAAGAAGTAATGTCCTTAAATGTACCATTCCCGTTGTTATGGTAAAATACATTTGGTCCATAATTAAGTACATAGAGATCCTGGAAACCATCCTTATCGAGATCAAATGCCGCCGCCGCCATGCTCCATTGATGCCCGCCGATACCTGCAGTTTTTGAAACTTCAGTAAAGGTACCGTCGCCATTGTTTTTATACAACTCATTATGAGAGGACTTGTATTTTTTTCCTCCGGCATCAGATATTCCTTCAAGATAGGTTCCGTTCATGAGGTATATATCCATGAATCCGTCATTGTTGTAATCGAACACTGTGATCCCCGACCCACTGCTCTCAATAATATTCTTGTACGAATCATCACCAATTGTATATTTGAAAGTAATGCCTGCTTTTGTGGTAACGTCTTTAAAGGTGACATTGGATTTTTGTGCTGACAGAATTAAAGGGAAAAACAGGAATATAAAGAAAACGAATATTAATGGAAGGATACGTTGGTACGGATTATGAATCCGCGCCATCTTAGCCGCGTAGCTGGCGCGGATTTGCAATCCGTGCCTCATTATATCCGATATTTCCCTTTGTGTTTTTTTGTGCATTCCTTTGTGTTCTTTGTGGTTAATAGATTTCTATTTCTTAAGTGCATTCCGAAAATCATCAGCTGTCACAACCCTTGTATTGTACTCCTGAATATACTTTTGATGATCAGCGTCCGCAGGATAGATATCATTTGCAGATGGCGGATAGCTCTTCATGCCATGGAAGGGGAGAGGAAGAACAGTATTTCCCAGTGCGGTATTCAGATCACCGTCTTTTACCCAACCAACGCTATGAATAAGGAAATCTCTTTTCCATCCTTGTTTCAGTTCCGGTAATGATTTGACGTCAAATGAAACAGATGTTTCATCGCCTGCATTTGAGATAATGTATTTGTTATCTGATTCTGCTAACAACGGGAGAACATCTCCGTATCTTGTATAATTACCCGATAAGTCGCGCCATTTTGGATTCTTATCGACTTTTGAGTAATCAAACCAGTGAGGTCCGTAGCGTCCGCCTTTTCTGAAGCTGTAGGAAAAACCACGGTAATGCAAATCTGCTGAAACCGGATTAAGAATAGTTGAGCTGGTTGGGATGTTTGATATCTTATCTGAAAAGAAGACATAATCCCAATACACTTCCATATTAGTTCTTATTCTTATTCTATGATCTGATGACAGAAATTTGCCGGAGAGGTCTGCAATAACTGTTTTATCCTTGCCCATCGGAAATCCCAGATTTTCTATCACTGTTTCCCATTCTCCTTTTCTGTTTAACACCTGAAGGAATGGACTTATAACTTTCATAACCGAAGATTGTGAAAGAGCGACATTGATACTTGCATCAGTAGGGAAGATCCATCCATTCAGGAAAACGAACAGATTCTTAGAATCCATTTTCCCCGGGTCGATAATGAGATCATGCATTTCAGTAACGCCCTGGTATTTATCTGGTTTAAAATCAGAAAGATACTTGTCGTCTTTTTCGGAAATCCAGGAGAGGACATCATTTCCTTCTGAGTCGATTGCTGACAGAGGAATTTGTTTTTTAGCAACGAGATATTCTTTATCACCGGGAAATGGAGGAGGAGAAAATTGTTCCGGTACAAAAACATCTACAGAATCAGGATGGTCCAGGGCAACAAGCTGTATTTTATCAAAGAACATAGTTTCCCATAGTTCCGAGGTAAGCTGTATAGATAATAAACCATCTTTTGGTTTCAGTAATTCCCCTGGGATCTTAATATAGTCATCGGAAGCATCAGCGAATGCATGGGCAGTGTTTCCGCCCATGATACCAAGTGGCATACCCAGAGCGCTTCTCCACATTACATCCTTAACAAAAACATATTCTCCGCCATCCCATGTGAAAAGGAAGGGGCACGAGCCTTTAAGTGTCTGTGCTTCAATTAATGACTGATCAGCACCAGGGGAGAAGATGTTTTGAGGAACGCCATTTGTCCATGTTATTCGTATAACATCGGCTTTGGCACGGTTACCAAGACCGAAGTGAATATCCGGATCACTTACTACCATCGACTGATAGAGGTCTCCCGAACGCATTTCAACTTTAGCACCAATGCCAAAATGGTTGTTTTTTGCGCTACCGGCCCTTAAGCCGACAAGTACCATGTTCACATAATGGTTATTATTTCCTCCATCATTTCTTAAAAGTGTAATACTGCTGTTCAGTCCGGCTATTAACACATCTAAGTCACCGTCGTTATTATAATCGAAAAGAGCTATCTGCCGGCCTGATTTTGGTTCTTCGGGAAGCAATCTTGAAACGTCCTCGAAATTCCCTTTTCCATCATTGTGGTATAGAAAAAGTCCTCGTCCGTCATTACCGGCAGGTTCACCTGTTACTATAATATCCTGAAAACCATCATTATCGAAATCAAAAAACTTTGCATCGTATACCATAATCTTTTGTAATGATGCGAACGTCTCTTTTGAGTTCCTTGCCGGTTCAAATGTTCCGTCTCCCTTATTTTTGAATAGTGCACTTGTTCCATTTAGTGCAGAAATGAAGAGATCCAGAAAGCCGTCATTATTATAGTCACCTACAGCAACAGATTCTGAGCTTTCTGTACCTTTCAGACCGCTGGCTTCAGTCACATCTTTAAAAAAACCTTCGCGTTGGTTTGAATATATGATTGAACCAGCTTTTTCACTTGCCACAATGAAATCGATGTCACCATCGTCGTCAAAATCTCCGAATGCAGCATCACGACTATTATTGCCAGATCCTGAAAGGCCCATCTTTTCTGCCTGTTCCAGGAAAGAACCATCACCATTATTACGGAACATGAGATTTGAATTTGACCTGGTTTCATACATGTCAAGGTCGCCGTCGTGATCCATATCGAAAAAAAGTGATTTGTTTCCTCCTGTTTTGCTGCCTATCAATGCTTTGCCCGTTACATTATCAAAAACTCCTTTTCCTGCGTTTCTATACAATAAATCTCCATCTTCCGTCACAATATACAGATCAAGAAAACCATCATTGTCATAGTCAGCGAAAGATGCTGATGATTCTGTTTTCGAGTGATTTATCCCGGCCTGAGCCGACATGTCTTTAAAACGACTCATATCGTTGTTGAAAAGATAGTGTTTGTAGGTGGATGATGCCTGATCATAACAGCCTGCATAGATATCAATGTCGCCATCGCTGTCGTAGTCTGCTGCTTCAACATGTGTAGAAAATTTATATTCAGGAATAGTATTTTCATTATTTGAAGATCCTGCTGTCAATCCTGCAGAAACTGTGGCATCAGTAAATTTGATGACATCGAGAAGTGACTTATTTTGTGTGGAAGAGGACACCTGCTGCTGATCATAAGTAATAAGCGGGAATCCGATAAGCGAACCTCCCGGACCCTTTAAATCCATAATTCCAGCCTGGTAAGGAGAGGTAACCTTAAGGTAGTTATGGAAGATGGTGAACTGAATTAAAGCATTTTTCTGATCATTCTTTTTAAGGAAGGATAGGGTTTTGTTGAAATATTCAACAGCTTCTTTGGGAAATTCGGGGAATTGCCTGTGGATATTCTCAAGAGTCTCAAGAGCTTTATCTGTTTCGTTATCTCTGATGTAAATATCTGTAAGGCTTAAAAGTGGGACAAGGTTGCCAGGTGTTTTGTCAGATAACTGAAGGAGGAATTTTTTTCTCTCCTGCTGAGCATTGGCGTCGGCAGATGCTGCATACATCTCAGTCAGGGCATATAAAATTTTAACATGGTCAGGGGCAAAGGTGAGTGCTTCCCTAAGCTCTGAAATAGCCTTATCGCGTTCGTCATTCATCTGGTAGACAGTTGCAAGCAATAACCTGATATCAGGATCCTTCGGATCGATTTTAATTGCTTCATCAAGTTGTTTTTTTGCTTCCGGATATTTGCCCATTCGCAAATATGCAAGACCAAGATTAGCATATCCCAGTTTCTCTTTTGGAGCCAACTTTATGAATTTCAGAAATTCTTTTTCTGCTTCATCGAGTTTAAACTCCTCGAGATATGCGAGTCCGAGGGTTTGCGTCGTCATCAGTTCAACAGATTTCTGTTTACTGTCCTTAGGTGTTTCCTTGCAGCCAAATACCGTTATGAAGGAGAGCACAACAACTACGAGAATAGTTTTTTTCATTATATTTTTTTTTACCACAAAGGGACACAAAGGATAACACAAAGGGACACAAAGTTTATTTTAATTTGTATATTTTTCATTCTGGGAAGATATAAAATTTAATAGTTATTCCTTTGTGAGCCTTTGTGTTATCCTTTGTGATCCTTTGCGGTTAATGGATTTCTTATTAATGGTTAATGGATTTTTTTCTGCTTCAAAATTAAGAAATTAATGGGATTGAATCCTCAGTATTTTTCAACAGGCACTGCCATTCCGTTTTTTATCTGCATCATTGACGGAATACCCATCCGGTTACCTTTTTCATCAAATTTTATGGAACCGGTAACACCATCAAGCTTAATTTTAAAAAGCGCTTTCTGAATACTCTCCCTGTCAGTGCCTGAACTTCTGATTGCCTGAAGAAGCAGATTCATGCCATCGTAAGAAAGAGAAGCTACGGCACCGGGAAGAGTCCCGAATGTCATTTTATACTCTTTTCTGAAAGAATTGGTTTCCTGTTTAGCACCAACACCGGCAGAAATGAAAATTACATTCTCAAAATCCTTTTCTGAAAACAATTTTTCATCCAGGATGGATAAAGATCCAAAAACGGGGATTGGAATATTCAATGTTTTTAGCTTTCTGATCAGCTGCCCGGAACTTCCGGTATTCCCGAACAATATCAATCCATCTGTACCGTTTTTTTTTATATGATCAATGATACCATCGAAGTCATTTGGATCATTTTTAAATGACAATTTAAGAGGTTCCGCTTTTCCCAGCTGAAGAGACCTTTTAATGAAGCTGTCACAGGCTGATTCTGAATCATAGTCGCTATCTGTTATAACCACTATTTTCCCAAGGTTTCTTTTATTGTATATTTCTTCAATAAAGGCATCGGCCTGCTGGTTATCGTTTGGAGCGCAATTAAAAAACCAAGGGACAAATGCTTTGGATAATGTCGGATCGCCTGACCAGGCAGACAAAAACACCATTCTAGCTTTTGTACAGACCTGTTCAACAAGATGGGCATTTCTGCCATCATGGGACCCCATTATTGCACAGACTTTATCATCGAAAATCAGACTTACGGCTTGTTTTGAGCCCGTTCCCCAAGGGCCCTCCATTGATTTGACAATAAGACTGAATCGCTTTCCTTTAGTACCTGCTTTTTCATTGGCGATACGGATGGCCAGTTCGGCACCCTGCCTGGCGGCGAGGGATTTATTATCAGGAATTAATAACCCAATCTTTATTGTATCAACCTGTTCTTTGGTTTGTAAGGCAGCATTTAATTCTCCCGGATAAAATCCGGCTAAGATAAATAGAATGAGATACTTTAAAAATAACATTCAGCATATTGTTTTCTCTGTGTACCTCTGTGCTCCTCTGTGTTCCTCTGTGTAAGTTTTTATCTTTTTCAGTTACACTTAGAGCCACAGTGAACTCCAAAGAGCCACAGAGTTATTATGAAGAAATTGTGCGTCCGACTGCAGAGGCAATTTTATTAAGGGAGATCATTAACTGGTCAAACTCACTGAGGCTCAATGATTGATATCCATCGCATAATGCTTCCTCCGGTTTATAATGCACTTCCATTATAAGACCATCAGCACCGGCAGCGATAGCGGCTCTCGCCATTGCAGGCACCATCCATCCGCAGACCTGTCCCATGGCTCGGATCAACAATGACAGGCAGATGAGCTCAGATGCTTTAGCATTGGAACAGCACTCAGATCAAGGGTATTCCTTGTTGAGGTTTCAAAAGTACGTATTCCCCTTTCGCAGAGGACAACCTGGGTGTTGCCCTGGTTCAGGATATATTCTGCAGCCAGAAGGAATTCCTCTATTGTGGCCATCATACCGCGCTTCAGTAATATTGGTTTTCTGCACAATCCGGCTTCCTTAAGAAGAGGATAGTTCTGCATGTTGCGCGATCCGATCTGAATCATATCGGCATAGGAAGCAACGAGCTCAACCTGTCGCGTATCCATTACTTCTGTCACTACTGGCAGGCCGGTTTCCTCTCTGATTTGACTAAGCAGTTTTAATCCTTCTTCACCCATACCCTGGAAACTGTAAGGAGAAGATCGTGGTTTAAATGCACCGCCTCTTAATATCTTTGCGCCTCCATTCCTTACTGATCTGGCTGTTTCAAAGAGTTGCTCGCGACTTTCCACGGCACATGGCCCTGCAATGACAATAATTTCAGAACCTCCAAACTCTATTCCATTTACATTCACGATAGTAGCTTCAGGTTTTTTCTTAAGGCTCACCCGTGAAGGAATAGGAAAATTTACATCACCCGTGTTATTGCAAGTATTTGTTTCCATTGTGTATTTTCCTTAAATGTTAATATCTGCCAGTTTTCTTATAAATGGAACTATCGCGCTTAAATGGTACGGCAGGAGAGAATTCAAATTTACCATTGGCAACTTTTGCCATAAAAATTGGCCTTATATTATTAAACGAGGCATCAAAAATGACTTTACCTGTGACGCCCTGATATCCGTTAAAGGTTTTCATATCTGTTAATATATCACGTATCAGCGCACGGTTAAGACCGACTTTTTGAATTGCTTCAATTAAAATATTGGTTCCGTCATAGGCATGGGCTGCAAAGACATCCGGTTCCATACCGAATCTTTTAAAATAGTTTAATTTAAAAGCTTTCAATTTAGGATTGTCTGCATCGGGGTTATACTGGCAGGTAGTGATCACTCCATCGGAAAGCGCTCCGGCAATTTTAAGAAATTCCGGATTTACCATCCTGTCAGAACCAAATACTGGTTGTTTCATTCCCATTGCACGTATCTGTTTTAATATCAATGCAGATTCCCTGGCATTTCCCCAAATAACGATGGCATCAGGTTTACCTACAAGGATTCTTTCCAGCTGAGATTTAAAATCTGTTTCCCCGTCGTTAAAGCGTTCTTCAATGATTGCCGGAAACCCGATACGGGTAGAAGACCGGTTGAAATGCAGGATGCCTACCCTTCCATAGCGATTGTTAGCCCTGATAACTGCCACCCTGGAATGATTGGTCTTTTTAAAGATATAATCAACAAGAGCATAGCCGCTTTGTCTGTCGTCAGGAATTACACGAATGACCCACGGTATATTTGTTTCGGTAAACGTAGGATCAGGGTCACCAGTATTAATATTTGGTATCTCCAGTTTTAAGCTTGCCCTGATTGCCACATGTGAATTGATGTCGTCGATGGAGCCTATCCAGGCCCATACTTTTTCGTCGTCCATTTTCACAACTTCATTGGCAGCAGCTCCCCACAAACCCACATCATTGTGCTCCATCAGCTTATATGGTATTCCACGGTAGCCTCCTCTTTTATTTGCTTCCTCAATAGCCAGGACAGATCCCTGCAACATCTGCTTGCCAAGATCGGAGATGATAGAGCCTTCAAGCGGACCCAGGAAACCGATCCTTACTTCTTTCAGATCAGTGGGAGCGGGGATTTCCCTTCCTGCCCCATAAAACTTTGTTGGTGTGAGAAAATGATACTTGTAGGCTTTCTGATATTTATCAAAAGCAACCAGTTCATCCGGTATATTACCGTAGTTTTTTATCTTTTCCTGTCCTTTAATCAATGGAAACTGCAGAAGCAAGAATAGAATAAAAAACACTGAATTTTTAACCTGTGATCTCATTTTCTTAAAGGTTTTATTTTTTACAAATGGCATATGTTTCAATCTCAATCAGTAAGGTTTCCCAGCATAACCTTGCCTGGATACCGGTACTTGCAGGCAGGGGATCAAGTTTCATCCATTGATAAAATGAGGTGCGGATCTTATTGAATTCGGCATAATCCCTTTCTATGTCTCTCAGATAATTTGTGGTTCTGACTACATCATGCCATGTCATCTCTTCAGCTGCAAGGAGATTTGTGATATTGACATACGTTCTCCAGAGCTGAGCCTTAAAATCACCTATATGTTCTGCCTTGCCTTCTTCGTTCACACTTGCTGTTCCGGAAATGAGCAAAACCTTATAATCCCCAAAATCGAGCCGTAACGCACGCGAAAAAGAGGAAGGTTTTTGATAGTTATACGCCTCATTAATTACGTGAGGGGCATGTGTTACATGTTTTTCTATCGGAGGCCGCTTATTATGAAGTGACGGATAAACAGACGGAGTAATTTTGTTTTCTATAGATAAAATTCCGAGCTTCTTCATCTCAATTCGCTCACCATCAGTAAGTTTTGCAAGATCTATCAGGTAATTGCTATTCTCCATTATATATTATTTTATTTATTAATTTACTACTAAGAAAAGATGAAATAAGATGAAATTTTGAATTGAATTGTTCTTTCTATTTATTTCTATCAATTTTATCTATTTCTATCTGTTTCTATTTATTTCTATCCATTTCATTTAAGCAATTCTCCCCTGCTCACGCCACCTTCTGTTGCAACCCACAGGTAATTATCATCAACATCAACGCCGATGATAAAATTATGTGCTATGGAAGGTGATAATGGTAATTCTCTGACAGTTTTAATAAATGATGTACTATCATAGGACCGGCCGGAATTTTTGATGATAGCCATACCGTCAGAATTGTTGTCATTTTTCTTATATGTTACCCAGCTGCTTCCGTTAGTACTGCTTAGTCCCTGATCACTGCAAATAAAAACTACCTGACCCTTAGCTCTCAGAAAATTTATGAAATTACTTGCCAGTCCACTGTCGTGATCAAAATAGCCCTTCCAGTTTTTGCCGTCATACCGGCTCATTCCGAAATAGGTCGAAACCCATAAGATCCCGTCTACATATGATGTGGCAGTAGTAATATCATGCACAACACCATCATCGGGCTGCAGATCAATCTCCATGAAACCATCAGGATCAACATAATCCCTGAAATTTTTGGTTTTGGTATTGTATTCTATAACTCCACCGCCCCATGCAGCAATATATATTTTACCATCGGAGCCAGAAACGCCATAGGTCCATGGTTCATGCATCGGAGCATTTTTTTCAGTGAATATTTCCCATTGTTTTGTATAGGTATCATAGTGACCAGCGCCACCGCCGGTTGCAACCCAGACATCTTTACCGTCGCAAAAAACACAATAGACAAGGTCGTTAGGCATCCCGCTGTTAAACTGGGTGAAGTTTTCAAATTTTCCCGATGACCAGCGGCTCAGACCTCCCAGGGTGCCTATCCAGACATCCCCGGTCAGTTTGTTTACATCAATGGAGACAATTCCGTTGTGAGGCAGTCCATCTTTTGTTGTATAAGTTCGCCATTTCCCGTTCTCATAGACCGCAAGACCTTCATGTGTGCCCACCAGCACTCTGTCTCCATCAATTCTCACAGTATAGGCTTTGTTGTCAGGTAACCCATCCTTGGTTGTAAAATTGCGCCAATGACCGTAAACAGGCATTGGATTAGCTCCTTTAACTATTTCATCCTGCGAAAGGTTCTTTTCAGAAATCACTTTTGAATTATTACCTTTTGCCTTGATAATCGCTGTTTGAGAATTAATTGCTGTATGTTGATTCTGTCCGTATGTTAAACACAAAGAACCAATACCTAAAATCAAAATAGCAGTTGTCGTGAATTTATAGAGATTTTCCATTGCACTTTTTTTCATGATTTCCTGTCTTAATATGATATATCTGAAGCATGTTTAGTCTTTGCAACTTGTTTTACCTTAGGAGTAATCATTTCATACTCCGGTGATCTCAGTGATTTAAGATAATCGATAAGATCATTAAGGTCATTCTTGGTCATATCCCCAACCAGACCGTGTTTATCATCTTTCCCGTATAATGTCCATATCTCTTCCAGAGTCGCTGCACGTCCGTCATGCAGATATGGAGCAGAAGCATATATATTATTAAGGTGGGGTGTGTCAAATAATATGGAGTCATCAGTTTGTGCAAGTGTACTGACGTACACCATTTTTTTGTTTGTATAATACGGAGGGGGATGACATGTAATGCAACGATTATTTTCGGGGATAGCATTACCAAAATTATCCACAGAACGTTCAAAGATAGCTTTTCCCCTGAGTTGCGATTCGGTTAATTCGCCTGTTGGGTTATACATAAGATTCGGAGGGTAATGGATCCCGGTTAATATATAGGCCGTTAACGCATCGAGATCATCATAGTTAAATGGTTCATTTCTTGTCAGAACTGTTGAAAAACGCATGCCATCCTGTTTATAGACAGTCGGGTTCATCCCGTTCCATTTATATGGAGGGGTCTCACTTATCTCACGCAACGACATTGTATTTGTTACGTTTCTTCCCATGTCTTTACCTGCCATATTATATACAAGTCCATCTTCGTGCATATCGGGGTGGCAGGTATAACAGCAGTACTGATTCTGAAAAGTATGTGCCGCATTGTTGAAGAGTCTGCGACCCTGCCTTGCAACTGTTATTCTTCCCGGGCCGCCCAGATCGATGGACCCGATAGTTTCAAGATTCTCAGTATTTATTACAGCGACTTTATCTTCAAGCAGCTCAGCTACGTATAATGATTTCCCATTGGGTGACAGAGCCAGTCCTTTGGGATTTGCACCTGTCGGTATACGTTTGATAACATAATGGCTACTGGTTCCCAGGTTATCTGAGTATGATTTCAGCATTTCAGGCGTTGCCTGTGATATTAAGCTTCTGACAGAGTCGATATCAACCACAGAAATCCTGTCGACGCCTGCATTTGATATAAAAGCTTTTTTACCATCGGGTGTGATTACAATGCCAAAAGGATCTGAATAATAGGCATTAGGTTCATCGAGTAACAGCTCAATTACTCTTCCGTCATTCTTCAGGTCAATTATCCCGAATCCATGTGTCATCATAAACCCCTGCTCAACCTGTATTGAGGGAACAAGATTTTTTGGCCGTATCAATGTTACAAATGCCATGTCTCCCGTGGGAGTAAAGGCAACTGTTTCCATCATATATGCCGATTCTATATTCTTGTACTCAATAATCCTTTGGGTACTGTCGTTAATGATAGTGAGCTCACTTACCAGCGGTGTCCCATAAGGCGTGATATCTGCACGCCGGCTGGTTACGAAGAGAGCTTTTCCGTCAGGTGACAATTTTATTCCCGTTGGATTGTTTCCTGCCGGAAGTCTTTTCAGTTCTTCATCATTTGTCAGATCAATTACAGAAACATCTGATGAATAAGAATTAACGACATACAGTGATTTGCCGTCGGCACTAAGGGAAAGTCCTGCCGGACCATTTCCTGTGTAAAGTGTATCGACTACTTTTTGGGAAGCCAGATCTATTACCGATACATTATCTGACCATTGATTGCTTACATAAGCCCTTTGCCCGTCTTTCCCAAGTATCACTGTATGTGGCTGCACACCTACACCTATCTTATTTAATACTTTTTGTTTTTCAGCATCAACAACGAGGAGTGCATTAGCTTCCTGAGCAACGACATACAGTGTTTTCCCGTCTCCGGAAACAGCCAGGTTAAAGGGTGAAAGATAACTGGCATTTACCAGTTTTGAGACCAGCCTGTTCTTTGAAGTATAAACATGACATGAGGTGCACAGGAGCGGGTGATCAGTTGTGGCTGTTTTTGAGTTAACGTGTGCCCTGGCCCAATGACGTCCGGGTATAAAAATGATTAATCCTATTACAACCAGGAACGCGGCGGCAGATAATAATTTAGCACTTTTCATATCTATTCCAGTTCAACCTGTTTTTCAATAATTTTATTAATATGATTCGGTATTTTAACCGGAGCTTCCTTTACTGCCATGGGTACCCTGTTTTCCGGCACAAGCTCATGGTTTTCGTGACAGCCTACACATCCCCTTCGTTCATTTGGCCTGGTCCATATCCAGTCACAGGTTTGTATAACGCTTCCATCCTTATCCAATGTTCTGATCCGGAAAGGATTATCAGCCATAACTTTCATATAGAACGACCCATCTGACTCAGGATGAACAACACCCAGTGTGGAATCCAGTCCTATTATTTCTATATTATATGCTTTTGGAAATGAGGAAATTTGTGCAGATAGAGTCGTATTGTGCAGATCTATGTTCTGAGACATTAGTAAACCTGTTTTTACGCCCATGTCCACTTCACTTGGTAGTTTTTTTGGTCTTTCATGTATTCTCACTTCAACTGCATCTAATTCATCGAATACCTGATCCGAGTGAATAACTTTGCCAAGAACTTTATTTGTTGGATCAAATTCATATAAAGAATACCTTTCTGTATCAGATTTTCGATATGAAACTAAATAAAGACCTGAATGCAATGGAAACACACCATGAAAATCACCCTGAATTCCCGTGGTGAGATTCTCACGTGAATGCAGTGGTCTGTTATAACTGATTGAAATTATATCACCGCTTCCGTTTTTGTCCTTAGCAGATTCAATGAATACTACTTTCCCATTTTCGGTCTCCAGGCTTTTTCCCGACAACAAGTTATCCCCGATAGTCTGGTAAAACAATTCGCACTTAGTGCCATCGGGTCGCATAACCATAAGATGAGCTTCGTTAAGATCAGGGAAAAGCCGTCTAGCGATAGTTAAAACACGGCCATCTTTTAATACTGAAGATGCAAAATATGCAGATGGACTAAATGTAATCCTATTTATGCCCGAACCATCAAGGTTGGCAGTATAGAGCGAACATCCGGCTTTTAATGAATCGTCGGTTGCTGATTTGCTGAATACCAACCTGCCTCCGGGCATATATGCCGGATCCGTGCAATTTTCATTTGTTGATATAACCTTTCTTACCTTTGAATTATTCAGATTCATCTCCCATATCTGCCATGGATCGTCCTTTTTTTTCTGCGCTGTAAATAACAGGAATCTGCCATCGTATGAAATCTCAGGAGACATTGCGGAATAAAAATCTGATGAAATTACCTGAATCGATTTCCCGGGGTTTTCCAGATCAATCGCAACTATGCGGGATTTAGGGATATATCGCCATGAATCACCGGTAACATAACTGATATTTTGTATTTTCCCTTCCACCTGTGTGGAAATAATCATACCTTCTCTGAATTTTGCTTTGCAGGCTGAAAACATAAAACCAAAAGATGCGGTGGCAATTATTATAAATAAGATGTTTGCTGCTCTTTTCCTGTACATAAAAATGTATTTATTTTGGTTCTTTCACTGTAAGAATCTGATTGGCTTTTACATTCTCCAATACCTGTATCGTCCCTGAAAGCCATACTATTTCAATTTTATCAATTGTCTCATTTTTCCCGAGACCAAAGTGTATTCTTGGGTCGTTCTGCGACAGATAGCCATTTGTGCTGACTTTCTGTGTAGTTTGCGTTTTTCCGCCTGATATTATTTTTATTCTGCTCCCAAGTCCGTCCCTGTTGCTTTTAGTACCGATCAGATTAATAGCCAGCCAGTTATTTTGATTTCCTTTGTTATTTCTCAGAAATACTGCATAATCATTCAGATTCACGATAAATGCATCAATGTCTCCGTCATTGTCATAATCGCCCATACATAGTCCGCGTCCAACCAGCTCCTTCCTGAAATAACTCCCTAATTCCATAGAGATGTCCTTAAATTTCCCGTTACCTTCGTTTTTAAATATTTGATCCTCCATTCCATACAGATGCTTAAGCGCGCCATTTATTTTAAAGAGATCGATAAGGCCATCGTTATCGTAGTCAAGGAATGAAGAGGACCATCCTACAAATTGTGCTGTCGCCATGGATATTCCGGCCGAGTTTGCCTTGTCGGAGAAGAGTCCATTTCCCATGTTTTCGTAAAGGGAGCAATAGCTATCGTCAGATTTAAACATATCCATCAGCCCGTCGCCATTATAATCTGCAAAGTCGACCGACATGCTGACTGTAGCCTCACCTGCCTGACTGAATGCTGTTCCTGACATTGTGCCACGGTCGGTAAATCCCTTTCCTGAGTCATTATGCCACAAATAGTTGAGGGAATGGTCATTGGCTACAAAAACATCCATAAAGCCGTCATTGTCATAGTCTACAGATCCAACACCCATTGCTCTGCCGTCAACATCGGCGATCCCCATCTTTTTTGTAACATCTTCAAAAGTGCCATCACCATTGTTATGATAAAGAACATCGGGTTGTGCGTCATATGCTAATGGAGCAGGGAACCCGTCTGGTGCATAAAAATATTTATAATCGGGATCAAAAGTCAGATAATTGCCAATATACAGATCAGTGAAGCCATCGTTGTCATAGTCAAACCACACGGCGCCAACGCTGCATTCGTTTCCACCTGCTACTCCTGCCCGTTTTGTGACATTTGTAAATGTCCCGTTACCATTATTTTTATATAAAACATTCGGGCCGTAATTCACGACATAAATATCGGGATACCCATCATTATTGTAATCGCCTATAGTAATACCCATGCTGTACCATGGATCGCCTGCTCCGGATTTTTTTGTTACATCCTCAAATGTTCCGTCGCCCCGGTTACGGTAGAGGCAGTTATGTGGTAGTTCTTCAGGTTTTTTCATCTTGCTGAATCCTTCAATCCAGGTTCCGCTGCATACATAGATGTCCATATAACCATCCTGATCGTAATCCAGGAAGGCAGCGCCTCCACCAACTGATTCAATTATATTGTTTAAGTGATCATCGCCTATGGAATGAACAAAATCGAGGCCAATCTCTCTTCCAACCTCCTGGTAATAATCGTCATTGGCAGCTGGCACGGCAGACACAGCTTTCTGTGATGAATTGTCCGAACGGCAGGAAGAGATTGCTAAAAGTAATGAGATGAAAAGGAGGGAGAAGTACCAGGATGTACTACGTTTATACATTATTTTTGCAAACATTGTTAAGGTTTCTTTTATGATAATGATACTTACAGGTTCTTCAGCTAAAATGTAAAAGCGGCTGTTTTAAAAAGCCGTATGTACAGATGTATAAAGGTATACAATGTTAACAAAAGGCTATTAAAAGATAATTAAAACGAAATTAAAAAGAGATTAAAGTTGGGCATCAGTTGAAGTCCGGCAACCCCGCACGGCAACCTCCAACCAATGAGAGGGTGATATACCCATAAAGTCCAAAAATGCTTTGGCAACAAGTTCTTAAAGTCCGGTATTTAGCGTATCACACTATTGGCAGCAAAACTGTTACAGTGGTGCCTGCATTAAGCTGTGATGACAGTTTTATTGAGCCGTTATGGTTCTTTATAATCTGACTGACCAGTGGCAAACCAATTCCTGTTCCGGGGAATGAAATAGTATTTGCTCCCCTGTAAAATGGCTCAAAGACTTTTTCGAGGTCCTCTTTGGAAATACCTATGCCATTGTCTTCAAAATCGATTTCAATAAACTTTTCGATATGTCTGAAATTTATGGAAACAGAATGATCATAAGAGTATTTACATGCGTTATCAATCAGATTTGAGACGGCGATTCTAAGAAGTGAATCATCGCCCGACACAATCATCTGTTCGGAGTCGGTTAATGATTCGTCAATTGATATATTAATATTGTATTCACTGTTAAATCTCATTATTTCCTCTTTTGACTGCCAAAGAATCTCATCTATTCTGGTCTTTTTATTAAAATGGACAGGACCATCAGCGCTTGTATGAGCAATCAGCAATAATCTGTTTGAGAGGTCAATAAGCGATTTTATATCATCCAGAACAGAGCCCAGAGAGGATT
This sequence comes from uncultured Bacteroidales bacterium, assembly GCA_963792925.1. GTDB lineage: Bacteria > Bacteroidota > Bacteroidia > Bacteroidales > VadinHA17 > LD21. Next base: position 488,145 of record CAWBYC010000002.1, on the reverse strand, counting down.
TGTATTCCTCAGTAGACCGGTCTTTCATCATAAGAACTTCAAGTTGTCCGTTTATGGAGGTTAGTGGGGTTCTCAGCTCGTGTGATGCATTAGCAATAAAACTCTTCTGCATTCCGAAAGATGTTTCCAGGCGCTCAAGAACTTTATTGAATGTTTTTGCAAGTCTTCCGATCTCATCGGTCCCGTTTCCTTCAAAAACTCTTAAATTCAGGCTGGTAATTGTGATGTCTTCCACATTCTTCACCACATCGGAAATAGGTTTGAGAGCTCTGCCTGAATAAAACCATCCGGCGACAAAAAATAAGAGAAGACTGATAAGACAGACAATAATAAGCGTGATCAGCAGCTTTTCCATCCGTAATGATCCGTCTACATCAGTTGCTGCAGCTATTACGACAAACCTGTCATAGTTTGTATAAAATAAAGCCCCGACAACTTCATAGGGAGCCTGTTTATACGAAACAATATATCCGGCTCTTACTTTTTCCAGAACATAATTCCTTATTTCTATTTCATTTTTGTCATCAGAACTATAAACGATATCATTATTGATATTGATAATTGTAATTTTTTCATTCTGCAACTTCACAGGGCTGTTCCTTTCGATGGAGAGTACTTTATTTGCTTCAGCTTCAGTGGTATTAAACAATAGATTAGCTGTTGTTCTGGCTTTATTCCACAGAAGTTTATTGAAGTCATCTTTCCTAAGGCTGGCTGACCTGAAATAAATACTTACTGATGCGATGATCATAATTATTCCTCCCAGCAGGAGAAACTGCAACGCTAACCTGGTTCTTATCTGCATTTTAGGAATCTCCGAAAACATATCCAAACCCAACCCTGGTGTGGATCATTTTTTTATCAAATCCTTTATCAATTTTCTTTCTTAAAAAGTTAACATATACATCCACTACATTAGTTCCGAAGTCAAATTTTATGTCCCATACTTTTTCAGCAATATCAATTCGTGACAGGACTCTTCCGCTGTTTCTCATAAAATATTCGAGAAGTGCAAACTCCTTCGCAGTAAGCTCAATATATGACGAGCCTCTGTGTGCTACTTTTTTCTCAAGGTCAAGGCTGAGGTCTCCTGAAACCAGGATATTGGTTTTATCGGGAACCGGATCAGGTTTCTTTAACAAAACTCTGACTCTCGCAAGAAGTTCCCTGAATTCGAATGGTTTTACGAGGTAATCGTTTGCACCGGCATCGAAACCTGAAATTTTATCATCGGTTGTACCAAGAGCTGTGAGCATAAGCACAGGAATGTTTGAATTCATCATTTTTAGTCTCCGGCATAGTTCCAGTCCATTAATACCGGGGATTATTAAATCAAGGATAAAGAGATCATAATTGTTAATCTTGCTGAGTTTTTCAGCTTCGAGTCCATCGTGTACTACTTCTGCTTCGTAATTATTCTCCTCTAAGCCCTTCTTTATAAATGAAGCTACCTTCTTTTCATCTTCAACAATTAATATTTTCATCGATTCAATAATAAGAAAAATGATACCTTATATTATATGTTGCAAAATTGCTGATTCTTTAATTAGTAGCGAATATACAAGAAAAACACTGAAAGGATGCCATCGGAATACAATATCATGAATAGTCATCAGACAATTATACCATTTAAATACTATGGCGAAGATGTTGAATTTAGTTTGCAATTCATGGAGGGATTCAGGAGTAAATAATTTGAAGTTAATTTTCCAATTAAAGTTAGAATATGATTAACACAACTATGTATAAAATTAATTTTAGCGGGTGAACAAACAGGTGAAGTAGTTTGTTGTTACGTTTGAATCATTGGAAACGGAGTTTTATTTTACCTGATCAGAACTTATATCATTCGATTGCGGAAATCATTTACTTTTCAAATTTTAAAAGGAGAAGCGAAAAGGGTTTTACGTGTTGGAATTATTATTTAGGACAATATTTTATCATTAAGAAAATTTAACATTTTTTAAGGTTTAACTAAAAATTTATTGTTATTTTATTTTTTATATCTAACTTCGTTCCCCATGTATTATGCCAACTGACGTTGGTAAATGCTGTTATTTATTTTATAAACCCTTTTAACTAACATGTTTAAAAACGACTAACTATGCAAATTTCAACCAATTTACGGCGCATTGCGCTGTTTTTTCTCAGCATGGTTTTATCCTCAAGCATCCTTTTTGCTCAGGAAAAAACCATAACCGGGAAGGTCACTGCTGAAGGCGAAGGACCTCTGCCTGGTGTAAACGTTACAGTTCAGGGAACAACAATCGGTTCGATAACCGACCTGAATGGAGCTTATACGATAAAAGTACCAAATTCGAATTCAATACTTTTATTTTCAATGATCGGTTATTCAACCAGGCAGGCAACTGTCGGAACACAGAGCGTTGTTGACATGATCCTTGAGTCGGATGTTAAAGCTCTTCAGGAAGTTGTTGTTGTAGGTTATGGAACACGCAGACGTGAAGAATTAACAGGATCAATTTCAACAGTGTCTTCAAAGGAAATGAAAATTTCCACAGCTCCGACTGCTGTCGGACGTATGCAGGGACAGGTTGCAGGGGTTACTGTTACTAACTCGAACACACCTGGTGGTGATGCATTTATACGTGTTCGTGGTATGGGAACAATCAATGACAGCAAACCTTTGTATGTGATTGATGGTGTACCTTCAGATCCGGGATCTTCTTTAAATCCAGACGATATTGAATCTATCTCAGTTCTGAAAGATGCTTCATCATCAGCAATTTATGGAACAAGAGGCGCTAATGGCGTTATTCTTATTACTACCAAAAGGGGAGTAGCAGGTGAAAAACCGAGTATTAGCTTCTCTACCAGGGTAGGTGTATCAAAAGCCATTAATCAGTATGACATGCTGAATGCTCAGGAATATGCCGAGTCAGTATGGCTGAGAGCCGATAATAATGGTCAAACCAGACCAAGTGCTCTTTATGGAACGGGAAGTTCACCTGTATTACCTGATTACCTCACACCAGTAGGTGCATCAGAAGGCGATTCAGGAACGGATCCTTCCACTTACTCCTCTGCAAATGTGATAACAAAAGCAAATAAAGCAGGCACCAACTGGTACGATGAAATTTATCAGACTGGGAAAACTCAGGAGTATGATCTTTCAATCAGCGGAGGAAACCAGAAGTCAACATATGCTTTTTCTGGAGGTTACGCTGATCAGCAAGGTATTTTAATTCATACCGGATTTAAAAGATATACATTCCGTTCCAATTCCGATGCAAAAGTCACAGATTGGTTAAAAGTAGGACAGTCTTTAAGTGCAACTTATACCCAAAAAACAGGTGATATGGGCAATGATGGTGAAGGAGCCCCCATTTCTCAGGCATATCGTATTCAGCCTATTATTCCTGTTTATGATATCATGGGAAAATATGCAGGAACAAAATCAGGTCCTAACTTTGGTAATGCTGAAAACCCGGTTGCTCAGCTGACCCGTAATCAATATAATTACGACAAGTATGCAAGAGCAATGGGAAATATTTATATTGAGGCTACAATCATTAACGGTTTAACAGCTAAGTCACTTTTTGGTTTTGACTTTGGAACAACAGATCAGAAATATGTTAATTTAGCAAACCCTGAAATGGCTGAATCTCATCCTAACGATGCATTATCAATTAACCATAACTACAACAAGCAATGGAACTGGGTCAACACATTGAGCTATGATAAAACTATCGGTCAGCACAGGATTAGCGCTGTTATCGGTACTGAAGCCATCTCAAGTGTTTACACAGAAGAAAATGCAGGAAGGGCAGTATTCTTCAATAATAGTTTCGACTATATGCAGCTCAACTCTGGAGAAGCAAATCAAACTAACAGTGGCTATGCTTCTGAGTGGTCGCTTTTCTCTCAGTTTGGACGTGTAAACTACTCTCTTAACGGTAAATACCTGGTGGAAGCTGTAGTACGTCGCGACGGTTCATCCCGTTTTGCAAAAGCTTCCCGTTTTGGTGTCTTCCCTGCAGTATCAGCAGGCTGGGTAATTTCGCAGGAAAACTTTATGGCAAGCACAAGCAATGTTATAAATTTCCTGAAACTGAAAGGTGGCTGGGGTAAATCAGGTAATGACCGTATCGGTGATTACAACAGCTATACAACCTTCGGCGTAAACAAAATCCAATCTTCGTACCCTCTTGACGGAACTACCAGTGGTTTAACGACAGGATTTCAACCTGTACAATATGGTAACGATAATGTAACTTGGGAAAAGACAAGTACTGTCGATATCGGAATTGATTCCAGGTTATTAAACAATACTGTTACATTCGGTATTGATGTATGGCAGAGGACAACAACCGACATGCTTTATCAGGTTCAAAAACCTCAGGTGGCAGGTGTTGCAAACCAACCTTATGTTAACATTGGCGACATGAAAAATACAGGTTATGATATTAACCTTGCGTATGCCAATAATGCTGTTGGTGGCAAATTACTCTATAGCATCAGCGCCACGCTGTCACATTATAAGAACGAAGTTACCAAACTGTCTAATAACGAAAACGAGTTTATTACAACTGCCAGTGAACGACAGGTTGATTATTCCCGTGCACAGGTTGGTCATGCTTTCCCGGAATTCTACGGATTCATAGTTGATGGCATATTCCAGACACAAGCGGAAGTTGATGCTGCTCCAACCAATACTCTTGCAGATGGATATGACAAACCAGGGCATTTTAAATTCAGAGATGTGAATGGTGATGGTAAAATAGATAATAGTGACAGAACATTCATCGGCAGTCCTCATCCAAAACTCTCAGGTGGTTTGAACCTTAGTGTTTCTTATGGTGGTTTCGATTTTAATACAGTATTTTACGGAACCTATGGAAACAAAATGATCAATTATGTAAAAAGATGGATTGATTATGGTCAGTTCGATGGTGGCTTAAGTAAAGACGCACTCTACAAATCATGGGGTAGTCCATACCTGGCAAACAATGCTGACGCAACACTTCCTATGTATGACATCAACTCAACTTCTCAACTTAACTCATCAGCATTTGTTGAAGATGCATCATTCTTAAGAATGAAAAGCATACAAATTGGCTATACTATTCCAAAATCACTTTTGAGTAAAATTAAAGTTGAAAGTTTGAATGTTTATTGCCAGGTTACAAACTTGCTCACCTTTACCAAGTACAGCGGACTTGATCCTGAATATTATTCTTCAGATCCAAGAACGTTAGGTCTTGACAGAGGAGCAGTGCCAACCTCACGCCAGATTATGTTTGGTTTAAGACTTTCATTGTAACAATTTAACTAATAATGAAAATAATTGATATGAAAAAAGCAAAATATGTTGTATTCTTAACTATGATGATGGCTTTTGCGTTATCATGTTCTGACAACTTTTTAAATAAGGCCCCTCTGGGGGTGACATCAGAAAATATTTTCTATGATGCCAAAGGAATCAGTGCTCTTTTAACCGGAACCTATGCAATGGTTGGAGGTAAAGGAGATACTTACGAGAACTGGGACATAACCTGGGGTTCATCAGTGACCAACTGGACATTTGGTGCCATCGCAGGTGGTGACGCTTATAAGGGATCTACAGAAACTGACCAGATTCCTATTAATGAGATCGAACGTTGGAATATTCAGACTACCAACGGATATGCCGCAGACAAATGGAAGTGGTACTTAAAAGGAGTTACCCGTGCCAATGGTGTTCTCAAAGTTTTAAAAGACACCAAAGGTTTAACTGCTGAAGAAACTACAGAATTTACGGCTGAGACCCGTTTCTTAAGAGGTTGGTTTAATTTCGAAGCATGGCTGGTATTTAAAAACATTGCCATTATCACGGAAGATACTCCTGATGCTACCAAGGTTCCTAACAATGTTGATGCAATGCCTGCTATCATTGAGGATCTTACCTTTGCTATGGATAATTTACCTGATGTGGCACATCAGGCTGAACCCGGCCGTCCAACTAAATATGCCGCTATGGCAGTTCTTGCAAGGGCTTATATGCAAACACTCGACTATGCCAGTGCAAAACCGCTTCTCGATGGCATTATCAACAGTGGTAAATTTTCTTTGATGCCTAATTTCTTTGACAATTTTGACGTTACCCACAGGAACAACGCAGAATCTATTTATGAAATCCAGCGTTCTATCAACAATGGATCTACTGATGGAGGTTCAGCTGATATCGGAACTGGCTTAAATGCACCTCAGGGTAGCGATATAGGAACCTGCTGTGGTTTCTTCCAGCCATCACAGGACCTTGTCAACGCTTTTAAAGTTGATGCCAACGGTTTGCCATTGCTTGATACCTATAACCAGGTAGATTTAAAGAACGATATGGACGTGAATTCAAGTGATAACTTTGTTCCGTTCACCGACGTGGTTGACCCAAGACTAGACTTTACCGTAAGCCGCAGGGGCATTCCTTTTATGGATTGGGGTGTAAACAGGGGTAATGACTGGATTCGTTTACAGGCTAATGGCGGACCATATTTGCCAGCTCCAAAAGCTTTTTATAAGAAATCAGAAAAAACTGCTGCTTCTCCTTCCACAGGTTGGCAGGGTGGTGTAAGTACCAATAATTTCAGGTATTACAGGTTAAGTCACGTTCTTCTTTGGAGAGCTGAAATAGCTGCAAGTGAAGGCGATCTTCCTAAAGCATTGGATTATGTTAATCAAATCCGTGTAAGAGCTAATAACCAACACGTAAAAGGTTTAGTTACTACATATTCTTTACCAACCACAGCTTATCCGTTTAATGTTACTATGGATGACACTAAAGATGCTGCAAATTACCTTGTTAAGCCTTATGTGTCATTTCCTGACAAAGATTACGCAATGAAAGCTGTACAGTTTGAAATGCGTCTCGAATTTGCAATGGAAGGATTACGTTTCTTTGACCTGAGACGTTGGGGTATCGCAAAAACTGTTTTAAACCAGTATGTTACAGACGATCAAAGGACAAGGCAATTCTTAAGTGGTGCTGTCGTTACTGACAAATCTTTGTTAGCTCCGATACCACAGACTCAGCTTGACCTTCAACCAGGCGTTCTTGTTCAGAACCCAGGGTACTAAAAATTTTATATTTATATTTAAAAAGGCTGTCGTTAACCGACAGCCTTTTTTTTTATTCTATATCCTGACCTTTCTTAGCTTCGTCGAGGGTGTCTCAAAAGGGACACCTTCGAGAAAGTCAGGCGGATATGGATTACTTGACGACTACAGTATCTCCTGCAATGAATTTATACTTTTTTATCACTTTGCAGAGCTGGCAATCAGCATATGGAGAATCAGGAGCCATTTCTGATGTCTCTATGTATATCGTCCTGTTGTCAAGAGAGAGAAATTTCATTTCCCCTTCAAGTTCTTTGGCGACTGTTAAAGTTCCGTTTTTATTTATTAGGATAAGGTGCTCTTTCAGCGGTAAGCCCTGACCATGAATAATATAAAAACTAACAACAGCATCCTTCAAAAAATCCTCGTCAATTTCGCCGATAATAATATGCCTCGGATCGATCACACATTTTATGTCTCCTGTGGAATATACTATTGACCCATCATCTGTAACTTCTCGTTGCGGGGTTTTTAATTTGTTTTTTGCATATGTCTCTTCAATGTCGATCGCCTGATTTCGGAGTTTTTGCTCAGAATTATTTGTGTGCATACTCTGGTTACAGGCTGCAAGTAAAAAAAGAAATGTATTCAGCAGAATTAAAATTCTCATGGATATTTTGATTCTGAAAGAACTGGGTATCTGATTTTGAATCATTTTGTATATTTAATTCTCAGATCGACCGTTTTGTCGTAAACGAAGTAACATGGATCATCACATTGGTCTTCGTCGTATTTAACCCGGGGTGTTGCCGAATCAACAGCAATATATCTTTTTGCTCCGTCAGAATAAGTGGCAGTTACAGTGTACATCTTATTTAATGTTACCGTGGCATTTATTGTTGTGCCGGTAACAATATATGTATTATAAAGAATGCTGTCTTCCAGGTTTCCTTCATAAATATTAACTAATATCTGGTTATGTGGAAAACCGTCGTCCAGTTTTACGTAGAGATTCGTTTTCAGAGGTTCTGCGGAAGTACAGTCAGGGCACTTTACAATGAGTCCCTGATCTTCGCACGAAAAACAGAAAAGAAATGCAGTAAAGAGCAATATTTTTATAGGCGTTCTCATATCGTTTTTTAGTACCACTTTAAGGTTTTAGCGTTTGTTCTTATACTGTTAAAATACAGGTTATAGGACGCTCCGAATCTGAACCAGACCGGGCCGGCATGATAAAACGGAGATTTCATGTAATCCGCTCCAAAAGAAAATGCAAGATCTTTTTTTGTCCAGTGCAGTGAGACAGCAGGAATGATTTTGAATTTATCTGCCGGAAAAAATAATGTTCCTTTCAGCTCATTCCCAAACTGGTAGCCCGCCGAAAGAGAAGTTGAAATTTCAAAATTGCCTTTGAAGGGATAATCTGTGAGTGCGAAATTTTTGAACACCCCGCCGTAAATGAGGGAACCTTTGGTTTTGTATTGATAAAATGTATTGTCTGTTTGTTTATAAAGCAGCCTTGTATACCCTAATTTAGTATCGAAACCAAATATAAAGCCGGCATTAAGATAGGGTTCCCTGAATGAAAAACTTAATCCCTCATAGATATCATGGAATGAAAAATGTGAAGACAATGCCAGTTCAACTTCATCAATATCGTATCTTATATTTCCAGGTACATTGTTATCCTGCAGTACTTTGATCATGTTTTTCCGACGGTACTTGGCAGCAACGGAATACGGACTTATTGCATCATATTCTTTATTTACCCATTTGTTGCCAGTTTTCAGAAGAAATTTAGCCGCACTTTCCTGACCTGTAATTATTGTCAGTGCCAGGGCATTATGCTTTGATTTATTTGTAGCATAAATATCAGCGCCTTTTTTAATCAGGAGTTTCATTATCAAAGTATCACCATTCATAGCAGCCATCAGAAATGGCGTAAAACCTTCATTGTCGGGCACTTCGATATTCGCTCCATTCTGAATGAGAAGATCCGCAATGTCGGCATTCCCTGCCCAGACTGCTGCCAGAAGAGGTGTTGAGCCTTCCACGGTTCTTTTGTTTATGGAAGCATTATAGTAAAGCAGCATATCCGTTATCTGAAAATAATCATAAACTGATGAGTAATGCAGAGGTGTAGCCTTATATCTGTCAGTACTGTCTATTTCAGCTCCGGCTCTTAAAAGAGCCTCTGTAATCTCAGCGTTCTGATTCTTTACGGCAATAATTATCGGTGTTTCCCCGTGTGAAGTCATTTTATTTGGATCGGAACCATAATTGATCAGCATTTCAGCCACTTTGGTCCGGTTATTTGAAATTGCGAAGATAAGAGAAGTAACCCCCTGGTCAGTTTCTGCCAGTACGTCTGCACCTTTTGAAATCAAACGATTCACCTCATTTGCATAACCATGTGAAGAGGCTATCATCAGATTGTAATCGAGAGCACCTTTGTAAATTGAGGGGATATAATCAGTTGTATCATACTCAATTGTATCATATCCAACTGAGTCTGTTATCTGAGAGTATACATTTCCTGAAATCGATATCAGCGTAAATGCAATAAGTATCTTTATATTAGTAAGTCTCTTCGGCAGCATATAATACAAAGTTAGGTTTTAGATTTCTTTTATTTTATAAACTTTATCAGATTATTGATTGTTTTCTTAAATATTACTGCTTATAACTTGTCATAGTAAGATGAGAGCATAATTTATAATGATAATCTCAGTTATATAGATAACTTACATTTTTTTTAATAAAATGATTTTTATTAAACAAAATACCAATTTTTCTGGTAAAATTTATGCGTAAATACGAATAGTTTTTATTTTTGTCATATGGTAAATGAAAAAACCCTGGGTCGTCTTAGCAAAATATCGTTTGTTTCACTTTTATTTCTACTTGTGAGCTTTAGCCCTGTGGCAAAAGAAAGCAGCTTTGTAATGAGTGATAAGCTTGTGCCCTATAATGTCAGGCTGACAAATAATGCAACTTCCGGAGATGAATTTGCCATAGTTGAAAAAACCGTTAATTCTTTTTTGAGAAACTGGACAATTGCCGGTGCCTCGATAGCAATCGCAAAAGATGGAAAACTGATATATGCCCATGGATTTGGTTTTGCTGACACCTCATTAAAAGTTGAAGCTCAACCATACAGTCAATTCCGTATTGCCAGCATCTCGAAGATAGTTACTGCTGTGAGTATTATGAAACTACAGGAGGAAGGAAAACTATCTGTCAATGATAAGGTTTTCGGACCATCAGGCATCCTTAATGATGACTTTTATGGAACACCTAAAGATAAGCGCGCATATGATATTACTGTTGCCGAATTGTTAAGCCATGAAGGTGGCTGGAGTCAGCGTTATGGCGATCAGATGTTTATGCCACTTGTTGTTGCAGAAAAAATGGGAGTCAAGCCGCCTGCGGATACAAGGACGATTGTAAAATTTGCCCTTTCCAAGCGTCTGCAGTACACCCCGGGGACTGCAAAAGCATATTCCAATCTTGGATATAGTATACTTGGTCTGATTATAGAAAAAGTATCAGGTATGCCATATGAAGAATATTGTGCAAATTCAATTCTCGAACCTCTCGGCATTTATGACATGAAAATTGCCGGAAATCTTCCTACTGAAAAAGCTCCTTTCGAGGTTACTTACTACGAGCCCACAGATATAAGAAAGAAACCTTCAATTTATGGTACGGGTGAGATGGTTTTGCCTTGTTATGGGGGAAATGATATACGGGCTCTTGGCGGAGCAGGAGCATGGGTTGCGACAGCACCTGATCTGATGCGATTGCTTCTTGCTGTAGATGGATTTGATACACGCCCCGATATTTTAAACAATGAAAGCATGCATTTCATGACTGACAGCCAAAACGGCTTTGCGCCTGTAGGATGGAAATCAACAATTTTAGGAGGTACATGGTGGAGAACAGGTTCTTTCCCCGGAACCGCCGGTGTAATGAAGCGGCAATCAGATGGCATTTCATGGGTTGTGCTCCTCAATTCAAGCGCATGGAACGGTCCTGAGATTTATTCTTACATCAGTAAAATGATGAATAAGGTTATCAGCAGGATGGACCCGATGCCAGATACTGATCTGTTCAATTTATCAGTCCCCGTTCCTCTGAAACTTACTTTAACAGAACTTGCTATAAAAGACTGATGTGTTTTACTGTAAATGTGAACCTTATTAAGGAGGAGCTTGAAAACCGTTATGGCGCCACTTTAATTGATCCCGACAAATACAGGCCAAGCTATTATTACCATGCCTTTGGGCTTCCTTCTCTTCCTGCAATATGCACAGAGAAACCTTCGTCAATACAATTGCTGAAATGGGGATTAATCCCTTCATGGACAAAAAATTCCGAAGCCGCTGATATAATACGATATAAAACATTTAATGCCCGTTCGGAGACGCTTGAATCCAAACCCTCCTTTTCCTCTTACCTTAAATCAAAGAGGTGTATTATTCCTGTAAAAGGATTTTATGAATGGCAACATGTTGGCAAACAGAAGATACCATGGTATATTTATCCTTCTGATGATACTGTCTTTTCTCTGGCTGGGATCTATGATGATTGGACCGATACAACTTCCGGGGAAGTTTTTACTACCTTTTCTATTGTTACCACTGACGCAAATGAAATGATGGCGGAGATTCATAATTCAGGAAAAAGAATGCCGGTCATCTTAAATGGTATTCCGGAAAAAAAGTGGCTCGATTATTCAACTCCACATACTGATGCGTTAAGTCTTCTCACTCCCTGCCCCTCTGAAATCCTCAGGGCACATACAATAAGCCCGCTGGTAAACAGCAGAACGGCAGATCGCAATACACCCGATGTGATTAAACAGTATAACTACCAGCAGGAGAATCTGTTGTTCTGATCCCGCTGTCTACGCCTCACTCTCACTCCTCACTCCTCACTCCTCACTCCTCATTCCTCCTTATTGTGCTACAAACTGATATGTCAGCATTCCGATTTGTATCCTTGGAGAATTAGCATCCGGATTGAAACGCGAAATTAGCGCGGTATTGATCGCAGTCTCAACAAGACACGGATCTGTAACAGTGCTTTCCCGTTCAGCTATCTGCGCCTTCTGAACTACTCCATTCTGGTCGACTTCAATTGAGAGAACTACTTTCCCCGATCCCTGACATTTATAAATAGGTATTGGCAGATAAAGATGATTACGTCCTATCAGATCATAATAGATCCTCGTTGGTCCCTTAAAATTTGCAGCCATCTTTTGTGACTGATCGGGTTTGATTTTTGGTTCCTGCCGGGTAGTATCCTTTGACGCCAGTATGTTTTCATCACCACCCGCTTCACTTAATTTCTTTTGATCATCAATATAATTATTCACCCCTAGCTTACCGCTTTTGATAAGTTCTTCCTTAACCTGGTTGATATAGTCTGACTTATTAATTTTTTCTGCAGGTTTGCTCGACAGGTTTCTGGCAATATTCAGCATTTCCTCATCTCCCTTCAAGACCTTTTCCACAGAGGTCGGTGTTTCCGTTTTTACTTCTTCTTTTTTAGCTTCCGGCACTGCAGGGGCAAGCTCTACTTCATACTGATTCGAGAGATTCTTTTGCAATGAATTCAGCTGTAATGACATGAATATAATTCCTGCAATAAGATGGACAATGATTGTACCCAGAATACCGTTTTGTTTGCCTTTACTTAATTCCATACTGTGCGAAATTATAAATTATTAAACAATCTATTCATTCCGGCTTTTTTATATTTACAACCTCTAAATCCTCCAAAGGTAATTTCCACCTTCGCGGCAGTCGGGCTCCTTCGCTAAAATAGCCCACCGGGCTATTTTTTAACGCTCGGACATCTTAAACAATAACTACCCTTTATACACATCTTTAAATTCTGATATTATTGAATTTTGATTCTGATAAAACGCCTTCCTGTTAGTGTAGGCAAAGTTGGCTCTGAAAGAGCCACATGTGAATAGCCCCTGGCGCAGGGGGTTATTCAACTTTAGCCACTTCGTGGCTTCCACACGAGCAGGCCACTATTTCAGGGGTGGAGGATTTAGGCGTGAAATGCCTATATTTGAATTGTGTGATATTTATGGAAAAGACCGGAATTTGGATCAGTGTATAATTATTATCTTCATTGCATATGAAAAAAGAGTTAATCCTTGAGATTATTCAGGAGCGATGGAGCCCGTATTCTTTCTCTTCCGCAGCAGTGGAGGAATTTAAATTAAAAGCGATGTTTGAAGCGGCTGGATTCGCTCCTTCCTGTAATAATGAACAACCATGGATGTTTGTAATGGCAACACGTGATAACAAAAAGGTATTTGATGAATTTGTCGGGTTTCTTGCCGATGGAAATAAAGTTTGGGCTGGTCAGGCTTATGCTCTTGTAATAAGTATGGCGAGGATGAAATTCACTTTCAGCGGGAAACCTAACAGGTTTGCATTTCACGATACGGGTATGGCTGTTTCGAATCTTTTATTGCAGGGAGTGGCTCTCGATGTTTATGTTCATCAGATGGGAGGCTATTCGGTTGAAAAAGTAAAGGAATATTTCAAACTGACTGATGCTGATGTACAACCGGTGGCAATGATGGCTATTGGGTATCTGGGCGATGGAACTTCCCTTCCTCCTGAATTGCTGAAAAGAGATGAGATAAGAAGACCCAGAAAAACAATCGGTGAATTTGTCTTCAAAAATTCTCTTGGCGACAGGGCTTTTTAAAGAATCATTTTTTGATCTTCTTCCTTACTTTCGCTTTAGTGGGTTTGTTGAACTTCTGGCTCTTGAATAATCCGTTTTTGACTCCTTTGATGAATTTCGACCAGGCGAAAGGATTCAGCAGGTTATTGATGGGATATTGACCCCTTGTAGCCATGGAATTGAAGTTTTGTTCCATAGCGTATTTGTAACCTGCTTCCGGAGAAGCTTTTAGACCGTTCTGATGAGATACCGCTACATAGATGGATGCCAGATTATCGTTCATGTTATCAATCAGAGGATCAATAGGCTGAGGTTTTGTCATATCCTTGATGAACTCACTGTAATTTTTCCATGGCATAATATTAACTTCTTTAATCTGAATGGTATCGATTTCGAGAGTAATATCGACTTCGGCATGTCTTTCAGAATATGTTACGGGGATGATTGTATGATATCTTTTGTATCCAAGGGCTCTGAAAAATATTGTATCTCCCGGAGTGCTCGTGATGGAATAGATGCCTGTACGTTCACTCAGAGTCCCTCGTTTTAGTTTTTTAGAAACTACAGCTACTCCCTGCACCGGTCTGAATGACTCATCTGTGATTATGCCATTTACCTGGACATACCTTTCATTTTCAACCGTTTGGCCAAAAGCAGCGGTTATGGAAAGTAAGAAAAATACCGATGTAAATATTACCCTGTTCAATTGGTCTGGTGTATTATTAAATAAATCATAAAGTGTTGCAAAATAAACATTATATAGTGGAACAGTAAAACATTTAACTATAATTTAACTTGCTTAATTATCAGATATAAACAAATTTCCGATTGTCGGGTTCTGTCATACTAAAGTTTGGAAAATATTCCAATATTTGTGCCAACATATGTTAAATATATGAAAAAACTATTATTACTGGGAGACGAAGCCATTGCACAGGCTGCGTTGGACGCAGGTTTAAGCGGAATGTACGCTTACCCGGGAACACCATCGACTGAGATAATGGAGTATGTTCAGGCAACTGCAGCATCTTCAGATGTTAAAGTCCATCATGAATGGTCCTCAAATGAGAAAACTGCAATTGAAGCTGCCCTTGGTATGTCGTATGCAGGGAAAAGAGCAATGGTAGCCATGAAGCATGTGGGGCTTAATGTGGCAGCAGACGGGTTTATAAATTCTGCCCTTACAGGCGTGAACGGGGGATTGATTATTGTATCAGCTGATGATCCATCGATGCATTCTTCACAAAATGAGCAGGACTCGAGGTTTTACGGAAAATTTGCATTTGTCCCATGTTTTGAGCCATCGAATCAGCAGGAAGCTTATGATATGATATTTGATGCTTTTGAAGTTTCAGAAAAATACAAGCTTCCTGTACTGTTCAGAATTACGACCCGTCTGGCTCATTCCAGAGCGAGCATAACCCGCAGAGCAGCTGTCCTGCAGAAAAAGTTATCATTGCCTGTCGACCCGTTGCAATTCGTTCTTCTTCCTGCCATCGCGAGGAAAAAATATAAGGCCCTGTTATCGTCCTATGAATCGCTAAGATATGAAAACAAGATTTCAAAGTATAATAAGTTCAGAGACGGTTCTAAAAGAGATCTTGGTATAATAACTTGTGGTATCGCCTATAATTATCTTTTGGAGAATATCGGAGAATCTCTGAGTAATATTCCTGTTCTTAAAATTTCAGCATATCCTTTCCCTCAGGACCTGGTAAAAGATATTACCGGAAGATGCAGGGAGATACTCATTCTTGAGGAAGGAGCCCCGGTAATCGAAGAATCATTAAGAGGATTTCTTGACGATGGAATTAAAATATTCGGGCGTCTCGACGGAACAGTTCCCCGCGATGGTGAACTTAATCCGGCTATAGTTGCGAAAGCCATCGGACTCCAGTTAAGTTTTGGCTATGACATTCCTTCTGTTGTGAGGATGAGGCCACCGTCTTTCTGTAATGGATGCGGGCATGGCGATATGTTCAATTCATTGAGAGAAGCTATTGAACCCTATGGTCAGGGGCATGTGTTTTCAGACATCGGCTGTTATACCCTTGCGGCACTTCCTCCTTATAACGCGATAAATTCATGCGTTGATATGGGAGCTTCAGTAACAATGTCAATCGGGGCTTCTGATGCCGGCCTGTTCCCGTCGGTTGCCGTTATAGGTGATTCAACATTCACCCATTCGGGAATGACCGGATTGCTTGATGCAGTGGTTAAAAATTCTTCGATTACACTCATTATCTCTGATAATTCGACAACCGGTATGACGGGTGGACAAAAATCACAGGCAACAGGAAGACTCGAACAGATATGCTTAGGATTGGGAGTGAGTCATCAACATCTTAAAGTTATAATCCCGCTTAAGAAAAATCACATTGATAATGTGAAGATTCTGAAAGAGGAATTTGAATACAGGGGAGTGTCGGTTATCATCGCATCAAGAGAATGCATACAGACTGCTGCAAAAAGAAAAAGATCAGAAAATTCAAATGAGTAATATTTTTTTGTTATGAAGAACGACATAATCCTATCAGGAGTGGGAGGGCAGGGAATACTGTCAATTGCCGCCACTATCGGATCAGCTGCAGTTGCCAATGATCTCTTCCTCAAACAATCGGAAGTTCATGGAATGAGCCAGCGCGGCGGTGATGTCCAGTCACATCTCAGAATATCTGATAATCCGGTGTCTTCTGACCTTATTCCATACGGTAAAGCCGATCTTATTATTTCAGTTGAACCAATGGAATCTCTCAGGTATCTCCCATGGCTTTCGCATAACGGCTGGCTTGTCACCAACTCCAATCCTTTTGTTAATATTCCTGATTATCCGTCAATGGATGAAATTATCGCGGAGATTAAGAAGATTAAAAATCATATTATTATCGATGCAGACAGCATTGCAAAAGCCAGTGGCTCGGCAAGATCGGGTAATATGGTAATCCTCGGCGCCGCATCAACCTTTATTGATATGCCGTTTGAGAGTCTTGAAAATGCTATAAGATCGCTTTTCGGTCGTAAAGGGGAAGAGGTGGTTTCAATTAATCTGAAGGCACTGAATGCCGGAAGGGAATGCTCAATCGGTCTTAAGAAATGAATTTTGTCTAATGAACTCAAAACTTGAACATTGCATTCAGATAGATTGAATTCAGCGTTTTCCTGCCAGGTTCATATGGATTAGCTCTACGGTAATTTAAAGCCGCCTTGAGATTATTGCTGAATATATGCTGAATGCCCCACATGAAGAAGGTTCCATCAGTAACATAGTCCCATCGCAAAACTGATTCGGATAATAATAGAGATGCAGCATAATCGTAACGGGCAAATATCTCTGTTTTTTCATTAATGAAGACTGAACCGGTAGCTGATACTCCCCAGACATCATGTCCTTGGATCAGATCGAGATTTGTCTTGTAACTTGCTTCTGCACCAAAACTCAGAAGGTTATTTTTATACCCGGCAAATGCAATCATTGTAGATTGCCAGACTCCGGATGGCTTCATAACATCACCATACAGTTTGACAGTTAACTTTTCAGGAGTTTTAACCGTAATGCCTGCCGCTGCTTTAAGACTATTATCAGGCTGAATATTAGTATATCCCTTACCATTTAATAATGAGAAGTCAGCTTTAATAATATCACTGAACCTGTAGTCGATTACAACTCCCAGATCAGCTACTGACCCGTAACCATATTGAGCCTGATATTCCGGACCGAGATATCTCTTGCCCCAGAATCCCTGCTGAAGATCAAAAATTCTTGTATTTACTATTCCGAAATTTATTGTCAGTTTGTTTTTTGTATAGGCAATTGCGGCCTCCCTGAAATACGCATATCTTTTAGGTACTGAGCCCGGTAACAAATCTTCGGGAGTGCCAATGTTTACCATAATCTCACATGAAAAATTTCCATCAGGAGTGTAATTATATCCCAGGTGAGCCCTGTTTATACCGAAACCTGAATATTTTGTTGTATCACCAGGTGTATAATGAAAATCGGTGAATATTTCCCCGATTGGCTTTCCTGTCATTTCTGCATTCTGGGCTTGTGCAGAATTAAATATCAATAATGATATAATTAATACAGGAAGGGTCTTTTTCATCAGGAATTGAAAAAATGGCAAGGTTAATTGGTTTTCTCAAGCGCCAAAGATATCAATTATAGCTATTTTTCCAAAAAATGAAATTTGATTAACTAAAAAGATGATGATTCTATTTCCATCATATTTATTTGCCCAATGGATTAAAATTTGCATAACCCTCTTCAGCTCTCTGCTTACCTCTGGAGATATAGATATGCCTGTCAGTCGGCGCCCAGGTAACAAGGCCATCTGGGTAATTCCGCTGTGTGCATTCTGGCAGAAGAAACAATCATTCAGAGATGATACATAAGTAGCAATTAATTCCCTCTCACCTCTGGTCAGAGAATTCTCACTTCTTAGCAAAACTTCAGCTAAATCAGTCAATGGGCTGGGCTGTTTCGGGCCGAAAAGCCATTAAACCTCTTATTCCGGGTAGTCCTTCCTGTAAATTAATATGAGCCATATCTTTATAAATTTACAGGTACGACATATCCATGATCCCCCAATCTTTTTCCCATGGCTTCGTATTCAGCAGGATCAGTTGGAGTAAGACTGTCAAGACCATCAACATAACGATTTATCATACAGAATGTTGCGGCAATAAGGACAGTATCATGTATGTCACGGTCAACAGCTCCATATTTTCGCGCTGTTTCAACATCCTTATTTGTAACAGCCTTACCACTTTCCTGAACTTTTCCGGCTATTGTAAGTAAGGCTTTCAGCTTTTTACTTATTTGAGCATTTTGAAAGTCGTTTAGCACAATATCGACCACTTTATTTTGATCCTTGTACAAATATCGTGAAGCAGCTGCATGTGAGTCTGTGCAAAATTTACATTCATTCAACGAAGATACGTATGCTGCAATCAACTCCCGCTCGGCTTCAGAGAGAGGCGATTCACCTCTAAGCAAAACCTGTACCAGGGCATAAATCGGTTTGCCTGTTTCAGGTCTGAACAACGCCAGACTGCGAATGCCCGGGATTCCTTCAGTTACATTAATATGTGCCATATTGTTAATTAATTAAATTTTCTGAAAATAGAGGAGTGTAAACCCCAGTAGAAAAACAAATGAAAAGATAAAAAGTGAATTTCCATATCCACCGAGAAGCGTTACAAGTGATCCGACAAAGAAAACTGCAGCAGCTGTAAAAAATCTCCCGAGATTAAAGCAAAAACCTGTTGCAGTCGCCCTGATTAAAACCGGGAAAAGAAGTGGAATGTAGACGGACAAAACACCCTGACTGATACCAAAAAAGAATGAGATTATCCCTATTTCAATGAGTGTTATAAAAGTAAATTCAATGTTGGTTTTGAAAAGTACGAAAGCCAGGATAAAACAAGCTAAAAAGCATAATAACAAAGTCTTGCGTGTCCCAATAGCATTTGAAATCCACCCTGATAAAAAGCCGCCTGAAAGTCCTCCCATACCCAGTAACATCATGCTTAGACTCCTTTCCTGCTGCCCGTCTGTACCTTTAAGCAAACTCTGAACCCAGGTAGGCAGCCATGAAAATATTGCCCATAACCCTATAAGCATGCAACCAAAAATAATTGAGCCATTTATGAGATCTTTGCGATGCCCGAGATATAATGTTGCAGGTTTAATTTCATTTGTGAAGTTTTGAGTTATTTTCCACTTACCTGATTCTTTTAGAAACAAAAAAGAAATAACCGACAGGCAAAACGGAATAATGCCAATCATAAATCCTTTATGCCAGTTGGGAATCAGATAGTCAATAATACCTGAAGAAATGATACCAACAGGAAATCCGATTGAAAGGATACCAATAAATATTGCTCTTGAACTTTCCGGCCAGTCTTCAGATAACAGAGTAGTATTAATAACAAGCATTCCCCCGACGCCAAAACCACAAAAGAATCTAAGGATCATAACATAATACCATGAACCAGCGAATCCTGTCAGCAATGTCGAGAGTCCAAACATGCCGATTGACAGAGCCAGGGATCTTATTCGTCCTATCCGGTCACCGATAATTCCCCAGATCAAGCCTCCGATTGCCCACCCTACAAAAAAGAATGCTGTAATAAACGAACTCGTCTGACTTATTTTTTCCGCGCTGACTGGTCCCAGCAGTTCCCGTACAACTTCAGGGAGATAAACAGCCATAATAGTGGAAGCGGTTCCCCCCATTATGTTCCCAACGAAACAAATCGTGAACAAAATCCATAGGTAAATACTGATTTTTTCAGATCTCACCTCTGTTATCTCAATGCTTGTATATGAATCCATTATCTGTTTAAAAATTGATCAAATACCAAAGAGACATAATAGATGGCACCTATCGAAGGAGATCCGTATGCCTGATATATTTTTTTATTGAACAGATTACTTGCACCCAGCTTAATTACTGATTTTAATGAATATACATTGTAGGATACCTGGGCATCAAAAATTGAATAAGCATCAATTCTGCCAGGTCTTAACTGGTTGAACGTACCTGTCCAGTCAAATGCATCCTGCCATCTCCATGCAATATTAAATCCTGCATTTTCAGTAACTGTCCTGTTGCCAAATGTCACTGCAGACCGGAAGTCAGGAGTATTGAAAGCTGGTATGTCATTTGGATCGGCATTATGTAAATTAAAATCTGACCATGTAAGATTACCACCAAGTTCATAGTTACCCATAAGTAAATATGTGATGCCAAATGTTGCTCCCTGTGAAGTGACCCTGTCACTGGCATTGGTATACAACTGAAAAAGATGACTTTGTCCGCTGAGTAAATCGAATGCTGCCTGTGGATTAATTTTGCCGTCACCACCAAGTACCGGACTTGCAGGTTGCATAACCACCTGGTTGAGAATAAAATCGTTATAACTGCTGTAATAATAATTTATATCTAATAATATTTTTTGGGCAATTACTGACTTATAGCCGATCTCAAATGTCTGCACTCTTTCAGGCTTAATAAATGCCACGTCCGATTTTACCAACAAATCTTTAGTTGCCAGAACAGCTTCCTCAGGAGAAGCTCCTCCTGCTACAGCTTCACCAAATGCTCCAAAGAAAGGTCCAAGTGAGGTGGAAGTAAATGAGTTCTCATAAACATTCATCCCCTTGCTGTTATCAGGCACTCCTCCTAATATTGTGATCGGTCCGGCATTAAGTTTAATATACTGGTCTCCCGGAGTGGGATTCCTGAAACCTGTTTGGAATGAGACTCTGAAATTGTGATTGTCAGCAACGGTATATACGACTGAGCCACGTGGAGTCAGCCTGCCTGTGAAATTTTGATTTTTATCATATCTGAGCGATCCTGAAATTTTAAGCTTTTCCTGAAAGAGTTTTTTGGAAAGCTGGATAAATGCACCTCCTTCTTTAATTATTATCTTGTGAGTAAGATCATCAAACAATGTTCCATTTGTGAACATATCATAGATTCTGAAATTTCCTCCTGCCAATACATCGATCACTTTTATTTCATTGCTGAAATCGTATTGTCCTTCGGCGTGATAAAATTTACTCTGGCTGAGTATGCCTGCACCCATAAGGCCCGTTGTGGCGATAAGCTTATCTTTCTCCTGTTCGAATTCCTGCGTTCCCGGTACGAATCTGCCCTGATCAGCAAACCCTCTGGCTGCTGAATGATTCGCTGGTTCAACAGAGTTTATATTCCCATTGAAAGCTTCCTGATATCTTGTGTACCACATGTCGTCAGCCTGATCTGAAGGAACAATATTGCCGTTAAGGTCCTGAACCCATGTCTTGTTGATTAGCTGACCCAGGGCTTTCCCATTATATGAATCTTTAGAATCTTCAATATTTGCATAAATCCTAAAAAAATAATTATTCCCTTTCATCTCGATCCTGTGCTGCTGAAAATTGAAATTATTAAGCTGGAATCTGTTACTTCCCGTATAGGCAGCCCTTCCCTGATTAAAATTGTATTGATATATCAACTCGATATTGTCATTAACCCGATAGTGCAAAGCCCCGTTAAGTTTGACGCTATAAACATTATAATCGAGTAAGTCGCGTTCTTCATAACCCGTTCTTGATACTCTGCCAATACCGGGTAGTGTACGTGTATCATCATCGCCATATATATTCAGTGCATTTCTTGCCGGGTTATTAACACCACGCAATTCAACAGGAGTACCAGGATCAACATCTGTATAGTTAGTTGCATACCAGTCGAGGCCTTTAAAATATGATGCGTTGACTTTAAAGGCGAACTTATTATTAAAAGCTTTTGCATAACGGAAGGAAAAATCATATAATGGATGCGGATCTGCATAAGTTTCATTAAAATGATTCGCCCCAATCTTCACCTCGGCGATGAGCCCCTGATATTGAAATGGATCTTTGGTACGCATCATCAACACTCCGTTGAACGCTACAGGACCATAAAGAGCAGAAGCTGAGCCTGGTATAAGTTCTACGCTTTCCATATCGGGATCAGACGAACCGAACAGGTTACCCACGGCGAATCCCAGACCAGGTGTCTGATTGTCTACTCCATCGACCAGCTGCAAGAACCGGGCATTTCCTGTGTCATTAAAGCCTCTGGTATTAATTTGTTTATAGGTTAAGCCGCTGGTTACCATTTCAAGCGATTTAATATTCTGGAGACCGTCATAAAAATTAATCGATGGTGTTTGACGAATAGCCTGAATGTCCATCTTTTCAATGCTTACAGGCGATTTTAATATATTTTCCTCCACGCGCGAGGCAGATACTACTACCTCATCCATCAATTCGCTTTTTTGGTTTAACCCCACACTCAAAGTCTGATTGTCATCAGTTACATCAATTTCTTTCTTTTCATAACCGATACTGGAAATAATCAATGTAACAGGGAGTTTTTCATTAATAATAAAGGAGAAATTACCTTTATTATCAGTAGTGGCGCCTGCCAGTTTTCCTTTAACTGAGATACTGGCACCTGTCAGCGGTTCTTTACTTACATTCTCATGAACTGACCCTTTTATGGTGAGGCTCTGGCCGTATGTATGTAATGAAATTATAGAAAGAATGAATAAAAATATTGTTTTCATTTACGGGATATTTGGTTGGTTATTTAATGGGGTATTTATGTGGTTATTTCTTTTTCAAATGGTCGTATCCCTGAGGAAGGCGGTTGTAGCTTATGGCAATCCGTTCTGCCAGATTACTGTAAAATTCCGGCTCAGCAGGTGTAACAGTCGATAGTCCATCGACATAGCGGTTGTATAAACAAAACAATGCAGCAATCAAAACTGTGTCGTGTATTTCCAGATCTGTTGCTCCTTCCGCTTTAGCCTTCTCAATTGATTTCTTCTTCACATTTTTCCCGCCTGACTGCACTTCGCCGGCAATAATCAGCAATGCTTTTAATTTATCGCTTACCGGTGCCACCGGGTTTTCAGGATTTAATTTGATACCTGGAAAATTCTCAACAAGCAATAAATTAGTAACTGCCGTATGAGCTTTTGTACAGAATCGGCAGTCATTTCGCCTGGAGACAGTAGCAGCAATTAATTCCCGCTCCCAGGTTCTAAGAGAGGAAGGGCCCCTCAATAACAACTGGGTCAGTTCACGGATAGGATCAGCGGAATCCCTGCGATATTCAAGCAAGCCTGTTATCCCAGGCAAATGTTCTTCGATCAGAATATAAGGCATACGGTTTTCAGAAATAAGGATATATTAGAATGTCTTTTTCAGGATTAAAACATCCCAGATCATTAAAAATAGGTTAAGAGGTGATTAAAGAAGAATTAAAATTTTAAGCAGCGATCTCTGCCATAATTTAGAAAAAATATAAATTAACACATATACATATTCAAATAATCATATTTCCCGTTGATATAATAATTTAAATTATATCATCACCCTTTCCGATATCTTAACTGATTTTATATGGTGAAACGTTTGTGGTATGTATGTGTCCTGTTCATGTTATCTTTTTTTGCAAATGCACAAAAGGCAGATTTCAAAGCTGCAGAAAAATTCAGGGCTGAAAATCTTGTTACAAAATATGGTGATCTGGCTGTAAATGCCAAATGGATAGAGAGTTCAGATATATTCTGGTATTCATTTAAAACATCTTCAGGTAAGAATTTTTACTATGTAAATGCTGCTACAAGGAGTAAGAGACTTATGTTCGACAGTAAGTATATGGCTGCTGAATTGCGCAAGCTTATGCATCAGCCGTATAATGACCTCGATTTACCGATAACTGAAATTAAATTCAAAAAAAAGAGTACTACCAAATTTAATTTCAAAATAGATTCAACACGGTTTCTATTCGATATCACAAGTCAGAAACTTAAGATTGAAACGGAAAACGAAAGACAAAATAGTTCCGGTATGGGCGACCTATTCCCCCGACAGCACATATATTTCATTTTGTAAAAATGAAAATCTGTTTCTGATGAAGGCAAATGATAAGGATAGTATTGAAATTCAGTTAACTACAGATGGGGAATGCTATCACAGCTATTCTGAGAATATAGAAGACACTTCAAAAAACAAGAGGATTAAGTCGGCTGCTGTCTGGTTTAAAAACTCCAAAAAACTGTACATTGAAAGGAGTGATGAAAGAAAAGTAAAGGATCTTTTTGTGATAGATGTTTTATCACAGCCGCGGCCAAAGCTTGAAACATATAAGTATTCTATGCCTGGTGATGAATATGTACCACAAACTGATCTTGAGATATTTGACGTTTCAACCAGGAAACGCATTGAAGTGAACGTAAGTAAATGGAAAGACCAGACAATTAATGTGGTATGGACATCACAAAAAAACGCTGATAAGCTGATTTTGATACGGAAAGACAGACTTCTCAAAAATCTCGATGTTTGTCTGGTTAATGCTGAAACTGGTGCAATTTCCGTTCTTTTCAGCGAGGAAAGTTCTCCATATTTTAATAATGAATATTCGAAGTTATCGGTACTCAACGAAGGAAATGATCTCATTTGGTGGTCGGAAAGAACAGGGTGGGGCCAGTTGTATCTTTATGATGGTAAGGGAAAGCTTAAAAATCAGATCACAAATGGATATTTTGTTACCGGCAGAGTTGAGCAAATTGATACTCTGGCAAGAACAATTTACTTTGAGGCATTCGGCAGGGAAGACGGGGTACATCCTTACTACAACATGAAATACAAAGCTTCCATAGACATGGGAGAACTGACTCTTCTTACGAAAGAACCTGCAAGCCATTCCTTTGACATGTCAAAATCCAGCAGGTATTTTGTCGACACTTATTCCACAGTTGATAAAATTCCTGAATGTGTATTGCGTGATAATAATGGTAATATTCTGATGCAACTGGAGAAGCCGGATCTCTCACAGCTCTTTCAGACAGGCTGGAAAATGCCCGAGACTATCAAAGTAAAAGCTTCCGACGGCGTTACCGACCTCTATGGAGTAATGTACAAACCGTTCGATTTCGATTCCACAAAGAAATATCCGGTTATTTCCTATGTTTATCCGGGTCCCCAGACTGAAGCAGTACAATATTCATTCTCCGTATCGGGCGGGAAAAATGTAGCCCTTGCACAGCTTGGGTTCATTGTTGTGAATTTTGGTCACAGGGGTGGCAGCCCGATGCGAAACAACTATTATCATACATATGGTTATAATGATCTGCGCGATTATCCTCTTGCCGATGACAAATACGGGATTGAGCAGCTGGCCGACAAATATAAATTTATAGATATCAACAGGGTGGGAATCTATGGCCATTCAGGCGGTGGCTTTATGTCAACTGCGGCAATTCTGTCATATCCCGATTTTTATAAGGTGGCAGTCTCATCTTCAGGTAATCATGATAATAATATATATAATCAGTGGTGGTGTGAAACATACAATGGAGTAACAGAAACAGAAGGCAACAGCGATAAAGATGCCGGGAAGGATAATATGAATATGAAACGGGCAGGAGGAATAAAATTCAAAGGCGAAGTTGAGAAAAACCAGGATATCGCAAAAAATCTGAAAGGTTATCTGTTGCTTGTCACCGGCGATATCGATAATAATGTCCATCCCGGAAATACTCTCAGAGTGGTCGACGCCCTTATAAAAGCCAATAAAAGATTTGATTTCATGATGTTACCGGGTCAGAGGCACTCGTATGGAAATGATGTTCCATATTTCGACCGTCTGATGTGGTATTATTTTGCAGAACATCTTCTCGATGATTACAGGACAAATGTGGATTTGACTAACTTTGAGTCAAAGTAACACGTTATCCTGAAATTATGAATGAATATGATTTAAAGGCAGAAAAATTTCTGGCAATCTCCTCTCAGTACAAGCTTGGGAAACTTGAAACCGAATTATCCCATCCCTATACACGTGATCTGTCATACCTTGCAAAAGATGATCTGCCGGCTGCAATCGGCAAGCTGAAAGAACTTGATAACTCGGTCATTAGAATACTCCGGGATAAAGAATCCGATATTTTCTATCTGAAAGAGGCGATATGCGATACTTTCAATTCCGGCAACAATGTCTTTTTCTGCGGGTGTGGTGCAACCGGGAGATTATCACTCACCATAGAAACGATCTGGAGACAAATGAAACATGGCAAACCTGAAGAGAACAGGGTGTTCAGTTTCATGTCGGGTGGTGATGTGGCGCTTATACGCTCGATAGAAAACTTTGAAGACTTTCCGGCATACGGAGCCAGGCAGTTGGTTGAAGCCGGTTTTAAGGATGGCGATTTATTAATTTCCACCACTGAAGGTGGCGAAACTCCTTTTGTTATAGGTGCAACAGAAGAAGCAGCCAGGATTTCAAAGAGGAAGCCATTCTTTCTCTATTGCAATCCCGATGACATATTGTGTGAAGTAGCTGAAAGATCAAAAAGAGTGATACTTAACAATAATATTGAAAAGATTAATCTCACAGTAGGGCCAATGGCCATTACAGGCAGCACAAGAATGCAATCATCGACAATTCTGCTGGCAGTGGCCGGTATTCCGCTCTTATTCTGCGACAGCAGCGATGATCAGATCAGAAATGAGATCGGTGCTTTTGAGAAATTCTGGATTTCTGCGGACATATCTTTTCTGGAAGGATTTACTTCAACTGAATCTGATCATTACAAACAAGGCGAATATTTATTATATGAAACTGATCGTCAATTAGGTATAACAGTTATAACAGACACTACGGAAAGATCCCCGACATTCAGCCTGTTCCCATTTGAGAATGTTGTGGAGAACGAAACGGATCTTTCTTTGTGTTATCTTTTTATGCCTTTATGCAAAACCAGCAGTGAAGCATGGGAATCGCTTTTATGGCGCAAGCCGAGAACGCTTGAATGGCCCGACATAAATGGTATTGCATCGCACAGGCGTTTACTGGGTTTCGATTTCAGCAATAATGTACGTGCAAGAAGGGAAAGTCAGAAGACGCAGCATGTATTTAAGATCTTAAATAATGATCAGGGTATCAGCTTTGAATTAGGTAAAGAACACAATTTATTTAAGATTCCCTTTTCAACCCCTATATTCAGGCATCTGGTTCTCAAGATGATTATGAATACACATTCCACACTAATCATGGGCAGGCTTGGAAGATATGAAGGCAATGTTATGACCTTTTTGAGGGCAAGTAACAATAAGTTGATAGACAGGTCTATACGCTATATTGAAATGATTTTGAGTGAAAAGAATATTTCACTTTCATACAGTGAACTCTGTCATATCCTTTTCATGATGCTGGAAAAAACTCCCACTGATCAGTCAATTGTGCTGGCCACTGTTGGAGAGGTCGAGCGAAGGATTATCAAAACTGCAAAGTAATTCTATACTATTAAAATGCATAGCAGGGTCGCAGTAAAACGTGACCCTGCCTGCTTGAAATGCAGCGATTGCATCATTCACACTCCGGCGAATATGGCTGCTCATCCCTGACCTTCTTCATCCTTACCGTTGCCCTTACCTTTCGGATTCCCGTTTCTCAGGAGTTCAAGATCGCTTAATACAATTTCAGTGGTATACTTTGTAACACCTTTCTTGTCTTCGTAAGTTTTATAGACAATTCTTCCTTCTACAGCTACTTCGTTGCCTTTTTTGAGGAATTTTCCTGCAATATCTGCCAGACCGTTCCAGGCGACGATATTATGCCAGGTTGTTTCTTTTACTTTCTGGCCTTCGGCATTTTTGAAGTTTTCATTTGTTGCCAGGGTGAAATGCGTTACTTTTTTTCCGCCTTCAATGTTTTTTGTTTCAGGATCTTGTCCAAGATTTCCGATGAGTGTTACTCTGTTTGCTAATGAACTCATGACTTTAAGTTTTAAATTGATAAATGATTAATGTCCTGACAAACTTAAGTCATCCAATAAACCTGTTCCGGTTTGTAATCATTTATACACGGTTCGGAAGCATTTATAGTCGTTTCCTTCCGTTTGAAAACGTTTTTATATAACTGTATCAAACAGATACGAGTAATTTGTATTTTTTATATCTTTATGCAAACATTAGTGCTGTGGAAAAGAAATGTCTCGATTGCGGCGATATAATCAAAGGCCGTACCGATAAAAAATTCTGTTCTGATCAGTGTCGAAATAATTACAATAACCGGCTGAACCGCGATTCAAACAATTTCGTGCGAAATGTTCACGGTCTGCTGAGAAAGAACAGAAGAATACTGTCTGATCTTTATTCAGATGGTAAAGTGAAAGTTCACAAGGATGCTCTTTTTGCCCTCGGTTACAACTTCAACTTTTTTACCCATGTGATCGAATCCTCTGGTGGAGCAAAGTTCCATTATTGCTTTGAATACGGCTATTGCGATTGTGGTAATGATTTTCTCGAGTTGCGGCATAATAGCCAGTATCAGTAAAAGTGACTAAAGTTTGGAGTGACTAAAGTGACTAGAGTTCAGTAAAAGTGACTAAAGTTTGGAGTGACTAAGTCACTTTAGTAGTGCTACTTTAGTCACTTTAGTCACTTTAGCTCACTTTAGTCACTTTAGCTCACTTTAGCTCACTTTAGTCACTTTAGTCACTTTCATATCATGGCCCCTTCAGGTGACTGTGGATATCTGGCAGGTATAGGGACAAGGTAGCCGGAATATCTGATATTGTCAATCCTAAGACTTGATACTGAGGCATAGCAATTACCGTTTTTGCCTATAGTGATATAAAGATGAAAAGCATTTGGACCGCCATTGTCAACCTTCAGACTTACTTCATATTTTCCCTTGTCAAGTTTGGACGTTACCTCATAGTCATCCGCAATGCCACGCATATTTATGGCTCCTATAGGCCTTATATCATATTGGCGTCCGAGGTACGCTGTACTTATAATAGCCCGTTCACCATCAATTATTATATAATTAGCCCTTGGAACAAGATCAAAATATGAACCGTATTGTGAATACAGACGATCAAGTTTAATTATATATTTCCTCGATTCAACAGCATTCTTTACAAGTAGTTCATCTGTAAGTTTTTTTTCCTTGCGCAATTCACTCCGTGCAGATGAGACTTCCTTTGACGTTGAACATGACAACATCAGTACCGGAAGAATAATAAGAATCCATAGCTTTTTCATGGCACATATATTTAATGCATACAAATCAAATATCATGCCATGAAGATATATCCTGAGAGATATTACTTTTTAAGGAACGGGAAATAATATGTCATGTTTTCTTTGGTCAGTTTTGCACCGTAACCTGAATCTTCAAAAGCCTCGCAATACTTTATTTTGGAGCCTCTTTCCTGGCCATAGAGTTCGATCAGTTTGGCGCGATATGGAGTGGCGTCAGAACCGCGCTTTCTTGTTTCACCAAGCCATTTCCTGCGATCTGCGTCGGAAGCAGGCACCTTGTCAAGAACTCCCTGGTTGAAGGGCAGCCATTCATACATCTGTGAAGTATGCTGGTGATACATATCCATTTTCTTTTCAATAACATCGTCAATGTCGATCGCTACATCAGCCTTAAAAGGCTCGGGATGGATGAATCCGTCGCTGGTGAAAAGAAACATGGGGTTCTTTTTAAGAAAAGGGATTTCAGGCAGAATTGTAGGCACTGTAACCATATAAGCGGCATCGAGAACCAGGACTCCTGTATATCTGTGATCGGGGTGATAATCATATGGACGCGGAAAGATTACAATATCTGCTTTTTGTTCCCTGATTA
Organism: uncultured Bacteroidales bacterium; assembly: GCA_963792925.1. Classification (GTDB taxonomy): domain Bacteria; phylum Bacteroidota; class Bacteroidia; order Bacteroidales; family VadinHA17; genus LD21. Next base: position 458,185 of record CAWBYC010000002.1, on the reverse strand, counting down.
GCTTAATCACCTGCAACCTGTTTTCGTATGTAGGCATTAGCTGCCCGTCATGATTGTCGAGTGTAATATATTTTACGCCAATTACTTCACCAGCTTTTCTGGCTTCTTCACGACGTATCACTGCCAGCTTCTCAGCGGGAATTGACTGGTGACCGGCATCTCCGTTGGTGAGCGATACCATCATAACGTCGTACCCCAGTTGAGCCCATTTATAAGCTGTTCCTGCATCTTCATCAGGATCGTCGGGATGCGCTCCTATAATTATTACATGCAGCTTTGGAGCCTGTTTTTCCTGAGCCTGCACATTTGGTATCAGAACCAACAGCAAAGCGATCTGAATAATGGAAAGTATTGTCTTCATATTTTTTGTTTTAAAAAGTTTTTGGTTATCCCTCATGCTTATGATGATTTTACTAAGGTAATTATTTCTTGCAATCTGTTTTACTATTATATCTTTGAAAAAAAATATTTCATGAGAAGAATTCAGTATTTCCTATTATTCCTAATAATTAGCAGCTCTGCCGCAAATTGTCAGGCGAAAAAAGTTTATGGCGACGGCTACGTTGTTAAGATAGGTGATCAGATGCCTGATTTTTCAATCCGCGAGGCAGGTGGTAAAATCTACAAATTATCGGATCTGAAAGGTAAAGTTGTAATGTTGCAATTTACTGCCAGCTGGTGCAGTGTATGCAGAACTGAAATGCCTTTTATCGAAAAAGAAATATGGCAGGCAAAAAAAAATGACGGATTACTGGTTATCGGAATTGACCGCGATGAACCTGAAGATAAAGTAACTGCCTTTAAAAGTGATATTGGAATCACTTATCCACTGGCCCTCGATCCTGGTGCAGATATTTTTGGTCTGGTTGCACTGAAAGAAGCCGGTGTTACAAGAAATGTGATTGTTAACAGATCGGGAAAAATCATCTATCTGACTCGTCTCTATAATAAGGAGGAATTTAACGAAATGAAAAGGCTCATCTTTAAAGAACTATCTTCAAAATAGTCTTGATTCATTCATTCTGCGGGTAAAGAAAACCTGACGGCATAAAACTTTTGTAAGAAAAATTCGTTATATTGATAAACGATTCTGAAATCACTCTTAACTAAACAGGAAATATTGAAAAATTAAAACTTTTTACCATGAAAAAATTATTTGCATTATTATTTGTTGTCCTCCTTGCATTGCCGGCTTTTTCCCAGATTAAATTCGGACTGAAAGCAGGCGTGAGTACTACATCTTTAACTATGCCTTCAGTAAAAACAGTTACATCCGGCACTAGCTCATTTACAGTTGATGCCCTTACAAATGCAAAATATGGTTTCCATGGGGGTGCATTTATGAGGCTTTCATTTTTCAGCTTTTATGTTCAACCTGAATTCCTGTTCACTACAAGAACAAATGAATATACTGTGCAAAATGTCCAGACATCTGCGTCAACCATTGTAAAACAGAAATTTAATAAGTTCGATATTCCTGTAATGCTTGGGTTCAAGCTTGGGCCGCTTCGTGTCAATGCAGGTCCCACCGGTTCATTTTTAATCAATACTCCGGTAGATCTGATCACTAATCCGGATTTTAAAAACAGATATAGCAAAATGACTGTCGGTTATCAGGCTGGTCTGGGTTTTGATCTGATGGAGTTTTTGACTTTCGATTTAAGATATGAGGGAAGTTTAAAGAAATATCAAAACCAGATCCAGAATATTACAGGAACAAACTTCAACCTCGATGACAGACCCAATGCGTTCTTATTCAGTCTTGGGATAATGTTTTGATGTTTATCAGATAATCATATAAAAAGAGGTTACTTTGATTTAGTAACCTTTTTTTATTTCGAAAGGAGCATTTTGGCAGCTACCAGCAATAGCAGAATGCCGAAAATTTTCTTCAGCACGGGCTGTGGAATGTTCAATGCCAGCTTTGAACCGAAATATGATCCGACAAGAAAAAATACCGCGAGGATAATTGCAAACTTTATATTAACATGTCCGGCTTTGTAATAATTATAAGCAGCTATGACTCCAATGGGTGGTAACATCACGGCAAGGCTGGTTCCCTGTGCTGTCTGCTGACTGATTCCGATCAGATATACCAGAGCAGGTATCATAATTATTGCTCCGCCAATACCAAGCATTCCAGCCATCACTCCGGTTATGATCCCTATTACAATAAGAATCAGTATCATTGATGTTGACATTTTCATTTGATGTTAGTTATTAATCAATCATTGCAAAATTATTAAAAAAGGCACTATGGAAGATGCAATGATTAAAATTATAATACTAAAAGTAGCGGGCCTAAGCCCGTTGATTTCGTGTCCTGCAACTTTATCCGTAATTTTGCGTTGAATTGGTTATTATGAGGAATAAAAAGATACTGTATTTTTTGTCCGGAGCAGGACTACTGATGATAATCATTCTTATCGTGCTTTATAATAATGTCTTTGGCTTAAATATATCTCCGGGAAAGAAGCATGTGATTCTTTATATTCCTACAGGTTCATCTTATGAGCAGGTTATGGATTCCATCGGATCGAATCTGGTAATAAAAAACACGAAGATTCTGGATTGGGTTGCGAGGAAGAAAAACTATCCTGAAAAGATCAGACCCGGCAGATATGTCATTGACAGTAATCAAACCTACAATAGTCTGATAAATCTCTTAAGATCGGGGAAACAGTCACCGGTTAAGATAACTTTCAGTAATGTCAGAACACTGAATGATATTGCAGGACGAATCGGTAAGCAGATCGAAGCCGACTCTGTACAGATTGTTCAATTCCTGGATGATGAATCAAATTATAAAACCGATGGATTTAAAAAAGAAACTATAATTTCCATATTTATTCCGAATACTTACGAGTTTTACTGGAATACTGATGCAAAGGAACTTTACACCAGAATGCTTAAAGAATACAGGTTATTCTGGAATGAAGCCCGTCTGAACAAGGCAAAAGCTGAAGATCTTAATCCTGCAGAAGTCTCAATCCTGGCTTCGATTATTGATGATGAAGTGGTTAAAAAAGATGAAAAGCCCAGGATCGCTGGGGTTTATATTAATAGATTAAAGAGAGGTATTCCATTGCAAGCCTGTCCTACAATAAAATTCGCATTGAATGATTTTACTATTACTCGTGTATTAAACAAGTATTTACTTGTCGATTCACCTTACAATACATACAGGCATTCAGGTTTTCCTCCGGGTCCGATAGGTTGTGCCACCATTGAGGGTATTGATGCGGTTCTGAATGCCGAGAAACACGACTATCTGTTTTTTGCTGCTAAAGCCGATTTTTCGGGATACCATAATTTTTCCAGGACACTGACTGAACATAACAGGTATGCCGCATTATACCAGAAAGAACTCAACAAAAGGAAAATCTTCAAATAGTGTAACTTTGGTTACTCCGGACTTTTCACCACTTCAACTTCCTTAGTAAGTTCAATACCGAATTTTTTTAGTACTGATATTCTTATTGCTTCTGAAAGATCCAGAATTTCTTCACCCGAGGCATTGCCATAGTTTACCAGTACCAGGGCTTGCCTGTCATGCACACCGGCGTCTCCTATTCTCTTTCCTTTCCACCCGCACTGTTCTATAAGCCATCCTGAAGCAAGCTTGGAATACCCTTCCTTGTCTTCATATAATGGCATTGCCGGATATTCACTTTTTAACCTTGCAGCGAATGAACTCTCAACTATTGGATTTTTAAAAAAGCTTCCGGCATTGCCTGCTTTTTCCGGATCGGGAAGTTTACTCTTCCGGATATTAATAACTGCCTGTCTTACATTCATTAAATTCTCTTCACCCAGCTTTTTCACTTCATCTTTAAGCGAGCCATAGCTAAGATTTAACAATGTATCAGTAGTTAATTTGAAATAGACCCTGGATACTAAATATTGGCCTTTCAGTCCGTTCTTAAAGATGCTGTTTCTGTAACTGAATTCACACTCACTGTTGTTAAAAAAGCGTATGGAACCATCAGCAACATTGATAGTTCTGACATTTGTAATCATATCTTTGACTTCCACACCATAAGCGCCTATGTTCTGAATGGGAGTAGCACCAACTTTCCCCGGGATAAGCGAAAGATTCTCCAGTCCTCCATACCTGTTACTGACAGTCCATTCAACAAATTCATCCCAGCCGACACCCGCACCTGCCGAAATGATAACATATCCTTCCTGATCCTGACTTTCCTCAATATTTATTCCTCTTATGTCAGGATAAAGAATTGTTCCTGTGAAGTTGCCGGTAAACAGAATATTGCTGCCTCCTCCTAAAATCAGAAAAGGTTTTTTGCATAAAACAGATCCATTGAATATTGAAACTGCTTCATCTTCTGTCTCTATTTGAATCATGGTGTCTGCTTTGTAATTGAGCCCAAAAGTATTGTACCTTTTCAGGAAGATATTTTCATGAATCATCATAGAGGATATTTTATGTAAAAATAATTTATTTTATCTTTCATTAAAAAAGCAATGGAACTGTATTTTAAAACCAGGGAAGACTGGAGAAGCTGGCTTGAGGAAAACCAGGTCAGGAAAGAAGGCATTTGGTTTGTGTTTTACAAAAAGCTTTCAGGTAAAACAACGGTAGCGTATAACGATGCTGTAGAAGAAGCACTCTGTTTTGGATGGATTGATGGCAAGATCAGGAGTGTAAATGAAGATTATTATATTCAGTGGTTCTCTCCGCGCAGGTCAGGCAGCCGGTGGTCTAAATTGAATATTAGCAGAGTTCAGAAGCTCATTACCCAGGGTAAAATGAAACAGGCGGGTCTGACTGCGTATGAAAAAGCCATAAAAACACCTGAATCATTCTATGATAAAAAGAAGGATAATAATCTGCAAATCCCGGAAGATCTTGTTCTTGCCTTGAAAAATAATCTCGTCGCATATGAAAATTTCATGAATTTTCCGCCTTCAAGCCGTAAATTATATGTTCTCTGGCTGAATGATGCTAAAAAAATGGAGACCCGTGTTTCAAGAATTGCAAAAATTGTAGAACGGTCTGGAAAAAACATCAAAGCTGGTATTATGTAGTGAATGAGATCACGTTAATACATATTTCATAAGTCTCTGATACATCGAACATAATGGGCCAGATTCTTTTCCGAATGATCTTTCCGCAAAATGCCATCGCCATAAAATAATCTCCGGAACCAGAGACCGGATCCTGATTCGGTGGATGACCAGTAGGTAACGTAATCCCCCGGAGGATCATAATTTCCATGAGGATCGCGGCCGTCTCCGCCGCCACGGGCTGTAAAACCCGATTCATTTGATGCATCTATGTTTGGACCGGACCAATGAGTGTTACCTGATTCTTTCATTTTGCCCCCGGCAACATTTACACCTCCAAGGAAGTCCGATAACGTTTTCCAATCAGAATCTGTTGGTACGCGCCAGCCTCCGGGGCATAGCATATTACTTTCCACTGTATATCCGGTATACAGTCTGCCATAAGCCGGAACATAACTGGCATCCCGGTTTGGCGACCACTGGTAATTTGGGGTTAATTCAAGAGATATATCCAATGATGACGGTGTTGTTGTTGCTATTGGCGAGCCGTCGGCAAATTTTGTAGTTTTAAGGTTTTCGTCCATCCATACCTGTGTTCCGATAGTTATAAAGTGATACACATTACCGTCGGGGTCAGTAGCTATTGTATCTGGCGGAGTTGTAATAGTCAGTTCATTCCCGTAAGCAGTCCCTTCAGCATTTGTTGCATATGCTCTTATGTAGTAAGTACTGACGGGAGATAACCCGGAAATGTTACTGATAAAATGACCGGCACCAGAGCCATCTCTGGTTCTGCCATTATCTATTGTAGGCTCGGAAACTGTACTCCAGCATACTCCGCGTGAAGTGATTGGAGAACCTCCGTTAGAGAATACATTGCCTCCGCTGTTTGCGGAAGTCGCAGTTACCTCACTTATTCCGGCGGTAGTGAGTTCAGGGGTTGAATATTCTATTTTCCTGCAACTGGTCGCGTATATTATTAATATTCCCGGCAAAATACCACGGATCAGGTATCTGTATATATTTTTCATTAAAATCGATATTAAATTTCCCCCATTAATCCATCTCCCTTTTCAAATAATCAGACTTATTCCAATTCAAATCACAGAACAGACAGAATTGGCTGCTGAAAATGTTCAATTGTCTTCATGGATCGAGGAAATCTCAATATCAACCGGGTAGTGATGACAGTGTTCCTGCGAATTGCGGACTCATGACTAACAAACATAAATCCATTTTGTTTGATACGTCGTTAATAGCATTAAGGCCAGGTAATAAATATTTATTCTTATTTTTGACTATGTATGAATCGAGTGATAAGGTCAAGGTTGTGTTTTCAGTCACAAATTGTATCTGTTTTGACCAGAGGGTAATGAAGATTGCCACTGTTGTGAGCGACCTTGGTTGCGATATTACTATCATAGGAAGGAAGTTGGGAGAATGTTGTGAAAGAGATATGGTGCCATTCAGAACTAAAAGGTTCCTGATGTTATTCAAAAAAGGCTTCCTGTTTTACAAATTTTATAACATCAGGCTGTTTTTATATCTGCTGTTTCATAAAGAAGATTTGCTTGTTTCAAATGATCTTGACACTCTTTTGCCAAATTTTCTCATCTCCAGACTGAAAAGAATTCCGATTGTTTATGACTCACACGAGTATTTCACCGGAGTACCTGAGCTTCAAAACCGTCCATTTGTGAAATGGATATGGAAAGGTATTGAGAGATCCGTTTTTCCGAAACTGAAACATGTGATGACTGTTAGTGATTCAATTGCAGAATTATATGAGAAAGAGTATTCAATCAGGCCGTTGACCATAAGGAATTGTTCAGTTAAAAATATAGAGAACGGTCTGTATTCAAAAATTGAAATGGGGATTAATCCTGATCACCTTCTTTTAGTACTTCAGGGTGCAGGAATAAATATTGACAGGGGAGGGACAGAGCTTATTGATGCTGTCAGTGAAACCGAAAATGTATCGTTACTTGTAATTGGTTCGGGCGATCTGCTTCAGAAACTTAAGGAAAAAGTCATTGCTCTTAATCTTTCAGCCAGAGTGAAATTCATACCAAAAATCCGATGTGAAGAGCTTATGAAATACACCCGTTCTGCCGATGCTGGAATTTCCACCGACAGGAATACCAATCTGAATTACGAATTCAGCCTGCCGAATAAACTATTTGATTACTTAAGTGCCGGGATACCGGTTATTGCTTCTGATCTACATGAAATAAAGAGAATTCTGATCGAGTATAACTGCGGCATTATTATTCCTGAAGTGAGTCCTGCTGAAATAAGTAAGGCTGTAAAAAAACTGCGGGATGACGCAGGGTTTTTGGCGGAGTTAAAACATAATGCTGTTATAGCTTCACAAGAAATAAGTTGGGAGAAGGAATCAAAAAAGGTAAAAGCATTTTATGATGCTATTTTAGAAGACCATCATTTGCGCCTGCCAACTAAAGGGCATAGCCGTCAACCTAAGGAATAATAGACAGAAATACAATTGGTTAAATTTCCGAACGAATCCACCTAAGGTGCATCGAAAACCATTAATAATAACGTGGATGAGTGAGGGATCTCCCAATCATTAACTTTAATTCGGTAAAATTAGTCGCCAAAGGATAGAAGCAATATTATGAATGAAAAGTGGGACCCTCATGCTCGGCGAAAATGTGTATAAAGATTAGCTTCGAAAGGAGGGGAATTTATTCATCTCAATATCTGTATATTACAACCTTCATGTTCTCCTTAGGTTGACGGCTATGCCCTAAAGGGGTTCAAGAGAATGAATTCCTTGTATGAGGAGCTCGACGAAGTCAAAATCAATTTACTTCCGCAAAGCGGAATGGGGTAAATAAATTGATTTTCGAGCGACGGACGAACATCTTTCTGAATAAAGTATTAATTTGCGTTGAATAAATTAATTGAACTAACCCGGAAATAAATTTAATCATGACAACCAATCGCCGTAACTTCCTGAAGACCGCCACATTTGCCGGTGCGGGAGCAGTAGCTGGCAATCTTCTTCCAGGATGCACTCCCAAACAAACAGAATCAAATCTTGCTGCTATTCTTGAGTCAGTCAAGATAACTCATAACCAAACATTCAATATGTCAGGATATGCTGCTCCGGCACTTCCTGTTGTGCGAATTGGCATTATAGGTCTTGGTGACAGGGGAAGTGGCGCAGTTGAGCGTTTGTCATATATCGAAGGGGTTGAAATAAAAGCATTATGCGACAAAAGAGAAGTCTGTGTAAAAGAGTCACAGAAGTATCTGGCCGGAATCGGAAGGGCCGCCGCACAGGAGTTTTTCGGTGAAGAAGATGGTTGGAAAAAACTGATTGAACTTTCTGATCTCGATCTTATTTATACCTGCACCCCCTGGATCCTGCACACACCAATATCGGTTTATGCGATGGAACATGGAAAGCATGTTGCATGTGAAGTTCCTATTGCACGGACAATAGATGAAGCCTGGCAGTTGGTAGAAACTTCTGAAAGAACACGTAAGCATTGCATGATGCTTGAAAATTGCTGCTATGATTTCTTCGAATTACTCACGCTCAATATGGCCCGTCAGGGAATGTTCGGGGAGATCATTCATGGAGAAGGGGCGTATATACACAACCTGATGGGGTATAATTTCAAAAAACCTCTTGATGATAAACAAACAGACGGAGCTTATACCGATATGTGGAGACTGAAGGAAAATGCCACCAGGAACGGGAATCTCTATCCGACACATGGATTAGGTCCGGTCTGCCAGGCCTTAAATATTAATTGCGGTGATAAAATGGATTACCTCACATCTGTTTCGACTGCCGATTTTACGATGGGACCAAAAGAAAAGGAGCTGGTTGCTCAGGATTCATTCTATGCTCCATGGAAAGATTCGAAGTTCAGAGGCAATATGAACACCACAATTGTAAGGACAGCTCTTGGGAAATCGATAATGATCCAGCATGATGTATCATCAATTCATCCTTATTCAAGAATACACCTGGTAAAAGGTACAATGGGAATGGTCAGGAAATATCCTAATGAGTTGATTGCAATGGGTGAAGACTGGGCAGATGAATCAAAAATGAAAGAGCTTTATGAAAAATATTCTCCTGAAATTATCAGGAAAGTAGGCGAGATGGCAAAAAAAGTTGGCGGTCACGGCGGGATGGACTTTATCATGGATTGGCGCCTGATTGATTGCCTGCGGAATGGCTTGCCAATTGATCAGCCTGTTTATGATGGTGCGGCATGGAGTTCAATTGCCCCCCTTAGTGAATGGAGTGTGGCAAACAGATCGCAGTCAATAGATGTACCCGATTTTACCGGAGGCTCCTGGAAAACAAATAAGCCTCATGGAATAAACCTCGAGACAGGAGGGACAACTAATGTGCTCGATCTGCCTGATCCAAAAGATGAGATGCAGTTGAAAATTAAATAGTAGGGACACAAAATTTTGTGTCCTTAAGCAAACGACAAACGACAAACGATAAACGACAAACGACAAACGACAAACGATAAACGATAAACGACAAACGATAAACGACAATCGATAAACGATAAACGATAAACGATAAACGATCAGGGTTGGATACATACATTAAAAACCTGATACAATCAGGGGAAAACCAACAGCTCGACTTTAAATTTGAAATTTCCGATTCCCGTAAAATTGCCCGGACGCTGGTGGCTTTTTCAAATACCGATGGAGGTACATTGCTTGTTGGTGTTAAGGATAATGGAAGGATAGCCGGAGTAAGGACAGATGAGGAATTCTTTATGGTTCAGGCAGCTGCAGGAATGTATTGCAAACCTGAGGTTTCATTTGAATCGAAGCGTTGGGTTGTGGAAGGAAAAACAGTGCTTGAAATTATTATTCCAAAAGGAAACAATTTTCCTTATTTTGCGGAAACTGAACCTGGCAAATGGTTAGCCTATATCAGGGTTAAAGATGAAAATATCCTTGCCACATCTGTTCATATGAAGGTATGGAGAAACAAGACTCACAAAAGCGGGATTCTTATTGAATACAGTGAAAAAGTGAAAAGGCTGATGGAGTTTTTAGAGAGCAATTCTTCAATAACTATTTCAAAATTCTGCCGCACTGCTTTCCTTCCGAGGAATGCTGCAGAGAGTATTCTCGCTGACCTTGTTTATTTAGGATTGATTGAGATGGAATACGATGGTAAGCACTTTGTATACAAGCTGAAAAGAAGAGCCAACAAAGTCAACCGGCTCTGATCAAATTTTCAACAGGAATTAAGCCCCTTTTCAGGCGTTGGACTATAGTTTTTCCGGGCCGGGGGGTTAAATTGTTATCCCATAATTCCTGGTCCGTTTAATATTTCAGCCTTTTTTTCTTTACTTTGCACCCTTGTCAAAAAGACTGTTGATCTTGTGTAAGAATGATTGTTACTGAGGGAAATGAACTAATAGGTCTGCTTTTTAAAGCATTTGTAATATTCTTATTTTCAGGGATTATTGCAATTCCATTTGTGCCATTGAGGATTAAGGCGATTCTTGCAATTGTTATAGTAGCAGCAGTATCTGTTATTACAGGTTTTATAGCTTTTCTCGCCCTTTCATCCGGCAGCATAGAATATCTTATAAACGGAGGTGCATTCTTTGGAATAATACCACTCCGTATAGATTCGCTGTCAGCCTGGTTCATTCTTATAATTAATTTGACTTCGTTTACAGGGGCTCTTTATGGCTCAGGCTATCTTAAATCAGACCCTGCTGCGCCTGCTCTCATCTCCTTTCACTGGATGTTATATCTGATCTTTCAGTCATCCATGCTGCTGGTTACCATAGTTCAGCATAGTGTGGCATTTATTATAATCTGGGAGATAATGTCATTCTCATCCTTCCTCCTGATTCTGTTCGATTATACTAATCCCAGAGTGGTGAAAGCCGGCATTAACTATCTCGTCCAGATGCATTTAAGCGTAATGTTACTGACCGTTGCCTTTATCTGGGTATATGCAAAAACAGGAACCTTTGATTTTAAGGGCATAAGTACCTATTTTGGTTCAAATGTGAATATCTGGCTATTCCTGATCTTTTTTGCCGGTTTCGGCTTAAAAGCCGGCTTCATTGGCCTGCATACCTGGCTGCCTCTGGCACATCCTGCCGCTCCGTCTCATATTTCGGGTGTTATGTCGGGTGTTATAGTGAAGCTTGGAATCTTATGGAATATTCAGAGTAATTACATATCTCAAAGCTGATTATACGATTATCGGCTATATAATTATTACTATTTCCATATTGACAGGATTGTTCGGCATAATGAATGCAGCTGTTCACCGCGATTTTAAGAAAATGCTTGCTTATTGCACTATAGAGAATATTGGTATAATAGGGGTTGGAATGGGTCTTGGATTAGTTGGTTTGGGAAACAGTCAGAGTCTCCTGGTCTTTTTTGGATTTGGAGGAGCTTTGTTACATGTACTCAATCATGCCTTGTATAAATCACTGTTGTTTTATTCAGCAGGATCGGTTTATAGTCAGACACATACGAGGGATATGGATAAACTTGGAGGCCTCATCAGAAAAATGCCGCAGACAGCAATACTCTTTCTCGCAGGATCGATAGCCATCGGAGGCATACCACCGCTAAACGGATTTCTTTCTGAATTTATGATTTATTCAGGAATAATGACGGGGATGAGTTCTGCAGGTACCTCCCGGATTATTCTGATGATTCTTACGCTTGCAGGGATGAGCTTTATAGGGGGAGTTTCAATACTGACATTTACAAAATCTTTCGGCACAATTTTTCTGGGAGTGCCCAGGCAGGATCTGAAGCATGAGCCTGCCGAGGTTTCTAAACTAATGCTGGTACCGCAATATATTATATTGGCGCTGATGATAGTAATTTCTTTTTTCCCGGTTTATTTTATCAATCTGACAGGAAGAATAGTAAGCACAGGCACTTTTCCCGATTTAAGTATCAATAGTTTGGGTTTGACTGATTATCTTTCAGTAATGAAAAACATAAGCCTGACTTCTGTCTTTTTCCTGTTCGTTATGGGTATGGTATTCCTGATCAGATGGTATGTATCGCGGAATACGGAGAAGAAATCAGCTCCGTCATGGGGTTGTGCATATGTTGCACCGAATAATAAAATGCAGTACACCGGCAAGTCATTTTCAAAATCATTTGGAAAAATTCTGAATTTTATGATGATTGAGAAAAAGGGGTATGTTGAACTTAATAAAAATGAATTATTTCCCGCGGGGAGGAAATACAGGTCATATTATCTTGATGTCATTGATTCAAAGATCATAGACCCTGTTTTGCTTTTAATCAGGCGGTTTATTAATCTATTTCAGTTTGTTCAAAATGGCAAGATTCAGGCTTATGTAATATATGGGATTGTATTTATCCTTGCAATTTTTATAGGAACGATTTTAAAATTCTGGAATTGATCAATTTATTTATAATAATAGTATTAACGGCTATTCTGGCTTTACCGCTCGTCAATGTAAAAATTAAAGGACTGTTAACGGTATCAACTATTATTGTGATAGGACTACTTTCCGGATATTTTGCAGTAAGAGCGCTTCTGGGCAATAATTTTGACGTCCAGATGGAAGGCACGGTGATCTTTGGAAGAGTGCCAATCAGAATTGACGCATTATCGGGCTGGTTTGTCCTGGTAATTAATTTTACAATGATAACAGGGGCGCTTTACGGTTTGAATTATATGAAGCGATACCGGGAGAGGACGAGCGATCTGAGTATGCATTGTATTGCGCTTATTCTTATGCAGTCAGCTTTAATAGGAATCTGTAGTGTTCAGAACGGTTTCATTTTCCTGTTATTATGGGAACTTATGGCACTTTCAGTCTTTGTTCTTGTAATATTTGAACACGAAAAGCCTGACACGATAAAAGCCGGAATCAATTACCTTGTTCAGTCGCACCTGAGCATTGTGTTTTTGATGCTGGGATTTATTTATGTTGCCTATAAAACCGGGAGCTACGGGTTTGATGCAGTAGCAGAATTCTCAAAACATCAGTCAACACTCGAGGGAACAGCCCTTTTCCTCTGTTTCTTTATAGGATTTGCAATAAAATCCGGTTTCGTCCCTTTCCATACCTGGTTGCCATATGCACATCCCGCAGCGCCTACGCATGTTTCAGGAATTATGTCAGGAGTACTGATTAAAATTGGCATTTACGGCATGCTTAGAATGCTGTTGCTGATAAAAACTGATTATACTACAATTGGTTATATAATATTATTTATCTCGGTTGTAACCGGAGTATATGGGGTTATGCTGGCTACAATTCAACATAATCTTAAAAAGCTCCTGGCGTATCACAGTATTGAAAATATAGGAATCATAGGAATGGGTATCGGAGTAGGATGCATCGGACTGGGGGCTACAAATAAATGGATGGCAATCCTGGGCTTTTCGGGCGCATTATTACACACTCTCAACCATTCACTCTTCAAATCTCTCCTGTTTTACAGTGCGGGAAATGTTTACCAGGCTTCCGGGACTGTGAATATCGAACGACTGGGAGGTTTGATAAAAAAGATGCCACAGACAGCGCTTTTATTCCTTGTTGCTGCGATTGCAATCTGCGGTCTGCCACCCCTGAATGGATTTATTTCTGAGTTCCTTATCTATGGCGGTCTGTACAACTGGCTATACAGCGCCAACCTTTTATCACTGATGGCCATCATATTTAGTCTGGGAGGTCTTGTCCTTATCGGTGGCTTGGCTTTATTATGCTTTACAAAAGCTTTCAGTATAGTATTCCTGGGCAATTTCAGGGGCGAGCAGAAGGAAGAAATCCATGAGAGAAGTCGTTGGCAATTGCTTCCGATGTATTTTACTGTAGCCCTGATGATAACAATAGGTCTCTTCCCCTCGTTTTTCCTTAATGCTCTGGAGCGTCCCGTTAACCTCTATACACACAATATAGTTTTTAACTTAAACCTGCTACAGGTGGGCGCCATCGACTCTTTGGGTGTAATCAATTGGTTATCCGTGGGTTTTATTATATTAATTTTACTCATTGCAGCCTTTCGGAAAAAGATAAACAGTAACAGGATTGTTGAAAGCGGTTCAACGTGGGGGTGTGCCTACTCTCCTGCAGGAAGCAAACAGCAATACACGGCAGGCTCATTTGTGAGGAGTTATTCAAAGCTTGCCAAGCCTGTTCTTGATATAGAAAAGAAGGACGTTGAGATAACAGAGGTATTTCCCCGGGAACAGCATTATGAATCTGATCCTTACGATAAAATCGAGCGTATTTTTATAGACAAGCCTTTAAAGCTGATCAATAAAATATCCGACGCATTTCTTTTTCTTCAAAACGGACATCTGCAGCGATACATACTTTACGGTATCATATTTATTACAGGGGTAATATGTATTCCCCTTATTTTTGAAAAATTAGTGACTATCATCCATTTTTTAAACAATTTATAGAATGTTAAGCATATTGCTGATACTGTTTTGCAGTATATTTTTTACAGGAATAATTTTAAAGACGAAGAGTATCGCGTCAGGCCGGAAGGGTCCGGGATTAATGCAACCTGTTAAAGACGTACTAAGATTATTCAATAAAGGCGCCATCTACAGCGAGACGACCAGTATTATCTTCAGAATTGCTCCAGTAGTGTATTTCTCCTCGGTTTTTATGGCATGCCTGGTGATCCCATTCGGCTCATGGAAAGGAATCGTAAGCTTTGACGGTGACTTTATCTTTTTCGCTTATATCCTTGCATTGGGCAAGTTCTTCAGCATTATCGCCGCAATGGATACAGGAAGCAGCTTTGAGGGAATGGGTGCAAGCAGGGAGGCTTTATACTCGATGTTTGCCGAGCCGGCATTTTTTATACTCATTGGTTCATTTGCCCTGCTTACAGGTAACACTTCATTTTATAAGATCTTCTCATCGCTTCATCTGGGTTCTTCAATAACTTATACGCTCGGAGTCCTTGCATCATTCGTACTCATTATGATCGCAATGATAGAGAACAGCAGGATGCCTGTTGATGATCCGAAAACACATCTGGAGCTTACCATGATTCATGAAGTAATGATCCTTGATAACAGCGGATTCGATCTTGGACTGATACTCACTACAGGGTATCTGAAGTTTGCTATGTACGGAGCAATAATTGCTGATTTTTTTATCGGAAGCCTGTCCCTGGCATGGGCTATTCCCCTTTTCCTCCTTATACAGGCACTCTTTGCAGTTATTGTAGGTCTGATAGAATCCTTTATGGCCCGTTTCAGAATGAGTCATAACCCTCAGTTCATACTGGCTCTGTCGTCAGTAAGCTTTTTAATCTTTTTAGGGGTCCTTCTTGTATTGGAAAAATTTGTTTAAAATATTTATCAATGACAAACGTACTTCTTATAGTATTCATTATTAGTCTTTTATACGTTTCGATTGCAAACAGGATCATAACTTATGTACGTGTTCTGGCATTACAGGGGTTCATCCTGTTCGGGGTAACATTCCTTCAGCTAAAGGATATACAGACATGGAACCTGGTCCTTATCCTTCTTGAAACCATTGTCTTTAAAGCCATCGCGGTGCCCGTTTTTCTGAGCTATCTCATTAAACGGAACAAGATAACCAGAGAGACAGAACCTTATCTGCCCCATTTCATATCACTTATAATAATTACGATGATCGTGGTAATTACTGTTTTACTTGCAAATTCAATACACGACACCCATCTTGATAAAATATTTTTTATTGTTTCGTTATCCGCACTTTTTACCGGTCTGTATTTCATTGCTTCAAGGAAAAAGATCATCACTCACGTTATGGGTTACCTGATGATTGAGAACGGAGTTTTTGTGCTTTCACTCGCAGTAGGAAACGAAATGCCGAACCTTGTTAACCTCGGAATTATGCTTGATGTGTTTGGAAGCGTGCTGATTCTTGGGATATTTCTTAATAAGATCGGGGATGTTTTTAAAGCGGTTGATGTTGATCAGCTCAGTAATTTAAAAGATTATTAATCACAGGAAGAATGACGGGTATTTATCTTATATGCGCTTTTGTTATTGCCGGATTGCTCTTTATTAACAGAAAGAGCTATGTTAACAATTCTTTGGTTATAATTTTCGGACTTCTACAGACAGGATTTACTGTTTATGCTGCCTGCCATTATAAAAATATTTCTTTAGAGTATTTTACATTTGATTCCCTGGGCTTACTGCTTCTGATGACTTTAAGTATTGTAGCACTGCCAGCCTTGTTCCATAGTTATATGTATATTAAAAGGCATGATGAGACTCCTCATTCCAGGGGAATTTATTTTTCTGCGATTACAATTCTCATTACTTCCATATCAGCTGCTTATCTTGCCAATCATATCGCTGTTATATGGATTTTTGCAGAACTTACTACATTATCAGCTTCGATGCTGATATACCATCACCGGAATAAGCTGTCTCTGGAAGGTACATGGAAGTATGTTTTCATTTGTGCAATAAGCATCACATTTGTCTTTATCGGAATTCTGTTTCTCAGTCTTGCGCTTCAGAGCGCAGGATCCAGGGATCTCTCATTCGCTAACCTTATGATTTATAAAGCCCGGTTAGATCCTTTCTGGTTACGCTTGGCGTTCCTCTTTATCTTTACCGGTTTTACGGCAAAACTGGGTCTGGTACCAATGTATACTGCCGGAATAGACGCTAAAGACAAAGCGCCTGCTCCGGCAGGTGCCCTCCTCGCAACTGTTCTTATGAATATGGGTTTCGTCGGCATATTCAGAACCTATATCATCGTTGCTCAGACCCCGCTCTTTCATTGGGCAAACCTGATAATTTTTATTGCGGCATTCCTTTCAATATTCGTCGCAACAGTTTATATGACGAAAGTGTTGAATATAAAGCGAATGTTAGCTTACTCAGGTATTGAACACATGGGAATCGCTATGCTTGGGATAGCCGCCGGAGGAATAGGTTATTATGCGGCGATACTTCATATTATCCTTCACACATTTGTAAAGTCAAGCCTCTTTTTTCAGTTCAACCAACTGTACAGAACTTTTCAGAGCAAGAGTATTCAGTACGTTGGTAACTATTTCAAATACAACCCCGCAGGAGCTGTAGTATTATTGCTGGGTTTTATAAGCGCTACTGCGATGCCGCCTTCAGGACTGTTTGTCAGTGAGTTCCTGATTTTCAGATCTCTTTTTGAAGGTAAATTCATTGTCCTTCTGATTGTTGTACTTATTCTGCTGACAATAGTGATCTGGTCCTTCGGGAAAAACATAATGAAAATTCTGTTTCTTCCTGTACAAGGAATTGACGAGATTAAAATTCCCAAGATAAATCCATGGGAATCTCTCACACAATATGTGCTGCTTTTCACTGCAATATGGCTTGGACTTAATCCTCCTGCAATATTTGTACAGATGATCAGGGATGCAGTTAATATCTTACCACACTAACATGAATTTTATTAATATAACCAACCAGCAGGCGATTTCTTTAAAATCGATTCCGGAATCAGGATACGATTCATTTTTTGATACGAATATTTCCCTGATGGAAAATCATCCTGAAAGGCATTGTGTGCTATATTTCGGCTACCGGCAAGATAAGTCAGTGCGCCTTATTTGTTGCATTGCCGACGATAATGACCATGATATAAAGATTTCTTCTTCTCTGGTTGATGAACATTCGGATCTGTACTCTTTCACTGCAAGAAATCTGTCATTTGAGAAATTCGAACGGGAGATCCATGAAAATTTTGGGATAGGGTATAAGGATCATCCCTGGCTCAAACCGGTAAGATACCCGGAAAACCGGCATGATAAAACAGAGAATATTGCTGATTATCCATTTTTTAGTATCGACAGCGAAGAGCTTCATGAAGTGGGGGTGGGGCCGGTACATGCCGGCATTATTGAACCAGGACATTTCAGGTTTGTCTGCAACGGTGAACAGATCTTACATCTGGAGATCCAGCTGGGATTTCAGCACCGTGGTGTAGAAAAGCTATTTCTGAATAAAACGAATCTTCTGCAGCGTACCGTTTTAGCAGAATCGATAGCAGGAGACAGCGTAATCGGACATACAACCGCTTTTGCATATCTCCTCGAGAGTCTGAGCGGATTTAAAGCAGGCCGGGAACTTCTTTATTGCCGTACGCTTGCGCAGGAGATTGAACGCATTGCAATACATACCGGCGATCTTAGCGCTATCTGTACTGATATTGCCTATCAGCTTGGAAGTTCTGTACTTGGAAGGCTTAGGACTCCGGTAATTAACTTCTTTCAGGAATGGTGTGGTAACCGTCTTTCAAAAGGTTTGATACGCATGGGGTACAACCCTTATCCTTTCACCAAGGAATTAGCCGACCGGCTAACTGCTGTGCTGAATGCTTTCGAGCCGGATTTCATAGAGATAAACAATGAGATAGCACGATTACCAAGTACATTATCGAGGTTCGAAAGAACCGGAATGCTTTCTCACGACCAGTTATTGTCAATCGGTACTGTTGGAATGTCAGCAAGAATGAACGCCATCAGCCGCGATATCCGTCTTACACATCCTTATGGTATATATCAGGAATTTAATCACGAACCCATCATTAAGCACCATGGTGATGTATATTCAAGAGTGCAGATCAGAAAACAGGAAGTGCTTCAGTCAATTTCTTATCTGCGACAATTATTAAATGATATTCCTCAACCACAGCTTCAGTCTCACCCTCAACCCCTGAGACCTGATTCTTTTTCACTGTCACTCACAGAAGGCTGGCGTGGAGAAATATGTCATGTGTGTATTACAGGTGAGAAGGGTGAAATATTGATTTACAAAATAAAGGACCCGTCATTTCATAACTGGCTGGCACTGGCGCTCTCAGTAAGGAATAATGAAATATCTGATTTTCCGGTCTGCAATAAAAGCTTCGATCTGTCATATTGCGGACATGATCTTTAGACATTAAAAATGAAACCAAGATGCTGAATACACTTAAAATCATATATCACCAGGGAAAACAATTTATCCCTGATGTTACGCAGGCCAAAGTGCCGGGAATCTTCAGGGGGCGACCTGAAATAAGTTCAGAAAAAGTAGATGAGCTCAGTATTGCAGAAATCTGCCCTACTAATGCAATATCTGTTGAGCCGTTGTCAATCGATCTTGGCAGATGCACCTTCTGTGGCGAATGTTCGAGGCTTTTCCCGGGGAAAATTCATTTCACAACTGATTATAAGCTTTCATCCAACGATAGAAGCCGCCTGGTAATTGCTGAAGGAGATGTTTCTGCTATCAGTCTTAATCCCGATCTTATCAGAAAAGAAGTGCGGAAGCTATTCCGTGGTTCCTTAAAACTCAGGCAGGTATCTGCGGGTGGTGACAATAGTACCGAACTGGAACTTAATGCATGCAGCAATGTGAATTTTGATATGGGCAGGTATGGAATTGAATTCGTTGCTTCACCTCGTCATGCCGATGGGATCGTAATTACAGGACCGATCACCAGGAATATGGCTGAACCTCTGGAGATAACTTATAATGCTATTCCGTCACCTAAGATCGTTATCCTTGCAGGTACAGATGCAATAAGCGGTGGAATTTTTGAAGGGAGCCCGGCTCTTGACAGATCATTCCTCGAGCGGAATCGTATAGATTTATTTATTCCGGGTAATCCCGTTCATCCCCTGACTTTTATAAACGGGATAATGGATCTGCTGGGGATTACCCCCTAAATCCCCCCAGGGGGGTGACTTTAAACCCGTTTTAATATTAGTATCCTGCAGCCTGTCCGTCTTTTCTCGACTCGGAGGCACCGAACCATACCTTATTCTTTTCATCCCACATAATAGCCTGGTAACCGCCATATCCGCCAAGGTCCCATTGGATGACATGGCCCATAGCCATGAGTCTCTGAATAACTTCTGTACGAAAACCGCTCTCGAGAAGCAATATTCCTCCGTTCGTCATCTGCTGACCTGTAGGCTCCGATGACCCTATATGATGCATTCTGGGTGCGTCGCCGGCTTCCTGGAGATTCATTTTGAAATCGATGAGGTTGACCACGATCTGGACATGACCCTGAGGCTGCATATCGCCACCCATCACACCGAAACTGATCCAGGGCTTTTTGTTCTTTGTTATGAATGCCGGGATTATTGTATGAAAGGGCCTTTTACCCGGTGCATAAACATTATTATGACCTTCTGACAGACTGAACATCTCTCCACGGTCCTGTAAGACAAATCCCAATCCTGTAGGGCACATTCCCGAGCCCATTCCACGATAATTGCTCTGGATCAGAGAAACCATATTTCCTGACTTATCAGCCACGGTAAGATAGATTGTATTTCCACCTTCAATAATGCCGGGGTCATATATTTTTGCAGCTTTTTCCCTGTCAATGAGTTTGCGTCGTTCTGCTGCATATTTCTTTGATATCAGCTCGGCAACAGGTATCTTGCTAAAGAACGGGTCGGCATAGTACTTTGCGCGATCCTCGAAAGCCAGTTTCTTTGCTTCGGTAAAGAGATGCATATATTCCGCTGATCCGAAACCCATTGATGCGATATCGTAACCTTCAAGAATATTAAGCATCTGAAGAGCAGCAATTCCCTGTCCGTTGGGTGGCAGCTCCCATACGTCATACCCGCGGTAATTTGTGCTGACCGGGTCCACCCATTCCGAATGGTGACGATACATGTCATCATAGGAGAGGAACCCTCCCTGTTTTTTCATGAATACTGCTATATCTTTTGCTATGCTTCCTTTATAAAACTCATATCGTCCGCCTTTGACTATTTTATCAAGGGTATTTGCGAGCAGAGGGTTTTTGAATACTTCACCTTTTGTGGGTGGCCTTCCACCCGGCATATATACTTCTTTGATATTCGGATAATCCTTTAAAATATCACACCCCTGTTTGAGAGCGAACGCAATAACCTCTGTCATGGGAAATCCATCTCTTGCATAGGTGATAGCGGGTTGAAGCACATCTTTAATAGGAAGCCTTCCAAACATGTCGTGCATTTCAAACCATCCGTCGACACAACCGGGGACCGACACGGGCAACGGTCCATAAGGTGGGATAAACTCATATCCGTTTTCCTTAAAATATTCAAGTTTGAGTGACCTGGGGGATCTTCCGCTGCCGTTCAGACCATATAATTTTCCTTTTTCAGCGCTCCATATTATTGCGAAAAGATCGCCTCCGATTCCGGCACCTGTAGGTTCAACTACTCCAAGAACAGCATCTGCAGCTATTGCAGCATCTATTGCTGATCCTCCTTTTTTTAGAATGTCAAGGGCAGCCTGTGTTGCAAGTGGATGGCTCGTAGCCGCCATGCCATTGCGCGCAATAACCTCCGACCGGGTTGCAAAATCGTGGCCGGTTATTCTATCCTGCGAAAATGCAAGATATGGTATAAGTATCGCAAAAAGTACAGAAGTTGTTCTTCTCATTACAAATATATTAGAAGTACCAAAGGTAAAAAACCCATCTTACTATTTAATCATTATCCTGGCTTTTAATTCAGGAGCCATCTTTTCGATCGCATATCTTAGTGAAGTTCTGGGCATTGTGGCCTTTTTCAGCATCATGTAATCAAAGACCTCCTGTTGATGTGACTGGCTGGCTGCTTTAAGCATCCATCCATATCCTTTCTGAATCATGTCGTCATTATCCGAGTGAAGAATGTCTGCAATCTCAAAGATCTCATTCAGAAATTTTCCTTTTTTTGCAGGCACTATCAATGAAACAGCCGCGGCTCTTTTTACCCAGCGATGCTCTGATTTAGCCCATTTCTTTAATTGCTCCAGATATTCAGGATACATCTCAATGAATGTCCCTACGGTATGATTGCAGAGGGTATCACACGAAGCCCAGTTGTTTACATAGGAATGTACCCACTCAGCAAATATGTTAAAATCTTCGGATGAATATTGTTCGTGTACAGAATACGACCAGTTGCAGGCAATAATTGATTCTTCAAGATAACCCGACTTCCATAATTCAGTACAGAGTGAAAAGATGTTAACCTTGTTCCTTTCTTTTATATTTTTGTAATGTATCTTGCTCATCCTGTTGATGAGAGGTGTGGCGATTCCGTACAGTTTAATTCCTTCTTTGAAATAGCGCTCTGTAGATTGTTTTGTTTTTTCATTTGAATTAAGAAACAATTCTGCTCTGATTTTGTCTATCGTTTCTGACATACCGAAGTTTTAATTACTGTTTAATGTTGTTGGCGTTATCTGAATACCTTTGTGATTATGAAACAACAAAGGTATATTGATAAATCATAAATTGAATTATATAAACAAGTTAACATGCAAGCTTCTGACGATTTTAATTATTTTGTTGACCAGTTTGAGGATATGAAGATCCTGAGATACAAACTCCCTGGTTTTGAATCTCTTTCTCTCCGGCAAAAAGAATTCATTTATTATCTGAGCCAGGCCGCCCTTTGCGGAAGAGATATCCTGTGGGATCAGAATTTCAGATATAATCTATTGATAAGAAAAACGCTCGAGACTATACTTGACAGCTATAGCGGTGATAAGATCAATTTAGTGTATAAGTCATTTCTCGTTTATGCTAAAAGAGTATTTTTCACAAACGGGATACATCATCATTATTCGAGCGATAAAATAAAACCCGGATTCTCAAGTGAATATTTTGCCGGTCTTATCATGGGAAGCGATCCGAAGTTGCTTCCGCTGGCTGATGGACAAAGTCCTGATCATCTGATCTCTTTGCTCACACCGGTTATCTTCGATGAAAACCTTTATCCACGGAAAGTGGAACTTAAAGCTGATATTGATATAGTGGCAAATTCAGCAATAAACTTATATGAAAACGTCGGTCAGGAGGAAGTAGAGGCTTTTTATAAATCACAAACAGGCATAAATGATTCACGACCTGTTTCGTCCGGACTGAACTCGAGAGTTGTTAAAACCAATGGCAAAATTGTTGAAGAGGTTTACAGATCAGGAGGATTATATGGAGCCGCAATTGATAAAATAATTTTATGGCTCGAAAAGGCTATCGGGTTTGCTGAATCTGAAACACAGGGTACTGCTATCAGGCTTCTGATTGATTATTACAAATCAGGTGATCTGAAGAAATGGGATGAATTTAATGTAGCATGGGCCAGGGACAGTGAACCCGAGGTAGATTTTATAAATGGTTTCATCGAGACTTACAGCGATCCGTTAGGGATGAAAGCTACATGGGAATCGGTGGTGGAATATATCGATCTTGAGGCCACCAAAAGAACACGTATAATAACGGAGAATGCACAATGGTTTGAGGATAATTCACCTATACAGCCTGAATACAGAAAAGAACATGTTAAAGGAATTGCTGCAAAGGTTATTAATGTTGCCATGCTCGGAGGAGATTGTTATCCTGCATCACCACTCGGAATTAATCTTCCGAATGCAGACTGGATAAGGAAGGAAGTCGGATCAAAGTCGGTGACACTGGCCAACATAACAGAAGCACATGATGTAACTTCACGCGGAAATGGCTTTCTCGAAGAATTTGCCAACGATCAGGCTGAAGTGGAAAGAATAAAAAAATTCGGTTCGGCTGCGGATGCATTGCATACCGATCTCCATGAATGTGTCGGCCATGCCAGCGGGAAACTTGCCAATGGTACTGATCCGAATGCATTGAAAAACTATGCATCGGCTCTTGAAGAAGCAAGGGCTGATCTTTTTGCGCTGTATTATATGATGGATCAGAAGATCATTGAGCTTGGGTTGCTCCCGGAAAACGAAGCTGCAAAAGCTTCATATGATGCTTATATCAGGAACGGATTGTTTTCCCAGCTGGTTCGGATAAAACCTGGCAGGGAGATTGAAGAAGCTCATATGCGTAACCGTGCAGCAATCGCACATTGGGTTTATGAGAATGGGAGGAAAAATAACGTAATCGAATATTTACATCGTGATGGAAAAACCTATGTAAGGATCAATGATTATCAGAAAGTGAGAAAGCTTTTTGGTGAAATGCTCAGAGAGATCCAGAGGATAAAATCGGAAGGCGATTATCAGGCCGGGAAAAATCTGATCGAAAGCTTTGGTGTAAAAGTCGATCCTCTGCTTCACCAGGAAATACTGTCGCGTTATGAAAAACTTAATCTGGCACCTTATACCGGATTTGTTAACCCCGTGCTGATACCGGTTTATGATGATAAAGGGGAAATGACGGATGTAAAAGCAGAATATGTTGATGATTACCTGTGGCAGATGCTGTATTATGGAAAGAACTATTCTTTTCTGTAGACCTCACCCCAACCCCTCTCCTGGAGGAGAGGGGCTAGCAGCTTTTGTAATATCTTAATAATTAGATTCTTACCCCCTTCTCTTTCAGGAGAAGGGGGCAGGGGGATGAGGTAACATTATTTCATGTTCTTCCAGAATTTTTCTTCAGATCTTTGCATTTCCCTTCGTTTCTTGTTTTCAAGAAGAGAATAAAAGACTGCCCCAATTGAACCAAAGATCAAAATACCAAGAATCAGATATCTGATTATTCCTGAAACGTCATTCTGAGTAGCATTAATAACCGCAGGATCAGTCAGGATAGGATTGCCTGTTTTTGACCCGACATTGATCCCGAAAATGTTTTTCATAAAAAAT
Source organism: uncultured Bacteroidales bacterium (assembly GCA_963792925.1). Taxonomy (GTDB): domain Bacteria; phylum Bacteroidota; class Bacteroidia; order Bacteroidales; family VadinHA17; genus LD21. The sequence continues at coordinate 433,539 of CAWBYC010000002.1, read as the reverse complement.
AGCATGAAGAAGGTCAGCAAACCTGAGGCAATGGGTGAAATGATCCATCCAAGTCCAATCTCCCCAAGAACTTTGAAATTTATATTTCTTGCCCCTTTATATAAGCCAATGCCGATAATGCATCCTACTATTACCTGTGAACTCGAAACCGGAACCATTGGGATCGGCGGCAATCCCATCCTCACAGAGAGGTTTGATAAACCTGTAGACGAAAAAATAAACAAAACGATTGACTGTGCGAGTACAACCACCAATGCAGCTTCAGCAGAAAGTTCTATAATATTATTCCCGATGGTATTCATAACTTTCCACGAATATGTTGTTATACCTGATGCTACTGCAATACCTCCCAGTAAGAAGATTTGCTGATTTGAATTCAGTGTGAATAGATACAGATCGAGATCGTGCAGGTGAAAAGCCGGGATGAATACTCCCATAACATTAGCAATATTGTTGGCTCCAAGGCTGTATGCACCAAAGGCGCCGACAACTATCAATCCTATTTTGATAAACGATTCAAATCTTATGAGGTGAATACCCGAAGATTTTTTGAATTTTCTGACAATAATTAACAGTAGAACCGCAAATACAGCTCCTATGATCGGTCCGGCTATCCATGCCAGCACTATCTTTTCCAGAGTCTTGCTGTCAGTAGGATTTCCTGTAAAAAATTCCATCCAATTATTGCTCCTACGATTGCCTGGGTTGTGGAAATCGGAAGGGCGAATTTCGTCATCATATAAATGGTAATCGCCGCAGCCAATGCCAGGGTAAATGATCCACCGATCGCATTTACCGCGCCAAGCTTTCCAAGTGTATGTGAAGTTCCTGATCCCTGTATGACAGCGCCCATTATGAAGAAAACTGAGGCTATGATGGCTGCTTTTCGGAATGATACCATTTTTGAGCCGACAGCTGAACCAAAAATATGCGAGGCATCATTGGCACCAAGGGACCATCCCAGAAATAAACCACTTGTAAGAAAAAACAAAATCATTATTAGCGTTTAGCGTTTAGCGTTTATCGTTTATCGTTTTTCGTTTACGTTTTTTTTACATCTAGCGTATATGGTTTGCCGTTTGTTGGGACACAATATTTTGTGTCACTACATCACAATCTTAATTGCCATGGCTGAAAGCAGGTCAGCTGCTTTCTGTGCCAGATCGGAGATGTTTTCAATATGATGAATAATATATCTTAAATGAGCTTTATGGGCCAGATCAAGTTCATGCATCTCCTGAAAAATAATCTTCTTTGTGCTGCATGATAACTTATCTGTCTCACTTTCAAAATAATATACCTTAAGAAGCTTTTCCCTGACCGTATAGGGTGCTTTAAAATAGGCCCTTGCCGCAGGGATAAGTTCTTCAGCAGTATTTACAGATGTTTCAGTAAGGCTTATGAAGTTCTTGTTAAGAGAAGCAGGAATATCTGGTCTTTCAATATCAATTTCGTTAAGCGAGCTTTTAAGAGCATCAATTATTTCATCGAGCTCATCGATTAGAGCGCTCACTTCTGATCTGTGCTGAGGAAGAATGGAATGTGTAATCATCTCATTTTCAATGGATCTCTGAAGCCTGTCTGCATATTCTCAAGGCTGTCAACCTTTTCGAGATGCCTGCGAAAAGCATCCATGTCTTTATAGAGATATGCTTTTATCCCTTCCCTGAAGACAAGAAGTCCGAGATCAATATCATCAAAGAATTCATCAATCTTGATTATCAGATTTTTAGTGGTTCTCGTAAATACTGGCATTTTGATCAGATTAACAGGTTACTGTAACAAATATATGGAAAAAACGGCATAACGGCACATAGGCATAATGGCAAAAACGAAAAAGCATAATGCCGCCTTTGCGCCTTCATGCCTTTACGATTTTACGCCTTTGCGCCTTTGCGCCTTTACGCCTTTGCGCCATTATGCCTTTACGCCTTTACACCTTAACTCCATTCTTTATAAAATCTTAATGCTCTTCTTATTACATTTTATAAAATCCTTATTAATTCGGGTGCAATTTTGTATCATCAAAAAACTGTTAAAGATGAATACCCGTATTTACACCAACCTGCTGGCTTTTAAAAAGATTTTGAAAGCGGAGTTTGTTCTTTGATCTGATTTATGGCATAACGTTCTGATTATTTAAAAAATACAAAAAATATGAAAGCAAAATTTCCAATTTCATTCCTGGCACTTGCAGCTGTACCGGAAAATTCTTCATCAACTGTCGCTAATGGGTCCATAAGCTATATTATCGGCGGCATAATAGCTCTTCTCATACTGGGTTATCTGGTATATACACTGTTGCGTCCTGATAAATTCTGACAAATTAATTGAACGATATAATTATTTATTGCTGAATATATGAAAACAAATGAGGTAATACAGCTTATCCTGTTTTTTGTACTTCTTGCCGGCCTTGCTCCATTGCTTGGAAAGTATATGGCAAAGGTATTTATGGGAGAGAAACATTTTATGAAACCTGTTTTCGGATGGCTTGAGAGAATTATCTACAGATCAGCAGGCATTAGGAGCGAAGAGGAGATGAACTGGAAGACATATACTTTCGGATTATTGATGTTTAATCTCTTCGGCTTTATTCTGTTATTTCTTCTGCAGATTTTTCAGACACACCTGCCCCTGAATACTGAAAAACTTCCAAATGTCTCATGGCACCTTGCATTTAATACTGCCATGAGCTTTACAACAAATACAAACTGGCAGTCATACAGTGGTGAAAACACTTTAAGCTACCTGGTTCAGATGCTGGGCTTAACGGTTCAGAATTTTGTGAGTGCTGCTACGGGTATTGCAGTCGCCCTGGCTCTTATACGGGGGCTTACACAGGAAAACTACTGAAGCGCTGGGGAATTTCTGGTCTGATGTGACAAGGAGCGTACTGTATATTCTTTTGCCATTGGCTATTATTGTCACTCTTTTACTCGTGGGGCAGGGCACTGTTCAGACATTCTCTCATTCTGTAAAAGCTACAACGGTTCAGGGTACGGAACAGGTAATCCCTCTCGGACCAGCCGCATCACAAATTGCCATAAAGCAATTGGGAACAAACGGAGGCGGTTTTTTCAATACCAACAGTTCACATCCTTTTGAAAACCCTACGCCATTTTCCAACTTAATTGAGCTTTTCTCAATAATAATCATCTCTGCCGGACTCGTATTTACATTCGGACATTATATGAAGTCGAAGCGACAGGCCCGGGCTATTTTTATTACGATGATCGTACTATTTGCAGCGGGGTTGGCCCTATCACTCTGGTCAGAGTATCATCAGAATAATTTTTTGAATGTCTCGGGTGGCATGGAAGGGAAGGAAACCAGGTTTGGTGTGATGAACAGTGTGCTCTGGTCGGTAACCACTACGGCTACTTCAAATGGGTCGGTAAACTCAATGCATGACAGTCTGTCTCCAATTTCCGGGTTGGTGGCCATGTTCAACATTATGCTTGGAGAAATAGTATTCGGTGGAGTCGGATCGGGCCTTTACGGTATGATCATCTTCATCCTGCTGACAGTATTTATTGCGGGACTAATGGTCGGAAGAACACCTGAATATCTCGGAAAGAAAGTCGAAGCTTTTGAAATGAAAATGACAATCCTTGCTATTCTGGCTCCCACCATAGTTATTAAGTTGTTTTCTGCGATTGCCATCTCAGTTCCCGCCGGGCTCGCGGGTCTGACAAATTCGGGACCGCATGGACTTTCTGAGGTATTATATGCCTTCAGTTCCGCCGCAGGGAACAACGGAAGCGCTTTTGCCGGATTAAATGCGAATACAGTCTTCTATAACCTTATGCTGGGTTTCGGAATGCTCATCGGCAGGTTTGGCGTAATTGTCCCTGTTATGGCTATTGCCGGAAACATGGCAAAGAAAAAGATCACGCCGGTATCATCAGGAACCTTCAGAACCGATAACTGGTTATTCGTCATGTTACTGATGGGAATTATTCTTATTGTCGGTGGACTTGCATTTTTTCCGCCACTGGCATTAGGGCCGATTGTTGAACATTTTTTAATGAATTCAGGTGTTGGTTTTTAAAATTCAATGAATAAATAAAATGGAAAATCGAAATATGAGTCGCTTGTTTACCAGGAATATAGCGGCACAGGCATTTAAAGATTCTTTTGTGAAACTCAATCCGGCTGTGCTTGTTAAAAATCCTGTAATTTTCATTGTGGGCATCGGTGCGGTTATGACCACATTCGTAGTAATATCAGATATAATGAATGGTGTATTCTCTAACTTCAATTTACAGATTACTCTCTGGCTCTGGTTCACTGTTCTTTTTGCAAATTTCGCGGAAGCTGTCGCAGAAGGCAGAGGAAAGGCACAGGCAGACAGTCTGCGTAAAAGCAGAACACAGACAAAAGCTCGTAAACTGGTTCATGACAAAGAACAGATTGTTCTGGCAAATGATCTTAGAAAAGGTGACGTAGTATTATGTGATGCCGGTGATGTAATCCCTGCCGACGGTGATGTAATTGCCGGAATTGCCAGTGTTGACGAGTCGGCAATTACCGGCGAGTCGGCCCCTGTAATACGCGAAAGCGGCGGCGACAGAAGTGCTGTTACAGGTGGAACCAGGGTAATAAGTGATCAGATTACCATTCGTGTGACATCGGAACCCGGCTTTACGTTCCTCGATCGTATGATAGCGCTTGTTGAGGGTGCAAAGCGGCAGAAAACGCCAAATGAACTGGCGCTTATTATCCTTTTATCGGGGCTGACGATAATCTTCTTAATTGTTGTAGTAACATTACCTGCTTATTTTGGCTATAGCCTTAAGGCTTCAGGCCTGACGGCAGATCATAACCTGACTCTTCCGGTGTTGATTTCGCTTCTTGTCTGCCTGATACCAACCACAATAGGAGGATTGTTAAGCGCTATAGGAATAAGTGGGATGGACAGATTATTGCGAAAAAATGTTATTGCAACAAGTGGTAAGGCAATTGAAGCAGCCGGCGACACCGACGTTCTTCTTCTTGATAAAACCGGCACCATCACATTGGGAAACCGGATGGCTACTGAGTTCATACCTGCAGAAGGGGTTACCGCGGCATCTCTGGCAGACTCTGCCCAGTTGGCTTCACTCGCCGATGAAACTCCAGAAGGCCGTTCAGTAGTAGTGCTTGCCAAGGAACAATTTAATATCCGGGCAAGGGAAATGCAACCTCTTGATACAGAGTTTATCCCTTTTACTGCCCAGACAAGCATGAGCGGCATTGATTTAAAAGATGCCGGTGGTCATGTGAGAAGCATCAGGAAAGGTTCATCGGCTGCTATAAGAAAATTTATTGAGAGCAATAATGGATTTTATCCGAAAAACATTGAGGAGATTGTTTCAGATCTTTCCCGCAAGGGAGCAACTCCGCTAGTTGTAGCGGAAAATAACCAGGTACTGGGTGTTATACATCTGAAGGATGTCGTAAAGGGAGGTATAAAGCAGCGTTTTGGACAACTCAGGTCAATGGGGATCCGTACTATTATGATAACCGGAGATAATCCTCAGACCGCAGCTGCTATTGCTGCTGAGGCAGGTGTGGACGATTTTCTTGCAGAAGCAAAACCTGAGGACAAGTTATTCAGAATAAGGGAGGAGCAGGCAAACGGACATCTCGTAGGTATGATCGGAGACGGGACCAATGATGCTCCGGCTCTTGCTCAGGCTGATGTCGGACTGGCAATGAATACCGGTACGCAGGCTGCACGGGAAGCAGGAAATATGGTAGATCTCGATAGCAACCCGACAAAACTCATTGAAGTCGTTGAAACAGGGAAGCAGCTTCTGATGACTCGTGGAGCACTTACTACATTCAGTATTGCAAATGATGTTGCAAAATATTTTGCCATAATACCCGCGATTGCCACTTTCCTATATGTTACTTCCAAAGGTGTTTCTCCATTGGGTGTTCTGAATGTTATGAAACTATCGTCACCCGAAAGTGCAATTCTGAGCGCAGTGATCTTCAATGCTCTTATAATCGTAGCACTTATACCTCTGGCTCTGAGAGGCGTGAAATACAGGCCAATCTCTGCAAATCGTGTCCTGGCTTTGAATATTGTCGTTTATGGACTTGGGGGGATTATTGTACCTTTTATCGGGATAAAACTGATAGATATGTTATTGGTCACATTTAACATGATTTAATGTTAATCAGAAAGATTAAATTAAGAAATATGAAAACACAAACTTTAATTGCAATCCGGTTTTTAGTGGTAATGACTATTCTTGCAGGAATAGTGTATCCTTTGGTAATGACTGGTATTGCTCAGGTAAGTTTCCCCTCAAAAGCAAATGGCAGCCTTATAATAAAGGATGGAAATATTATTGGGTCAGAACTCATCGGGCAGAAATTCGACAGTTCAATTTATTTCTGGTCAAGACCATCTGCCACGGGTTACAATCCTATTCCATCGGGAGCATCTAACTACGGACCTACAAGCGATACTCTGAGGAAGCTCGTTTCAGCCCGGCGTGATTTGTTTTCAAAAGCAAACTCAATAACCGATATTCAGTCAGTTCCGAAAGAAATGGTTTTTGCATCAGCCAGCGGTCTGGATCCTCAGATCTCGCCTGAAGCTGCGTTGATGCAGGTAACCAGGGTTGCCACTGAACGGCATTTTACAAATTCACAAAAGGAAACATTGATAACAGAGATTAATCATCTGACACAGGATCCTCAGTATTTATTGCTTGGAGAGAGGAGGATCAATGTACTGATCTTAAATTTAACTCTCGATAATATTTCTGCCGGAAATGCTACCACACTTGGAGAAGAATTAACTAATAAGAACTGACCATGAAACATTCGATCCGGACAAGGTTTACTCTCGGAATGATTTTTTTATTTCTGATAATACTTACATTATCAATATTTTCCGGTTATTATTTAAATAAACTTTCAAATAAAACGGGTGCTATTCTAAAAGAAAACTATTTGTCGGTAGTCTATGCACGCGAAATGTCAGCAGGAATTATGAATATTAACCAGGAACTCACAGTGGGTTTCCTGGCAAAAAAAATTCCGGACACTTCCAATATCTCCAGGGAACTGGGATTAATCAACCGATCTCTTGATCTGGAGGAAAACAATATAACAGAAGCGGGTGAGGATAGACTTGTTTCCGGCATTGATTCAGAATACAAGGAATACAGGGATAGCGTAAAAAATTACATACGATCCATGAATAAGTCTGAATCACTTCTTTTCCTGCAAAACAGAGCAGGAACTCTGTTTCAGCAGTTGTCGATTTTATCACAGATGAATGGCACGGCACTGGAAGATAAAACTGATGATGCCAAGGCTACGTCAAAAAACGCTCTGACGAAAATGACTGTTCTGGCGACATTGTGTTTTCTTATCGGTATGAGTTTCGCTTTTAGCTTTACGTCGTATTTCAGTCAGCGTTTCTCCCGGCTTTACAGAGGGATTAAGGAAATAATATCCAGCAATTATGAGCAGCGCTTATTCTTCGAAGGGAATGATGAATTTAACGAAATATCAGTAGCTATAAATGAAATGGCTGGCAGGATAAAGGAAAACAAACGTAAATTGTCAGTAACTTTGCCTGAAGAAAAATCAAAAGGTTTAAACAATAATGGACCCGATGAAAGCAGTAAGGAAATCGATGAATTAAAACAAATGTTATTTCGCATAAAAAGTATTGAAGAACAGGCTGGCGCCCTTATCTCAAGAATTGAAAAAAAACAAAGTTGAATGGAGGACACTACAGACAATCGTCCCGATCCTGACGAACTCCTCGCTTCATTAAAGTTTGAGGAGGAAAAGAGCAAACGTGGCAGGCTTAAGATCTTCTTTGGCATGTGTGCCGGTGTAGGGAAGACCTATTCGATGCTGAAAACTGCTCAGTCTGAAAAAGCAAAGGGATGTGATATTATTGTAGGTTATGTTGAAACACATAAAAGAACGGAGACGGCCGAGCTTGTAAATGGTTTTGAAGTGGTTCCCCGCATTACATTTAATTACAAGAATACCCATGTCGAGGAGATGGACCTCGATGCAATTATCGCACGAAAACCATTGCTTGTGCTGGTCGATGAGCTGGCTCATACAAATGCCCCTGGGAGCCGTCATGCCAAAAGATACCAGGATGTAACAGAGATTCTTGATAACGGCATAAATGTTTACACAACCGTAAATGTACAGCATCTTGAAAGCCGGTCAGATACAGTCGCCCAGATAACGGGTGTTATAGTCAGGGAAACTCTTCCTGATGAGATCTTCGAGAATGCAGACGACATCGAAGTTATTGATATCACACCCGATGAACTGCTACAGAGGCTCTCGGAAGGCAAGGTCTATCCTCCTGAACGTTCGAAAGAAGCTGTGGAAAGTTTTTTCAGGAAAGGAAATATCACAGCGCTCAGAGAGATGGCCCTCCGAATTGTCGCTGACCGTGTTGATAAACAGCTGCATGAATATATGCAGCTAAAACGCATAAAAGGCCCATGGAAGTCGGGATTGCACCTACTGGTTGCTGTTAGTCATACCCAGCAATCCGCAAAATTACTTAGATGGGCCAAGAATCTATCCTATACTATGGGAGCAGATTTACAGGCTGTATACGTCGAGACTTCATATAAGCCTAAGCAGGCTGAGAGCGTCCAGTTAAATAAGAATATTGCTCTTGCAAGACAACTTGGTGTAAAGTTCAGGTTCGTTACCAATACTGATATGGTTAAGGCAATTGTGAATTTTGCACAGAAGGAGAATATAACTCATATTATTATTGGGAAACCGCGCGTGCGAAACCTTCTCACTTTGTTACGTCTTGGGAACTTTATTAACAGACTTGTACGTTATAGCGGAAATATTGATGTTTATATTCTGGGTTCTGATATTCAGGCGAAAGATAAATTCAGGGAAAAGGTGTCATTGCCTTCTTTCACATCAGATATCGGTCAATATTTGTCGGCAGTGGCAACGGTAGTGGTTACAGCATTGATCTGTTTCGCAATCAAAGGAATAATCGGCTACCAGGTTGTTTCATATTTACTTCTCTTTGCAGTTTCAACTCTTGCTTTCTTTTTTGGTACCGGTCCGATACTTGTTGCAGCCACTCTCAGCGCTCTTATATGGGATTTCTTTTTTATTCCCCCGCCCTATACTTTGCATGTTGATGAGCCAGTGGATATGCTAATGCTCATAATGTTCTTTATAATAGCCCTGTTAAGTGGTGTGCTGACATCGAGGATAAGAAGGCAGGAGAAGAAGATCAGAGTCAGGGAGGAACGTACCAACGCCCTGTACCAACTTACCCGTGAGCTTTCAAAAGCAACAGGAATGGAGGAAGTAGTAGTTATCGCAAAAAATGATATTAAGAAATACTTTTTTCTGAACTGTCGTATTATATTAAAAAATGATGCCAACAAACTTGATTATACTGTTTATAAGGAAACCAATTTTAACCTGTCAAAGAACGATATGAGTGTTGCAGAATGGACATTTCAGCACTCTTCCAAAGCAGGGAAACACACTGATACTCTGCCATCAGCCAAGTATACTTTTTACCCCTTGCTGGGCAATCAGATGAATCTGGGGGTAATAGCCATTGAGCAGGAAATTGTTTTTACACAAGGGGAGGAACAGTTTTGGGAAACCTTCATCTCCCAGATCTCGGGAAAATTTGAAAGGGAGTATCTAAGGACCATGGCAAAGCAGGCATTCGTTCTTAGCGAGTCTGATAAACTCTATAAAACCCTTTTTAACTCCATATCGCATGAGTTAAGGATTCCTGTTGCGACTATTATGGGAGCTTCTGATTCATTGGTTACAACTCAGCATACGGCTGAAATAGTGCAGGAACTCTCGACTGAAATATTCAAAGCTTCAAAACGTCTAAACCGTTTGATTGAAAATCTGCTGAATATGTCGCGGTTGGAAAGTGGACGCATTACACCAAAACTCGACTGGTATGATATACATGATCTTATTAATAAGGTAACTGAGAGTTTGAAGGAAGAACTAAGGAATTTTAAATTGCATGTCGTAATCCCTGAGGATATGCCTTTTGTGAAGCTGGACTTCGGCTTAATGGAGCAGGTTATATATAATCTTATTTATAACTCAACTCAGTATGCAAACCCTGCCACTAATCTGCGGGTGAAGGCTTTTTATGATAATGGGTATATGACTCTTCAGGTTATGGACAGAGGCCCGGGCTTTCCGGCTAAAGAGATATCTCTCATCTTTAACAAATTCTATAGGGTAGAGGGGTCAAAGGCAGGCGGTACAGGTTTAGGCCTCTCAATTGCAAAAGGGTTTACTGAGGCTCATCAGGGAACCATAACAGTTGAAAACAGGCAGAATGGCGGTGCAAAATTTACCATCAGGATACCGACAGAATTACCCGATGTTAATGTAAAGGCTCAATAAATGAATTTACCAGACACTATTCTGATAATTGATGATGAAGTCCAGATTCGTCGTTTGCTTGAAATAACCCTCTCCTCAAACGGATTTAAGATCTCCGAGGCAGGTACCGGGAAAGATGGCATTATTGCGGCAGCAACTCAGCATCCTTCTCTTATAATACTCGATCTGGGTCTTCCCGATGCAGACGGTATGGAGGTATTGTCAAAGATAAGGGAATGGTATAAGAAACCAGTTATTATTCTTTCAGTGAAAAATTCTGAAGATGACATTATTAATGCACTTGACCATGGAGCTAACGATTATCTGACTAAGCCATTCAGGACCGGTGAACTGCTTGCCCGTATACGTGTGGCTTTGCGGCATGTCGCAGGTGATGAGATAGATACTAACCTTGATTTTCGGAAACTTAAAAATCGATCTTCTAAACCATATAGCGAAGAAGAATGATCATATACTTAAATTAACATCAACGGAATTCTCATTACTCGCACTTCTGGCAAAAAATTCCGGTAGGGTTATGACGCATCAGAATATCCTGAAAGAGATATGGGGTTTTAGTTATATCGGACAAACTCAGATTCTGAGGGTTTTTGTTGCGGGACTCAGGAAGAAGATTGAAGATGATCCGGCAAAACCAACATTACTTATTACCGAGTCGGGAATAGGATACAGGTTTCATGAATGAAGGCGTAACGGCATAACGGCTCATAGGCCCCGTTTTGCCTTTGCGCCTTTGTGCCTTTATGCCTTTACGCCCTTTACGCCTTTGCGCCTTTGTGCCTTTATGCCTTTGCGCCTTTCCTGTCAGAATTCTATGATCTTTTCCACCCGGTTGCTTCTGAGATACTGTTTCAGGATAGCCTGAATATCCCGGTTATCATCTGATGGTTTTATACAGTCATGCACTGCCGTCAACCCGAATCCAACATCATTTATATTGAAATAGCCCCAACCCGTGTATTTACCGTTTATTATTTTTACTGCACATCGTTCTTCAATATCCCGGCCTTTATCGATGATAAAAAAGTTGCGCCGGGTAAAACTGAATTCCTCTGATGCTTTTATCGCCCTTTTATTGTAGTCCTCAGGCGTCTCTTTCCCGATGCAGGCTCCTTTGCATAGCCCGACATGATAATGAAAACACGCTCCTGCCGTATCATATAAACCTGTCAGTTTCTGACAAAGACCGAAAGTTTCTATAAGGGAGCTTAATTTGTATTTAGCTTTTTCCTTTGAAGTAAAAACAGAGATTGGTATCTCGTCATCATTAACCGGACCAAAACTATAATTAAGGTATCCGTTATCATCAAAAAAACTGAAGATACCCCACTGGAATGATGTTCTTCGCTGAGCCCTGTTATATACCGGTTTGTTTTTTTTGATCTCAAATGATTCCTTCAGGAGAGCAATGAGCTCGCTTCCGGTTAGTTCCCAGCTGATGTCAGCGATAATATCACGCATTTCCATTGCCCTGTTTGTTGCATTGTTAGAGAGATGGGTGCTGATTCTCTGCTGCAGGTTACGACTTTTGCCGATATATATAAGATCGCCTCTCTCATTATAGAAATAGTAAACACCTGGTTCTTCAGGGATATTATCAATCTTATTTACATCCAGCTTCGGATTCAGCTTCGAAATGCGGGTGTTCTTTAACAGAGAAGAATGCTGTTCATTCAGCAAATTATCTCTTGCAATAAGCAATTCGAGCAGTTTTACAGTGGCGAAAGCATCGCCTCCGGCTCTGTGACGTCCGTTTATAGTGATATTGAGATCTTTGCAAATATTGCCCAGACTGTATGAAACATGACCAGGGAGCAACTTCCTGCTTAGAGCTACTGTATCGAGGATGCTTCTTTTAAAATTATATCCTAGTGATTTATATTCCTGCCTGATGAATGAATAGTCGAATCTGGCGTTGTGAGCCACGAATGTACGGCCCTCAGTCATCTCAATTATCTTTTTAGCTATTTCATAGAAACGGGGGGCATTTTCAACCATTTCATTAGTGATGCCTGTCAGATTTGTGATGAAGTAGGGAATATTTCTTTCAGGGTTCACCAGGGAAATGAATTCATCGGTTATCTGTTTTCCATCATGAAGATATACTGCGATTTCAGTAATTTTTTCCAGTTGCGCGCTTCCCCCTGTTGTTTCAATATCAATGATGGCATACATATAATGAAAATCTCCCTGAATTCCTTTAGCAAATATAAGCAGATTTGAAGGCAGATTGACTGATACTTTGTATTTTTGTGATCCTGAAAATGATGAGCGATGAATGAGTGTTTTGGCAAAAAATATATTTTGAACGGTGAATTTTATTCATCGGAAACTTTCGATAGATCACTCATTTATGAGGGAGATTCTATATACGAGGTATTAAGAATTATGAAAGGATGTCCTGTCTTTTTTGCAGATCATATGGAGAGGCTTACTTCCAGCGTGATCCTGCAAAAAAAGGAATTTCTCTCAGATATCGCCGGAATAAGACAAAATATAATTGAGCTCATCCGCTATGAGAAAAAAGGTGATATCAATATCAAGATCGTTTTTAACTATAACCACTCAGAGACTAATTACCTTATGTATTGCATCGAATCTGTTTATCCTACTAAGATTCAGTATCAGAAGGGAGTAAAAGGAATACTATATTCTGCGGAGCGCAAAGATCCTGAATCAAAAGTTATAAATCATAGTCTCAGATCATCTATCTGCAACAAACTGATAAACGAATCAGCATATGAAGCGATCCTGGTCAATGATGATAATAAGATTACGGAAGGAAGCAGATCAAACATATTTTTTATAAAGAATGATGCACTTATTACAGCACCCGACAATGTGATTCTTAACGGAATAACAAGAAAACATATCATCGGGATCTGTAATGAGAACAATATAAGGATCATATTTGAATGTCCCAATGCTTCGGAAATAGGATTCTATGATGCAGCCTTTATGACAGGTACATCCCCGATGATTCTTCCGTTTTCTTTAATAGATAGTACTTATTTTAGAGTTAACCTGCCAGTAATAGAAAAATTGCGCAATCTCTATCTGAAAAAAGCGGAAGATAGTATAATGAGCTTCAGGTCTTAAGATGATCCATCTACTTTCGCAGCTGTCGCTTGAAAATCAATTTATTTACCCCGTTCCGCTTCGCGGAAGTAAATTGATTTTGACTTCGTCGAGCTCCTCGCTTCGCTTCGTCGGTTCTTCGCTCCCCTTGGGGTCGGGGTAAACGAAGAAAATCAATTTGCGACCCTGGAGGAATAAGGTTTAGAATGAGGGATCTCCGGGAGTTTAACGATTTCTGATTCAGATTCACGGAGTGTAAAACAGACTGATAAATAAATTGTTATATTTGTACTCAAATTTATTCAAAATCATTAGTATGGCAAGTGTAAGAGAGCTTAAAAAAGATATAGATTTCCTTGTATTTGAAGTTATATCTGACTGTTTCGTATATTCAAATCTTCATCCCGATAATAAATCGAATGAGTTGACAGTGTTGATTAATGATGCAGTTGAATTACGAAATGATCTCATCGCACGTGTCAACAACCCTGATGGAAAAGACAATCACAAAATCGTAAAGGCTTATTATAAGTCTGTATCAAAAGATCTTATGCTGGGTGTCGACAATCTGTTCGAGAGGCTGAGCGCTATTTCTTCCGGGAAAAAATAAAATCTTTATAGACTGCATTACCGCAGTTGTGGCATTTTCCCTTTTCATCCAGATTTTGTACTCTGGTGGTGTAACCCTTTCTGGTAGTTACCACTGTACCGCATACAGGACATGCGGTATTCTGGCCCGTACCTGATTGGCTGTTGCCAACATACACGTATTTCAGGGTTTTTGAAGCGATTTCTGAAAGCTTTGTCATAGAATCTTCGCTGGTAGCGGGATCGTTTCTTTTATATGTCGGGAAATATCTGCTAAGATGAAAAGGGATATCCTGACCTAACTCAGCAGCCATCCATTCAGTTTGCAATGCCATTTCCTTTTCATTGTCATTCTGTCCGGGAATTATCAGCGTAGTCACTTCGAGATGTTTTCCGGAATCAGCGATCTGTCTAAGACTTTCTTTAACAGGTTCCAGTTTTGCTCCGGTGAGAGTTTTGTAAAATGTGTCATTAAAGGCTTTTAAATCGATATTAAATGCATCGATAAAATTTATAATTTCTCCGAGCACACTACTGCTGACGTAACCATTGCTCACCATGACACAGCTCAGACCTTCTTTTTTTGCTTCTACAGCTATATCACGCATAAACTCAAACCAGACTATCGGCTCATTATAAGTGAATGCTATCCCGATATTCTTCTCAGCTGAAAGGGCATCTTCAATTATTCTGTTGACCGACACATCAGGAATAATGCTTTTTGGAACATTTTGAGATATCTGATAGTTCTGACAAAAATCACATCTCATGTTGCACCCGAAGGAGCCCAGCGATAGAATATTATATCCCGGGTAGAAATGATATAAAGGCTTTTTTTCAACAGGATCAACGGAATAACCCGACAAAACATTATAGGTAATCAGTTCGATTTTCTCACCGGTATTCTTTCGGACACCGCAGATTCCCGTCTGTCCGGCCGATAATTTACAGTAATGCGGACAAACCTGGCATTCGAGTTTTTCATTTGCTTTTTTAAAAAGAGTGACCATCTGAAATAATGATTTTACTAAATCAAAGGAACACTTTGCTATCACTAAGGTTCACAGGAGGCCTTCGGGCGCCAGGCGTCAGAGCGGTTTCTTAATCCCTTAGTCCCTTAGTCCCTTAGTCCCTTAGTCCCTTAGTCCCTTAGTCCCTTAGTCCCTTAGTCCTTCTTCCCCCTTGGGATTGAAAAACTAAATGTGCTGCCTTTCCCAGGTTCGCTCATAGCCCAAATCCTTCCACCCATGATCTCAGTGAACTCTTTGCAGAGTTTTAATCCTAAACCGGTTCCTTTTTCTTTCTCTGTTCCTGGCATTGATAATGAGTTTTCGAGTCTGAAGAGCATTTCAATTTTTTCTTTTGGCATGCCTATTCCCGTATCGCACACATTCATAATGACTTCATCAGGTAATTCAGTGACACTTATTGTCACCTTTCCCTTTTTATAGGTAAACTTTATAGCGTTGCTCAGCAGGTTACGTAAGACAGTATTTATCATGTTCTTGTCGGCCATTATGAAGAGATCCGTTTTTAACTCCGAGCTCATGCCTATGTCTTTTGTGGAGATCTGCAGTTTTACATTATCTATATTCTCTTTTATGATTGAACGCAGATTAACTATTTCAGGGCAAAACCTCAATAATCCGGTTTGTGACCGTGACCAATCGAGTAGATTCTGAAGAATAGCATAACCTCCTTTTGCCGAATCATTAAGGATCAGAGCCAGCTTTTTGACATTTTCACTGGTCATCTGATCGATGTTATCATAAAGCAGCTCTGATGCACCAAGCAGACTTGTAAAAGGATTTTTAAGATCGTGCGCTACAATATTGAAGAATTTATCCTTTGTTACTATCAGGTCCTTAAGCACGGCTTCATTTTCTTTTATTGACTTTGCAGCTGTTCTTTCGGATTCTGCGAGCCTGATATATGAAATGCCGTGAGCCAGATCATCGACAAGGTTGTTAAGAAGGTCGATTTCGCTGTCAGAAAATGAATCAGGTTCCTTTGAATAGATTGAAACAGCTCCAAAGCATCTTCCGTCAGTCATCAGTGGCAGTACCAGTGATGAAGCATATCCCCTCTCAAATGCGGCATCCCGCCATGGTTCAAAACGAGGATCGACAAGCATATTTTTGCAAATACATGGCCGGCAGGTTTTGATTGCAGTACCTGTCGGACCTCTTCCATGTGCAGAATCATCCCAGGTAATGTTCATCTGGTCGATATATCCCTTATCAAAACCATAATATGCTACAGGTGCAACAGTTTTATTGCTGTCATTTAGTGCATATCCTACCCATACCATCTTATGACCGCAATCCTCAATAATTATTTTACAGACTTCATTCAGGTAGTCGAATTCATTCGTAGAATGTAACATTGCCTGGCTGCTTTTGGTGTGGGCATCGAGAGTACGATTTAATCTTACCAGCTCCTCCTGCGTTCTTTTTGTCTCGGTTATGTCAATTGATGAAGACAGAAAAGAGATCTCCCCCATATATGAGATTTTCCTGATGGAACAGATTATCCAGAATTGGCTCCCATCTTTTCTCTTTACTTTTATTTCCCTGTTATCAACATGATCAGTCTGGGCAAAAATATCAAGGATAGCGTTTCTTTCATCAGGTAATACAAAGATATCAGGATCGTGCTTTCCTATTATTTCCTCAGGAGCAAAACCAAATGCTTTAAAATACGGTTCATTTGCAAACAGGGTCACGGAATCCTTCATTCGCGTAATGGAAATCATCACCGTTAGTGATTCTGCGATTGTCCTTAACCTGTCTTCACTCTGCATTAATATGAGCTCGGCATTTTTATGTTCAGTGATATCGGTGCTGTATGTTACAACAAACATAACCTTATCATCCTTAAATACAGGAGAAAAACTGTGATGGTAAGCCCTTTGATCGCGTTCATCCTCAAACTCAAGAGATTTGCCGGTTCTGATAACCTCTTCAAGTATTTCCCTTCTTTTTTTTGCAAGGTCAGGAGACATAAATTCAGAAAAATGATGTCCGATAATATCTGCATCTGAAATTCGTGTTAATCTTTTAAGTCCCGTGCTGTTAACCATGCATATTTTTCCTTCCCTGTCAAACATATATATTGACTCAAGGGTGGCATTAAGAACCGATTTTAATTTTCTTTCACTTTCTTTCAGATTTTCTTCGGCAATTCTTCTCTGTGTAACATCTATTCCGATGGCAATATGTCCGGTTTTTAAGCCTGCCTTGTCATATATAGCCTTATTATGCCATTCAACCCATACCTTTTCTCCGTTTTTTTTAATGTTCTCATTTATGTTAACAGAATATTTATCAGGGTCTTCAATAATGTTCTCAACCATTTCATCAAGTTTTCTTCCAGTACTCTCTGTTTTTGGAACAACCATCATCACTGATTCTCCCAGCAACTCTTTAAGCTTATATCCAAAGAACTCAAGGGCACAATCGTTGATGAAAGTAAATCTTGCGTCATTGTCAAACTTAATGATCATGCTCCTGGCACTGGTCACCAATTCCTTATACGTTTCCCTGCTTTCACGCAGTTCCCGTTCTGTTTTTTTCAACTTTGTTATATCCTGAACAAGAGAGAGGACCGAGCTCATTTGCTGGTTTTCGTCGACCAAAACGGAATTATACCATACACATTCTATTATTTCCCGTTTCTTATTATAATTTCTGTTTTGAGATATTACTTTTAATTCCTTGCCGCCAGTCAGTCTTTCAATTGTTTCCCTGACAATCGGCAAGTCTTCCTCATAAATTATATTCAGTTTGTCGATAGGGATTCCGAGAACCTTGTTCTTTTTCAGACCAAACATTCTTTCAGCTTCTTCTGACCATTGTGTTATGTTGAAATTCTTATCCCATTCAATTACGGCAAGGGGAGAATTTTCGAGATGATATTTCAATCTGAGTTCACTCTGTTTCAGAGTGTTTTCAGCTGTTTTCATCGCAGTAATATCCCTCGAAATTGAAATAATGGATTTTACCCGGCCATCCTGATCCTTTTCAGGAACCAATAGGGAATCACTGTACTGTATTATTCCCTGCCAGTTGCTGTACTGGTCAATTCTTCTGTGTTCGCCTGAATTCAGAACCTCCAGAGCTTTTTCCTGCCAGTTTTGCGCAGCAGGGGAATCGCCGCTGTATTCCATGGCAGTCTTCCCATACAATGACTCAGTTGTAAGACCGGTACGCTTTAACACAGCTGTGTTGGCATAAACCAGACGAAGATCTTTATCAAATCTTGTAATCATATCAGGAATATTCTCTGAAAGTGTCCGGAAGCGCTGCTCACTTTCCTCCAGCGCTTTCCTCGTTCTCAATATTTCAGTAACTTGCTTCTCCTCGTTTTTCTTCCTTAAAATTTCGGCTGTAATATCCTGGAAAACAGTGGCAAATTTACCCTTGCCGGGAGAAAAAACCGAAATCCGGAAATGCTTATTCATCGGGGGAAAATATGTTTCAAACGACACCGGATGAGCATTTAAGGCCACCTCAGCATAGATTTGCAGATATGGTGCTTTTCCGACAGAATATACCTCAGATGCATTTTTCCCGAGTATTTCTTTTTTTAATAAGCCGGTTATTTTTTCAAATGAAGGGTTAACATAATTGAGAGTATAGTCTGATGGCATCCCATTCCCATCATATATCAGAGTATGAAGCGCCAAACCGTCAGACATTGATTCGTATACCGACGAAAGCTCTGTTCCCAGTGCAATACCATTACCATTTCGCAATGCATACAATGCCTTTTCCGATTCACACAGACGATCTCTTAATTCATTATTTTCCTGAAGAAGCTGGTCAAACGATTTAATTGCGTTTTTATCGGCCATTTTATTTAAGTTTTAGGATCAAAGTCAAAACCTCAAAACACGATTTATCCTTTATTTCTGTTCAATGAGATCAGACGGAACTGAAAATCCGGATAATCAAAATTATGAATAATTCCATACAAATTAACACTCTGTTTTCAGTTGAATTTATCGCAGTTAAAGCAGGAATTGTAATAATCTATTAATTAGTATATTAGGCGGCACAAATAAGGATTCATGGTTATATTAATATATTATCGACTGTTATATTTAAATAATTACTAATTTAGTAATACGTATTGAGTCTGTTGTTGAATGATATGATTGCTGATTATGAGAGTTCTGCTCGTAGAAGATGATCCAAAAATCTCCTCCTTTATCAAAATTGGGCTGGAAAGCAATAATTTTGTGGTAGACAATGCGTTTGACAGCGTGATGGGTGAAAAACTCGCGCTCTCTAAGAAATACGATGTTATTATCCTTGACGTAGTTATTCCGGGAATCTCTGGTTTCGAACTATGCAAAAAAATCAGAAACTTCAATAATTTAACACCTGTCATAATTCTTACCTCTCTTGATTCGGTAGAGGACAAACTTACAGGGTTTGACTGCGGTGCTGATGATTATCTTGTGAAACCCTTTAGCTTTCAGGAATTACTGGCCCGCATTAAGGCAATGATTCGCAGAAACAAGGATGTCATAGTGACCCCTATTGTGAAAATTCTCGATCTCGAACTTGATTCTGTGACAAAATCAGTTAAGCGAGATAACCGCCCGATTTCACTCACAGCGACCGAATATAAAATACTGGAATTATTTATGAGCAATAAGAACAAGGTATTAAGCAGGATTCATATTGCTGAAAAGATATGGGGATATTCTTTTAATTCAGGTACTAATGTTATTGACGTCCACGTTAATTCGCTGAGAAATAAAGTTGATAAGGACTTCGAACCAAAGCTTATTCAAACGAAGAAGGGTTTTGGTTATCTCCTTACAGATGGTCCTAATGATGAAAAATAGTTGAATCTCTTTATTTTCATCAAATTCTTAATCTCTTCTTAACCTCTTATTAATTAAGATTTAATATATCTTAATATTAATAGCATTAAATTTGTTTGATATAATACATCTGTTGCTTAATCAAAATGGAGTCAGACAAAAAACGAAATTCGAATGACGTTTGTAATGATAAACGGAAACTCGAAGAGAATAACGGGTTTGATGAGTATGATATGCTGAGAAATGCATATGAACTGATTTTTGAAAACAGCCAGTTTTTTTGGGAAGAACTCGCAATCGCTTTTAATATTCAATGCGGGAAAACAAACGCATAATTAATATTCTTTTAATATACCATTTTTCCATTCCTGTTTTAAGTTTAAGAGAATAATCCATGGTTTTATATCATGGATTATTTATTTAGTTATTCTTAATGCATTCTTAATCAAACATTAATCTGTATTTAAGCCTGTTGATCAATTAACTTTTTATTTTTATACTATTATATAATATGGCTTTAATCCATCAGTTATGGGAAGTTCAATTTCAGATAAAAAAAACAGGATAAAATATCCTGCAACTTCCAGAGATGAAGGAAGACTCCATATTTCAGAATTGGATATACTCAGAAAAGCATATGAAATTTTTCTGGAAAACAGCAGTAATTGTTTTGGCTGCCCTGATATTTCTCTTATGGTTAAAAGAGAGAGCGAAGAATTTAATCCAATGATTTAATGCTGCAGTTGATGAATTATTTCCGATGTCTAAACCCTGGTTCCTCCATCTGATTTCATTTACCTTACTGTTCTGCTTAACTATTTTGTTTCTAATATGTTTAGAACTAAGTATGTAACTGTAAATATAAGCAGAGTATGGATTTAAGTCAAAAGAAATGTATTCCGTGTGAAGGCGGAATCCCGCCTTTAAATGAAAAGGAAATCTCGGAATATAAAAAACAAATCTCCGATACATGGATTGTTTCCGGGAATAGTAAACTGACAAAAGAGTTTTTCTTTGTGAGCTACCGTCACACTATTGATTTTGTGAACAAAGTTGCTTCATTAGCCGAGGAAGAAGGGCATCATCCGGTTTTACATGTATATTTTGGAAGAGCAGTGGTAGAATTATGGACACACTCAATAAGCGGATTATCGGAAAATGATTTCATTCTGGCAGCTAAAATTGATAAAATCTGAGTAAAACGCCTATTATGGAAGAGCATGTGGTAAAAATCCTGGAAACTCTGATGATAACCCACAATGTGAAGAGATTCCGGTTGGAAAAACCCGAAGGATATTCTTTTATCCCAGGGCAGGCAACTGAAGTGTCAATCAATATGCCTGAATTGCGAAACGAGAAAAGACCGTTCACTTTTACATGTCTGAATTCGGCAGATTATCTGGAGTTTACCATAAAGATCTATTCTGAGAGAAAGGGCGTAACTTATGAGCTCGGGAAACTGAATCCGGGAGCCGAGCTGATAATAAGAGATGTTTGGGGAGCAATTTCTTACAAGGGAGAGGGCGTCTTTATTGCCGGGGGTGCCGGGATTACTCCATTTATCTCAATTTTCAGGGATCTCCAGGTTAAAAATAAGATTACCGGGAATATGTTGATTTTTGCCAATAAGACAAAGGAAGATATTATCCTTGAAAATGAATTGATTTGTCTTCTGGGAGGAGCCTTTATAAACATATTGTCTGATGAAAAATCGGAAGGATATTCTCATGGGATGATCACTGAAGAATTTCTTAAGCAAAATATACCTGCAAGGATAATGAATTATTATTTATGTGGTCCGCCTCCAATGATGGATTCGGTCCTTGCTCAGCTTTCCCGTTTGGGGATAAGAGAAGATTCTATTATTATGGAAACCATGTAAACTCTGAAATGAACACAATCTTAATATTTGTTTCCACTCTTGATGGTAAGATTACCAGATGGGGAGAACCTGATATAAGATCATGGTCATCAAAATATGATCAGGATCATTTTGATACAATCTGGAATGAAACGCGTGTTATAATAATGGGAAGTGGCACCTATGCACCCGACCCCGTTACTTCAACTCCAGAACATCTATTTATCGTTATGACACGGCATCCGGAAGACTATAAGAGCAGGGAAAGAAAAGGCAGGCTGGAATTCACAAATGAATCAGCCCCTGAACTGGTCAGACGCTTTGAAAATGAAGGTGAGGAAAAATTACTGATAGTCGGCGGACCGCATATTGCAACATTATTTCTTAAAGATCAGCTGATAAATGAATTGTGGCTTACTCTTGAACCTAAAATATTTGGCAGCGGCGGCAATTTCGTTACTGACGAACAGCTTGACATTGAACTGAAATTATTGAGTTATTCGAAAGTCAATGATCAGGGTACTCTGATAACGAAATACCAGGTACTTAAGAAAGAAAGCCTTATTCACTGAAATCCATATTCTTAAACGCTGCCAGTTTTAAGGCGAGCTTTTTGTAGTTTTTTTTATTCGGGTCATCACCATTTCTTTCACTTATCCGGCTAAGACCAAAATAGGCGTATGCGGCATATTCATTTCCAAAATTTCTGAAAGCTGCAATATTTCTGATACCGCTTATATATAGTTCTTCTGCCTGATCGTAATTGTGATATTTTTTTTCCTGTAAAATTCCTTTAAAAATCGTGACCTGCGCCTGCAAAAAAGGATTATCCATATCTCCCGAGGATCGTATTTCCTTTTCAGCTTCATCGTATTGCTTTATAAGCAACAGATTCTTGATATACGTCCCCATATATTGCGGGTTATATGGGTATAATGAATGAAGGCTCTTGCTGTAATAGGTTGCTTTTTCAAAGTTATTTTCAAAATACAGGAAGATGTCTGTAAGAAAAGAATATGCTTCAGCTTTAAGGATAATTGAGCTTTTGGAAACTATCTGAAGATCAGCCAGACCTTTAACTTTGCTTCCTCTCGGAAAAAGAAAAGCAAGTGCCTTGTACACCGGATGTGCTTCCGGATAAGCTTCCCTGTAATAATTATAGACTCCTGTAAAGAAATACAAATCGAGATAATTAGCGGTGAAATCAAATGATCTTCTGATACACTGATATGTACTTGATGCAATAGGAAATACCTCAAAGCTCAGATCATTATCAGTATAGTACAATAACAGCAATCCACGGGCACAAAGGTTTATCAGGAGTATTTCAGCTTC
Source organism: uncultured Bacteroidales bacterium (assembly GCA_963792925.1). Classification (GTDB taxonomy): domain Bacteria; phylum Bacteroidota; class Bacteroidia; order Bacteroidales; family VadinHA17; genus LD21. Next base: position 410,428 of record CAWBYC010000002.1, on the reverse strand, counting down.
AGAATCGGGGTTCCTGGTCTTGTCACAAATCTCAATGCATTGGCGCATTTCGGATTCAAACGCTCCTCTTGCCTCCGAATTGGTGGTAAGTGGATAATTCTTCCAATAAGTTATCATCCCTCTGAAAAGATAATTTATCGGATGCCCGGGATATAATTTTTGGATTTCCTTGCTTACCTGGTCGGCATTACTGAACTGAAAATTATACACATAATCGATACCCTTCTTCACGAGTTTTATTGAAGATGAGTCACTGAGAATTTGACCATTAACAGAAAGGGTGCTAACTAACAGAGCAATGACAAAAATTATTACTGGTTTTCTGGTTTTTTTTGTATTGAAAAGGTGATTTCCGAATTGAATTAAAAATGCTTTTAACGATGAAATAATGATCATTGTTCATATAGTTTGTTTGGAACTTTTTAAGTAAATATTTGTTCATTACTTTGAATATAATAGCTATACAAATGCTCTTTCAGAATTCAACAAATGATCAGTATGAATGTTCAGGAATGCTTTTAGCAAGCCTGGCACAAATGCTTATTTCAGTTAGCGAAGAAATGATTGTATTAACCCGGTAGATTACGGCGAAGAGGGAATAGCATGAAGCCGGAATTTTTAATAGATTTATATGATCAATAAAACTGAAAACAACTTAAAGATGATCAATTACACCGCGACCTATACCGATAAGTACCAATTGTCGATGGCACAGGTTTATTTTCTTAAAGGACAAAGAGAGACGAAAGCCATTTTTGACTATTTCTTTCGTAAGTTGCCATTTAATGGCGGCTATGCAATATTTGCAGGGCTGGAAGATCTTCTCTATGAGCTTGAAAACCTTAAATTTGACAAACAGGATCTTTCATTTTTAAAGGATATCGGTTACCATCCTGATTTTATTAATTACCTTAAAGAATTCAGGTTCGCGGGGAATGTTTACAGTTGCATGGAAGGGGATGTAGTATTCCCTGTCCGCCCGATTTTGGAGGTTGAAGCAAACCTGATTGAAGCTCAGATAATTGAAACTCTCCTTCTCAATATGTTAAATTTCCAGACGCTGATTGCTACTAAGGCGAGCAGAATGCGTCAGGCTGCTGAAGGACGAAATTTAGTTGATTTCGGTTTGCGGAGGGCTCAGGGCCCGGGTGGCTATTATGCCAGCAGAGCAGCTTTCATTGGCGGTTTTGACTCTACCAGCAATGTTCGCGCCGCACGTGATTATGGCATACCGGTTTCAGGAACAATGGCTCACTCATTTGTGCAGAGTTATGATGACGAACTGGCCGCATTCATTGATTTTTCAGAGGTCAATCCAACAGATTGTGTGTTTGTTCTCGATACCTATGAGACATTGAACAGCGGTTTGCCAAACGCCATTACCGTTGCAAAATTAATGGAAAAGAGAGGATTGCATCTGAATGGAATCAGGCTTGATAGCGGCGACCTGGCATATCTTTCGAAGGAGTGCAGAAAAAGGCTGGATAATGCGGGTCTTGATTATGTTAAGATTGCAGTTTCAAACCAGCTTGATGAATCTATAATTAAAAGCCTTATTGAACAGCAGGCTCCCATTGATTCCTTTGGTGTTGGTACAAATCTGGTAACCGGTTATCCCGATGCTGCTATCGATGGTGTTTATAAACTTACATTCGCAAATGGCAAACCACGGATAAAATTATCAGAAAATGTGAGTAAAATTACCCTGCCATACAGGAAACAGGTTTTCAGGATCGTTGACAACAAGGGTAACTTCATGGGAGCGGATGCAATCGCAATTGCAGATGAACTTAACCCTGATCTGATGTATCATCCGATGTATCCTCTGAAATCTCTGTCACTGGCGAACCTGACAAAGGAACCCCTCCTCGAAAAAGTAATGGAAAACGGTTTGCGGTTAAAACATACCCCGACTCTTAATCAGATTTCAGGCTACAGCAAAGGCCGGCTCGAAAAACTTCCGGTAGAATATAAAAGATTTGACAACCCTCATATATATAAAATTGGAATCACTGCAAAATTGCAATCCGAACGTGACAGGCTGATAAATGAATTTAAAAAGTAATTCAATGAAAACACTTATTATCATCGATGTTCAAAATGATTTCATTCCGGAAGGTCCGTTGGCAGTTCCTGATGGAGATCAGATAGTTCCTGTTATTAACAGTATACAAAAGAGTTTTGATCTTGTGGTAGCGACACAGGACTGGCATCCTGAAAATCACAGGAGCTTTGCTTCAAACAATGAAGGCAAAGAACCATTTGATCAAATCTTATTGAATAATATTCAACAGATTCTCTGGCCTGATCATTGTGTTCAGGGCACCATTGGGGCAGAATTACATCCCGGACTTGACTCAAAGCGAATTTCCGCCATTTTCCGGAAGGGAATGAATCCGGAAATTGACAGCTATAGCGGCTTTTACGATAATAATCATAAGCTCAGCACCGGTCTGGCAGGATATCTGAAGGAAAAACGAGCTTCTGAAATCTATTTTTGTGGTCTCGCCGCAGATATTTGTGTCTACTATTCCATACTTGATTCAATACTTGAAGGTTTCAACGCTGTTCTGGTTGAGGATGCCAGCAGGCCATTATTCCCTGATAAATTTGATGACATAAAATGTGAACTTGCCAAGCTTGGTGTCCGTATTTTAAACAGCAATGATCTAACTCCAAATTCATGAGTCACGGTTTAAAAAAAATTATTCAGAAGTTTCTAATTTTCTTAAGCTGAACACCTCTCGTTTGGAGGATGAAAGCTTTCTGAAGCTTATCATTCTTCTGCTGGCTTCATCCCATAACCCAAGTGTCAGTGCTCTGAATGTTGACGAAAGCTTCACTGGTTTGACCTCCCTGAATATGTCATTTTCGTAATGGCATTTTTCCAGATAATAATTCGGTATTCTCGAGCTCAGATGATGAACATGATGAAATCCTATGTTTCCGGTAAACCATTGAAGAACTGCCGGTAATTTCAAAAATGAGCTGCCGCTAATAGCCGATACTTTGTAATCCCACTTGCTCTGTCTTTCCCATTCCACCTCATCAAACTGATGCTGAATATAAAAGAGCCAGATCCCGATACTATGAGATATAAGAAGGAGAGGCACCTGAATAAGAAGATAGGCTTTTAAACCGATCAGCAGGCTCATAAGTACAGCAATTACCAGTATGCTTATATTGGTGAAGTAAACATTCCTCTTTTCAAGAGGGGTCATTGTTTTTTTTGTTATCCTGTTTTGAAAGGCAACGACGAGAACAGGACCCAGTATAAACATAATAAACGGATTCCTGAATGCCCTGTACATAAACCTTTCCCTGAGCGAGGAATTCAGATATTCATCCACTGTCATTGTCCAAACATCTCCTACACCTCTTTTGTCAAGATTTCCTGAAGTTGAATGATGGATCCAGTGCTGATGATGCCATTTGAAAAATGGGGTAAATGCAATTATTCCCATTATCATGCCCACGACGGTATTTGTTGTTTTTGAAACGAAAAATGATCTGTGTCCGCAATCGTGGAAAATTATAAAAATCCTTATCAGAAATCCAGTGGCTATTAATGAGAGTAACAATGTGACCCAATAAGGATAAGCCAGACTTTTATACATCAGGTACCACATAAATATATATGGTATTACAGAATTACAGATTTGCCATATACTCCTGAGGAGACTTGGGTGATTATATTTCATAATAATTTTTTCCCATGATCTGTCAACAGGAACATTATTATCATTATTTGTTTGCATATGTCTTTATATTAAAATGTATTTTCCTAATAAATTTTGGCAAAGATATTATCAGGAGCAATACAAATTTAAATGCTGTGATTAATGAACCAGCATTTGGGATTAATAGAATAAATGTGTGGCTGATAAATGAAAGGAGGGGTGGTTGTCATTCACCCCACCGGGCTACAAAGCCTCTCTCAGCTTAATCAGATACTGGCGTGAAACCGGTACCTGTTCATCAAATCCTTTGATGACAAGCCAATGATTATTATTGCTCCGGATGAGCCTCTCTACATAATATAAATTGACAATGCAAATCCTGTGGCATCTTATAAAATTGGAGTATTGTTTTATCTGGATTTCGATATTCCTCAGGGTATTTCTAATAAGCTTCTTTTTAAAAATCTCCCCTTCCTTGTAAACGACTTCGACGTAATTATCGGCTGATCTTATGAAAGCGACTTCTGAGATCTGAAGGCTGAAGTTCTCCGATGTTGTCTCAGAAATAAATTCCACGTTTTTATTAAGTAGTTCTTCTTCATACCTGCCGATCTGTTTCTGTATGCTCTTCTTTTCTATTACGAGTAATTCATTCTGCCGTTTAAGTTCATCAACAAAATCATACATTCCCAGTATTAATGGAGGAACAAGACATAGTAATATTACCCGGATTGTAATAAAAAATGTAATATTCACCTGTCCCACATACCGTATATAAAATTCAAAAGCCAGAGTAGTCAGGACAAGGATAATAAATCCATTAAAAAAAGGTGGAAGAAGAAGTTTTTTGATTTCACCATCAGGTTTCCCGAAAATCCAGGGAATTACGATTCTTACCAGGGACATAACTATAAAATCAATAGCACCTAATCCGCCAACGAAGAGCAGGCTGTTGTTAAAATCAAAATTATTGATAGTAAAAGGCTGAAAGAAAAGAATGAAAAGGAAAATTCCAAGGCTAATACTGATCAGAAGCCCGAATTCTTCCTTAAAATTATCAATCAGCTGTTCAAGATTCCTACGCATACTGAAGAATTTTGCCCTAAGATAATATCAGTTTTGAAATAATGTTCATTTAATATGGTTAAAATCAGGCAAAGGTTTATAAATCAGATACTCCGTTCAACTTTTATTGATAGATTTGTAGAAAGTCATTATAATATTTTCTGATTACTAAAATTACAGATAATGGTCATTCACAACTTTTCACTTAGACAAACCAACAGAAAAGGTAAACATCTTCTCTTTTCTGTTCTTGTCATCTGCCTTGGTCATGCCTTGACTTCAACTGAAGCCTTTTCCCAATCGGATCAGGGCTGGAAAGCTCCTGCTGCGATAGTTGTGAAGCTGTCAAAGGAAGGTTCTGCAATTAACTACAATGAAGAAAAAGTACCATCGTACATATTACCAGATGTCCTTCAACCCTCTGGCGTAAGTATAAAATCTGCAGATATGTGGTATAAAACAGGCAGACCCGCCATTTTAGAACTTTTTCGTAAAGACGTTTACGGCCGGGTCCCTGAAACAGTCTATGGTGAAAATTTCAAGACCTCCGTAGAAACAATTTCTCCGGGAATTGAAGCCACTCAAAAAAATGTGGATATTCTGATCAGTTCAGGTGACAAATCCCTTACGATCCATCTTACACTTATCACTCCAAATACTTTAACCAAGCCTGCTCCGGTATTTCTGCTAATTGACAACAGGTATTCAGGAGATTGGAAGAACAGAGGCGAGTTTTTCCCTGTAAATGAAGCTCTTAAAAGAGGTTATGGAATGGCAGTCTTCAGCTGCTCAGATCTGGATCCGGATAACTTTGACAATTTTCAGAACGGGATACATGGACTTCTCGACAAAAATCCCCGTCCTGCCGACGCCTGGGGCACGATAGCCGCATGGGCCTGGGGGGCAAGCCGCTGCATGGATTATCTTGTAACAGATAAAGATGTTGATCATGCCAGAATCGCAATAGCCGGTCATTCGCGTGGAGGAAAAACAGCCTTATGGGCGGGCGCTGAGGACACCAGGTTTGCTATGGTAATCTCCAATGAATCAGGGGCTGGTGGCGCTGCTTTAGCCCGGCGCAGATTCGGTGAAACAGTTGAAAGACTCAATACCGGCTTCCCGCATTGGTTCTGTTCAAATTATATTAAGTTTAATAATAATGAAGACAGTATGCCGGTTGATATGCATATGCTTCTTGCGCTTGTGGCACCAAGACCGCTCTATATCGCCTGCGCTGATGAAGATCTCTGGGGCGATCCTAAAGGATCATATCTTTCCCTCTATAATGCCGTACCTGTTTATAAACTATTAGGTAATATTTCTGATATTCCTGAAGTAATGCCTCCTCTTGAAAAGCAAATTATAAGTGGGAGAGTGGGTTTTCATATAAGAGCAGGCTCACATAACCTTTTATTAAGTGACTGGAACAGATTTATAGATTTTGCAGATGAAATTTGGAAATAGTTTAACCATGTGAGTGATATGCAGGAGACAGAAAAAACAATACGTGTGCCATTTGAAAGAATGAAATCGGAATTTCAAAGGGTACTTATGAAATATGGATTTGACAACCAGAAGGCTGAAAAATGTGCCGGGATCTTTGCAACGAACAGCAGAGACGGAGTGAACTCACATGGAATAAACCGGTTTCCCAGGTTTATCAAAAATACGATAGAGGGATATGTTAAACCAGGGGCAGTGCCTTCACTTTCCCAAAGGATCGGTTGTATAGAACAATGGAATGGAAATCTCGGACCAGGTCCTCTCAATGCTGCATTCGCTACTGAAAGGGCGATAGAGCTCGCCGTTGAGAGTGGGGGGATAGGGATGGTTGCACTTGCTAACACTAACCATTGGATGCGTGGGGGAACTTATGGATGGCAGGCCGCAAAGAAAGGATTCGTATTGATTTGCTGGACAAATACCTGCAAGAACATGCCGGCATGGGGAGCTTCTGATCCTCATCTTGGAAACAATCCGCTTATCATAGCCGTTCCTTTTCAGAATGAAGCAATTGTGCTCGACTTCGCGATGTCTCTATATTCTTATGGAAAACTGGAGTCGCACAGGAAAGACGGTGCGTCTCTGGCTTATCCCGGAGGATTCAATTCGCAGGGTCAGCTGACTACTGATCCGGGTGAAATCCTTGAGTCGTGGAGAGTTTTGCCGGTAGGATACTGGAAAGGATCGGGATTATCTCTGATGCTGGATATCCTTGCAACAATACTTTCAGGTGGATTATCAACCCATGAGATTAAGAGTTGTGATTCGGAACATAGCATATCTCAGGTCTTTATTGCAATAAATATCAAAACCCTGCCAAACTTTGCCAATATCGAAAATTCGATAAAGGAGATTATCGGGGATCTTCATAAATCAATACCTGTTAACCCTTCAGATTCAATCCGTTATCCGGGGGAGAAAGTTCTTCAGACAAGAAAAGAGAATGATGAAAAAGGGATTCTGGTGAATAAGGTTGATTGGGAGAGACTGATGAAACTGTAGGTAAACAATACCTAAACTATACCTTGACATCCCCCTTGCCCCCTTCAAAGGGGGAAATGGATTTTCGTTTCTTACTGGTTTCCTTACAAAAAGAATAGAGTCTTATCCTTTACATAAATAATACTTTTCATGACCAGAATGCATTCCCCCTTTGAATGGGCAAGGGGGATGTTAGGTTACCAGAATGCTATATCTTTTCCGCTACCTCTTGCAGGTCGATTGTATTTTCTTCAGCAAAAACGAGCACGGCATCTTTTATATTTTCGTTTGTCTCGTAATAAGTGCTGCTTAAACGCAGAGTGATTTTCTTATCGGTTTTAAGATGGAATATTAGTTTGAAAGGGAATAATTCGATTTTCTTAATATCTGCTGCCGGCATCTCAGTTAAAGGGAGCAAAATTGTTTTCTTTATTCTTACACTGCCTGTCCTTATCTCAATGAATCTTGCAGCTTTGCCAATTCCTGACCATATCATATAAAAACCAAAACCAGTCAGAAAAAGTATGGTGAGCCAGAGGCTACTGTCGGATTTCAGTGATCTGATGTTAAATATTAACCAGAAAACCGCAATCCCTATACATACAACCCCGAATGCCACCTGTATAAATTTAACCAGTTTATTATTGTCAACAGGACTCAGTGAAAAATATTGATTTTCCATCACTTTAATTTCCGGCAATGTAAGTAGAATTTCGGTCCCGATAGCTATCGGGACCGCAATCCACAATCCGCAATCCGAAATTTTTATTTCTGGTTTCGTTACATTTCAAATATTATTTATTTAATTTTGTAATGAAATAAAACGAAACATTAATGAGCTCTTGTGTCGACCGGCGCACAATAATTCTTAAACAGATTGAACACGATGAGCAGGTGAATGTCCTTGAACTCAGCCGTCAGTTCAATGTAAGTGAAGTGACTATCAGGAAAGATCTTCGTCACCTGGAAAAGAAGAATATTCTTATAAGATCACGTGGTGGGGCAATGAAACGGAGTCTCATTAACATAGATCTGTCAATTTATGAGCGGCGAAGACAAAATATCAAATTGAAAGCTGCAATAGGAGCAGCTGCAGCGGGTCTGATAAATAGCGGGGAGACAATATTGCTGGATACCGGGACAACCGTAATGGAATTGGCCAAAAATCTGCCAAAAAAAATTGATATTACTGTAATAACAAATTCAGTGGATATCACCTTCAGATTAGCTGAATATCCGAATATAAGGGTGATCATGCCAGGAGGCATCCTTCGCAGAAATTCACTGGCTCTTGTCGGTGAACAGACCGCGGAGTCTCTGAGGAATTTCTATTGTGACAAATACTTTTTAAGTGCCGACGGGATTGATGTCGGGAAAGGAATGATGACTACGAATATAGAAGAGGCTTCACTTGCAAGAATAAACATCAGGAATTCAAAAAAAGTGTATGCTCTTATCGATTCATCAAAATTTCTCTGCAAAGGCATCACTGCCATAGCGCCGCTGGCAGAAGTTGATACATTAATTACTGATAGAGGAATTCCTCCCGGAATTATGAAAGAAATCAGTGATTTAGGCGTAAATGTTCTTGTAATAGACTGAATTTTTTATAATAGCCATATGAGACGTAAATACTATCTGGTCATCCTTATCTTCTTTATCTTTTTTGCTATTTCATTCCTGACCAATATTCTGGGGTCGATTAATCCTAATGTGACTGATAGCTTTACCCTGACTGGCACCATGACAGGATTATTGCCATTTTCTTTTTTCATTGCTTATGCCCTTATGTCGATCCCATCAGGCATGATAGTTCAGAAATATGATGAGAAGAAAAGTCTGGTGTTTGCATGGATCCTTGCATTTTGCGGCGCTTTATTATTTTCATTGTTTCCCGTTTTCCCGGTTTTCCTGTTTTCTCTTTTTCTTATTGGATGCGGGATGGCGCTTCTGCAGGTTGCATTGTTCCCATTGCTCAGGGTTACAGGAGGGGAGGAGCACTTTGCATTTAATAATCTTATTGTTCAGCTTGTCTTCGGTGTGGCTTCTTTTCTCAGTCCATTCGTATATTCATACCTGGTAACAAATCTGAGTACACAGGAATCGATCAGGGGATTTTTTATAAAGTTCATGGCATTGCTTACTCCGTTGCATTTACCCTGGGTATCTATTTACTGGATATTTGCTTTTATCAGTTTTTTGATGGTGATAATAGTCCTTTTGATACGCTTCCCTAAAGTTGTAAGGAAAGAGGATGAAATAGTAGGTGCCTGGGAGACTCATGTTGAACTATTCAAACAAAGGACTGTTATCCTTTTTTTCCTTGGAATATTTGCGTATGTGGGTATGGAACAGGGAATTGCAAATTGGATATCTGAATTTTTACGTACTTATCATGGTTTCAGGCCGGAGTCAGAAGGCGCTGCGACTGTCGGTTTGTTCTGGGGAATGATGACTATAGGATGTATTCTGGGTTTGGTTTTATTAAAAATCATGGACAGTAAAATTGTCCTTCGCATTTTCTCAGCGGCTTGTTTTATTGTTTTGAGTCTTACTCTGTTCGGAAATGCCAGGATGGCTCTCATTGGTTTTCCGGCACTCGGTTTTTGCCTGTCAGTAATGTATGGAATCATTTTTTCACTGGCGCTCAACAGTGTAACAAAATATCATGGATCTTTTGCAGGCATATTATGCACCGCAATTGCCGGTGGTGCTATTTTTTCATTATTGATCGGCAAATTGAAAGATGTGATTGGATTACAGGCAGGGATGGTGATTTTGTATTTACCGTTAGCTTATATTCTGAGTTTAAGTTTTTGGGCTAAACCGTTGGTTCAAAACGCTACAATAAAAAGAAAAACAACTAATTAATTTAAATTTGAGATTATGGAAAAAAAATTAAATGAAAGGCATGGTGCCTTTTCAGGTAAAAGAAGAGTATATTCTTTAATGGCTTTGGCTGCATTTTTGTTATTGTTTCTGACAAAAAGTATATCAGCTGCTGTTGCTGATACCACACAGTGGAGACAATTGTTTAATGGCAAGGATCTCACAGGCTGGAAACAGGCAGGACCAGGTTCCCATTATGTTGAAGATGGCTATATTAAGTCAAAAGGAGGCATGGGTCTACTGTATTGGACTGGTGAGAAATTTGGGAATTGCGTTATTAAAGTCGTTTTCAGAATGCGCGATGAGAACAGCAACTCAGGCGTTTTTATAAGGATCCCGTCTGTTCCTACTGAAGATAATATGATGCCGGTAAATACAGGTTATGAAGTTCAGATTGATAATAAACCAGAACTCTCCGATGAAGACGATTATCATTACACCGGTATGTTATATTCATTAACGAAACCATTGGCAAAGCCTGGTAAGCCTGGTCCGGAATGGAATACCATGGAAATTACTCTTGATGGTCTGAGAACAATCGTATATGTTAACGGAGTGAAAGTTTGTGATTACAAAGAGGGTGATCCTGTTCCAGCCAAAAAATTTGATTTTGAACCTAACAGAGGGCCGCGTCCTGAGACAGGATATATCGGCATTCAGAATCACAGCGATGCTGATGTTGTATTCTTTAAAGAGGTGGCAGTAAGACCTCTGAAGAAAGCCGCCAAAAAGTGAACAGGAAGTTTAAATTTCACTATCTGATTGAAAATGAAAAGAATAAATAATAAGCAAAGGAGTTCATTCTCCAGAAGGACTTTTGTTAAAACAGCCGCCTCGGGGGCAGCTGCTTTAACAATTCTTCCCAGCTTTACCGTAAGCGGGCTGGGACATGTCAATCCAAGCGATAAGTTACTCATTGCAGCAGTAGGTTGCGGTGGTGAGGCTGCCGACGATATCCGTCATTATTCCATCGCTCCGAAAAAGAATGCGGAGATGGCATTTCTTTGCGACGTGGATGACAGACAGGCTGCTCCACGGATAAAACAATTCCCAAAAGCCAAATTCTACCACGACTGGCGCGAGATGTTCGACAAGGAAAGTAAAAATTTTGATGCAGTATCGGTAGCTATCCCCGATCACAATCACGCAATTGTCGGGTTAAGCGCAATGCAGCTTAAAAAACATCTCTATCTGCAAAAGCCTCTTACGCATGATATCTATGAAGCCCGCATTCTTGACCCAGGCTTCTGAAAAATATAAAGTGGTCACACAAATGGGTGATCAGGGAGCATCGTGTGATGGAATGCGTACCCTCAGAGAATGGATTGAAGCCGATGTCCTGGGCGAGATCGAAAAAGTATATTGCTGGACTGACCGTCCGGTATGGCCGCAGGGTATACCATGGCCTAAAACCAATCCTCCGGTTCCAAAGGAGCTTAACTGGGATCTATGGTTGGGTACCGCTCAGCAAACCAATTATATCGATAATCTCGTGCCATTTAACTGGCGTGGCTGGTGGGAATTTGGTACAGGCGCGCTCGGGGATATGGGTTGCCACATAATCGGCCCGCCGTTTAAGCTTCTTAATCTGGGTTACCCTACGGAAGTATCCTGCAGCGCAAGCACAGTTTACAACGGAATATTTACTGAAGGTATATATCCTGAAAGCGGCCCTGTTTCCAGTTCAATAAGATTCACTTACAAACTCAAAAATGGTAAGAATCTCGACCTTTACTGGATGGACGGAGGAATCACTCCTGAAAGACCAAATGAGATCGATCCATCTCTTAATATGAACGAAGTAATGGCCGATTATCCTGGTCTTAATGACTATGAAGGCGGCACTTTGTTTATCGGATCGAAGGGTAAGGCAGCATGCGGCTGGGGTGGACGTAATCCTGTTCTTCTGCCACTATCGCGTAATAAGGAAATTTCTGTTCCGCAGAAATATGCACGTATTCAAGGTGATATGGATGGGCATTGGTGGCAATGGATCGATGCCTGTATCGCCGGATATGGCAATGCAGAGGTTGACTCACCATTTGTTGGATATGCAGGCCCTTTGACTGAAACTGTGCTAATGGGTAATTTATTATTGAGAAGCTTCAATATCAGGGAGAAAATCAGCAGGAAAGATCCTGTATATGGCGATATGGAAGGTTTTGAATTCCCCGGGAGATACATCAGTTATAAATGGGATGGTGACAACATGAGAATAACAAATTTCGAAAAAGCAAACCAGTTCGTTAAAAGAGAATACCGGAAAGGCTGGGGTGAAATAAAATTATAAGTGGAACACCTCTGTGCAACTCTGTGCTCCTCTGTGTAACTCTGTGTCAGTTCTTATAAATCATTACACGGAGAGCCACAGAGAAGACACAGAGGTACACAGAGGAAATTTGTAAATTAAAGTCTGAGATGAAACAAATTATCTATAACGATTACAACGAATTATCAGTAAAAACTGCGGAGCAGATTGCCGGCATAATTCACGAAGAAACCAGATGCCCTGTTATGTTTTCCTGCAGGCGAAACTTCGGTCGGTACATTTAAACAGCTAATAGAGTTAAATAAGGCGCACAAAATAAGTTTTAAGAACTGCAAAATCGTTGGACTGGATGAGTGGGCCAATATTGGTAAGATGAAAAGCGAGAACTGTTTTTCATTCCTGAAAAAACATCTCTTCGACCACATTGACTATTCGAAGGAAAACCTCTGCTTTTTTGATGGAGAGGCTTCAGATCTGATGAAGGAGTGTTTTAAAACTGATAATTTTTTGAAAGAAAACGGTCCGATAGACATGATGCTGCTGGGTGCAGGGATGAATGGTCATCTGGGACTCAACGAACCTGGTACTTCGTTTGATCTTTATTCACATGTCGTTTATCTCGATGAAACAACTAAAATTGTGGGGCAGAAGTATTTTTCTGAAAATGTGAATCTTACAGCAGGCATCTCTCTTGGCGTAAAGTATATTATGGAAGCAAAAACAGTTATACTACAGTTAAACGGTATCAGAAAAGCCGATGTTGTAAAACGATTAATCGAAAGTGAGTTATCACCTTCATTTCCTGCTTCAGTATTAAAATCACACACAAATTCTTTCTTACTTCTCGATAAAGAAGCTGCCAGTCGGCTTTAAATTGAAAAACGTGAATTCAGATATTAATAGTGTAATTGCTGATATCGTCCCGAAGCTTGTCAGTAACCCGAAGATTTATAATGCATTTTTGGGCTTTGATGCCTGTATTGATATCCTCGTCCGTATTGTTAAAGATAAGAAGGAGAATGAGATAACCGGCTATTTCACTGACAGTAGCCAGTTAGGACTCTTCCTGACGAATCTTGATAATAAGAGTTGTGGTCTTGAACTTCAGACAAAGCTGTCGAAAATCGGCGGGAATATGGTCATTACTGCCAATGCGCTTGGAAACCTTGGGATAAATGTGGAATGCGTCGGTACTTTTGGCCTGCCCGATATTTTGCCGGTATTCAGAACCATGTCAGCAAACTGTTCTCTGAGTACAATAGGGGATACTATTTCAGCTATGGCACTCGAATTTAATAACTCAAAAGTAATTATGTTCGATCCCGGACCATATAATAATCTTACCTGGGCAGGCATCAGAGAGCTGCTTGGGCCAGAGCGGATACGAGATATGATCTCAGGAAAGGAGCTTGTTTCATTTCTGAACTGGAGCGAAATTGACAATTCTTCTGATATATGGGAAGGCATGCTCAATGAAATATTGCCTGAAACACGCCAAGCCGGTGTGAAACCCATTTTTTTCAGTGATATTTCAGACTGTTCGCGCAAATCGAAGATTGAAATCAAAAGGGCAGTTCATTTACTGGGTAAATTCAGGAACTATTTCAGTGTATCTTTAAGTCTGAACCAGAATGAAGCCGGTCTCATCACTAAAGCGTTGGATCTTTCTGAAACGATTGGAGATGAAGAATTTACGAAGCAACTTCGTCAGGCAACCAATGTCGATACTTTGATTATTCACCGGACAAAGGATGCCATCGCATTCGATGGGAAAAGATTCGAGACATGTGAGACATTTTTCTGCACTGAACCGAAGATACTTACCGGTGGAGGCGATAATTTTAACGCCGGATTTTGCCTGGCACTCTTAAATAATTTCAATCTTTTCCAGTCATTGCTGGTGGCAAATGCTGTATCCGGTTCCTATGTAAAAAATGGAATAAGTCCGGACATCAGTAGTTTGCAGAATTTTCTGAAAAAAGCTCAGACATTCTGAGAATGATTTTCAGAAAGGTGAAGCAATAATCAAATCAAATCCTGATCTCATTTTTAAAAAACAAAGTTAGCTCCAACTGTCATTGATCTGGTTCGTGGCCATGTATTAACCCTGTCAATACCTGGTACCAGCGGATTATTAAATGTACCGGGATCAGTAGCACTGTCAGCATATCTTGGATTGGGATCAGACCCTTTATATTTTGTCAGATAGCATAAATTATTACCGGCCAAATACAGCCTTATTTTATTGAACGAAGTGGTTTTATTGAAATAAAAACTATAACCCAGGCTAAGATTATGGAGCGAAATAAATGTTCCACTTTCAACATCCATGTCCGTAAATGTGCCCGATGTTTGCCTTGATAAGGATTTGTTGGCAGGATTTCGCAAATCAGTGGCGGTTACAGGGAGATTATACAATGAAATTAAATCTGGCGCTTCGTATAATGCCCTGAAACAATTCACCAGGTCGTGTCCAAATACACCACGGCCAAAAATATTGAGATCCCAGTTTTTGTAAATAATGTCATTGCCAAGACCGATAATTAATTTTGGAAGACCATTTCCAACTACCTGCATGTCTGACTGATCTATGAATCCATTCCTGTTCTGGTCAACATATGACGGAAATCCATTTGCGTCAATGCCGTTAAAGACCAGGGCTGTCAGCTGACCTACGGGTTTCCCTGCTTCAATTCGCACCAATGGTACCTGATTTTGACCGGGTGACCCCATCTTTCCCAAATCCTGAGTAACAACCTGAATACCAAATCCGGAGAGCGATTCAAAAGTGTTATTAAAAATATATGATGTTGCAAGAGTTATTCTGTAAGAAAAATTCGTTTTATTGATCAATTTGGCCACTGCAGACAGCTCCATGCCACTGCTTTTCAATTCTCCCGTGTTAGCCAGTATCTGGTTATTTAAGTTTGGAGACACAGGAACATTTATAAGATATAATAAGTCAGTAGTGTTAGATGAATAGTAATCAAAGGAACCAGTCAGCCTGGAGTTGAAAACCGAAAATTCTAATCCGGCATCAATTTGCGTTCTTGTCTCTCTTTTAAGATTCAGATCAGTATGCAGACTATTTAATGGTCGGTTGCCTGAAGAACTGTAATCTACACGTAATAAAAGGTTATTTGCAAATTTTATATTTGCCAGCCTGGAGAGATCCAGAGCGGCACCAAATGATGGGTAGACATTCCATTTATTTGAAGATGAAAATCCTGAAAATCCTTCATATCTCGCTCCTGCAGAAAGATATACCGTTTTCCCGAAATCGGCATTTATAATTCCAAAAAAAACGTTCTCCTGGCTCTTATTCCTGTAACTGCTTGCTGATCCTTTTCCATGGGTGAAATCCATAGCAGCCTGAAGATTATTAAATGAGAAATTATCAGTCAGAAAGTTTCCACCCTGTGCATAAAATCCCTCATTTGTGAACTTCTGACCGGAATAACCCGCCAGGATATTAAGATTTACAACAGATCGGATTGTTCTGGCATAGTTGATTGTCGATTCTATTAAGCCTATTGACGAATTGTCCTGGCTTCTGGCTGCCAGTCCATGCGTGTTATATCCTCCCCAGAGGTCATTCCTGTCAAAGTATTTATCACCCAGCGAGCTCATCATCTGTGAAGAATAGAGTACATCAACGTTTAGACCTTTGAGAATTTCAAAATCAGCTTTCAGTGAATAGTTCAGAATTCTGTTCTTTCCTTCATTTTGGTTCAATTCGATTATTGATACCGGGTTGTAATAATCGAACTGATTTTGTTGGACGAATCCGTCAAACTTTGAATAAAGAGGATCAGAACTCCTGACTGCAGAAGTAGGATTATAAATGGCTGCATAATGAAAAGCTTCATTAAATCCATATTCAGAATCTTTTTCAGTAGCCGCAAGATTCAAATCAAATGTTAGTCTGTCATTTAATGCTTTCTGAGAGATGTTAATTCTGCCATTCAGTTTAGAGTAGCCGGTTCCCTTCAAAATACCTTCTGCCTTCCGGTAATTGATAGAGGCCCTGTAATTTGTTTTATCCGATCCACCCGACATTGAAATATTATGCGATTGTGACAATGCAGTTCTTTCAATTTCATTGAACCAGTCTGTATTACTCAGATAGTCAGTACCGAGCCCGGTCTCTTCTGATAATTTTCTCCATTCCGAAGGGCTCATAACCGGAATGTTTTTAGCGACTTTTTCAGTTGACGTATAGGTATTGTACTCTATGCGAGGCTTATTCCTATCACCTCTCACGGTCCTGATCAATATAACACCTCCGGCGCTTACAGATCCATAAATGGCAGTTGCACTGCCATCTTTAAGAATCGTGATAGTTGCTATATCATTCGGATCGAGGTTTTCAAGCGATACATCTCTTACCCCGTCAATAATAATCAACGGCGTTGATTTTCCGTTAATTGTGGTTAAGCCCCTTAGCCGTGTTTCAAATCCGCTATTAAGATTGCTTCCGGCTTTGCTTATTGAAAATCCCGCAACTTTTCCCTCGATCAATTGAAACGGGTCATAAATATAGCCTTTGTTGAAGTCCTCTGCTTTTACCTCACTAACTGCACTGGTAACTGGGATGTAAATGTGGCAGATATGATAATCTGAAGTGTCGGTTTTTACAGGTTGAGAGAAGGAAACGTGGGCGGTAAAAATGACCAGTAACAAAGTCAAAATGCTTTTACTCCATATAATGGCGGAATTTTTCATATGATAAAGTTAAAAAGGTCGATCAGGTTAAGAAAAGAATAAACTATTGCAGAATATTTCTATTTAAAAATACTCTATTCTTAAGAATTAAAAAACAAAATTTGCACCAATTGTAAACGATCTTGTCCTGGGCCACTGTGATCGTCTGTCGACCCCGGGTACCATCGAATTTGTGCCGGCAATAGTTCCGTAATAGAAATTTTCACTATCAAGATATCTTGGATTAGGATCAGATCCTTTATACCTGGTAATAAAAAACAAATTATTTCCGGCAAGACAGAGTCTTATTTTATTGAAGTATTTATTACTCCGGAGATTGAAGTTATAACCAAAACTCATATTATCAAGTGAAATAAAGGATGCGTTCTCGACACTCAGGTTGGTAATAATGCCGCCTGTTGCAGTCATCAATTGCCCAGATGACGGATTTCTCATATTATTGGCAGTTACCGGCAAATTGTATGAAGAAATATATCCGGGAGTTTCATAAAATGCCCGGTACGAATTCAGCAGATTATATCCTGCAACACTTCTGAAAAAAATGTATAAATCCCAGTTTTTATAAGTAAGTGTATTGCCCAGTCCAATCAGATATTTTGGCAAACCGTTACCAAGAGGGACCCTATCGCGGGAATCAATATTTCCATCGTTGTTTTGATCAACGAATACTTGTGTACCGGCTTCATTAATTTCCTTAAGAGAATATCCGTACAATCGACCTATTGGTTTGCCTTCTTCGATTTTTGTAAGCCACATCTGTCCAAAGCCGGGAGAACCCATATCTCCGATATCCTGGTTGTCAAATTTCAATAAAGATCCATTGTAAGATTTAGATAGAGATACAAGAGTATTTTCGGAATTGTATGAATAATTAAATGATAAATTATATGTGAACTCAGATTTATTAATAACATGGTAGTTAAGTGTCAACTCCATTCCATGACTTTTTATCTTACCACTATTTATCCATACCTGATTATAGAGGTTTGGAGGTACCGGCACTCCGGAGTATTGATAGATAAGATCTGAAGCAGTTTCATTGTAGATATCTAATGAACCTGATAATCGGGATTTTAGCAGTTGAAAATCAAGACCAATATTTAATTCGCTGTTTATTTCCCATTTAAGATCAGGATTTGGATTACTTGCATTTACATAAACCGGTATGTAATTTCCATTGTAGAAAGCATGAAGTGTATTCGGATAGATAAAAATACTCTGTTGATCGAGTATTGCCAGCGACATATAGCTATCCGGCGGCTGATTTCCTGAAATACCATAATCTATACGCAATTTCAGATTTTGTATAGAATTGATTTTCAATAATCTTGCAAAATCAATGCCTGTTCCAAATCCTGGAAAGAACCCCCATTTGTTATTAGATCCCAATCGTGATGATCCTTCGTACCTGAGATTGGTAGAGATAAACCACAAATTATTGATATTAAGATTTACACGTCCGAGAAATGCTGCTAACCTGTTATTGTTTTTATGGGTACTTATTGTACCCTCACTGTTGGCAAAATCCATCGAGGCAGAGAGATTATTGAATGTGAACTGATCGGTGAGAAAATTTCCTCCTTCTACGGATAAACCTTCATTTGTAAAATCCTGATATGAGTATCCACCCATAAGGTTAATAGTAATGTGGGATGTCAGATCAAAATAATAATGTGCTGTTGATTCAAAAATATGGCTTGAAGAATTGTCCTGCTGCCTTGAGGCCAACCCGTTCCTGATCATTCCTTTCCAGTAATCATGTTTTTTAAAATACTGTCCTTTCAAAGCTCCGCTGCTCTGAATTGAATAAATTGCGTCAACATTTAATCCTCTGAGAATTTCAAAAGTACCTTTTAAAGAGAGGTTAACAACTCTGTTCTTACCTTCATTTATATTTTCCTCTAAAATCTGAACAGGGTTATATAAGTCGAAAATAGTTTTCTGGAAATAGCCATCATATTGAATAAATTCCTCGTCAGAGCTTTTTACGGGAGCGGTGGGATTGTATATTGACGCATAACGGAATGCCTCGGCAAATCCATACTGTGACTCTCTTTCAGTAGCCCCCAGGTTCATCTCCAAAGATAACCTGTCATTAATTGCTTTTTGGGTTATTTTTAACCTGCCGTTCAACTGATTGTATCCGGTATGTCTGAGAACACCTTCCCCAGAATGAAAGTTGAAAGAGGCCCTGTAACTGGTTTTGTCACTGCTTCCTGACAAAGAAAGATTGTGTGTCTGTGATAGGGCTGTTTGTTCTACTTCTTTAAACCAATCAGTATTTGCACTATAATCTTCTCCAGCTCCTACCTCAGCAGAAAATGCCCGCCACTGATCTGAATTCATTACAGGTTCATTTCTGGCTACTAATTCCGTGGTGGAATAAACATTGTAATTAATAATTGTGCTTCCTGACCCTTTTTTAGTTGTTATCAGAATTACGCCGCCAGAACCTCTCATCCCATAAATAGATGTAGCAGCAGCATCTTTCAATACTTCAATCGATTCAATATCCAGGGGATCAATTGTCTCAATCGATGCTTCAACAGAACCATCAATTACAATCAGTGGTCCCTGAATACCGGCTAAAGTATTCAAGCCTCTCAATCGCACATAATATGATCCATTTGGGTCGCTTCCATTTTTGCTTATTGATAAACCTGCTATTTTGCCCTGGATCAGTTGTAGCGGATTCTGGATATAACCTCGATTGAATTCTTTAGTTCCGACACTCGTGATGGAGCCGGTAATCTCTTTTTTCTTCTGCATTCCGTATCCGGTATTCGTAACCTCATCACCGGAACTCAAATTATTAATTGTATCTGGTACAACTGACTGTTGAGAAAAGACTAAACTTTCACAAAAGAAAAGAAAGAAGAGTGTTTGGATACTTCCGATAATACTCCGCTGGACAGCAATAATGCTTTTCATGACAGATGAACTTGAACTTCCCGAAAATCAGATCATTAAATTTAAATAATTTTAGAATATATAACAAAATTTGTTCTAAAATATCGATTGAATCTGATATTGGTTATAACCATCAATTAATCATCTGTTTTTAATTTTAAAGACTTCCGGTGAATCGTTGCTTCTGGCGACTACCAGTATTTTGCCGTTTGAGGTGCTTACTTCCTCAAAATCCCTTATTTCTCCATCGAGATGGAATCCTGAAATCCTGGCAGGTATACAGGTAAAATTCCCATTGCCATCTCCTGAAAGAAATGTTCCGTAACTGGCATCATAGCGACCCAACTCAGGTTTTACGTTAAATAAGTTACCACCAAGAAGAATATCGGTATTACCATCATTATTAAAATCTCCCGTTTTTGCCGCATATACAGGTGAGAACTGAGCTTCCAGGGGCAAAGGTTTTCTTGTAAATTGTCCTTTCCCGTTATTGATGAACACTGAAGTTTCAAGAAGCGAAGCTTCCAGTTTTATAGAATTGTTTAACTGTTGCGGCGTAAAAATATCAGTAATCTGTTGATTTTTAAATGATTCATAAGATGGATACTTCTTTGCCAGCATAGGTATTTGTCTAAGCAAATCATGTTTCAGAGCGATAGGATAGGATTTGTCGCCGTCATAGGCACAGATAATCTGTTCCACAGTACCATTCAGATCGTAGTCATTTATATACATGCTGACCGGTTTATCGGGTGAAGCTTTGAGCCTTGAGTTGGTTCCATGATTACCTGCTATGAAGTCCATATAGCCATCACCATTAAAATCACCTGAGGCAATGCAGTTCCACCATCCTTCAGTTTTTTCAGTCCCGAAGGCATCTTTTTTTTCCCTGAACGTGCCATTCTCATTAATCAGCACTTTCAGAGCCATCCAGTCTCCTGCCACGACCATATCCTGATCGCCGTCACCATCCACATCTTCCCACATCATATCTCTGATCATCCCAATGTTCTTCAGTTCCGGAGCAACCTGATCAGAAATGTTTTTAAAGTTGCCTTTTCCATCATTCTTTAAGATATAACCATTCCCGGGTACACCATATGCGAATGGTTTCAGACGACTCCCTACAAAGAGATCCGTCACGCCGTCCTTGTCAATATCGGCTGGGCGTACACAGGATGTACTCTCATATTTACCGGAAGGCAATATTTGAGGAGATTTGACAAAATGACCTCTGCCGTCGTTAAAATAGAGGCGATCACTCATGGCAGATGAACTTTCGGGAAATTCATTTCCTCCGCAAGCCACATAAAGATCGAGGTCTCCATCTTTATCTGCATCAAACATTGCGCAGTCAATCTCCTCAGAGATTTTATCCTCCTCAAACAGAGCCTTGTCGATCGATTCAAACGTTCCATTTTTGTGCTGTATCATCAGAACGCCTGGTTGATCTTTTGCTCCGCAGATATAAATATCTTCAAGTCCATCATCGTTTATATCCCCTTTGCAGATATGTGGCCCTTCCGTCGACATCATCTGATATAAAAGAGGTTGCTGCTCAAAATCATTAAAATCAAACTCTTTATGGACAAAGTCTGAGATGTTTGACCCGACTATCTTATCAAAGTATAATTTTTCTGGTTTTGGTTGATCCGTCAGATGTGAAACAACAGGCTTAGCATCTTTCTTTAATAAAGTTAAAGTCTGATTCGTTTTTACATCTGTCATAATGGTGGTGCTGTCATCAGGCCATTCAACGATAAGAGAATCAATCATCGTCAATGGTCCAAGGCCAAGATTTGGTCTTGGGTCAATGGTTGATAAATATCCCCGCATTGGCATCTGCTCCAGGTATATAAATTTACCTTTATTTTTGACAGTAATTCTGGCACCAATAGCCTGGGTATTACTTTTATTTCCTTTTAAAATTAATTTAAGATAATGATTATCAGGCAGTTTGGTGTTAGTTTCGTTTCTGTATACCGACATGGGTAAATTGACGTTGTTTATAACCAGATCAAGATCACCGTCATTATCCAGGTCACCGTAGGCTGCTCCGTTAGAATAGCCCGGCTGAGCGAGACCCCATTGGTCTGCCATGTTTTTGAATATTAAGTCCCCTGTATTCTTAAAGGCATAATTAGAGATTTTTACTGATGGAAGACCGTCAATGAGTTTTCTGTAATCTACCTTATTATCCGACACAATAGACATCACCATGTCGCGGTTCGAAAAATACTGGATGTAATCCTGGTCTGTAAGATCTTTATAGATTCCGTTTGCAACAAAAATATCCTTCAGGCCATCATTATCCAGATCAGTGATCAAAGCGCCCCACGACCAATCTGTAGCAGATACTCCGGCTAATCTGCCTATCTCACTGAAGGTGCCGTCACAATTATTCAGCTGAAGTACATTACGTGTGAACTGCGAATGGTACCCGTTATCAAGGTTGAATTTGTAATTTTCCCAGTTATCGAAGGTTGTTTTCGTTTTTATCCGGTCATTATGCTCTGGTAACATATCGGTTGCAAATATTTCAGGAAAATGATCGTTATTAAGATCGGCCATATCGCCTCCCATCGATGCAGCGGAAATTGATCTCATCATGCCGACCAATGATTCCCTGAATGTACCGTCGTGATTATTGATGTAGATATAATCACGTTCAAAAAAATCATTTGCCACATAAATATCCATCCAGCCGTCCTGATTAATATCGCCCACCGTAACGCCGAGACCAAATGCAATTGTACTTCCGTAGATACCTGCTGCAGCGCTGACATCAGTAAAATGGTTTCCGTCATTTCTGAGAAGTTTGTGACCTCCAATAGAGTCACGTACAGCACGTTGATTTTTCTTTAAATCAAAGCTGCCGATAGCTTTTGGAAAATTTTTTAACAGGTACATGTCAAGGTCCCCGTCTTTATCATAGTCAAAAAAGACTCCTTCGGTAGAATTGCCACGTTCATCTAATCCATATGCTTTTGCTCTCTCGGTAAATGTAAGATCACCATTATTTATAAATAATTCATTCCTGCTTTGTACGCCATCAGCATTACCCGATTTACAAACATATATATCAGTCAGTCCATCGCCATTTACATCTACAAAACTTACACCGGTTGACCATCCATTTCCTCTTATTCCAGCTTTTTCAGAGATGTCCTCAAATTCAAGATTCCCTTTGTTCAGGTATAGTACATTAGTACCCATATTGGAGTTCATGAAGATGTCCATCAGCCCGTCATTGTTTATATCACCGATTGCGACGCCTGCTCCATTATAGAAATTCCGGAAGGTATAGACATTAAATTTTGTTTTCAGCTGGGTCTCATAATCCAGATTATTTGCAAAATCAGCATGAGTTTTTGAGGCCGGCAGAAGTGTAAATAGTTTATTCCCTGCATGTTTGGAGCAGGATGAAATAAATAAAACTGAAAACAGAAATAACAGACATCGCAGCGCATACGCCGGTGATTTATAGGGAAATCTGCACATTCTATTTCGTAATATCGTAAGGATTATTTGATCCATTGTCGGTAGGAGCAGGCAACCCGCTTTTTACCAGCATATCAGTAAATAATGCCCAAACATGAGAATCATCCTGTTTAAAAATTGAGATTCGCCTGTTTCCATCGATCTTAAGATAAGCAGTTCCTCTTTTTGAGTGTTTCACCTCAATGAATCCTTTACCATAAATTTTTTCGAAGTACTTTAGAACCTCAGTTTCAAGATTATCTGCTGACATTGATTTGTTCCAGGGTGCCCATCCTTTATAAAGAAACCTTACAGGCATCTCATAGATAGTGCCATCATGAAACTTGGGATAGAAATCCATCGATGCAGGATATTTCAATTCATCCTTCAATTCATACAAGACCGTGACGTTGTTTTCACCCTGTCGAATGAGACCTTTCTTGTTGAGGTCCCAGCAATGTGTATAGAATTCCTTTTCAGGCATCCCAAAGTAAAGACCCAAAAATAATGAGTCATGTCTCACTCTGCTCGCCATTTCATGCTTTAATCTGCGTTCATATTTCGCATTTGGTGTACATCCGCTAAACATAATGCCGATAACAAGGAACAACATCATCCATTTAATTCTTGTCTTCATAGTGGTCAATCAATATTTGTAAAACTGTAAAAAATCATTATTCAGAGCAACTACAATATAGCGGTTACCATCAATATTCAGGGACCTAAAATTACGTATTTCCCCTTTAGTAAAAAAGCCTGAATTTACCGATGAAACTGATGTGAAATTCCCGTCATTATTTCCTTTGAGGAACTGGCCAAAACTTGCATCATATATTCCTGTTTCTGGTTTTGCTTCGTATTGGTTACCTCCTGTAAGGATATCACAAATGCCATCACTATCAATATCGTCAGCATACAAAGCATATATTGGAGAAAATTGAGCATTAACAGGAAGCGGTATGAGTTTGAATGATCCATTACCTGTATTAAGCACTACACAACTCTCCATATAACACGCCTTTAATTTAGTTGACCTGCTGAGTATTTCAGGGGCAAACAGATCATTTATAGTGGCATTCCTGTAATCGTCGAATTTCTTAAATTTTGCCGATAGGGATGGAATTTGGTTTACCAGATCATCTTTCATGGCAATTGGATAGGATTTTTCGCCATTGTATGCGCATATTATCTGTTCGATGCTCCCATTAAGATCAAAATCATTCACATACATTGTTACAGGCTTTTCAGGGGACGCCTTAAACTGAGAGTTTAGTCCATGATTTCCGAGTACGAAATCAATTTTCCCGTCAGCATTGAGATCCTTAACAATTATAGTGTGCCACCAGCCTTGTGTGTTGTTTAGTCCAAATGTTTCCGTTTTGTTTGTAAATACTCCATGGTCATTAACGAATATTGTAATTGGCATCCAATCTCCGACAATTATCATATCAAGGTCACCATCACCGTCAACATCAGCCCATTTCATGTCCGTTATCATTCCAATGTTTTTCAGACCCGGTGCAAGCTTGTCAGTTACATTTAAAAAATTCCCGTGCCCGTCATTTTCAAGTATATAACCATTTGAGGGCAACCCATACTGAAAAGGGATAAGGCGTGTACCCGCAAATAATTCTGTAACGCCATCGTTATCAAAGTCGGCTGCCTGTATACATGAAGTGCTTTCATATTTTCCTGCAGGCAGCATCTGATCTGATTTTTTGAAATTACCTTTACCGTCATTCAGATATAATCTGTCGGCCAGGGCTGAAGAGCTCGCCGGAAGTTCATTTCCGCCGCTTGCGACGTATAAATCAGTATCTCCGTCACCATCAGCGTCAAAGAAAACACAATCCGTGTCTTCACAGGTTTTATCGGCTTCAAACAAATCCTCATTTGTTTTCCTGAAACGCCTGTTTCTGTCTTGTACAAACAGAACGCCCGGTGAATCTTTTGCTCCGCAGATAAAAATATCATCAAGTCTATCGCCGTTTACGTCTCCTACTGCCATATGAGGACCTTCATTTGATATCATCTGGAAAAGAAGTCTGTCACGTTCGAAATCGTTGAAATCGTTCTCTTTGTGTTTAAAATCAAGTCCGGGAATATTTATGACTTTTTGAACGATTGTCTTCTGTTTCTGCTCAGGAATGTGGAAATCTGTTCGATTGGCGTCTTTCTCGTCAATCTTTAAAAACTGGTTCGCAGGTACATTATATATGACAGTACATTTTCCGTCGGGCCAGTTTACTTTAATGGAATCTATCCTGGAAATTGTTCCAAGTCCAAAATTAAGCCGGCTGTCTACTGTTGACTGAAAGCCACGCATAGGGATATTTTCCTGGTACTTCAGCTCTGATCCGCAGTATAAGGTTATCTCAGTTCCGATGCCGGCTGTATTTTTTCCGTTTCCATTTAAAGAAATGTTCAAAAAGCCGGCGCCTGATTTGCCGTTTGATTCATTTCTGTAAATAAACGGCGGCATGTTTACATTGTTGACAACAAGGTCCAGATCACCGTCGTTATCGAGATCTCCATACGCTGATCCATTTGAAAAGGACGGAGTATCAAGACCCCATGAAGGGGATAAGTTGGTAAATGTAAGATCCTTGTTGTTATGAAAAGCATAATTCCGGATCTTTACAGATGGAATTGCATCTATGAGACTGAGAATGGCTTTTTGCCGGGTTTTGATCATCTGGCGCATCACTGACGGATCGGAGTAAAAATCGAGATAGTCGCGATCAAGCAAATCCTTGTAAATCCCATTGGCGACAAAAATATCTTTCCATCCGTCGTTGTCGAGGTCCATTATCAAAGCTCCCCAGCTCCAGTCGGTTTTACTTACTCCGCTAAGTCTTCCTATTTCACTGAAAGATCCATTCTTATTATTTAACTGAAGAGTATTTCTGGCAAATTGATGGTAATAGCCATTTTTCAGTTTGTTCTGATAACGGTCCCAGCTTTCAAACATAGCCTTCGTTTTCAAACGCTCATTTCCTTCAGGGGTCATTTCAGTCACAAATATTTCAGGATAAGTGTCGTTATTTATATCGGCCATATCAGCACCCATTGCTCCAAGACTGATTTCCCGCAACTGATTTTCAAGTGATTCTTTAAATGTTCCGTCATGATTATTGATATAAAGATAATCACGTTCAAAGAAATCATTTGAAACATAAATATCAGGCCATCCGTCACGGTTAACATCTCCGATACTTACTCCAAGACCGAAGCCGATTTTACTCCCGTAAATGCCGGCATTTTTGCTCACATCTGTAAAATGACCATTATCATTCCTGTACAGTTTATTGCTGCCAAGTGTATCCCTCACAAGTCTTTGTCCCGGTCTGATATCATATTCTCCCACTGACTGGAAGGAATTATTCAGCAGATAGCAATCAAGATCACCATCGCGATCATAGTCAAAGAATGATGCGTGATTTGACAATCCCATATCATTAAGCCCATATTCTGCAGCTTTTTCAGAGAAAGTGAGGTTGCCATTGTTAATAAACAACTCATTTTTGCGATGAGGGCTATCAGGTTTTCCAGATTTACAAACGTAAATATCTGCCATACCGTCGCCATTAACATCAGCAATGCTAACACCTGTTGACCATGAACCGAATGATCCGACGCCGGCAGTTTCTGTTATGTCCTGAAAGACGAAATTTCCCTTATTCAGATACAGTTTATTTCCTTTCTGATTTCCGCAAAAATAAATATCGGGTAACCCATCATTGTTAAAGTCGCCAATACCTACACCTGCGCCATTGTAAAAATTTCTGTAGGTGTAGGTATTGTATTCTTCTGTGTATTCAAGCTGGTTGATGAAATCGATGTGAGTAATGTTTTTATCAAGAAGTGTGAAAAGTGGTTTGTTCGCAATTCCGGAATGTCCTGAATTACATGAAGATAGAATGGTAAGGAGTGCAAGTATCGGGTAAAGTAAGCTGTTTCCGGAACTATTTTTCTTCATTTAATCTTCATTTGATTGATGTCAATGTTCACATTTTATCTGGAATATCTCTTAATCCATCTTACCCTGTCTGCCTTGCGATAAGGGTCGCGATAGCTACCGGGGGAGGGAAGAGGGTAGATTAATCCAATTAACTGAGTGTTCATTTAAAACAAAGAGAGCAGGCAAATATAATATTTACCTGCTCTCTGAAAAGAATATTATTCAAATAATATTAGTAACCTGGATTCTGATGTAGATTTGGGTTAGCTGCTAACTGAGCTTTTGGAATTGGGAATAATGTAAGATAAGCACCAGTTGTGTTCAGAACATCCCCTACGTTATGGAAAGGAATAGTCCATTTAGCATTGCTGTTAAAGAATCCCCAACGGATAAGGTCCTGACGTCTGTTATGTTCTGCAAACATTTCACGACCCATTTCGTTGAATAATTCACCACCTGCAACTGATGGTCCGGTCATATCAAAACTAAGTTTGCCATCCAATGATGTAAGATCGGTAAGACCAGCACGTTTTCTGACTTCGTTTACGAGTGCCAGTGCGGCAGGATCAGATGCGTTATTGCTTAGACGCCATAGAGCTTCAGCTTTCATAAGGAGAACATCAGCATAGCGGAAAATCCCGAAGTCATTGCTCATGTTTTCTGATGAGCCTAATTCGAATTCCCATTTGCCAATTCTGACACCTGACTGACGCCATGCAGCTGGCCCGAGTTCATTTATTTCTCCTGCAGTTGTACCAATATTTCCAAAGTTAACAGGTGTTCCATCAGGATCTGTTGCATCAGCTCCGCTGTCTGTTACTTTCGTTCCATCGGTTTTCCACTGAATTCCTGCAAGGAAGTTTCCTCTTGCAGTTGCCGGGGAAGTTAGTGTTCCTGGTTCGCCTCTTCTTATGTCAGTAGCATCGTATGATTTATAGAATTGTTCAAGTGTGCAGAAACCGTTCCATGGCTGGAAGGTAAGGTTGTAAGTGAACTGGCTTCCATAATGTAATGTCTGTGCATTCATGTTAAACCCTTTGAAGAATACCTGATCGTAAGGAATAGCAAAGATAAATTCCTTAGAAGCAGAATTATTTACGTTAAAGTTACTGAAATAGTTGTTTTCAAGATTATACTTGCCTGAGTTAATGATCTCATCACATGCAGTAATAACTTTAGCCCATTGTGGTGTACCTGAATAGACTTCGGAGTTCAGATATAATTTTGCGAGCAGCATTTTCCCTGCATAGTAGTTCATACGGCCATATGTAGTTCCGTCAACAATTTTTGGTAACAGTGCAACAGAAGTTTCAAGATCGGTTACAATATTTGTAAAGACTGTCGTACGGTCAACCTGACTTGGGGCAGCAGATGCATTAGCGAAGTCATTGTCATAAGGAATATTTCCATATAAGTCGACAAGCTGCCAGTAGAAAAATCCGCGTAGTGTCTGGAGTTCTGCAACATATGCATCGGAGACGGTTTTATCTACTTTACCTTCACCTGCAAGAGTATTGAACTGATAGATGAGCCTGTTAGCGGTACTTACACCTGAAAAACAGAAGCCCCATGCGCTGCTGACTGCGTTATCTTCAAATTTCCATGAATGAAGATGTAATCTTCTCCAGTTACCACCGTCATCCCAGTCTGAACCTCTGGTAGGAACCACCATCTCATCAGTAGTAGTTTCCTGAAGGTTATTTACATCACCTGATGCATATCCGCCAAGGTTTGTATAAGCTGCACCCAAGGCTGAAACGAATTCTGCTTCAGATTTGAAGAAGTTATCGGGAAGAACACTGTCGTAAAGCTTTTCATCGAGATTGGTACACGACTGACTAAAGGCGCCTACTGCCAGCAGAATCATAATGACTCGTACCAGATATAATGATTTTTTCATCTTGTTTCTTTCTTTCGTTTTCATATCTTATTCATTTTCAGGATTAAAACACAAAGTTTGCACCTACAGTAACTGATCTGGTTCTGAACCAAGTGTTCCTTCTGTCAACACCAGGGATAAGTGGGTTGTTATTGTTTTCGGAATCACCGTAACGTGGGTTTGGATCTACACCTTTGTAATTTGTTATGTAGAATAGATTGTTACCTGCTACATAGCATCTGATTTTGCTGAATGCAGAAGTTTTTGGCAGAGTGAAAGTATAGCCAAGACTTGCGTTGTCGAGTTTAACAAATGAAGCTTTCTCAACATACAGACTTGATAAGGTACCGGAGGTTACAGCCAGAAGTTTACCGTCTGAATTTCTCATATCTGCTGCAGATTTTGGCAGGTTGTATGATGTGATGTAAGCAGGTACTTCATAGAACCCACGGAATGAATTGATAAGGTCATGACCAAATACACCCTGGAAGAAAACACTTAAATCCCAGTTTTTATAGGTAAGGTTGTTTCCAAAACCAAGGAGGAATTTAGGAAGACCATTCCCTGTTACAATCCTGTCAGCCGCATCAATTTTTCCATCTTCGTTAATATCTTTGAAGATGAAATTTCCGTCAGTATCAATTCCCTGATAAACGAATGTAAGCAACTGTCCGATAGGTTTCCCTTCCTCTACGCAGTGTAAGAGGAGTCTGGTTTTGTCCTGGTGAACCCATATCGCCCAATTCCTGTGAACCATATTTTATATCTGCGCCATTATAAGTTCCCGAAAGAGTTACGAGTGTGTTCTCGAGATTATAAGATGGAGTGAGTGTTATGTTATATGTGAAATCACTTTTAGTGACAACATTGTAGTTTATTGACATCTCAAGACCACTGCTTCTCATTTTGCCAAGGTTCAGCCATGCCTGGTTAAAGAGGTTTGGAGGAACAGGAACGGTATACTGGAACAACAGGTTTTTGGTTGTTCTGGTGTAGTAGTCAAAGGATCCTGAGATTTTTGAATTGAATAATGAAAAATCAAATCCTGCATCAAACTCGCCTTTTGTCTCCCACTTAAGATCGGGGTTGGCGTTGCTTGTAGGTCCGTAAGCAGGAACATATGATCCATTATACTGAAAGTAAACAGGACTTGATCCGTTAAGAACCGGACCTTGTCTTTGTAATGAAAGGTAGCTGTCGTTAGGCTGGTTACCTGTAATACCATAATTGGCACGCAATTTAAGGTTATCAATATAACTTACGTTGATCATTTTTGAAATGTCAGCGCCAGCGCCGATAGCCGGGAATAATCCCCATTTATTATCAACTCCGAAACGTGAAGATCCTTCATACCGTGCACTGGCAGTTACAAAGTAAGTACTGTTGATGTTCAGGTTAACACGTCCGAAGAATGCAATAAGTTTATTAGAGTTTTTATAACTTGTAACAGTTGCTTTTCCGTAAGCAAAATCGTTTGCAGCTCCCATGTTGTTGAAGGAAAATCTGTCGGTAAGGAAATTACCTGCCTGCATGTAAAAATCTTCATTTGTGAAATCCTGGTAAGAATATCCGCCCAAAACATTGAGATTTAATGCTGAACTGACATCACCTGTGTAATGGATAGTAGATTCAAACAGCCTGCTGGCTTCATTTTTTGCTTCACGGACGGCAAGTCCGTTCCTGTTATATCCGCCGAAATAGTCATTTTTACCATTATATTCACCTCTGGTCATCCCATTATTCTGAATTGAATAGAATGCGTCTATTACGAGTCCTTTTGTAATTTCGTAGGCACCCTTAATAGAAAGGTTAAGTATTTGGTTTTTCTGTTCTCTTGAGTCTTGCATCAGGATAGAAACAGGGTTGTAATAGTCAAATAACTCTGACTGAAAATAAGGAGCAAATTTTGTCTGTGAAGGATCTGCAACTGCCAGATCTGCACTATAAACAGGAGAGGTAGGATTGAAAATTGTTGCATAACGGAATGCGGCATCATTCCCAAGTTGAGCTACCCTGGATGTTGCACCAAGACTTAAATCGACAGTCAGTTTATCATTAATAGCCTTTTGGGTAATATTTATCCTGCCATTAAGTTGTTCATAACCTGTCTTTTTCTCAATACCCTGACCGTTACGATAGTTAATAGATGCCCTATAACTGGTATTGTCGCTTCCACCGGACAATGCTACGTTATGTACCTGAGTATATGCTGTCTGTTCGATTTCTTTAAACCAGTCAGTAGATGAACCATAGTCATGACCAACCTCTTTACCGGCTGCAGCTGTCATTTCCGCTGATAAAGCTCTCCACTGAGCGGCGGTCATAACATCGGGATTCTTGGCAACCATTTCAGCGGTTCCATAAACATTATAGTCAATAACTGCAGTGCCTTTTCTTCCTTTTTTAGTCTGGACAAGAATAACACCACTTGATCCTCTTGTTCCATAGATAGCAGCTGCAGAACCATCTTTAAGTACGTTTATTGATTCGATATCGTTCGGATCAACGTTGTCGAGGGTACCACCAACAACACCATCAATAACAATGAGTGGTCCCAGGTTAGCACCGATTGTGCTCATACCTCTAAGGCGAACATCAAACGTTGAGTTTGGGTCACCACCTGGTTTGGTGATTGACAAACCTGCTACCTTACCCTGAATCAGCTGGACAGGACTATTTACACTTCCTTTGTTAAATTCATCTGATTTAAGACTTGTGATTGAGCTGGTAACCTCTCTCTTTTTCTGTGTACCATAACCTACAACCACAACTTCGTTAAGTGTACTCAGAGCTGGGACCAGAACAACATTTATCGTTGTCTGACTGCCTACAGTAATTGATTGAGACGTATAACTGATAAATGAAAATACCAGAACAGCCTCAGGACCAGGAACAGAGATAGTATATTCACCATTACCGTCGGTCATGGTTCCCTGTGTTGTCCCCTGGAGCACGATGTTTACTCCCGGCAAGGGTCCCTCGCTTTCGGAAGTGACTTTACCTTTTACGGTCCTTCCCTGGGCGAAGGCAATGCTCATCGCAAAGCCAAAAATGAAAAGAGATAGAATTGTTCTCCTCCATAGAAATACAGAATTTCGCGTAGTTCCCATAGTTGATTTTTTTTAGGTTAGCTAATTTTTAGGTGCGTTACATAATTATAATAGTTAATACAAATAAGAGTTCTACTTAATTTATAATAGAAACTCATAAATTTATTAAGTCGGTTCAAATACAGAGACCATCTGTTCTTGCGCAATTTTTCAGTATTATTTCGATGATGGAACAAATGTATAAATTAAATCTTTATTAAAAAAATATTAAAACAACATTAATACAACATTTTAGTAACAAAAAGGTTGACTTAACATGATGATTTTGAATAATAACCTGCTAAAAGGATCTTGAAAAACTTTCGTTTCACTTATTTCAAACGTTTTCTGAAAAAAGTCACTAAAATATTTATTTTGTTGAAAGATTTTTGAAAAGTTTAAGCAGACAATTCTACTTTTTGCTTCCGGCTTCTGTCTTTATTCTGAGAGAAGAGCCTTTTACCGAAAGTTCGGTTCTGATTATTTTAGTCTGAAAAGGTAAGTCCTGTTTTTTTTCTATACGGTCAATAAGTAGTCTCACAGCTTCTTTGCCAACAGTATATCCATGCTGTTCAACAGAGGTAAGGGGGGGATTGGTTATATCGGATATCAGACCGCTCGTAAATCCCACCACAGCTATATCTTCAGGAATATTATAGCCCATATTTTTTATTATCCTCATCGTTGCGGCTGCTGTCAGATCATTCACGGCAAAAATACCATCCGGTTTTTGTGTTCTTTTTAATAATTCTGGTACTATATCAACTGCCGCTTCCATAGAATCGCACCTTATAATATTGTTTTTATCAAAAGGAAGGTTTTTTTCCCTGAGAGCCCTCATATAACCGTCTATTCGGTTCTTACCTATGTTAAGGTGTGCTGGACCGGATAGGTGTACAATATTCCGGCAGCCGATATCTATAAGGTGGCATACGGCCTCGAAAGCGCCGATTTCATCATCAACAACAACCCTGTCGGTATCAATTTCGTCACAGATCCGGTCAAAAAACACCAGGGGCAATCCATTTTCCCGTATTTTTCTGAAATGATCAAAATTGCTCGTGTTTTTTGAAACAGAAATAAGAATCCCGTCAACCCTTGTAGATAATAATGCATCAACGGCATTTACTTCTCTCTCATACAACTCACTCGACTGGCAGAACATTACATGATAGCCCGAATCGTGTGCAAGGTCTTCTATGCCGCTTATGACTGTTGAGAAAAAGTAATGCACAATCTCAGGAACAATCACACCTATGGTTTTACTCAAGCCGCTTTTAAGACTTAAAGCTATCTGGTCAGGCTTATAATTCCATTTATCAGCAAGCTCCTTAACTGACATTTTTGTTGTCTTACTGATATCATGATGCCCTTTAAGAGCTTTTGAAACTGTAGAGGGTGAAATTCCCAGCTCCTTTGCAATATCTTTAATTGTTACCTGTCCTTTGTGCATTTTTCAAATTTATCCGGAATTGCTAAAGTAGGCTAAATATTCAAATAAAACTAGATGTGCGGTTTGCGGTATGCGGTGTACGGTGTGCGGAAGGCTGTATCCGGTATGCGGTTTTAAGGTATGAGGTACCTGTACCATGTGCCGCGCACCGCACACCGCTTACCGCTTACCGGTTACCCCCACATGTTCGGAAAATTTAAAATAATCGTGGTTTTGTTAAATTCACCGATTATCTTTGTATTTAATTAATTGCTTTTGAGGAGTTCCAGTGTAATTATTAATCTAACTCAGTATAAAGAATGAAAAAATTGTTAATTATCAGTTCATTGTTGTTTGTTGGCATCTATGCATCGGGACAAACACAAACGCCGGCGAAGAAGTACCCTGAACCTGAAAAGATGACTCCCGGGATGACGGAGATATGGGAACCGGAGGTAACTATTATTCAACCAGGAGCCACAAATTCTGATTCTCCATCCGATGCTATTGTCCTCTTTAATGGCGGGGATGTTAATGCTGAATGGACTGATATGCAGGGTAATCCTACAAAATGGGTAGTAAAAGACGGATCGCTTGTTAGTGTAAGAGGTGCCGGATTTATTAAAAGCAAAAGAAAATTCGGAAATTTTCAATTGCATATTGAATGGAAAACCCCTTCAGAAGTTACCGGTGAGAGCCAGGGAAGAGGCAACAGCGGTGTTTTTCTTCAGGAGTTGTACGAAGTACAGGTGCTTGACAGCTATAACAACCGCACCTACCGTAATGGTCAGGCAGGCAGCATGTACAAACAATATCCGCCGTTGGTAAACGTTTGCAAAAAGCCAGGAGAATGGCAGACATATGATATCATCTATACCGCACCCACTTTCGGTGACGATTCAACAGTATACGTTACGCATCCGAGAGTAACTGTAATTCAAAACGGAGTAGTTGTGCAGAATAATTCATCATTAAGAGGACCTACTGAATATATAGGTATACCTGAGTATTTTATTAAGAAACATGGTATGGGAAGTATTGAACTTCAGGATCATGGTAATCCGGTTGCATACAGAAACATCTGGATCAGAGAATTGTAATTTTCAAAACATGTTGTTAAATATGGGAAATCATATGTTCGACATATTAGAAATTAATTAATTTTATGGATCAATTATAAATTTTAATTTACCTGAAATGAAAGAAAATTCAAAACACATTACACGCCGGACGTTTCTTGGAACGACTGGTGCTGTTGCTGCAGGTTTGACCATAGTTCCCAGCAGTGTGGTTAGTGGCCTTGGCCGCAAAACTCCTGCACCCAGCGACAAGCTTAATATTGCTGTTGTTGGTATCGGTGGTATGGGTAACACAAACCTGAAGAACGTATCCCCAACAGAGAACATCGTTGCTCTCGCTGATGTTGACTGGGGATATTCAAAGAAAGTATTTGCTGCAAACCCGGATGCAAAACAATACTGGGATTGGCGTAAGATGTATGATGAAATGGGAAAATCAATTGATGCAGTTATCGTTGCAACTGCCGACCATTCACATGCAGTTGTTGCAGCTAATGGTATTACAGCTTGGCAAACATGTATATTGCCAGAAACCTTTGACACATACCGTTTATGAATCAAGGTTATTAACCAAGCTCGCTGCAAAATATAAAGTAGCTACACAGATGGGCAACCAGGGTTCATCAGGAGAAGGTGTAAACCAGATCATTGAATGGATACAAGCTGGCGAAATAGGTGAAATTAAGAAAGTTGAAGCATTTACGAATCGTCCCATATGGCCGCAGGGTCTCAATGTTCCAAAGGGCGAATGGGTTCCTGATACCCTTAACTGGGATCTTTTCATAGGGCCAACAAAAATGCGTCCTTACAATAGTCTTTATACTCCATGGAACTGGAGAGGCTGGTGGGATTTTGGAACCGGCGCTCTTGGCGATATGGCTTGCCATATTCTTCATCCGGTATTCAAGGGTCTTAAGCTTCAGTATCCTACCAAGGTACAGGGCAGCTCAACCCTGCTTCTGACAGATTGTGCACCTACCGCACAGTTTGTGAAGCTTACCTATCCTGAAAGAATAGCTCCCAAAGGATCAAAAATCAAATATCCTGAGGTAGTTGTTACATGGTATGACGGTGGTTTGGAACCTCCAAAACCAGCTGGCTGGCCTGCAGGTAAAAACATGAATGACAGTGGTGGTGGCGTTCTCTTCCATGGTTCAAAAGATACACTGGTTTGTGGTTGTTACGGTGTTAACCCATGGTTACTCTCAGGTCGCAAACCGGTTGTTCCGCAAACTGAAAGAAGAGTTGAAAAAGCTATGAACGGCGGTCATGAAATGGACTGGGTACGTGCTTGCAAGGAAACTCCGGAAAGCAGAGTTAAAACCAAATCCGATTTTTCAGAAGCAGGTCCATTCAATGAGATGGTTGTTATGGGTGTTCTTGCTGTCAGACTTCAGGGCCTTAACAGAGAACTTGAATGGAATGGTGAGAAAATGGAATTCACAAATATCACCGATGCTGATAAAGTAAGAACCGTTATGGAAAATAATTTTACCATCGTTGACGGGGATCCTAAATTTGATACTAAATGGACAGAGCCAACTCCTGCTAAACAATTTGCAGCTGAAATGGTTAAACATACTTACAGACCAGGTTACACATTACCTGAGATGCCGGTATAATTAATTAAGAGTCACAGGTAAGAGATTACCTGTGACTTATAACTTTTAACAACAATTATTATGAAAATTGTAAACGTTATTTTATCAGTTTTTCTTGTATTGGGAATTTCAACTATGTCAGCATCGGCACAGAAAAATAATAAAGCAAAAAAGGGTGACGATGGTTTTGTATCTATTTTCGATGGTAAAACAACTACCGGATGGAGAGGATATGATAAACCAACATTTCCGGCTGCGGGATGGGATGTAGTTGATGGTTCATTGCACTGCATTGGTTCGGGAACGGGTGAAGCAGGCAGCGGTGGTGATATTATCTATGACAAAAAACTGAGCAACTTTGAACTCGATCTGGATTGGAAGATTTCAGAAGGCGGCAACAGTGGTATCTTTATCCTTGCACAGGAAATCCCAAATGAGCCTATTTACAAATCTGCCCCTGAGATGCAGATCCTTGACAATGAAAGGCATCCCGATGCCAAGCTCGGAACTGATGGTAACCGTATGGCTGGGTCACTTTATGACCTGATTCCTGCGAAACCACAAAATGCAAAACCCGCAGGACAATGGAATCATGCTCATATCCTTGTCTATCAGGGAACTGTTGTATTCAGTCAAAACGGTAAAAATGTTGTTGAATTTCACCTCTGGACAGAAGATTGGAAAAAAATGGTTGCAGAATCTAAATTCAAAGACTGGCCATGGTTCCTGAACACAGCAAAAGAAGGTTACATAGGCCTTCAGGATCATGGAAATGATGTATGGTTCAAAAATATTAAACTGAAAATGTTGTAATATTACATGCTAAGAAATTTGAGGCTGCATCGAACGATGTGGCCTTTTTTGTTTTGGGCACCCCATGTCGTGGCCCTACGCCAACCCTATCTCCTTTGACGCAGTCCTCATTCCCATTATACAGTCTGTAATAAGCTCATCCAAAGTGACTCCCAGCATTTCCGCGCCTTTTTCGATAACCGACCTGTCAACGCCTGCTGCAAACCTTTTATCATTCCATTTCTTCTTTACAGAACGTGCTTCCATATCCATAACACTTTTTGAAGGCCTTACAAGTGCACTGGTTGCAACAAGTCCTGTCAGTTCATCCACCGCATAGATAGTCCTCTCCAGCAGAGAAACAGGCATGACATCGGTAACCAGTCCCCAACCATGACTCATCACAGCCCTGATATATTCATCGGGCCAGTTATTTTCTTTTAAAATCTTCTCCGTCATTATGCAATGCTGTTCAGGATATTGTTCATAATCAAGGTCGTGAATCAAACCTATTATTCCCCATTTCTCCTCATCTTCCCCGTGTTTCCTTGCCATATAACGCATCACACTTTCCACTGATAATGCATGTTTAAGAAGACTTTCCGACTTATTATATCTTTTTAAGAGCTCCAATGCACTTTCTCTGGTTGGTAATAAGTTAGACATATCGAAAAATTTTATATCCTAAATTAATTAAAATTTCAAAAACGACAAACGCGAAACGATAAACGATAAACGAACGAAACGAAACACTATCTGCCTCCGGCACTCACAACAGGAATAGTTTTATTTATTGTTGAGCTGCTAATATGCAGGTAATACAGAGCTGGTTTCAGAATAAGATTACTAATCGTAAATGAATTGTTGCCTGTAAGTACATCTCTTTCAGAATCATATACTTTGAGTCCTGTAAGATTGGTCAGGGTGATCTGAACCTTTTCATTTATCTGCGAATTTATTGTGATCGTAAGGCGGTCGGTGAAGGGATTCGGGTAAATGCCTATGGTTTCTGTAATTCTGGTATTTTCCATATTTGCGATAAGAGTGTCATTTAAGGCGTAGTCGTCATTATTATCCACTCCATATGTGAGGATCTTATAAAAACCGTATTTTGAGAAATCTGCGGGATAATTAAATGTTACAGTCACTGAATCGCCGTTTGGAATGATTTTATTGTTGAAGAATTGTTTAACCGCAGGATAATGATCATTAATCACATATGCAAGATTAAAACCATCGATGGTGTCCTTTCCCGGATTAAGAAGCATAACAGATATTGCTTCCTTTCCATATTGATCCTTCTTTGGCGGAGCAACAATTCTGGCAACCTGCAGATCTTTACGAATATATTTCACAGTGGAAGACTGCGCAAAATCTATCATGTCTATCCAGGCACAGTCAGTACCCATTGACACAGAATTATCCTTGTTGTAACTCCATTCCATAGTATTGAGACCCGGTTGAACCGCAAATGTTTTCTTTGCCCATGCCGCTTCTCCTGATTTTTTAAATACTTCGGTACCGTTCAGCTTGAATGACAGGAAATCATAATTTGGCTCGCTCGATACTCTATAAGCGAATGTGATGGAGTCCTCGCTTTTATATAGAGCTCTCAAAACAAGAGAGGTAATCCCATTGTGACTGATAGCGCCCGAATGAGCGGAAACAGCTCCATCATACGAATTATCGGACGTGATGACCCATGGTGTCTGACTGATATTTATCCATGGAAATACCATGAATGAAGATGCCTCAAAACTTTCCCTTAATTTACCAACCCTGAAAGAGAAGTCTTTGTTAACAAGATATGGATTACAATCGAGAGCTGCAGAAATAGATATAATGCTTCCTGAAGATACTGAATCAGATAAATTCACAAGAATTGGGATATCTGTAGTCTGACCGAAGTTCAGAACACCCGATTTCACTGAAGGTTCCCCGATAGAGAGACCTTCCTGAAGGCTGGAAATTTCTAAGTTCCCGGCTACATCACTGCTTCCCCTGTTTTGTACTTTAAATATCAACCTGAAAGATTCGCCCGGGTCAGGAATGAAATCTCCATTACCTACTGATTTATCATCCAGTACGCAGTTCAGTATCATTAAATCAGGAGAGTGAACACAGATATCCATGGAATAATGCTTTTCTGTGAGATCATCTTTCACCATAAGATCCAGCGTTGCTATGCTCATGTCGGGCACATTATCAGCTATGGTAATTGAGAGAGCATTTGAAAAAGTGATTTCAGAACGTGCTGCGAGGGTTCCGATTGAAATAGAATCATTTAGTATCGTAATCCATTGTGATGCAGAAGATATTTTTGCTCTGAGATTGTGTGCATCGCTTAACCCAAGGTTACTTATCAACAGTTTAAGGTAAACTGATTCCCCATAGTCAGCGAGATGATTATTATTCCCGAGACTGTCATTTATACTGCTTGCTCCAAGAACGATATACTCCTTTGTGATATCTGCGAAGTGAATAGTTTTGATGAGGGGGATCTTATTCTGGCCTGTAATAACAACGAGGCATGAATCGTTGGTCAGCCCTGGCATGTCGAGAGAAACTGAGCCTGAAGCTGAAGCATAGGATGCGTCCCAAAGAATGTTGAAATGTGACACGGCAACATACGAAAAGGGATCGACATTCAGAGTAAGCAATTTCATTCCGTTGGGGAGTGTATCAGGCAGAGTGACCGCAAATGGCTGGGGTTTGCCAAGGATCGGAATTACACTCGGATCTCCAATGAGGTTATATGTTTCCCAATAATATTTTTTTCTTGTAGAATTGCTGGCGCTTACTGCCAGATTCCCGGCATAGTTTATCTGACCCATCGTAAAATACCAGTCAGCCGGATTCTCACCATTAGTGTGAAACATCCTGTCGTAGGCACCCAGACCTGATTCTGCATATGTTGGTTCGGAAGAAATCGTGCCAGGTCCAACCGCCCAGTAAAAGTCTTCATCCCAATATGAATCATTCGAACACCCTATAAATCCGATTGCACCCTTGGAGTCAGTAAGGACCATTCTTGTCCCAAGAGTATTAGCGGTGTTATACTGTGCTGTCCTGCAGGCGTTGCTGATCACAAAAGGATACATGTTTTTATTGGTAAGTGTCAGTACATCCGGCGATTTGAAATTGACATGCAGCCAGCCCAGAGCGTCGCCATGACCGGTATAATTAATAAATGAGACTCCATTGTTGATCAGTTTTATTAATGAATCTTTTGAGGTATAGGATTGTGGATAATTGAAATGATATTCCGTAATTCTGTTGGAGGCGGTAAGATAATTTGTAGTTGCATACTTTATCTGACCGTTCATATAATTTGCATAGCCATCATCGTATCCGGCCTGGACGATGGAGCGGGAATAAAATTGATTTATGTCGTCGAACTGAAATTTCTCATACTGAATTATTTTACCGATGGCAGTCTTCAACTCCGTCGTATCAGCAACAGGAAGCCTTCCAATAAACATCTCAGGAATGTAGTCGCCATTTCCGTCAAACTCGCCGTAGTACATGTCGGTGATGTTTCCTGTTGTACCGCTGCCGTAATATGGCACCCTGTCTACATCTCCAATGATCAGAAGATATTCCGGAGGGGGATCATCTACAGTAGCTGACTTGTAAATACTTGATAATGTGTCCTTTATGTGAGAATAATCATTTCCGGCAAATTTGGTTCCCATATAAAGTATATTCAGATTAAAGCCTTTTTGCGTCTTCCATTTTATGAATGGTTCCAGTAGTTTTTTAAATGAAGTATCAGTCAGAATGATCATCTTCACTGGTTTATCGGTATAACCGGGAATAACCTGGCCCGGATTGTAATTTAAGACTCCCTTGTCAAGAGTCTGATTGAAAAGAGATCGTTCTGCCGGCTGTGATTTTGTAACTAGTCCGGAAGTATTCTTAAAATCAATCTCAATTTTCATTGAAGTTATAACTTCCAGTACATTGGAATGGGGATTATACCTGACTGGTGAAATATACAGATTAGCCAGTTTAACTTTCCTGACGGTTCCGAGCGGTTCAATATTCACTGTATCGGAAGTAATGAAACCGCGGACAGCATAAGCTTCTTTGTCAAACCTGAAAGATTGTTTTGTCTGCTGCATATTTTTTGTTTCACTTTCCTGTGCAGGGAAGAGCAATCCTTCTATTTTTTTTGCTGAAGGCACAATTTTTGAGGTTCTGACTTCAGAAATTCTGACAGTATATTCTGAACCTTCCGGAATGGAGATGAGACGGCTAAAAACCGGAAGTTCGGGCCTCCCTGCTTTTGTGCTGGAAATATGACCCGGAATTGAGATACGGTAGAATGAGCCGGCAGAATTTTTAAGGCTTAAAATATTAAGTTCAGAAATGGAGTAATTTATAATGATGGACTGATCCGTAATAATGACATCATCAGCCGGCGAATTTCCATGCAGTTGGAATTTGTAATTCTTTACTGTCTGTCCGCTGACCGATGCTGTAAATACCAGAAGAACTGCTAAAAGAAGAGCATGTTTATCTTTCCCTAAGCGCATCAATGATAATTCATTAACACTTTGACCTAAATTCTACCGGCAAGTTATCAAAAAAAAAGATATTACTGGGTGAAGTTGATAAATATGATTAAATAGTTAAAGATTAGATGAATTCCAATAGATCCCAAAGATCCAATGCTATCTGACAACAGGCTCTGAAAGATCCCTCACTCATCCACCATAAGTGTTTAAATATCTGTAAATGAGAAAGGTGGATTCGTTCTCCCGATCATTATAACGAATACTTCATTGCTTCATTTTTGTAAATGGCAGTATTGAGAGGAAAAAAGATGTGACGAAAGAAAGGAGGGGAAATTTAACCCATTGTATTTCTGCACCTTACCTCTTAGGTTGACGGCTATGGGGTTTGGGGGTGAGTATCGAAAAGATGTGACGAAAGATTAGGGTGCAACCCTCATCTTACATCACATCTTTCTCTCTATCACTAATTGGTAGAAAGTTGCGGTACCGCGAAATATTGAAATTGAAATCCTCTATTATTTGATCAGGTATCAGCCATCAATTAAATTCGCAATTATGATCGGGAGATCCCTCAATTCAGGTCTGAACAAATTTTCGAAAGTATTATTCTCAATAAAGATGTATATAAAGATTAGGTTACACCGGGGGTTATTCAAATTAAGCCACTTCGTGGCTATGGAGAATTCAACTTTACACATTATTTACGCGATTTTCGCCTCTGCAGGATCTATGTATGTTTTTTTTTTTGATCTTTGTATTGATTTAAAAACTGTTGCAATATGAAAAATTATTCTTCAATCGGGAGAAAAGTTCTCATCTCATTTATATTCATAGTTATGACAATTCTGGTTTTTTCGCAGGATATTCCTGAATATGACAAGATTACCACATCAGCAGGAGTGGTTGAAATGCACTTTATAGGCCATGGATCTCTGATGTTTAAGCTTAATGGCTATGTTATTTATTTTGATCCTGTGAAGAGTTCAGGTGATTATCAGTTTCTTCCGAAAGCCGACATGATCCTTGTCACACATGAACATGGTGATCATCTCGATCCTAAACTGCTGGAGGATCTGAAGAAACCCGGGACACTCTTATTCTGCAACCAGAACTCTGCTTCCAAAGTTAACTGGGCTATGGTGATGAATAACGGAGACAGACAGGAGTTCAATAACATAATTATTGAGGCGGTTCCGGCATATAATATCGTAAATGAAAGTGCTTCGGGACATCCTTATCATCCAAAAGGTATTGGTAACGGATATATATTAACGATCGGAGGGAAGCGGTTTTATATTGCCGGTGATACG
Organism: uncultured Bacteroidales bacterium; assembly: GCA_963792925.1. GTDB lineage: Bacteria > Bacteroidota > Bacteroidia > Bacteroidales > VadinHA17 > LD21. Next base: position 367,263 of record CAWBYC010000002.1, on the reverse strand, counting down.
GAAAATACACCCGAAATGAAGTCGCTTAGCAGAATTGATGTTGCATTTCTTCCAATGAACATTCCCTATACCATGACTCCTGAAATGGTTGCCGATGCTGCTCTCGCATTCAGACCTAAAATTCTGTACCCGTACCATTTCGGAGAAACCGATACCAATAAGATTGTTCAGTTATTAAAAGATTCTGGGATTGAAGTCCGTATAAGAAATCTCAAATAAATTAAACTCACTAAATTATGCCCGTGCCCTGTGCCCCGTGCCCTGTGCCCCGTGCCCTGTGCCCTGTGCCTAGTACAAAAACTGATGGCATTCGGAGCAATTAGCCTCTTTCCAGGCGGTACCTATGTCGATCGGGTGTTTAAACTCAAGGTTATCTTTGATGCTTGAATATTCCATGGCGTTTTCTTTTCCCTGACCGAGAATATTATGGCACAGATTGCAATCGCGCGAGATCTTAGTGCCATCTTCTGCAATAAAAGCATCATTATGACACCTGAAGCAACCATCTGATTCGAGGTGACCGATATGTTCAGGGTAATGATCGTATGTCACTTTCATTTTCGGAAATGTGTTTTCGGAAAATGCAGCCTGGACTGCCAGGATCGATTTATCGATTTTGGATTTGTTGTTTGTATAGTACTCGCTGAAATTTGTTTTGTAATATGCGGTGATGTCATCGTTTATCTTCATAAGGGCTGTATCCTTGTCGCTGAAGGTATCTCTGAGAATTCCCATCGAAACTTTCTTGAAGAATGGTATGTCTTTGGAAATTGCACCCGTGAGCATTGCATTATCGAAATAAACCGGAGGAGAATTATAATTGTGAGAAGGACGGTTATGGCAATCTATGCAATCCATGATTCTGGTAGTTGATGCTGATATCAGACTGTCAGATATAGGATCGCTGTCATTTCTGAAGATTTTTACTTTACCTGTTGACTTATTGGTATACCTCACATAAGTAATATTTTCTCTCTTATCGTTTTCAGAGATATATTCAATATTTACAGCAGGATTTATGTGCCAGTGAATACCTTCAATAAGGCCGAGACCGGAATTTTCCGGACCGGTTTTCATCTGAAGCATTATATTCCAATCTGAATTCAAAGAATCGGCCAGAAAGTATTTGTTAGTCCTTAGTGTACGGGCATAGAACTTCTGAGGCCAGTGACATCTTTCACATGTTTCCCTTGCCGGGCGCAGATCGTGCAGAGGTGTTTCAATTGGTGTTGGATATGTTTTTGTCATTACAGCATACACCTGGTGCAAACCTGAGATCTTTGATTTTACATACCATGACGCTCCGGAACCGACATGACATTCCACGCATGCAACATTTGCGTGAGGAGAATTCTGGTATGCCGTGTACTCCGGCTCCATAACCTGATGACAAAGAGTGCCGCAAAACTCTACGGATTCGGTTATATGAAAAGCCTGGAAGCTTCCCAGTGTGGATAGAAATAGAACAATAATGGTAGTAACAGTGAAAATAAGGAAGGCATTTCTGTGTCGCGGATCGTTAAGATCTATTCTTGGGAACTTTGATTCTCCCACAACCCCGCTCTTTCTGATCCTTTTTCTTTCTCTTATCATTCCGATCGGAATGAGCAGAAGTCCCATTATCATAAAACCGGGAAGGACTATATAAATGAATAGTCCAAGGTTTGTGTTTCCCTTATTGAAGATTGTGGAAATAATAAAAAGAAGAATTATTAAAGCCAGATTCATTCCGGCAATTATTGAACCGATGATGGTCAACCAGTTTTTTGACGAAGGCGGGAGTTTCATGGGCTGGCTAATTAATTAGGTTAGAATAAGGTAAAATTATGAAATTATTGGATAATAATTGTCATACCTCTAATGAATTGAATAGTTTAGAACAATTCTATTGCAGCCGGTGAGATTTGAGATATGAGATGTGAGATGTGAGATGTGAGACAGAGACAGCACATGACTACACTAAGTATGGTTTTCGTCTGAACTGTAAGATGTTGAGCTTGCAGGATTTTTGCCATTAATAACCTGTGAAATTATTCTCTTCAGACTGGGGTATGTTTTTACAACTTCCAGATCTTTGTTCTCATCAGCGACATTTTGAGAAGGATTGTAGAGGATTCCGTAATCGGCTTTCCGCAGCATTGAAATATCGTTATAGGAATCACCTATTGCAATAACTTTATAATTAAGACATTGAAGAGCTTCCACAACACGTCTTTTCCCATCTTCCTGCCGGAGATTATAGTCAGTGATGTTTCCCGCAGCGTCAGTTGTGAGATGGTGACAGAATAGAGTAGGTCTTCCGAGCTCTCTCATAAGAGGATCAGCAAACTCGGTGAATGTATCTGACACAACTATCAGCTGGGTCTTTGAGCGTAACCAGTCGACGAACTCCAAAGCCCCGGGCAGTGGTTTTAGCAATGATATGACATTCTGCACATCCCGGAGAGTCAGACCGTATTTGCGAAGCAATTCAAGCCTTCTCTTCATGAGAATATTGTAATCGCTTATATCTCTTGTCGTCAGTTTCAGTTCATCAATACCGGTATGACTTGAAACACTTACCCAGATTTCCGGAACAAAAACACCTTCGAGATCAGAACATACAATATACATGGTCGACAGATTAATGCTTAAGTATAAACTCTTTTAATGAATTATAACTGTTTTCAATTGAAAAAAAGTTTTCTGTTTTTTGCTCCAGTCCGGTTAATGAGGACGGAAGGTCGGGCGAAAATTTCAATATTCTGATCATCTCTTCGGGGAATTTGGCAGGATGGGCTGTCTCAATCGCAATATACAGAGGCTTGCCTTTAAATTTGTTTTGAGATGAATATTCTTTAATTCCTTTCCATGCAATAGCGCCATGTGGCTCGAGCAATAGATTATACTTTCTGTGAGCTTCGGCTATCGTTTTTCTTGTTTCCGCATCTGTTACGCTCACCGCAAAAAGATCACGGCGCATCTGATCAAGATCAGGAGGATTGGAAATGTTTCCCGTTTCGTCCATCGTGCCACCATAAAAGGCTACAATCCTTGCCAGATTACTCGGATGGCCAACATTCATGGCGCTTGATATACAATTCCTCGATGGATTGATCAATTCATAGTTTCCTGTTCTGAGATATTCCGGGACTTCATTATTCTCATTTGTCGACACGATAAATTTGTCTACGGGAAGTCCCATTTTTTTTGCAATCAGTCCGCCCATCAGATTCCCGAAATTTCCTGATGGAACACTGAAGACTGCTTTTTCATTGATACCTGACGAAAGTTTTGAGTAAGAATAAAAATAATATACCGACTGCGGCAACAGTCTTCCTATATTTATTGAGTTGGCAGAGCTCAATTCCAGGTGGGATAAAGCAGGGTCAAGAAACGCCGTTTTAACGAGTCTCTGACAATCATCAAATTTCCCGTCAACTGCTATAATATTTATGTTCCCGTCAAGAGTTGTCATCTGTTTCCTCTGCATCGGAGTGACTTCATCGGCTGGATATAAAATTATTGCACTAATATTCTCCAGTCCGTAAAACGCATTGGCAACAGCGCTTCCTGTATCTCCCGATGTTGCAGTAAGTATTGTAAGGTGCCGCTTTTCGAGGGATAAGTAATATTGCATCAGCCGGCTCATCATTCTCGCTGCAAAATCTTTAAAAGATGCTGTTGGACCCTGATCGAGACGCATTATATATTTCCTGTCGGTTACTTTTTCCAGTGGTATTTCAAAATTGTAAGCTTCGCGGCATAATCTACGCAACTCCTCTTTCTCAATCTCATTTCCTATGATGCTATCAAGAATGGTAAAAGCAATTTCATAATACTCTTTTGATGAAAAGCTGCTTAACTCGTCCGGGGTTATTTTTGGCAACGACACAGGCAGATACAATCCTCCGTCAGGGGCCAGTCCTTTAAGAAGCGCCTGGCCAAAGCTTACCTCAGGCGCCTGGTGATTCGTGGAATAATATTTTATCTGTTTTCGTTTCAAAATTCAATCAAAATTATTGGGTCTTGCAGTCTTTGAGTCTTGCGGTCTCACACGACTTGCACGACATGCACGACTTTGCTTGACTTGCACGACTTGCTCGACTTGCACTTCTATACATTTACCACCCTCATCAGATCCGAGAACACTCCTGCAGCAGTAACATCCGCACCTGCTCCGTAGCCTTTGATCACCATAGGCAGTTCATTATACCTGTCGGTGGTGAGCAAAATAATATTATTGCTTCCCTCGAGATTAAACGAAGGATGATCAGCTCCGATGGTGATCAGCTCCACTTTTGCCTTTCCCAGTTCCATGGTAGCAAAAAACCTCCATTTAAGATTATTTCGTTTCAGCTCCTGTCTCTTTTGCTCAAATTCAGCGTCAAATTCCCTGACCTTTTCAAAGAAGTCCTTTAGATCACCTGTAAAACAATCATCGGGAAGGAACTTATTAATAATAACATCATCTTTTTCAATGGAATAACCTGCTTCCCTCGAAAGAATCAATATTTTCCTGACTACGTCGGTACCGCTCAGATCTATACGCGGATCCGGTTCAGAATATCCGATTTCACGCGCTTTTCTGATAGCGCTGCTCAATGGCATTTCCGGACCCAGTTCATTAAAAATAAAATTCATGGTCCCGGAAAGTACTGCTTCAATTTTAAGGATCTTATCACCGCTAAGAATAAGGTCATTTATTGTTTTAATAATAGGTAATCCGGCGCCGACAGTTGTTTCATACATAAACCTGACCCCACGCTCGCTTGCGATGCTTTTTAGCTGATGATAGTAGCTTTGGGCTGAAGAACACGCAATTTTATTAGCGGTAACAACAGAAACGTATTTTGATAATATTTCGTCATAGTGTGATGCAACATCTGCATTTGCTGTACAATCGATGAAAACTGCATTCCTGAGGTTCAGCTTTGTCATCTGCTGGATAAAAGTGGTTATATCGCTTTTATCACCCGAATTGTTTAGCGTTTCCTTATAGTCATCCAGAGGAATTCCTTTTTTATCAATGAGCATTTTCCTTGAGTTGGTCACGCCAACCAGGTTGATTTTAAGATTGTGTTCACTAATTAGCGTGGAAGATTGCGTCTGAAGCTGTTTAATCAGACTTGATCCAACTAAACCGGTACCTGCTATGAAAAGGTACATCTCCTTGAAGCGGGAAAGGAAAAACCCATCATGAATTACATTTAATGCTTTCCTGAGATTGTCATTCTTTATGACAACTGAGATATTTAACTCTGATGATCCCTGTGCTGTCGCGATTACATTTATTCCATTCCTGCCCAACGATTTAAAGAGAGTAGCGGATATACCTGGAGTATTCTTCATCTTTTCACCCACGATAGCAATAATAGAAAGATGTTTCTCAACAAGGATATTTAATTCCCTGTTGTGTTCAATTTCAATTTTAAACTCTTCATTTATTGCTTCAGATGCAAGGACCGAATCGGACGGACTTACAGCAAACGTAATCGAATACTCTGATGAAGCCTGTGTGATGAGTATAATATTTATATTTTTTTTGGCAAGTGCTCCGAAAAGTCTCATGGATGTTCCTGAAACACCTACCATCCCTGTTCCCTGAAGGGTAATGAGATCAATATGATCAATTGAAGAAATCCCTTTTATCGGACTTTTGTGATTCCCGTTTGGTTTATTGCTTATAATAGTCCCTTTGGCAGAAGGGTTAAAGGTATTCAGCACAATAATGGGTATGTTCTTCTTATAAACCGGACGAAGAGTAGGAGTGTAGATGACTTTTGCACCAAAGTGAGACAGCTCGATTGCTTCGGAATATGTTAAACTCTCGATGGCATAAGCCTTTTCGACTTTTTTCGGATCGGCTGTCATGAAACCATCAACGTCAGTCCAGATTTCCAGTACTTCGGCATCAAGTGCGGCAGCAAAAATCGAAGCAGTATAATCCGATCCGCCTCTTCCCAGCGTGGTAGTTTCACCCCTTTCGTTTCCGGCAATAAACCCTGGGACAATAATACGTTTCGTTGATCCTGAAAGGCCCTTCGAGATCAGACTATCTGTTTTCTCAAAATCAACACTGGCAAATCCGAAATTGCTGTCAGTCCTGATATATTTCCTGGTATCTATAAGCTGACAGTTCTCAATTATGTTGCTTATAATCAATGACGACAAGATTTCACCTGTTGCGAGGGTCTGATCAAGCGAGTGCCTGCTTAGTTCTCTGAGCAGATAAATGCCGCTCAGCGTCTCTCTCAGATCGCCTGCAATATTTTTGATTTCATCAATGACAGATTTCTCCCTGTTTTCACTTACAAGCTGCTTTGTAAGGTCTATATGCTTTTGAATTAACTTTTCAAGCAGACTCTCATATTCATCCAGCCTGTTTGAAGCAAGTTCACTCAGCTGTTTCAGACTGTCAGTTATACCCTGAAATGCAGACACGACAATAATACAAGGGGAATTTTGTGATTCAATTATGTTTTTAACTCCTATTATCCGTTCAGGAGTGCCAATCGAAGTGCCGCCGAATTTCAGAACTTTCATTACTCTTTACTATAAAAAATGAAAAAAGCATCCCAGAAGATGCAAAATTAACAACAAAAATAAGGATTAATTTATAATTATTAACCAGATAGGGTGGATTAATATGAATTAATTAGCGAAAGAAGGTGGAGAAGTTAATGAATCGTTTAGCGTTTAGCGTTTTTCGTTCAGGGATTTACTTTGTGTATAAATATAACTTAACCGGGGCACCGATTGCAAATCGACGCCATCTTCCCCTGTTTTGCCCTGTGCCCTGTGCCCTGTGCCCCGTGCCCTGTGCCCCGTGCCCCGTGCTTCTACATTTTACCCTTTTCCTTCTTTCTCCAGCCTCTTCAGTATTGAAAAGATAAATGCAGCTGAAGTAAGACAGCATACAATAAATACAAGCCAGAGCTGCCAGAGCTGAACTTTATCCCACAGTAATGTTCCAACAAAAAGAAGTTTATTTCCGACAGCTGTTGCGAGAAGCCATCCGCCCTGCATTAATCCCTGGAAACGGGATGGAGCAACTTTCGATACGAATGACAGGCCCATTGGACTAAGAAACAGTTCCGCGACTGTCAGTATGAGGTAGCTGCTTATAAGCCAATATGTTGAAACCCTGTCAGTGTCTGCAACAGGAGCTCCATGTAATGATCCTTGCGAGGGTGCGCCGATAGATGAAACGAGAACTACAGCAAATCCCAGAGCTGCTATAATCATTCCTATTCCGATCTTTTTTGGTGTTGAAGGTTCAATACCTCTTTTATTCAACCACGCAAACACACCCATGACAGGAAAGGTCAAAGCAACAATAAACAAAGGGTTAAAGGATTGAAAGATCTCGGGTGTGATCGAGTTCTGTGGTCCGAAAGCAGTGAAGAATTTTTTTAGCAGCCCTGTAGGGTCAAAGCCTGTAATGAAAAATAAAGCAATGAAAAATCCAAGAACAAATAATATCCCGCCGCTTATTTTTGCTTTAGGTTTAAGATTTCCGTAGACAAGCATAACAAGTCCTGCTATTGCTCCTAGAAAAGCAAGCATTGATGGTAACGTGAAAAACAGATTGTTAAATGGCCCTACCTGTTTCACTGTATAGTCTCTTGCAAATAATGTAAGGGTGAGTCCATTCTGATGGAATGACATCCAGAAGAAGATTACAACAATAAATACAAGTATAAGCGCAGTTATTCTTGCCATCTCTTCTTTTTTTGCGCTCATGACTATCCATGTAATGAATCCTGACAGTAAACCGAATGCAAAACCATTTAGCCAGCCCACCTGCTGTATGAAATGCAGACCGAAGGCAGTTATTCCCATTGCAATGATAGCCGCAATAAGTGGTTTTGTATTAAAATCTACTTTCTCAACTGTTTGTGTTACTTTCTTTTCTTTGTTAGGAAGATGTTTGTTGAAAATGATATAGACCAGCAGAGATATCACCATGGCACCTGCTGCAATTCCAAAAGCATAATTATAACCCTCTGAAAAAACAGCGAGATAATTTTTTGCAAATGCCGACAGATCTGTTACCTGGCCGGAAAGATTTACCTTATCTGCCAGTTGCTGAAATGTAGAGGTGTCTGTAAGAGTTCCATTAATGAATTGATGACATAGTGACGGCAAGCCTCCGTCATGTGCAAATCCGTTTACTTTCAGCCACCAGTTTCTCATGCCTGATGCTGCGAAAGGAGCGAAAAATGCTCCTACATTGATCCCCATATAAAAAATCATGAATGCGGAATCTCTGAGTTTATTGTATTTCGGATCATCATACATCTGCCCGACAACAGCCTGAAGATTGCCCTTAAATAAACCATTACCCAGTGCAATTGTAAATAGACCTATGATAGTGACTGTTAAACTCAGTCCGGGAACCGCCATAATTATATAACCTGCAAACATGGTTATAATGCCCGCCAGGATAACCAGCTTGTATTTCTTTGTTGCATCTGCAAGAATTCCGCCAAAAAGAGCAAGTGCGTAAATACTGAAATAGAACTTACTGTAAATGTCACCGGCTTTTTCTGCTGAAAGTCCGAACTTGGCCTGCAGAAAAAGTACCAGTATCGCCATCATGGTGTAAAATCCAAACCTTTCTCCCATATTTGAGAAGAAGGCTACTAAAAGTCCTTTAGGATGATTCTTTAACATAATCGTTTATCGTTTATCGTTTGTCGTTTATCGTTTCCCAAGCCGAGAACTCTCACCACCTGCTAAGGGGGAGTGCCCGAAGGGCGAGGGGGTTGATCGGGTTTCAATTTAAACAAATATATTAATTTTTCTTAGAGTTAAAAGCCACATTTAAAAATGACTATTCAATTCTAAAATGTCTTTATGCTTTTTATTAACGACTTAAGAATGTAAATTTGTGGAACAAAAATATCCGGAAGATGAAACTTTTCAGAAGCGGCCAGATAAAACAAATCGACGATTATACAATTAAGGAGGAACCTGTGGCCTCTGTTGATCTCATGGAAAGAGCAGCCGGTCAGCTTTTACGGTGGTATCTTCCGCGTTTTGATAGATCACGGAGAATCTTTTTTTTTATCGGTCCTGGAAATAACGGAGGAGACGGACTTGCATTGGCCAGATTACTTGAATCGGACAGGTATGATTGTCATGTTCATTATGTGAGTTTTACTGATAAAACTTCAGAAGACTGGAAAAAAAATTTGTCGAGGCTTGAGACTGAAACCGGTATAACCTTAAATTACCTCAAAACAGCTGATCAATTTCCGGTAATTACAAAGGACGATATAATAATCGATGCACTTTTCGGATCAGGTCTCACACGGACAGCAGATGGATTGGCCGCAGATGTCATAAGACTTATCAATGAAGTTGATGCGACTGTAATATCAGTTGATATTCCTTCCGGGATGTTTGGAGAGGACAATACGTCAAATAACTATGAGTTTATAGTATCGGCCGATTATACACTGAGTTTTCAATTCCCGAAAATAGCATTTATGTTTTCCGAGAATGCGCCTTTTCTCGGTGAATGGTTTATTCTGCCTATCGGATTGAGTAAAAATGCTATCCGAACTATAAATTCACCTTTCATTTTTTCAGAGAAATCCGAGGTAGCACCATTTCTTAAGAAACGATTGAAATTTGATCATAAAGGCATATACGGGCATGGATTGCTGATCGCCGGTTCTCTTGGCAGGATGGGGGCGGCAGTACTGGGTGCCACTGCTGCCTTGCGGACCGGAATAGGGCTGGTTTCCTGCCATGTCCCCGGTTGTGGAGTTGTGATAGTCCAGACTTCAATTAAGGAGGCTATGGCAGAGATAGATAAAAATGAGAACTATTTATCTGAGGTTGGAAAAACTGATGCTTATAGTGCAATTGGAATTGGTCCCGGAATAGGAACTCATCCCGAATCGCAGAATGCACTACTTCAGCTTCTTAAATCCTGCACGAAGCCATTGGTGATCGATGCCGATGGGTTGAATATACTATCCTTAAATAAAGAATGGTATTCGCTGATTCCTGAAGGAACCATACTTACACCACATCCTAAGGAATTCGAGAGGCTCGCCGGAAAATCAGATAACAGTTATTTAAGACTGTTAAGGCAGAGCGAATTTTCTGCTAAATATAAATGTACTATTGTTCTCAAGGGAGCATATACCTCAATTACCACACCCGAAGGCATCGTGATCTTTAACAGCACAGGGAATCCGGGTATGGCAACTGCAGGAAGCGGGGATGCTCTCACAGGAATATTGTTATCTTTGCTTTCTCAGGGCTATTCAGCTGAAAAAGCGGCAACTCTGGGTGTATATCTTCATGGACTGGCCGGAGATCTGGCAGCGGAAGATCTATCATCTGAATCAATTATTGCCTCAGATATAATTAATTGTATCGGGAAGGCGTTTAAAATGCTAAGGGAACCTTGACAATTGTTGAACTTAAAATAAATTAAACTATGAGACGAATATTGAAGATATTTATACTTCCGGGATTAATGTTTATGGTTGCATCATGTTATTCCGGCAGACAGGCAATTGAATCAACCGGTTCTGTATATCCGCTTTCAAATCCAGATGCTCAGCGTGAAGGAAGCATTGTATACGGGCTTCCACGAACTGTTTTTAACATTGTTGTTCAGGCGGAAAGAACTATTGAAAAACCAGGGCCCTATGCTGCTTATGCAGAAGATCTGCTTGGCCTGACCAATGTTATAAAATCTGAAACTGAGTCATGGTCAATTGAGGGAGTTGAGATTAAATCGCATGATGAACTTGATCCGTCAGAATATTATATAATCTCAAGTACTTCATTATTTCAAACAAATGTTTTGAGTTTGAAGAAGGAAGGCCTGATACTGGATCTTAATCCATCAATCTTTGCTTCTCTTGAAAAACCGGGCAGGTCATCAGAATCCGGAAGCCATATGTCACATTCGGCGGATCTTGGTTCCGATGAATATTTTCAGATGCAGAGGGATACAGCGTACAAGAGAATGAATATTGATTCTTCTTTTGTAAGGATTCCATATATAGTAGAGAAGAAGAGAAAGCTTCCTCTTGACCAGCTTGCTGAGAAAGCCGCAAAACGATTAATGGAACTACGGGATGGCAAGCATCTCATTCTGACAGGCGAGGCAACCGTTTTTCCGCAGAGCGATGCTGCGATAAATGAGATTAACAGGATGGAAAAGGCTTATACTGAATTATTTACAGGAAAGACAATAAAAGAGACTTTCAATTTTACCTATGAGGTTATTCCGCAGAAGACTATGATAGGCAAACCTGAAACCATCTTTCACTTCTCAGATCAGACCGGACCAATGCCTGCGGCTAAAACCGGAGGGAAAGCTGTAACAATTGAATTTACTCCTGAGAAGAAAACAAAAGATCTGGCATATATCGGCAAGTCGAAACAGGGTGACAACAAGTATGACAGATTATTCTACCGTGTTCCTGATGTTGCAGGTGTCAGGGTAAGTTATGGAACTGAAAAGCTTCTTGACAGCAGAAAATTAATTTATCAGTTCGGTGAGGTTGTGCAGCTTCCGGCGAATTATATTATTGGGAGGTAGGCGCCTCGTACCTCACCCCTCATTTTACTTTTCCCTGGAAAGTTTTCTGATAATCTTCCCATGATTGCTTGTCATAAGCTTTATCTGCAAAATAACTCAGCAAGGCTTCCATGTCTTTTGGTTCTCTGAACCCCGGGACAGCCTGGGCCTGCAATTTGCCATCCTGCTGAGGAACAAGGAATACAACAGTGGGATATGATAATTGTCCGCGCAGAAGGGCAACTGCCAGTTGATGGGCATTACCTGCTTTTCCATCATTAACATAAGTCTGGCCTAAGAAATTAACGCTTTCTTTTCCTTCAGCATTGAATTTAACCGCGTAGTATTTTTTATTTAATATTTCTGAAATGACAGGATTTGTAAATGTTTCCCTGTCCATCTTTTTACACCATCCGCACCAGTCGGTATAAGTGTCAATAAAAATGGGACGGGACTCCTGTTTATTAAGTTTTTCAACATCCTGGACGGTATACCATTTAACAGAAGAATTCCCGGCAACCGGTGCCGGACTCTGACTGAACGCAGAAGAGACAATTGCCGCAAATAATCCAAATATGATGCTCTTTTTCATTTTTATTATAAATTTTAGGTCATAAAAATAGTATAAAAATATAAATAACCCTTTTCAAACTGATATATACAATAGTAACGTAGATGCCAGTCCTGCAAAAATTCAACAAAATGATTATATATTTTGAAAATCTTTGAGAAATATATTATTACATTCACCGCATTTAATTTAAATCACACAATCGGATAATGGAAACTATTACGAATACTCTTCGTGATTCGAAAGCGGCACGTTGGACAGCTTTGACTATAGTCTCATTCACAATGCTTTGTGCGTATTATATCACCGATGTGATGGCGCCACTGAAGCCAATGCTTGAGAAAGAACTATTATGGAACAGTACTGAATACGGCTTTTTTACAAGTGCATATGGCTGGTTCAACGTCTTTCTTTTAATGCTCATCCTCGGAGGAATTATTCTCGATAAAAAGGGAGTCCGTTTCACCGGTAATATGGCCACTATTATCATGGTTGCCGGGACTGCCATGAAATATTGGGCTATCTCTACGCATGCACTTGACAGTATGCAGATCCTGGGGATGAAAGCTCAGGTTGTTGTCGCAGCATTGGGTTATGCAATATTCGGAGTAGGTGCGGAGGTCGCCGGTATTGTTGTTTCGAAGGTCATCGTAAAATGGTTTAAGGGTAAGGAGATGGCTCTTGCCATGGGTCTTCAGCTCGCCACAGCACGTCTGGGAACAGCATTGGCATTATTTGTTTCCTATCCGGTAGCAGTTTGGATGGGAGGAGTCGCCAAGCCGGTATTTCTGGGTTTTATTCTGATGTTTATCGGGATGATTTCTTTCTTCATTTATACCATTCAGGATAAAAAACTCGACAGGTCAGTCGCAGCGGAGGCTTTAGTCTCAGGCGCGGAAGACGAAGAATCTTTTAAGCTGGGCGATTTGAAATATATACTGAAAAACAAAGGCTGGTGGTATATTGCCATTCTCTGTGTGCTGTTTTATTCTGCGGTATTCCCATTTTTGAAATATGCTTCTGACCTGATGGTTAATAAGTTCGGTGTAAATCCGCTTGTGGCTGGCACAATTCCTTCACTGTTGCCTTTTGGTACTATCCTTCTCACGCCGCTTTTCGGAAGCATTTATGACAGGAAAGGAAAAGGAGCAACACTTATGATAATCGGAGCTATCATTATTATTGTTGTTCATGCGCTGTTCTCAGTTCCATTTCTTAATTTCAAGTCGGTAGCAATCGTTTTGATCATATTTCTTGGCATCGGATTCTCTCTTGTACCTTCTGCAATGTGGCCATCGGTGCCAAAGATAATACCTGAAAGACAGTTAGGCTCAGCCTATGCTTTGATTTTCTGGGTTCAGAACTGGGGATTAATGGGTGTTCCGGCTTTGATAGGATGGGTGCTTGATAAATATTGCATAACGGGCACCAGGCTTGTTGACGGGGTGAACATCCCAAATTACAACTATACTTTACCGATGCTGATTTTTACGGGTTTTGGATTGCTGGCTCTTGTTTTTGCGTTCCTGCTTAAAGCGGAAGATAAGAAGAAAGGATATGGTCTTGAACTTCCCAATATCAAGTAATTACTTGATCGTCTTTGTACTTTAACCTCCTGATGGAAAGGGGTGGTAAACATCTGAAAGCTTTGAGAATGCTACACCATGCTGATTTAGTTAACTGATTGATTTGTTTAAAAAATATATTAATTACATTTACCTGACAGAAACCTAACCTTATAACAATAATCATGGAACAAATTATCAATACTTTACGTGATTCAAAAAAAGCAAGATGGACAGCGCTGATATTCGTGTCAATGTCAATGTTTGGCGCATACTTTTTCAATTATGCTCTTTCTCCGGTAAAACCAATGCTTGAAAGTGTTTTAGGATGGAACAGCTCTGACTTCGGCATTTATACTTCTTCTTACACATGGTTCAATGTGTTTTTATTCATGTTGATCTTCAGCGGTATCGTACTCGATAAGATGGGAGTGAGGTTCACCGGTCTTGCCGCTACTTCCATGATGGCTATTGGTACCGGTATCAATTATTGGGCACTGAAGCATGGGTTTCCGGAAGGGGCCATGATTTTTGGAATCAAGACGCAGGTAATTATTTCCGCGATAGGATTTGGAATATTCGGAGTAGGAACTGAAGCAGGAGGGATAACAGTATCGAAATCAGTCGTGAAATGGTTCAAAGGAAGAGAAATGGCTCTGGCAATGGGTATGCAGATGTCTATCGCACGTCTGGGAACCGCACTTGCACTTGGTATTGCTTTACCACTGGCCAAAAACTATTCATATTCATCGCCTGTTTTGCTGGCATTTGTATTTATGCTTATTGCATTATCATCTTTCATCATTTATACTTTCATGGATAGAAAGCTTGATGCGTCAATAGCTGAAAGCGTTAAAGGAAAGGCACAGGAGGATGATTTTAAGATCAGGGATATTCTGTTTATAATTAAAAACAAAGGATTCTGGTATATCGCAATACTTTGTGTTCTGTTTTATTCGGCAGTTTTCCCATTCCTGTTCTATGCTACCGATCTGATGATTAACAAATACCATGTTAATCCAAATCTTGCAGGATCAATTCCTGCATTGCTTCCATTTGGAACGATCTTTCTGACTCCTTTATTTGGAACTATTTATGACAAAAAAGGAAAAGGCGCAACAATCATGATCATCGGTTCGGTAATATTGATTTTTGTACATGGGATGCTCACTATTCCATTTCTGAACGCGTGGTGGCTGGCAGCAGCTGTTGTAATAATTCTGGGAATTGGTTTTTCATTGGTTCCTGCGGCAATGTGGCCTTCCGTTCCAAAAATTATCCCTGAAAAACAACTGGGAACTGCATATGCTGTAATTTTCTGGATCCAGAATATTGGTCTTTGGATCATTCCTCTGTTGCTGGGTATAATACTTAATGCCACAAACCCCGATGTTACTCCAAATAAAATAGCTGTCAAAGAGGCAGTCACGAATGCTTATAAACAGGTATTATCTGATCAGTCTTATGGTCTTTCTTCGAAGGAGATTTCACAGTTGGCTGAAAAAGCAAGCAGCCGGACAATAGATTCCCTGGTACAAAATACTCTTTATGAGTCGCTTCCCACAACTGAAGCTGACATGGCTGTTATGAAAAGCGATATTTCATCAGGTACAGCTACTGCACTAGCAGGGATAACACCCGGAGGTGATAAGGATAAATTCGCAAGGGATATTGAAGTTAAAACTTCAGAAGCGATCTACCCGATCATTGCAAATACAAAGTTGAATCTGAGATATAATTATTTCTTTGATCTGGTGATGTTCACCTCGTTGAGCATTCTTGCCCTTTTGTTTGCATTTTTACTTAAAGCTGAAGATAAAAAGAAAGGGTACGGACTTGAATTGCCAAATATTAAAAAATAACCCTTCGACAAGCTCCCTTCGAAAAGGAGATGGCAGGAAAATCCTAACTTTGTGTACTTTTGTAAAAAATAATTCAAAATGTCAAACGAATTTGATAGAGCGAAGATTTTCAGCTTCAGCGAATCGGTCGATTATTCTGAAGGAGGGATAGTAAGCAAGACTGTCATAAAAAAGGAAACAGGTAACATTTCCCTGTTTTCATTTGACAAAGGAGAGGCTCTTAGTGAGCATACCGCCGCATTCGATGCTATGATTCAGGTTGTTGAAGGCAAAGGTGAAATAATAATTGACGGGAAATCGTTTATACTCGAAGCAGGCCAGTGCATTATTATGCCGGCGAATATACGTCATGCCGTTAATGCCATTGATAAGTTCAAGATGGTGCTGACAATGATAAAGAGCAGCTAATCATTTGTCGTTTAGGGTTTAGCGTTTATCGGCAGAGCCCTGCGCTGCCTGTGCCCTGAGCCCTGAGCCCTGCGCCCTGTGCCCTGCCGCCCTGCGCCCCATAATAATTCTTAAATTGCTTTTTTAATTTCAAAGGGTAACGTAATTGATTCCCTGGGTAATTTGAGCAATTCATATTTCAATGTTTCAGTATCCATTATGATGCACTGAAATCTTCCGAGCGAACAAGTACCTGAGTTAAGATACCTTTTTTTTATTTTAAGATGTTTTGTATGGTGCACCTCAAGCTTGTGAGTATGACCGAAAATAACAACATCATGTTCTTTAAGGAGTTTGAGAGCATAGGTCAGATATTTGATAGTGTTGTATTTCTTCGGGAAATCGTTTATCAGTTTCTCATGGGCAGCTACTTTCCTGAAATACATTTTCATAGGCAGACTGTTTGCCGACATTATTTTAAGAAATGATAAGCCAACCTTTCCTAAAAATTGACCAATACGTGTACCATTAAGCCAATCGGCTTTATGCCCGTGCTCTATGTGTATTTTCTGTCCGCGTGTGTTCATGATATCATAATGATTAACAGCCATTTTGTTCTTAACATCATGGTTGCCGCGGATAAAGACAAAATCATTATCGCTGAAATATCGGATTAGACCGGGATTTGCTGATTTAATTTTTTTAAGGCTGTATTTGACCAACTCGAATACGTCGCCATTGAAAATTACCTTGTCGATGGAATAATGACTCCGTATTTCTTCCAGCCTGCTTATGAATTCCAGTTCATTCCATTGAAAGGTGCCGAAATGATCGCAGGCATCAATGTGGAGATCCGATAATACCAGAATATTCATATTTAAATTTTATTTGTCCCTCAAAAATAACTGCAGGTTGTTACAACCAGGTTTTGATATGATTAAGTTATTGTTAATTGCAGAAATCCAATGAGAAATACCTTCTAATGGCAGGCTCAATTACAGGACCCTGGAAACGACAATTACCACAACAAAGGAAATGGACGAGACGATTGCAACAGGTTTCCAGTTTGCCTCTATGAGGCTCTTTAGCTTTGGACTGAGTTTTATTGCAAAAATTGCTACAAGAGAGAATTTTATACCCTGACTTATGAGTGTAGCAATCAAAAACGCGAATATATTAATTTCAAAAACTCCTGATGCAATAGAGAACATGCTGAAAGGCAGGGGAGTGGCAGCTGCTGCACACACTATCCAGAAATCCCACCTTGAATAAAGAACATGTACTCTTTCGTAAATTTCCTGAGAGAAACCCGGCACATGACTATAAAGGAACTGAGCCACTCCTGTGAACTCGCCATTGGGTCTCAGCCACGCAAAATGTCCGAGTAAATATCCGGCGACAGCGCCAGCGAGAGTTCCAAAAGTAACGAATGCTACATACTTCAATACTTTCTCTGTATTGAGTAGTATTAAAATAAGAAAGATTGTCGTGACAGGTAACGGGAGTAAAAATGCATCGGCAAATGCGCACAAAAATAGTGCGCTACTGGCCCATTTCGTTTCTGCAATTTTAGAAATCCGTATATTTAGATAATTAAACCAGTTCTTCTTCATTAATTTTTATTCCTCGGTAAACTTTCCTGCAAAAACCCACAATTTTCCTTCCGAAAGTTTTCGCTGCTTTTCTTTTAATGTAAAATATGTTTTTTATTAACGCGGCAAAGGTAATATCTATTGTTGAATATAAAATATTAATTATATAAGAATTTTGTTAAGATTTTGTTAAGAAAGGATTAGGAATAGATTAAAACTTAAAAGCCGGAAGTTCGAAGTCTGAATTACGACATCGTGATCTCTCCTAAGTTTATCCGGTTTTTGATATTATATTTTCCAGTTACTCTCTGAAATTCATAGGTACAGTTATTTTAAAACTTATATTCCTTCCCATATTGTAAATTCCACTCCTCCCGGTTGGATTATCCGGATATGGTTCAAAATATTTAAGCCGGCTTAAATGAGATTGGTAGACAACATCAGTTAAATTACTAGCCAGAATGTTTATACTAACCAGAACCTTCCCTTTATTATTTGTAATATCGGTACCAAATCCTGCATTATAAAGATAGTAGCCTGGTGTCGGAGTCTCCGTATTATCAGCATAATATACCCTGTTCTGCCTTGCATAATATTCCATCCCTATTTTAAGGTAAAGGGAGCGAAAATGCTTTGACTTGCTTTTTAAATTTGCACGTAAATCCGAGGTGACATGCAGAGGCGGTATAAAAGGCAAATATTTTGAACTATCGCTGATCTGGACTCCATTTCCTCCCTTGTTTAAGGCATAGGTAACTGAAATGGAATTTTCAAAGTGAAGAAAGTCATACGGGTGAATATCAAGATTTGCATCAAAACCATGTAATTGTGCTTTGGCCTGCTGGAATTTATAAGTCTGATTACCTTTAACAATGACCGAGTCCTGCCCAACGTGGTTCAGCAGCTTCTGGTTAAAGATGTAGTTTGAAATAGTGTTGCTAAAAAAATCAAGATTGCCGCTTATATGGTCAGATAAATAAGAAATCCCTAAATCTTCCTGCAGACTGAATTCAGGTTTGAAACCCGTATTTCCAATCTGATAGATAAGTGTTCCGGGATGCACACCATTTGCTGATATTTCAGCAATGTTCGGTGCACGGAATCCACGCGCTATATTAGCTTTTACAATTAATCCCTTTGTAATATTATAAGTGACGCCAATGCTGGCGGAGATGCCTGAAAATGTATGAGTAAAACTATAGAATGGATGATCCGCACCCGCAGTATCAGGTAAACTTACCTGCATGTCGAAACCTGTCAGCGGATTCGGACGCGTATACATTGCATTATTTCTGAAAACACGTGTATCATATCTTGCTCCTGCACTGAAATCCAAATTTTTAACTGTTTTTGTCACCAGAATAAATGGACCTGTCTCAAACTGATTATAATCAGGAATAATAAATTCGGAGCCTTTGTTTAAATTATGCTGGTACATACCATTAAGGCCAATAGATGCGTCCCATCCATTGGACTCAGGCATAGAGTATTTTACATCATAAGTAAATGTTTTAAGATCCAGATACAAACCGGGAATACCCGGATTTTCAGGATGGCTGAACTCCTGGCGTAAGCTTTGCTGATAGCCAAGTATGAGTCCAAGCTTACCTGCTCCTAATATAAAATCATTTGATGAATACAGCCGGTAATGACGAACGTGCTGATGTATGACCGCAATTTTATAAGTGCTTAATTCATCATTTGACACAATTGGTCTGAATGTATCGGCTTCAGTTATTTGCTTTGTGAATTTTCTCGTCAGCGAATCGCGGCTGCCATCAGGAATTTCCTGAAGGTCATTAAAGACCGAAAAGTTGAGATCCGAATAGCCCCATTTTTTATTCAGTCCTACATGTGCGCTTAAATCTGTTTCATTAAAAGCTGTGCCATATACTCGACCGTCGTTTCTGTTTTGATAATTTGTAGCTTGTTTATGAGACACCACTCCACCCCAGTTAAAACCGTTTTTATTTCCTGCCAGGGCAGCATGAGCAGCTATAAGACCATTATTTGTCTGATAGTTCATTTCTACATGACCTCTTATTGATCCATCAGGAACAGGTTGAGCGGGTAACATATTAACTACGCCTGCCAATGCATCAGAACCGTATATTAAACTTGCCGGACCTTTTACAATTTCAATCCGATCCACAGCATTTTCATCTACTTCGATACCATGTTCGTCTCCCCATTGCTGGCCTTCCTGTCTTACGCCATCATAGAGTGTTAAGACACGATTAAACCCTAATCCATGGATAAAAGGTTTTGATACGTTAGGCCCGGTTGTCACACTGCTTATGCCCGGAAGTTTTGCAATCGCATCAATAATATTGGTATTCAGGTTTTGTTGCAGCGCGCGACTGCTGACGGTAATTATTGGAACAGGAGTTTTTGTAATTTCAGTAGCCCTTGAAGAGCCGGTAATAACAACTTCATTCATTTCTGTTATGGCTTGTTCCAAAACATAATCTTTTAAATTGGTTTTTGATAAATCAATATTTTCAATGATTGATTTGTATCCCAAAAAACTGATTTGTATTATAACTTTCGCCCGGGGCAGATTTTCAATTTTATAAAAACCATTTCCATCAGAAATCGTTCCTGTTTTAAGTTCAGGGATATACACAGTTGCACCTGCAACAGGTTCTCCTGTGATATTGTCTGTAATCTTTCCGGATATTTTATTTTGTGCGTTTACAATCTGATATGTAAATATCATAACGCAAATGATAATTATTTTTCTCATTCTATTACACCTTATTAATTAAACAAATTTCCTAATGATCCCGGGGGAACCATCAAATCTGAATAACCGGAGGCGCGCGTAATAGGAACGAAAACTGTGAAAGGCCGGAATTGTATCTGGAATAATAATTATTAGAGTAATTATCTGAGAAGCACTGGTTCTGAACATGAATATTTTCAATATTTGAAATAAATATTGAAAATTCAAAGTTGCATATTGGACAGTTATTCTGAAGAGTAGTTTTCTGGCTCTCATTACTCTGGACAATCGGGAAGAGCATGTGATGGTGCTCTAATTTTACTAATGCCGGAAGCAGAAAAATCACTAATAGTAACAGGGAGATAATATTTTTAATCTTTTTGTCCATCAGGTATTCTCATCTATCAGCACTAATGTATTATTTTATGTAACAAACCTTTATGATAATTGTTTCAATCCGGTACACGTAGATATATACGATTCTCAGTCTTGATTGGGTTAAAGAAAATCAACTCAGTCCGGTATGTTCATTCCGGATCTCAGAAGAATGACAGATAAGCTTCTGTCAACTCTTAAGATTTCAGGGTTGGCCTTGATAGTTGAAGTTTTTAAGTAGAAAAAGCATTGTTCCTTCCACGACCTTGGTGGAAAATAACACAAAAAGTCAGACCTTATTACATTATTTATGTTCCCTTATGCCATCTTAATAAGAATCGTTTTCAGCGTATCAGTTACATCTTCTTCCTCATCAACACATCTTTCAAGGATCTCCAGAATCTTGTTATTTTTAATTAATTCTTTTGGATCTTCTTCTTTTTCAAATAGTTCTGATACTCCCTTAAAGTAGAGTTCGTCTGCTTTGTGCTCAATGGCTGTAACAATTCCGCATGCACGAGTTATCTTTTCTTTATTCGCGACCGGATCTTTCAGGCAATGAATGGCAGTTTCAATTTCTTTGGCGCCTTCATAAACGAGTTCTGCCATCTCCCTATAGATGGGCATCATTTTTTTTGGACGATAAAGGCAAATCCTGCGCGCAATACCATTTATTGAATCTACCACATCATCAATATTTGCAGTTAATTCATGTATATCCTCCCTGTCAAATGGGGTTATAAATGATTTATTAAGTTGTTCATATGTTTTATTGGTTATTTCATCACCTATATGCTCTACATCCCTGATTTCCTTGAATAACCTTTCATGCTGCTCATGTTCTGAACTGATGAATATTTCTTTGAGAAGTTCAGTCGCTTTGACAAGATTTTGTGCGTCATTTTCAAACAATGGAAAAAAGGAGTGGTCCTTTGGGACAAAAATTTTCAGAAAACTGTCTATATTCATGATTGTCAATATTATAAAAATAAATTAAATTTTTCTAAGCGAGAGCCCATTTTATTAGATAAAACATAACAGAACCTACCATTGCTGAAATTGGAATAGTAAGTAGCCAGGCCCAGAATATTTTGGTAGTGACACCCCATTTTACTGCAGAAACACCTTTTCTTGCGCCGGCACCCATAATTGCACCAGTAATGACATGTGTGGTACTTACAGGAATCCCGAAATGTGTTGCGCCGAATAGAGTTAAAGCTCCTGCAGATTCAGCACAGAATCCTTCAAACGGCTTTAGTTTTGTGATTTTCTGTCCCATGGTTTTGACTATTCTCCAGCCACCCATCAGAGTACCCATAGCTATTGCCCCCTGGCATGAAAGGACAATCCATAAAGCGATCGGATCTTCTTTTGTTGCTAATCCTGTAGCTATCAGGGCAACCCAGATAATACCCATTGATTTTTGAGCATCGTTTCCACCGTGGCCCAGACTAAATGCGGCGGCTGATAAAAGCTGCAGCCGTCTGAAATGTTTATCTATCCCTGAGGGAGAGTGATTTCTGGCAAAATAAATAACAACAGCTGATATAAGAAATGACATTACCATCCCAAGAACAGGTGCTATCACAATAAAAATAATAATTTTTATTACCCCCGACATTATTACCGAACCCCATCCGGTGCTGGATACGGCAGCTCCAATCAAACCACCAACGAGAGTGTGTGAAGAACTTGATGGAAGCCCCAGCCACCATGTCGCAAGATTCCAGATTATAGCTGCTATTAATGCGGATGCTATTACTGTCAGATTTATGACGTCGGCATTAATGACTCCTTTACCCATGGTGAGGGCAACTTTTGTAGGAAATACCAGAAAGGCAATAAAGTTGAAGAAGGCCGCCATGGCAACAGCTGCCACCGGTGAAAGCACTTTAGTGGAGACAATAGTTGCAATAGAATTGGCAGAATCATGAAAACCATTGATAAAATCAAAGATGATAACCAGCGCAACAACAATGTATAAAAAAGTCATTTTATAAAAAAATTATGAAAATATCTTCAACGTATGTGATCTGTTTGAAAACTCATCGTGTGCTAAGGCATTCATTTTCTTCTTGTTGCATTTTGAATATATTCTTAATCAGGCGTCGGCAATGTAACAAAAATGTAACATAACTCAAATATACAAAGTTGTTAAGTTTTTGTTACAAAAGCGTAACATGATTTGTCATAAGAAATTAATCAGTTATGAAATGTTTCCATTGTTTATATGAGTAAATTATATTAATTTTATAACCTTATTTTATTTAATTAAAAACTAATTGAATATGAGCAACATACGCGAGCTTGAACCAAAAAATGTATGGAACTATTTCCATGAAATTACCCAGATCCCCCGTCCTTCAAAAAGCGAGCAGGGTATGATTGAGTATATGAAGAATTTTGGAAAGAAGAATAATCTCGAAACCACAGTAGATAAGGTTGGTAATGTCATTATACGGAAACCTGCTACCAAAGGAATGGAAAACAGAAAGGGTGTTATTTTTCAGACCCACCTCGACATGGTTCCGCAGAAGAACAGCGACAAAAAACACGATTTTCTGAAGGATCCGATTGAAACAATAGTTGATGGTGAATGGGTTAGAGCGAACGGGACAACTCTCGGAGCCGACAACGGAATAGGCGTAGCATCCACAATGGCCGTACTGGCGTCAACAGAAATTTCTCATGGCCCTATTGAAGCGTTATTCACCATAGATGAAGAAACAGGTATGGCAGGTGTTTTCGGTCTTGAGAAAGGTCTTCTTAAAGGCGATATCCTTATGAATCTCGATTCTGAGGATGAGGGTGAACTCTATGTTGGTTGTGCCGGCGGCATAGACGTGGCAGCCACAAAAGATTATGCAGAGGAGAAGTCTCCTGCAGGAATGGTAGCTTATAAAGTTGTGGCAAAAGGGCTAAAAGGTGGTCACTCAGGAGTAGACATTGCTCTGGGAAGAGCAAACTCCAACAAAATAATGTTCAGATTTCTCATGCAGGCTGAATCTGATTTTGGCATAAGGCTGGCTGAAGCTGAAGGAGGAAATCTTCGTAATGCAATCCCAAGGGAATCATATTCAATTGTCCTGGTGCCCGATATCAAAGCCGATGAATTTGAGAAGTTTATAAATGGATATGAAAAAATGTACAGGGCAGAATTTTCAGATACAGAGCCGGATCTGTCATTTACATGCCAGAAAGTTCCGGTTCCTGAAAAGGTAATGAATGCAGGTGATCAGTACAGGATCATCAGGGCAGTCTTCGTTTGTCCTAACGGAGTTGTCAGGATGAGCCAGGCAATGAAAGGCCTCGTTGAAACTTCAAATAATGTGGCGATAGTGAAATGCAAAAACGGGAAGTTTGAATCATATAGTCTTTGCAGAAGCTCTGTCGACTCTGCAAAAGAAGCTACTGCCTGGAAAATTGCAGCAGCATTTCATCTGATAAATGCCGATGTAAAACTGGAAGGTGGTTATCCCGGCTGGAAGCCAAATGTTAATTCTCCGATACTGAAAACTATGAGCCAGGTGTATAATGACATTTTTGGGAAGGTGCCTGAAATTAAAGCAATCCATGCAGGTCTCGAATGTGGCCTCATAGGCGGTGTGTATCCCGGCCTCGATATGATATCTTTCGGTCCGACTATACGCTACCCGCATTCTCCTGATGAGAAAGTTGAAATTGCATCGGTTGCAAAATTCTGGAAATTCCTTGTGGAAACATTGAAACACATTCCGGTAAAAAAATAAGATAAAAGTTTCATCTACTTGATTACCCCCTTTCTTATTTCCCCCAAGGGGGAAAAGGTAAACCCACTGTCATGTCGAAACTGACTCCTTCCCCCCTGGGGGAAGGCTGGGAAGGGGGTTACTTGGGGATAAAACTTAGATATAATAGCCTTTGTGGTTAATAGGATTTTTAGCCTGTATATCTCGACATGTGTGCCAGAAACAGATCTTTCCTGTTTCTCGATATGGGTATCTGTGACCCATCAGTCATTTCAATATAACCGCCATCATGGCGGACAAATTTCTTAACGAATTCGAGATTGATCAGATGTGAATTATGGGGCCTGAAGAAATTCCGGTCATTCAATAGCTCCTGAAATTCTTTGAGATGTTTTGAAACCAATATTTTATGTCTTTCCCTGATAAAAAACCATGAATAGCTTCTGTCAGCCTCTATTCTTATGATATCATTCGGATTAAGATATTCCCTGCCATCAGAGGTTGGTATGACAAGCCTGGTGGGATGTGCTGTACGAAGATTTTCCAGCAGTATTTCGAAATTTTCATTGCCGGCCCGTGTATTTGATGCTCTTTTATTAACCACCCTGTTAACAGCTTCAATAAACTCATTTATGTTTATTGGCTTAAGAATATAATCAACGGCACTGTATTTTATCGCCTGTATCGCGTAATGATTGAAGGCTGTTACAAATACAACATCAAAATTCTTATCAGGGAAATGCGTGAGTAGTTCAAACCCTGATCCGTTAGGCATTTCCACATCAAGGAAAACCAGCTCGGGCTTAACTTCTTTTATCAGGTTAACACCATCTTTTACATTATTTGCTTTGCCGCAAATATCAATATCAGGACAATATTCTTCTGAAATTGATGTGATGAAATCCACAGCATCCGGTTCGTCATCTATTACTACGGTTATTATCTTATGTTTCATGTCATTATTGGTATTTGAATTTCTACCCTTGTGCCTTCAGGTTCACCTTTAATGTTTTTGAGATCGGTATAAATTGTTTTTAAGCTCGTGCCATAAAGAACATTTACCAGATCGAGCCGCGATGCTACAATCTGGGTCCCCAGCGAGCTGTGGTTTATTTCTGATTTTCTTTTCTGTTCATTTGAAGCTTCACGTCCGATGCCATTATCCTCGATGATACAGGAAATGTACTCATTTTCAAGACTGATGTTTATCTTCACATGTCCCTTACCTTCACACGGCATCAAGCCATGACTGATTGAGTTTTCCACATACGGCTGGATCAGCATGGTTGGGACCTTATACAGGAATGTATCGATCTCATCATCGACCCTGATCTCATAGTCAAACTTATCCTTGAACCTGATCATCTCAAGATCGAGGTAGAGGGTCAGGGCATCGATTTCATCGCGTAGTGAGACAGATGTGTGCTGAGAATTTTCAAGCACCTTTCGCATAAGACTCGAAAATTTTGTCAGATAATTATTGGTCGCCAGCTTATCGTGCTGATACATGTAATATTGAATAGAATTAAGTGTGTTGAAGATAAAGTGGGGATTCATCTGTTGCCGCAGGTTTGCCTGGGTTATTTCCGATATCTTCCTGTTCATCTCGCTTATCTTTCGCTGAGAATTTATTTTAGCCCTGCTGAAAGCGAGGATCCCTATTGCAAGACTCAAAATGAATAATCCGGTATAGCCATAGATAAGAAGTCTCTGATTACTGACTCTCAGCGACAGAAGCTGAAGCTCCCTGTTTTCACTGGCTGCGTCATATTTTATTTTCGCATCAGTAAGACCTTTGCTTTTTGAGCTTATTAAAAGACTGTCGTTGAATTGCTTGAACAATACATAGTTTTTATATGCATTTGAAGTGTCACCCTTCCTGAGATAAAGTTCGCTAAGATCCTTAAATATCCAGGAGAGATTGTAATCATCCTTTGCATTGGTTCCCTGTTCTATCCCTTTTTCGTAATATTTTAATGATCTGGCAGGTTCGCCAAGGTCACGGTAGATAGTTCCAAGATTGCCGTATGAGTTTGCGGAGGTTTTATATTTTTTCCCAGGGACACTGTATTCAAGGGATTTGTTATAACAGTCAATAGCCTGATTGAATTTTTTCTCCGAGTAATAATTCCAACCCAGATTTGCCCATGAAATTGAAATAAATGAGGTGTCTTTTCTCTTGATGGAAAGTTCAAGACATTTTCTCAGAAGGGAATCTGCCTTATGAAAATTCCGATCCCTGTCAGCCATAATAGAACCCAGCCTCCAATACCCGGTCTGTAAGAAAACAGTATCCTTTTCTTCAGTTGAACTTTCAATGAGCTTGCGAAGATGGTTTCTGTATTCTTTCAAATTTCCCATTTCAAAGAAATCATCTGCGAGCCCGTTATATCCTGAGGGTATGATTCCCTTTAGTCCTGATTTCCGTCCAATCTCAATACTCGAATTAAAATCATCAATGCTTTCGCTGAGAAGCCCTGTCCTGAGATTATATCTCCCGAGAAAATTCATGGTTCTGGCAAGGGAAGTATTATCACCTTCTGATTCAGATTTATTGCGGCTTAATGTTGCTTCAGCAAGGGCATCACGGTAATCGTTGTTCAGCAGGGAGTATTCAGCCCTTGCAAGATGCAGCAGGGCAGGGATCTCAATGTTTTCGGTGTCACATATTGATTCTGCGGAATCAATATTTGCCTTCATATAACTTATATCCTTCGAACCGGTTAATACTGAAAGTGCATTCTTTATGTATCTTTTTAGTCCAACAGTATCGGCTTCAGTCCGTACAGTGATGACCGGAGATGCAGAAGAGCAAAAAGTGATTAACCATAAAGAACCAATTAGACTTAGCTTGTTGATATTCATGTTATTAGTAAAACTGATATAGCTGTTGCTAAATTATTCAAAAAACGCAATTTCTCAAAATTGATTTAAGACTGAAATATAGCGCACTCCTGCGAAATAGAGAAATACCGGTTAACGGTTGGCGGTGTTGAATATACAATCAGCATTATAGCTTTATCTCCACCAGCAGGTCGTCCTTCATGACATTTGTATTTGGTTTGCAATGGACCTTTACTATGGTTCCGTTCACAGGGGAGATGATTTCATTCTGCATCTTCATTGCTTCGAGGATCACAACCGGTTCGCCTCGGAGCACTGTTGATCCTTCTCTTACAAGTACATCGATAATCTTTCCGGGCATCGGCGCCTTGAGGATCTCTTTCTCGACCCTGCCGCGAGTGGAATCAAGCACTTTTTTTCTCTGAAGAGAGAAAGGGGTTTCAACAGTGAAGATATAGCTTATATCATTAAAAAGTATTTCATATTTATTCTGGGTTGAACGAATTATTTCAACAGGGTATTTTCTGTTTTTCCATAGTATGTATGTTCCGTATTTTTCATCAGCTTTCAATTTTACATCGTAATCACGTTTGCCTATTCTGATAGTATGTTTAAGCGGGAGGGAAAAGCTGAATTTCCGGTTCTCTGAAGACAGTGCGTATAATTTTTTGATCTGAAGTTTGTCGCTAGCCATATTAACTGCCTTATTTAAAATTGATTAATCCTTTTATTTAAAAGCCATGGGCTCATTTTTTTACCATTTTCGAAATCGACATTAATGCTGTCATCATTCAGATTCTCCTCGATAAAAAGTTTTGTCGCAAGCCAGGCAGCAAGCATTTCTTCATATTCACTGTTTAAATAATACTTGTCAAGATCTTTTTCAATAAAAGCTGTAGTAAAGGTACCATCCTGAAACTTTTGATTTCTAACCAGCATTCTGAAAAATGGAAGAGTCGTTTTGGTGCCTTTAATCCATACTTTATCAAGTGCCATTTTACAGTTTTTGATTGCCTCCTTGCGGTCTTTGCCTTTTACTATGAGCTTCGCTATCATTGAATCATAGCTGGCAACTATTGAAGATCCTGCCTGTACACCGGTATCAACTCTTACATAATGTTCTGTGGGCATGCTGAGACTTTCAATTTTCCCCGGGTCGGGTGCAAAACCTGCCTGTACATCTTCTGCATTGATTCTGCATTCGATAGCCCATCCTTTTAATTTTATATCTTCCTGTTTAAATTTAAGTTCCTCTCCGTTTGCCACTCTTATCTGTTGCTCAATAAGATCCAGACCTGTTATAATTTCTGTTACAGGATGTTCGACCTGAATCCTTGTATTCATTTCCATGAAGTAGAAGTTTTTTTCGGAGTCAAGAAGAAATTCCACAGTCCCTGCTGAATGATAATCTACTGCTTTGGCTATTTCAACGGCCATATCACCCATTTTCTTCCTTAGTCTTTCATCAAGAGCTGAAGACGGGGCTTCCTCGAGAAGCTTCTGATGTTTCCTCTGTATGGAACACTCTCTTTCTCCAAGATGGATCACATTCCCTTTGGTATCTCCAAGTATCTGAAATTCAATATGTTTTGGATTTTCAATATACTTTTCTACAAAAACCGACGGGTCGTTGAATGCCTTTTCAGCTTCTTTGCTCGCAATAATGAACATCTTCTCCATCTCATCGGCCTTCCTTACAATTCTCATGCCTCTTCCGCCACCACCGGATGCAGCTTTTATGATGACCGGATAGCCAATTTTTTCAGCAATATTGACAGCCTCTTCCTCATTCGCAATATTCCCTTCACTTCCCATTGCCATTGGAATTCCGCTTGCCAGAGCTATCTTGCGGGCAATGGTTTTGTTACCCATTTTATATATTGCTTCAGGAGAGGGACCAATATAAATTAGTTTATTATCGAGACATTTCTGTGCAAAATAAGCATTCTCAGCCAGGAAGCCATATCCGGGATGAACGGCATTTGCTCCGGTAGCGGCAGCTATATCGATCAGTTTTTCAATATTCAGAAATACAGGTATTTCTGAAGTATCTTCTGTATTATCATATATAATGTCGGCTGCTGAAAGATACATGGCGTTCGGTTCAACCGCGGTTTTTACGGCAACGGTTTCTATCTTCATCAGGCGGGCTGTCTTCATTATCCTGATGGCAATTTCGCCCCTGTTGGCTATTAATATTCTTTTGATTATCATCGTAAAGTCAATAAATCGTTTATCGTTTATCGTTTATCGTTTATCGTTTATCGTTTATCGTTTATCGTTTATCGTTTATCGTTTATCGTTTATCGTTTATCGTTTATCGTTCCTACACTGCGCTCTGAGCCCTGCGCCCTGCGCCCTGCGCCCTGAGCCCTGCGCCCTGAGCCCTGCGCTCTGAGCCCTCATGCTCTGCGCCTATAGTGGCATATTCCCATGTTTTCTTGCCGGCACTTTTACCCATTTGTTATTCAATGCATTAAGGGCTGACAGAATTTTTTTCCTTGTTACGGCAGGATCGATCACTTCATCTATATACCCGCTCTCGTCGGCGATAAAGGGATTGGCTATCTTGTCGCGGTATTTTTTAACCAGTTCCTTTTTAAGTTCAACAGGGTTCTGTGATTCCGCAAGTTCTCGCCTGTATAAAATTGCAACTGCACCGTCGGGACCCATTACGGCAATTTCAGCTGAAGGCCAGGCAAAACTGAAGTCGCCACCCAGATTTTTGCTGTTCATCACGATGAAAGCGCCGCCGTATGCCTTGCGCAGGATGATCGTTATTTTTGGAACCGTTGCCTCGCTGTAGGCAAAGAGTAATTTTGCTCCATGTCTGATGATCCCGGAATGTTCCTGGTCCATTCCCGGAAGGAAACCGGGTACGTCTTCAAATGTTATTACAGGGATATTAAAAGCATCACAAAATCTGATAAACCTTGCACCTTTTGTAGAAGAATCTATGTCGAGCACTCCTGCCAGAACCTTTGGCTGATTAGCCACGATCCCGATAGTTTTACCGGCTAATCTGGCGAAGCCGGTGACAAGACTCGCACCGAATAGTTCTGAAGTTTCGAAAAAGCTGTTCCTGTCAACGATCTGAGAGATAACATCTTTTACATCATATGCCTTATTCGGATCTTCAGGAATTATGTCGCGAAGTTTTTCATTTATATCGCTGATTGATCCGTCATCGCTGACAACAGGAGGATTTTCAACATTGTTGGATGGAAGATAGGACAGGAATTTTTTCAGGGCAAGGATCGTATTTTCCTCATCATCATATATCATATGAGCCACACCGCTTTTTCGGGCATGTACTTCTGCTCCCCCCAGTTCCTCGAGAGTGACATCCTCATTAAGAACCTCTTTGACAACATTTGGTCCTGTAACGAACATATAGCTTGTATGGTTTACCATAAAGACAAAGTCAGTGAGTGCAGGAGAATAAACTGCTCCACCTGCGGCCGGTCCCATTATCACAGAGATCTGAGGAATAATTCCTGATGAATGAATAATGTTCTGGAATATAGCGGCATACCCGCTTAAACTGGCCACACCTTCCTGTATGCGTGCTCCTCCTGAATCAATAAGCGCTATGATTGGTGACCCCATCTTCAGGGCCATTTCCTGGATCTTTGCTATTTTCTTTGCATGTACAATCCCAAGTGATCCGCCCATGATTGTAAAGTCCTGAGCATAAGCAAATACCAGCCTTCCGTTTACTTTGCCATGACCGACAATTACACCATCTCCATAAGCTCTGTCAACTTTTCCGAACTCAACCGGCTGGTCAGCCGGCGTTACAAATTCGTCTATCTCTTCAAAGGTCGAATTATCAAAAAGAAGGTTGATCCTTTCATGTGCAGTAAGCTTGCCTTTAGAATGTTGCTTCTCGGCTTGTTTTGGGCTATATTGTTTTTCAATTGCCGATTGCCGTTCGATAAAGGCTTTGTAGTACTTGCCGGATAAATCCATACCTCATTTAATTTTAAGGAATCAAAAATAGACAATATCACGTGAATTCCAAAAGATAGATTCGAACGTAAATTGTAGGGTTTATATAATGATATGATAAACAAACAATTGGACTTAAATTTAGTTCGACTGGAGCTAATAATAGGTGTGGCTGGCACCTTGTAATGCTGCGCCGTAGGTGTCAAAAGTTTATTTTGGTTTAAAGAGCCCCGCAGCATTAGAACCCAGCATTCCTGCTTTCAGCATAGAGTCGCTTGCTCTCCTTAGTTTTCCAATTTCTTTGTCATCGATAACAGGGTAGTGCCTGATCTTTTCCAGTTTATCACCGATATACTCAAGATCTTCTTCAGTTGTCTCCCATTTCCTGGTGGTATATATGGAAAGATCGAGCGGAATGGAGTATGACCGGAGGGATTTATAGCCATCAGTGTTGAAATAAAAGTCAAAATATGACATAATAAGCTCACGAACAGAACGATATACCGGTTCCCGGTAGCGCAGTGTTGTGAAATTTGACTTTGCGACAGCTCCCCATTTTCCATCTTCGTTAAACACTGCAATCACATGATCATCATCATTAAATGCTTTCATATCAACTATTAATGGCTTATAGCCGAGGTAATTTAATGCAGCAGCAGCGAAAAGAGCTCCCTCAAAACAGTGTGCTGACCGTTTCTTGATGACGTACCGTGGTGACCTGCATTCATAATTTGGATTATAATCTATCGAGTCGAGAAAACCCTGAATTTTATCGGGGTCACACAGTGTCTTTAAAAATCCGGTTTCTTCTTTTGTCCAATTCATATAGTTTGTTGCTTGGCAGGGGCTGGGTGCTAGGTCAACCTCTTTTTACCAGGTCTGAGATAATCCTCCTCATATCATCATACTGTTCTTCCATGCTCATCACGAGGCTCAGCTGCACTCTCGCCCTTTGCAGGTTATGAAGTTCATGATGTATTTTGAAATAATTATCACCGTCAATAAAGTCAGTAAGAAACCGGACGCCTATTGTGTACGTTATTAACCTCGGCGCGAATGCCAGATACTCTATTTCCACATCATTAAGAGTCTTAATGGTTTCTGAAAGATATCCCTCGGCGTATGCTTTGAAAAGACTGATATCCATATTTACACGCGAGAGGTCATCCTCATCTTCGGAGGCGGTATTTGCAGCTGTCCTTATAGCATCCCCAAAATCATAATGTATATAGCCCGGCATAACAGTATCAAGATCAATTACACATAGCGCTTTGTTTTGTTCATCCAATAAAATATTGTTGAATTTTGTATCGTTATGCGTAATTCTGAGAGGTATTTTCCCTGAAGCTCCGAGCTGTAGTATAATCTTCATCTCCTCTGAGCGTTTAAGTACCTGATCGATCTCTTTGAGTACCGATTTGACCCGTCCGGCAGGATCTTCCTTAATCTTATCGGTAAATGTATTCAGTCGGTTCTCTATATTGTGAAACGAAGGGATTGTTTCGAAAAGCGCTCCTCCAGGCATATCTGACAGCATAGCCTGGAAACGTCCTATTGCTTTTCCTCCCTCAAAGGCTTTATCGGGACTGTCAACTACATTAAATGAATGGTGGTTGGAAATAAAAATATACATCCTCCAGAAGTTCCCTTCTCTGTCTGTTATCCAGGTTTTTCCATCACGTGAGGGGATAAGGGTAAGGGTTTCCCTCTTTACATCTGACCCCGGTATGGAAGATAGTTTATTTCTGAGATGTACTGTTACCCTTTCAATATTATGCTGAAGCTCAGGTATATTCTTGAATATCTTGTTGTTAAGTTTCTGAAGTATATAATCGTCATTATCAGCTTCAGCGGTTTCTATTCTGAAGGTATCGTGAATGTGACCACTGCCATATGTCTCACCTCGTAAGAATGTGCCATCAGCTGTAAAGTATTCAAATATTTCCCTCAGGTTATAACCCATATTATTTTCCTGCTTTGTGGCCTATGAAGGCATAGTACATGATAATCAGGTAAGCCGGAACGCAGATCCAGTATGCAGACTGTGTGGAAAATGTCACTGCCAGTTTGCCATATAATAATGGTATTAAAGCACCACCTGCAATTGCCATTACCAGCATGGCTGAAGCTGTTTTGGTAAATCTGCCCAGCCCTTTAAGTGCGAGTGGCCACATAGCCGGCCATACAAGCGCGTTTGCGAGTCCAAGCAGTGCAACAAACAGAACTGTTACAGGCAGTACAAGCTGGATCTGCCTGAAAGTCATAATGTCGATAAATGACATTGAGAAAACAAGATGAGCAGGAGTTAGTATTGCGCCCAGCGAAAAAAGAACTCCGAGGATTGTGCAGATCCTTAAAGCTGTCACCTGACTAAGATATTTTGGAATAAACGCTATTCCGATCAGATAGCCGACGATCATGCTTATTAATGTGAGAGATGTGAAATATTTTGCTGATTCCATTGCGATGCCGATAGATTGTCCGTATCTGATGATACTGTCACCTGCAATTACTTCTACGCCAACATAAAAGAACAGTGCAACCACGCCAAGAAGCAGATGAGGGAATTGCCATATACTCGTTTTTTTTGCGTTTGATTCTCCGCTTACTGAATCCTCAGCATCTGTATCAACTTCAGGCAGAGGTGCATACCTTATAAACAGTCCGAGTAACACCAGAATTATGGCCATTACAATATAAGGCATAATCACTCTTCCTGACAATTCGTTCAGCAGCGCAGTACGGGTTGCAGCATCAATTGATTGAGCAAGTTTTTCCTGCAATGCCTGTGAATCTTTTAATATGATACTGGCAAGAATAATAGGAGCGACTGCACCTGCAAACTTATTGGCAATGCCCATTATACTGATACGTTTTGCAGCACTTTCGGGAGGGCCGATAATGGTTATGTATGGATTGACGGCGGTTTGAAGAAGCGCCAGCCCGGTGCCTTCAACAAATAATCCTAACAGAAATAAACCAAAGGTACGGGTCATTGCCGCAGGTATAAAAATCAATGCACCTGCAGCCATAATCCATAATCCGATTGACATCCCGTTTTTAAACCCGGTCTTCTTCAGAACTGCCGAAGAAGGGAGAGCCATTATAAAATATGAGACATAAAATGCAAACGTTACGAAATATGCTTCAAAATCGTTTAATTCACAGGCAGTTCTTAAAAATGGAATCAAAATCCCATTCAACCATGTGACAAATCCGAATATGAAAAAAAACAATCCGATAATAGAAATCGAAAAGACATAATCTTTCTTGCTGATTGCGGCGGAGGCAGTGCTGGTAGTCATAGCAGTAGGTTGTTTGATTTTTAGTTTAAGTACTGAAGATTTCAAAACTAGTCTTTTTCTCTGATGGAAACAAGAAATAATAAATTTGTTTTTTTAGTTCAAAAGCTATAGAACTGATTGGGAAATAGTATATTTTTGTAAAGATGACAGATGCTGGTTGCTGGTTACTGGATGCTGGTTGCTGGTTGCTTAGTTCAAGAAATAGCACCCAGTACCTAGCACCTGGCACCTAGCAACGATAAACGATAGACGAACAATGCTCCAGGAGAAAAAAATACGGGAAACAATCGAGGAAACAGGAAAAGTATTCGAGAAATTCGGACTGACACCCATGCAGGGCAGGATCATCTCATATTTTACGATGAGCGATCCTCCGGAAAAAACATTTGAGGAGCTTGTTCAATACTTTAAAGCAAGCAAGAGCTCGGTGAGCAATTCCCTTAATTTTCTCCTTCAAAATAAGCTCATTGATTATAAGACATTACCTTCCGACAGAAAACGATATTTCTTTATTACTGATTCTTTTTTCAGGGTATATTTCAGGAAAGTTCTCGAAAATGTTGCAGAACTAAAGGAATATGCATACAGGACAGTATCAATGCGTACTCCGGAATATCCTGTGGCGAGTGAAAAAATCCTCAAATGGATAGAAAATGCAAACAGATTTCAGGAGACCCTTGAAAGCACTTTGGAGTCAATTCTGAACGAAAAAAAAGGATCAGATTTTTAGATTGTTTTTTACCGATATTTCCCTTGACTTCATTCCCAGATAACCACCGTGGTGCCTTTTCGCATAATCAGCAGGTCCAAAATTAATTTTTGACATAAGAAGAACTACGAGGGCATCTCCGATCACAGTCATCATAGTTGTGGATGTGGTGGGTGTCAGACCAATAATACAAACTTCTGCCGGTGCACCAGTAAGAATAAAACAATCAGCTTTTAAAGCGAGAGGACTGTCAGGATTACCTGTTATAACAATTACAGGTACCTGCGGATAGAGATTATTCTTAAGATCAATCAACTCGATTATTTCGCGGGTTTTCCCGGAGTTGGAAATTGCCAGGAGAACATCATTTTCCTGTAAAATTCCCAGGTCTCCATGCTGTGCTTCACTCGGATGAAGAAATATTGATGGTGTACCTGTTGAACTGAAAGTAGTTGCTATGTTATGGGCAATCTGGCCGGCTTTCCCCATTCCGCTGGTTACAAGTTTCCCGTTTTTTTCATGAACATGGCTGAAAATTATGTTCACTGCAATTTCAAAACTGTCGTTAACAGGAATGTTTTCAATTGCAGCTGCCTCTTTTTTAAATATTTCCCTGACTTTCTCTTTCATAATTTAAATAGGTAATCCTTGCCAAAGGTAAAAAAACAAAATCCATTAACCACAAAGGAACGCAAAGGAAAAATATGAAATCCATCAACCTTAGGAATCGCAGAGAATAAACACAGCAGTCATAGAGAAAATTACTTTTGTCTTTATACTTTTGTCTTTTATCTTTTATCACAATACTTTTGTCTTTTCTATCTTTTATCACAATACTTTTGTCTTTATACTTTTGTCTTTTATCTTTTTCTTTAAACAATTAACATGTTCAACCACGCTGCAGCTATTGGAATAGATATAGGACGGAATTCAATAAAGATCGCAGTCGTTAAAATTCAGGGTGAAGTTCTTTCTGCAAAAACATTTCCGATTGCAGCTGTGCAAACCCGGGAATATATCATTTTAAAAGTTCTTGAAGCGATAAAGGATATACGGCAATCAGTTGCAGACAGGGGTATAAATCCAATCTGTATCGGAACTGCTGCAAAGGGCTTCATCGACCATGTGTCGGGGATCATAATTGGTCCCGATCAGGGCATAAACAGACTGGACAAATGTTCCGCTTGCGAAGATCATCAATCAGGAAACAGGGCTGCCTTCATATGTAGGCAATGATGCAAACATGATGACCATTGCGGAGCATCGGTTCGGGGCTGCGAAAGGTTATGACAATATTATTTTTGTGGCTCTTCGCAGCGGTATCGGCGGGGGTATCATAATTAACGGAAAACTATACAGAGGTGTGAATAATGCCGGTGGAGAGGTTGGACAGATGATTATAAATTTTGAGAATGCCAAAAGTGATAAAGGTATAAGGGGTTCATATGAACAATTCGCATCTGCTTCTGCAATTGTAAGACGTTACAATGAAGAAATTGCTGTTCCTGATGGTGAGCTTTCAAAACCCCTAAGCTGCCGCGAGATTTTTGAATTGAGTTACAGGAATTCTGCCGTCGCTTTAAAAGTCGTAAAAGAAAATGCCATGCTCGTTGGTATCGGGCTGGCTAATCTGATAACCATTTTTGCACCCCAGATAATCGTACTTGGAGGCGGAATGTCTGAAGCCAACGATAGTTACCTTTCAATGATAAAAGACAGCGCTTTCGCAAACTCACTTGAAAATTGCAGGTCGGAAGTTAAAATTGAAAGGGCACATCTCGGATCCAGCGCTTCATTGCTTGGCAGTGCTTATTATGGAATGACACGCCTGGCCGGTAAAAGCATCTAAGAAGCAAAAGATCCTCAAAGCCCGGTCTTGGACCCGCAATCTTTACACTTCATAAATAAAAAAAGGAAAGGCATATCCTGCCCTTGTTAAAATTGATCTGGCGACGTTATAAACTTTCACTCCTCCCGGCGCTTCTCCCTCAAGTGTACCTTTATGGGCGTGTCCATGAAAAGCTACGAGAACCTTTCTTCTTGTGAGAGGTTCTGCCAGCCTCGAGCAACCCAGAAATGGAAATACTGATTCCGGCTCGCCGGCAATTGTTGTCGTTATCGGTGAATAGTGCAAAAGAGCGATTTTTTTAATATTTTCATTTTCATCATCAAGCCTCGACAGCGCCCTGTCGAGGTGAAGCGCTTCTTCAACAGCTTCATTAACAAATATTTTTACTGCGTCTTCTCCGAATTTGGCAAGCATATTAGCGTCAAACCCGCCACCAAATCCTTTTACTCCGGCAAATCCGATATTTTTTAAAACAATTGCTTCTCCGTCGAGTATTCTTACATGATCACTTTGTAAAATCTGTCGCACCAGTTTTTGCCTCCCTTTTTCAAAATCATGGTTTCCCAGGACTGCAAGCACTGGAACTGAACAGCTTTTTAATTCTTCAAGCAATGTTCTTGCCTCATTTTCATCGCCGGTATCAGTCAGATCACCACAGATTAAAAGCACATCAGCTCTTCGCGAAACTTCTTTAAAAAGTTCGGTCCACTTCCCTTTGTCAGATTCCTTTACATGCAGATCTGCTACTGCCGCAATTTTTACTCTTGGTTCATCTGCCATCGACTTCAAATTGTAGTTATTGTAAAGGCCTTATAATCCCACTGCCTGATATCTATGGCATATTGTGTCTGATCTATTAGCGGACCACGGCAAACCTTTTCCCCTGTGCCCGGAAGGTCATATTGCTCATTTGCCCTGGTCATCAGTTCATCAAAAATCCATTTTGGAATTATCTCCTGATAGTCGGATGGATAAATAAACTGGAATAGTATCAGTTCTGCAAGCAGCAGATGCCAGTGCTGATCAAGTCTGTCGAGAAGTCTGTGCCAATCGAGGTTTTTCCCGGTTTTAAGGATCAGATGATTAACATCGGCTCCGTCAAAACGTTCCCTGTTTTGAACATAAGTCTTAAGCCATATTAGTTCTTCCGGAGCAAGAAATGATACTTCCAGTCCTTCAAATACACCTTTTGCGGAATTTTCAAACCATGAATCATCCACCTTACAGATATTATTTGTAGTGTCGAATATAAGATCGATGAAATACTCCCCCCGGAATATTTTTGCCAGCCATCGTACATCGGTTAATTCAGTCTGATATCCCTTGGATTTGAAGGCTTTAAGTATTTTCGGATAGTCACTGTACTTGCAGAATATATCCAGATCCTTTGTGTTCCTGAAAATTCCTGAATGTTGAAAAACAGCAAACGCTCCGCCTATCAGAAATCTGGCATGACTCTCAGCTAGTATATCAATTGCTTCTTTAAAAAAAGCCGACGATTCCCTGTTCTGTTCTTCAGTTATGATCATGTAAGTCGAATTAGATTTGTTTAACAATATTGGTTTGGTATTTGTTTTAAAGGGGGCTGCCGGCCTGCCATGTCCGACACGCCCACACCTCACACACTGCCCCCTCACCTTCATTAAACCTTTCGTCCCGATAATTGTCTTATAGTATGTCAATTATCTTAATAATGTTTTATGAGAATAGCACAGGTTTCGCCATTATATGAGAGCGTTCCTCCTAAGCTATATGGAGGAACAGAGAGGGTAGTGCATAATCTGACCGAGGAGCTAATTGCCCGGGGACACGAGGTTACCTTGTTTGCAAGCGGTGATTCTGTTACGAGTGCAGAATTGGTACCTGTTTGTAAAAGTGCCTTGCGGCTCGACGCTGATTGCATAGATCCATTTGTGCATCATTTTACTTTGATGGAAATGGTAGAAAAACGAGCACATGAATTTGATATTATTCACTCCCATCTCGATTATCTATATTTCCCCATAATGAGAAGGAGCCATCATACATATTTAACGACGCTGCATGGCAGGCTTGACATCCCGGAACTGCAACCTCTTTTCACCGAATTCCGGGAAATCCCACTGGTATCAATATCAGATTCACAAAGGAGACCGGTTTCTTATTCGAACTGGAAAGGAACAGTATATCATGGACTGCCACTGGATTTGTATCATTTTAATAAAAAGGGAGGCGATTATCTTGTCTTTGTCGGGCGAATCTCACCTGAAAAAAGGGTAGACAGGGCTATAGAAATTGCGAAAAAGGCAGGTATACAGATCAAAATCGCTGCAAAGGTAGATAAAGTAGACGAAAATTATTTTGAATCGAAGATCAAAAACCTGCTGGATCACCCTATGGTAGAGTTCATTGGTGAGGTTGGAGAAAAAGAAAAAGAGGAGCTTCTCGGCAATGCCCTGGGTCTCATATATCCGATCGACTGGCCAGAGCCATTTGGACTGGCAATGATAGAGGCAATGGCGTGCGGCACTCCGGTCGTTGCCTATAGTTGCGGGAGTGTGCCTGAGGTTGTGGATGAAGGTAAGACAGGTTTCATAGTCAATTCACAAAAAGAGGCTGTTGAGGCTGTTAAAAATCTGCACGTACTTGACAGAATGTTATGCCGTAGTTTATTTGAAAAAAGATTTTCCGTTCAGAGAATGACTGATGACTATCTTATGATTTATGAATCAATGATAAATGCAATACGGAACAATGATTTTAATCGCACCCTCAAAGACACTTTAAGCGCCTGACATGGAACAAAAGCATTCAGATCAATTTTCAGTTTTAGCGACTACATCTCTTCAGGAGGAAAGAACGTTCAAATTGAAAAATGGTGACTCTTTTGCCGTTCTGAATAAATACGGCGATATTCTTCCTTTTAATAAGAGTGTTCAGGGGATTTATTATGAGGGAACCCGTTTCCTGTCTGATTTTCAGATCAGGTTAGAAGGCCAGAAACCTCTGTATCTGAGCTCTGATACTAAGGAAGGCAACGAGATGATATCTGTCGATCTTACAAATCCCGATATTATCGAAAATGGCAGACTAATACTTTCAAAAGGTTCAGCTCATATTATGAGAAAAAAAATACTTTGGGAAGGAGTCTACTATGAGCAGATTCGGAGCTATAACTATAGTCTGGAAAAAATCCATTTTAATCTTGAATTATTTTTCGACTCTGATTACAGTGACATTTTTGAAGTTCGTGGTACATCACGTGCAAAAAAAGGCAAATTATTGCCTGTTGAAACAGAGAGCAACAGATTGAAACTCGGATATATTGGTCTCGATGATAAATTAAGGAACACCCGGATATTTATGTGTCCCGATCCGGCAAAAATCGAACACAATATTGCTTCATATGATATAAGGTTAAATCCAAATCAGAGTTTCCTTATATCCATCACAATTACATTTATGATAACCGGTGAAAAAGAAAAGGCAATCCTTGGTTTTCCACTGGCGATAAAAAAATACAAACGACGGCTGGAATACATTAATAAGACTTCATGTGATGTTTTTACATCCAATACTCAGTTTAACCACTGGATTCACAGGTCAAAAGCCGATATGATAACAATGATAACCGATACTGCGTTTGGACCTTATCCTTATGCCGGCATCCCGTGGTATAACACCCCGTTTGGAAGGGATGGAATCATTACAGCTCTGGAATGTCTATGGATAAGTCCGGAAGTCGCCAAAGGTGTTCTCTTATTTCTGGCGGCTACCCAGGCAAAAGAAGTAAACGCATTCAGAGATGCAGAACCCGGAAAGATATTGCACGAATCACGAAGAGGAGAGATGGCAGATCTGAATGAAATACCATTCAGGCAATATTACGGTTCAATTGATTCCACCCCGCTCTTTGTTGTCCTTGCCGGTTCTTATTATAAAAGAACAGGAGACCTGGAGACCATAACTCAACTATGGCCAAATATCGAACTTGCCCTTGACTGGAT
Organism: uncultured Bacteroidales bacterium; assembly: GCA_963792925.1. Classification (GTDB taxonomy): domain Bacteria; phylum Bacteroidota; class Bacteroidia; order Bacteroidales; family VadinHA17; genus LD21. Next base: position 326,278 of record CAWBYC010000002.1, on the reverse strand, counting down.
TGAAAAATATGGCGATACTGACGGTGACATGTTTATTGAATATGCGAGGAAAGAAAAATCCGGATTATTTAACCAGGGTTGGAAAGACTCATTTGATGCAGTTTCTTACTCCGATGGTAAAATTGCAAATGCTCCGATAGCGTTATGCGAAGTTCAGGGTTATGTCTATGATGCCTGGCTCAAAGCTTCACTGCTGTCAAAGAAATTAGGCTTTGAGGAAAAATCCAGGAATTTTGCAGAAATGGCTGAAAAGCTGAAGCAAAAATTTTCCCGGCAATTCTGGTCAGAGGAAAAATCCATGTTTTATCTTGCTCTTGATGCAGAAAAAAAACCATGTGACATAAGTTCCTCAAATGCAGGACATTGTCTGTATTCCGGCATTGCCACAGAAGAACAGGCAATTAAAGTTGCTTTGAATTTATTCTCCGGCAAGATGTTTACAGGATGGGGTATCAGAACTCTTGCATCGGGGGAAGTGAGGTATAATCCCATGTCGTATCATAATGGGTCTATATGGCCTCACGACAATGCCCTTATTGCATACGGACTTTCGAAATACGGGTTAAAGGTCGAAGTAAATAAGATAACAAAAGCGCTTTTTGATGCGAGCTTGTTTATCGAAGGGCAGAGGTTGCCGGAATTATTCTGCGGATTTAAAAGAAGAGAGGGGGAGCCTCCGACCGATTACCCGGTCGCCTGCTCACCTCAGACATGGTCAGTTGCCTCATGTTTTATGATAATTCAGGCGTTTCTTGGAATTGAGATTGATGCATTTGAAAATGTGATCAGGTTTCACAGACCGGTATTACCCGATTATATTGATTCGCTTGAGATCAGGAATCTGGAATTCAGGAAGAATCATATTGATCTCAGGTTTATCAGAACTGCCGACAATGTCAGTATTGCAATTCTGAATAAAAACTCATCAGTAAAGATGGAAATTACATAGGAATGTGAAATGTAAAGCCACCCCCAACCCCCCAAGGGGGGCTGAAAAAACCAAAGTCCCCCTTGGGGAATTTAGGGGTAGGCGCGCAACGATAAACGCAAAACGATAAACGATAAACGCAAAACGATAAACACTTAACATGGATTACGAAATTGGAATTATCGGATTGGGAGTGATGGGCAGAAATCTTCTGCTTAATATTGCTGATCATGGTATTGCTGTCGCAGGATACGACAATGATACCAACAAAGTCGCAGGTCTGTTGAAAATGAATGAAAGAAAGGCTGTCTTTTACACCTCAGATCTCAAACAATTTCTGGACTGTCTGCGAAAACCCCGCTCAGTAATACTCCTGATCCCGGCCGGGCCGGCTGTTGACAGTGTAATTGATGCTACTTTGCAGTACCTGAGTAAGGATGACTTGTTGATTGATCTCGGTAATTCATATTACAAAGACACTGACCTGCGTGAAATAAGGCTCAGGGAAAAAGGAATTTCTTTTTTGGGAACAGGAATTTCAGGAGGTGAAAAAGGTGCCAGAAGCGGCGCCAGCATTATGCCGGGGGGACTCGAAGAAGCTTATGAAAGAGTAAGACCTGTTTTTGAGGCAGTAGCTGCCAAAGTGAATGGAATGCCATGCGTGACTTATCTTGGTCCGCACTCTTCCGGCCATTTTGTTAAAATGGTTCATAATGGAATTGAATACGGCTTGATGCAGCTTATTTCTGAAAGTTATGCACTCATGAAGCTTATTCTTGGTTTCTCCGACGATATGATCAGTGACGCCTACAAAAAATGGAATACTGGTAAACTGAACAGCTTTCTTATTGAGATCTCGGCAGACATATTTGAAAAGGTTGATGAAAAAACTGGGAACAGGCTTATAGATAAGATACTTGACGTCTCTCGTCAGAAGGGAACCGGGATGTGGGCGTCGCAAAGCGCTATGGAGCTTCAGGTTCCAGTTCCTGTTATTGATATTGCCGTTTCTATGCGAAACCTGTCTGCACTGGAGGAAGAAAGAGCTGTCGCAAATAAAATTTATAATTCCGGATATTCAGGGTTTCAGGGAGATAAAGAAGAGTTTCTTGTGCATATTCAAAAATCGCTCTACGTATCATTTATTATAACCTACGCTCAGGGTTTTTGTCTTCTTACAGCAGCTTCCGGGAAGTATGGATACCGTCTTGATCCGGTGGCAATAAGCAGTATATGGCGAGGAGGATGCATTATTCGGTCATCCATGCTTGAAGACATAAATAAAGCTTTTCATTCAAATCCCGGACTTCCGAATTTGCTTCTCGATCCGAAACTCTCACAGCAGGTTAGTTTTAACCATGAAAATCTTCGCAGCGTAATCGCCATTGCTGCTTCACAGGGAATTCCCGTTCCTGCATTGATGTCATCATTGGCCTATCTCGATTCATACAGTAGTTCATGGCTGCCGGCAAATCTCATACAGGCACAGCGCGATTATTTTGGCGGTCATTCATATGAACGGAATGATACAAAAGGAACATATCATACAGAATGGATAAAAACACTCGGATGAAAACGAACGGAAAGCTAATACCAACAGTATTTGCCATATTCGGGGGATCAGGTGATCTTACATGGAGAAAACTGATGCCATCTCTTTTCAAACTTTATCAGGATTCCAGCATGCCTTCCGATTTTGCAATTATAATACTCGACAGGCTTGATTTTAAAATTGGTGCACTTCGAAAGAGATTTCGTGAAGGCATTGATAACTTTTCGGGAAAAAGTAAGGTCCACGATAAATTGTGGCGGGAGTTTTCGGATCATATTTATTACATTAAAGGAGATTTTAAGCGTCCTGAGATCTATAAATTGCTGAAAGATCAATGTGAAAAGCTTGAAACTGACTGGAAGGTGAAAACACAACGTATTTTTTATATGGCAACTCCTTCCTTTATGTTCGGTATTATCCCGAATCATTTAAAAGAATCAGAGTTAGCCAAAGACCATGAACTTACAAGAATAGTTGTTGAAAAGCCCATCGGGTCGGATCTGGAATCAGCTGAAGCCTTAAACCGCACACTCAGAAACTGTTTCAGAGAATCACAGATCTTCAGGATTGACCACTATCTGGGAAAAGAAACAGTTCAGAACATACTGGCATTTCGTTTTGCCAACCCTCTTTTTGAACCTATATGGAACCGGCGCTATGTTGATTATGTTACAATAACTGTAGCGGAAGAACTGGGTGTTGAGCATCGTGGAATTTACTATGATGGAGCCGGTGCCTTACGCGATATGATTCAGAATCATCTTATGCAATTGCTCTGTCTGATAGCAATGGAGCCAATGATCTCATTTGAAGCTGATGAGATAAGGAATAAGAAGGTTGATGTACTTCATGCTGTACGGCCGATTCCTGCTGACAGGGTTAGCAGGTTTGCCTTCAGAGGACAATATGACAAAGGTAAGTCCGAAGGGAAAAAAGTTTGCGGATACTCAGAAGAATCTGATGTATCTCCATCTTCAAAGACAGAGACGTTTGCAGCATTGAAGATATTCGTCGATAACTGGAGATGGCAGGGTGTACCTTTTTATCTCAGGACCGGTAAGCGGCTTCCGCGACAGATGTCGGAAGTCACAATACAGTTCCGTGCTGTACCGCACAAGTCATTTCCACCTGAAGCCATCCCCGACTGGCAGCCTTCATGCATCGTTATGTCAATCCAGCCTGATGAAGGCATCGTGTTGCGGTTTCAGGCCAAGCAGCCTGGTACAAAATTGTTATTAAAACAAGTAAGTATGCGTTTTAATTACCAGGAGAGCTTTTCAATCCCTGTGCCTGATGCGTATGAAACACTCCTGTGGGACGTGATGAACGGAGATGCTACTCTCTTTATGCGCTCCGATCAGGTTACTGCTGCATGGCAGATTATCATGCCAGTGCTGAAAGCATGGTCATCGGAAACGCCTGATTATTTTCCAAATTATAAAGCCGGCACCTGGGGGCCGGAACCAACAGAGGGATTCTTTGATCCCGGACATTTCTGGTCTTCCCCGACAGATCTGGGGAATAAGAGCAAATAATTAATAAACCAAGTGATATGAACAATTCTTTGTCTATAACTACTCTGTTTCTCGACATCGGCGGTGTACTGCTGACAAACGGATGGGGAAAAGAATCCAGAAGAAGGGCTGCCGAATACTTCAAACTTGATTTCTCCGATACTGAAGAACGGCATCATCTTACATATTCAATATATGAAGAGGGCAAGCTAACGCTGGAGGAATATCTCAGAAGAGTGATATTTTTTCAGGAACGTGATTTTACATTGGAACAGTTCAGGGATTTTATGTTCACACAATCATGCGATCATCCTGAGATGATCAATCTTGTAAGGGAGCTGAAAGCACGATATAATCTAAAAATTGCTGTTGTTAATAATGAGGCGCGTGAATTAAATGAATACCGGATCCATAAGTTCGGATTAAATAATTTTGTGGATTTCTATGTCTCATCATGCTTTGTCCATATACGTAAACCTGATGCTAAAATATTCAGGATCGCACTCGATATTGCACAGGTATCAGCAGATTCAGTAGCTTATCTGGAGGACAGGGAAATGTTTATTGACGTGGCGGGTGAACTTGGCATAAGGGGCATTCACCACAAAGATATTAACTCAACATCCTCAGAATTAGCTGAACTGGGTTTGGTAATTTAATATGCCAGCAAAATGAAATCTGGTGCCTCATTTTCATATGCTGCTGAATATAATCGATTCCCGGCAGGTCCTTCCAGGATGATAGTAAAAGCAGATTCTGAATGAATTTCCCCTGAAATAAGCGAGGGGAATGGTTCGGGATGTCTTTTTTTATTGTAGATTTGAATTCCACATTTAAAATAATTCATCCTGATAAACCATGAAAAAATCATTTTTAAAATTATTTGCTCTCGGCCTTATTGGAGTAATATTTTCCACAGGGGAAACTATGGCACAATCTTATAATACGATTGTTGATAAACCTCTTAATGGAACGGTTACACTCGATCCCGTATTGCCATCAGATGGAAAATATCCTTCAGGAACCGTAGTAACGGTAACTGCCAAACCTGCTGCCGGTTTCGTTCTTGATGCTGTATATTATTCGCAAAGAGGACAGTGGGGCCAGATGTTTTATGAATCAATGAGTCCGGTTTTTAAGGTTACAATCGACAAAGAAAAACATATTGGAGCCTCATTCATTGAGAAATCGGCTGTAGCAGATATTAATGTAACTCAGGATGTGATTTACGCAAAACCAGGGGTTAAGCCACTTAAATATGATGTTTTTTCACCAAAAGGGGCTAAAAACCTGCCATGTATAATCATTATTCATGGAGGGGGGTGGACTACCAATACAGAAGATATAATGCGCGGCTTAGCCCGTGAACTTACTAAAGACGGCAAATTTGTCGTATTCAGCATTGATTACCGGTGGGCAGGAAAAGCTGATGGCGACGCAACAGGCAATACCATGGCTGACATTGTGGATGATGTATATGGTGCAATAGCTCATATAATGGAACATGCTGCGGAATATGGTGGTGATCCGACACGAATTGGCCTTACCGGCGATAGCGCAGGAGGACATTTGTCGGCTCTTGCAGCCACAATGGCCAATAAAATAGGTGACGGAGGATATGGAAAAACCAAGGGGGTATTTGAATTCATGCCATCATATCTGCCAAAAAACAAAACCATCGAACAAGTGAGAGCTGAAATGCTTGTTTCAATCAAAGCTGCTGCTCCGAGTTACGGTGTGTTCGGAGGAAATCTCCTCAATCATTATTCCGATGATCCATCAGCTGATGAAACCTGGAAAGCGGGTATAGCTCCTCTGAGTAACATTCCGAATGTATCGGAAAGAGCTGTTCCTCAGTATTTTCTGAGAGGCACTAACGATCCGCTTATAAAAGATGAGACTGTAAAAGTATATGTTGACGGCCTTGTAAAAGCAGGCCAGCGGGTCGAATATGTTCAGGTAGGAGGGGCCAGTCATGCTTTTTTCGATTGGAAACCTGAAGTAAATGTAAAGGCAACATTTGCGAAATATGGGGTTTACTACGCTGCTGAGATGAAAGCATTTTTCAGATCGGTGCTCGAAAAATAAGAATCATCCGTGAAAAAGTCATGAATTAATTTTCTTTTTAAGGTTGGTGATATCTACTACTGTCAGCAGGCAATTTCTGTCATCTCCGGTTACGACACCTTCCATATATGCGCTGCATAAAGGAGTCCCGTCGTAACCCAACATGACCTCGCAAGATTCTTTGCTGTTTTTGGCGAAGATTTTAGTAAAGAACTTGTCAAATACCTTTCGCGAATCTTCCGCTATGAATAGTTTAAAGTTGCTGTTTACCAGGCTGAAACGTTTATCACCAAGGATCTCTGCTCCTGTAAAGTTCAATTCACGGATATTTGCATTGCTATCGAGAGTAAAATAGCCCATAGGTGCGAAATCGTATAACATTGTATATTTCTTAAGGGCTGTTTCGGCAGTCTCGTTTGCCTCTATAAGTTCTTCATTCTGCATCTCCAGCTCTATCTGATGAACCTGGAGTTCGTGGAGCAGTTTTATGGAGTCATTTTCAATGATGAGCTTGTCCATTTTATCCTGTTTCTTTTTCAGAAGTTCTTCTGCATTTCTCCGTAGCATCTGATCATCGGTAAAATTCCGTTTTTCTGTACTCATATTGTTAAAGTTTTTTTGTTGATAGTATCATACCGCTTGGCACTTTTTGATTATTAAGCAGTACAATTACGGACCATTCAGCCTCAACAAGTTCCTTCATTACTGTGGATTGCATCGTAAAGCTTGTATCATCCGATTCGGTCATTATCCTGTTAAGTTGAATTTTAGTTTTTTCCCTTAGTGATTTAGTAATAAAAATGTCAACAAAATTTTTATTTCTTATCTCTTCCTGCTTTTTTCCAAAATACTTCTCTGCCGCAGGATTCATATCGGTAATCTTTAAATCAGACGACAATTTAACAATAATATCTGAAGAAGTATTCAATAATAGCCTGTTCAATTGTTCAGTTTCATGAAGTTTTACTTCTACTTCTTTGAGATCCGAAATATTAAAGAATGTGATTACGATTCCATCTATTCTGTCATCGAGTGTTCGATAGGGCATAATGCGGATTGAAAACCATCTTCCGTCTCTTGTAGGCACCTGTTTCTTGATGAATATAAGCGTTTTGAGCACTGAAAGAGCATCCTCGGCCAGATCGGGATAGATGAGGTCTGAAACAAGATCTGTAATTGGCCTGCCAACATCGCTTTTAATAAGTTTGAAGATTTTAACAGCCTGGAGCGTGAAACGGCGGATATTCAGCTTGCTGTCGAGAAAAAGAGTTGCAATATCGGTACTGTTCAGAAGGTTTTTCATGTCGTTGTTGACCCTCGTAAAATCATCAACTTTTGACTGCAATTCCGCATTCAGAGTCTGTAATTCCTCATTCAGGCTTTGCATTTCTTCCTTTGAACTCATAAGCTCCTCATTAGTGGATTGAAGCTCTTCATTTGTTGATTGTAATTCCTCGTTTGTAAATTTTAATTCTTCCTGGGAGGATTGCATGGCTTCAAGAGTATCCTGAATCTTTTCACGGGCATACTTCAGTTCTTTCTCAAGCTCCAAATGCCTGAGATTGTCGGCCGATTTTTTTTCATTCCGTTCCTCTATCTTTGACATGATGACTTCCTCAACATCTTTAAAGATAATCATTACTTTACCTTTTAAGGGATCGGGTTTGTCGATCCATTGAATGCTTATATTTATATGAAAAGCACTTCCATTGGAACCAACTTTGATATTTCTTAATAAAACTTTTTCCTTTTTCGATATTGCTTTGTGAAAAGCAATGGAGAATTCAGTACGTAAGCCTTCGCGCAGCATTGCAAAAATATTCATGTTGGCCTTGCCAACAGCTGGTTCAAGATACTTTCCGGTATGACCGCTGATATAAAGAATGTCTCCCTGTTCATTTACCAGAACACCGGCCGCTGCATAGCTGTTCGATAATAGCTGATCCGCCAAAGATTGAATATTCTGGGTAGATACCTGAGGGATTGTCTAATCCGGTAGTTATGTTTTTGGTTTTGGAAAAAGTGGGAAAATCATAAAGATCAGGAGTCATGATGGTTGCTGACCGTTTAAATATTTTCCATTTCAGATCCAAAGTAGAAAACAGATTATTGCCCCTTGTTCCAAGAGTTTCGGAACTGCCCAGTATCATTATATCCTTCCGGATTAAGGCTATAATAAAACAGACCGATCATTTTCTTCTGAAGTTCCGGCTCCATATATATGAGCAGATTCCGGCAGGAAAGAATATCGATCTTTGTGAATGGAGGATGCATTATTATATTATGTTGTGCAAACACAACTTTTTCCCGGATCTCCGTATTTATAAAATAACCATCTTCAGTCTTGAGGAAAAACCTTTTTAATCGCTCAGGTGACACATTTTCAGTTATATTCTCAGAAAAAACACCTTTACGTGCAATGTCAATTGCTTCATTATCAAGGTCCGTGGCAAAGATCTGCAATGTAAATCCTCCGTGAGGATTTACTTTTTCGAGCGCTTCCTTGAATATGATAGCCAATGAATATGCTTCTTCGCCTGTAGAGCACCCCGGAATCCATGCGCGAAGAATCGAGCCCGGTTCAAGCTTTGATATTATATCCGGAAGAATAGATTCCTTCAGCTTTTCCCAAACAGCCGCATCACGGAAGAAGTTCGTTACTCCAATAAGCAGTTCTTTAAATAAGATCTCAATTTCCTTAGGATTTTCATTTAAAAACAAAACATATGAAGCAATCTTGTCAATATTATGCACAGTCATGCGTCTCTCTATCCTGCGATATACTGTATTCTTCTTATAATGTTCGAAATCATTACCTGTATAAGCTCTCAGTAGTTGGATGATAATTTCCAGTGAACTTTTATCTTTTATCTCCACAGTTGTGTCTGTACGAAGAGGTGGAATCCTCTTAAAGTATTCTATCAGTCTGGAAGGTAGTTCTGCCGGTGAAGCGACAATATCCACTGTTACCGTATCAATTGCATTGCGGGGCATGCTGTCGAATTTTGCACTTCCTGGTTCCTGTACCATAGTGGTACCGTTATTTTCCTTCATTGCCCTTATACCATGACTGCCATCTGAACCCATGCCTGATAGTATCAATGCAACGCCGAGTTCTTTTCTGTCTTCAGCAAGGGAATATAAGAAAACATCAATCGGCAGACGCTGACCTCTTGATAGAATTGGTTTGTGAAGATGCAGGACCCCGTGCAAAATTGTCATAGTCTTATTAGGAGGAATCACATAAACGCAATTTGGCACTACCACCATCCGGTCTTTTACCTGGTAGACTTTCATTTTTGAAATTCTCTGCAGTAGCTCAGGCAACATTCCTTTGTGAGTAGGGTCAAGATGCTGTACGATGACATAAGCCATGCCTGTATTTTCAGGTACATTACTCAGGAATTGTTCCAATGCTTCCAGACCGCCAGCCGAGGCCCCTATTCCTACAATAGGAAAAAGTCCAATTTGGGAGGGTGGATCTTTTTCCTTCAAAGATTCTTCTGAAATGGTATTGCCTGCTTTCACAAATTAATTTAAATTATTTAAAGGAGCTTATATTTCATAAAAATCATGTTTTCAGTCTGGTGTAATGTTACATAATTCTTATAAAAAGTTACATTATTTACAGGTCATTTATATATTTAAATATCAATAATATAGCTATAAATAATGTGGCAAGGTGAAAGAAAACCTGCTTCCTTTGCTTTCCTGGCTCTCTATCCAGATATTCCCTCCATGTAACTCAACAAATTCCTTGCATAGCAAGAGTCCAAATCCTGTACCCTTTTCGTCTTTTGTGCCGGGTGTTGAGTGAAGAAAGTCAATTTTGAAGAGTTTTTTCTGATTTTCCATTGAAATCCCGATTCCATTATCTGTAACATCTACTTCAACAAGTTTCTTCTTTTCAAGAGCATTTATCATAATTTCACCATTCTCGTTAGTATATTTTATGGCGTTGCAAATAAGATTTCTCAGAATTGTCTTAACCATTTGCAGGTCGGCAGTTACATTCAAATCCTTTCCGATTTCCTGTTTCAGCGAAATATGTTTTAATTCCGCCAGAGTTTTGAGGCTCTCAATTTCCTCTCTGAGCAATTCGTGCAGATTTATCTTAACAGGTTTAAAATTTTTTTCTTTGTTCTGTGAAAGTGCCCAAACGAGGAGGTTATCAAGAAGTACGAGGGTATTATTGGCCGACTTATAAACGATATCCACATACTTTTCAATCTCATCTTTATTGAATTCCTTCAGGCTTATTTTTAATAATTCAAGAATACCTACTATTGAACTGAAAGGACTTCTCAGGTCATGTGCAATAATGGAAAGGAATTTGCCGTTTGTGGAAACAATTTCTGTGAGCTTGCTCGTACGTTGCCCAAGAAGAAGTTCCAGACTCGCATTTAACCTGTCCATTTCCTGTATGCGCAACAAGAGATTCTTTTCGGAGTGAAAGCCGTTATTGTGATTTACATATGTTTTTTCCAGCGATTTTGAGCTGTCGGTGTAACTGTGTGCTTTCCTTTCTGACACAGCTACTTTGCTGAATTGATCAATATGATTCATTTTAATATATTATGATATTTTATATTATGAGATTATTAAATGACGGAATGTTATTCTTTGAAAAAATTTATATAACGAATGTTCGGTATAAAATTATTCAGTTTTGACTCTGAACATGGGAGCTGATATGCCGGAGTTGCTTGAAATGCAAAGGAGTAAGTCCGGTAATGCTCTTAAACTGGCTGGATAATTGTGTTACACTTCCATAATGCATTTTGGCGGCGATCTCTGCTATCGAATAGTTATTGTGGCCGAGAAGCTCTTTAACCACTTCTACTTTTTGCCTGATTATATATTTTTCAATTGTAATGCCCTCAATTTCCGAAAAGAGGGTATTGAGGGAAATAAAACTGTCATCTACATTCAGACTTATGAAATCAGTGTAACTTAAATTTAAATCCCCGTCAGAGACCGTTTCAATAAGAGCTATGGCGCCTTTCAATTTTTCGATAAGAGCAATTTTCTTTTTGTCGATCAATTCAAAACCAAGGTGTTTAAGTGATGAATAAAATTTCCTGTGTTGAACAGTGGTAAGCCTTTGGTTTACTGTCACCTCACCAATAGATACTTCACCGTACTTTATTCCGGCTTCAGCCAGTTTGGTTTTGACAATCGCCTTACATCTGTCACATACCATATTTTTAATATACAATTTCATTATTTTTCAAAATTCGAACATAACATAATAATTTCAGTTCAGTATTATCGGTGTGCTAATAAGGACTTGTTGTAAAGAAATCTCAGCAAAAACGCAAAAATTGCTATAACCGGAAGGAGATGAATTAATCCGTCCAGATGTAAAACAAAAAATGCCATTGCCCAGATTTTTATTAATGCAGCAGCGTCTATAATAAGAAGATTGGACATAATATTTGGTTATTGAAATTTTCATGTACAAATGTATGGTGATAACAGGGGAGGAGCATTATACAATTACCTATCAAGTTTATATGATTTACAGATACGTTATGCAGATTTTGTTTATTGTTAAACACAACTCTTAATTTAAGCCTGGTCTGTCAAGCGATTTTTGATTTTAGAAGGATTGTCATTGGCTTAAAAAAAAACCAGATTCCTGAGGAGGGATCTGGTATTTTTTCAACTCAATATATTAGATGCAGGAATTGGTTGTGACCGATTCCTGCAGTGGATATTCCGGAGTTATCGGCGATTATTGTTATGCTGATTCCTGTTCCTCTGATTATCTTTCTGCCAGTGACCTTTTTTCCATGATTTTCCTTTTGGTGATGACTGCCAGCTGCCTGCAACATATGATTGTCCATGTCTCGGCTTATCCCAGTAGCCGGCTCTCTGGACGTAGACATGTGTCTGGCTGTTCCAGCCCCAGTCTCCATCGATCCAGATATGTGTTGAACTGGGACGCTGTGGCCTAGCATATTCCGTATACATGGGTTCTGAAGTTACATAACCTCCAATACATGAATTCAGGGTCAATACCATACCTGTAAACAGGAAAAGGTAACTGAATATTTTAAGGTATTTCCCAACACTGTGACGGATACCATTCCTGGATTCATTTGCTATTAAGTCAGATACCATTATGGAATATTCGAGTGTCTGTTGCAACTCTTCATTCTCTTTCAGGATTTTTCCGCTTATTTTTAGTGGGCTTTTCATCAGAAGTTCATTATTTTTCATCTTTTGGCTATTAGTTGTGTTAAAAATTCACTTCACAAAGGTGACCTCAATAATTCAAAGGTCGCTTATACAAAGAAGGAGAAATGTTACATCATTCACGGATAGAGCACGGTGCATGGAGCAGGGTCTATCCCTAACTGGAATCCAATCTCCCATTTACAGGTGTATATCCTTAAGATAGACAAAAACTCCGAATACTTTCAGAAGCCATACAATTACAACAATCACCACAACTGCGTTGAGGATGTTCTTTATTTTATGGTCCATAGGAATATAATTATTGACAAGCCAGAGAAGAACACCTGCAACAATCAGTACAATTAAAATAGTTAAAAGTGACATAGCGTTTTATTTTTTAGTATAAATCAAAGGTAATGGGGTCAGTCCTGCTTGAATTACAAAACTATTATTAAGAGTTACATCATTCACGGATAATTGGCAATGGATTGCGGCTGACATGTGAATTACATAAATTGTAATGATAATTATGTAATACTTTCACTGACAGACTTTTTAATCTTTGCTTGGTAAAATTGAACATCGAATATCAGTTCTATGCAAAAGCTTAAGAAAGTCGCATTTATTCTGGCGGGATCACTCGCAATTTTATTGATTGTGTTGCTACTGTTTTTACAACCAATGGCATCATATCTGATCTCAAAGTACAGTATAAAATATACCGGAAGACAGATTACAGCAGACGGAGTAATCATAAACCCTTTTACTGGTGTTGTTAAACTGAATGATCTGAAGATCTACGAAGCTGAAAGTGACAGTATATTCTTCTCCTCTGAATGGATCTATGCCAGGATCTCAATGCTGAAGCTGCTTTCAAAGACAACTGAAATAAGAAATTTGACATTATATCATCCATGGGGCGTTATTGTGCTGAATAACAAAAACGCCAATTATGACGATCTGATTGCGAGATTTTCTCCGGCAAAAGGAGATAGTGCCGCAAAAGACACATCACAGACAAATATGCGCTTCAATATTCTGAATTTCAGGATTATCGCCGGCGAATTTCATTACCGGGAACCAACAACCCCAATTAACTATTTTATTAAAAATGTGAATATTGAGAGCGAAGGTAAAAGGTGGGATGATGATACGATAAACCTGAAGTTCTCTTTTTTGCCTGGTACAGGAGGAGGCGATATCAGCAGTGATCTTACAATCAATCTGAAAAATTATGATTATCGTATTGCTATCCAGGCGAATAGATTCGATTTAGGTATAATAGCACAATCGCTGAGGTCCCTCACAAACTATGGCAGGTTCACAGCAAACATAGATGCGGATATAAAAGCCTCCGGGAACATACTCGACAAGAAAGCCGTATCATCATCTGGACAGATTTCCATCAACGATTTCCATTTTGGCAAAGACAGCGTTAACGATTTTGTATCATTTGACAAACTGACAATATCAATTATCCGGGTGAATCCTGAGAATCTGATCTATAGATATGATTCCATATCACTTCTTCACCCATACATCAAATATGAGAAATATGATTACCTCGATAATCTCCAGAGAGTGTTTGGGAAGAATGGTTCAAACATCGATTCCGCAAAAAACAATTCTCAGAAATTGAATCTTGTTATTGAAATAGCCCGTAATATAAAAGTGATATCATCAAGCTTCTTTAAAAGTAATTTTAAGATTCATCATCTGAGAATTTATGACGGCGAAATAAAGTTCAACGATTATTCGCAGAGCGAGAAGTTCGCATTGGGGTTACACCTGAATGTAAAGGCCGATTCAATAGATAAGGAGCGAAGCAGGGTCAATTTTTCTTTTGTTTCACCGATAGAACCTTTCGGTTCCCTGTCAGCGTCAGTCAGTATCAATCCAAAAGACACTTCTGATTTTGACCTGAAATATCATCTTAATAAATTGCCATTAGCTCAGTTCAATCCGTATATCATAACTTATACTTCATTTCCTATCGACAGGGGAACAATTGAATTTAATGGTGACTGGCGGGTCAGAAACGGAGTTATAAACAGCAGGAATCACCTTGTAATTGTGGATCCCCGAACAGCGAAGAGGATCAGGAATAAAGACACAAAATGGATCCCGGTTCCTTTGATCATGAGTTTTGTCCGCGAACGTGGGAACTACATTGATTATGAAATACCAATAACCGGCAATCTGAGAGATCCTAAATTTCATCTGGGTAATGTGATAAGCGATTTACTTCGGAATATCTTCGTAAAACCTCCCAGTACACCATATAGATTGCAGGTAAAGAATGTTGAAAATGAAATTGAAAAATCTATTTCCCTGAAATGGCAGATGCGACAAAATGAGCTTACATCCAACCAGGAAAAATTTGTTGAAAAAATTGCTGATTTTCTTTTGAAAAATCCCGATGCAATCCTGAATGTTCATCCAAATCAATATGCAAAAAAGGAAAAAGAATATATACTCTTTTACGAAGCCAAGAAGAAATATTTTCTGGAGAAAAACAAAAAGAACCCCGACTCGTTAAGTCCTGAGGATATTGAGGTAATTGAAAAGATGTCAGCGAAGGATTCAATGTTCGTCATGTATCTGAACCGTCACATGAAAGACTCACTGGTATTTACAATCCAGGGAAAGTGTTACGGTATTATTGATTCATCTTTGGTAAATGAGAAGTTCGGGAAACTGATCAAGGAACGAGAGGAGAGTTTTATCAGTGATTTAAGGAAAAAGAATGTTGATAAGAGGGTGAAAATAGCTAAAGACAAGATGGTCATTCCTTACAATGGTTTTTCATTTTATAAGATCGACTATAGCGGAGAATATCCTGAAAGCCTTATAAAGGCATATCAGGAAATAGATAAATTGAACAATGAAAGCCCACGCAAGAAATTTAAAAAAGAAAGAGCTTCTCCCAATGTGAAAACGACCGGTCAGTTTTAAATACTCTTCAATACCCGTTTATGTGAATCATGTAACTTAAGTTCATGATAGTGTAACACTCAATTCACCTGATTTCCGAAATTTGTATTCTGATGCTTTGCTGATCTTTTTCACAATAAACAGATGGTCGGAATGCATTATTTGGAGTTAAATCATGTGGCATTATATCTTTTAATATGAACGGAATAGCAGATATTTCAATAATTAGTAACAACAGAACCAGTATCAGGCCTTTAGATGTGCTCAGACAGGAAGCAGTGGTGAAAGAGGATCCCTTTGACAGGTTATTGACTGAAGGAGGCGATGAATTTTACAGTTATGTCATGTCAAGAGGCAATTTTATAGATTCCAATCTGATAGTATTGTCTTCACAGCATCATTATTATTATGATTCTGATGACCTGAAGCAAGTAGGATCAATAGTTGTTCTGAAAAAGCTTAATCGCATCAGTGAAATAGAAAATTTCCTAAATTCCCATCTTGACATTTTACCTGACAAATGCAATTTCATTGGCCATTTTGTCAATAATCAGAAAGTTGAAAGATTTGCTCTCAGAACGGGCAAGACGAAGACCGAAAAAATAAAAAACTCTGATAAATTAGAATTAGGCATTGTATCAAAGTTTCCGTTTATGAATATGATTTATAGTTATATGGACTCAATAACGAATAGCTATATGTCAGATTCAAGTGTCACTATCATGCTGGAGGATCATGGGCTTGAAGTAATAAATATGACCGAATCTGACGGACTCACATTTTTTCATGCAAAAAAAACCGGATCCCTGGTGAATTGTGTAAATTAATAAATCATGCGATGGATCAGGCTTTATTTTCTGATCATAATATAGCCTCTTAATGATACGCTCTTACTGCTTTTGACTATATAAAAGTAGGTATCAGACTCCAGCGGCTGACCATTCAAATCAATGCCATTCCATTGGTTATCATAATTATCGCTCCTGTAAACCTGAACCCCTCTTCTGTCAAAAACCATAAGTTCTATCTTATCGGAAGCATCAAACCCTTTTATTACCAGATAGTCATTCCTTCCGTCCATGTTTGGGGTTATCAGGGTGGGGATGAGATGGCTTTGGAGGGTTATTACAACTGTATCGATTGAAGCAGGACATATGCCATTCGTGACTTTCCATAAAAAAGTATTATTATCATCAGATAGTCCATTTACTGAAGTTTTCGGATATGCAGGATCAAAAAACTCTCCACTTCCGCTGATAACAGACCATAAGCCCGTTTCGTAATTATTAATTAATGCAGCGTTCATTTGAGCTGATGTCTGGTTTACAAGCACCTGGTCAGTGCCGGCATCTGCATCCGGAGTATGAAATACTGTAACCATTACAGGTTCTGTGTCAGATGTTCCGCCTGAAGAAGTACCCTTGATATACCATGTGCCTGAAGTCGCTGTTTCAGGAGTTGTGAAAGGGACAGTTGCCATGGCATCTGTCCAGTAAGTAAATATCAGATTTGGGGTAGATCCTGCTGTTATTTTCGGATCTGTGAGATCTATTGTTGCCGGGAAACAAACCGGAGCAGGGAAGTTTATCACCACTACGGCCTTGTCAGTTATTGCCCCGATAGTAACTGCATCAGACAATGCGGATGTACATTGATCCGAATTTGTAACACTGAAATTATATACCCCGGAAGTAAGGCCTGAGATAATAACAGAACTTCCTGTGCCATCCGTGATCACATTATCGGGTGATCGGTTTAGTGTCCATGGTCCTGTCACCGGAAGACCGGAAAGTACTACACTGCCTGTTGTTACCGCGGGTCCTGGCTGGGTTACAGTACCTATTGCCGGGGGAGGAGGAGCTGAAGGCACAGCCGGGAGCAGTACATTTGCTGATAATCCTGAAATGCATCCATCTTCATTTGTAACTGCATAGTTATATAGTCCGGGTGTTATCCCGGTAATAGTCGTCACAGTTCCGGACCCGGTTGAAGCAAATCCTCCCGGATAACGTGTTAAAGTCCAGGTACCTGCTTCAGGGAGGCCGGTAATCTTAACACTTCCGGCTGCCAGGGTGCAGGTAGGAGGGCTTATTGTTTCAATAACGGGGACCTCTGGTATGGCAGGTTGATTTGCTATGGTAATATTGGCTGATGCCGGTGATGAACACCCTGCGGAATTTGTAACAGTAAAAGAATATGTCCCGGATGACAGACTGCTTATTGTCATACTGGTTCCTGTTCCGGTAAAAGATACATCTCCGGGAGAACGGGTCAGAGTCCATGTTCCGGAAGATGGTAATCCGCTTAATTCCACACTGCCTGTTGATAAATTGCATGTTGGCTGGGTTATCAATCCTGCTATAACTTCAGGAGATTCCGGGGGGAAGGGGATAACAACGCTCTGTGAGGATGGGGAATTGCAGCCTGCACTGTTAGTCACAGTATAACTGTATGTGCCAGCCGGCAGGCTGGAAATTGTGACAGAGGTTCCAGTCCCGGAAGTTGTGATATCGCCCGGACTACGGGTGAGCGTCCAGGAACCTGCAGAAGGCAACCCGCTTAATACCACGCTCCCTGTTGAAACAGTACAGGTTGGCGCTGTTATTGTACCAACGACAGGAGCTGCAGGAACAGCGCTTACAGTTAATTTATAGGTGCTTTTTGCAGCATTGCATAATAATCCTTTTGGATCGTTTGTAGTAACTGTTATGGTAATTACTTTCCCAAGATCCGGGTTTTTAGGCGTATACGTAAACGAGAAGGGGGAAACTGCCGATGAAGACGGACTTACTGTTCCTGCACCATTTTCTGTTATTGTGACTTTATTTGCCGACTCCTCCGAATGTATTTCCGGAAACGGTTACAGCTGTTATGCCGCATGTACTGCCTGTTGTACTTGTAAGATTCAGTGTTGGACATTGTCCTTGTGTTTTTGCCAGGAAAAACAAAAAAAAACAAACCAAACTCAAAACTCTGGTCATTTCTTTTCAATAAGATATTAAATATAAACAATCATAACCACTTAAGGGTTGCAGAAAGCAGTTTAAATCTCAACCTCAACCTCAACATCAACCTCATCTATACATCACCACATCCGGCTTTCCTATCTCAAAATCCCTGAACCCGAAATCAGTTGTCCTGTATGAATTCATCTTGAAAATATCATATCCGTTACCCGGTATCACGGGATAGAATGAAACAGAGATCTGGAAAGTTCTGAATACCAGGTTTTCGTTTTTTATCAGGACACCAAGACCAAACTGTGAAAAGAGTTTATGGTTTTTAAAACCCCTGACTCCATCACCAAGCATGCCAAGTGAGCAAACAAGAAATGGTCCAAAATGAAAACCAAAAAGATTCCATGGAGAATACGACTGTGTCTGTAATGTCAGAAGAAGCCTCTTCGTTCCTGAAGAACCTGAGCTGTTAAATCCATCAATGCCGTAACCATCGTTAAGAGTAAGAGTATCGTATACAAAACGATCTACTCCGATTGTGGCCTGAGGTTTAATGAATTGCCTGAATTTCCAGCTACCTATTTCAAATAATCCTGTGAAATAGTTTACACCTATTGTGAGTACAGTCTGTTCTTTATGCGAGTCATGAAAGAAGGTTCCGTATTCTATGTTTGTGCTCAGATAACCCAACTGAGTATAATTCCCAAACGAAATACGCATTCCCAGATACGGTCGCCAGGTCTTATTTCTCAGCTGGTAGCCACCTGTTATCTCCATCACTTGACCAATAGGAACATCCTCTGTTGTGCCATATTTAAAAATATACGTATCCTGAACATATTTACGGGTAGAAATGCCTATGCCCGCCAAGTAAAAATCTTCATTGGCATAAATATTTAACGGATCATTTATTTCAGCCGGACTTTCGCGGTACCGGACTCTCAGATAGCGAGCAGAAAGTATTAAATTGCTTACTCTGCTATCATCTGACGATCCTCTGAAAATGCCTATAGCTTTGGCCCCCCAGAAGTCCTGCCGTTTTACCTTTAAATTAAGTGGAATATAATCAGGTGTTTTTCCTGCCAGCGAATCTCTTTTTACCTGGGTTGCAAGCGATATTCCTCCTGCCCATTTTGCATACGGAGAATAAAAAGGTCTCTCAATAGCCATGCTTCTTCTGACATTTCCGTATCCATCAACCTGGTAATGCAGATTTAAGTTTGCGTAGGACGTCATAATATTCGGTATGAAATAGTTGGTGCGGAATGTATTGATGCTCGTACTGATATTTCTTAAGAAGACATTCTGAAATTCATGACCGGATCCTAAAAAATTTTTGTCGGTTATTGCTGCATCTATGTGTGCTGTCGTGACTGAAAGATTGGGCTTAATGCTCCAGATATCGAGGACCCTGATAAAAATATCGACAGAATCTGATTTTGGCGCAGAAGATGTGACTATAAAAAAAACATCGTGTACGAATTTCTGTTTTCGGATCAGACGCTCAGATTCTTTCACGAAAAATGAATTAAAGGGTTCATTTTCACGAATGAGCAGAAGGTTTTTGATTGCAAGCGTCTGGGTTTTAATGTGTAAACTGTTCCCCGCCTTCATTAATGCTGAGGGAGGCTTCATAGTAGAATCATGGGCTGAATAGCCGAACGGGTCGAGTGTTATTATTTCTATTTTTCTGATTATCTTACCCTGAAAAGTACTGTAAGATTTCTGTATCAGGTTTTTATAAGGTTTTTTTTCTTTTTTCGATATGTCTTTTATCGGTTTGAAAATCAACCTGTACAAAAAAGTGTTAAACTTGCTTCGTTTGGAAATTTTCTCGATATTCTTATAAAGAGCCGTTGAGTCGGGCTTGACATGAGTTTCCTGTGCATATGAAATTGCAGATCTGAAAATTAATAAAATGGATAATATGTAAATCTTCCTGAGAAACATTTGCTCCTGCCATTTTTGCCATTTCCCCCCCAAAAATCCATTAGTTCTTTTTAATGTTATCTTTTCTGATTTCTGCTTTTTTAGCAGAATCTATCCTTATCTTTTCAGCTTGTTTTTCTTTCCTCTTAAAATAACCTCTGAACAGGAAATTCTCTTTTGCAGCATTCATATTTTCATTCAGACCTTTACTGCTTTTTTTCAGATTCGTAATAGTCTGATTAATATTTTCTGCAATAGTTGAGTCTTCAATTAATCTTCCAAGTGTTCCGGTACCACTGTTCACTTTTATCATTATTTCAGCAAGCTGGTCGGAAATTATAGCTGCATTTTCTGCAGTGACCTGAATGCTTGACATTATGGCGTCAGTCTCAACAGGTTCAGTTGATACGATATCTTGTCCGTCTTTTGCAAGAGGAGCATCAAAACTGCCCTGAGTGATAATTAAAATCCGGTCACCTATAACTCCTGCTGAACCAATAGCTGCTTCACAGTCAGTTTTTATGAATTTCTGCACATTTTTTTGAATAAGCATGTCCACCTCTACTGTCGAATCGTTGATTATGCTGATATTGTCAATTGTTCCGACATCAATTCCTGAAAAACGGATATTATTTCCCACCTGCAAACCGCTTACATTATGAAAGGTAGTTGATAGCCTGTAAACAGGCACAAACAGGTTTTTTTGTCTTCCTATAATAAAAACTGCAACTATTAATATCATCAGACCCCCTGCGATAAATAATCCGAGCCTTACTTTAAATTTCGTTGAGTACTTTTCCATGTCTGCCTGATGTTATTTGAGCTTAATTATTTAAAAAATGAATTAATAAGGGTGTCTGTGGATTTTTCAAATTCTGACAGATTTCCTTCCTGGTAGACTGATCCCTCATGAAGCATGATGAGCCTGTTTGCCGTAGCCCGTGCACACTCTATATCATGCGTTATGATTATGGAGGAGGCCTTGTATTTTTTTTGCACTTCATTGATAAGCGCACTTATTTCATCGGACGTTGCAGGATCGAGACCTGTAGTAGGTTCATCATACAAAATAATCCTGGGATCGACAACAATTGTCCGGGCAAGACTTATTCTCTTCCGCATTCCGCCAGACAATTGAGACGGCATTTTGTCGATAGCATCTGATAATCCGACATTTTCCAGCACTTCCTGTATTTTTTCATTGGTTTCCTTTTTTGAAAGATTTCTTCTTATCCTCAGCAGTGGAAATTCCAGGTTTTGACGCACTGTCATCGAATCATATAATGCACCGCTCTGAAAAAGAAAGCCTATTTTTTTTCTTAATTCACTAAGTTCAATACCCGATAACCTGCTGACATCTTCACCGAATACCTTAATTGTTCCACCGAAGGAATTGAATAGACGGACAATACATTTTATAAGTACGGATTTACCGGTGCCCGATTTCCCGAGAACTGCCAGGTTTTCGCCATCATACAGTTTTAACGACACATCTCTGAGAACTTCCTGGTCGGTAAAGCCCTTGCTGAGATTATCAATTTCGATAACCGGGGTGGATTCAGATTTATTTTTCTCAGAAACTGTCATGAAATGTCGTTTATCGTTTATCGTTTATCGTTTAGCGTTTAGCGTTTATCGTTTATCGTTTATCGTTTATCGTTTAGCGTTTGTCGTTTAGCGTAAAAATCCACTGGAATGCCTTATGAGCCCTGTGCCCTTTGCCCTGAGCCCTGTGCCCTGTGCCCTGAGCCCTGAGCCCTTTGCCCTTTGCCCTGTGCCCCGTGCCCTGTGCCCTTTGCCTCATAATAGATCCGTTATCTGTACTGCTACCAAATCAACAATTATTACAAGCAGAGAGGAGAGTACAACTGCTGAATTAGCAGCGATGCCAACGCTTTCTGTTCCGCGGCCGGCGGTAAATCCTTTATAGCAGCCTACCAGTCCGATTACTCCCCCAAAAAAGAAGGATTTTACGATGGCCGGCAATAGATCGATAAACTCAAGATGGCTGAATGCCTGCGAAGTGAACAGAACAAAAGTCACATGTCCTTTGATATTGGCCCCGACCCAGCTGCCTGCAATTCCGAGAGCGTCAGCATATAATACCAACAATGGAATCATAAATGTTGCTGCAAGCACTCTCGTAACAACAAGAAACCTCATTGGATTTGTAGACGATACTTCCATCGCGTCAATCTGTTCCGTCACCTTCATTGAGCCCAACTCTGCACCCATACCAGAACCAATTTTACCTGCGCATATCAGTGCGGTAATTACAGGTCCCATTTCTCTGATGAGCGACACTGCCACCATTCCGGGAAGGAGGGAAACAGCTCCAAAATGAACCAATGAAGGCCGGGCCTGGATCGTTAGAACCAGACCCATTATAAATCCGGTAACTGTTATGAGAGGTAAAGATTTATATCCTATTAAATATGATTGCTTTAAAAATTCCCTGAATTCAAAATTGCGTGAAAAAGTTGCCTTTATTGTGGTGGATGTGAAGAGAAAGAAATCGGCGATGCCAACAAGAAAACTGTTAGCCACGGCTGATTTTGCGATGACCTTATTGCTTAGTTTTATTGATTGTTGTGCAGCAATATCTTTAACTTTAATGACCGGATGATTTTTTTTCATAAACGTCTATAACTTGCATCATGCATCGCCTGATTATTAAAGCGCTACAATTATGGTAAGCAATTCCTGCTTTGATTTGCCAAGCTTGTATCCGAGCATTTCCATCATTTCTTTTTCTTTTCCTTCGTGATAACGAAGATCAGCTTCAGTGATGAACGGGTATTTTATCTTGATTTTTTCTTTCTTCTTGTCCCAGTATCCCGCTATATTTACATTCATGGTTTCATTTATTAAAAAAGTGGCTGAATTGGTTTTGTCGTCATCGTAAAGATACGCTCCGGTTATCCCGACATGTTATATAACTTTTACTAAGAGTTGTATAATTTACGTCTGTAATATTTTATCTCACTGAATAATAAGGAGTTTTATTTCAGTAACTGACATCTTAGCAACTTCCTGGCAAAAAATATCCTGCTTTTTACAGTACCGATATTGACTTTCGTAGTTTGGGCAATCTCCTTATATTTATAGCCATCTACATACATTCTGAAAGGAACTCTGAATTTTTTGTGAAGGAGTTCAATATTATCGGTTAACTCTTTAAATGAATAAGCAGAATCCGGATTTTCAGATGCTATCGCTGTTGTCTGGTTAATCAGATATGCATCACTTGACTGATCTGATTTTGCGCTGATAAGAGTATTGCGTCTGTAGTTATTTATGAATGTGTTTCTCATGATTGAGATGGTCCATGCTTTCAAATATCCCTGATCTGCATATTTATCCCTGTTAAGAATCGCCTTCAAAAAAGTTTCCTGAACAAGGTCTTTTGCATCATCAGTATTCAGTTTCAGGCTGCGCGCATACGTAAACAGACCTTTTTCAAGGACCATTAATTGTTTCCCAAATTCATTTTCGCTCATGTCTTTTTTGTTTTACAGCATTTAGAAACTGATGAAGGTTGCATATACAAAGGTCAGCAAATGAGACATTTGTTTTGTTACAGAATTTTACGAAAATGTTATATTATTCACGTATGTTACAGGTAAATACGCGGATTAGATAGTTCTAAAAAAATTTCTTTTTTACAAAAATTTTATTGATTTTTATTAGCGGTGGCATCGTATCTCCCAAAAGAAACCCCCATGGTTTTAATGACTCTATGTGATCACAAATGAGTTTTACTATTGCCAGTAAAGGAATTGATAAAAACATTCCCGGCACACCCCAGATTGCATTTCCGGCGAGAACTACAATCACAGAGAAAAGTGCATTTATTTTTACCTTTGATGCAACAACATAAGGAACGATGTAATTATTGTCGATTAACTGGATGAAGTAGTAAGCTGCCATAATATAAACCATGAACCATGGCGATGACTTGGTTACCAGAGCAATTATCATAGGCAATGCAACTGCAATAAGTCCACCGATATACGGAATTACATTAAGCAGGGCGCCAGTAATACCGAGGATCAGCGCATAATCAATTCCAAGTATCAGTAGTGCAGCTGTATCGAGAACGGCGATAATTACTGCCTCAAAAAAAAGCCCTACGAGATACCTCTGTATTACATTCTTCACCTGGCTGACAATTTCACTTACTTTTGCTTTGTGCTCCACTCCAAAGCATCTGTGTATAAACTCAAGCAGAAGCGGCTGGTAAAATAATATCAGGAAGGTGTACACAGGAAGTAAGAAAATAACCACTAACCCGTTTCCCAGCATTACCAGTGTCTGGCCTATGGCAGCAGTGCTGGAACCGAGCAGCTCCCCCTGTGTTTTTGCGATCCATGTATGTATCTTTTGAGGATTGATCTCAAGATATTGTGAAAGATTTGAAATCAATTCGTTAAGAATGGCAGTAAATTTGTCGATCAGTACCGGCCATGATTCACTGAACCTGTTTATCTGTGAAATTAAAACATCAGCGAAGCCAAGCATGATCAGGAACGTGAGCAGCAATGTTATAGCAATAGCTACCACTCTGTTTATTTTCAGCCTCGTAAGTAAGATAACAACCGGATGCAGTACTATTGCAATGATCACCGCAAAGACGATAGGTACAATGATGCTTCTGGCAATAAACATTATTGCCAGAAGAGCAATCAACCCCACAAGAATTATGGTCACCTTGCCATAAAAAGGTACTTTAAGTGTATCAGATGGCACGGCTTTCGGGATTGCCTGATAAATTATTGACAGGTCCTTCGGTGTTTTCTGAAGCTGTGATCAGAAACACAGTATCATCCTCCGTTGTCAGACGATATTTTATTTTATTTGTAATAGTCATCAGCTGACCTTCGGAAAGGATTATTGAATCAGAAGGAGTGTGAAGCATTAATTTTCCTTCAAGGATATGGAAAGTAATAGAATCCTTTGTCTGAAAGGATTCTATTTCTGTCCCATTGTGAATAGATGTAAGAATTATCTGTTTATTACGACCTTTCAGAAGAATCAGTGAACTAAGTTCTTTGGCTGCCCATTCTTTGCTCAGCTTCATAGATTCAATCAGTGAAGGCAGATTGAAAGCTTTTGTATACTCAGTTGAAGTAAAATCTTTTGTCATGAACTGGTTCGAACTTAATGTTTGCATTTCCATGATTCTTCTTTTCTAAAAATTATAAAATCAAGAGTAGAAGGAGAATGATAATAATTGCTCCACCTGAGATGTAAAGACCACCACCGATGTCATGCATCCTGTGTTTAATTGATCTCACTTCTTTTTTCATACTTTTCTTTTCTGAAGAATTCATTTTTGATTTATCCATTTCCTTAAGCTCATTTAATCTTAATTCCATTGTCTTCAACTCTGCAGATTCATTCGGTTTGGTTCCGACTATTGATGTTGGTTCCGGAGTTGCCGCATTTAACTGAAGGGGAATAAAAGTTAATGACAAACATGTCATTATCACACACATTGCAATTTTTTTCATAATAATTTTAGTATTAATATTTAACGATTAAAGCACTCTCCTGCCCTGAATAATCCGGAGCACTACTGCTATTAAAGCAATCACCAGAAGAACATGAATGATACCGCCGGCACTATAGCCGATGAATCCGATTGCCCATCCAATAATCAATATTATTGCGACGACATAAAGTAAATTTCCCATTTGATTGTTATTATTAAGTTAGTGTAATTCAGGAGAGATTTTTGTTGAGTTGTGTAATTCAAAACCTTAACAAAGATAAGTTGGCAGATTCACCGGTTTGTTACAAAATACTTTGAATAAGTTACATCATTCACGTATAATATAATAATGAGGCAAAATCCCGTGAGGCGGGAGGATATATAACTTATTATATAGAAGATTTCGAGTAATTACAGACCTCCGAGTGCCGCCCGTTTGAACTGTTTGAGATTTTTATAAACTGATGGAGTCAATCCTGTCATCTTCTTAAACTGATTTGATAGATGAGATACACTGCTGTAATGCAGCTTCCAGGCAATTTCAGTGAGTGTGAGTTCATCATAAACAAGAAGCTCTTTCACCTTTTCTATTTTATTTGCAAGGTAGAACTGTTCAATTGTAGAGCCTTTGATTTCAGTAAAAAGATTGGAGAGATATGTATAATTATGATTGAGTTTCTGACTAAGATAATCGGAAAGATTTATCTTGATTTGTTCTTCACTGAGATGTATAAGCTCAATAATTAAAGTCTGGATCTTCTCAATAAGAATTTGTTTTGTGTCATCCATCAACTCCAGACCGGTTTCTTTTAATGCAACGCTAAGATTATCCAGCTGGTCTTTTGAGATCTTGTCGGTGATTTCAACTTCACCCAATTCAACAGAAGTAAAATGCAATCCAAGTTTTTCAAGCTCTGATTTAACAACCATCTTGCACCTGAAACAAACCATGTTTTTAATAAACAACTTCAATTGACTTCTGTTTTAGACTAATTACCACAAATATAAGTTCAATTATCTGACTTTAGATTAAATAGTTAAATTATAATTCGAATCACTAATACAGAGATGTTAACCATCAATGTACCATTCACCTGCAACAACTGAGAATTGCTGAGACGATTCTTAAATAGCGCTTTTGTGTACCTCCTCACAATAGATTTTGAGTACCTCCTCTCAATTATTGGTACATAATTTGCTTGTTGACCTGTAATGAATACTACTAACGCTGATTAATTTAAAAAATATGATTACTGAATTTGATCTTCTGAAATTAAGATACGTGGTCTCGGCCAGATTGACTGACTCTGATGATTCACTGGATTTTGTGCATAGTGATTCAGATGACAGAAGCTATTTAGTAAAGCTGAAGAAAGGTGAGGTACAGATCGTATTTCCTTTTATTGAAACACTGATAAATAAACCTTGCTTCCAGACTGACAATGTAGAAGAACTCATTGCCTGGCATTACCATTACTAGGTCTCCCCGAACGGAACCAATGTCGTTATTATATATTCGTTTCTGAAGAGAACTCATCATTTATGAAGATTCAATAAATTTTTGTAACTTTTATTAATGAATGAAGTATTCATAATATGAATCTTCATGCAGCTTTCATAATATATGGCTGTCATTGAAGATATACTCTGATTACTATGATTAAAAGCTATATTAAAATAACATGGAGAAATCTTGTGTCTGACAAGGTCTCTTCAATCATCAATATTTTTGGCTTAATGATAGGTCTCACAAGCTTTTTGCTTATATCCTTATATGTTTTCGATGAATTGACATTTGACCGGTTTCATAAAAATTCAGACAATATTTACCGTTTGATTTCTCGCCGGACGACTCAGGAAGGAAAAGAAATAAAAACTGCAGGGGCAGGATACCAGGTATCGGAGAATGCAAAGCATAATTTCCCTGAAATAGCTGAAACAGTAAGACTGCTCTCTCTCGGAAGAACAAATGTTTCAACTACCACAAATACAAATGTCTTTTATGAATCATTCCTGATCGGGAATGAGGGATTTCTGGAAGTATTCAGCTTTCCTCTTATAAAAGGCGATCGCTCAACTGCCTTATCTCTGCCGCATTCGGTGATCGTTACTGCCGAGACTGCACTAAAATTATTCAATACCATTGACGTTACCGGAAGGTTAATAAAAACTGACAGAGATACTGTTCCTTTCATAATAACAGCGGTGATGAAGAATTTTTCCGTAAATTCCCATCTCTCATTTAATCTTCTTTTTTCAGAAACGAGCCTGAATGGCGCGGGCTTTAACAGGTTCATTGAGTCAGACTGGAATTCACAGAATTTTACAACTTATCTGTTATTGAATAATAATGTGAAACCAGGTGATATCGAGACCAAGTTAAATGACCTTGTCAGCAAACATCAGTCAGGAAGTACTAACGGAAATAATAGCTTAATTCTACAGCCGCTCAGGGATATCCATTTCCATTCAGGCGATATTGAAGGCAATTCGGGCAAAACGAGTAACATATCTTATATTTATATCTTTTCGAGCATTGCATTATTTTTACTGCTGATTGCCTGCATTAATTATATGAATCTGACAACTGCACGGTCAGTCAGCCGGGCAAAGGAAATAGCAATACGCAAAACCTCTGGTGCCTCACGCAAGAACCTTGCCTTTCAGTTTCTTTCTGAAGCGTATATCATTACAATCATTTCCGGAATATTTGCATTAATTCTTGCAATGTTGCTGTTGAAGTGGTTTAATTCATTTACAGTGAAGCAATTAACGATTGGAATCCATAGCGATTATCGCATCTGGTTAGGGCTTGCAGTTATAATAATATTGACAGGCCTGCTCGCAGGTTTGTATCCGGCACTTTTTCTGTCCCGATTCAAACCGCTTTCCCTGTTTAATAAAAATAGCATAACAGGAAGTAGTAATCTTTCAATACGACAACTACTTGTTGTTTTTCAGTTTGCGCTTTCAATACTGATGATTTTTGCAACAATCGTAGTATATCAGCAGATGAATTATGTTGAAACCGTTGATATGGGATTTAATAAAGATAATCTGATTGTGATAGATATAAACAGTCAGAAGATCAGGAGGAGTGCAGAAACAATAAAAACAGAATTCGGAAAGCTTGAACAGGTAGAGGCGGTTACAACCAGTTCAAGGGTGCCTGGAGAATGGAAGGATCTTCCACGGGTAAGAGTTAAAAATGAAATTACAATAACACCGGAAGGCGATGAGATGTATTTCATTGGCGCAGATGATCAGTTCCTTAAGACTTATGGGATAGTTCTGGATAAAGGGAAGAAATTTTCTGAAAGGACAATCTGATTCTGCCTCTGTAATGATTAACCATAGTGCAGCGAAGGCGCTTGGTATAACCGAGCCTGAAGGGCAGCTGATTGAGATATCGGGTGAAACTCCATACCGGGCAAGGATTATTGGTATTTTGAAAGACTTCAATTTCCAGTCACTACGGCAGCCGATTGCACCAATGATCCTTGGTTTTCAGAACAACCCTGTCCAGAGCATTGATTACTTCACAATTAAGGTAACTTCATCTTTTACCCTTACGCTTAAGCATATAGATGCTATTCTTCATTCAATCGATCAATCTCATTTAACCGAATATCATTTTCTGAATCAGCAATGGGATCTGTTTTACAGGGAAGACCAAATAAGAGAAGCCATTTTTATGATAGTTGCCATCCTTACTATCATTATAGCTTGTCTTGGATTATATGGACTCGCTGCATATTCCGCGGAACAAAATGTAAAGATGATCGGGATAAGAAAGATTATGGGAGCAGGTGTAACAGGTATTGTAATCAGGCTGTCGAAGAATTTTCTAATACTGGTTTTGATTGCAGCTATGATCGCACTTCCTCTCGCACCTTGGATGATGAAACACTGGCTCCACGATTTTGCTTTCAGGATAACCATCAGCTGGTGGGTTTTCGTGATCTCCATTTCTGCAGCGCTTTTGATAGCAATATTCACTGTGGCTTTTCAAACTATTAAAGCTGCAAATACTAATCCGGTGAAAAATCTTCGGGCAGAATAAATAGCTTCAATCATAGAATAAAAATTCACTATCAGGTTTGGTATCAAAATAATTTTATATATTTGTTTCGTAATTAGACGAAATACTAAATGAAATGGAGACAAAAGTGAAGGTGTATACAGATATGCAGGAAAAGATCGCAAGATACTCCAAAGCATTAGGACATCCTGTACGGGTGTTTATAATGGATTTCTTAGTAAAGAATACAGATAAGTGTTGCTATAGCGGCGATATGGCGGAAGAACTTCCGATTGCCCGTTCGACTTTATCCCAGCATCTTAAGGAATTAAAAGAAGCTGGTCTTATACAGGGTGAAATAAATCCTCCTTATATTAAATATTGTATAAATAAAGCAGGTTGGGCTGAAGCCAAAGAGTTGCTCGGCATTTTTTTTAACAGGAATTACTAAAAACTATATAATGGAAATAAAAATTTTAGGAACGGGTTGCCCGAAGTGTAAAACACTTGAAGAAATTACCCGTAAAGTGGTAAAGGATAATGGCATTGATGCAAATATCACAAAGGTTGAAGACATAATTGAGATCATGAAGTACAACATCATGGTAACTCCTGCACTGGTAGTCAATGAAAAAGTTGTCGCAAAAGGACGCATACCATCAGTTGATGAGATCAGACGATTACTAACCAATTAATAACTATCCCCATGAGAAAATTCGTATTAATGAGTTTTATGCTGATCACACTGGTTGGAATTTCATGCAATGCCCAGGTAACTCAGAAATCCGCCTCAGTTGCCTCATCTGTCGGTGACGTTGAAGTATATTACTTTCACATGACAACCCGTTGTGTAACCTGCAGGACTGTGGAAGCAGAAGCCAGAAAAAATGTTGAAATGCTGTATGCAGATCAGTTTAAAAATGGAAAAATAAGTTTTACCGCCTTGAATCTTGAAGAAGCAACCGGTAAATCAATGGGTGAAAAGCTGGGTGTTAACAGTCAGACACTCCTGATTGTAAAAGGCGATCAGAAAATCAATATTACGAATGAAGGCTTTCTTTATGCTGTTTCGAAACCACAAAAATTTACTGAGGTTATGAAATCGAAGATTGATCCTTTAATTAAGTAATTTGAAAATTTGAAAATTTGATAATTTGAAAATTGGGATATAGTATCATTTTCAAATTTTCAAATTGACACATTTTCAAATTGTCTTCTCATTTTCAAATTGTCTTTCATTTTCAAATTTTCAAATTGACACATTTTCAAATTGTTTTCTCATTTTCAAATTTTCTATTTTCAAATTTTCTCATTTTCAAATTTTCAAATTGTTTTCTCATTTTCAAATTTTCAAATTGACACATTTTCAAATTGTCTTCTCATTTTCAAATTGACACATTTTCAAATTGTTTTCTCATTTTCAAATTACTATGAACGAATTTCTCACCGGGATTTTAGAAAGTAGCAAGACTCCCTGGATCACTGCTATGTTACTCGGCTTGATGACAGCTATCAGTCCTTGTCCATTGGCGACAAATATTACTGCGGTCGGATTTATCAGTAAAGATCTTGAGAACCGTAACAGAGTATTTTACAATGGATTGTTTTATACTCTTGGAAGAGTAGTTACCTATACTGTAATTCCATTAATTATTTTTCTTGGGGCAGATCAGTTCAAATTCTCAGGGTTCTTCCAGCGGTACGGTGAGAAAATCATTGGACCATTGTTATTATTAATTGGAATATTCATGCTTGATATTATAAGGATAAATTTCCCCGGCTTAGGAAAACTCTCAGAGAAGATGGAAAAGAGAAAGTCGTGGAGGTTTATTGATGCGGTATTGCTGGGGATGGTCTTTGCTCTTGCTTTTTGTCCTTATAGCGGAGTGTTATATTTCGGAATGCTTGTTCCCTTAACCATATCGAGTGCATCAGGACTATACCTGCCAGTTATATTTGCTGTTGCAACAGGAATCCCGGTAATCATCTTTGCATGGGTGCTGGCTTACACCGTATCAGGTTTGGGGGGCCTTTACAATAAGATAAAAATTTTCGAACTCTGGTTCAGAAGGGTCATTGCCGTAGTCTTCATCGTTGTTGGTCTTTATTACATTTTCAGGATTTACTTATAAAAAATTTTATTTATTTATTTCGTATTATGACGAAATATCAATTCTTTACAAATGAAAAACATCAAAACTAATATCTGGTTACCTGTTGTATTATTACCTGTTTGGTACGCCATATATCATTATCTTCAATCAGGAACAGACTGGCTGATTGATTCGTTTTTCGGAATGACAAAAGGGGCACATCTTACAGAAGCGCTGCGCTTCTTTGTTTTTGAATTTCCTAAGGTCATGATGCTTCTCACGCTCATTATCTTTTTTGTCGGGATTATCCGGACATATTTCACACCTGAACGAACACGTAAAGCGCTTGAAGGGAAGAAGACTTTCACAGGCAATGTTATGGCAGCAGCTTTAGGAATAGTAACACCGTTCTGTTCCTGTTCGGCAATTCCTTTGTTTCTGGGTTTTGTAGAATCAGGGGTTCCTCTTGGAGTCACATTTTCTTTCCTTATTTCATCTCCGATGATCAACGAAGTTGCTGTTGTTCTTTTATATGGAATGTTCGGATGGAAGGTGGCAGCAATATATGTTGGAACAGGGTTGGTTATAGCAATTATTGCAGGATGGATAATTGGATTGCTCAGGCTTGAAAAATGGGTTGAACCTTGGGTCTATGAGACTCATACTGGGAAAAATGAAGATGAAGAAGAAAAAATATCATTCGGAAACAGAGTAAGTCTCGGCTATGATGCAGTAAAAGACATTGTTGGTAAAGTATGGATCTATGTAGCTTTAGGTATCGCAGTAGGAGCAGGTGCGCATGGTTATGTTCCCGAAGAATTTATGGCAGCATTAATGGGTAAATCTGCGTGGTATTCGGTACCGTTGTCAATATTAATAGGCATTCCGCTTTATTCAAATGCAGCCGGGATAGTGCCGATCGTATCGGTTCTTATCGAAAAAGGAGCCTCACTAGGAACTGCTCTTGCTTTCATGATGGCTGTAATCGGATTGTCTCTTCCCGAAATGGTCATCCTGCGTAAGGTTTTGAAACTCCCGTTAATTTTTACATTTATTGGTGTAGTGGGACTTGGGATAATGATAGTTGGATATTTATTTAATTTTATATTTTAAACATATGAAACCAGAGAAAAAGAACATCAAGAACTTTTCAGTTGCTTTATTTTTAGTTACATTATTTGGCGTTTACTCTTGTGGTCAGAATAATAGGGCTCCATCGGATTACGGAGATTCAGAAAAACACAAAGTAACTTTTATCGAGTTGGGTTCTGTCAGGTGCATCCCCTGCCAACAAATGCAAGCTGTCATGAAATCGATTGAAACAAAATATGGCAAAGAGGTAAAGATTGATTTTCATGATGTATGGACAGAAGCTGGCAAACCTTTTGGCGTTAAATATGGCATCGAATCAATACCAACCCAGGTTTTTCTTGACGAAACAGGTAAGGAATTCTTCAGGCATGTCGGATACTTTCCGGAGGAAGAGTTGGTAAAGGTGTTACAAATAAAAGGAGTAAAACCGATTTAAATGAGTGGCTTATTTGATAATTATGGCTTTGTAAGTGGTGGAATATTAAATGTTTACGGAGCATTTACTTGCCCTCCGATTCAAGAAAATAAAAAATGTTGTTAATGTTTAACCCCAAATAATATTAAAATGAAACAGTCAATTGGTTTTATCGGTGGCGGAAGAGTGACAAGAATTCTTCTGCAGGCATTTAAAAATGAAAATGCGCAATTCAGTAAAATTGTTGTTACTGAACCAAACCTGGATGTTTCCGGTAAATTGAAAAAATCATTTCCTGAGATTCAAGTTGATACCACATCCTTTACAGCATCTCAGGATATAGTTTTTATTTCCCTGCATCCTCCCGTTGTAATGGATACTCTTGAGCTTATAAAGGGTAGTATTAACAGCAACACGATTGTGATATCTCTTGCCCCTAAAATCACTATTGCGAAAATATCATCAAAACTGAGCAATGTAAAAAACATTGCAAGGTTAATTCCAAATGCAACATCATTCATAAATGAAGGCTACAACCCGGTATGCTTCTCATCTGAATTTTCAAAGAGTGAAAAGAAACAGGTTCTCGGACTATTAAAGCTTATGGGTAATACTTTTGAGGTTTCAGAAGAAAAACTTGAAAGCTATGCCATCATGTCGGCCATGCTACCTACATATTTCTGGTTCCAGTGGAAGGAACTTGCAGAGATCGGGAATAAAATTGGTCTGTCTGAGAAAGAGAGTAACGATTCAATATACGACACCCTGGTCGCTTCGTTAAACCTGATGTACAAATCAGGTCTGACTCCACAGGCAGTAATGGATCTTATACCTGTTAAACCGATAGGAGAGCATGAATTGCAGATTACAGAAATTTATAACACCAGGCTGATAGGTTTATATGACAAAATAAAACCCTGAAAAACAGCCCCTGACAACCATATTAGTTTTTTCGATAAAATAATTCAAAAAATATTTGTTAATAAGAAATATGAATATATCTTTGTAAGTAATTACTTACATACAAACATGACTCGCAAAACAACCGACATAAGACAAGAGGAAATAAAACAGGCTGTCCTTGATATAATCTATACTGATGGTTTGAAAAACCTCTCTACTCATAACCTGGCAAAACGGATTGGCATGAGCGAAGGTTCAATATTTCGACATTTTCCGACTAAACAGGATATTATTCTTTCCATTATCAATGATGTGCAGAATGACTTTATAGGGCAATTACGAAATGTTTCGAACTCTGTGGGAGATCCGGAAACTCGCTTGAAAAATTTTATATGTGCCACTATTGAATATCTAACGGATAATAAAGGGATTACAATGCTCATTTTTTCTGAAGCATCCCACAATAACGATGCTGCTCTGAAAGGCCAGCTCCAGAAGATATTCAATAGTCAGAAGGAGCTTGTAAGCAAAATAATTCTTGATGGAATTACTGCAGGAACATGGGACGATCAAATACCAGTTGAAAACCTTGCAATGCTTTACATGGGTATTCCTGTTTCACTTAACATCGAATTGATCCTCAGTGGTGGTGAGTTTCATACTGATAATTATTGTAACAGGATGATGCAGTTAATGCTCAAAATCCTGAAAAAGTAATTTTTTTTGCTCTCAAACAATGTAAGTACTTACTTATAAGATATGAATAAAGCTATTTTCATAATAATTCTGCTTCTCGGTTTTACAACTGTCAACGGCCAGTCTGACAACTCCAAAGTTAAATTTGATTTGTCTGTGCGTTACCGTTTCGAATTGTGGAATGGAATGAATGCAAAGAATTATGGAGATGATAGTCCGACTGGTGTTGGAAAGGTAAACGACAAGATCCTCTATCAACGGGTCATTACAGGTCTGACATATATACAATCCAGGAAATTAACCTTTGCAGTTCATATGCAGGATTCACGTGCTTTCGGATGGTCTTTACGTAAAAGTCAATATCCTGATCTCTTTAAAATCCGTAAAGCAGGCACTGAAATGCCTTACTATACCATGAACCCTAATGAAGAGATTTTTGAGATTTATGATGCTTACGTTGAATATAACCGGTTATTAAAAGATTTATCAGTTAAGCTTGGCAGGCAAAAAATATTTTACGGTGATTCAAGGATTTTTGGTCCGGGCGAATGGGGGAACACTGGTCGTTGGACGTGGGATGCTTTAAAAGTTTCTTATAAAAAAGGTAAAAATTTTATCGATGTTTTTGCAGGAGGAACCAAAATTCATGATCCGGAAAAAATTTCCATTCCATTTAACCAGACCGAGTTCTGGGGTGGAGGAATTTATTCCCATCTTGATATTCCAAAAGTACTTAGCGTTGAACCATTCTACGCTTATAAATCTGAAGGATCGGCATATTATAGCAAACAGTTAGACTTTAACAGGCATTGGGCAGGATTAAGATTATTCAATAACGATTTTCACCACATTGTCTTTGATCTGACATTAGTTAAGGAATTTGGCAGTGATAACGGTAAAAAGGTGGATGCATACGGTTATTTTGTAAAGGCAGGGTATCAGTTCAATTTTATTCCGGCCAAACCTATTCTCAGTCTCAGGGAATCTTACGCTTCAGGAGGTAAGAAAACAGATGACAAAATTTTCAGCTTCGAACCCGCTTATGGAGCACAGGATAAGTATTACGGGTGGATGAATATTACTTCGTGGTCAAACCTCGATGACCGGGAAATCGTACTGGAATTGTTCCCTGTAAAAAATATGTGGGTTGAAATTAAATACAACCGTTTTTATATTCCAGTTCCTGATGATGTAACACTTTTAAATACCATGAAATTAGAGTCGGGGAAACATCATTTAGGTGATGAATATGATGCATTTATAAGGTATCAGGTTCTGAAACAATGGCAATTAACAGGAGCATTCGGATATTTTATACCTGGAGAATTATCTCCAATAAATAATGAAAGTGTTAAGAATGCAAACTGGTTTGCTTTGCAGGTGCTTTTCACTTTTTAATATTTAAACAATTTAAAAATTATGGCATACTTTATTGTGTTTCTGATTATTACAATCGCTTCATTCATCTTTGCAATGCTTGGTCTGGGTGGCGGGATGGTTTATGTTCCGGTGATCAACTGGTTTGGTTTCGATATGAAAGAGGTAGCTATTCCTCTGGGACTTCTTCTCAACGGATTAAATACAATGTTTGCCCTTATCCCTTTTGCACGCAAGAAGCTTATTGACTGGAAGGGTGGTGCAGTAATGGCGGCTGCGGCTGTAATTGCTTCACCTGTGGGTTCCTGGTTTGCTCAATATGTCCCGGTAGGTACATTGAAAATATTCTTTGCTGCCATGGTTGTGGTTGCTGCAATCAGAACCTTAATAGTATCAGGCAGTGCAGAACCCGATACTATGATGTCATTTAAAAGACGGGCTATAATTGGTCTATTTGTCGGGATATTTGCTGGTTTTGTGGGAGGTATGTTGGGTATAGGCGGAGGTTTTATTATCGCACCGATTTTAATGTGGATGGGGTATAAGACAAAAGAGGCAGCAGCAACAACAGCTTTTGTTGTCACATTCTCATCTTTCTCAGGTTATTTTGGACATATGGCACAAGGACACATGAATTGGACGCTTACTATAATCTTAATTGTATCTGTAATTATAGGTTCCCAGTTCGGTGCAAGATATCTGTCTTCAAAAGCAAAATCAAGACAGGTAAAGATTATATATGCTGTTGTGCTGCTTCTTATAGCGGCTAAATTGGTAATTGATGTTCTGTTAAAATAAATTATTATAATATTCACTTTAAAATTTAAAATCATGATTGATCCAAAAGATTGGCTCGAATTCGGGCAAAAGTTTCACGGACATAAATGTCCTGCCATGCCAATGGGCTTACGTGTTGGTGCTGCTGCAATGAATAAACTCGGAATTGAACGTGCAAAAGACGGACAGATTGTTGCTTTTGTTGACTTAGGCGATGACCATTGCGCCACTTGTTATGGTGATGGTTTGCAGGTGATAATGGGAACTACATTTGGCAAGGGCAATCTCAGGAAAACACATAAAGGAAAGTGGGCAGTCACTGTGGTTGATAAAGCTACCAATCGGGCAGTCAGAGTAACACCTAAAGCGGAAGCAATGCTTAACAATAAAAAAACAGCATTTTTTACCGATTATCGTATGCTTGGAAAACCGGCAAGCACAGTTCCACCAGAGATAGTCGATCCGCTTGTGAACGGTGTCATGAACGCTCCTGATGAAAAACTCCTGAATATTTCATCTATATTCGAATATAAACTAGAACCCAGAAAAGATAGTTTTGATGGTTTTGTGTGTGAAGAATGTGGTGAGATGACTGTAATGGAATATGGCAGGATAAAAGGTGATAAAAAGGTTTGCATTGATTGTGCTGCGAAATAAGAATCCTCATTATAACGAAAAAGCTGAACTGATTGATTCAGCTTTTTTTTGATTTCAATTTTAATTTTTTTAAAATATTATAACGTAATAATACGTCATATTAAAAATATAACGTATATTTGCGTCATTAATAATATAAAGAATGAAAGTACTGATATTATGCACAGGCAACAGTTGCCGCAGCCAGATGGCTCAGGGCTTTTTAAAATCGTTCGATAAAAATATTGAAGTTCATTCTGCAGGAACTGAACCTGCTGCACAGGTAAATCAAACGGCAGTAAAAGTAATGCGCGAAGCAGGAATAGATATCAGCCGGCAAGTACCTAAATCAGTTGACATATATCTGAAGGACGAATGGGAATATGTAATAACTGTATGCGATGATGCTAAAGAATCGTGTCCTTTTTTCTCAGGAAAAGTAAAACACAGGTTGCACATGGGTTTTGAAGATCCTTCAAAAGCAACCGGTACCAGTGAGTTTATTTTTAGCGAGTTCCGGAGAGTAAGGGATGAAATAAAAAATGGCTTCTATACCCTATACGCGACACAAATTAAATCCGGTATGACGGCCTGAATTATCTGCCTCACGGCAGGTACTTGTGACATAATGTAAATTGAATCATATGGCTTTTTCAAAAACTGAATTATTCAGCGTTGATCTTCAAAGGATTGCCGGATATATAAAGCACTCGCACACCCTGCCAGATTAGCAATTTTAAAATACCTGGCAGATACACAGACCTGTATCACAGGTGACATTGCGGATGAATTGCCACTGAGCAGAACTACAGTTAATCAACATCTAAAAGAATTAAAAGATGCAGGATTGATTGTCGGGACCACTGAAGGTGCAAAAACATGCTATTGCCTAAATAAAGAAAATTTTGAAGAATTAAAGAAGGCTTCAGAAACATTCCTAAATGGAATAGATGTCTCTTCAGAATTTGAAAATTTGAAAATGTGCTAATTTGAAAATGAACGGCCAATTTGAAAATTTGAAAATTAGTTAATTTGAAAATGGAAGATAGAATTTGAAAATTTGAAAATGTGCTAATTTGAAAATGAACGACCAATTTGAAAATTTGAAAATTAGTTAATTTGAAAATGGAAGATAGAATTTGAAAATTTGAAAATGTGCTAATTTGAAAATGAACGACCAATTTGAAAATTTGAAAATTAGTTAATTTGAAAATGGAAGATAGAATTTGAAAATTTGAAAATGGAAGATCAAATTTGAAAATGGTGAGAAATAAATTGATTAATTTCAAATTATATAAATTTTCAAATTGACTAATTTTCAAATTACCCGTTATGAGAAATGATAAAGAGAACATTATTGTTGAGAAATCTTTCCAGTTTGCATTGAAGGTTGTTCTTTATTGTGAATTATTGGAAAGCAAAAAGAAGTTTGTTTTATCACGTCAGTTATTAAGATCTGGTACCTCAATTGGCGCAAATGTCCGAGAAGCACAAAATGCAGAAAGTAAATTAGATTTTATCCATAAGATAAAACTTGCAGCAAAAGAAGCTGACGAAACTGAATACTGGCTACTAATTTGTAAAAACACACCATCTTATCCATTTGAAGAACAATTATTAACTGATGTACAAGAATTGTTAAAGATTTTATCAAAGATTATAAGCTCATCAAAGAACTGATTTGAATTTGAAAATTTGAAAATAAGCTAATTTGAAAATGGAAGAACAAATTTGAAAATTTGAAAATAAGCTAATTTGAAAATGGAAGAACAAATTTGAAAATTTTGAAAATAAGCTAATTTGAAAATGGAAGAACAAATTTGAAAATTTGAGAATAAGCTAATTTGAAAATGGAAGAACAAATTTGAAAATTTGAAAATAAGCTAATTTGAAAATGGAAGAACAAATTTGAAAATTTGAAAATGTGCTAATTTGAAAATGGAAGAACAAATTTGAAAATTTGAAAATAAGCTAATTTGAAAATGGAAGAACAAATTTGAAAATGGTGAGAAATAAATTGATTAATTTCAAATTATATAAATTTTCAAATTTTCAAATTGCCAAATTTTCAAATTATTACAGGATTTCCCCCATTTTCAAATTTTCAAATTCTCAAATTTTCAAATTAAATAATTATGAAAGCAGAAGAATTAAAACTTATTGTTAAGGAGAAATACGCGGAAATTGCTAACCAAAGCTCTTCGCAATCCTCTTCGTGCTGTGGAACATCATCATGTTGTTCAGGATCAGAATATTCAGCATTCAATGAAAGTTATGAAAAGTTAAAGGGCTATAATCCGGATGCTGACCTGAATCTTGGTTGTGGAATCCCCACGGAATATTCTCAGATCAAACCCGGGGACACTGTCGTAGACCTTGGCTCGGGAGCGGGAAATGATTGTTTTGTTGCCCGTGCTCTGGCAGGTGAGACTGGTAAGATAATAGGAGTGGACATGACGGAAGCCATGATAGAAAAAGCCAGAAGGAACAGCGAGAAACTCAGATTCAATAATGTTGAGTTCCGCTTTGGAGATATTGAGAATATACCTGTATCCGAGAACGTAGCTGATGTTGTCATCAGCAACTGCGTACTTAACCTGGTTCCTGATAAGGAAAAAGCTTTCAATGAGATTTTCAGAATACTGAAACCCGGGGCACATCTTTCAGTCTCAGACGTCGTATTGCGAGGCTCATTACACGAAAAAATTCAACAGGCTGCCGAAATGTATGCAGGTTGTGTATCAGGAGCGATCGATATTGACCTTTATCTGAAAATGATGAAAAAAGCAGGATTGATCAACATAAAAGTTCAAAAGGATAAAATGATAACAATACCAGATGAAACATTATTGAATTATCTTGATCAAGCTGAGTTGAAAGAATTTAAAGAATCAGGTTCAGGGATATTCAGTATCACAGTTTATGCAGAAAAACCGATGAAATTTGAAAATTTGAAAATTAAATAATTTGAAAATTTTTTCTCATTTTCAAATTTTCAAATTCTCAAATTTTCAAATTAATATTTCCTCATTTTCAAATTTTCAAATTTCTCAAATTTTCAAATTATCCTCATATGAAACCCAGGCTTAAATTTCTCGACAGGTATCTGACACTCTGGATCTTTCTTGCAATGTTCATAGGAGTAGGATCGGGATATTTTTTTCCTGCTATAGCAGCATTCTGGGATTCATTAAAATCATCACCTGAAAGCACTACAAATATTCCGATTGCCATAGGATTGATTCTGATGATGTATCCGCCTCTTGCTAAAGTTAAATATGAAGAGTTGGGTGGTGTTTTCCGGAACTTTAAGATCCTGAGTCTGTCACTTGTACAGAACTGGATTATCGGACCGGTTCTTATGTTTGCTCTGGCAATCCTATTCTTTAAACTTTTTCCTGGTAAGGACAATGCCAATCTGCCCTATATGTATGGTATTATTATGATCGGACTGGCCAGATGTATAGCCATGGTGATAGTCTGGAATGACCTGGCAAAAGGTGACTCTGAATATTGTGCCGGGTTAGTCGCGTTTAATTCAATCTTCCAGGTGTTGCTATTCTCAGTATATGCATGGTTTTTTATCGCTGTATTGCCCGGATGGTTTGGAGTGCCAACTAATTCTGTGGTTGAGAATATCACAATCGGACAGATTGCAAAAAGTGTTTTTATCTATCTGGGCATACCTTTTTTTGCAGGTTTTATCACCAGGTTCATTTTAATCAGAGTAAAAAATAAGGAATGGTACCAAACAAAATTTATTCCTAAGATTAGTCCGGTTACTCTTATAGCACTATTATTTACTATCATAGTAATGTTCTCTCTTAAAGGGGAATATATTGTAAAATTGCCATTGGATGTTATAATGATTGCAATTCCGCTGATTATATATTTCGTAATAATGTTCATGTCCTCCTTTTTCATAAGCAGAAGGGCAGGGGCTGACTATAAGCAAACGGCAACCCTTTCATTTACAGCTGCAAGTAATAATTTTGAACTTGCCATTGCGGTAGCTATTGCAATATTTGGTATAAATTCAGGCGAAGCATTTACTGCAGTTATCGGTCCACTTGTAGAAGTACCTGTAATGATAGCATTGGTAAATGTTTCCCTGTATTTCAGACGGAGGTATTTTATGTCGCAGGTTTTAAATTGAAAAATAAAAGCCTGTGTTTTGTGAAGAACAACACAGGCTCTTAAATAGGACGAGATCTTTAAAATTAAGCGTTCTTGAATGCTTTTTTTCCTGCGAATCTGGAGTTCTTTCCCAGTTCATGTTCAATACGCATGAGCTGATTGAACTTTTCAATTCTTTCTCCGCGGCAACCACTGCCTGTTTTTAAATGGCCCGCATTCACAGCTACCGTAAGGTCAGCTATAAAGCTATCAGGTGTTTCTCCGCTTCGATGGGAAACAAAAGCATTGTAGTTATTCCTGTAAGCAAGTTCAATGGTTTCGAGCGTTTCAGTTACAGTCCCTATTTGATTGAGTTTAATCAGGACTGAGTTAGCGACACCCTTTGCGATTCCTTCTGCCAGGATTGCTTTATTTGTGCAGAAAAGATCGTCACCAACAATCTCGATTTTATTGCCAATCGTATCAGTCAGATTTTTCCATCCGGCCCAGTCGTTTTCCGCAAGACCGTCTTCGAGCAAAACGATCGGGTATTGTTTTGCCCAATTCTCCCAGAGTTTTACCATATCATCGCTGGAGATCAATTTCCCTGTGCTTTTAAATAATTTGTATTTGCCATCTTCCCACATTTCGCTGGCGGCTGGATCGAGACAAATACTGACATCTCCCCCTGGTTTATAACCTGCTTTGGTAATTGCTTCCAGAATTACTTCAACGGCTTCCTCATTTGATTTAAGGTTGGGAGCAAAACCACCTTCGTCTCCAACACCAGTGCTATAGCCTTTTACCTTTAATACCGATTTCAAAGTATGAAATACTTCAATACCCATGCGTATAGCTTCCGTAAAAGTCTTGGCTGAATGCGGAGCTATCATAAATTCCTGAAAATCCACATTGTTATCTGCATGTTTTCCGCCATTAATTATATTGAGACAGGGAACAGGCAGGAGATGGGCATTGGCTCCTCCCAGATACTGATATAAAGGAATTCCGGCGCTCTCAGCTTCTGCACGGGCATATGCCATTGAGACGGAAAGAATAGCATTAGCGCCAAGCTTGGATTTGTTACTTGTTCCATCCAGCTCGATCATCATATAGTCGAGGTCGCGCTGATTTAATATTTCTTTGCCTTCAACTTCTTTGGCAATGATCTTATTTACGTTCTCAACAGCTTTCAGGACGCCTTTGCCTCCATAACGTTTCTTATCACCATCACGCAATTCACACGCTTCCCGTTCACCTGTTGAGGCACCGCTTGGTACCATAGCTCTTGACTTTGTTCCGTCTTCCAATGTTACGTTTGCTTCGACTGTAGGATTACCTCTTGAGTCTAAAATTTCCAGTGCAGATACTTCAATAATTTTCATTGTTTTTGAATTAAAGTTAATATTTAATTTTATGGGCAATTGCCTGGTTTCTTTGGATCAATAATGCATTTCAGCACTATACTATTCTGCTAAATTACAAAATTGATTGCGGGCAGCTTCAATTTATTACTGGTTTTAATAAGAAGCTGCTTTTTTCTGAATCAGAGAAAATATAATGAGTACTGCAACTAATTGTGAAACTACTGAAAAAATAATCAGACCTGTGATTGAGAAATCATATAGATATCCCATTAATACGCTCCCGGCAAACCAGAAAATTCCGAATGCAGTATTAAAGGTACCAAAAGCTGTTCCCCGTTGTTCTGCAGGTATCATTTCTGCTATTTCAGCTTTAAGGATTGATTCCTGAGCACCCATGCCTATTCCCCATAGGATCATCCCTGCTAATGCCCAGTTAACTCCACCCATGAAAACCATAGGAGCAAAAAATGAAGAAAGGAATACTGCTAACATAAGAGTTTTAATCCCATTTCTATCAAACATTTTTCCGAAAATAAGGGCTGCTACAGCATCAGTTGCCATCGCAACAGCATAAAAGACAGGGATAACCGAATCATTCATCAAAGCTTTAGCCTTGAAATGAAATGCAATCAGCGGGAAATCGACATAACCGGCTGCAATAAAAGCAGCAGCCAGGACATAAATCCAGTATCGTTTATTAAAGCCTTGTGGAGCGATAGCGGTAGTCTTAATCTCGAGATTCTCAGGGCGGGGGTAGAGGTGCCTGCAATAAAAAAGTATGCTGATAGCTGTAATTGCAGGGATAATAAGAATTCCATAAGCCATCTTATAA
Organism: uncultured Bacteroidales bacterium; assembly: GCA_963792925.1. Classification (GTDB taxonomy): domain Bacteria; phylum Bacteroidota; class Bacteroidia; order Bacteroidales; family VadinHA17; genus LD21. Next base: position 282,395 of record CAWBYC010000002.1, on the reverse strand, counting down.
TTCTGATGCTGGTAAAAAAGGACTGCACTAACAAGCAGGGGTCCGATAGTAGCGCCTGTCTGATCCATTGCTTCGTGTAAACCATATCCCCAGCCACGACCCATTTTTTGAGTACCAAATGATAGAATAGCATCGCGGGCCGGTGTCCTAATTGCTTTGCCAATTCGTTCGGCTATCATTAATACTATCGCAAGCTGCCAGAATCCCGCCAACGCCAAAAGAGGAACTGAGAGAAGATTTAATAAATATCCGGCAATCAGTATTGTCCAGTATTTTTTCGTTTTATCGGCTATGTACCCTGTAATAAATCGTAGGCCATACCCTAATAATTCCCCCAGTCCAGCCACAATTCCTACGGTAGCTCCATTTGTGCCAAGTAGTTGCAGGAATGATCCGTTAATACTACGGGCTGCCTCATAAGTCATGTCAGAAAACAGACTGATCAGGCCTATCATGACCACGAATTTTGTAGCTGTGTCTAATCTGAGATATTTCATCAGTAATGTAAAGGAGGTTACAGAGAACTCATCACAGAGTGCAAATTTAACAGCTTTTGAGTTTAGTATTATTAAAACATAGTTTGTTTTTTCTTTGTGGCGGAGTAAAAAATATTAAACAATTTTTGGTGTAATGGAATTTTACCTGAATGTTTAGTAATTTTATTTTTTGAAGATTTGTAAAAAATGTTGAAAGCTTTAGTTGTCTCGTTATGGTTGATTACGCAAACAGGTCATGTAACAATGTCTTCCATAGACTATGTACCAGGGACAGATTCTCTGAATGTTACCTGCAGCATGAATTTTAATGATCTGCTGCATGATATGCAGACAATTGATGATGACAGGAATTTGCAGAGGCTGTTTGAAAATCAACCTTTCCCGTATGACCTTATTAACCAGTACTTTAATTCAAAAGTTTTCATTTATGTAAATAAGAAACTGTTGACAGGAAAATTATTAAGCGCCAATAAAACAGGTAATCAAATCACTCTTAACCTGATTTACAGGTTGGCTAAAAAACCAAAAAGTGTAACTGTAAAGAACCTGATTCTTACCGGGTGGTATGGTGACCAGACCAATCTAATGATAATTAGAGTAAACAAATTTGAGAAAGGGATCAAGCTGACTTCGCAGCATAATGAAGAGACAATGGTTATTAATTGACCATTTATAAAATTAAGTCATTTTTTTCTCTCATACTTTGTGGTATTTCATTTTCCAAACGTCTTTGTGTCAGAAAACTGTTTTAGTTGATTGAGTAAATATGTTACATGACATATTTACTTGAGATGAGCAGTTTATAATACTTGAACCTGGAACCTGGTTAATTTGCGTTAATTCACATAGTTTTTATTTCAGTTAGTTAATGGGTGAGATGCTAATTGCAGACTGGCATTTTTCTCATATCATTACAGTGCATAAATATTTCGCATGATGATAAACCTGCCCACTGTTTATAAGAAAAAGGCTCCTGAGTCACAGGGTTTTCAGCATTTATTATCTTTGGTGAAAAGCAAGGAAGTAAAATTGAAGAATTCACTGACACTGGTTGAAAAGGCTTTGATCTTACGGCTCATAGGTGGAGATCAATCAGCTTTTTCCAATATTTTTTCTGCATATCATAAAGATCTGGTGTTATTTGCCATGAGGTACACAAAGGATCTCAACAATGCAGAGGAAATAGTTCAGGATATCTTTGTCAGGCTATGGGAAGATCGTGAGTCGGTTAATGTCAATATCTCAATTAAATCATACCTCCTTAAATCAATTCAGAATAAGTTTATTGATTGGTACAGACATAATAAAATCAAAAAGGCTCATTATGATTTTGTTTTAGCCGATACTTTGAAATATGAATCTGACACTGATGGGTATCTTCTTTACAATGAACTTCAGGAACAGATTGACAGTACCCTCTCAGAGCTTCCTGAAGAAGTCTCTTCAGCCTTCCGTATGAACAGATACAAGGGACTTAAATATAGTGAAATCGCTGATCTGTTAGGCGTTTCTGTAAGGACGGTTGAGGTCAGGATTGGCAGAGCATTACATTTACTGCGAAATCATTTAAAGGATTATTTGCCGGATATTTTAGTGATACTGAGTCTTTTTTATATAAATTTTTAAAATAATATATTAAATAACCTGAAATTGAATGTGGCTTTAAAGCCATTGAGCGTCTTTAAACACAGAATTATTAAAATGGAGTCGACACAACAAAATGAAATTTTGGCTTTAATCGCAAGGAGTCTTGCGGGATTGGCATCTATTGAAGACAGTGATAAATTGAATGAATGGATCGGTTTTTCAGAATCGAACAGGAAATATTTTAACCATTTAAGAAACATTTGGGACGCTTCCGATAAACAGATTGATCAGGGAATGATCAATACGCCGGAGGCATTAAAAAAAGTTCTTGACAGAATTTCTATTGCTGCACCTAAAAAAAGATTTTGGTTTTACTGGCAGAAAATTGCTGCGGTAATTATTATCCCGATAGCAATTGGAACATTTCTTTTAGGTTATTTTGAATCAGTTTTAAAATCTGATGCTTCAAATGAACTTGCTTACAACATGGTTTATTCTCCATTCGGTACACGTTCATCATTAGTACTCAATGACTCAACGCATGTCTGGTTGAATTCGGGAAGCAGGTTGATGTATCCTGTCAAATTCAGTAAGAAATCCAGGAAAGTCTTTCTTGAAGGTGAAGCTTATTTTGAGGTAAAGAGCAATCCCTCCAAACCTTTTATTGTTCAAACGACAACAGTTGAAGTGAAAGCGACGGGCACAAAGTTTGATGTTCAGTGTTATTCTGCGAGGTCATCAACTGAGATCACACTTGGCTTCAGGTAAGGTTTTTGTAAATGAATCGGGTAAATATAAAAAATCAGGTGCAACTTATGAACTTCAACCCGATCAGCATCTGATCTACAACAATGCAACACGGCTAAATAGTATTATTGAGGGTGATTCATACAGATATGTTGCATGGAAAGATGGCAAGCTTATTTTCCGTAATGATCCTCTTAAAAAAGTGCTTGATGAAATAAGCCTGATTTTTAATGTTGATATTGTGCTTCAGGGCAAAGAATTACAGAATTACAGATATCATGCCACCTTTGAGGACGAATCACTGGAAGAGATTCTGAAACTTCTGAAAATCAGTGCCCCAATCAGTTACCATGAAGTACCGCGAATTATTTTGCCCGGTGGATCATTCTCCAAAAAGAAAGTAATAATATACCCTGCAAATCAAACTTTAAATATTAACTCTGACTGAGAAATTTAAAACTTAATCTATGGAACCAACATGAAAAAAAACAGGGGCTGTTAATAAAACAAGGAGGAAAAGTGCTGTAACACCTTCCCTCCGGTTAATGGCCAACAGAATGTCTTTTCTTGAATAACCAACATTCCTTTATTATTAACCCTAACGAGACAAAATTATGAAAAAGAATCATAATTACTATGGATTTCCTAAACCTAATAGTAATTGGCACAAATTACTTCTGACCATGAAAATATCTGCGTTACTTCTTTTTTTCAGTTTAGCCGGATTTGCGACCACACCTACTTATTCTCAATACACAAAAGTCTCTCTCGAAATGAGAGGGGTCCCGGTTGTAGATGTACTTAATAAAATAGAAGCAATAAGTGAATTCTATTTTTTATTCAATCAGAAATTGATTGATGTAGATCGCAAGGTAGATGTGATTGCTAAAAACGAACCTATTGACGACATCCTTAAAAAGATCTTTGATGACAAAGTAAAATTTGTTGTCAGCGACCGGCAGATCGTACTAACACCCACTCAGACTACCTCTGAACTGGAGTCGCTTATGCAGCAAAAAAACATAAGTGGAAAAATTACAGATTCAGCAACAGGTGATCCGATGCCTGGAGTAAACGTTGTTGTAAAAGGAACAACAAACGGAACAAATTCCCTTACAGATGGCACCTATTCAATATCAGTAGGGGACGGGAATGCAATATTGGTGATCTCATTTATTGGTTATGTAAGTCAGGAGATACCATTAGAAGGCAGGACAAAGCTTGATGTTAAACTCGATGTTCAGACAAGAGATCTTGATGAAGTTGTTGTTATTGGTTATGGTGTTCAGAAAAAGAGTGTGGTAACAGGAGCCATATCCAGTATTAAGTCAGAAGATCTTATCAACTCTTCTGTTACCAGGGCAGAACAGGCCTTACAGGGAAAGACATCTGGTGTTCAGGTAATACAAAATTCAGGTGCTCCGGGTGCAAACCTGAACGTTAGGATCCGTGGATATGGGTCCAACAAATCATCAGAGCCTATCTACATTGTTGATGGAACAAAAGTTTTCAATATCAGTTCCATTGATCCCAATGACATTAAGAATATTGAAATACTTAAGGATGCTGCCTCTGCTGCTATTTATGGAGCTGAAGGTGCCAATGGTGTGGTACTTGTCACAACAAAAGGTGGTTCCATAGGACAGGCTGGTCATCTCACTTATGAGTTCCAGCACTCCATTCAGGCAATGGCCAGAAAAACCAACGTGCTCGATGCAAATGAATATTACAATTACTTTACCGAAGCTGGTAGTCTCGCATCATCTGTAGATCGGACATTTAATACTAATTGGCAGGATGCAATATTTGAAACAACCCCTTCCGACAAACATTATCTTTCATTCACAGATGGAAATGACAGAGGCTCATTTCTTTTATCTGTTTCTTATCTTAATCAGGATGGTATCGTCAAAGGAAACAAGGATAAGTATCAGCGGTATACGGTTATGTTTAATTCTAACTATAAAATAAACAAGTGGTTTAAGGTAGGCCATAATCTCCAGATTAATCGCACCAATCTTAAAGCTGTTTCAGAAAACAGTGAATATGGCTCAGTTGTTAGCGGCGCTCTGATGATGGATCCACTGACCCCTGTCACTTACACAGGCGCATTACCAGGTGACGTTCAGGCTTTGCTCGACATTGATAAAACCCTCCTTAAAGATGAAAACGGAAATTATTATGGTATTTCATCGAATATCAACGGTGAGGTTGGTAATCCATTTGTTAACCGTGATGCCAGTCACGCACTCACTGAGACAAACAACATATTCGGAAATATTTTTGCCGATTTCAATCCTCTGCCTGGTCTGACATTTACTACCAGAATGGGACTGACTTTGGGATTTTCCGATTACCATATGTACAGACCGGTTTACTACTACAATGCTTCACAGAACAATAATTCTTCAACCGTTACTGAGACAATGAATTATATGACTTTCTGGCAGTGGGATAACTACCTGACATATAATAAGTCAATTGGCAAACATAACGGGACTATACTTCTTGGATTTACTCCCAATGAGTTAAGAATACAGAATTTGTCAGGTACTTCGGGGCCATTGCTTGTTGATAATGATATGTTTGATGATCTTTCTTATACTGTAGCAAATCCAAGTGATAATGTTACCGGTGCCAGAACCCTCACACGTAAGCTTTCCTACTTCGGCAGGTTCAACTATGATTTTTCAGGAAAATATCTTTTCCAGTTCAGTCTGCGCAGAGATGGTGCAGGGTCGGACATTCTTTCTAAAACAAAAAGATGGGGCACATTCCCTGCAGTATCAGCCGGATGGGTGATCTCTGAAGAGAACTTCTTTCCAAAAACATTTATCAGCTTCTTCAAAGTGAGAGCCAGCTGGGGACAGAACGGAAGTTTGTCAAATCTCGGTAATTATCCCTACGCGTCTTTACTCGCATCAGCATCAGGCGGAGTTCCAACTTCCTATCCGGTATCAGAGACTACACTTGCGACTGCCACATTCCCTACCACTCTCAGCAACTTAGATCTGGGTTGGGAAACAAGTGAACAGACTGACTTTGGTTTGGAAACCAGGCTCTTCAATGGTAAGCTTTCACTTTCTGTAGATTATTATAATAAAATAACCAAAGGCCTTATTACTACAGGAACACCTCCTCTCATTGCAGGCAATGCCGCAACTTCTATTAATGCAGGTGATGTTCAGAACAGAGGGTTTGAATTTGAGGCTGGCTACCATGATAATATTGGTGAATTAAATTATGACGTCAGTGCAAACCTCGCAACACTGCACAACGAAGTAACATATATGAACCCTAACAACCCCCGGTTATCAGGAGCTGTCATTAACCTTTTTACTGCTACAATGTTTGAAAAGGGCTTTCCCATTTGGTACTACTTTGGATACAAAACTTATGGAGTTAATCCTGAGAGCGGCAATATGATCTATTATAATATTAAAGGTGATACTACTTCTTCTGTTACATCTGCTGATGGACAATACTTAGGCAGTGGGATACCAAAGATGACATTCGGTGCCACTCTGAATTTCAGATACAAAGGATTTGATCTTAAAACATTCATGCAGGGTCAGACTGGTAATAAGGTAATGATTGGCATGATCAGAACCGACCGGTTGAATTATAATATTCTTGATGTCTTCTACGACGACAGATGGAGTGGAACAAACTTGAGTGGCAAGATGCCGAGAGCTGATAATTCAGAAGCAAATAAATGGCATAGTGACATGATGCTTTTTGATGGTTCGTTCATGAAAATAAAGCAAATACAACTTGGGTACACTTTCACAAAAAGTACTCTGGGCAAGATCAGAGCTACAAGCGCAAGAGTATATATTTCACTGGAAAATGCACTGACATTTACAAAGTATCCTGGTATGGATCCGGAGGTGGGCAGCAGTACGGTAAACAGTATTGGTATTGACCGAGGTATGTATCCGGTATGCAGGACTACATTGCTTGGTGCTACTATAACATTTTAACTAACCACTGATAAAATACTATACTATGAAAGCTATATTGAATAAAATAAATAAAGTTATAATTACTGTCGTTTTTTCACTGGTGCTTTTCGGTTGTTCACAAGACTGGCTCGATTACGACAAAAGAGGATCGCAGGTCCCCGATACATATTATAAGACAGATGGGCAGGCTTTTGAAGGTCTGATGGCAGCCTTTGATATCTGGCAGTCGAATTTAGGATTTAATTATTATTATCTGCTTAATAGTCTTTCAGATGAGAATTATGCAGGAGGAGGTTCCAGAGGTGATAATGGAGGAACACTTGAGGAATTAAATGAGTACCGGTTCACACCTCTTAATACCGGTTTCCGGGGATTCTATTCATGGCTTTACAGTTGTGTCTACAGGGCTAACCTGATTATCGACAGGGTCGCACCGGATTCGGAAAATAAAATTATGGATATTGCAATGGCCAAAGTCCTCAGGGCTAACGCTTATCTTTACCTTGTCACCCTCTGGGGTGATGTTCCACTTGTGCTTCATGAACTGGGTCCTGCTGATTATGTTCAGCCAAGATCACCTAAAGCAGATGTCTATTCACAGATGGAAACCGACCTTCTTGAGGCTATTTCAGATCTTCCCACCAGAGGAAATCTGAATGGAGACTATGCAAACCTGATTTCAAAAGGTGCAGCACAAGCAATTCTGGGTAAGGTTTATCTCTTCGAGGAAAAATTTTCCGAATCCGCTGAAATGTTCGATAACGTCATTAGCTCGAACGATTATGATCTTTATCCCGATTACTCAAAAGTATTACGTAAAGATTCGGAATATGGGGTGGAGTCTGTATGGGAAATACCTTTTGTTTCAAACCAGAACTATAGCGGCATTTTTCAACCGGAATCCTGCTTAGGAGGATTTCTCATATTTACTAATCCCAGAGAAACTCAATTTGCATGTCCTGCTCTTGGTATAACAAATGCTATTGGATGGAGTTTCCTTAATCCTCACAAAGAAATTAATGATGCATATGTGGCCGCAGGTGATAATATACGCAGAGAGGCAAACATCATTTCCAAATCAGAAATTGAAGCATTGGGAGGTTATCTTCAATTCCCGGTACCACCAGCTGTAGGATATACACCCTATGGTAATGATGGTTACATACAGCTTCGTTTTGTCACCTATCAGGATGAAGGTGAAGGGGTTGTTGACTTCTTTAAAGTAGCAAATAATGGCACAAATGCCAGGATGATTCGTTTTGCTGATGTTCTGCTGCTGGCTGCTGAGGCCAATAACCGAAAGAGCCCTGCTGATGATGCCAAAGCACAGCTATATCTTAATAAAGTAAGGACAAGAGTAAGTCTGCCGGATATAACATCTACAGGGAATGCTCTGTTTGCTGCTATAAAGAATGAGAGAAAACTTGAACTGTACTTTGAAGGTCACAGATTTCTTGATCTGCAAAGATGGCAGGGTAATCTTGGTGAAAACGGTGATGCATATCTCGCTCTTAAAGATCAGGGAAAATCTGTTCCTTCAGGTATCCCCGGAGCACCTATTATTCAACCGGATGCCGGCTATAAATTGAACAAGAATGAATTCCTGCCAATCCCTGATTATGAAATGAAGGTAAATTCTGCAATGATCCAGAATCCTGGTTATTAATCTTTCCTGATATCTATATTAAAAGCCCTTAACCAATTTGGGTTAAGGGCTTTTCAGGTATTATGTTTATGTATATTTCCAATTTGATGCGACACAAATTTATTTCTGTTGCCACTATTTTCTTGCCAAATAATCAAAATAAAAATAATATGAAAAAAAATCAGCATTTCTTCACCACTATACTGATACTGGTTATACTTCTTGTTGCCAGCAATAATAATGCGATGGCACAGAGATATAATTCCGGACCACAGGACCTCTCTTTTTTTTCCACCGCTGATGAAACTGACCAGCCGTATGCTGTCTATATCCCAAAAAACTTTGATGAAAATAAAAAATACCCACTGGTAATATTTTTACACGGAGCAATGTCAAATCACCGGCTTGGTTTACGCAGAGCTTTCGGCCAGGGGAATATTCAGGGCACAGACTTTATAGTACCTGGCCATGTGACAGTCGAAACCGATCTGGAATCAACAAGGTACTGGCCGAAGTTTAAAGATACAGATTATATTGTTGCAGCTCCATTTGCCAGGGGCACTGCTGGTTATCAGGGAATTCCCGAACAAGATGTTTATGATATTCTCGCTGATCTGAAGAGCCGTTTTTCCATTGATGAAAACAGGATTTACCTTACAGGTTTATCTATGGGCGGAGGTGGCACAGTATGGCTCGGTCTTTCACGACCTGATGTATGGGCCGCAATTGCACCCTGTTGCCCCGCACCTCCGGGTGGGGCCGACGAGCTTACAGCAAATGCATTTAATCTGCCAGTACATCTTTTTATCGGTGATAAAGATTTTCTTTACAAGACAGCACAGGATCTGAGAGCAAAATTCGAAACTGACGCAGCCAGGTTTGATTACATCGAATACCCGGGCATTGGTCATAACAGTTGGGAGTATGCCTATAAGGATGGTTTTATTTTTGACTGGTTTGCTCAATTTGAAAGGAATCCTTATCCTGACGAAGTAAAATTCAATAGCCGGTGGTTCAAGTATAATAAAGCATATTGGGTTAATTTTGACAATATTACTCCCGGGACACTCGCAACTATTGATGCTAAATTCACAGGTCAGAATAAAATTGAGATAAAATCAAACGGACTTCTTGCATTTACTCTTAATCTTGCAGGGCATCCGCAGTTTGCACCATCAAAGAAAGTCTCTGTCAGCGTTGACGGTAAGTCCTTTACTGTTAAAACACCTGATGTGGTCTCCTTCTCTATATCAAAGAACGGCTGGACAAACACAAAATTTACTCCGGGTCTTATGTCGAAGCAGAAAGGTGCCGAGGGACCAATCAGCGCTGTAATAAGCAGTAATCATATCTATGTATATGGCACCGGCGGGAATCCGTCGAAGGAAGAGTTAACTGCAAGAAGGGCCCAGGCCTCGGCTGCAGCTGACTGGGCAGCTGACCGCGGCATGATGGGGAGGATAATGATCTTTCCAAGGGTGCTGTCTGATAAAGACTTGAGACAGAGTGATTATGATAATTCCAACCTTGTTCTTTTTGGTACACGTGAAACGAATGCTATAATTGAAAAATTTGCCGATAAACTACCCGCTCACCTTAAGGCTGATGTAAAAAATTATGGATTGGTCTACGTTTTTCCCTTAAATAGTCATTATGTACTTGTGAATTCGGGATTATCCTGGTGGACGCCTCCAACCAAAGCACAGGCTCCTGCGGGTATGGCTTTTATGGGTAGCATAACTGATGCACTTAGAAACTGGCAGGATTTCATTCTTTTTAAAGAAGGTCCTGATAATATCATAACACAGGGTTATTTTGATAATAATTGGAATATCCCGGCAGATGCTGCCACAATTATGAAAGAAACTGGTATAATAAATATTAAATAATTAGTTATTTTATGAAAACCGACAGAAGAAAATTCGTTAAAACCATTGGAGCCGGCGCTACCGGGCTTGCTTTTGGAACAGCTGCTTTAGCCACTTCATGTACTGCCTCAACAGGGAACAGGGATAAAGAGCCAGCAGGGAACGACAAACAGGTACTGTTCATTGGAGACAACATTGCCTTGGCCGATACTCAGTACGGCAAAGTAAAAGGATATGTTCTGAGGGGAATTAACTACTTTCTTGGAATACCTTATGGAGCAGATACTTCGGGAGCCAACAGGTTTATGCCTCCGCAAAAACCAAAACCATGGGATAATGTTTTTCCGGCAGTATGGTGGGGTAATTCAGCTCCACAGATAATGGAAAAGAGATATGCCAATGCCTATGCCTCATTTGCTGACCACTGGAATTATGATGACGTAAGTGAAGACTGCCTGAGACTGAATGTTTTTACTCCTGCAATCAGTGACGGGAAAAAGAGACCGGTTATGGTATGGTTCCACGGGGGTGGTTTTACTAACGGTAACGGCATTGAACAGGATGGCTATAATGGTGAAAATTTCAGCCGTAAAGGTGATGTTGTATTTGTATCGGTAAATCACAGACTTGGCCCTATGGGGTTCACTAATCTTGCATCAGCAGGTGGTGAAAAATTTGCAGCATCCGGCAATGTAGGGATGCTCGACCTGGTTGCAGCGCTCGAATGGGTTCGTGATAATATTACAAATTTTGGCGGTGATCCGGGAAATGTTACCATTATGGGTCAATCGGGAGGAGGAGCAAAAGTATGTATAACTACTGCGATGCCTGCAGCTAAAGGTCTGTACCATAAAGCCGTGGTTCTGAGCGGAGCAACCACGAGGACAGGCGAAAAAGAATATGCTGAAAAACTTGGAGAATATATTCTGAAAGAAGCGGGCCTTGCCCCAAAGGATATTACAAAATTGCAGGAGATGCCATGGATGGAATATTACATGCTGGCTAACAAGTCAGCTTCTAAATTGGCAACAGAATTGGGATCTGCATCAGGTTTGATGCGCCGTGGTTTCAATCCGTGTGTCGATGGTGTAAATATTCCCTGTGATCCTTATTATCCTGAAGCAACACCTGATGCAGCAGGTGTCCCCATGATGATCTGTTCAACATTAGACGAGATGGCTCCAAGCAGGACAATGCCGGAGCTTGAAAACATCACTCTTGATAAGGTTAAAGAAAATATTAAGTTGAGAGCCGGATTCGGACCGGGGTTTGGAGAAAGAGCAGGAGAGGTGGCAGATGCTTATGCAAAAGCTTTCCCTGACAAGAAACCTGTTGAAATCTGGTCGATGATAAGCGGTAACCGGCAGAGTGTGGTTGCACTTGCTGATGCAAAATCCAAACAGGACCCACCTGTATATGTTGCCTGGTTTTGCTGGCACCCGCCTTTGTTCGATAACAGGATGCGTGCATTTCATTGCAGCGATATCTGTCACTGGTTTTATAACACCGATCTGATGCTTACTCATACCGGAGGAGGTGAGAGACCAAGAAAGCTGTCTGATAAAATGTCTGGATCCTTGCTTCAGTTTATGAAAACAGGAAATCCTGATAATGGTGGATTACCTTCCTGGTCAAGATATACTTCGGAAAAAGGAGAAGTGATGGTACTGGACGATGTTCCGGAATTAAAGCTTGATCCGGACAGAGAGGCACGTAAGTCATTACCTTCCTGAACAGTTCTTTTATAAATAATTTCTCCGGTTAGTTAAATTGGATTTTTGGGTGAAGATGGATCCGGAAGCATAAAATCGCTTCCGGATCCTATTATTGAATTAGTACAATAATAATTTATTAGTAATTTTTAACATCCAGCCATTATAATTTGAACGAAATTTTTAAAATCTTACACTATTATATTAATACTCAAAATCTTAGATAATTTTCTTTTTGAGCAATTTACTTAACCATTTAAAAATATATTTTCATGAAAAAACATAAAAGGAGTTTGTGCTATACATCCCTGATAATCAGTGCTCTCCTGACAAGCCTGTTGCTGTTCACCAGTTTAAATACATTTTCACAGGAGATAAGCCGGCAAAGGGGTCCGGTAATTGTTTCTCCTGAGATTTCTGTGGATAATAGTGTCGTTTTTCGATTGTTTTCAAAGAATGCCGGTGCAGTGACCTTAAATGGAAGCTGGATGGGTATGGGAAAAACCAGGGAAATGACTAAAAACAATGAAGGTGTCTGGTCTGTCAAAGTTGATTCGTTGCAGGCTTCCATGTACCAGTATAATTTCATTTTGGATGGAGTGAGTATTATTGATCCTTCTAATCCGAAAGCTATGCGCGACGGAACAAGATATGCAAGCACACTTATCATCCCTGGTAATGGTTCAAAATTATTTGAAGTTAACGATGTACCTCATGGTACCCTATCCAAAGTATGGTACAATTCTCCTGTACTGGGTCTGACTCGCAGGATGTATGTTTACACTCCTGCAGGTTATGAAGAAAGCAGGGATAAATATCCGGTTTTATATCTTCTCCACGGAGGTGGTGGTGATGAGGATGCATGGACTTCTCTGGGACGTGCCAATTATATTCTTGACAATTTAATTGCAGAGGGAAAGGCAAAGCCGATGATTGTTGTTATGACCAATGGCAATGCTGATCAAACCGCTTCAGTAACTGACAGGTCAAAAGACCCGGATGCTTCATCTGGTACAGGACCAGGTGCAAATGGCAGTGATCAGGAAATTATAGATGGGATGACAAAATTCCCCAACAGTTTGGTTAAAGATGTAATTCCGTATGTAGAGAAGCATTTCAGGGTAATAGCCAACAGTGAAAATCGTGCCATAGCCGGTTTGTCGATGGGATGCCTGCAAACACAAATTATTGCTATGACAAATCCCGGATTTTTCCAGTACATCGGCTGTTTCAGCCTGGGAATCCATTTTAATAAGCCATTCGATGTTGTTTCGAATAATATTTTGATTCCTGCTTATGATAAGAATCTGAAAACTATGAAGAACCGGCTGTTTTACATAGGTTGTGGAAAAGAAGACTTCGTGTATGAAGGGGTTCAGACTCTGCGTAAAAAGCTGGATGATAATAATTTCAAGTATGTTTATAATGAGACCGGTGGCGGTCATACCTGGGCAAACTGGCGGGCTTATTTGTCGGACTTTACGCCAAGATTATTTAAATAGCCGAATCATCTAGTACTAAGAAATAGAAAATTATGAAACAGAAATTCATGTTATTATTTGTAATGCTTTTCCTAAGCGCATCTACCGTTTTTTCGCAATTTGGAGGAGGTCCTAAAACCCCTAACGACACTTTGAAGTCTGTCAGGGTGCTCTCTGGAGGTAAAATAGTTTTAAGTATCTATGCTCCTGAAGCTAAAAATGTTACAATTGGAGGTGAACTGGTTCCCTGGGGACAAAAAGTTGAGGGAATTAAATCTGATAATGGAGTCTGGATATTCACCATCCCAAATGTTAAGGCCGGGACTTACAGATACAATTTTGTTGTTGACGGAGTGAAGGTATATGACCCTAAGGCGCCAAATGCTTTTGAAACATCAGCCCTTGTAGACGTTCTCCCGGATGGAGAAAAAGAATTCTTTGCCTTACGTAAGAATATACCTCATGGCGCAATGGCTGAGCTTTATTATTATTCCACAACCACCAAAAGCATGCGCAGAATGCATATCTGGACACCACCTGGTTATAACGCGAAAAACAACAAACTCCCTGTTTTTTATCTTATACATGGAGGTGGCGACAGCGATGCAGCCTGGCCTAATGTCGGACGTGCCGGATTTATTATGGACAACCTGATTTCAGAAGGCAAGTGCAAGGAAATGATTGTTGTGATGCCCGATGGAGGAATGGATCCAAAACTATTTGTCAAAGATTTTGTAACAGATCTTATTCCTTATGTGCAATCTAATTACAATGTTTACGCCGATGCTGATCACAGGGCACTGGCAGGGCTTTCAATGGGAGGGTTGGAGGTTCTGGAATCTTTTATGGCTGAGCCTGCTATGTTTGCCTTTATCAACGTGATGAGTTCAGGGTGGTTTGCCAACAATAAAGAGATGTATGAATCAGGAGACAAACGTCTGGCTGAGATCGCCCCCTCTTTGAATAAAACAGTAAAGTACCTTATTTTTACTCAGGGAGGTCCTGAGGATATTGCTTATAGCAATGGAAATGAGATGCTAAAAGTTTTTGATAAAAACGGAATTAAATATGAGTTCAGTGAAATGCCCGGAGGGCATTCATGGATAGTCTGGAGACAGGATTTGAAAAATTTTGCGCCTAAATTATTCAGATAGTTGATATGTAAATTATATTTTGAGGTAACTGTGAACTGTTTTGAAAAAAAATCAGTAAAAATAACACAGCATTTTTAAATTAAAACTTAATTAATAATATGTCATTATGAATAACAGGTTTTTAAAAATTAGTATTGTTACACTTTTTCTTGTTATTTTAAGCTCCATAATACAAGCTCAGGAGATCCCACAAAACAGAGGTCCGCGTATTGTCTCCCCTGTTATAGCAGCTGACAATTCCGTTACCTTTAACGTGTACTCAAAAAACGCACAGACTGTTTCTCTTACCGGAAGCTGGATGGGTATGGGAAAGACAATGGGGCTGACCAAAAACGAAGAAGGTGTCTGGTCTGTGACTACAGGTCCGCTGGAGCCATCAATGTACCAGTATAATTTTGTTGTGGATGGTGTGAGTATTATTGATCCTGCCAACCCGGGAGCTATGCGCGACGGAACAAGATATGCAAGCACTCTGATAGTACCAGGACATGGATCCAGCCTCTTTGAAGTCAACGATGTGCCGCATGGCTCAATAACAAAAGTATGGTATAATTCACCTTCACTGGGATTTAACCGCAGGATGTATGTTTACACCCCTGCCGGTTATGAAGATAATAAAGAAAAATATCCGGTTTTGTACCTCCTTCACGGTGGTGGTGGTGATGAAGATGCATGGACTGCCCTGGGTCGTGCCAATTATATTCTGGATAATCTTATTGCAGAAGGTAAGGCAAAACCGATGATCGTGGTTATGACTAACGGGAACCCGGATCAGACAGCTTCTGTTACAGACAGAAAACCGGAAGTTGTTGATCCTGATGTCAGAAACCTGGTAATAGCAACAGAAAAGTTCCCGGTCAGCCTGGTGAAAGATGTTATTCCTTTCGTTGAGAAGCATTACAGAGTAACTGCAAACAGCGCCAACAGGGCTATAGCAGGACTATCAATGGGATGCCTGCATACTCAGATTGCTGCCATGAACAATCCTGAAATGTTTCAGTATATTGGTCTATTCAGTTTAGGTCTTCACTTCAACGATGACTTGCGTGATGTCACCAATAAGTGGCTGGTTCCGGCCTATGATAATAATCTGGAAAAGTTAAGGGCTAACTACAAATTATTTTATATAGCAGTCGGCAAGGAAGACTTTGTATACGAAGGAGTTGTTACTCTGCGTAAAAAGCTTGATGACAGAAATTTTAAGTATGTATATAACGAAACTGAAGGAGGACATACCTGGGCCAACTGGAGATCCTATTTGTCAGATTTTGCTCCAAGACTTTTTAAATAATTATTGAAATGCAAACGGTCACGTTGTCAATAAAATCCGCTAAAATTCTGATAGCTATAGTGATTAGCTTTATGGTTCTTAACAAGAATAACCTGGTTTTCGCGCAGGAAACCATCGATGTAGGGGAGACGGGATGGAAAGTAAAGAGGCCGGTGATGGCAGCTGCTTGTGAGGCAATAACCTTCGTCTCATTGCCCGGGTAGAAGATCCGTTTTATTTTTTACTTGCGGCCAGAAAAGAATCAGGGATAACCAGTATTTCGCAGATTAAGCAGAAACAGATGCCTGTAAGAATTTTTAGTACCGATGCAGGTATGTCAACAATTTTAAGTTATTACGGAATAACTGCAAATGACATTGAATCATGGGGTGGTAAAATGAGAGTTACGCTTGATGAAGCTATAAAGGGAGAATTTGATCTGATTGTAGGATTTTTAGCGAGCCCGAGTCTGAATCCCGAGTCATCATACTGGACAACCGTGAGTGAGAAATTTAATCTTTATTTTATGGAACTTCCGGAAGACCTGCTTGATCAGATAGCCAAACAAAACATTGATGCTGAACATGTTGTCGCACATAATTGTCTGCTACGGGGTCTTGACAGACGGATAAAAACACTTGGAAGGTCAGGAGAATCTGTTTTTGCAAGGACAGATACTCCGGATCAGGCCGCATATGACCTTGCGAAGGCTATTTATGAAAATCGGAGGGGCCTTAAATGGTTTATCCGGGTGTACTCTTATGACTCCAATACCGTATGGCAAAATTACGGGGTACCTCTTCATCCCGGGGCAGAAAAATTTTATAGGGAAGTGGGTTTTATAAAGAACTGAATAACAGAAATATAAATCGCAATTGAAATAATTTCAGATAATACTTTATACAGACAAAAATTATACTTTTACGGGTGCACGTATATTCTTACCTGTTGTTAATCTGCTTAATTTTTAACCAAAGTTAGTTATCTTAATTTATACTTATGAAACAGAAATATTTATTTTCAATCTTATGCCTTTTCATTTTTATGGGTTCTTATTCCCAGGAACTGGCAAACTTTAGAAGGGCTGTAATTGTCTCGCCGGAAATAGGTGAGAAAACAGTTACTTTCAGGATATTGGAACCTCAGGCCAAACTTGTGAGGCTTTATGGATCATGGATGGCGAGCTATGATTCTTCCATTAACATGTTAAAAGACTCTGCAGATGTGTGGACAGTTTCTATTACCAGACCTGCCCCGGAATTGTATACTTACAATTTCATCATCGACGGACTGGTAGTGAACGATGCCAATAACATTTTTCTGCAGAGGGACGGTACCCGTTATCTGAGTGTGTTGCTTGTTCCGGGCGAACTGACAGCAAATTATTATGAGGCAAACCAACATGGAAATCTTACAAAAGTGTGGTACGACTCTCCGACAATTGGAAAAAACCGTCGGATGTACGTTTATACTCCATATGGATATGAAAAGAGTACTGTAAGCTATCCTGTTCTCTATCTGTTGCATGGCGGCGGCGGCGATGAAGATGCCTGGAGCACAATGGGTCGTGCCTGCCAGATACTCGATAACCTTATTGAGAAAAAACTCGCTGTACCAATGATTTGTGTAATGCCAAATGGCAACCCCGGTCAGGAAGCAGCAAAAACACTATTGCTCGAAGAAACTACTTATGATCGTACTGACCCTAAGTTCACTGATTTATATGTCAGAAGCCTTGTCAAAGACATTATTCCATACGTGGAAAAGAATTATAAGGTAATTGCAAAACCTGAAGCCAGGGCAATCTCAGGACTTTCAATGGGCGGTGGTCATACTATCAGCGCAACAAATTTATTTCCCGGAACATTCAGCTATATCTGCCCATTAAGCTCAGGCATCAGAGCTGACCAGACTGATACGGATGCAAAACTTCAGGGAATTAAAAATGCGGGTTATAAATTATATTGGATTGGTTGCGGAAGTGATGACTTCACTTTTGAGGGTAATAAAAATCTCGACAAAGCTCTGACAAAGAATGGTATGGAACATACTTTTTTTATTACTGGCGGAGGACATACCTGGGCTAACTGGAGAGTTTACCTGAATACCTTTGGAAAACTGCTGTTCAAGTAGACTAAACTCACTCAAAAGATAATTCTCAAACTGAATAAAAAGATACTCTTATGAAAAAGAAACTTATATTTTCACTTTTGCTTCTATTCATTTTCATGGGCACTTTCGCCCAGGAACTGGCCAACATGCGTCCCAAGCCTGTAATTTCTCCTGAAATTAAAGCCACCGCTATTTTTTTCCGGATTTCTGCTCCATATGCAGATACTGTTAAGCTATATGGTTCCTGGATGACAAATTACAAGTCAGCCGTAAAAATGGTTAAAGACAAAGCCGGACTATGGTCCGTATCTATCCCTGTACCAACGCCTGAATTGTACACTTACAATTTCATTGTTGATGGATATACTGTTAATGATGCCAACAATATTTTCATGCAAAGAGATGGGACAAGGTATCTGAGCGTGCTACTAGTTCCCGGGGAATTGACAGCTAATTATTTTGAAGCAAAACAACGCGGTAATCTGACCAAAGTCTGGTATGAATCTCCAACCCTTGGGATGACCCGTCGTATGTTTGTTTATACTCCATTCGGTTATAAAATGAGCCCTGCAAAATATCCTGTTCTCTATCTGTTTCATGGTTATGGAGGCGATGAAGATGCCTGGAGTACAATGGGCAGGGCCTGTCAGATAATGGATAATCTCATTGAGAAAAAGCTTGCCAGACCAATGATTGTAGTCATGACAAACGGAAACGGGAATGAAAGTGCATCACGGAATGATGTATCTGTAGATCCCGGTCGTGGCACTACCCTTTCGACTTTAGAAAAATTTGAAGAAAGTATCATTAAGGATGTTATACCGTATATTGATCAAAACTATATGGTTTATACCGACAGGCAACATCGGGCTATTGCAGGTCTGTCAATGGGAGGAGCTCAATCGACACATATAGGACTGAACAATTTGGATAAATTTGCCTGGGTCGGATCCTTTAGCGGTGCTTTTGTGCTATGGCCAAATGCCAGAGAAGGAGAACAAAACCTCAATCTTAAGGCAGTTGAGACACAGGTCTTTCCCAAATTGAATTCTTCGGTAAATTCAAAATTAAAACTTCTCTACATATCAACTGGTGCCAATGATTTTCTCATCCCGTCCACTCATCAGTTTAATGGATGGTTAAAAGACAAGGGGATTAAATTTGTTAATGTGGAAACCCCGGGATATGCTCACGAATGGCGATTCTGGCGAATAAGTCTTGCAGACTTTACCAGCCGTCTTTTTAAGTAAGTTACCATCCTTACATAAGGATCTTGAAAAATGAAAAATAACTGTACAAAAAAAAAATTAAAATATAGTTTACTAATTTTCCCTCAAACGAATAATCTGAAATCATGAAAAAACTATCTATTGTAATTGTAACATTTGTAGCAATTCTATTTACCTCGCTCTCGGTCGCAGGTCAGCAGCCAACAGCTCCGGCAGCGGCTCCGGCTGCAAGGCCCCAGTTCAGAATGCCACCAAGAATTGTATCGCCTGAAATCCTTCCCGACAACAAAGTAACCTTTCGGGTTTATGCAAAAGATGCCTCGAAGATAACAGTATCCGGTGAATGGCAGGCTGGATTTAATGCAAGCGAGGCCATGGTCAAAGGCGATACAGGTATGTTTATGCTAACAGTTGGTCCATTGAAGCCTGAGCTTTATGGGTATACTTTTGCAGTTGATGGTGTTACTTCAATAGACGCCAATAATGTTCTAGTTCGTCGCGACGGCGCACGCTACCAAAGTTTTTTCATTATTCCGGGAAATGAATCCGATTTATATGTCCAGAAAAATGGCGTTCCGCACGGAAACGTTTCAAAAGTATGGTACAATTCTCCGGTACTTGAAATGGATCGCCGGTTATATGTCTATACTCCGGCAGGTTACGAAAACAGCGGTCAGAAATACCCCGTATTCTATCTGCTTCATGGAGCTGGTGGCGACGAAGATGCATGGACCGACATGGGACGAGCAGCCCAGATAATGGATAATCTGATTGCAGAAGGAAAAGCAAAACCAATGATCGTTGTAATGACTAATGGAAATGCAAACCAGGCCGGTGCACAAAATACTGTAACAAACGTGACTGCACAGGGAGATGCAATGACGGCATACCAGCGACTTGCCGGGAAATTCGAAGTTCATCTGGTAAAGGATGTTGTTCCTTTCATACAAAAAAACTACAGAGTTCTTACTGATGAAGATAACCGCGCAATTGCCGGATTATCAATGGGTGGAGGCCATACCCAGACTATTACCAACGATAACCCCGGAATGTTTGGCTATATCGGTGTGTTCAGCATGGGTATCATGAATTTTGGCCCGCAAAACCAGGACGCAGCAAAGCTTGATCAGGTGAGAGATACTAAGATTGAAGCTTTGAAAAAGAGCGGATATAAACTCTATTGGGTTGGATGCGGCAAAGATGATTTTGTTTACCAGAGCGTCATTAATCTCAGAAACACTCTCGATAAGCATGGTTTTAAATACACCTACCGTGAAAGTACCGGAGGACATACCTGGGCAAACTGGAGAATTTACCTTTCAGAATTTGCGCCTTTATTGTTCAAATAGCTGATATCAATTGTTATAACCCTGAGACTGCCTGAATAGAAATCAGGCAGTCTCTTTTTTTGAATTGAGATTCCCTCTGCATGGTCAGGAGCCTTTACTTATCAAATGTCCAGGTCTCCTTATCGTGCCCGGGCGTGAGTCTCATTGCCTGTTCATGTTTATATATGCTTATAAATACCATGTTTGTCTGATCGTTGTATAACCTGGTAAGTACCTGATTCCTGATTTTTATCTTTTTTGGATTTCTTACTGACCGGTAAAGCAGGTTAAGGAAGATCTCATTATCAAGAATTGTTACTGTTGATACTTTCCCCTTCAGAAGTTTGTTATCAATATAAATCTGAATTTTCTCATTGAAATATTTGTTCGCCAGATCTGCAGGAAAGGATTGATCTTCAGACATATTTTCAATATTACCGTATGGATCAAACAATTTATAATCCTGTAAAAAATCATCATAGTACATCCTGAAAAATACCTTCATAGTATCGGCACCTACAGCCTGATCAATGGTTGTCAGCGAGACATGAACAGGGTGGAAAGCAAATAAGATAGGGAGAATCAGGATTTTTAACATTTTTTTTTAAGTTTTCGGTCAGGACACCTGATTAATTATCACTATGACTAATTTTTCTGATTAATTTCTTCAATATCAAATATTTTATTTCTGTCCCATTCGAGCCAGTAGATTAATGCATTGTGGCGAATGAGTTTCCAATAGCCATCATCCATTAACCCGAATTTCATTATCCCTTCTTTTATATCTGCATCTACCTTCTCCAGGTACTCCTTTTTAAGACTAATTCTGACAGAACGATTCTTATATGTAAAAATAGCTGACGGTGCGGTTTTTCCGCGTGTTGCCAAATGAATTGTACCCATTCCGACAGTTGCTCCGGTACTGACCTGTATGCCATCGTTCAGACAGCTATAGGGTGGAATGCTTCCGGCATAACTCGTTACTTCAAGCATGTCGGCATTAACACCAAATAATTCCCTCGCTTTAATGCCCATTTTAGCTCCTACTATTGAGAATACTCCAAGGTGACCATGGAACTCATCAGTCATTACATTGGCTTTCCATTCATCATATCCGTAACGTGAAATGGCAGAATCTATAATAGGCCTGATATCGTAGTTAAACATGTCACGCTGAACAGGAAATCTGTTAAATACAATATTCCTTTCCGGAAAATATGTACCGTTTATCATGTCGGTCATTGCCTCCCTGACTGCCCCGGCATTATAATCTTTATTGTACCTCACATTCAATTTATCTGGTAAGATATTAATGTCGAATAATTCCGGATTTGTGATATATAAGGCGACCAGGTCGTCACATAACCTGAAATGATTTTGTTGAAGTTTCTCATAAGCAGCCGGCTGACTAAAAACATTTTTCAAGATTGAGGCAAGCCGGGTATTTGATTGTCTGCAAGCATCATACATCGTTGAATCAAACAATGTGTTTTCCTTATTCAGGTTTGAAATGACATCAATTCTGATTTTGGAGTTGAATACCACTTCAGTGCTCGCCTTATCACATTCATAATTAAATCCCTGCAATGGATTAACAGATTCATTATACCAGATTATGCGTTCAATCTCAGGAAGCAGGCTTGCATCACGTGTTATCAGCTTCGCAATATTCGTGAGCGGACCAAGACACACCAAAATTACTTTTTCACCTGAGATTTTTAAGTTTTCTGCAAGGCAATCAGCAGCGTCTGCCTGTGTTGGTTGAAAGTCAGACTTCTGACCCCAGCTTATCTGCCTGTTAAACTCACGCCATGGCGGATTGATTCCGTTTAGTGGCTCACCACATGCGACAGGGATATTTTCAGCTCTGAATTCTTTTAATAAAGAGCCTATCTTTGACATGCCTTCGTCGGGAAGCAAGGAACCATCTGACAGTAATATTGCTTTTATCGTTATTTCCCCACGGCTGAGTAACAGGCTTATTGCACGCATATCATCAATTGCACAGTCTGTATCAATTATTATTGTGTGATTTAATTTTACCTGTATCGGCTGAGACTGAATGAGCCGGGAAATAAGCAAGAAAAGTATAAAAATGAATGTTTTTTGCATCGCTCTACTGTTTAAAAAACCATCAAAATAGTGTTTTATAAAAATAGAATTTAATTTCCATAAATTTTAGTCTGCTCTTTTTTGGTTTTGAATTGTTTATCTTACATAAGTAAAGAATATACAAAAATATAATGCTCAGTCAATCCAATCCATTTGAGTCAAAACCGATAGCAGATGTATTGTCTGATTTTAAGGTACAAGCAGAGAGAGGTCTTACAGATGAAGAAGTAAAACACAGGCAATCCATTTATGGACTCAATGAGGTGATTGAGGAAAGACAATCAATGTTTTTGCTTTTTCTGAAACACTTTTGGGGCCTTACCGCAATTATGCTTGAGATTACTATAGTATTGTCATTTTTGCTTCAGAAGTATATTGATGTATACTTAATCGGAGGGTTGATGGTGTTCAACGCTATTATAGGATTTATTCAGGAAAGCAAAGCTGCCAGAACAGTCCAGGCTTTGAAACAAAGTCTGCAGTTGCTTGTGCGCGTTTTACGAAACTCTGAATGGCAGCAGGTACTTGCCAGTCAATTGGTTCCTGGGGATATAATTCGAATCAGGACAGGAGATTTTATGACAGCCGATGCTAAAATTATTGATGGAATGGCTGGGTCTGATCAATCAGCGCTCACAGGAGAATCGATGCTCATCAACAAAAAAGAAGGTGATATTTTGTTCTCAGGATCAGTAATCAAAAACGGCGAATGCAGTGCAGTGGTAACTGCCACAGGAGTCAGTACTTTCTTTGGCAAAACGATTCAGCTTGTTCAAATGGCAAAGCCTCGTCTGCATATGGAAGAAGTTGTCGCAAATGTAGTAAAGATCTTATTTTCAATTGTGCTGATATTTGTTGGCATCACAATCGCAGCCTCTCTGTTGCGAGGTGAAACATTTTTATCAATGCTTCCTTTAGTGTTGATTCTACTGGTAACTGCCGTTCCTGTCGCGATGCCTGCAATGTTTACAGTGAGTATGGCAAAAGGATCACAACAATTAGCGGCCAAAGGCATCCTTGTGAGTCGTTTAAGCGCTACTGAGGATGCCGCAACACTAACGACGCTGTGCATTGATAAAACCGGAACCATAACACAAAATAAATTAACGGTACAGGAAATTAAAGCTGCTGAAGATTTTACTGTTACCGATATTTTAAGGTATGGAGTGCTTGCTTCAGTGGCTGCCAACAACGATCCTGTTGATATGGCTTTTCTGCAAAAGTCTGCTGAGAATAAAACTGATAATACCGGGTATGCTCAAATTTCTTTCACTCCATTTTCAGCTGCAATCAGGAGAACCGAAGCAGTTGTGCAAATAGACGGGAATCAATTCAAGGTGATGAAAGGCGCTTATGATACTATAAAGGAGTTATGCGGCCTTAAAGAGTCAAATCTTGATAAACTGGTTGACATCTGGGCAGCAAAAGGATTCAAAACAATAGCAGTCGCCATTCAGAGAGACAGAATAGCAAAGCTGGCCGGAATTGTGGCACTGGTTGACCCTCCGCTATCGGATTCTTCAAAAATGATTAAAGGAATCCAGGAGTTGGGGGTGACAGTAAAAATGCTCACCGGAGATGCACTGCCTATAGCTAAAGAGATTGCCTGGCAGGTAGGGGTGGGGCATGATATAGTTGCTGCCGGTATGTTGCGACATCAGGCTAAAGGAACTGATAGTTACAATATTATCATTTCACATAGCGGGTTTGCAGAAGTGCTGCCTGAAGACAAGTTTATAATTGTAAAAACATTACAGCAACATTCTGAGATTACAGGTATGACCGGGGATGGTGTAAACGATGCCCCTGCATTAAAACAGGCTGAAGTTGGTATAGCAGTCAAATCAGCAACAGATGCAGCAAAACAGGCCGCCAGTGTGGTTTTGCTGCATGAAGGATTGGAAAGTATTATCAGCCTGATCACAGTCGGACGCACGATACACCATCGCATAACTAATTGGGTTGTAAGCAAAATCTCAAAAACATTATTTACAGTAGTTTTTGTCTGTGCAGCCTACATAATTACCGGACAATTTGTGGTTAGCGCATTTGATATGGTATTACTGTTGTTTATTATAGATTTTGTTACACTGACATTATCAACCGACATTGTCAGCTGGTCAAAAACTCCTGAAAGCTGGAAAATAAAGCCGCTGGTAAAAAAGGGTTTTATATTAGGACTGTTATTGATTACTGAGGCATTAGTTTGGTTATTTATTGGCAAGAACTATTTTAACATTACAGACATTGAGCAGTTGCACTCATTTGGATTCGCTTCACTGTTTTTTGCCAGTATCTTCAACATTTTCGTTGTAAGGACGCCCACAAGATTTTATAAACAGGCTATAGGCAAATATCTGGTGCTTGCGATAATAGCCGACATTGTTTTAGCATGTATAATTTTGTCAGTGGGTTTGCCGGGTTTAAACAGCCTGCCTCTGATTATAACAGGCAGCAGTCTATTATATTATGCATTTTGCAGTTTAATCATTAACGACTGGATAAAAGTAACACTGAATTAGTGTTCCTCAGCTCCATTCAGGCGCCAGTTTGTGGTAATGACTTATTTCAACATGCGAAAATCTCAAAAAATTGAAGATATGTAACCGATAGCTGTCTGTTACTATTTATCTCAAAAACATTACTTAGCGTTAATTGTTTGTAAAAAAGCTGATAAACATTTTTATCAGAAGTATAAACAGATGCTAAATACATCGCCATGCATTATGGTATTAGTAATACCGTATTCAGAATAACAGATATAAATGAAAAAATCAGATGGAAAACTTGAAGGCCAAAGTGCTTTAATTACCGGCGCCAATTCAGGAATAGGACATGCCATTGCAATGGAAATGGCCAGGGAAAATGCAAACGTGGTGATTAATTATGTTACTGATGAACTGGCCACGAATGCAATGCTTGAAGAGATTAAAGCTTTTGGAGGTTCAGCCATTGCTATCAAAGCCGATGTAAGCAAGGAGGATGAAGTGAAATTAATGTTCAGGGAGGCAATTGATAAATTTGGAACATTAGATATCCTTGTGAATAATGCAGGGATTCAAAAAGACTCCGCGTTTGTGGATATGAGCTTACACGACTGGCAGTTAGTATTGGATATAAATCTGACAGGACAGTTTTTGTGTTCCCGGGAAGCAACTAAGGAATTTTTACGCAGGGGACCTGTTCCTGACCGTTCGCGTGCTCTGGGGAAAATCATTTGCATAAGTTCTGTCCATGAAACGATTCCATGGGCCGGACATGTTAATTATGCATCTTCGAAAGGTGGAATCAGTATGTTTATGAAATCCATTGCCCAGGAGCTGGGCAAATACAAAATCAGGGTAAATAGTCTTGCCCCGGGTGCAATTAAAACACATATCAACCTGAAAGCCTGGAGCACACCTGAGGCGGAAGCGAAGTTACTCGAACTAATTCCTTATAACAGGGTGGGAGAGCCTGTTGATGTTGCTAAAGCTGCTGTGTGGCTTGCTTCAGATGACAGCGATTATATTCATGGTGCCGTAATATTCATTGATGGAGGAATGACTTTATATCCGGGATTTTCAACTAACGGTTGAAGCAATAAGCTCCTTTAAAACATTCTTTATGATGAATAACTCACATACCGCTGAAGAACAGCGCCTTTTGAAACAAATTGAAAATAAACTGCCGACTGCAGGCTGGGGACCTTATATGAGTGAACGGCAATGGGGAACTGTACGTGAAGACTATAGTGAAGACGGCAACGCATGGGAATATTTTCCGCATGAACATGCCCGGTCAAGAGCTTACCGATGGGGAGAGGATGGGCTGGCAGGAATTTGTGATGCTCAATGTCAGCTTTGCTTTTCACCCGCATTCTGGAATGGAAAGGATCCGATTCTCAAAGAGAGATTGTTTGGACTTACCAACAGAGAGGGCAATCATGGTGAAGACGTTAAGGAACTGTACTATTATCTCGATAATACGCCTACTCATTCTTACATGAAGTATTTGTACAAATACCCTCATGAGGCGTTTCCCTATGAGAAGCTGATAAATGAAAACAAAAACCGGTCTATTCTTGATTATGAGTTCGAACTCCTTGATACAGGCTTATTTGACGAGGGCAATTATTTCGATATTACCATTACTTATGCAAAGATTGATCAGGAAGATATTTGTATCCTCATAGAAGTTATTAATCGTGGTAAAGATGCCGCACCGATAACCGTATTGCCTTCTCTTTGGTTCCGCAGGCAATGGACGCCCGATCTGATAGAGGGGAAACCTGAAATCTGCATCTATAAAAACAATGAAACTATATCCGCAGTTTGCGCCACACATCCTTTTATTGGCAGATACTTTCTTTATTCCGATAGGGCTGAACAACTGTTATTCACTGAAAATGACACTAATAAGGAAATATTATTCAAGATTCCCAATGAAACACCGTTTGTAAAAGATGCCTTTCATACAGCTGTTATAAAAGATGATTTTACGATTTTTAAGGACAAGTCGAGTGGAACAAAGTTTTCCCCTTTATTTAAAATGAATGTTGAACCTGCAGGGAAAGCCGTGATCAGGCTGCGTATCTCCAGAGATGAGAATTTATCGGAACCTTTAGGGACCGTATATGAAAAAGCATTTGCAAATTCGAAAAAGGAAGCCGACGATTTTTATGGCAGTGTATTGCCTTCAAATCTGTCACGGGAGGAAGCTCTTATAGCCCGGCAGGCCTTTGCCGGAATGCTCTGGAACAAACAATTCTATTACTATGAAGTCAGAGAATGGCTTAATGGAGATAAGGGACAACCTGTTCCTCCGGCAGAACGGCTGACAGGAAGGAACAGCAACTGGAAGCATCTGAATAACAGAGATATCATCTCGGTTCCTGATAAATGGGAATTCCCCTGGTATGCTTCATGGGATCTGGCCTTCCATATGGTTGTTTTTGCATATATTGATCCGGAGTTTGCAAAGCAACAGCAAATACTTATAAACCGTGAATGGTTCACACGTCCCAATGGCCAGATACCTGCATATGAATGGAGCTTTGGCGACGTCAATCCTCCTGTGCAGGCATGGGCTGCGATGCGGGTTTATGAAATTGATAAGAAAAAGGGAGGTGTTGGCGATATCGAATTCCTCAAGCGGATTTTTCAGAAATTGACTATCAACTTTACATGGTGGGCCAACCAGAAAGATGCTGAAGATAATTATGTTTTTGAAGGCGGATTCCTTGGTCTGGATAATATCGGAGTTCTTGACCGCAATTCCATCCTGGAGAAAGGTTGTATCCTTGAACAGGCCGATGGTACGGCATGGATGGGAATGTTTGCCACTTATATGCTGCAAATGGCCATTGAAATTGCTCAGTATGATGATACTTTTCAGGATGTGGCGCTGAAATACTTTGAACAATATACACTGATTGCCGAGTCTTTAAATACCAAAGGCCTGTGGGATGAAGAACAAAACTTTTTTTACGATGTGCTTAAGTTTCCTGATGGCAGAACGTTACCTCTCAAAATCCGTTCTATCGTCGGATTGACTTCAATTTTTGCAACATTATATCTTCCCGGTGAAACATTGAAGAAACTTGAACAATTGAATCATGGAATTAATTGGTATAGAAATTATTGTGATGAAAGAGGTCTGTATCAGGCAGTAATTCAGAGAGAAAAAAACGGAGATATTGACAGGCTTATCTCACTTATTTACAGGGAAAAACTGCATAAGCTATTGGAAGCTGTTCTGGATGAAGAAGAATTCCTTTCACCTTATGGCATCAGGTCCGTGTCAAAGAAACATACCAATGCATACCATATTGAGATTGAAAATCAAATACTTTCCTTTCAATATGCTCCCGGAGAATCAACTTCTAAGATTTTTGGCAGTAATTCTAACTGGCGGGGACCTATCTGGTTTCCCATGAATTACCTCATTATTCATTCGTTAAATGAATATTACAACTACTTAGGCAATGAATTTAAAGTTGAGTTTCCCACCAGGTCAGGAAATTACATAGACCTTCGGGAGGTTGCAATTCAACTCAAACTAAGGTTGCTGAGGATATTTACTACTGACAAAGATTTCGCAAAACCTGTTTTTGGACGGTATAGTGCTTTCTATCAGCGCGATGAAAACAAAGAACTGATTCTTTTTCACGAATATTTCCATGGAGAAACCGGTATGGGACTGGGTGCATCACACCAGACAGGATGGACCGGTCTTATTGCAGCATTGCTTCAGGAAATGAAACAGGAGTAATGGCGCCTGGAGGTCAGAAGAATTAATTTTTCTGCTTATAAAAATATTTTCCGGTAATCAGCAAACCTCCAAATACAAATGCAGCAAATACCAGACTGCTGACAGCCAGTTGCATCCCTCCGGAGAGAACATGACCACTGGTACAGCCTCCCGCCATTCTGGCACCGATAATAAGAATAAATCCGCCTATAAAGGACCAGATGACCCTTTTAGCCGCTGAATTTCCTTTGTATTTTTCCCAGTTGCTATGAATCAAAGTTATCTTGAATTCTTTCCTCACCAGAGATATTACGATTCCCGAGATAAATGCACCGGCTAAAAACAATAATTCCCACTGACCCGGCCCCTGGATTTTAGGAAAGTAGGCGTTTTGAGTAGTTCCAGTAATTAAATCGGCAACATATGGGTATGCAGTTGAAGCCCCTATTATACGATTTGTACCAACTGTGAGAAACACAATTGCATTCAGAAGAGCCAATCCGATACCTGAGTAGAGCCATTTTAGATCGTTAGCTTTTTCCTTTTTATTAAGCCAGAATGCTACCCAGACGAATAATACCCCAATAATTGTATTAATCAGGTAAAAAATAAAGTGATGCTGACCAATGAGAGTGTATAATGAAATACTGCCCAGATCGGGGCCCAGGACAGACTGAATTGATGGCAGTGCCAAAGTGTATAACACACCACCCGCCAGTCCGCCAATTATACCTATAAGAGCATCAAGCGAACCCTCTCCAAGGGAAACCGGCAATGTTCCCGGGCAATATCCCAAAATGGCCATTCCTGTACCGAAAATAATGCCTCCGATAGCAATTCCTCCCAACAGAATGGGTTTGATATGATAAGTTGCAAATCCAAGACCGATTTCAATTGCAATTATTACTACTCCCACACCAATAGCTGTTGCAATTGCTTTGGCAACAGCAAAGTTTTCAAGTGTTGCCATTCCGCTTATTACATTGTACCTGTTAAGCCTGGCATATTGCAGGGCTGCACCAAACAAAAAACCCAAAACTAAAATTGTGATATTCATAAAATTTGTTTTTATCTGTGACGAACGATCGTAGTAAAGGTATTTTATTTTTCCAATACGACTATATGATTTGTCAATTGATGATTCGATATTTCATTATTAATGATTTTCAGACAGGCTTTGTCAGCAAGGTAATCAATACCTCCATTTGCCACATAGCTTTTATAATTCCTGTAATGCTCCCTGCCGGCTATAAATTCGATTGTCTCACTTAAAAATCCGGCAAATCCGTCAGGTCTTGGGACGACATAATCACCAATAATAATTTTATCAGATATAAGTGAAATTTCATTAAGAAGATTTATCCTTTCATCTTCATTAACTTCGTGAATAACATATGTAAGTATTGCAAAATCAAAATGACTACCGGCATTTAATAAAGTACTGACGTCGCTATGCTGAAATAAAATTTTCCTGTCGGGTTTTTTTAGCAATGTCATATTTGCCCTGTCAATATTTCTTCCCGAAAGATCTATGCCCAGGAGAGATTTGCACTTATCGGCTAAAAAAAATTCCAATCTTCCTGTTCCGCATCCCACATCAAGTATTTTTGATTGAGGAGTTACCAGATCTTTTATCTGGCTAAACAATTTATCCTGGTTTGGTGCAATGATTGAATCATAAAACCAGCCGTCATACCAATGGTTCTTATTTCTCGTCATAAGATTTCTCAGCTGATATTTTGAGACAGAATACTCTCTAACTGGCTTTTGCTTACGACGCCGGACTGTCTCCACACTTGCTTCCCATTTTTAAAGACTATGATTGTTGGAACGCTCTGGACGTTATACCTGGATGCTATTTCGCCGTTATTGTCAACATCAATTTTTATAATCCTTACTTTTTCTCCGAGTTCAGCGGCTACTTCCTTTAAAATTGGAGACTGCATTTTACATGGAGCGCACCATAGCGCATGGAAATCGACGATTACAGGACGCGAATCATTTATAATAGAATCAAAATTTCCTTTCATTATATCATAATTTATATTTAAACTGCCATTCGGACAAGCTGCCACACATTCTAAACATTTCGAACAGGTATAGCTGTCACCCGGCCTTAAGCTTTCGGTTTTATACAAACTGAATTTAGCCGGTTCCAAAGACACAATGTAGCATTTCTTGTCACAAATACCGCAATTCTTGCAGCTGTCTTATCCCCGCAAATCCGCCTCCCAGGATTAGTATTTTCTTCATTTTTCAGACTGCGGCTAATTTTGATTTGAAATCTGATTCAGCAGAAAATCTTTGGATTTTATGCCTACAAAGCGATTTATCTCTTTCCCGTTTTTGAAAAGAATTAATGTGGGTATGCTTCGGACCTGGAATTTTTGTGCCAGTGACTGGAATTGTTCAATATTTACTTTCCCTACCTGCGAATTACCTTGTAGTTCATCGGCAACTTCATTCAGTACAGGCGCCATCATCCGGCATGGCGCACACCAGCTTGCCCAGAAATCAACAAGTACCAGCTTGTTTTTTGTCTGATGTTGAAAATTTTTATCGGTTAATGTCAGAATCTTATCGTTATCGGCAACAACAGGAATATTTTTCATCCTCGCGCGAGCCATTAGATAAAGTGTTATGATTACACCTGTGAAAATGCCAATTATTATCAGCGTATTTTGCATATCAGACTGTTATTAATTGTTTTTGTTTTAATTTCAATTCATTTAGATAGTTTGTTGCAGCAAGTGCAGCCACTGTTCCGTCGCCCACGGCAGTTGTTACCTGGCGGAATTTTTTTGCGGTGCTGTCGCCGGCGGCATACACTCCCTCAATACTGGTTGCCATGGTGCTGTTTACGATAATTTCACCCCATTTATTCATGGCGACCTTGCCATTCAGAAACTCTGTGTTAGGGAGATAACCGATAAAAATAAAGGTGCCATCGGTTTTGAAATTTCGTGTCTCTCCCGATTTCAGATTTTTAATATCAACGCTTTCAAGATTTTCTGTGCCATTAAAAGAAGTAATAGACGATTCCATCACGAAACTGATTTTGGGATTGTTTTTTGCTTCTTCAACAGCATGTTCAAAAGCCTGAAAATGGTCGAATTGATGAACTATCGTTACTTTGCTGGCATATTTAGTAAGCGAGACTGCTTCTTCAAGTGCTGAATTACCTCCACCAACGACTACAATCTCCTTGTCGGTAAAAAAATCGCCGTCACAGGTGGCACAGTAGGAGATGCCCTTACCTTTGAACCTGTTTTCTCCTGTAACACCCAGAGTACGCGACCGTCCACCGGGTGTGAGTATCATCACGCTTGAGGTATAAAGAGTTCCTTCTGACAGTGTCAGTTTTTTCAGTTCACCCGAAAGGTCAATATTTCCAACAGACGCATTCCCTTTTATTTCGCAACCAAAGCTTTTTGCCTGTTTCTTCATGATGTTGGCAAGCTGGTAGCCACTAATACTTTCAACTCCCGGATAATTTGCAATTTCATGAGTCAAAACCATCTGACCACCAACTGTCCCTTCATCAATTATAAGTGTTTTCAGTCTGGCGCGCGACAGGTAAATACCTGCCGTAAGACCGGCAGGCCCTGCGCCAACGACAATTGCATCATAATGATTATTAGATTCCATATAATTATGCGTTTACCGAAGCAGAAAACTCCTTGTTTAATATGGCTTTTACCTGGTCTTTAGTCTGAATGCTTGAAGTAGCTTTTACTACTTTGCCGTTTCTGTAATAAATAGTAAAAGGAATCCCCATGAAACCACGAACTTCAGGAATGCTCCTGATTACAGTTGACTCGGGGTTGTCAAATTCCATATCATAGAACTTTACATGCTTGTATTCATCTTCAAGTTCTTCGGCTATCCCATAAACAGGAATACACATCGGACCCATGCGTCCGCAGATTACCATTACATTTTCATTTTCGCTGATTGCTTTCTTATGATCAGCTGCTGATTCGAGGTGTTTTAAATTTGTGTACAACATGATTTTTAAATTTATATTTACGACACAAAAATACTGCTCAATAGCACATAAATAAAGCAATTGGGATATTCTCCCAACAACTTGCCAGTTGAATCTGGACAACTTTTTAATTGATTTAAATTAATATGCAAAAGTGATTTTGCTAAGTGAAGCGGGACTTATTCGTATCTTAAAGATTCTACAGGATTTTTGGCTGCTGTTTTAAAGCTCTGCCAGCTGATAGTAAGTAATGCAATTCCTGTTGCAATTATGCCTGCAGATGCAAAGATCCACCAACTGAGTTCGGCTTTATAAGCAAAATTCTGCAACCATTTGTACATAATATAAAAGGAAACAGGGGCAGCAATTATAAAAGCAATCAGGACCCATCTTAAAAAGTCCTTGTTAAGTAATGACATAACCTGTATAATAGTTGCGCCGTTTATTTTTCGGATGCCTGTTTCTTTGGTGCGTCTTTTTCCGGAACTTGATGAAATAGCAAATAGTCCCATCATCGATAAAAAGAGACTTATGAAACAACAGCTTCCAATAAGTTTTGCATAATTTTTATTCTCCCTGTGATACCATTCAAATCTCTCAAGCACCGATTCTGTGTTCAGAGGATAATCAGGAATCAGGTTTAGCCATGTTTCTCTGATACCTTGTCCCATTGCCGCTGATTGATCAGCCAATGGCCTGACAAGCAGATGACTGCCGGTATTGTTGAACATTATAATACCGGGATCGATCACGTCTTTTAAGCTTGAATAGTGGAAATCCCTGACAATACCGATTATGGTCAGATTCTCATCTCCGGGTAACTTTGTTCCGATCATATCACGACCGGAGAATTTTTTTGCCAATGACTGATTTATAAGGCAATTTTTATTATCAAAGGAGCTATTGCCTGAAAAATTTCTTCCGTCGGTTAATTTAATCCCAAGTGTATTTATAAAGTTTTCGTCACCACTGAATATTGCCGGCGCATATTGCTTTTCCTCTCCATTTTCATTATAGTGATTTGACGTCACCCAGTGCTCAAGTAAAGGAGAAGCAGGTGTAACTGAAACCATTGCAACAGCGGGGTTTTTAAGGATCTCCTCTTTGAAGACACGCGCCTTATCGCTATATTGGCCAGGCAATCTGATTTCTACAATCTCTTTATCGAGGCCAATCTCCTTATTTGAAATAAAATTCATCTGTTTTATGATTGTCAGCGAACATACCAGTAATATCAGGGTGACAGCAATTTGAATTATATTGAAAATGGGAATCTGAATTATTTTACCTCTGATTATCCGAACCGTGGGCTTCATTGAAACTGCCGGAGAATTAAGTTTGCTCAGTGAAAACAGGAAGGTTATCAATAACAGAAAAACGATCAGTCCCGTCATTAATAATATTTGATCTGCCTGAAAGAAAGATCTGAATTCAATACTCGAATTGACCAGTTCATTAAAAAACGGCAGGATCCACGATATAATCTCAAAACTTAATATGAAAGCTACCATAAGAATCAGCAGACATTCAATCATAAAACCGGCTATTAAACTAAACCTGGAACCTCCATTTATTCTACGCACGAAGAATTCCTGAGATTTATACAATAACTTATTATTAATCAGACCCAGGTAATTGAATGATGCGACACTAATTATCATAATTCCTATAATCAATGCTATCCATAAGTCGTGCTTATCTCTTATCGGACCCAACTGGCCGGTCTGTTCTGTATCGAAATATGCCTGTTTAAGGTTTTCCAGATAGTACCTGCCCGTTGTTCCGTCATTAATATTTGGTATTTTTTCTTTATTTTCTGCGAAAATGTTTTCAAGCTCCGCCGGATCAGTATTCTTTTTAAGTAAAAGAAATGCAAACCTTTCAGATTCATTTGTAAATTTCACTATGTCAAAATGCAGTTGGGTATTTGCTTTCGGCTTCCTGAAAATTCCTTTTATTATGTAATCACTTTTCGTATTTCCGCTGATAAGCGTGATTATTTGTCCGACCGGTAAAGAAGTCCCGAAATATTTTAATGCAAGTTCATCCGAAATTGCAATGTCTGTTTTTGTTTCAAGTACGGATTTTGGGTTATTAGTGAGGAGTTCATAAGAAAAAAAATCAAAGAAGTTGGCGGAAGTTTCATAGATATCTGGCTTATCTGTATATGTCTGGCCATTCGCTATTACCTTGGAAGCACCGCCTCTTTTTATCCTGCAGAAATCCTCTGTCTGAGAAAAATTTTCTTTCATATATTCGGCTGCTCCCAGTCGTACGGAAAACATTCTGCCTCCTTTATTAATGGGATCATCACATTTTAACAAATAAATACGATCAGAATTTTTCTGGAAATTGTCGGTTTGCAATTCCCTGTTTATGAAAAGCACCAGAGGATTAATACAGGCCATACCTAAGGATAAACTTATGATTATTACAGATGAATTCAGGGGGTCCCTTAAAAGACTTCTCAGTAATTGGCTTACTTTCATAATCTTATTATTTTCTGGTTGCGATCTGTATTAAATGCATCAGGTATTTAAATACTTACTATAATTATGCCAAAAATATATTTACATGATATATAACGATATATATAAAGGTATAAATAAAAATAAGTAAAATGTTTTTACGGTTGTATGTATATTTATTTTACGTTTCAGACCTTAATTATTCCGATCAGGAAATTGACAATGCAATGTGATAATATTCCGGATAGGGTTTTATTGATTTAAATTAACTTTGTATATATTATCTCATACGGCAGAAATGAAAACTATACTTGAAACTGACAGTGAATTTATTTGTGATATCCAGGCTCCATGCTTTCAGATGCTTATCCCTGAAGAGGCTGAGTTAGTGAGGGCAAGCAAAACGCAGGTGCTATTCAGAAAAGACGATAATCTTACAAAGCAGGGAGCCTTTGCATCATACGTTTTATTTATAATCAGTGGTTATGCAAAGCAATATCTCGAAAGTGACAGTTCAAAAAGCTTCAACCTGAGGATTATTAAACCTGGCGAGTTCATTGGTCTTTCTTCTGTTTTTTCAGGAAACACATTTACTTATTCGTCAGTTGCTTTGACTGATTGCCAGGTATTTCTTGTTGAAAAAGAAGCAATTGCCCGGGTTGCGAAGGAAAACGGGAAATTCGGGTTTCAGATAATTAAAAGGTATTGTGAACAGAATACAAATCTGTTGGGTACTGTGGGATCCCTGATGTACAAGCAGATGAATGGACGATTGGCCGAAACTCTTTTGTATTTAGACAGTGTCAGGCAGGAGAAAGAGGAAATTTTTCAGCTGCTTTCCAGGAAAGATCTGGCTGATTTTGCCGGCATCTCAACGGAGAGTGCAGTTAAGCTTCTCAAACTTTTTGAGAAGGATGGCCTGATTAAGCTGAACGAAAAGGATATACACATTATAAAGCACCAGACCCTGCTCGAAATAAGCCGGAAAGGATGATTTTTCAATAATCTCTCTGTAACGGATAAATGGATGGCAGCAAAAAAAAACAGGTTTACTGATAAACCTGTTTTTTTGTAATGCTTTTTATAATCTATCTCCTGCCTGTGCCCATTCTTGTTGCCTGGTTGACTCTGGCTTGTTGTGTAACATTATTATTGCATATTCCAGCTCTTCTTGCATTACTCATACCTGAATTTTTCATTGTTCTCATACCGTTAGCCTGTGTACAGTTCGCTGATCCGGTATTAGACTGCAACCGGGCTCTTGACCTGGTCTGGGATTGGGTGACCTGCCCCTGAGTATTGAACTTCCCCTGAGTATTCAGCTGCCCCTGAGTATTCAGCTGATCCTGAGTATTCAGTTGATCCTGAGTATTCAGTTGATCCTGAGTATTCAGCTGATCCTGAGTCCTGAGCTGATCCTGGATCGGTGTCTGAAGTTGGTCCTGTGTCTTAAGCTGGCTCCGGGTTTGTGTTTTGTCTTGTGCTGTTACGCCTGCACTTAATAAAAGTGCCATTGCGCTGAAAAGAATTAGTTTTTTCATCTCTTTCATTTTTAAGTTTACTTTTAATTAATGTATTAAATGTACGTCCTCAAAGATGAAAGTTTAATGAATTTACAGGGAAGAAGAAAGAAAAAACAGTGCCATTTCCGGGAGTTGACGTTATTGAAATTTCAATGCCGTGGAAATCTGCAATAGATTTTGTTATCGCCAATCCAATTCCTGTGCTATCTCCCGCTGTATCCTGCTTTTTTTTGAATCGTAAGAAAAGAGTTTCCATCTTCTCCTTGGTTATTCCCGGACCTGTATCGGTGATAGTAACTTCAAATTTTTCTTCACGCCTGACGCCTAAAATTGTAACACTCCCTGAAGCTGGCGTGTTCTTAACAGCGTTGTTTATCACATTATAGATCATAGAGAAGATAAGTGATCTGTTTGCATTTTTATATATTAAATCTTCTTTAATTTCATCAATTAAAGAAATTTCTGCATCAACCGCTACCGGTTCGATTTCTCCAACAACTTCCTGAAGAAGCTCCTTTATACTAAAAGAATCCTCCCTTATATATTGCCGGTTCTCAATACGTGCAATAAAAAGAAGTGAATTTACCAGAGTTTTAAGCCGATGCAAGGTCCTTAGCGATTCTTCGATCTTTGCGGAGGTATCATCGGCCAGGTTCTGATCCAGCAGTATGTTCTCCAGTTTACTCCTGAGAACAGAAATCGGTGTCATTAATTCATGCGAGATGTTTACTGTGATCTCTTTCTCTTGTTGAAACAGGTTATCAATTCTTTTCATAAGATCCCTGATAGTATTATCGAGCTGCCAGAAATCTGAAGTTGAGGTTCTGACAGGTGTCTTATCAAAAAGATATGGTGCAGAAGTTGATTTAAGTTTACTATAAATATATTCAAGCGGGCGCAAAACTCTTCTTGAATAAATAAGGTCAGAAACAAGAGTTATCATTATTATTGCAACAAGGAAAATCAGTATGACTTTCTTAATATTGTTTCTTGTATAATGAATACTTGTCAGACTCTTGCCTATCTCTAAAAGATATGTTACTCCGTCAACATTAAATGAGTAGTTTAAAACACGATAGTCTATTGTCTCATCATCGATCAGCCGTTTTGAAACCTCAATAAAATTCCAATCAGATTTAAGATCAGCTTTTTCGAGACTGATAAATTCCTCCTTAAGAATATTATAGCTTCCAAATCCATTTGCTGTTTCCTGGTTTATAAACGGTTCAATACCAACTTTTGATATCAGGTCGATTACCTCTTCTCTCTTTTGAATCAGTTCATTATCAGTCTGTAAGATATTAATCCGGTCAATAATATATGGTAAAAAAGCTATAAACAAGCCGGCAAAAATCAGTTTTGAGATAAAATTAAACAGAGCCAGTTTTGTTCTTAATTTGATCATGTCAAACGCCTTTCCCTTTACTCATCCAGACTTACTTTGTATCCAATCCCTCTTACTGTCTCAAGAAATGGTGTTGGCGCATGCAGATTCATTTTTTTCCTGACATTCTTAATATGAACATCAATGAAATTACTGTCATACTGATCATCCAGTATATTTCCCCATATATGCTCATAAAGCTGTTGTCGGGTCAGCACCTTATTCCGGTTAAGAGTCAGGTACTGCAGAAGATCATGTTCTTTCCTTGTTAACTCCACTTCATTGTTATTGCATAGTAGTTTTCTCGATTGTATATCCAAAATAAAGTCCCCTAAAGTAATGTTTTGATTGCTGATATGGAATTTTCGTCTAGCAACTGCCTGAATTCTTGAGATAAGTTCAACAAGGGCAAATGGCTTTGCCAGGTAATCATCAGCTCCCAGATTTAAACCGAGAACTTTATCTTCAACCTCTCCGCGGGCTGTAATTATTATAAACGATACATCATTATTCTTTTCTCTGGCCTCACGGATCAGATCGAGACCATTATAATCAGGTAATCCAATATCAAGTAGGACAAAGTCATAAAGGTTTACTTCCAGTTTTTCGGAACCCTCCATCCCTGTGTAAGCCAGATCACAAATAAAATTCTCGGTTTTTAGAAATGCAGCGATTTCAGCAGCAAGGCTTTTCTCGTCTTCAATGATCAGTACGTTCATTATCAGCAAAGATTAAAAAATTCTAAGCGTTCCGCTTAACAGAAATACGAACCCCCCGGAAATAATGATATTGCTTTTAGATGTAGGAAGAACATAACTTGATGAAGCTTCTATTGAGATCCTGTCAAAATTTAATGATACAGGCAAGCCGAATTCAATCTCCATCAGACCAAAGAATTTTGAATATGATATAGTTGTGGAATTTGAAGTTGAACTTGTTGGTGAGCCCATACCACCATTTCCCTTCTGATGAAATGG
This sequence comes from uncultured Bacteroidales bacterium, assembly GCA_963792925.1. Lineage (GTDB taxonomy): Bacteria > Bacteroidota > Bacteroidia > Bacteroidales > VadinHA17 > LD21. The sequence continues at coordinate 243,117 of CAWBYC010000002.1, read as the reverse complement.
ATCTGACGAAACATATGTGACCTCGGTTGACGACTCTGCTTTTATCAGAGTACCAAAAATAAGATTTACATAAGGATCAAATGAGACAGAAGCTTTGTTTTTAAAAAATTCAGGAGTCTGGAAATATCTTGAATTTCTAAACTGGAAAAAGGCCTGGTTTTCATCAGCAAGAAGACCACCTGCTGAGATCTTGGAATAAAGCAGTCTCCAGTCAACTCCCAGGCTTAGATAACCATATGTAAAACTGTTGAAAAGCGTGTCGTTAAGTGTCTTCTCAATTTGATATCTTGAAAGTCCCGCAGAGATATCAAACCAGGTGTTAAATGAATGACTATAATTTAAGGATAAATTATAAAAAGGGATGAAAGGCGAGAAATTGGAGAGATGATAAGCCGATGCTGATACAAAAAACTCATTATTAAAACCATATGTCATAGTTGAAAAGCTAAAAGACTGATTCTGGGAGATGGTAGACCCCAGATAAATCATATTACTTCCATAACCTAAACTTGAATAAAGTGAATGAACTGATCCGATTGAGGATTTCCCGGTATCTGCCACTGAAGTTACTTCAGTCGTATCAGCCTGTGAAAATGCATGTAACGGCATAATCAGCAAAAGTAAAATATTCAGTTTTGAATGTATAAAGGACATTGTCTGGTTATTTAATGAATTATCTTCCTCCTGGTCTCTTGAATCCGCCGGGCCTTCCTGCTCCCTTTGGTATTCCTGAACCTGAAGGACGTGTAACAGATGGCGGGCGCGCTCCTCTCGCTTTTGACATATCAGGACGTGCACTCCGTACTTGTTTTACACTGGTATTATTCCCATTTGCCCGTGTCTGCTTTTTGAAACCACCTTGTTTACTTGTCTGTTCCTTTATTGAAGTGGAATCCTGAAACGAAACTTTCTCCTGGGCATTTATATAACTGCAAGTTGCCAGTGATATGGAGACTATCAGCAATAATTTCTCAAATTTAACCATTAATCCTAACTTTTATTCATTTCAATCCTAACATCTAACCCGATGCTCAACCGTATAATTCAGGGCAATATAAAGGTAAATAAATAAACATGAAGAAAAGATGAAGATGAATTTTAAGTCGGTTTAATTAATAACTTAAAAACATAATCACATAAGAAAGAGCCGATTCTTTACGAATTATCATTATATTTGAGATAGCTATTCTTTTTCAATATAATAACCTGATTTTAAATGGCAAAAGTTGTTGTGTTAGGCGCTGGCATATCGGGGCATACTGCAGCCGCTCATATCAGAAGGAAACTGGGAGTAAAACATGAAGTTATTGTTGTAAGTCCTTCAGAATACTATCAATGGATCCCCTCAAATATTTGGGTTGGTGTAGGACGGATGAAGGTTGATCAGGTTCGTTTCAAGTTAGGTCCGCTCTATAAACGATGGGGCATCAGATTTGAGCAGTCAAAAGCAATGTCAATACATCCTCAGGGTAGCGTAGGAGTTGATAATCCTTACGTCGCAATTGAATATACTGACGCTTCCAATAAAAGTAAAACAGCTAATATTGAATATGACTATCTTGTAAATGCAACCGGACCAAGACTCAACTTCGGCGCAACTGAAGGACTTGGACCACAGTATTTTACGCATTCAGTCTGTTCATATGATCATGCGTCAGAAACATGGGAAGCATTACAGATCTGCTTTAGTCGAATGAAAAACGGAGAAAAGCTGAAGTTTCTCTTAGGGACAGGTCATCCGGGAGCAACCTGTCAAGGGGCCGCTTTTGAATATGCTCTCAATGTTGCAACTGAAATTCAAGCCAGAGGTCTGATGGATAAAGCTGAGTTGATATGGATAACAAATGAGTACGAAATCGGAGATTTTGGCATGGGCGGTGCTTTTCTGAAACGAGGCGGATACATCACATCAACAAAGGTATTTGCTGAGTCGGTTCTTGCAGAATATGGAATAAGATGGATAAAACGTGCCGGCGTTACAAAGGTCGAAAAAGGTTTGGTCCATTACGAAACTCTCGATGGTGAGAAACATGTTCAGGATTTCGATTTTGCGATGCTTATCCCGGCCTTTGCGGGCTCAGGGATAAAGGCATACAATAAAAGTGGCGAGGATATATCTTCGGAAATGTTTGTTCCCAGTGGTTTCATGAAAGTTGATGCTGACTATTCAGGAAAACCATTTGAGGATTGGAGTATTGAAGACTGGCCATCAGTTTATCAGAACCCTCTATATAAAAATATATTTGCAACAGGCATTGCTTTTGCACCTCCTCATCAGATCTCCAAACCAATGAAAGTCTCCTAATGGCATCTTATCACGCCCTGCGCCACCACGAACAGGTATGCCCTCAGGAGTTACGGGCAAAATTGTAGCTCTGAACATTGTGGATCATGATAAATAATGGACAAACAAAGCTTTAAACACAAAGCCTCCATGGGCAAGATGGGCGCAGCATGTATCATTTCAGCAGGTTTTGGTCTCAGAAACGGACAGGCTGCCACAATGACTGTTTTTCCCATAGTACCCGATTGGGAAAAATATCCTCAATGGGGACGTGATGTGAGCTATACTGTTGGTGAGATCGGACTTGCCGGTCACTGGATCAAACTGCTGTTACACTATCTATTCCTTCATAAAGCCAAAGGATATCCTTTATGGTGGCTTCTTCCTGAATGATTCTTTTAATAAATAAAAATTGATATAATGGCAAAAAATATAGTCAGGGGTTATTATGAGGAGTCCTATCCGCCTCTGCCGACAAAGGCAACAAAGTTCTGGAGGAGAAGCCTGGTAAAACAGATAATCAGGTTTATTATCCTGAATCTGAGGATAATGAGGATTATTGTCGGAGGACACTCCTGATCTGCCTTAAAAGATACCCCCTTCCCAGCCTTCCCCCAAGGGGAAAGGAGTTAGCTTCGAATTGGCACTGGACCCATCGTTTCCCCCTAGGGGGAAATACTACCCTTGATACACATCTTTATTTAGTTTTGAATTCATAAGAGAATTCCAGTGGATTTTTGCCACGAAGTGGCAAAATATGAATAACCCCCGGTGCAACCGGGGGTTCAGCTAACTACATGATTAAAAGCCCTGAAAGGGCTTAACCCATTTTACTTTTTAGAAATTATTAGTAACTTAGCATTCTCGTGCTATAATCTTAATAATAATTATAAAGGTCAAAAATGTCAAGCTATCGTCAACATCTATATCACATTGTTTTCAGAACTAAATCCAGTCTGAAAACAATTAACCAGGATCACGCAAATGATCTATGTGCCTATTTTTCAGGGATATTAAAAAACAAGAAATGTCACCTGTACCAAATTAACGGAATAGAAAATCATATTCATATTCTAACTGATATTAATCCAACAATTTTACCTATGGATTTCGTGAGGGATATAAAAGTAGCATCATCTCTTTGGATGAAGAATAGCAGTTTGTTCCCTGTGTTTAAAGGGTGGTCAGTCGGATATGGATCCTTTACATGTTCATATTATGACCTGGACAGGTTAATAGAATATATAAAAAATCAGCAGGAGCATCATAAGAAAATTACATTTGAAGAAGAGTATCGTGAGCTTCTTTTGCAGAATGGAATTATTCCTGATGAGAAGTATTTTCCATGAATATCTTCAGCTCCTTCAGAGCTGAAAGAACAAGACTCAGATTTTCCCCCGGCTGACGCCGGGGGTTATTCAAATTTGGCTCTTTCAGAGCCGTTAGGCCAGCCAAACCACTGCATTTTTGTAGATGTGTATAAAGGGTAGGGGGAAGAAGAAAGGGGTAGTTTGATCAAATTTACACGTATGTTTCAACCTTATTAAAGGCTAGTCTGGCCTTGGAAGGGTGGGTTTTAAGGCAGATAAATAATCCTGTTCACTAAAAAAGTTGAGGTAAATCAATAAAAACATTATAATCTGCAATAATTATAATCAGGAATGACTTAGCAGTTATCCCTAGATTTGCATCTGATTATATGAATTTATGGAAGATCACCGGCTTTAGTAAGCTTTACAGCGCTGCAGATAAACAAATTATGAAACAGGCAGAAGATTCGTTCGACCCGCAGATAGACAGGATACATGAAATTATTGGATACGCAAAAGAAGCAAATATCAGTAAAATAGGTATTGCCAATTGCACAACTTTCATCAGAGAAGCAAACCTGTTGGAAGCGATTTTATCGGAAGCCGGATTTCAGGTGGAAAAAGTCCACTGTAAATATGGAAGGATGCCCTTTAATGAATTGATTCCCGATTACAAAGGTGTCGCATGTAACCCGGCAGGACAGGCAAAATATCTTGAAGAAAAAGGCACTGAACTTAACATTATGATGGGGCTCTGCCTGGGGCATGATATGATTTTCAATGCTAAATCACAAGCTCCGGTGACTCCGTTGCTTATTAAGGACAGAAAGCTGAATCATCATACTCTGGAGTTTTTTAAAGAGATCAATTAAGACTCTCAGGAAAATGGATAAAACTATAATAAGGTTCGCATTTGCAGTAAATCAATTCGATGACTTCGAATCTAAGAACTTTTGTAATGCTGATAAATTCTGCATTTATGAACTGATCAACAATGATTTTGTTTATCATAGTGATATTGTCAATCCTTATTTTTCTTCATTGGAAGAACAGAAAGAACCAGAAGATAATGGAAATGCTGTTATCGGTTTACTTAAGGACCAGGATGTTAATGTTCTGGTTTCCTCGATATATGGCAGAAATATTCAAATGGTCAACAATCATTTTATACCTGTCATTGTTTCATCCGAAACGCCGGCTGAAGTCATAAGCACTCTTAAGAAACATATAAAATGGATTAAGGATGAACTGAAAAACAGGCCTCCTGAGTTTAAACTTTTCACTATTAATAAAGGCATTCTGAAAACATCCATAAAGAAGACCTATCCAGCGGAACTAAAGTAAAATGATCTCCTGATCATCCGTTAGAACTTATCAATAATAAAGAGTTCCTGTTGATAATCTGAACCTTTTTCCCGTTTAGTTTAATGATACCATCCTTTTCGAATTCGGTTAATACCCGACTAATGCTTTCCCTGCTTGAGTCTACAAGATTTCCCAGGTCCTCCTGGGTCAGCGGTATTTTAAAAATATCAGAGTTATAAATACGTTCGGATAATTCAATCAATACATCTGCTATTTTCCCCCGCATCTGCTTCTGAGTTCTGTTTGCACATCGGTGAAATACCTCCAGCTCATTATTGCATAACTCTAAAAGAACTTCATAAGAAAAATTATGATTAGCTTTTAGTAAGTCCCTGAAAGCATCAATATCAATAAAACATATCTCTGCTGCATCTATTACTGTAACTGAGTACTGATTGATTTTATCACCGAAAGTTGTAGGTAATCCCAAATAACTCGGAGGTTTTACAATACGTACAATTTGCTCATGATAGGGTCCGGCAATATGTATTTTAGCCAACCCGCTCCGCAAATATGCAATATTCGTTGAGAAGGTTCCCTGCCTTATTACTGAGTCACCTTTTCTGAATTTTACAAGTGCACAACTGAATGAAAGCTTTTCAATTTCTTCAGAACTAAGTTTTGATGCTGCTTTGGATTTTATCTCACATACCTTACAATCATTTTTCATCCTGCAAAGCTAATAAAAATGTGATGTATATCACAAAATAACATAAGGAGACTCACAGCAGATTTTGCTGTTATGAAGTATTCAATGACTTCCTTTGTGAAATAATTAACAATAAAAATCAGTCGTTATGGAAAAGAAAAAATTATGCATCGGTTTGTATTCTGGTAGCGTTGATAAACTGACAGCTGCAGGAATAATTCTCAGTGGAGCAGTAGCTGATGATATGGCAGTCGATATTTATGTTTTATTGCAGGGAGCCAGAGCATTCAGAAAAGATGTGGGTGATAACCCTGATAAGCTGAATATGGCAGAGAATCCGGAAATGAAAGCTGAATTTTTGCAATCATTGAAAAATCTGAAAGTAAAGACCTGGGTTGAATTTTTCAGGGAATGCAGAACAATTTCGGAGGTAAAAATTCATATCTGCGGTCTCGCCGGAAAAATCTGGGGCGCTGAAAAACTCGATGACTTTATTGACATTGCTGATGACATCTGCGGTATCGGGGCTTACATCACTGCAACCCAGGAAGCCGATGTTAATCTGTTCATATAAAACATCTGCTAGTAAATATAATGATATTCAGTTTTTTGGACAAAATAACCCCCTTTCTTATCCCGCTTGGGCGGGACGGTGGGTCCAGCGCCTCTTCGAAGCTTACTCCTTCCCCCTTGGGGGAAGGCTGGGAAGGGGGTATTTGGCGATGCAAAGAACACAAGTTATCAATATTGAAGTTCCTGCTTTGCGGCAGGTAACATAGTAATAATAATTCTAAAACATAATTGCAGTAATCATTCGCCTGTTAAGGTTTAAACATCTATAATGCTACACGAAATAAGTGATCAGACAACTCAAACAATTCAGATAAATCAAATAATTCATCTTCAGGAACAGATAGATACTTTAAAGTCGAAGATCACCTCTCTTGAAAACTTGAAAAAAGACCAGTTATCAATCGCGATCGTATCGGGTGATATGGATAAAATACTTGCTGCCATGGTAATTTCCCTGGGAGCTGCCGCTCTCGATACGCATGTCAAACTGTTTTTTTCCTTCTGGTCTCTTTCGGCTCTCAGGGATAAGAAGAAGAAAGCTGAAGGCAAAGATATCATTTCTAAAATGTTTGGGATGATGCTGCCAAAAGGCAGAAACAAGCTTAAATTATCAAATATGAATATGGCAGGAATGGGGCCTCTGATGATTAAGCACCTGATGAAAAAACAGGGTGTTCTTTCCCTCGACCAGATGTTCAAAGAAGCAGGCGAGCTGGGCATTGAAATCACAGTATGCGAAATGTCAATGAATCTCATGGGATTTAAAAAAGAAGAGATGATTGATTATCCCAACCTAAGATATGCCGGAGCCGTAACTTTTGTATCAGAAGCAAATGAGAGCAGTATGCAGCTTTTTATTTAATTTTTTTCAGTTTAATTTTTATAAATAATTTATATGACACAAGATGAATTACTGACCTTGACGGTCACAAAAACAGTCGATGCGCGTGGTACTGCGTGTCCGGGTCCCTTATTGGAAGCCAAAAAAGCAGTTGGGACTATCAAACCAGGTGACATTATGGAAGTTTTATCTGCAGATGAAGGTACTAAAGTTGATATACCAAAATGGTGTACCAAACAGGGACATGAATATCTTGGCACATTAGAAGTAAGCGGTTATTTCCGCATTTTCATGAAAAAAAGATAATCAGGAAGAATGTCAGAGACAAGCAAAAAAAGCGCAAGAATACTGGTTTTTTCAACTGAGAAGATATCGGACCCGGCCATTGATATGGCCGGATTGCTAAAATTGCATTATCCTCCAACGGTATATACGATTTCGATTCCCTGTTCCAGCGGTGTAAAACCAAAATGGATTCTGCATGCTTTTGATAAAGGTTTTGACGGGGTTTTTATTGCGGCTGATGGGAGCGATTGTCCCTATGGCGAATCGTGCACTGAGAAAACTGGAAAAATAGTGAGTCAGACACACGAACTGATGAAGCAGAAGAATATAGAACCTGCCCGTTTAAGGATGGCAGCCATATGTTCAGTCTGCAGCGAATCTTTTGTGAAACAGATGAAAAGCCTGAATGAATATTTACTCAAAAATTCAAACATTTAATTATGCGTGGGGAAATAATAAAGGCCTCTTATGATGCACTTGTTATAGGTGGAGGAATTGCCGGAGGGGAAGCTGCATTAAATATCGCCAATAATGGATTTAAGGTATTGTTAATTGAAAAAGATCTTTCTATCGGAGGAAAGATGATCCTTCTCAGCAAAGTCTTTCCTACACTCGATTGCTCTGCCTGCATCACAACACCAAAAGTATCCGAGATCTCAAGGCATCCCGGTATCACAATTTATACGGGAACCGAAGTAAAAGCGATTACTAAAAAATCTGATGTCAGCTTTGAAGCAGAGGTAATAAAGACTCCCCGCTATGTTATTGGTGAAGATTGTACAGGATGTCAGCTTTGCGAGCAAGCCTGTCCGGTTTTGGTCTCAGATCAGTATCAGTATAATCTTGTGGGAAGAAAAGCTGCATATATTCCGTTTAGCATAGCGAGTCCGAGGGTTGCAGCAATTGATATCGAAAACTGTACCCTGTGCGGGGCATGTGAAAAAGCCTGTCCGACAAAATGTATCGATTTTACACAGGAAACCGAGGTTTATCAGATTGAGATTAAGACCGTTATAATTGCAACAGGATTTAAGCTTTTCGATCCGCTGAAGATCCCTCGCTACGGATACGGAATCTTTAAAAACATAATAACTTCCATGCAGATGGAGCGTCAGCTTGCACCAACCAGACCATTTAATACAATTCTGAGGCCGGGAGACGGAAAAGTTCCTGACAGGATTGCATATGTTCTCTGCACTGGTTCAAGAGATGCAACCATTGGCAATCCGATCTGTTCACAGGTATGCTGTATGTATTCAATTAAGCAGGCTCAGTTGCTGATGGGCGCTCTGCCAATGGCCGATGTAACTATTTATTATCTTAATATCAGATCGTTTGGTAAAGGATTTGAAGAGTTTTATGATCAGGCAAAAGGAATGGGTGTGACCTTTGTAAAGGGTAAAATTGGAAAGATCACGGAAAAAGAGAATGGGAATCTTATTATGCGGTACGAAGATGTTAACGAAAACATCGTAAAGGAAACAGAGCATGATATGGTAGTATTATCAGTAGGTGTGCTTCCTAATACCGACAGCGTCTCTTTATTTTCAGAAGAAGAATTAAAGCTCGATCCGTTTAGTTTTGTATATCAGGCTGATCCGCTTGCGAGCCCCGCAAAAACAAGTATCAAAGGGGTTTTTGTGGCAGGGACTGCAACAGGACCAATGGATATTCCCGACTCTATCCTTTCTGCCGGTGCGGCATCAGCAGAAGCAATCAGTTATTTAATCAAAAAATAATGAACAAGAAAATAGGCATCTATATCTGCCATTGCGGAGGAAATATCTCCGATTATGTCGACGTTGAAAAGGTTAAAAAGTCAATTGAAAATGACGAAGGAATTTTTCTTGTCAAGACAACCATGTTCGCATGCGGAGACGCTAACCAGAATGAGATGGTTGATGATATCAGGAAAAATGAACTTGATGGTGTTGTAGTCGCCTCGTGTTCACCAAAACTTCATCTTCTCACTTTCAGGGCAGTAACAGAACGGGCCGGTCTGAATAAATATAACTACGTCCATGCAAATATCCGGGAACAGGCTTCATGGGCACATTCTGACGATAAAGCCGGGGCAACAGAAACGGCGATACGATTAGTAAAGGCAGCAGTTGCCAAAGTACGGTTAGCAGTATCGCTTTATCCTTTTATCATCACATCTAAGAAGGCTGTCGCTGTTATCGGCGGTGGAGTTGCAGGACTGAGGGCAGCTATTGAACTGTCAGACATGGGATGCCCGGTAACATTGATAGAAAGAGAACACTTCGTAGGTGGTCGCGTCGCCCAATGGAATTTGCTCTTTACGACAAGCGAAACAGGAAAAGAGGTTGTGACAAAGCTTTACAATGATATTATTAAACGGGATAACATCACGTTATTAACAGGATCAGAGGTAATCTCCAACACAGGGAGCATCGGTGATTTTAAATTGAAAATTAAGGTAACTCCGCGATATATAAAGGAGAAATGCAATGAAGGCCATCTGATGAAAGCTATTGCCGTCTGCCCGGTTGAAGTGACTGATGAATTCAACTTTAATATCACTACACGAAAAGCAATTTATCATAATTTCCCCAGTGAATATCCTCAGACGCCGGTAATCGATATAAAAAACTGTACCCGTTGCGGAGAATGCGAAAAGATTTGCCCCAGCGTTGATTTCTCACAGCAGGAAGAAATAATTGAAATCAATATCGGCTCCGTCCTTATGGCTACCGGATTCGATTCCTATACACCTGCAGATGGTGAGTTTGGCTATAATCAATTTGAAAATATAGTTACCCTTCCTCAGTTTAAGAGAATTATTGAGCTGAACGATAAGAAGCTGATATTTAAGGGAAAAGAAATTAAGAACATAGCATATATCTATTGCGTGGGAAGCCGTCAGATTGACGGTGATAACAAATATTGCTCGAGGTACTGTTGTACATCGGCTATTTTTGCGGCTATACATACGAAACGCAAGTTTAATGATATTAATAATTATCATTTTACACGCGGGGTCAGGACCTATGGAAAACAGGAAGTCCTCTATGCTGAGTCTCTCAAAAAAGGAGATATATACCTTCAGTCGTACGAGGAAGATCCTCCGGTTGTGTCGCAGTTAAATGATAAAATATTTGTAACGATCAATGACATCCTGACTGCAAAAAAAGAGATGTCAGTTGAAGCAGATCTGGTGGTTCTTGTAACGGGAATGGTGCCAAGGGCAGATAATCCGGTGGCTTCCCTCTTTAAGCTGCCTAAGGGAAGAGACAGGTTTTTTAATGAGATCCATATGAAACTGCGTCCGGTGGAGACTGTGATTGACGGGATAACGATCTGCGGCGCCTGTCAGGGACCCAAGAACATAATGGAATCTGTTAATTCAGCTCTCTCAGCAGCCACCAAGTCTTTTTCATATGTAAGCAAGGGAGAACTCGCCCTTGAACCTATTATTGCTAAAATAGATAAGGATAAGTGCACATGGTGCGGAAAATGTGCGGATGCCTGTCCATTCGATGTCATTAAAATGATTAAAGATGAGAAAAAGGAGGTAGCTGCAATTAATAATTCAGTTTGTAAAGGCTGCGGTATGTGCCTGCCGGTTTGCCCTGAGAATGCTATTGATTTAATTGCGTATTCTGATAACGAGATTGAAAGTATGATTGATGCCCTGGCGGGATAGTATTTATCCTTTGGAAAAACTGAATAAACCCCCTGCCCCCTAAAGGGGGTTCAAGAAGTTCCAGCATTGGATTTCAAGCCCCCTTTAGGGGGTTGGGGGTAAAAAGGTGGAGATGGAAATCGTAAAAACTAATACATTATGGAGATCGAGAAAGGCAAAACATATAAGTACCTCAGGGAAAAACGAGAGGTATCGCAGACTGCAAAAGATAATCTTAAACAATTCATTAAGGTTAAAAAATCGATACTTGAACATTTAGGTGAGGGCGACCTGACTATTGATGAGCTGACAACAAAACTCAATATGCCGAAACATCAGGTTGTTTATTATCTGATGTCGCTTGTGAAATTTGGTTTTGTACAAACAGGTGCTGTTGATGACATGGACTCATATTATTCTTATAAACTTAAAAAATAATGGCTGCTGTTAATCCTCAATTCGGGAAGGAATTAAAAAAGTTCGGGGCATTCGATTTTAACGCATGCTATAACTGCGGCAACTGTACCGCAGTGTGCTCATTATCAACTGAAGAGGATTCATTCCCGAGGGAAATGGTAAGGTTCAGTGTTTTAGGACTGGAAAACGATATTAAGTCCTCACTTAAGCCATGGTTGTGTTATTATTGCGGTGAATGCAGCACACATTGTCCTCAGGAGGCCAATCCCGGTGAATTAATGATGTCGCTGAGAAGATGGCTCACATCTGAATACGACTGGACAAAACTTTCCGGTCTGTTATACAAATCACTGCCTCTTACAATTATTGCATTTATTTTAACAGCAATTGGAGTATTATTATTTAGTGTTTCAAAGAACTTTGACCTTGAAACGATAATGCATCAGGGTCACATTTTCGAGATGCTGGCTATCGCTGGTGTTTTCGCACTTATTCTTCTTCCAAATATTATAAGAATGTGGTGGTATACTATTTTAAAACCGGATGTTAAAGTACCCACTCCAAAATATTTCATCGGATTATGGGAGTTAGTGCAACATATGTTCACACAAAAAAGAGCTCTGGACTGTGATGATAATCAGTTCAGATGGTTCGAACATTTTATTCTTGTAATAGGATACTTAGGTCTGCTTTTTACCACAGTCTTTCTTGACTGGTTCTCAAGCGAAAATCTATTCATTATTATTCTTGGATATGTGATGAGTATTGCCATATTCATTATTACAATTGACTTTGTGTCAGACCGCTTTAAAAAGAAAAAAGCCATAAGTAAATTCTCGCAGCCATCAGACTGGATGTTTGTAGTATGGTTGCTTCTTATGGGATTTACCGCCTTTGCCGTTCGTCTATTTATCGATACCGGAATTATTGAAAAAAACATCTGGCTGTATATTGTACACTTAATAATTCTTGTGCAATGGGCTTTGATAATTGTGCCTTTTGGCAAATGGCCACATTTCCTCTATCGTTCCTTTGCAATGTACTTTGCAAAACTAAAATCCTGAACAGGATAGAGGAATACCTTGAACTTATAATTGATGTTAATGTTTATTTACGGGTGTAATTCATCATATATTAAAATTAACTCATTATAATTATGCAATACTTAAAATTATTCTCTGGAATTATTCTTTCATCGTTTGTATGCTTTGGGCCTACTAAGGCAAATTCGGACAAAGACAGTTCTTCAAATATTTCCTCAGCCGCACCATCCGGTTCAGGCTCGGATATGTATTATGAATACAATTCTACAACAGTTGGGAAAGACATGAGCATTAAAACTGTTATAAAAATGTATGTTTCTTCAAGCGGTAGTATGCGTGTGGAAATGAATGTGGAAAATTCGGCGATGAAAGGAAAAAATTCCAGGTCAATGATAATTATTGGACATTCTGATAAGCCAAATGAAAGCATCTCAATTGATGATGCGGCAAAGACCTATACTATTAATCATTTTACTGAGAATGATTTTAATACCGGTGAGAAAATTACGTCTACCGCAACAAAAATCGGGGAAGAAAAAATCTTAGGCTTTAATAGTGTACATGCAAGAATTATTTCTAAGAAAAGCATCGGCAGCTTATATTCAGATGTAGATACCGTAGATCTGTGGAGAAGTAACAATGTTCCGATGCAAGCCTCTGTAAAAGAGCTATTTGACAAGTTTAATTCCAAAGGGATGGCCATGTATTCTGCCGATGTAGCAAATCAACTTAAGCAAATGGGCTGTGAAGGATTTATGACAAAAATGGAAATGCATTCGAAAAGATCTTCTACTACAGAAATACTTGTAAAAGCAGAGTCTCGTGATTTACCGGCGAGCATGTTTCAGATACCTGCGGGATATACAGAAGTTAAAAGCGAAAATTAAAGGAATAAAATCTAAATATTGGGCGTGTATAAATTATGTTAGAATCGCTATTGGAAATGCAATGAGGAACTTAAAATTTATCCACGATAAAATGCTTAATGGAAAAGTATTATAAGAATATCGGGAATTATTTTTTGATTTTGATTCTTTTCATTGCACTAGGGTTTTATTACCCTTACTTTTCCTTATTCCCTCAGTTTAAATCAGTTACTACGACCATTCATATTCATGCAATCAGTTTAATGCTTTGGGCATTTATCTTAATAACCCAGCCAATACTGATTCGATATAAAAAATATAAAGCGCATAAAATTTTAGGAAGAGTTACTTATTTTTTAGTTCCCCTGGTTATACTTACTTTTTTTGGAGTAATGAGGCAACAATATTATGAAGGACTTGAAAGAAAATTATCTTCAGCACAAAGCCTTAACACATTGTTTGTATCTCTCACACAAGCTCTCTCTATTATAATTTTTTATGTGCTTGCAATCATTAAAGTGCATAAGGGCAATATTGCAGCTCATATGCGTTACATGATTTGTCTTTTTTTGCAATTCATTCCGCCTACATTAGGAAGGACATTAGGTTACTGGTTGGGTTTTAGACAAGTTTACACTAATTCTATTGCGGTTTCAGTCAGCGTTCTTATTGTCATCATTTTGATTGCAGCCGACAAAAAAAGAAAAGCAGATTTTACACCTTATGTTGTTGCACTTTCGCTATATCTTGTTTTTAATGTCAGCTGGTTTGCTTTAGGTTGCCCGTTGTAAACTTTAATTACAAACAGGTACACTCTTCTTAACTCCTGATAAGGCATAACGCCTTCTCCTAAAAATAATTGAAATTTATTTGCATATTGAACATATGTTCATTATATTTGTAATGAACTATTGCTCAAAATATATGTCGCCACGTCCCTTAAGATTGAGAAAAATCAGTAATCCTCCGATAATATCGGGGCTTAAGCCTTATGGTAACAAAAAGAATAACGGCAAACCAGGGACTGTATTTCTTCTTTTTGAAGAATATGAAGCATTGCGCCTCTGTGATTATGAAATGCTGAATCACAATCAGGCATCTGTGGTAATGAACATTTCACGACCAACACTGACTCGTATTTATGCACGGGCAAGACAAAAAATAGCTGAGTCTCTCGTTCTTGGAAAGCAGATTATTATTGAGGGAGGAAAGATATATTTTGATAGTGAATGGTTTCACTGTAAAACATGCGGATGTTATTTTAACAATCCTGCTAAACAGGATGATATAAAAGAATGCCCCCTGTGTAAAAGTACCGATTTTATAAATTACGAACAGAGCAGTGAGGAGCCTGAAGAGTCGCCGGCAAGATGTAATGATGAATTATAAAAAGAAGAATATGAAAGTAGCAATAACAAGCACAGGAAACAATCTGGAAAGCACATTGGATCAACGTTTTGGACGCTGTGCCCATTTCGTGATTTATGATACTGAAACAAAAGGAATGGAATTCATTCCTAACCCAAATAAAGAAGCCCAGGAAGGCGCCGGTCCTGCTTCTGTACAATTAATTGCCTCGAGAGATGTCAAAAAGGTTGTGTCGGGTGAATTTGGGATTAAAGGTAAAAACCATATTCGACAGTCTGCAAATTCAGTTAATTGTGATAAAAGACCCTGAAAAGAAGATCAGCGATATTATCGAATTATTAAATAATTAAATTTTATGCCAGGATTAAACCAACGAGGTCCTGAGGGACAAGGTCCCATGACAGGACGCAGAATGGGTCGCTGCACCAATTTTGGTGCGAACCTGCAAAATCAAATTCTAAATCCATCTGATCAGATCAAAGAGCAGCCTGAAAAATTCCCGGGCAGAGGTTTGGGACACGGACGCGGAAGTGGATGCAGAGGAAGAGGTAGAGGTAACGGTATTGGATTACAGAACCGACAACGCGGAGGATTCTAATATTATGATTTCAGATCACCGCTGTTTTTTTTGCTTCACAAGGGCATTTGAAAAGTTGATTGAAAAAGCAAATATTTCAAATGAAGCAAAAAATTCTTTTACCCTTGAGATGATCAATCTATACCGGAATAAATGGGATGGGCTCATGTCACCTGAATTTTCACGTGAGCTTCACGGAATTCTAAGAAACTATACTCATAACCCTGACCCATACCGGCAGGAAAAGAAGGAAAATAATGACCAGGCCCTTCGCATGTTACCAGGTTTGGAAAAGTTGGTTCAGCGATCAACGGATCCCTTTAATACCTCCTTACGGCTTGCAATTGCAGGAAATATAATTGATTTTGCAGCAAATGACAATTTTAATTTACAGGCAACAATAGATAAAGCGCTTACAGCTGAATTTGCCATTGATCATTCAAGACAACTCGCGCAAAAAATAACAAATGCGAAACTCGTATTATATCTTGGAGATAATGCCGGAGAAATTGTCTTTGACAAATTATTTATTGAAACAATTAAGCATCCGGACCTGACTTATGTCGTGAGAGGAATGCCGGTTATTAATGATGCCACAATGGAAGATGCTGAATATACCGGAATGAAAAGCGCTGCCAGGGTAATCTCAAATGAGTATGATGCACCTTCTACAATTGTTCATAAATCGGGAAAAGCTATTTCAGGAGTATTTTGAATAATGCCGACCTTATCATTTCAAAGGGTCAGGGTAATCTGGAAGGCTTGCTACCTTTAAATGACAAAAGAATATTCTTTCTTTTGATGGTAAAGTGCAATGTTATGGCTGAATTGCTGAAAGTTAAAAAAGATAGTCTTGTTGTTTATAATTCCTCATATTTTAAAGATCACAAATGATGGCAGGTTTATATGATCAATTAGATAAAGATATCCGATATATTGAAGGGATGAAAGCCTGTTTCAATTGCGGTGTTTGCACTGCAATCTGCCCGGCTGCAGAAGTAAGCGACTATGATCCTCGCAGAATAATGGATATGGTACAAAAAAGAGATGAATCGGAACTGGAAAAAATTCTGAAAGGCGATGAAATATGGATGTGCGGGGAATGTCTGTCGTGTAAAACCCGTTGTCCGCGAGGCAATACTCCTGGTTATATAATACAGGCATTACGGGCTCTGTCGATAGATACAGGTAATTTTACCGAAAGTCAGCAGGGCAGAAAACAACTGGCTGTCAAACGTACCGTGGGAGACCATATACTGAAATACGGGTATTGTGTTTTTATCGATGAAGTTGACAATGACATGTATCCTGAACAAGGGCCTGTGTGGAAGTGGATGAGAGAGAACAGGGAATCTGTCCTGGAACGTCTCGGAACAAGCTATAAAAAGAATGAAAACGGTACACTCCGGAAAACATCACAGGAATCGCTTGATGCCCTCAAAAAAATATTTGATGAGACGGGCGGCAACAGACGATTTGAAAAGATTGAAAAAGATTCCTCCGTGAAGGCTAAAGAAATGGATATCGATTTCAGGGAGGGGAAAGATGATTATTTCAATTATCTGTACAATGAAAAATAATTACAAATACTTCATTATTAGACACATTGGCTGATGAAGACAAGGAAGAATGAAATATGGGCAGCATACCAGAAAGAGATAGCTGATGATCATTATTATTTCGCCAGGAGTTGTATAAGGCAGAATTTTTTCCCAGCGGCTGAAAATCTGTATATTGATATTCTTCGTAATGTCCTTGGGAAAGACATTTACGACGATGCACGGCAAACTACCTGTACCGGCATTGCATATCATTCGGGGCTTATTCCTCTTGAGACAACCATGACTGTCATTGCCCGACAGTTCGCCCTGATGAATGAAGCTGGTTACGAGAATTTTGTTGTATCCTGTGTGACTTCCTTCGGGCTTTATGTTGAAACATTGGAGACATGGAAGCATTTCCCTGAGACAGAAATAGAAACACGTGAGGCATTAAAACGTGCTACGGGCATGACTTTCTCGATTCCAAAGAATCTGGTTCATGCCAGTGATATTATCTATAAATTCCGTAAAGAAATAGGAGAAAAAATAAAACTGAGGCTTATAAATAAATGCCGCGAAGAGCCTCTTAAGGTTGTTGATCATATCGGATGTCATTATGCCAAGATATTTCCACAGGAAGGTATAGGTGGCGCTGAATACCCATACGTGCTGGCAGGTTTAATTGATGAATGGGGAGGTCAGCAGGTTGACTATCCCGAACGGCGCCACTGCTGTGGCTTTGGTTTCAGACAATATCTGCTTAAATCGAACAGATCATACTCTGTTACCAACTCAAAAAAGAAACTTGATTCGATGCTTCCCTTTAAGCCTGATCTTATTATCGCCAATTGTCCGGGTTGTACTTATTTCCTCGACCGCTGGCAATATGTGATTGCCGAAATGGAAGGGAAAACATATGGTGAAAATGGCTATGGGATCCCGGTTTTAACCTATGAGGAACTTGCCGGACTTCTCTTAGGGTATGATCCTTGGGATATCGGCTTGCAAACACACCAGGTAACAGTTGAACCTTTATTGGATAAGTTAGGAATTGAATATGACCCCGATAAAAAATATGATGGAGTGAATGGTGAAAATATCGGAGTACCTGAGAAACCGCTGGTACTCAGATGCTGCTGACTATTTACCAATACCGGCAATAATATTATATGGCAAATGGAAAATGTTAAAATAGGAATAATAATCTGCGACAGGTATAAATCCTGTGCCGGGGGAAAATGCTTCCGGGCAGCTGCCAATCGTGAAGGTGCATTCTCGATCTATAAAGGTATGGGACTTGAAGTTGCTGCATTCACCACCTGTGGAGGATGCCCGGGAGGAAATATTGAATATGCTCCCGAAGAGATGAAAAAAAATGGAGTAACCCACATCCATTTTGCAACCGGTTTTCTTGTAGGTTATCCACCATGTCCATACATGGAGCATTTTAAAGAATTTATTACGGAAAAATATGGAATGAAGGTAGTTTTTGGAACACACCCGATTCCTCAGAAATATTACATTACCCATACAAGACTTAAATCATGGAACAAAAAGTTTCTCAACGAGGCTATTCAACCTTCCCTGACCGAGGAATTAACCCGATTGAATTATGACTAATTGTATATGATTAAGATTGCCATAGCCAGCGGGAAAGGAGGAACCGGTAAAACTTTTGTCGCCACAAACATCTTTTATACCCTGTTGAAGAATAACTACAAGGCAATGCTTGTGGATTGTGACGCCGAAGCTCCAAATTCCGTTGCATTCTTTGACACAAAACTCATAAATGATTCTGAAGTTACTCAACCGGTTCCGGTTATAAATACAGAGAGTTGTACTTTTTGCGGGAAATGCCATGAATACTGCAACTACAATGCAATCTTCATTTTACCTGCTGTGAAAATTATAAAGGTTATTGAAGAACTTTGCCATGGTTGCGGCGCCTGCAGCGTTGCCTGCCAGACTGGCGCTATATCAGAGAAACCGGTTTCTCTTGGAAAGGTTGCTCTATTTTTGACAGACGGGCTGCCTTCTATCCTTGAATCAAGAATGAATCCGGGTGTGATGTCTCCCGTACCAGTTATAAAAGAGGCAATAAAACAAATTGATAATAATTGCGATTTTGTAATATTGGATTCTCCTCCGGGAACTTCTTGTCCTTTTATACAAACAGCTGCTGCAGCCGATTATGTTATCCTGGTGACCGAACCTACTCCTTTTGGACTAAGTGATCTCAAACAGAGTGTGGAAACACTGAAAACAATTCATAAACCTTGTGGTGTGATAATTAACCGGGCCGGCTTAGGTAATGATGATGTTAAAAAATACCTTACCCTAAATGAGATTCCTCTTTTACTCGAAATTCCATTTAGCAGGAAAATTGCAGGATTGTACTCCAATGGGAAAATAGTATCGGCAAGCGATTCTTATTTTGCAAAACAAATGTTGTCTGTCGTTGAAAACGTAATGAAAGAAAATGGAAATAGCAGTATTGAGCGGTAAAGGAGGTACGGGAAAATCGAGCATCAGCGCTGCATTTGCCACACTCAGAGAGAGAGTTGTCCTTGCTGACTGTGATGTGGATGCGGCAAATCTTTATCTGATCTTTAATCCATCACATGAAGAAGAAGTAGTTTACATTTCAGGTTCGAAGGCAGTAATTGACTATGCCCTGTGTACCAATTGCGGATTGTGTATTGACTATTGCCGGTTTGATGCCATCACTTTAATATATAACAAGGTTTCAATATCTGAAATTGCCTGCGATGGATGTGTTCTTTGTTCACGCATTTGCCCGGAGAAATGCCATAAGAATGCTTGCAAACGATAAAAGCCGCATGTATTCCGGTTCGTTCCGAAATGGGAAAATGATTTACGGAAGACTTTCACCAGGTGAAGAGAACTCCGGAAAACTTGTAAATATGGTACGTGAAAAAGCCAAACAGATAGCTAAAGGAAACGGGATTGAAACTATTATACTTGACGGACCTCCCGGTATCGGTTGTCCGGTTATTTCCACACTTTCCGGTGTGGAAAAGGTAGTAATCGTAACTGAACCAACAATCTCAGGCTTACACGACATGCAGAGGCTTATGAGTATTGTTCAGAAATTTAATATAAAGGCATATGTTATAATCAATAAGTATGACCTCAACCTAAAAATGAGTGACATGATAAAAAAGTGGTGCAACGAAAATGACATCACCCTTGCCGGAGAGTTACCGTTTGATAAAGATATGGTGGAAGCCATGGTCGGAGGGAAAAGCATAACAGAATTTAATCCTAATAATTATATCAGTAAAAAAATACAAGTCATATGGAACAAAATCATAAATTAAAAGATGTGAGTAATCTATTTGAAAAAATCCCGATGGAAGGGGTTAAAAATATTGTGGTCATTGCATCAGGCAAAGGTGGTGTAGGCAAATCAACAGTTGCTGCAAACCTTGCAATTGCGATGGCACGTAACGGGTATAAAACCGCGCTTGTTGATGCAGATATTTATGGCCCGTCAATTCCCAGAATGTTCGGCATTGAAGATGCCAAACCTGATATAGCAGCTTTGGGCGACAAACAAGTGATGTTTCCTGTTGAGAAGTTAGGGGTGAAGATCATGTCTATTGGCTTCTTTATTGAACGGGATCAGGCGCTGATATGGCGAGGACCTGCAGCAGCCGGCGCTATAACCCAACTATTTGAAAATACCGATTGGGGCGATATTGATTATATGTTTGTCGATTTCCCTCCCGGAACAGGCGATATCCAGTTGACAACGATTCAGAAACTTAATCTTGCAGGCGCTATAATTGTGACGACACCGCAGGAGATAGCGCTTAATGATGCCCGAAAAGCTACTTCAATGTTTACCAATCCCGATCTGAAAGTGTCAATCCTTGGCGTAATTGAAAACATGTCGTGGTTTACCCCGGAACAGCATCCGGAAGAAAAGTATTATATTTTCGGGAAAGGCGGAGGACATAAAATGGCAATAGAATTCGACACAATGTTACTAGGTCAGATTCCACTCGTCTCTGAGGTAGGAGAAGCGGCTGAAAAGGGATTAAGTGTCTTTTCGCAAAAAAACCAACAGGTAATGGAATCATTCGAAAAAATAGCTGAACTGATCCTTTCCAAAACGGCATAGACAAGAAAAAAACAATTCATCCCGGGAGCCTGGCCTGCTTCAGGCTCCTATGATGATATTTTATGAATTTAAAATGAGAGGCTCAGCCTCAGGTAGATATTACGCCCGGGTTCAACGCTGATGCCACCTCTGTTGGTCGCAAGATGATTTGTGTAACTTCGGTCAGTTATATTGTCAATGCCGGCAAATATCTGCAGTTTGGTTTTCCACATATTGATATTGGCAGAATTCACTGAGAGATCATAACGGACATATCCCCCTGTTTCTTTTTCGTTTTCTGCAATCTTATCCTGCCTGGTGGCGCCACTTACGCTCACTTCTGCGGAGCCGATCGCCGGCCAGTTGTAGCGTATGCCCAATCGTCCGCTAAGAGGTGGTATCTGAGGCAGGTTGAGATCCGCTTCCGTATCCTTTCCTCGTACGTATGCACCGGATGCGGATAAGACAAATCCCTGGTAGATGTTGTACTGCAATCCAAAATCGACCCCGTAGAGTAAAGCTTTACTGACATTTGCGTTGACAAAGGCAGGAATGGTATCAGTTGTGCCTTCAGATACTCCGGTATTGTTGGTATAGATAAATTCTCCCGGAGTTTCGACAATCATATTTGAAATCCGGTTGACAAAGACGTTTACCTGAAAGTTTAATTTTGGTTTCCATATTCTCATGCCCAGATCAGCAGAATAACCACTTTCAGGATGAAGGTTCGGATCACCCAGCCTGACATAATTCCCCAGATCGATATATTTAAAACGCTCCTCGAGTGACGGGGATCTGAATGAACGTGCAAGATTCAGAGACAGGTCCGTATTTGTAAACAGTTTATAAAGAATACCCGTATTTGCGCTCCACGATACGCTGCTCTGATTCCCCTTCTCAAAGGTTATTCTCTGGTTTGGAGGAGTATCGTTTCGGACGTCATTAACAATAAGGTAATCAATATCATAACCTTTTTCGTTTTTAGTCCCGATAAAATCCATACGGCCTCCGGCTATAAGTGTAAGCTTATCATTGAACAGATGGCTCTCATCCTGCAGCTGTATTCCTGCACTGCTGAAAGATGACTCGGGTATCGGCGTTTCACCGCGAATGAGGTTATTGGTTTTAACGACCACGCCTTCAGCATTAAGTACCTCGGATTTTATAATCTTTGTACGATCCGTTGTCAGCTTACGTGACCATAAATCCACTCCCGCAATCAGTGTGTTTTTTTCAGTAAGGCTCCATGTGCCTTGCAATTGTGCTCCATGTGTCAGATGATTCCCGACAGGTGACACAAGCTCGGGTGTCACACGCTGCGATCCGGAAGGTAAAGGCGTTATAGTAACTGTATTCGGGAGCATGGCTACATCGCGTTGGATATATTGGGTAAAATAGCTTAATTTCAATGAGGTCAACCTCGTGGTAATATCACTTATTTCATAGCTTGCTGAAAACAGATGTCTGCTGATATCTGTATATGTTGCCTCCGCAGGCCCCGGAAATGCTTCGCCACCGGGGATACCAACGTTTGTGGACCGGTTGTTTTGATACTGGACCTTCAAAAGATGATTGGCAAATGGCTTGAATCCGATCTTTGTTGTCACATTGTCTGTTGTAAACTGACTGTTTGGTAAAATACCTTCAGGAGTGCGTATATCGCCGGCATTATTATGTGCGCCGCTTAACCTGAAGTACCATTTTTTTGAACCGGTGTTTACATCTGCGTGACTTGTAAATAGGTTATTAGCTGAAGCATAGCCCGAAATAACATTGCCCGACACATATGGTTTACCGGCAAAGTGCCCGTCCCTGGTTATGATATTAACAATTCCACCCATAGCACCTGTGCCATAAAGCGAAGACTGGGCTCCTTTAATCACTTCAACACGCTCAATATCGTTCACGTCCACCATGCTGAGCGCTGCCGTTAAATCAGTAGCGGTCTCAACCCTGTCCCCATCTATCAGAGTAACAAGCCTGTTTTCACCTAATCCCCTGATATTGATGCTTGTTGACCAGACCCCGTCACTGCCCATTGCGATACCAGGTTCACTGGCCAGAACATTGGAGAGGGTAGATGCTGAAAGTTTCAGAAAACTATATGATCCCACAACGGCCAATGGAACAGGCAGGTCCTTTATCTTCCGGTTAACTCTGAAACTCGATACCTGGACTTCACCAAGTGGTATCACATTATCAACTGTTTTCCTGGTCACCGAATCAGTGACTGTTCCCTGTAAATGATATTCCTGACAATAAGTGTTGATTGAAAAAAATAGTGCGAATACCGAAGTCAAAAGCCCAAATCTATTCATTTTGAATGTTCTTTAATAGTACCGATTTTATCTGAATTCCCCTTAACCTTCCAAGCTGACCTGTAAGGGAACTAATCTGATCTGTGGTACCTTCAAGAACAAGAGAAATAATATTCTGGCCGCTGCTGCGAGGCAGTCCAAGACGTCCTATTATAATTTGAGAATGTTTTGAGATGATTTCGTTCAATGACTGAACACTTTCACGGTTCTCAACCTGAATTAATGCTACTCCTACTCTCTTTTCCATCAGAATGCCTCCGGATCAGATTTTTTTATTTAATCTGTGACCCTGATTGAGATTAATCCAAATCGCAGTTAACCACAGATCGATTGTTAATAATTTAACAAAGATAGACAATTTATTGAAAAATATCCATTTCTCTCGGGCTGATATGATGTGGAAGTTCCATGAATTCGATAGTTTTGTAAAAATATGTGAATACATGCTTCGAAAGTGTTTATTAATGTCGGCTTTCCTGCTTTTCATTATTAGTTGCAGAAATTCTGTTCCCAATGCCGGCATCTTTACAATTGCTACATTGAAAGGTCCTTCATCAATGGGTATGATAAAGCTGATTGACAGCCTGAATGCAGGAAATAAAAATAGCGTACAGGTGAAGATTCTGAATGAACCTCTGCAGGTCAGGAAAATGATGATGGAAGGCTCCGCCGATTTTGCAATTCTTCCCACAACCATGGCCGCAATAGTTTACAATAAAGGTTTGAACTACCAGTTAATTGCAATACCTGTATGGGGTACACTTTACCTCTTTGGCAGTGATTCTACAATTGCACGATGGGCAGATCTCAGGGGGAAACGGGTGAATGTTATGGCCAGGGGTATGACCCCCGATGTACTCTTCCGCTACCTTCTTCAAAAAAATGGAATAGACCCTGACAAAGATATTATACTTGATTACAGTTTTCCGAATCATATCGATCTTGCTAATGCCGTTGCCGCAGGGCAGGCTGAACTCGGCGTGATTTCTGAACCTATGGCAAGCATGGTTATTCAAAAAAATAAGGCTGTCAGGCGAATATTCTCACTCAACGATGAATGGAACAGATACGAGGGTATTCCTCTTGCTGAGACTGCTTTTATGGCAAAAGAGAGCATGATAAAAAATAACCGTCAGATTGTGGAGAAACTGATTTCAAGCTATCAGAGGTCAACTGAATGGGTAAATCAAAATCCCGACAGTGCAGCTAAACTGATTGTTAAATATAATATTCTGCCCAATGCTGAAGTGGCCCTGAACGCAATTCCGCGTTCAAATCTTAAATTTGTTAGGGCCAGGGATATTCAAAAACAGATAGATGCTTACCTGAACGTTTTTTACCATATGAACCCGGATATTATTGGAGGAAAAATACCTGATGAAAATTTCATTTACCAGTAAGCAATATGTGAGTTTCGCTTCGGTTATCTTCATGCTGGCTGTCTGGAAAATTCTCGCCATGCACTTCGCCTCCGAATATGTTCTTCCTTCTCCGGAGAAAACGATGGTCACCACCCTTAATCTCTTTGCGGACAGCAGATTTCTGGCAACGGTGGGGACAACTATCTTGCGAGGTCTTACGGGGTTTCTACTGTCAGGTATTTTGGGCATAGGATTAGGTATTTTAGCTGGCACGAATCCGCATTTTAACGCTTTTCTCCGACCAATACTGGTAACGATCCGGTCAATACCTATAATTGCACTTATCCTTCTGGCGCTTATATGGTTGAGTCCGGGCCTGGTGCCTGTATTCATCGCTATGCTGACTATGTTCCCATTCATATGCACAAATGTGACAGACGGAATAAAAAGTGTTGACCATGATATTGTTGAGATGGCCACGTTTTACAGGATCGGCAGAAGCAGAATAATTAGGGAGCTTTATATTCCTGCTATTATGCCATTTATTATAAGTGGTGCATCAAGCGCTATTGGGATCGGATGGAGGGCCATCATCACAGGGGAAGTACTTAGCCAGCCAACATATGGGATTGGCACTCTGATGCAGGCTGCTCAGACGTTTTTAAATGTTGACGCTGTAATTGCATGGACGATTGTTGCGGTGATTATAAGTTATGGATTCGAAAAGATTATCCGCTGGAGTGAACGAAAACTTATTATCTGGAGATCCTGATTATGAGCCTGGAGATAAATGGTCTATACAAAGATTTTGGTGAGATTTCACTTTACAAGGATTTCGGAATCGCTTTTTCTGAAGGAACAATTACATGTATTCTGGGCCCCTCGGGATGTGGGAAAACTACCCTTCTTAATATAATCGGCAATATCATTAAACCCGACAGAGGAACACTACAAGGATTCGATGGAAAGGCTATTTCGTACATTTTTCAGGATCCAAGATTGCTTCCATGGAAAACAGTAAGGGGTAATATCGAATTTGTTTTAAGTAAAGAATTGACAGGGGAGGAGAGGGAAAAAACAGTTGATCAGTTTATGCGTCTGGTTGAACTTGATGGGTTTGCAGACTACTATCCTTCGAAATTAAGCGGTGGTATGCGTCAGAGGGTTTCCATCGCCAGGGCATTTGCCTTCCCTTCTGATATTATATTGATGGATGAGCCACTTAAAGGTCTGGATATTAAACTTAAATTAAACCTGATACAGACCTTTTC
This sequence comes from uncultured Bacteroidales bacterium, assembly GCA_963792925.1. Classification (GTDB taxonomy): domain Bacteria; phylum Bacteroidota; class Bacteroidia; order Bacteroidales; family VadinHA17; genus LD21. The sequence goes on along the minus strand of CAWBYC010000002.1, from coordinate 217,276 downwards.
GCGGATCTGGCAGGCCGATAAACGAACTGTAATTTTTGTGACACACGATGTGGACGAGTCGCTTTTACTGGGAAACGAAATATTGGCTTTTAGCCAGGCGCCGGTCAGGATCGTTTCAAACCGGAAAGTTGAAATCCCCGTAACAAATCGTTCCCTTGATTCCGACTACCTGAAAGAATTGAAAAAGATATTGCTGGATGCATTAGGCAAAATATAATTATGAACGCAGGATCACCATATCGGATTAATTTGTAAATTTGAGGACCTGTAGATCGGTCGGGGTGAACAGGTTGCAGAAGTTTTTTGGTACCACTATTGACTTTGCCGGATATTTTGCTTAACTTTACTTATTATTATAAGAGAATGATTCTCGTCGAATGTGAGATATGAGATGTGAGATATGAGATGTGAGTTGAGAGAGATATGAGATATGAGATATTAGATGAATAGAAGGTTAAGGAAGGTTAAGGTTAAGGGGGGAGTCACCTTTCCCTTATTGTTTAAGGGAAGGGACGGGGATGGGTTAAGAAAGGAAAAGGTAGAGAGAAATATTCAGCACACTGTAAAGTAATAAAACAAACAATAGTTACTAATTTAATATTTACTATCATGGAAGAAATTCAAGTAACATCTATGCCTCGTATTGGCAATAAAGCGCCTGAATTTAAGGCGGTAACAACACAAGGTCCCATTAATTTCCCTCAGGATTACGCCGGTAGCTGGGTTATCCTTTTTAGTCATCCCGCAGATTTTACACCTGTTTGTACCTCTGAATTTATGACATTTGCCAGTATGGAAAAACAGTTCGCTGAAGCTGACTGCAAACTCGTAGGATTATCTGTTGACGGCCTCTATAGTCATATTGCATGGTTGCGTACAATAAAAGACAAAATTGAGTATAAGGGAATGAAAGATGTCGAAGTGAAATTTCCGCTCATTGAAGACATAACGATGGAAGTTGCCAATAAATATGGAATGGTGCAACCAGGGGAGAGCTCAACTAAAGCTGTCAGGGCTGTGTTTTTTATAGATCCCAAAGGAATCATAAGAGCTATTATTTACTATCCGCTCAGTATGGGACGAAATTTCGCGGAATTGTACAGGGCTCTAATAGCAATGAAAACAGCTGACGCATTTTCTGTTGCTACTCCTGCAGACTGGCAGCCTGGAGATGATGTGATAGTTCCTACAGCCGGATCTTGCGGAGTTGCAAAGGAGCGCATGGAGAATAAAGAGGAGATGCATTGCTACGATTGGTTCTTCTGTACAAAAAAATTGTCAAAAGAGACTGTGCTGAAAACTGTAATTAAGAATTAGTGATTCATAAGGTGGTAAAAGTAATACCACCTTTTTTTATCAGTCAAAATTTTCATTTTCTGCCGCGGGGGCAGAAATACAAGTTAAGTCTGAACATTTCATGTGAAAAAAATTCATCAAATAACTGATTAGCATCAATAATCGCTATGTACAGAAAAAATCGTAATTTTATTATCTAAAAATATTTAAACATGAAAAAATTAAACCTGCTCCTGATCGGCGTATTTTTGATTATGTCATGTAATCAGCCATCCAAACCAACTGAACCTACGCATAATCATTCTGAAATGACAAAAATGGAATCTTCTGCAAGAGACGGAATGTTTATCCATATCACTCAAAGCTACAACGATCCCCATAGCGTTCTTATGCCACTAAAGATGGCTGTAATGATGGCTATGGATAAAGACGTGCTCGTTTACATGGATATTCATGCAGTTGAACTTCTGGTGAAAGATTCGAAAGATATGACTTATGCCGATTTTGAATCCGCACATTCATATATTAAGCAATTAACCGAAAAAGGTGTGGGTGTATATGCCTGTCCGACATGTCTGAAGATTGCAGGATTCAAGCCTGAGGATCTTATGGATGGTGTACAGATAGCCCAGAAGGATAAATTCTTCAACTTTACAAAGGGGCGAATTATCACCATGGATTATTAAAATTCAGGATTTACTCTAATACTTAACGAGACGATTCGGTTATACTGGCGGGCAATGAACTCTTTTATTTTCTTTTAATATTTTAAGCTGATTAATTTTGATTATGAACGCAGGTTCATTATCTTTATGAAAATTATCAGCCATGAAAGCCACTATTCTTGTTAAATTATTTTTAGTCCTCCCCGTATTAATATTTATCGATTATATCCTGATGGCAATATTGGGATGCGTCACTTGCCTTTTCGGACTTGGGGAAGATTATTATTGCGGTTCCTTTTGTCTGACAGGAAAAATAATTCTAGCTTTGTCGTTATTATTTTTCGGATACCTGATCTATCCCGACATCAAAGAGATCATCAAACCAAAGAAAAATGGCGCGTCCGCATAAGAGCAGGAAGATATCCAATCCACCCAAAATGAAGGGATTTAAGCCCTATGGAATGCCAATGTGCAAAATTGAGCCGGTCGTTTTGAAATTAGAGGAGTATGAAAGCATACGACTTGTGAATTATGATAAACTTCCTCAGGATCAGGCTGCTGTTCAGATGAATGTTTCCCGTCCCACTTTTACACGCATCTATAATAGTGCGCTGGAGCTGATTGCAAAAGCATTTATTGAAGGAAAAGCTATTGAGATAGAAGGCGGAAATTATGAAATGGATAAGGATTGGTACAGGTGCAGAAAATGTTTTAAGCTGATTGAGGGTCTGGAAAATCATACCAAATGTAAAAACTGCACTCTTTATGGAGAAAATGAACTTATAAAATTAAATTGATTATAAAATGAAAATAACATTTGACGGGAATAAGGTAATTACAGCTCATCTGAAAGATCATGTCATCATGACTGATCAGCCGGAAAAAGTGGAGGTCAGAATTCAGCGCCGGCTCCATATGAACTGTTTCTTGCTTCGATAGGCACTTGCGCAGGAATCTAATTTGAAATAATTACATCAATAAAATAAAAATATGAAAATTGCAGTTCCAGTAACAAAAGAAAACCGGATTGACGACCATTTTGGTCATTGTGAATCATATGGCGTATTTACTATATCCGATAATAATGAAATAACAGAAATAAAGAGTGTTAATTCACCCGAAGGATGCGGATGTAAATCTGATATTGCTTCTGTTTTAGCATCTGACGGTGTTTCAGTGATGCTTGCCGGTGGCATAGGTGGCGGAGCCATTAACGTACTTAACGCAAGCGGAATTGAAGTTATCCGTGGTTGCTCCGGTGATGCAAAAGCGGTAGTAAAACTATATCTTGCCGGATTGATTGAGGACAGCGGCAGCAGTTGTCATCAGCACGAACAACATCAAGCTGAAGGGGGTGACCATCAGTGCAGCCATAACTAATAAAACATGAAAATAAAAAAGACCGGAACCCCGGCCTTTTTTTTATTTATTCTTCTGATCAGAAGGAGTACCTAATTTTTTAGCAGAATATCATTGATAACTTTATCAAATGACTGTCTGGGCAACGCACCCATAGCCGATTGTGGTTTTCCTTCCTTCGGTATGAAAAGCAATGTCGGTATGCTCTGAATACCGAATACAGAAGCCAGTTCCTGTTCGTTTTCAGTATCAACTTTATAAACAACGATTTTTCCTGCATATTCAAGAGCGAGATCTTCCAACACAGGTGCTATCATTTTACAAGGCTGGCACCAGTCAGCGTAAAAATCAACTATGGCAGGAAGAGTTCCTTCATATTTCCATTCACTGCTTTTTTCATAATCGAATACTTTTTCCTTAAAATCCTGTGCTGTCAGATGCACAACTTCTTTTATAATTGTTTCCATGATAATTATTTAATTTGATTTATATAATGATGCCGTTTGGGGTAATATTATGTTTCACAATTTAACTTCTTTTTCACCGGCTGAGTCAGATCGTTTCAAACAGGGAGAGCTGCTGATGAAGAACCCTAAAAAACCTCCCAACAAAATACTGCTGAAGGGATTACTTGTTATCGCGCAGGTTCCCGACTTGCATCCCACAAAATAGAAAAACAGAAATCCTGCTAAACCTCCGATTATTATACCGAGAAAGGGTTTCCAGAAATACCAGGAATTAAAAAATTCCTTAACTGATTTTGGCCTTGGTGTAGCGTTGCAATTTTGACTCATAAAATTTAAATATGTATATATAACGATACAAAGGTAAATGATATTTTATTAAATCGCAATAGTATCACCTAAATCTTTTTGATATCACCGCAAAAAAAAATCCTGTTACAGGGCCTGAGATAAAATATAATGAGGGAAGCCAAAAAAAAAGCACCATCCTGCCTGTAGGTGGTGGATGGTGCTCATGACTAATCCAGAAAGGTTAATACATCTCAGTATCTCAATTCCTGAACTGATAACTGAAAAATGTGCCATTCGGCTGAATTCCTTCAATTGAAGAGAGGAATTCACCATCGGAGGTAGCTTCTCTTATATCCGTAGCATCATTTACCTTTTTACCATTAATTGCAGAGATAATTGTTCCGCTTTTGATTCCGATATCTTTTAGTTTCCCATCACCAACACTCGTAATCTTTGTACCTGAATCAATGTCATATTTTTCTTTTTCCTTTGTTGTAATGGGCATTACCCTGGAGCCGAAGACTGAATCACCTGAACTCTTCGTTACTAACGCAGTGGTGCCATCAATATTTTTAAGTTCAACAGATTTGGTTTCTTCTTTACCGTTCCTGATATAACTTAATTGAATTTTATCGCCGGGATTCTGTTCAGCAACTGTTTCCTGAAGTTCAGATGGTGTGTCTATATTTTTATCGTTGACCTTTACAATTACATCTTTTGGCTTGATTCCAGCCTCATCAGCTGCACCTCCATCTGTAACCGATACTACATAAACACCTCTTACATCATCCAGTTTTTCTTTTTGGGCCAGATCTGAAGTGACTTCGCGGATATTGACTCCTAATATTGCCCTTTGTGCCCTTCCATACTGCTTCAGATCACCGACAGTTTTCTTGACAATATTTACCGGGACGGCGAAGGAATTACCTGCGTATGAGCCGGTAGGGGAGATTATGGCAGAAGTGATTCCAACCAGTTCGCCTTTGGTGTTAACCAGAGCGCCACCGCTGTTTCCCATATTCAAAGCGGCATCAGTCTGAATAAACGATTCAAGTTTATAGCCACCTTCGAGACCAATGCTCCGGCCTTTTGCGCTGACTATACCTGCTGTGACCGTTGATGTAAGGTTGAAAGGGTTGCCCACGGCCAGCACCCATTCTCCAACCTTCAGGTCATCAGAGTCTCCGAATTTTACTGTTGGCAGGTTTTCTGCATTAATTTTGATTAATGCAATATCTGTATCGGGATCTCGGCCAACTACTTTGGCGATATATGACTTATTGTCATTAAGTGTCACCTGGATTGAGTCGGCTCCATCGATAACGTGATTATTGGTGACTATATATCCGTCAGGTGATATGATCACTCCTGATCCAAAACCGGTAACTTTTCTGGGAGTTTGCTGCATGCTGTTTCCGTTAAAGAACTGAAAGAATGGATTATCCGATTCAATTTCAGGTGATTGAATTGATCTTACTCTAACGTGTACAACTGCATGAACAGTCTGTTGAGCAGCATAAGTAAAATCAACTGGTCCTTCTGATGAATTCATGGAAGTTAAGACTACAGGCGCAGGTCTCTCATGCTGCCGGTTGGTCTGGTTAATAACCGTATCTTTCGAATTCTCATTAATATGTGAGTAAACAAACAGAGTACTTGAAACACTAAATACGGATGCCAGAAAAGCTGTTAAGATTATTTTTGTTTTCATAATATAATTATTTTAAAAGTTTCTTGTTTAGCGGAAACAAAATAAGTGCCAAATATCCCTCATTAACAATAGATTAACCATTGTTTAAGAAACAATTAACTTTTACCGCGACTCTTTTAGCCTTTCGGAATTTTATTGAAACATCGATGTCAGTGGAATAGCAAACCGGAGGATCATAATCTATCCGATAATCAAATTACCTGTCATTTTGCCGATTTTTGCAGGAATCTTCCAATAAAAAAGCTGACTGATTATGGCATTTTGTTCAATCTCTGTTACGACAATATTTAGAACTGATCCGTTGAAGTAATATTCAATAAAGTTGTCCAGGCCACGGCTGGCAACCAGCATTACACTTTGCACCTCCTGTACTTTTATGAATTTCCATGCTATAATGTCATCACCTGAAAGTTTTAAAGCTCTGTGATGACTTAAGGTTTTTATCATAAATTGTATATATTCTTTTTTGTCAAGCCCCTTTGCTTTGTTCAGATACTGGTACAGATTATTGTTTTCAATTATTGCACGTCCTTTATAATCCGGAGATTTTATATTTAGAGCTACAAAATAACTACTTGTATCGAAGTCATGTAGAATTTTTTTGTAGAATGATAAATTGTCATGCGTGCATGCTGTGAACGGATTCTTAAATATCAAAAGGATGACGAGAATCAATAATGAGATTTGATAAGATTTTCTGTTTTTCATACTGATGAAATATGTTCTTGTTTATCGTAGTTTATACCGAAAACAATTTAAAATGAAATTTTCCTGAGCAAAGTCCATGTTTTTTCAGGTTTCCTTTTCACTGCAGATATTTGAACTTTTTGAATTTAACTTTGTAAGTTTACGCAGTAAACAGAGTAATTATTATGCAATTGCTGAGTATATTCAGATTCTTTTATCTGCTTGGAGCCGTAAATGCTTTTTTTTTTAGTGTACTGATTTTTTCAAAAAAGAATATAATTTTTGCAGATAAGATTCTTGGTGCATGGTTATTGATTCTCTCCGCCCAGCTGATAATACCGTTTTTATACCTGACCGATCTTAATCTCTATTACAAATATGCAGGCTATGAGATTGTCTTTTTCGTATTCCATCCTGTTTTATTGTATTTCTATATTCTTTCAATGACAGGGCGTCTCCCGAATGTCAGAAAACTTTTAATATCGGCTATACCATTTGCTATTTGCGAAATCGCCGGTTTATCCTTCTTCCTGTTTCCTGCGGAAGAAAGATTCAATATACTTAAAGGTAAGATTGGATTTCCGGTTGCTTACTATCCGTTGCTTGTTATTATGATTGCCTATTTTTCGTACTATGTTTATATTAGTTATAAGTCGCTGAAGAATTATAAGATATCTCTTCTTCAAATATATTCTTATCGGGAGGACGTTGATTTATTATGGCTTCGAAGATTGGTAGTATTTTTTTCAACCATAACAATTACCGTGTTTCCGATTGGGCTGGTATCATATTTTTATTTTCATTCAATAGTTTTCGCTGACTATCTGTTTTATCTGGCACTGGTTATTTTTATATTCCTGTTAGGCTATTGGGGTTATCAGCAGGGAGAGGTATTCAGCTTTAACAATGCTCTTGAAACACACAATGGAAAAGATAATAATAAGACTTTACAAATTTCGGAAGAAGCAAAAAGACTTTTTAAACAAAAGGCACAGGAAATAAGACGCTATATGGCAGACTCAAAACCTCATTTGAATCCAAAACTTACAATACACGATTTAGCACGAGAAGTTGAAGTTCAGCCGCACCAGCTTTCCAAAATCATAAACAGAGAATTTCACAGCAATTTCTTTGAGTTTATAAACACTTATCGGGTCGAAGAATTCAAGAAAAAGGTCTGCTCCGGAGAATTTAAGAATCTTACTATTCTTGGGATTGCTCTTGAGTGTGGATTTAACTCAAAGTCGTCATTTAACAGGATTTTCAAAGAATCGACTGGAATTACACCCGGTGATTATCTGAAGCATAGCCAGACTTAAATAGTAGTATCAGTAAATTGGGACTTTCAGATTCATGTTTATTAAATTTAAAATACGTCCTGATTTTCTAAGATGGGACGACGATCGCACAGGATCATGTTATCTTGCCACAAAACTTTTGTCTATGAAACACAAAATTTCTATAATAATAATCTTATCAGCATTCACTCTGGCGATAACTTATCAGACAGCTTACTCGCAGGAACTTTCAGCCGCAGAAATTGTCAAAAAATCCGATGACAAGGGAAGAGGTCAAACCAGTCAGGGCATTATGACTCTCACAATTGTACGTCCCGACTGGACCAGAAGCATCTCTATGAAATCATGGTCGAAAGGGAGTGAATACTCATTGCTTTATGTAACTGCACCTGCAAAAGAGAAAGGTCAGGCATTTCTTAAACGGCAGAATGACATGTGGAATTGGGTTCCATCAATTGAAAGAGTAATAAAAATACCGCCATCAATGATGATGCAATCCTGGATGGGCTCTGATTTTACAAATGATGATCTGGTAAAAGAATCCTCACTCGTAGTGGACTATACTCAGAAACTATTAGGAAAAGAAAATGTCAGGGATAAGGATTGTTATAAGATAGAGCTTACACCATTGCCTGATGCAGCAGTGACCTGGGGGAAAATAATACTATGGATAACAACTGATGGATTTAATCAATGGAAAGCTGAATATTATGATGAAGATTCCGGCCTTATTAATGTTATGAATGCCTATGATATAAAAAATATGGGCGATCGGGATATTCCGTCAAGGCTTGAAATAGTTCCAGTTAGCAAAAAAGGTAATAAAACAATACTCGAAATCAACAATATGGTTTTCAATAAACCAATTTCAGAAAGTTTTTTTTCACAACAGAATATGAAATCAGTTAAATAATCATTTTACGAATGAAAGAGTATGTCAAATTTGCATGGCGCAATCTATGGCGTAATAAGCGGAGAACCCTTATAACTACTGCATCTGTTTTTTTTGGTGTGATATTATCAACTATAATGAGTTCGATGCAGGAAGGTTCTTACGCAACATATATCAAGACTATAGTAAATTTCTATTCTGGATATATACAGATTCACAGCAAGGGATACTGGAATGATAAAGTAATTAATAACTCGTTGGAATACTCTTCAGTAAAGTCAGAATTATCAGAAGTAAAAGGAATTACAGCGATTGCTCCACGACTGGAAAACTATGCCCTTGCATCATCAGAGGAAATTACTAAGGGGGTAATGGTTATAGGAGTCTCTCCGAAAGAAGAAGATGAGATCACAAATCTCTCGAAACGGATAAGCGGCGGCAACTTCCTTGTTAATGGAGATAATGGAGTTGTACTGGGCAGCACACTTGCGAAATATCTGAAACTTGACGTAAATGATACCATTGTTTTGCTAAGTCAGGGATACCATGGAATCGGAGCGGCAGGAAAATATCCTGTAAAAGGTATAATTAAGCAACCTTCACCCGAACTTGACAGAACTGTTGTTTATATGGATTTACCGAAATGCCAGGACCTGTTTTCTGCGCCAGGGCGGCTTACATCAATTGTTATCATGGTCAAAAATAATAATGTGATGCCGGGAGTAAAAAATGAGCTTATCTCAAAACTTGGAAGCGATTTCGAGGTTATGGACTGGAAAGAGATAAACAGTATATTAATGAAACAGATTGACAGCGATCGTGCATCAGGCATGATCATAAAGGGAATACTTTATATGATCATTGCTTTTGGAATATTCGGAACAATACTTATGATGATGCTTGAACGGAAGAAGGAATTCGGTGTGATTGTGGCAATTGGTATGCAAAAATTCAAACTTGGCTATATTCTGGTTCTTGAGACTATATTATTGGGATTGACAGGCGTTATAGCAGGGGTGGTGGTAAGTATTCCAATAACCTGGTACTTCACTTTGCATCCGATACGATTCAGCGGTCAGGCTGCGGAAACAATGCTTCAGATGGGGTTTGAACCTGTCGTTTCTTTTTCGATGGCACCCTCTGTGTATTATAATCAGGGCATCACAATATTAATTTTCGCCTTGATAATAAGTCTGTACCCTGTTTTCAGTATAAGCAGACTTAAAATCAGTGAAGCTTTGCATAGTTAACTTTTAAATTTTAAATTATGATATCTTCGTTTGCCTGGCGTAACTTGTGGCGTAATAAACTCAGAAGTTCAGTAATAATTGCTGCAGTTACGCTTGGAATTTTTGCAGGAATTTTTCTTACTGCTTTTACTAACGGAACGATCAATTCCCGTATCCGGTCTATTATAAGCACCGAGATGTCTCATATCCAGATTCACCAACCAGGGTTTCTTGATAATGATCAGTTTTCTCTTCTCATACAAAATGCCGATAGTGTCGTCAATCTTGTCAGGCGAACACCAGGTGTTGTTGCGTCAAGTAAAAGAATAATTATTAATTCAATGGTCGCCTCATCTGAGACAGGAACGGGTGTTAAAATCATTGGTATTGACCCTGTCAATGAAAGGAAAGTGACAGATCTGAGTTCTAAAATAATTTCAGGAAAATATATCGACTCTGCTGATCGAAATTCTGTTGTTATCAGTGAACGACTTGCCGGAAAATTAAAAGTCAGCTTAAAGAACAAAATTATAATTACAGTTCAGGATGTCAATAAAAATATTACCGGGGGTGCATTTAGGATTGCAGGGATCTTCAAAACAGATAATTCGATGTTCGATGAAGCCAATATCTTCGTGAGAGGCATAGATTTAAGCAGGTTGACTGGATTGAACGTAAATGATGCACATGAGATTGCAATTCTGCTTAAGACGAATGAAACAGGTGATGTAACTAAAATATTATCCGGTGAGTTCCCAAACCTCGAAGTAAAACCCTGGCAGCAACTTAGTCCTGAGGCTGGTTATCTTGTGAGTGTAATGAATCAGTATATGTACATATTCATAATAGTTATACTGATTGCTTTATGTTTTGGAATAATTAATACCATGCTAATGGTTATTATGGAAAGAATACACGAGTTGGGAATGCTCATGGCAATTGGGATGAACAGAATGAAAGTATTTTCGATGATAATGTTGGAAACTGTTTATCTCTCCCTTACCGGAGGAATTACAGGTTTAATTCTGGGTTATGCTGCGATCAGATACTTTGGGAAAGCAGGTATTAATCTGTACTTCTGGAAAGAAGCATTTTCTGAAATGGGCTATTCATCTTTTATCTACCCTGATATAGATTCCAAGACAATGTTTCTCACAGCTATTCTGGTCATTATAGCGGGTGTTATTTCTGCTTTATACCCTGCGTACAAGGCATTAAAGCTTAATCCTTCAGAAGCAATCAGAGCTTAACAGATATAAAAACAATTAAAGTTATAAAAATGAGTATCATTGAAATCAAAAACCTCACCAAAGTGTACGATGAAAAATCATTACCTGTACATGCCGTGAACGGGGTAACCCTTGCAATAGAGGCTGGCGAGTTTACTGCTATCGTCGGGCCATCAGGATCGGGTAAAACTACTTTGCTTAATATCATAGGAGGGTTGGACGATCCTACCAGTGGGGAAGTAATTATTGACGGAGTGAAAATCAATGAGCTTTCAAGCCGGCAAAAAACTGATTTCCGAATGAGAAATATAGGATTTGTGTTTCAGGCGTACAATCTTATCCCGGTGTTCACTTCTGAAGAAAACGTAGAATTTATAATGCATTTGCAGGGAAAACCGAAAGAAGAAAGGGAACGTCGGACTAAGGAGCTGCTTGATGAAGTAGGTTTAGGAGACAGAATGAACAGTCGTCCCAATAAACTCTCCGGGGGACAGCAACAAAGAGTAGCGGTAGCACGAGCATTAGCGTCAAAACCAAAATTTATTCTTGCTGACGAACCAACTGCAAACCTCGATTCCAAATCGACTGAAAATCTCCTGGATATAATGGAAAAGCTGAATAAGGAAGAGAATATTACTTTCATTTTCTCAACACACGATCAGAGGGTTGTAAATAAAGCAAAACGTATAATTACAATTCAGGATGGGGCAATCATCTCCGATACCAGGAATTAAATATTTTCTATTGGTTTCAGTATTCCTGATCATGCTTCCTTTTGAATCAGCAGGTCAGGATTCAATCCCTGCGAGGTTGTCGCTAAACGGGTATGTTACTAATATGCAGTCATTTATGTTCCAGCATTTAAATGACAACTGGACAATTGACAATTTGATTCATAATCGTTTGAATTTCAGGTTTGACAACAAGAGTGATAATTTTAAAGCCGTATTAGAACTGCGAAACAGAATAATAATTGGTGAATCTGTTTCGATGATTCCCGGTTATTCAAAAATGATAGATGTTGATAACGGTTTTGTGAAACTGTCTGATAATCTATCAACTGGCAATTCCTATTTGCTCAATTCGAAGATTGACAGAGCCTATATTGATTACACAAAAGATAAATTTCAAATTACCATCGGACGACAACGCATTAACTGGGGACAGTGTTTTACCTGGAATCCTAATGACCTTTTCAATGCTTATTCTTTTTTCGATTTTGATTATATCGAAAAACCGGGAAGCGACGCTATCAGGCTACAGTATTACACTACCAATACTTCCACAGTTGAATTTGCAATTAAAGCTGATAACAACGATCAGATTACTTCTGCCATCTTATACCGTTTTAACAAATGGAATTATGATTTTCAATTTCTGGGTGGAATACTGAATGAACAGGATTATGTTCTTGGAACAGGATGGTCGGGAAATATCAAAGGCGCCTCATTCAGAGGAGAGGTCTCTTATTTTCATCCGCGACATAATTTTGCGGACACCACAGGGCTGCTCGTAGTCTCATTAGGCACTGATTATACGTTTAAAAATTCTCTAATGGTTCAGTTTGAAATACTATACAACCAGAATAAAAACTCCGCAGTTACAGGTTTTGCTGACTTTTATAATGAAAGTCTGTCTGCTAAAAACCTTTCATTCACTGAATTAACACTAATGCTACAGGCTGGATATCCTGTTACACCGCTTTTTAATGTTTCACTTGCCGGCATGTACTTTCCAAAACTTAATGGATTTTTCATTGGTCCGTCATTGACCTATTCCCTTACAGAGAATACAGATCTCTCTCTTATTGCACAGTCATTTGCAGGACAATTAATCAAAGGGCAGTCAGAGCAATTAAACTTTGCTTTTCTAAGACTAAAAATGAATTTTTGAACGCTAAGGTTGTTTTTCCTGGAATGAATTTCCAATTTTCTCAAGAAAGCTTTTTCCCCCTAGAAATGTAATTACTACAGAAATAGCTCCAAGAGTAATAAATATCGTTGCAAATCCTATTATCACTATTTCGCGTGCGACATCCAGCTCAACCAGGGCAATAGCGGAGAAAAAGAGCATCAGGATTACTTTTATAAACCTGGCAATCAATGAAGCTCTTGGAATTTCTTCCCTGTATAATGATTTTAGAATGGATTTTTGTGCCCAGGATGATAATAGCCAACCCAGTATGAAGATTGAAACTGCAATGATTATTTTTGGCAGATATAAAATTAATTTACTCAAAAGATCTGATAAGATTTTCAGGTTCCATGCTACCATGGCATTATCAAGGAATAGCAAAAATATTAATGTGAAACCAACATTCCCTATCAGATTAAATAAGCCATAACGGATGTCCGCCCTGGCAAAATCAGCCTCCCATCGCGACCTTCTGAGGAAGCGATCGATCCTTACAAGCGCTGAAAGTTGCACAAGTACCTTTTTAATGATCAATCCGGCAACTAATCCAATTAATATCAGAACAATGCCCGCCAGAAGATTTGGCAGGTAAGCAACAATATTGTCAGCGAGTCCCAAAAACTGATCTCCAACTTTTGTTTCCATATTTGTCCTCCATTATTTTTTGTGAGTTTTGAAAAGTGAGAAAAAGAAACCTTCTCTTTCCTCATATTCTTTTAGCCACAGAACAGGACATTCAACCTGTTCTGTTATCTCCCTGACTAACGATTTTGAAAAAAGCAATTCGATAAAATCACCCGTTTTTCCTCCCATAATCAGGAGATCATTTTCTGCCGATAATTTTAAAATCCCCTTTACTATGTCTGAATCGACAATAGTTACGACTTTTGCTGAAATTTTGTTTTCCAGCAGCAGATTATTTATCTGTTCTATCTTTTTATTTTTTTCCTGATCCGTTGCATTAGGGCTGAACACCACACCAAACCTGATTTGAGCATTGAAAAATTCCTTCAACGCGGGAGCTATTTCAGCAGCTAATTGTGTATGAATATCACCCCCGTAAGGAATTAGTATGTTTTTTATTTTCTCAGGTATTATTTCACCGTGTAAAATAGCGACTTCATTTGTTGACTTTTGCAAAACGGAGTCAATTACTGAATAAAAAAAGCGTTCCAGGAAAGAACCTCTTTTCTTTCGGTCCATCAATATGAAGTTGCATTCTTCCTCCATTGCAGTATCATATATTCCTTTGGAGATCCGGTGAGAAATTTTAATGATAGATTTTGAAGGTATTCCGGATCCTTCTGCAAAAACCTGAGCATTTTGCATTAATACCCCTGCTTTTTCACTTAACTTAATATTGCTTTTAAGTTTCTCTCCTTCCTTTAACTCAACAACATACAGAAAAATCAGATTGGCTTTACACTTTTTAGCTATTGCAATGGCAACACTTGACAAACTTTCAATAATGCTGTCATCAGAAATATATACAAGAATATTATATTCCTTCTTGTAAATCTGTTCGAGTGTACGTACTTTCCTTGTATGTTCAATTTCTCTTTTTGACGCATAAAAGTAGTACATAATCAAACCAATAGCGCTCCAGATAATTGTGACAATCCACGCTAATATGCTGTATTTAAACATATAAATAGCCAAAAAAAGCAGGAGAAGAATACCAACAATAGAAAGATAGGGAAATAATGGTGCAATATAACCCCGGTCGAGATCTTTGCGTTTTTTTCTAAGACTTATCATTGCAAGGTTGACCTGCAGAAACAATAACAGGAACATTATATCGGCGGCACTGGCTACTGCCTCAATAGGCAGAGAGACAGCCATTATAACAATTATGAATAGAGAAATAAGGATGCTCCAGTGAGGGGTGAAATTTCTTGGATGAACCTTGCTGAAAAAGGATGGGAAATTTCGATCACGTCCCATAGCAAATGCCACCCGCGATGAAGAATATATCGTTGCATTAAGGGCTGATATTGTAGAGATTACGCCGCCGATTAAAAGCAGCACGCCTCCGCCGATAAAAAAATTTCTGGCAACATTAACAAGTGCAGTTTCTTTTTGAAGTGCAAGATAATCCCATGGTCTCATCTCACCTGACTGTACGGTCCCAATTGCTGTGATAGCCACTAAAATATATATAGGAACTACTATCAGTAAGGAGAGGAATACTGCCCGGGGAATATTTTTTTTTGGATTTTTTATCTCTTCCGAACTTTGGGCGATTACTTCAAAACCCTGGAACGCAATAAATGTCAATCCCATTGCTTTAAAAACTCCACTGAAACCGTTTGGAAGGAATGGACTGAACGTTGTTCTCCAGTCTCCCTTGCGTATCATTAGCTCGAGACCGAAACTTATAAAGATGATCAGAATAATTATTTTTGCAATAGTTACAAGATTACCAATTTTGCCGGTTTCTGAGGCACCCCTGAAATTGATGTATGCAAAAAGTATTGCAACAGCTGCTGCCAGAAGTTTTTGAGGTGACAAGAATCCCCAATCAGGCAATGTGATTGAAAACTCTGCTAACACATGTGCAAAGTAAGCTCCAAAGCCAAGTGCGTATAAGCTGCAGGCAACGGCATGAGCAAACCAGCTCATCCAGCCCGATAAAAATCCGTTCCACTTCGGCAATCCCTCTTTTACCCACAGATAGCCGCCTCCTGCATCATGGTAGCACGAACCGAGTTCTGCATACGACATGGCAGTTAAAAGCGCTATTAATGCATTTAATGAGAACGTAAGTATCAATCCCGGACCGGCAACACCAGCAGCAATTCCAATCAGAACAAAAATTCCCGCCCCGATCATTGCTCCTACGCCAATAAGTGTTGCGTCGAGTAAACTCATTTCGCGTGCAAGCCGTATCTCGGAGTCGAACTTTTTCATGTACTTTCTTTTCAGTTTTATGCTTATGATGAATCCTCTTTATTTTTACCCTTTCTAATCAGATTTTTTTTCAGACAGACAGGCCCTTTAATAGTTTTATAAATAATGAAAAATCAGCGATATTAAACCTGGCCATGGATGGGCTTAATCCCACCCGGATAGTATAAGCAGAACTATTTAATTGTTTGAATAAAGACTCATCTGTTCTGTCATCCCCGGCGGCAAGTACAAAGTCGAAATCCTTATTTTTCATCAGTGTCCTGGCAGCCTGGCCCTTGCTGTATTTCCCGCTTTTAACCTCCAGAACTTTGTTCCCCTCAAGGATTTCGAAATCTGTTTTATGGCGTATTATTTCTGTAAGATCGTCGCGAAGTTCATGAAGCCGTAACTGGGCAAAATCACTATCCGCATTTCTGTAATGCCATGCTATGCTGCCTGTTTTTTCTTCAATAAAGGTTCCATTACAGCGGTTTACATATTCATTAAGTATAGGCAGTAAGGATTTTTTCCACTCAGGATCTGTCTCTATTGTTGCATCCCAATCTTTGTTTGGAAATTTAATAAAATATCCATGTTCAGCTACCAGCGTAACATTGATACCTACGAATTCTCTTTCAAGAAAATCTTTGTTTCTGCCACTTATAATGACTATTTCATTTTTTGGATCACCAGTCAGCTTTTTTATGATTTCAACTGTAGGATTGGCCAGAATTGTCAGTTCAGGGTATTTCGTAAAAGAAACCAGCGTTCCGTCATAATCAAGAAACAGGATTCTGGAAGATGCTTTTTGATAATCTTTAATAATCTTATTTGCAAGACTATCGGTAATTAGTCTGATATTCGTTAATTCCTGCTGTTTTTTGATTTCATTGGTCTGATTAAAGAAGTCAAAAGCCCAGGCATAAACATTGTAGCTGGAAATCCGCTTCTGCATTCTTTGAAGGCGGGCATGTTTTTCTTCTGGTTCCATTTCGAGAGCTTTGAAAATTGCGTCAGCCATTTCATTATTGTCGGACGGATTTATAATTATGGCCTCATTCAGTTCGGCGGCAGCTCCCGTCATTTCACTTAAGATCAATACACCTTCATTCTCAATCTGACATGCAATATATTCCTTTGCAACAAGATTCATTCCATCGCGCAACGGTGTAATCAAACCAACATCGCTTAAATCGTAGAGGGCTACCATTTCATTAAATGATAATGATTTGTACTGGTATATTATCGGCCGCCATCCTATGGTGCTGTACTTCCCGTTTATCCGCCCCACTGTTGATTCAATTTCCTTTTTCATCTCCTTGTATTTTTCCACAATTATCCGCGATGGTACAACAACCATATTGAAGATAACTTTGGAATGCCATTTGGGATAATTTTCAAGAAAAGTTTCAAATCCCTTAAGTCTTAAAAGCAACCCTTTGGTATAATCAAGTCTGTCCACAGAAAATATTAGCTTTTGATCAGAAAGAAGATTCTTTATTTTTTGTTTCTCAGTCAATACCTTTTTATTAAGGCAAGCTGCATTAAATTTATCATAATCTATTCCGATAGGAAAGGCATCAGCTTTAACCAGTTTATTCTGAGTATAGATAATGTTATTACTGCATTCGAACCCAGTAGTTCTTTTAACTGACTTTATAAAATGCTGTGCATAATCGTGAGTATGAAAACCAATTAAATCAGCGCCCAGTAATCCATTTATGATGGATTCACGCCAGTGACGTGGCATTAACCTGAAAATTTCAAATGATGGAAATGGGATATGCATAAAAAATCCAATTGTTGCATCGGGCAAAATCTTATGGATCATCTGCGGCAGCATCATCAATTGATAATCGTGTACCCAGATAAAATCACCTGGTTTAATCGTTTTTACCAGTTCCTCACAAAATTTGGTATTTGCTTCTTCATAAGCCTTAAATAACTGATCATTAAATACACTGTAGGAAGGAAAATAATGAAACAATGGCCAGACAAGGTCATTACAAAATCCGCCATAATACAATTCGTTCAGGTGTTTTGTTAAATGAACCGGCAGCAATTGAAAGTTTTCATTAGAGATATCTTTTGGCAGTAGTTTCTCAGGTAAATTATCAGCTATTCCGGCCCATACTATATTTGTACTGACCCTCTGGCTGCTTGTTTTTCTGAAGTTTTCAGATAAAGCAAGGATTGCAGAAACAAGGCCACCTGCGTTTTGTGTGGCTTTAAATCCTTTTTTTGTTTCACTGAATTTAAAAGGTAAGCGATAAGCGGCAATTACCAGCCGTTTGAAGTGAGGTATATTGAGCATATTTTTATAACATATTTTACATGAATTTTGTTATCAGGGAGGATAAAACTTAAAGATTAAAAAATCAGATTAATTTAGCTTACAATTCATGTATGACTATTTTTCACAAAATAAGAATTCAAAACTGAAAAGACTGTAACGGAATCAGTTTTCTAATTGAATTCTAATTACTTTCTAATTAAGTTATGGCGGAAACATTCATAAATTTGTTTTTACTCTTAAACGAAACGGAGAAAGCTCCTGCACAAATTTACGATAATATTTTCTCTGTAACCCGATATGAACTAATAAAATGGACAAATGGGACTTATAATTTTAATTGTATTTGTTGTTGGATATTGTCTTATTGCCGCCGAGCATTACATTAAGATAAATAAGGCAGCATCTGCTCTAATTACCGGGGTGATCTGTTGGGTAATATATATTGGGTTTTTACCTGATAGGAATCTTGCAACCATCCAGTTGACCGAGCATTTAGGTGAGGTTTCGGGAATATTGTTCTTCCTTCTAAGCGCTATGACTATAGTGGAACTCATCGATTCGCACGACGGATTTGGAATTATTGTCAAATTAATTACTCAAACGAAAAAGAGATCTTTAATATGGATAATAGGATTTCTGACATTCTTTCTGTCTGCCATATTGGATAACCTTACGACAACTATTGTAATAGTTTCTTTATTACGAAAATTAATAAAGGATGACACTGACAGACTATATTTTACCGGTATTGTTATTATCGCCGCTAACGCGGGTGGGGCATGGTCACCGATTGGTGATGTTACAACAACGATGTTATGGATTGGCGGGCAGATAACCGCATTCAACATTATTGTTAAATTAATTTTACCTAGTCTTATCTGCCTGATAATACCATTAATAATTGTCTCGTTTAAAATGCATGGCAGAGTTGAGAGAATGGGAAAAGAAAACGTTAGTAAAATGCATTCACTGCCGGAAAGACAGAAAAAGATTATCTTATTTTCCGGAATAGCAGTTCTTATCTGTGTGCCTGTTTTTAAAACACTTACCGGCTTACCACCATATATGGGCATTTTATTAGGCCTGGGAATCATTTGGATAATTACAGAAATCCTGCATGCTGCCAAAGAAGTTAATGAAAAAAATAGTTTTAGTGTTGTCAACGCGTTACGGAGGGTAGATACTTCCACTATACTCTTTTTTCTCGGCATTTTAATCGCCATTTCCGCTCTTCAATCTGCCGGCCTGTTAACGATAGTGGCTAAATCTCTTACCAACACCGTACACAATGAGAGTATTGTAGTAATGTCCATCGGACTAATTTCATCTGTTGTAGATAATGTCCCCATAGTAGCTGCCGTACAGGGCATGTTTGATCTTACGCAGTATCCGCCGGATCATTATTTTTGGGAATTTCTTGCATATAGTACCGGAACTGGTGGCAGTGCATTGATAATTGGATCTGCTGCCGGTGTGGCTGCTATGGGAATGGAAAAAATCAACTTTTTCTGGTACTTGAAAAAAATCACATGGCTTGCACTGATCGGATTCTTTTCGGGAGCATTATTCTATATTTTGCAAAGTTCAATAATTCACTGAAATAGAAGTAGTTGAACTATATTTAATCCGCTTAATCAATCTTCATATTTGTATCCGGTCTGGCAACCAAGCAATTCCGAGCTTGCTCTTACAATCCTGAAAACCAGTAAATGATATAACTTATTCATGTATTTGTGTAATGTTCAGCCAGATACTTATGGTTAATTTTGGGTTTTGCATATTATTCATCTTTATATGCAGAAGTTGATTTAAGAACCAGGGGCTCAATTTATAAAAGAATTGACCCTATGAATCAGGCTGATATGAAAACAATTATTGTACCCCTTGACCTGTCAGATGAGTCTTTAAACGGGTTGGATCTGGCCATAATGATGACCAAAAAATTCAAAGCCGATATTCTTATGGTTCATGTTATTGATAAAGGTGAAGAAAAGGAGACTAAACTTGCACAAACAAAATTTGAGGAGATCATCAGGAAATATAGCGGGAAAGGAGAGTTAAACCTTTCAGTAAAATATGTAATTAAACAGGGTAAAATATTCAAGGAAATTGCGGATTTATCTGACGAATTTGAAGATTCGTTGACAGTTCTTGCAACACACGGGTCATCAGGCTTTGAAGAACTGTTCATCGGAGGCAATGCATATAAAATAATTTCTCACTCGAGAAATCCTGTAATTACTATGAGACGAAACAAAATACCTGATAATATTGATAACATTGTAATGCCGCTGGATATGACTTTTCAGACACGTGAAAAAGTTCCATATACCGTAGAGCTTGCATCCAGATTTGGCTCTAATATTCATCTTCTGACAATAAGATTGTCAAATTTAAAAAGTATTGAAAAGCGACTGCATCTATATGCTGATCAGGTATCTTCATATCTTGACGCACATAAAATTCCATTTACAGTGGAGCATCTTTATGGAAAAAACCTGACAGATATGACACTTGATTATTCCAGGTCAATAGATGCTGACATGATATCAATAATGACTGAGCAGGAGAAAAGCGCTTCTAATCTTCTTTTAGGCAACTTTGCTCACCAGATGATAAACAAAGCATATATTCCGGTTCTTTCATTTCCGAATTATCATTTAAGAGTGACGGCAGAAGATATCTGGACTTTAGGTGCTTTTAATCCTTAAATAAGCGGAATAATTTTGAATGTAAATATTTTACAAATGTCATAAATAATAATATCATGAATACGATGGCAAATGATGTAAAAAAAGTTTTGATTGCGTTGGATTATAATCCAACAGCACAAAAAGTTGCAGAAGTAGGGTACTTAATGGCAAAATCTATGAATGCTGAAGTAACTCTGCTTCATGTAATAGATGATCCTGCATTTTATTCAACTACCGGATATTCCCCGATAATGGGCTATAACGGTTATGAGAATATGGCTCCCATAAAATTGGAAAGTGTTGATGGACTGAAAAATGCATCTCTTCAATATCTCGACAAATCGCGACAACATCTCGGAGATAATTCCATTCAAATGAAAGTAAAGGAAGGTGATTTCGCCGAAACTATTCTGGAAACTGCAAAAGAGCTGCATTCCGATCTTCTGGTTGTTGGATCACACAGCCGGAAATGGCTTGAAAATATACTTATGGGAAGTGTTGCAGAAAAAGTATTAAATAAAAGTCCGATACCGCTTTTAATTGTTCCTACAAAAAAACACAACTAACCCTCATTGATAGAAATGCTGCCAAAAGAGCATAGATCTTTTTTCTATTCATTAAAAAAATACAAGATGAAAACATCAGAATTGAACACACAGGCGAAAAAAATCGTTTCAGGAATTTTAATAATAATGCTAATTATTTCCCTCGTTTCATGCTCCACAAAGGCCATGTTTTTAACGTCATCAGTTGTTCCTGCTGCAGAAGGCTTTGTAAAGGTCAAGCGAGATAAAAATAAAAATTATGTCATTCAGGTACATATTTCTAATTTAGCAGGAGTTGAAAGACTGCAACCACCAAAAAAAACATACATAGTCTGGATGCTGACAGACGGGCAATTAACAAAAAATATAGGGCGGTTGAATAGTTCAGATAATTTGAAAGCTACTTTTGAGACAGTGACTTCATTTAAACCGGTCCAGATATTTATTACAGCAGAAGATAATGAAAGTGCTCAATATCCGGGGGAGCAGGAAGTTTTATCGACTGGAAAATTCTGGAATGACCAACAGTCCAATTTGTAAAAAAATCGTTGCGGATACCCGGGCATTGACTTGCTAAGTCCTAAGTTTGGTCATTTGATGCCATGAATGATGTCTTCCATGTGTCAAACTAAAAACCCTTGTAATGTTACTTTTTACAAGGGTTTTTAGTTTTGAAAGTGAACCTGGAGGGACTCGAACCCCCAACCTTCTGGTCCGTAGCCAGATGCTCTATCCAATTAAGCTACAGGTCCGTTCTTTATGCGGACGCAAATATAACATTATTTGGAAAAATAAATACAATAAACAGGGAAAGTTAAGGTTAAGATTGAGGTTAAGGTTAAGGTTAAGGTTAAGGTTAAGGTTAAGGTTAAGGAAATCCGTTAACCACAAAGGAACACGAAGGTTATATGGATTCAGGCTCAACCTCAGCCTCAACCTAATATTTGCATCTTTTGTTTTTGCTGAATAATACCTACTTTTATTCGTCTGAAAAATGAAGGTATGATATTAATTAAATATCTGATTATCAATAGTTAAACATAATTGTTATGAAAAAAGCAACAGGTCTTTTTGTGAAAATATTTCTGGGAATAATATTATTTGTATTAATCGCTCTTTTTGCTGTTCCGATAATTTTTAAGAATCAGATAAAGGTAAAAGTAGAGAAAGCGATAAACGAGTCAGTTAAAGCCACTGTGAAATTTGACGATTATAAACTTGGGTTTTTTAAGAATTTCCCGAATCTGTCATTTTCTCTGAACAGAGTCTCTGTTGTGGGTCTTGGAAACTTTGAAGGTGACACTCTGGCAGGATTCAAATCATTTGATCTGGTATTCAATCTATCGAGTCTTTTCAAAAAAACAGGATATGAAGTGAAATCTGTTGTAATTGACAGGGCAGTTATAAATGCCATTGTAAAGCAGGAGGGTTTCACGAACTGGGATATTATGAAAGATACTTCACAGGTAAATGTAGCATCTAAGCCCCAACTTTCGACAGGTACTCAGTCTCAGCCAGCCACAACACCTCAGTCCCGGCCGGCTGTCTCATCTCAGCCCCAACCATCAACGGCACCGCAACCCCAACCCTCAGCAGCACCTCTGATACAAACAGCCACAGCTCAGTCAGGGATGAAAATACTTCTTAAAAAAGTCATAGTAACAAACAGCTCTGTATCTTATGTTGACGACAGCTCTCGAATGAAAGTATTCCTAGATAATGTAAATCTGACATTAAAGGGAGGTATGACAACGGGCGAAACCGATTTGCAGATCGCATTTAACGCCGGTGAATTCACATTTATCATGGATGACGCAAGATATATTAATAAGGCTGTACTGGATGCTAAGATCGATATGCTTGCCGAACTGGCAAAATGGAAGTTTACCTTCCGTAAAAATTATTTTTCGCTGAATGACTTGAAGTTGAGTTTTACAGGCACCGTGGAGATGCCCGGCAATGACATAGCAACAGACATAAATTTCAGTACTGCCCAGACAACATCTTTTAAAACCCTGTTGTCCCTTATTCCTGCCGTTTATATGAAAGATTATGAGGATCTGAAGGCAACTGGCGATTTCACATTATCAGGAACCGCAAAGGGCATTTACAGCGATGCAGACAGTACTCTGCCTGACGTCACACTCGCAATAAATGTGTCGAATGGACTGGTCAGCTATCCCTCATTGCCTGAACAGTTAAAAAACATAAATATAAAATCTGATATTTTTATCAACGGAAATGACCTCGATAAGACAATTGTTAATGTAGACCTGTTTCATATGGAACTTGCCGGGAATCCTTTCGATATGACCTTTGGACTTAAAACGCCAATCAGCGATCCTGATTTCAAAGGCTCTATGATTGGTCGGATAGACCTTGATGCTCTCTCAAAAGCGGTTCCCATAGACAGCATGTCCCTTTCAGGAATTATTAATTTGTCGGTGCAGATGGCCGGGAAGATGTCAATGATTGAAAAAAATCAGTATGACAACTTTAAAGCGTCAGGAACAATAGGCGTTAAGAATATGGACATAGCAATGACAGGTTACCCGGATGTAAAAATAAATGAAGGAAATCTTGAGTTTACTCCGGCATATGCTGCTTTGTCAGGTACAACTCTGATTGTAGGAGGGAAGAGCGATTTTAATCTGAAGGGAAGAATTGAGAATTATATCCCATATTTTCTAAGCAATAAAACTCTCAGAGGGAATCTTACTTCACAGTCAAAAATGGTTGACGCATCGGATATAATGTCAAAAATGTCAACCACAACACCTTCTGTTAACAAAGAAGCTCATGCTGCTGATCCGAATGCAGGAGTTGCAACTTCTTCGCTTATTCCTCTGGTTCACGCTGCGGTGCCGCATCCCGTTTCTACTGTTGACCCGGTGCCTGCTTCAGAGCCAATGAAACTGATAATAGTACCTGCAAATATCGATTTCGATGTTGATGCAAGTATTGATGATTTCAATTATGAGGATATTAAAGCCCAAAAAATACATGGACATGTTATTGTAAGATCCGGAATTCTGAGCATAAATAATGCTGCCATGAATATTCTTAATGGTACTGTTAAAATGAATGCTGATTATGATACCCGTGATACCCTGAAACCGGTAATGAAAGCTGATTTCGATATGCAGAATATTGCTATAAAAGATGCGTTTAACACATTCAACACAGTTAAAAAACTTGCGCCTGCTGCCAAAAACATTGATGGTAAGATAAGTGCGAAGCTGAATTATGTCAGCTTGCTTGGACCTGATATGATGCCAGTGATCAACTCCATTAACGGATCAGGAAACATCAAATCGGATGCGATTACTCTCGTGGAATCCAAGACTTTCGATCAGATGAAGGAAACTCTTAAACTCGGTGATAATTATAGCAACACCTTCAAGGACATAAATATAAGCTTTAAGATTGCCGACGGCAGAGTTTATGTAAGTCCGTTTGATGTAAAGACCGGTAATCTGAAGATGAATATCAGTGGTGACCAGGGTCTTGACCAGACATTAAACTACCTGGTCAAAACCGAAATACCCAGGGCAGATCTTGGAGGTTCAGTCAATTCATTAATTGATAAACTATCCGCCCAGGCTTCAGCGTTTGGTATAAAGGTTAAACTTTCAGATGTCATAAAAGTGAATGTTAAAGTGACCGGGACATTTTCCAAGCCCGTCGTTGCTCCGGTATTCGGAAATAGTTCAGGCGAAAGTACCAGTGGAGGAGCGAAGGCTGCGGCTACAGAAGCTGTAAAAGAGACAATCGACAACACAATAGATAAGGGAAAGGAAAAAGCCAGGGCAGAAGCTGAAGCTGAAGGGGATAAACTGATCAAAGAGGCTGAAGAAAAAGGACAACAACTGAAAGATGAAGCGGCTAAAACAGCAGAAAATATACGTAAAGAAGCTGATACCCAGGCACAGAAACTCATTGATGACAATGCTTCAAAAAATTCCTTCCAGAAAGTGGCTGCTCAGAAAAGTGCCGATGCTATGAGAAAGAATGCCGATAAAAAGGCTACCCAGCTCACTCAGGAAGCGGATGTTCAATCCAATAAGCTCGTTGAAGAGGCTAAGTCTAAGAAAGCGGAAATGATAAATAAGATCTGATAGAATGGCATTCCCACACAAAATGTTGGCAACAAAAAAGGCTACTCGTTTGAGCAGCCTTTTTTTTATTCTATTAATAGAATTATCAGAATTTCCTTTCGCGGATACGGGCTTTCTTACCTGTAAGATCACGAAGGTAGAAAATTCTTGCCCTGCGGACTTTCCCGTGTTTATTCACTTCAATCTTATCAATGAAAGGGGAAGCAATTGGGAATATTCTCTCGACACCTATGTTTCCTGACATTTTCCTAACTGTAAAGGTCTCGGTATGTTTTTCTCCGCTTCTCTGAATCACGACTCCGCGGAACTGCTGGATTCTCTCTTTATTACCTTCTCTAATCTTATAATGCACGGTAACAGTATCTCCAGCTATGAATTTCGGAAAATCATTTTTTACCGCAAATTCTTTCTCTATAACATTCATTAAATTCATCTCACAAAGTATTTTGTATGCTCAGTTGGTTTCAAAAATCCGGTCGCAAACTTACGAAATAATTTTTATAAACTGCAATTATGGCAAAAAGTTTTTTCTCTGTGGTTCTCTGTGTGTTCTCTGTGTAACTCTGTGTAACAAAAAAGTAAAAACTTACACAGAGTTGCACAGAGGTCGCACAGAGTTACACAGAGGTTAGATCTGATGCTTATCTTTCCTTGAATTTATCTCCGGTGGCCTTTACCACCATGCGGTTCCACTCATCGCCATAACCAGGCTGTGAGACCTTTGGAGGCTGAAACTGGTTGCCTTTTGGAACCGGAAGTTTTTCCTTAACATTTCCATCCATATATTTCGTGAAAAGAAATGCATAGAGGTTTTTCCACTGCTTAACAGTGTTATTCCCGGTTTTCACGGAAAAGTCAGTTAAGTATTTGACAGCTGCAGCAGGATCTTTCTTGTAAAGGGCTTCTGCAGTTTTATCCACATCAACTGTTTCTTTTGTATAGTTTTCCTCAAGTTCTGCCTGTTTTTTCAGGATATCATCGTTAATTATTCTGGTACGTGTGTAGGCAAAATTCGAAACCTGGTTAAAGATCCAGAAAGCAGCATTGTCGCTGAAAGTCATAATATCACCATTGCCGACAGCAAAAGTCTCAGGCACCTTAGTAATTCCGCAATACATGGGGGAGTAGACTGTGTAAAAAGTATCATCTACACCAAACCAGTTAATGCCGCCGACCGGATCAGGAAGCCATGACCGGCTCTGTGCTATGAAAGAAAAGCCAGTCTGTTGTGTTGATATTGCCCTTTCGTTGATATATGTGACTCCGTCGACTTTCCATTCCATTGGTCTCCATCTGACGGTACTTCCATAAGGTCCTGCACCAACATCCTTTGTCATATCCATTGGAGTTCCCTGGAAGTAATTCCTCATCATCATGGCTATGTCCTTTACCTCAAGTTTCCTGTCAGGCTTTATCCAAAGAGGCATTCTGTTCTTAAGATTTTCACCCATCGCATAATCGAGATACTGACCCATCTGCCCATTGACCATATTAAAACCCGACCATACTCTTGCCTCACAGAACCTGGCTCCTGAAAAATCGATAGGGGCATATGTATCACTAAAACTGAAATCTTTATCGTCACCGCTGAACCAGCCAAAACTGCGTGCCACATCAATAACATCGTAGGCGTAAACAGTTTCTATCTCCGGATTATTAATCAAATCAAGCTGCTTTGATGTTATGGACTTAACTCCGTCGGCGAGTGGAAAAGTAGTGATTCTTGGATGGTTAGCGTGACCACTTATATAACCATCGGGAATTCTGCGGGCAACCCATACGGCACCTTTTTTGCCAGGACCTTTTGCAATGAGTTCAAGTATCCAGGCTTCATTGGCGTCGGCAATTGAGAAAGATTCTCCTTCACTTCTGTAACCATAGTTTGTAACAAGTTCTGAAAATGTTGCAATCGCTTCTCTCGCATTCTTTGCTCTCTGCAGAGTCATGTAAATCATTGAACCGTAGTCGACAATTGCAGTGGTGTCATCTAATCCAGGGCGACCACCAAAAGTGGTTTCTCCTATTGAGAGCTGGTGTTGGTTCATATTTCCCACAACTGAGTATGTATGAGCTTTTTGCGGAATTTTTCCCAGGAATTTGCCTGTATCCCATTCATAAACATTAACCATTGTGCCGGCTGGCCAGTTTTTTGCCGGCCAATAATACAATTCACCATAAAGTACGTGAGAATCGGCTGAATAAGTGATCATTACCGACCCATCTTTAGTAGCTCCCTTTGTAATGATGAAATTAGTGCAGGCATTTGTGCTCTGCTCGGTAGTTAAATATGAGAAAAATAAAAACAGTATAAAAACAGATAGTTTTTTCATAAAAAAATAATTTAATTGTTTGAGTCTGAAGTTGAATTCGGTTTTCACGAAGGTACACGAAGGTTTTTGTCTTCCGACTTCTGACTTCCGACTTTTACAAAGGTAACAACCCCGCGAAAATTTCAAAGAAAAATATTCAGATCAGTTTAAGTTTACCGAGAATGCCTGCAATTGCAGCACCATCAGCAACTTTCCTGGTAAATTCAGGAAGATCAGAACTTCCGCCCAGAGAAACATTTTCTCTTCTGAAGGTCATATTGCTGTCAATTGTTTTTCTTCCGGTAAGATGAAATTCTCTTGCTTCCGAACCTCTGGCTATGAGAGTTATATTCGATTCGCTGATACCCGATCCCGGCATAATTATTATCCTTTCACGCTGATTTCGCCACAAGCCTGGTGTATCAGTTGCAATCCTTCCTCTGCTTTATTCCTCTGTCCTGAAGTAAGCAATCTGTGCGCACCGGTTGAAATTACATCTTCGAGTCCTTTCAATGGATCGCAGCTCAGATCGAACGCCCTGTGAAAAGTGGCAGACATTGGTCGCGATAGTTCAATAAGCCGGGCTGTTCTCTCGACGTCAATATTCCCATCGGGAAGCAAGATTCCCACGACAATTCCATCGACTCCGTTTTCACCGCAGATTTCAATATCCCGTTTCATGATCTCAAAATCGGAGGCGCTGTAAAGAAAATCTCCTCCGCGTGGTCTGATTATGACATGTAAACCTATTGATATGTTTGCTCTGACAGTGCGGATTGTTCCAAGTCCGGGCGTTGTACCTCCTTCCGGAAGATTGTTGCATAGTTCAACTCTGTCAGCCCCGGCTTCCTGGGCTGTGATGGCGGAGTCTATGTTGTCAACACAGATTTCAAGTTTGAATTTCATGGTTAAATATAGAAGTTTTTTGGTAATTCACCACCGGTCACCTGACCGAGCTTAAACCCCCTTCCCAGCCTTCCCCCAAGGGGGAAGGAGTTGGCTCCGAATTGGCACAGGGTGATCCTGGAACCTTCGGCATCCTTTCCCCCTTGGGGGAAATAAGA
The DNA here is from genome assembly GCA_963792925.1 of uncultured Bacteroidales bacterium. Lineage (GTDB taxonomy): Bacteria > Bacteroidota > Bacteroidia > Bacteroidales > VadinHA17 > LD21. The sequence goes on along the minus strand of CAWBYC010000002.1, from coordinate 188,327 downwards.
AAGGGGGTATTCATATAAAAGAGAAATTCCACCACATGCTTCCTCTATTAGACAGGAGTGTCCTTTGTGGTAAAATGATTTTTTTTGGTTCAGGATCACTAAAAAATATCAATTTTTTCTGTATAATTGTGGAAACAAAAACTTTAACACTATGAAACCAACACTATTAGTTCTGGCAGCAGGAATGGGTACACGATATGGCGGTAACAAGCAGCTTGATGAAGTGGGTCCTTCCGGTGAAACGATTATTGATTATTCCATCTATGACGCCATAAGAGCAGGATTTGGTAAAATTGTTTTTGTTATCAGGCGTGATATCGAGGAACAGGTTAAAGAGCGGTTTGTAAAGCGGCTGAAAGGCAAAATTGAAGTCGATTATGTCTTTCAGGAAATTACAAATCTTCCGGAAGGTGTTAAAGTTTCGCCGGAAAGACAGAAACCATGGGGAACAAGTCATGCCATACTTGTCACATCCAATAAGATCAAAGAGCCATTCGGAGTGATAAACGCCGACGATTATTATGGTGTAGAGTCATTTAAAATACTTCACGACTTTCTGGTAAACGATAAAGATCCGAATTGCTATTGTATTGTTGGTTACAAGATGGGAAACACTCTGTCGGAACATGGGCATGTAAACAGAGGCGTATGCGGCGTGGGACCCGATGGCCTGCTTAAAAACATAGTAGAGACACGCCAGATTGAAAAGACATCCGACGGTGCCAAGGCGCCGACAGCTGACGGCAAATTTCAGAATTTTACCGGTAATGAAGTTGTATCAATGAATTTATGGGGATTCAAACCTTCATGTTACAGCTTCCTTGGTGATGAATTCAAAAATTTCATCAACAGGAGCGGCATGGATCCCAAAGCCGAACTCGATATCCCAACATCGATTGATAAGTTCGTTAAGAACGGAGAAATCACAATAAAGATACTCATGAGCAACGAGAGATGGTTTGGTGTCACCTACAGGGAAGACAAACCTTTCGTAGTCGAGAGTATCAATAAAATGATTGACCGGGGCATCTATCCGGCAAAAATCTATTAAGACTTGCCGGATTTTTATCAATTTAGCTGGCAACGGCTTTCTTGGGAGTCAGGAGTACTTTGCCTTTTGCTTCCTGTCTTGCCCAGTAACGGCTTCTTGCTTCTTCAGCATCGGCACCGATGGCTATATAGATCTTCGTTCTGTCATTAATGACAACTTCCTGCATTCTTGTTATATCTGGCGTTTTAAAAACGGTCTGTTTTTTTTCTTGCATAATTATTATTCTTAAGAAATTATTAGAATAGAATGTCGGTAAAAAAGAAACATTTCAAATGTTTCCATCAATCATAATCAATATAAATGTTGAAGAGTTAAGCGATATTCCTCTGTTCGTCTTAAAATTAACCGAACTTTCTAAATAGAAGCGATCCTATTTTTCTTAACTGAGGTACAAATAATACAGACTAGAACATCATGACAACAATTTGATATTGCATTGTTTTCATTTAAGCCACAAAGGTAGTCATTTTTTCGGAATTCTGTACTACGACTTATTAACACACCAAACCGAAGACAAAGAATACTTCTACCAGGTGAAATTACAGCTGTAGGAGCTTATATTTTCCTTGTAATCAGATACTTTGAATATCAGATTGTGCCTTAATCCTTTCTTGATTCTTGTTTCATCAAACCTGTAGCTTAAGAGATCATTCTTCTGATCATACTCAAAAAGCGCCCAGTTTCCATCAATCAACCCTTCATAAGTCTTGATACCTGACAGCTGATCCGTTACTCTGAATTTTAATTCTTTTCTTCCGGTAAGAACTGATCCTGATGAAAATCCAACAGGGGTAATTTCGGGCGCAATTGTATCAATACCAACATAGTATTTGCCGAAGGCAAGGACATCTGCAGTTAAATATCCATCTGACCAGTTACTGTTTACGGCAATTTTTCTCGAGTCGTCGGTCAGGCGGATGATAAGCATCTTTGATTCATTCCCTGTCAAAATCTTTGTGGGTTTTATTGAAATCGTGAATGGCTTCTGCACAGGGGTGAACTTATTGTGGATATTATGAATATCCGACAGCATCCAGCTGACGCCGGGCTCCTTTTTATAAGAAAAAAACAGTGTGTCGTAAAGAGCGCCATTTGGAATGGTAACCAGTATGTTATCGGATGAAAACTTATTTATTTTGTTATATGGCATTGTTTTCATCTCACTACTGACCGAAGGACCGTAAGAAGCGCCTGCTACAGCTATTAATTTAAACTTCACGACCGATCTGTTCCTGTTAGCATCTGTAACAATAATCTCAGCGTGATGCGTTTTGTTGTCGTTAAAATTGTACAAGCCTCTGTGATTGGCAATTTTATAGGCGCTCAGCCGGTCACCGGGAAGCACATATGTTTTTTCGATGTAGATGTTTTCTCTCATATAGGTCTCATAATCGATATGGCTGTTTACATATCTCGATTCGTCAAATGAAAAACCATCCATCACATATTTGAAGACTGTACTGCTGTCGATAGTCAGTTCTAATGAGTAGACAGCGCATTTATTATTGCTGTTGTTGAGCAGATCATACGCTTTAATCCCGAAACCTATGAGACCACTGACTTCTATACCGTCTGATTGAGGTATTGAATAGACTCCATGACTTCCTGTTACATTTATTTTTTTAGCCCTGTTTTCATTATTTATCAATGAATTTCCGATTGGGTAGATGACAAGCTTTTCTATAACAGGTTTAATATTATCGGCCATGCCAAAATCGAACAGGAGAGGGTTTATTGGTCTTTCAGAGTCAGATTTTCTCACCTCAAAGTGAAGATGTGGACCGCCTGACCCTCCTGAATTTCCTGAATATGCAATGAGGTCTCCCTGTTTGACAGGAAAATCAACTTTAGAAGGGAATAATGTTATGGTGAAACTCTTTTTCTCATATTGCCTTGCTCTCACATATTTCTGTATCTCAGGTGAAAATCGTTCGAGATGCCCATAGACTGTTGTATATCCTGAAGGATGTGTTATGTATAGGGCATTTCCGAATCCTCCCGGTGAAATACCGATTCTCGATATGTAGCCATCGGCTGCGGCAACCACTTCTTTGCCGGTTACACCCTGTGTTTTTATGTCTAAACCGGAATGAAAATGGTCAATCCGCAGTTCACCAAAATTTGCAGACAGAAGCTGCGGGATCTTTACAGGAGAAATAAAAATTGTTTTATCCCCGGGAATATCATTTATCTTACTGAAAAGCAATATACTAAAAATAAAAAATCGGATCAGGAGCATATTTTATTATAATTTAAAAGTCAATCGGTGCAAAGCTAAACTTCTGGTTCATTCAGGCAAAGTATTTCATTCAATTTTTTGAAAATATCATTAACAATGTTAATTTTGTCCTAAAGAATTAATTATGTCCGGTCAGGGTTATGAAGAGTTGCTTATATTAAACAGAAAACTGGATGAATTATTGGATCGCTATAATAATCTGAAGCGGGAAGTGTCGGAACTAAAGAACGGGAACAGGAATTTGAAAACGGCGCTTCAGGAAAAAGAGGATAAACTTAACGAACTTGAATTAAAATACGAACGGATTAAATTGTCAGGAGCATTGTTGGGTGAAGGTGAAAACGCTGATGAGGCAAAGAAAAAAATTACTGAATTGGTGCGGGAAATTGACAGGTGCGTTGCTCTTTTAAACAGATAAGATATAGCGATGGATGAAAAGCTTTCGATCAGGGTTAATGTGGCAGACAGGTATTATCCATTGAAGGTAGAACGGGAGAATGAAGAGAAGATCAGGAAGGCAGCAAGGATGATAAATGAGAAGGTGCTGCAGTACAAACAGAGGTACACCGATAAGGATGTACAGGATTTTCTGGCGATGGCTTCTCTTCAATATGTGATTAAACTGACTGAGGAGGAAGAAAAACTGGAGAAAGATCACCTTCCCGATTCACTGAACGAACTGATACAAAAAATTGATTCAGTTCTGGAGGAAAAAGAGTAGCAGCGTTCTTTAAAATATATAATTAATTGCCCGCATTGTTTCTTCATTCATTTTTGAAACTCAACAGTTAAAACTTTGGAGCAACTCTTAGTTCAGAAAGAACAGGCCTCATCCCGATTCGTCGGGCTTCCTTAGGGGACAGTGGAAGTTCAAACTGGATTAGTAGCTCCAGCCATTCAGACATGGGGTTTTATAAAATCTGGAGGAACTTTGCGGGTTTTTTTTATTACATTTATATAATTAATACAAATTGACGATGACATTGATGATAGGAACAATTACAAACGGGCTTTTATTTATTCTGAGCTTTGCCGCCCTTCTGATAGGTTTTGGGGCTTCTTATTTTGTCTGGCAGCTCGCCCTGAAGAATAAGAGTCAGAAGATTATCAGCGAAGCTGAAGCTGAAGCTGAAGTTATCAGAAAAGAAAAAATCCTTCAGGCAAAGGAAAGATTTCTTCAGCTGAAAACAGAACATGAGAAAGTAATAAATGAGAAAAACAGCAGGATTAATCAGGCTGAAGGAAGAATAAAACAAAAGGAACTTACGCTTTCACAGAAACTTGAAGAGACACAGCGTAAGAAAAATGAGGCCGATGCAATCCGCGAAAACCTTGGATCACAGCTCGAACTCGTGGAAAAAAAATCAGAGGAACTGGCACGTTTGCATAAACAACAGGTCGACCAGCTTGAATCTATATCAGGATACTCCGCAGAAGAAGCAAAGAACCACCTCATCGAATCACTGAAAGAGGAAGCCAAAACAGGCGCAATGTCGTATGTCAATGAGATCCTCGATGAAGCAAAAATGACCGCAAATAAAGAAGCTAAAAGGATCGTCGTACAGACAATTCAGAGAGTTGCAGCCGAGAATGCTATTGAGAATGCAGTTACCGTATTCCATATTGAATCAGATGAAATGAAAGGGCGGATCATCGGACGCGAAGGTCGTAATATACGTGCCCTCGAAGCCGCTACGGGTGTTGAGATTATTGTTGACGATACCCCTGAAGCAATTGTACTTTCAGCATTTGATCCTATCCGCAGGGAAGTCGCCCGTCTGGCCCTTCATCAGCTGGTTACCGATGGCAGAATTCATCCGGCCAGAATCGAAGAAATGGTTGAAAAAACCAGAAAACAGGTTGAAGAAGAAATACTGGAGGTTGGAAAAAGAACCACAATTGACCTTGGGATCCATGGGCTGCACCCTGAGCTTATACGCCTGATCGGAAAAATGAAATACCGTTCATCATACGGTCAGAATCTGTTGATGCATTCACGGGAAGTAGCAAATCTTTGTTCAATCATGGCTGCTGAACTCGGACTTAATGCAAAACTTGCAAAACGTGCCGGACTGCTTCATGATATTGGTAAAGTGCCTGATGATGAACCGGAATTGCCACATGCAATACTCGGTATGAAGATGGCCGAAAAATACAAGGAGAAACCGGAAATATGCAATGCAATAGGCTCTCATCACGATGAAACGGAAATGACAACATTGATCGCACCTATAGTACAGGTTTGTGATGCAATTTCGGGTGCCCGCCCGGGAGCACGCCGCGAAGTTGTTGAGTCATATATAAAAAGATTGAAAGAGCTTGAATCCCTTGCTCTCCAATACCCTGGTGTTACGAAAACATATGCTATACAGGCAGGAAGAGAATTGAGGGTTATTGTCGGCGCTGAAAAAGTAACTGATAAAGAAGCGGAAGGACTGTCGTTTGAAATAGCCCGTAAGATTCAAAATGAAATGACTTATCCCGGACAAATAAAAATTACCGTAATCCGTGAAACACGGGCGGTAAATTATGCTAAATAAAGTCTTCTGAAACCTAGAGGCATCGCTGATTAAGATGCCTTTTTGTTTTCCAGGACGGATTAATTTGCCTATCTTTGTGCCCTGATAAAATTTCTACCATCCAATGCCGGAAATCAAACTTATTAATATTGTAGGTGCAAGACCTCAAATTATAAAAGCATCTGCAATTAGCAGGGCAATTCGGAAGCACTTTTCAAATTCCATAAGTGAGATCATAATTCATACCGGACAGCACTACGATAAGGAACTGTCTGACATTTTTTTCGATGAGCTTGAAATTCATAAACCACATTTTAATCTCAGTGTGGGTTCTGCAGGTCATGGCCGTCAGACATCGCTTATGATAACAGGGATTGAAGAGATACTCCTGAAAGAAAAACCAGATTGCGTGCTTTTGTACGGAGATACAAATTCGACTCTTGCGGGTGCCATCGCGGCTTCAAAGCTTCATTTTCCTGTTATTCACATTGAAGCAGGACTGAGATCATTTAATAAAACAATGCCTGAAGAGCTTAACAGAATAATGAGCGACCATTCTTCAACGTTGCTTTTTGCTCCCACTAATGCTGCCTTTAAAAACCTGATGAGCGAAGGATTCCGTCCGGAAAACAGTCCGCCTTATACTATCAGCAACCCCAAGATTTATCTTACTGGTGACATAATGTACGATAATACCCTGTTTTTTGCTGGTCTGGCCGCGAAGAAAAAAGCTCATTTTCTCGAGAACCTGTCATTGGTTCCCGATAATTATGTGCTGGTCACGATACATAGGGATACCAATACCGACGATATTACCTTGCTTAATAAAATATTTGTGACTCTGAAGGAACTCGCTGAAGAAAGAGATATTGTTTTAGTTATGCCATTGCATCCCCGGACGATCATTTCGCTTAGGACAAGACTAAAATCTCTTTATGATGATCTGATGTCGGATTCACACATTAAGATCATTCCCCCGGTTTCATATCTTGAAATGATCCTTCTCGAGAAGAATTGCAGGATGATTATTACTGATTCAGGTGGAGTTCAGAAAGAATCTCATTTCTTTAAAAAACCGTGCCTGGTATTGAGAAAGGAAACCGAATGGGTTGAACTTGTAAATAATGGTACTGCAAAACTTGTGGGCGCCGATGCCGGTAATATCAGAAATGAGTTCATGAATTTTATGGATTCAGGCACTGAATTTGAATATCCCGCTTTTTACGGCAATGGAAAAACTGCTGAATTTATTTTAAACGAAATACTCCTGATGTTTGAAAAAGAGTAGTATTTATTGCGTTAATTTATGTTAAAAATTAGTAATATTGTTTTTTATTTTTGCTGATGAGACGAATCTTGAAGGATAAAAGAGTGTTGGTTACAGGTGGAGCAGGATTTATTGGCTCAAATCTTGTAGAATCTTTTTTACTTTCAGGGAACAGTGTCGTTTGTCTTGACAATTTTTCTACCGGAAAGAGAGAAAACCTTATTCCGTTTGCCAATAACCCCGCATTTAAACTCATCGAGGGCGACATACGCAATTATGATGATTGCTTAAAAGCAGTTGAAAACGTTGATATAGTTTTTCATCAGGCTGCCCTGGGCTCGGTACCCCGCTCAATAAAGGATCCGGTCACTTCGACGGATGTTAATATAGGTGGATTTGTAAAAATGCTTTTCGCCGCTAAAGAGTCTGGTATTAAACGTTTTATTTATGCTGCCAGCTCCTCCACCTATGGTGACCATCCCGATCTTCCAAAAGTGGAAGATAAGATTGGTAAGCCACTATCACCATATGCCATTACAAAATACGTTGATGAACTCTTCGCCAATAATTTCGCCTCCACATATGGCATTGAAGTCATTGGTTTGCGATATTTCAATGTTTTTGGAAGACATCAGGACCCGGATGGCGCTTATGCAGCCGTTATACCTAAGTTTATGAAAATGCTAATGAAACACGAAGTGCCTCATATCAATGGAGACGGAAGTGTTTCACGCGATTTTACCTACGTAGACAATGTTATCCAGGCAAATCATCTTGCATCTGTTGTTGAAGACAGAAATGCACTCAACCAGGTCTATAATGTGGCATATGGAGAAAGGACTACTTTAAATCAATTATTCTTCTTAATCCGTGATCTGGCTGCAGAAAATGATAAGGATATTCTGGCAATTGAGCCGGTTTACGATCCTGCCAGGGCGGGGGATATTCCACACTCACTGGCTTCTATTGAGAAAGCTAAAAACCTTCTCCATTATTCACCGGCATTCAGTGTTGAACAGGGTCTTAAAGAGGCTGTAAAATGGTATTGGAAGAATTTGTAACATTTGTTACAAGATTAGTCCAAAAATCACATAGTCAGGGATATATGGATTTCAGTCGTGTGACTGACGGTGCGTGAGCTGTAATTCAACAATAACTATCTCAGATTTAGCGTTTAACTTTAAACACGAATTAATTGTCATTTGTTTATTTTATTTGAACTTATTTATTTGAACTTTCAAAATGAAAGAAGCTTTTAAAAGAAAGGTCATTCAAGTTTTCAAGAATCATTCCCTCCCCAGGTGGTTAGTCTTATTTATTGACCTGGTGACCATCTTCTTTTCCTTTTTTATAGCATATATTCTCAGATATAATTTTGAATTCAATTCATTTAAGATTTCTTTAACATTACGCCAGTCATTTCTTGTTTTAATCATTTATGCAATATCATTTCTCATTTTCAAATCGTATTCAGGAATGATACGGCATACAACAATCAGGGATACTTATAAAATCATTGTAGCCAACTTCAGCGCTCTGGGGATACTGATCATTGTAACATTGATGAGCCGTAATAATGACTGGCATTCAATATTTAATATTCCGTTATCAATTCTGCTTATCCACGCAGGAGCAGTTACCATACTCCTCTTCTTTTTCAGGCTTTTCGTGAAAGTATTCTATGAATTTGCTTCCACTACATCTCATCAGCGCAAAAACGTCCTGATCTACGGATCCGGAGAGCTGGGCATTCTTGTAAAAAGGCTTATAGAGGGTGATCCGGGCAGCCAGTACAGGCTAATTGGTTTTATAGATGATGATAAAAAGCTTCAGGGGAAAAAGGTTGATGGGTACAACGTATTTTCGCGAAAGGCCATCACAAGGGACTTTATAGAAGAAAATGATGTGAAGGTCTTTATTATTGCCATTACTGTTATGCCTCCCGCAAGAAAGAAAGAAGTTATAGAATCAATGATCGGTTTCGGATGTGAGATCCTCGATACACCGTCATTTGATACCTGGATGAATGGAAAGCTGGAAGTAAAGAATCTTAAAAAAGTAAAATTTGAAGATCTTCTTGGCAGGGAATCAATAAAGCTTGATCTCAATAAGATACAAAATGGACTTATAGGAAAAACAATACTCGTGACCGGCGGTGCCGGATCAATAGGATCGGAAATCGCCCGGCAGCTCACACGATTTAATACTAAACAGCTTATCCTTGTTGATCAGGCAGAAACACCATGTTTCTATCTGGGCGAAGAACTAAAAAGCAAATATCCCAATTGCAACTTCCGGATAATAATTGGTGATGTAACCCGTCAGGAATACATGGAGGATATCTTCAGGAATTACAGACCTGATATAGTATTTCACGCCGCTGCTTATAAACACGTTCCTATTATGGAGGTTCATCCTCATGAAGCATTCCGGGTTAATGTTGGCGGAACTAAAGTTATATCTGATCTCGCAATTAAATATAATGCTGAAAAATTTGTCATAATTTCTTCCGATAAGGCTGTTAATCCGACAAACGTGATGGGTGCCACTAAAAAGATCTGCGAGTTGTTCGTACATGCCCAATCCCTCAGAAAAGATAATAATACTCAATTCATAACAACCCGTTTTGGCAATGTGCTTGGCTCAAACGGATCGGTGATACCTCTGTTCAATAAACAGATTGCGGAAGGTGGTCCGATTACTTTAACACACCCCGATATAACAAGATTCTTCATGACTATCCCTGAAGCATGTCAGTTGGTTCTCGAAGCCGGTTTCATGGGAAATGGAGGAGAAATCTATGTTTTTGATATGGGGGAACCGGTAAAAGTACTGGATGTGGCAATAAACCTGATCCGTTTATCGGGTCTCGAAGCGCATAAAGATATCAAGATTAAATATATAGGACTAAGGCCCGGGGAGAAGCTTTTTGAAGAATTGTTTTCAATAGATGAGCCGATGATCCCTACACATCACCCTAAAATCAGCATCGCCCAGGTGGCTGATCATGATTATGACATGGTTTCCAAAAAGATAGAAAAAATTCTCAACTCGCTTCATAAAATGTCGGAGACAAAGGTGATTGAGGAAATGCAGGAAATAGTGCCCGGCTACAAGAGCAGATTTGAACTATTTGAACAAAGGTAATTTCCGGAGAAACACGGATATTCTGAATTCAACAGCTTTTGTTCTAAAAATATACATGAAAAAGAAACAATAAAATTGATGAACCGCAAAAAGGTATTTGTCAGTGGGTGTTTTGATATTCTGCATTCGGGACATATTGCATTTCTCCGGGAAGCCTCACAATATGGAGATTTATATGTCGGACTTGGATCAGACAAAACCATCTATGATCTTAAAGGACGAAAGACAGTTAATTCGGAAGACGAAAGATTATATATGCTGGAGGCATTATCGTGCGTTCATAATGTTGCTATCAATAAAGGAAATGGAATTCTCGATTTTCTGCATGATGTGAAGACCTTGAATCCCGACATCTTTATTGTCAATGAGGATGGCCATACACCCGATAAGGAACAATTATGCATGGACCTGGGGATTGAATACAAAGTCTTAAAAAGAGTTCCTTATGCCAATTTGCCTGTCAGATCAACAACAAGCTTAAGGAAAGAAACTCCTATCCCGTATCGCATAGATCTCGCCGGAACCTGGATTGACCAACCTTATGTATCTGAATTTTCATCGGGCTGGGCTATTACTGCATCACTCGAGCCAACCCTGGAATTCAATGAGCGTTCGGGGATGGCAACATCCACCAGGAAGAAAGCTATTGAGCTTTGGAATGATAATCTCCCGATGGAGAACCCTGAAAAACTTGCGAAGATTCTCTTCAGGTTTGATAATGATCCGGGAACAAAAGATGTGAGCGGTTCACAGGATTCAATAGGCATAACTATGCCCGGGATCAACAGGTTTTTTTATGATGAAGGCAAATACTGGCCTTCAAAATTTGAGACTATCAATGATCTCGCTACCATACATTGGCTTCAGGAGCGATTGTATATGGTCACGCTCTGGCCACGTCCTGCTGATTTTGTGGTTCTTGAAAACACGAATATTACATCAGCTGGTGTCAAAAGACTAACCGACGCATCAGAAATGGCCTGGGATGGATTGATTAAACGCGATATAAAGCTGTTTTCACAGGGATTCTCCGATTCTTTCAGCGCACAGGTTGACATGTTTCCAAAGATGATGAACGAAAAAATCGCTAGTGTTATCGATGCTCACAGGGATACTGCTCTTTCATGGAAACTCTCGGGAGCGGGGGGAGGAGGTTATCTTATTCTTGTCAGTGAAAAAGTGATCAGGAATGCAATAAGAGTTAAGATCAGAATAAAGGACTACTGGATATAATTATGTTGTAACGAAATAATATGACACGATGAAAAAAATTGCACTGATTTCAGGTATCACAGGACAGGATGGCTCTTACCTCACGGAATTATTATTGGATAAAGGATATGAAGTCCATGGTATTATCCGGCGCTCAAGCTCCTTTAACACCTTCAGAATCGATCATATTTATAATAACCCTGAATATATAAACAAGACTTTTTTTCTTCATTACGGAGATTTAACCGATTCAAGCAACTTAAACAGGCTTGTAGAAAAGATTCGGCCCACCGAGATTTATAATCTTGGAGCTCAATCGCATGTGCAGGTATCATTTGAAGTTCCTGAATATACAGCGGAAGTTGATGGCGTAGGAACCCTGCGTTTTCTGGATGCAATAAAGGAAACAGGTCTGAATACCCGATTTTACCAGGCTTCTACATCAGAGCTTTACGGAAAGGTTCAGGAGATCCCCCAGACTGAAAAGACGCCTTTTTATCCACGCAGTCCATATGCCGCAGCAAAGTTATACGCTTACTGGATAGTTGTGAATTACAGGGAAGCTTATAATGTTTTTGCATGCAATGGCATTCTCTTTAATCATGAGAGCGAGAGGAGAGGAAAGACATTTGTCACAAGGAAGATCACAGTGGCCGCTTCAAAAATCATGCTTGGACAGCAGGATAAGATTTTGCTGGGAAATCTTGATTCGAAAAGAGACTGGGGTTATGCCCCCGAGTATGTTGAAGGCATGTGGAGGATTCTGCAGGCTGATGAGCCTGACGATTATGTTCTTGCAACCAATGAAACTCATACAATACGTGAATTTATTGAAGAAACATTCAAGGTTCTTGGAGAAGAAATTATCTGGCATGGAAAAGGAATAAAGGAAACCGGCGTCTTAAAATCTTCAGGAAAGGAAGTTGTGAGTATTGATCCTCGTTATTTCAGGCCGACTGAAGTGGATCTTCTTTTAGGTAATCCGGCTAAAGCTAAAGAAAAGCTTGGATGGCAGCCTAAAACAACTTTCAAGGATCTTGTCAGGTTAATGGTTAACTCCGATTTTGAAAAAGCAAAGAAAAGGATTGAGTAAGAATTGAAGTTGTTTACACATTAATGACCCCCTTTCATTTTCCCTAAGGGGGAAAGGTTTGAACCACTCCTTCCCCTGTGGGGGAAGGTTGGGATGGGGGTATCAAGGCATAAAAAGAAAAACTGATATCACTTCTTTAAATGATTATTTTATGGAAAAAAACTCTAAAATATACATAGCCGGTCACAACGGCATGGTCGGAAGTGCGATCGGCAGAAATCTGGTTTCAAAGGGATACACAAATTTTGTGTACACTCCATTTCCTCAGTATGACCTGACAGATCAGAAGACAGTTGCTGATTTTTTTGAAAAGGAGAAGCCGGAATATGTAATTCTTGCAGCTGCAAAGGTAGGCGGGATTGTGGCCAATAATACCTACAGAGCCCAGTTCATCTATGAGAACCTTATGATGGAAAATAATATTATTCATCAGAGTTATGTAAACGGAGTAAAGAGGTTGCTGTTTCTGGGGAGTTCTTGCATATATCCGGGCAACTGTGCACAGCCGATTAAAGAAGAGTATTTACTGACAGGTGAACTCGAATATACAAATGAGCCGTATGCCATCGCAAAGATTGCAGGCATTAAGTTATGTGAATCTTACAATATTCAGTATGGAACGGATTTCGTTTCCGTTATGCCTACAAATCTCTACGGACCGAATGACAATTACAATCTTGAGACTTCGCATGTGCTTCCGGCACTGGTACGTAAAATGCACCTTGGAAAATGTCTGGAAAACAATGATTGGGACGCGATCCGTGAAGATTTTAATAAATATCCTGTTGAAGGAGTTAATGGAAATTCAGAAGAGAGCAGTATAATTGAGAAACTTTCTAAATACGGAATCTTCGCAAACCGCAGACCGCACACCTCAAACCCTGTTTCTATCTCCCTCTGGGGAAGCGGAAAACCATACCGCGAGTTCTTGTACGTCGACGACCTCGCCGAAGCATGCGTTTATGTTATCAGCAATGTTAGTTTCAGCGATCTGAAAAAAATGAATGCCGTGCCCGGCACCGGAAGTGCTATAAAAAATACCCATATAAATATTGGCACAGGCAAGGATCTCACGATTAAGGATCTCGCATTGCTGGTAAAAAGCACTGTCGGATTTAAAGGAGAACTGAAGTGGGACAGCAGTAAGCCTGATGGCACATACAGGAAATTGCTGGATGTGTCGAAGATAAATAAGCTGGGGTGGAAGGAAAAGTTAAGCCTAAAAGACGGAATTAAGTTAGTTTATAGTAAATATACAATATCGTAGTCTTTAATATTTTATTAGAATAATGCAGATAAACATTTTAGAATACTTTGAACAAACGGTAGGATTGTATCCGGAAAAGACCGCTATTATTGACGGAAATAAAGAAATTAGTTTTAAGAATCTGTCCATTTCAACAAAGCGTCTGGCGTGTGATATAGTAGGTAAAATTAATAAGGCTGCTAGAAGACCTATTGCAGTCTTTCTTCCCAAAAGCATTGAATCCATTATTGCTGATATCGCAATTACCTACAGCAGGAATATTTATATGAATATGGATATTAAATCACCAATAACACGTTTGAAAAATATAATTGACCTCATAAATCCCGATTTGATAATTACCAATTCTGCTAATATTGAATCGATTAAAGAGATTGCAAACAACCGGACTTTACTAAATATTGACGATAGTTTTAATAATAATCCAACTATAGATTATTTAGTATTTTCTGCATTGGATAAACAGATTGACACAGACCCATATTGCATAATTAACACGTCAGGATCGACTGGAACTCCTAAAGGAGTAATTCTAAATCACAAGAGCTTTATTGATTTCACTGAATGGGCAATAGAAGAGTTAGAAATTGGTGATAAGGAGATAATAGGCTCACTTTCACCTTCAGTTTTTGATATTTATAGTTTTGAGCTCTGTATGCTGATGGCAAAGGGAAGCACTATAGTGATACTTCCTGATACTATGGCTGCCTTCCCTGCAAACTTGCTGAAATTGATGAGTGAGAAATCAATTTCATTTATTTTTTGGGTGCCAACAATAATGGTTAATATTGCAAACCTTGATTTACTGAGCAGAATCCCACTGCCTGAACTTAAGACTGTTTGGTTCGCGGGTGAGGTATTCCCAACGAAGCAGTTTAATTATTGGAAGAAGCAGTTATCTGATACAAAGTTTGTGAACCTGTATGGACCCATTGAGATTACTTTGGATTGCACATATTTTGTTGTTAACAGAGAATTAAAGGATGAAGAGCCTATACCAATAGGTTTTCCTTGCCGTAACACTGATATATTGATTTTGAATGAGCATGATAACCATGTGGAAATAAATGAAGAAGGTGAGTTATGCGTCAGAGGATCATCACTCGCCATGGGTTATTATAATAATCCCGAAAAAACCTCATCTGCTTTTGTGCAAAATCCACTGAATACTTCTTATCCTGAGATTATATACAGAACAGGAGATCAGGTTATAATAAATAACTCGGGTGAAATAATCTTTAAAGGCCGAAAAGATACATTGGTTAAGCACTTAGGTTACAGGATAGAATTGGGAGAAATTGAACATGTGATTATTAATACATTGAAAATTGTCGATAATGGTTGTGTAATTTATGATTTTACCCATAAAGAAATAAGATTGTTCTACGATCTAAGAACGAGATTCCAGTGGGTGAATTAAGGAAAGCAATATCCCGAGCATTGCCAAAGTATACTGATTCCGACTATCTTTTTCCGAGTATGGATAATCTGCCAAAGAATCAAAACGGAAAAATAGACAGGTTGAAATTGAATAACCAATATTAAATAGCATGAATCCAGTTCCCTCTTCAGATACTATATTGAATTTAATAGCAAATGTTAAACAGCAAAATAAGGGATATTTAACTAATCTTTTCCTGGATCTTTCGAAACTGAAATTCTGGCAAAGCCTGAATATGCTTGAATATGAGGTTATTAATGATACTGTTTTTATATTTAGAAAGAATCAGAATTTCACTAACTTATCATACATCACAACAAATATCTCATCCTTATCTAATGATCTGAATCTTCTGAAAGAGAAATTCAGTGACAAACTTTTTGTCGATTGATCTTGTTGGGATTTCAACTAATATGTCTGAGTTGAAGGCATTATTCCTTAAACATGGATTTTTTCAATACGCTACATTGGTTAGAATGAGCAAGATTAACAATAATCAGGCTTTTGAAGAAATCAAATCAAATCATCTTATTTTCGCGGATGGGGATAAAGCAAATGAAGTCTATAACTTATTACAAAAACACTTTGATCCATACGCTGAGCAACTACCACTGATTGAAGAAATTAATGCCTGGATAGACAAGAACCAGCTTATTATCTATTCTGATGATAACAAGCAAATTCAGGGTTTTATTATTTTCGAATGTGCAGCGCAAACAGCTTATCTGAGGTATTGGTTTGTTCATCCTGATCATCGTGAAAAAAGAATTGGGTCGACGTTATTAAGGAGTTTTTTTGCAGCAGGCAGAACTGCAAAACGGCATCTTTTTTGGGTTATTGAATCTAATTTTAACGCTATAAAAAGATATGAGCACTATGGCTTTAAAAATGAAGAATTGTTCGATTATATTATGATTAATATTAACAAAAGTTATGAAGGAGAAAGTGCTAAAAATATTGTCAGAAGTTCGTCCGGAATTTGATTTCACAGAAAGGGTCAACTTTATTACAAATGGAATGCTAGATTCATTTGATGTGTTTAATCTTGTAAATTCATTAGATAATGAGTTTGGTATTTCCATTGATGGAATGGATATAGTTGCAGACAACTTTACAAGTGTGGAAAAAATAGTTTCGTTAATTCAAAAAAATGGAGCTAAGTCATGAATTTCAAATTTCAAAATAAAAGAATTTCGGGCATTCTTTCCGTACTGCCTCGAAATGAAATAAAGTTTGAGGATGAAATGGATAACTATAATTTCTCCCGTGAAAAATCCATGAAGCTTAAAATTGCTATGGGTTATAATAAGCACAGGATAGTAGAGCCCGGCGTGGCAGTATCTGATCTTTGCGTTTTTGGAATGGAATATCTTTTTAAGAATAACTACCTTAAAAAAGAGGAGATTGATGCCTTAATCCTGGTAACCCAATCGCCGGATTATTTCATGCCCCCCACAAGTAATGTAATTCAGGGAAAACTGGAACTAAAACATGACATGCTTTGCATGGATATAAATCAAGGTTGTGCCGGATTTGAAATAGGGTTATTGCAGTCTCTCATGTTACTTGATCAGAAAGCCATTAATAAAGTTGTTTTGCTTAATGCCGACATACTCAGTGTTAAAGTCTCCAAGCGCGATCGGAACAGTAATCCTCTTATAGGTGATGGGGCATCAATTACCATCATTGAGCGATCAAGTGATGATTCTAGGTGTTCTGTAATTTGAAAATGGATGGAACAGGGGCTGAAGTACTGATGATTCCTGCTGGTGGATTTCGACTTCCATCCTCATCAGTAACCTCTGTCATGGTTGAAGATAACAATGGTAACTTCAAATCGAAAGACAATCTTGTAATGAAGGGAGATCTGGTTTTTAATTTTGTTCAAACTGCTGTCCCTCCAATGATTGTTGATTTGCTGGAATATAGTGGCTGTACTAAAGAACAAGTTGATTATTTCATGTTTCATCAACCAAATAAATTCATGCTTCAAAAACTCGCTGATAAAATTGGAATACCGCACAATAAAATGCCAAATAACATAGTGGAAAATTTTGGTAATGCCAGTAGTGTTACAGTTCCAACTACTATCACATTTAATTTAGGACAGAAACTCCGGGAGGAAAAATATAAAATTTGCTTAGCGGGATTTGGTGTGGGGTTGACTTGGAGTTCAATTATTACTGATATTGGACCACTTGATTTTTGTGAGATTATAGAAATTTTAATTAATTTTAATATAGGATGGAACTATTTTTAAAAAAACTAGAGGATATTCTTGAGGTTGAGAAGATCGAAATGGATAATGTGATTTCAGAATTTGAAGAATGGGATTCATTAACTGCTTTGTCCATTATAGCTACAATTGATACTGATTTTAACGTAAATATCACTGCAGAAGAATTATTATCAGCAATTACGATACAGAATCTGTTAGATCTTATTAAGTTGAAGTCCCAACAATAATGACAAGTGAATATACGCTTATAACAGGTGCAGGTTCAGGAATTGGACAAAGATCAGCTATTCAACTCTCCCAAAATCGCAGACTTATACTTTGCGACAAGAATATTGAGGGATTGAAGTCGCCCTTGAAAATTGCATGAACCAATCCCTACATATCACATGGGAAGTTGATCTTTCATTGGTTAAGCTCTTAAGAACAGAAACTGAAAAAATTATCTTCGAACGGCAAATATCAATTGAAGCATTTGTACATTCTGCAGGAATTATGAAGGTGATGCGTATGAAAGACGTCGATTATGATAATGCTCTGCACATTTTTAACGTCAATTATTTTTCAGCTGTTGAGCTTGTCTCAACCCTTCTTAAAAAGAATATTAATAAAGGTAACTTGAAAAATATTATTTTTATTTCTGCTATCTGGGTAAGTTTGGTGCAAGAGGTCACAATCTATATTCTTCAACAAAAGCTGCACTTGATGGTCTTATGAAGTCCCTCTCGGTGGAACTTGCACCCGGAATTCGTGTTAACAGTATTCTTCCAGGAGGTGTAAGAACACCAATGTCTGAGTATGCTTTGAATGATCCAGCAATTATTGAACGAATTAAAGTTGACTACCCGCTTGGTCTTGGAGAAACTTCGGATATTGCTAACCTTGTAGAGTTTTTATTGTCTGAAAAAGCAAGATGGATCACAGGTCAACAATTTATTATTGATGGTGGAAGAACCGCTAATATGTCTCAGAAATGATAGCCAATAATGAAATCAACTAATCTCTTTTATACTGACTCCAATACATGGGTAACAAACCAGGATCTCCTAAAGTCCTTTAAACAACTCGAAACTGACAATTGTAAAGTGCTTTATATACATACTGGTCTGAATTTCGGAACCCCTAATCCTCTGCTTAAGAAAAACGAGATTCTGCAGATCATCCTGGATACAATATTGGAACTACATATTCCGACAATTTGTGTCCCAACATTTACATTTAGCTTTTGTAATGGTGAGGATTTTAATTTGATGTATTCAAAATCTAAAATGGGTGCCCTGAATGAATATATAAGAAAATTACCCGAATCCATTAGGTCTATAGACCCTCTTATGTCAATTTCATTATTAGGTGAAGACAAAGACCTTGCAACTGGAATCGGTCATGAATCGATAGGGAAAGATTCAACTTTTTATAAACTTCATCATAAAGAAGGTGTGAGGTTTCTATTTCTCGGCACCCGACCTGGCGACTGTTTCACCTATATGCATTTTATGGAGAAAGTGTTAAATGTAGGATACAGGTACGACAGAGAATTCAGTGGTATGATAACTAATGGAGATAAGTCATATATCGATACATTTACTCTTTTTGTTCGCTACCATAACATTTTCCCTGGTATTGGAAGTTATACTTATGAAGATATTTTATACAAACGCGGCATTGCAAAAAAAATCGAGTTCGGTAACGGATTTATTTCAACGTTGCAAGAACCATCTGCTTATTCAGTGTATAGAGAGTTGATAGCAAATGATCAGAATTATTTCATAGATCCCAGCTCAATTTTTGATTATGATAAAACATTTCAGGTTAAAAATATGGTGGCGTTATAACTATAATAATGAAAATAATTAAAAACGAAATTGATTCAGATGTATTTGGAAAGAATTTTCTCGAAATAATTGATTATTCTCCCAATGATGATTTCAATTTATTTGAGGAAGATTATCTCAACGATTATAGTCCATACTATGTTACTGTAAAAATCGCAATCGAGAACATTAGAGATATTCATTTTTTTGAGCAACATGGATTCAACTTTATCGAAACTCAAATCCGGGAAACATTGAAATTAAAGAATTTATATAATCATATTTCATTCTTTCCTTATAAATTGGAACAAATATCCAATGAGTTAGAATTGGAAACAATACTTGAGATTGCTTCAAATCTATTTAAGCATGATCGTTTCTCCATTGACTCATGGATTCCAGGTAATTTTTCTGGTGATCGTTATAGGGTGCTTGTTCGGAAATCATTTGATGAATGTGATGAATTCGTGTATAAATTTTACAATACGGTATCCGGTGAAATACTAGGCTTTAAAACACATAAAATTATCGCTGAGAATGAAGCATTGATGTTTTTGGGTGGAATAGTCGAAAAATATAAAAAATCACCATTACCAGGTATTTGCGGTTACCTCGAACTTAATGAGCTTTTCAAGAAAGGAATACGAAAAATAACCACTCATATTTCTGGATGTAATTATGGTGTGCTCAATCTTGAGGTAAAGGAGTTTGGATACAAAGTCACCAAAGTGTTCATTGTCCTCAGAAAGATATACGAATGATTGATGTAATCTCGATTTACACTCCGGAGTACAAATCAAGAACGTATATTCTTACAAATTTGGAATCACATCATTCAATCGTCATTGATCCAACCATTACTAGTTTGATTGAAATCAGGAATCAGGTGCATGAGTTTGGACTCTCAATTGATTTCGTAATTCCAACACATGGGCATTTTGATCATATTGAAGGCATTGGAAAACTGAGAGAAATGTTTCCTTTTTATTTAGTCGCAAGCATGGAATGTGCGATTGCCCTGGAAGATCCAAAAAAAAATTATTCTTTTTATGCTCAAAATAAGAACCTTAACCTCCCTTTGCCCGATATCCAGTTCAATGAAGATATCTATAGTTTTGTCTGGAACGATGTTGAGATCAAGATATTTAAGACTCCAGGTCATTCTCCATGCAGCGTTTGCATATTGGTAGAAGATGCAATGTTATTTTCAGGTGATACAATCTTATTGGAATATAATCCTTTTAGCAAATTTCCTGATGGAAATGCAGAACAACTTAGGAACAGTATAAAGAAAATGTATTCGTTATTTCCTCATTCTTTGATAGTTTATCCAGGACATGGAGATTCATTCATTCTTGGTTCCATTGTGTCAAAATTTGATTTTCTATGATTAAATTCAATTTGCTCATATCTTAATTAATAACAAAATGATATCTTTTAACAAACCTTACCTTACGGGGAAAGAGGTTCATTATATGTATCAAAGCGTATACGATGGACACATCTCCGGAAATGGATATTTCACTAAGCAATGTGATCAGTTTTTTGAGAATAGATGGGGCATAAAGAAATGCTTACTAACCACTTCATGTACTGATGCATTAGAAATGTGTGCAATCCTTCTTGATCTGAAACAGGGAGATGAAGTGATTGTCCCATCCTATACTTTCGTATCAACTGCCTTAGCTTTTGTGAGACAGGGAGCAAGGATTGTCTTTGCTGATAGCTCCCCCGACATACCAAATATAGACGTGACAACTTTAGAGCCATTGATTACTCCAAGGACTAAAGTTATTATTCCTGTTCATTATGCCGGAATCGCTTGCGACATGGACATTATTATGGACATAGCAAATCGACATAAGCTTTTCGTGGTTGAAGATGCTGCACAGGCAATTGATTCGTTTTATAACGGGAAACCGTTGGCCGGAATTGGTCATATGAGTTGTTTTTCATTTCATGAGACAAAAAACATACAATGTGGTGAAGGAGGTATGCTGGTCATAAATGATGATAATTATATTAAGCGGGCGGAAATTATTTGGGAAAAAGGGACAAATCGAGCTGAGTTTTTCAGGGGTGAAGTGAATAAATATGGATGGGTTGATATCGGATCTTCATTTTTACCATCAGACATTCAGGCTGCTTTTCTTTATGCACAAATAGAAGAAATAAATAACATTCAAAGCAAAAGAAAAAAGGTTTGGAATTGGTACTATGAAAAATTAAGCATACTAGAAAGTAATAAGTATTTAACTCTTCCAAAAATTCCGGCTTATGCAACAAATAATGGTCATATGTTCTATGCTGTATGCAGAAGTTTGGAGGAGCGGCAAAACCTGATTTCATTCCTGAAACAAAATGAAATAAATGCAGTTTTCCATTATCAATCACTTCATAAGAGCCCTTATTACAAAAATAAGCATGACGGACGGAACCTGATCTTCAGTGATTTATATGAAGAACGTTTAGTGAGGCTGCCTTTCTTTTATAAGATAACTGAAAAGGATATTGAGTATATAACGGGAAAAATTATCGACTTTTTCTCCAAATAATTATTGTCAATGAAGTTTGTTCACACATTCAGTAATAGTCCCGTCACAAACCCATTTATTGATTTAATAAATCAGAATTTTAATCCGGCAGATCATAGCTTCTTTGTAATCCGAGGATTAAGGACGGAGGTTTCTAAAGTCACAAAAGCACAAAACGTTTCAATAATAAGCAATATCAGGAATGTACATAACGGACTGCGCTTATTTTGGAATATTCTTGTCTCTAAAAAGGTTTTCATACATGGGCTCTTTAGTCACTATTTAGTGACTATTTTATTCCTCCAGCCATGGGTTTTAAAAAAATGCAATTGGGTAATTTGGGGTGGGGATCTATATTCTTATACTGAAGAGAAATTATCTTTTAAATCCAAATTAATTGAATTTATGCTTTCCAGGGTAATTAGAAACATGGGGGGGATAATTACCTCAATTAAAGGAGATTATGAGCTTGCTAAAACATGGTACTGCGCTAAAGGACAACGAGTTGATACTTGTTATCCTTATTACCCATCAGGAATGGGAACTGAAAAGATTGAAGAGATTCTTGCTAAGGTTGATCAGGCGAACTTAAATAACAACAGTCCAATTAATATTCTGATAGGAAACTCTGCTTACGAAACAAATAATCATTTCGAGATTATTAACTTATTGGATCAATACAAAAACGAAAATATTGCAATATATGCCCTGCTGTCTTATGGAGATAAAAATTATGCCGAAAAAGTATGCAAGCGTGGAAAATTAATTTTTGGCGATAAATTTATTTGTGTTACAGAATATATGCCATACGAAGAATTTGTGCTGTTTTATGGTAAAATGAGTATCATTATTTTCAATCATGAAAGACAGCAAGGCAAAGGAAATCTCTTCCTGGCCTTGTATCTGCAAAAGAAAGTATATATGAATTCAAAAAGTTCATTGTGGAACTATTTTGTCGAAGATCTTAAGCTTAAAGTCCAACAGACCAGCAACATTAATATATCGAGCTTTTCGGAATTCAGTTTTCTTAATAATTCAACTGCTAAGAAGAACAGGGAAATTATACAGGATGTTCTGCAGGAAGATCGTATAATCAAACAGTGGAATGATTTGTTCTCTTAATCAGTTTTTATCTTAAAAACTTAATGATTTGATGGCTGTAAAAATAATAAATAAGTTCATTTCTTTTTCATTTGGCACTTGGATTGGCGCTGCAATTGGACTTGTCTCAATTCCTATTATAACACGGTTTATATCTCCTGAAGATTTTGGCACTGCTGCAATGTTCGCATTGGCACTTAATGCGATGTTGATTATTTCGTCATTCGGAATTGATCAGGCTTTTGTGAGGTTTTATTATGAGGAAAATAAAGTAAAGTTATTAAGCAAATGTCTTATTATAACTCTTTTTGTATTTAGTGTTTTGTCATTAGTACTTTATTTCTTCAGGGTAAAAATATCATTTTATCTGTTCGACGCTTATATTCCTGAGTTAATACTCTTATTGGCTGTTTTAACTGCTGTTTCAATACTAAACAGCTATGCAGTTCAAATCATAAGAATGGAACAGAAAGGCATATTATATTCTTTAATTCAGGTCGCTCTTCGATTGTTAGAGTTAATATTCGTTCTTACTTTTCTTCTCTTTTTAAAAAACGATTATAAAATTATACTGTTTGCAAAAGCAATCACCTTGTTGTCTGTTACAATTATTACAATCTATGCAACAGGAAACATGTGGAGCAAACTCCGGAGAACGGACCTGGATTCTAAGTATTCTTCCAAAGAAATACTCATTTACAGTTATCCATTGGTATTTACAATGTTGATTACATGGGCATTTCAATCTTTTGATAGAATAGCAATAAAACAATGGTCAACAGCTTATGAGCTTGGTATTTACACTGCTGCGTACAGGATTGTGCTCGTCTTACAGATGGTACAAACATCCTTCACTACTTACTGGATCCCTTTAGCATATGAGAAGTTTCTGAAAAACGATAATGATACGGAGAATAAGTTATTTTTCACTAAGGCAAATAGTACAATATCAGCAGTAATGCTGATGTTAGGTGCCGGAATGATAATGTCTAAAGATCTTGTAACTTATATACTGGGACCCAAGTATAGGGAAGCAGCTTCAATGATCCCATTCCTCGTTCTGATTCCGGTTTTATTAACCATTTCCGAATCGACTTTTCTCGGAATAGGCTTCTATAAGAAGGTTAAAATAACTTTGCTGATTTCGATAATTACTTTGGTTTCAAACATAATTGGAAATTATTTTCTTGTTCCTGTTTTTAATGGTATCGGAGCTGCCATGTCCGGAGGTATTTCAACAATAATATTCTTTATCTTGCGCACACATTTTGCTCTGAAATACTATTATATTGATTTTAAACTATCAAAATTCTATTTTTTACTTTTTCTTGTATTTGGGTATGCAAGCATTAGTACTTTTCACAGCTGGAATATGTACAATCTTATCATAGGATTAATTTTGATTACGCTAATCGCCGCGAGCTATTTTAATAGTTTGAAAGATTTGGCCGGTAAAATTCCGGTATTGAATAAGTATATTTCATTATAAGATTCATCAGAGAAGTGTTTTTATTAAGCTCAAACGCGGTTTAGATAGTAAGATGCTTTTTGCCCTCCAATGTTTATAGTCGCGTTATTTTTAATTCTTGCAGTGTTGACTTTTAGAAAAGAAAGCAAGTCAATCGATGCCCTGATTATAATATCTGCATTATGTTTTATATCTATCATTTTTACCCATCGGGCTTCAGATTTCCCGATTTACAGAGACTTTTTTCAAAGAATTGAACCGTTTCATAAGATAATCACAGGCAATTCCAGTGTTTTTTCGAACGACAAGACAGGTTTTGAAATTGGATACAGACTGATTAATTCAATTCTTAGAACATTCACTTCTCATGTGGAAATACTGTACTTCTTATGTAATGTATTTTTTCTGTTTACTTTTCTAAAAGTATTTTCTAAGAACAGCTCAAATTTTTTTCTTCTGTTCCTTCCTTATTTTACTTTCATGCTGATTACCGTCCAGGTTGGCATTCTAAGACAGATGATGGCAATTACAATTTTTATACTGAGTATCCGGTATATTGAGAAGAGAGAACTATTGAAATTCTTAGGATGCTCAGTTTTAGCTTTTTGTTTTCACAGAACAGCTATAATATTGCCAATTTTCTATTTTATTACATATAAAGAATATTCTACCGTATTGTTACTTAGCCTGCTGGCAGTGGGTTTATTGATTTTCCTTGATATTATCCCATTTCATCCGGTCAGAATTGTTGAATGGATTAATGAACGTATCACAATAGCATCAATCCATGCAAAACTGAACTATTATATCTGGCAGACAAAAACTCTGCCACCTCCGGAAAAATTTACTCGCGGAATATTTGAAAATGCAGGTATGTATTTGCTTTTGCTTTATATCAAGACTGATCTGAATAAAAAACAATTGTATGATAAATTTATAAACATCTGCCTGAATCTGTCACTCATATATATTTTGATATATATCTGGTTTTTCGACATAAGCAGCTTTTCCTATCGCCTCAATTACTATCTTATAATATTTAAATTTTTTGTTCTGGCAAGGTTTATCGAGAGTTTGGAAATTAAAAACAATAGATCTATAGCCAAAATAATTTTAATAATCTATTGTGGTTTGATGATGATAATCAGAATTGGACAGGGATTTTAATTTATTGAAATTATCAGACCATCATTAGACTTCAGCCTGTTGATCATTAGTAAGTTGTATTCAGATTATTTTGAAATATTGAGGGAAAAATTTCTGTCGGATCAGGTAATTTTGTAGCCGGTAACATATGTTTATGATGATATACTTATAAGTCATAGGCATGCCGGACTAAACAATTAATAGAACAAGTTAAAGGATTAGATAAACTATGAAGATATTGCACCTGATGCTTTCCTGTTTTTATATTGATAATGCAACTTATCAGGAAAATGTTATTCCCCGGCAAAATAAAAAGGATGGACATGAAGTCAAAATAATTGCATCGACGGAAGTTTTTATTAATAATATATCGCTGGGATACACAAAGCCGGGAACTTATATTAATGAAGACGGTATATCAGTAACCCGACTTCCCTATAAGCGATTCTTAAGTTTTTATATATCTAAAAAGATTAGAGCATATCCGGATCTATCCCGTTACATTAACGAATTTTCTCCTGATTTGATTTTGTTTCATGGTGCAGCAGCGTACGCGTTGATTGATGTAAAAAAATATGTCAGGAAAAATCCCAGGGTCAGATTTCTTGTTGATAGTCATGAGGATATGCAAAATTCAGCCACAAATTTCCTGTCAAAACATATACTCCATAAAGTTTTTTATAAGCTTATTATTAAATCCTGTCTGCCATACATTGAAAGAATATTGTATATAACCTATGAAGCATCCGTTTATCTCGAGAATATATATGGAATTCCGAGGAACAAACTCCATTTTTTTCCTTTGGGGGGTACTATTCCTGTACCGGAGGAAAGAGATATAATCAGAAAGAAGATCAGGTCTGAATTAAGTATCAATGAAGACCAAATCCTTGTCATTCATTCCGGAAAGTTAGATGTTAAAAAACGAACTTTTGAAACATTGCAGGCCTTCACACAGGTGGATAATCAAAATATTAGACTTGTAATAATAGGTTCAATGACGGATGGTGTTTCGAAATTAGCAATACCGATAATAAATTCCGATAAACGAATATATTACCTGGGCTGGTTAAACAATGAAACGCTTCAGGAATATCTTTTAGCCGGTGATTTATATGTGCAACTTGGAAGTCAGTCAGCTACAATGCAAAACGCATTATGCTGCGGCTGTGCTGCGGCACTCTACCCTTATGAAAGTCATAAGTTTTTATTAAAAAATTCTGTTTTTTATATAAATAATGCGAAAGATCTTGCAGAGGTGTTCAAAAATATTTCACTGGATAAAACTGCACTGGAGAATAAGCGTAAAGAGTCATTCGATCTGGCAAAAAATATTTTGGATTATGCAAAGATATCTTCGTTATTGTATCAGCCTTTTACAGACAGCGGCAATTAATAAAATACTCATTCAGGAAGACTGATCATTTTTATAGATCAGATTAAATCAGATGCACATTTTTATATAATATATTTATATGGTCAGTTTTAAATATTATTTGTCCAAAATCTTAAAGAAAATTCGTGGAAGCGCGATTAAAAACAGCAAAATTTCTGCAACTGCCAGGATCCAGTCAGGCTGTAATATTCTTAACATCATAATGGGTAATCATTCTTATTGCGGATATGACTGTGAGATAATATATTGTGAGATTGGCTCCTTTTGTTCAATTGCAAATAATGTGGTAATCGGAGGGCCGGGTCACCCGATGAGCTGGGTATCTATGTCGCCATTATTTTCCGAAGACAGCAGTAGTATAAAAACAAAATTTTCAAAACATAAATTCGCTGCTTTTAAAAAGACAATCATTGAGCATGACGTATGGATAGGCCAGTATGCTATAATCAAGCAGGGTATTCATATTGGAACCGGAGCAGTAATAGGAATGGGGAGTGTTGTTACAAAAGATGTTGAACCATATTCTATAGTCGCCGGTAATCCCGCCAGGGAAATAAGAAAAAGATTTGATGAGAGAACAATCAGTAAGTTGCTGGAAAGCAAATGGTGGGAGTTTAATGATTCAGAATTAAAGAAATATAGTGCTTATTTTACTGATCCTGAAGAATTTATTAAAGTATTGGGTATATAAAATATTGAATGGTGAATTTTTTAAAGCATTATGGCACTTCCGGTCCCATATTTTCCTGACTGGTGAAAAACATGCACATTTAAAAAAACAATTATTACCCACCGGTAAAGCAGAATTTAAAGGGTCAATGAAAATAAGAAAGATTTGGATTGTCACGGAATTATTTTATCCGGAAGAAACTGCAGTCGCATACATTTTTACACGAATAGCTGATTATCTTTCAAAAGACTATGATGTAAGCGTTATTTGCGGACCCGAGTTCTATGATATTCATAAAAAAACTTTTATTGATAGTTTTATTTTCTCAAATCATATTGAAATATACAGGATAAAATCACTTAACCTTAATAAAAACTCGCTGATACAGAGAACCATCAAATTAATAAGCATAAGTTTTAAACTGGGATATTTAATGTGTAAAAAAATCCCTGAAAATGGCCTCGTAATTTTATCTACAAATCCGGCGCCTTTGCTTTTACTGGTCAGCGTGATCAAATATTTCAGGAAATTCCGGCTTCATATCTTAGTCCATGACGTATTTCCTGAGAATACAATACCAGCCAAAATTTTCAAAAATTCCAAATCTTTCATTTTCAGAACTTTAAAATTTTTTTTCGATAAAGCATATTCAAGAGCTGACCATTTGATAGTCATAGGATGCGATATGAAGGAAATTATTTCAAAGAAGGTCAGTCCATTTAAAAAACAACCACTTATTTCGATAGTTCCTAACTGGTCGCATTCAACAATTACTCCGATAATCAATGATAATCAGGGCAGAAAAAAAATGATAAAACTGCAATACGCAGGAAATATTGGAAGAGTGGAAGGTCTGATCGAAGTGGTTGATGCATTTCGTTTGAGCAATGGGAAAGACCTGATTCTAAACCTCCGCGGTACAGGTGCTCTTACCGTGTACTTTCAGAATTATATCAGTAAATTTAAGTGCAACAATATTTTTTTCAGCGGAGGTTATTCAAGAAACGAAGAGAATGAAATATTGGCTGACTGTGATATCGGGATAGTGTCATTATCTGCCGGAATGTTCGGATTGGGTGTGCCTTCAAAGACCTATAACTTACTATCAGCTGGAAAACCAATACTATATATCGGTGAGCCCGGTACTGAAATTTCAAAATTGGTGTTGGAAAATGAAATCGGCTGGTCTTTAGATATCGGAGATCAAAATTCGTTGATAGAATTCTTTGGTAATTTGAATTGTATTGACCGCGATGTTTTGGTCGAAATGGGAAAAAAAGCGCGATCATTAGCCGAAAATGAATACAATGAATCCAAAATTCTTAGATTATTTCAGTCCAAAATTGAGTTAATTAAAAATTAATAACCTGAATACACATATTTAAGTTAAGGTTCCAACTGCTGAAAAACATTAATGCTGATTCGATATAAGTCCTGATGACACTTCCCTTTAAAAATATTTCAAAAACCATTCAGACTGACATTCTTGTAATTACAATTTTGTTATACCTGTTCAGATCCACTATTCCATTCCTGAAATTTCCATTTCTCATATTGTTATTTTGTATAATAATTTATTCTGTTACTTATTTTAGACTACAAATATTTTCAACCTTCAGGGAATTTTTCCTGACTTTTAAGCTGGCTTTAATTCTGGCGATATTTTTAATCATCTCTTTTCTTTTTTCAAACAAACTGTATCTGATGATATTTAAAGATATTTCCAATACAGTTATTTTATTTTCTCTCTTTTTTCTGCTGTCGATATTTATAAAATCAAAAGACGATCTCGAATTATTCATTGTGAGATTGGTTCAAATTATTGTCGTCTTTGCATTTTTAATATCTATCAGGCTTTTATTCAACTTTTTGGGCGGGGACTCAATTACCACGAATGATTCGGTGTTGCGATCAGTTTCATCTGACAATAATTTTGCTTTGCTGTCGGTTTTTTTTGGCATGACAAGTATAATATTTTCACTGACTGGTAAAATAACAACGTTCAAAAAAACAGTACTTAATCTGATGTTGCTATTCTTCTCTGTTACGATATTGTTTTCAGGTTCGAGAAGAGGATTATTTATGTTAATTGCAATTATTATTATTGTATCAGCAATACAGTTATTTAAACATAATAAAAAATATTATACCGGTTCAACGATAGGAAGTAACACCACTTTGTTCAGAATATCAATATTAGTTCTTTCAATTATTATGTCCGGATGTGTATTCTTTGTTCCGATTTCGATGAAAAGAACTACTCTTAAAACTTTAGGAATCGATATCCGAACCTATAAATCGGTCGTGACTTCAATATTATATAAATACACAAGTATTTTTAAGGATCAGGAATACAAGCGTTTAGAGTATCTCATCTGGCCTGAGAAACCTGATTCACGATACCCTGAAACAGGCTGGGGTTCACGTCACAGTACTCTTATATTCGATTTAAGCGGAGAAAATGCAGATATTGTTCCAAAAGGTTCAGTAGGTTATAAAATGGATATGACTTCTAATGCAACAGTATGGAGCAATAATGCATATTCATATACAAATATTTCCAGTTTATATCATGACGGATCTTTAAAAAGTAATGAGTTTTTCTATGCTTCAGTTTATTGTTTCGTCTCAAAAGATTTTGACGGATCCTGGGCTCATATTTCTACAGAAGGTAAAGTTTCGGGAAAGACGATTCAGGAGTATGACATGAACCGAAAAGGAGTCTGGCAAAAACTTAGCATTACTTTCAGGAATGCAGGGAATATTTCTCCTGTTTATTTGTATTGGGCTAAAAATGGAGTAACGGATTTTTCTAATCTGAAAGGGAGTATCATTTTTACTTACCCTGAGTATACAAAAATCAAAGCAAACTCATTGGATCCGGCAACCGGCTGGGGAACCCGAAAGAGTTATTCAGTGTTCCCTTTAACCGGAGATAACAATGAGATTGTACCCAAAGGTTCAATTGGCTATAAAATGGATTGCACCAGCAATGCATCCACCTGGAATAATAATGCATATTCATTTACAAGTATTACAGCCTTATTTAAGAGTGATTCAACCACCACAACAGGAAACTCATATAGTGCATTGGTCTATTGCTATGTTTCTAAAGATTTTGATGGAAGCTGGGCCAGGATTTCAGTAGAAGGTGCAGCAACAGGTAAGACTATCACGGAATATGATTTAAGAAGAAAAGGAACATGGCAGATGCTAAAAATTGACTTTGAGTCTGTTACCGGGATTCCCCCGGTTTATCTTTATTGGTCTAAAAATAAAGTAACCGATTTCTCTTCTCTCAAGGGCTATATAATTTTTGCACATCCGGAGTACGGTACTCCTGCAACTATTACGGGTTTCAATAACACTTTTTTACCATCCGTTATATCTTCAGAAAAATCTGATGATCTGAATAAAAGGGTTGGCACAATCATGAAATTCAAAGATTCTGAAATCTCCGGAATAAAACTTTTATCAGAGTCTGAAATGGACATTAATCTTTACGAGAGTTATTTCTTTTCTTTCTTTCAGGTTTTGAATGACACTGATACTGATCCTGTCAGGAGATGGGCAGCAAAGATTATTTCAGAAGATACAACGTATTTTGCTCCCAAAAATTTGCTCAGTATTGACACCATCATAAACAAGATGACAGGTCCGAGACTGATGCGATGGGAATTTGCCTGGCAGATTTATAAAGAAGAGTTTAACACTAAGCAAAAATTGTTCGGAGGTGGGTTTAATTTTTTAAATTGGTTCGGATATAAGTTCGTAAAGGATAAAACTATAAGCGACTATCCCCATAATCCATTTCTTTCAATATTATTATACTCAGGAATATTGGGGTTAATTCTATATCTGACACTATTCTATAAGGTGATTTATTATAATGTTTTGTATTTTAAGAAGTATCCGGTAATATCAATTTTTTTTGGCATAACATTCTTCTTCTCTTTTTTCAGTGCAGGTAGTCCTTTCGATCCTCCTGTTATGGGTTTTTTTATTCTTCTTCCTTTTTTTATACAAAACATTCTGTTTCCAAAATCAATATCGAATGGATAAAATCCTGATAATAGGAACCAACAGCTTCGTGGGCAGAAATTATATTAATTTTTCCAAAAACAGGGATGTCAGGGAAGTTTCTTTATTTGATGTGAAACCTGAAGAAATTGATTTTTCTGAGGTTACTGCTGTTATTCACCTTGCAGCGATTGTACATCAATCCAAAACCATTCCGGCTGCTGAGTATCTTAAAGTAAACCGCGATCTTCCGGTAAGTGTCGCGACATGTGCGAAAAAGGCAGGCGTCGGGCAATTTGTATTTCTCAGTACTGTTAAAGTGTATGGGGATAATAATCCAGGGCCCTGGCCTTTGAACGAAAGCTCTGTGTGCACTCCGGGTGATCCTTATGGGAAAAGTAAACTCGAAGCTGAATTTGGATTAAGAAAGATGGCTGATGATAATTTTATTGTATCCATAATCAGGACACCACTGGTGTATGGTGTGGGAGTGAGAGCTAATATGCTTAGTATTATCAAACTATCCGATAGAATTCCCGTCCTGCCATTTAATAATGTAAAAAATAAGAGGTGTTATACATTTGTTGAAAACCTGGTAGGCTACATAGATCGCATTATTGAAAGAAAAGCATCAGGTGTTTTTATAGCAATGGATACCAGTCCACTTTCCACTACGTCACTTGTGAGACTGATATTAAAATCTCTTGGCAAAAAGTCAGTATTGATCACAGTACCCGGGTTTATTCTAAAGATTGCAGATAAGATAGTTCCGGGAATGGTAAATCGTCTTTACGGGTCTTTTGAAATAAATAATGACAAAACACTCGAAATTCTTGATTTTCAAATCCCGTTTACATCAGAAATTGGCATAAAAAGAATGGTGGATTCTTACCAGGTTGCAAAATTAAAGCGCTAGTAAATTATGAGTGTAATTATTCTTGCAATCTTCCTTTTCATTTTGTCCCTTATCCTTACAGCAGTAATAAAACATTATGCTCTCCACCATAATATTCTTGATATCCCGAATGAAAGAAGTTCCCATAATGTGCCTACTCCAAGAGGAGGAGGCCTGGCTATTGTATTAGCCTGGTATGTCGGTATTTCTACCATGTTTTTTATGAAACAATTAGATAAACAGCTTTATTTTGCCTTATTAAGCGGAATATTACTTGCAGGAGTAGGCATTTGGGATGATCTGAAGGGTCTGAAACCACATTTCCGCTTTTCAACACAGGTGCTGACAGCCGTAATGGCTTTGGTTTTCTTAAAAGGAATTAATCCGGTATCAGTTTCAGGTTTTGCTTTAAGCACTAAATTTTTACTTTATCCACTTGCCGTCATAGGTATTGTCTGGTTTATAAATCTCTTTAATTTTCTTGATGGTATTGACGGCTATGCAGCATTGGAAGCTATTGTAATAGCATTGGCAATGCTGATTTTTACGGGAGATAACATCAATATCCTGATTCTAGCCTCAGTTTTAGGTTTTTTATTCTGGAACTGGCCAAAAGCCAGAATTTTTATGGGAGACATTGGAAGTACACAACTTGGATTTATTCTCATTGTACTCGGGATATATTTTCACAACAATGCAAAATTGCCTCTTATTCTCTGGATTATGCTATCCTCACTTTTCTGGGTTGACGCAACACTTACTCTGTTTCGAAGATGGAGAAATAAAGAGCACCTCACAGTAGCTCACAAAAAACATGCATACCAAAGAGCTGTTCAATCGGGATTGTCACACAAACAGACTATCCTTATTTCCTTAGTTATAAATGCAATTATTATCGCGTTGGCATATCTGGCGAAAGTTCATGAAAATCTGTTAATTGCGGCCTTTCTTATCAATATGATCATGCTGTATGCTGTCATAAGAGTGATTGATAAAAAAATACCTTTTGGGAAAGTATGAAAATCCTGTTTTTAATGATTGCATATCCCAACGTCACAGAAAACTCCAATATGTTTACTGATCTGGCAAGCGAATTTGTTTCGAATGGTCAGGAAGTGTACATTGTAGTGGCAAATGGTCCTGCAACATCTTCCTTTAATAAAGAGGATGGATCTAATGTTTTGAGAGTCAAAACAATGAAGCTGTTCAATAATTCATTTATCAAAAAGGGCCTGGCAAATATAATCCTGCCATACCAGGTCAACAGGGCAATCAGAAAATTTCTTAATGGAATACATTTTGAAAAAATAATCCTTTCGACACCTCCGATTACCTATCTTAAAACTCTCAAAAAACTGAGAAGAGAGTTTAACGCAGGGATATATCTTATACTTAGAGACATCTTCCCGCAAAATGCCATAGATCTGGACATACTTAAGAACCCTTTCCTGATTACAATGTTTCGCCGTAATGAAAGGGAGTTGTATAAATTATGCGATCACATTGGCTGCATGTCAGATGGCAATATAACCTATATATCCGAACATAATCCGGAGATCAATAAAAATAAGCTGCATCTTTTACCAAACTGGAAGAAAATTAATGAATTCACTCCGCCTGATCAGTCGCTGAAGAACAAATTCGGACTTGATAATAAATTCATTGCTCTTTATGGCGGAAACTTTGGTAAACCCCAAAAAGCAGAATTCATACTCGATCTTGCCAGGGAAATGTCAGTTCATGACGATGTTATTTTCCTTTTCATTGGCGAAGGATCTGAAAAACAAAGAATTGTCGGGTTAGCTGCAGGATATGGCCTGAAAAATGTGCAGTTTATGGATCCGCTGCCCCGGCATCAGTATAATGAGGTTGTGAAATTTTGTGATATCGGATTGGTTAACTTAAGCGAGAAATTCACAATTCCAAATATTCCATCACGGACACTTTCCTACTGGGAAGCAAAAATACCGGTTCTGGCGGCCATCGATTCAAACACCGACTTTGGGGAAATCTTATCCCGCTCGGGAAGCGGATTATCGAGTATTACGGGTGATATTAAGTCTTATGTTAATAACTTTGAAAAGCTTTATGCGGATAAGGAGCTAAGAGAAAAAATGGGGGAGAACGGATATAATTTCTTTAGAGAAAACTGTACTGTCGGAAAAGCTTATTCGATCATAAGCGAAAAGCTGTTACTATAATAAATTGTCTTGTGTATATAAATTTCATTAAGCCAGTATTTGATTTTATTGTCGCATCGGTCTCAATTCTGATTTTATCACCTGTTATACTTGTAACAGCTCTCCTGGTCTATTTCACTATCGGCAGACCTGTCATATTCAGTCAGATAAGACCAGGCAAAAATGAAAAGATGTTCAGATTGTACAAGTTCAGGACTATGAGCGATTTTCGTGACACAACAGGGGAACTGCTATCTGATAAAGAAAGACTCACAGGCCTGGGCAAATTCCTGAGAAGGACCAGCCTAGATGAGCTTCCGCAGCTATTTAATGTTATAAAAGGCGATTTGAGTCTTGTTGGCCCGCGTCCTCTTTTGGCTGAGTATCTTCCTGAGTACAATGAGGAGCAGCGAAAAAGGCACCTTGTTAAACCAGGCATAAGCGGTTGGGCCCAGGTAAAGGGAAGGAACAGTCTGACATGGGAAGATAAATTCTGTCTGGATGTTTATTATGTCGAAAATCTTTCCTTTCTGTTAGATTTGAAGATCTTATTCCTGACAATTTCGGGTGTATTAAAAGGCTCCGGAGTATATAATGAGTCGGGAGTTACTATGGACAAATTCAAGGGGACCAGAAAATGAATATTCTGATTACATCAGCAGGCAGGAGAGTATCTCTTGTTAGAGCTTTCAGGAATGAGCTTGTAAAGTATTTTCCTGAAGGCAAAATATTTACTGCAGATATGAATCCGGAACTATCATCGGCATGCAGAGCCTCCGATGGATTTTATTCTGTTTCCAGGGTTACTGATAAAGATTATTGCAAAGAACTGATCGCAATCTGTCAGGGTAACAATATCAGGCTCGTTGTTCCTACTCTTGATACCGAGCTGGTTCCGCTTGCAGAAAATATTGAGAATTTTCGTCAGAACGGTATTGAGCTGGTTATTTCCACCCCGGAAATGGTAAGAATTTGTCGTGACAAAAAGAAGTTATTTCATTACTTTGACACGATCGGTTTCCCCCGGACAATGGAGATTGATTCCGTAAATCCTGAATTTCCGATCTTTGTTAAACCAAATGACGGAAGCAGCAGCGTAGGAACAATGATCATAAAAGAGAAAGATCAGTATGCAAAGAGCCTTAAGGAAGATAACAACGTATTTTTGAAATACCTCAGTCCACTTGACTATACGGAATATACCATCGACCTCTACTACGACCGGTTTAATATTCTGAAATGTGCGGTTCCTCGCGAGCGTATTGAAGTCCGCAGCGGAGAGGTTTCAAAATCAGTCACACGGAAGGATGAACTTTACAGCTCAATTTGCAGCATGTTTTCAAAATGTAAAGGTTTCACGGGTTGCATTACCTTGCAGGTTTTCAGGAAAAATGGCACGAATGAACTTACAGGCATTGAAATTAATCCCAGGTTCGGAGGAGGTTATCCGCTATCATATCGTGCAGGAGCTAACTATCCCGGATATTTAATAAAGGAATATCTTCTTAATGAGAAAATTGAGTTCTATGATGAATGGATAAGTGATATGCTTATGTTACGGTACGATGATGAAATTATAGTCTATGATTATAAAAGCTGATTCAGAATCATATTTTATTTTCGATCTGGACGATACTCTTTACCGCGAGAGAGATTTTCTTAAGTCAGCTTATTATAGCATTTGTCATGAACTTTTTCCTGAAAATGCATTGAATCTGTATAATGAAATGCTCGGAATTCATCTGTCAGGAGGGAATGCTTTCAATTTCCTGATTGAAAAGTATCCGGCAAAAAAAATATCACTCGAAAAACTCGTATATTTATACCGTAATCACTTTCCTGATATTTCATTACGTGAAGGTGTACTTGAAATGATACAGGCATTAAAAAGCAGGGAGAGCAAATTCGGAATAATTACAGATGGCAGGAAAATCACGCAGCGTAATAAAGTGGAAGCTCTTGGAATAGGCAAGCTAATCGACAAGTTATTGATATCAGAGGAATTTGGTGAGTCAAAACCTGCACCTGCGCTTTATGAATCTTTTATGAAATCAGAAAATCAAAAGCAATTTTATTATATTGGTGACAATATTCATAAAGACTTTGTGACACCTAAAAAGCTTGGATGGTTTTGCATTGGAATCCTTGATTCAGAGAATGTACATAGGCAGATATTGTCTGAAGTCTCGAATGAATATCTGCCACATATCTTTATCAAAAGTTTTACAGAAATTGGAATAATTTAAAATATGAAAGAAAAGATCTGGCTCTCATCTCCTCATATGAGCGGAGGAGAAATGAAGTACATCAATGAAGCTTTTACAACAAACTGGATCGCTCCATTGGGACCCAATGTTGATAAATTTGAAAAAGAAATATCCAACTACCTCTCGGTCAAAAGTTGCGCAGCCCTTTCGTCAGGCACAGCTGCGATTCATCTGGCTTTGATCGTTCTGGGCGTGAAAAGCGGTGATGAAGTTCTTTGTTCTTCATTCACCTTTTCTGCTTCTGCGAATCCGATCGTTTATGTCGGCGCCACACCCGTTTTCGTTGACAGTGAGCCTGAGACCTGGAATATGGATCCGAAACTGCTTGAGGAAGCTATTGAAGACAGAATTAAGTTCGGGAAAAAGCCAAAAGCAATCATAGTAGTTCATTTATACGGCATGCCGGCAAAAATTGAAGAAATCGCAGCAATTGCCTTAAAATACAATATACCTATTATTGAAGATGCCGCAGAAGCCATTGGAAGCGAGTATGATGGGAAAAAGTGCGGGTCCTTCGGTGAAATAAGCATTCTCTCCTTTAATGGGAACAAAATAATCACCACTGCGGGCGGTGGAGCACTTGTATCAGATAATAAAGATTACGTTGATCATGCAAGATTCTTCTCTACACAGGCTGCCGATAAAGCCGTTCATTATCAGCATTCCCAGATCGGATATAACTATCGCTTAAGTAATATTCTTGCAGGTGTGGGGCTGGGTCAGCTTGAAGTCCTTGAATCTCGTATAGCAAGCAGGCGAAAAGTCTTTTCCAGATATGTGGAAGCTTTCTCAGGAATTGAAGGGATAAGATTTCTTCAGGAACCTGACGCCAGATTTAAGTCAAACAGATGGCTCACAACAATAGTTATTGATTCTGACCTTACTGATGGAATAACAAGGGAAGATATTCGGCTTGGTCTCGAGAAAGAAAATATTGAATCGCGGCCGCTATGGAAACCCTTGCATATTCAACCTGTATTTTTATCCTGCCCTTCTTATATAAATGATGTTTCATATAATCTGTTTATCAATGGATTATGCCTTCCATCGGGGAGTAATCTCACCGACAGCGATCTCGACAGGATCATTGATTGTGTGGTATCAAAAATAAAACGGTAGGATAAATGGTAAGTCTGTAATTGAATCAGATTTTCCTGTTTATTCAGGAAAACTGATTTTTTATTTTTCAGGCCTTTCACACATTTCCCGGAACTCAAAATGCGCGGTTTTAAAAAAGTAGTCAAGTCAATTTTGTCTGACCAGCTTATCAGCAAGCTGACAAGCCTTTCCTATGGCTGGCATGGAAATTACAAATCGTGGGACTCTGCAAGATCAAAATGTAATGGCTATGATGAAAAACTTATCCTCGAGAAGATTGTCGATACAGCCCTGAGAGTAAAAAACGGGGAGATTCCCTATGAACGCGATGGAGTTGCATTCGACAAAAACAATTACTCATTTCCTGTTCTTGCCGGTCTGATGTGGATTGCAGGACAGAACGGAAATAAGCTTAATGTTCTCGATTTCGGAGGTTCAATGGGTACAAGCTATTATCAGAATTTATTATTCTTAAATTCACTCAAGCAGGCTAATTGGTGTATTGTAGAACAAAAACATTTTGTGGATGAAGGAATTAAGGCGTTCGCTGATGATAAGTTGCATTTCTATTATACAATAGACGAATGCATCAAAGATTACCCGGTAAATACGGTTTTGCTTTCAGGTGTTATCCAGTATTTAGAGCGGCCATACGAACTTCTGGAAGAAATCATGTCAAAAAATTTTAAATACATTCTTATCGACAGAACCTTGTTTATTGAGGATTCTGAAGACAGGCTGACAATTCAAAAAGTACCTAAGAAAATCTATGAGGCAAGTTATTGCTGCTGGTTCCTGAGCGAATCAAAATTTCTGAACAGGATCCTGAATAGATATGAGCTTATCTACGATTTTGAAATTAATGAGAATATAAACATCAGGTCGCTTTATAAAGGTTATTTTTTCAGACTGAAAACCAATTAATAGAACTAAAAAAAACGATTCAATGCCTTCTGTGAGTGAGATTAAATGGATAAACCTCCCGTCGGTAAAAGACCAAAGAGGAATCCTGACATCGATAGAGTCAGATCTCGATATTCCTTTTGAGCTGAAGCGTATATTCTATATGCATCATGTTATCTCCGACAGGGGAGGTCATGCCCATACAGATACTGATCAGGTTGTGACGGCGATTTCAGGAAGCTTTCAGATTGAGCTTTTTGATGGTGTAACTAAAATTTGTTTCAGGATGGAGGATCCTTCCATGGGATTATATATCCCAAGAATGATATTTATAAACCTTTTTGATTTTTCTTCCGGCGCAGTATGCCTTGTATTGGCAAGCACCAGGTACGACATAAAAAAATCAATCAGGAATATTGACGACTACATGATTGCCATTAAATGATCCAATGTTAAATCCAGACATACAAGGACTTGAGTTTCTGAAATCCTCGGTAACCACTGAAAATGAGTTTCAGGATTTGAGTTTATTTTATTCATGGTTTCAAAGCAAAGCCAGTGATAATAAATTTATTGTTGATGAAATTCCGTTCGGATCACTCGACGAATGGTATTTTGAGCACGATACAAAAAATTTAAGACATTCCTCAGGTAAGTTTTTTTCAATTGAAGGTATTAATGTCATTACAGATTTCGGATTTAAGCAAAAATGGGAACAACCAATCATTATTCAACCGGAAATTGGTATTCTGGGGATCATAACAAAAGTATTTAACGGAATACGGTATTTTCTTATGCAGGCGAAAATGGAGCCGGGCAATGTTAATATTGTTCAGATTTCTCCTACCGTCCAGGCTACCAGAAGCAACTATACAAAAGTGCATAATGGGAAACAACCTGCGTATCTGGAATATTTCACCTCCGGGTCAAAATCGAAGATTCTGATTGATCAGCTTCAGACAGAGCAGGGTGGCCGGTTTCTTAAAAAAAGGAACAGGAATATGGTTGTCGAAGCTTTCGGTAACATGGTACTTGAAAAAGACTTTATCTGGCTGACATTAAGTCAGATAAAAGATGCTTTAAGCAAAGACAACATAATAAATATGGATTCTCGATCTGTCTTGGCAACTATTCCTTTTGTCGATACAGAGACAATACCAACATTTGTGAAGAGCGAACTTTACAAATCATACCTGGAAATTCTCGGAAGTGAGGGGAAATATTCGAAAGACCTTTTTGAATCGGCAGTGTGCATGAAGGCTCATCAATGACTTTTGATCAGGTATTGAGCTGGATAACCGGTATGAAGACAAAGTATGATTTAAGAGTTACAAGGATTCCCTTATGCAATGTTGTAGGCTGGCGTTTCACCGATTATTCAATAGAACATGAATCAAAGAATTTTTTCAGTGTTATTGCAGTAAAAGTTCAGGCTGGAAATCGTGAAGTACTTCATTGGACACAACCAATGATTAAGGAAAGCAATCTGGGTCTTATCGGCTTTTTGGTCAAAAAAATTGATGGAGTGCTCCATTTTCTTATGCAGGCAAAAGTCGAAGCCGGCAGCTTCGATGTCATTGATCTGGCTCCGACAGTCTCCTGTTCAAATTATTTATCGGTTCTGAAGCGGGCAGAGAAACCTACCTTCATTGAATTCTTTGAAAATCCCTCAACAGAAAATGTCATACTGAACACAATTCAGTCGGAAGAAGGCGGACGGTTTTTTCAATTTCAGAACAGAAATATGATTGTACATATTGATGATAACGAGATATATGACCTTCCTGATAACTATAAATGGCTGACTCTTTCGCAATTGATGAAGCTTATAAGGTTCGGAATGCTGAATATTGAGTCGAGAAGCCTTATTGCTGCTCTCAGCTTAATTTAATATCTAATGAAGATTTTATTTATAGGATATTCAAGTGTCATAAAGCGCAGGATTCTTCCTTTCATTCACGAAATTAAAGATTTGACCTGTGTGGATATTGCAAAATATAGGAGTCAAAAAAATGAACATATAGACCCTTTAGCTTAAAGGGATAGTATTTGATTCATATGAGGAAGCACTGGAAAATAGTAATGCAGATATTGCATATATTTCCACAGTCAACTCTGCTCATTCAGTTTGGGCTGAAAAAGCATTAAAAAAAGGAATGCATGTTGTTGTTGATAAACCTGCTTTTTTGGGGCTCGATAAATCTAAGGAACTTGTAGATTTTCAAGGAAGCTGAATCTTGGACTTGCTGAAGCTATAGTATACCCTTTTCATTCCCAGATAAGTACATGATCATGGCAAATGAAAATCAGATACCAACACATATTACGGTTGATTTTTCTTTTCCGCCTCTCGATCCCGAAAATTTCAGATATAAAAAAGATCTTGGAGGGGGTGCATTGAATGACCTTGGACCTTACGCTGTTTCTGCGGGAAGAGTTTTTTTAACGATTCGCCTGAAAAACTTCATTGTATAATAAATGACAGCGAATCAAAAGTGAAGTTGAGACATCCTTTAGCATAGTAGCACTATATAGTAACGGACGATCAATGACAGGGCACTTTGGTTTTTGATCGGAGTACATAAACAGAATTAATCTCTTTGGTGAGAATTTCTACTTTGAAATCAACAATGTATTTACTCCGAAAAGCGATCTTGAAAATGACATAGTGTTGAAAATGCATAATTCTTCAAAAGTCATAAAAACCGGGAAATCAAATTGCTTTATCAATTTCCTCGCAGTTTTATCAACTCCATTGAACTGGTAATACAAGCATTCTCATCATTGATGATTCAGGACGCACAGGCAATCGATCAACTAAAACGAGCACTTACAAAAAAAATTATGAAAATAAAAGTTTGGGATTATTTAAACGAATATAAGGCCGAGAAAAAAGAGATTGAAAAGGCAATTGAAGAAGTTCTGACTTCAGGATATCTTATTCTGGGTGAGAAAGTCAAAGGATTTGAAGAGGCTTTTTCATCATGGTGCGGCTTTAATTTGGCGTGGGTGTTGATAATGGTACAGATGCCCTTTTCCTCGGACTTAAAGCCCTTAATATTGGCGAAGGAGACGAAGTGATTACAGTTGCAAATACAGCGGTTCCAACAGTTTCAGCAATCACAGCGACAGGAGCCAAGCCTGTTTTTGTTGATGTTAATCCTGATTCATTTCTTATTGATGAAGATAAAATTGAGGATGATATCTCCTAACAAGATGTTTATTGCTGTTCATCTTTTTGGCCAATGTGCCAACATGAAAAAAATTAAAGAAATAGCAAGAAAAAACAATCTGTTTGTATTTGAGGACTGCGCTCAGAGCCACGGGGCGGAATTTGAAGGCAAAAAAGCAGGATCAATGTCAGATCTTGCAGCATTTTCTTTTTATCCTACTAAAATATTAGGTGGATATGGCGATGGGGGTATGGTTATTACAAAAATCCGATCTGGCTGAAAAACTCAGAAGGCTCAGATTCTACGGCATGGAAAAAACTTATTATTCTCTTGAACAAGGGTATAATTCACGGCTTGATGAACTTCATGCCTCCATATTGTTAAAAAAACTTGAACATTTGGATGATTATATTGTAAGAAGACGATATCTGGCTGGTGTATATGACAGCTAGCTGCAAAAGACCTCTCTCATCCTCCCGTAAAGTCATTAAGGGCAATAAACATGCATATTACCTCTATGTTGTCCGTCATCCTAAACGCGACATAATCATTGAAGAGCTCAAAAAGCAGGATATTTTTGTTAACATCAGTTACCCATGGCCAATTCATACAATGACGGGATTTAAAGATCTGGGTTATAAAAATGGTGATTTGCCTGTGACAGAAAAACTTGCCAGGGAAATATTTTCTCTTCCAATGTATCCTTCGCTCAAAGAAATTGAACAGGAAAAGGTGTCAGTTCCCTCCTCGATATTCTTAAACTAGTTCATGTTCCTGGGGAGACGTTAGATGGAGTAAAAAATATATATGTACTTATTTTGATTATAATTATCTGCCGAGGGGGTTGGCATTATTTTATTCGGTTAAAAAATATCATTCCGACTTTGAGTTTTTTATACTGACATTCGATGATCAGTCTTATCAGTATCTGGCAAGTCTTAAAGAAGAAAATCTCAGGCTTATTTCGCTTGAAACTTACAACTCCTTTTTAATACCTCAACTGAAAGGTTCACTGACAAAAAGCAATATTTCTTTTCAGCGACACCAAATCTTTGTAAATATTTACTCGACAATCATCCGGATATCGATATTCTTTCTATATCTCGATGCTGATGTTTATCTGTTTAATTCTCTTAAACCGCTTTATGATGAGTTCGGAGATTCATCAATAGGAATTACTGAACACAGAGTTAATAAATTGCTGAAAGTATTTGTTAAACATTATGGTCATTATGTGATTGGGGTAAATCTTTTCAGAAGATCAGAAGATGGCTTAAAATGCTTATCGGAATGGAAAAATGAATGTGAGAGCTGGTATTCGGGAAAACCGGGGTATCCTTTGAATTTTTTTCCGACCAGATATTTCTTGATTCATGGATGGAAAAATATCGCGGTGTCAGAATTATCAAAAATATAGGGATTAATACATCTTACTGGAATGCTGCCAATTATTCATTCAGAAAAATAAATGATGTTTATTTCGTTGACAACCAGCCTTTGATAATCTACCACTTTTCTTCCCTCAGAAAGGAGAGCGATGATTACATGGAATGCCTATTCAA
Source organism: uncultured Bacteroidales bacterium (assembly GCA_963792925.1). GTDB lineage: Bacteria > Bacteroidota > Bacteroidia > Bacteroidales > VadinHA17 > LD21. The sequence goes on along the minus strand of CAWBYC010000002.1, from coordinate 144,631 downwards.
TTTATGGATTGGCATCGATACGAAAAGTGCTGTTGGAGATCTATCAGATTTACATAAAGCATATCGAATCCTTTGGTCTTAACAATAAGAAATGGGTTAAGGTGAATCATAAGGAAAGTCTTCAGAAAAGAATTGCTCATTACTTTTGAAATTCTTTATAAATGAAAAAATAACAATTAGGATATTGACACAAGAAATCAAACAATCGCTAAATAAGAGTGAATAATCAGTCATGTTGAAGAAATGACCAGGGAAGAACTCTTTCAGTCGCTTAGGAAATCGGAATTACTTAAGAATACTTCCATCCTTGTTTCAGGCACAGCAGTCGCACAATTAATTCCAATTCTGCTGCAACCGATCCTGAGACGGTATTTTACTCCCGATATTTTCGGAGCCTATTCCGTTTATCTTAGTCTGGTTGGAATTCTTGCGATAGTATCTTCCTTTAAATATGAACTTGCAATTATTTTGCCAAGGAAAGATAAGGAAGCAGCTAATATCTTCTTTCTCACCGTTCTGATCAATGCCGCTTTTAATGTCATATTGATTTTTGTTATCCTGATCTGGAGGGATAAAATACTTCACTTCTTTAATCTTTCGGCACAATTTTCCAGTTATCTCTATTTTGTTCCGCTTGGAATTTTCTTTTACAGTTTTTACCAAAGTATAAATAACTGGCTTGTAAGGAAAAAAGGTTTCTTACCTATCTCTGTTAACAAATTTGTAAGGCGCGGATTTGAAGGATTCGCACAGGTAGCATTTAAATTTCTGCAAAATGCTCATGGTATTATTTTTGGCGATCTGATAGGGCATGTTGCGAATTTAATATCAGGAATATACCAGGGAAGCAAAAAGGGGCTCTCTCTGAAATTGTTCAGCCCTGGAAAACTCAGATATGTTACCTCAAAATACTCGGATTTCCCGAAATTCAATGTAATTCCCAGTTTTATGAGTGCCTGCAGTTTTCTTCTGCCCGCACTTCTTCTTAATAAATTTTATTCATCTGAAATGACTGGCTATTTTGATCTTTCAAAATTGTTGCTGTCAATACCTTTGGCTCTTATTTCCACTTCAATTTCAAATGTACTCCTGCAGAGTATTTCTGAAAAGTTTAAGGAGAACAGAAGTCTGAGGAAAGATTTGTTGTTAATTCTTGGGATTGTGACTGCGATAGGAGCTGTTGAAATTATAGTGATCTCTTTCTTTGGGGTGGAATTATTTAAATTGTTGTTTGGTGAAATGTGGGGTTTCTCGGGAAGGATTTCCCAGATATTGGTATGGTCATATGCGCTCAATTTTTTTGTTGCTTCATTTAGTGCAGTTTTTATTTCAATGAATAAAATCAAACTTTTGAGTGTATGGCAGGTATTCTATTTCATTGCCATCATCTCGCTGACTTTATTCAGGAACTCCCCATTTCTTGATTTTCTCAGGATCTATGTGTCTATTGAGGTTTTCTGCTATCTCGATCATCATTTTTTTAATGATTTTCATAGTGTTGAACTATGAGAGAAGACTCATCCGGTTAAGCCTTAACCTTGCTCAAAATGACACGTAGAAATCTGATATTATGAAATTTAAATTATTCACTGTTAGCAGTATGTACCCCGGATATCTGGGATCATTTTACAACCGATTTAAAGACATTGAGAAGTTTATCCTATGAGGAGCTTTATAATTTGCTTCTGGAGGACACAACGGAGTTTATAGGCTCTTATACCCGGACATTCAGGAAGCTGGGAGTTTCAGCTGATTTTGTTATTGCAAATGATGACATACTTCAAAATAAATGGAGATCTGAAAATATTACGAATGACGGTAACTATAAAGATATATTAACTGATCAGGTTAAGAAGAATCAGCCGGATATCCTCTCAATTGAAAATTTGAGTTACACCGATAAAGACTGGTTGCAGAATATCAGGAAATAATGTAAAAAGTATAAAGCTTATCATAGCTTACCATTGCTCTCCCTTTAGTCCAAAAATAATTGAGCGGCTAAAATATGTTGATTTTTTATTTACATGCACCCCGGGATTAAAACAGGAAATGGAAAATAATCGGTATACGTTCGTACCTTGTATATCATGGGTTTGATACTGATTTAATCAACAGGATTAGAAGTCCACGCATGACTTGCCCGAAAATAATCTCATTTTCTCAGGATCTCTTACAGCCGGGGCAGATTTCCATGGTGACCGTATCGAATTGGTAGAATCGCTTCTCAGGGAAAATATTGATCTCGCCCTCTATGTAAATCTTGAGAACAGAGTATAAGATCAGGGCAAAACAAGCCATATATAAAGTTAATGAGCTTCTCAGGAAAGTCAGTCTCGATGGTCTTGAAAGATATATTCCAATACTTCAATATGGAATAAAGCCTGTAAAAAGTTATTCCGATCTTCTTCTGAAGAAAAACAGGCCCTCGGTATATGGAATTGAGATGTTTAATCTCTTCAGTAATTCCAGAATTGTTTTAAATATGCATATTGGTGTTGCAGGAAACTTTGCCGGCAATATGCGATTATTTGAAGTTACAGGAGTAGGGAGTTGTTTGCTTACCGACAATAAAAAGAATCTGGGCGATCTGTTTGATGTAACAAATGAAATAGTAGTTTACGATGATCAACAGGATTGCATAGAGAAGGCGAAATGGCTTCTTGAAAATGAATCTGAAAGAAAGAAAATTGCTGAAGCCGGTCATAAAAAAACTATGAAGCAGCATACAGTTGAGAACCGGTGTAAATTAATTCTTGACATTATTGATCAGGAATTAAACCAAAAAGGTACAAAATATACAAAGAATGAATAAACTGAAATTTGCGATTGTTGGTTGCGGAAGAATTGCTTTACGACATGCTGAACAGATATCCCGCCTGGCAGAATTAACCGCTGTTTGTGACGTAATCCAATCGAGGGCAACAGAATTTGGCAAAAAATTCAATTCGGAAGTCTACTCCGATATTGATGACATGCTTATGAATGAAAAAGAACTCGATGTTGTATCTATTTGCTCACCAAACGGGCTTCATGCCGTGCACTCTATAAAAGTTTTCCGTAGCGGTCATCATGTTTTGTGCGAAAAACCCATGGCCATAAGTGTTTACGACTGTGGCGAAATGATAAAGGAAGCTGAGAAAGCAAATAAAAGACTTTTTATAGTAAAACAAAACAGGTATAATCCGCCTGTTCAGGCAATAAAAGACGCACTCGATGAAAACCGGCTTGGGAAAATTTTCAGTGTTCAGCTGAACTGTTTCTGGAACAGAAATGCTGAATATTACACTCAATCAGACTGGAAAGGCACTAAAAATCTTGACGGAGGAACTCTTTTTACACAGTTCAGCCATTTTATCGATCTGCTTTACTGGCTATTCGGCGATATAAAAAATGTTGAAGCAATGACTGAAAATTTCATGCATGAAAAGATCATGGAATTTGAAGACACAGGTGTTGCCCTGATCGAATTTTATAGCGGAATTATTGGAACTATTAACTATAACGTAAACAGTTTCGGTAAGAATATGGAAGGTTCCCTGACAGTTTTTGGAGAGAACGGAACCGTGAAAATCGGAGGGCAGTATCTGAACGAACTTGAATATCAGAACATCAGAGATTATAAAATCACAAATCTTCCTGCCGGGAATCCGCCTAACAACTATGGCCAGTATACAGGCTCAATGTCAAATCACAATAAAGTTTATGAAAATGTAATTGAGGTATTGCAAAATCAGGGACAGATTGCCACTAATGGATTTGAAGGGTTAAAAACTGTGGAAATAATAAGCAAGATTTATTCATCAGCCAAAAAGAATCAAAAATGAATCAGACTGATAAAATAGCGCTCGTAGACCTTAAAGTGCAATATCTTGAACTAAAAGATGAAATAGATCAGGCAATAAGCGATTGCATACTTGGAGATAATTTCATCAAGGGGAGGATTGTTACATTATTTGAGAAAGCTTTCGCAAAATACCTTGGCACAGAATATTGCATAGGTTGTGGCAATGGCACAGATGCACTGGAGTTGATATTAAAATCGCTCCATATCGGACCCGGGGATGAAGTAATTGTGCCTGCGTTTACGTGGATAGCAACAGCTGAAGCCGTCAATAACGTGGGGGCTGAACCGGTTTTTGCTGATATTGACATCAGTGATCTTACTATTGATGCAAAAAAGATTGAAAGCAAAATCACCAAAAAAACAAAAGCTATTATCCCGGTTCATCTCTATGGAAATCCGGCCGAAATGGACACAATCACCGGAATTGCCAAGCAACATAACCTTTTCGTAATTGAAGATTGTGCTCAGGCTCATGGCGCAGAATATTCCGGCAAAAAAATCGGAACATTCGGAATAGCCGCTTCATTCAGTTTTTTTCCAAGTAAAAACCTTGGAGCGTTTGGAGATGCCGGTGCCGTAGTTACAAACAATGAAGAGCTTGCAAATTCAGTCAGGAGAATTTCAAATCATGGACAGTTAGCCACAAGGCATTCGCATGCTATTATCGGAAGAAACAGCAGGCTTGACAGTATTCAGGCAGCAATATTAAATGTTAAACTTCCCCACCTCGACAAATGGAACGATAACCGGATACTTGCATCCGCTTATTACCGATCGAAACTGAGAGGAATTGCAGAGCTTACTCTCCCAAACATAAAAGAGGACAGAAAACAGGTGTTTCATCTTTTTGCGGTACGAACCAATAGGAGAGAAGAACTTATTGATGCTTTAACCAGCGATGGGATTGGGTCAGGTATTCATTATCCTGTGCCTCTTCCGTTTCTTGAAGCATATAAATATAAGCATCATAAAGCAGGTGATTTCCCTGTTTCAGAGAAAGTGTCAGGTGAAATTTTATCCCTGCCAATGTATCCGGAGATTGCTAAAATACAGATAGATAGAATTTGCGGGAGCATATTTGAAGTTTATCCGGATAAATGAACCGGGAATAATTCCGATAATCCCTATGCGCAATATTGCATATTTTCATATTAACCTTTATTAACTAAATTGCATCTTTTCTTGTTATAGAAAGATACTGAACTATTCCTGTATGATAAATCATTATAAAAAACTTACCAGGCATCTGTTCCTGCTTTTAATTTTATCTGGTTTCTCGGGCTGCAACAAAGATGAACCTTTGTTGTACACAGAGAAGGACAGATCTATTCAGATATCTGATAAGATTTATATTGACAACGGTGTAAGGATAAAGAATCCCATATTCAATTATCTGTATTATGATGATTTTTTAAATTATCTGTCAGGCTCAGATCGTTTTCAGATTGTGCAGCTGAAGGATTTTAAAAATGCACATTCAACCGATAAAGTCATAATTGCGCTCAGATATGATATTGATGAAAACATCAATGCCGCCGTAAAACTAGCCTACAGAGAACATAAGTATGGTATAAAATCAACATATTTTGTACTGCATACAGCAACTTATTATGGTAAGATGGAAGGAAATGTCTTTACACGGTATAATAATATTGTTTACTATCTGAAAAAAATTCAGGATGATTTTGGTCAGGAAATTGGTTTTCATAATGATCTGGTAACTCTCCAGGTTGTTTACAATATACCACCAAAGGAATATCTGAAGAATGAACTGGCCTTTCTCCGGGGGCATGGTTTAAACATTGTCGGTACAACTTATCACGGTTCTCAGTATTGTTATATTTATCATTATTACAACGCATATTTTTGGAAAGAGTATCCCGAAAATGGCTGGAATTATGAATATATAACAAAAGATTCAGAGACAATGAAAATTGATAAAGACAGTCTGCAGAATTACGATTTTCAATATGAAGGAGGGCTTCTTGATCAGGATTATTTCTTTGCCGACTGTAACTTTGTTAATGGTAAAAGGTGGAATATGAGCATGGTGAATCTCGACACCATAAAACCGGGCAAAAAGGTAATTATCCTTCTTCATCCGGCCAATTGGGATTGATAGGTTATGGCAATTTCTGCGAACAAGCTTTTTAAAAAAGATTTCTGGGAACGAGGTACAATGTCGTATTGTATCGCTTTTGTCGCCATGATTATTATACCAATCTATCATTGGTATTTGCCTCCATTTATGATTTTATGGTTTGTTGTCTGGTTGATTGAAATACGGTTAAGATCGGTTGAACTCCGGCATATCCCACGTAATTACCTGATTCTTTTTTTCTTATTTGTTTTATTTTATCTGTGGCAGATTTTTGGAATGACCTATTCCGATAATCCTCATGGCGGCTGGAGAAATATTATCCTGCGAATATCACTGTTACTGTTTCCTTTGGTGCTTTTTTCTCCCGGTCAGATGATCCAAAAAAATATCAAAATCCTCCTGCGGATTTTTGCTCTCAGCACTGTGTCATTTGTCATTTTCTGCGTCATTTATGCAATATTCAGATCAATCAGCTTCACAGGCGGTACATTTCAGTTTAATCCTCATCCCAAAGTGGAAGACTGGCTGAACTATTTTTTCGCGTCTGAGTTTTCGATTTTTCAGCATCCGTCTTATCTTTCGATGTATGCAATTTTTTCAGTCTTTATTGCGGCAGAAGCTTTTCTCGACAAATCAGTAAAAGAAATTCACAAAGTTTTTTGGTCAGTAGTATTGGTTTGCCTTTTAATTTCAGTTTATCTGTTAGCCTCCCGGGCTGAAATACTTGCCGCTTTTATTGCAACACTTGTATATCTCCTGTTTAAACTCAGAATAAGGAGCGTGAAAAAAACAATCGGGTTCTTAACGATTATTGGTTTGATCATTTTCTTTATCCTGATACCAGTATTTAAATCAAATCCGCGATTCAGCTCTTATTTTGATGAGCAGTCAAAAGAAGAATTGAGCAGTAAGATACTTGAGGAGAGCAGACTGACTATATGGAAGTCATCACTCATTCTCATAAAGAACAATTTTATTTTTGGTGTAGGGACCGGAGACATCCAGGATGAATTGAACAAAGAATATAGTCTTATACCAGGAAATAATCTGGCAATTCAAAATAATTTAAATGCTCATAATCAATATCTTGAAGTACAGCTTGAAAATGGGCTTATTGGAACAATCCTTTTTTTGTCGGTTTTTGGTCTGATGGTATATATCGCGCTTAAGGAAAAAAATACACTGTACCTTATTTTTGTGATTATTGTGTTTATTTCATTTATGTTCGAAACAATGCTCAACAGGCTTGGAGGCGTCGCGTTCTATTCGCTATTTTCTTTCCTTTTGCTTAAACCACCCGCCTTGAGCGATAGACGGGAATAATTTTATCAGGTTCATTCAATGAATGCCTTTAAAAAAAGAGGCTGTCCATCCATCAGGGCAGCCTCTTTTTTTAGTATTTCTTATAGGTTTCGATTAGCTTTTTACGGTTAACAAGAATTATCAGAATTAATAATGTTGTAAGAAAAAAGACAGGGATTACCTGTTTTCCATAATATCTTGTATCATTATTTCTTAACGCAGGAGCTGAAAAATCGTCAAATACCGTAACTACTCCTTTGTATAGATCCTGTTCTGTTTCGATGAGTTGTTTCCTCGTATAAAGTGTATAGATATCAGTGTAGACCAATTGAGTTTTTTGCTCCTGCATAAATACTATCTGCCCTTCTTTACCCGGCATCAGATTTCGCGTTTCTTCATAATACTTTAATTTCTGTAAACTATCGAGTTGCTGTATATCAAAATTCAACCGTGTCAGCAGATCTTGATTTTGCCGTACTCTTAACCGGTTTCTTTGCTGATTTAAAGAATCGTTCTCTATGTATTCGATTATTCCATCACGGACTTTGTTCAACTCGAGAGTAGAGGTAGTTTTTATTCTTACATCAAGGCGGTTCTGCATCCTGATATTCACGGTATCATAAATATTATGATTTCCATCATAGTCGACAAAATCAGGAACACCGTCATTGCCCAGATCAATTATCCAGAATGCACTGATGTCAGAAATATTTTTCACCAGTTCAGGACTCAACGAAATGGCTTCTGATAATGCCAGACGGTTGTCTTCTGAACAGTATGTATGGAGCTTATTAATCTTAGAAATCAATTCAGAAGTTGTACCTGAATTATCCCGCAAAGTTTTCTTATCGAGCATAACAAGATTGTTGCGTAATACAAGATCAGATGAGTAGAAGGACGGGGAGGTGGATTTGAGGAAATACGAGACTCCAAAACCTGCTGCAATGCTTATTCCCAGTGGCAACGCATGTCTGATGAGAAACACAACTGATATTAAGAGCCCTTTTAATAATGCGTTTATCCCTTTTGATAATGCTCTGCCAAATCTCCTCAGAAGATCCAGAAGATCTATCTCGTCATACTTGACATTTTTATTATTTGATGAGTTATCAGACATATTTTAATTTTTTGACAGGTTAGTAGTTACAAATATATTCAAAAATTAAGTGAAACTAAGAATCATATCTGAAATCAAAGAATCTGAAATACCTTAAGAGCAAGTTCTTTCATCAGTGGTTTGTAATCCTGTACAAATTCTCCGGTTACGCGATTCCCGATAACCAGACAAATAGTCAATGCCTTGTGCCCCAATAGTGCTGATAACCCATAGATCGCAGAACTTTCCATCTCGTAATTGCTTATTGTCCTGCCCCTGTATGTAAACTCAGCCAATTTATTATTTATTTCATTGTCGAATGTTTCAAGCCTCAATCTTCTGCCCTGAGGTGCATAAAATCCGGGGACGGAAATGGTGATTCCTTTCTTATATTCATTTTCGAATAGCTGCAACAGCTCTTTATTTGCGTTTACTGCATAAGGGTAGGAGAGAGTGTCAGGCCATTCAAGGAAGTCAACAAGCGTATCTGCCAGACCGGTATCCAGTATCCAGTCATAGCCTTCATAGAAATGCAACAACCCGTCAAATCCTATAGCTGTTTCGGTGAGAATGCATGATCCTGCGGGAATATCTTCCCTTAATCCACCTGAAGTGCCTAATCTTACAAAAGTTAATGAAACAGGCTCTTCTTTAATGAAGCCGGTATTCAAATCGATATTCACCAGTGCATCGAGCTCATTGACAAGTATATCGATGTTATCGGTCCCGATTCCTGATGAAATGATGGTGATCTCCTGATTCTCAAAGAACCCGGTAATAGTCCGGAATTCGCGGTTTTCTTTTCTTACCCTGATATCAGATAATAATGAACCAAGCATTTCAACACGCCCGGGATCGCCAACAATTATTATTTTTTCTGAAATATCACCGGGAAGGAGGTTTAGATGGTAGATGCTTCCGTCTTTATTTGTAATTAGCTCAGTCTTCTTTTGCATAGAAAAATTTTAAAGCCCAAATTTACAATTTTTGAAGGACTTTAGCATCTTCTTAGTCATATTGATCAGACTCTAATAAAACGCTAAACGATAAACGCTAAACGATTAAACGATAAACGCTAAACGCAAAACTATTTATAATACTCCATTATTTTCCCCGAGATCAGTTGCAGCGATACTTCCGCCAGTTTTGTCTGGTAATGAGCTGAAATAAGCCTCTCCCTTGCATCAAGCAGACTCTTTTGTACTTCGCGAAGATCAATTCCGGAAAGACTTCCTAATTTATATCTCTCAAGCGCAATGTCGAGGTTTTCAGTGGCTGTCTGAAAGTTTTGTTCTTCCAGTGATATGAGACGGAGATTATTGCTGTATGCGCTGTAGATAGTGAGTAAATCAGCTCTTACGCCCTGTTCAATTTCGCGGTAACGTAAATCCTTGTTTTCCCTGTCAATAACTGAATTCCGGATATTTCTCCTTTGATTAAACCCGTCAAAAAGATTTACACCCAAGGTTAATCCATAGTTCATCCCGTTATTGATCTGATTCTTTGTAGAGTTTTTTGTGTATGTGTTGAATGTGTAATTATAACCTCCTGAAAAATTAAGATATGGATATGATCTTGACAGGATAATCTTATAATCGTAATCAGATATGATCTTATTCTTATTGGCAATCAGCAGATTAGTATTGCCAACAAGTGTTTCTTCAAGCAGTTTTTCATACAATAACCCGGGATTAACATCGATTGTTGTATCCCTGGAAGAAAAAGTGTGACTCAGGTCTTCAACAGCCATCAGTTCATTCAGCCTGATCTGGGCTGACCTGATCACCTCATTCTGACGTGAGAGGTTTGAGCTGTCAGAATTAACATAGACCCTCGACTGCAGAACCTCAAGCTTTGAACCTGATCCCAAAATATATCTGTCTTCATCGATTCTTAACCGTTCTCTTGAAAGTGTTAAAGCATATTTAAGGTTATTCATTTCCTGGATCTGCAGGATATAATTGAAATATCCGGTAACCAGATCCGAGATGAAATTTTCAATTGTAAGCTGGGTATTTAATTGTCCAACCTGATTCAGCTCTCCAAGCTTCTTATAAGTAGTAACAGCATTGAACCCGTTAAAAAGAGTAAGACCCAATACAGCTGATCCATTAGTAGTAGTATTAAAGATCCCGTCAGTAGATGTCTTTGTCCCATCTGTGAGATTTACTGTGGAGTTGTTCAGGGTCCCGGTTTGTTTTCCTGTAAGATCAACAGTCGGCAGGAAACCTGCATTGCCGGGAGTATAATTATTTTTAGAGATTGTTTCGTTGTTTTTTGCAACGAGAATTGAAAAATTTCTATCAAGTCCTATTGAAATACAATCCTTTAGCCCTAAAACATTTTGTTCTTGCGCCGATGCAGATAAGAATAATGACAGAAATAAAAGACTAAGATATAAGGACCTCATTTTCAATGTTTTTTGATTCAGATTCAGTTGTTGTTGTACCTATTTCGATTGCAATATTTTTTGATTCGCTTGAGATGTAAGTGTACATGGCAGGAACGACAAAAAGTGTAAGGAAAGTGGAAAAGACCATACCTCCAACTACTGCAATACCCATCGAAACACGACTTTGGGCGCCTTCACCAAAACCAAGCGCCAGTGGCAGGATTCCAAGTATAGTAGCCATACTTGTCATAAGAATAGGACGAAACCTCGAAGCGGCTGCAAATTTTATGGCATCCATTTTTGAAAACCCAATCTGTTTTCTCTGATTTGCAAATTCGACGATCAATATTCCGTTTTTTGTAACAAGGCCGATAAGCATAATAATACCAATCTGACTGAAGATGTTCATGGTAATATTAAAATACCACATAAACAGTAGTGCCCCTGTCAGTGCCAAAGGAACCGTCATCATAACAATAAAAGGATCTTTAAAGCTTTCGAACTGAGCTGCAAGAACAAGGAATATCAGTATAAGAGCCAGCATGAATGCGAACATAAGACTTGATGAACTTTCTTTAAAGTCTTTTGAATCGCCGGCGAGTGCAGTTCTGAATGTGTCATCAAGAACTTCTTTTGATATTTTATCCATTTCGTCAAGGCCCTGGCTGATTGTCTTACCCTTCGCCAGACCGGCGGATATTGTTGCAGACACGAATCTGTTGTAGCGGTTAAGCTGAGGTGGGGCAGTTTCTTCAGTGAGGGTTACGAGATTATCAAACTGGATCATTTTGCCATAGTTGTTTCTCACATACAACGATTTCAGATCGAGTGGCTTATTCCGGTCATCACGGGCAAGGTCACCTAAGATCTGGTACTGTTTCCCGTTCATAAAGAAATATCCGAATCGTTGTCCGCTGAGTGCAAGTTGTAATGTTTGGCCTATGTTCTGTGTCGAAACACCCAGAGCGCTGGCTTTTTCCCTGTCGATATGAATTCTTAGTTCCGGCTTGGTGAATTTAAGGTTTACATCAGCCATCTGGAACATAGGATCATCCTGAACTCTTGCCATATATTCCGGAAGAACTTCTCTCAGTTTGTCAATACTGGTTGCCTGTAAAACATACTGAATGGGCATTCCTGCACGTCTGCCTCCAAAAGTTGACTGTTGCATCACCATCGATCGGGCTTTGGTCTTTTTATTCAAAACAACGCTCATTTCATCTGCGATCTCCTGTTGAGTCCTGGTTCTGTCTTTTGGATTAACCAGCCCTACTCTCACAAATCCACCGCCTCCTCTTACCATTGATATAATTCCATCCCGCTCTGGTATTAGGTTTGTCAGGGTATTTGCAATATCATCAATATAATCAAGGTTAAACTCATATGTTGCGCCTTCCTGAGATGATGTATTTACTGATATCTGTGATCTGTCCTCCAGAGGAGCCATTTCGGCAGGAATTGATTTCCAGAGGAGTACAATAAGCCCAAATGCACCTATAAGGATCAGGAATGTTACCCTCCTGTTTTCAAGAAATGAGTCGAGTAATCTTTTATACCCATCGTTCAGTTTAGTAAAAAACTTCTCAGTTTTCGTGTAGAACCAACTGTGTGTTTTTTCATGTCTCAGTAATTTTGATGATACCATTGGTGTCAGAGAAAGGGCGAGAAATGCTGAAATGCCCACTGCACCTGCCATTACAATCGCAAATTCGCGAAAAAGCCTTCCTGTTATTCCCTGAAAGGAAAACAATCGGAAAAAATACTGAAATAAGTGTGATCGTAGTCGCAATGATAGCAAAGTATATTTCTTTCGAGCCCTCCAGAGCAGCCTGAACAGGAGGCATTCCGTTCTCCACTTTCACATATATATTCTCCATCACAACAATGGCATCGTCGACAACAATTCCGATTGCCAGGACAATTGCCAGCAGCGTGAGGACATTGATCGAATAGTCGGCAAGGTACATTATGAAAAACGCGCCGATCAGTGAAACAGGAATAACCAGAATCGGAATCAGTGTAGCACGCCAGCTTCTCAGAAAGAAGTAGATAATAACAACAACGAGGATGAATGCCAGGTAAATAGTGTCCTTCACTTCTTTAATTGAATGCCTGATATATTGAGTATTATCTAATGCGATTGTAACTTTTACATCTTCCGGAAGATCTTTTTTAATATATTCCAGACGTTTATATACCTCATCAACAATATCTATCTGATTGGAACCTGGTTGCGGAATAACAACGTCGCTGACCATAGGAACTCCGTCTTTTTTGAGGATCCCTCTGATATCTTCAGGGCCTAATTCTGCTCTTCCAACATCCTTGAACCGTACGATCTGATCTCCATTCTGCTTCAGGATAAGGTCATTGAACTCTTTTGGAGTTGACATAAGGCCCAGTGTTCGTATCGTGAGCTGAGTCGTATTTCCTTCAATACTTCCCGATGGAAGTTCGACATTTTCTCTTAAAACCGCATTTCGCACATCCAGCGGAGTAATCTGGTAACCAGCAAGTTTGACCGGATCCAGCCATAGTCTCATTGCATATCTCTTTTGTCCCCATATGCCAACAGCGCTTACTCCTGCAATGGTTTGCAACTGCTCTTTGAATGTGAGTTCAGCTATTTCTGATAATTCAAGGAGAGATCTTTTGTCGCTTTCAATTGTAAACTGAAGAATAGGGTTTGCATCAGCATCGGCTTTTGCCACTACAGGAGGATCACAGTCCCTGGGTAACATTCTCATTGCCTGCGATACCTTGTCCCTGGTATCATTGGCAGCAGTTTCCATATCAACCGATAGTTCAAATTCAACGGTTATATTACTGCCACCCTGACGACTAACACTTGTCAGAGAACGGATACCCTGTATCCCGTTTATGGATTGTTCCAGAGGCTCTGTTATCTGGGTTTCAATTACATCTGAATTGGCCCCGGGGTAGGAGGTGCTCACAGATATAATCGGAGGGTCAACACTCGGGAATTCTCTGATCCCAAGAAATGTCAGACCGACTACTCCGAAGAGCAGAATAACTATAGCAAAAACTGTAGCTAAAACCGGCCTGTTAATACTTACTGATGATAAACTCATATTAATATTCCCTGTTATTTGTTTAATATAACTGTGTCAAGACTTACAGGAAGATTCTGACGTAACTGCATAATGCCTGATGTAATTAGTGTATCGCCAAATTTCAGACCCTCCGTAATCTGTATCTTGGATTCTGTTCTCAGTCCGGTAACCACTTTGGTCGATTTAGCCTTCCCTCCGCTATAGATAAATACCGTCTCACCTTCCATTTCAGGAATTAAGTGCCTCTGTTGGTATGGAAATTGCATTTTCTTTATGCGACATGCGTAAAGTGATCTCAGCATAGCGGCCCGACTTAAGCTCTTCATTCTTATTTGGATACAACGCCCGAAGTACAATCGAGCTGCATGTCAACATCCGCTTTTGGGTCAATAGCATATACGGCGGCATTGAATATCTGATCGATTCCATCTATTCTAAATGTCAATGGATACCCAATCTTTATTTCGGAGGCATATTTTTCAGGAATTGAAAATTCCATTTTAAGGGGACTCATTTTTATTAAATGGGATATCCTGGTTGCAGAAGTTGCATAGCTTCCTTCACTAAGATTCCTCAAACCGATTATCCCATCAAAAGGCGCCTTTAGTTCTGTTTCAGAGATCCGCGCTTTGATAAGATTTATATCAGCTTTCAAACTCTGAACATCTGTCTGAACCTGATCATAACTTTCCTGACTTATTGCATCTTTGTCGAGCAGACTTCTCTGCCGGAATTCTTTTCCTTCAGCCATTTTAAGCTGAGCCTCCAGTTTTTCGAGTTGTGCCTGAAGCGGCCGGTCATTTATTTTTGCAAGGATTTCACCTTTTTTTACCCTGGAACCTTCAGTAAAAAAAATATTAACAATTTTCCCGGATGTTTCAAATGCCAGATCAACCTCTTCATCAGGTTTTAGGGTTCCACTCGAAATGACTAACTCACTTAAATCTTCCGGCGTGATCACATAGCCGGTTGCATTAAGTTTCTGCTGACCCCTGCGCAGGGGTTGCATGTTTATACCTTCTCCCTGGATCTTCTTAACAAGAAAGGGTTTGTATTTTGGATAGAAGACTATAGCAGCCAGAAAAAGCACTATAATTATTGTGAGGCTGGTGCGTAATTTTTTGTTCATTTTTCTAATTGTTATATACTATGTGGTAAAGTGAATCAGGTAAATTAGTCCGCACAAATGTATGTAAATTGTCAAATTTTATGGCGTAACAGTTTCCAAAATAATGTTAAATATTCATAAATCATTATTGGTTTAAAGATCTCATCCGGTTTCATTTTAAATTAAAAGGAAGTAAATTTGTGCAATAAAAAAATTAAGTATGATCCAGCGCATTCAATCCGTATACCTGTTACTGACAACTTTATTGTCATTATTATTCCTTAACGGAAGTTTTTTAAGTTTTATTAACAAAACCGGGTCTTTTATCCGGATAACGATTTCGGGCATTATGAGAGAAACTCAGGGTAGCGGAATTGAACTTATCCAAAAGGTTTTACCACTCTCAGTTGTAATAATTATCATCCCTGTTTTATCACTTGTTGCTATATTTCTGTATAAAAACAGGATACTGCAACTCAGACTGGTGATGGCTCTTATAATAATGATTATATTGCTGATATTGCTTTCAGGCTATTATTCATATGTCGTTATGAGTCAGTATGAAGGAACATTTACCCCGGATTGAAGATGATTTTGCCAGTACTCATCCTGATATTTTCTATTCTGGCATACCGGGGAATAAAAAAGGATGAACTGCTTGTGAAGTCTTATGACAGATTGAGGTAGACTACACTTTAGCTCACTTTAGATTAACTCACTTTAGCTCACTTTAGCTCACTTTAGCTCACTTTAGTCATTTAGCTCACTTTTTAGCTCACTCATATAATCTGCATATTCTCCTGGTTGGTTATCTTCTCGCAATAATGGCATTTTAGCGATACATTCTTTTTTGAGATGACCTTAAACCTGGTAACGACGGGTTCGAAATTAGTAATGCATTTGGGATTCATACATCTGGCTATTCCGACTATGTTATCAGGAACTACAACAACCTTCTTTTCAACAACTTCATAGTCCCTAATTATATTAAGTTTTGCATCGGGGGCCACAAGTGCTATTCTGTTAATATCCTCATCTTCAAAAAACACCCCTGAGATCTTTATTATAGCTTTTCTTCCGAGTTTCTGACTTTCAAGGTTAGTGCCAAAAGTAATCTGGTTGTCAATCCTGTCGAGGCCAAGGATCGATATTACTTTAAACAGGTTTTTAGCCGGTACATGATCTATTACAGTCCCATTCTGTATGGCACTTACACTCATCTGTTTTACTTCCTTCATTACCTGACCCTTTCTTATTTAATACCTAAAAGTGAACATACAATAGCCTGCCGTGTATAAACCCCGTTGAGAGCCTGTTCAAAATAGTAAGCCTTCGGATTACTGTCGACATCGGGGTGGATCTCATTCACCCTTGGCAGGGGATGCAGGATCTTCATGTTAGGCTTTGTGTTTTTGAGCATTGAATTCCTCAGGACATATACATTTTTAACCTTTTCATATTCTATAGGGTCAGAAAATCGCTCCTTCTGAACCCTGGTCATATAAATTATATCAGCTCGTGAAATAATATCAGTGAAATCAGTGTGTTCATAATATTTTAACCCAAGATTTTCCAGATACAGTTTAAATTCATCAGGCATTTTAAGCTCCTCCGGAGAGATGAAATTGAATGTAGTGTTCCATCTCGACATTGCCATCATGAGCGAATGGACGGTCCTTCCGTATTTAAGATCACCTACCATGAATATATTCAGGTTATCAAGACTTCCCTGTGTTTTTCGGATCGAGTACAGATCGAGCATTGTCTGGGTGGGATGCTGATTAGCGCCATCGCCGGCATTTATTACCGGCACAGTGGCAATCTCACTGGCAAACCTGGCACTGCCTTCTATTGGATGCCTCATTACTATAAGGTCGCAATAGCTGTTTACCATCCTGATGGTATCATTTAATGTTTCACCCTTGGACACACTTGAATTGGATGAATCGGAAAATCCCGACAATCTTACCGCCCAGTCTGCTTATCGCGCTCTCAAAACTCAATCTTGTACGGGTGGAAGGCTCGAAAAAAAGTGTTGCAATAACCTTTCCGTCGAGTAATTTCCTGGTAGGCTCCTTTTCGAACTCTTCGGTAAGATCGAGTATCCGCAGGATCTCTTCTGTCGAAAAATCATCTATAGAAACTAAACTTCTGTTTTTCATGAGGTTGGCGCGATTTGTGCACATGATTGGAATTATCTCAAATTTAGTCAAGAATTATCTTAACCCCTGTTAATGTTGATAATTTATTTAAAACTTTTAAAACATAAACATTCGATCATCTGGTTTCAATAAATTTTAATGTCAGACCTTCAACCCTTGAAAGCCTGTGAATAATTTTCTCCCTAACCGAAACCCTGAAATTCAGCTTCAGATTACATTCCAGATTAAATGACTGACCCGATTGCCCAAGATTTTCTTCCTTAAGGATTTTCATAACATCATTCATGGAAATATACGGATATGTTATCTCATAATAGTCCTGAACCGTTTTTTCAGTCTGTTCTGAATTTTCAATAGCTGACGCAGCCGCAGTACGGTAGGCATTTATCAACCCGCTTACCCCGAGCAATGTCCCGCCGAAATATCTGCTGACTACAATTACAATATTTGTTAATCCGAATGAATTTATCTGACCCAGGATTGGCCGGCCCGCTGTGCCTGACGGCTCTCCGTCATCATTTACGCGCCATACAAGTCTATCATAACCTAACATGTAAGCATAGCAATGATGCCGTGCTTCATGATGTTCTTTTCTGATTTTTTCAAGGAGGGGCTTTATCACATCCTGATCCGAAACAGGTAGTGCAAGAGAAAGAAACCTGCTTCCTTTCTCCTTATATATTCCCCTGGCAGGCGATACTATTGTTTTGTACGTGTCCGAATTCATTGGTTGTAAAATTAATATAATGTTATAAAAAATCATACTTTTGTCCATATTGAACTATTCTATGAGTGTATTATTAGATGAGAAAGATCTTCGTAAGCTGATTGTGATCGGTGACAGGATTCTTATCAAACCAAAGATTCCTTCATCCAAAACCAAAAGCGGGCTTTTGCTTCCTCCCGGTGTTAATGAGAATGAAAAGGTTCAGATAGGCTATGTCGTAAAAGTCGGTCCAGGTTACCCGATCCCTTCTGTTAATGACAATGATGAGCCATGGAAAAATTCCGCTGATGAGCCGAAGTATGTGCCACTACAGCCAAAGGAGGGAGATCAGGCTGTTTATCTTCAGAACAGCGCCATTGAAATAGAATTCTATAAAGAAAAATATATAGTTGTTCCACATTCTGCAATATTACTCCTCCTGCGAGACGATGGACTTTTTGAATAAAATTTATTTCAATGGAAAATGAGGTTTTAAAAGGGAAGAAGATTCTCGTGGTTGAAGACGATATGTCAAGCAGGCTTTATCTCAACAAGATTCTTGAGAAAGCGGAAGTAATTGTTCTTAATGCCGGAGATGGTGAGGAAGCTGTTAAGGTTGCACTGGCAATTGATGATATTGATATTATCCTGATGGACATTCAGTTACCGGTTATAGACGGTTACACGGCCATGAGCAGAATAAGGGAAGTAAAAAAAGATATAATCATAATTGCTCAGACTGCTTATGGTCTGCTTGGTGACAAGGAAAAAATTCTGAACTCGGGATTTACGGATTATATAATTAAGCCAATACTCTATCAAAACCTGGTAGAAAAATTGATTACAAATCTTAACAGGAAAAAATAATTATTCTCCGTAAAAGGACAAACTCCTGAATTCCTTCTTAAAATCTTCAGTCTCTTCTGTCCATCTCTCTTTTTCATGTGAAGGATTATTCCTGCTCACCAGTGTTTCCCTCATTCCGGAGTCACCTGATAAAATGTCAAATGGCATGAGCTTATATTCGTATTCATAAGGCGGGTTTTTGAATGCCAGCGATCCGGGTTTGGAAGTTTCAATGATAGCATCAAAAATTTCAAGAGCGGTGCCGACAGGTTTATACCGGTGAATGTCGGTGATATGAATCTGTATTCCGAAGCAGAGCTCCCCGCTGTATTTATGGAATGTAGGAATGAAGTCATGTGACCTGAAAACACATCCCTCAAGATGCCTGTTATCAAGATTTTTTTTCAGTTCAGCTGAATTGATAAATGGCGCGCCAAAAAGCTCGAAAGGTATGGTAGTGCCTCTTCCCTCGGACAGGTTTAACGCTTCAATAAGTACAGTCCCGGGATAGACGATACATGTCTGAAGCGTTGGGATATTAGGAGAAGGGAGTACCCAGGGAAGACCAGTATCGCTGTATAATGATGATCTGTTCCAGTTTTTCATTTTTATAACTTTAAGGTTGCATCCTGGGAAAATACTTCTCCCTGAGCCATTGCGCCATTTCACCTATTGTCATTCTGTGACACAAGGGAATTGACGCACCACCTACGAATGTAAAAAAATCTTCCTTTAAAACGGGGCCATCAAACGGAAGCAAACCAACAGGATTCGGGCGGTCAAGCAATACCACCTGGATACCTGCTTCACTGCAGGCTTCCATTACAAGCTTTACAGTCCATATATAGGTATATAATCTCGCGCCTACATCCTGAAGATCTATCAGAAAGACCTCAATGCCTTTGAGCATCTCCTGAGTGGGCTTTCTGTGATTGCCATACAGACTGTAAAGAGGTATGTTAAAAACAGGATGCTTTTCACTCTGCCACTCAATCATGTTGTCCTGGGTCTGCCCGTGAATCCCATGCTGAGGACCAAAAAGAGCTGCTAATCTGCAATCCTTCCTTTTAAAAAATACTTCAGAGATATGTTGATAGTCACTGGTAATACTTGGAGCATGACATAATATTCCTATGTTTTTGCCCTTAAGATCCTCAGGAAAATTGTTTAATATGGATTCCAAACCTGTAATAACCATTTTGTTTTTTAAGCAAATATATGTCATCCGTGTTTAAATGATCAATAACATAGGTCATATTAATTAAAAATGATTATTCTTTCATAAGTTTGAGCCATATATCAGGCGATGCAATTATTTTTGTTTAATGTATTGCTGAAAGCTGTCTCAAAAAGAATTATTTTAATATGAAAATCAGATCGTTAAGTCGTCATTTCCTGGGTTTATTTATTGTATTTGCGCTGGTATCCTGTTCCGTAGCCAGGAAAAAGAATCTCAGCATTATCGAATCAACTGATATTCATGGAGTAATACTTCCCTTTGATTTTATAGAGAAGGAGAAACTAAATTTTTCAATGGCTTCTTCATTAACCTACATCTTAAAAGAGAGAAATGAAAAAGATGCGGTTTTGCTGCTCGATAACGGAGACAATCTCCAGGGTCAACCCGAGGTTTACTATTATAATTTCATCGATACGCTGCCACCACATTTTTTGTCGGCAGTGATGAATTATATGGATTATGACATTGGTACAGTTGGAAATCACGATATTGAAGCAGGTCACCTGGTTTATGACAGGATGGTCAGAGAAGATAAATTCCCGCTGCTTGCTGCCAATGCCATTGACACCAAAACAGGAAAACCATATTTTAAACCGTATCAGATCATAAAGAAGGACGGTGTCAAAATTGCTGTTTTTGGACTTGTAACACCTTCAATCCCTAATTGGCTGCCTCCCGAATTGTATTCAGGAATTGAGTTTAAGGATATGGTGGAGACCGCTAAACAATGGATGCCGGCAATTTTAAACGAAAACCCTGACATAGTTGTCGGATTGTTTCATTCCGGATGGGACAGGAGCGAAGGTATTGCGGGACGAACGGACTCTTATAGTGAAAATGGTTCAGCAGCAGTCGCTTTTAACGTCCCGGGATTTGATATTATTTTTAACGGACACGACCATAAGCTGGCAAATGAAAAGTTTGTCAACTCAGCAGGAGACACCGTTTTAATACTAAACGGCGGAAGCAGATCAGAGAAACTCGCTCAGGCAGATATTATACTCACCGGGAGAAAGATAAATGGCAAACCTGAAATGAAAATCTCCGGAAAAATAATAAATGTATCTGATTACAAGCCTGATTCTGATTTCATGGCATTGTTCGAACCTCAGTCTAAGAAAATTGACGAATATGTAAACAGAGTTATCGGCTACTCTTCATCTGACATAACTTCACGCGACTCGTATTTTGGTTCTTCGGCATTCATCGACATGATCCATTCAATACAGCTTGAAATCACACATGCCGATGTTTCATTTGCCGCTCCTCTGTCGTTCGATGTCAAAATTAACAAAGGCCCAGTGACTGTTGGTGATATGTTTAAGTTGTACCGGTTTGAAAACATGCTTTATACGATGTCATTATCGGGTGAGGAGATCAGGAAGTATCTGGAGTTTTCCTATTCCATATGGCTCAACACCATGAACGGTCCAAATGACTTGCTGTTAAAATTACGAACAGGGAAAGACGGTAAACCTATCATGACAAACAACAAAGCATATTTTAAGAATCAATCTTATAATTTCGACTCAGCAGCCGGGATTGATTATACAGTTGATGTGAGCAAACCGGAGGGAGAAAGGATTAATATCAAAGGATTTACTGACGGAAGGCCTTTTGAATTGAACAAAATGTACAAAGTGGCTGTAAATTCATACAGAGGTAACGGTGGCGGTGGTCATTTCACGGAAGGGGCAGGGATACAGAAAGATGAACTTAGAAAAAGATTAATTTCTTCAACAGATCGTGATTTAAGATATTATATGCTGAAATCAATCGAAGCAAAAGGTACAATTGATCCGATGCCCTTTAACAACTGGAAAATAATTCCGGAAAACTGGGTAAAAACAGCCAAAACTTTGGAATACAAAATGCTGTTCGGTAATAAGAAGGATTAGAATAATTAATGTGGAAAAAGAACAATTTATAACAGATATTGACAAACTTCCTCTTGTGGAGGAGTTTTTTTCGCTCCAGGGTGAAGGTTTTCATACCGGGAAAGCAGCATACTTTATACGGCTCGGAGGTTGTGATATCGGATGTAGTTGGTGTGATTCACGATTCTCATGGAATCCCGGTCTGCATCCATTGGTTGAAACAATTTCCATTATCGAAAACGTTGCCCGGTCGGGTGCTGATTCTGTCGTCGTCACGGGCGGAGAACCTTTTATGTGGAACCTTGATTATCTGTGTAATGGATTAAAAACCAAAAATATCAGTACTTTTGTTGAAACATCAGGTGCATATCCTTTGAGCGGTAGTTGGGACTGGATATGTCTTTCACCAAAAACGAACATGCCTCCGCTCGCTGAATTTTGTGACTTTGCTGATGAACTGAAAATTATTATCCAGGATGAAAGCGATTTTGAGTGGGCAGAAAAATATCGTGGACTGGTAAGTGATGAATGCAGATTATTTCTTCAGCCCGAGTGGAGCAGATTTGATCTGATTATACCGGCAATAGTAGAATACATCAAAAAGAACCCGAAATGGCGGATATCGCTCCAGGTTCATAAATATATGCGTATTCCCTGAATGTGTATGAAGTGTAAACTGTCAATATTTCTATTAGTGATCTTCGGCATGGCAGCCAATCCGTGTTTTTCACAGGGGCTGCATACTACATCGGAGAGAGCATTGAAAAAATATAATGATGGTATTACTGCTTATGATTATGTAGATATGAACAAGGCAGAAAACGATTTTCGTGCAGCCCTGTCGATCGATAAAAAATTCTATGAAGCATACATTATGCTTGGTGAACTAATGATGCGGCAGAACAGGTACGTGGAAGCATCATTCAGCTACAGATCAGCAGTTAAGATAGATTCTCTTTTCTTTAAGCCGATCTTTTTCAATCTGGCTAATGCAGAGTTTATGTCAGGTGATTATTACCTGGCTCTTACCCATTATAATGTTTATTTGTCGCAGACAGGGATGTCGGCAGCTAATAAAGCTGCAGCGGCGAAACGGGTAAAAAATTGTGAATTTGCCCTTCTCTGCCATTAAAAACCCGGTCCCCTTCAATCCGGTAAGCGTTGGGAATGGCATTAATACGAAAGATGACGAATACTGGCCATCAATTACTGCTGATGGTCAGACTTTAATATTCACAAGACAGTTGAATATATCAAATAGTGGTTCCCGTGGGGTCGTACAGGAAGATTTTTATATCAGCCGCTACTCTGATAAGAAATGGCAGCAGGCCTATAATGCCGGAGCACCACTGAATTCGGTGCAAAATGAAGGCGCCCAGACGCTTTCTTCAGATGGCAGTTATATGTTTTTTACCGGGTGCAACCGTCCAGGCGGCTTAGGCGCATGTGACATTTACTTTTCTGCATACAATAATGGCAGATGGACGGAACCTGCAGATATCGGAGCCCCGGTGAATACAAATAAATGGGAATCACAACCATCTATAAGCGCTGACGGTAAGACACTATTCTATTCCAGCAGCAGGCCAGGCGGATTAGGTGGGAAGGACATCTGGTTTAGCAGACTGAACAGTAAAAATCAATGGTCAGAACCGGTTAACATGGGGCCATCGATTAACACCGACGGCGATGAGATGTCGCCATTCATCCATTTTGACGGCAGGACGCTCTATTTCGCATCTGACGGGAGAATTGGAATGGGAGGCTTTGATCTGTACATGACCAGGCTGGAAAAAGACAGCACATGGTCAGAACCCAAAAACCTGGGATATCCCATAAATACTTACAATGATGAGATGGGTCTTGTAATAGAGTCAGCCGGTCTGAAAGCCTACTTCTCTTCTGTAAGAGATAAATCGCAGGGGAAAGATATTTTTACTTTCGATCTTTATGAATCAATAAGACCCGATCCTGTGTCGTATATGAAAGGCAAGGTCTATGATAAAGAGACCGGGAAATTGCTGGTGGCTGATTATGAATTGACGAACCTCTCAACCGGGAAGATTCTCCTGAAAAACGCTACCGATGAATCCGGTAACTTCCTTGTTTGCCTGCCTTCGGGTTATAATTACGGTATAAACGTTAGCAAACCAGGTTATCTGTTTTATTCAGAGAATTTTACACTCGAGGGAATACATACTGCTTCACAGCCTTACATAAAGCGGATCGTCCTGAATCCGACTAAAGTAGGAGAAAAGATGCTGTTGTCAAACGTCTTTTTTGAAGTTGATTCATGGGAATTGAAGAAAGAATCGATGAATGAACTGAATAACCTTGCTGCGCTTCTTTCTGAGAATAAAAACCTTATTATGGAAATAGGAGGATATACCGACTCAACCGGTTCTGAAAAATACAATTTAACATTGTCAGAGAAAAGAGCCCTTTCTGTTGTTAACTATCTCGTTAAAATGGGTATTTCGTCCGACAGACTTAAGTTTAAAGGCTATGGCAACACATCACATCTCGGAGATAACGTAACAATTGAGGGCAGGCGTCTCAACAGAAGAACTGAGGCAAAGATCATAGAAATGAAAAAATAAAAATGGCTGTCTATTGGTGAGACAGCCATTTGCTCTCAAGATTTGGATTGAGACATTGAAAAATAAAAACCTAAGCTTTATCAGATAGCTATCATGGTATTTATGAATTTATTAATATTAATATCGGAGCTTGCTATCATACTGACGGGTAATGAAAAATAGATTCCCGTTCCTGTAAGACCGTTACATTCAACACTCATATTCCCGTCTAACATATGAATGAGCTTTTTAGCAAGGATTATATTGATAGCAGTATAAGTATCGTTGAACTGCGTCAGAGATTTGTTTAAATCCAGTGTGTTTACGAATTCCCTGCTTTTAAAATATCCCTGTCCTGAATCGAGGACATAGAAGTTTATACTCTCATCCCTGAGAAAATATCCGATCTTTATGTAACCTGATTTTGTATTTTTTACCGAGTTTTGGAAGAGGCTGCGTACTATCCTGAATAATTTATTCTTGTCAATAATTACCTCGAGTGAATTTGAATATCTGATCTCTGTTACCAGTTGAAGTTCTTTCCTTCCATCATTTTTAAGGTCTTCCCTGAATTCAGAAATAAGTTCATCGAGTAAATTATCGAATTTACAGATCTTTGACTCGGTATTCGAGCTGCCGGCGTCAATCATTGCAGAATCGAGAAAGCTGTCGAAGAGACCGATCAGCTGTTCGCATGCCGTTAATATCTGGCCACTGAATTCCTCACGCTCCGAATCATTACATCCCGAGTCTTTCATAAGGTATGAAAATGCAACGATCGCATTCATGTGAGTTCGCATTTCATGCGACATACCAGTTAAAACAGTTGGACAATTTACCAGGTTATTCATACAAGAATTCATTTCGTTATAAAAACAGTTCTTCAATTTTCGGCCAGAACAGTCTGATTATTATTTCAATTTCCTGATTATTTTTTTTGCATCCTTTTTGTAAATGCCATCTTCTTCTCCAATAGTGGTCAGAAGCAATTTGGCCTTCTCAGTTTCATTTGTATTTATATAACACAAAGCAAGATACCATTCAGCCTGATCAATATAGAGGTTATCCTTATCGTCAATCACTGTGTTGAATGACTGTTTTGCCTCAGGGTATTTTTTCTCTTCAAAATTTGAAACGCCTTTCAACAATACTGTCTGCATATCATTTGGCTTGTTTTTGAGCACTTTGCTGAAGAGTATTGCGGCTTTATTGTAATCATGAGTATTATAAAACTCAAGGGCAAGAGTAAAGTCAGCATCAGTGCCTGGCTGAACCGACCTTTGGCTTGTCGGCGGCTCGTATGCTTTATAAAAACGATTCATAATTTCATCATTATTCAGACTTTTACCCGGGAAAAAGGTTAATGCACCGAGAACTACAAGCGCCGAGAAAACTGCGGCATATCTTATATAAATACCTACCCTGGATTTCTTTGGAGAGATATTTACCCTGTTCCTTTTCTTTTCTATCTCTGAAAGCTTGTTACGTAAAGACATTACATTCTGATTTTTCAGAATTTCGTCTGTCCGCTTCCTCAGATTGACCTCATTGCGTAACTTTTCGTTTCCTTCAATCTCTTTCCGGAACCACTGTTTTTCAGCTTCGCTCATCTCACCGGCATTATACCTTTCGATGAAATATGAAAAATCGTTTGTCTTCATTGATATTTTTTTAAAAGTTCGAATAAATCTATGATCAAAAATTATGCAATTAACCTTTTAGTTTTAAGAGTGTTACCGAAACATAAATCGCCTGTTCGGTCCTTTGCTCAATACAAACTGATATTTGCGGTTAAATTATACAATAAGCCTGTACTATAAATTAAACTTAACTAATATTCAAATCAAATATCATGGATAACTTCGTCAAAGTATTACAGGTGGTATAACTATCTTAACAACCGGATCCTCATCAATGGTTCCGCCACGAACACAAATCATTTCTTCATTTGATAAAACAAAATCGCGAAGTATATCATTAAAGTTTTTCATTGTAGTTTTATTTTACTGATTATTTATTCGTTATTTATCTATGATTTATTTCAGAGTATAACCGGAGGTATGTTCGGTTTGACAACAGGATCTTCATCCATCGTGCCACCACGCACACAAATCATTTCTTCATTTGAAAGAATAAACTCAGCGAAAAGACTTTTGTAAACTTCAGGATTCATGTTTTTCATGGTTTCTATAATTTAGTCAGGTAGATTTTAAATCATCGTCTATACTACTACATGTCGGTACATGCACTTTTGTGACACGAAAAAATGAACTATTTTTAAACTATTTTTCTAATGCCTCATAATCAGCGCTTTATAAAGCACCTTTTTTTGACCGAATAATGAATTTGATTTGGTTTTATTATATTTGTCGCGGGATAACTCTAAAACCTTGAAGACCGGTTCATGAATTTTTATAAGCAAACTTCCAGATTTGTTCTGTTCTGTTTATTATTGACCACAGGCTTATTGCCTCAGGATTTTGCTTTTTCGTACGTTGCGACTCAGCAACAAACTGCTGAAATGAGCAAAGAGCTAAACCCGGTTAAATCGCTTAATGATTCACTCACAAAATGGTTATCAGCAAATGATCTTGTAAGAGCCGGAGTGTTTGCAGAAAAGCTTTTACAGACTCTAAAAGAGAACGATGATAATTCAATGTTCGCTGAATCATTTTATCTTCTGGGAATTTACAATGCGAAAAACAACTATTTTAAAAAGGCGATTGATAATTTAAATACGTGCATTGTCTTAAAGGAAAAAAAACAGGAATACGACAGAGTCTATATGAGAGCTTTTTATAATCTGAGTGTGGAATATGGAAATCTTGGTAACTTTAAAATGTTCGAATACTATGCTCTTAAATCGCTTGAGACAGGCAGGAAAATCTACGGGGATTCCCATCCGGAAGTATTGTCATCATATTACTCCCTTGGGAGTGCATACATAAATATTAAAGAATATGAAAAGGCATTGATCAATATGAACAATGCGCTCCGGATTGCAACTGAAAAACCAGATGGAATTCCTGCTGATATCGTTGCAGGTATATATAATAATATAGGAGTCTGCTATAGCCAGCTTGGTGATTTTTCAAAAGCAAAGATCTATTTTGAGAAAACAGAATCATTTTATGGCTCATCACCAGGCGGCAATAAAACAGATTTCATTAATCTCTTAAATAATCTGGCCGCAACTTATAATTCACTTGGGCTTAAGAATGAATCTGCCGCTTATTATGACAAGGGAGTCAAACTTGCTCTTTCGGATAATTCATATCTCGATTATAATATTATAAACAGCTATTCTATTTTCCTGAGTGATTCAAAAAAAACTAATGAGGGTGCAAGACTTCTCAAACTTGCGCTCGACCGGGCGGGAAGCAGATTCGGGTCAGATAACCGGCTTTATTATGAAGTCCTCTCAAATTATGCAGGTTATCTTGTAGCTAATAAAATTGATAATGAGAAAGCTCTGAAATATTATGAAAAATGTCTTGAGTATGTAAGAAAAAATGACCAGGATGCCTTTCTTGTAAACAGCGTTATAAAAGGTTATTCACTGGCGCTGGAAGCCTCCGGACAATCAATTAAGGCGCTCGAAAATATACAGAAGCTGCTGTTCACTAACAAGCAGAATCCGGATTCTGAAAATAATTACAGCAACCCTGCAGTTGAAGATTTAAAACCTGATATCACAACACTAAGAACACTAAAGGTAAAGTATGACATTCTATGGAGTATCTACAGGAAAACGTCAGATATGAAAGCCATTACTGCCGCTTCAAATACTTCCCGGCTTATGGTATTGCTGCTTGATAAAGTAAGGGTAAATATAAGTGAAGAAGAAAGCAGGTTGATTTTAGGCGACAGGTACCGTGAATCATATCTTGATGTCATCAGGGATTTTAATCTTCTTTACAGAAAAACAGGAGACAAGAGATATCTTGAAACTTTGTTCGAATATTCTGAAAAAAGCAAGGTAGCGGGATTATTAACATCTGCCAGAGAATTAAAAGCAGCACAGCTTCATTTACCTCCGGATGTGGGGAATTTTGAGAAAGAATTACAGCGTGAGATAAATCTTTATGATGCTAAGATATCGGAAGAAACTGCCAGGGATAATCCGAATACCGAGTTAATACTTGGATGGAAGGAAAGCCTTTTAGAAGGCACGAGAAAGAGAGACTCCCTGATACTGGTTCTCGAAAAAAAGTATCCCGATTACTACGCTATAAAATATAATACAGGCACTATCGGGATGAATGATATCCAGGCTGTGGTTGGCCGTAATGGAAATTATGTAAATTATATATTATCAGACACATTGCTCTACACATTTGTAGTCAATAGAAAACATCATGAGTTTCTGGTGCAACGCATAGATTCCTCATTTTTCAATGATCTCAGACAATTCAGAAATTTATTATCGAAGCCGTCACCTACTGATGATGCATCGCTTAATTTTAAAGATTTTCAAACAACAGGCAACAGACTTTATAGGATTCTTGTTGAACCCTTCAGATCGTATCTGATTTCAGACAGGGTGGTTATTTCCCCCGATAATTACCTTTCATACCTGCCTTTCGAATCTTTCCCTGTTAATATAAAGATGACAGAAGGAATAAGATACAAGGAACTAAATTACCTTATGAACGATCTCGATATTTCCTATACTTATTCGGCGACTTTCATGTCTGAAACAAGAAAGAAAGATAACAACGGCGACAATAAATTAATAGCATTCGCTCCAGACTATCCTGAGACAATAGATATCCAATCGGTCATATCGGCACGCCAGGGAGGAATGGGAACTCTTAATGATCTTCCATTTGCGAGACAGGAAGCCGAATACATATCAGGCATTACTGGTGGTACTCTATTTGAGAACAAGAAAGCACTTGAATCAGTATTTAAAAAGGAGTCGGGTAAATATGATATAATCCATCTGGCAATGCATACTCTTCTGAACGATAAGGAGCCTATGCGTTCGACTCTGATATTCAGTCATGCTAATGATTCGACAGACGACGGGTATCTCAAGACATTTGAAATATACGGAATACCTTTGAAAGCAAAAATGGTCGTCCTGAGCTCGTGTAATACCGGTATTGGCATGCTCTATTCAGGGGAAGGAATTTTAAGCCTTGCAAGGGGATTCATATACTCCGGAAGTCTTTCAGTAGTTATGTCGATGTGGGAGATTGAAGATAAATCAGGCACAGAGGTAGTTAAGATGTTCTATGATAATCTTGAAAAAGGATATTCAAAAAGTGTTTCATTAAAAAGAGCAAGGACCCTTTTTCTGAAAGATGCTGATCAATTGAGATCGCATCCGTATTTTTGGTCCTCATTGGTCGTATATGGAAATGATTCGGCGCTTTATCATCATAATAAGCTTAAAATCAGTCTGGCATTAATATCCCTTTTAGTGCTCATCCTGGCAGTAATATATTACCTTAAGCGTAAGTATTCCTGATATTCGGAATCGTTTTTCAGCAATTCAAGAAGTGTTTCTTTGCTCAGGTATTTTTTTCTCCTGGCATAAATATCATTCTTCAGATCCATTTCAATTGCTATATCCTCATAGGTGCGACCTTCCGAAAAAAGACGCAAAACCTGTTGTTCATCAGCTTTTAACATTGGAAATAATCTTGAAATTATGCGTTCAACAGTCGGGTCTGCCTGTTCTTCCTGATCTTCATCCTCAGTCACATCCATTTCGAGCCCGGTCGTCTTTTGTTTCCTGCGCAGTTGTGCATTCCATACATTACGGGCAATTCCGAAAAAATACCCTTTCAAATCTGTAGTTAGATTCAGATTGCCATCGGCTATCTGGTTATAGAGGGAGATTATTGTATCCTGAAAAACATCCGAAACATCATCAGGCGATCCGCTGTTATTTAAAACATGTTTCTTAACAACAGGTAAGTAATTGTCATATAGCCAATTAAGTATTTTGTCATCCTGATTGCGGATGCCGTTTATGATATTGATATCGGAAACTTTACTGAACAAACAATATAGATTAAAAAATCAACCGGTAAATATACTATTTCAAATCCCAAATTTTCTGTTCTGGTTTTTACACATCCTATTTTATATGATACCGGACTTTTCTTGTCAAAATATAAATATCTTTACTTGAGTTAAAATTAAATTTCTTCAGCCTGACATGTCGTTCCCGTTTGTAAAACAACCTGATGCAATGGATTGTGGTCCTGCTTGTCTGAAAATGATAGCAGGTTTTTACAAAATGAACTTCTCGTTGGAATCCCTGCGAAAAAAATGTTATATCACCAGGGAAGGAGTCTCTTTTCTTGGATTATCAGAAGCAGCAGATTCTTTAGGTTTCAGAACAATCGGTGTCAAAATCCCTTTTGATCTTATGAGTGAAAATGTTCCTCTGCCATGCATAGTCCACTGGAGACAAAAACATTTCATTGTAGTTTATAAAATCAAGGATGACAAAATATGGGCAGCTGATCCCGCTATTGGTCTGGTAAAATACAAAAAGGATGAATTTATACGCAACTGGGCTTCAACTATTATCGAAGATAAACCTGCCGGTCTTGTTTTAATCATTGAGCCGACCCCTTCGCTTTACAAAAATGAGAATGACCAGGAAAAAACTCATGGTTTTAAATTTCTCTTTAAATATTTCAGGTTTTACAAAAAGTATCTCTATCAGCTGATTCTGGGGTTAGTACTGGGTAGCTGTATTCAGCTTGTAATACCGTTCCTTACTCAGTCAATCGTTGATATTGGACTGAATAACAATGATATAGGATTTATCTATCTTATTCTTTTTGCCCAGCTGGCCCTGGTGTTCGGCAGAATGTCGGTTGAGTTTATAAGAGGGTGGTTATTGCTTCATATTGGTTCAAGAGTTAATGTTGCCGTTATCTCCGGCTTTCTGCAGAAACTGATGTCTCTTCCTGTGGCTTTTTTCGATACCAAGCTTACGGGAGATATTCTTCAGCGGGTTGAAGATAATAACCGGATTGAAGAGTTTCTGACATCGGCAAGTCTGAACATTTTATTTTCATTTTTTAATCTTATTGTCTTTGGAATTGTTCTCGCCGTTTTTAGTGTAAAAATTCTAATTCTGTTTCTCACTGGTTCCATTCTATATGTGACATGGGTATCAATTTTCATGAAATCGAGAGGAAGGCTTGATCACTTGCGTTTCAAACAAATGTCAATTTCGGGAAGCAAACTCATAAACATTGTAAACGGGATGCAGGAAATAAAGCTGACTCAAAGTGAGCTCAGCCAGCGGTGGGACTGGGAAAAACTGCAGGCAACACTTTTCGGATTGAAAGTAAAAGGACTTACACTTGCGCAATACCAGAGTGCAGGCGCTACTTTCATTAATGAAGTCACAAACGTACTAATCACAATCGTTGCTGCCACAGCTGTACTAAAAGGCAATATGACTCTTGGTATGATGCTTGCTGTTCAGTTTATAATAGGTCAGCTCAATGTCCCGGTCAGCCAGATAATCGGATTCTTCAGAATGTCGCAGGATGCAAAAATGAGTCTCGACCGTCTTGCGGAGGTGCATAATCTTGAAGAAGAAGAACCTGATCCTGAAGTCAAAATCTTAAAGCTTCCTGATAAAAAAGATATATATTTCAACAGTTTGTCATACCAGTACGAAGGCCCGCGTTCACCGTTTGCCCTAAAGGATATAGATCTGTTTATTGAGGAAAATAAAATTACAGCAATAGTAGGAACAAGCGGAAGCGGCAAGACAACCCTGCTCAAGATGCTGCTTGGTTTTTATCTGCCTGTATCAGGTGAAATATTAATCGGTGACATAAGATTGACAAATCTGAGTTTAAAGGTCTGGAGGAATAAGGTAGGCGCTGTTATGCAGGATGGGTTCCTGTTTCCCGATACAATCGCAGCGAATATAGCGCCTGGCTCGGGTGAAATAGATGAGGAGAGGCTGATAAAGGCGGTCGACATTGCCAATATCCGTGGATTTATTGAATCTCTTCCGTTGGGATATAATACTAAAATAGGGTCAAACGGCCATGGTCTGAGCGAGGGTCAGAAACAACGACTCCTGATCGCCAGGGTTATTTATAAGGATCCTGATATCATTATATTTGATGAAGCGACAAATTCACTCGATGCCAATAACGAGAAGGTAATCGTAGAGAATCTTTCAGAGTTTTTCGAAGGAAAGACAGTCATTGTTGTCGCGCACCGGTTAAGCACAGTGAGAAATGCCGATAAGATAGTCGTTCTTGATAATGGGAGGATTATAGAAACAGGGACACATGATGGACTTATATTGAATAAAGGCGCATATTTCAATCTTGTGAAGAATCAACTTGAACTTGGAAGCTGAGAGAAAAATATGAAGAATCAGAAACCTGAAATACTCTATTCCGAGCCTGTAAGAGAAATAATGGGAAAACCTCCCAAACTAATTCTCAGATGGGGAGCTACAATAATGATCCTGGTTTTCATCCTGTTTGTATTGTTCGCCTGGTTAATAAAATATCCCGATACCATTCCCGCCCCGATAGAGATTACGACTGAGAATCCTCCTGTAACACTGGTTTCTAAAATTACAGGACATATAAATTCATTATATGTGAAAGAGAAGGAAAAAGTTGCGGCAGGACAGCTGGTGGCAGTTATGGAAACAACAGCATCTGTCAGTGAGATGGAATTGCTGAAACAAATCCTGGATACCATAAAAAAACCGGAATTGCTTTCCTACAAGATTTTACCTCTATTTTCTTCACTTGGTGAGCTTCAGGCTTCATATGGCGTTTTCCTGAAAAACCTGTCCGACCTTAATAGTTTTGTAACCAATGATTTTTATGGAAATAAAATAATCTCGCTTAACGATGAAATAAATGGCATTCAGGAATATATAAGAAGACTCGTCGCCAAAGAGAGACTATATTCTGAAAATCAACGTATTGAAGCTAAAAAATTCAAACGCGATTCATCATTGTTCGCAGGCAGCGTGCTTGCTGAAAGTGATATTGAGCGATCGAGACAGGCGCTGCTGAGAGTCAATATGGAACTCCAGCAGGTAAGGCTTGATCATTCCTCAAAGACAATCGAACTTGCCGAAAAGCGACAAACGCTTCAGGATTACAGAATAACCGGGAATGATGAGAAGGATAAACGGGTATCCGTGCTAAGAGAATCATTTCTTAACCTTAAGGCACAGTTGAACCTTTGGGAAAATACGTACCTGCTGGTCTCCCCGGTTGAAGGAATTGTTTCATTTACAAAATTCTGGAGTGCCAATCAATCTGTGGTAAAAGATGAACCTGTAGTCAGCATAGTTCCGGTAGTAACCGGCAAATTCCTGGGAAGGATAAATCTTAAAATGCAGAGATCGGGAAAAGTAAAAACCGGTCAGCCCGTAAATATTAAACTAAGCGGCTATCCTTATCTTGAATATGGAATGGTGCGAGGGAAAGTCAAATCAATTTCACTCGTTCCTGCCGGCGATTTCTATATTATTGAAATTGAATTACCTGAAGGTCTTTCAACTCTCTATGGAAATAAGCTGGAATTCACCCAGAATATGCAGGGTACTGCAGAAATAATAACCGAAAATATCAGGCTGCTTCAGAAGCTCATAAATCCGTTCCGTTACATGGTAACGAAAAACAGGGGCTGAGTTCATTTTTTCGAATAAGGTTCATAATCATCCTCTCCGGAATTTGAAGGAAAAGAGGTTGCGGCTGGCTTAGTTCCTGTGCCCTGGGGATCCTTATGTTTCTTAGCATAATTTCTGTATAATCTGATAGATACTGCTACCAGAACGCTTGCCAAGATGATGATTTCCTTACTATCCATAGCCAATTTTTATTAAATATGTTTTTCTGACGGGTTTTATTATTATCCAAATATATAATTTATTTGCCTTATTGGGAGCTCTCCGAAACAAGGTTTTCAGAAGAAAGTTTAATCCTGATGATAACCTTCGGTGTGGCTTAATATCTGATTCTCACATTTATTTATGTCAAAACTTTGAGTATTATTAAATATTTCGATATTTTCGTACTCTGAAAATCCCATGGAATGCCATGGTGTAAATTACTGATAAAGAGCTGAACTATAAAAGGATTGATTATGACCAAGAAAAATCCGGATGACTCTGTTCATGAAGAACAATCCGTGGCTGATGAAAATACCCGCGGAACTGAGGATGCCATACATGCAGAACCCACACAAGAGCCTGACTCTCCGGAAGATGCTGAAAAACCTGAAGATGATTCTGAGAAAATCATTGAAAATGAGGAACATGCAGAAGTAGAAGAAAAACCTGTTTCTGTAGAAAAAGAAGAAGAAGAAGCAGAAGATATACATGAAGACACAGCAGGGGACGACAATCTCTCTTTGTCGGATATTGAACTTCCTGAAGTCGATTATTCAGGCTATGCCAAACATGAGCTTGTTGAAACTTTAGGACTCCTGATCGAAAACCGGCCGGCAATAGAGATCCGCGACGATGTAGAGCGTTTAAAGATCCTGTTTTATAAGAAATTAAAAAGCGAGTCGGAGGAACGAAAAATCAAATTTCTTGAAAGTGGCGGCAAAATAGAAGATTACAGAGCAATGGGTTGATCCTGATGATGCCCGTGTAAAACATCTTCTCGAAAAATATAAAGAGAAAAAAACTGATTATAATAAAATTCAGGAAGCTGAGAAATATGAGAACCTGAAGAAAAAATACGATATTATTGACAAGATAAAAGAGCTTGTAAACAGGGAAGAATCAATTAATAAAACATTTCACGATTTCAGGGCTCTTCAGAATGAATGGCATTCTATAGGTGTTGTTCCCCAGACTTCACTAAAAGATCTGTGGGAGAATTATCATCACTATGTTGAAATATTCTACGATTATATTAAAATAAATAAAGAGTTAAGGGATCTCGATCTGAAGAAAAATCTCGAGTCAAAAGTATTGTTATGCGAAAAGGCAGAACAACTTCTCCTCGAACCAAATCCGGTTAATGCTTTCAGGTTTTTGCAGGATTTTCATAATCAGTGGCGTGAAATAGGCCCCGTTCCGGCCGAATCGAAAAACGAAATATGGGAAAGATTCAAGGAAGCTACTTCACAGATCAATAAACGCCATCATGAGTACTTCGAAAAACAGAAGGATGATCAGAAGAAGAATCTGGAAGCCAAGATAGCGCTCTGCGAAGAGGTGGACGCTATCAATCTTATGGAGATCAAAAACTTCAAGGATTTTGATGAAAAAGCTGACAAAGTTGTTGAGCTGCAGAAGATGTGGAGGACAATAGGATTTGCCCCTAAGAAACAAAATAACAAGGTTTACCAGAGGTTCAGAGAAGCTTGTGATGCATTCTTCGAAAAGAAGAGAGGCTTCTATGCCGATAATAAAGAGATACAGCTGAATAACCTTCAGAGAAAAACTGATTTGTGTGTACAGGCTGAAGCACTGCAGGAGAGTACTGAATGGAAATCCACCTCAGATGCTCTCATCAGACTTCAGAAAGAATGGAAAGAGATTGGTCCTGTCCCACGTAAACAATCTGAAAGATGCTGGAAAAGATTCCGCAAGGCATGTGACCATTTCTTTAACAGGAAAACTGAATTCTTTGCTGCTCTCGATACTTCGTATGAGGATAACCTGAAGGCTAAGACTTGCCATAATCGATGAACTTGAAAAATTCGAACCGGGAAATGATGTGCAGGCAGCATTCGAGAGACTGAAGGATCTCCAGCGAAAATGGACCGACATTGGTTTTGTCCCGTTTAATCATGAAAGATGAGATCACCAACAGATACCGGACTGCTATTAATAAGGAATTTGATAAGCTGAAAATAGGAGATGAGGATAAGAGTATACTCAAATATAAAACTAAACTTGATAATCTTAAGGCTAATCCGAAAGCCTCACGGAAAGTGAGAAATGAAAGAGATAAGTTCTTTACAAAGATTAAACAGCTCGAAAGTGACATTGTCCTTTGGGAAAATAATATTGGTTTCTTTGCAAAATCAACAAATGCTGATACTATGATCAGAGAAGTTGAAGATAAAATTGAAAGTGCAAAGAAACTGATAAAGACTCTCGAAGAAAAAGTGAAGATGATCGACCAATCGGGTCTTGATGATTAATGAATTAAATATCTTTTTGCTAATAAATAAATTTTTATCAATTGACTGACGTTAAATACGTATTTGTAACAGGCGGAGTTACATCCTCCCTGGGAAAAGGCATTATTTCTGCCTCTCTGGCTAAGCTTTTACAGGCCAGGGGATATTCGGTTACCATACAGAAACTCGATCCATATATAAACGTCGATCCTGGTACTCTTAACCCTTATGAACATGGCGAATGTTATGTAACGCTCGACGGTGCCGAAACAGATCTCGACCTGGGACATTATGAAAGGTTTCTGAATGTGCCTACGAGCCAGGCAAACAATGTTACAACCGGACGCATCTACCAGTCTGTAATTAATAAGGAACGTAAAGGTGACTATCTGGGTAAAACAGTCCAGGTGATTCCACATATCACTGATGAGATAAAAAGAAGGATTAAGCTTGTCGGCTCCGGTGATAAATATGATATCGTCATAACAGAAATAGGGGGAACAGTAGGTGACATCGAATCGCTGCCCTATATTGAGTCTGTGCGTCAGCTGAAATGGGAACTTGGCAATCAAAACTGCCTTGTCATACATCTTACCCTTGTCCCTTATCTGTCTTCAACAGGTGAGTCCAAAACAAAACCAACTCAACACTCTGTTAAAGAGCTTCTTGAAACAGGGATACAGCCTGATGTCCTGGTTCTGAGGTCAGAAAGACATCTTAATGAAGACATCAAGCGGAAGGTAGCGCTGTTTTGTAATGTCGAAGAGAATGCTGTAATTGAATCTGTTGATGTCTCAACCATCTATGAAGTGCCAATTAAGATGCTGGAACAAGGCCTCGATCTGACTGTCATGAGAAAAATGGCTCTTCCGATTGAAAAAGAACCTGCCCTTACCGAGTGGAGAGAATTCCTTTCCAAACTTAAAAATCCAAAGCATTCAATAAAGGTCGGACTTGTTGGAAAATATGTTGAGCTGCCTGATGCTTACAAATCCATCGCAGAATCATTTATACACAGCGGAGCGATGAATGAGTGTTCAGTTGAAGTAGAATACATTCATTCGGAAGAAATTACAGAAACAAATGTAAATGAGAAGCTGAATGGCTTAAATGGAATATTAGTTGCCCCGGGGTTTGGATCAAGAGGCATTGAGGGAAAAATATTAACAGCGAAATACGCCAGGGAAAACAATGTTCCATTCTTCGGAATTTGCCTTGGCATGCAGTGTGCCGTCATAGAATTTGCAAGGAATGTCCTGAATCTTGAAGGAGCTCATTCCACGGAAATCAACCATAAGACTAAATACCCTGTGATTGACCTTATGGAGGAACAGAAAAGCATTATTGATAAAGGAGGAACAATGCGACTTGGGGGTTACAGGTGTGTGATCAGCGAGAATTCGAAAACCTTCGAAGCCTATCAGAAAACTGAAATCGTTGAAAGACACCGGCACAGATATGAGTTCAATAACAAGTTTTTTGATGACGTCAAAAATAATGGCATGATCCCGGTAGGCATTAACCCCGAGTCAGGATTGGTGGAGATAATTGAAATACCATCACATAAATGGTTTGTTGGTGTCCAGTTTCATCCTGAATACAGCAGCACCGTCGTTAATCCGCATCCTTTATTTGTCAGTTTTGTAAAAGCTTGCATAGGATAAACCGTACGGGTTGAAAATTTTCAACCCTTACAATAAAATTAGATTGTAAACCAATACTTTTAATTCAATATAGATGGATAGAAATACAATAACAGGCATTATTCTGATTTTCGTAATTTTTATAGGGTTCAGTATATATAACACCAATCGTACAAATAAATCATTTGAAAAAGCTCTGGAAGTAGCTGAATCACAATACATGAAAGGTGATTATGAAGCAGCCCGTACAGAGTATCTTAACGCCTTGAGAATAAAACCGAATAATCCTGTAGCGTTGGCAAAAATCAATGAGATAAATCTGAAAACAGGAAACACTCAGGAAAAACAAACACCAGATTCATTAAGTACTGCTCCGGCAAATACACCAGTTCCTCTTGCCAGCGCGACCGCTCCCTCTGCTGATATTAGTCAATATGGAGTATTTGCACAGGACGCAACAGGGGAAAATGATTTTATCACTCTGGAAAATAACAAGATCGAACTTAAGATTTCACTTAAAGGAGGCAGAGTCTACTCGGCCCGTCTTAAAGATTATAAGACTTATGATGCAAAACCTCTTATACTTTTTTCAGGCGATTCAACAGTTTTCGGCTTTAACTTTTTTACAGCTGATAACAAAGCCGTCCAGACTAATAACCTTTATTTCAAGCCTGTATCTGAAACAAGATCATACAAGGTGGTCTCGCAACCTGAGAGCGTTGTCCTCAGATTGCCTGCCGGTGAAAATCAATTTATTGAGTACAAATATACACTGGCTCCCGACAAATATATAGTTGATTTTAATGTGGTGTTCAACTCGATGGAGGGTGTGATTGCCTCGAATCAGAACAGTCTTACTCTCGATTGGAAGATGTATATTCCAATGCAGGAAAAGGGAAGACAAAATGAAGAACAATATTCAACCATCAATTACAAATATTATCAGGATGATGTTAACGGCCTTGGCACACGCCAGTCAAAAGAAATTGTAAAAAATGATATCAGCACGAAGCTAAGGTGGATCTCATTTCAGGATCAGTTCTTCTCATCTATCATCATCGCAAATGATTATTTCCTGAATGCCTCCGTAACATCAACAAAAACCACAGGTTCCAGCAAATATCACAGATATTATACCTCAGAAGTCGGAATACCTTTTGGATCAGGCTCTGCCAATTCAGTTGGCATGAAGTTGTATTTTGGACCGAATTCAATCCCAATTCTTAAAAGGGAAAAACTTCAGCTGGAACGGATAGTTTTCCTGGGTAAAAATATTATAGGTTGGATCAACAGATTTGTTATCATTCCGGTTTTTAACTGGCTTGATAACTTTATCGGGAACTATGGCTTAATTATTTTAATATTGACTCTGCTAATAAAGATTGTGCTTTTTCCGCTTACATTTAAATCGTATCAGTCACAGGCAAAGATGCAGGTGCTTAAGCCAATGGTTGAAGAGCTTGGCAAAAAATTCCCCAAGAAGGAAGATGCCATGAAAAAGCAGCAGGCAACAATGGATTTGTACAAGAGGGCAGGAGTAAACCCTATGGGGGGATGTCTTCCAATGCTGCTCCAGATGCCTATTCTTTTCGCGATGTTCAGATTTTTCCCGGTCTCTATTGAATTGCGTCAGGAGCATTTTCTATGGGCTACCGACTTATCGACCTACGATTCCATACTACAGCTTCCTTTTACAATCCCGATGTACGGAAATCATGTGAGCTTATTTACCTTGCTGATGACCGCTTCAACACTTTTGACAATGAAGATGACCGGGTCTTCTCCCGGTTCTGATCAGCCCGGGATGAAAATGATGATGTACATGATGCCGGTTATGTTTATGCTTATCCTGAATAACTTTTCAGCTGGTCTTACATATTATTACTTTTTGGCCAACATGCTCACATATGCACAAAATATGATCTCGAAGAGATTCATTGATTCAAATGCCGTGCTGGCAACTCTTGAACAGAACAAAAAGAAACCGCTTCAGAAGTCCAAATGGCAGCAAAGACTGGAAGCAGCTGCCAAGCAAAGAGGTATTAGCTCCGGTAAAAAATAGTCAACCTGATGTAACTTTTAAAGGCTATCCTGAATGGATGGCCTTTTTTGTTTTTGAGTGGGCGGTTGAAGGAATTTTTATCATGTATATTTAGCCGATTGTCAAAAAGTAACCAGTGAAAAGTTAAATTTTCTTAATTTTAATTTAAGGATTCAAAAAAAGTGCTAAATTTATTTCTTCCAACTAATGGGGAAATGGGAAAAAAATTTAAAAATAAAGATCTCGCCACCAGGCTCGGCGTATCAGGTACTTTAGTGTCACTTGTATTAAACAATAAAGCAGATCAACAGGGAATCCGGAAAGATACTCAGGAGAAAGTACTTCTGCTTGCAAGACAAATGGGTTATTTTGATTCACTTCACGATAAGAATGAATCTTCACCGGTTGAAGAAAAGCCGGGAGTCTTAGGAATGATTGTACCTTCTATCAGCGATCCCTTCGTAATTCAGATAACGCCTTATCTTCAAAAAGCCTTTTCAAGTATCGGAGTCGGCTTTTCAATTGTCACAAAAGATCCTGATGATCAACGATATGACCGTCTTGTGGGTGCCTTTAAAAAGTTTTACAGCGGGCTGATCCTGGTTGGCGATGCAGCCGATGAAGGAACAATAAGAACTCTCAGAACATCAGATTACCCGTTTGTACTTCTCGAGAAACCATCCAGAACATTGCGACTTAACACTGTAAGCACAGATACTGCAGCAGGTGCACAACTGGTTGTCAATCATCTCGACAGCCTTGGATACAAGAATATAATAATTGTCGCTCACCAGAAAACATCACACTCTGACACTTCGGCGATGGAGGATATTATTGATACAATTGGTAAAAAACCCGGACTAAATAAACCTGTTGTACTCGAATTATCGAAACACCATGCCGGAGACGAGATCGACTCTGCAATGTTTGAATCGTACCTTCGTCCTCCTTACAGGGCCGATGTGATGATAATAATGAATGCCAGCCTTGTTTATCCTATAATGACTTTATTCAGGAAGAAGAAACTGAGGGTTCCCCAGGATCTCGCCGTGATCTCCATGGAAGAGGGAACCGGCTTCGATCTTATGTTCTCACCTGTTACATGTCTTAGAAAACCTTTGTCGGGGATCTCGACAAAGGTCGCAAATATGATATGGTCAGAAGTAAAGAATTCAGGAAAAGGGAAGTTTAAACGACAGGTAAATATCTCACCGGAATTGATCGTAAGAAGTTCCTGCGGCACAATTTGAAATTTTTACTGATATGAAAATATTTCAGATTAGTAAAGCAGCAGAGTCAAACCAGGTCTCTGCTTTTATCTTTTTATTTATTGCCCTGGTGGTCGTTTCCTGCTCTGACAATCACCTGATCAATGATAAAGACTATCTCAAAGCTACAGAGAACGCTTTCAATAAAAGACGCGTACTTGCAATAAACAGGGATTCTGCTCTTTTTTCTGTTTTTAAAAATAGGTTATCTGCGCGACAAACAGAAGCCCTTAAGTTCCTGTACGCGTATATGCCATTGAACGATCTTGCGGATTATAACGGCGACTTTTTTCTTGCCAATGTTGATATTTCGCTGAGAACAATCTCTGAAACAACCTGGGGTAAAGATATTCCTGAAGATATATTTCTTCATTATGTTTTGCCTTACAGGGTTAATAATGAAAATCTCGA
Organism: uncultured Bacteroidales bacterium; assembly: GCA_963792925.1. Taxonomy (GTDB): domain Bacteria; phylum Bacteroidota; class Bacteroidia; order Bacteroidales; family VadinHA17; genus LD21. The sequence continues at coordinate 102,830 of CAWBYC010000002.1, read as the reverse complement.
TTCTTTCCGGATAGTCTGTTATGACGAGTTGAAGCAACGAATAAAAGGCAAAGAAATTAAAGAGGCTGCTCTGGAAATAAACCATTGGTGCCATGAAAAGGTTAATTACCAGCCTTCTGATATAAGGACATCCTCACCTATGAACACAATTCTCTCAGCCCGGGGCCGATGTGGAGAAGAATCCACATTCACCGTGGCAGCACTCAGAACAGCCGGCATACCAGCAAGACAGGTTTACACACCGAGGTGGGCACATACTGATGATAACCATGCCTGGGTGGAAATATGGGCCGATGGCAGATGGTATTATATGGGAGCATGCGAACCTGAACCGGTTCTCGACCGTGGTTGGTTTACAGAGCCGGCCAGACGTGCTATGCTGATTCATACAAAGTCATTCGGCGCATCACTGGGCACTGAGAACGCCATAACAGTAAACAAGAATTTTACCGACGTTAATACTCTTTCAAAATATGCCATCACAAAAAAGATCACAGTAAAGACAGTCGATGAAAATAACAACCCGATAAAAGATGCCAGAGTTGAATATCAGCTTTATAATTATGCTGAATTCTATCCACTGGCAGTAGTTCCAACGGATGCATCAGGGATAAGCCGTTTTGAAACAGGGTTAGGAGATCTGTTAATATGGGCTTATAAAAACGACGATTTTGATTTTAAGAAAATTTCTGTTGGAGAAACCGATACACTAATATTAAAATTAAACAGGAAATTATCGGGAAATGAAAGCTTTGACATGGATCTTGACATACCGGTGATCCGTACCCCAATGCCAGTACCCTCTAAGGATCTTATAGATCAAAATTCAGAAAGAATCAAACAGGAAAACGATATCCGACAGAAATATACTGACACATGGATAAAGCCGGGCGAAGCAAAAAGTTTTTCAATGTCTCTGAACTCCGATACTTCACGTGTGATGAAGATTATCGCCCGAAGTATGGGGAATTATAAAGAGATCAGCTTGTTTTTAATAAAAACAACCGATTCATTGCGTCCATATGCATTGTCGATGCTTGAAGGACTTCCTGACAAGGATCTGAGAGACTCACGGGCAGACATACTCAGAGACCATCTTGTGAATTCTCTGACCGTCAAAGACAGTACCGTGAGCAAAATGTTCATTGAATATGTACTGAATCCAAGAATAGCAAATGAACAGCTCGTCTCATGGAGAAAGTACCTTTTAACAAGGCTGCCTCACGATCTTGTGGTTAATGCCCCAAAAGATCCTTCACTTATCACACGATTTCTCGATGCTGAAATAAAGATCGCAGCAGATGAGAACTATTATGGCACACCCATTACTCCAATAGGTGTTTGTGAGTTAAAAGTATCGGATGAGCCTTCACGTGCAATCTGCTTTGTGGCAATCTGCCGGACACTTGGTATTCCTTCGAGGCTTGAGCCTGGAAGGAATATACCACAGTACTTCGCTGATAATAAATGGAGTGATGTTTATTTTTCTGATCAGAAACAACCTGATATTATTAAGGGGTATCTGAAACTTCATTCCTCTGACACAAAACCAGTCCCGGAGTACTATATCCGGTTTACCATTGCCAGGTTCGAAGGCGGCCGTTATAATACTCTCGAATATGATTTCAATAAGAAGATCACTGATTTCAGGGAGGAACTACTGCTTCCTCAGGGGCATTATATGCTGGTTACGGGAAACAGAATGATTGATGGCAGGATATTATCAAACATTTCTTTCTTCGATCTGTCCCCAAATGAGCATAAGACACTCGAAGTAAATGTCAGAAAGGATATGTCCAAAAAAGAAATCTTCGGAAAAGCTGATCTGGATGAGATTTTTAAACTTGCAGGAAGTTCTGGCCTGTCACAATCATGCACAAAATATAATGGTCAGATCATTATATGGACCGACCCTGAGCAGGAACCAACAAAACATATATTCAACGATCTTCCGCAACTAAAAACCGAGCTTGATTCATGGGGAGGAAATTTTCTCTTTCTTTCAGATTCAGGTAATCCTCTGCATGCAACCGGTCTGCCCGATAATTCTGTTTTTGGTGTCGATAAAGGACTTAGCGCATTACAAAATCATGTCAGGTTCAAGTTGCCGACTCCTCTCAATTTACCTTTCGCGATCGTAACAGATAAAGAAGGAAATATAATCTACATATCCTCCGGGTACAAAATTGGAATAGGAGAGCAGATATTGAAGTCGTTGCGATAAATTAACCACCAAATTTCAGGATTTCACCCCTAAATCCCCCAGGGGGGACTTTAAGCATTCAGGTACGAAACAACTCGAAAGCCATTGTATGCCTCTAGCCAGGAAATTGCCCTTTGAAGGGGGCAAGGAGGATGTGTATTCCGCTTAGTCAGGTTATTATTGTTAACAACTGTTGATATCTGTACAATTTCTGTCATATACGGTATTAAAATATCCTTTATCTTTGTTTTGTATTGGTGTTGCAATGGATTTTTTTCATTGTGATGAAAAGGGAATGCGGTTAGAATCCGCAACAGTACCCGCTGCTGTGATACCCGATCCCGCGTTATGCGGGATGATGGTTTACTGAAATACCTGCCACTGTCCGGCTTCAGCCGGATGGGAAGGCTTCAGGAAACCGGGATAAGTCAGAAGACCTGCCAGATAATCTAATATTCAAAGCTTTCGGGAAGAAAAGCGTCGGATCATTTATTGATTCCCCTCTTAAATTCCACGCAGGCAATTGGTACTAGAAGTACTTGATTATTAAAATGTTATACGAATTTGGAGTGTCCTGCAAATTAAGAAATAGAAACCTCTGGCTCAAGAATACATTACTGTATTTTGTATTCTTACTGTCTCTACCATTAACCGGGCAACCCTCGGTTCTGCGTGACACAATTAAGATTAAGGAGGTAATGATAACCCGCAACAGGATGCTGCCAGTCCTCACAGGTTATAAAAGTATTGAATTTGATTCCTCATTACTCGTCAGCTATAGTAACAGAAGCCTGTCTGATGTTCTTTCAGAAAACACTGGTATATACATAAAGAGTTACGGAACAAGCGGAGTGGCCTCACTATCGTTCAGGGGAACCGGCGCTAACCACACTCTTATTGACTGGAACGGGATAAATATTAATAGCCCCATGCTTGGACAAGCGGATCTTTCAATTATTCCGACAGGCCTAATTGATGATATTCAGATATTCTTTGGTGGAGCTTCAATGCAGCTAAATAATGGAGGAATAGGCGGTATTGTAAATCTGGAAACAAAACCAGTCTGGAAGAAAGGGACTCTGATATCTTTAAATTCAGGAGCAGGAAGTTTCGGCGATTATTCCGGCTTGCTGAAAGTGAGAACAGGTAGCACTCATTTTCAGTCTGTGACAAAAAGCTATTTCCGCTCTGCGGAAAATAATTTCAGATATCTCACGGATGATGGTGTAGAATCGGTTTGGAAGACAAGAACGAACAGCCAGTTCAGTAATCGGGGCTTCAGTCAGGAAGTTTATTACAGGACAAGTCGAAATGTGGCATCTGCAAGAGTCTGGTACGAATCTTCAAACAGAAGCCTGCCTTCTTCGAATTCTGAAAAACAGTTCGACGAATCATTGCGCATGATGGTAAATGATAATATTTCCAGAGGCAGCAAAAGCTATTTTATAACTCTTGCCGGCTTGCTTGAGCGACTGAATTACAGTGACTTGGGAATTGATTCAAGAAACCTGTCAAAAACATTTGTTTTTAAGGCAGGAAGAAAAAGCCAGCCTGGTGAATATACAAAACTCGATATAAGTGTGAACAATGAGTTGTATGCCGTAAATTCAAATAACTATCTGAAAGTCCCAAAGCATGATGTTGCTACGTTCACTGCATTACTGGAAAGAGCATGCGTTGACAAATTTGGCATGACAATTCTTGTCCGTGAAATACTGAATGACTTTAAATTTCTAATTCCTGATTTCTCAGGAGGAGTGCAATTCAGAATAACAGACGACAAGGATTATTATCTGAAAGCGAATATTTCAAGAAACTCAAGAATTCCGACCATGAATGACCTTTACTGGCCTGTCATTGGAAATCCTGATCTGAAGAATGAATATGCATGGGTATATGAGCTTAATTATGAGATGAGCCAGAAAATTACTCCTGCAATATCACTCAAATCAAACTTATCGGTTTTCCGGAATTCAATTAAAGATATGATCCAGTGGAATCCGGGTCCTGATATGATCTGGACAGTCTACAACCTTAGCCGGGTGAATTCAACTGGTCTGGAAACAGCGGTTTCACTGGTCTATTCTTTAAATAAACTTTCAGGCAGGCTCAATGCAGGCTATTCTCTTACAAACTCAATACTTAAAGCCTCACCAATTGCCGGAACTGGGTCAATCGGAAAACAGCTTATTTATGTTCCTGTCAATCAGGCTAATGGATCTATTAAGATTTCATATGCCGGTATATATTCGTCATGGGGTGCCATTTTCTCAGGAAGAAGATATACAGCAACCGATAATTCACATTTTCTGCCTTACTACATTATCAATAATACCTCTGTTGGTTACAGGTTGCCACTTAACAATAACTCCATTGATCTGAATTTAAACATTAATAATCTGTTTGGATTTAATTATGAGTCAGTAGCCAATTACCCGATGCCGGGGAGATCATATTCCATAAAGATTTTATTTCAATTCATTAAATAGACATAATATGAAAAGTTTTATAATTATTACATTCTTTATGCTACTGACACTTTCCTGCAAGAAGGAATTAACCGATGAAAATACCTATAACCCGGGAGAAGGCGTCTTTATTCTTAATGAAGGAAATTACAGAGGCGGAAATGGGTCACTCTCATTTTTTTCGTATGATTCCACTAAAATATTTAACTATCTTTTCAAGTCTGTGAATAACAGGCCTCTTGGTGATGTTCCATCTTCGATGCTTATCATTGGTGAGAGTGCATACATTGTAGTCAATAATTCAAACAAGATTGAAATTGTCGATTCTGAAACTCTGAGATCAAAAAAGACAATTACCGGACTGAATTCTCCCAGATACATAGTACCTGTTAGCAGCACCCGGGCCTATGTGTCGAGCCTGTATTCAGATTCCCTGACAATTATTGACCTCACAAGTAATTCAATATCAGGCTATATAAACATACGGCGTACCTCAGAAGCAATTCTGGCGGTTAATAATAATGCATACGTTGCAAACTGGGCCGGTGGAAATGAGATAATGGTAATAAATACACTTAATGACAAGGTAGTAGATTCCATACAGGTTGGAAATGAACCTGAAAGTATGGTAGTTGACAGAAATTTAAATCTCTGGGTTCTGTGCAGCGGAACTTATTCAGGCGCCGACTTTGCCAAACTGGATGAAATTAATTTCACGACGAATAAAGTAATAAAGGAATATACATTTCCTACGACACAGGCTTCCCCGGTGTGTCTTAGAATTGATGCTTCGGGGCAAACTTTGTATTATCTCGACAATGGAGTAAAGGCAATGGATATAAACCTGGGATATTTGCCGGTGTCTGCCCTGATTCCCGACCCAAATTCATCGTTTTACAAAATTGGAATAAATCCTGTCAATGGGGATATTTTTGTCACGGATGCAGTCGACTATTCACAACAAGGATTTGTCCTTATACATACCAGCGACGGAACATTATTATACAAGGGAAAAGCGGATATAATTCCCGCATTTATGTGCTTTAAATTCAGAGTAAATTGAACAAGTTTTATTTCATGCCATCAAAATTTTTACTTTTTACTGCTCTGGTAGCGGTCTTCTCATTATTTTTATCCGGGGGATGCGGACATCCTCAGGTAAGCCGGATAAATAAACAGGGACACTCAAATGAAATTATTAAGGCAGAGCGCTTAAGTATTGAAAACAGGAATGGATACACCAGGGTGGAAATCATTAATCCATGGCAGGGAGCAACAAATATAAATCAGACTTATTATCTTATAAAAAGAGGATCAAAATTACCCGAAGGCATTGATTCATCGTCTGTAATATTTGTGCCATTACATAAAATAGTATGCATGTCGACCACACATATTGCGATGATTGAAGCTCTTGGCGAAGCAAATTCCATTGCCGGTGTCTCAGGTACTGACTTCATCTATTCCAGTCAGTTATTAAATAATGTCGAAAAAGGTTCTCTGGTTGACGTTGGCTATGAATCCAGTCTGAACAAAGAACTTATCCTAAAGCTTACTCCCGACCTGATCATGATTTACGGTATTGGCAGTGAATCAGCAGGCTATGTGGGAAAGCTTAAGGAGTTGGGAATCAAAGTTATTATTAATGCTGATTATCTCGAGACTGATCCCCTTAGCAGGACTGAGTGGATAAAATTATTCGGAGCTCTCTATGATAAAGAAACAAAAGCCGACAGCATCTTCCGTAGTGAAACTGATGCTTATAACAAATTGAAGACCTTTCTGATTCAAAACGCAGTCAATAAACCAAAGGTATTACTTGGTCTTCCTTTTAAAGATACCTGGTATATATCACCTGGCAACTCTTTCATCAGTACCCTGATCGGTGATGCAGGAGGAAATTATCTCTGGAGTGATACAAAATCTTCAATATCAATGCCTTATGGAATTGAAAATGTATATCTGCGAGGGATGCATGCTGACTTTTGGCTGAATATCAGCGGTGTTCATTCAAAAAAAGAGATTTTAAATATCGATGAGCGTTTAGGCGATTTACCATGTTTTAAAAATGGCAACCTTTATAATAACAATAAAAGAATCACTGAAAAGGGAGGGAATGATTACTGGGAAAGCGGAAGTGTTCATCCGCATCTGCTCCTTGAGGATATTGCTGCGATTCTTCATCCGGATTTATTTACCGGTCATGAATTAACATATTACAGAAAATTGGATTAAAACTGCTCCTTTGAAAAACCAGGATTTCTCAAAGTTCGATCATTATCCGGAAAGAAGAGTCTGGTTTATATTCTCCGTTCTGGTATTTGCACTTTTTCTATTTCTGATTCTCGATATTTTTTTAGGATCGGTAAGTATAAGCGCTTCAGAAGTTGCAGGAGCAATATTCGGTAACAGGGGTGGCAATTTTGAAACAATTGTTCTCAGATTCAGATTGCCAAAAGCAATAACTGCAATAACTGTCGGTGTGGCATTGTCTCTGAGTGGATTGCAGATGCAGACTGTTTTCCGCAATCCGATGGCCGGGCCCGACGTATTTGGGATAAGTTCAGGTGCAAGTCTGGGTGTTGCGTTTGTCATACTCGGTTTTTCTTCAAACATTTCCCCCGACAGCGTCAATGGGCTGGGCAACTGGATACTTGTTGCAGCAGCATGGGTGGGAGCGGGCCTGGTGATGCTGCTTATCATGGCAATCTCATCGAGAGTAAAGGATATCATGACTATTCTTATTTTGGGAATAATGCTCTCAAGCGGCATCTCCGCAATAGTGACAATTATGCAATATTTCAGTAATGAAAGTATGCTTAAAGCCTATGTAATATGGACTATGGGCAGCCTTGGCAATCTCACTGAAAGTCAGCTTAAGGTGCTATTAATATCTGTATGGGCTGGCATAATACTAAGCCTGATCTCCTCAAAGATGCTTAACGCATTGTTGCTCGGCGAAAATTATGCAGGCAGTATAGGCTTAAATATAAAGCTTGCGAGAACTGTAATTTTTATATGCACAAGCATACTGGCAGGCAGCGTTACGGCATTTTGCGGACCGATTGGATTTATCGGAATAGCGGTTCCGCATATAGTGAGGATAATATTTAAAACTTCTGATCATAAAATACTCATACCGGGCACAATTCTGGCAGGCGGGACAATAATGTTAATCGGTGACATAATATCGCAGCTTCCGGGATCTGAAAGCGTCTTGCCAATAAACGCAGTGACATCTTTGATTGGCGTGCCGGTTGTTATATGGGTAATATTCAGGAACAGGAAATATTCAGGATCATTCTGATGGATAAGATTATAAACAGAAAATTATCATTTGAGTCTCTGAGAATCGGATATGTGTCGGGGAAAACTGAAAACCAGCTATTGCCTCCATTAAATGCATGTGCTAACAATAACGAGCTTATTGCAGTAATCGGAAAGAATGGCATAGGGAAAAGCACTCTTTTACGGACGCTTACCGGTTTGCAGCAACCGCTGGGTGGCGAGATCTTTTTTGGCAATCGTAATATCAGGGATTACTCCAGGAATGAACTTGCCTTAAATGTTGGATATATTTCCACGGAGATCGTAAAAGTCACCAACATGAAGGTATATGATCTGGTTGCCCTGGGCAGGTTCCCGCATACCAACTGGATTGGCAAAATTGAAAGGACAGATCATGATGCTGTGATGGATGCACTGCGAAAAACGTCCATGGAATCATTTTCAGTCAAACTTATTGCAGAATTATCAGATGGTGAGCGTCAGAAGGTGATGATAGCTAGGATCCTTGCACAGGATACAGCGATAATGATTATGGATGAGCCTACAGCATTCCTCGACGTGGCGGGAAAATATGAGATATTTCATCTTATGAATCAGCTATCGAAGTACAGCGATAAAACCATCATATTCTCCACTCATGACCTGCAGATGGCTATCAGTCAATCGGATAAGATCTGGCTGATTCTCGATAATGAGCTTATTGAAGGAGCACCGGAAGACCTGATGATGGCGGGAGCATTTGATCACCTTTTCGAATCATCGGCCGTCGTTTTCAACTCCGGTGATGGAACTTTTTCATATATTAACGACAGCAGGGGCAGTATTTTTATTGAAGGAAATGGCAGCAAAAGATTCTGGACTGAAAAGGCTGTTTCAAGAGCAGGTTTTTCATTAGCAGAAAAGAAGTCTTATCCTTTTATTACTATTCCATCGGAAGAAAATAAATTCTGGACACTCCGCTTCGAAAATTCAGAGAAAGTGATCAGTAATATCTATGAACTAATTACAACTCTCAGAAGCGAAATAATCAATTAGTCTTAGCGAATTTACGGTAGTTTTCAATAAAGGGACCGATTTCTTCTACTGCCAGTTTCTTCGCTATGATCTTTTTCTTTTTATCCAGGATGTAAACAGTTGGTGTCGACTGCACATTATAGTAAAGGTCAAAATGTGAAATCCTTTTCGGATCCCATCCATTAATCCATCTGAGTTTATTATCCTCGATATATTTTGTCCATTTGGCCTTATCGGAAGTTGTGCAAACGGCAAAGACTTCAAGGCTATAAGGTTTGGGTTTATCGTAATAAGCTTTAAGTATTGGGGTAGCCTCCTGACAATGCCCGCAATCGGGCTCCCAGAAGTAGAGAATTGTGAAATCCTTATCTATATCATCGAGAGCAACAAATGTCCCCTGGTATGAGTCCATTACAATATTCCGGGCTGTTTTTCCAATGAGATTGGGTCTTAGGAGTTCTATCTGTTTCCTGAGGTCATCTTTAAATTCCCTCGTCACCCAATCAGCTTTGCCTGACAGGTAAATATCGTCTGCAATTTTTACCAATACGGCATCATGTCCCATTATCTGGCTTTCCCTGAAGTGATTAAAGAGATAAACTGAAACAAACTGGTATACTTTATAGTTGCTGCATTTCTTCAATAGTTTGTCTATTTCTTTGTTTATTGAATCAGGAGCCTGGATCAATACGCTTGAGAAGAATGCGTCAAGCCTGGCATAAAGAATAGGAGTGCGGAGCAAACGCTCATCGGTAAAATCGATGTGGTCAAAATAATGATTCTTATTGTAGTTGTAGTTTTTGATCCATCGTACTGAATCGGGATTTGAATAGGCCACGGGTATCGAAAATTCAGGAATATCTACAGGCAGCATGGCTTTCATAAGTACGCCTAGCAGATTTCCTTCATTGGCCTTCATAACGCTTTTCAGGTAAGTTTTCATTTCCTCTTCCTGTACCTTCTGTTTAGATTTCAGGATTTTAAGAGAGTCGGCGTTTTGCTGGTTATTCTGTATTCTTCGCGAAATTGAAGCAGCACGTTGCTGTAAAGCCCCCCATTTCTTCTCGTATTCCAGAAATGCAGTATTCTCATCTGAGCCTGAAAACCTGAGAGTATTAAAGTAATCTTTATATGAACAGCTCATTGAAAAGCGCTGGCCATTAGATACTAAAAACTCAAAGTATCTTTTCCCCGGCAACACTATCATATATATACCCTGAGGCAATGGTTCCCTTCCATTTATAATGCTATGCCCGGAGTGGTTGAGCCTGATAGTATCTTTAATATATTGTTTATCGCCAAGGTGATAAGCCAGGTACACTGTAGAGTCGCGCAATCCATTAATAGTGAGGTCAATTTCATAACCGTTTCTTAGCTGAGAAGAAGATATTACCGGGATAAGTACAAAGAAGATAAAAATGATAAACTTTCTCATTTATTTACTGGTTTCTTATGATATATGCAAAAATAGACAATGCAAATTCTTTGCCAAAGATAAGTCAGACAAATATTAAGAAAATATATTGTACATTTGATACCAGAACCATCGTAAATATGAAGATTTCCTTGCTCATTCCGGTACTTGATTATGATATTATTGCGCTTGTCCACAGCATGAAAGATGCATTGGGCAAAGTTCCTGAATTTTATGAAATATTGATAGGTGATGATGGTTCTTCCAGGGAATATCTGGAAAAATATCATACCCTTGAAACGGATAATGTAAGGGTTATTTCGTCGGAAAAAAATATTGGCAGGGCTGCTATCAGAAACAAGCTTGCGCTCGAAGCAAAAGGTGACCATCTGCTTTTCATCGATGCTGATGTAATGATGCCTGGAACAGCTGAAGCTTATATTTTGAAATGGCTTCCGTATACACAAACGTCAAGAGTCATATGTGGCGGCGTTCTTTATCACGAGAGTCCGCCAGGTGATCCCGATAAATTACTGAGATGGAAGTACGGAAGATTAAGAGAACAAAAAAGCGCTGCAGAGAGGAACAAAAACCCTCATGCCGGTTTCTCTACATTCAATGTACTCATTGAAAAATCGGTCTTTTCTAAAATCCGGTTTAATGAGGAATTAAAACAATATGGTCATGAGGACACTCTTCTAGGCTACCAGCTAAAAAAAGCCGGCATTGGTATTCTTCATATTGATAACGGATTGTTGCATGAAGGCCTTGAATCGAACAAAGATTTTCTTGTTAAGACTAAACTTGGAATCGAGAACCTGAGCAAGCTCTATGACAAAGTAACAGATAAAAATTCCTTTTCAGAAACTGTCCTTTTACTTAAAATCTATAATAAGATCAGGTATTTTGGATTCTCCAGGATTCTTGCAGCGATATTTATAAAGTACAGAGACCGTATGGAGATCCGGCTCGATTCAAGCAAAATATCACTTCTCTTATTCGGGTTCTACAAGATGAGTATGTTTTGCACATACCGTGAAATTCACAGAAGGAAAAATACAACCCCTATACTCTGAATCTCTCTTTAATTGTCGCGAAGATACCTGACAGAATAGTTTGACAGACATGTTCTCAGACAGGCATTCTGTGTTTAATCCTCTGATTTTAAAAATGATCAGGCATCAATTCTCATCAGATCCACATTCCCGTCGGATCTTTTTACAGCCTTTAAAACAAAATCAAATCTGCTCAGCATAGTGCACAGAAAAAAGTCGGTAGGCGGAGAAAAATCGATGTTTGCCGGATTAAAAAATCTTGCCCCCGAAGTATTCCTTAGATTAGCAATCCTGTCTAGTGAAACAGTATTTTTATTTCTCAATTCTCCTGAAATAAACTCAGCACACAATAGATCTTCTTCGGCTGATAATGTTGCCCGGTATCCCATAGCTACAAGTGATACATGATCAGGATTAATGAATTTAATATACTTAACGATAGCATTTGAGTTCACGAAACTTCCTGTAAGAATAAGATCAGCTCCTGTTGCATTTATCAGACCCTGAGTGCCTGCTGTTGTAGTGTGAATCACAGTTTTCCCGGAAAGATCAGCTTTGATGATCTCAGTCGGGCTGTTACCTAAATCAAATCCTTCAATTTTTTTCTCATCTCTTTCACCTACCAGGACTGCATTTCTGTAATTTTTCTTTAAGTCGAAAGCCGCTGGCACCTCTGAAGTGGCTATTATTCGCGCTGCATTTGCATCGACTGCATAACAGGCAACCGAAAATGCCCGGAAAACATCGATGATAACCACCACACCCTTTGCTCTGCGTGCACCTTCAACAAATTCAAGAATTTCTATGTTCATTTTATATAAAAATTAATGGTGAAAATAGTATTTTTTTTGCGACGTGCTTTTAAAGCATCATGTATTTTGTATATTTGATCCTGAGAGCAGTTTTAATAATAACTTATTGATATTAACATATATATAATCTAATGGAAAATCCTGTAACATGGGTACTTGATCAGATCAAGCGGTTAAATGACGCAATCTGGCATACTCCGCTCTCGGAAATTTCACGCGGTAAGACATTTGTTTTAAAGCAATTAAGAATATTTGTCCTTGCAGCGCGTGGTTTTTCAAATGATAAAGTTCAGTTACGCGCTTCAGCTTTAACATTCTATTCGCTTCTCTCAGTAATACCCATAGCTGCGATAGCTTTTGCGATCGCCAAGGGATTTGGACTGGACGAGACACTCCGGGAATTGATTATAAATAAATTCCAGTCTGAACAACAGGTTCTCGACTGGTTGTTAAAAAATGCGTCGAATGCTATTGAGAGCACTAAGGGAGGACCTGTTGCCGGAGTGGGAGTGGTGATCCTTTTCTGGTCAGCAATGTCCCTGCTCAATCATATAGAGAACTCATTCAATCATATCTGGCAGATCAGTTCCTCGAGACCATGGTACCGAAAATTCACCGATTATCTGACCATCATGCTCATAGCACCTGTTTTCATAATTATTTCGGGTGGCCTGACGGGGTTCAATATTACCGCTCTTCCTGATTTTATGAACAATGCTCATATAATCGACTTCTTCAAACCTCTTATCAGTGCATTGGTAAAGTTTGCTCCTTATCTCATTACCTGGTTAGCCCTGACAATTCTTTTTATTATAATGCCTAATGCAAAAGTTAAATTTGTGCCGGCGCTTATCTCAGGTATAATTGCGGGAACGATTCTTCAGATAATCCAGTGGGTGTATATCGACCTTCAGCTCGGTATAACCAGGTTAAATGCAATCTACGGAAGCTTCGCAGCAGTTCCTCTGTTTATTGTATGGCTTCAGAGCAGCTGGATTGTCGTACTGCTTGGAGCGGAAATCTCGTTTGCAAACCAGAATATTTCAAGATACGAACTTGAGTCTGAAGCGTTAAACATAAGTCCTTACCATAAACGCGCTCTTGTTCTGATGATAATGCATATGATTATCAGAAATTTCAGTCTTGGCGAGAAACCCATTAGCGCATCATATATCGGCGCTAATCTGAAAATTCCGGTCAGACTGGCCCGTGACATACTCCAGGACCTTAACAACGTGAATCTTGTTTCAGTAATTCATGAAAACGAAGAAAAAGAGAGATTCTATCAGCCTGCAATGGATATTAACAGGATGAGCGTAAGCTTCGTTTTTTCAAGGCTTGATAAAAAGGGAAATGAAAAAGTGATGGTTATCAGAAATAAAGATTATGAGAAGATTGTCTCAATGCTGGATAAATTTGACAAACTTGTCGCTAAATCCGATTCAAATATATTGATCAAGGATTTGTAATTTTTGTCGTTTGCGGAGAATGAAAATCAATACTTTTCAACGAAATCGATGAAATCCGCAAAGGATTTCCATTCGTTGAAAAGATAATGAGGAAGCTGAAGCACTATGTTTTTAGTATCCTTCTCTCTTTCCCAATACTCTTCCAGATTTTTATATGGAAAAACACGGTCAAGTTCACTGGTTACTGCGTAATCCCATTTGAAATTCCGGTCCTTTTGCTCCATTATTCTGTTATACATCCAGCGAAGTTCGTCGTGCAGCGATTTCAGGCTTCTGTGCGGTATCCTGGTGATATTCGACTGGTATGTTTTTTTATCGCCAAACATCCTTAAATAAAATTTGTCGATATTTTCTTCAGTAATGTTATTCAGTGTTCCTTCAAAAACATTCAATGGAATTCCGTATATGTTATCAGCGGGAACGGGTGTGCCGTTTACAGCAATTGTCGTGTGAGGTTTTATACCCGTTCGTGGAGAAAGATATTCTGCTGCCCATACACCCAGCGACCATCCGATCAGTGTGATTTTCTCGTAAGTCTTCAATTCAGGAAGCACCAGGGCTTCATCGGCTGAATAATTATAGAACAGGATAAAATCAAATTCATCATTGCAAAGAGGAGTAAAGACATTTTCATCCGTACCCCAGCCGCCATAAAAAACCACAAGTTGTTTGTTTTTTTCTCTTCTTCTGATATAGGTCTTCATTGACTATTCACAACAGCTGTTAGTAAAAAAATCAGTTTCCCCACTGACTGAATGTATGCAAAGATAGTCTATTTTCTAATTATCAGTTTTTATTCCTGAATTCATCATCTTTCTCGCAAAGTCCCCGCCTGCTAAAGCAGGAACTTCAATATTAATAACTGGTTTTCTTTCCATTTCCCATTTCCAAATACCCCCTTCCCAGCCTTCCCCCAAGGGGGAAGGAGTTAGCTTCGAATTGGCACAGGACCACCGTCCCGCCCAAGCGGGATAAGAAAGGGGGTTTTGCTGATTAAAGAGCTGAATATCAGATGTGTACTAATTTCCGGCAAAGACAAACACAGATTATTAGAATTCTATAACGGCTTACTTTGTGTCTTTGCGAGAATAATGATTTTGATGGATTGTGGAAAAAAATAAGAGGAGGAAGGGCCTTCGTGAGAATCAGGAGCGGGCTTTATTAATGAGATAATTCCCGTGTCTACTGTCTGATAAAAGGATGGAACCATGGTTAGCTGGCGCTATTCCTTAGGTCCCTGATGTGAAAGTCAATGTCTGCAATACAATCCTGTTGATTTTCACTACCAACCCTTGCTCATCTCCTCTTAATACCAATAGCATGAGCTTATGACAAATTTAGACATTAAATTTTTAAAATCAAATTAAATCAATAAAAAAAATTATTGAAATCATTACAATTTATTGACAAAAAATTGCTTAATTTTATATTAACTGATCGATGTTGATACATTTTCGCAATGGTAGCCGAACTGGAGAAAATTCTATACGACGATGGAGGCGGTTTCAGGGCCGCATACATTAACGATACAGGTGGCATATGGCACTTTCACCCAGAGTACGAACTTGTTCTGAATCTGAAGAGTAATGGAACAAGGATCGTAGGAGACAGTGTGGAATTATTTGATCAGTATGACATGGTTCTGATTGCCAGTAATATTCCTCATTGCTGGAATTATTACCGGTTTAATAACTCTCTTCCTGAAAATCACGGCATTATCGTAAATTTCAAACTGGAATCAATAGGGGAAGCATTATTGTCACAACACGAGTTTCACTGCGTCAAAGAACTATTGCATGATGCCGACCGTGGAATTGTTTTTTCTGTTGAAGATTCTAAAAAAGCAGAGAAATATCTGAAACAGATGATCGAGAACAAGGGTATTGACAAAATGATTGATTTTTTCAATATTATTAAAATTTTATGTTCATCAGAAAAAAGAGCTGTATTGTGCTCGGAAAATTATAAACTTGCATTTGACGAAAGAGGTAACAAAAGAATGTCGGACGTTTATACTTACATAAGGGAAAACTATTTTAAGTCTATTCCTCTTGGAAAAATTGCAAAAATAGCAAGGATGAGTCCTTTTGCGTTTAGCAGATATTTCAAGAAGAACTCGGGAGCCGGATTTATTGAATACCTTAATCGTGTAAGAACGAATAAAGCATGTTATCTTCTCAGAGAAACTGAATATCCTGTTCACGATATAGCAATGGAATGCGGCTTTGCAAGCATTTCAAACTTCAATAAGCAATTCCGTAAGGCGGAGGGATTGTCCCCAAGTGAATTCAGGGCACAGTTTATTTAGAGTCCTGTAATGTGCTTTTAATCATTCAGATAAATTTTAATAGTTAGGATTATGGCAATGACATTGCTCGAAAAAATACTTTCAGCTCATTCAAAATATGATGCCCTCAGGCCGGGTGAAATTGCAGATATAGAGATTGATACAAGGGTTGCCCGCGATTTTGGAGGTGCAAACGTAGTGAAAAACATGAATAGTTTTGGCCTCGACGTCTGCGACCCGGAAAAAACTTTCTTTACCTTCGACTGCAATCCGACAGGATCGGATCAGAAATATGCAGTTAATCAGCATATCTGCAGGCTATTTGCACGCGACCACGGCATAAAAGTCTACGATATTGACTCGGGCATAGGAACACATATCCTGATGGAAGACGGATATGTTTACCCTGGTTCCACCGTTGTGTCGACAGATTCACATGCGAATATAGTGGGCGCTATCGGTGCATTCGGTCAGGGTATGGGCGATATGGATATTGCAGCCGCATGGCATAACGGAAAAGTTTGGTTCAAAATACCTCCATCGGTGAAAATAAACCTGATGGGCAAGATCCCGGGCAATGTAACCTCGAAGGATATCGTATTAAACCTTTTGAAAATTTTCGGAGCAAACACCCTTCTTGGTTATTCAATCGAAATCTATGGCAGTTGTGTTGATACTCTCGATCTGGACGACAGGATAACAATTTCATCAATGGCAACAGAAATGGGAGCTATAATCATCTTATTTGCTCCATCCAAAGCCATCACTGACTACTGTTCTTCGCGCTCGAAAACAAAATTTGAACCAATAACCGCCGATGCGGACGCTTATTACGAAAAGGTTTATGACATCGACACAGCTGGTTTCAAACCAATGGCATCACGTCCTGGTGAACCACACGATACTGTAAATGTTTCTGAGATATCAGGAACGAAAATTGATTCTGCATTTATCGGTAGTTGTACAAATGGAAGACTAAAAGATATGAATGCCGTTGCAGCTATCCTTAAGAACAGGAAAGTAGCCCCCGGGGTAGTCTTGAAAATTGTTCCGGCTACCGATGAGATCTGGAAACAATGTCTCGACAATGGCCTAATCAAAATCTTCAAGGATGCCGGTGCACTTGTCTCCAACGCTGGCTGCGCAGGCTGTGCGGCAGGACAGGTAGGACAGAATGGTTCCGGAGAGGTGACTGTCAGCACAGGGAACAGGAATTTCCCGGGAAAACAGGGGAAAGGCAGCGTTTATCTTGCTTCTCCCGAAGTGGTTGCTGCTTCTGCCATAGCCGGGTACATTACCACTCCTGACAAAATTCCTGCAAATCCAACACTGTTTACCAGAAAAAGTATTCAGCCCTTACATGCCGCAGACAAAAATATTTCAGCCGGGAAAAAAAGTTCTCTCATTGAGGGACGGATCTGGCTTGTTTCCAGGGATAATATCGATACCGACATGATTTTTCACAACCGTTATCTTTCAATAACCGATATAAAGGATATGGGTCAGTATACATTTGATAACCTTAAGGGATTCGAAGAATTTTCAAAAAAATCACAACCGGGAGATATCATTATCACCGGCAAAAATTTTGGCTGCGGAAGCTCACGACAACAGGCTGTCGATTGTTTTACTTCACTCGGCATTCAATTGATAATTGCAGAATCGTTTGGCGCGATTTATGAAAGGAATGCAATTAATGCCGCGTTCCCGGTGCTGATCTGCAAAAATCTTCCTGATATGGACTTGAAAAACGGAGATATTATCAGAGCCGACCTGGTCAGTGGACTTATTGAAAACCTGAGAAACAATAAGACAATTAATGCTGAACCATTTTCAGATGTCCAGTATGAAGTTTACCAAAAAGGAGGACTATTGGGAATCTGATTTCAAATAACAGGATATGACGCCTTTCTTACTTTCTTCCTTTACGCCTTTACGCCTTTACACCTTTACTTTTACGCCTTTACGCCTAATTTAATACACCATGAATAAGTTCACATTCGCTGAAAAAATATTTAAAGCCCCGGCAGGGGCGATAGTCTTTGCAAGGCCGGATATCATTCTTACACACGACAATACTTCAAGCATCTATAAGACTTTTCAGAAAATGGGCGGCAGCAATGTATCAGATCCGGAGCAGATGCTAGTGGTTCTCGATCATAATGCACCTCCTGCAGATGCGAAGCTTGCAACCCAATACCAGGAGATCAGGGATATAGTAGCAAAACAAGGCATCAAAAAATTTTATGATGCCGGAAAAGGCATATGTCATCAGATCATGTCATACCATGCTCGTCCGGGAATGCTAATCGTAGGAAGTGATTCTCATACATCGACTGCCGGAGCTTTCAATACATTGGCTGCCGGCATTGACCGGACGGAATCAGCGGGGATATGGAAAAGGGGAGAGACCTGGTTCCGGGTTCCCGAATCAATTAAAATATCTCTTACCGGGAAACTGAATGAAAATGTTTCGGCGAAAGATCTGGCACTTTGGATCATTGGTATGATCGGCTCTGATGGTGCAAACTATATGTCCATTGAATATCATGGGGATGGTGTTAAAACATTGAATATTTCTGACCGGATGACAATTTCAAACCTTGCCTCGGAAATGGGTGCGAAGAACGCGGTATTTCCGGCTGATGAAGTTTTGTTTGAGTTTTTTGGAAATACGACAACCGGGATCTGGGCTGACGAAGGTGCAAAATACTCCGGGGAAATACGCATCAATTTAAATGATGTCTTTCCTGTGGTTGCTGCTCCGCATAACGTTGATAATGTTAAATCGATATCAGAGGCTTCAGGAACCATTGTGAATGAAGGTCTCATCGGCACCTGTACAAACGGGAGAATTGAGGATCTGAGGATAGCCGCCGGTATTCTGGAAGGCAAAATCATCAAAGAAGGGTTTCAGCTTAATATAATTCCGGCATCTGCAAAGATTTACCTTCAGGCGATTGAAGAAGGACTGGTATCGACTTTTATCAAAGCAGGAGCGAATGTTCTGACACCTTCCTGCGGAGCCTGCCTTGGAACGGGACAGGGAATACCCGCGAATGGACACACAGTGATATCAACGGCAAACCGTAACTTTCCGGGAAGGATGGGCAATAAGGAAGCGAAAATTTATCTCGCTTCGCCTGCCACAGTTGCGCATTCCTCTTTGACCGGGTTAATAACAGATCCGAGAATAACTAAAGGCAAAGAGAAATTCCCTTATTCAGTGTCGCAAAGCAAAACGTTTGAAATAAAGGAAGGAGAGAACCGCAGGACCGGAACTGTATGGAATTATTCAGATGTCGATAACCTGAATACCGATCAGATGTTCGCCGGGAAACATACCTATAATGTGCTAAGCACTGATCCGGCTGCCATAATGCCACTACTGTTTGCTGATTTTGATCCTGGCTTTTCGAAGAATGTAAAAAAAGATGATATTATTATAGCCGGCGATAATTTTGGATGCGGCAGTTCACGGGAACATCCGTCGGTGGGACTTTCTTATGCAGGAATTAAAGCAATCATTGTAAAATCGGTGAACCGGATCTTTTACCGTTCATCGATAAATCAGGGCTTGCTGCTGATCGTTCACAAGGAAGCGGCTGAAGCATATAAACCTGGCGATCAGGTAAATATTGACTTTGAAAACGGTAAAATATTTATCGGAGAGACGACTTTTACTTTTGAGCCTCTTCCGGATAAGTTAAGACAGATAATTGACAAAAAGGGACTTGTTAACTATATGAAGACTTTGTAATTAGATTTCAAAATGTAATATTAGTACAGTTCATTCGATAATTCCGTTGGAAAAGTTGAAAAAAAATGTATTTTTGTGGCCTGAAAATATAATTGGTTCCGTAGCTCATCCCGATAGCTATCGGGAGGATAGAGCAACAGGGAGTGAAATGAAATATTGGTTCCGTAGCTCAGTTGGATAGAGCAACAGCCTTCTAAGCTGTGGGTCGTGCGTTCGAGTCGCACCGGAATCACACACTAAGAATGAAAGAGTTAGAGCAATCTGGCTCTTTTTAGTTTTATACACAGCCAGAGGTAGCTCAGTTGGATAGAGCAATCCCGCGTACGCGGGATGGGTCGTGCGTTCGAGTCGCACCGGAATCACATTAAGAATAAAAGAGTTAGAGTAATCTGGCTCTTTTTAGTTTTATTCACTTTGTCAGTTCATGAGGCAACGAACTGAATGCCCGCAAATCCTGGCTACGGCATTGTTCTTGCCATTATCTACCTGCTCTTCATTAAAGCGCATTACTCGATAATAAGCAACCCATTCTGAAATTGAAGTTGAGGTCCAATAGCTACTCCAGTTACCGATTACGTAGCATATACCTAATGCGCCACGAAAACCTCCCGGGAGCGAAGTAAAACCGTATTCATCGGTTGCTCCTGTATTCGGACTGCTCCAATGTAATGTTCCAGCCTCTTTCAATTTGCCACCCGCCGTGCTTTCCCCACCAAGAAAGTCTGTAAGCGCCGTCCACTCTTTGTCGGAAGGTACATGCCAGCCAGCAGGACATAATCTGCCTGTTTGTACGGAATACCAATTATATAATGCACCGTAAGTTTCATTATAAGCTATATCATTGTCATAGAAGCTATATCCCGGTGTCGTCAGATTGATCCATTCAGTATTGTCGGTAACAAGCGGTATGGAAGTCCCATCATTCAATGTTGTGGTTTTAAGATTCTCCGTTAACCAAACCTGATTGCCAATTATTACAGTCTGGTAGACATTGCCATCAATATCTTCTACAGTTTGTGGAATATCTTTCTCCTTTTTGCAGCAAAGGAGAACTAAGATCAGAACCGGGAAAATGAGTTTTTTCATTTTTTTGATTTTAAAATTACGAATAATACAGAAATTTGCAATTCCCTGAGCTGAGTAAACCATTATAGTTAAACAATATCGCTGAATCTGCCTGAAGGATTTTTATCTATATTTGAATTATCAACTTAGCAAAACAAGATGCCCGGATGAAGGAAATTAAGGAGAGAAGAGAGCTTCAAATTGAAAATAAGATATTTACCATAGCCAATCTTTCAGATCTGATCAGACTTTTTATTAATCAAGCCAATGAGATCGAGGATGTTTCCAGAGAAATAAAACGTCAGGAATTAGTTCGGAAGGGTCTTCCGGAGTCAATTATTTCTGAAGGGTATCTTAATTCAGGTCATTATGGTATTGCGCTCATTTCATCTGACAATTCGAAGTACAACTTTTCATCAGGAGATGTTGAAGAAGCAATTGGAATTCTCAACAATAAAAGAATTGCCGGGGTTGAGCTGAATTTCACGGAGAAGGTCTCAGAAACCCGCTTTGTAATAAAACTCAGTCAATCAGGTTCGATGTCAGATTCAGGATATGTCCTTCTCGAAGGGATGGACGCAAACTGGATAAATTCAAGCCAGAAGAGGTTGGAGGATTTCCTCACAAGCTGCAAAAATCAGACTGGTATTATCATGAAATTTAAAATCCCTCTTATCGTTGTCATAATAGCCATACTCTCATTTTTTCTTCTCAACCTGATAGAGTTTTTTATAAGAACCGAGGTCTCATTTCCAAAAATTGTCGGGAACATATTCAGGGATGACCTCATATATTATATTATTCTCTTTGTAATGGTCACGGCAACGCCTGCCATTTTGATTTACAGATGGCTCAGGAACACTTTATCCGGTAATCGAACTTCAGACCGGACCATATCCCGGAAATCTGCAAAAAGAGAGACGGAACAAATTGGTTCTCATGTGTATGTTAATTATTGTTCCTGTTGTGATTTCAGTTTTGTTGAAGTAGTAGAAATCCATTAACTACAAAGTCCCCCGCCTGTAAAAGCAGGAACATCAATATTGATAACTGGTGTTTTTCATCGCCAACTACCCCCTTCCCAGCCTTCCCCCAGGGGGGAAGGAGTTAGCTTCGGAGTGGCGCTGGATTCACCCTTTCCCCCTTGGGGGAAATAAGAAAGGGGGTTGTCAAAACTACTGAATATCAAGTGTGTACGAAATTAGCTATATAGTAGGACACAAAGGATTTCTTGTTTTTTTTTATTACCGGTATCCGATTATTGACAGAAATCCTTCAGCGAAGAATTGTATTGCCGGGCCGATCGGAAACACATTAATCTTTGTTACAAGACTGATAATTACCAATCCCATTAAAACGAATGAACCATATTTATAAAGCGCATTGTGGAGTACCGGGTATTTTTTGAACTGTGATAACAAAAGATGCGACCCGTCAAGGGGAGGCAAAGGAATCAGATTAAAAATAAATAGCGCCCAGTTAATATAAATGGCATAGTAAAACACCTCCGACATTGTCTGCATAAAAGGCGTCAGCTGGGTTGAAAGACCCGAATATATCAGAGAAAAAGTAATTGAGAGTATCATGGCAATGACCGCATTTGAAAACGGCCCGGCAAGGGCAATTTTAATAACATCAGATTTTGGATTTCTTAGATTCTGTTCATGAAACTGAACCGGTTTCGCCCAGCCGAATCCAACAAAGATAAGCATCAGAAATCCGATCGGATCAATATGCTTTAATGGATTAAGAGTTACCCTTCCCTGCTCTTTAGCCGTTGAATCGCCACACATATGTGCAACAAGTGCATGACAATATTCATGCACTGTTAATCCAATTATTATACCGGGAAGAAATTTTAATATCCTTGCAAGATCAAAGTCGCCCATTCTATCTTTTTTTGACAGGCTGATAAAAATCTGCCTGTGTAAGATGACATTTATTTATCATCTCGATGGCATACTCAGCTCCGCTGAAATTTGAATCCATGTTATTTGTACCTACTGTAAATTTAATGCCAGCTTTTTTTGCTCTTGTAATAAATGCAGCTGATGGTATTTTGAATCGGTTGTTTATTTCGATGGCAATATTGTGGTCTTTTGCAGCTTTTATTACCCTGTCCATTCTGTCGGGAGTCCAGAAAGAATCATACCTGTCAGCCATCTGCTCAGGCAGATAGGTTGGGTTTACATACATGTTAATAGGCTCGGTGCTTAGAATTTTAACTATTGTATTCACAAGATAATTCATGAATTCCTCTTCATTATCGATCCAGGTCTCTTCTTTGAGCCATATCCTGTTTCTTCTTCCTTTTGCATCCGTAAAGGTCATTGCATCAGTGAATACATAATCAAACCTGGTATATGATGCTTTTGAAAAATTATTCAGCCATTCTCTTCCTTCAGCCTGCATGCCAATAAGAAACATGGGATAACTTTTCAGGGAATTAATCACAGAATCTATCTGACCGTCAGTATGAACAGGAAATCCTATTCCTACATTTGTAACAACACCATACTTTATACCTTCTTTCTTTGATTTTACAACAGCATCGTCAAGAGTAAACCCTCCTTTACAATGTACATGTAGGTCAGTTAATGGAAATGGACTGGTAATCTGTCCGTTACAAAATGTCAGCGATAATAACCCGAATAATAATACCGAGATCCTTTTCATGATTTTAAAATATTAATTTATCAATTTTGATTCCTTTTTCAGAAAGCATGCAAGCTAATAAAAAAGGCAATCAGCTCCAAGTTCAATCTGTTTATTTAAAGCCGTCACAAGTGCTCTGTATTTTGAGCACATAATATTTTTTCATTATGACAAATAAGTACATCCGGATCATTAAAAATCCTGTTATGAAAGCCATTTCCCTGGCAATAAGAATATTCCCTGCATCTCTCGCATTTTCCGGTTTTTGTCCAGCTGCGATCTCTGAATAATTGATATTTCTTTTCCCATATCCCGGGGAATTTATCATAGTATATATTCCCTTGTGAAAATCTTCTGTCAATATTCGGGCATGCAGATATTGAGCCATCTATGAGCACCGATGCAATATTAATTCCTGCCCTGCAAAAAAAGAAAGTGTCTCTTACTTTTAATTCATATCTGCCAACATATCCCTCACAGCTGAATTTTATATCTATGACTCTTTCTTTTCTTTTTTCACTGATAAATTCCATTAATTTCAGGAAGCCGGCATCAGACAGAAGGAGCATGGCATTATTTTTTGCCCTGCCAACCGGGATAATTCCAAATAACCTCCATGCTTTAACCTTTTTCCTCTTTAAATATTCATAAATAGCGGGCAATTCATTTATATTTCTGTTGTTTATGCAGGTGACTATATCAAAATTCAGTCTGGAAGCACCTGCAGCAAGATCAATGGCGGCATCAACTTTATTGAAGCTCTGGTCGGTATTACGCAACCAGTTGTGATTCTCTTCCAACCCGTCAAGACTTATGGTAAGCGCTCCCATTCCTGCATTAAGAAGTGAATTGTGTTTCTGAGAGTCATACAATAATCCGTTTGTAACGAGTCCCCACCGGGCTCCATGTCTCCTGATCTCTCTTCCGCATAATTCAAGATCACCTCTTAATAGTGGCTCGCCTCCTGTAATTGCTACGGTGAAATTTTTGGGTTTTGATTTTATCGAATCGAGGACATCCAGGAAATCATCGAGTGGCATATCCTTACAGCTACTGTTTTGTGAACAATCGCTGCCACAATGCAGACAGCTCATATTACAACGGGTTGTACATTCCCAAAACAAATAATTCAATTCATGAATCTTCGTTTCATTTCGCTTAAATCTCTGAAATAATTTTTTTCTGAGAAGCTGGAACATCTATTTTTCTTCGAGTAAAATATCAAGGTAAACGCTTCTGTCGATAGATGTTAATGTTGTGTCCTTACCTGCGAAACTGCCATTCTGGGTATTATCGATATCTTCGATTTTAATGTTATATACTGAATCATTTTCAGTGTAAAAGGAAAAATTTCCATCTTCATCACTAATTTGATATTGCATTTTATCAACAACTGAAATTTTTATTCCTTTTACCGGCAGGCTGGTTTTCATGGATCTCACTCTGCCTTCTATAAGAATATCCATACCCATATCCTGAGGCGTGCCATAACATGCCTGAAATATGAATAGCGCAGAAGTAAGGCTAAGGCCGCCCAATAATTTTCTTTTCCAGTTATGAATCATATATTCAGTTTAGAAGATCATATGCAATTTAGGGTTTTTCTGCGAAATAAACACTGAGTGGATATCAAATCTTTTTGACGCATGAACCCAGCACCCTTCCTATAGTCCCTGAGATTTTGTACCTTCGCATTTGAAAAATTGATCACTCTGAATAATAATTAAAATGAAGAAGAAGTTTTTTACAGGTTTGTTGCTGATGGCACTTTTATCTCTGAAAGCATTCTCACAGACATCAAATGATACGATAGCTTATTTGTTAACCTGTGGGCCTGGAACCGATACCTATTCAATCTATGGTCACAGTGCCTTAAGGATAGTGATTCCGGCAAAAAATTTTGATACAGTATATAACTGGGGTGTTTTTGACTTCAGAACAAAAAATTTTGCATGGAAATTTGCAAAAGGACGACTCGATTACATGCTTATTGCGGAATCATCAAAAGGTTTCCTGCAGGGTTACTTCTTTGAAAAAAGGTATGTCTATTCCCAGAGGCTTAACATGGATTCAGGGGAACTGGCCATTCTTACAAGTCTTGTAAATGAGAA
The DNA here is from genome assembly GCA_963792925.1 of uncultured Bacteroidales bacterium. Taxonomy (GTDB): domain Bacteria; phylum Bacteroidota; class Bacteroidia; order Bacteroidales; family VadinHA17; genus LD21. Next base: position 77,229 of record CAWBYC010000002.1, on the reverse strand, counting down.
CCTTAAACCTGAGAACGTGAGCTATCGCTACGATTTTTTCTACGATGACTGTTCAACAAGGATCAGGGATCTGTTTGAGAAATCTATTGGCGAAAAACTTAAATATCCGCCGGCTGAACCGGGTAAAAGTCCTTCATTCAGAGATATGGTTACAAAATATCAGAGCCCATATCCCTGGCTGAAATTCGGAGTTGACCTGATAATGGGATCTACAAGCGACAAAAAAGCTGACTTTCGCGACAGGATGTTTCTGCCGGTTGACATGAGAGAAGAATTGTCCAAAACACACATTCGCCGGAATGATAAGATGATTCCTCTTCTTCAGAATCCTGTGACATTGGTTGATTTTGAACCGATTGTTGTAAGGCCAAATCTCCTTCTGTCACCGCCTTTCGTTTTTACTCTGCTGATTATCATAATAATGGTTATGGCATCTCTTATCAGGAATAGAAAAACAATAAGAATAATTGACATTTTTCTATATTCAGTATTCTCTGTTCTTGCTATGCTAATGATCTTCTTTAATTTTTTTACAGATCATCAGCAAATGAAATGGAATCTGAATATTATATGGATCAATCCTTTCATAATAGTTTGTCTTATAATGTTAATCCTGAATAAAGCGGGGGTAATGTGGTTCAGGATTGTATTTTATATCTCGGCGATCTTCCTGTTAATTCAATATATTCTTCCTCAGGATTTCAATACTGCATTTTTACTGCTCGATGTTATAATACTCATCAGGAGCTCTGTAAGGTCAGAATTTGACTGGAATCCTTTGAAATTAAAATGATTTCATGAATTTTTTTACCACAAAGGTACACTAAGGATAACACAAAGGTACACAAAGGGAAATCCGTGTTTTTTCCGTGCTCTCTGTGTAATCCGTGGTTAATTTTTTTATTCCTTCGTGTTCCTTTGTGACTTTCCTTTGTGCTCCTTTGTGGTTAATGGATTTCAAAATGAACATTTATTTTCAAATGTTAAGACTTTAACTAATTTTTAACAGTTCTTAACAAGAAGTTAGGGAATTCTGGCTTTCTTTTGTAAGCCGTAATTTCAACAGGTAAACGGCATGTTTTGATGATACTCAATTTATTATATTTGCTACTAAAATTTTAAAAGCTATGGAGCAAACAGCTGACATCAGGATTTTAAATGAAAAAATTGAAAAGGAGAGTTCCTTTGTTGACATTATCCGTATGGAGATGAATAAAGTCATTATTGGTCAGAAGCACCTGACCGATAGTCTCATGATCGGATTACTCGCTAACGGACATATTTTGCTGGAGGGGGTTCCCGGTCTTGCAAAAACACTCGCTATAAAATCCCTCGCCTCAATAATCGATGCAAAATTCAGCAGGATACAGTTTACGCCCGATCTGCTGCCCGCCGACCTTATCGGAACTATGATCTACAGTCAGAAGAAAGAAGAATTCATAGTAAAGAAAGGACCAGTCTTTGCAAATTTCATTCTCGCTGATGAGATAAACAGATCGCCCGCTAAAGTACAGAGTGCACTTCTTGAAGCCATGCAGGAGCGCCAGATTACGATAGGTGAGAATACGTTTAAGCTTGATGAACCGTTTCTTGTGCTGGCTACTCAAAACCCCATTGAGCAGGAAGGAACATACCCATTGCCTGAAGCCCAGATCGACCGCTTTATGATGAAAGTTCTTATCGATTATCCTGCTATGGAGGAAGAGAAAATGATCATACGCGAGAACCTGGCAAAGGATTTTCCAAAAGCTAATACGGTATTAAGAACTGAAGATATAATCAGAGCCCGTGATGTGGTGAGGGAAGTTTATATGGACGAAAAGATCGAAAATTATATTCTGCATATAGTTTTCGCAACCCGAAATCCGGAAAAATATGAATTGCCTGCATTTAAAAATATGATCTCCTACGGTGCATCTCCGAGAGCTTCCATTAATCTTTCACTGGCTGCAAAGGCATACGCATTCATAAAAAGAAGAGGATACGTTATTCCGGAGGATGTGAGAACCATCTGTCACGATGTAATGCGTCACAGGATCGGCCTTACGTACGAAGCTGAAGCAGAAAATGTCAATCAGGATTACATAATTTCAGAAATCCTGAATGTTGTTGAGGTTCCTTAGATGAAGTCAATCACACTGTCTATCGCATTTATATTATTATGCTTCATGGCTCAAAGCCAGAATCTCGTCGGATTTAAGGGAAAAGAGATCCGGAAGTACATGAAAGAGAATCATAGTGAAATGAATTACAACAGAGTGGTGAACAGTAAGTTTAATTATCTGAAATATTCCGATAGCTCTGAGAATCAGACAATGTTGTTTTTTCTCAGCAGGGATTCAGTATGTACCGAGGAGAGAATTACCTGCGATCCCGGCTTAAAGACTCAAAAAATAAAAGAATTTGATTCGCGGTATAAAAAAGACGGTGAGTACAGCTGGATCGACAAACGGGAAGGTAAAAATTATCATATCGATATGAAGGATGAAAAATGGTCCTTCGTAATATCCATTGAACCAGAAAAATAACTTGTTCCTGATGGAAGCAACAGAATTATTAAAAAAAGTACGCAGAATCGAAATAAAGACCCGGGGGTTGAGCCGCCATATCTTTGCCGGTGAATATCACAGTGCTTTTAAGGGAAGAGGTATTGCCTTCAGCGAGGTACGGGAATATCAGTATGGCGATGATATAAGGAGTATCGACTGGAATGTGACCGCACGTTTCAATCATCCGTATGTTAAGATCTTTGAAGAGGAGAGGGAACTGACCGTAATGCTTTTGATTGATGTCAGCGGATCAGGCAATTTCGGAACAAAAGTGAGTTATAAACGTGATATCATGACCGAGGTTGCTGCTGTTCTTTCTTTTTCGGCTATCTACAATAATGACAAAATAGGGGTTATTTTCTTCTCCGACAAAGTTGAGAAATTTATTCCGCCGCTTAAAGGCCGAAAACATATATTAAGGATCATAAGGGAGCTACTTGATTTCACTTCGGAAAGCAGAAGAACCAATCTTGACGAGCCATTAAGGTTTCTTACCAATGCAATCAAAAAGAGATGCACTGCATTCATTATCTCCGATTTCATTGTGCCTGAATTTGAGGAAGCCCTTAGAATTGCTTCGAATAAGCATGATATTGTTGCTCTCAAGGTATATGATCCTTCAGAGCAGTCAATGCCTGATATCGGTTTGATAAAAGTATCAGATTCTGAAACAGGTGAAGAGAAGTGGGTCGACACTTCCTCGGCAAATACCAGGAAAGCCTATGAAAAATGGTGGTCTGATCATATCGAATTTATTAAAAACGTTTTCAGGAGATGTGGCGTTGATTCTGCTGAGTTGAGAACAGATGTTGACTATGTAAAACCATTAAGAATATTATTCGGGAAAAGATAAGAGTTATGAAGAAGTTGTTCATTCCGGTAGTTCTGTTTATTTTAATTTTCTCTTCTTCATTCGGGCAAAATGTAAATGTTACTTCTGCCTTTGATTCTGCCGCGATCTCAATAGGTGATCAGATAAAGTTCACAGTTACGGTTGACAAACCTGCCGGTTTAAAAGTTGCCCTTCCTGTATTCAGGGATACTCTTACAAAGAACATAGAGATTATTTCAGGTCCGCGAATTGATAGTTCGAAGACACCGGATGGTAGAATTAAAATCATACAAAATTACCTTGTAACATCATTCGATTCAGGACTTTATAAAATCAAGCCTGTTTATGCTGAAACAAAAAATGCCGGAGGATTAAAGCGCTTTTACTCCGACTACTCTGTACTCAAAGTGATGAGAGTTAAAATTGCTCCTCCCGATTCAACAGCAAAAATATTTGATATAATAAAACCTTACCGGGCTCCGATAACTGTCGGGGAAATATTGCCATGGGCGCTGATTGCCATATTCGCAGCTATCATTGTTTGGGTGGCAGTGAGATTTTTCCGTAATCGCAGAAAGTCAGCGGAAGGACAGGAACGCTATATTCCGGCTGATCCTGCTCATATTATAGCCTTCAGAGAACTTGAAAAGCTCAGGAATGAAGAATTATGGCAAAAAGGTGAAACAAAATTGTACTACACCAGGCTGACAGGGATCCTGCGGCAGTATCTCGAAAACAGGTTCAGAGTATTTTCTCTGGAACTTACAACCGAGGAGACTCTCGGGGAACTGGTTAAATCAGGTTTTAAAAAGGATGGAGCATATAACACTTTGAAATCAGTCCTTACAGGAGCTGACCTGGTGAAATTTGCAAAATACAAACCGGTACCTGATGAAAATGAATCACATTTTCAAAATTCATGGAATTTTGTGGTTTCAACCAAAGAAGAAATAGCCGCAGATTCAACTGAAGAGATAACTATTGCAAAGGAGGGCAGCGTATGAACGGGATAAAATTTGCAGAACCCTGGTTTTTGTACTTGCTTATTATAGTGCCTGTAATAATAGCTTTTTACATTTTTAAACAGCAAAAAGTAACTGCATCTATACGAATGCCCGGAATACATTCATTTGCACAGGCTGGTACAACTTTCAGACATTATCTGCGACATATCATGTTCGGCGCCCGTGTTTTGGCTGTTACTATTTTAATAATAATACTGGCAAGACCACAGAGAACCGACAAGTTTCAGGATATTTCCACCGAAGGAATAGACATTGTTCTGGCACAGGATATATCGGGAAGTATGCTTGCCAGGGATTTCAAACCCGACAGACTCGAAGCTGCTAAAAATATTGCTACGGAATTTATTTCAGGAAGGCCATACGACAGGATCGGACTCGTCGTTTTCAGTGGGGAGTCATTCACTCAATGTCCGCTGACTACAGATCATGCAGTACTGATAAATCTGCTGCGCGAGATTCAAAGCGGCATGATAGAAGACGGAACAGCAATAGGAATGGGGCTCGCAACTGCCGTAAACAGAATAAAAGACTCACAGGCAAAGAGCAAAGTAATCATTTTACTCACCGATGGAGTCAACAATAAAGGTGAAGTAGCTCCTGCAACTGCCGCAGGTATAGCGAAAACCTTCGGAATAAGGGTTTATACAATAGGGGTTGGGACACAGGGAATGGCTCCTTATCCTGTGCAGACACCATACGGGATGCAGTACCAGGATATGCCTGTTGAGATTGATGAAGGCATTCTGAAGGAAATAGCACAGACAACAGGAGGCAAATATTTCAGGGCAACGGATAATAATAAGCTGATGCAGGTTTATAACGAAATTGATAAGCTTGAAAAGTCAAAAATCGATGTCAGACAATTCACAAAAAAAGAAGAGATGTATCTGACTCCCGCAATAATTGCTTTCATTTTGATTCTTCTGGAGATATTAACAAGAAATACAGTTTTTAAAAACCTTACTTAAAGCACAAGAAAAAATGCAATTGTTCAGATTTGCAAATCCCGATTTCTTGTACCTGTTGCTTTTGCTTCCGGTAATAGTTCTATTATTCATAATCAATACTATAAGAATAAAGAAAGCTTTAAAACGTTTTGGCGATGCAAATCTCGTAAATGGCCTTGTCCCTGAAATGTCAAGGATTCGCCCTGCACTTAAATTTATCCTTCAGCTTGTAGCGGTAACAATGGGAATCATAATGCTGGCAAGACCTCAGTTCGGTTCAAAAATTGCAGACGTAAAGAAACAAGGAGTTGAGGTAATTATCGCACTCGACGTAAGCAATTCGATGCTGGCCGAAGATATTCAGCCCGACAGACTGACAAGGGCAAAACAGGCGATATCCCGTCTTGTTGATAATCTTGACAATGATAAAATAGGTCTGATAGTTTTTGCAGGGGATGCATATACCCAGATCCCGGTAACTACAGATTACGTCTCGGCTAAAATGTTTCTGTCAGCTATAAATCCAAGCATTGTACCAAAACAGGGAACTGCAATTGGCGCTGCAATAGATCTGGGGATGAGATCCTTCAGTCCCGGTGAAGGGAAAAGTAAAGCAATGATAATCATCACTGATGGGGAGAATCATGAAGATGATCCCGTAAAGGAAGCTGAAAAAGCCGCAAAGGAGGGCATAATAATTCACACTTTAGGGATAGGATCGACGCAGGGTGTTCCCATACCTTACATAAACAACGGGAGAAAGGATTATCTGAAAGATGAAAACGGTTCTACAGTAATCAGTAAGCTTGATGAGGATATCCTGAAAAAGATTGCTCTCAGCACAAACGGAAACTATGTACGTGCAAATAATTCAAATATTGGTCTCGACGAGATCTTTGGCGATATCAGGAAAATGAAAAAACAGGATCTTGAAAGCACAATGTATACAGAATACAATGATCAGTTCCAGATATTTGCAGCTTTGGCATTATTTCTGCTGATTGGTGATTTTATTATCATGGACAGGAAAAACAGGAGACTGGCGAATATCAGGTTGTTTAAATTTAAAATTTAATTAGAAATATGTCAGGAGTGATTCACATAAAGGAGAACAGGTCAATACTCAAAAATCTTGCATTTTTCGTGTTTATTCTTGTTTCTGTCTCTTTGAATGCCCAGACTGACAAGAAATTCATCAGGAAAGGAAACCGGGAATACGAAAAGAATAAATATTCTGAATCTGAGATTTCCTACAGGAAGGCTATTGACAATAATAAGCAATCTCCCGATGCTGTTTTTAATATCGGAGATGCATTATATAAACAGAATAAGTTCGAAGAAGCTGGCAAACAGTTTGTTGAGAGCACAAATCAGAATGACAATAAAATAAAAAAGTCGGCAGGTCTGTATAATCTGGGCAATTCTTTGCTGAAAGCGAATAAGTTTGAGGAAAGCATCGACGCTTATAAAAACTCACTTAAGTTGCATCCTGATAATGTGGAAGCCAAATATAATCTCGCATACGCACAGGACATGCTGAAAAAGCAACAGGAACAGCAGAAACAGCAACAAAACAGCCAGAATAAGGATAAGGACAAGAACAAGAACAAACAGGATCAGAATAAAGATCAAAAGGACCAGAATGATAAGAATAATGACCAGCAAAAAGATCAGGAGAATAAAGACCAGAACAAACAGGATCAGAATCAGCAGAAACAGCAAATCTCAAAAGAAGACGCTGAAAGACTTCTGAATTCATTGGCAAACGATGAAAAAAATGTCCAGGAAAAAGTTAAATTAGCAAAAGCTGCCAAAGCAAGAGTAAGAACTGTAAAAAACTGGTAACCTGAATAAAATTAAAATGAAAAAATTTCTGTTATATTATCTGCTCTTAATACTTTCTTACCAGGTTTCAGGCCAGGATATATATGTTAAGTCTGAATATCCTTCAGCAGTTAATTCAGGTGAGCAGTTTACAATTGCATTTACAGTAAATGCCGGCGGGGGTGAGTTTTCAGCCCCGGCATTTAAGGGATTCTATAAGATTATGGGTCCAGAGACCTCTTATAGTTCGAGCACCCAGATTATTAACGGAAAAATCTCAACACAGACTTCCTATTCTTATGTTTATTATCTGCAGGCCGTTAACGAAGGAAAATTTACTCTTTCGCCTGCAACATTCACACTTAAAGGAAAAACCTACTCTTCCGATTCCCTGCATATTGAAGTAGTGGGAGGAAGTGCTCAAAAACAAAATACGGCTCCTGTCACCGGCGGTGATGAAACAGATGAACCTGACGTGGAATCTTCCGGTAGTGATCTGTTCATTAACCTATCTGTCAACCGCAGGGATATCTACATGGGAGAACCGATAGTTGCCACTGTAAAGATATATTCCCGGGTTAACATAGCAGGTGTAAATGAAATTAAATACCCATCATTCAACAGTTTCCTTCGTTCCGATATTGAAACTCCACCTCTTACTTCTCTGAAACAGGAAAATGTAAACGGTACGATCTATGGCTCCGGGATCGTACAGCAGTTCCTTCTTTATCCTCAGGTGACAGGGGAGATAAAAATTGACCCGGTTCAGATTTCAGTCTTAATACAGAAAAAGGTAAGAGGTCAGTCTGACCCATTCTTCGGTGATTTCTTCTCATCTTACCAGACAGTACCAAAGGCAGTAGCGAGCAAGCCTGTTACTATTAAGGTTAAACCACTCCCGGGGACAAAACCTGATGATTTTTCGGGAGTTGTCGGTAAACTTGATCTGAAGGCCACTTTGAGTAAAGAAGATGTGAATGTCAACGATGCAGTCAACCTTAAGATAGTAGTTTCCGGAAACGGCAATTTAAAAATTGCATCGCCGCCTGTTCTCAAATTATCGCCTGACATTGAGGTTTTTGATCCTAAGATTACTGATGAACTCAGAAATGGGATTAACGGGACCAACGGACAAAAGACTTTTGATTATCTGCTGATTCCCCGACATTATGGCGATTTTTCAATTCCTCCCATTTCTTATTCTTATTTCAATATCTCCACGGGGAAATACGAGAAACTGACCACCAATGAGTTTCACATCAAAGCGAGAAAGGTGAACGACCAGAATTCAGGCGCCACTGTGTACGGCGGAGTTTCTAAAGAGGATGTGAAATATCTTGGAAAAGACATCAGATTCATAAAGTCAGATCCTGGAAATCTCAGCAGGATGGGCGATATTTTCTTTGCAAAACAGTCATTCTACAGCGCTTATATTTTTTCACTGTTTGCATTTTTACTCGTACTGTTTCTGCGCAGGGAACATATCAGAAGGAATTCCGATGTTTCGCTCGTGAAGAACAGAAAGGCAGGGAAGATTGCAATCAAGAGACTTCACAATGCTTCTGTCTGCCTGAAAAATGATGAAATTGACCAGTTCTATGATGAAATTCTTAAGGCTGTATGGGGGTATCTCAGCGATAAGCTGAACATACCGGTTTCTGACCTTACCAGAAACAATGCTATCACCGCACTTCAGGATTATGGGATTGAGGAAGAAAAAACAGAAAGTCTTTCCAAAATACTCGATGCCTGTGAATTTGCAAGGTTTGCACCCTCTTCGTCAGGTTCTGAAGCAGAATCGATTTATGAAGGCGCTTCGCAATTTATTAAGTCAGTTGAAAACTTAATAGGCTAATAAAATGAACATAAAACGATATATATTAATCCTTTTTTTCTTTTCTGTCTTCGTGCGAATTTCTGTTTCACAGGATACAAATAGGGATAAGTTTTACCAGGGTGTTACATATTTTACCGCAGGAAGCTACGACAAAGCTCTCCAGGTGTGGAACGAGATCTACAGAACAGGGTATCGCTCTGCAAATCTTGATTATAACATAGGCAATGCATATTTCAAGCTTAATAATATTCCTTCAGCAATTTTGTATTACGAAAGGGCATATCTTCTGAAACCAGGTGATGAAAATATAAATTATAATCTTCAGGTAGCACGTACTCTTAACGTTGACAGGTTTCAGGAAATTCCGGAACTATTCTTTATAAAGTGGTATAATTTTGTATCACTTTCTCTCTCAACAAACACCTGGGCAAAAATCAGCATTATTACATTCATTGTGTTTTTGCTCTTTCTTTCACTTTATTTCTATTCATCACGGCACAGGAGCAAGATTCTGGGATTCTGGTTTGCCCTTTTATTCATATTTCTGTCAATCAGCACATTAGCCTTTACAATCAGAAATAAATCATTGGTTTACAATAGCCATAAAGCAATCATTACCAGCCCGCTTATAAGCGGAAAGAGCTCCCCTGATGAAAGCGGTAATGACTTGTTCGTTTTGCATGAAGGGACTAAAGTTACCATAGAAGACGAGGTGGGAGAGTGGCTGGAGATAAGGCTTTCCGATGGTAATAAGGGTTGGGTGCCAGGAAACAGCATAATAATTATTTAAATGCATTGCAACTAAATTAGTATATTTCAGGTCAGATTAATAATGAACACTCTTAAATCCTGATCATGAAAAAACTAATAATAATTCCGTTGCTGCTTATAGCATTGCTCTCATGTAAAAAGAAGGAATTTTCTCCTGAAGGGCCTACTGACGTGAGAATCAGAAATCTGTCAGACCTTCCTTTCCAGCAGGTCGTTGTAGGTACCTCAGAAAAGACAGAAGATTTATTTACTATAGGAGATATTCAAGCTGGGGGCGTTTCTGAATACGTCCGTTATACAAAAGCTTATCCAAAGGCAGAGATCACAGCAAAAATCAATATCGGCGGAACACTTGTTGAGTATTCGACCGGTACTGTCGATTATACTTATATGAATTATATAGGCCAGGACAGGATAACATATGAGGTTTATATCTCCAATCCTGATACCAGGGAACTTAAAATCAGCAATGTTATTCTTGAGGAAGCGCTTGTGCTCAAATAAGAAAATCCATTAACCACAAAGTACACAAAGGATTACACAAAGTTCACAAAGGCAGTCCTTTGTGTTCTTTGTGATTTCCCTTTGTGCCCTTTGTTGTAAAAAAAAGATACATTTGCCAGATGCAAGAATTCCTTACTGCCTGCCCCAGAAACTGCTACAGCACCTGCTCCTTCAGGGTTCAGGTTGAGGAAAACCGTATCATAAAGATCCTGCCATATTCCGGAAACCTGGCCACCCCCGAGGGTCCGTGTATCAAAGGCTTATCATATCTCGAAAGGCATCAGTCGCCCGACAGGATAATCCATCCTCTGATCAGGAATTCTTCAGGCAAATTCAGCACAATTTCTACACCTGAAGCGTTTGACATAATAGCCGATAAGCTCGGTAAAATAAAATCAGAGTGGGGAGCCCGGAGTATACTTTGGTACAAAGGCAGCGGAATGTCGGGACTGACAAATGACATAGGATCATCATTCTGGAAGGCATTCGGAGGTACAACAACAACCTATGGAAACCTTTGCTGGCCCGCGGGCCTGGAGGCTGTCAGACTCACCATGGGCTCTGTAAAGCATAATGTGCCCTGGGATCTCGAAAATGCCAGGACAATAATAATATGGGGAAAGAATTCTGCAGAGACAAACATACAGGAGATAGCATTTATTGCAAATGCAAGGAAGAAAGGATGTAAGGTTATCGCGATAGATCCTGTACGTACTCCTACCGCTGATAAAGCAGATATTCTTTATACCCCGAAACTGGCTTCAGATGGCGCCCTTGCTCTTGCAATAGCACGTATCCTGATAGAAAAAGATCTTATCGATCACGATTTTATTTCGAAATATGTGAAGGGTTTTCATGAATTCAAAAAGTCGTTGCTGATCTCACTACCCGAAGCTGAACAGATCACCGGCATACCTGCAACATCAATTTTTGATCTTGCAATGATAATTGGAAAAGGCAGCCCCTTAACAATACTTCCAGGTTACGGTCTGCAGCGACATATGAATGGAGGCCAGACGATCAGATCCATTTTAATGCTGTCAATACTCACCGGAAACATTGGAAAACCAGGAGCAGGCTTTAATTATGCGAATCTGCAGAGCTACATCTTCGATGATCTCCCTGAACCTGTGTCATATTACCCCGACCAGACCGGAGATCTCCCTTTCAGAAGAACAATTTCAATGGCTAAACTTGGAGCGGATCTTCTGAATGCAAAAAATCCTGAAATTAAGGCAGTCTGGATCGAAAGAGGCAACCCGTTATCACAATCTCCCGATAGCGGTAAGGTCAGAGAAGCATTGTTGAAAATGTCATTCAAAGTGGTTGTTGAACAGTTTATGACCGATACAGCATCGCTTGCAGATATAATTCTTCCTGCAAAAGACATGTTTGAACAATCAGACATAATAGGTTCATACTGGTCGCCATATGTTCAGTTTAAACCTAAAGTCGTTAATCCGTGCGGTGAGATTATGCCGGAAAGTGAAATATACTATCATCTTGCGAAAAAACTCGACCTCGGGGTAACAACAGATCTTATACCTGAACCGGGTAATGAAAATATTGAAAACTGGCTTGAAAAAAGAATCCTCGGATATTCGGATCTGACATTGAATCAGTTAAAAAAAGCACCTGTTCTCGCCCCCGGACTTCAGCAGATAGCCTGGGAAGATAATGTATTCGCAACACCATCAGGGAAAATTGAAATTTATTCGTCGGAAGCAGCTGAAAAATGGAATGTATCACCATTGCCTGTGTATGCAGGAATCACGTTTTCGCCTGAGGAAGCCAAATATCCATTATTGCTTATTACACCTAATACCTCCAGCCGCATACATTCCCAGTTCGGAAATTTGAAGATCATCCGTCAGACGGAAGGACAAGTGAGCATCAGAATCTCTCCATCGGATGCTCTTGACCGTGACATTATCGAAGGTCAGACAATCAGAGTATTTAATAATATCGGAGAGATATATGGTAAAGCAGAAGTATCGAACAGGATTTCAACCGGACATGTAGTCTTTCCTAACGGGATATGGTTCAGTGAGGGTGGTGGAGTGAATACTCTTACAGCTGGAAGAGAAACAGATATTGGTTTCGGTGCAGCTTTTCATGACAGCAGAGTTGATATTGAAAGAGTTGAATAGGATGCGCAGTGGATTTATATACGATAAAGATAAATGTGTAAACTGCAAAGCATGCAGTGCAGCATGTATTCTTGAGAACGGATGGAATGTCTCGGGCAGGGAAATTATTACCTATAATCCCGAAGCTTTACCGCTGATACATGTTATAAATCTTTCACTGGCATGTAATCATTGTGAATCGGCAGTTTGTATGACTGGTTGTCCCTCATCAGCCTATACAAGGGATGAGAAAACCGGAGCCATAATCTTAGATGAGTCGAAATGTGTTGGCTGCAGATATTGCCAGTGGAACTGTCCGTATGACGCGCCAAAATTCAACGCGGCTGCCGGTACTATAGTAAAATGCAATCTTTGCTACAATGAAATAAATAACGGTTTTCAACCGGCTTGTGCTTCCGCATGTCCGACAGGCGCTCTCCGTTTCGGGGCTCTCTCAGATTCATTTCGGGGAAGTACATTAACGTGGTTCCCTGAAAAGAATCTTAATCCTTCAATCGAATTTACGGATAGCATGGAATTCGATCCTGTGGTAATAATTCCGCAGGCAGATAATCTGCAGACAGCTTCTGCAAAAGTGACAATCAATATTAAACCGGAAATGAGCCTGATTGTCTTTAGCTTCTTATCAACAGTGCTTGTATCTGTAATGTCCTCTTCATTTATTTCAGGAATAGTTCCCAACACTGCCATTTTCACTTCATTTCTCATCCTCACCGGACTGGTTTCATTATTTCATCTTGGGAGGAAGCAGAGATTCTGGCGGGCAGTTGCAAATTTAAAAACATCTCCTCTCAGCCGCGAAATTGCAGCATTCATTGTCTTTTCGGCTCTCAGTGTTTTAGCTCTGACACTTCATCTGCCTTCACTTTTTATCGCTTCTACACTTACCGGACTGGTTTTTCTCGTTTTGATTGATAGTGTTTATATATTTACAGGAAAAAATAAATCAGTTTTATTTCACAGCGGGCAGACATTTTTAAGCGCTCTTATAATTATTTCATTCTTCTCCCATACTGTTTTACCATTTGTATTCGTGGCGTTGATTAAACTGTTTCTTGCTTTTCCGGCTTTTAGAAAACAGCAGGAGGTGATAGTTTTCAGGATCAGATTTCTGCGGATTGCATTCTTAATCCTGACTGGATTAAGCCTTGTGGTACAAACACCGGTGCACGATTATTTTGTAATTTTTTTGTTTCTGACAGGTGAACTTTTTGACCGGATTTTATTTTATATTGATTTTAATCCAATGAATATTAGAAATTTGATACGAGAACAACTTAACACGGGAAAAGATGAAAAGAAAAGAGGTTAACAGTACAAGAATGCCGGTATACAGGGATGCAGGTTTTGAACTTTATGATGCCAAAACTACTGCAGATGCGTTTATTAAAGAAACTCAGCATTCCAGGGAACCTGATCTTTACATTTATTCTCGCTACAGGAATCCAACGGTTGTTTCGGCAGAGGAAGAAATCATGAAGCTTGAAGACTGTGAATGGGCTTTGTTAACCCAATCAGGAATGTCAGCGATTGACACTGCCCTGTCTATATTTCAGACTGGCGCAAAAGTAAGACCATGGCTGTTTTTTAATGAAATTTACGGAGGTACAATCTCATATATTGAATCGGTTTTGAGAAACAGGAGAGGTCTTGACATTCATTATTACACTCCCGTAGACGGTTCATACGATCTTATGAAATTCGAGTTACTGCTGGACGAACTGAAACCTGAACTCGTATATATCGAGACCATATCAAACCCAATGCTTATCGTTACCGATGTTGCAGGGGTTATTAGAATATGTAAGAAGTTTGGAACAAAAGTTATTGTTGACAATACTTTTGCTACTCCGATGTTATTCAAACCATTAGGCGAAGGCGCCGATATAGTTATTCACAGTGCAACGAAATACTTCTCCGGTCATGGAAATATAACAGCAGGTGTGATCTGCGGAAATGATACCGGTCTGATGCAATCCGCCATTGAATACAGAAAATTTATAGGACATACCATCTCGCCCGATGAAGCATATAACCTTCAGACACAAGTTCAATCTTTCAGACTTAGATTCTCTCGTCAGTGCGAAAATGCCTTAAAACTGGCAGTATACCTTTCCACAGTACCTGTCATTAAAAGCGTCTGTTTTCCCGGACTTAAGAGTCATCCTACATATAAAACTGCTGAAAAGTTATTCAACGGACACGGATTCGGAGCGATGGTTACCTTCGATCTCGATGGAAAAGATAAGGATGAAAAAAGAAACAGGAGAGACAGGTTCATCCAGCTCGTTTCAGAGAAGATCAAACTGATACCTACCCTTGGTGATCCTCACACCATCCTGATGCCAATTGAAGCCGTATGGACCGCCAAATACCCTGAACCCGGGATGATAAGATTATCGGTGGGATTCGAAGAATATGAAGAGCTTTTAGATACTGTCTCCGGCGCGTTGGAACGACTTTAAATCAAGAAAAATCCATTAAACACAAAGGATCACAAAGTAAAAAATAAGTAACACAAAGGGAAATCAGAATATCTTTCATGTAATCCTTTGTGTCTCTTTGTGTTAACCTTTGTGTCCCTACTATATAACTAACTTCCCTTCAAAGTCGCAAATTGATTTTCTTCGTTTACCCCGACCCCAAGGGGAGCGAAGAAAATCAATTTACTTCCGCGAAGCGGAACGGGGTAAATAAATTGATTTTCGAGCGACGGACGAACAGAGTTATTAATCTTGAAGTTCCTATTTTTTATAGGCGAGCGACTTTGTGGTTAAAAAAAAGGTTATCCCCAATTTATCGGTTCAATTCCATGCTCTTTCAGATATGCATTGCATTTACTGAAATGATTATTCCCGAAGAAGCCCCGCATAGCTGAAAGAGGAGAGGGATGGACTGACTCCAGTACCAGGTGTCTTGAACGGTCAATGGATTCACCTTTTTTCTGGGCATATGCGCCCCAGAGAAAAAAGACTAAATTCTGCTTTTCATTATTCAGTACGCTAATTACGCTATCGGTGAACTGTTCCCACCCTTTTTTCTGATGCGACCCCGCCTGGTGAGCACGCACCGTGAGAGTCGCATTCAACAGCAAAACACCCTGTGATGACCACCTGCCCAGATCACCGCTAAGAGGTCTGCCGATACCTGTATCCGACGCTATTTCCTTGAAAATATTGACAAGGCTCGGTGGAAAATCTACACCGTCTCTCACTGAAAAACAGAGTCCATGTGCCTGACCAGGCCCATGATAGGGGTCCTGACCGATTATAACGGCTTTAACTTTTTCAAAAGGACAGAGATTGAATGCGTTGAAAATCAAACCTCCCGGAGGGTAAACGGTGTTAACGCGGTATTCCTCCTTAACAAATGCGGAAAGCTTAATGAAGTAGTCTTTTTCAAATTCGTTTTGAAGTTTTGATTTCCAGGTTGGTTCAATTTTAACATCCATAATTCTATTGTTTATAAGTTGCCAGCTACTAAATTAGTCAAATAATCGTACAGTGATAATTCAATAATGTCTTTCTCTGTGTAACTCTGTGGTCCTCTGTGGATCTCTGTGTAACAAAAAAAAACTTACACAGAGTGGCACAGAGGACCACAGAGAACCACAGAGGAAATCCAACCAGATTTATTTTAACTTTACAATAAAAATGGCAACGGAAACCGAACGCAAATTTCTGGTAAAAGGTGAATTCAGGCACCTTGCTGTGAAGGAAATTAAAATTATTCAGACCTATCTTACAATTGATCCGGAAAAAACTATCCGGTTAAGGATAGCTGATGATAAGGCCTATCTTACTATCAAGAACCGCCCGCAGAAAAATAAGATCAGTAGAAATGAATGGGAAGTTCAGATTCCGGTTGTTGATGCAGGGGAGATGATGAGTATCTGTCTTCCCGGGAAAATTGTGAAATCGAGGTTTCTGATACCCGCCGGAAAGCATACCTGGGAGGTAGACGTTTTTCATGACAAAAATGAAGGACTGATGATTGCAGAAATCGAGCTTGACTCTGACGATGAGAAGTTTGAAAAACCTGATTGGTTGGGTGATGAAGTAACAGGAATTGCTGAATACTACAATGCAAATCTGATCAAATAATTCTACTTATTGAAGATAAAATATACTGCAAGTATCAGAAAGAAAAAGCCGATTGCATGATTTAAGCGAAAATGCCTTGGACATCACAAGAAGCAAAATTGTATATAACCCTTTCATTTCCTGAAAGCAAAATTTAAAAAATAAATTTGTTGGCTGCAGGCGCTAATTAAGATCATCAATGATCCTTTGTAATACTTCATTAAATTCGTAGCCACCTTCTTTTGTTGCGGCCACAAAGCCGCCGTCAGGAGAGATGCAAGGGTTTCCGTTTATCTCAATCACGTATACATTATCATTGCTGTCAGTTCTGACATCGACTCTTGCGTAGCCCTTCAATCCAAACAGATTCCAGCAGGAAAAGGCTGACTGTCTGAGGTTTGCAAGCAATTTTGGACTAAGATTATTTCCCGGGAATTCACGAACAGTATTGGTATACTCAAAACTTTCCATCTCCCATTTTGCATTAAAATCGATAATCTTAGGCTTATCGTCGGCATAGTTCACGAAGACTATTTCTGCAGGAGGCATTACTTCGGGACCATCATTCCCGGCTATAACGCTTATATTAAATTCCCTTCCATCAATAAAATCTTCAATAAACCAATGAGAATCATCGAGATTTTTCAGACGTTCCTCAAAACCTGGCTTGCATTCGAAAACAGAATCTGCGTTAATCCCAAGTGAACCATCTTCCCATATTGGTTTTACTATATACTTTCTTCCGGTTATGAGCTGTTTATATTGGGAAGGGGAGTATGAACCCGGATTATTGATTCCGGCATTTTTCATTGACTTGCTGCAGATCGATTTATTTGTGGTCAGGAATATCGACTCGTGGGAATTTCCTGAATACGGGATAGAATACATATTTAAAAGAGCCGGAACAAAATATATCAGTTCTCCTTTGTTATTTATAGATTCCACCAGGTTAAATACAAAATCAGGTTTTTCTTTTGCCAGGATGGCAATTTCTTCCATGAACCTTTCCGTAATACCTTTTCTGTAGACAGATATTCCAAGTTCAATTAAATGTTTTTCAATGTGAGCCACCTGATCAAGTACGTCCAGCTCATCAGCTAATGCGTTTGTCCCCGGTTCATTATATATAATACAACACCTCCTCATAATTTCTGTCTCTTCGTTTTTATTGAACCTTATCTCCTTTACACTTTGATCCTGCTGATGGCCGATTTCATAATCATCTCCAGCAGTTCCTGGTATTCAATGCCATACATTCTTGCTAAAATCGGAAGATCAGAATGAACGGGATTTAAACCTGCCAGTGGATTAGCTTCAATGAAACAGATATGCCCATTACGATCGGCTTTCAGATCGATCCGGCCTGCATCGACAGCGTCAAGAGCTTTCCATGCCCGGAGAGATACTGATTTGCACTCTTCAATAATCTCAGAGTCAAGAGGTTTGTATGTACAATAATTCTGGTAATTCTCTTTTACTTCAACCGAGTATGGCAAATTGTTAATTGTCATCACTTCCATACCTCCGATTGCTACAGCGTCTTCTCCGTATCCAACTACCCCTACAGTAAATTCCCTTCCCGGTAAATACTCCTCAACAAGTGCAGGCTGATGAAATTCCGACAGGATCCATTCAACCATTTTCTGTAATTCATCCGGGCTGTGCACGAAGCTTTTCTCAGTAATTCCTTTACCCGTTCCTTCTGAGACAGGTTTCACAAACAACGGATATTGCAGATTGCAGTTGTCAAGGTCTTTAAGTACGGTTATAAGCATTCCTGGACTAACAGGAACACCTGAGGCTGCCACTATAAGCTTGGCGATGTGTTTATTCAATGAGAGTCCCATAATAACCGGACCGCTAAACACATATGGGATCTTATACTGATCGAGGAGGGCAGGAACGACGGATTCTCTCCCGTCACCATACAATCCTTCTGCTATATTAAACACCAGATCCCATTTTTTTCCTGAAGCCAGGGCTTCAACAAGCTGAAAAGCATTGCCGATGGGTTCAGTTTCATGACCCATCAGCTTCATTGCTTTCTCTATAGCATCCACCGTTTCCTGCTTATCAAATTCGGCAGTTTCATCCATGGAATATCCACGGTCAATATACCATGACCGAAGATCATACGTTAAACCAACTTTCATTTAAAAGCCCTATTTTTCAGGATATTCACATAGTACACCTTTATAGTTGCGCAATACTATTTTGTCTGCATTGTGTTCCACTACATACTCAGGAAGCAAAGGGATTTTTCCTCCGCCGCCAGGGGCGTCAACAACAAAAGTAGGCACTGCGTAACCACTGGTAAAGCCTCTCAATCCTTTAATTATTTCAAGACCTTTTCTTACAGTAGTTCTGAAATGTCCCGATCCCGGGATAAGGTCACATTGATAAAGATAATAAGGTCTTACCCTGATCTTAAGTAATCTGTGCATGAGTTCTTTCATGGTAGGAACATTATCATTGATTCCTTTCAATAGAACAGTCTGACTTCCGAGAGGAAATCCTCCGTCAGCCAGCCTGGTACATGCTTTTGCACACTCTTCCGTAATTTCGTCAGGGTGAGAAAAATGCAGACTGATGAAAAGCGGATGATATTTCTTTAGAACATTTATCAGATTGTCGGTGATCCGCTGAGGCATAACCACAGGAATCCTGGTCCCGATACGTATCATTTCAACATGCTCGATGCCACGAATATTGGAAAGAATGTAGTCGAGTGTTTCGTCGTTCAAAGTGAGCGGATCTCCGCCACTAATAAGCACGTCACGAATTTCTTTGTGAGTTGAAATATAATTAAATGCCTTTTCGAAATCCTGCCTGGCCAGCTTATCCAGCCGTCCGACAGAATGCGATCGGGTACAATATCTGCAATAATTAGAACATACTTGTGTAACAGTGAATAAAACTCTATCGGGATACCTGTGCACAATTCCTTTAACCGGTGAGAAAGATTTCTCGTGCAGCGGATCAGATTGTTCACTACTTGTCTCAAGCAGTTCCTCGATAACAGGAATTACATTCCGGCGTAACGGATGTGCTGGTTTACTGTCATATATGAGTGAAGCAAAGTAGGGTGTGATCCTCAGCGGTAACCGGCCTTTTAGATTGTTTATAGCCAGAATCTCCTTGTCGGATAGTTTCATGATTTTCTTTAGGTCTTCGAGATTGTTGATAGAGTTTCGAAGCTGCCACTTCCAATCATTCCAGGAGTCGATAGTCGTTAGGGGGAAGTAGCGGTGCATAAACTCCGAACTTCGGTTGCTAACTAACGGAATTGGGATTTCGTTTTGCGAAAAAATCGTGGTTTTCGCGCCAGGCTCTTCATCAGAAGAGCAACCCACGAGGCGACTCTCTCCGTGGAGCGTCGTAGCCTCATTATTGTTAGCGTTCATAACAGATGATGAAAATTTTCACCTTTTCTTTTTTTAGTTAGATTGTTTTAAATTAATACTGTTTTTCTAAAATAATTAGCCACGAAAATATATAATCTATAAATACCTTGTATCATTCATGCACCAGAAATATTAACACTCTTATCATTTTATTAACATTCAATATTTCCGATGGCTGGTCAAGCATCTGTATAATATTGATATACTGATTATTATCTAATTTATTATTAATTATCACCTATAAAAATTATTTAGTATTTTTTTGATTATAATTATTCAAATCAGTGAAAAATAACTTCTCTTTTATCCTTTAAAAATATTATGTAAAACATAATTAAAAATGACCGGTTTTTTTACTTAAAATACAATAACACTAAAAAAAGGAAAATAGTATTTCTGTTACCTTCTTTTGTAAGATATAAACAAAAATTTTAATCTGGTGTTGTTCTTGAAGACATGTCTGCGTATAATCATTTTTCAACATAATATTAACATATCGCCTCTTCAATCATCTGCTTTTAAAAATGTCTTAACTTTATCCGTCAAATCTTCCTGAAATTCTAGATGAATCCTGAAATCAACCTTCCCAAAAAGCAGAATAGCTTTAAAACATTTCTAAAAGATGTCAAAGAAGCAATTTCAGGGACGGAGCAGGACTTCACCGAGGGAAAGTTGAGCAGAGCCATCCTGTTATTATCAATTCCTGCTGTTCTGGAGATGGTGATGGAATCAGTCTTCGTGATAGCTGACATCTACTTTGTTTCTAAACTTGGAGCAAATGCAGTTGCAACGGTAGGCATCACCGAATCGGTCATAACGGTTATTTATGCAATTGCAATTGGCCTTGGCGTGGCAACAACATCAATGGTTTCCCGAAGGATTGGTGAGAAAAAGCCTGATGCAGCATCATTCACTGCTTTTCAGGCTATTATGACAGGAATAATAGTTTCAGTGATAATAGGAATACCCGGAGCAATATTCGCGAAGGATCTTTTGAAAACGATGGGAGCCTCGGGTCAGATTATTGAAAATATGTCGGGTTACACCAGAATTATGCTCGGAGGCAATATAGTGATAATGATGCTCTTCATTATCAATGCAATATTCAGAAGCGCCGGCGATGCAGCAGTAGCCATGAAAGTACTGTGGATTGGAAATATAATAAATATAGTACTCGATCCATGTCTGATCTTTGGTCTTGGTCCTTTTCCTCATATGGGTATTATGGGAGCCGCAGTTGCAACGAATATCGGAAGAGGAACCGCCGTTCTGGTCCAGTTTTACCTGCTCTTCTCAGGAAAGCAAAGAATAGTACTGACACGGAAACACCTTAAATTCAACTTCAAACTAATGCTGAAACTCCTCAAACTGTCATTCGGGAGCATAGGCCAAAACCTTATAGGGACATCAAGCTGGATAGCTCTGGTGCGCATCCTTTCCACCTTTGGAAGCGAAGTGGTTGCCGGTTATACAATTGCGATCAGGATAATAGGATTTACTATACTGCCATCGTGGGGGATAAGCAATGCAGCGTCTACACTTGTCGGGCAAAATCTTGGTGCAAAAAAACCTGACCGGGCGGAAAAATCAGTGTGGGTTACCGCCTGGATAAACATGATCCTCCTCAGCATAATAGGATTGGTCTATGTCCTGTTCCCTGAGCCCTTTATCCGCTTGTTCATTGACAATGAAAATGTTGTGAGATCAGGTATTCTAGGCCTTCGCATAATAAGTATAGGATTTATTTCATACGGACTGGGAATGGTTCTGGTTAATTCCTTTAACGGGGCAGGGGATACTTCTACACCATTGAAAATTAATATTTTTGCTTTCTGGTGCATCGAAATACCCCTCGCCTGGTTCCTCGCAATGAAAGCAGGACTCAATGAATCGGGAGTCTTCATTGCAATCGTTGTTGCAGAATCGTTAATGACCTTTACCGCATGGATTATTTTCAGGAAAGGTAAGTGGAAGCTAAAAGAGGTATAAATCTATTCAGCCTGATCACCTGAATCTTTTCTCAGCTTTTTGATATTGCCTCTGCTTTTTTTCAATTCAAGCCTCCTTATCTTTGAAGCCATTGTCGGTTTCGTGGATTTGCGCTTTCGTTGTATTGTCAGTGCCCCGGATATCAGATTATAAAATTTTTCGGTTACCACTTCCTTGTTCATGAATTGCGATCTTTCAACCTGAGATATTATTATAAACTCGCCATCCTTGTTGATTTTATTTTTGAGCTTTTCAAGGATTAATGCTTTTTCCTCTTCAGTAAATGAAGGGGATGAGATAACATTAAACCGCAATTCAACTTTTGTACTGACCTTGTTCACATTCTGACCACCAGGTCCTCCGCTGCGTGATGTTGCAAACACAAATTCTTTTTCCAGGTTTCGGGTCTTCAGTTCTTCAGCATTCATTGTTCACATATTTTTTATACAAAAAAGAGCGCTACTCCACCGACGCTAACAATTGCACCAAGAATCTCAGATAATGTAACTTTCTGTTTGTAAAGCACTATCGCTGGAAGAATTATAAAGACAGGCACCAATGCCATAATGGTAGAAGCAATGCCGGCTTCTGTATACTTAATAGCAACCAGCGAAAAAGAGACACCAAGAAACGGACCGAAAAAGGCACCCAGACTTGTCGAAAGCATCCCTGATCTGTCTGTTGTAGCTTTTATAACATTTCGCCATCGTGCAAGAATGGTAACTAAAATTATATATCCTCCAAGTCCTGCAATAATTCTAATCTGTGTGGCTGCAAACGGGTCATAATCCTTCATGCCAAATTTACTTAATACCAGCCCCAGAGCCTGTCCCACTGCTCCTCCGAAAGCATACAGAATTCCCCTGGGCGAAAGTTTCAATGACAGTTTTTCTCCTTTCCCTGCACGGCTGAAGATAGCCATGGCAATACCTGTAAAGGTCAGCGTCATTCCAAGATAATGATACAAAGTTAGCCTTTCCCCAAGAATTATAAAACTGAAAAAAGCCGTAATTGGAGGTACAAGGGTCATGATCAGCATCGAAAATCTGGAGCCTATCATCGTATAGGATTTGAATAGAAACAGATCTCCGAAGACGAATCCGATTAGTCCCGAGAGAGTAAGCCATTGCCAGTTTTCAGGACTTGCATCAAGGGGAAAAATCATACCTCTTCTTACCAGGTTGAACAGACTTAGAAACAACAGACCAATGACCAGCCTCAGTATATTCACTGCCACGGAACCTATTTTATTGCTTGCAGATTCGAATGACAGCGAGGTGATGGTCCAGAATACAGCGGTCAGCAGCGCTGCAAATTCACCAAGGTGGTTATTGAAGAAATTCATTTTTTAATCGGATGGAGGTAATTATCTTTAACGGCCGTAAAATTATAATTATTTGCTAATAACGGCGAACGCCAAAGATCTGTTTTTATAATATATCTTGATTGTCTGAAAAATAAAATCATAACCATGAATATCGAAACCAGAGATCATTTTATTTCCCAGTGGAGGAAGTATTTCAATAATGCTGATCTCCCTGTTACCTTTTATTATACAGATAAACCGGAAAATGCTGATATAGTTCCGTCTGAAGGGAAATGGAGTTGCATTGTCTGCCAGCTTCAGAAGGTCAGGAACGGGTCCTCCTTAGCATTTTCGGCAGAATCAGTTAAGTGCGGCGGAGCAAAACGGTACCTGGGTTTTGCGGAAACCATTCGCCCAAATTTTGAATATTTCCTCTCATGCGGCATTGAAAACGAGATGGAAGGAGAGAGGTATATCAGAACTCCACAGCTTGTACTCGACCTGATGAAAAAACAGAAAAAACTGAATATCAGGGGCAGGTACATCGTGTTTAAGAGATGGGACATGCTGACAGAGAAAGACAATCCTGATGCCGTAATATTCTTTGCAGCACCCGATGTATTATCAGGCTTGTTTACCCTTGCAAATTTTGATCAGTCGGAACCTGACAGCACAATAGCTCCATTTGCTGCAGGTTGCGGATCGTTAATCTATTTTCCGCTTTTGGAAAAAGATTCTGAACGACCAAGAGCGGTGTTGGGCATGTTTGATGTTTCAGCCAGACCTTGTGTTCAGGAAGGTGTGCTTTCGTTTTCGGTGCCTATGACTAAGTTCGGTAAAATGATCAGTTATATGGATGAGAGCTTCCTGATAACTAATTCTTGGAGCAAAGTTCAGAAAAGAATCAAATAAAGATAGAAGTCCGAAGTCGGTAGTCGGAAGTTAGTTGGTGCAGATTTTAACTCTGTGTAACTCTGTGGTCCTCTGTGGCTCTCTGTGTAAGTTCTTGATTTTTTTTGTTACACAGAGTTGCACAGAGAAGCACAGAGGACCACAGAGAAAAGCCTTACTCTGAAATTTCAAAAGTATAATCTCCCGATCCGGCTTGCAGAGTCACTTTGTTGTCAGCTGTTTTTATATCCTTTATATATGCATTCGCTGACAAGGCTTTTCCAGATTCCTTAATCTTGCTCTGGTTATCAGCAGGCAGGACTATATCAGCAGTGGTGTTTGCGGGTATACTGACTTTAACAATTACTTTTCCGTCTCTTCTTTCCCATCCTGAAGCGATTGTACCATAAACGCTTTCAAAAGTTGCTTTGGAATATGACAATTTCTTCGTAGGATGCGGCTGTATGAGAATATGTTTATAACCTGCACTCTTTAGTTCAATACCGGCCGAAACTCTGTACATCCAATCTCCTATGGCGCCATATGCGTAATGATTGAATGAGTTCATGCCCGGATCCTGGAATGTACTGTCAGTTTTCTCACCGTCCCAGCGTTCCCAGATGGTTGTTGCACCCATTTTAACAGGATACAGCCATGATGGATAGCTTTCCTGTAATAAAAGATCGTAAGCTGTCTCAGTGTATCCGTTGTCGGACAAAACATGGCACAGATAAGGAGTACCGAGGAATCCAGTAGAAAGATGATTCCCCCGTGATTTAATGTCGCTCTCAAGAAATGCCGCTGCTTTGGCACGAAGATTTTCGGGAAGAAGATTGAAATTTAAAGCCAGAACATATGATGTCTGAGAGTTGGTCCCTACTCTTCCGGCATTAGTAACGTACTCATTTATAAATACTTCTTTTATTTTATTAAACAGGTCTGAATACATTTTGACGTCATCTGTTTTGCCCAGAACCTTCGCAGCTTCCGAAAGAATACTTGTTGAATAAGCATAGAATGCAGTTGCAATAAAATCATGCTCTGTATATCCGTCAGCCTCGGTATGATTATTTACCGGAGGATGATAAAACAACCAGTCGCCATATTTACTTCCACCTTTCCATATATAACTGTCGCCTGCTTTTTTTCTTATATATTCCACCCACGCCTTCATGCTCTGGTATTGATTTTCCAGAAAATTTTTGTCACCATACACAAGATACATGGTCCAGGGGGCAATAACTGAAACATCACCCCATCCGGCCGATGGTTGAGCGGTCAGAGCACCCTGTTTGTTCAGTATATCAGGGATAACATCAGGAACCTCACCTCCCTGCTTCTGGTCAGCAGCAACGTCTTTTAACCACTTCGTGAAGAATGCTGCCACATCCATATTGAATGCTGCCGTTCTGCAAAAGGCCTGTGCATCGCCGGTCCATCCCAGACGTTCATCCCTTTGCGGGCAATCTGTCGGGACATCAACGAAATTTCCCTTCTGACCCCACTGAATATTGTGCTGCAACTGATTTATCAGAGGGTTTGAACATTCAAAGCTTCCAGTCACCGGCATATCTGAATGGACCACAACCCCTGTAAGATTTTCAGGAGTCAGCTCTCCCGGAAATCCTGTAACTTCAACAAACCGGAATCCCATAAAAGTAAATCGGGGCTCATAAACTTCTTCACCATTACCCGAGAGCGTATATGTCAGCTGGGATTTCGCGGCACGGAGGTTTGTTGTATAAAACTCTCCGAACTTATCGAGTACTTCAGCATGCCTCAGAGTAACCACTGTTCCTTTTTTGCCCGACACTCTTAGTCTTAACCATCCAACCATGTTCTGTCCCATATCGACAATAAGACTTCCCTTTGGACTATGGAATATCCTTGCAGGTTTTATCTCCTGGATTTTTCTTACAGGCGATCCTTCAGAAGCTATAAGATTGCTGTTATTATAATTTCCTGTTCTGACATTCTGCCAGCTTTTGTCATCATACCCTGGGTTGCTCCATCCTGTGAGATTTTTGGTAGCATCATAAGTCTCACCGTCGTAAATGTCGTTCATCCTTACCGGACCTTCATTTGTCGCTTTCCAGGTGTCATCACTTAAAACGGTTGAAACAGAGCCATCAGTGTAAGTTATTTTCAACTGGAGCAGAATACCTAATCGTTTGCCATATATAGCCCAGTTATTGCCCCAACCCAATGTTCCACGGTACCATCCGTCGCCAAGCTCGGCACCGATAGCATTGTTCCCCTTTGTTAGCATTTTTGTCACATCAAATACCTGGTATTGAAGTCTTTTGCTATATGATGTCCAGCCGGGAGTCAAAACCTGATCCCCTGCTTTTTTTCCGTTTATCTGCAACTCATAGAAACCATGTGATGCTATATACACTCGTGCGGATGAGACCGTTTTTGCCACATGGAAATCTTTCCTGAATAGCGGAGAAGGTGAATATCTTAAAGTGTCATCCTTCATTTCAATCCATTTAGCCTGCCAGTCTGTTTCTGAAAGCAATCCCATCTCCCAGTTTGCAACAGGGCTCCATTTTGACTCCTTGCCATTGGTATCCCAGATCTTTACCTGCCAGAAATATTTTTGTCCCGATTTTAATTCCGGACCATTGTATTTAACAAGTACTGACTGTCCCGATTCTGTTTTGCCGGATTGCCACACTGTTTTCAGAGGCGAAAAACTTTGATCTGTCGCCACCTTTATTATGTATGCTGCCTGTATTATGTCATATCCCGGTCCTTTTATCTTCCATGAAAATCCGGGTTGCTTATTTCCTGTACCGACAGGATTTACTTTATGGTCGACTGTAAGATCTTTCAGGGTAAGGTCCTGTCCAAAGGTAATTCCGAAAAGAGTAAGTAAAACAAATGAGAGCATGAGTGACTTCATGATAAATATTATTTTGAATTAGTAATCAAGGTTAAAAAAAATTGTCTGAATAAAAAAATATCTTATTTGGCTTTTTCATGGCTGAAAGTTTATAAATTGCAGTTCACTCAATTCAAAATAAATTAATGAATCCAATTGCAGGAATCTTACTCATTGCCCTGGGAAGCCTGGGTGCGGCAAGTTTTTACGTGCCATTTAAAAAAGTCAAACTATGGGCATGGGAATCCTATTGGATCACTCAGGGTGTGGCAGCCTGGCTTATAGCACCAGTATTATTCGCTTTTATTTTTGTTCCAAAAGGTGAGTTAATGCCGATAATTTCAGAAGCACCTTCATCGGCCAAACTGATGGCAATGTTCTTCGGAGCATTATGGGGCTTCGGAGGACTTACATTCGGACTCAGCATCCGTTATCTGGGAGTAGCCCTTGGTCAGAGCATAGCCTTAGGACTCTGTGCAGCATTTGGCACTTTAATACCACCTGTTATAGCAGGCGACAATCTTTTCTCCACTACTGCCGGTATTCTGACAATTGTGGGCGTTTCAATCACCGTTGTGGGTATTGCAGTAATCGGATTTGCCGGGTCTCTTAAAAGCAAGGAGATGACGGATGAAGAGAAAAGAGCTGCAGTTAAGGAATTTGCGTTAAAAAAAGGAATATTCATCGCAATCTTCGCAGGAATAATGAGTGCCTGCTTTAATTTCGGCTTTGAATCAGCCAAACCAATTGAAACGGTTGCACTCGCGCACGGGACAAATCCTTTATTTCAGAAAAATCCATCGCTTATTTTTATTCTGTTCGGCGGATTTATTACAAATCTGATCTATTGCGGATATCTCAATATTAAAAACAAAACATACAGGGATTATTTTTCAGTATCGGGAAGTGTGCTGCTCAATAACCTGTTTTTTACTTTCCTCGCCGGCTTCCTCTGGTTCCTGCAGTTTCATTTTTTCGGAATGGGATCCAGTAAGCTACCTGCCGGAATGGCTGTATTCGGATGGAGTATTCTTATGGCATTAAACATTGCAATAAGCAATATATGGGGGATCTTTCTTAATGAATGGAAAGGGGCAAAGAGAAAAACTATTGTAGTATTGGTAATAGGGATTGTTATACTAATACTATCAACCTTTGTTGTTAAACTTGGATAGGTCGGGGCTCGGCGAAGTCTTCAGACTTCGTCGAAAAAAACAAGCGAAGTTTGAAAACTTCGCTTAGCTGGGCTGGCGGAGGAAACGATTGCAGATTGCTTCGCTTCGCTCGCAATGACCTCAATTTGATATGGTTCGCTAGAAACGAAAAACGGAGACAAACGACAAACGATAAACGCAAATCGATGGCAAAAAAAAGATTCGGTTTTAAAATGAAGATGCTTCCGGGGTTCAGGGAGGAGTATAAAAAAAGACATTCGGAAATCTGGCCTGAACTTGTACGTCTGCTCAAAAATGAAGGTATCGGAAACTATTCGATATTCCTTGATGAAGAAACAAATACTCTGTTCGCTTATCAGGAACAGACAGGAGATAGTTCATCGCAGGATCTCGGGAATACAGAGACAGTAAAGAAATGGTGGAAATATATGGCGGATATTATGGAGACAAATCCGGATAATTCGCCGGTTACAGTACCACTTGAACAGGTATTTTATATGGAATGAAGGCTTCGTCGAAAAAAACAAGCGAAGTTTGAAAACTTCGCTTAGCATGCAGACGATAAACAACAAACGCGAAACGCGAAACGATAAACGATAAACGACAAACAATAAACGATAAACGATAAACGTCATCCGATGAAAAAGGAAATTATTGAGAAATCCTATCAGCTTGCAAAAGAGCAATACGCTGAATTTGGAATTGATACCGACAAGGTACTTTCAGAACTTGACAAAATTAACATCAGTTTGCATTGCTGGCAAACCGATGATGTCGGCGGATTTGAAAAACCCGGGTCAGTTTTAGGTGGCGGAGGCATACAGGCAACAGGAAACTTCCCGGGTAAAGCCAAGACTATCGAACAGATGAGAGCAGATCTTGATAAAGCCATGTCGCTGCTTCCTGGTAAACAAAGATTAAACCTTCATGCAATATATGGTGAATTCGGAGGTGTTCTTGTTGACCGCGATAAAATAGAACCAAAGCATTTTCAGGGGTGGATCGACTGGGCTAAAAAAAGAGGAATAGGTCTGGATTTCAACTGCACATGCTTTTCACACCCCCTTGCCGATGATGGATTTACACTCTCCAGCAAGGATGAAAAGATCAGAAAATTCTGGGTTGAGCATACAAAAAGATGCCGGGCTATCGCCGCAGAAATGGGCAAACAGCTTGGCACTCCGAGCGTGCATAATATCTGGATTCCCGATGGCATGAAAGATACCCCTGTTGACAGGAATGCATTACGCGGTCAATTAAAAAAATCTCTTGATGAGATCTTCGCAGTCAAATATCCGAAAGAATATCTTAAGGATTCGGTTGAAAGTAAGCTGTTTGGCATTGGTTCTGAGTCGATGGTAGTTGGATCTCATGATTTTTACCTTGGATATGCCATTAAAAACAATATCCTGATAACTCTCGATAACGGTCATTTCCATCCGACGGAGCAGGTAGGAGACAAAATATCTTCAATCCTTCATTTTGTGGATGAAATACTGCTGCATCTGACACGTGGAGTCCGCTGGGACAGCGATCATGTCCTTACATTCAATGACGAGCTTCTGCTTATCACCCAGGAAATTGTCAGAGCAAAGGCGCTTAACAGAGTAAATATAGGACTCGATTTCTTTGATGCCAGCCTTAACAGAATAGGGGCATATGTTATTGGAACCCGTTCAGCGCAGCTCGCATTCATGTATGCATTACTGGAACCAATCCAGACGCTGGTTAAGTTTGAAGAAGAAGGCAAAAACTTCGAGAGACTCGCTCTGCTTGAGCTTTTGAAAACCAAACCGTTCGGGGCCGTTTATGATTATTATTGCATGAAAAATAATGTCCCGACAGGACAGGAATATATCGATGAGATTATAAAATACGAAAAAGAAGTACTTTTAAAGCGATAAGAAATTTTGGTTTGCCATCTTAAGCAATACCTTTATAGCCGATTTTGTACCTGACCATTGCCTGGTACTAAAAGAACGGGAAAAGATAATTTAGTAATGAAAGAGACTGTTATTGCCATATATGATATCGGGAAGACGAACAAAAAACTAATTCTGTTTAATGAGGAGTTTAAAGTGGTTTCTGAAGTTGAAGAGAAATTTCCGGAAACCATCGATGATGATGGATTTGCATGTGATGATATTGAGCACATAGAGATCTGGGTCAGAGATTCTCTTATTGATCTGGTTAATTCGGATAAATATGAAATCAAGGCCGTTAATTTCGCTACATATGGCGCTACGCTCGTATATCTCGATGAAAATGGAAGGAGACTGACTCCTGTATATAATTATCTGAAACCATTGGATGACAAGATCCCTGAGAGACTTTATAAAAGACATGGAGGCAGGGATGAGTTTTGCAGAAGAACAGCTTCGCCTGCCCTGGGTATGCTGAATTCGGGATTACAACCATTGTGGCTTAAGACGGTTAAACCTGAGGTATTTGCTAAAATAAAATATATACTTCATTTTCCGCAGTATATATCTTATCTGATTACAGGGAAAATTTACGCCGAGCATACTTCAATAGGTTGTCATACTGCCTTATGGGATTTCGATAATATGAATTATCATCCATGGACAAAAATTCATTGTCTGAACCTGCCCGACCCGATTCCTGTTGAAACATTAAATGAAGTATCGCTCGATGGGAAAAAATTGATGGTCGGAATCGGAATACATGATAGTTCGGCTTCGCTGGCGCCATATTTTTCAGGCAGCAAGGGCGAATTCCTGCTGATGTCGACGGGGACATGGTGTATAAACATGAATCCCTTCAATACTGAGAAACTGACTGCCGATCAGCTCGACAAAGATTGTCTCTGCTACATGAGCATAACACGTCAGCCCGTAAAATCTTCAAGACTGTTTCTCGGACATCTGCATGAAGCGGGCCTGAAATATATAACCGGGCATTTCAGAAAACCGGATGATTATTATAAGAAAGTCAAAGCTGATGATAAACTGGCTGAATTCCTCATATCTAAGCTGGACGGAAAAAAAGTATTTTTTCAGACGGGTGCGTATTCCCGTGATTTAAAAGAGTATATCGATCTGTATGAATTTAAGACTTTTGAGGAAGCATATCATCAGCTGATGAATGAACTGGGAGATCTTACTGTCGAAGCTGTTAATCTGGTTCTGCCGGAAAATGACAGCTCAGAGAATATCTATATTACAGGAGGATTTTCAAAAAATAAACTCTTCTGCAATATCATCTCCAGAGCCTATCCCTCAAAAAAGGTCTTTACATCAGAGATTGCGAATGGCTCAGCTCTTGGGGCAGCATTGGTAGTATCAGGATCATCGTCGTCCCTGAACCTTGGACTTGCCAGATGTTGAAATTATAATTCCTCCTGATTCATGATAAACAAAAAAAATTTTCTCTCTGTCTTACTTGTCTTCCTGATTGCTTTTTCATGTAAAAAAACCTATGAAAATCCCGAATCGAATGTTGTTATAAATGAAGTTATGCCTGTCAATAATGTAACTCAGGCCGATCAGGACGGAGAGTATGATGACTGGATCGAATTATTCAACCTTTCAGCTTCTTCAGTTAACCTGTCGGGTTATTATCTCAGCGACGATAAATCGGATCCGGGAAAATGGAAGTTTCCTTTTGGTTCAACAATTGCAGCTAAAGGATATATTATAATCTGGGCAGATGCTGATACGACCGAGTCCGGATTACATGCCAGCTTTAAATTATCATCATCAGGTGAGGATGTTGTACTGTCAAATCCTGAAAAAATAAAACTTGACAAGGTTTCATTTCCTGCACAGACTCTTGAATTATCCTATTCCAGAATACCTGACGGAACAGGTGAATTCAAGTGGCGAACCCCGACTTACAACAAAACAAACGGGTCCAATTAATTTTCAGTATATCCTTTGTCCCAGAGCTGCTTTTAGTCTGTATACACTGGTGGCATAATCAATTTTTGCCCTTAGAAGCATAAGACTGCTTTCTGAGACAGAAGTGTTTGCATCGAGCAGATCGAGATTTGTAATCGTCCCCGTTTTAAAACTAACCTGAGCCAGCGAATATGCTTTCATTGCCTGTTGCAACTGAAGTTCCGACTGGCTTACTTTTTTATTTGCTGCCAACATTAGGGCTTCCGTTTCGAATACTTCATTCGAGATACCTCTTTTGGTCACTTCAGATTCGTATGATATCGAAGTAATAGCTGATTGAGCCTGTGAAAGATTGTATTTGT
This sequence comes from uncultured Bacteroidales bacterium, assembly GCA_963792925.1. GTDB lineage: Bacteria > Bacteroidota > Bacteroidia > Bacteroidales > VadinHA17 > LD21. The sequence goes on along the minus strand of CAWBYC010000002.1, from coordinate 44,834 downwards.
TTTTCATGCCATCCAAAATCGGGACCCTGAGTCCAAGTCCAACAACATAATTAGGGGTCAACCTGTTCAGGTAGGGAATATAGCCGTTTTTTGCACCACCTGACGCCTGAAGATTCAGCATCGGTTTATTCTGAAGCTTTACCATGCCGAATTTCAGTTCAGCAAGAGATGCCCTTTTCTCATTGATGAGTACTTCATCCCGGTTGCGAAATGCATAAGCTACTACCGAATCACCGGGGATCGCAGGCGGTTCGACCGAAATTTCATTGCGGACTACAGGTTTTTCAGATCCCGGATTACCCAATAATGAGTTAAGTGCAGCCTGTTGCGCAGTGCGGGCAGCGATCAGATCAACTTTTTGACTTTCAACCGACGAAATCCTTACTTTGGTAGTAAGCACCTGGTATTCAGTTGCAGAACCCGTCGCCTGCACTTTTTGAATGTACTGAAGATGCTCATTCAAAGCTGAAAGCTGTTCATCCTTTATCTTTATTGCTGCCTGAAGAAATACAAGGGAATAATAACTGCTTATAGTGTAAAGAGATAATTTCTGCTTTACCTGTTCGAGAGTCTGTTGTCCGATTAACTTGCCCTCATTTTCCAGAGCTGCATTCTGCCTGGTTCTGCCAAAATCGTATAATAGTTGTCTGTAATTTATTGATGCCGCGTAGTTATTACCCGGATAAAGCTGAAATGTGCCGAAATCGGGGAGAGTAAGCTTGGTCACCGGACCCAGGTTAGTGAAACTGGCGGTCATGTCTACTTCCGGATTATAACCTGTTTTTGCCAGGGCGATTCTTGAATCGGCGTTTAGAATGGCTTCTTCTGCTATTTTAATAGTAGGGTAGGTTGTAATTACTTTCTGAATCACACTCTTCAGCGTTAAAGAATCAGAAATCTGATTTTCAGTAACAGTCTGACCGGTAGTAATACCGCTAAAAAAGATTAAGAGTATAAATACAGAAAGAATAGATTTTTTATAATCACGTTTATTCATTTTCCGGAATATTTTTAATTTTTGATTTTTTAGTGCGAAGAAAGATTATGGGAATACCTCCGATCAGCGTTATTATGCCCGCCAGAAGAAAATCATCATCAATTCCCTGTATATAAGCCTGTTTACTTAAATTTGAAAGTAGAATTCCCTGACTTATCCTTGTGGTATTTGAGGGAGAGCTTCCCGCTTCATGCAGGAGATGACTTTTTATTTTTGCTGTTGTCTGCTGATAAACCTCTGAGCCTTGTTTTATTGCTCCTCCGAAAGTCTGGGAGTGATAGTTAACCCTCGATGTCAGATACTGTCGCAAGCAGGGCAACGCCCAGACTTCCTCCCAGCTGGCGGATTGAATTGGTAATTGCTGACGCCTGCGCCATTTTTTCACGAGGGATTTCTGAAAGAGATATCGTTGTCAGCGAAGTAAACATCAGACCCATTGCAAAACCACGGATATAAAGCGAGAGCATGATGAAATTAAGTTCAGTAAGCCACGATAACTGTGAGTTCAGATAAAAGCTATACGAGAAAAGTATTACCCCGACCGCGAGTGGTATCTTTGGACTGAACTTGTCGGAAATCCTGCCTGATAGCGGAGCGACAATTCCCTGTATTATGCCCATCGGGAGAAAAAGTGAACCGGCCTGGAGTGCTGTATATCCTAAGGTGTTCTGAAGATATATGGGCAGTAAAAATGTGCTGCCAAACATACCGAGACTGAATATAATCAGAATTATGTTGGCTATACCAAAGTTATGATATTTCAAAAGCCGCAAATCGAGCAACGGCTCTTTTACAGTCAGTTCAGCGGTTATAAAAACCGCCAGTGCAATCAATGCAATCGCTCCGTATATAAGTATAAAAGGTGCATGCCATCCGGCAGAGTTTGTGACTGCATTTCCCTGTGATAATATATAAAGTGTGAGAGGAAGGAAAATGGTCACCGATACAAATCCGACAGTGTCAAATTTCCGTGTCTTTTTATTTATATATTCCCTCATCACGATTATTGTGAATAACATAGCCAGAATACCCACTGGTATATTAACATCAAAGATCAACGGCCAGCTGAAGGAGTCGATAAGGAATCCGCCGATAAGAGGACCGAATGATACGGATGCAGCTGCAGAAATACCCCAGAAACCAAGCGCAATGCCTCTCTGGTGAGGAGGAAATTCCCTGGTGATAATTGCCATACCAAGCGGCTGGATAGTACCCGCTCCGAATCCTTGTATTACTCTTGATGCAATAAGCATATTTTCATCTGACGAACGTCCGCATAACATCGACCCAAGGGTGAAGAGAAACAACCCAATGAAATACAGTCTTTTATAACCAAATTTATCCGCAAGCCATCCCGATGTGGGAAGCGCCACTGCCATTGCAAGCATGTAAGCTGTAATTACCCATTGTATTTTATCGAGTCCGACGCCAAACGATGCCATAATTTTCGGTAATCCTACATTCACAATGGTAGCATCGAGAACAGCCATAAAGGTTCCAATCATAATATTTGCAAGCAGGAACCACTTATATGATTCGTGCTTGGGATGAAAACCTGAATCGCCACTCCTGACCATGTATCTGATCCGGTGCGGTAGTGTTCTTCGTCTGTCCATTTTATTCCTTTACGATCTTAATAACAGCCGACATTCCCGACAGGATGTTCAATGCAGAAAGATCTACATTGTCGTCAGTGCTGTCTATCGAAATCTTTACGGGTATCCTCTGTGTCACTTTTGTAAAATTACCCGAAGCGTTGTTTGCCGGAATAAGAGAAAATACGGAGGAAGTACTTGAGCCCACCAGATAGACTTTACCGTTAAATTTTAAATCAGGAAAAGCATCGATTGTAAATTTCACTTTCTGTCCTGCATGTACCTCTGCTATTTTCGTCTCCTCAAGATATGTCACAATCCAGAGGTTATTGCTGAGAGTAAGGGTAAATACCGACTGGCTTGGCTGAACAACATCTCCGGCCATCAGCCATCTCTTGGCCAGGACACCGTCGGCCGGTGCAAACAGTTTTGTGTTCCTTATCTGGGCATCAAGCACTTTGATCTGGGCGTCGGTTGTTTCAACCGATGCCGCGGCGCTTGAGATCATGGATTTTGAAACCAGAAGCTGAGATTTGGCAGCCTCCAGCTGTGCTGTGGCTGTCTCGAAAGATTTATTAATGTGATCGTACTGCTCCTGCGTAATCACTCCGCCATCCAACTGACTCTTTGCCCTGTTTAAATCCTCACTGGCACGGTCGACACCGATTTCGAGAACCTTTAAACTCTTCTGGTCTGATTCGTATTTTGTTTTAGCCTGATTGAAATTAGCCTGAGACTGAGCTTTCATTGCAATAACCTGGTTTCTTTGTGCCAGCAGATCGGTGCTGTCGAGGTCAGCAAGAAGAGCTCCATGTATCACTTTATCACCTTCCTGAGCATAAACTGTGGCTATTCTGCCAAGTATTTTTGATCCGACACTGACATTGTCGGCATCTACATGAGCATCATCTGAAGTAATATACATTGAATAATCTTTATACCAAAACCATGCGCCAATCAGTACGCCGATTATTACTATTGCAAGTGGAATGTAAACTTTGAGCCGTTTGTTGTTCGATTCTTCTTTCATAAAAGTTGTTCTGTATTAAATTATATCGTGTTTTTTTGTTTTAGATTATTTGCATTTTAAGCCTCTGATGAAATGAGCAGTAAAAGATAAAGTCTTTTCGAGAAGCATTTCATATTCAGCCTGCTCGATAAAAAGAGTTTCTTTCTGGTTGATCAGCGATATCCTCAAACCTTTGAGCAAATCGAGAAACAGGGAGGCCATCTGATCAGTATCACTAATAAAAAATATTCCGCTGCTGATGCCTTCTTCAAAGATCTTGATTATGATCCCTTTTTCTTTTTCCCTGAATAACTTTATTGCATCCATAAAAGCCGGTTTCATACTTGAGAATGCTTCAAATCTTATTCTGCTCAAATTCAGCAATGTACGAAAATATGAGAGTCTCGCATTTGCATATTCAAGCAGCAATAGTTCAGGCTCATGGAAACTGGAAATTCTTTCTGATATCCTTGTAATAAACTCTTCCTGTTCTTTCTCCACTACAGCCTTATAAAGACTCTCTTTGTCAGGAAAATAATAGTATAATGTTGCTTTTGATAAATTAAGGTCGTCAGCAATTTCGCGCATTGAAGTTTTTTCAACCCCAAATAATCCGAAACGCTTTTGTGATGCTTCAATTATCAGTTGAGCTTTATCAGTCTTATCAATATTGGTCCTTATTGTGTCCATTTTTCTTAAAAGAAAGGCAAAGATAAGAATCCGTCTGACTAATTTGTTCAAATGGTCAGATTTTGTTGAAATCTTTTCATTTTCTACGCTCTCTATCTTTTACGTAAATAATTCCTGCAATGACCAGAATCTATTCCCCCTTTGATAGGGTAATTTCCTGGCTAGAGGTATGTTTCTCGAAAGCCATTGTATGCCTCAAGCCAGGAAATTACTCTTTGAAGGGAGTCAGGGGGATGTCATAGGATATAAGGGTGTAATAATTCATAGCTCCGGAAAGTATAATTGAATAATTAGTCTAAAATATTTCCGTCTGAATTGAACTAGACGTACATTTGAGAAAAACCTGTATTTAAACTTTAAAACCCGGATAAATGAAAACAATGAAGAGTTTCTTTTTACTCATTCTGGCGGTTGGTTACAGTTTGTCGGCACAATGTCAGAAATCTGCAGTAAGTGAGAATATCAGGAGTGTTATTGTTACTGAGGAGAAATATGACATGCTGGTAAAAAAGCAATTCAAGGATTCTGAAACATATTACGATTCAAGAGGCAATGTCACAGAGTCGATAACATACAAGCTTGGAAAAGTTGATAAACACTTCAAGTATGAATATGATGCTGAAAATAATAAGATAAAAGAAGAGGAATTTGATAGTTCAGGAAGACTGAAAGAATCCTCAGAATATAAATATTCAAACGGTTTAAGGAGTGAAAAGACAGTTTTCGACCCGAACAGGAAAATGAAATCAAAAAAAGTATATACTTATACTACCTATTAATATGACCCCTGCTGACCTTAACGAATCACTTGATTCATTTACGCCAATCAGCCTGGCTGAGATGGACGAAGTATCGTTAATGAACAGGGTTGAAATGAAGTACGTATTTTCTTCAGGAAAACTCACAGCCTTGCTAAGCTTGCTATCGAAACATTATCGTGCACTGGAGATTGAGTCATCAAGGCATTTTGACTATAATACCACTTATCTCGATACCGCTGATTATTTATTTTTTAATCAGCAATTGAGAGGAAAGCTCTGCAGACATAAATTAAGATACAGACGGTATGTGATATCGGGATTGACGTATCTGGAAATTAAAAAAAAGACAAACAAAAACAGGACAATAAAATGGCGGATTCAAAACCGTCTTTCATCCAATTTTGACAATGCTGCGTCAGTTTTTCTGAAAGATTATTTTCCTTACAACACCAGCGATCTAAAACCAGTTCTCATAAATGGATTTTCAAGAATAACACTTGTTGGGAACGCATTTAAAGAACGGATCACGCTTGATTCGAATCTGATATTCAGCAGTCCTGAAGGGAAAAACATAGAATTACCTTATTTAGCTGTTGCCGAAATAAAAAGAGAGCGGCACAGCGGATGTTCTCCATTCGGTGACATAATGAAGGAGCTTGGCATTCAGTCCAATAGATTTAGTAAATACAGCATCGGCAGTTGTCTGGTAAGGGACATGCCCCGCATCAATTCACTAAAACAAAATTTGCTTCTAATAAATAAAATTGAAAATGAATACATTAAATCTGTTTGATCCTGACCAGATGAACGTGGCTGGCATACAATTTTTTGATCTCCCCAGTTTTCTGATACTCCTCGGACGATTTACACTTAATATGGCAGTTATTCTCATACTTGTAAGGTGGCTGTATTATTCCGAAACAAGGAGAAAAGATTATCTTTTTACATATATTCTTATTTCGAGCGTGATATTCCTCTTATGCTACCTTCTGGCAAGTGTAAAGATCCAGATTGGATTTGCTCTCGGATTATTTGCTATTTTCGGTATAATACGATACAGGACAAGCTCCATTCCAATAAAAGAGATGACTTACCTGTTCCTGATAATTGGTGTCTCAATTATTAACGCGCTTGCCGATACCAAGACCAGTCTAGTAGATGTGTTTTTTACCAACCTGGTCATAATTGCCATTACATTTTGCATGGAAAAAATCTGGCTCCGCAAAAAAGAATTGTCTAAGATTATCAATTATGAAAAGATCGAGCTTATCAAGCCTGAGAATATTCAGTATCTGATCAAGGATCTGGAGGAAAGAACAGGAATCAAAAAAATAAACAGGGTGGAAATTGGTAAAATAGATTTTCTGAAGGATACATGCAGATTACAGATATTTTTTAACGTCTCGGGTAACCAATTGAACAATTTTACCCCTGTAGCAACAAACAAAGATAGTGAAGATGATGACGATGATTAGAAAAATATGCTTTCTGTTTTTAATCCTCTCACTTTCATTTGCGGCATTTGCGCAGGATAAGGATTTTGGTATCTGGTATGGAATATCGGCCAGCCATAAACTTAATAAAAAACTGGAGCTAAACCTGTCAACAGAACTCAGGACATTCAGAAATGCGGCTAAAATTGATGAGGTTTATCTTGAGGGAGGACTGGAATATGATTTTAATAAATACCTGGCTGTCGGAGGTTCCTACAGGGTCTCGAAAAGCATAGAGGATAACAATTCATATTATTTCCGTCATAAGTTCCTTATCGACCTGAAAGGAAAAATACCTGCAGGTAATTTTGAATTTTCCACCCGGTTAAGATTTCAGACAAGAACTAAAATGTACATCAGGAATGAGCAGGATGAACATCCTGATTATAACGGAAGAATAAAACTGAAAGCAGTATACAAGACACCGGTTTTTCCCGTTAATCCATACATCTTTACCGAACTATTTTGCCCGATGTTCTCGGACAAGACCAGGACTGTAGAGAAAATAAGGTACTCGGCCGGATTGGAATTTAAAATTGTAAAGAACCATTCTGCAGAGATTGAATACATATTCCAGCGCGATTACCTTCCGCATATATCAGAAATTAACATTATTTCTCTTAATTACAATATCAAATTTTAGCAGAATGAACTGGATTACCTTACTGAAAATCAATAAACTGTATGAAATATAGCCTACGCGTTACCGGAATAATATTACCGGTTATTTTCCTGACAACCATTTTAAGCGCCCAGATCAATCCGGAAAGGCAATGGCCGCAGTTCCGCGGATACCTTTCTTCCGGTGTACTTGACAATGCAAACCTGCCTGAATCTTTTGACATCCTCAAAATGAAGAATGTCAGATGGAAGACTCCGATACCTGGCCTTGGCCTGTCAAGTCCTGTTATCTGGGGAGATAAGCTCTTCCTCACAACAGCAATAAGCAAATCAGATAATGATGGTATCAAAACCGGCATTTATGGCGATGGAATGCCTGTTGCTGACAGTTCAGTGCACGACTGGAAACTTATATGTATTAATAAAAACACCGGCAATATTATCTGGGAGAAAACAGCTTATACGGGTATTCCGAAAATCAGGAGACATCCGAAATCTACTCATGCAAATTCATCTGTGGCGACAGACGGGAAATATGCAGTCGCGTTTTTCGGATCTGAAGGACTGTATTGTTATGATTACGAGGGAAAGCTTATCTGGAAGAAAAATTTTGGTGTTCTAAAAGCCGTAGCCTACGATTTGCCTGCCGCTGAGTGGGAATTTGCAAGCTCTCCTGTAATATATAACGGCGTCTTAATTATCCAGAGTGACGTTCTTGAAAATTCCTTTCTTGCGGCATTTGACCTCAAAACAGGAAAGGAATTATGGAAAACAAAAAGAGATGAACTTCCCGGATGGTGCACACCGAATATTTATAAACAGGACGGAAAAACCATTGTCGCTGTTAACGGTTATAAACACCGCGGAGGGTATGATTTTGAGACAGGAAAGGAGATCTGGAAAATGTCGGGTGGGGGTGACGTTCCTATTCCTACTCCTGTAATCGGGAAAGATCTGGTATATTTTAACAGTGCACATGGACCTTCTTCACCAATCTATGCAATCAGAAAAAACGCCTCCGGCGATCTTACAACAAAACCGGCAGGTGCCCCTAATGAGTTTGTAAAATGGAGCATTCCTCGCGGTGGTTCCTATATTCATACGCTTTTACTCTACGGAAATCACTTATACAACGTAAGCTGGAACGGCACCATAGAATGTTATGATGCCGAGACAGGAAAAATCATATATAAGGGAAAAATAGGAAAAACTCAAAGCTTTATTGCCTCACCTGTTGCTTCAGACGGGAAGATCTATATCGTAGATGAACAGGGAACTGTATATATTATTAAAGACGGTAATACTTTCAGTCAGATTGCCGAAATACCAATGAATGAAATATGTCTGACAGCTCCTTCAATTACCGATGGAATGATATTTTTCAGAACTCAGAAAAATCTTATTGCTGTGGGGATGTAAAGACTTACCCAGCTACTCCTTCTTCAGACTCCCTATCAGCGAGTTACCTGTTATCGGCCTTATGGCAATATACAAGGCTAAGATTCCGGCCCCCAGCATAGCGGCTATCATCTCGAACATTAAAAGCCATGGAATGTCGCTGTAACTGCTTATTGACGGCAACGTGGCAACCAACGCGGAAATGACACCCGTCGAGATCCCCGCCACCATTATCAGGAACTGTTCTGAGAAGATCATGCGCTTTATTTTATGAGCTGTGAATCCGACAGCCAGCATTAAAGAAAATTCCTGCCTGCGCTGATTATAGTTTCTCAGAAGCACAAAACCCAGTCCCGCTATTCCAATGATCATGCCGAGTGCTCCAAGTATCGCAAAAACTGCCAGATAAGTGTTTGTCACTTCATAAAATGATTCGAGCCGGTGAGTCGCAGTTTCAATTATAACACCATTATTTTCAAGCCTGTCGTTAAGTGTCTTTATATAAAGATCTGTAAGCTCCTTCTTACCGTCAACCAACAGTACAGAGCTCCCTGAATTGGAGGGAAAATATTTTGAGAAATTATTAAGACCTATTATAACATTTCCCTGAAATACCGATGATCTCAAACCTCCTGCAATTATTATTTTTAACGGAATTCCATTTTCGGCCCGAAGGATAAGAGTATCTCCTGTTTTAAGCTTCAGGCTCCAGTCAAGTACAGTCTGATCTGCGATGCCATATATAATATTTTCCCCCGGAGACCGTGTTAAAAACTGCCACGGATCAGTTACAGATTCAGATTCCAGCTTTGAGGAAAAAGCAAATGATTTCTTCTGAATAAAATCGGAGGGATCAACTCCGAGGAGAGTCGGGACATTGATATAATTAAGGTTCAGACAACTGGCGTCATTGCCTGGCAGTCTTTTAATCTGAACGAATGTCATCGCATCAAGATCAGCCTCATCAATACCGTATGCTTTCCGGCCTGAAACTGCATTTAGATCTTCCTTTACAGGAATTGTGTTCTCACACCATAACAGATATCCGCCTGTGCCGCCTGAACGCTCATTATTTATGCCGCTGAAATTTTTCCTGTTTGATCCGATAATAAATACGATGAATATTCCTGTGGCTATAAATAATATCGGAGAGATTGCTGAAGACGGATTAACAGAGTAATAGAACCCTGATAAATGCTTTCTGTTTTTCAGAATACCTGTGTGCTTGTGTTTTCCTATATAATATTGTTTCCAGGAAAAGACAAGGGTTAACAGCATGAGGGTTCCTGTGACGAATGAAAACGTCATATTGTTATCTTTAAACAGGAATAACAAAAAAGAAGAAGCTGTGAGAATGAAGACGCCTGTCAGTATAATGAGATTAATCCCGGATGACGGCAGTTTATATGTAGATAGTCTGACGGAATTAAGTGATTTGAGATACCGTCTTGTTTTTACCAGCAGAAGACTCATTATGATCAGAAAAGTCAGGATAAAACCAGAAAGCACGGGCATAAGCCTGAAATACGGATTCAGAGTATCCGTCTGAACTGCACCGCTCCAGACTGTGTTGAGCGCTTTTGTAATAATGATGTCTATTCCATATCCGGCAAAGGATCCGAACAGGCAGCCGGCAAAACTTATCATGGCTGATTCATACAACAATAAACCTGCAATCCATTTATTCCGGAAACCCAGTGCATACAATGTTTTGATCTGACTTTTTCTGGAATCGAAATAGGAAGAGGAAGCAAACGAAAGAAGAAGTACTGAGGCGACGATAAGAAAGAACCCCAGACTAAGGAAAAGAGTGCCGAAATCGACGCTCTGGTCAGATGCTTTTACCGATTCGTCCGAAAGATCCTGTATGCTGAATCCGACTGTATAAGGGTTGAACGATCCGTTCAGCTTTTCTTTTATCTCATTTTCAGAGATCCCGGCAGCGAAACGGATAGCCGTGGCAGGACCAAAATTATTTCCCCACAATCTCTTCCCTTTTTCATAACTGATAAAGGCTTTGGGAGTGCCTCGGTATGTATTCCAGTAATCCTCATCCTTTGGCCTGATCTCATGCATTTTTATTGGCAATCCTGCATCCCAGTCGGAGCACGATTCTTTTCCTGCAATACCCGGAAATAAAGGCATCAGAAGAGAATCTCCCCAGATACCCTTCATCTCAACAATATCCTTTATGATAAAATAATCGTTCTGTTCAACGAGCTTGTTTAACGAATCAATCGAGTACCAGAATAATTGTACCTGGTCACCTATGGATGCATTAAGATCATTCGCCATCCACCGGTTTATTATCATTCCATTACCGATACCGGGATACAATGACCCGGGCAACGCTGAGATAAATGAAAAAGGAGTAGACCTGGCGCCATCGATGAACCGGTTTCCCAGATAAGTCAGAACAGGAGCTGAGCCGGGTATTTGCTTTTCAATGCTTTTGAGAATCTGATCATCGATGAAAATCCTGTCAGAAGATATCTCAAACTCCCCGGTTTTCTTTATAAAATTAATATTCAATCCGAGATCAGAATATCTCAGTGAATCCTGCAATATTTCTGATACCCGGGCAATGGAATTTTTCTTATCCTTTTTTACCAGTATCCTGTTAATTTTTACGGGTTTGTCAGCATTGCCACTTACATCGTTCAGATTAATGAAAATGTTCATTGGGGTGATCTGGCTTATTGATAAAGAAAAATTACCAATTACAGCCGCACCGAGTATTTTACTGACTTTCATGACAACTGTCTCAGACGGTTGCCCTGATGGTGCAAATGGCGCGTCCTTTGGAATATCGCTGAGTGCACTGAACCGTATTATGAGTTCGTCACCTTCACTGACACCGAGATAATCCGAGAGTCTTTTATTAATAGCAATTTCCCCTGGTTTCAGTTTTATGCTGTCGTGTCCCTGAAAAGCGAAGAAATCATTGGTTATGCCATAGATGTGAATGTTGAATGCACCTTTCTGGGAATTAAGGCTCTGGCAATAACCCGTGAGATCAAGTATTCCGGTACAGCTGATGCCGGAACTGTCTTTCATCCTGCCGGCAAGACCGGGAAGAAAATATCTGGTGCCTGAACTGATTAGGATCCCTGTATTTCCGAGCTTCGAGGCGGCTGTTTGTTTAAGACTTTCCCTGACCGAGCTCCCCACCATCAGAGACCCTGTGATGACAGCGGAAAGTAATAGTATAATAAGAAGCTGATAGAATACCGGCTTTCTGTAATACTTTAAGGATCTGATAATTAAATGAAGTTTATTCTGCATCACACGGTTCCTTAAATCAGATTACGAGCTTTCCTGCCTCAAGCTGAAATGTTTTTGACATCTTAGCCGCCAGGGCAGGAGAATGGGTAGCCAGAATAATTGTTATCCCGTAAGCATTGTTGAGCTCAAGCAGCAGGTTTCCAAGTATTTCAGAATTTTTTGAATCAAGAGACCCTGTTGGCTCATCGGCAAGAATAATCGACGGTTTATTTACCAGGGCCCGAACCAGTGCCGCCCTCTGTGCTTCCCCGCCTGAAATCTGAAAAGGATATTTGTTTCCGAGATCATCAATCCCGGTCTTTTTCATTACTGATAAGGCATATTCTTCCTTTTCGGGCTGATCGCTCTGAGAATTATCAGAGGCAAGGATTGGAAGCATAATATTCTCTGATACTGTAAGATATGGAAGCAGCAGATGATCCTGAAATACAAATCCAATATTGTGGTTTCTGTATTCTGCCGATTTCTTTTCAGAAAATCCGGCTATGGATTCTCCTCTGAAAACGATTTCGCCGCTGTCAGGTTTATCGAGAGATCCGACGATGTTCATCAGAGTCGTTTTCCCGGAACCCGATGGTCCCATGATAGCTATAGTTTCACCTTCGCTTACTTCCAGCGAAAGCTTGTCGAGGACAATTCCTCTTTGCAGGTACGACTTTGAGATCTCTTTTATTGAAAGCATATTGGAGTTTATCGTTTATCGTTTATCGTTTGTCGTTTATCGAACAATCCATATTACTTTGAGGTCATTGCGAGCGAAGCGAAGCAATCTGCAAGCTTTCTGCTGATGTGCACCTTAACTGCACCGTCAGATCAAAGAGTTATAAACCCTCGATAACCCTTCTGACATTTTTGCAAGTGAAAGCAAATTCAATACATTCTCTTTTCCTTTCTCTCCAAGTTTTTTCCGCAATTCATTATCCTGCAATACTTTCAGAAGACTGACTGCAAGTTCCGAAACATTGTCAGGTGAATAAGTAATTCCGCCGCCTGTTCTTTCCACTATCTCAGGAAATCCTCCGGTTGACGGTTGAACAACAGGCACCCCATGAAGGTTTGCCTCGAGGAGATATAGTCCGTAACCATCATGTTTCCTGACCGGCACGCTCATTACGTCAATATTGCTGAAAAATGCCCGCTTGCTGTCACCAAGAAATTCCGGATAAATTTTCACGAAGCTCTTCAAACCGTTTTCCTTGATTTTTCTGATCTGTTCAGCGATAAATGGTTTATCATCTCCCGTATATCCGCCTGAAATATGAAGAGAGAGACCGGGGAGCTGGTTCCCTGCTTTTAGCTCAATGAAGGCATCGACAAGTTTATCTATTCCATTTTGTGAACTAATTCTGCAGTAATATCCGATTGCAGGGAAATTGACTTTTCTCTCTACTGTCATATCGGGATCAAAGCCAAGCGGGACAACATGAATATTATCTCCCAGGATCCCGGTTTTTGCAATAAAGTGCTCTTTATAGTAAATGCTCGGTGTGAGGAAAGCATCAACATTAGGCGCTTCTTTTGCAATGAGTTTCCATGATTTGGATTGATAAGGTTGTGCCATCTCATCAATCCAGTCATCTTCATTCAAAATTGAACAGACAACTTTTACATCCATTTTCTTCTTTATCTGGCGTGCCAGACCAATGATCAGGGCATTTGAAAGGTGAATAATATCCGGTTTTCCATCTTTTGACAGATAATCGACAAGGCGCTGCAATTCTTTCTCAGGGAAAGCATTTTCGCCTTTTATCATATTGAGAGTCATTTCCTCAAGGCCCTCAGTACGTGTTGTTCCGGCACGTTTAGCGGCCATTTTAAGCATGGGAGCCGAGTCGAAAAACTTGTCGAGAAAGACAGGCATATTTTTAAGAAACGGGACTTTCTCTCTGAGGTACATTGAAATTGCGCCGAAAAAGACATTTTTGTCGAGCCCTGATTCTTCAGTTGATTCATCGGGAGGAAGATATAAGGGGATAGCTGATGCCTTTGTTCCCGGTACCTTACGGATTGCCCTGAGGTAAATCATGTCGCGATAGCAATTTCCGCAATAAAATGACCCCCCTGAACCTGTTATCAAATAAACAATTTTCATATTCTATTTTTACTTAGGCAATTGAAAAGCATGAAATCCATTATTATTTTACACCAAATGCCATCAATCTTCCATCCTCAGCAAGAATGTAAAACTTTCCTACAATAACAGCCGGTGAGCTGCTGACAGGTGTACCTGCATTAAAACTCCACAATTTCTTCCCATCGGATACCGCCAGAATATTCACAAAACCATCCATCCCTGTGAACAAAACCTTTTCGGAAGTAATTACAGCGGAACCGGTTACTCTTCCTTTTGTCCGGTATTTCCAGAGCAACTTGCCATCAGTGGAGTTGTAACAGTAGAGATATTTATCTTCACTCCCAATCACAATCGAATTATTTCCGATAGCCGGAATCGCAATTATTGACCCTGATTCTGCGTTCGGATTAATTTTCCAGACTATTTTCTTTGTTTTTGTGTTTACACAGTAATTGGTACCTTCATAATCGCCGAAATATGCAAACTCCTGCGAAAGGGCAGGGGATGAAGCAATATAGACGCCAATATTGACGGTATCCTTTTGACTACCTGTTAATGGATCAACGACTCTTATCATTCCGTCGCATCCGCCGAAAACTATACGGCCGTTCAGAATAGCCGGTGTGCCGTTAATATAATTGTCAGTCTCTACTTTCCACATCATTTTACCTGTCTCAGGATTGACACAATGCAGATAGTAATCGTAACTCCCAAATACGATGCCGGCTTTGTTTCCTATGATCCAGACATTTGCAGAGCCTGCTATCTGGTTGTCTGTGACGTATTTCCATAAAAGCCTGCCTGTTATTTTATCCACGGCATTCAGAATACCGTCGTTTGTACCGAATATCACTTTCTTTCCGAACACCAGGGGAGCCGCATCGATAGGGCTGCCCGATTCGTATCTCCATTTGATCTTTCCATCACTGCTTACTGCAATGAGTGAACCTTTTTCATTTCCGAAGTAGATGGTGCCTTCACTTATTACCGGTGATGATTTTGTGCCTGCGCCTGTTCTGACACTCCAGAGAAGTTGAGGTGACAGCGGAAGAGCTATATTCGTGCGTCCCGACAGGTCGGATTTGCCTCTGAATAACGGCCAGTCATCACCGCCGGATTGAGCTTCACCGGCAAGGCCGATAAAAAGGAAAAGAATTAGTGTGAGAAAATATCGCATTTATAAATTATTTCGAATTCCATTACCATGGCTCAGGTTTTAGTTTTTGCCCCGTGCCTTGTGCCCTGTGCCCCTTGCAATGACAACGCTCCTGTCGGACAAATCTCCACCACCTCCCTGCTTCTGTTTTTTAGTATATCATTGAATTCTACAGTGAGAGGCTCAGAAATTATGCTTACAAATCCCCTGTTAATGAAACAGAGAGCCGGTTCTTCCTTTAACTGTTCGCAAAGTCTTACACAGAGACCGCATTTTATGCATTTTGCATTCTCAAAGATAAGCCCGGTATTGATATTTACCTTTTTTTCGATAGGCGAATTTACCAGTTTTCCTTTTGGATCTTTTATTGAAAACTCTTCTGCAATATCCCTCAGCCTGCAATTGTTGGCTGCCCTGCAATCGCAATGCATGCAACTGCCCGATTCTATCTGAGCGGAAGCTGAATCCTTTATTTCCCTTGCTCGTTTATCCCCGTTAGTACATTCTTTGAGCCATTCAGTTAGTTCCTCAGTTTCAAGCTTTCCGATCCTGGAAGTAAATCTCTTAGCTGGTTTTGCTGAAATTACTGGCGACGCGGCATTTTGATTTTCATGATCGGTTTGCTCATAAATGAAAATCTGAAGGTTTCTGATCGAGACCGGAATATCAATTTTTTTCCTTCTGCAGGCATTCTCACAGTATGCAGCACAATCCGGACATTTCAGCGGAGAATCTTTAGTCTGTATGGCCGATAGTTCCAAAGCGCCTTTAAAATCGCCGGAGCTCAGTAACCTGTTCATCAGTGGCACATCATAACCTGCAGGACAAACAACATGACAGGGCGCCTCACATTCGGCCCGATGCTCTGACAAAAGCATTTCCACAGCTTTCTTCCTCAATGCCACAACCTCTTCCGATTCCGTATCGATGTCCATTCCTTCCTGTGTCAGAGCCGTACAGGATGGCACAAAATTTCCTGTCCTTTTATCTTTCACCATACAGACCATACAGGATGAGTAATGAGGTAATCCTTCCTTATGACATAGAGTAGGAATATAGATTCCGCATGTTTTTGCAAATTCCTGAATTGTCAGACCATCTGCCACTTCATATTCAATATTATTGATCTTCAGCTTAACCATTTATGTTTATGATTTCAATAGCATTTTCCGGACAAACTATTCTGCAATTGTCACATTTAGTGCAAATTGACTGATCTATCTCATGTTTTTCATAAGGTCTGAACGGAATAGCATTAACCGGACAATCCTGGGAGCATTTTGTACACCCAGTGCAATTGTCAGTTATATTATATTTTATAAGCGGCTGGCATTTATTGGCCCTGCAGATCCCCCTGGTATGTTCTTCATACTCCTCCCTGAAATATTTCAGACCTGTCAGAACGGGATTCGGAGATGTTTTGCCCAGTCCGCATAAGCTGCCTTCCTTTACGGATCTGCAGAGCTTTTCAAGTGTCGTGAGATCTTCCAGTGTGGCTTTTCCTTCGGTTAATGAGGTGAGAATATTGAGCATCTGTTTTGTGCCGATCCTGCAAAAAGTACATTTACCGCATGACTGCTTATGTGTGAATGTGAGAAAATACTTAGCCATGTCAACCATGCAGTCGGTATCGTCGAGAACTACCATACCGCCTGATCCCATCATGGCGCCCATCTTCGTAAGTTCCTCATAGTCAATAGCAGTATCAGCCTTACTTGCAGGAATACAACCACCTGAAGGACCGCCGATCTGAACAGCCTTAAATGTATTCCCATCAGCAACACCGTCGCCGATATTCTCCACTATTTCACGTATTGTGGTACCCATTGGAACTTCAATAAGTCCACCTTTTGATATTTTACCTGCCAGTGCAAATACCTTTGTTCCCTTACTTTTTTCAGTTCCAACCGATGCAAAAGCTTCCGCTCCATTGTTTATAATCCAGGGTACCAATGAAAGAGTTTCAACATTATTAACAAGTGTAGGTTTGCCCAGGTATCCCTTCACAGCAGGATAAGGAGGCCTGAGATGAGGCGTGCCTCTTTTCCCCTCCAGTGAGGCTATAAGAGCTGTTTCTTCACCGCAGACAAATGCTCCGGCCCCTTCAAAAACATTTATATCGAATGAGAAAGAACTATTGTTTATATCAGATCCCAGTATTCCGTTTTCATAACACTGTTTAAGGGCTATCCTTATTCTGGTAACTGCCAGAGGATATTCTGCTCTTATATAAAAGATCCCTTCCCTTGAGCCTGTGGCATAACCGGCAATTATCATTCCCTCTATGACCCTGTACGGAAATGACTCAAGCAAGCATCCTGTCCATAAATGCCCCGGGATCGCCTTCATCGCCATTGCACACTACATATTTATATTCTCCGGGCAGTATTATATGAGATATGACCACTTTCTCCCGGTGGGAAACCCGGCGCCGCCTCGTCCTCTCAGACCACTGTCGGAAATGGTTTTAATAATTGACAACTTATCATTTTCAGTATAGCATTTATTCAGTGCTTTAAAGCCACCTTTTTCCCGGTATTCGAAAAATGACTCAGGTGAGAGTATGCCGCTGCTTTCTGTAGCTATATGGATCTGTTTTTCAAGAAAATTATTGAGATATTTTTCACGGATCTCAACAGGCAGATTCATCTGTGCTGTTAACTTGTCATCGGAGAGAAATGTGTCAACAAGGTCGTTGATTTTGGATTTTATCCTTTTATTAAACTTACCCGGTCGTACATGTTTCAGAAGGATCTCTTCTACCTGTGATGTAGTTACTTTAGTATATCTTGAGTGTTCTTTCGTCTTTGTCACAATTTCCATTAAAGGTGTCTGGTTACATACACCCACGCAGCCCACCTGTTTGAGACTAATATTCAGATTATACCTCTCCTTTACCGTAAAAATCTCCGAGAGGATCTCTTTACTTCCGCCTGCAACACAGCATGATCCGATTCCAATTCTGATCTCTGCATCAGCATTTTCGTCATTTTCTGATTTTGATACAGCCTGATCTTTCTGTCCGTTGATTTTGAAATCATTAATGATCTCGTCTATCTGTGTCGGCTTTACATGTCCATAGGTCTTATTGTCAATCTGAACTACCGGTGCGAGGGTACAGCAGCCAAGACAGGCAACTTCCTCTATCGAAAACAGGTTATCGGGTGAGGCATTCCGAGTGTCATCAATTTTCAGCGTTCTCTTAAAAGCCTCTGATATCAGGGGACTGCCTTTCACATGACAGGCTGTTCCTGCACATATTTTTATAGTATGTTTTCCTACCGGGAGGTGTCTGAACTGGGTATAGAAAGTGGAAACACCTGAAATCTGACCCGGTGTAATCTCAGTCATCTTACAAATGTATCTGAGCGCATCGGAAGAGAGCCAGTTGAGTTTTTTCTGTACTTCCTGGAGGATCATTATCACTTTGCCTGATTCGGTTCCTGTGAGCTTTAACACCTCGTCAATAGCCGAATATGTCTCTTCCGGGGAAGATTGTTTTCCTCCACAGCAAGTATCCGGTATTTCGTTTTTTTCAGTCTTCAATTTTCTGTAATGCAAAAAAGATTTTTTCTTCCTCTTATATAAATACTCTTATCGGAGAATGCAGGAGAGCAGTCAGTAGCTTCTCCAATAGCTGATTCACCGATAAGCTTGAATGTTCCGTCGGCATTCACTATATGCATCATACCGCCTCTGTCGAGATAATAAACCTTCTCGTCCGCCATAATCGGTGACGCATAGAATGGATCTTGAAAATAATGCGTCCAGGCGGTGTCGCCTTTCTCAGCATTATAGCATGCCACGTCGCCATTTCCTGTTGATAGAAACAGATATTTATCGGTTGCAACAGGGCTTGATACGTCAGGAGTATAAGCATTGTCCTGCCAGGTGATCACAGGAGTATTGCCAGGCTTTATCGCCGCCAGTCTTGCATAATCTGTTACAGCATAGATCATTGTGCTGTTTACCGCGACCGATGGAGCAACATCTCCGGTAAGACATTCTATTTCCCATATTGCTTTGCCTGTTACCGGATCATAACTGCTGACATTAGGGTTACCGTTAATTATGAGCTGTGCCATACCATTAAAGTTAGCCAGAACAGGGGATGACCATACAGGATGTCCGTTTCTGATCGTTTCCCATTTCTGATCGCCCGATTCCGGGTCGAAGGCTATGAGCGATATCCTCGTGTTACTGTCATACTGTAAAAGCAGGGTGTTCTCATACATCAGAAGTGAGCTGGAATATCCGTAACTGCTTTCAGGAACACCAATATTTTTTGCCCATTTTTTGTTTCCGTCCATATCGAAACAAGCGAGGTTGCCATTTGCAAATACTGCAAATACTACTTTCCCGTTTGTTGCCACAGTAGAAACCGCAAGTCCTGCTTCAGGATCTGTCTGTGGCAATTCAGCAGGTTCACCGGATATGTCTGACGCTGAGCCTGTCCAGAGAATCTTTCCATCCTTTTTATCAATACAATAGACTTCGCAGATCCTGTCCTGGGCACTCGTAATAAATATCTTATCCTCCCAGACAACAGGAGAGCTCTTTCCCCTGCCCGGCACTTCAATTTTCCATTTGATATTTTTTCCTGAAGCGCCATCCCATTCAACAGGATAATCTGAACCGCCGGCTATGCCACGACTGTCCTGTCCGCGAAAAGCGGGCCAGTTTGTCTTATCGGGTTTCCACTCTTTAGACCTTCCGCCTGAAGCTTTTGCCTCAGGCTCCCTGGCCTTGCCGGCAAGATCGGGGAGACTAGCCCTGAGAAGGAAGGAAGAGATAACAGCAAGAATAAAAACAAGAGAGACAGCTGAAACAATAAATTTCCGGTTTCTGTTTCTGCCGGCTTCCCCATCCGGCTTAATGTTATTTACTACCGGAGCCGGTTTTTCATTATCGGCGATGATCCTCTGGCAGATCACAAACACTATTATACCGGCGAGCAGGAGGTAAGAGCCTGTTTCAACCTGCCATCTCGAACTGAAGTATGCTTTCCTGGCCATAAGGTCCATTGCCCTGATCTGTTCGGCTTTTTCACCGCCGCCCGGATCTTTGTCAAACTGTTCCTTTACCGTCAATAAAATAGGATTATCAAGCGGATTCACAATCTTCAGCTGCACAAAGGTGAAGATCATTGTCATAGCAACAAGAAGAGCAAACCCCATTGAGATCTGACTGACAACCTTTAGAATACTGATATCTTTTTCAGTAATGTTGATCTTCATCTTAAACTTTTACTTTAATTGGACAATACTTAAAACATCTTCCGCAGCTGTAACACTTACCCTGATGCGGTTTATATTCGGTTCTTTTGCTTCTTACGCTAAGCGAGATCATTCCTATACCGAAGGCTATACCAAGAAATGCGCCAATCCATGGTGATCCCGCTTCAAATCTCTTAATGACCAGGCCTTCTTCGGCAAATAACTGAGTTTCCGTTTTGCCTGATTCCTTGAATGTGGCAACTGTCTTCAGATCTGATTCAATACCCGTCTTTTGTTCAGCCCTTATTTCCCTGGCAAGTTGTACCGTGCTGTTAACCGACGAAAGGGAAGGAGCTAAGTTGAAAAGAAGAAAGGCGCCTGCGACGGCAAAAACCGGCACAAAAATGAAATAAAGCAGGAAGCGTTTTCTCGATTTTGCAGGCTCTTCTTTAGGCTGAACAGTATCTGAAGGCAGAATGGCATCATATGGACAGGCATGTTCACATAACCGGCAATTGGTACATTCGGCAGGTGTTATTGTCAGATGCTTTCCCGCAAATCTTGAAAAGATATTGAGAAGAACGCCATAAGGGCAGAGGAACCTGCAATATGGCCGGTTGACGAAGATTCCGACCAACAGAAGAAGTGCGCCGAAGATTACCATTGTATAAGGCGCGTCAAGCCGGAATATTCCTACAAATGGATCATATCTGCAAATTAAAAACTGACTGTTCGTTGCTGAAAATAATATTGCGAGTCCAAGATAAATAAACGGCACAAATGAAAGGAATAACTCAACATACTTTGGAAGCTTCACAGGCTTGAATCCTGTCAGCTCCTGGATAGCGCCAAGCGGACAAACACCAGCGCAGAATACCCTTCCGTACGCCAGCGAGAAAAGTAATGGAATAGTGAAAAACAATAATGCAGTGAGCGGGATGGAATAACCAGTATTAAAAAGAGCCAGCGACACATTCTGAACCGAACCGACGGCACAGATGCATCCCTCCCTGTAAAAACCAAAATAGGCAAGGGAAAACACCGACATCCAGATCAATCCTCTCCTCGATCGTTTCTTCAGCGCCAGCCATGTTGTTACAATCAGTGCGGCAATCAAAACCGCTACATCAATATATTCCCATACAGGCCCTCTTGGAGAGGCAAACTGTTCGGTGGGATAGACATGTCCCGATTCAAACTCCGGTCTGGGAAAACGGTCCTGTGCGAACACAGCAAAGTGCCAGCCAAGAAGGAGGAGGAAAATTATATAGGGTAGGGCTTTCTTCATTAAGCGTTTATCGTTTGTCGTTTATCGTTTTTCGTTTTTCGTTTATCGTTTCTAGCGAACCATATCAAATTGAGGTCATTGCGAGCGCCGTGAAGCAATCTGCAAGCCTGCTACCATTCCATCTTATTTATCTTTTGGCAAATACGCCACACTCGCCGGTATCCTGCTTATCGCATTCGAAGGACAGGTTCGCGCAATTGAACAGTCATTGCAATTAACACAGATATCGTGTTGGATCTGCATATGCAACGACCCGTTCCCGAAATCACCGCAACCCTTCACACATTTTGCACAACCGTCGCACAGCGTCTCATCAATGGTATATTCAAAATATGGTTCCTCAACAAATTTTCTTTTAATAGCGCCCACAGGACACAGCTGGTTTTCCGCCCCTGTGCTGATAGTCTTGGCTCCCTGTCTCAGATATCCCCCGCAAAGATCACAGTAGCCGCACATCTTGTATGCATGCATACATTTTGCAGCTGAGGGTGTCAGTACACAGTTCGTCTTGCATTGACCACACTGGGTGCATTTGTGAGGATCGATCTGCCAGACATAACCCGTGACATGAGTCTTTTTTATAAGAAATGCAGGAATAATCACCAATGGAGCTGCAATAATGATTTTCCCGGCAGTTCTCACAAAATCGCGTCGTGATTGATATTTATTTTTCCCTTTGTTCATCTTCTGCGTTCAGAGTTTTTCGTTTGTCGTTTCCCGTTTCTAAAAATCCCTATAACATCGAGGTCATTGTGAGCGAAGCGAAGCAATCTGCAAGCCTTGTCCGTCATTAGTATTTATTACAGTCCGTTTTGCCGTTACATATTCCTTTACCTGCACATGTCCCGCAAGTATTGCCCGCAACAACTTTATTTCCAAGTAAGAGTACTATAACCGCCATGATCATCAGCAGCATGTATCTTCCAAGGGTTTTTATCAATTGGTTTCTGGTCATGTTTATGCGTTTAGTTTAGAGTTTAGAGTTTAGCGTTTGGCGTTTATCGTTTTTCGTTTCTAGCTATCCATGTTACGTTGAGGTCATTGCGAGCGAAGCGAAGCAATCCGCACGGCTTCCTCAGAGTCTCTTTTCAGGGGGTCTTCCTGTTAAATACATATAGCTTCGATTCCCCCGGATATGCCGCATAAATCGTCTTCCCATCAATTGACGCCAGGTCAAGAGGCACCGATTTGATAAAGTTATTATGCGAACTCACAAACTCCACAAATTCACCTTGCTTGTCGAGGATCTTAATCCTGTTAATACCCTTTTCTGCAGTAATAAACCCATCAGGCACCACGGCGAAATGTGGCGGTGCACAACAACCGCAGAAATAGTTTGGTCCGCTTCCGGGATGTCCGAAAAAGCTAATAACATCACCGTTTATATTCCTGGTTTCAACCCTGTGCTTCCCCGTATTGGCCGTAAACAGATTATTATCCAGATCGAGAGCCACTTCAAAATACGGGCTGGGGATTATAAACTGCTTATCACCCTGACCAATCATTTTCTTTACCTCACCACCTTTATCGAGAACAAATACAACTCTCGATGCAGCGTCGGCGAATGCCACGTACTTTCTGTTTGCAGAAACCGATGTTATCATACTGCTGTCTTCGTAAGGACCCCAGTCACCGAGTAATTTTCCGCTTTTACCGATCACAAGGATCTGACTTGCTGTGGATGCGAATATTGAATCGCCCGAGTTCGAAAGGGAAGTAACGGGTTCAGGTGTTTCGACATTCCAGATCAATTTGAGATCGCTGTCATAGCACGAAACAAAAGAAGCGCCGCCAAGATAGATGTTACCTGATGAAACAGTTACTGCCTCCAGCATGCCCTCTTCAACCTTAAACTCTCTTGTGATTTCCCAGGCGTCGGGAATAGCTGTACTGTCAGCTTTTTTAACTACCACCTTTTCTGAGCCCGATGATCTTGAAACATCAAAGATGATATAGCCTATGAAAACTATTATAATAAGAACAGACAGAACCGGTATTAATTTCTTGTTCATCATGATCTATTTACCAATGTTAAGACATAATAAATTTCTCGCATCCCTCATTATGAGGTATTTTCCTGCAATTGCCATGGGACCCCACGCTTCAATTCCTTTCAGGATCTTATGGCTGGCAATTAGTGTGACATTATTATCTTTTATCTTAAAAAAGTACAGTTGTCCGTCATCATCGAGCAGGTACATCTTATCGCCGCTGACGATATATGGACCGAGACCTCTTCCAAACCTGTTTTCCTTGCCGCTCGTCCATACCGGTTTCAGGAGATCTGACTTGTTGTAGCACACAAGCTGCTTTTTAAGAGGTCCGGCATTCTCAGGGAGAACGCTCCATATGAAATCGCCAATTATAATTGGTGTCTGCTGGTCGCTGGTAAGCCCGTTAGATGCCTTATGCTCCTCCTTAACAGAAGCAGTATATCCGGAACCGGTATTAGCGACAGCTATCCTGGCACCTCCGGCTCCATAGCTTCCAAACACAGCAATCTCATTATTCCCCAGATATATCGGAGAAGCTGCTGTTGTAGACGGACTCCAGGCAGTGGTTATCCACATAAGCTTGCCCATATCTTCCTGTTCTGCTGAAACGCCGCATACACCGCCTACTGCGTTGTATACATACATTTTTTTGCCGTAAAAATTCATTGGGATAATCGATCCGTGCGACATGCGAAGAGAATCCTTGTTGGGAGTCTGCCATAAAATTTTTCCGTTCCTGCAATCAACGCCAATCATCAGAGCCTTTCCTCCAGGGGCAATAACTGCCACATCATTATCAATAAGCGGACACTGTCCGGAGAAGAAATCGGGTGTTATTCTTCCTTTTTCAGTACCTTTTATTCCAAATTCTGTTTCAAGGTCAATCGTCCACAGCAATGCACCGGTAACAGGTTCGACGCACATCACATGGGAGCGGGGACCTATGGTAACAACATACTTGTCAGTCACGGCAGGTATAGTGCGCGAGTAACCATGGTTTCTTTTCATTTCAACATTATACGATCTTCTCCATAATTCTTTTCCTGAGGCAAGTGAGAAACATCTTAAAGCGTCGGCTTTTTTCCTCTCGTTATAATCGAGAAGATAAACTCTGCCATTGTGCACTGCGGGCCCCGCATAACCTTCACCAAGAGTTGTTCTCCATACGATCGGCGGTCCGGTTGTATCCCACGTCTCGGCAAGAGGCGTCGAATCCTTGCTTATATTATCAATGTCTGCTCCCCTGAAACGCGGCCAGTCACCACTTGCTATCTCGTCAATCGTTCCCAGTGTATCGAATAATTCACCTATGATAACGGTATCAGATCTGGCTTCCATCTTTGGCCGGTCGTCCATCCCCGGGACTCTTTCAGTCAAATCCTTGGCAGGTAACTTAAAAATCCACCATCCACCTGCAAGAAAAAATGCAAGTACAATGAATATGATAAGAATTTTATTCCTTCTATCGGGTGACATCTGTT
Organism: uncultured Bacteroidales bacterium; assembly: GCA_963792925.1. Classification (GTDB taxonomy): domain Bacteria; phylum Bacteroidota; class Bacteroidia; order Bacteroidales; family VadinHA17; genus LD21. Next base: position 19,776 of record CAWBYC010000002.1, on the reverse strand, counting down.
TTAATCAGGCGGTTTTAAACAATTTAAGTTGAGCTGGCTAAATTATAATATTTAATGAAACTTATAAGAAAACTTCCGGTTGATTTCACGTCAAATCCCGGGAGTCGACTATCAACAAATATGTGATAAATTGAGAGAACCAGGATTTAAACGTGCGCAAAAGAGAAAAATTGAGTGATAATGACGAATTCATGGTTAAACGCCGGAGGCCATCTCTGGAAAAATGAGGGATCTCCCCGGGCGCTGAAAGCAGTTATATCGAGTCTAATTTAGAATTGGTTAAACGCCGGAGGTCATCTCTGTAAAAATGAGGGATCTCCCCGGGCGCTGAAAGCAGGTATAACGAGTGATTTAGAACTGGTTAAACGCCGGAGGTCATCTCTGTAAAAATGAGGGATCTCCCCGGGCGCTGAAAGCAGGTATAACGAGTGATTTAGAACTGGTTAAACGCCGGAGGTCATCTCTGTAAAAATGAGGGATCTCCCCGGGCGCTGAAAGCAGTTATAACGAGTGATTTAGAACAGGTTAACGCCGAAGGCGTTTCATCTTTACTAGCAGGGGTCAATGCTCCTATTAATGAAACCCCTCCGGGGTTTTTGGCCTCACGACTGACCATAGTTCTAGTATTTGTGCAACACCTCCGGTGTTGATTAGGGCATGCCTATGCCCGGAATAAACGCCGGAGGCGTTTCATCATACTAGCAGGGATCAGTGCGAGAGTTTTATTTTTTGAACACCGGAGGTGTTCCATCATTCATGTCTAAAACTTCCAGTTTATTTTTGCACCGAACATAGCAGGAGCACCGGGTATGCATGTCGGATCGCCAAATAAGCTTCCTGTATTACCTGCGCTGACAATAAAATATTCAGAGGTAAGATTGGTCCCGAAAAATGCAAGCTCAACAGTTTTATATCCTATACCCCCGCTGAAATTAGCGAGTCCATAGCCAGCCTGTTCGATGCCTTTGGTATTGGCATCTTCAAAAAATATTTTTGTCTTGTATGACCATGACGGAGTGGCGAAAAGGTAAATATCTTTTGATAAGCCAACTTTTGCATGCAATCCCATGGCAAAACTGTGCTCAGGAGTAAGCCTGAAAGAGTGATTTGCATATTCCTGCAGGTCACCATTGGCATCTTTATCAGCAAACCGTGCATGTATGTATGCGTAGTTTCCAAATATATCCAGTCCCTTTACCACCGCTGCCTTCACATTGGCTTCAAACCCGTACGATGATGCTTTTCCTCCGTCTTTTACAATATAATTGAATTCACCTGTTGTTACATCTGCAACCCAGGCTGATGACTGGAAATTAAGATAGTTGTAATAAAATACTCCCGCATCTAACCATACGCGGTTACTGATCAATGACTTGAATCCAAGATCGTAGCTGTTAACAATTTCCGCATCGAGGATCTGTTCTTCGCCTGCAGATGTAAATTGAAGTACTTTCGGGCGACGTCCTTTTGAGTAGTTGGCAAAAACATTGGTATTTTCATTGAAAGCATACTTCAGACCTCCACGCCAGGTAACAGCAATATTCGAGGTGCTTATCTCTTTCTCTCCGGAAGGTTTAAAAAACAGATCAGGGTAGCTTCCTGAAAGGAACCCGAGTGTGGCCGGACTACCTCCTGTCATTTCTGCCATATTGGTAAGGCTGATCCATTCATTAATAAGACGGATCCCTGTTGTAATACTGAGTTTTCCGGTAAGCTGGTAGTTTGCGTCAGCGAAACCTTCAACCGCTTTATTTACTGCATTGCTTTTATCTTCCTCCTGATGATCTGTTACGAGGGGAAGTCCCGCGAGCGGTCCTAATTGCGGATCGGGAGGGAGGTTTGTAACAGGTACAGGCTGTCCGTCAGGAGCAACAAGGAATCCGGTATTGAAGAAAAGGTGGAACATACTCTGTTCATTTGGCGAAAACCAGTAATTCTGATTTGCTTTTTCGCCCCAGAAGCTCACTCCGGCACTACCGTTCAGCTTATTGCCAATTGAGTAATTGTCTCTCACCTCCTGAAAGAACTGTTTAGCTCCGTCTGTTTCGCTCATATCGATGGCAGGAGCGGCAGTTCCGTCACCATCCCAGCGGGTAAAGCTCGCGATCTTACGATAGGAGCTGATAGATGTGAGGTAGTTATTCTCATTGAAATAGTGTTTATATGTAAGCGTTGCATCAAAAATATCCCTGTCATTTGCCAGGTTTTTACCCTGCTCCAGGGATGCGACATATTTTGATGGATCGGTACTTCCTTCGGTGTTGGGAAATTTCATGCTCATAAATCCCAGACCGGGATTCCTGTCCTTCTGATAGTTCAGTACGAAATCAAGTTTATCCCTTGTTGTCGCAAAATAACTTGCCGAAAACCTTCCGGCAACAGTGTTCCTTCCGTTCAATGTCCCCCCGAACGTATTCCTGATATAGCCATCGCTGTAATCATATAATCCTGCAACCCTCACCAGCAATTTGTCTTTTATGACCGGGATATTCAGGGCGCCTTTCACTTCTTTCTGGCTATAGTTGCCCAGAGCAGCAGATACGAAGCCGCCGAAAGTATTTTGAGGCTTCCTGCTTATGTAATTTATTGCACCTATCTGTGCGCCTCTTCCGAAGAGTGTTCCCTGTGGTCCCTTCAGCACATCAATCTGCTGCATATCGAAAAGCGCCACAGCGGCTCCGTTTGCACGGCTTACCGGCACATTATTATAGAATACTGAAATTCTTGGCTGTGCGGCAGGACTCACTTCATCGCTGGTCAGACCACGGATAACAAAGCTTGGACGATCCGTCCCCTGCATTCTGATCTGCAAACCCGGAACAAACTCCGACAGATTATCAAGCCGGGAGATGTTGTTATTTTCCATAAAGTCAGCATCTACAACAGCCATGGTTATAGGAACATCAAGGATCTGCTGCTCCCTCTTCTGAGAGGTAACTGTGACGCTGTTCAGAGAGATATTTTCGTTTTCCAGAATAAAATCAAGGGTATTCTCGCCCGCCTTTATATCAACTTCTTTTGTAAGGGTTTTATAGCCCACAAAAGAGACCTGCACACTTACTTTGCCCGCAGGAACCTTATCAAACCTGTATTCGCCGGCCTCATTAGCATTAACACCTGCTTTTGTTCCCACCAGAACTATGCTGGCCCCGGGAAGCGCATCTTGCTACCGACCTGTTATTTTTCCGTGCAGCGTGTTTGTCTGCGCCTGTATATTCAAAGTGAATACAATCTGTGCAAAAATGAAAACTGATAAAATAAACTTCATTTTTAATTTTAAAATTTAAATATTTTATTTATAAGTTGCTTGCATCGTCAATATGTCTTCATTTCCTATCAATGCAAATTGCGGAAAGAGCTTGTAAGCGCTAATTTCACTCACAATCCATGCCTTAAATTCAGCGGCCTTGTTTTTACTTACATAGACCCTTTCAGGTGGCTCTATGTCGAGTGTTAAAAGAAGCCGGCTGTCGAACCAGATAGTGATATTCTTCACACTATGCCGTGAAATGATGAACTGTTTATTCGCACGCATAAAATCTGCAGGGTTTAATGCAGCTTCAACTTGCTCAAGAGTTTTTGAATATGGATAGCTGTTTCCTGTTTTAAGATATACAGAGGTGTTTTTGTTTGTTGTATAGAAGAATGCTATCTCCTTCATATCAACCGGCACTAGTTTATCTTTGACTGCTATAAGCAATTTATCTGTATATTTATTCACAGGAGCAATCTGGTTCAATTGGGCAAGATAACGCAAAATGTCCTGATGTGACCATTTCCTGAATTTTTCAATTGCTCTTCGCATATCAGAAACCTTAATCGGCTTGAGAAGGTAATCAATGCTGTTTACTTTAAATGCTTCTATGGCATAATCGTCGTAGGCAGTGGTAAAAATGACTGGTGTTTCAAGATTGATTCTGTCGAATATTGAAAATGCTGATCCGTCCGACAAATGAATATCCATCAGTATCAGATCGGGATTCTCGTTTTTTCTCAGCCATTGTATAGTCTGGCTGACACTCTCGGTTGAACCAGCTACCACTATTGAAGAGTCTACTTCAATAAGGATCTGCACCAGATTCTCATAAGCAGCTGTTTCGTCTTCAACTATCAGAATTTTCATTCTTGTTTGGTTTTAAAGGAAGATAAACACTAAACCTTTTACCATCATTATCAATTCTTACTTTCCGGTCCAGGAGCAGGGAAAAGCGGTTTTCCAGGTTTTTAAGTCCGGTACCGTTTGTTTCCGGAGGTATCAGCTTCGGATAGATGGGATTTGAAACAGAAAGCTCCATCTGGTCACTCAGGCAGATATTTACCTCCATCTTATGCTCGCTGTCTATTATATTATGAACAACCACATTATCGATAAGAGGAAGTAAAGAAAGTACCGGGATCTTAAGATCTCGTTTTTCACATGCTACATTAATATTGAAAACGAGCTTATTTGCAAACCTGATCTCCATCATATAAAAGAAAGCAGTAACAAAATCAAGCTCTTCGCCGAGTTTCACAAGACCTTTCTTGTCACTTTGAAGAATATAGCGGAAGACATCCGACATTTTATTTACATACTCCAGGGCATTATCTTCGTTTTTTTTGCGGATCAGAGAAGTAAGTCCGTTTAATGAATTAAAAAAGAAATGTGGATTGATCTGGTTAGTTAGAGCGTCATACCTGCTTTGCAGCTTTTCTATCTTTAACTCTTCTATCTCCTGCTCTTTTCTGATCTGTTCTGAAGTCAACAGGGAGACATGTCCTACAAAAGCACTTAATATGAAGACAACGAAAAACTGAAACAGTAGTACTCCTGTAAAACAATCTCCCTTATATTTAAACAGAAGTGACGACAGTACATATATAAGATATGCTGCTGCCGTAATAAAAAAAGTATGCAGCAGCCTTTTATTAAAAACCAGGTTCTTGATCTTCTGAAGGTTATATTTAATAAGTATCCAGATCAATGCCGAAAAAAACAAGTACCTGAAAATAAAATATTTCAGGTAAGTTCCATGCAGTGCACTATCCATCATCCCCAATTCCCATTTCGCATATGCGAGATTCGGATAAATTATGAACAGTGCACTTGCAAGACTTATGAGTACAAGCTTATATGAACTGGTATGTTTTTCCAGAAAGTTCATGCGTTTACTTTACAATTTTAACACACATTAACCTGGTTTGATCCCTGATAAGCAGTTTGCCGTCGGAAAGTGCCGGAGGCCCCCAGTTCTGACTTGTAAATCTTGGGTTCGCGCTTGCATCAACAGCGAGTATTTCTGAAGTCGCAATAGGCTTAAAGGCTGTCGGATCAGGTTCAATAAGATAGAGATTCTTTATTCCGTCAGTTCCGATTATGATCCCATCTGCGAAGATCAAGCCACCTTTATCAAATAAAGGCGACCTGCCTGTTTTCCACATTACCTTTCCGTCCATGCTCATGCAAACCAGACCGTCTTTTCTTTCGTTTGTGGTATACTGGCCATAGAAATTACCATTAACCAGGATTGGCTGCTGTGTGTGTGCACCGAAATCAGCATTTTTGTAAAGCTCAGTTACACCAAAAGCGCCGTCGGCTTTCTTTTCAACTTTTATCATTGCGGCACCTGCCTCATATCCTCCGGTTATAAGTATTTTATTGTTACCTGCATCGACAGCGCCAGGAACAGGAATAGAGCATTGCCAGTTCGTGTATTCCCAGAGTGTTTTGCCTGAGAGCGGATCGATACCAACTACTTTGCCGCCAGTACCGGTTTCACCATAACCTGCCCTTTTGCAGGCTGAAATCATAACCACATGACTTTCGGTGCCGATTTTTACAATCTGAGGACTTACATAACCGGTTTCTCCCAATGATCCTGTAGTCCATTTGACTTTACCGGTAAGCTTTTCATATGCAACCACACCAGCCTTAGGTGCCTGTGAGGCTACAATTAATAAGTCGCCATATACAAGAGGACACTGTGTAATCGCCCATGTCGGGATCTTAGTTCCGCCGAAATCGGTCCAGATATTCTTTGACCAAACCGGTTTATGAGTATTGATATCAATTGCGTAAAGGTTACCATAAGGACCACATGTATAGATCATATTGCCATCGATTGTTGGCACACTTCTTGAACCTGGAAACATCACCGATCCGGGAGCATCATATGCAAAATTCCAGAGTTCCTTACCACTTGTAAGGTCAAAGCATCTGAGATTATCACCAACTTTATCGTCACGGTCAAGCAGATATGCCTTGCCATTTTTAATAACCGGGCCGCCGTAGCCTATGCCAATATTAACGGTCCATAAGACATCAGGACCTTTCTCGGGAAAGGATCTCAAAACGCCCTTCTGTGTTGAAACACCGTTTCTGCCCGGACCAAAATACTGGGGCCAGTCCTGGGCATTTAAATTCGAAAAGCAAAGCAATATTGCAGCTGCTGCGATTAAATGTTTACGTAAGTTCATCTTTGTACTCTTTAATGTTAGTTATCTATAATGATGTTTATTCTGATATATCAGGGTTCGAATTTATAAACTTAAATCAATTGAATAAAATATTAAAGGTGTATTGCGTGAAAAAGAAAAATGGGGGATTTAAGACGAAGGGGAATTTCTGGTTATACCTGGAGGACATCCCCCTAACCCCCCTCAAGGGGGGAATGGATTTTTTTTGTCTCTGGGTTTGTCTACAAGGAGAGGTGGTTTTTGAAAGTTACTCAGATCTTTATAGAGAATCCAATAATTGAAAAGGAAGCCATTCCCCCTTTGAAGGGGGTTAGGGGGATGTTTCAAGGTCAATTAAAATTATTTGCCTTTGAAGTGGGTTAGGGGGATGTTTCAAGGTTAATTAAATTATTTGCCTTTGAAGGGGAACAGAGGAATGTTTCAAGGTTAATTAAAATTATTTGCCTTTGAAGGGAGTCAGGGGGATGTCCTAAGCTAAAACCGGGGGGCAGGGGGGCATTAAACTATGACTTTTATCATATTAATAATATTTATCATTTAATCAATATAATTATATTTCATTCAATTAAAATATTGATTTACTTAATTAAATTACATAAATGGTCAATATTATTAACAAAATGAATTGCAATAATCAATTTTTTATTAGTTTTGTAAATCTGCTTTTACGGAATAAGTAACTGACAAAATCGAAATATATTAATATATGTGTGGAATTATTGGCGTATTTGATCTGAAAGTCAATCATATGGAATTGAGGTCGACGGTTCTGAAAATGTCAAAAAGAGTCAGACACCGCGGTCCCGACTGGTCAGGCATCTTTATTTGTGAAAAAGCCATACTGGCTCATGAGAGATTATCGATTGTTGACCCGCAATCGGGAAAACAGCCATTATACAGCAAGGATTGTAATCTTATACTCACAGTAAACGGAGAGATCTATAATCACCAGGAAATAAGAAAACGTTATGAGAAGACATATGAATTTCTGACTCATTCCGATTGCGAGGTAATTCTGCCACTATACCGCGATAAGGGTCCCGCTTTTATCGAAGAGCTCAACGGGATTTTTGCGTTTGCCTTATACGACAAGGAGAAAGATTGTTATTTCATCGCACGCGATCATATCGGAATCATTCCATTATATATAGGATGGGATGCCTTCGGAAATTTCTTCGTGGCATCAGAACTTAAAGCTCTTGAGGGTGTCTGTAATAAAATACAGGAATTTCTCCCCGGTCATTATCTCTACAGTAAGGACGGTGTAATGACGAAATGGTATAAGCGCGACTGGGAGGATTATTCGGCTGTTGAAAATAATGAAACAAGCATTGAAGATCTCAGGGAAGCGCTTGAAGCCTCAGTGCATCGTCAGTTAATGTCTGACGTCCCTTATGGAGTGCTTCTTTCAGGGGGACTGGATTCCTCCGTAGTGTCTGCCATAGCCAAGAAATTTGCTCCGAAGAGGATCGAGTCGCAGGACAAGAGCGAAGCCTGGTGGCCGCAGTTACACTCATTTGCCGTAGGACTTGAAGGCTCACCGGATCTCGCAGCAGCACGAAAGGTGGCGGATCATATTGGTACCATTCATCATGAAATAAACTTCACGGTACAGGAAGGATTGGATGCAATCAGGGATGTAATTTATCATATTGAAACATATGACGTCACCACAATAAGGGCATCCACTCCAATGTATCTTCTGGCGAGGGTTATAAAATCGATGGGAGTGAAGATGGTTCTTTCCGGTGAAGGCGCCGATGAGATATTCGGTGGCTATCTCTATTTTCATAAAGCTCCGTCACCTGAAGCACTGCATGAAGAGACTGTCAGAAAGCTAAGCAAGCTCCACTTATACGATTGTCTTCGTGCAAACAAATCACTCGCTGCGTGGGGTGTCGAAGGGCGTGTTCCATTCCTCGATAAGGAATTTATGGATGTCGCAATGCGTCTCAACCCGAAGGATAAAATGATAACCAAAGACCGGATGGAAAAATGGGTGCTCAGGAAAGCATTTGAAGATTACCTGCCTGCAAGCGTTGCCTGGCGACAGAAGGAACAATTCTCCGATGGTGTTGGTTACAGCTGGATTGATTCCCTGAAGGCACTCACAGCAAAAGAAGTCTCCGATGAACAGCTTGCAAACGCTAAATACCGTTTCCCTATCAACCCGCCAATGTCAAAAGAAGAATATTTCTACAGATGCATCTTTACGGAGCATTTCCCATCAGACTCAGCAGCCTCCTGTGTTCCGTCAGTCCCCTCTGTGGCCTGCAGCACACCTGAAGCTCTTGCATGGGATGCATCGTTTAAAAATCTGAACGACCCCTCAGGAAGATCGATTAAAAGTGTGCATGTGGAGGCGTATAAATAACGGCGTAACGGCGTAACGGCTAACGGCGTAACGGCGTAACGGCACAACGGCACAACGGCGGTTGAAAATTTTCAACCCCTACATTGCATGGAACGAATTTGGATGGTGACCAAGGTCTGCAGAATTGGGTTTTGACATGCCGTGAAAACCACCCCGTGGCTTCGGTCTTCCGACTTCCAACCCCTTTGCGTTTTATAATTAATATCCTTATTTTTATCAAACCTGAATTCATTGTTTGATAACCTACCTCTTTGAATAAAATGAGAAAAGAAATCCCGGCGGCCATTTTAACGTCCTTAGCCCTAACTGCATGCAGTTATTCTGTTAAAGAAAAATCCTTACCAAATATTGTTTTCATCCTGGCCGACGACCTGGGATATGGTGATCTGAGCTGTTATGGCCAGAATAAATTTTCAACACCGAATATCGACCGTCTTGCCGCACAGGGTATGTTGTTCACACAGCATTATACCGGCTGTACCGTTTCGGCCCCTTCACGATCAAGTCTGCTCACAGGTCTGCACACCGGACATACTCCGATCAGAGGCAACAAAAACTGGAAGCCTGAAGGAAACTGGCCCCTGCCCGCAAATACTCTCACACTCGCAGGTATGCTTAAAACAAAGGGATATGCAACCGGAGCCTTCGGGAAATGGGGCCTGGGTTATATCGATTCCGAAGGTGATCCTAATCTGCAGGGCTTCGACGAGTTTTTTGGCTACAACTGCCAGACACTCGCTCACAACTATTATCCTGACCATCTATGGCATAATCACGAGAGGATAAATCTTCCTGAAAACGACAGCAGCAAAAGAGGAGCTTACAGTCCCGACATCATTCACAAAGCTGCCCTCAGCTTTCTTGAAGCGAATAAAGACAAACCATTCTTTCTTTTCTATCCGACCACTCTCCCGCATGCAGAACTGGCTGCCAAAGATGAGTATATGAAGAAGTTCAGCGGTAAGCTCGAACCGGAAAAATCATTCACGGGTGTTGATTCCGGACCTGCTTTCAGGCTTGGTGCCTATGGATCGCAGGCAGAGACACATGCGGCATTTGCTGCCATGGTGAGCGAGCTGGATGATTATGTTGGCGAACTTCTTGATAAACTCAAAGAGCTTGGACTGGAGAATAATACCATCGTAATTTTTGCTTCGGATAATGGTCCGCATCTTGAAGGCGGAGCTGATCCCGATTATTTCAACAGCAATGGCGTTCTCAGGGGCTATAAGCGCGATATGTATGAAGGAGGGATCAGAACACCAATGCTTGTAAGATGGCCCGGCAAGGTCAGTGGAGGCGCAAAAAACGATCATGTCTCGGCTTTCTGGGACATCCTCCCAACATTTGCGGAAATTACCGGCGCTGCTGTTCCGGAAAATATTGATGGAATTTCTTTCCTTCCCTCGTTGCTGGGAAAGCAGCAGAAGCAACATGAATATCTTTACTGGGAGTTTCATGAACTGGGCGGCAGGACAGCGGCAAGGATGGGAAACTGGAAGGCTGTGAAACTGAATATCGACAAAACTCCGCAGGGCGAAACAGAATTGTATGATCTGTCAACAGATGCCGGTGAATCCAATAATATAGCCTCATCAAATCCTGATGTTGTTAAAAAAATGGAAGAGATTATGAAACAGGCACATAAGCCATCTGAGGTTTTTCCTTTCACAACAGATCATATTAATCCCTGACACAATGAAAATAATACCAAAAAACCTGTTGTCCATTCCCGCTGCGTTAGGTCTTGTCACAATAGCCTCAACTCAATTTCTGAATGCTCAGCCTGTCGTTAAGCCAAACATCATTATTATTTATGCTGATGATCTGGGCTATGGCGATGTAAGCTGCTATGGTGCGACAAGAGTAAGAACTCCAAATATCGACAGGATTGCAAAACAGGGTCTGCGATTTACCAATGCCCATTGCACTTCCGCAACAAGCACTCCATCGCGGTACTCTCTTCTGACCGGTGAATATGCCTGGCGAAGAAAGGGCACCGGGGTTGCAACCGGCGACGCACCCGCAATTATTGAACCGGGACGTACCACAATGGCATCACTGTTGAAAAAAGCGGGATATACCACAGGTGTTGTCGGGAAATGGCATCTGGGACTGGGTCCGGCTCAGGGCGCTGACTGGAATGGAGAGATAAAATCCGGACCACTTGATCTGGGATTTGATTATAATTTTATTATCCCTGCCACAGGCGATCGCGTTCCATGTGTTTTTGTTGAGAACAGGAGGGTAGTCAATCTGGATCCGGCTGATCCTATCAAAGTAAGCTTTAAGGAACCTATTCTTGATGAACCCACTGGGAAAGACCATCCTGAACTTCTCAAAATTCATCCAAGTCACGGACATGATATGACTATCGTAAACGGGATCAGCAGGATCGGATATATGAGCGGTGGAAAATCTGCTTTATGGGTTGATGAGGAGATCGCCGGTGTTATTACCGCCAAAGCCGTTGATTTCATTAAGAAAAACACGAACAAGCCGTTTTTTCTTTATTTCTCAACTCACGATATTCATGTCCCGAGAGTACCTGCAAACAGATTTGCAGGCAAGAGCGGATTGGGACCCCGGGGTGATGCCATCCTTGAGTTTGACTGGTCAGTCGGTGAAATCTTAAAAACAATTGACAGTCTTAACCTTTCAGGGAATACCCTGCTCATAGTCACCAGCGACAACGGCCCGGTTGTGGATGATGGATACAAGGATCAGGCTGTTGAATTGCTGAATGGTCATACACCATCCGGACCATTGCGTGGTGGGAAATACAGTCTGTTTGACGGTGGGACCAGGGTAGCTTTTATAGCAAGGTGGGTTGGGAAGATCAAGCCGGGGATCTCGGACGCGCTTTTCAGCCAGATTGATCTTCCGGCTTCATTCGCATCCCTGACAGGGCAATCCCTTTCGGAAAATGATGTGCCTGATAGCTATAATTCTCTTAAAACCCTTCTTGGTGAATCGAAAAAAGACCGTGAATGGATAGTGGAACATGCAGGCAGACTGACAATTATGAAAGGAGACTGGAAATATATTGAACCCGGGCAGGGTCAGAAGGTACAGCCAGATACAAAAACTGAGACTGGCTATGATACTCTTCCCCAGCTTTATAATCTTAAAAAAGATCTGGGCGAGAAAAACAATGTTGCTGCCTCGAATCCTTCCGTTGTGAAAGAATTAACTGATCTGCTTAAAAAAATCAAAGAAACCAAAAAATCTAAAAGAACTGATATGATATCCTTAAAATCTGCAATCGGTCTGGGATTTGCATCACTGGCCGCAGTGAATGCGACAGCCCAGAAGGCAAGCACCTTTAAACCATCTACCCCGAATATAGTCCTGATACTTATTGACGACATGGGCTATGGCGATATAGGAAGAACAGCGGCAAACCAATACGATACTCCGAATCTCAACCGTCTGGCAAACCAGGGAATGCAATTCACATGGTATTATACACCGCAGGCTGTGAGCAGCGCTTCGAGGGCAGGACTTCTTACAGGATGTTATCCGAACCGTGTTGGAATAACAGGAGCCCTGATGCCCTGGGCTAAAAACGGCATCAGCTCAGAGGAGACTACTATCGCTGAAATTCTAAAAACAAGGGGCTATTATACATCGATAATAGGAAAATGGCATCTCGGACATCTGAAGGAGTTTCTTCCTCTTCAGCATGGATTCGACGAGTATTACGGCATACCATATTCAAATGATATGTGGCCCGTGGATTTTGACGGCGTGCCAATAAAGCTGAAGGATACGACCAGCGTCAAAATGCGGTATCCTGTCCTCCCTCTGATAAAAGACAATGAGAAAATTGCTGAAGTAAAAACGCTTGCCGATCAGGATAAGCTGACCACAGATTATACGGAACGGGCTGTGAAGTTTATCGGTCAGCATAAAAATGAGCCCTTTTTCCTCTATCTGCCACATTCAATGGTACATATTCCTCTTGGCGTCTCAGATAAATTCAGGGGTAAAAGCAAACAGGGTCTGTATGGTGATGTGATGATGGAAGTCGACTGGTCGGTAGGAGAGATAATGAAAGCTTTGGAACTTAATGGTCTTGATAAAAATACTATCGTAATATTTACAAGCGATAACGGTCCCTGGCTTAATTTTGGAAATCATGCCGGGACAACAGGCGGACTGCGTGAAGGGAAAGGCACAAGCTGGGAAGGTGGTCAGCGGGTACCGTGTATCGTCAGATGGCCAGGCGTGGTACCAGAAGGAGCGATATGCAATAAACTAGCGAGCGCCATTGATATCCTGCCGACACTTGCAGCGATCACAGGTGCAGCTTTACCCGTTAAAAAGATCGATGGAGTAAGTATTTTGCCATTGCTTCTGGGAGATACTCAGGCTTCACCTCGTCATGAATTTTACTACTATTACCAGAAGAATTCCCTTGAAGCAGTTCAGCGTGATTACTGGAAACTGGTGCTCCCGCATAAAGGAATCACCTATGTAGGCAGTGCCCCGGGCAAAGACGGATGGCCGGGAAAGACAATCAGCGTATCCATTACAGAAGCAGAGCTTTACGATCTGCGAAGGGACCCGGGCGAAAGATATAATGTAGCCCTGGAGAATCCTGAGATCGTAAATGACCTTCAGAAACTGGCAGATGAAGCCAGAAAAGATCTTGGCGATGATATTTTGAAAATGGAGGGTAAGGGGAGAAGAAAACCTGGATTGGTCAAATAAAACCTCCTCTGCGACTCCTCCCTGGCAACCCCACACCCCCCCATATGGTGGGCTATCACGCTCTGAAATTCTTCATATAATACTGAATTTCAATTACATAAATTTCCCCTCCTTTTTTCAAGGAGGGGTGGACCGATGACAAATTTCAATAATAATACAATTCCAATCTCGGGCCGGGGTGGTATGCCTGGGTTTGTAGATACCTGTAAGGGTTCAAAATTTTGAACCCCTACAATCACACAACGATATATTCATCGGTAGGGGTTGAAAATTTTCAACCCCTACATTGCCGAAACGAATTTGGTTATGGCGACCAAGGTGTGAAGAATTGGTTTTGAACATGCCTTCATACCACCCCGTCCCGGTATCAGATTTCTGTTGGAACTAAATTTATTGGTCCGGGCCACCCCTCCTTAAAAATACTACCCTTTATACACATCTTTAAATTCTGATATTATTGAATTTTGATTCTGATAAAACGCCTTCCTATCAGGTGTAGGCAAAGTTGGCTCTGAAAGAGCCACATGTGAATAACCCCTGGCGCAGCCAGGGGTGGGATGTCCACAAAGCTTTGCCAGCTCTAAAGGAGCTGAAGAAGATTTCAAGGAAAATATTTTTCGCCTGGTATAATACCATTCTCTAAAAGAAGATGACGATATTCTTCTTCAAATGTGACTGTCTTATGATGCTCCTGTTGATTTTTAATATATTCAATTAATCTATCCAGATTAGCATAAGAGCAGGTAAATGAACCATATCCTACTGACCATCCTTTAAATAACTGAAATAATCCATTACTCTTCATCCAAATTGATGTTGATACTTTTATATCCCTCACGAAATCGATAGGAAGAATTAAGGGATTGATATCAGTAAGAATATGAATGTGATTTGCCACACCGTTAATACGGTACAAATGACTCTTTTTATTCTTAATTATCCCTGCAAAATATGAGTACAGATCATTTGTATGATCCTGATTAATTGTGTTTAAACTGGACTTAGTCCTAAACACAATGTGATACAGATGTTGGCGATAGCTTGACATTTTGTGATTTTATTTAAATTATCGATAGCACGAGAGAGCCAAGTTAATAATTTTTTAAATCAAATTCAAATTTATTAAGCCCTTTCAGGGCTTTAGATCAGAGAGTTAGCTGCACCCCCGGCTTCGCCGGGGGTTATTCAACTTTAGCCACTTCGTGGCTTCCACACGAGCAGGCTACTATTTTTATAATAGGCTAAAAGTCTTAAGATTATAAAAGCAAGAAAAGATGTGTATAAAAGGTAGTTAAAAATAAGGAGGGGAAAGTTAGCTTATTGAAACCTTCTTCCTTTGTGTCTCTTTGTGTGGATTTCCTTTGTGTCCTTTGTGGTTAATGGATTTCTTCTGAGCGAAGTCGAAGAATTATTCTATTTTTATACCCACAATTACGATCGAATGTTATCAGATTCAGATAATATCACACTTGCTACCCACAGAATTCTTTCCCTGAAGAATAAAACACTGTCGGCTGACAGATATCTCTCCATCGAACAGGCAAAGATCATAACAAGGATCTATCAGGAAAATGAAGACAAGCCTGTGACATTGAAACGAGCTCTTTCCCTGGCTGCTGCCCTTGATGAAATATCTCTCACAATTGACCCCGAAGAGCTTATCGTTGGAAACCGCACACCGGTTGCAAGGGAAGGAGTGGTGTTCCCCGAAGCCGGTATAAACTGGCTCATAAAGGAGATCGATACGATCCATAAGCGGCCACAGGATCCATTCCGGGTGTGGGATGAAGATATTTTATATTTCAGGGAAGTAATTGAACCATACTGGCATGGAAAAACTCTTGAGGATGATATCTACAGCTCTTATGGTGAGGAAATAGCCTCAATCGAAAAGGTTGTAAAGATCAACCAGAAAGACCATGCCCAGGGACATATCTGTCCGAATGTTGAAGACTGGCTGAAATATGGTCCAGCCGGATTACTCGAAACGATAAACGATAAACTGCCAAACGCTCCTGCCAAAGAAAGAATCTTCTACGAAAGCGCACGTTTAACTCTCCAAGCTTCCTGCCGCTTTATAAACCGATACAGTGTTTTAGCATCCGGACTGGCTCTTTATGAAGTTGAAGGCTCATTAAAAAAGAATCTTGAGAAGATTTCAGACATCTGCAGGAAATTATCGGAAAAACCGCCCGAAACATTCCGTGAAGCGATCCAGTCGGTCTGGTTCCTGTTTGTGATCCTTCATATGGAGTCGAACGCTTCTTCATTCTCACCGGGCAGAATGGACCAGTATCTTTTTCCCTACTATAAGAAGGATCTTGATTCGGGAAAGATCGATCAGAAAACCGCCATGGAACTTCTCGATGCTCTTTTTATCAAGTTCAATCAGATTGTCTATATGCGTAATGCACATAGCGCGAAATATTTTGCCGGCTTTCCGATCGGTTTCAATATAACTGTGGGAGGACAAACCAGGAATGGCGAAGATGCGACAAATGAACTCTCATACCTGATTCTCAGAACCCAGGATCATATCAGGTTGCCGCAACCAAATCTGACCGCACGTCTTCATAAAAATTCTCCTCCGGAATTTATCGATGAATGCAGCCGGATAATTGGACTGGGCAACGGCATGCCTCAGATTGTAAATGATGAAAGCATAGTTCCTTCATTAAATGCGATAGGAATTGATCCAGTCAGATTCCCTCGATTATGCTCTTGTTGGCTGTGTTGAGATCAGTACTACAGGGTAACTATCTGGGCTGGAGCGATGCCGCTATGTTCAATATTGTGAAAGCTCTTGAACTCACGCTGAATAATGGCATATGTCTGATAACCGGCAGGCAGACCGGCTTAAAAACGGGCTCACTAGAAAACTTTGCCGATTATGCTTCGCTTGAAACAGCGTTTAGAAAGCAGATTGATTATTTCATTGAAAAGATGGTAAAGGCGTGCGAGCTGGTTGAAAACAGGCATCAAAAACATCTGCCATCTCCATTCCTGTCATGTATAATAGATAATTGCCTGGAAACAGGTGCAGATGTTACAGCAGGCGGTGCAAAATATAACATGTCAGGGATACAGGCTATTCAGGTTGCGAACGTGGCCGACAGTCTGGCTGTTCTGAAAAAGCTTGTATTTGACGATAAGGTTGTCTCAAAAAAAGCATTTCTCGATGCGTTGAGAAATAACTTCGAAGGAGATGAAACCATGCGGCAGCTTTGTGTAAACCGTGTACCGAAATACGGAAATGATATTGCCTGGGTCGATAACATAGGAGCGGAGTGGGTCACATATTTTGCGTCCCGGCTCAAAAACTACCGTAATTACAGGGGTGGACCTTATCATATGGGTTTGTATACAGTCTCGGCGCATGTCCCGATGGGCCAGAACGTGGGAGCCTCACCTGATGGCAGATTTTCAATGACACCTCTTGCCGATGGAGGCATGTCACCGATGTACGGACGCGATAAAACGGGCCCTACTGCAGTTTTAAATTCCGTGAGCCGGATCCCGGCACAACTGGCTACGAATGGAACTTTGCTGAACATGAAGTTTCTTCCCGGATTTTTCAATAACTCATCTGACCGGGACAAGTTTTCTTCACTTCTGAAAGCTTTTGTGAAGCTTCCTATAAATCATGTTCAGTTCAATGTCATAACCGCTCAGGAACTTATCAATGCCAAAGCCGATCCTGAATCTTACAGGGGACTTACAATAAGAGTGGCAGGCTATACAGCTTATTTTACCGAGCTGGCTGGTGATCTTCAGGATGAGATTATAAAAAGAACCACCCATGGTGAATAATACTGATGTAAAAGGAATTATATTCAAGATAAAGCGGTTCTCTGTACATGATGGTCCGGGCATCCGCACTGCCGTATTTCTCAAGGGCTGTCCGTTAAGCTGTATCTGGTGCCATAGTCCCGAAGGTATAAGCTCTGACATATCGATATGGCATGATAACAATATCTGTATAGCTTGCGGGGAATGTATCAGGGTTTGTAAGAATAACGCGTTGGAGCTGACTAACGATCCTGAGAGACAAATATTTATCGACCGGAAACTGTGCACACTTAATGGAGATTGCATAAATGTCTGTCCAACTGGTGCTCTGCAATATACCGGTTACCAAACAAGTGTTTCTGAGATAATTGAAGAGATTAAGAAAGATCTGTTGTATTATGAAACATCAGGAGGAGGAGTAACACTTACCGGAGGGGAGCCATTGTATCAGCCTGAGTTTTCGTTGGAGATCCTGGAAGAATGCAACCGTTTGAACGTTCAGACGGCAATTGAAACGAGTCTGTATTGTGACAGAGAAACATTGAAGCGTTTATCGTTTCTGGTTAACTTGTTTATCGTTGACATGAAGATTTACGACGAAAAGCAGCATATCCGGTTCACAGGCAAGTCGAACGAAATTATCAAAGACAACATCCGCTATCTGGTCAGTTCCGGCAGGAAACTTCTGATTAGAGTTCCAATGATCCCCGGGATAACTGATGCTGAGGAAAATATAAATGCCATTCAGAAATTCATTCATGATCTGGATCCGGCAATACCCATCGAGTATATCCCAAATAATCCGCTTGCGGGGAATAATTATAAGAGGCTGGGGATTCAATATCTCTTACCTCATCCCCCTGCCCCCTTCTCCTGAAAGAGAAGGGGGTAAGAACCTGCTGATAAAGGTATTACAAAAGCCTGGATATTAAATTTTCGGGGTTTAAATTTCCCCTCCTTTTTTCAAGGAGGGGTGGCCCGACCAGAATTTCATTTATTAATAAAATCTGTTCTCGGGCCGGGGTGGTTTGCTGGGGTCGGCGCAACGGCGCAATGGCATAACGGAGTAAGGATAGGGTGGTTGGATTTCCCCTGACGCCCGACGCCTGATGCCTGACGCCATTGGACCTTTGGGTAAGTTCTTCCCCTCATATCTCACATCTCACATCTCACACCTCTAATGTTCATCTCCACCTTAAACGAATCCACTCCTCAAATCGCAATTTCCGAAAGTCCGAAAAGTTAAAATTCAGGGATTCGACATTGTATTGTCATACTTTACACACTAGCAAGTACAACTCGTCCATTTAGCCTTCAGCCAGTAATTAACACGTACAAATTAAAAGTAATATTGAATACGATTTGTGAACCTGATCTTTTAATGTAATAGTATTTTTTTGGCACATTTTGCTTTTGGAGAGCAGATTTTGTTGATACGCTTTCCGATAGTAAGTTCATTTTGTCAGAAGTTGGAAGACGGAAGTCAGAAGTAGGTACTTCTAACAATTCTTTGGACTTCGGACTTCGGACTTCAACCAGGTTCAATACATCACAAACGCATGCCTGATGGCATGATGCGGCCCTTTTCGCGATGGGACTGACGGGGCGAAAGCGTGGCCGGGGAGGAAGGAGAAAGGTTAAAGGCGAAAGGCGAAAGGCGAAAGTGGAAGAACTACATTAATATAGAATCGCTATGGATGAAAATGATTTATCAAAAAGGTTATTCAGATTCGCCGTTGATGTGATTAAAATGCTCCGTGGTCTTAAAGGGGGGAGTGACTTAAAAATAATAAGTTATCAACTTGGAAAATCTGCAACATCGTCCGGGGCAAATTATGAAGAAGCTCAAGGTGCTGTATCAAAAGCAGATTTTGGTAATAAGGTTGGGATCTCTTTAAAGGAAATGAGGGAATCAAATTATTGGCTACGGATACTGAAAGAACTTTTTCCATCTAATGAGGATATAGCACGACTTACAAGTGAAAGCTCCGAATTGAAAAAAATATTAGCGGCAATAAATTTAAAAGTAGCCCCCAGGAAGTAATGATTTCTTAAACTTTAACCTTTCGCCTTTCGCCTTTCGCCTTTTTTTTCCTCCTACTTTCGCCTTTAACCTTTCGCCTTTCGCCTTTTTACTTTTTTTCCACTTTTTGATGAACCGTTCCTGAATTACTGCCGACTGAAAATTTTCTTTGACCAGACACTATTTATTGTAAATATTAAAAACCGAAAATGGCTGGTTTTGAAGGGTTTGAATGTCGTTCAATTTGTTTTTAACAATTTGATGTTTTAGCTTTAATCTGATTTTAACCATTTTAGAAGCTTTTTCAAAGACCTGATCGCCTGACTAAAGCTCAAATTATCTAAATGGCTCTATATCTGACTAAATCAGATAGTTACGTGAATTTACCATGTGACTGACGGGGCGAAAGCATGCCCGG
>CAWBYC010000001.1:307500-1292589 GCA_963792925.1 uncultured Bacteroidales bacterium | reverse complement strand
TTGAAAAACATCACGAACAATGGAAATCATGTAACATTTCCATTGTTTACTGTAATATGCCTGATTCAGGGCTCATTTAATTTTACTTTTTTAAAAGCATGATGACTTATGAAACTCAGATAGTTCTATTTAAAATTTTAAAAAACAGATAGATATGAAAACAAAAAACAGTTGGCGCGATGACGATTCCCGGGCAACCAACCGAACAGACTCTTAGTGAGGAAAAAGCTGCTGATGATAAATTGTCAAAGATAGCAGTAACTGCAATTAATGTTCAGGCCGACAGGTAATAACGCGATTGAGATAATTTGGAATCCTATCTTTGTTAGTGAAAGCGCAGGTTGTGACCCTACGCTTTCTTTGGTTAAACAAATTGGCAGAAAATAAGGACTAAATGAAATGGAAAAGAAAACTTATAAATCCCGGTCAAGCGCCAATCAGAAAAGAAAACCTTCAGCTTTTGAAATCTTGTCATCCAGGGTTTCCAAAGCTTCCGGAAGCACTGCTGCTTTTATAGCTGCAATGGCGGTTATCGTTATGTGGCTAATAACAGGACCTCTTTTCCACTTTTCCGATACCTGGCAACTGGTTATCAATACCGGAACAACCATTATTACATTTCTGATGGTATTTCTGATTCAGCCCAGTCAGAATAAGGATTTTATTGCGATTCATCGTAAACTTAATGAACTTATTGTTTCACATGATTATGCAAATGACAGACTAGTATCCATAGAAGAAATCAGCGAAGAATATCTGAAAATGATCCGGAATTTCTATACTCATCTTGCCAGATTGGCCCAGGAAGAAATTTCTATCGAAGAATCACATTCCCTGGATATACGCACTTACTCACAAAAGAAAAACATCATCACATAAAAATTTAAAGGTCACGTTGAAATCATGTAACAGAATATTTAATTATGTAAATATCATGGTCTTCTTAGAGTATATTTTTACAGATCAATATTAACCAATAAAACGATCATGGAAAAAAAGAAATATTCAGAAAAATCCAGGAAGAAGATTGGGAAAGTGATGGAAGAATTTAAAGAAGGAAAATTAAAATCGGGCAGAAACGGCAAAAAAGTTAAAAGCAGGAAGCAGGCCGTTGCAATAGGAATAAGTGAGGCAAGGAAAGCCGGAGGGAAAGTTCCTGCAAAAAAATAATAGAGTTTAAGTCAATGAGTTATGCAAAATACAATCCTTAGTTAAAAGTTTTTTAAGGGCAAACTCAATCAAAACCGGGGTTGGAGCCTGAAATGCCTCCTCCCCCGGTTTTCTATTATGCTTGTCAAATTCGGTTAGATGATGAGTCGCTTTATACTGCTGGTTATATCAATGGGGATAGATTTTTAATAACATTAAACAAAACTAATGGTAAAATGGTTTATTATATCCATTGATTAACTTAAAATTCAGTGTTATGAGATCGATATGGAAGGGATCGATTAGTTTCGGTCTTATTAATATACCTGTCAGGATATACACCGCAACCCAGGAGAGTACCCTTGACCTCGACAATGCTCGACAGCAAGGATCACTCTAATATTAAATTCAAAAGAGTAAATGAAAATACGGGAAAAGAAGTCGCATTTAAAGACATAGTAAAGGGTTATAAAGTGAATGATGATTATGTAGTTCTTGATGAAGAAGATTTCAAAGCTGCCGATGCCCTTAAAACGAAAACTATTGAGATCCAGAATTTCGTTGAGCAGAAACAGATTGACAGTATTTATTATGAGAATCCATATTATCTCGAGCCTGAAGAAGGTGCTATGAAAGCCTATGCATTGCTTCGTGATGCTCTGAAATCGTCAGGAAAAGTAGGAGTGACCACTTTTGTACTTAGAAACAAGGAATCACTGGCGATTCTGAAGCCCTACGAAAAGGTTATCGTGCTGAATAAGATACGTTTTACGCAGGAAATACGGGCAACCGAAGAACTGAAGCTCCCTGAAGTATCAAAAGCTAAGAGCAAAGAATTGGATATGGCCAAAAAACTGATCGATCAGCTTACTGAAAAATTCGATATCTCTAAATTCGAAGACACATATACGGCTAAACTTTTAAAGATTATAAAAGATAAATCGAAAGGGAAAAAGACTTCTGTCCCCCATCTGCGCGTTGTTCATCCTCAGAAAGATCTGATGAGCATGCTAAAGGCCAGTCTGGAAACCAAAAAGAAACGAGCTTCCTGAGTTCCTTTCTCCAGTTATTAACCACAAAGCACAAGTTTGCACGCACAAGTAATATTTACACTTTGTGAACTCTGTGCACTGAACTTCATTACTATTCTAATTTTTTAGACAGCATGGGAATGATGTAATATTAATTTAATAATGTAAGACATTACCTTCCTGGTTGCAACTTTGCAGGAGTTAAACTACAATGTATTTATAATTAAAAATTTAAGATATGAACTCAACAGAAATGAAAGGCAACTGGAACGAGTTAAAAGGCAAACTCAAGAAAAAATATGCCATCCTTACCGATAACGATCTGATGTATGAAGTTGGCAAGGAAGATGAATTATACGGAAAGCTTCAGAAAAAGCTTGGTAAATCGAAGACCGAACTGCAAAAGCTTATTGGTGAACTTTAACCTCATAAATACACAATCTGTCAAAACTCAATATTCAAGATTATGAAGAAGATAATACTAATTGCGGCGATTTTTACATTATTTATTAATTGTATAAATGCCCAGGAAGACGTGATGAAATTCATTTTGGCATTAAAGCAGGAGCCAATTATTCAAATGTATATGATGTAAAAGGTCAGGATTTTACTGCAGATTATAAATTTGGTTTTGCAGGAGGTATTTTCGTAGCTGTTCCCCTTGGCAATTATCTTGGATTCAGCCCGAGGTTCTTTTCTCTCAGAAAGGATACGAATCAAATGGCAGTATTCTTGGACAAACCTATAAAATCACACATACTGCTGATTATATTGATATCCCTATTTTGTTGCAGATAAAACCAGGGAATTTCTCACATTGTGGCATCGGACCTGAATATTCTTTTCTTGTCAGCACAAAGAATAAGTTTAACAGCTCATTGCTTACAGTACAACAGCAGAAGGATTTTGATAATATCAACATCCGGAAGAATATTTTGGGGGTAACAGGTGGAATTGATTTCAACATCCGGAATGCGGTGATCGGAACCAGGGTCGGATGGGACCTGACACATAATAATGGAGACGGAACATCAACTAATCCACGTTACAGAAATATGTGGTATCAGGCTACATTAGGGTTCAGGTTTTAAAGATAAGATTCTAAATTAAAGAAGAAAATAAGAAATCATGAATAATTTACTATACTATATAGCAGTAATTCTGATCATCGCCTGGGCAATCGGATTCATTGGTTATAGTGCTGGTTATCTGATTCATATACTTCTTGTTTTTGCCATAATAGCCATAATTCTGAGACTGATCAGAGGCAGAACTACAGATTAGATAAAGTTGTGTTTCAGCAAGTAGCCAAATGACAGTTTTAATTTTTATGAGAAAATGTAATTAACATTTTTCAGAATCAGGTGTTACCTGAATACATCTTATTTCCTGTGGATTTAATGTGAAAAACTATGACTAACTTAAAACTGCCAAGATCATACATAATAATTGTTTTTCTTTCTTTTTTCAATGTTGGAAATGTCTGATCAGCCATTTGAAAAAAAGTGGGATCTGGATATTGTGTATATTGGAAATAGTATTACGCAGGGAGCACAATTGGGAAATCCTTGAGAAGAAGCCCCGCCTGCAACTGCGAGTGAGTATTTACGCAGTCAGTCGGGTGTAGGGAATGTAGCATTTCTCAATAAGGGAAGAAGCGGGTTTACAACAATTGATTACCTGCCATCAGAGATTGGTGCATTGCAGGATGTGATCAATTCAACACTTCAGTTTCACAGAGACAGCAACGGCTTCTCATATTTACAATATCACTTGGCACTAACGACAGTCTCTCCCAGTGGATCATGCTGACTATCAGAAAAATCTTAAATTGATTTCCGATAAGTTACTATGCGAATTTCCAAAATGCAGGATAGTCTTCCTTCAGCCTATCTGGTATAGCCCTAATACCTATAACAGTTCAAATTATATGTCTGAAGGACTAGCACGGCTTCAGACCTATTTCCCTGAATTACAGTCGCTGGTTTTAAAACATTCTACAGTCGAACCTGGAAAGATTTTCCTTGGAGACCTGAAAGGATTCGCATATTTCCGCAACAATTATCTTACCGATCTGATCCCTGAATCGGGCAATGCAGGGACCTTCTACCTTCATCCGAATAAAAAAGGCGCAAATGTGCTTGGAAGGTTATGGGGTGAAGCAATTTATCAAAGTTTATTCGGACAAGATTCTTCTGGCTGATATTGCCATTTTAAAATTTATGATTTGAGAGTTTCATCGTGAAGATAAGACTCTCTGTTTTTTCAAAATACCAGTTGAAAGTGTCTGAAGTTGCATCAAACAATCAATTTGTCAATCAGAACCATCATATTTAAAAAAGATTCAATTTCTTTGAAATAATGATTATCATAGCTAGATTTGATTTAACCTGCTAAGTTTAATTTAACTTTAAAATATTTTAAAATTCATAACATGTTTAAATCTGACCTTTTTAAAAGCAAACATGGAATAAAAGTCATAACTCTTGTTCTGGCAATCCTGTTTGTTTCAGTTATTGCAAAATCACAGAGCGGCGACAAATGGGCTATTGACGGCAATTCATATTACCGGATGGAGAATAATGAGCTTATTCAATACATGCTGCCGGAAAATAAACCCGTGGTTGTACTCACAAAACAACAACTTACCCCTGAAGGAGATACTGTTCCTCTGCAAGTCAACTATTACTCCTTCTCTGAAGATCAGAAAAAAGTGCTGTTATTCACAAACACGAAAAATGTATGGAGGCTGAACACAAAAGGAGATTACTGGGTGCTTGACAGAAATACAGGTACTCTCATACAATTGGGAAAAACTCTTCCCCAGTCATCATTAATGTTTGCTAAATTCTCACCCGATGGTAAATCTGTCGGATATGTAAGCGGCAACAATATCTATGCTGAAGATCTTTCAACCTCCTCTATAAAACCGTTGACAAGCGATGGCACAACTACTCTTATAAACGGAACTTTTGATTGGGCTTATGAAGAAGAATTTGCCTGCCGCGATGGTTTCAGGTGGAGTCCCGATAGCAAGAAAATCGCATACTGGCAAATAGATGCCAGCGAAATAAAGAAATTCTATATTATAAATTATACTGATTCTATTTACTCACGTGTTATTCCTATCGAGTATCCTAAGACCGGACAAAATCCGTCAGCCTGCAAAATAGGAGTTGTTACTGTTTCAGACACCAGTAAAGTTTGGATGAAAATACCGGGCGATACCAGGCAAAATTATATTGTCAGGCTTGAATTCATCCCCGGCACCACCGATCTGCTTACACAGCAGCTTAACAGGAAGCAGAATGAAAGCAAGCTATTTATCTCCGAAAGCCTGGGCGGAAGTTCAAGAGAAATATACAAGGAATCTGATTCTGCATGGGTTGACATCTATCAGCCAGGCAATCCATACTCAATCGACTTTACAAATAACTTTATTTGGCTCGACAATGCAAAAAGCATTCTCTGGGATTCGGAAAAAGACGGATGGAGACATATGTATCAGGTTTCCCTTGAAGGAAAACCCGAAAAACTAGTGACAAAGGGCGACTATGATTTCAGTGATATAACATATGTTGACAGGAAAAAGGGTTATGTCTATTTCATGGCATCTCCGGAAAACGCAACTCAGAATGGTTTATTCCGTACAAAACTTGATGGCAAGGGAAAACTGGAACCTCTTAGTCCTGCTGAAGAATTAGGCACACACAGCTATTCAATTTCACCAAATGGTAAATATGCTTCACATTCATTTTCAAATAATTTCACACGACCATCACGTGAGTTTATCACGGTTGCCAATCATAAGTCCGTAAATGAAAAAAAGAGCATACTGGCGAACCTCGATTCGCTTAAGGTAAAACAGACAACGGAATTTTTTAAAATTAAGACAGCCGACAATGTTGAAATGGACGCATGGATGGTTAAACCTGCGGATTTTGATTCGACTAAAAAATATCCCGTTGTATTTTTTGTATATACCGAACCTGCTCAGGCAACAGTTACCGATTCTTATGGCAGAGGTCGTAACTTCCTGTATATGGGCGACATGGCTAAGGACGGATATATTTATATCTCTATTGATAACCGGGGTACTCCTGCACCTAAAGGCGCAGTCTGGAGGAAGTCGATATACAGAAAAATTGGTCAGATTAACATACATGATCAGGCAATGGGAGCAAAGGAAATTCTAAAATGGAATTTTGTAGATCCGGAAAGAGTTGCTGTATGGGGTTGGAGCGGAGGAGGATCTGCAACTTTGAATCTGATGTTCCAGTATCCTGAAATTTATAAAACAGGTATCGCAATAGCAGCAGTAGCTAATGAGCTGACATATGACAATATTTACCAGGAACGCTATATGGGATTGCCCCAGGAAAATATGGATGAGTATATTAAAGGATCTCCGATTACATATGCTAAAAATCTCAAGGGAAATCTTTTATATATCCATGGGACAGGCGATGATAATGTCCATTATCAGAACGCTGAAATGCTTCTTAATGAGTTAATTAAGTACAATAAGCAAATTCAGTTCATGGCTTACCCCAACCGGACTCACAGCATTTCCGAAGGTCCGGGCACATTTGTTCATCTGGCAACACTTTACACAAATTATTTAAAAAAGAATTGTCCTCCCGGGGGCAGGTAATCCTGTTTTTCAATTAATCGGTCGATGATTTAAGTATAAGTTACCCGGATGGGAGAGCTATATACATTTGTGAAGGATTCCTGAAATTTTAGATGACATATTCGTTTTTGGTTATATTTGCGATCAGGGGAAGTCGTATTAATCTGGATCAACATGGTAAAATCACCGGAACTGGTTAAGGCTTTTTATGATATAGCCATGAAAGTGGGCGGTAGTCTCAACCTTTATGAAATGTTGAAATCATCGCTTAATGCCTATCTCAAAAGACTCAATTGTATCACAGGTATCGTCTACAGGGTTGAGAGGACAGAAAACTCAGTATTCAGATCAGAAATGATTTTTTCGATTCCCTATGCCCTGGTAACTAAAGATGCTTATAGGGAAATTAAAAAACTTGTCCCCGGAAATTTTACAGAAAGCGACCTTATAAACTATCGCACACGTCTCCCTCTCAAAGGAAAAGCAGAAAAACAATTCTATTTCCATATTATGATGCTCGGGGAGTTTGGCTTCCTGGTTTTAATCCGACAGAAGGCGTTCCTTGGCACTGAAATAATAAGTTTGCTTGAGGAAGTAAATGATAAACTTGCCACGGCGTGCATAGCATGCATAAACAATGCAGCCCTTGAAGAAAGTGAACAGCGGTATCGTCATCAGCAGGAACTTCTGCCTGAGATGTTATGCGAAACGAATCTCGATGGAATAATAACTTATGCCACTCCTTACGCACTTGAGAGGATGGGTTACACGGCAGAGGATTTGAAGAGGGGAATAAATATTATGGATCTTTTTCATACTGAGGATCATAAACGGCTATTAAGAAATTTCGTCGTTTCACAGAATGAAGAAAAAATACCTTCGCATGAATATACACTTGTTCAAAAAAATGGAATCTCTTTCCCGGTGCTGGTATATACAAACCGTTTAATAAAGAATAATAAAGCAGATGGACTGATAAGCATAATTGTAGACATTACAGACTTGCGGGAAAACGAAAAGAAACTGGAACTTTATACCGAGAGACTTGAACTTGCTTTACTTGGCAGCGACGCGGGTCTATGGGACTGGAATATTACAACCGGTGAAGTTTATCACAGTGAGAAGTGGTGCAGTATGCTTGGCTATCGGGTTTCAGAAATTGAATTTGACAGAGACGCATGGCAGAAACTTGTCCATCCCGATGATTTGCTAATTGCGGAGGAAGCTCTGAATAACCATTTAAACAATAAAAGCCCTATGTACAGGGCGGAGTACCGGGCAAAAACGAAAACCGGTGAGTGGAAATGGATTTTGGATACAGGAAGGGTAACCAAAAGAGATACGTCGGGTAATGCATTGAGGGCAGTAGGCACTCACACCGATATATCGGACAGAAAATATAATGAAGTATTTACGAAGATTATACAGGATATCAGCTTTAAATTAAATAAACTGGTAACTCTTGATGATACTCTTAAATATTGTCTCGAAGCTGCTATCGTCTATTCCTCAATGGATTGTGGATGCATTTATATTGAAGATGAAATCAGAGGCGGATTCACTCTCTCTCAGAACAACGGGATGCCGTCAGATTATATAAAAAAGAGGGATCACTTTGCCCCACGGTCACACGACTCGAAGATCATCCACGCCGGGAAACCGGTATATTCCTTTGGTAATATTATTTCATATGATATTAAGGTGCTGGCTATTCTTCCGGTTATTTATCTCGACAAATCAATAGGATGTCTCCATATAGCCTCTTTGTCGATTGAAAAAATATCGGATTTCTCACGCAGCGTCATTGAAAAAATTGCCTCGCATCTGGGGTCATTTATTGTTCAGGCCAGGCATGAAGATAAATTACGCCAGACAAAAAAAGAAAATGAGCGTGCCCTTCAGCAAAATCTGAAACGGCAGGAACTGTTATCAGAGGTGGCTCTCGAACTCAACTCCCGTGAGGATTTTGAAAAAAGAATTCAGACAATCCTGCAAAGGATTGGGAATAATATAGGTGTGAGCAGGGTTTATATATCCGAAGACTCGAAGGACGGTATGGGAACATACAAAACATTCGAATGGTGCAATAAAAACATACTACCTCAAAAAAACCGTTTACAGGGGCTTTCATATGAAAGCATACCTTCCTGGAAACCCATATTATTCGAAAAAGGACGCCTCTACTCAGAAGATATTTCAGAACTGCC
Organism: uncultured Bacteroidales bacterium; assembly: GCA_963792925.1. GTDB lineage: Bacteria > Bacteroidota > Bacteroidia > Bacteroidales > VadinHA17 > LD21. The sequence continues at coordinate 1,283,569 of CAWBYC010000001.1, read as the reverse complement.
AATGGATATCAGGTCTATACTTGAACCAGGTAATATAAAATCGATTGTTGCCTATCCTATGTTTGCGAAAGGCAGATTCTTCGGCTTTATTGGATTTGATAATTGTTCACGAAAAAGCTGGTCAAAATCCGAACTGGAACTTCTCAGGACATTTTCCGGGATTATTTCAAATGCTTATGAACGGAAGATGATGGAACAATCAATAATTGATGAGCGCGACAAAGCAAACAATGCAAACAATGCGAAAAGCGAATTTCTGGCAAATATGAGTCATGAAATACGGACACCGATGAATGCCATCCTCGGTTTCTCTGAAGCGCTATTTCATAAGCTCGACTCGGCACAGCACAAGAAAATGCTCAAATCGGTATTAAGCAGCGGGAATCTTCTTCTTTCGCTGTTGAATGATATTCTTGATTTGTCAAAGATTGAGGCAGGCAAGCTTGAAATATCTCTCCAACCTATTGATCTTAAGAATATTCTGCAGGAAATAAAATTGCTTTTTAATGATAAAGCCGGCGAAAAGGGCATCGAAATAAATATTTTTTATGACTGCAAACCCCGGGGGTTTCTTCTTCTCGATGAGATAAGAATTAAACAGGTAATTTTTAATCTCGTGGGAAATGCAATTAAGTTCACTCATGAAGGATATGTCAATCTGAGGGTGACTTATCATCTCAACACAGAGAAGTCGGGAGATCTGACAATCGATGTTGAAGACACAGGTATCGGCATACCGGAATCTCAACAGACTTTAATATTTGAGGCTTTCAGACAACAGTCCGGCCAATCTAACAGAATCTATGGAGGCATAGGTCTGGGTCTGGCAATTTCCAAACGACTCGTTGAGAAGATGAATGGAAAAATAACTGTAATGAGCGAGGAAGGCAAAGGATCGGTATTCAAAGTTTCTTTGCCGGGGATTGAGATCTCCGCTTCAGGTACAGCGAAAAAAGAAACGGATAATTTTATTAATCGCGTTGAATTTGAGAAGGCCGGAATCCTTATTGTAGATGATGTAAGCCTGAATATAGAAGCAATTGAAAATCTGATCACTCCGGAAGGTTTTAAAATTACATCCGCGGCAAGCGGAGAAGAAGCTCTTGAGATTCTAAATCATTATACTCCTGATCTGATACTTCTCGATATAAGGTTGCCGGGGAAAAGCGGATATGAAGTTTCGGGAGAAATAAAATCCAATCCGCGTTTGTCTTCCATTCCGATTGTAGCCTTTACCGCATCAGTTTTCAGCACTGAAAAAATTGAGAGCGCCGGAACATTTGATGGGTTTCTCATAAAACCTGTAACAAAAAATGATTTGCTTCTTCAATTTGTTAAGTTTTTGAAATACAGGCTCAAACCAACCGATCAGTATGATGAACAACTGAATTTAACCGCGACTGGCAAAATAACCGGCGAATTATTGCTAAATCTGCCATTGATCAAAACAACCCTTGAAGAAATTATGATGCCAGTGTGGGGAGGTATCAAGGATCAGCTGGTACTCTTCAGGATTGAAGAATTTGCCCGGGAGCTTAAAAAAATAGCCATTGAATTTGGGTTTAAGTATCTCATTACATATTCCCAACGACTGGAAGATGAACTTGAAATTGTGGACCTCGAAGCCATCAGAGTAACCTTAAATGACTTTCCTCGTATAATTGATACAATTGATTCATTGATAAAAAATCACAAAACATAGCTTAATGAACATTCTGAACCCGGCAAAATATATCCTCATTGTAGATGATAATCTCAAAAATCTTCAGCTAATAGCAAAAGTTCTTAAGGATGAAGGATATCTTATCAGTCTTGCTCAGGATGGGAAGAACGCTTTGGAACAATTGACCGGGCTGAAACCTGATCTGATTCTTCTTGATGTTATGATGCCTGGGATGGACGGTTATGAGCTCTGCAGGCAGATCAAAAAAAACGAACAGCATTGCGATGTCCCGGTCATATTTCTGACTGCAAAAACACAGCTGGAAGAACTTGCAGAAGGATTCAAAGCGGGTGGTGTAGATTATATTAATAAACCATTTAACCGTGAGGAGTTGCTGATTCGTGTTAAAAATCATATTGAGCTTGCGGATTCACGGAAGAAGATCCTTGAAATGAATAAAAATCAGAGTAAGCTGTACTCAATCATAGCTCATGATTTGCGTACTCCATTCTCAGGCATAACATTTACAGTCAATGCTATCGCAAACGGATATCTTAAAACTGACTCCGACGATTTCAGGGAAGTCTTAACACATCTTGAAAAGACGACCAGGGAGACGAGTCTCCTTCTGGATAATCTGCTCGAGTGGACAAAATTACAGAGTAATACAATTCCTTTTTCGCCAAAAACACTGAATATTTATCCTGTAATATCAAATTGCTCGCAGGTAGTGAAAGTGAATGCCGATGATAAGAACATAAAGATAACCATTGATATTGGTGAAGATGTCAGCGCTTTCGCAGATGAGATTTCAATACATGCCGTATTTCTGAATCTTATACAAAACGCAATAAAATTTACACCTGAACACGGGAAGATAGACGTTACTGCCGGCACGGATGCAGGGTTCGTCCATATAAGTGTAAAAGATACCGGAGTTGGCATCCCGGAAGAACTGATAAACAAAATCTTCCATGACAATCAGCACTTTACAACACCCGGGACAAACCACGAACGGGGTTCTGGTCTTGGCTCTTTCATAATAAAAGACTTTGTGAAAGTAAACAATGGGAAAATAAAAGTTAACAGCAGACCTGGAAAAGGAACTGAAGTAATCATAAGTTTGCCACTTAAATAATCCGAAATGACCAGAGATAATTCACCGGCGAATGTTCTGATCCTTGATGATGATCCGGTTTACAGGAATCTTTTACGTGCCATACTAAAAGAAAAACTCAATGTGTTTGCTGTTGAATTGCCATCTCTTGCTTTCAAAATACTAAAAAACGAAAAGGTTGAAATATTGATCTGCGACTTTAAGCTTCCGGAGATGAACGGGCTGAAAGTACTGGAAACCGTTAAAGCAGAATATCCCGGAATCGCAGTTATAATGATCAGTTCTGCAGCCGACATGGACACTGTCATCATGTCTTTAAGAAACGGGGCAGTAGATTTTCTGAAGAAACCTTTCACCCCGGGGGAATTATGGGTTGCAATAGAACGGACTAAGAAATTCAGTGAACTTGATAATAACCTGAATCAGTATAAGAAAAAAAATTCCCTCCTTTCCGAAGTTGTAAATAATGAACTGGGTAACAATATCATCGGCGAATCGGCACAAATAAGATCCATAAAAAAACAGATAAATATGGTATCTCAGACACCTGATACTTCTGTGCTCATAACAGGCGAAAGTGGTACAGGAAAGGAACTGGTTGCGAGGGCTATTCATAATATGAGCAACAGAAAAGATGAGCTGTTCTGTGCGGTTAACATGTCAGCAGTTCCTGAATCGCTGTTTGAGAGCGAATTTTTCGGACATAAAAAGGGAAGCTTTACCGGGGCTCTTGCCGATAAGGCCGGTTGGTTTGAAACAGCCAATGGCGGTACATTGTTCTTCGATGAAATAGGAGAGATGTCAATGTTCCTGCAGGTGAAACTGTTAAGAGTTCTTGAGGACAGGCGATTTACCAGGGTAGGTACACAGAAAGAACAGAGTTTTGACGTACGGATTATTGCAGCGACAAATAAATCAAATGAAGAATTATCGGGAGGTAAGAGCCTGAGGCTCGATTTGTATCACAGGTTAAGTGCGTTTATAATCGAATTGCCACCTTTGCGGGAACGGTTGTTTGATATAAAGGAGCTGGCCGATTTTTTCTTTGTTTCACTCTCTAAAAAGCTTGGTCGTCAGATTACCGGGATGCATGCTGATGTATACAAACTTCTCAAGTCATACTCATATCCGGGCAACGTAAGGGAACTGAAAAATATCATTGAGAGAGCTATAATTATCTGTGAATCAGATATTATAATGACGCACCATTTTCTGCCATTGAATACGGAGACTAATAATAATCACGCCGCACTTTCGGATCAGGGGTGTTTTGATCTGTTGGAGATTGAGAAACAGACCATTATCAAAGCTCTTAACAAAGTAAATTTCAACAAAGCAGAAGCTGCCAGACTTCTCAACATTGAGTGGAATGCGCTCTACAGACGTATCAGGAAATTCAATATAGAACTCCCTGACGGAAACACCTGAAAATTCCGCTAAAAAAGAAGACTTTCTATTCGTTTTCGAAGATTAATTTCATGAATAATTTGCATTTAAACAATATAACATATTGATATGTAATGATATATGTATTGTGGCACAATCGTTGTCCTGTTAATAATACAACGAAATAAAAAACTGTCACAAAAAATATAAAATTATTGACATGAAAACAAAAGTATTGCTGATAGATGACAAATTGGAATTTCTAAAACTTATGGATTTGTTTCTCTCAAGAAGTTTTGATGTGGAAACTGCTGAAAACGGATTACAGGCAATCACCAGGCTTCATTCAGGATATATCCCCGACATTATAGTTTCTGATCTTTATATGCCCTTTGTTGATGGCAGATCATTTGTGAGTCAGGTGAGGGTAAGCACACATTTCAGGGATATTCCCATTATTATTATTTCAAGCAATGACGAGCTCAAAGACAGGACTGACCTTTTGAAACTCGGAGCAACTGATTATATCGTAAAACCTTTTAATCCTGAAGAACTCGAGATCCGCATCCGGAAACTAACAAAGGCAGCTCCGGTTATCTGCGGATTGGCAGCTGTGTAATGGTCTAATAGAGTATCCTGACACGTATTGTGTTTGGGATATTTTTAAGATCTTTAAGTACCGAGGGATCAAGTTCTGTGTCGGTTTCCAGAATAACATAACCCAGGTCAGCATCAGTCTGTAGATATTCAGCTGAGATGTTGATATCCCGTGAAGAAAAATAGCGGTTTATCTCACCAAGCACACCCGGGACATTTTTATGGATATGTAAAAAGCGCTGTTTTGAAGAGTTGGCATGAAGCGCAATCTCAACAAAATTAACGGCTCCGATTGTTGAACCGGTATCGCTGTATCTCACCAGTTTTTCGGCCACTTCCAGCCCTATATTTGCAAGAGCCTCAAGTGTGCTGCCCGCAATATGAGGGGTGAGTATAACATTATTGAAATCCTGCAGATCATTCTCGAAAGGCTTATCATTTGATGATGGCTCAACAGGAAAAACATCAGCAGCAACTCCGGCAAGGCGCTTCGATCTTAGTCCGTCAGCAACAGCCTTGTAGTCAAGAACATCACCGCGTGAAGCGTTAATCAGACACGATCCGGGTTTCATCATGGCAATCTGATCTTTCGATATCATATTCCTTGTCAGTTCAGTCAATGGAACATGGACTGTGACAGTATCGGCGATCTTCAGGAGATCATTCAGGCTTGATACCGGTTTAGAATTGCCGATACTCAGCTTCTTCTCAATATCATAATAGATGATATTCATTCCAAGACTCTCAGCGAGGATGGCAACCTGTGTGCCGATATGCCCGTAGCCGATAATTCCAAGAGTCTTTCCACGTATTTCTACTGAATTATTGAACGATTTCATCCAGATTTTCTGATGTGCGAGCATGCTCTTTTCAGGAATGCCACGCATCAGCATTATGATCTCGGCAATAACCAGTTCGGCTACCGACCGGGTATTTGAAAAAGGGGCGTTAAAAACGGGAATCCCAAGCATTTTCGCATCCTGTATGTCTACCTGATTAGTGCCTATGCTGAAACAACCAATGGCAAACAGTTTTGGAGTTTTTAAAAGAAGTTCTTTTCTGATCTCCGTCCGGCTTCTGATTCCTATTATATGCGTGACCGCCAGTTTTCTTTCCAGTTCTTCACCGGATAGTGCACCATTCAGACATTCAATATCCGTGTAGCCATTTTCAATGAAATACTTGCTGGCATTCTCGTGTATTCCTTCAAGTAACAGAACTTTGATCTTGCTTTTATCAAGCGAATAATTTCTCATCAGGCACTATTAATGATTAAAGTGATAGTTTGGTTTTGTATTGTGTATTAATTTGTGAAAAGTAAATAAAAGACTCCGTTTATACAAATATTTTAAAGCGTTACCACCTGAACGGTGAAAAATTTGTCTCATAATCATAAATGTCGATTCCTTCTTTTCTTTTCAGGAACCTGACAATAGAGTAGGTGAGCGGTGTTGCCAGTATTTCATAAGCGACTTTGAAAATATATACAGCCGGGATTGATCTGAAAAGCTCATTTCCCGGCATTATTCCTGCGAAAGCAATCACTATGAAAAGAATGGTATCGACTCCTTCTCCGGCAATCGTCGATCCGATTGTCCTTACCCATAGAAATCTTCCCCTGGTGTATATTTTGAGCTTTGCCATAATAAATGAATTCGTGAATTCTCCTGCAAAATACCCGGCAATTGTTGCAGCGACTGTCCGTGGAACCTGACCAAGGACAACTGAAAATGCCTCCTGGTCATGCCAGAATGATGCGGACGGGAGAATAAGGACCAAAGAATAGAACAATGCCATTAATATTTCGGCAAACACCCCTGTCCAGATAATCCTTCTTGACCGTTCATATCCATAGACTTCAGTCAGCACATCACCAAAAATGTATGAGACAGGAAACAGTATGACGCCGGAAGGAAAGGAGAGGGACCCTATGGAAAAAAATTTGCCCGCTACAGTGTTGGAGATCAATAACACCCCGACGAATATTCCGGCGATTGGTGTAAAATATTTTAATTCACGAGTTTCATTCATTGAAAAACTAATTAAGAACTTACAAAGAAAACCAGAGAGAAGCTCAGAGGTTCACTGAGTACTCCGGCCTTGCCCGTTGCCCTTGCCTTCATGAACCGACAGACGTTTAATTTGTTACTGATATATAATCTGTAAAATATGAGATGAGAAAGGAGAGACTGGAAGCCTTCAGTGATGGAGTTCTTGCCATCATCATTACAATAATGATTCTGGAAATAAAAATCCCTGCCGGACATGAACTTGGCGATCTGAAGCCTCTCATTCCTGTTTTTTCAAGTTATGTCCTGAGCTTTATTTATATTGGAATTTATTGGAACAATCACCATCACATGATGCATACTGTCAAGTATGTTACGGGCGACATCCTCTGGGCAAATCTTCATCTTTTATTCTGGTTGTCCCTCGTTCCCTTTGTAACCGGATGGATGGGAGAGAACCATTTTACATCTGTGCCAATGGCTCTTTATGGCATAATCCTTTTAATGGCTGCTATAGCATATTTTGTTTTGCAAACGCGGATCATCAGGAATCACGGACCCGATTCCCTTCTCGCACGGGCTATTGGAACTGATTTCAAAGGAAAAATTTCTCCGATTCTATATGTAGTCGCCATTCTCTCTACATGGATCAATCCGTGGATTTCAGGGGCAATTTATGTACTGACAGCATTAATGTGGCTTGTCCCCGATAAGAGGATTGAGATCATTATCAAAAACGAAAATTAGAGGTAATCTTCCCCTGTGCCCTGTGCTTCCTACGCCTTCCTTTTATACCTTCCCATCAGCTGCCCTTCCTCGAGTACATGCGACTCCATCACTTTTACCAGGTCTTTTTTTGATATGCCGTGATTTTCATCAAGTTCACAGTCGAGGGCATAAATCTTAAAATAGTATCTGTGAGTTCCGCTGGCCGGACACGGACCACCATAACCTGTTATTCCTAAATCGTTTTTCCCATGTCTGGCACCATTCTCCAGGGTATTCACTTTGGGAACTGCCTCAGGGAGTTCACGTGTATCGGAAGGAATATTAAATAACACCCAGTGCACGAATGTACCGGATGGGGCATCCGGATCATCGCAGATCAGGGCAAATGATTTTGTGCCAGGAGGAACTCTCGACCATATGAGCGGCGGGGATATGTCAATATTATCGCAGGTATATTTGGACGGAATGGTTTCCCCGGACTTAAATGCAGAACTTATTATTTCCATATATTTAGCTTTTTCTTTCTATGTTTTATGTTGAAGTGATTGGAGTACTGATGTCTTATTTTTCTTCACTGTTTAAACGTATTACTTCCGGTAAAAGTTTAGCCGGTTCAGGTATCAGCTATTCAGTTGCTGACTGTTTGCATGTTTTGAGCTTCTGAACTTATTCTGTCTTTGCACGTTAATCCTGCATGATCGACTTTAATCTGACACTGCAAACAGAGAAAATATTTCTTAGGCCTCTTATCGCAGATGACTATTATTCTTTTAAGAATATTACAACTGACCCTCAGGTGTGGATTTATTTTACGAGTGATCTTTCTGTTGCTGCAGATCTCAGGGTCTGGGTCGACACTGCTGTGAACGACATAAAAAGCAAGTCGAGGTTAGCGTTTACAATAATCGATAAATTATCCGGAAAACCAATTGGTTCAAGTAGTTATGGAAATATTTCGTATCATGATAAACGGATTGAAATAGGCTGGACATGGATAACCAAAGATTATCAGGGGACCGGAGTAAACAACGAGATTAAATACTTAATGCTGAGATATGCATTTGAGGATTTGGATTTTGAAAGAGTGGAATTTAAAACCGATGTTCTGAATATTCGTGCCAGGAAAGCTTTTCAGCGAATCGGCGCCAGTGAAGAAGGTATTCTTCGCAGCCATACTCTCATGACTCATAACCGGCGCCGGGATACAATATATTACAGCATTCTGAAAAGTGAATGGGAAGCGATCAAAGTAAGAAATAATTGGATCTGAATTCGTTTGTCGTTTCTCGTTTATCGTTTATCGTTTATCGTTTCTCGTTTGTCAATGCCTAAATAACGTTGACCTTTTTAATACTTAATTTTCTCATTCATGTTGATGTTAATGTCATGTTGGAATGTTGATTGCTTCTTGCCATGAACCAATTGATAATTATTCTTGTTATCAGTATACAAATTACCCGGCTATGCATTACACAAGGATTTACTCGGATAGCTCAGGAGAGAGCCATTTTGAAACCGTAATAGTCTCTTTGAAGGATAATGGAGATATAGGATATCTATCAGAAGGATTCGAAGCAAAAAAAATTCTGTTCAGAGAGAATAAGGCAGACTATAACTGGGACTTTCATAACTCACCTGAAAAGCAATTCATTATCCTTCTTGATGGTGAAATCGAAATTACCACCAGCCTCGGTGAAACAATGCAGTTTTCAGCCGGTGAGATTCTTCTAATGGAAGATATAACAGGCAAAGGACACAAGACAAAGAACATCAACACACAAATTCGCAAGTCAATTTTTGTAAAACTATGACCAACAATATTACCGGTCTTCATCATGTTACAGCCCTGACCTCTGATGCTCAGCAAAACGTAGATTTTTATGCGGGTATTCTTGGCCTCAGACTGGTGAAAAAGACTATCAATTTTGATGCTCCCGACGTTTACCATCTGTACTATGGCGACGAAGAAGGGCAGCCTGGCACAATTCTCACATTTTTTCCTTTTAAAGGGATCCCTAAAGGAAGGAAAGGTAAAGGACAACTGACAGTTACCTCATTTTCGATTCCGGAAAATTCTCTTGATTACTGGATGAAGCGTTTGACAAAGTTCCGTATTTCGTATGAAGATCCTGCTGAGCGCTTTGATGATGAGGTATTTATATATTTTGAAGATCAGGACGGACTCGGGATCGAGCTTATCGCTAATAAATCCGATGACCGCAAGGGCTATACGTATGGACAGATACCTCATGAACATGCAATAAAGGGATTTTACAGTGTGGCGCTGAACGAGGAAGGTTATGAGCGAACAGCGGGGTTACTTTCAGAACAGATGGATCATAAACTCATTGCTGAAAAAGGTAATAGGTTCAGATATTCCACAACCGGTGTACCGGGAAGCTTCGTCGATATACTTTGCTCTCCTGAGTCAATGCGGGGGATGGGTGGTTCCGGTACCGTTCATCACGTGGCTTTTGCCACTCAGAATGACAAGACGCAGGTTGAGTTCAGGGAAAAACTTCTGGATAATGGAATAGTGGATCCGACACCTGTTATTGATCGTCAGTATTTTCATTCGGTTTACTTCAGAGAGCCGGGAGGCATACTTTTTGAAGCCGCTACCAGTGATATCGGTTTTACTCTGGATGAGCCAAAGGAACATCTGGGCGAAAAATTAAAATTACCTTCCTGGGAAGAACAAAACAGAACAGAAATTGAAAAGCTTCTGGCCAGGATAGAATTAAACATTGATAAATTCAGGGATTAATGCATTCATATCAGATAAAAGAAAAAGGCAAACCGCTGTTGCAGGCAAAAAAGGCTATGATACTGCTACATGGCAGAGGAGCTGATGCCGATGACATTCTTCCGCTTGCTGACTCATTTTGCGATGAAACATTTTACATCGCCGCACCGCAGGCGACTAATAATCAATGGTATCCGTATAGCTTTCTTTCTCCCGAGGAACGAAATGAGCCATGGCTCACCTCTGCTGTTACAATGATAGAGAGGCTTATCGACGCAATAGTTGTTCAGATACCCTCCAAAAATATCTACATAATGGGATTTTCCCAGGGAGCCTGCCTGGCACTGGAAGTTGCCGCACAATATGCTCTCAGGTATGCAGGAATAGCTGCATTTACCGGTGGACTGATAGGCGAAAAAATACGTATTGAAAAGTACACTGGTAATTTTGACGGCACAAAAGTTTTTATTGGAAACAGTGATAACGACCCGCATGTTCCTGCTCTAAGATCTGAAGAATCAAGAGACATGATGAAGAAACTCGGTGCCGAGGTGACACTTAAGATCTACCCGGGCATGTCTCATACAATTATACCGGATGAGATTGAGGCAGTCAAAAAATTAATGTTCTGAAAAATGGCGTCAGGCGATTGTCTCTAAGTTCCCTTAGTCCCTTAGTCCCTTAGTCCCTTAGTCCCTTAGTCCCTTAGTCCCTTAGTCCCTTAAGTCCCTTAGTCCCTTAGTCCCTTAGTCCCTTAGTCCCTTAGTCCCTTAGTCCCTTAGTCCCTTAGTCCCTTAGTCCCTTAGTCCCTATTCTCCCATTCTCCCATTCTCCCATTCTCCCATTCTCCCTTTCTTATTTATTACATTTATGTCTTATTTTAAAATATATTTCCCTCTCATTCGTCTATGAAACCAAACAGACATTAAATGAGTCCAACGGAGTCAGAAAAGATCGGAGCTGTTTATATAGACGAGCGAAAACGTCTGCTTGGCTATATAAGAAACAGGGTTCCCGACAGGATAGAGGCTGAAGATATTCTGCAGGATGTCTTTTACCAGCTTACCATAGGCTTCAGTGATATCAGAAGAATTGAAACGGTAACGGCATGGCTCTACAGAGTAGCAGATAATCGTATCACCGATCTCTTCCGCAAAAAGAAGACCCTTAGAATAGATTTTAAGGACAATGCAAAAGGTGATGACGAAGGACCACTTTCTCTTGAAGAAATACTCCCTTCGCTGGGATTAACCCCGGAAGATGAGGATATAAAAGGAATGATCTGGGATGCTATAGAAGAGACGTTGTCAGAAATGCCCAAAGAGCAGAAAGAAGTATTCGTGGCTACAGAGTTTGATGATCTTAGCTTTAAAGAGATTTCCGAAAAAACCGGAGTCGGGGTCAATACTCTGATATCACGTAAACGGTATGCTGTTCTTGCTCTCAGGGAGAAGTTAAATGAATTATATAATCTTTTAATAAATGACTAAAATGAAATCATTAAGATTCTTAAAGTTTGGAGGTTTCGCTATCCTTGGTCTCGGTTTTATCACATTGGCAGTATTTGTGACAATGAGTCTCTGGAATGCTTTGATTCCTATGTTGTTTCATGGACCAGTTCTCACCTTCTGGCAAACTGCCGGGCTGTTCATCCTTTCCAAGATCCTGCTCACAGGTGTTGGTCCGCATCCCCCCAGTCGCAGAAGTGAGTGGATGAGAAAATATCACTCTAAATACGGACCCGGCTGCAGACAAGGAGAGAGACCCGATTGGAGACATGAAGGCTGGAAACCAGATGAGAAAACTCAGGCTCCCGAACAAGCTTAACATGAGAACCGGCTCCGGCCGGTTTTTTTATTGTCTCATCTTTCGCCTTTCGCCTTTCGCCTTTCCCCTTCCCCCTTTGCGCCTTTACGCCCTTCCCTTACGCCCTTCCCCCTTTACGCCCTTACGCCCTTCCCCCCTTCCCCTCACTTAATTTCCCCCATATTTAATTACATTTGCCCCTGAAAAATATTTTATATGAAATCGTTGTTCAGCGGTGACGCCTTTGCCGTAATGCATGTCAGGAATTTCAGATTCTACCTTTTCTACAGGATTTTTATGACAATGGCCGCACTGATGCAGTCAGTAATTGTGGGATGGCAGATATATGCACTATCTCACAATGTTCTCTGGCTTGGTTTCATAGGCCTCGCAGAAGTAGTCCCACAGGTAAGCATATCCCTTTTTGCCGGACATTATATCGATCTACATAACCGTCGCAAGATAGTTCGGTACACAACATTGCTTCTCATTCTGGGATCGCTTCTGCTTTTGATATACAGCTCAAATGCGGCATATTTTTCGGCAAAATACGGTATCATCCCAATTTTCTTCATCATATTCCTGACAGGTCTTGCCCGTGGTATATTGAGTCCGGCACAGGTAGCATTGATGGGTCAGCTTGTACCAAGAAATTTATATGCCAATGCAGCTACCTGGAATAGCGCTAACTGGCAGGTGGCAGCAGTTCTTGGTCCTGCCATTGGCGGATTGGTATACGGATTCCAGGGGATCATTCAGGCTTACTCCTTGGTTTTATTTCTGAATATACTGGCCTTCTTTATGATAATGTTTATTAAAGCAGAAATGCACATTCTGCCTGAAATCACCGAAGGTGTGTTTGTCAGAATACGAACAGGAATAAGATTTGTCTTTAAGACTCCCGAATTACTTGGCGCCTTCACTCTCGATATGTTTGCTGTATTGTTTGGCGGAGCCGTTGCCATGCTCCCTGTTTTTGCTTCAGACATTCTCTTTGCAGGACCACAGGGATTAGGATTATTGAGAGCCTGTCCTGCAATTGGGGCCACTCTCATGGCTGTTGTGCTCATGTATCATCCTCCGGTGAAAGATACAGGTAAAGTTCTTTTTATTTCTGTTTTGGGTTTCGGCACTTTGCATGATAGGCTTTGGCTTGTCAAAGAGCTTCATCTTGTCAGCAGTGATCCTTGTAGCAAGCGGGGCTTTCGATAATGTCAGCGTTGTTATCAGGGGAACAATTCTTCAACTCTTCACGCCCGATGAGATGCGAGGAAGGGTTGCATCGGTAAACAGTATCTTTATTGGTTCATCAAATGAGCTGGGCGCTTTCGAATCGGGGGTAACTGCAAAATTAATGGGTCTGGTGCCCTCGGTAGTATTTGGTGGCATCATGACACTGGTAGTGGTTTTCACTACCATAAAAGTAAACAAGCCCCTGAGAAAACTTTCCCTTCTTAACCGTATTTAGGGTCTTTTTTAATTGATTCCCAGCTTCTTTGCTATAGCAGCAGGAATAGCATTCCTGTTTACCATTATATTGGTAGTACGCAACATAACAAATGGTCTCGAAACATAAATGAAACCATCATATTTCCCTGTTATTCCCCATGAATTTTTCACTTTATAGAAAGTACTTCCCGACTGATCGGTTGCAAGTCCAACAATATGCATTCCATGATCATCGGTGGTGCTGAAATTATCGAACTCCTTTTGCCTGAGATCCTGGGTTATCATTTTCTCAGGATGAGGTCCGCTAAATATTTTTGCTACTTCCTCCTCATTCATATCGCTCCAGTTTTTTTCGGGAATGATGGCAACACCGTTCTTCATTGAAAATCCCTTATCACTCATATCGCTTGCCCATGCAACCGTATAACCTGTTGATACAGAATTGTCAATTACCTGCATGAAGTCCTCCAGGGGAAGATTATAAACCTGACCACCTGCCCAGTTATCAGGTATCTCTATCATAAATTGCTTATAGAAAGGATGATGATTGAATGAACTCAAAAGAACATAATCATCGGGATTTATTCCAAGTTCTTTCATAAATGTAACAGGAGTATAAGTCTTGCCTTCATATGTAAAGCTTTCAGGAATCTTACCTAGATATGCATCGAGGATCCCGTTCAAACCGGCAAACCAGGCAGTAGTAAGCTTTGAGCCCTTGATAATGGCATCCATGTAACCTTTCAGGGCACCATCCATCTCATTATGATTATGTTTGACCTCGCCATAATTAAGACCCGGATATGCTATGTCAGGCACTAATCCGGCTTCACGACAACCATTTAGAACATCACCGTATTCACCGCCCCCGGCAAAGGTAGAGCTGCCGTGCATTCTTGCATACATATCAGCTTTTTTCTCATATGTGTGACGCACAATATACATTTCCGAAAGATCGTATGGCTTTTTCCCCATACGCAGTAATTCCGATTCAAACATCGAAATGCCTGAGAAGCACCAGCAAGTGGATGAGGAGCTTTGATTTTTAACAGATGTACAGGGAAGATCCTTTTTCATTGTAAATACATAACCTGTTTCCTGGCTGTTTGCAACCATAGTGGTTACGAAAAGCAAGAGAATGGTAATACGAATAAATTTGTTCATGGTTCTGTAGTATTGAGTTAAGTTTTGATTCAGATCAGATGAATTATCAAAACTAATTATTTTTACCAGATAGATACATGATGAAAATTTGTTTAGAGATTTTTTTTAACCACAAAGTCCCTCGCCAATAAAAAATAGGAACTTGAACAGATTATTAATCTTGAAGTCCGTCGCTCGAAAATCAATTTATTTACCCCGTTCCGCTTCGCGGAAGTAAATTGATTTTGACTTCGTCGAGCTCCTCGCTTCGCTTCGTCGGTTCTTCGCTCCCCTTGGGGTCACAGGGCACAGAGCACAGGGCACAGGGGAAGAATCAACTTTAGGCACTCTGGCTCACTCCAGGCACTCCAGGCACTTCTTATTTCTGAATCTCCTTCACCTTAATCCCCAGTTCTCTTTCTATCTTCTTCAGCCCTTCATGTTCTCTGGGAGTTATCAGGCTGAGAGAGAAGCCTTTATTGCCTGCACGTCCGGTTCTGCCACTGCGGTGCGTGTAATATTCTGTCTTCTCGGGAAGTTCATAATGCACCACGAAAGCGAGCTCCTTTACATCTATACCTCTTGCTGCCAGGTCGGTTGCCACCAGTATCTGCAGCTTTCCGTTTTTGAATGCCCTCATAACCTTATCACGTTCTTTCTGGAACATATCACCCTCAAGAACATCAGTATTTACTTTTTTTGCCAGCAGACGTTTTGTGACAGACTGTGCTTCTATTTTTGTCCTGCAAAATACAAGGCCTCTTCCGGCGCCCTGACTTTTCAGGAACTGAAACAACACCTCAGGTTTTTCGAGACGAGAGCATATGAGGAATTTATGCTGGATATCCTTATTTACTATCTCATTCCTGTTTACTTCAAACCTGATGGCTTTCGAGGACATGTAGCTCGAAATAATTGATTTTATCCCAAGTGGCATGGTTGCTGAAAACAGCCATGTATGACGATTCCCGGCGGTATGATTCAGTATTGCATCAAGATCTTTTTTGAATCCCATGCTAAGCATCTCGTCTGCTTCATCAAGAACCAGGGTGGTAATGTGTGATAGATCGATAGCCTTTCGCGAGAGTAAATCAACGAGTCTTCCGGGGGTGGCAACAACAATGTGAGTAGGCCTCCTCAGAGAACGAATCTGCTCATCGATGTTCGCACCACCATATACAGATTCAATAAAGATCTTTTTTGGGAGGTACTTTATAAACTTAAAAAGCTGCTTGGCAATCTGCTGGCCTAACTCGCGCGTGGGTGCAAGAATTAAGGCCTGTACAGTTGGTTTATCAGGATTTATAGCATGCAAAATCGGAAGCCCGTAAGCAGCCGTTTTGCCGGTTCCTGTCTGTGCCTGTCCGATAAAATCGGTTTCTTTTTCAATTAAGATAGGGATCGCTTTTTCCTGGATCTCAGTGGGTTTGAATATGTTTATTTCTTCGAGCGCCTTTATAAAAGTGCCGGAGATGCCTAATTCAGAGAACGTTTTCAAATATATAATATTAATGGGCTGCAAAGATAGATTAAATTAGCTATAAAAAAATAAGGCAAGGTAAGTTGCTGACAGGAAGTTCAATAGACATACTGCTCGCAAACTTTTATTTAGTTTAACCGCTACACGGTAAAAAGATGATGACGATAAATTTTGTGCTGTATCGCCGGCGGGGAATTGGAATAATCTGTAAATCGAATGAAATTTTCATTATTCGGCTATGGAGGTTTAAGGTTTCTTCGTAAATTTGAGAAGAGTCTTAGAGTATTAACTTAAACATTCTATCATGAAAAAGATTATTCTGACAGTTATTCTCACCCTTGCAGTACTGATGCTGGCTGGAGTAATATACGTTTATTCAGGCAAATATGATGTCAGTCAGATGTCGCATCATAATAAAATTACTCAATGGATTGTCAGTAAAACCATGGAGCACTCGATTGTAAAAAGAATGAAATCTGTTACCACTGTTCCTCCCCTTGAGGACACAATTATGATTGCAGAGGGTTTCAGGCATTATAATGCGATGTGTGTGGTTTGCCACGGTGGGGCTGGTATTGAACAATCGGAAATAACTAAAGGACTCTATCCGGAACCCCCGAAGCTCTATAAGTCTGAACTCCCCGGACCGGGAGCAGTATTCTGGATAATCAAAAATGGTATAAGGATGACAAGCATGCCGGCATTTGCACCGACACATACTGATGAACAGATCTGGGCAATGACCGCCTTCCTGGTCAATAAATTTAATAATATGTCACCGGAGGATTATCAGGAGTGGATGAAAAAATATCCGGAACAGGAATAACCCCCGATTGTTTTTCTGACTTTCTGACTTACTAACACGTTATGGATAAAATACTTGGATTTCTTGCTCCGGGATTTATTTCTTTTGTCATATTCCTTCTGAACATTATCCTGCCCGGCAGATGGGTAAAAGGATATATCACCAAAAAAGATTCCAATGAGAAAATGAGATATCATCTCAATGGGATCTCGGTGTTCTTGACAGTGGTGATCTTATGGTTTCTGGCAGGCTATTTTAAATTAATCCCGTTTGATTGGCTTTATACATACAGGTGGTACGGACTAGCCGGAGCATTTCTGACCGGAGTCATTTTTTCGGTGGTTGTCGTTTTGTATTTTCCGCCCGTGAGCAATTCTTTCCTGTCGGATCTTTTTTTTGGCAGGATCGAAAACCTTCAGCTTCGCGATGGTCTGATGGATGCTAAGATGTGGCTTTATCTCACAGGCGCCACAATGCTTGAACTGAATGCATTAAGTTTTACTGCCCATCACCTGATGAAGTACGGAGATCAGACTTCTCCGGGTTTGATAATCGCAGCAGCATTGCTTACATATTTTATAGTTGATTATTTCATTTTCGAAGAAGTCCATCTCTATACTTATGATCTGTTTGCAGAAAGGGTCGGTTTTAAACTGGGATGGGGTTGCCTGGTATTCTATCCTTATTTCTATCCGGTCTTCCTGTGGTCGACTGTTGATCTTCCCGATCCGCATACTCCTTCATTGTTACTGATGATTTTTGTATTTATTTTCTTTACGGGCTGGATTTTATCAAGAGGAGCAAATCTGCAGAAATACTTTTTCAAGAAAGATCCGGCAAGAGCATTCCTCAACATCGTCCCCGAGACAATTTCTGACGGAAATAATGCTTTGTTGGTCAACGGATTCTGGGGATTAAGCCGGCATATTAATTATTCCGGTGAAATATTAATGGCATCGGGAATTATACTGTGCACGGGCTACCCTGGTATGATCTGGCCATGGCTTTATCCATTATATTATGTTCTTCTTTTGATTGCCCGGCAAAGGGATGACGATAAGAGATGTGCTTTGAAATATGGTGAGCTCTGGAAAACCTATACAAAAAGGGTTCCTTACAGAATTATTCCGTGGATTTATTAAAATCTTTTTTTTAACCACAAAGGTCACAAAGGTTAACACAAAGAACACAAAGGATTTATAATCTCTCTGCGCAAACCTCTGCGTCCTCAACGATTTAAAAAGTTTTTTTCTTTAACACCTGTCAGAAGGGCAAGGGGGGTGTGGCAAATTGATTTTGACCCTTATAATCGATACATCTTCCTCGTAGTATCTCCCATAATATTGATCGCCATTTTTCTTGGCAGGATCTTCTGCATTATGAATGATGCAATCCTGTTCCCTCTGTCCGGTGATGAAGGAGGGTTGTTTTCCGAGTTTTTTCAGACACTCAGCTGCAACTTCCTCAGGCTTAAGAACACGCGGGGCAAAGATGCTGGTCTTTCCCGGGTTTGTATTTATATATCCGGGAGTTGAGGTTGCCCCGGCGACACAGGTTAATATATCAACACCGTTGTTTTTCCATTCATACCACAAACTCTCGGCAAGGATCCTGTTGAATGCTTTTGTTGCGGCATAAACGGATAAAAAACCACTGCCCTGAAAGCCGGCAAGCGAGCTCATTAAAATGACCGCTCCTTTTTTCCGTGAAAGCATTTTTTCACCAAATATTCTCATCAGATTCATCGGAGTTACCATGTTGACCCTGGCCGCTTTATTTTGATTCTCCAGAGAATTTTCAACGAACGGACCAATATACGAGAGGGCGGCATTATAGACGATAAAGTTAATTTCAGTTTCACTCAGGGCAGTTTGCAGCTTCTGTGCAGCATCTGTCTCTGACAGATCCATTGGCAAAGACCTGACATTTACCTTATATTTATTATTCAATGAATCAGCTAGTTGCTGCAAAGGTTCCGGGCGTCTGGCGATTAATATCAGGTCCATGCCTTCCCGCGCCAGAAGAGTAGCAAATGCTGCACCAATACCCTCGGAAGCACCTGCAATAAGTGCAGTATTGCCATATTTTTGTTTGATATTCATTGTATGTAAAGATAAAAGAACAAGATAAAAGACAAAAGTAAAAAGATAAAAGTCAAAAGTTGAAAAGGCGAAAGTTGAAAGTCAAAAGTCGAAAGTCGGCCTTTACAACCTTTACAGCCTTTACAACCCTGAAGCCTCCAGCCTTTGAATCTCAAAACCCATTTAACCACCAGGACTTTATTAACTTTGCACCAGCAGATGGATCTTACAATACAAAATGTAATTTTCCGTTAAGCCTTTACGCTTCAACGTTGTTAGTCAATTATGAGGAAAGAATGGAAATACATTATTATCACAGCTTCGGTATTGGCGGTGTTGCCGGTTGTTTTTGTCATTTGCGTTCTTTCAGGTGTATTCGGGCATCTGCAGACAAGAAACGAGCTTCTTAACTATAAAAACGCGACAGCCACACTCGTTTTATCGGCAGAGGGAAAGCTGATCGGTAATATCTTTTCTGAGAACAGGACGAACATTTCATACAACCAGATTCCACAAAATCTTATCGATGCCCTTATTGCAACCGAAGATTATCGTTTTTATGAGCATAACGGCATTGATGCGAGGAGCATTTTCAGAGTCATTTTCAAATCGGTATTGTTCAATAATCCACGTTCAGGAGGGGGAAGTACTATATCCCAGCAACTCGCTAAAAACATGTTTGGTCGAAATTATCACGGCCGGTTTTCACTTCTTGTAATAAAAATAAAAGAAGCAATACTTGCTTCACGACTCGAAAAGACTTTCAGCAAACAGGAAATACTGACACTGTATCTTAATACCGTTTCATTCGGAGAAAATATTTTTGGCATTGAAACTGCTGCACGCCGGTATTTTAATAAAAGGACCGAAGACCTGAATTACCAGGAATCTGCAGTCCTTGTCGGAATGCTTAAAGCGAACACCTGGTATAATCCGCGACTGCATCCTGCCAACTCACTGGCGCGGAGAAATGTAGTTTTCCGGCAGATGCAGAAGTATGAATACCTTAAACCTGAACAGGCAGATTCACTTTGCAGCCTGCCTCTTTTACAAAACTTTGAGGATATTGAATCTCAGGGTCCGGCCGACTATTTTCTTGTAAGGGTAAAAAATGAAGCCGGCCAGATATTGCGGTTGACAGAGTCAAGTACCGGGAAAAAATGGAATATTGAGGAGGACGGACTAATAATAACTACTACGCTGAATCTTACTCTTCAGCAATATGCTCTTGAATCTTTTCGTGAACATCTGTCAGTAATGCAGAAAAAACTTTTAGAGCAGTACCAGACAGCCTATGGGAAAAAAATGGTTAAACAGATTGTTGATCAGACAATTAAAAGTCTGAACCTCACGGGGAGAGAAAATGAAGTTAATCTCCGGCGGATATTTGACTGGAAGGGAGCACATTCTGATTCGATATCAGTTACTGACAGTATCAAACAAGCGTTGCTGATACTTCATGCGGGACTGATCGCCCTCGATCCGGTCACCGGTTCAGTAAAAGCCTGGGTCGGAGGTGTTGATTTTAAATCACAGCCATATGACCAGGTATATGCCAGACGCCAGATGGCATCAGTTTTCAAACCGATCCTATATGCTGAAGCATTTGAACAGGGTATGAATCCCTGTGAATACCTTGACAATGACTCGAGTGAAATTTCGGGTATTGGTGACTGGAGTCCGGAAAATTACAACCATACAAATGGCGGCAAATATTCTCTGGCGGGGGCTCTTGCTCTTTCAATGAATATACCCACGGTTAATTTATTTTTAAAGGTCGGGTTTGAGCCGCTTGATTCGCTGTGGCAGAAGATGGGGTTTTCCTTTACTCCTGATAACACTCCCTCACTGGCATTGGGAACCGCTGAAGGAAGTATTGCAGAAGCGGCTGTAGCATATTCAGCTTTTGCAAACGGAGGATACAGGATTTCTCCACAGACCATAATCTCTATAAAGACCCATACAGGTGAGATAATTTATCAGAATGAATTTAAAGAGGAAAAAGTAAGGATACTGTCTGAACGTTCAGCCATGTTGATAAGTGCAATACTTCAGAAAGCGGTCATCGAGGGAACCGGAGCTTCAATGAGGAGCGTTTATGGTGTCAATCTCCCGATGGGCGGCAAGACCGGGACATCCCAGAGTTATTCCGATGCATGGTTCGCGGCATTCAATCCGAAACTGGTGATTGTAACAAGGGTGGGAGCATCCTCGAGAGCTATTCATTTTAACAGTGGTTCGAATGGTTCAGGAAGCACTCTTGCACTGCCACTGGTTGCTTTAACTTTGAAGAAGATCCAGGATAATGACACTTTATCAAGACAGCTTTTTACAGCTTTCCCAAACCTTCCTCCCGAACTGGCAGATGCTCTCGATTGTCCTGATTTCAAGGATAATAATCTATTCGAGAAGTTCATAGATCTTTTTCATAATAAGAAAGATACAAAGGAGAAATCTCCTGATAAACCGAAACAGAAGAAAAAAGGCTTTTTCAGAAGGTTGTTCGGAGGTTAGGTCGGTGCGCGGTACGCGGTAACCGGTGACCGTACACCGCATACCGCATACCGCACACCGCATACCGGATATTTATTTAAATTTGCAGTTTTAAAAATCTCAGACTTATGGATAAAATATTAATCACTCCCTATAATGTTATTGACAATACTCAACTGCCGGAAATGTCTGTAGATCAATTTCCAGCCGATGGTGATGCACTCGAAATTTCCGGAGAAACTTATTATGTCTGCCAGTTTGTACAATCATTTGAGTCGCCGGTAATCGGAGTCATCCCTCTGGTGGTTAGAAATCCTTCACAGATTTCAAATATTAAAAACTATATCGAGTGTCTTTCAATCGCCCACCGTCGCGTCCTGTTTAAAAATGCTAAAGGCATCTGCGATCTGGATAATTGTGATGAGATGATAATTACGTGAAAAAATAAGGCGTAACGGCGTAATGGTGTAAAGGCAAGAATGCTTAAGGTGCAAATACATTAATTTTCTTGTTTATCGGGGAGCAAAGCTTCACAAACTTTGTCTTAACTTTGTGTGCCGCCGGTTTAAGGCATAATTAATTAAAGAAAATGATTAAAAAAATTGAAATTAACATTGCTCAGTCCCTTATCGACGATCTTAAAACAAAACTTAAACTTACCAGGTGGCCGGATGAAATTGAGAATTCAGGCTGGAATTACGGTGCCAGTATGAGCTATATGAAAGAGCTTTCTGATTACTGGATATATTACTTCGACTGGAGGAAAACCGAAAGAGATATAAACAAATATGAAAACTATCTGGCAACAATCGACGGCTATAGGATTCATTTTCTTCATATCAAAGGCAAAGGTGAAAAATCAATTCCTATCATTTTAACACATGGCTGGCCTTATTCATTTCTCGAATGGATGAAGCTGATTCCGTTTTTTACGGAAAATGAAAATATGTCATTCGACCTTGTTATCCCTTCGATGCCGGGTTATGGTTTTTCGCAAAAAATAACCCAGCCGGGCTGTAATGTCAGTTTTATAGGCGATCTGTGGCATAAGTTAATGACTGAGCTGGGATATGAAAAATATGCGGTTCATGGGGGAGACTTTGGGGCAGGAGTCTCTACTTCCATTGCAATGAAATATCCGGAACATGTTATAGGCCTGCATCTTAATTATATTCCGGGTAATTATGTGCCTGTTCTGGAGGAAAATGAATCGTTTACAGCTGAAGAAAATGAATACCTCGATAAGGAGGAGGAGTGGTATTCAAGGGAAGGCGGATATTCCCTGGAGCAAAATACCAAGCCGCTTACTCTTGCTTATGGACTTAATGATTCACCGGTTGGATTATGCGCCTGGATCGTTGAAAAAATGTTTGGCTGGTCGAATAACAGCGGGTATATCGGCAATGTATTCACAAAAGACGAGCTTCTTTCAAATGTTACTCTTTACTGGCTGACAGAAACAATACATTCATCATGCCGGCTATATAATGAAAACAGCAAAAACCCCCTGATAATAGGGAAGGAATCTTATATAAATACGCCTGTAGGAATTGCTCATTTCAGGTATGAGGATCCGTTTCCTCCAAGAAAATTCATAGAACGTGGTTTTAACATTCAGCACTGGTCGGAATTTCCCCTGGGAGGACATTTCCCGGCAATGGAAAAGCCTGAACAACTGGCAGAAGATATAATCAGTTTCATTGGCAAACTTGTTGCACCTGTTGCGTCTGAAGAACCCGGAGCCCCGGATCAACCTGAATCAACGGATCCAGCAGCAGAAATCCTTTAAACTAATTATAAGCCGGACAATCATCCTGGCTCTTATACTTTTGCGGATGATGTTTATCCTCATTCTGCCTGCAACCGAACAGCAGGTTTATGCCTGTGTGCAGACTGAACATCCTCGCATTATAAGGCCAGAAAAAAGCCGATGAATTATCTTTCGTATATCTTACAGGGATATTATCTGCTGTAAGGTAAAATTGAACCACACGGTTACCAATGGCAATACCTGCGCCTATCTGGTTATATTTATTGTTCATAAGCGTATAGCTGAGTGATCCGGAAAAAAATGAAAGTGGTCGGTATGTTAATGAAAATGTAGCTGAAGGCATAATATGAAGATCGAATATTTCAAGCCTTGTCATTGCACCGGCACTCAATTGAGGAAAAATTAAATGGCTTATTCCTGCAAAAATCTTTACAGGAGTTAGATTATAGTATGATTTTGGGGAACCTGAAGTCGCCTTGAAAATCGAATCCCTCAATGCTTCTGCAAGATCAGAAGCACCCGGATTGGTCTGGAAATGAGTAAGTGTGGAGTCGTTAAAAAAATAATCGCCTGTTGTATTAAAATTGTATGCATTCTTTTTCCATCGAATGAATCCAAGATCAGTAATGCTGGCAGCCATTTCTGTATTTTCATCGGGATCGTACACTAAGCCTGCATCAATAGCCATACCACGGTTGCCGTTGAAAATATAATCACTTATGATGTTGTCAAAGGAGTTATCGAAATTAAGACTTTTTACCTTGCCGGCAGGGTCATATGAGATATTAACCGGAAATGAAGCATTTATGTGAGATCTCAATCTTGCTGCAATACTGGCAGGGTCAATTGTTGAATTAACTGTAATTTCTGTATTCCTGGTAATGGCATTTGCCATTCCCTGCAGGTATTTTATTCTCAGTCCGATCTTAAACCCATCACTTATCTCTCTGGCTGCGCTTACTCCTATTGAATTCCAGATGTTAGCTTCCGTTCGCAGACGGTTCATATAAATTGAATTTCCACTGGTGGCAGTTGACTGTAAATTTTTATCTCGTAAAAGGAGAATACTTTTTGGATAGGACATCATTATATCTGAGTGATTGGAAATACCGAAAGTGAAATACCAGTTATATACTCCAAAACCAAAACCAAGGAGATTTACATCCGTTTTTATCCGGAAGTAATTGATCACTTTTAATTTTTCTTCGAGTTTTGACAGATTAATGAAATATGTATCTGATTGGGAGCCAGTGCCTGGTTCAATAACATCATGAAAGCCAAAACCTGTGTTTCGGATATTTAATCTGACAGAAGAGATGACGGGGAGCTCCACATAAATTCTGCAGAGTCGCATATACGCAGGATTCAGCTGGTTTGCCTGTGGAATCTCCGGCATAAGATATAATGTATTATTCTGAGCATCGGCAACGCTAATTGAAAGGGTAATTGTAAATATTAAAAGAGCAGGGAAAAAAAAGTTTCCGAAACGCTGTTGATGACCTATGAAAACAGGGGAATTTATCACCGGGATAATGTTAGCATTTTATTAAACAATCCAATCCGGAAATAGTTGTTTCAACACGGTTATCTGAGAATTCAACATTCACACTATAAGAATGTTGTAAGAAATTGCTATTATAATATAATTGTCCGGGATAAATATGGTATTATATTTGCATTGTTTATGTTAGGGTCTATGGCAGGCAAAAAGGTCTTTGAAGAGTAGGCAACATGTAATTTTAAAGTGAATCAGAAATGATTGAAAACGTTAAGATATCGAAAGCTGCTTTCAGTGATTTGGAATCTGTTTTAAATCTTCAGAAGAGCGCATTTATTTCAGAAGTTCAAAAATACAATGACTATGAAAATGCGTCAAAAACGGAATCTCCCGATTCAATAAAAACTGAGTTTGAAAATTATTTGGTTCTGAAAGCCGAATGCAGGAATGAAATTGTGGGTTGTGTAAATGCAAGGGAGACTGGTGAATTCTGCTGGATCGAAAAGCTTATCGTAGCGCCACAATATCAAAAGATGGGTATAGGCAGAAGACTGATTGCCGAAATAGAAAAGGCATTTCCGAAAACCAGATTATATCTCCTCTGTACAGGATCGGCGAGCAGTAAGAATCTCAGCTTCTACGAATCTTTGGGATACAGAAAGAGGAATCTCTCCGGGGAAGGTCATAGGTTTCTGCTTGTAAAGACGATAAAGACAAGCGCCTGATGAAATGGGTTAGCATTAATGATTAATCACAGATTTAAATTCACACAGCATGTATCTTTCATTATCTCTTTTATTATTAGCCGGTTTCGTAATTTTCAATCCGGACGAGAAAAAAATTGAAGCAGGAAGCGCTGTCCCCGTTTTTACTTTACCCGATCAGGATGGCAGGGAGTTTTCGCTCAGCTCGGTAATTGGCAAAAAGAACCTGGTAATTTATTTTTATCCTAAAGATGATAGTCCGGGCTGTACGAAGGAAGCCTGTTCGTTCCGCGATCAGTTTGAAGTATTCAACGAGGCTGATGCCATGATAATTGGCATAAGCGGACAGTCTGTTGAAAGCCACAAAAAGTTTGCGGAAAAATATCATCTGAACTTCACCCTGCTGAGCGATGAAGGCGACAAAGTAAGGAAGATGTTTGGCGTACCTGTTAATTTTATGGGTATGATTCCTGGCCGGGTTACATATATTGTTGATAAATCAGGAAAAGTTGTTTATGTCTTCAACTCCCAGACGCAAGCTGCAAAACATGTAGATGAGGCACTCAGGATACTCAAAGAATTGAAATAAACCTGTGTGCCTCGTGGCCAGCAATCAGCAGCTAACTGCCTGAATCAGGCAACATATATTGATTCAGACTGAACGACTGATTTTAGTTATTTTTTCTAATATTATAACTATACCATGTGCCAGTCGAATAATTGCCATCAACAGCAACAAACAGAAGTCCATCAACAAAAGAAAGGGAATATCCGAAGTTGCCATTTGGCAATGTTATGTTACGTATAAATTTACCGGTAAGATCATATACATAAACAGTCTTTGCTGCGGCATCCCATGTATAGATATAATCGGGATCAACTGCAACAACAGCATCAGATGTAGCGCCATAACTTAAGCCTGTGAGTGTCTCGGCTAAAGTGCCATCAGAAAACTTATATTTCTTTAGAGTTCCTGCATGGAAGGCATATATGTACTGGCAATCATAGCTCAAAGCCGTGCCTGACTGATAGTAATCATACATATTCGGATACAATTTTGTAAAAGATCCGGAAGCAAAATCCAAAATTTTATATATATTCCTTTCAGAGGTATTGCTTTCAAAACCAGATACATAGAAACTACTATCTGTTTTGTTAAACATAATACTTCTCATGTCTATCATCATATCATAAGAGGTGACGAGCACTCCATCCAGAGTATATTTGTTGATTTTACCATAAGTATAACCACCCCCATTACAGGTATAATAAAATCTGCCATCCGAAGCAATATGCATATTGTGATTATACGGATTATCACTAAAATGTATCGAGGGCAATGGATCATGCAACGGGGCATAAGCTGTAACATTTATCTGAACAGTTTTGGTCGCAGTACTGTATGTTAAATCATCTGTTGGAGTAAAAGTAACGCTAAGTTCCTGATTTTCACCGATATTTAATTTTGTGCCTATTGGCGGTGTGTAAACAAAGTCCCCTGGAACATTGGCTGTGGCATTTAACTGAGTTGCACTAAGTAAAGTTCCAAAACTGATATCAGCAGGATTATTCCATGTTATAACAGGCACTGATTTCGGTATAACGTTTATCTTAACAGTTTTGGTCGCTGTATTGTATGCTGATGCATCTGTTGGTGTAAATACAGCGTTCAGATCCTGATCTGCACCAATCTCTAGTTTTGTGCCTATTGGCGGCGAATAAATAAAAACTCCCGGAACATCAGCTGTGGCATTTAACTGCGTCGCACTTAGCAAAGTTCCATAACTTACATCTGCAGGATTATCCCATGTAATAACAGGGTCCGATTTCGTAATTTGCTCATCTTTTTTGCAGCTCTGAATTGTTACAATAAATGCTGACAATAAAACATATACTCGTATCTTTTTCATTGTGTTAGGTATAAATTGACATTGAAAACACAGTAGTTTCAGCCACCATATTACGGGAAACAATTTTTTTTCGGGATTGTTGAATAGAATATTAAAAAACCTCAACCCCCGCTCACAATTTTTTGTTTGACAGACTTTTTATTATATTGTGAACTGAAATCAAACCTGAAATATCAGTGTTGGAAGTTCTAACTACTTTATTGAATGATCATTAATCAAATTATTTAAATCTGCTATAATGATGAAAAAGACATTGCGATATCTGACTATGCTCATTATGCTTACTATTCTTGCTGTTTCATGTACAAAGGAGGAGGTAACTTACGATCAAACCCTGCTGACAGGGAAATGGCAATCAGGAACTTTATTCTATAAATATCTTGCTACGGCACAGGAGCTACCTGGGATACAGCCGACAATGTAACCGAAGCGGAAGCACAGGCATTTACCTGGACACTCGAAAGTGATTTATTAACTCATATCCACATTCTTGAGATAGGTGGCTCCGTACCAAAGATCTATACAGTTACGGAATTAACCGCAACTTCATTGAAATATCATGATGATTTTGGGGTCAATTTCTCCTTTACCAAAGTGACTAAGTAAAATATCACTGCTGTCTAAGTTGTTAATCACCATTGGATTGGATATTCCATGAAAAAATTCATAAAGATTTTTTTTATTTCTCTTCTTTCATTGCTTGGAGTTTTGATCATTGTCAATCAGTATTGTTATATGGATTGTATTTACTCCTGAAAGGATCACTCCGGTTATTCGCAAACAGGCTACGAAATATATCACCTGCAAATCGGAAATAGGGTCGGTGGAATTAACATTCTTCAGCACATTCCCGAACTTTGGATTGAAAGTCAGTGATTTTGCATTAATCAACCCTGTGGCAGGTTCAATGTCTGACACACTAGTCTCGGTTAAATGAGCTGGTTGGAGTTGTTGATGCAAAAGCATACTGGAAAAAGAAAGATATTATCCTTATCGGACTGGAGATGAACGGCGGATCGGTTAATGTTTATTCCGACAGCCTCGGAAAACAAACTATAACATCATGCCTCCGGATACCGCTTCGGCTCCGGTTCCTGACTCCGGAAGCCGAATTCTCTTTTATCGATATAAGGAATGTTGAGCTGAAAGATATCAGCATTATTTATAATGATCAGTCTTGAAGCTTAACACCGTTATCTCCAACCTGAATGCAAAAATTAACGGAAAAATTTCCAACGACAGTATAAGCGGCAATGTTGAGCCTAAATACTTCAATGATATCAATTGAAT
Source organism: uncultured Bacteroidales bacterium (assembly GCA_963792925.1). Lineage (GTDB taxonomy): Bacteria > Bacteroidota > Bacteroidia > Bacteroidales > VadinHA17 > LD21. The sequence continues at coordinate 1,254,892 of CAWBYC010000001.1, read as the reverse complement.
ATGCCAAAGAAAAACTTAACACCGAAATCCATGATCTAAGTGCAAAAATTAGTGGAACAATTATCAGGGATAATATCTGCTCGGAAATCTTAGCGTAAGTTCTTCAATGATATCGCTTGATTATGACGGAGAAAAATACCTTCAGCAGGCATCAGTAAAGTTTGATCTTCCATTAGATGTAATCACTTCACGCCAGTTTATAACACTCAAAAACGCAACGGCTTCAATAAATGATATGGAACTATTGCTTGACGGGACCATTGAAAATGATACTGTAACGCAGGAATATTACTACCGACCTGACCTATAAACTTGCATCGTGGCCGTTTAAAAATATTCTGGCACTTGTGCCGCCTTCATATAAATCATATTTCGAAGGAATTGATGCTGACGGGTTGCTGTCGTCGGATGGAAGTATCAGAGGCATCTATAATGATTCACATATGCCGCTGATGGATATGCATCTGCTTGTTTGAAAAAGGGAACATTGAAGTATTCGGCTTTTCCATTACCACTTCATGATGTTGATGGTGACTTAACTCTTTACACTGATCTGATAAGCGACTCACTTTCATTCGTCCGTATTAACCATTTCGTTGCAAAAACCGCTCAGTCAGCCTTCAGTACTGAAGGTATGATAACTCATCTGTTTAAGGATATTACATGCAATCTGACTACCACAGCAGGATTAACACTTGATGAATTTAACAGTATGATCCCTGAGAGCATGAAGACCACTGTCAAAGGGAAAGCATCGGGAAAGGTTAAGTCACGATTTACCATGAGCCAGCTGGAGAAGATGCAAATTGAAAAAATGAATTTGTCTGGTTCCGTAACTCTGTCTGATTTTGATGTTAAATATGATAGCATATCACTTAAATCTGACAGATCAAAGATTGATTTTGCATTACCCAACAATAAACCTTTATCGAAAAGCACGGGCTTTGTTTTTGCATCAATAATATCCGACAATGTTGAGGCGGGAAAACTTGCAAGCTATAATGCAGCTCTTAAAAAATCTTCGCTTATCCTCGAAACATCTGACATCAGAGATACTACCAGGATTCCTGACCTTATCTGCAGTTTCAGCATGGATTCAATGTCGGCCGGAATGGATGATATGACAATCGCCATTGTCGCTCCTCATGGAAAAGTGTCTTTATCGCCGCGGCCAGGTAACTCTGATCAGCCTCATATAAGTTTATCGTATAACAGCGGTGAGCTTAAAACAGCCATGGGCAAAAACACTGCAATGATAAATAAAATAAGTACGGACCTTGACATCTCTAATGACAATACACAAAAAGATATATTCCTGCAATGGCTGGTGAAAGGTTATATTGATATTAACCAGGGCATGGTCTACAATGTCAGATCTTACTCATAAGATCGAGATCCCTTCGATAAAAATGGATTTCGATCCTGAGACGTTCAGCATTAAGGAAAGCAGCATGAAGATTGGCAAATCTGATTTTCAGCTTACAGGAAACTTAAATAATGTTTTATCATATTTCAGAGGAGATTCAATTTTGAGGGGTAATTTCAATTTTGTATCGGATAAAACCGATGTGGCACAGTTAATGGCCCTTACAAGCGGAATAGGCTCTTATGATTCAACAAGTGTAAATAAACAGGAAAACACAACAGTTGACACTATTAGTACCGGTCCGTATATGGTGCCAAAGAAAATTGATGTGATTCTTAATGCTAATGTAAGGCTTGCTACAATGGGAGTTGACACAGCTACAAATATAAAAGGCGCTGTGCAGGTTCATGATGGGATCCTTCTTCTCGACGGACTCACCTTCGATACTCCGGCAGCAAGAATGCAGCTGACGGCAATGTATAGCACGCCCCGCAAAAATCATCTGTTTCTGGGAATTGATTATCATATGATGGATGTTGAGATAAGTGAATTGCTCACGATGATCCCTGATATTGATACTTTAATGCCTATGCTGAGATCATTCGGCGGCAGGGGGGAATTTCATATTGCTGCCGAGACCTATCTCGATTCCTTATATAATATCAAAAAATCAACATTGCGCGGAGCATCATCAATTAAAGGTAATAACCTGGTTTTGATGGATGGACAGACATTCAGCGAGATTGCCAAAAAGCTCAGATTCAATAAAAAGACCGAGAATAAAGTTGATTCCCTGTCGGCCGAGTTCACTATCTTCCGTAATGAAATTGATATTTATCCTTTCCTGATAGTAATGGATAAATACAAGGCTGTAATAGCCGGCCGCCATAATTTCGACATGACATTCGATTACCATGTTTCAGTTGTTGACTGTCCCTTGCCTTTAAAGCTGGGAGTTGATATCAAAGGCAATACTGAATAACATGACGTATAAGCTGGCCAAATGCCGTTATGCGGAATATTTCAGGCCGTCATCGAGACATGAGGTTGAAAACAAACAACTGGAGCTGAGGAAAATGATCCGGCAGACGCTTGCAGAAAAGGTTAAGTAATAAGGGCGTTTATCGTATGTCGTTTACCGTTGTCGTTTCTTTAGAGACTTCTTCCTCACTCCTCACATCTCACATCTCACATCTCACTATAGGCTATATCCATAATCTCAAAAACGGTATCCTCCTTAGCCCGTTTTAAAACAACTGATTCTCCGGTTTTTTTATTTATTAATGCTTTTGCCAGAGGTGATATAAAAGAGATTTTCCCTTTGGAGATGTCAGCCTCGTCAACACCTACAATCTGAAAAGTCTGAATCTTACCTGATCCTTTTATTTTAAGAGTAACCGATGCCCCGAATCTTATTTCATTTTGTGGCTGTTCACCTGGATTAATTACTTTGGCTTCAGCAATTCTGTTGTTCAACAGGTGTAATTTTGCATTAATATAGTTCAATGCAATTCTTTTCTCATTCTCATTGGAGATGCTCAGATTATCTTTTTCAGTTATAAGCTGCTGTTTTTCGACCAATAGTTGATCCATGCCGGCAGGTGTGACAAAGTTTGCAACTCCTTCCGGTAGATAAGCTCTCTTTGGCTCCATCGGAATTTCTTCCTGATCGTCTTCTTTAACAAATCCTCTGCTCATTTGTCGTTTGTCGTTTTGCGTTTCTCACCTTACCACAAAAGTACACAAAGTTTTTGGTCAGATTCCTCACACCTCACTCCTCTCTCCTCACACGCTTCTTCTCTGTGTAAGTTTTTAAAATTTTCTTTTCGCATTTTGTAGTTTTTTCCCGAAAACGTATACTAATTGTTTAACAATAGTTAGTTAGCAGAAATGGAGACAAAATTTATTGATGATATTAATGCAAACCTGGGAATTATCTATAAGGTTTGCAATGTATACACAGACTCCGGGAGTGACGAACGGAAAGACCTGTTTCAGGAAATACTTTACCAGTTATGGAAATCCTATCCGCATTTTAAGGGATTTTCAAAATTTTCCACCTGGATGTACCGTGTCGCATTAAATACTGCGATGATGCATTCACAACATAAAAAGCGCAATATCGAGATTACCAGTCTTGAAATGTCACACGAACAGATTGAAGAGAGCGTTGAACAATTTCATGAAGAAGAAAAAATCCAGCAGCTATACAAAACTATTGGGACTTTAACTAAAATTGATAAAGCTATTATCCTGCTGTTCCTGGAGGAACATAGCTATGAAGAAATTGCCGGACTCACGGGACTGACTAAAGCCAATGTAAGCGTGAGACTGGTAAGGATAAAGCGGACACTAAAAGAAAAAATGAATCAATCACTAAATTAAATAAAAAAAAATGGAAGAGTTCGATGATTTCAAAAAAATCTGGAATGAAGAAAAGCTTTCAGAGACATGTTCACCTTCTGTATCTTCAGAATATATTGACAATATTATATCAAACCGGATAAAGAAGGTAAAAAGCGGTTTTCGCGAATATTTCTGGGCGTCTTTCGTCTATCAGAATCTTGTTTATGGCTGTCTGTTTTTTCTTATTGCGAGGTTTTTTAACAGGACTGACATAGTGATCCTGAGTGTAGCGGGAATCTTATTGTATATCCCGTTTACTGTAATATTCATGAAAAAATTCAAGTCAGCATTTCTGATAAATAAAGGGGGCATTCCGTTTTCCGATGATGATATTTATCTAAATATTAAAAACAGTTACAAAAGGATGTCTGAGTTTTTCATATTCAAGAGAAAGTTTGACTGGGTGATGATTCCCCTGAATTGCATTCTTATTGTAGTAATCAACTTTATTTTGTTTGTTCCCGGTGGAATTATCGATAATATGATTGTTGGAGTAATATTGTTTATTGTCTGGCTGATCATTTTTATCATCGCCACCAGGAGTGAGAACAAAAAGAGATTTTCCGAACCGCTTCATCAGCTGGAATCGATATTGGAGGACTTTAAGAGTTAATCATTAATTGTTTTTCGAACCGGTTGATGAACTTTTCGCTCCGGAATGAGTAATTTTACATAATTCAAAAATTACATTTATGAAAATTATAGGTCTAGATCAGGTTGAAAAGAAGAAAGTCATGATGGAAGGAGCTGCCGGTGCCTGGAAGCAATTGCCACTTGGAGGCAATGATGGTGCTCCTGTATATTCTTACAGAGTGTTTACTCTTGAACCGGGTGGAAATACACCTTACCACAGTCATCCTTATGAGCACATGAATTTCATAATAGAAGGTCAGGGAGTACTGGTAAATGAAGCCGGTGTTGAACAACCGTTAAATGCAGGCGATTTTGCACTGGTAAATCCAAACGAACGACATCAATACAAAAACAATTCATCGGATAAGATATTCAGAATGATCTGTGGGGTTCCGAAAGAATTTGAGTAATAAGAATCCTTCCTCATATCTCATATCTTATATCTCACATCTCATATCTCACATCTTCTCCCGCGCTGCGTCTTTTAATCAGTAAGTTCTACGACTGCATATTTTGAAATTTTCCAGAACGCTGAGGGATCTGTAATCTCAATTGATTCAATTTTCTTGTCTTTATCACGTATAAACTGATATGAATTTGCAGGATGCTCAGTGATTAGCTTAGCGTTTTTTGAATTTATCTGAATCGATTTCATAACGGTAATATCGATTTGCTTGAATGAGCTGTCGGGAAAGCTTGCCGATAATGTCTTTGTTTTGCCTAACCCGATGAAGCCTCCCTCTTTAGTTAAGAGTCCCTTAGCCTTCAGCTCTTTAAAGGTTCCGCATGCATAGAAGGCCTTATTCATCTCATAGGTCTGGTCATCGATTTTTTCATCTTTCTGAGCAACAGTAGCCTGCAGATCTGACTTCTCCGTATTCAGCTGTTCAATTTCGAATTTTTTGCTTAACAGCGTGGTCTTCAGTTCTATAATTTCAATTTCACTCTTTTTAACAGAAGCATCCAATCCGGCAATTGTATTTTGCAGACCTTTAATTGTGCCACCCGATTTACTCAATAGATTATTTAAAGATGCGATCTTCTTTTTGTTTTGATCAAGGAGTGTATTTATGTATTTAATATCCTCCAGTATCTGTTGTTTATTATTTCTTGATAGTTCACCTGTGGATGAATTAGTTGAAATTATATGCTCTTTTTCTTTTATCAGGGCAATATTTTTCTCAACCTCGCCAAATGTTGTAACCCATTCTCCAATCGATGAATCACGGGAAGTAAGTTTCTCTGTGAATGAATTCTTCTGTAATTCCATCTGACCGAGAAGTAGTTTATGATCGCGGTTATAGATCGAATAAGCAATAAAAACGGCAATCAGCAAGACCACAAACCCGATGACCGCTGTTGTTATAACCGCTTTTTTTATACCTTCTTTTCTGATCCGGGCTTCATTTTCTCTGACAAGAGCTTCTTTCTTCCTGGCATCTGCGTTGTCGTTTACAGGCTTAGGATCGATGTTTTCATCAATTTTCATGTAATTTCTATTTTATTTGGTTTTATAATTATCAATAGGGCTAAAGGTAGGTCCCATATTAAGGTCTGGCATTACACAAAAACTGAAATAAGTTGCATTATTCACTTACCAGGAGTTTTCGTTTCTCGTTTCTCGTTATTCGTTTCTCGTTTTTCGTTTCTCGTTTCTTCGTTCACTTTCGTTTCTTCACTAGTTCACTGTTTACTGTTCACTGTTCACTGTTCTTCCTGTTCACTGTTCACTGTTTACATCTCTCCTTGCCCTCACTGCTATTCATAAGTCAGCCAGGTTGTTGCAGAACAAATTCTAATTTGGTTTGTTGAACAATTATGAAGAAATATTACATGGAATGACTGGAGTACTCTAATAACCATAAAATGAGAAACACCACAGTATTAAAGGCATACGCCTCGAAATGCAAGAGGATGATTGTTATTGCCGAGATCAATAAACTCAGAAAATATGAGGACAGGCAACTGACAGACTATAAGATTGGACGTCAGATGTCAAAACTGCATTCATTATGGTTCAAGGGCTAGAAGTGCCTCATCCTTTACTTATTTGCGCCTTTGCGAGGAAAGAAACAGGTCTGTATTTATGAATAACTGTCCTCAATTGGGTTTGACATTAACCAGAAAAGAGGCTCCCTGAAATCCTGCCATTGTAGTGTACTGGCATAAATTTCCAGAAAAGTAGAACGAGAACCTGTGCTCATGTCCGGCAAATATGGCTATTATCTTGTCGCTGTTTGAAGATATCAGATCTGTCAGGGCAGCCATTCCGGGCTGTTTTGTTTTATTGTACAGGCTATAGGGGATATGACTTATCATCATAATAGGTTCTGGTTTTGTCAGCTGATCCTGCAGAAACTTTATCTGATCTGTGTTTACACTACCCGTCGAATTGTCAATTGCAACAAAATTGATCCCATGAATGATAGAGGAGTAGAATAATGGATTATTGCCATTATAGAGAGGCAACAATGACTTTTTGGTCCATACATCCCTTAAAGAATCGATATTACCGGGTAATCCCTCATAATGCCAGTCATGGTTACCGGTGATATAAAGCCATGGAATACCAGTTTCTGTTAATTTATCGTAAACATATTTTACCGAGACGGCCGATGGGAAGTTCAGAATATCGCCTGTAAGAAGCAATAAGTTAACATTTTGTTTTTTTGCTTTCTGCAGTATGTCATCGAAATATTGAAAAGTTGTTTCGCTTGTATCGAGGGCGTAGTGCCTGCGGGGGTTCGAGTAGGCTTTATGCATGCGTTCACCGTATTTCATCATCTCAGCCTCATTTTCATCAGCTATACTTATGTGAATATCAGTGATCTGCAATAAAACAATACTGTCTTTATAGCCAGGGATCTTTATTGTGGATGTTAATTCTCCGTTAGTGCTCAGAAAGTGGTTTACCTTTTTATCAATCTTCTGTGTAGTACAGCTGAGAGCAAAAATCAGGATAAATAATCCTGTTGAAAATGAATAAAGCTTCTTCATGTGGTATAGGTTAAACTTAAAAAACAATATAAGAATTTTTCGGAAATCGCCAATTGCCTCTGTCAACCCCCACTCCTCACACCTCTTCTACAGAAACCCAAGGTATAGTGGGGGCCATATTTGGCGGTAAACCATTGCCTCCCGATCTGCCTCTTTTCTTCAAATCATCCAACGTAGGCCTTGGGTTATATAATCACTCACAATCGCCTTAGTAACTGATATTGGAATACTTGTGGCTGGCATTGTCATTTATGTCTTCTATAAAGTCGGAAGTCGGAAGTCGGAAGTCGGAAGTAAGAATCCCTTAGTCCCTTTGCGCTCAGTCCCTCAGTCACTAAGTCCCTCAGTCACCTTCTCTGTGGCTCTGTGCTTCTCCTGCCTTCCTCTGTGTAAGTTCTTCCGATTTTCTTTTTTTTGCCACGAAGGCGCAAAGGCACGAAGGTTCACTAAGTTTTTGTCCCTCAGTCTCTTCGTCTCTAAGTCCCTCAGTCATTTCTTCCTCACATCTCACATCTCACATTTCCTCTTCCTCACCCCTCACACCTCACACCTTCTTCCTGGTCTTACCATGCTTTCCGATTATTTCACCGGAGATGTTCCCCCGACAGAAGAGGGTTAATGGATTTCCTCACACCTCACTCCTCACACCTCTTTCTACAGAAACCCAAGGTATAGTGGGGGCCATATTTGGCGGTAAACCATTGCCTCCCGATCTGCCTCTTTTCTTCAAATCATCCAACGTAGGCCTTGGGTTATATAATCACTCATTCAATCGCCTTAGTAACTGATATTGGAATACTTGTGGCTGGCATTGTCATTTATGTCTTCTATAAAGTCGGAAGTCGGAAGTCGGAAGTCGGAAGTCGGAAGTCGGAAGTCGGAATCGGAGTAAGAATCCCTTAGTCCCTTTGCGCTCAGTCCCTCAGTCACTAAGTCCCTCAGTCACCTTCTCTGTGGCTCTCTATGCTTCTCCTGCCTTCCTCTGTGTAAGTTCTTCCGATTTTCTTTTTTTTGCCACGAAGGCGCAAAGGCACGAAGGTTCACTAAGTTTTTGTCCCTCAGTCTCTTCGTCTCTAAGTCCCTCAGTCATTTCTTCCTCACATCTCACATCTCACATTTCCTCTTCCTCACCCCTCACACCTCACACCTTCTTCCTCAAGTCCACTCCGGGAATTGCGAAATATTCAAATCCACCTTCGAGATCTTCGTCATATCGGCCTCGTCAAGCTTAAAATCGAAAATTTCCAGGTTTTCTTTCATATGTGCTTTTTGCGATGATCTCGGGATAGCTACTATACCCCTCTGGTAATGCCATCTGAGACATACCTGGGCGACAGTTTTATTATACTTTTTGCCTATCTCAGCAATGGCAGCATTAGTAAACATGCCATTCCGGCCTTCTGCAAAAGGCGACCATGCCTCCATTTGCACTCCATATTTTTTCAGATAATCATAAGCGCTGTTTTCCTGGAAGTAAGCATGAGTCTCGATTTGGTTTACTGCAGGCTTAACCTTACTATCAGCCATCAGGTCTTTTAGTTGTTGTTCATCAAAGTTGCTAACGCCAATAGCTTTAATCCTGCCGGCAGCGTTCAGCTCTTCCATTGCTTTCCATGACCCTTTGACATCACCACGGGGACGATGGATAAGATAGAGATCGAGATAGTCGGTGCCAAGCTTTTGAAGTGTGACATCGAATGCTTTTTTTGCGTTCTCATAACCTGAATCATCCACCCAGAGCTTGGAAGTTACGAAAAGTTCTTCGCGCCTGATGCCACTCAGTTTGATCCCGGCACCAACGGCTGCTTCATTTCCGTATACTTTGGCCGTATCGAGGAGACGATAACCTAAAGAGATAGCATCAGCAACACATTTTGCACCTTTTTCATCATTAAGGTACAGGGTTCCGAATCCAAGGATTGGCATCTTCGTACCGTTATTGAGTGTAACCTTATCGATAGCCACATCGGCGAAGCCAACATTTTCTCTTCCAAATAACTTAGAACCACCCAGGCTGAGTATCATAGTTGACGAAGCAAGTTTAGCGCTTGTTTTTAAGAAGCTGCGCCTGTCTATACCATTGGAAATGATCTTTTTATTCATATTTTATCTTATTAAATACATCCTTAATAATAGAATAACATAAGTAAAGGTAAGAAAATTTTTATTATGGGAAGGCGTAGGGCGTAGGACGTCTGTGTAAGTTCTTCCCTGAGCTCTAAAGTCTAAAGTCAGAAAGTCTAAAGTCAGAAAGTCAAAAGTCAAAAGTCGAAAGTCAAATGTCGAAAATCGAATCTTCGGCTAGTAGCCTCTATAGCCTTTACAGCCATTACACCCTCTATGGCCTGAAGCCCTTACAACCTTACAACTTTACAACCCTACTACCTTACAACTCTATCAACTCTTTGCGTCTTTGCGTCTTTGCGCGAAACCTTTTCCTCTCCGTCCTCTGCGCTCTCCCTCTACGTCCTGAGGTAAATGGATTTCACACCTAGTCGAAAGCCGAAAGTCGAAAGTCAAAAGTCGGAAGTGAAATCTAAGCTTAATAGCCTTTACAGCCTCTACAGCTCTAAGCCCTACAACCTTACAACCTTACAACCCTACAACCCTACAATAAAATATGCGGTAGCTCATTTATGGTTTGTCACTATTCACCCTTTTGAGGACGGTAACGGAAGGATTGCACGAGCGCTGGCTGAAATGCTTCTCGCCAGGTCTGATAAAAGCAATCTGAGGTTTTACAGCATGTCGGCCCGGATCAGAGCTGAAAGAAAAGAATATTACCGGATCCTCGAAAAGACTCAGAAAGGTGATCTTGACATAACAGACTGGTTATTATGGTATCTGCAGTGCCTTCTCAATGCGTTTGGATCAACTGAATCACTTTTGGCCGGGGTTTTGAGCAAAGCAGAATTCTGGCGGAAAAACTCCGGTAAGACTATTTCCGAACGCCAGAGATCTATGCTAAACCTTCTGCTTGAGGGTTTCGAAGGAAAGCTCACCACTTCAAAATGGGCAAAGATCAATAAAAGTTCGTCTGATACAGCATTAAGGGATATACAGGATCTGATAAAGAAGGGGATACTGAAAAAAGTTGAATCGGGAGGAAGAAGTACAAATTATTTATTGAACACAGACTGACATCTGAGGAAGCAATTTGCGATCTCAAGATGAAATTCAAAATTCAAAATTCAAAAGTCGAAAATCGAATCTTCGGCTTAGTAGCCTTTACAGCCTTTAAATGATTTGCGCAGATATACGTTAAGTCCCATCGTCCCTAAGTCCCTCAGTCTCTTGATCCCTAAGTCCCTTAGTCCTGCAGTCATCTTCTTACTCCTCAGTTCTTAGTATTGTTACTTAATAAAGGATTAGATTTGAGCTCTCTAATTTCAATAATATGGATAATCACGGCAGGAGCAGGGAAGAACTTATTGAAGAGTTGGAAGAATTAAAGCGATCGGTTAACTCATTGAAGGAGAATATTCTGGTAGATAACACCGGTCAGGTTCCCTGGGAGGAAGAATCGCTAGGGAACATTTCCAGGTTAGCTATGGCAATGAAGGGAGGAAACATGGCCTGGTGGGAGATGGATATATCAACAGGCAGGGTTGCTTTCGATATAAGAAAATCTGAGATGCTGGGATTTCCGGCAGAGAACTTTAAATATTATTGGGATTTCACGGCCTTGGTTCATCCCGATGATTATAACATGATTATGGACTCAATGAAGGGTCATTTCGAAGGAATTTACAAAGAATATGCAGTTGAATACCGGATAAGAACAAGTTCAGGTGAATATGTGTGGTTCTATGATTTCGGTTCTGTTGTAAAAAGGGATGCAGCAGGAAGACCCCTTCTGATTACCGGGTTTGTATATAATATTTCCGCGCGCAAAAAGATTGAAGAACAGTTGCATAAAAGTGAACTTATGCTTCAGACTGTTCTGGACAACTTCCCGGGACTGGTATTCTGGAAAGACAAAGAGTCGGTTTATCTTGGATGTAACCGGAATTTTGCTTCGGGGGCAGGACTTAAGAATACGTTGGAGATTGTGGGGAAATCAGATTTAGATTTACCATGGGGATCTACTGAAGCCGCTAACTATAAGCTTGACGATGCAGGAGTTATCAACTGTGGTGTGGAAAAACTTCATATACTTGAAATACAGCATCAAACCAGCGGTAAGGTAATTTGGCTGGACACTAGTAAGATCCCTCTTCGTGATCCGCAAGGGCAGATAGTGGGCGTTATTGGTGTATCTAACGACATAAGCCTGCTCAAACAAGCTGAACAGGAGCTGATCATAGCAAACAAAAATCTGACTATTCAAATTGAAGAAAAAGAAAAACAAACTGTTGAATTATTAATTGCCAAAGACCGGGCAGAGGAAAGTGATCGCTTAAAAACAGCGTTTCTTGCTAACCTGAGTCATGAAATAAGGACTCCCCTGAATGGCATTCTCTCCTTTTCGGATCTTTTGAAGGAGCCTTCTGTTTCAGGTGAAGATCTGAATGAATATATTAAGTTAATAGGAATCAGCGGAGAACGGCTGCTTATTTTGATAAATAATATCGTTAGTATCTCCATGATTGAATCAGGACAGATGGGCATTTCTTACTCTTATACCAACTTAAATGATCTGATAGAAAAGGTTTACACCACTTTCAAGTCTGAATCCGATCAAAAACAGCTTAAGATCTCTGTAAGGAATTCTTTGCATGAAGACGATTCCATCATCAAAACTGACAATGAGAAGATAAAGGCCATTCTTACAAACATGGTAAATAACGCTGTGAAGTTTACATCCTCAGGTTTTATTGAGTTTGGATGTATAAGTAAGGGCGACCTGCTTGAGTTTTACGTGAAAGATAGTGGTCAGGGTATTCCGGTCGAAAACAGGGAATTCATTTTTGAAAGGTTCAGGCAGGGTAATGAATCGCTTGCACGAGGCTATGAAGGTGCGGGTTTGGGATTATCAATTTCAAAGGCCTATGTTGAGATGCTTGGAGGTAAGATCTGGGTGGAAAGCGAGCCTGGTAAAGGGTCGGTGTTTTACTTTTCCATTCCCAAAAAACCTTGATAGAAGTAAGAATATGGAAATCACACAATAATTTAACAGTCCCATGGAGTGACACGGAGCTGAGCTGCTATTTACTCTAATGCAGCAAATCAAAATATTCAACGTCCATTACTTGAAACTTAAAGTACTAACAACCAGAACTCTGATTCTTAAAATAATTAATTGCCGCAGATATGAAAACGTTAAAGATCATTACAGCTGTATTTTTATTATTTTTTATTTCCGGAAATCTGATTGCCGTTTCACGAAATATTAAAGACTCGACAGAGATAAAGATTGATACATTGGTTGCCCGGATGGGATTATCATCTGTCACTCCGGGAGGGGTAATTGGCGTTATCAGTAATGGGAAGCTTATCTATAAAAAAGCTTATGGATTAGCCAATTTCGAATCGAAAGAACCAAATAAAACTTCTACTTTATTTAATATAGGTTCAGTATCAAAACAATTTACAGCTGCTGCAATTCTTTTACTGGCAAATGAAAAGAAACTTTCGCTTAAAGATGATATCAGAAAATATCTGCCGGATTTTCCATACTACGGGTATCCCATTACCATTGAAAACCTGGTGCATCATACAAGTGGCATAAAATCCTTTGATGGACTCAGACTGATGGCCGGGACCTTGTATTCGGAGGAAAATCAGGAAGGAACTTACAATTTGATTGTCAGGCAGAAATCTTTGAATTTCATGCCGGGAGATGAATATGAATACTCAAATTCGGGATATGTTTTACTGGCAAAGATTATTGAAAAGGCAAGCGGAATTAAATTCAGCAAGTTCATGGAGGATAGGATCTTCCGGACCATAGGATTAAACAGCTCTTTTATCTACGATAATCCTGACAAAGTAGTAACAAACATTGCGAGCGGCAATAAATGGGGAGGCGAAGAAAAATTTATGAGATCTGCCGATCTAAATAGTACTGTTGTTGGTCAGTCAAATGTCTATACCTGTGTGGACGATCTGCTTCAATGGGATAGAAATTTCTATAATAACAGAATGGGGGAGTGGGATTTTAGTAAAGAGATGACAACCCTTAAACCTTTAAAAAACGGCAGTAACAACAACTATGGTTTTGGTCTGGAATTATCTCAGTTTAAAGGACTAAAAACTATCAGTCATCAGGGCGGCACTGAGGGATTTCAAGCAATGTACCTACAGATTCCATCAGAAAAATTTGCAGTTGTTTGCCTTTTCAACATTGGTATTGATGTTACCGGTCTTGCATATAATATTGCCGGTTTGTATATAAAAGGAAATCCTCAGGCGGATCTTGTTACAATTAAGCCTGAAAAGACAGAGGTTGATTCAGCTGTGCTCCGGAAGTATGAAGGAAAATACTTTGATAAAAATTATTGGATGGATGCAACTATTACCAGGGAGGGAAACAAGCTTATATTTAGTGCACCGTATGCAGGAAGTTTCGAAATTTATCCATCGTCAGATTCCACATTCTTTGTGACTTTCGCCGATCTGAATTTCGTTTTCAGTAAAGATTATAAAGGAGAGGTTACAAAAGCGACATTGATCCAGGGTGATCAGAAGATGCAGCTTACCTACCTTGGTAAAAATGTATTCCCTTTAAATCCGGAAGGTTTAAGCCAGTATGCAGGAAATTATTTCTGCGAAGAAATAGAGGCAACATATCCGGTATTGTTTAAAGACAATAAGCTATATGTCAGGTTTCCGGAATCTACTGCTCAATTCTGTAATGTAAATGTTGAATCCGAGCTTATTTCCGAGTATGACGATTACTTTGCAACACCTGTCCGAGGTCTTCAGTTTACACGAAACGCTAAAAACGCGATTTCAGGTTTCATAATAAAAGATGTAGGCCGGGTAAGAAACCTGGTTTTTAATAAGACAGAATGAAACTTGAAGTCAGGGTGTCTCCGCAGCTGCCTCTCTTTTGGGAGGAAATGCAGAAGGATATGCGATAGTACCATCGGTAAGCTATGGACTGAGCACTGCTGCCAGAGCAGTTGAACCGCAGCTTGGTAAAGACGATTCAATTTTGATTCTTGAGGAAGGATTTCCAAGTAATGTGCTTCCATGGTTGCGTGTGTCAAGGGAGAGAGGGGCGAAGCTTATAACTGTGCCTGTCCCGTCGGATGGCAACTGGACAAATGCAATTATCAGTAAACTGGACAAAAGTATCAGTGTAGTTGCGCTATTTACCTGTCACTGGACAAACGGGGCATTTATTGATTTGTCAAAGATCAGGAAAGCTATTGGTGATGATGTCATGATGGCAATCGATGCGACCCAGAGTCTGGGAGCAATGCCTTTTCCAATGGATGATGTGCGGCCTGATTTTCTTGTGTCGGCCGGTTACAAATGGCTTCTTTGTCCCTATGGTTTCAGTATTATGTATGTATCTGAAAAATGGCAGAACGCCAGGCCTCTTGAAGAATCGTGGCAGGCGCGCGAGAATAAGGGAAGGGTGCCTACTTCCTTGGTTTTACTATGCTCAAGGCAACTTTTTTCTTACTCACTCCTCACTCCTCCCTCCTTGCTCCTCACTCATGATTTGGCTTCGCCGAGCTCGCTACCGCTCGGTTCCTTTGTGTCCCTTTGTGACATCCTTTGTGTTCTACTATATAACTAGCTTCCCTCTCAAAGTCGCAAATTGATTTCCTTCCAGTCTTCCCCCGGGGCCAAGGAGTCAGCTCCGAATTGATACAGGGTAGTGTCTGAAACCGTGGAACCTCCCCCTTGGGGACGGGGTAAATTAAATTGGATTGTTCGAGCGACCTGATTCGATACAAGAGTTATTAATCTTGAAGTTCCTATTTTTAATAGGCGAGGGACTTTGTGGTTAATGGATTTCGGATTTACTTTTTAAAACATATTGTCATATCTTTGACACAGATGAAGTTGGCTCATGCAACACACTTCACACCCCACATCCCATGAACGAAAAGGAAATAGAAAAAATTAAAAATACCATTAAGGTTTACAAAGCCCGTCTTGCCGGTGAAAAGAAAAGGTTTGGCGGGTATTTCGATAACGGCGGCGTTCGTTATATAATACCCGAGTTATACGTTCGTCTGGGCGATTATAAAGGCGCATTAACATCTTTCAGGTGGTTTGAGAGAGAGTTCCCTGATGATTCAGGTTTCCCTTTTTTTAATCTGATCTGGTCATTTACTTACTTTAAAAATAAAAGAGAAAAAGATGCAATCAGGCTGGTTTACAAAACCGCCTTCTCAAATATTTATATGCTCGATTTGCTTTGTAAAAATCCAATAACTATCAATGGTGGTAAAAGTAGTGCTGATCTTGAATATGCTAAAAAGTTAATTGAATGGTGTGAAAAATTGCTTACCAGCGATTTTAAGCAATGGATCTGCCGGTTCAATGAAACAGAGGAGTTTAAAGCCAACATGAATAAGTTCATTAGTATCCGGAAGCTTATGGATGATGAATCACTAAGTGAATCAAGATCAGAGTTGATTGCTGAATCAAGAAGACTTGAGAAACTGCTGACTGAGAGGGAAGAAGAGTGAAGGGGAGTGGGGGAGAATGGGAGAGTGGGAGAGTTTTATTTCGGATTGCAAATTTTGGATTGCTGATATTAACAGATTCATTTATGTCTTACAAACATATGTTTAATTTAACATTTGTAAATCATAACATATAAAAATGCTATATTTGCATGAATTATAATATATAACTTATAAAATGGAATTGATAGACAGGCCACTTTATACACATCAGATAAAACCATTTTTTGGAAAGGGTATCATAAAAGTCCTTACCGGCCAGCGCCGGGTAGGGAAGAGTTGTATCCTGCAACAGCTTATGAAAGTTGTGAATGAGGAAGATCCAAAGGCCAATGTTGTTTACATTAATATGGAATTTGAGGAATACAGGCAGATCCGAAACGATCAGGATCTTTTTGATTTTCTTAAAGACAAGTTTCTTCCGAAAGTTAATAATTACCTGTTTATCGATGAAATTCAGGATATTGAAGGTTTTGAGAATGTTCTGCGAAGCCTCCAGTCCAAAGAGACTTGCGATATTTTTTGTACTGGAAGCAACGCAAAAATTCTGTCTGGAGAGTTGACAACATACCTCTCTGGAAGATATATTGAGTTCCATATTCACAGTCTGAGCTTCCCGGAATTTCTTCAGTTTCATAAGCTGAAAAGCAATAATAAAAGCCTTATGTTATACCTGAGTTACGGAGGAATGCCATATTTGTCGCGTCTCATCCTGAATGACGAAATGGTATTTGAATATCTGCGGAATATCTATTCCACAATACTTCTGAAGGATGTGGTGAGGAGAGAAGGTATCCGAAATGTTGATTTCCTGGAAACACTTGTTTTATATACAGCTGACAATGTTGGAAATCTTTTTTCTGCGAATATTATCAGCAAGTTTCTTAAATCGCAACGGACAGATATTTCAACCACGCAGGTAATAAGTTATCTGAAAGCATTATGCAACTCTTATCTGATTAATAAAGTAGGCAGAATGGAAATCAATGGTCTTAAAAAATTTGAAGTAGGCGACAAGTATTATTTTGAAGATATCGGACTGAGAAACTGTTTTTCTGGTTTCAGTTTACAAAGGGATATCCATAAGCTTATGGAGAATGCTGTATATCTCCATCTTTCAGTTCTTCGATATGAGGTTTTTGTTGGTAAGCACGACACCTTGGAAGTTGATTTTATTGGAATAAAACAGGGTAAAAAGATATATGTACAGGTTAGTTATCTTATTACAGACGAAAAAACCATGGATCGTGAATTCGGGAACCTGATTGCCATAAAGGACAATTATCCGAAATATGTCGTTAGCCTGGATGAATTCAATAAGGGAAGTGATATTCAGGGGATAAGACATTTACATCTGTCTGATTTTCTGCAGCTTGACAAGCTCTGATCAGTAACTTCACACTTTCACCCATTCTCAAGAGGCGTCAGGCACCAGGCGTCAGGTAGGCTTCTTACAGCCTTTACAGCCTTTACAGCCTTTACGGCCTCTAAAGCCTCTTATAGCTTTTCTTTTCGCCTTTGTGTCCCTGCCTACCGACAGGCAGGTTTGCGAGAAACTCTTTATGTCCTTTGTGTCTTCCACTTTGAGTCCTACTATATAACTTGCTTCCTTCTCGAGAGCTTTGACCCCCTTCCCAGCCTTCCCCCAGGGGGGAAGGAGTCAGCTCCGAATAGGTACAGGGTAGTGTCTGAAACCGTGGCAACCTTTCCCCCTTGGGGGAAATTAGAAAGGGGGTAATCGTATAAAAGAGACCTAATTCAATGTTAGTATATAAAGTTATTAATCTTGATGTTCCTGTATTTAATAGGCGAGGGACTTTGTGGTTAATGGATTTCCTAGCTTATCACGATTTGTGATATCCTTATTTGGATTGACACCTGAGCTCGCAATTTGCGTCCTCAAGATGCGTTTATATTAATAACTTTATGCTATCACAAATTGAAATACCATTTGAAGATCAAAATTGGAGGTCGCAATTTGCGTCATCCAAGTTAAGTTCATCATATAAGCTTTTTGAGGTCACATTTTGTGACCTTAAAGGGACCCAGGAAAGTTAGGCTTTGAATTTTAAAAGTAGATTGTTATGAAAACTGAGAAAAACGAGATAGTCATTGCTGAAGAAATAATCGTTAGCAAGATCTATAATATCAGAGGGAAGAAAGTTATGATCGATCGTGACCTTGCTGAACTATACGGAGTTGATACCAAGGTTTTAAATCAGGCAATAAAGAGAAATCTCAAACGATTCCCCGACGATTTTATGTTTCAGCTTACAGATGAAGAGTTTAGAAACTTGAGGTCACAATTTGTGACCTCAAGTTGGGGTGGTTCCCGTTACAAGCCAATGGTATTTACTGAACAGGGAGTTGCTATGCTCTCCAGCGTCTTAAACAGTGAAAGAGCAATTTCCGTTAATATTCAGATTATCCGGATTTTCACAAGGATGAGAACTATGCTCGAGTCTCATAAGGAAATTCTTAAAAAACTGGAGATGCTTGAAAAGAAGGATCTTGAGGTCGATGAGAAAGTGTCCCTCATCTTCGAATACCTTAAAGAACTGGAACAAACAAAACAGGAAGAAACAGAATTTAAAACACGAAAACAGATCGGATTTCACCCCCAAACCCCCCAAGGGGGGCTTTAGCTTCCTCTATTAACGGATTTCCTCAACTTTCTTCTCACACCTTCTTCTCCGTGGCTCTCTGTGCTCCTCTGTGGCCCTCTGTGTAAGTTCTTGGATTTCCCTTTGTGTCCCTTTGTGCAATTCCTTTGTGACCCTGAGCCTGTCGAAGGGAGTGGTTAATGGATTTGACTTCGTCGAGATTCAAGTGTGTTTTGGATTTTTCTTCCGGTATACACACCTTGCATTGTATTCTTGTCAGATACTTTCATGCTGAGTTGTTCCATCTTAGCATCCTTATGTGTTTCTCATTATTAATGGGATTCATTTAATCATTTTAAATAATATATTTTAGTGTAAATAGCCAGTTTCTCTATTTTGAAATTGCTTTATTAAGTTACATTTGAACAGCAATGCAACCTGAAACATCTTTAATTTTGCTAATACACAGGAAACTAATTAGTTGCCTGATTAATGTGTACTCCAGGCTGTAAGATTTGTGAAATTTGAATATTGGACTATGAGTGTAACTGGATCTTATGAGAAGGAGAAAACTACTGAATCTATAATAGTTGCCCGTAAAAAGAACTTAATTCTGGGAGCAATTATCGGTGATATTATCGGCTCAGTTTACGAATTCGATAATGAAAAGTCAACAGACATCGACCTTTTCTGTCCCGAATCCGATTTCACTGACGACAGTGTGCTTACTCTTGCCACGATGGATTGCATCCTTCATAATTCAGAGTATCCCAGATCATATCAGATGTATGGCAGGAGATATCCCAAAAGAGGTTATGGCAGTAGATTTAAAGTATGGCTGGCTCAGGAGACCCTGGATGCCTATGGCAGTTTTGGAAATGGTTCAGCGATGCGCGTGAGTCCGGTTGGCTGGGCCTTCAACACCATTGAAGAAGTGCTGTATGAAGCTAAGCGATCCGCAGAAGCCACCCATAATCACCCTGAAGGAATAAAAGGTGCGCAGGCAACTGCGTCTGCGGTTTTCCTTGCAAGAAATGGCAAAAGCAAAACCGAGATAAAGCAATATATCACAGAAACCTTCCACTATAACCTGGATAGGAGAATTGCTGATATAAGACCCGGATTCAGATTCGATGAAACCTGCCAGGCTACGGTTCCTGAATCAATAATCGCCTTTCTTGAAAGCACGGATTTTGAAAGTGCCATCAGGCTTGCGATTTCGCTTGGTGGTGACAGTGATACAATTGCCTGCATAACCGGAGGAATAGCTGAGGCTTTTTACAAAATTATACCTGAGTATATAATAGAAAGATCTTTACAGGTCCTTCCATGTGAGGTCATTGAACTGGTTGATGAATTCTCTTTAAAATTCAAATCAGAGTGACAAATTCCATGAAAAAACTGAGTTGTCTTCTGAGCCTGATAATTGTTCTCTCCTCGTTTACCCTGGCCCACGATTTAAAGATTGGAGACAATGTCTCTGGAAAAGTCATATCCGTTCTCGATGGAGATACCTATGATATTTTAATCTCAGGAAATGAAACGATTCGTATAAGAATGGAAGGCATTGATGCTCCGGAAAGAGGCATGCCATTTTACAAAGTGTCAAAACAATATCTGGCAGATATGTGCTTTAGCAAAACCATAACCATTCACATCACCGGAATTGATATTCACAACAGAATTCTTGCTTACACTTATATTACTGACGGAATTGAACTTAGTCACGCGATGATCAAAGCCGGACTGGCATGGCACTACGTAAAATATAATTCTGATCAGGTATTGTCAGATCTTGAAACAGCAGCAAGATTACACAAAATGGGCTTATGGTTTGATGCAAATCCTATGGCGCCATGGACGAACAGGAGTTTGCATAGGAAGGGGATTTCGACGAAGGGAATTAATTGAAGAAGGGGAGAGGGGGAGAATGGGTGAGTGGGAGAGGGTTTTTTCTTTGCGACTTTGCGACTTTGCGCGAAACTTCCTTTGTATCCCTGTCGCCCATAACATGAGTTTTGATGAAATGATAATAGGAGCCGAGTTCCTGAGAAACAAAATGGTAAACAGTCTTGATACCAGAAACAAGATCTGCACTATGCACAGCACCACAAATTTCTGCAAGCTCGATGGTCCGTATGGATATAAATGGCCTAAACTCTCGGAATTACATTACAAACTCTTCAGTACCGGATTTGAGGAGGCACATGATGCCTCGGTTGATATTACGGCAACGGCAAAATGCTTTTGGGAATTGAGGAAGAGGGGGGAGATATAAAAGCATGAGTATTAATTAATTTAAATTGTAATTTTAGGATTAGTCATTCACTCAAGTGTGTTTTGGATAATCTAAAGAAATATTTACAGGTCTTTAAGAACCTTCATGTTGACAGATCACATGGAATTGCGCCACATAAACCCATTCTATTACTTTCTGTTTTGCAATCTTTTCAATATCAACAGATAGTTACAAATCGAATTCAGATCACGGCTGAGTTAGTGGCATTGTTTAAAACTAATTGGAATACTCTGGTTAGAACAAAGCATGATTGCCGGATTTCATATCCATTTTATTACCTTAAGAGTGACAGGTTTTGGAAACTCATTCCGAAAAGTGGATTCGAAAATCTTGATCAGTTTGGTGCAGTCATGAAAAGTTTCTCCAATCTGGTTGCTACTGTTGACTATGCTGTGATTGAAGAGGATTTATTTATATTAATGAAGGAAGAGAAAAGTAATTTCATATTACAGCAGTTTTTACTTCAGAATTATTTTCCTGATACCAAAGAAAATTATATTGCTGAACCAATAGGTCAATATCAGATATTTGAGGAAATTAAAGATAAAATATTGAAGGAAAATCAAGTTGATTACAAAAAGGAAATTCTCGATTTATTGGAGCAAAAAGATGAAGAGGAGATCTATCTCAGGGGAAGTTCATTTAAAAGAGAAATTCCAAAAATTTATAATAACACATGCTGTATCTCTGGCATGAGAATAGATTCAGAATCATCTGTTTCGATGATTGACGCATGTCATATAGTCCCATTCAGCAAGAGCTATAATGATACAATTTCGAACGGAATTGCGTTGTGCCCAAATCTTCATAGAGCTTACGACAGAGGTTTAATTTCAATAGATCAGGATTATAAGGTGGTGGTTTCGAAGAATTTTAAAGAGTATGATACGAGTTATAGTCTTAGGAAGTTTGAAGGACAGAAAATATTATTGCCAAAGGAAGAAAGATTTTATCCATTACAAACGAATGTTGAATGGCATAGGAAGAATATTTTTAAAGAGACTTAAAGAATTAGAATAGAATGAATTTTTACGGATTTCATTTTTGATATATTGTTCTCTGGGACCTAAGATAATATTTCCAATCCGATACTACTCAAATATAAATAAGTCACGTCATAATATGATTTGTCTCTAGTATGGTCTTCATCATCACCATTTGGAATAACAATTACCATTCCCTGCCGAGCTCTAGTTAATAATACTCGGTAAGCATTTTTTAAATATACTTGCCTCTCAGTTTTTCTGATCTGATTCCATCGGTCACCTACGAAAGACTTAAATTCCCATCCATTTTCTGAATATCTAAAATCAGCATCCCATGTAACGCATACCCAATCTAGTTCCAATCCTTGGACATCAAACTCAGTGGCAACGGACTCCAAATAGTAGGAAGATCTAACATCCTGTTTCCCATCAAGAAACCAATGTATTGGATCCATTGGCGATTTGACATCAATTGAATGAGGTTTTAATCTTTCAGCCTGGGATGAAACTACAATTCCATATCTCTCTGAACCACGTGCTTGATTTTTTAACCATTTCTTCGCTTTTATTAGGTCACGAGTAATTACAATTGGGTATTTTGAACTTAAGTTTTTTAGTGTCTTTTGTGCTTCTTCCACTTCTAAATCAAGGATTTGCTTAACCAGAAGTGAGACATGTTCAGCCCGGAATGAACGCATTGAAATAGAAAGGTGCAAGCTTTCATTATACATAACATTTGTTCTTTCTAATAATGTTTTTAGAATCTCTCCAGCACCGTATTCGGTGTCAGTGAGCTTTGGGGAGATATAAATATGCCAATCAGGGAATGATCTATTAAGAGACTCAATCCATTCAGTGATTCCCGCTTCACCAGTATTAATTTCCTGACCTCCCCCGACTAAACAAACTATGAGCGCCCAATCAGGATGACGATCAAGACAAGAAATCAAAAATTCAGGTTCCGATTGATTGAAGTCTGGCGTATTCTTTTTACGAAGCATGAAATTTTTGGTCTGTTCTAAATTCCATGCCCTCTGAGCCTCGTCAAATAATGCCACATGTTCAATTGGCGGATTATTTTTATCAACAAGACACTCGTCACGAAAATTATGAACGTTCTGAATAAAAGCTTTGACGTCACTCATCGCTTCACCTTTTTTTATTTTTCCCCCAAGGTCCTTTGTTCTTTGGACTTTGTCACGAGCTAGTGCTTCTCGTAAAATCGCTACCAGAGGGCCATTGCCAGAAAGGAATACACTATAAAGTTCATCCTCTTTGTTAATGTTAGTAGTTGCAATGTTAAGGCCAACAAGTGTTTTTCCGGCACCAGGAACTCCTGTAACAAAACAAATAGATTTATAGGAATTCGTTCGTGATTCGTCAATAATTTTGGAAATTGCTTCAGATGTCTGACTTAAATTAATGGCTCCCGCATCACTTCGCGAGATTTCTTTTACTGAATGACCATTGTAAAGGGCTAGTGCTGCTTCTATAATGGTAGGGGTCGGATGATAACTGCCTTTTTCCCAAATAGATGTATCTATGTTAGAACCAGCAGTGAACTCAAGAATTTCCATTACAACTTTGAGAAGCAATTCAGTATTTGTTCTTATAGGTAATAAAATATTGTCATTTTGGTATGTCAACTCAATTACAGAATTTGAGACGGTTGCTTTGGTAGCTATAAGGATAGGGACGATAAATTTATCATGACTAGTTTCATGGAAATTTTTTAAGTCTAATGCGTAGTCCCATACCTGATCAATAGCATTGCTTGAGAAGTCTTTTTCCCCTATTTTAAACTCAAGAATAAATATTACAGGACCAATAATTAGAACAACATCTATTCTTTGTCCCATTCTAGGAATTGAATACTCAAAGTAAATTGAACCATCAATTTTAGTCAATCCATTATGTAAAATATTGATCTCCTCTTGCCATGCATTTTTTTGTGCTAAAATATCAGCGAACTTGCTTGAAAGAGCCATTATGCCAATAATCTCTTCAGGTTTGGTCTGAACAAAATTCTTGATTGTGTCACTATAAAATGAACGATTCATTCTGATGATTTTGTTAGCGAATTCAAATTATTTATAAAATTGTTTCTTCTTTGTTTACTTCCATGCTTTTCCTAAAATACTCCTCCGTCTCCTTATCCGTAAAATACACATAACACCCCTTCATTCCCCGTGTAAGAAGCGTTCTGTAAATGTTCTTAACATGTCTTTCGAAGTTTTCAGCGCTTCTTTTCAGCATAGGGTCTTTGGTGGCAGTAATATCAGCAGCAATCTTGCCGGTGGTCTTATCCACAGAGAGATCATTTCCAATTATCACTCCTATATAATCGAATTCAAATCCCTGGGCAGTATAGATACAGCCTACCTGTTTTATTCCTTCTGTCCGGTATGCCCATTCATACCACCTGACATAACCTTTTGGTATTGATGTGATCTTATCATGAGTTTCCCATGGCATTGCAAAATCACCGATCCTCACATCTTTCACCATTTCCCCGTTGATGTCTGTTTTATTGCTCCATGGCCAGCAGAAGCCTGCAACCATCCTCGCTGAATTTGCCTTCTCCTTTTCCTTTTCAATCAATACATCCATGATTTCCTGCGGTGATGAAAAAATCCTGAAATCAAACATATCATCCTTCCTGAAAATTCTTTTTTCTTCTGAATATCCTAGAACTGATTCGAGCCAGAGCAAATAATCATTTGATCCCATGCACCTGTACTGTGTTTCCAGAGTCACTTCATATACTCCGGCATTGTACTTCAATGCTGCTTCGCGGATTAAATTGGAGCTCCCGACTTCAGATGAACGCACGTTCTGCCTGTCATCAATAAAGAACACCGTTGTCTTTGAACATCTTACAAGCTGTTCCATCTGGGGCATATCTGTCCGATCCTCCGGTTTTGTATACTGGTGGTTGCTGTTTTTTTCTATCCTGTGCGCTTCATCAATTAGGAGTATATCAAACTCATTCTCTTTTGTCCTGCTGGGTATAAACCGGTAAAGATTCGAGAACATTATTTCGCCACCCCTGCCAACAAGTTTCTGCAATCCAGATGTGAAGGGTTTGGATTTGCAGCCATATAAGACATTCTTTTTCCTTAAAGCTGCATCAGCAAGAACATTCAGTGCAATGACGGATTTTCCGGTTCCCGGACCGCCATGAACAATGATCACAGATTTTTCCTTCTTCTTCTCAGAAATCCTGTACCTTGCCCAGATAAGATTCTTAGCAACCAGCTGCTCATTAAGGAGAGAGAAAACCACATCATTCTTTATGATCTTATGGACATTTTCCAGAAGCTTTTTTGAAGGATGGAGCCGGCTTTGCATAAACCTGTTGAAAATTTCAAATCCTGAACCTTTCTCAAGCAATTCTCTCATTCTGATACCTAAGGCCTTTGTGTCTTCTTTTGTAAAGAGAGGAAATTCTGCGATGAGTTCTTTGTAAATCGGATTATGAAGCCCTTTGCCATCGGTCCTTGTGTAGTTATGGCAATATGCACAGCTGAAAAGCGTAAGCGTTGGCTCCTTCTCAAATTCCTCAACGAACCCCTGCATATAATAATGGTATCCCTTAACTTGCTGTGAAGGGTGGGGGACAACCCTTTCTCTTCCGCCGGTGTACGTCTCAACAAAATTACCCTCTTCAGGCAGTGACTTTACGTTCGACCACTGCTTAAGTTCAATGAGAACCACATTGGAAATATCATCATTGCTTTTTCCGAAGAGAAGGCAATCAAGACGGCTTTGATTATATGGTACCTCGTATTCCAGGGCAACATACGTATCGTGTATTTGTCCGATCTCCAGCAGATCCCGTACTCTCGAGAGACTGTTCTGCCATGATACGAATTCCGGAGTACCGGGCAATTTCCCCAATCTCGCCTTATAATTCTCCGACATGATATCGGAAATTGTGTTTTCCCTTACATCATCAATGAATTTTTCGGAAGGAGCCTGATAGATCAGCATGTCATGAATCTCGTTCTTGTACTGGATTTAACAAGACGAATGTAGTACAATATTTCTCTACAGATCGAAATTCATCTTATATAAATTTCATTGAGAATTCCTTCAATTATGTTTTTAACTACTCTGAAATTTCTATTCCTCAAGTCTGAAGTGGGAAGAAGCCGGGTGCCGGACAAAAGGGTGAAGCTGTTCATCTCACCCATTCCCCCATTCTCCCCATCACCCCTTCTCCTTAATTAATTCTACATTCTATCTTCTAATAATTACATTTGTCGCATGAGCACTCTCCTAATTCTCTCCACCATACTTATAACCCTTGCCCTGGTTTTCTACTCAACCGGCATCTGGTCAGAACGATTTGCAAAATACCTTAAGGGCTGGCATGTTGCTATGTTCTGGACAGGCTTCATATTCGATGTCTCCGGCACACTGGCAATGACCCGGCTGGCAAACCATTCATTTAATCTTCTGGAGCTGCATACTCTGACCGGACAGATTGCTCTGTGGCTGATGCTCATTCATGCAATATGGGCAACTTATGTGGTCAGTAAGGGAAGTGAAATGTCTCGTAAAAGATTTCACAGGTATAGCTTAATGGTGTGGATTATATGGCTTGTTCCGTATTTCGGGGGGATGATAATGGGGATGAGGAGATAAGCGAGGAGATGGGGAGAGTGGGAGAGTGGGAGAAAGGGAGATGAAGAACTTACACAGAGAGCCACGGACCTGCCTGCCGGTAGGCAGGGAAGCACAGAGAACCACAGAGGAAGAATGGGAAAAGAGGAGAAGGGAGAGAGGGAGAGTGAAAATTTCTCAGATGATGACTTTCGGGATCTGATCCACTAACTTGAGAAGATGCTGAATCACTATTTGGAAACAGGGGAGATGCTTAGGTAGTCTGGTTGGGTTGCGGGTTTGCCAGGAAATCAAAATCCATTCCCGCAGATCCGCAGAGGATGCAGAGAAAAATGTTTTATGTATTATGGGAGATGGCGCGATGTCTGAGGAAGTATTATGGTTATTCCTGCAGCTCCATAAATCCCCCTAAAACTAAGATTGTATTTTGCAGTTTCTCGTCGAATTCACTTAAATCTTCGACTGTTATAACACCATCCGCCAGCTGAAGAGATATAACCTCGACCCATCGTGATCCGCCTTTGTCATTATATATCTTGCCAATATTGGTGTCGTTTTTCTTAACTTTCTGGTATAGTTTCATATAGGCATCATGATTACTTGGAATCTTACCAGCCTCCCAATTTTGTATAATGGTTTTAACATCCGATAGTGCACGATGATAATGGTTATCTATTCCCTTATCCATAATCCTTCGGGCTATTTTCTTTTCTGATTTTGAAAGTTCATAGTACATAATGGCTATTGTTTAAGTTACTAATTCAAAACCTGCTTTTCGTAAAGTTAAAGATTTCACTATAAGAATAAAAAAGTTTCACATTCGGCTGATTTAGAAATTATTATTGAATAACAAAGGTCGATAATATTCCCCTTTGCGAGATAATTTTCCTGCAGGTCCAGCAGATTAACGAAGATAAAATTCTTATCAATTTACTTCCAAACTTAACGTGATGCAAATTCAATCATATCCAATTTAATAAGTTCCCAATATTTCCATTTTAAGCAATTTGGATCAAAATCCACATCAGCCTTTTTAAAATTTGAGAAATTGATTCTGATTTGATTATCATCATGAGAATATGGGTATTTCAGTTTATGAATATCAAGCATTTTTTTAAAGGAGTAATCATCATGTAACTCATGAATGTCCCAAAAATCTTTTTTTCTTCCAACATTTGAAATTACTTCAATTTTCATACTTATAATTTCTTCAACAGTGGCCAGGCGTATACCATCTATCAGTATAAAATCCTGTATGAATTTCTCAGTATAATACAGATCAAGTTTTATACAATCATCTTTATTATTGCCAATAAAATATGACTTACCAAATCCGCGGATTCCATAATCATGAGAATCAACATAAGAGAAATGATTATGCAAAAAAGCATCGATTACTTCAAAATTCAGGGTCCCATAGGTAGAATCAGAAAACAAATCAAGATCAACTGATTTCCGGTGACCTCTATATAAACTTAATGCTGTACCACCGACTAACCTGAAATCATTAAATTCCTTCGCTTCCATCAGAGAATATAATACAACTGATAATTGCTGGTCTATAGTATTATAATGAAGTTTAATCTTCATGATTTTTAAGAATCCTGTTCACATTTATTTTTCCGTAAAAACGTAAAATTTCTTTTTTTTCAATCTCATTTCCTCTTTCAAAAACTCTTTTGATGACTGCATCTTTTTGCTTTTCCCAGTCTATGTTCTCCATTTTCGTGTCCCAGAATAGGATACGCCTTAATTTTTTCAAATCTGGATGGGACTTTGGTGAACTTCTTTTTATTTTAGAAATATCATAGTGGATTTGCAGAGTCATGAAATAACCTTCTTCAATATTAAGGGCATCCTCTATTTTCAACGCAAGTTTCGTGTTCATCCGTCTCTTTCCTTTAGTAATGGATACCAGAGTTTGAGGATATTCTTGCAAAGAAAGAGCAAATCGACCTTTGCTGAGATGTCGCTGCTTAAGCTCATGTTCAAGTACTAATCCCGGATGGATACCTTTTATTATTTCAATATTACTATTCATATTACAAAAATAAACAAAAATGTTTACATAAATATGTTAATTACATTTGAAATGTATTTTTCGGCGTTAAGAAATCAATATGAGTATTAAAAAGAGAAATGAAAAAAATCGGGAAAATTAAGTCGAATTATAATATGTAAGCATAAATTGCATATATGAAAATACCTCTTAACAGCTTCGAACAGTATATCGATGAGACTATATTAAAACGAGGCCTTCAATATTTCAAAAAAGGCTTGGTTCATGAACCCGAAGAGCTAATGTCTGGTGAATATGAGGCCATTGTGGAAGGCACAGAGCCCTATACTGTAAATCTGATGATTAAAAATGACATGATTTCCGAATATGTTTGTACTTGTCCCTACGATATGGGACCTGTTTGCAAACATGTGGCTGCCGTTATCTTTTACCTGCAGCAAAATGAACTTGATCTGAATGTAAAGCCATCGCAAAAAAAAGCAGGCGCCGCTAAAAATCCCAAAAAAAAGACTGTAGCCCGGCAGATCGACGAAATAATCGAAAAACTATCACATGATGACCTGAAAGAATATATAAAAGAGCTTTGTATTAAGGACAATAATTTCAGGCACCAGTTCCTGGCACAATATGCAAGTCTGGTTATACCCGATTCAAAAGATCTGTACGCCGGACAGATCAGGCACATACTTAAAACAGCCGTTGGCCGAAATGGTTACATCGGTTATTCAGAAGCAGGTCACGTTGGTAGTGCCGTTCAGGATCTGTTATCGCGTGCCGAAATGTTACTTGAAGCAACAAACTACAAAACTGCCATATTTATATCTTGTGCTGTTTTGGAGGAGATGACAAAAGCATTAGAATTTGCTGATGACAGCAATGGTGATATCGGAGGTAGTATTCAAGGTTCCGTTAATATCTTGTCTGATATCTCTCAACAAACAATTGACGAAACACTTCGCAAAGAGCTTTACAATTATTGTTTAAAGTCATGGCATGAACAGCTCTTCAAGGGATTTGACTGGCACTATGCAATGCTGGATATAGCAGTAGAACTTGCTGTGAATGAGACTGAAGCAAACCAGATCCATATTATACTGGATCAGGTAAAGCCAAATAATACCGATTGGGACTGGGACCTGCAAGAGGCTCAACGTATCAGGGTTAACCTTATCCGTAGAACAGAAAGTGAAGAAAAAGCTATAGACTAAGGTTAACACAAAGGAACACAAAGGTTAACTCTGGGTCCCGGGTACTTGTTGCTTGTTGGATCACCCAGAACCAGCAACCAGCAACCAGCAACTAGCAACTATCTGTATTATTGTCGATAGGCGATGTTCTGACTTTCGTGCGACTTTGTGTCTTTACAACTTTTTTTGCCTTTTGTAAGGAATTGTTTAAATTTAGGGTAGATTTTTTTGTCTCGTGCTATTTTCTTTTTAATGATTACTTAAATGACCCGTCAGGAAGCTGAAGCTATATTGCAGAAGCAATTCAGGCTCGACAGATTTTATGATACACAATGGGTAGTTATTCAGAAGATACTGAATGGTGAAAAAGTATTGCTGATAGAGAAAACAGGTTATGGGAAATCCCTTTGTTTTCAGTTTCCTGCAATTTTGTTTAGTGGGACAACCGTTGTTTTCTCTCCTCTTATAGCGCTGATGCGTGATCAGGTTAACAAACTTAACAGTCTTGGGATTGCCGCTGCTTTCATTAATAGTAATCAAAAAGAATATGAAAATGCCGCTGTAATCGAAAAAGCAAAAAAAGGAGAACTGAAGATCCTTTACATCGCACCTGAACGTCAGGAGAACAGTGACTGGATTGAAGCGACAAGAAAAATAAAACTTTCAATGATTGTTGTGGATGAAGCGCATTGTATATCTGTATGGGGGCACGATTTCAGACCAGCCTTCAGGAGAATCATAACCCTCGTAAAACTTCTTCCACGTGATTTACCTGTAATCGCAACAACTGCCACAGCAACACCAAGAGTTGAAAAAGATATCGCAGACCAGATTGGAGGTGGAATAAAAGTTATCAGAGGGAGATTGCTTCGTGAAAACTTCAGGTTATTTGTAATAAACGTAACCTCTGAAGATCAAAAAATGATTTGGGTTGGTAAAAATTTAAATGAAATTAAAGGATCGGGAATAATTTATACAGGCACCAGAGTAAATACTGAGATTTATTCCAGATGGCTTGCTTTTTTGAATATTGCTGCAGCTTCATACAATGCCGGTTTGGATGCTGAGACCAGGATCGATACGGAACAAGGTTTGCTCTCTAACCGATGGAAATGTGTTATTTCCACAAATGCACTTGGGATGGGAATTGACAAACCGGATATCAGATTCATAATTCATACCCAGATTCCGCAATCTCCCATTCATTATTACCAGGAGATAGGACGAGCAGGGCGTGATGGTCTGCCTACAGATATAATACTTTTCTATAATCCTGAGGATATAAGTCTCCCGGTTTCATTCATTGAGGGAGGCAGACCAGCCATAAAAAAATATCAGCAGGTTATTGAAGCAATTCATAACGAGCCCCTTAGTGAAAAAGACCTTATGAGAAAAACAAACCTGAGACAAACTCCGGTAAGAGTAATCAAGGCTGATCTTATTGAACAGGGAATCATCCGTGAAGCAAATTTCGGAAAAAGTAAAAAACTCGAATTTGTTACTGGAGCACCAAAGTTGAATTTCAAATCATTCGAGGAATTAAGAAAAACAAAGACTGCAGAATTAGAAAAAATAATACAATACGTGTATACGACAGGTTCGCGCATGAAATTTCTTTGCGAATTTCTGGGAGATCCATCTGATAATATTTATTCCAACTGCGACAATACCGGTTTGAAGAAAAAGATTATTTCTGATAATATGTTCTGGGAAAAAAAGCTTAAGGATTTCAGAGAGGGTTATTTCCCATCACTTGAGGTGGAATCAGTTCATTCAAAAATTGTCAATGGGGTTGCTTCTTCGTTTTATGGATTCTCTAATGTGGGAGCTGCAATACACCGGTCAAAGTATGAATCAGGTGGCGATTTCCCGGATTTTCTTCTCATACTTACCCTAAGAGCTTTCCGGAAGAAATATGGCGACGAAAAATTTGATCTTCTTGTATATGTTCCTCCGACAAAATCTGGTAGCCTTGTTCAGATCTTTGCAGAAAAACTTTCCTCTGTACTGGCAATTCCTATATCCCATGATCTGATAAAGACCAGAATCACAGCTGAACAAAAAGTATTCGAAAACCATACCCTTAAAAATGATAATGTGAAGGATGCCTTTAGTTTCAGAAAGCCAGAAGAGATTGTGTGCAAAAAAATCCTGCTGGTTGATGATGTGTTTGACAGTGGAGCAACAATAAAAGAAATTGGAAGATATTTTACTAATTTAGGAGCTGAAAAGATTGCGCCGCTGGTAATTGCAAAAACTGTTGGAGGAGATCTTAATGATTGATGATGCTGCATACTGGATAGCTGTTTCTCAACTTTCGGGATGGAAACATGAAAGGTTAAATAACCTTATCATACGGTTCTTCCATGAACAGAAAATTCAACTCTCAGATTTCTTTCATCTTCCGGAAAATGAATGGAGAAGCGTTTACCAGTTAAATGAAAAAGAAATCATTGATCTTGTCAATGTAAAAGCAGAAATTGCCAATAATTCTTTCCTGGCTGAGACTCTTTACAATCAGGGATATGAAATAATTCCAATAACTTCTCCGGAATATTCCAGGACACTTAAAGCGAACCTTAAAACTCAGTATTCGCCGGCAGTCCTGTACATAAAAGGCAACAAGCAAGTAATGACTGAAAAATCCATCGCAATAGTAGGGTCAAGAAATGCTTCTGGTGTCTCTTTGGAATTTACTGATAATATTGCCAGACAGGCGAGTAGGGAATTTAAAGTCGTCGTGAGCGGTTTTGCTAAAGGAGTAGATAAACAGGCTCTTGATTCCGCTATAAAATATAAAGGTCAAAGCATAATTGTACTTCCTCAGGGAATCCTGACTTTCAGTGCGGGTTTCAAAGCCTATTACAGGCAGATTGTTGACGGAGATGTTCTCGTCCTGAGCACATTTTTCCCTAAGACACCCTGGAGAACGGATCTTGCTATGGCCAGAAATCCAATTATTTATGGACTAGCAAACGAGATATATGTTGCTGAATCAACTGAAAAAGGCGGTACCTGGTCGGGGGTGACTGACGGTATAAGGAAGAACAGAATTATCTACGTCAGAAAACCTGAAAACACTGAGCAGAATGCAAATTTATTGTTGATCCAAAAAGGAGCTGTTCCGGTCGATTTCTATGGGAACAAAATTTTAAATACTTATTCTGATACCGATGAATTGCGGCAAGAGGAAATTGTAAGCGAACCTGAAGAATCAATTGAAAGCACAATCAGGAATCTGCTTGAGAAAAAACCACTTACTTCGAAAGAGATTTTGGAAAAAATTAAAAGCGACTGGACTTCACCGCGGCTTATGAGATACCTCAAAAAACTTGATTTTGTAGAAGTCGTAAAAATGGGAGGGAATAACTTTTATAAAATTAAGGGATCAACAGGTGATAGTGATTTAAAGTTGTTCTAAATTGTTCTGTTCTTCTATAAAAATAGACTGAAAGTGCTAATTATGACTTTTTTTTACCACACGTTTCAGGATACCGATGATCCGAAATCTGTTGTTAGGGTCCTCGAAGTAAGAGATATGCACAAACTGAATTCACTCATGGACTGACCCCTCAATTCAGAAAGATAAAGAGAGGCACACTGTAAAGGATCCTATTATGCCTGATGACGCAGATGAAGAAATGGCACGCGGATGACGCAGATGAGGCTGATTATCGCTGATTTAAAGGTTTAACACAATCTACTTCCGACTTCGGACTTCGGACTTCTAGCTCCCGTCTTTTATTGTGAAACTTGTCTGTTGTAAACCAATTTCCACCGAATATAAAATCGGATTGCCTCTATCCCTGCAATTTCCTATCTTTATGTTTCAGAGTAGTAGCAACATAAATTCAATTCTCATGAAATTTAAACTTTTCCTGTTTGCCTCCTTTTTAGGACTGATCTCTTTGAGCAGTATTG
Organism: uncultured Bacteroidales bacterium; assembly: GCA_963792925.1. Classification (GTDB taxonomy): domain Bacteria; phylum Bacteroidota; class Bacteroidia; order Bacteroidales; family VadinHA17; genus LD21. The sequence continues at coordinate 1,221,254 of CAWBYC010000001.1, read as the reverse complement.
GTCAGCAGGTAGCCGACACAAACTTCAAACCTGTTATTGCGAAACCGGAATATGCATCGGGCAAAGGTCCGGTTGTGGCTATAGATCAGGGACATAGTAACTTCCATACAGCCAATGGCAGATATCTTCCGTTTGCCAGGTTGCTAAGGTCCGATGGCTATAGGGTTGACAGCCTTAAAGGGGAATTTACCAATGCGCAGTTAAAGAATGTCAGGATACTGGTAATTGCCAATGCTCTCAACGAGATCAATATCCAGAACTGGTATGTTCCTACGCCGTCGGCTTTTTCAACGGAAGAGATTAAGACTGTCAGGGATTGGGTACAGAAGGGCGGATCACTTTTTCTCATCGCCGACCACATGCCTTTCGGTGGTGCTGCTTCAGACCTTGCATCAGCCTTCGGATTTACATTTACAAATGGTTTTGCAGCCGATACGTCAAAACCGGGCAATGATTATTTCTACAGAAATGATGGCTCTCTTGCCTCATGTTCAATAACAAATGGCAGAACCGCCGATGAGAAAGTTGATAAAATTGTAACATTTACTGGTCAGGCTATAATGATTCCTGCAGCAGCAACCTCAATCCTAAAGTTCGGGGATAAATATCTTCTTATGGAAACCGACACGGCCTGGGTGTTTGATTCTCATACAAGGTATACCAACATAAAAGATTGGTCACAGGGCGCTTATATGAAATATGGCAAAGGGCGCGTGGTTATCTTCGGTGAAGCAGCAATGTTCTCAGCACAGCTGTCGGGACCGGGCCGGAACAAGGTTGGTATGAATTCCGATTATGCCAGGGAGAATTATAAGCTGTTGCTTAATATTATTCATTGGCTGGACGGGAAGATGGAATGATTACTTCCGGCTTCTGACTTCGGGTCTTACGACTTTTTTTCGTAAATTGCATCTGATCGTAACTTATTACACTATGAAAAACGAATCTCTGATCATAATCGGCGGGGGATTTGCCGGATTAGCAACTGGTATATATGCAAGACTCAACGGTTACAAGACACGGATCTTCGAAATGCATGATAAACCGGGTGGACTATGCACTTCATGGCAGCGAAAGGGATATACTTTTGACGGATGTATCCACTGGCTGGTCGGATCTTCAGAAAAGAGCGGAATGCATGACTTCTGGGAAGAAACCGGCGTTTCGCAGGGCAGGGAGTTCATTTACATGGACGAATACTACAGAATCGAGGACTCGGGGAGAACCCTGATCTTCTACACTGATCTGGATAAGCTTGAAAAACATTTGCTGCAATTCGCTCCGGCAGATGAAAAACCAATAAGAGAATTCACGGATGGGATCCGTTTGTGTCTTCATTTTGATATTCCTTCAAAGCGTGATTCATTTCTTACCGGGTTTTTAAAACGGACAAGAACAGTAGCTATGTTTTTGTTCAATGCAGGAAAGATGCAGAAATGGATGAAGCTTACAGCAGAGGATTTTTCAAAACGATTCACCGACCCTGTTCTGAAAGAAGCTTTCAAGCAGATCTGGATACCAGAGTTCTCAATGTTCTTTATGCTTTTCACCTTTGCTTATATGCATAACCGGAATGCCGGTTATCCGCTTGGAGGTTCAATGCCTATGACAAAAGCAATGGAAAAGAGATATCTCGATCTTGGCGGTGAGATTCAATATAAAAGCAGAGTTGAAAAAATCCTTACTGAAGATGGGAAAGCTACCGGCATCCTTCTGGAAGATGGTACCCGGTATACCGCCGACAGGGTTATCTCTGCTGCCGACGGATATTCAACCCTTTTCAATATGCTTGATGAAAAGTACGTTGATGAGAAAAGCCGGGAACCATACTCGAAATGGCTGCCTTTTCCTCCTCTGATCTTTATATCACTGGGAGTTAACCGGAAATTTGATGATATCCCCAGGACAATTTCCGGAATCTCGTTCAGGCTGAAAGAACCCGTACAGATCGCTGACCAGCTGCGTGACAGAATAACTGTTCATGTTTATAATCACGATCCTTCAATGGCGCCTAATGGTAAGACTGCTATAACAATCATGCTGCAAACCGGTTACACGTGGTGGAAGGATCTGTCAGAGAACAGGGAGGATTATAACAGGAAGAAAAAGGAGATAGCTGAAACAGTTGTTAATTTACTCGAACAGCGTTTCCCGGGGATAACAGAACAGATTGAAGTTACTGATGTCGCATCACCTCTCACCTTCGAGCGCTATACCGGTAACTGGAAAGGTTCTTTTGAAGGATGGCTCATAACCCCGGAAAATTCACATGTGATTATGAAACCAATGGCACAAACTTTACCTGACCTTAAGGGTTTTTATATGTGCGGACAATGGGTTGAGCCCGGGGGAGGACTTCCTACCGCATTAATGTCAGCCCGGCGTCTGTTAAAGCTTCTGTGTAAAGAAGATAAAAAAAGGTTCATGAGTATCTGAGGTAAGGTTGTAAGGTTGTAAGGTTGTAAATTTGTAAAGTTGTAAAGTTGTAAGGTTGTAAGGTTGTAGTGTCCTGGCGCCTGATGCCTGGCGATTTTGGTGTAACCAGAACCACTGTTCGTCAAAATTGAAACAGAATCAGCAACATTCCCATTGAAGGTTCCGTAATAAGAATAAAAGGTCCTGAAATTACAGAACTTAACAAAAAAACGCCATGAAACCCGAAAATGGAGGATACTGGAAGACCAGGAAAGAAAAACTCCTTAAAATGTATAAGAGTCTTTCCCATAAAGACCTGAATTTTAAAGTAGGGGAAGAAAATGCCATGCTGACTACTCTGAGCGACAAGCTGGGGAAAAGCAGGGAGGAGTTGCTGAAGATGATTATAATGTTGTAGGAAGAAATAGCACGCGGATGACGTGGAAGAAATAGGACGCGGATGACGCGGATCAGACTGATTTTCGCTGATCTAAAAACAATGGATTTATTAGCAACTGGTACAAAAAAAACAACTGATAGATCATGGTTTTCTATCAGTCGTCTTCTCCTTAGATCACACTGCAAATAAATTTTATTTCGCTTCCCTTTTTAACATTCTGTTACCAGCCTCCTTCATGATAGAGCGATAATATTTCGGCATCAGTTAATGCGCGTTTGTATAATCTTACATCATCGAGGGTACCTTTGTAATATCCATGATGTGGAGTGCCGAAAAGATAATAGACACCAAAAGCCAGATAACTTCCCTGGGCTGCCCAGATATTTCCTTCGGCAAAGGTTTCTTTTTTGAGTTCCCCATTTACATAAAGCATTAATTTTTGAGCAGCTCCATCGTACCTCAGAATTATGTGATTCCATTGAGTTTGGTTAAAAATATCGGTGGCTCCAAATTCACTTGGCGCAGCCCCATCATAATTACTATTTGTTGTTACACCCACTGAGACCGAGTTTTTGCTTACTGATGTTTGTATTCTACCCTGATTACCTGTGTGGATAGGTAAACCGTAATCATCATCTGCTTCCCTTATGAGCCAGAATGACAAAGTTGCAGCGGTCTCATTATCCACAAGGCTTGATGGGGCAATTGATATATAATCATTTATGCCATCAAAAGAATATGCCCCGTTTGCATTTCCGAATCTTCCTGCTGTAAGAGTGGCTCCATTAACTGTCCCATGGTGTGCGTTCCCGCTTGCATCATTTGCATTGCCACTAAATGACCAGTACCCAACCAGATCTATTGCCGTCGGAGCTGAATAAAGCGTGAATGACTTATCGTAACCATAAGTTGTTCCGGCGGAGCTTACTGCTTTCACTCTGAAATGATATACCCCAGCAGTCAGGCCGGTTAAAGCTGCACTCACATTAGTATTTGTGTTACCTGCAACCGGACTTTGAGAGGCTGTGGCAGTTTGTCCATAACCGGTTGTAGTACCATATTCAAATGTTACAGTGGTTGATAAATTATTTGCGTTTACGGCACCATTAACGGTAGAACCAGTCGTTGTTTTATTTGTTGCATCAAGGGTTGTTGCAGTCGGAGGAAGACCTGGTGTTGTAAATGACAAATCGCTTCCGTTTGTTGTGCCAACAGCGTTTACTGCTTTTACTCTGAAATGATATGTCGTACCTGCAGTTAGTCCGGTTAACACTGCACTCACATTAGTATTTGTGCTGCCTGTAACCGGACTTTGATCGGCTGTAACAGTTTGTCCATAACTTGTTGTTGGACCATATTCAAATGTTACAGTGGTTGATAAATTATTTGCGTTTACAGTACCATTAACGGAAGCATCAGTAGTTGTTTTATTTGTTGCATCCATTGTTGTTGCAACCGGTGCCTGACCTGATGTCGTAAAAGTCTTATCCTCACTGTAGGTTGTTCCTATAGAATTTACAGTTTTTATCCTAAAATGGTAGGTCGTACCTGGTAATAATCCTGAGATCCCGGTGCTTACATTAACCATCGTATTTCCTGTTACCGGACTCTGAGCGGCTGAGGCTGTGCTGCCATAAGCTGTTGTAACGCCGTACTCAAAAGTGACTGTCGCAGATAAATAATTAGGGTTTACTGTACCGTTTAATGATGCTGCCGACTCACTCACGTTAGTCGCCGTTTGAGTCAGCGCCGAAGGAGCCTGTCCGAGGGTTGTGAATGAGAGGTCAGCACCGTAGGCCGTTCCGACAGCATTCTTCACATAAGCCCGTACATGATATATAGCTCCGGCATCCAGCCCTGTTATACTGCTTACAAACTGTAAGCTTCCTGTTGCATCTGTAGTTTTGGAATCGCTTACAGACGGATTTTCAACTTTGCTCCAGCAAACTCCATTTGCGGTTACCTTTGCACCGCCATCAGATTTTATTAAACCTCCGGTACTCGCGGTTGTTGCAGTTATATTTGTTAAAACTGTGGTTGATAGAACAGCAATAGTGGCAGGTTCATCTTTTTTACAATCAGCAGAAATTAAAAGAATAATAACAGCTATAAGAACCTGGTAATTCAATAAAAGCTTTTTCATACTCATACAGGGTTTTTTGTTTAAGAAGCACGAAAATAGGCAGAAATCAGACAGATATCTGACGTGTACTTTCCCATTGTTTTACAGATACAGTTTGTTGTATGAAGCTGCCATTTAATGGTATGAAGTGAATGTCACATGTTGGTTTTCAGGATCCTCGTAAGAATTTTAATATTATCATGGGAGATATCGCACCTGAATTCATCGCCATTAGAGAGAAGTAAGCATTGCCGTTTATGTGAATTTATCTTTTGAAGAAAGTGCAGATTAATTATATAGGTTCTGCTTACCCGGAAGAAATTGTCTGCCGGTAGCTGACTTGCTATCTTCCCAAGCTGTACAGTGATAGTCTCAGTCCTGCCTCCAATGAGTTTAAAAAGTGAATAGTTTCCATCAGCTTCGATACAGATAATATCTGCCGGATCGATTACTATAATTCCTGCTGTACTCTTGTATATGAGCTTTTTATGGATATCCAGCAGCAGGCCTGCATTTTGAACGGAATCAGGCTTCTTGTTTTCCCTGCATCTGGAAATCGTTGCCGACAAACGATCCGGATCTACAGGTTTCAGGAGGTAATCGAAAGCAGCATATTCGAAGGCCCTGACTGCAAATTCATCATGAGCTGTTATAAAAACGATGAATGGATTTACCGTTTTGTAATTTAAAAGTTCATCAAGCACTTCAAACCCGCTTTTGCCCGGCATCTTAACATCGATAAATACTATATCGGGGACAAGGGAGACAATGAGTCGGACTGCCTCATCGGAATTAGAGGTTGACCCGGTTACTTTTATTCCTCCCGTTGAATGTATAAGACCTTCCAGGAGCTGAAGTGATTCAGATTCATCTTCTACTATGACTGCTGTCAGAACTGTCTTCTCCATTTAACATTATTAATTAAATTAACTCAAATAACGGTTTATTCGCCCAATGAATCAGCCTTACCGAAGCTGTATTTGTCGGGAATCAGAATGCTGACTTCAGTTCCTGCAGGCGATCCGCCCTCTATTATATCGGTTATAACAAGAGTAGATTTAAGCTGATTATCCTGATTAATGATTTCAAAAATCTTATTAATTGTTGTGAGACCAAGCCCCGTTCCTCCAGTCTTCAATCTTTTTGAAGCTTCTCTGCCAATCCCATTGTCTCTGATTACAATTGATATTGCATCTTCATTATGTGTCAGAATAACTTCCACACTACCGCCCTCCTTACGATTTTCAAGACCATGTTTTACTGCGTTCTCTACAAACGTTTGAATTGCCATTTTTGGGATCTCGATCATAGTATCTACATCCTCACTGACACTGATGTTAAAACTAAATCTTTCCCCGAACCTTAATTGCTGCAATTCACAATAATGTCTGACAAAATCAATCTCGTCAGAAAGTGGTTTAAGAATTGAGGAACCGTTGTGCAGAACAGACCTGAGCATTGAGGATAGCCTGGTAAGATAATTATATGCTTCCTTCCGGTTATTCTTCATGATGAGGGAGCCCACAGAAGAAATTGCATTAAAGGTAAAGTGAGGATCAAATTCCCTTAGCATTGAATTCATCTGAAGCTTCAGAAGTTCTGACTTAATTTTATGCTTTTCCTCTTTCTGCTTATCCCTCCTGTTAAGAATATGCTTCGTCAGCAGAAAGGTGATACAAACTAATATTACCAGAGATGAAATCCTGAAAAACATCGATTCCCATATTGTAGGTGTAACTGTGAAACTCAGATCGGTGGATACTACATTCTGAATACCATCAGCGTTGATGCCTTTTAGGTGAAAGTTGTATTTTCCTGGTCGTAAATTCTCATAAATGATCTCCCTTTTAGATGATGACAATGACCATTTTGTGTCAAATCCGTCGAGCTTACAGATGTATTGAACCTTTTCCGGGTTTTTGGTTGATATTCCCGTAAAGGTGATCCTGATCTTCTTGTATTGGCTGGCAATAGCTATATCGGATGGCACTCTGTAATAAAACTCATTTTTGCAGGCTGGTTGCCAGGTGAGAGAATCTGTCTCATAAAAGAGCCCTGTCAGATATGATCTGGGGGGCACCAGATTTTTTTTCAGACTACCCGGGTCGAGCCTCACAATATTATCTGACGTGAGTATCCAGCACAATCCGTCTTTGTCGGAGACAATACCATTATCGAGACAGTCATCGCCGAAGTATCCGTCTGTTTTATCATAAATTCTATAATAATCTTTTTCATTATTATAGAATTTGGGCAGATCGATCAGACAGATATCTGCAGCCCGACCCACCAGTAGTTGTGAACGGTTAATTATTCTTAATGCATTTGCCGGTTTATTTATGCTTCCCGGCATTACATTAATGAAATATCTATCGTGCTTCCTCTTACAGAAAAGCCCTTCGTCGGAGGAAACCCAGATGCCTCCGTTAAAGTCTTTATCAATATTGTATGTGAAGGTTGAGGGAAGGAAATCTTCTTTTACCGGTATTGAATTAGTTTCATCAAATTTCACAAGACCATGATGCCCTGATAACCAGTAGAAACCTGAATCATCCCTTGCAACTCCTTCAATTACTCCAAGGTTATCATCATTGAATTGAGTAAAGGATTTAACATCCTTCTTATCAACAATAAATAACCCCTTATCAGTTCCGAGGATAATCTTATGATTATCAGGGTCCTCATAGATATAACAGACCTGCGTTTTTTCCGGAATACCTTCAAATTTTGAAAAACATGAACCATTCCAGATCAGAATTCCTTCATTTGTTGAGAACCAGATTTCCCCATTTGACAACAGCCTGCTTCCTTTGTAAAATGCAACATTTGCCGGGAATAATTTTCTGAACTCATTCTGCGTGCTTACCTCCATTCCATCGTACTTTAAAAGGTTGCCTGAAAGAGTTCCCATCCACAGATTCCCATCCTTTTTTGTACACATTGCCCATATATCCGTTGACCCGGTAAAATCCTTCGACAAGGAAATGAATGATGATGATAACAATCGGTATATATTATTTTCAGAAGGGAACCAAAGTGTTCCTTCATCATCAATGAATATACTGGTTGGTTTAAAAGGCAATTTCATTGTAATAGATTCAGTTCCATCAAAGAACCTGACGGATCCTGACTGAACAAGTATCTTTAATTGCACTACTCCATTAACCTTATTCCCGTTGTTAAAGACAGGGAAAATATCTTTTTCACGATATTCAAATATTGATTCATCCGACCAGACCAATGTCTTAGCCAGAGAGTTCAAAAATCCGCTTACCTTACGTTCCGACACTTTCTTAAGTGTTTCATCCTTATATAGCCACAGCTGTTTTAAAACATCGATGAGCAGAAGATCGGAAGTCAGAGTATCGAAATGAATGCTTGTATAAACAGATTCTTTAAAGGAATGATCTTTGCATGAGACTGTTACGTATTTGTGGTTGGAAAAAAGAATTATCTGATTGGAATTGTCATATGGATTTCTGCCGATAGTATAAATTTCCCCCGGCTTGTCTGCCGGGGTTACGGCTGTGGAAAATTTTATCATCTTCAGATCGGGAGAGGGAGGGTAGAAAATGAATCTGTCTCCTGTATATCTGGAGAAGCCTTCAGGTGATAAAGCCCATAAATCGCCCGCTTTATCCTCAACCAGACGCTGTACAAAATTTGACGGTAGACCGTCTTTCCTGAAATAATTTTTGAATTCAATGCCATCAAATCTTGCCAGCCCGTTGTTTGTACAGATCCAGATGTATCCCTTTCTGTCCTGGTAGATCAAAAAGCCCTGACTCTGAGGTAGCCCATCGCTTACCTTATATTCGCGAAAAGAAAAATCCTGACATTCCACCTTTATAACAGGAATCATTGCCAGAAAGGCTGCAATAAAAATCAGGCATATCTTTTTCACAAGTAATCTTAAGGCTTCCCGGAGTGCGCAGTTAAAAGTTAGTGAATTTAAAGTTACACAATGATTTGTTAAAAGGCTTATTTCAGCGAAAAATTACTTTGTTCAATCCCGCACAAAGGCTACTTTGGCAGCAATTTCCTCCGGATCTCTTTATAGTCTTCCCAATTGAAATTTTCCAGGAAATTAATAGCTCCCATTGCGCCTATCCGGAAAAGCAATAATTTCTTTTCGTCGGTAATGTTGAAATCAAGCCAGTTGAAGTCATTATCGGTGTCAAGCCGGCAGATCAACTGGCTGTAATCAGGGTTTTTTAAAAGGAAATCGAAGTCATATATATGCCTCATGGTATTAAATATAGCGCCAAAATATCCTTTGAGCCGCTCGGTATCATTAATATTCTCACGGAATGAACTCAGCCTGACACCAAATGTAGGAAACCGGGGAACCCGATCGGGATTATGAAAAACATTTATAGGGAAATTTGACAATATCCCGCCATCAACAAACAGGACAGAATCAGGTGGCTTGCCGTAGAATTTTACTTTTTCATTCCAGAGTTTCACTGCATCTTCCCCTTGGGGGATATCTTTTACTTCAAAAGGATCGAAAAATAACGGTATCGACATTGACGCTCTGACAAAATCAGACGGATTTACAAGTTCAGGATTCTTAAAGTATAAGCCGGCCATCTCAGGAAAGTGGACTTTTGTCTGTGTGGTTATTTCTGATGCCACAATGACCAGTTTTGGTTTCAGACCATCAATGTTCTCTCCTCCTCTGTGTTTGAATCCAACGGGAACGCGGTTTCTTAGATCAAGCAGGTCCGCATTGGTATGGATACCTTCATCACCGATTGTTTTTTCAATCCAGTGTTTAAAACTTTTGCCGGGATTAAGTCCATAATGTTTAACAAGTGTTCTGATTATTCCGAACAGGTGAAAAAATGATCGGATTAATGCCCAGCCTAACCTTTTATTGAGTGCTGTAAGGATAATACTTTTTATATGTGGGTTGCCATCCACGAAGTCAAAAAGGTCCTTTTCACAAATCTCATCGAGAATTCTTAAGGCTTTTGGCTGGGAGATGTCACCGTGTGAGGCCATCAGAATTGTATTTATTGCTCCGGCTGAAGTGCCGGCCAGACTAAAAAACCTTATTCCGGCTTCTTCCATTGCCCACGTATAACCCACAAGTGCAATTCCCAGTACGCCGCCTCCTTCCTGTACCAGATCCACATATTGATTGTTTGCCCCATCAATAATATCAGACACATGAATTTCTGAGAGTCTGAATTTACCGGCTCTCTCCTTTACCTCCCTTACAACAGAATCATTCATGAAGTCTTCTGTTTTAATCTTTTTTATTTGCATGGCCTAGAAGTTAGAATTGAGAATATCGATGAACCCGACTGAACATTAAATTTAAATAATAAGATGTTAGAAAGCAAACGAATGATCAAGGGAATTAGAGACTTAGCGTGTAAAGAAGTAAACAGTAAACAGTAAACATAATTCAAAATCGGTTGTTCTACCAGTAAATTCCGAATTCCATAAGTGAAAATTTTTTCCAGATATCAAATATTCATCATTGCCCTGCTTGCGGTACTACAGTTTACAGTTGTGCTCGACTTTATGGTACTGTCGCCTCTTGGTGCACAACTTATGAAGGTTCTGCATCTCACAACATCCCAATTTGGACTGGCGGTATCGGGTTACGCTTTCAGCGCCGGTCTTTCAGGGTTGCTGGCAGCTGGTTTCGCCGATAAATTTGACAGGAAGAAACTGCTTATGTTTTTCTATACCGGATTCATTACAGGAACTTTCCTGTGCGGGATTGCCCCTAACTACTCCTTCCTTCTTGGAGCAAGGATTATCACAGGATTTTTCGGCGGAGTCATCAGTTCAATAAGTTATGCTATCATCTCAGATCTGTTTGAGCTTAAAGTGAGAGGACGGGTGATGGGTTTTGTTCAAATGGCTTTTGCAACCAGCCAGGTGATGGGCATCCCCGTGGGACTCTATTTCGCTAACAGGGTCGGCTGGCATGCTCCGTTCCTTTTGATTACGGGTGTAAGCCTCCTGGAATTTATTTGGATTGTGTTGTACCTGAAACCAATCGACGCCCATCTGAAAGCTGGTTTGGATATTAAACCATTTCAGCATCTGTTTAAAACTGTTACCAAATCTGAATACCTCAGGGCTTTTGTTTTCAGCACATTGCTCGTCACAGGTGGCTATATGATAATGCCTTTTGGCAGCGCTTTCAGTGTCAATAATCTGGGTATACCAATGGCCAAATTACCGGTTCTGTATTTTGTGACAGGTGTTTTCTCTATGGCAGCAGGACCATTAATAGGCAAACTTAGCGATGTCATCGGCAAATACAGGGTATATATGGCTGGATCAATAATTGCTATAGTAATTATTTTGTACTACACTAATCTTGGACTCACTCCATTATGGTATGTAATACTCCTGAACACCGTTCTGATGATGGGTGTCCTTTCACGTATGGTCTCATCATCAGCATTGATTACCGCTATTCCGACTCCCGGAGAACGTGGCTCTTTTATGAGTATCAATTCATCTGTTCAGCAATTGTCAGGCGGTATTGCTTCAATTATTGCAGGACTAATAGTGGTTCAGGCTGCAGATGGTAAATTAAAACATTATAATACGGTTGGATATATAGTAGCCGCCACAGTAATAATAACAATTTTCATGCTGCGTGCCATCAATAAATCATTAATGCAAAAATTACGGGAATCAAGCCAGTCTCAGAACTATGAGAGTGACAATGTAAAAGTTTCATATACTGTGGAAGCATGAAGGAGGCTGTAGAGGCTGTAGAGGTTGTAAGGGCTGTAAAGGCAGTAAATATTTATGAAAAACGTTAAACAAAACAATATAATTTTTATTTTTAGCCCTCAGGCAATCTAATTAGTGCAAATCTTAATATCTTAATCAAAATGAAATCTGGAAATTTAACTAAAACAGCCGCTCTGATTGTTACATTGGTTCTAACAAGCATGGCAATTATGGCACAGGGACGAAATGATGTTATAAAGGCTTATAATGAAGGCGCCAGTGCAGTACAGACTAATCCACAGGCAGCAATAAAAGCCTTTGAGAGTGTGGTCAGTCTGTCAGCACAGCTTGGAGATTCAGCTGCTGATCTCCGGGAGAAAGCGATGAAAGTATTACCAAGTTTGTATTACAATGTCGCTTCCGATGCATTTACCGCGAAAAAACCTGCATCAGAAGTAATCAGTGCTGCAAAAAAAGCCGTTGCAGCTGCGGAAAAATACGAAAATCCAACAACTAAGCAGAATGCCAATTCGGTTCTGATAAGGGCTTATAATAATCTTGCAGGAGAATATTTCTCTAAAGATGATTACACCAACGCTCTCGCAGCTTTTGATAGTGTGTTGATGATCAACCCGGAATATTCATCCACAATTTATAATAAGGCGCTGATATATATGAAACAAGGTAATACTGATGATTTTGAAAAAACTATCGACCAGTATATTGCCCTTATGAAAGCAGCAAATGATGAAGCCAAGGTTAAACAGGCATCCTCACTGGCACTTGGATACTTCCGTTCAACCGGAGCAAAGTCAGATCAGACCGATAAACTTGATGAAGCTCTTATCTCTCTGAACAAAGCTGCAAAATATGGTGATGATAAAGATTTGTTCTACTATTTTGCCGAGGTATATAATAAACAGGAGAATTATGACAAGGGTTTGGAATCTGCACAAAAAGGTCTGGCTCTTGAAACAGGGGCAGCCGAACCTAAGGCAAAATTCTATTTTCAGATTGCCCTTGCACAGGAAGGCAAAGGACAAACAGCTGAGGCATGCGAATCATTCAAGAATGCCAGCTTTGGCGTCTTTGCGGCTCCTTCTAAAGTCAAAAGGGCCAACCTGAAATGTAAATAAAAAGGCTTTAGAGGCTGTAGAGGCTGTAGAAGCTTTAGAGGCAGTAGGGGCTTTTTTAGGGCGAAAAGAGGTTTTAGATGGAAAACCGGGGTGCAGAAAATAAAAAAAAGTCTGTCATACTTTTTGACGGCACGTGTAAACTGTGTAATAACGTTGTAAAGTTTATTTCAAAGAATGACAGCAGGAAAATATTCTGCTTCTTGCCACTCGAATCAGAAATGGCAGCTGAGTACTTAAACCGTTATCGCCAGAAAGGTGTGGATAAGGGATCGGTTCTGCTGATCCAGGAAGATCGTATTTACACAAAATCGAATGCTGTACTTCATATCCTCAAGGGCCTCGACGGCTTATGGCCTTTGCTTTACGGATTTATTATTGTCCCGGGTTTTATCAGGGATCCGGTGTATAATTTAATCGCCAGATACAGATACAGGTGGTTCGGTCCGGCCACAGGGAGTACTGATTACAGAACGTGCTGTTAACAGGCTAAAAAGCTATAAATGGTTTAGAGGCATTAGGGGCTGTAAAGGCCTTTACTGCCTCTATAGCCTCTACAGCTCTCTCTGATTGCTCTTTTCCAATCGTTTTTTATTCTGAATTTTGAATATTTTGAATTTTGAATTGCATATATTCAGGCAATCTTAATCCTGAAATTATGTATCGTTACTTCTTCCGTTTTGTTGTAATAACACTGACCATATTGTCCGTAAATCTTATAACAACTGGCATATCCGATTATATGGTGAGCTATAAAAATCATTATAAGCCGGTTGCATTCACGTTTCTTGCAATGGCAGTTACGGTTGTTATATTCTACCCGCTTTTTACAAAGCTTGAAGATTGGGTTAAGATAATATCGGTGAAGGCTGTGAAAAGCGGCAAATCTGTTGCCGGGAAATATCTGGGATTGTTATTTACGTTTACCATCGCATTAGTGGTGCTGGCATATTTCTATGCTAAAATGTGGTATCATGTTAATCTGTTCAGTGTGATGATACATTAAGGTGTAATGGCTTAACGGCGTAAAGGCGTAAAGGCGTAAAGGCGCCGGCACACAACACCTGGCAACCTTAATGAAACTTCTTTCCCTTAGCCAGCATTTCCAGGATTTCTTTCAATCGTTTCGCCCTGGTTTCGGGTTTACGTGCAGTCTGTAACCTCCAGGTAATGGCGTATTTGTTCGCCTTGCTAAGATTATTGAAGAACTCTAATGACTTGCTGTCCTTTGACAATTCTGCCAACAGATCATCTGGAACAATGCTATTGGCCGGAGAATCATATGAGATATCCCATCTGCCATCTGCTTTTGCGGCTTCCGCTTCTTTTATTCCCGCAGGTCTCATCCTTCCTTCCTTTTCAAGACGTTTTATATGCTCAATATTTCTTTTTGACCAAATACTCCGGCTTCTCCGGGGCGTAAACTTCTGGATATATGATTGCTCATCATAACTTTTTAGCTGACCATCTATCCACCCATAACATAAAGACTCATCCAGTGCCAGATCGTAGCTAATTGATTCCACTCCGGATTTCTTTTTGAAAATCCTCAGCCAGATGCCGGATGATACAGAATGATTCTTCTCCAGCCATTTCCTCAGTTCATCCGGCGATTCGAAAGATAGAACAGGATAGTCGCTGCTGGCAGGTTTATTATTCATTTGCATGCTTATTTTCAATATTACACATCTTGAGTCGAAATGGTTCAAGTGAATTAATACTGTGAACGATATATGTTAAATTTTATTTAGATTAAATAAACATAAATTCAAACATTGTTGTTACTGTTTCAGGATTGTTTAACAATAAAAGTAATTAATTAAAAACAGCAATTATGAAAAACGCAACTTTCAAATCAGCTTCCTTAATTTTATTCGTCCTGTTTACAGCCGGAACAGCATTTTCCCAATCAAGTGCAGAATTCAAAACAAAGATCGAGGCAATGAACAAGGAAATGGCAAAGGACATGGTCGCAGGCAATTCCGCAAAATTGCTTGCCTTGTATACTGAAGATGCCGTCTCATTACCCAGCTATGAGCCGATGCACGATGGACTTCCTGCTATTAAAAAGGCCAGTGAGGATATGGCAAAGAGTGGTGTTAAATTTACCTCCTTTGAACCAACAATCGTTAAGGTATTGGTGAATGGGAATATGGTTACCGAAATTGGAACCTACAAGGTCACAATGACTATGCCCGGGATGGATCAACCTATGAATGACCACGGTAAATACATGACTGTTTGGGAGAAACAGAAAGATGGATCTCTGAAGGTAAAAATTGAAACTTGGAATTCTGATGTTAACCCGATGGGCATGGGTGGTGATGCTGGCGCACAGAAGGTAAATTAGGAAAATTCTCTTCCCCGTAAAACTAAACCTTGATAAGCTGATTATCAGGGTTTTTTTCTTTTGTATTACATCTGCGAAAATCTGCGAGATCAGCGGGAAACAAAAAATCCAGAGCTAATAACTTACACAGATTTGCACAGAGTCCCGATAGTTACGGGACACAGAGGACCACAGAGAAGAAGATGTGACTTACAGCCTTTAAAGCCTCTAAACACTACTCCCTCTTCTTCAGATTTCCCCCTTTAGGACGGAACCTGCGTTTATACTTGCCTTTATCTGGTCTGGCTAAAGATGGCGTATGCGGACTCTTATCATGTATCTCAACGATAAAAGCAGGAAGTGGTTCCCTGTTAACCTCATAGCCAATCAGCTTTTCGATACGTTGAAGTTTCTGATTATCAATCCTGTTAACAAGCGTTAATGCAACACCCGTTGTTTCTGCGCGTGCGGTGCGGCCAACACGGTGAACATAATCATCAGCATCTGACGGGGCATCATAATTTACTACCAGATTTATATCCTTAATATCGATTCCACGACTGAGAACATCTGTAGCAACAAGGACACGTATTTTTCGTGATCTGAATCTGAGTAATATATCTTCTCTGTCTTTCTGGCCCAGATCGGATGAGATTCCTTCTACCTGATAATCCTTTGACCTCAGACCACGTACAATCTCACTTAACTTCTTTTTAGTTGAACTGAATATCAGAATGCTTGTGTATTCAGGATGATCGGCTATAATGCTGTTGACAAGGGGGATTTTCTGACTGTCATTCAACATATAAACGGCTTGTGTGACACCTTCGGCGGGTTTTGATCTCTCAAGAGCAATCTCCACAGGATTTTTCATTATGTGCTTCGACATTGCCCTTATTTTATAGGGAATGGTGGCGCTGAACATGAGTGTTTGACGTATTTTCGGCAAATAAGAAATAATCTTCATGATATCATCATAAAACCCCACATCGAGCATCCTGTCAGCTTCATCAAGGATAAGGACCTCAATCTGACTGAATTTCACATAACCCTGATTCAAATGCGAGATCAGCCTCCCGGGAGTCGCAACAATAATATCAGCACCCTTCGAGAGAGCTGCTCTTTCCTGGTCCCAGCCGCTTCCGTCGCCACCTCCATAAACAGCAATTGATGTAATATTCAGTGTATAGGCCAGTCCCTGTATTTGCTGGTCAATCTGGATTGCGAGCTCCCTGGTCGGCACAAGTATAAGAGTATGGGTATGAGCGGGTCGTTTTTCCGAGATAAAATTCATTACGGGCAACAGAAACGCAGCGGTTTTTCCTGTTCCCGTCTGGGCACAGGCTATAAGGTCCCTTCCTGAAAGGATTACGGGAATGGCTTTTTCCTGTATCGGGGTCGTTTCCCTGAAACCCATATACTCAACTGATTCAAGGATCTCCGGGCTCAATTCTAATTCATCGAATATCACGTATGTCTTTAAGTTTTAAATTTATTCTTAATAATTCGCAAAGATAATTAAAATGCCTGACGACTGACGCCTGATGACTGATTGCCTTTTTGCAAACCTTTATATGCTACTTCTCTTATTTTTTTGTTATATTGACAACACTTTACTATTAAACTGCGTTAATTGATAGATAACCCTCCTTACAATAAACCACTATAATGACCAGCTATATTATTCTCGCCCTCTGCATCATTATACTTTTGTCATACATTTTTGATATCACAAGCAAGTATTCGAAAATTCCCGGAGTTATACTTCTTATCGCGCTTGGCATCGGCATACAGCTACTCGGAGAATATACGCGGATAGAGATACCAAATCTTAAGCCTGTCCTGCCTTTGCTTGGAACAATCGGTCTTATTCTCATAATCCTTGAAGCCAGTCTTGACCTGAAGCTCCAAAAACGAAAGAAAACTCTTATTGTTAAATCAATATCCTCTGCTTTTATACTTTTCACATTATTTACAGCTGCTTTTACATTTGTATTAGTGCATTTCTTTGGTTATTCCGTAAGAGATTCGATCTTAAACGGAATTCCGCTTGGCATTATCAGCAGCGCCGTAGCTATCCCATCAGCAGTATTTCTGAATTCTGACGAAAAAGAGTTTGTAATATACGAAAGCTCTTTTTCAGATATATTCGGGATTATCATTTTTGACCTGATTTTGATGGGCCAGATGTCGATACTCAGCGGTATTGTTTATTTTGCATACACCACTCTGATAACCTTGCTGATTTCACTTGTAAATACTGCAATCCTTGCAATATTGCTCCACAGGATCAGATATCATATTAACTATGTGATAATTATGACATCGATTATACTGGTGTATATGCTGGCTCAGTTATCGCATCTTCCGGCATTACTTCTGATCATTACCTTCGGTATGGTTTTGTCAAATAATAAATTGCTTGAAAATACTTTAATTAAAAAATTTGTTGACTTCAGCAAATTCAGGAATGATCTGAGCGCTTTCAGGAAGATGGTGACAGAGTTTACCTTCCTTGTAAGATCATTCTTCTTCATTATTTTCGGTTACTATACCCAGGTAAAAGGATTGTTCAGTATCGACAATATTCTCACCAGTCTCGCAATTACAGGCTCGTTCTTTTTCCTTCGTATGGTCTTTATTAAATTCTTCCTGAAGATGCCGGTAATGCCATTATTATTATTTATTCCACGTGGACTTATCACTGTTATCCTCTTTATGACTATTCCAGTTGCTTCACGTGTTCCCCTGATAAGCGAACAGGTGATTACACTCGTAATTTTGATGACCATCTTTATGCTGATGACAGGCAATATTTTGTATAAGAAGAAAATAAAACATTTTGAGGAAGAGTCGGAGGAATCGTTGAAATACAGAGTTTCCGACGAGACATTGAGATTAAGAGAATTGGAAGCTAAGAAAATGGAGGAGTCACATTCCCTTTTATTGTAAAGTTACTCCTGCTCATCAAGGTTTCTTTTATCAAGATACATACTTGCCTCCGATGGTGAGCCCAGAAGGATTGCAATCCATTTTGTCTTCTCACTCTGTTCCAGAAAGATTTTAATAGTCATGGTAATCGGAACCGAGAGAAACATTCCAACAAGTCCAAGCACAAAGCCCCAGAATATCAGTGACAAAAATACCACAAGTGTTGAGAGGCCCAGTCCTTTTCCCATTATTCTGGGTTCGATAAAGTTACCGAGAACATTATGGATTGCCAGGGAGGCACCCAGTGTCCAGAGAGCACCTCCGATCCCCAGCTGTACAAGGGCAAAAACAAATGTCGGGATTGTTGCAATTATGGAACCTATATTTGGAATGTAATTCATCAATCCCGCTATCAATGCCCACAGCAAGGGATAATCAACTCCGATTATTATTAGTGCCAGGTATATTAGGATTCCCGTTGCAATACATAACAGGGTTTTGATCGCAAGATATTGCCTGATATATTTTAAGATAGTGGAAAAATAAGCAATTGATGTATTTGACTCATTTCTTATTGCCCTGGCTTTGATTGAAAAACTACCAAATTCCATGAGTATGAAAACTATGATTAGAAAGATAATGAATGTATTCCCCATCATATTAAATACCGTGTTCAGAACTCCCGCGGTATACTCAAGGATTTTATTTGGCTGAATAAGCCTGGAAACCTGATCATGCGGAATAGTCAGACCGTAATCATTTAGTTGCTGTATAAATGAATTGCTTATGTCCGTAAGGGTAGTTTCATACTTTGAGAGGTTGCCTGAGAAGGATGAAATAGCTCCTCCGATTACTAATGCAAATCCTGAAATAAGAATAATCATTCCCAGGATAACAACGACGAGCGCAATCCCTCTTGGTATTTTTTTTCTTTCAAGCCAGTCAATGGGTTGAGCACAGATAATACTTATGAATATTGCCAGCAACAGGGGAGTAATAAAAGATTTGGCATACATCACTCCAGCTAAAATAATTATCATTGCTGCCGCATTTACAAGAGCTGACCCTTCCGGTGATCCTGTAATTTTATTCATCTCAACTTGTCTTTGAGGTTTATACTTAACCTGATATTTCAATAACTGCTATGTCAATGTAATTTCAGCTAAAATTACAAAAATTCTTCTTCTGTTATCTTCTGAAAAGTTTGTGAACTTTGTACATGAGGAAATGTTATATCAGAAAAACTAATGCTATGAAAGTACAGGCAATTCCAAAAGGATTTCATTCACTTACTCCAAGTTTAGCAGTAAATAACGCTGAAAAAGCAATCGAGTTTTATAAAAAGGCATTCGGCGCCAGAGAAATAGGACGGATAACAATGCCCGATAAATCGATTGGCTATGCTGAGATCGAAATCGGTGATTCAAAAATCATGCTTGCCGATGAGAACAAAAATTGGGGTAATCTTAGTCCTCATACTCTTGGAGGCTCTCCTGTCAGACTTAGCCTTTACGTCGAAGATGTAGACAGGGTTTTTGGCCAGGCCTTAAAAGAAGGCGCAAAAGTGGCAGGCGACATGGTAGTAAAAGACCAGTTTCATGGTGACCGGACTGGCAGTCTGGTCGATCCCTTTGGGCATCATTGGATTATAATGACTCATATTGAGGATGTGTCGTTTGAAGAACTTCAGAAGAGGACAGAGGCGATGTTTAAAAAGGATGTAACAACCTAAATACTATGATTGCAAATCCGCTCCATCTATTTTAAAGGAATTCTTAGTAATCTGAATCTTGTTAACAGGTGACTTCTCTGCAGGTCGCTTAAGATCCAGTAGATCACTCCGCTGATGAGCGCCGCAAAGAAACACCACACAGATGTGAGATATTGCTTGAAGAATATCACCGTCACAATGCACGAAAAGGTCATAAGGACTGCAAGCAGATGGGTTCGTTTAACACTTGATATAAAAAGTGGAGGGATGGTAGCTATAAGATAGACTATTGTCGCAATCATTGCAAGTGCTTCAGGGAAATCATTATGATAAACAATATGAAATCTGTTTATCTGCGGATGGACATGAAAATGGATCAGGCAGAATGAATAGTAAGCAGCTAGCAGTATTCCGGCAGCGAGAAGATAGGTTAATATTTTCTTCTTTTTTTTTGATTCTTCCATGAAGAGAACCGAGAGGGGGATCATCACCGGCCAGATAACCTGCGCCGTTATCAGGAAAGTGTAAACAAATATTCTCTGAATCACAATATATTGGGGAAGCGGGAGTGTAAGCCATACAAACCCTTCTGCAATCTGTTGAAAACCAAAGAATAATGGGATAGTTGCGAAGAGTATCTGGGAAGGTTTATGGACTTTTCTTATCGTAAATATACCTACGGCAGAAATGATAATGCCTCCTGCAAAACTTGCTTCCGGTGAAAAACACATATCATTTCCTTTCTGTTAGTATTATTTAAGTTCCTGACAATATAAGGTATTATTGCGGAATAATGGCATAAAGGGCGTAAAGGCATAATGGCATAAAGGCTAAATGGCGAAACGTTGTAAGGGGTGAATTCTCTGAGTAACTCAGTGTGAGTTCTTATCAATTTCTGCAAAAAACAGGAAACTATATCCTGACGATCTGCAAAATTTGTACCTTGCAATAGACTTAAATATCCAGTTTTTCAATAATTAAAATCAATAAAACATGAAAATCAAAGCCTTATTAATCACTATCCTCATAGCAGGTTTTAGTGCAGGTGCTTTTGCCCAGAATTATAAAATCTCTCTCGCGGAATGGTCGTTGCATCGGGCAATAGGGAAAGGAACGGTTACCAATCTTGACTTCCCGGGGATCGCAAAAAGAACATATAATCTTGATGCCGTTGAGTATGTTTCCACATTTTTCAAAGGAAAAGGCGAGGACACCGGTTATCTGACACAATTAAAAGATTCATGCACCAAATACGGTGTAAAAAGTCTTCTTATCATGGTTGATGGCGAAGGAAACCTCGCTGATACTTCACTTGCAGCAAGGACCAAAGCTGTTGAGAACCATTACAAATGGGTAAAAGCAGCGAAATTTCTGGGTTGCCATTCAATCAGGGTTAATGCAGCAGGCAGAGGAACCATGGGTCAGATGCAGGCTGCAGCAATTGACGGATTAGGCAGATTAGCCGAATATGCAGCTGGTATGGGAATAAATGTAATTGTTGAAAATCATGGTGGTAATTCCTCAATAGCAAAATGGCTGGTTGAAATCATGAAAACCATCAATAAACCTAATTGCGGAGTATTACCCGATCTCGGAAACTTTTATGAGTATGATCGTTACAAGGGTGTTACTGAAATGATGCCTTTTGCTAAAGGGGTAAGTGGCAAGACATATGATTTTGATGCAGAAGGCAACGAAACAAAAGTTGACTATGCAAAAATGATGAAGATCATTTCCGATTCAAAATATACAGGATATATTGATGTAGAATATGAAGGCAATAAATTAAGCGAAGATGAAGGTATTAAAGCTTCAATCGCGCTGATAAGTAAAGTTATTGCACCTTATAATAACTAAAGGCGTAAAGGCTTAATGGCGCAATGGCGCAACGGAATTAAAGATAAAGGATCGCTACGGCGGTCCTTTGTACATTCAGAGGGAAGGGTCTCGGCTATTCGCCAATCCTGTACAAATATTTCTGCGTTCTTACAATAGCTGAATTTCTCAAAAACGCCGGTGTTGCCCAGATCCCGGAATCCATCTGGCTCTTTGCCAGCGGCTCATACTTTCTTCCTGCTTTTATTACCAGAACTTCACCTTTCGCAGAGAAGAAGAAAATATTGCCATTCAGATAAACCGGTGAGGCATCATAATTTGATGTAACATGTGTCGACCAGATCTCTTTTCCTGTGGCCGCATCAACGCACATCAGGAAATTTCTTGTATTGACCGCATAAATCAATCCATCTTTTATAACCGGCGTAAGACTCTGATTTCGTGTCAGTATTTCACGTTTTTTCCATAGGATATTCGACCCGGTTATATCCCCGTTTCCATCAGGGTTGACAGCAAGCAGCTCTGTGTACTTATTGCCGTCATCTGCCACCGTAAATCCTGTATACCAGTAAACAACTCCCGCCTCAGAAACTGGCATCGCAATTGTCGATTCCGCCCCGGATACAACTCTCCATAATTCTTTTCCGGTAAGCGGATCGTAAGCAACACATACTGCTGAACCATTGGATACCAGAATATCATGACCCTTCACATTCACTATTAACGGCGTTATGTATGCTTTTCTTCCAATTTGCGGAAGCGGCACATATGGCTCGTCGGGTCTGTTAGTTTTCCATATCTGCTTCCCGGTCGTCTTATCGAGAGCAACTATAAATCTTGCGTCGGTTCCCTCGAAATGAAGTATTAAAAGATTTTTATATATTACCGGGGAAGAACCCGGACCCTGTGCATGATGGCATTTGAAATCGGTGCGTTTCCATACTATTGCTCCGTTTGAGGTATTGATACATGCGGTACCAAGACTTCCATAATGAACATACACAAATCCTTTCTCAATACATGCTGTAGGTGATGCATAGGTATTTGTTGAATGTTTTCCTTCAACTTCAATAGGACTAAAAACCTTTATATCGTAGAGTATTTTGCCTGTCTGATAATCTGTGCAGACAGCGTATAATGCCTTGCCATCCGGTGTTGCTGTTGTAACCCATATCTGGTTATCATATACTACCGGAGAGGAGTAACCTTCGTCGTGAATGGCGGTTTTCCATTTGACTACGGAATCATCCCATTTGAGAGGGATATCTTTCGTTTCTGCAATCCCGTTCAGGTTAGTGCCTCTGAAGTGGGTCCAGTTTGCATCCTGTGAGATCGCTTTTTCGGATAGAAGGATCGAAAAGGAAAGAATGAAAAAAAATAATAGACCGCGCCGTGTATTCATATGCCGGAGTTTTATCATGAAAATAGATATTCAAAACTTCAGACTAAATTATAGAAAAGAAATCCATTAACCGCAGTGGTCGCTTAAAATTATCGCTGAGAGCTCAGAGGAGAATGTAAAAAATCTATTAATTGAAATCCGGAATCTGATTGTTATTATTATCCTCCCTTCTATTCTCCATCTTTCCGAATCTATATGTAAAGCTTATCCCGAAGGAACGGAAAGGCCTCTGGGAAATGATACCTGAGCTGGAGTTTTCAGTGGTAATTGTTCTTACCTGCCTGATATATTTGTTAAAAACATTGGTGGTTGTAAACCCAAAACTTGCAGTCTTATTCCAGAATAATTTTCTGAATGCAAAGTTGTAAATGAAGAACTGCGGCGTTTTGCCCTGGATATTTTTTGATGGTGAATTGTAGAATCCAAAAACCTCAAACACAAGATCTTTAGGCAATTCATAATTAAGATTCATGTTAACCCGGGTTCTGAAACCCGAATTCAATCTGACTGCGCTCAGATCACTGACAATATTACGGTGAGTCAGCAATAAATTTGCCCTTACCCTGAGTTTTGAAGTAATAGGATATGAGCCCGATATTGTCAGCCCTGAATTATATTCTTTTCCAATGTTTTGCCGGGATGTAACTGAGACATTATTGTAGACTGAGTCGCCTACCTGGTAGGAAGGATAAAAAGTTGTAAGTTGTGTAACATTTTGACTGTTAACGTGCTCGAAAATTGTAATATTCAGATTCCCTGATTTTTTAATCCCGGTATTAAATCCTATCTCGAAGTTGTTGCCAATCTCGGGTTTCAGCAAGGGATTGCCGGTGGTTATATAATAAGGATCGCTGATATCGGTAAACGGGTTTAGTTCACGGTATTCAGGACGTTCAATACGCTTATTATATGCAAGCTTTAACGACTGCGTTTGATTGAAACTATAAGATAATGTTACATTTGGCACCAGCGTTCCATAAGATGGAATGGAGGTGTTTGGGAAATTAATTTTCACGTCGGTTGATTCATATCTAACTCCGGTTTTTAAACTCAGTGATTTGAAAAGCTTTATTGTAGTTGAGAGATAACCGGCATAAATATTCATATTGTATTTAAGTTGATAGGACTGGAATGGGTCAGGGACATAGTCATTTTCTAAAGGGGAGAAAAGACTGGCACTTGCTATGCTGTTTATCATCTGAAAAGATGTCTTGGCCCCGGTCTCCAACAGGAATGATTCAGAAAATGGATGTGCATAATCAACCGATATGGTTGTCTGGTTATCGGTACCCGGATTTACACTTGCGGAACCTGAATAAGGAACGGGGTCTCCGGAAAATGTCTGGGTTTGGGTAAAATCGCTTCGCGGAGTTCCATGACTGTTATCTATCAGAATATCTAACTGCTGATCGGGTTTTTTAAACGTTTTTTTATAAGCGAGGCTCAGATCGAGCGAGCGGTATCTGGAATGATTTGCTGAGTTGCGGTCTGTCAGAACATCAGAAATGACATTATTGTTCTGGTCCTCTATTATCTGTTCCTGAGACGTTATTCCGGAATTAATATTTCTGAACTGATTAAACCCAAGTGATCCTGACACATTATCATTCTTTGTAATATTCCAGTCGAAGCCGGCGCCTGACCTGAAACCATCTCTCTTTGAATCTGAAGAGCCTTCCTGGGAAAGTCTTGAAGTCTGTAAAAGAAGCGTATCATATGATTCGCGGTTCTGCGAATTCAGGACTGATGATTTCAGGAGGGCCCGGCCTCCGAAAAACATGTTGAAACCGATATTGTTATGTTTGAAATTCAGATTGGCTGAGCCATTCTCGAGTCTTGTCCCTGCTGAAAGATTTATATTGCCGTTAACACCCTGGAAATTATTTTCTTTTAGTATGATGTTAATGATACCGCCAGTCCCCTGGGAATCGTATTTTGCACCCGGTGTGGTAATGGCTTCTATGCTTTTTATCTGGCTTGCAGGAATTGATGCCAGGGCATCCGATACACTGCTTCCGAAAATACTCGAGGGCTTGCCATTGATCAGGAATTTAATATTCGAATTTCCCTGAAGCTCAACATTCCCGTCGAGATCCACGGTAACACTCGGGACTTTCTTGAGAACATCCGTCGCCAAACCACCCTGTGAAGTAATATCGTTTGCAACATTATAAACAACTTTATCGATTTTGTTTTCAATAATGGGTTTATCACCCGTTATTGTTACTGCATCCAGGCTGTGTGCGGAAGGCTCAAGATAAATTGCTCCAAGGGAATAAGAAGACTTGTTTTTATTGAGATTGACACTGTCAATTGATTTCTCCTCATAACCGAGAAATGTTACACTCACTTTGTAAATACCATAGGGTATGCTTACTACAGAAAACGTCCCATGTTCATCGGCGATGGAGCCGTTTATTGTCTTCCCGGTCGATTTTTCTATCACCGTTACTGTTGCATATTGAAGAGGCTTTTTTGTGGAATTGTCAAATACCTTGCCCGAAATAGAGGAATGAATAGCTCTTGTCTGAGCTAATACGATCGCATTTTCAAATATCACAAACAGAAGAGTAAATATTATTAGTCTCATTATGATTTCAGTAAAATTAATATAGACATCCTTTCCATAAGCATAACAAGCGTATAGTATAAAGGTTGAGGAAGGGCGCTAAAACGAAAATCAGACTTGTTTCCACCCGCCCCGGCTTACACAGAGGGACGGCAACGGGCTCAGTGAAGCCAGATACTGAGAGCCATAGAGGGCAATGGAGGGAGGGCTCAGAGACTAAGAGATATAAGAACAAAACTATTCAGGCACTCCAAACTCTATAATTCATTATATTTCCTGGCAGTGCCTTTCGATTTATCAACCGGGTATTTTTCGCCGTTCTTTTTTATTTTTTCGAGCACAATGTCTTTGACATCAAAACCATGTTTTTCTGCCAATAAAAGACTGAAAGCAAAGACATCCGCCAGTTCCTCCTTCAGCTTATTTCTGTCGACTGCTTCTGACTCATCGTTATTCTTCCAGAGGAAAAGTTCATTCAGCTCTGCCGCTTCAATAGATATCGCCAGGGCAAGATCTTTTGTATTATGGAACTGCGACCAGTTTCGTTCATTCCTGAACTTAACCAGCTCATTAATAAGTATCTGAATATCGTTCATTGAATTCATTTTATTATACTAAAGTACTCAATAAGGGGTGAATTATACAACTTATTCTGAAAATAGTGTAACAGTTGAGGTCTTTTAGTCTCGTAAATTTGGTCTTTTGTATAACCAATTATATCAGACAATGAAAAAGCATCTATTCCTCGGTTTAATAATGATTTTCATAACGGCTACATCATTATTTGCTGGTCTTCCTGACACAAAAGGAAATGAAAAAACACCTGTTAAGAACAATAGGGAGAATAAACTTTCAGATAAGGAAGTAAGCAATCTGACACGACGGGCTGAAACGAAAAATCTGTCGGTGAAAAATTTTAATAATAATGAAGCGGGTAAATCTAAGAATAATCTGGTACCTGCAAAACAGGTAATAGTTGAAGGCAGACACCGCCATGGCTATATTATTTATGGAGGAGGCACAGTGATCCTCATTATTATCCTTGTTCTTCTTCTTGCATAGTCAGATAAGTAAGGATAAAAAATTTCGGTTTATATAGGGTTTTTGGGTTTTAAAAGGGAGTAATTCTCCCTTTTTTTTATTTTTACCCGGTTCATTTAAATTTAACATATTCTCCCATTCTTTAGCTGGTTGTGAAAGATCTTAAAACAGAATTTGTAATTTTGTTAAACCACAATATTCAGAATGAAAATAAGAAGGATAACCAGATTCACTAAAAACGTCTATAAGGCGGTTTTGAGATTGCTTCCGCAGCTTTCACCAGAGGCTGGGTTATCTGAAGAATCCTTTAAATTGTTATTGTCGTCTGAAAACACTTATTTTTTTATCTCCGAACTGGAAAATAAAGAGATAGTTGGAATGCTCACTATCGTTTCCTGCAATCTGGCCTCGGGAAAGAAATTACAGATTGAGGATGTTGTGGTTGACGAATCACAAAGAGGTAAGGGATTTGGTAAAGAATTATTACTGTTTGCACTGAGTTATTGCAAATCATTGGGTGCTGATTTTGTTACCCTCACATCACGTCCCTCAAGAGTGGCTGCGAATAAATTGTACACAGAAATTGGATTTGTGAAGTATGAAACAAATGTTTATAAATACCAATTTGTGTTTTTGTGATCTTGTTGTCACATCTGCTCTGTGTACATCTTTTAAACCTTTGGCAGATCTTTCTTGTTAATCATTGTAACAATCTCGCAAAACAAATTATTCTACATATGCTGAAATCAATTGGACTGGAAAGAATTAATAAGATAATGCTGTTTGCAATACTGATCAGCATCATACTTTATTTTGGCAAGGAATTTTTTGTCCTTATCACCTTCGCAGGATTTTTTGCCATGCTGATGACGCCAATCTCAAACAGACTGGAAAAACGTGGTGTTTCAAGGGTCTTCTCATCCATTATTTCTGTCCTGATTATTTTAGTGGTTATTGCATCGATTTTACTGCTCCTTTCGGCTCAGATCGCGAATATTGGCAAGGAACTGCCACAAATTGAATCGCGTTTGCGTGACGTGATATCAACTGTTCAGTACTGGCTCAGTGAGAATCTTGGAGTAAATCCCGAAAAGCTCAAGGATCACGCTACAGATGCAATCGGAAGTGCAGGGAGCATCCTTACGGGAATGGTAAAAGGTGTGTTCGCTCTTGTAGGAAGGTTTATCCTTGTGCTTGTCTTTACTTTTCTGTTCCTGCACCAGAGAGATAAATACGAAAATTTTATAGTTATGCTCTCGAGGGATGAGAAAAGAAAAGTGACTGAAGAGGTCATACACAAAATAAGCAAAATTGCCCATCATTACCTTGCAGGGAGGATTATTGCAGTTTTTATTATAGGCATATTTTATATTATCGGATTTTCAATCATAGGTCTTAAAGATGGCGTTATTCTTGCGGCGCTTGCTGCTCTCGTGACTATTATTCCATATGTCGGAGCTCTTCTCGGGGGCTTGATTCCCTTTTTCATGTCAGTTATCGACGGTTCATTGAATCTGACAGTCTGGGTTGTGATTATTGTATTGATAGTGAATGCTATAGATCATTATTTTATTGAACCCTACGTGGTAGGAGGTAGTGTCAGCATAAGCCCGGTCTTCACAATTCTTATTCTTATTCTCGGCGGTGTGGTATGGGGACTTGCCGGTATTATCCTTTTTCTGCCATTGCTGGGAATACTTAAAATAATTTTTGAGAATGTGGAGGGTTTATCTCCATATGCCTACCTTATAGGCGACCAGAAAGATTCTTCAACTTCAATGAAGATCTTTCTGAAGATAAAGGGCTTGTTTTCAAAGCGAATAAAAAAAAGATAGTTTCGAAGTAAAGAGGAATTGGAGCGGAGTGTAAAAAAGTTTTGCATTGCAAGACAACTTCAGGTGACATATTTTTATCTTTGTCGTCTCTTATATGTTATCTGATAAATGCACTTTAAATGACGATTAAAGAATTACATCAGGAGCTAATAGAAGCATATACTGTCAGTAATCTGAACACCATTTCACTTACTCTGATCAAGCTGTTTAAAAATCAACAATATACGGTTCTGCAGAAAATATCTGAAATGATCAGCGAATTCGTGAATATTCATATAGCTGACGACGGAAAAGGATTTTCAAAGTTTATGATGCTTTATCATCCCGATCGTGCGGGATTTCATATAACGGAAATAAACCGGTTAAGGGAACAAAATAATTTTGACGGGTTGCTTGGGTACGCTCACATACTCAGGCTGGAACGTATTGAAGAGATAGCATCTAACATTAACAGTTATGAAGATATCGATTATAAGCCTGTTTATGAATGGGATCTGAATACCGAAGGATTCACCATAATCGACATTAATGACTCATCTGAGATTATCAGAACGAAGACTCACACTAAACGTGTAGGTTATACATTTTACGAGGCAATAAAACTTCGCGAATACGGAGATACAGATATTGAATACCTGCCCTCGCTTCTTGAGGAGCTCGAAGAATTTGAATTGTCTTCTTCCGATCTGAACGATCTGGATGGGGTTCAATTCTGCACACATGCCCGAACCATAGATGTTTCGGATAACAGGATAACGGATCTCACTCCTCTCATTGGCCTCAATGATCTTGAAGAGTTGAATCTTTCTGATAATCAGGTAGGGATAATTGATGAACTAAGCTACCTGAAAGGATTGAGAAGCCTCGTTTTATCGAATAATTATATAGAAGATATTACTCCGCTTTTCGAATTGGAAAACCTTGAATATGTTGAGTTGTCTGGTAATAAAATTGATATTGGACAGATAAATAAACTTGCGGAAATCGGGGTGACTGTGGATTTTGAGTAATTTTGTGAAAATTTTAGAGGCACATGTTCTGCAGATATAATAAAATAGTTGTTTTTTCAGTTCTTTCCCTGTTTCTGACAACAATACCGCTCAAAGCTCAATTACTTAATGATACCGCAACACTAAATCTGGTAAAGGAGGACATAGATTGTATTTATAACCTGCAGTTTGGGGAAGCCCGCGAGATTTATACCAAAATAGTGCAAGCTTATCCTGGTCACCCTATAGTCTATCTTCTTAAAGGAATGATAACTTACTGGGAAAACTACCCATTGATGCACTCTTCCCCATCACATGTCTCATTTGAAGAGGATATGCGTGAATGCATAAAAGTTTCCGAAAAAAATGAGACTCCGGAACACGAAGCCGAGTTTTTACTCTCCGATCTTTGTGCAAGGGGAATGCTGTTGATGTACTATGATGACAATGATCTGATTATGGAGGTAACGCCTCTTACAATAAGTACATACAAACATCTGAGGCGTGCTTTCGCTTTTACGTCGGTCTGCACTGATTTATATTATTTTACAGGACTTTATAATTATTACCGGGAAGCATATCCCAGGGCTTATCCGGTTTATAAATCGCTTGCCTTCCTCTTTCCTCACGGAGATATAAATGAAGGATTAAAGCAATTGCAGACTGCTGCCAGGAATTCAGTAGTGTTAAGAGCCGAATCTTCCTTCCTTCTGATCTGGATCTATCTGGGCTTTGAAAACAGGATGTCCGAGAGCCTTTATTACTGCAGGACCTTACATGAAAAATATCCTCAAAATCCATTGTACCTTGAATATTATATCAGGAATCTGTTACTGATGAAACAATATGATATGGCAGAAAAGCTTATGACTGAGTCGCTTAAAATATCTGGCAACAATTATTTTGATGCGCAGATGGCGATATTAAACGGTATTCTGCAGGAGAAGAAATATAAAAATTTTAAGCTTGCTGAGGAGTTATATAAAAGCGGAATTAAAGAAATTTCATTGTACGGTAAATACGGGAATGAATACAGGTCTTATGCATACTTTGGACTGAGCCGTCTCAGTGATGACAATATTGAAAAACAAACACGGAAAACGTACCGGAAAGAAGCTTTGAAGCTTGCAGAGTTCAAGAAGATTAATTTCGATAAATAAGTCATGAAGCCGGAAATCCGAAAACCAAAGACCGAAGGGATCTGTTTTCAAAACAAACGTCTTTGATTTCTGTTTAATATCTTTACTACAATAAATTAATTTGTCATGTCAGATAAAACATATCTTATTATCGCGCTGGTAATTTGCGCTTTGAACAGTTGTAAGGTGGAAAACAATAATCTCACTGCGGCTCTGAACAGCATTACCAGTGATGGTATGAAAAAGCAGCTTTCGGTAATTGCTTCTGACGATTTTCAGGGCAGAGGACCATCTACTATCGGGGAGCAGAAAACTATAACATATCTGGCCGATCAGTTTAAAGAGGAGGGTCTCAAGCCGGCGAATAACGGAAGCTACTTCCAGGAAGTCTCCCTGATAAAACTTACGGCTGATACAGCGATGACTGTCGATATAGAAGGAGGCAAAAAGGGACTAAGTTTAAAATACCACAGGGATTTCATTGGTACCTCGGGTCAGGCTGCTGATTTTATCAAAATTGACAATTCGGATATTATTTTTGTTGGTTATGGTGTTAATTCCCCTGAGAACAACTGGAACGATTATGAAGGACTGGATGTAAAAGGGAAAACGGTTTTGATCATGGTAAATGATCCGGGTTATTCAGTTTCCGACAGCACCCTTTTTTCAGGGAAAACGATGACTTATTATGGCCGTTGGACTTATAAATACGAAGAAGCTGCGAGGCAGGGAGCTAAAGCGGCCATTATCATTCATGAAACAGATGCTGCGGGTTATCCATGGGCAGTTGTACAAAATAGCTGGTCGGGTCCGCAGTTTTCTCTTGAGGATGATGAATTTTTAAAATCAGAGCTTCAGGTCAAAGCCTGGATAACCAATGATGCAGCAAAAAAGATATTCGAGGCATCGGGTCTGGATTATAACGAGTTAAGGCTCGCAGCTTCAAAGCGGGGGTTTAAACCTGTTGATATGAAACTTAATGTTTCTATTCACTTTAAAAATAAGGTGGAACATGCAAAATCAAATAATGTGGTTGCTTTATTACCAGGCACCGACAGACCCGATGAATATATAATCTACACAGCTCACTGGGACCATTTCGGAATAAATTCAGCCTTTAAAGGCGATTCAATTCTTAATGGGGCGGTTGATAATGGCACCGGAACAGCGGCGCTTGTGGAAATCGCCAGGGCATTTACCATTGCAAAACCCAAAAGGTCAATAATTTTCCTTTCTGTCACTTGCGAAGAGCAGGGATTGCTTGGCAGTGAGTATTATGCCAACCATCCGCTGTTCCCACTTGAAAAAACGGTGGGAGTCATAAATATGGATGCACTTAATATTTTCGGAAAGACGAAAGATATGACTATCGTAGGTTATGGAAATTCTCAGCTTGATAACTATGCTGTTGCTGTTTTGAAAAAATATGGCCGCTATGCAATTCCTGATCCGACTCCTGAAAAAGGCGGATATTTCCGTTCCGACCATTTTAGTTTTGCAAAAGTTGGAGTGCCATCACTTGATCTTTCGGAAGGAGTTGATAATGTGGAACATGGAAAAGAGTGGGGATTGGCTCGGCAGGAGAAGTGGATAAGTGAAAACTATCATAAGCCTTCCGACAATTATGAGCCCGATAAGTGGGATTTCGATGGTTTGGTGGAAGATGTAAAAGTTTATTTCGAAACCGGTTACGATCTCAGCGTCACCGATGCATTTCCTGAATGGAGTCCCGGTTTTCCATTTAAGTCTCTCAGAGATAAGATGATGAAGAAGGAGTGAGGTATGAGGCTTTAACTCTGTGTAAGTTCTTGCAGAAGCCGGGAAGGATAAGGAGATTCTTGCGAAAATCACCATGATCTACACTTAAAATTAAGAATAATTATTATTTTCACGGTTTATTTTTATGCTTAGCCTGACAATGGAACTTACCAGGAAGAAAACTTTGTTTTATGGATGTTCTTAACTCCTATACTTTCTTTCAGTCGACTCCTCAGAGGAAGGTTTGGAATATTCTAAAATATATTCTTAATCCAATCGATATACTATCAATTTTACTTGCGTTCCAATGCTCATACCTGCTGCACAATTTCGAAACAGGCGGTTTGTTTTTCTCGGATTACAACTTATTGGGATTATTCGTATGGATCTTTCCTTCATGGATAATAATTCTTACTCTCGTAAAGCTCACCGGAATCCCGACAAAAAGACATAAGGTTTTATTTTTCCTGTACCTGCAATCTTCAATATCGATTTTTTTTCTTTTAACTCTTTGCAATTATTTTTTCAGGCTGGATACTATCCCAAGGATGTTTCTTGCTGAACTGTCATTCTTTTCTTTCCTCTTTCTGTTCTTTGGGCGGCTGATTATATTCAACCTTTTAAGACTGTTCGGGAAGAAGGGTTATAAGAATACAAATATTATTGCTATCGCAGACGATTCATCAATTTCATTTATCGAAAATTTACTAGCAAAAGGCGATCTCAGTTATAAAGTAGTAGTGATCTTTACCGAATCGGCATTGGTAAAAAGTAAATTTGAAAACATTGCCATAATACTCCCGGAAAATTTTCTTGGTATTCTGAGTGATCTGATCAAAGTTGATTTTATCGATGAAGTTCTGTATATGAAAGAAAACTCTGATTCGGAAAATGTTAGAGAAATACTCAGGACTTGCGAAGATCTTGGAATTACAATGAGATTAAAAGCCAAAGCATCGAAGGTTAATCTGTCCAGTGCCGTGAAAACTGATATTGCCGATGGTAAATTCCTGAGTTTTGAAAATATCCCGAATAATTCTTATGCAATGGCAATAAAGAAAACCATTGATATAAATATAGCTCTGCTGGCAATCATTATTCTTTTCCCGGTTTTAATAATAGTGAGCCTTCTTGTTAAACTGACATCGCGGGGACCAGTAGTATATAATTATGCTAAAACAGGATGGAGAGGTCAGCCGATAACTGTATATCGTTTCAGGACCTCATATAACAATAATGATTTTAAATCAGCTTTGCCTGAAGATATGAAAAGCCCCGAATCAGCAATTATTGATGATGCGGGGCTGACACCTGTAGGGAAATTTCTTCTTATGTCGGGGTTGGACCATCTGCCGCAGCTTTTCAATGTACTGAGAGGCGAGATGCCTATTATAGTTCAGAAACACCCTCTCCGCGGGGATCCGGCAGAATAATAATTTTAAAAGCGAAACGCATATCCGATGTCAACGAGTAAATTTCCTGTATGACTTGATCCGTTCTTTTTATCCTTTTGGATTGCCAATAGTCCATATGCACCACGGAAATCAACAAATACCTCGCCTGAACCTGCATTCCGGGCAAATCCTCCGCCTCCGGTTATACCTATGTTGAACGAGTTTAAATCTTTTTTAACATCTGTGTCGGCATCGAATGGCTGAGCTACAGGGACTATTACCTGAGTCTGGTCACGGTCGGCATAGATAAGACTTGAACCCATAGTTTTCTGCGTTGCGTTCAGCAGAAAGCCGGCATATGGTCCCAGATCCACATAAAATTTCAATGACTTGCCGAGCGGAAATGAATATCGCAACAAAAGCGGTATTTCAGCGTAATTTAAAATGCTTTCATTGTTGTAATCGGCATAAAAATAAGTGCCTGATGGTACAAGCGGACTCAAAGTGGTGGCATCAAAGGCCTGAACGCCGTTTCGTTTGCCGCCTTCACTTGAATACATTATATCAAGCCGTAAACTGAAATTTGAACCAAGATAAACAGAGCTTGTGATGCCGAAAGCAATGCCGGCTCGTGAAGTAAAATCGCGGCTAAGTTCATAGCCATTTCCCCCGCTGAGGCGTGGGATATTTAAACCTCCAAAAATTCCGAGTGTAAAATTGGAATCATTCCCTGATGATTGTGCGTAGGAAAGTGTCGTCATACCGACCACTGCAAGAGCTACTGAGTAATTTTTTCATTTTGTAAGTTTTAGTTACCAACTATTTTATGTTTAATAATGGGACAACAAAACTTAACAAAAAAAGTTTTATCAAGGCCGGATCAGCCTTTGAGGCAATGATCGGGAATACACAAATCGGTAGCAGGCAACGAAATATTATCTATCTTTCGAGGTCTGATTTTTGTAGAAAACATTGATCAGAAGAATGTTTTTTTCATTGCAGATTAAGCTTATGAATCAGGAGTTTACAATTTATTCGGTTTTTTTTATAGCCACTTCCCTTGTCTCTTTTTTTGTTGCATTTATTGCATTTCAGAGAAAGTCCGCAACTGCGGCAAGGGATCTTGCCTGGTTGATGATTTCAACCGGAGCAGCTGCCTTCTGCATCATATTTGAAACAGTATCGACCATTCCCTCAGAAAAAATTTTCTGGGCAAAGCTCGAATATATTGGAGGACTGACCACTCCGGTTCTTTACCTTATTTTTGTCCTCCGGTTTACCGGGAAGGAAAAATTCCTGTCCCTCAGAAACAAATTCCTATTGTTCGTAATCCCGGCTATCACATGGATTTTAGTGTTGACCAATGAAAGCCATAATCTTATCTGGACAGCTTTTTCTCCGGTTTCTCAGACAACAAATCTAATGGAGTATTCCCATGGGATCTGGTTCTGGATAGGATATATTTCTTATTCATATCTCTTGCTTTTATTATCAGTAGTTTATCTTATTTCATTCATTCTGACTCATGCCAAAACTTTCAGGACACAGGCCGTTGTAGTTCTTGTCGGCGGCATGTTTCCATGGGTTGTAAGTGCATTGTATCTTTCTGGCAGGAACCCTGTTCCCGGCCTCGATCTTACACCTTTCAGTATTATGCTAAGCGGGATTATAGCGGCATATGCAATTTTGAATTTTCGTTTCCTCGATCTTGTTCCCGTCGCACGTGAGACACTGGTTGATGTATTGCCTGATGGAATTTTAGCTTTGGATTCGCAAAACAGGATCCAGGATATTAATCGTGCAGCAATATCCATTCTTGGGATCAGAAATAAAGATGTAATCGGATATCCCGCTGTTTCATCCGGTTCTGCCAGAGTGCATCTGCTGAATTCAATTATCAACAACAATCCGCTGGTTCAGATCGAAACCGGAAGCAACAATGAAACAAAGACATACCATATTATTAAACAACCGGTTAAAAATCAGCCAGGGAGTCGACTTGTAATAATCAGCGACATTACAGCCCTTAAAAAAACGGAAAAGGAATTAATAAAGGCTAAAGAACATGCCGAAGAAAGCGACCGTCTTAAATCAGCGTTCCTCGCCAACATGAGCCATGAAATCAGAACCCCCATGAACGGCATCCTCGGGTTTACCGAGCTTCTTAAAATGTCGGATATTACCAGCGAACAGCAGCAGGCTTATCTCGATATAATCAAGAAAGGTGGCGAGCGGATGTTAAATATTATAAATGATATCATTGACATCTCGAAGATTGAATCGGGGCAGATGCAGGTGTATATTTCAAGAATAAATATTAATGAGCAGATAGAGACACTTTCATCTTTTTTCATGCCTGAAGCTGAGGCAAAGGGGATACAGCTTAAACATAAAAAAGAGCTTTCCGATGACGAATCGGTAATAAGGACAGACCCGGATAAAGTATATGCCATTCTTACAAACCTGGTGAAGAATGCAATTAAGTTCACCAGGGAAGGTTTTGTTGAATTTGGATATGAAAAAAAAGATGGCTTCCTCGAATTTTTCGTCAGGGACAGCGGTATGGGCATTCGTCCTGAACAACAGGAATTTATTTTTGAAAGGTTCAGACAGGGAAGCGACTCTCTGACAAGAAACTATGAAGGAACCGGATTAGGACTGTCAATCTCAAAAGCATACGTTCAAATGCTTGGCGGGAAAATATGGTTTGAAAGCGATTATGGCACAGGTTCGGTTTTCAGCTTTAACCTTCCTTATGATTCTCCCAGGGATTCAACGACACATGTGGTTGAGACAGTGCCGGAACTTCTTGAAAATCATAAAATAAAACCACTGTTTGTTTTGCTTGCCGAGGATGATAAACCTTCTGAATTATTGATTACACGAATAGCAGGTCCATTCTGCAGCAAAATTCTGAAAGTAACCACAGGTCCTGAAGTTATTGAAGCATGCCGAAATAATCCGGATCTTGATCTCATCCTTATGGATATAAAATTGCCAGAGATTGACGGTTACGAAGCAACACGGCAGATCAGACAATTCAATAAAGATGTTATCATCATTGCACAGACAGCTTTCGGATTAATGGGTGAGAAGGATAAAGCAATTCATGCAGGCTGCAACGACTACATTTCAAAGCCTATCAACAGACAGGTCTTACTTGACTTGCTTCAGAAATATTTTGTTAAATAAAACATAATTTTTGCTGTAACCTTTTGTAATTACCAGGGTTTACAGTATTGAACGAAGCAAATAAAACCAGCAAGGCTTGGACACTCTATCGGATAACGCGTTAATGCTGAAAGTGAAAAATGGAGACATTGATAAAATGGGTCTGCTTTATGAACGATATTATCGTCAGTTATTCAGATTTATTTTCAACATGACAAGACAGAAGGAAATAAGTGAAGACATGGTTCAGAATATTTTCCTGAGAATGTTGAAATATCCGGAGGGGTTTAAGGGCTTTGGTGAATTTAAAATGTGGATGTATCATATAGCAAGAAACGCTATATACGATCATTTCAGGAAAGTTAAACGAGTACCGGCGCATTTGGATGTTAAAGAGTACGAAGAAAAAGTTATCGGAGACCATTACAGTGATGCGCAACTTGAAAAAGATGAAGAGTTAAAAATGCTTGAGACAGCGATGGAAAAACTGAGTGATGAGAACCGGGAATTATTGATCTTATGCCGTTTTCAGGAATTAAAATACCACGAGGTAGCGAAGATCCTTAATACTTCAGAAGGCGCAATAAAAGTTCGGGTGCACCGGGCACTCAGCCAGTTAAAAAGCAATTATTTGAAAATTGAGAATTAAAGAAATTAATATGGAGTGCAAAGACTACAGAGAATTATTTCCGCTACTGCTGACTGATGAGATCGATCAGATTCAGCAGGACGAGATCGAAAAACATCTGGCGGGTTGTGCAGAGTGCAGGAAAGAATTTGAAACTGCAAAAAAACTCTGGGAACTGATGGGAGAACTGCAGCAGCCAGAGCCTTCAGCTTCAATGAAAACAACCTTTGATGCAATATTGTCAAATTATAAGGACGAACTAATTGCAAGAAGAAATCCGGTAAGTGAATGGATAAATATGCTTCGGGAATACTGGAAACTGAAAGCTCAACCACGCCTGGCATTCAGTTTAGTTCTGGTTACATTCGGGCTTGTTATTGGATATTTTCTTCACCGGCCATCACAGACTTCACTTACATACAACAGACAGATAGACTCTCTCTCATCCCAGGTATCGGAGATTAAACAGGTATTGATGCTTTCACTCCTGCAGGATCCATCAGCATCACAGCGTATTAAGGCCGTATCTTTTACCGACGATCTCGGCAATGTGAACATGAAGGTAATCGATGCGCTTCTTACAACATTGAATGAGGATCCGAACGTAAACGTCAGACTGGCAACGCTGGAGGCTCTGGTTAGGTTGTCGGGTGAGCCTAAAGTAAGAGAAGGGCTGGTGAGAAGTATAAATCTGCAGAATTCTCCTATAATGCAATCAGCTATAGCAGACGTTATGGTGAAGTTACAGGAAAAAAGCTCCGTACAGTCGCTTCAGCAATTATTAGGTAAGAAAGATCTTAATAAAATGGTAAAAGTTAATATCGAAAAAAGCATTCAGAAACTCATCTAATACTAATATTCAATACATTATGAAAAAAATTATAATTACCCTGTTTATGGGTCTGGGGATAATATGCAATTTATCCAAAGCAAATGACCGGCCAAAAGGCCAGGAATTCAAGGAGCACATGAGCAAAGAATTTACCATAACCGGAGATGCTTCACAAGCCACTCTGTTCATATATAACATTTCAGGATTTATCAAGGTGGAAGGTTATGCCGGGGATAAAGTAATCCTCGAAATGGACAAGACTATTACAGCCGACGACGACAAAACACTGGAAATTGGCAAAAAGGAATTCAGGCTGGCATTCGGCCAGAAATCAGACAGTATCATTGCCTACATTGCTTCGCCGTATGATTCACGACCAAGAAGGCACTGGCAGTATAATGACGGCAGAAATGAAATTGAATATGATTATGCTGTTGATTTCACTGTTAAAGTTCCGGCAGGCATTAATCTTCACATCTCAACAGTGAACGGGGGTATTATTACAGTTAATAATGTGAATGGTACTTTGCATGTAAATAATGTTAATGAGCAGATCGAGATAAAGAATGCAAGAGGCACAACGTTTGCTCATACTGTGAATGGAGATGTGACTGTCACCTATCTCAATAATCCGCCCGAAGCATCATCATATTATACGATAAATGGTGATATCCGTGTAAACTATCAGCCCGATCTTTCAGCCGATCTGCAGTTCAAGAGCATGAATGGCGATTTCTATACCGACTTTCCTTCTGTTCAGCTTCTTCCTGCAACGGTAACAAAGGCAGAGGCAGATAAGAGCGGCAAAAAAGTATTTAAACTCAACACCAGCACAGCTGTACGTTTTGGCAAAGGAGGTAAAACTTTCAAATTCGAAACACTTAACGGAAACGTCTATATTAAAAAACAATCTTAATCCATACAATTATGAAAAAAATGAACATTGCATGTCTGGCATTATTTTGCCTCATGATCACAACTCAATCTTTTGCGCAATCAGGATCCACCGAAACATTAACAGTTCCGCTCAGCAGCCCCGGGAAAGAGTATACTCTGAAAGTACATTTGGTATCCGGCGCAATCAAAGTTACAGGCTATGACGGTAAAGATGTCATAATTAATGTGACTCCGAGAGATGGGGATGAAGAAGAAAGAGACAGATCAGTGAATGGGATGAAGAGAATTTCAACACACGGTAGTTATGAGGTAACAGCAAAGGAAGCCGATAACACTGTTACAGTCAATACCGGAAATCCCAATAAAGCAATTGATCTGGAGCTTAAGGTCCCACAGGATGTTAAACTAAAGGCTGGAACGGTCAACGATGGCGAGGTTACTGTGGAAAATCTAAGAGGCGAGCTGGAAGTTAATAATGTCAACGACAAAATCACCCTTACAAATATTTCAGGGTCGGTAGTGGCGAACACCGTGAACGGAGATGTGGAAGTGACTTTTAAAACAATAGACCCAAAGGCACCTATGGCATTCTCGACACTTAATGGTGACATAAATGTTACTCTTCCTGCCGAGACAAAAGCGAACCTGAAACTAAAATCAGATAATGGCGATGTGTTCAGTGATTTTGATATTGACATTGATAAAACACCTTCCAAAATTGATAAGGTCACCGAACCTGGCTTGTATAAGATAAAAAAGGATGACTGGGTTTTTGGCAAGATCAATGGTGGCGGACCTGAAATGATGATGAAAAACATGCAGGGCGATATTTATGTAAAAAAAGCTTCGAAATAGGATTGACGATTAATTTTGGTTATCAAATGCCGTTCAGAATTGCATGACTGCCTTATCTGAACGGCATTGTTTTTTTATTATATTTGGTTCATGAACACTACCACTCAGCTTAGTGCAATATCAATATTTATTTTTATAGGAGTAGTCCAGGGACTTATTCTTTCCGCGTTTTTTATTTTCAAATCCTCACCTAATATCAAAGCAAACAGATTTCAAGGCTTCCTGATTCTTACACTTTCACTTTGTATCCTGGAACAATTACTTAACCAGACAGGATATATTACAAGAGTCCTTGTCATCACAAATTCAACGGAGGCTCTTAACCTAGCAATCGGTCCTTTCCTCTATTTATTCGTGAAAAAAAGCCTCGACCCCTCGACTTCAAAGAAAGACTGGTTGCATTTTATACTGCCATTCCTGTATCTCTGCTACCTTATGTTCGATCTTCTTCAGCCAAACGAATCTAAATATAATTCATACCTGTACAGTTTTCACCCCGACTGGCCAAAACTCAGTTTCGTACAAAAATTTTCTAATGACCCCCTTGGTTTAAAGAACTACCTTAATTTTGTTACCGGAATTCAGCTGATATTCTATGCTTATCTTTCCATGAAGATCCTTGTAAAAAAAGGACGAATGATTGGAGAATCAATTTTAAAGACAAACGATGAACTCCTCAAATCATTAAGGAATCTGGTTTATCATATAAATGTTATTATATTGCTTTTTGTAATAATTAAACTCAGTTTCTACGCCGATCTTGGTGATTATTATATCGATTCGTACGTCTCATTCTTTATAATTCTTACCACCTTCCGTGTAATGAATGACTCCGAATATTTCGATGGCTCTAAAACATTCATGGATTTATCAATTGGCAAATATCAGAAATCCTCGCTGACTGAAGCCGGTAAACTTGAAATACTCAACAGGATCATTCTTGAGCTTGAGTCGAAACAATACTTTTCCGATAACCTGGCTTGCCTGTCGGATCTTGCAAAGAGGATTGGAGAAAGTCCACATCACGTTTCCCAGGTGATAAATGAAAAACTTCACGCAAGTTTTTTTGAATTACTCGCTTCATACCGGGTTGAGGAAGCAAAAAGAATACTTAACACCGACAAAAAGAATAAAATTACGGTTGAAGAAATCTCCGATATGGTAGGATATAATTCAAAAACCGCTTTTTATAATTCATTTAAGAAGCTGACAGGCAAAACTCCTTCGGAATTCCGCAAATCAGTAAATAACTGATTTACAATCTCATAACATAATGTAATTATACCCGCCTATCGGCGTGTACATCATCCTTATAAGGATGTTCGTTAACCGGCTTGCAGTGATATTAGTTTTGATCTGTCAAATCAAAATTATTTATCATGAAAGCAAATGTGGTTGATTCAAATGTACAATTTCTTAATCTGCATCAGGAACTGATCGACGGTTGTAAAAAAGGCGACCAGAAGTCTCAGTTTCAGATCTACAAGCTTTATTACAAAGCAATGTACAATACGAGCCTTAGGATCGTAAAAGATGCCATGGAAGCAGAAGATATTATGCAGGAATCTTTTCTGTCGGCATTTGAAAAAATTTCATCCTATTCAGGAACAGTAGCTTTCGGGTCATGGCTCAGGAAGATCGTACAAAACCGTTCATTAGATTACCTGAAAAAAATTAATGTGGTAGCCTCTGCAGATCTTGAATGTTATCATGAAGTGAAGGATCTTTCCGCTGAAAGTATTGAAGTTGAGGAAGAAACAACGAAAAAAGCTGGCAAAGTAAGAGAGATAATAAACCATTTGCCTGAACGGTACCGGAAAATCATTTCTCTCTACCTCTTTGAAGGTTATGATCATGAGGAAATAGGCGAGATATTGTCCATACCAAGCAGCACATCCAGATCGCAATTTTCCCGTGCAAGACTAAAGATCGTAAATGAATTTGAAGAGTAATAGCAATTTTAAAATCAATCTGAATAATACTTTTTTGCGTCAGATACTTTTTCAAATCAGTCATTCAACTCAAAAACCATAAAACTTAAAATACAATGAAACGCATCATTTTTCTAACCATCAGCATTTTTCTTTTTGTAAGTGCCTCGGCTCAGATACCTGAAAAGAAACAATACACAGCTACTCGCGTCAGCACCCCTCCCGAGATTAACGGAATCCTTGATGAAGAATCATGGAATAGTGGCAAATGGGAGGGTAATTTCACCCAAAATCAGCCATACAGCGGGAGACCTGAATCACAGAGGACGGAGTTTAAGATTTTGTATGACGAAAATAATCTGTATGTCGCAATCAAAGCCTTTGATTCCAGTCCAGACAGCATTGTTAACCGTCTCACCCGGCGCGATCAGCAGGATGGTGACCTGGCGGGAGTTATTATTGACAGCTTTCATGACCTTCGTACAGGCTTTTTGTTTGGAGTGAGCTCAACTGGTGTTAAATATGATCATATGATGACTAATGATGGTCAGAATGATGATCCGTCATGGGATCCAAACTGGTGGGTAAAAACTTCAATTGACAAGGAAGGCTGGTATGCTGAAATGAAAATACCATTCAGCCAGGTGAGATTTGAGAAAAGTTCAGGTGAAGTATGGGGAATAGAAGTAGGAAGGGTGTTATACAGAAAAAATGAAACGACCTACTGGCAGCATATTCCAAAAGATGCTTCCGGATTGATGCATCTTTTCGGTGAACTGAAGGGTCTTGAGACGATCAAACCCCGCAAGATATTTGATGTCACTCCATACGGCGTAGCCCGTACCGAATCTTTCCGGAAAGTTCCTGAAAACCCATTTCTTGCAAAAGGCAGGCTGGCGTCTTTGAATGGAGGAATAGACGCCAAAATAGGAGTCACCAATAACATGACAATGGACCTGACGATTAATCCCGATTTCGGGCAGGTCGAAGCAGATCCCTCCGAGGTTAATCTTTCTGCATATGAAACATTTTATAACGAAAAACGCCCATTCTTTATAGAAGGAAGCAATATTACGAACTTCAGTCTTGGAACCGGCGATGGCAGTGTTGGAAATGATAACTTATTCTATTCAAGACGTATAGGAAGAAGGCCGCAAGGCTACCCTGGTCTGAAAGAAGGCTGGTACGCAGATGTTCCTATTCAATCGACAATTCTTGGTGCTGTGAAACTTACGGGAAAATCAAAAAATGGACTTTCAGTTGGGTTCGTTGAGGCATTAACTGACAGGATGCAGGCTTCAATAGATACAATTGGCGGAAGGACGACAAGTACAGTGGAGCCTTTAACCAACTATATGGTAGGAAGGATTCAGAAAGACATCAATAACGGTAATACTTTAATTGGAGGAATCATAACAAGTACAAACAGGGTTCTGGATGGGGATGTAAAGGATTATATGCATAAATCGGCCTATTCTGCAGGAATCGATTTTACCCGGTATTTCCAGGATAAAAACTGGATGTTCAATCTGAATACGGCTCTTACCCTGGTTGAAGGTTCCACGAAAGCAATTGAAAATACACAGAGATCTTCAGCACATTATTTTCAACGTTCTGACAGAACCTATTCTATCCTTGATACAACCCGGACCAATCTTTCCGGTTCAGGCGGAAGAATGCAGATAATGAAGCTTAACGGCCATTGGAATTTTCAGAGTGCAACTACATGGAAAACACCTGGTTTTGAAACCAATGATCTTGGGTACATGCGTGAGGCGGATCAGATTTTGTCGGTGCTCTGGGCACAATATAACCAATATGAACCACGCTGGATCTACAGAAAATATAATATTAACTGGGATATCTATTCAATCTGGAATTTTGGCGGCAGGAATCTTTCCCGCGGCTTTGAATGGAATGCAAATATGGAAATGAAGAACTTCTGGAGTATATATTCCGGGGGCGCTTTCAGAGGAGGCAGTCTCGATCAAAGTTTACTCAGAGGAGGCCCTGTTATGAAAACTCCGGGCAATACAGCAGCCAGGTTCGGTTTCACTACCGATAACAGAAAAAATCTTGTTTTCAATGCTTCATTCAACACTACTATTTACCGTGGCAATTGTGCAGAGGAATATAATTATGGACTGGGAATTTCTTATAAGCCCACCAACTGGCTGGTTATGTCATTTAACCCCGGGTTCAGCAAATCATACAGTGAACTTCAGTACGTTACTGCAGGAAATGTAAACGGAGACGATAAATATATTTTTGCCAGCATCGACAGAAAAACTGTAAACACCTCCTTTAGAATAAATCTGAATATTAGTCCTGATCTTACACTTCAATACTGGGGACAACCATTCTTTGCCACCGGAAGATATTATGATCAGAAGCTGATCACCAATCCCGTTGCAGCTCATTTCAGCGACAGGTTCCATACCTTCAGCGCTGATCAGATAGCACATGAGGGCGGTACATTCACAATTGATGAAAATTCAGATGGAGCAACTGATTACAGCTTTGATAACAGCGATTTTAATTTTCAGGAATTCCTTTCAAACCTTGTTGTAAGATGGGAATATAGCCCCGGTTCATCGGTTTACCTGGTTTGGAGCCAGACAAGAAGCACATCGGGCAATACGGGGAATCTGGATATTATGAATGATCTTGGCAACCTCTTCAGCGCCACCGATAATAAACCTCATAATGTAT
Organism: uncultured Bacteroidales bacterium; assembly: GCA_963792925.1. Taxonomy (GTDB): domain Bacteria; phylum Bacteroidota; class Bacteroidia; order Bacteroidales; family VadinHA17; genus LD21. The sequence goes on along the minus strand of CAWBYC010000001.1, from coordinate 1,176,513 downwards.
TTCTCATCAAATTCACATACCGGTTTGGATTAAAATAGCTGGCTCGATTTTTGAAGTAATTTTGTGAAAAGGTATACCCAAAACAGTTCTTAAACGTCCGATAGATGAAAAAAATACTTTTCGCAGTTCTTATAGCTGCATTGATAGCTCCCTGTTGCAAAAAAGATAACCCCCCGGTGGCAGATGCAGCTTTCGGGAATAATGAATGGGTTCTGTCGTATATTCAGGATGTAAACTCAAATTTAATAACATATTTCCCTGGTGATGCAGCAAAGAAGATAACAATTGTTTTTACAGATTCACTTAATATCATGACGTTCAGCGGAATATGCAATTCAGGATCGGGAACCTATACTTATTCTCCAGCCAACACAACCCTTGTGGTAACTGATATTGTGACAACAAAGATTGCATGTAAATATGTGGTATGGGAGGCTTATGTCGTACAAAATCTGTATAAAACTGTAAGTTATCAGATATCAGGAAGTAATTTGACAATTTATACCAATGGTGACTATAATCTGCATTTTATTTCTGACTAAATCCGTTCTCCTTTCGATACATATCATCTCGAGTTTTTATTCCAAAATGAGGGTTGTGAAAACATTGTGACCTTTGAGGTTAATGTATTATGTACTTTTTCTTTAAGTTTACATATTAAATCCTATCCTATGAAAACTTTTATAAAAAGCCTGTCGGTAGTTTCTGTTATGTTAGTCTGTCTTCTGCAGGACAGCAACGCAAACATTTCGCTGCCTGAGATCTTTTCAGATAATATGGTGCTGCAGCAAAAATCAGATGTAATACTGTGGGGTTGGGCCAGGCCAGGCGAGAAAATTGTAATAATGGCCGACTGGATGGATGCGCCTTCAACCGTTACAGGTGATACCCAGGGAATGTGGAAAGTAATAGTTAAAACCCCTTCGGCTGGCGGACCTTACAATATAATGTTAAAGGGTCAGAATGAAATAGAACTGAAAAATGTACTGATAGGCGAGGTATGGTTGTGTTCGGGTCAGTCAAACATGGAAATGTCTGCTCAGTGGGGAATTGATAATGGGGAAGAGGAGATTGAGAATGCAGATTATCCTCAGATACGGCTGTTCACAGTCAGTGTGGCTACATCTCAGTATCCACAGGATCATTTTATTGGGAGATGGAAGGTCTGCACACCGGAGCAGATGAAGACATTCAGCGCTATCGGCTATTTCTTTGCCAGGAAACTTAATAAGGAATTGGGTATTCCAATCGGCATCATTAATTCAAGCTGGGGTGGAACACCCGCCGAATCATGGATGCCTGAAGAAGCAATTAAGAATGACAGCTTCCTCAGGGAAGCAGCTGCGAAACAAAAACCTGTTCCCTGGGGGCCAATTGAAACGGCCAGGATCTATAACGCGATGATTTCGCCAATGATCACTTTCCGTATTGCAGGCGTATTGTGGTATCAGGGTGAGGCTAACACTATAAACGGCTATGCATATAAGGAGATTCTTACAGCACTGATAAACAGCTGGAGGAGCAAATGGGGTTATGATTTCCCGTTTTATTTTGCCCAGATTGCTCCTTATAAATACGGAAAAGAATTTGAGGGGGTTATAGTCAGAGATGCACAGAGAAGAGCTCTTGACGTTCCGAATACGGGTATGGCAGTTCTCAGCGACATATGCGACACCCTGAATATACACCCCAAAAATAAGCAGGATGCGGCTCTGCGTCTTGCCAATATTGCTCTGAACAGATCTTACAAAAAAACTATTGCTGAAGATTCGGGACCGCTTTACAGGAGTATTATCATTGACAAAAACAAAGCTGTAATCTCATTTGATCACAGCGAAGGATTGCATTCTACAAACGGTAAACTTACCTGTTTTGAAGTTGCAGGAACAGATAATGTATTTTATCCGGCAGAAGCAAAGATAAAAGGGCGACAGGTGATAGTTCATTCAAAGAAAGTGAAGGTACCTGCGGTCGTTCGCTTTGCATGGAAAAACACGGCTACTCCTAATCTGACTAACGGAGCCAATTTACCGGCATCGTGTTTTACTACGGATACTGTAACTCCCTAAGGCGTTTTGGCTCAGAGAAAAGGGCACAGGGCGCAGGGCAAATCAACGGCAAACGATAAACGATAAACGATAAACGATGAGGCGATAGGCGATATGCCTAAACTATAAACTATCCTTATAATCAAACGCCTTATTCGGATACTTCGGTATAGGCGGAGGTATTACAGGTTGTTCTTTAATAAGCTTTTTCAGATATTCGACAGCCGCGTCCAGTTGAGCATCTTTGCCTTTGAATGTTTCATTAGGCAGGTTATCAACCTTAATATCGGGTTCCACTCCCCATCCTTCGATAAGCCACTCGCCGTTCAGAGAATAAACACCGGTTTCAGCGGCAGTGGCAATACCATTATCCACAAGACGGTTTCCTGAAGAAAGCCAGATCTCTCCTCCCCACGTTCTTATGCCTATAAGTTTCCCCAGTCCGAGTCTTCTGAAGCCTTCTGAAAATGCTTCACCGTCGGAGGCTGTATGTTCATCCATCAATACTACAATATGTCCGGTAAAAGCATATTGCATGTTTGGTGTTGATTTTCCGACCCTAGGGGCCCAGTAGAACCATGCCTTTCTCATAAGTTTCTCGAGCAGCCAGCTGTCAATATTGCCACCCCTGTTATGCCTTACATCGATTATCAGACCATCCTTGCCGATAGCAGGATAGAAGTTTTTCACAAAGTCGTCATAATCATTGCCGCCCATGGCTTTCAGGTGAAGGTATCCTATCTTGTTTTCTGAGGATTTATCAACCTCCAGACGTCGCGAATATTCCCACTCACTGTATCTCAGACTGGAGAATCCTGAGGAACCAAGGGGCCTGACGATCTCATCGTAGCTTAAACCATTGGGGCTTTTAAGCCGCAGCCTGACCTGAACATCAGCTTTATTTATGAGGAGCTCGTTGATATCTGTCACATCGGTTGTACTGACTCCGTTGATTGCAGTAATGAAATCACCTTCTTTTATCTTAAGCTCAGGTTTCGCAAGAGGGGATAGCTCGGAGGGGTAATCGGGATCGGACTGATAGATATGTTCAATCTTATACCCTCCCTGATTTACGTCACGGGTGAGAACCGCTCCAAGGTACCCGTTTGAAATATTATCACCAGCCTGCCGCTTATCACCGCCATATACAAACATATGCAATGCTGAAAGCTCGGATATCATTCTGGCAAGTATATCATCGAGCTCGTAGCGGTCGGTGACGCGTTCTACCAGAGGGAGATATTGCTTATAAACCCCTGGCCAGTCAACTCCATGCATGCTCTTGTCGTAAAAATAATCCCGCTCCATTCTCCATGCATCCTTTAACATCTGCTTCCAGTCTTCCACCGGATCAATAGTGAACGCCCATTTATTAAGATCAACCGCATTTTTTTTAGTATCAGGCTTTGTTCCGTCGGCATTAAGAACAACGATCCCGTTTTTATCCCTTATCAGCAGTTTTTTTCCATCGCCTGAAAGCTTAAAACTACTTATGGTTGCAGCAATATTAATTACTTCATTGTTCTTTTTATTGGTAAGCTTTAAAGCATTAAGAGTGATTGTATTATCATCGGCATTTCGTTCCGACCAGTAGATCCAGTCTCTGTTGAGATCGAAATTCACGATATTCGCAGATTTCATTGGTACGGTATACAACGCAGGGCCTAAATTTGCAAGGTCAGAAATCTCTTCGACCTTTATTTTTGTAACAGGTTTTTTCTTATCATTTTCCTTCGGGGTTTTTGAAGTATCGGCAGGATTTATTTCCGTCACCTCTCTGAATGGAAATGCCGCTCCTGCCCTAAGTGGTATTGCATAGATCCTTGCTGTTTTGTTATAGTATGGCTCGGGTTGTCTGCTGCCCCACGGACTTTTTACAGTAGTTGAAAGAGTGCGCTCCGAAATAAAGTAAAGCCAGTTGCCATCTCTGCTGAATTCAGGGTTATAGTCTTCCTGTCTGCCGGTTGTGATCTGAAATGACCTTGAACTCACCAGATCATAAATTCTCAGGTAACCTGTTTGGTTAATTGCTCTGTCGGTATACGCCACCCAATGATTATCAGGAGACCATGCGAATGGACCGGAAAAGCCAAAGTCATTTTGTGCAATCTCTATTGAAGTCCCTGAAATTTTGGAGTAGAGCATCAACTTGTTATCCTTTTCGGTAAAAAGTATATAGTTTCCATCCGGGGAGGGCATAAAGTCTTCTATGAGGTTGTTGGTACCGTTAGTAATCTGCACCGGAGCATTAAATCCATAATTGTCGGTTTTCCAGATCTCATATTCTCCCGACTCATCAGAAAGCATCATGATTTCATTTGCCGGATTTACATATACTGCATCCTTATACCTTATCCCGTACTTCCTTGTTACCTCCGACCATCTGTCTGTTTCCACGGGTACTGAAAAAATGCGACCCCTGGATGTAAGCACAACCTGGTCACCTTTGTAAGACAGATCGAGTGCGGAGATCTTTGTCCTGGGATCGTTTATCCACTGACGGCGTCTCTGATCGAAATCTGAAGTCAGGGATATATCAAGTTTTTTCGAGTTGCCGGTTTTTATATCATAAAGCATGATATCTGCACCATCCTGGCAAACAATTCTTCCATCCGACAGATCTGCATCGGCAAGGTCCCATCGTACCATTTTTGTGTGTTGTTTCAGGCTGTCACCGTTGGTTTGCATCGACCAAATATTCATTGTGCCATCCCTGTCACTAAGAAAATATAAACGGCCGTTATAGATCATAGGGTCCTTGCTTGTTCCGGGATAATCGGATGCAAGTGCACCGGCTTCATTGGTTCCGTCAAATTTCCAGAGCGTTTGGGCTGTACCACCTTTGTATCTTTTCGTGTGGCTGCCCTGGTCCCTGAGCCTGGTGAAGAAGAGGACACCTTCAGGAGAGTATGTTCCCTGATCGGCCTGTGACAGTGGGATGAGCTCTGAAGTCTTACTTACCGGATCGAGCCTGACAAGCTGAGCATTCGGAAGCGTTGACCGGCTTGTAGTAGAATATAGTATTTTCCCATCGGAAGTCCACTGATAAACTATCGGACTTCCTTCCTCGTAGGTCAGTCTTTTTGGAGGTCCTCCGTCAACTGGCATTACATAAACTTCAGAAGGGCCTTCATACTGTCCGACAAATGCAACCGTTTTACCGTCGGGGGAAATACTCGCATGCGATTCTACACCATGATTTGTTGTGATCCTGATTGTCTCGTTGGTCAATAAATTGAATCGCCACAGATCACCTTCAGCTGTGAATATTACGGTATTTCCGTGTATTGCAGGGTATCTGTAATAGCCCTTTTGCTGTCCGGTTGCAGAGAATGTGACACATAGAATGAATATTACCGGGAATAAGGATTTAAAAGTTTTCATGTGTTTTTATGCTTGAGGTTCAGACACGAAATTTTATACTCCGATGTTCAGATTTAATTTAAATAAGATTGAATTATATTTAAGCAGTTGTCAGCCAAGGAGTTGTTTCACCATAGCTGATATTTCTTTTCCATCAGCTTTGCCAGAGAGTTCCTTTGTCGCAACTCCCATCACCTTACCCATGTCACCGGTTGATTTCGCCCCAACACGTTCTATAATGGCTTTGATGATCTTTTTTAGCTCATCATCACTCATTCTGGCCGGAAGATATTTCTCAAGAACATCAGCCTCAGTCACTTCTTTCTCATACAGGTCGGGTCTGTTCTGTTCTTTATAAATAGCTGCAGATTCTCTTCTTTGTTTGACCAGTTTTTGAATTATTTTCAGCTCTTCCTCATTTGTCAGAACAGTATCTCCGCTTTTTTCTGTTCTTGCGAGGGTGAATGCGGTTTTTGCGGCCCTGATAGCTTCGAGCACCACTTTATCTTTAGCCTTCATTGCTGCTATAAGATCGCTGGCAATTTTTTCAGTTAGTGACATGTTAGTTTGTTTTAAAGTTTCACCCAATAGAGTATGTTGATATAAAGATACAATATTTAATTTTCCAAAAAGAGATTAGTCATTGACCGGTATATTAGATATTGAAAACAGCTGTACCCTTCTTGTGCTTGCCCCTTTTTCCACCTCGCACTACGTAACTAAAGACAATTAATAATCTAATTGAATCTTTATCAATGAGATCTCCCCTCTTTGCTCGCAGAGAGCTACCCTTTATACACATCTTTAAATTCTGATATTATTGAATTTTGATTCTGATAAAACGCCTTCCTGTCAGGTGTAGGCAAAGTTGGCTCTGAAAGAGCCACATGTGAATAACCCCTGGCGCAGCCAGGGGTGGGATGTCCACAAAGCTTTGCCAGCTCTAAAGGAGCTGAAGAAGATTTCAAGGAAAATATTTTTCGTCTGGTATAATACCATTCTCTAAAAGAAGATTACGATATTCTTCTTCAAATGTGACTGTCTTATGATGCTCCTGTTGATTTTTAATATATTCAATTAATCTATCCAGATTAGCATATGAGCAGGTAAATGAACCATATCCTACTGACCATCCTTTAAATAACTGAAATAATCCATTACTCTTCATCCAAATTGATGTTGATACTTTTATATCCCTCACGAAATCGATAGGAAGAATTAAGGGATTGATATCAGTAAGAATATGAATGTGATTTGCCACACCGTTAATACGGTACAAATGACTCTTTTTATTCTTAATTATCCCTGCAAAATATGAGTACAGATCATTTGTATGATCCTGATTAATTGTGTTTAAACTGGACTTAGTCCTAAGCACAATGTGATACAGATGTTGGCGATAGCTTGACATTTTGTGATTTTATTTAAATTATCGATAGCACGAGAGAGCCAAGTTAATAATTTTTTAAATCAAATTCAAATTTATTAAGCCCTTTCAGGGCTTTAGATCAGAGAGTTAGCTGCACCCCCGGCTTCGCCGGGGGTTATTCAACTTTAGCCACTTCGTGGCTTCCACACGAGCAGGCTACTATTTTTATAATAGGCTAAAAGTCTTAAGATTATAAAAGCAAGAAAAGATGTGTATAAAGGGTAGCTCGCAGAGAGGGGAAGGGGGTGAGTTTGCGAACAGCTGAGGGGATGGGGGTGATTATTTAAGGGCTTGCTGAAATTTAAATTGCTTTAATAACTTTGTCACTGCAAAGATTTGGCAGGATGTATTTATAAAATAAAGTGAGATGAAAATACCAGAGATGATGAATGCGGTTCAGCTTGAGAAACAGGGAGGACCCTTCATAGTGCGTTCAGTAAAGGTTCCTGTTCCCGGTCGCGGTGAAGTTTTAGTCAAAATGGCAGCAGCCCCGATCAACCCTTCCGATTTACAGAGGATCAACAGCATAACCGACCCCATTGTTTTGAAGACATTTATTCCGGGAATAGAAGGCAGTGGGACTGTTGTTGCCGCCGGACAGGGACTTCTTCCGAATCTTTGGATGGAAAGAAGGGTCGCCTGTTCCTCTCCTGATCTTACGGGCGGCACATGGGCAGAATACATGCTCACAAAAGCCACATATTGCTTCCCCATACCTAAATCTATCTCCGATGAACAAGGCTCAATGCTACTTGTGAATCCTATGACGGCTGTCGCATTTTTTGATATTATCAAACACGACAAACATGAAGCCATAGTAAATTCCGCTGCAGCAGGCGCACTGGGAGGAATGATAAGACTACTGGGCAGAAAATATAATATTCCGGTTATCAATGTGGTACGAAACAGTGAGCAGGTTGAAATGTTGAGATCAGACGGGGCGGTATATATATTAAACAATAGTGATGGCGATTTCATTGAAAAGTTACATAATCTTTCACATGAGTTAAAAGCTACTATAGCATTTGATCCCATCACCGGCAGTTATACACAACAGCTGCTCACAGCACTTCCATATGGTTCAACTGTTATGATCTATGGTAATCTGTCAGGAACAGACCAGGGAACTAATTTGCGTCCGTTATTGCTTGAGAATAAAAAGCTTCACGGGTTTTACCTGGTTAACTGGATGAAAGAAAATGGGCTCTTCAAAACTCTCAGGAATTTAAACAGGGTGAAATTATTGCTTAAAAGTGAATTCAAAGTCCCTGTGCAGAAGCGTTTTCCCCTTCACATGACACAAATGGCAATAGATACTTATCTTGAGAATATGACCGGGGGTAAAGTGCTGCTCATTCCGAATCTCAGAAAAGATATTTGAGATTTTATTTTCCACAGGGAAGGGCTAATGAGGTAAATGAATCGATATATGCGGGGATCTGAAGCTCTTCGCCTGCCCACCCCTGTATCGCAAATATGCTAACATAACCGGGCTGAATGTCAAAATCGCCACTTACAGCCTCTTTAAAAGCAAATCCTTCGGTTGGACCATTAGAATATAAGAATCTGAAATGATTCCCTTTCTTTTCAATCTTGAGAGCAGATTTTGTAAGATTTTTGTATACCAGATCCTTTTTTTCAGATTCCAGACTAAAAAGAGTAATATGGGCGAATTCTTCAGGTTTGCTCTTCAATCCACTCTCGGATGAACTCAGAGCTTGTATAATTATTGGGAAAGGTTTTTTTAATTACAGGTTATTTACCGGTGGAAGCTTTGTTTTCTGGACAGAAAACAGGAATCAGGGCAATGAGCTTACAAAGGACCTTAAAGGTAAAAAATTTGCCTTTTTTGGTGATCCTCAGATCTGGATAAAGGTAAAAAACGGGTTTTCCGTTGGTTCCAGAATTAATGTCTTTTACCATTTGCTTACTGCGGATGACAGGATTCAGATTTATCCTGCAGTTGGTTTAAAATTTCAATTTTGAAATGGCGTCTGGAATTCATTTTTAATTAACTTGGGTGTCTCATTATATTATATACTATCTATATGAAAAAAGTAATGAATGGCAGATTTATTTTGCTTTGGGCTGTTATGTTTTACTCATTTACATTATCAGCCCAGCTTTCAGATGTTAAGACGGAGAATGGTCTGGTTTCAGGCTATAAAAGTGGATTGATAAGCATTTTTAAGGGAATACCATTTGCTGCGCCTCCGGTTGGAGATCTGAGATGGAAGTCTCCGCAACCTGTAAAAAACTGGACCGGAGTACTGAAATGTGAAAAATTCTCTGCAAGTCCGATGCAGACCAATCCTGTTCCGTTTATGATGTGGACAGAAGAATTCATAACCCCGCCCGGTAACCTGAGTGAAGACTGTCTGTATTTAAATGTATGGACGCCGGCTGAATCTGCAAAGGAAAAATTGCCTGTTTTTGTGTGGATCTATGGAGGCGGATTTTCTTCGGGTTCTGCTGCCTGTGCTGTTTATGATGGCGAAGAAATGGCAAAAAAAGGGATCGTTTTTGTAAGTTTTAATTACAGGGTAGGAGCTCTTGGCTTTATGGCTCATCCTTCCCTGACCAGTGAGTCAGAAAATAAAGTTTCAGGGAATTATGGACTGCTTGATCAGATAGCAGCCCTGACATGGATTAAGAAGAATATTGAAGCATTCGGAGGTGACCCGGGTAAAGTAACAATAGCCGGTCAGTCAGCAGGCTCAATGAGCGTATGCGCCCTGGTAACCTCTCCGCTTGCAAAAGGGCTGTTCAGAGGTGCAATAGCTGAAAGCGGTGGAATATTGAATAACCGCCTGACCAAATTCAGCGAAGCAGAGAAAACAGGACTTGCATTTATGAAAAAATTGAATGCATCAGATATTGCAGAACTACGTCAAAAATCGCCTGAAGATCTTATTAAAGCCGGTATGAATTTTGGACCCGTTTCCGATGGTTATGTACTTCCATCCGACATATTCGGAGCTTATAACAGCGGGAAGTTTAATGATGTTTCAATGATTGCCGGATGGGTGTCAGGCGATGGTTCTCTGTTTGGAGGCTCGGATACTAATCCTGAAAAATACAAGGGACAGGCCATTAAGAACTATGGAGACAAATCGGAAGATTACCTGAAAATATTCCCGGGGAATACAAAAGATGAGGCTGCTGCTTCGCTTAAAGAAGTAAATCTCATGCAATTTGCGGCTTTGCCTGCTCATCTCTGGGCAATTTTAAGTAAAAGCGAAGCGTTTATATATGAGTATACTCATGTTCCGGTTGATAAACCTGATTTTCCGAATTATGGGGCTTTTCACACTTCTGAAGTTCCGTTTGCCCTTCACACCCTTCACCTGTGGAAACGTCCCTGGCGTGAGGTCGATTATGCAGTTGAAAAAACAATGAATGGTTATTGGGTGAATTTTGTCAAAGAAGGAAATCCAAATGGAAAAGGACTCCCGGAATGGCCTTCATATGATAAATCCACGCAAACAATAATGGTGATAGGCGACAAGGCAAAATCGGTTCCGGGTCTGCATAAAGATGAGTTTGAATTTTTGAAAGGGGATAAATAAGGGACTGGCAATCACATGCAATGTTAATTCTTGTTAAAAAATTCATGGTAAACCCTTCTGCAGGGGAAATTTTAATAATTTCGAAGATTAATCGTTAATTGGATAATGAGGGATAGAGGATGAAGAAAAAATTTATTATCACTGTTATAGTTGTTGTTTCAGCAATTGTGTTTCTTATTGCAATAAACCAGATTAGCACAAAAAGTAAGAAAATTGAATACTATACGGAAGTTCAGAAAGGACAGTTCGAGATTGCCATAACTTCAGCAGGTGAGCTTCTCGCGGAAAGATCAATGGACATTAAAGGTCCGGAGATAGCAGCAGGCCGTGATATAAGATTCATGAACATCAAGATTACCGATATGATAGCCGAGGGTACTCTCGTAAAAGAAGGTGATTATGTGGCGACACTCGATCGTACGGATTTAAACAACAGCCTGAAGGATGCGAAGGAATCACTTCTCACGCTTCAGACAAAGCTGGATATGAAGCTACTCGACAGCGCTGTCGCATTGACTGATCTTAGAAACAATATCAGGAACCAGGCTTATGTAGTGGAAGAAGCCAGTATAACTCTCCACAATTCAAAGTACGAACCGCCAACTACCATCAGGGAGGCTGAAATAAATCTTGACAAATCAAAAAGGACGCTGGAACAGTTGCAGAGGAGCTATACCCAGATATCTGCACAGAACAGAACAGATATCCATAATCAGAGTTACTGGGTAAATAAAGTTGCCCGGCGGGTAACTGATCTGGAAGAGGTATTAGCTGAATTCACAGTAAAGGCTCCGTCTTCAGGGATGGTAATTTATAAAAAGGAGTGGGCGGGATCAAAAAGAAAAGTTGGTTCTATGATCAATCCGTTCGACAGGGTTGTGGCCACGCTTCCCGATCTTACATCGATGATCTCAAAGACTTACGTGAACGAGATTGATGTAAGCAAATTAAAAACCGGTCAGAAGGTCGACATATCAATCGATGCATTTCCGCAAAAGAGGTTTAACGGAACAGTTATTTATATAGCTAATATTGGTGAAAAGCTTGATAATACAAACGATAAGGTCTTCGAGGTACAGGTCAGACTGGAAGGATCAGATCCGCAACTCAGGCCATCGATGACCACCGGCAACAAAATAATGGTTAAGACCGTTAATGATGCTACCTATATCCCAATTGAATGCGTACAAGCAGGGATCGACAGTATTCCATTCGTTTATACAAAAAAAGGAGTTAAGCAGATTGTGCTTCTTGGCCAGGCGAACGAAAAATTTGTACTTATTGAAAAAGGACTGGAACCCGGTACAATGCTTTATATAACTAATCCGGAAAACACCGATAAATTCAAAGAGGAAGGAATGGAACTTATCGATATGATAAGAGACCGTCGAAAAGCATTAAATGAGCTTGCCGGGATGTACAGAAAGAAACCTTCAGAGGTACTTTAGCACGGTTCAACATGGATCGTCACCGTAAGATTTTCATAGACAGACATAAGCATATTTTCAATTTTGTCACAGTATTTGTGTGCTTTCCCCACTGAAACATCTTCGGGGATCTGTATATGAATATCTATGAAACGATAGTTCCCTGCCACCCTGGTGCGCAGGTCGTGATAGCTGACATCCAGACTGTTTAGCTTTTCTTCAAGGTCTTTTATTTCGTCATCACTCCATGCTGTATCAAGAAGTGGAGTAAAGGCTTTTTTCAGAAGTTGATAGGCTTCCCTGACTATAAATAGTGCGACAAGAATCGCAATAATCGGATCGAGCCAGTAAATATGAGTAACCAGAATCAGAACAAGTCCTAGCGACACGCCAAGAGAAGTATACACATCTGTTTTCAGATGTAGTGCATCCGCTTCGAGTGCCACTGAATTTGTAGCCCTGGCTACCTTATAGAGTCTTTTTGAAACAAAAATGTTAACGATAGCTGAAATAAGCATCACAAACGAAGCCAAGCCTATAGCTTCGATTTCCATTTTCTCTCCAAGAAGCTTTTTTATAGCTTCAATGATAATCCAGATTGCTGCAAAGAATATCAGCAGAGCTTCAATAACACCTGATATATTTTCAATTTTTCCATGCCCATAAGGATGCCTTGAGTCGGGGGGATTATCTGACACCTTAACCGACAGAAATGCAATTATAGCAGCCACCAGATCCATTGAGGAGTGAATAGCTTCGGATATAATGCTCACCGATCCGCTTAGAAAACCTGCCACGAGCTTCATCATGATGAGCAAGGTGTTCGATACGATCGAAAGACGTGCTATACTTACCTTGGCATTCATAGGATTTCGGATTTCGGATTTCGGATTTCGGATTTTTGATTTCGGACTAAATGGTAATTAATTCGTATTGAGTGGTGCCGAGACCGATTTTCTCTGCATGCTCAAGTCCTGATTGCCATGAAGTATCGGGATGCGCCAGCTTGAATTTATCCTCTCCCGCCATATCGTCATCATGATTATGAGTCGCAATCCTGCTTCCGGGAAGGGCAGGAGCAGCTTTAACAAGATCTGCACAGGCCTGATCCAGCGCGACAGGGTCGAATGATGCAGCTATGCCCAGATCGGGTACCAGAGGATAATCATTAAATCCCCAGCAATCACAATCGGGTGAGACATTCATTATAAAATTAATATGAAACGCAGGTTTATCCTTTACTACGGCAAGTGAATATTCAGCGATCCTTTTGCATACCGTTTCAGAAGAATTTTGCCATACGACCCTTGCCGAATCATATTGACACACGGCAACACACTGGCCGCAGCCGACACATTTTTCATAATCAATATGTGCAATTTTGTCTTTTCCCACAGCTATTGCATCGTGGGCACAATATTTTTCACATACCCTGCAACCTGTACAATTTTCTTCAAATATCTCGGGTGAGGAGCCGGAGTGCAGATATAACTTGCCTCCTACAGATGCACAACCCATTCCAAGATTTTTGAGTGCGCCTCCGAAACCGGTCATCTCATGACCTTTGAAATGATTCATCGAAATGATCACATCGGCATCCGCAATAGCGCTTCCTATCTTAGCTGTTTTGCAATACTCAAGATTAAGCTCTATCTCGCGATATTCTGTTCCCTTTATACCATCACCAATAATTACAGGGCAGTCTGTTGCCAGAGGATTATATCCATTTTCAAAAGCCGCTTCCAGATGCATTGGGGCGTTTGAGCGCCTTCCAAAATAAAGAGTATTACAGTCGGTAAGGAATGGAATTGCTTCTTTTGTTTTAAGGAATTTGACAATTCGTGCAGCAAAATTCGGCCTCAGGTATGCAAGGTTTCCCGGTTCTCCGAAATGGATCTTTACTGCTACTATTTTCTTGTTGAAATCAATGGTTTCAATTCCCGCTCTTAAGATTAGTGCATCAAGCTTTTTGAAAAGATTTTGTGAAGGTTTTGCTCTGAGGTTAGTGAAGTAGACTTTCGATGAAGACATATAAGGTTTTTTTTCTATACTGTCAATATTTTTGCTAATTCAACCAGGTTATGGTTAACATCTTTATGAAGTTTTACGGCACGTCTGAAAGGAACCAGGGTAATCTCCCCGTTCATGATCCCAACCATTACGCTTTTCTGGTCATCAATAAGAGCTTCAACTGCCGCATGTCCCAGGCGGCTTGCATTTACCCTGTCAATTGCCGAAGGAGATCCTCCGCGCTGAAGATGTCCGAGCACTGAAACTCTCACGTCATAATCCTTAAAATCATTTTTTACTTTTTCGGCCATAGCAAACGCCCCGCCTTCCTGATGACCCTCTGCAACAATAATTATATTGCTTGATTTTTTTCGTGTATTGCCTGCTTCAATCAGCTCCTTTATATTCTGTTCGGCGCCTTTTATTTCAGGAATGATTATTGCTTCAGCGCCTGTTGCAATTCCGCTGTAAAGAGCGATAAAGCCTGCTTCAGCACCCATTACCTCAACGAAAAACATCCTGTTATGTGCGCTGGCCGTATCCCTGATTTTATCAACAGCCTCAACTACTGTATTAAGAGCAGTATCATATCCTATTGTATAATCAGTACCATAAATATCATTATCGATTGTTCCCGGTATCCCTACAAATGGAATATCATACTCCTCATTGAAAATCCTTGCTCCTGTAAAGGAACCATCTCCTCCTATCACTACAACTCCGTCAATCTGGGCTTCTTTAAGATTATTATATGCTTTCTGTCTCCCTTCAGGTGTTCTGAATTCCTCACATCTGTGCCGTTTTTAATATTGTTCCCCCTCTCTGTATAATGTCGCTGACACTTGATGATTCCAAAGGAGTAGAAATTTGCATCGATCATTCCCTGGTATCCCTGTCGTATCCCAATTACTTCCAGTTCATTATAAACTGCTGTTCTTACGACTCCACGAATAGCTGCATTCATTCCGGGGGCATCTCCTCCGGATGTGAGTACCCCGATTTTTCTAATTTTTGCCATAAATAATTTTGTGTAAAATAAGCCAGCAAAGGTAATACAATTTTTTTAGCCTTACAAATGATGGAACCTCCCTGTAGTCAGATATTTGAAATGATATCTCTTATATTTTCAATAAGCCATTTAGGTGTTGAAGTTGCACCGCATATGCCAACGGATTTTTTTCCATCGAACCATGATATGTCAAGTCTCTTCATGACTTGAAACAAAATGGGTTTCGGGATTCACATTTTTGCATACCGAATAGAGCATCTTCCCGTTTGAGCTTTCCCTTCCACTGACAAAAATAATAATATCATGTTTTTCTGCAAAAGCTTTAAGATGAGGTTCCCTGTTTGAAACCTGACCGCAAATTGTTTTATTGATGAAGAGATTTTTATCAGGGTCTGAAATCCCTGCTTCAATCATTTTCATTCTCAGTATATCAGTAAGATTTCTATATTCCTTAACGCTCATTGTGGTTTGGGAAAAAAGATACACCGGTTTTGAAATATCTATTCTGCTGAAATCATCCAGGACCAGAGACAAGAATACCTTCATTGTGAATCTGTCCGAGCAACCCAACCACTTCTGCATGACCAGGTTTTCCAAAGATCACTACCTGTCCGTCTCCTTCTTTTGTCTTTAGCCATGTCTCTTTTATCTTTGACTGGAGTCTTTTTACAATCGGACATGTTGCCTCTATGATAGTCAAATTATTTCTTTCAGCAAGCTGATAAGTTTCAGGTGGTTCACCATGAGCCCGGATCAGAACCTTGCAGTTTTTGAGTGTCTTGAACTGTTCATGATCAATTGATACGAGTCCCAGAGTCGAAAGACGGTCTACCTCCTTATCGTTATGCACGATAGGACCCAGTGAAAAAACCTTTTCACCTTTCAACAGGGCTTTTTCTGCAATCTCTACAGCATTCTGAACGCCAAAGCAAAAACCCGACTGTTTATCTATTTCAACTACCATTTTTTAGTCTGTCGATAATTTCCTTAATCCATATCATCTGATCATCTATAGTCATCCTGCTGTTATCAAGTATAATAGCATCATCAGCTCTTCTGCAAGGGACTGATATCCCTGTTCTCATCTGCAATATCCCTTGCGATAATGGTTCTCTTTATCTCTTCAAATTCGATATTCACACCTTTGTTTTTCAGCTCATTATGTCTTCTTTTTGCCCTTATATCAACTGAAGCAGTCATGAAAATTTTTATGTCTGCATCGGGAAATACTACTGTACCAATGTCACGGCCATCCATTACAATCCCCTTTGTTATTCCTATTTGCCTCTGCAATTCAACCATCCGTGCACTGACTTCATAAATCTGACTTATTCTGCTTACATATGAAGTCACTTCCATGTTCCTGATCTCATTTTCAACATTTTCAGAATTCAGAAATGTCTCATATTCATTTATATCGGGATTAAAAACAAAATCGATATTAATATCTTTAAGTTCAGAAACGATTCCCTCGAGTATTTATCCCGCTTACCGTTATCAAATGTCTCCTCATATAAAAGAGCGTGACTGCCCTGTACATTGCACCGCTGTCAATATAGATATAATTCAGTTCTTTTGCGATTAGTCTTGCAAAAGTGCTTTTTCCGCATGATGAATAACCATCTATGGCTATAATTAATTTCTTGTCCATAATTCCTCTTCAGAATAAAATGCCGGTCTCTTGCCCTATGCCCTGAGCATTTTTTTTGCAAAGGTGATAAATAAACTTCTATATGACAACTAGGTTTTATCCACAAGAGGTTTGGAGGTGAGTATTTAATTCCTGTTTCTTTTATAGAAGAGATCAGGGCGGACGACCAATGAGACATTGGTGGATGATCCTGCAAGATGATAAGTCGCCCTTCCGAATTCAATATTAAGCGCAGATGTATTTATCCCAAAACCCCATGAAAATCCTACTGTTGAGGTTTTTGTTTCGATCGCAAGCTCTCTTCTTCGCTGATAATTATAACCGGCGCTTAAATAGAAGTTTTTATGAGGTATCAGTTCAGCTCCTATGATTAGCATGCCTCATGGAATTCTCTAAAAAGCAGGAAGAGACCTTAGTATTATCGTTCTGATCCAGCTGTAGTGATACTGATATGTGAGATCAAATTTTTCGAGATGCCTGATGGTCAGTGAGAAACGAAAGGGTGCATGAGGCAGTCTCTGCGAAATAGCCAGCCTGGATCTCAAATGGCAGCTTCTGATGAGGTTCTCCGGCATAAGTTGTAACCTCATAACCAATATTTTTAATTACCATGCCTGCTGAAAACAGATTCCCGGTATTATGCCACGATGCACCAAGATCAAACGCGAAACCGAATGATGTATACTTCTCAAGCTGTGACAATATGGGTTTAAAAGTTACACCCACAGTTAAAAGTGAATCTATCCGACGGGAATAAATAAATGAAAACGAATATTCGGCAGCGCTGAAACTGCCGGTAATCGTTCCTGATGGATCTGTCTCTGTAAATGAGCCATAATTGAGATATGTTAAACCTGCAGCAAAATTTCCTGTTCCTGGAAATGATCTTGAATACATTGCCAGTCCATAATTTATTCCTGCAAAATAATTGATATAATTTAATGCAAGGCTCTTACTCATCTCAGAGTTCAGAAGACCCGGATTGTGATATGCCAGATTAAGATCTTTGCCTGAAGCGATATATTTGTTCCTCCGAGCGAGGAGACAAGTCCGGAATGCGTGAGGTTTAAGAAATTCATAAATATTATCGCCTCCTGTCTGGGAAAAAACAGGAGAAACAAATATAATGACCAGGAAAAAAACCGTTATTCTCTTTTCCATTTTATGAAAACTCTTCAAATATAGCCTGATTTTTTTTAAACGGTTTCCCGGGTAAATTAGTATTATTGAACAGAGTATAGGAAAGTGTCAGGCAGTTTTACCGGTGAAAGCGAGGGCTTCATCCAGATCTTTGTTTTTATGGTTCATCTGCGACATGAAGAGTCCGGCAATAACTATTACCATTCCGGCTATATTCTGAACTGTCAGCTTTTCTCCGATCAGCATAAATGAAAAGATTGCAGTGAATACAGGGATACAGTTTGAGAATACATTTGCCTTTGTAATCCCCATTCTGCTTACGGAATAAGCGAACAGAATAAAGGCTCCGCAGGAACACAAAATAGCAAGCTCTATAATCGGTTTGAACATATTCAAATGTAAGCGGGACAGTACTAAAATGTTTAAAATCGAAGATAAAAAAGATGGGCATAAAAAGAACTGCACCTATAATATTCTGAACATTAACAATATACACTGGTGAATATGTGCCAACAAGACGGCTGAGGGTGAGATTGTAACCCACAGCAGATACCACTGCAAGACTTAAAAATCCTAAACCTTTTGAATTGAAAGAAATACTCCCATCGCTGTTGAGGATGAACACGAGAACTCCTATAAAGGAAAGTATAATCCCCATGTAGTTTATCGTTTTAAGTTTCTCTTTAAATATAAGCCAGGCGCCAATTGTTGCAACAACCGGGATGGTCGAGATCATCACCGAACACACTGTTGCAGATACATATGTAAGTCCGAAGCTCTCTCCAAGAAAATAAAAGAACGGTTCAAATAAGGCAAGCATCAGGAATAACTTCCTGTCAGCTTTCCTGATCTTCATGTAATTTTTTGTAACAAGAAGGAAAACTGTCATTATAATAACTGAAAACAACAGCCTTAGAAAGACAATTGTTACCGGATGAAATGTTTCATTGGCAACTTTAAACCACAGGAAAGAAAATGCCCAGAAAATCATCGCAAGAACGACTGATCCATATATCTTTATTTTTGTCTTCAAATCAATATTTAAATTTGGAATCAGTTTTGGAGTTGCGAATTTATATTTAATATTGGTAAAAGTGCAAAAAAGTGACATTTTTCGTAAGCCGGTAAATCAGGTTTTACACAAAGTCTCTCGCCTATTAAAAAATAGGGATATCAAAATTAATATCTTGTAACAAAATCTTCTTTTAACCGCGAATTATAACTTTTTACCTTTAATATTGATGTTCCTGCTATTTTTGAATAGTGGTGGACTTTGTGGTTAAAAAAAAAGAACGCTGGTAAATGCCTTCATTTTGTATTCTTTAGACTGTAATATTATGCTACCGTTTTCTTCCATGTCAATTGTTTACTGTTTAGCTGATTAGTCCTGGATTTTATTTCGAATCGCCATAGTAAATGAGATTTGTGTGATTTGATTGTGAATCATAAATTATTATATTTGCCGCCTCATAGGTTGAAAAACTCAAATTGAATCTATTAAACATTTAGAACAAGATAATTAACTAAAATATAAGTTTAGATGAAAATCCTGGTTTGTATAAGTAATGTTCCCGACACAACAACAAAAATTAAATTTGCCGGGGGAAATACATCAATTGACACTACCGGCATTCAGTGGGTTATTAATCCATGGGACGAATTGTCTCTCACCAGAGCACTTGAACTGAAGGATGATGCCGCCAGTGGTATCAAGATCCGTAACTGTGATCCATGTTGGTCAGGCAGGTTCTGAACCAACAATCAGGAAAGCGCTGGCAATAGGGGCTGACGATGCAATAAGGATAAATGCCGATCCATCTGATGCCTGGTTTGTTGCCGCACAAATAGCAGATGTGGTAAAAAAAGATCAGTTTGATGTTATAATGTGCGGTATCGAATCGAGTGATTATAATGGTTCTGTGGTTGGAGGAATGATCGCTGAATTCCTGGGGATACCTTCAGTTTCAGCCGTCTCAGGTTTAAAATTTGAAAACGGTCAGCCCGTAATGATAAGAGAAATTGACGGAGGGAAAGAGGTCGTATCTGTACCTGTACCATTTGTTGCCATTGTTCAGAAAGGTATTGCTAAAGAACCCCGGATTGCCGCTATGCGCGGGATAATGATGGCCAGATCAAAGCCTGTAAAAGTTGTTGAACCTGTAAGCACCGAACCTCTGACTGCAATCATGGAATTTGAAAAACCTGTTCCCCGTGCTGCGTGCAAATTTATTGATGCTGAAAACCCGGCACAACTTCTTGAGCTTCTTCAGAATGAAGCAAAAGTAATCTGATAATAAGTAATAACAGTAAATCAAAACAATATGTCAGTTTTAGTATATACCGAGAATTGGGATGGAAAATTCAAGAAGCTTTCTTTTGAATTATGTATCATATGCAGCAGCAGTTGCCAGGATGCTTAATACTTCTGTTACCGCAGTTTCTATTGGTAAGGTTGAAAATGATGAACTGATGAAGCTTGGTAATTATGGAGCAAATAAGATTATAAATGTTAATAATGATAATCTTGGTATGCTTGATAATCAGGCATATACAAGCGTTTTGGCTGATATCTCGACAAAAGAAAATGCTTCAGTTATCATAATCTCGAATAATAATACAGGAAAGGCCATTGCCCCAAGGTTATCAGTCCGTCTTAAAGCAGGAGTAGGCTCAGGTGTGAGCAGGCTTCCCTTAAGTCTTCAACCTTTCATAGTTTATAAAAGGACCTATTCCGGAAACGCCTTTGCGCATCTGGTTATTAAGTCAGATGTAAAAATACTGACTCTCGCTCAGAACTCGTTTGAGTTATTGAGACGAAAGTAACACCAGTTATTGAAAATCTGAATGCCACCGTTGATGCATCATTGCTGAAAACTTCTGTAAAGGATGTTCAGAAACAAACAGGGAAAAAGCTGCTAACTGATGCCGATATTGTAGTTTCAGGAGGCAGAGGAATGAAGTCGGCTGAAAACTGGCCTCCACTTGTTGAACTGGCCGGTCTTCTGGATGCAGCAACTGCCTGTTCACGCCCTGTATCCGATGAAGGCTGGAGACCTCACGAAGAACATACCGGACAAACAGGTAAAATTATTGCGCCAAATCTTTATATTGCAGTAGGTATTTCTGGGGCAACACAACATCTGGCAGGTATCAGTTCCTCAAAATATATCGTAGCAATTAACAGTGACAAAGATGCGCCTATTTTCGAAGCGGCACAATATGGTATTGTTGGTGATGCAATGAAAGTGCTGCCAAAACTTGTTGATGCTGTGAAAGAAATGAAGAAATAGTAAATTTCAACTGATTGAAAAAAATTGCCACGAAGGCGCAAAGGCGCTAAGAGATCGGAAAATGGAAAAGCTTTTGTCTAATGAAGAGGAAAAGATTGGAAAACAAATTGTTAACGCATCTTTATTGTTCATAAAGCTCTTGGTCCTGGGTTATTAGAAAAGGTTTATGAAGTTTGTCTGAGTCACGAATTAAGAAAATTGGATCTCAACGTTGAACGACAAATAGATATTCCAATCGTTTATGATGGAATTACATTTGAGGAAGGTTTACGACTTGATTTACTCGTCGAAAATCTTGTGGTCATTGAATTAAAAGCGGTAGAATTAGTGAATCCGGTATGGGAAGCTCAAATAATCAGCCATCTTATCTTGACTGGTAAGCGACTGGGGTATTTAATTAATTTTAATGTTCCGCTTATTAGAGATGGAATTCGGAGATTTGTTAATACAAAATAGAACTTTGCGCCTTTGCGCCTTCGTGGCATAATAATTATGTAAATTATATGACGAAACAGATAATATTCACAATAACACTACTGATAACTCTCGGAGTATTCACGTTCACTACCTTACGTATTATCAGCTTTTTTAAGTTAACCCGGCCGGCATTTCCCGTGAGGGATTTCGGCAAGAGATTCGGGATTATGATGAAGGTAGCTTTCGGACAGACAAAGATCTTCAGGCTGCCGGTCATTGGCTTTTTTCATGCGCTGGTCTTCTGGGGTTTTTGTGTGATCATTTTCGGCAGTCTTGAGATGGTGATCGACGGACTGACAGGCACTGACAGAGTACTTCAATTTCTCGGCCCTGTATATAATGTCATAATGGCTTCAGGTGACATATTTGCCCTTGTCGTCGCTATTGCGATAGTAATATTTCTGAGCAGGAGGATCTTCTTTCATATAAAGAGATTTGAAGGTATTGAGATGAAAAAGATAACTCATATTGATGCCAATATCGCACTTTCAATAATCCTGCTTCTGATGGTTTCGCTTCTTTGTATGAATATTGGCTATGTTGAGAGCAAATCGCTGTCAGGAGAATCTATTGTCGGATTATTTCCTGTAAGTACATTTATATCTGGTTTTATATCAGGAGGGAATCCCGGGAACTTCAGGGCTATGTATGAAGCATCATGGTGGGCACATATTCTGCTCATATTCCTTTTTGCCAATATGCTGCCATATTCCAAACACTTTCATGTATTCATGTCGATTCCGAATGTTTTTCTTTCACGCCTCGATCCATTGGGGAAGCTTACGAATATGGACAGCATAACAAGGGAAGTGAAACTGATGATGGATCCGGAAACTGCTTTTGCGGCTGCTGCAACTGACGCTCCTCCTGAACGTTTTGGAGTAAAGGATGCTGAAGATGCATCATGGAAAAATTATTTTGATTCTCTCGCCTGTACACAATGCGGAAGATGTACAGCTGTTTGTCCGGCAAATATCACCGGCAAAAAATTGTCACCGCGAAAGATAATCATGGACCTGAGGGCAAGAATGAATGAGAAAGGGCCGCTGATGGTTAAAAACGGACGCGGATACAGCGATAACAGGTCACTCCTGAGAGATTTCATTTCAGAAGAGGAATTATGGGCCTGCACTACATGCAATGCCTGTGCAAAAGAATGCCCCATAAATATCAACCATCCGTCATTAATAATAGATATGCGGAGATATCTGGTGATGGAAGAAGCATCTGCTCCAAAGGAGATAAAGGCTTTGTTCAGCAATATTGAAAATAACGGAGCGCCATGGCAATATTCTGCCGAAGACCGGATGTTATGGGCAAAAGATCTTGAGCTTAAAATAAAATAAGATAACCCCCTTCCCGGCCTTCCCCCAGGGGGGAAGGAGTGAAACCAACTTTTCCCCCTTTGGGGAAATAAGAAAGGGGGTAGGAACCTAATGAAAATAACTAGTAACTAAATAAAATGGAAACCCGGAAAATTGAAGTCCCTGTAATGGCTGATCTCTTTGCAAGAGGTGAAAAACCGGAATATCTGTTCTGGGTTGGCTGTGCCGGAGCATTCGATGACAGGTATAAAAAAGTTGTTAAAGCTTTTGCTAAAATACTTACACATCTGAATATAAGCTATGCAGTTCTTGGAAAGGAAGAGACATGCAGCGGAGATCCTGCCAGACGCGCCGGGAACGAGATGCTCTATCAGATGCAGGCGCTTCAGGTGATTGAAATATTTAAAATGTATGAGGTAAAAAAAATAATCACAATTTGTCCTCACTGCTTCAATATATTTAAAAATGAATATCCCGATCTGGGAGGCAACTATGAAGTGGTTAACTATCTTCAGTTTTTGAATAAGAAGATCGAAGAAGGCAAGTTAAATATAGACAGTAACTCATTGAATAACATCTCAATAACATATCATGACCCATGTTATCTCGGCAGGGCAAACGATATTTATGATGAACCCAGACAGATCCTTAAGAAGCTGACCGCAAACGTAGTTGAGATGCACAGGCACAAAAGTTTTTCATTGTGCTGTGGAGCCGGAGGCGCACAGATGTTTAAGGAAGCGGAAAAGGGAGACAAGGAAGTTTTTATTGAAAGAACGGAGGATGCTCTTAAAACAAATGCAAGCGTTATCGCAACTGCATGTCCGTTTTGCATGACGATGCTTACTGACGGATTAAAATATAAAAACAAAGAAGAGGAAATAAAAAATCTTGATATTGCAGAACTGATAGCACAATCAATCGATCTATAGAAGAAGTCAAAATAATTATTTGAAAAATGGAAAATACAAAACTCTTGAAAAGTGGTGAATTTCTTGTAACTGAAGTTGAATCAAAAGACATTTTTATTCCGGAGGAATTTAACGAGGAGCAAAGGATGATCGCACAAACATGCAGCGATTTTCTTGAGGCTGAGGTTTATCCCAACCTTGAAAAAGTTGAAAAAAGTGATCGTGAGCTGATGAAGTCAATGCTTAAGAAATCAGGAGAATTAGGTTTAATGGGAATCTCCATCCCTGAGGAATTTGGCGGCTTCGGGCAGTCATTCGTGACCCAGATGCTGGTTGCTGAAACAACAGGAGCAGGATATTCATTTTCAGTAGCCTACATGGCACATTGCGGAATCGGAACATTGCCAATCATGTACTATGGCTCTAAAGATCAAAGAGAAAAATATGTGACTAAGCTTGCCTCGGGTGAGTTAATAGGTGCATACTGTCTGACCGAGCCGGGTGCAGGCAGTGATGCGAATTCAGGCAAGACAAATGCAAAACTCAGCGACGACGGGAAACATTATATTCTCAACGGACAGAAGATGTGGATAACAAATGCCGGTTTTGCTGATACTCTTGTAGTGTTCGCAAAGATTGATGTCGACAGGGTTCTCAGCGCTTTCATAGTGGAAACTAAATACCCCGGGGTTGTGATTGGTCCCGATGAACATAAAATGGGTATAAAAGGCTCATCAACCGCACAGATCTATTTCAATGATGTGAAAGTTCCTGTCGAAAACCTGCTAGGAAAAAGAGGAGAGGGATTCAGGATTGCCCTAAGCATCCTGCACATGGGCAGATTGAAACTTGGCGCCAATGTTATCGGTGCAGCCAAAAAAGCTATTAATGATTCGGTAAAATATTCGAATGAAAGAAAACAATTCGGAGTATTAATTTCAACATTCGGAGCACTCAAGCATAAACTGGCTGAACAGGTTATTCGTCTCTTCGCTTCAGAATCAGCTGTTTACAGAGTAAGCGCAGATGTCGACAAACTTCTGAAGAAGCTTTCTTCCGAATGCGGCGATTATGGCAGGGCTTCAATTGAAGCTATAAGTCATTATGCTGTTGAGGCAGCCATACTGAAGGTAGTCGGATCGGAAATGCTCGATTTTGTAGCTGATGAAGCAGTTCAGATACACGGTGGCATGGGTTATTCAGCAGAGATGGCTGTTGAAAGAGGTTACCGTGACTCAAGGATCAACAGGATATTCGAAGGCACAAATGAAATAAACCGTCTTCTCGTTGTTGACACTGCAATGAAACGTGCCATGAAAGGCGAATTTGACCTGTTTGGCGAAGCTGAGAAGCTCTATAGCGGACTGAACGGGATAACCTCAGGACAGACTGAAGCAGAGACTTACTATCAGCAAAAGACAAGGTATATTAAGAATTTTAAAAAAGTTACTCTTATATGTATTCATGGCGCCTCGAAATTTTTCGGAAAAGGTCTGATAAATGAACAGGAGGTCCTGAATAATATTGCTGAAATGATGATGGAGACATATGTATCGGAATCGCTTGCACTGCGTGTTGAAAAAATGGCTTCTCTCAATGGTAGCGTATCGCTATACAAGGATATGCTGGATGTGAATGTTACTGATACTGCAGGTATTGTAAGAAAATCGGCTCTTGAAGCTATTGGTTCATTTTCTTCCCCTGAAACATGTCCTGCACTCATTAAGGCAATTGAAAACCTCACAAGAGTAGAATGTGTAAATGTGAAAGATGCAAGAAGGCGGATAGCAGATAAACTTATAGAAGATAATGCCTATAAATTTTAAATTGTTAATAAAAAAAATAAAAAAAAGGCTTTTTCGAAAGCCTTTTTTGTTTTTGGCTTGTTATATGTATTCAGAATTTATGTAAACAAAACAAATGAGACCTAATTCGCTGATTACTATTCTGACAATTAATCTGTTTATCCAGTCTTGCACAGTTGTTCTGCTTACAGGCAGAAAACAGCTCAATATATTACCTGAGTCACAAATGATTTCGATGTCACTTGCGGGATTTTCTCAGGAAATCGGGTTGGATTTTGATAGTTAAATCATTAAACAAATATCACTATGACGAGTGATAAAAATCAATTTATTACGTGCTAAAGAGCATCCGTAAATGCTAAATTTTTGGACTATAAAAAACTAAAAATCAGTATAATCAGATATCTTTGTGAATAAATTAACAATTATTAAAATATGAATCAGAAATCGAGAAGAATCAGACATATTTTAGGCCTTTTAATAGTAATGGCGACGATGGCAGGAATTTCTTCGTGCGAGAAGTACTCGTATGAGCCACCTGCTGTAGACCCGAATACTACCTGGCACTTTAAAACCGATATCCAGCCTATCTTCAACGCTAATTGTACTACCTGTCATGGAGGCACCCAGACTCCTGATCTGAGGGATGGCAAATCATACCTTGCCCTCACCAAGGGAAATTTTGTTTCAAAACCAGCTGAGGGCAGCAGACTCTACAAACAAATGTTGAGTTCAAGTCATGTTGCCAGATCATCAGCTGTTGATAAACTTAAAGTCCTGTACTGGATAACGCAGGGAGCGCTTAATAACTAAAAAATAATCAAACCTGATAAAATCTGCAATTATGAAAAAATTCCTAATCGTTTTAAGTTTATCATTATTCCTTGGTTCCCTATATGCGCAGGATTCAATACCGACTCAGGAAAAATCCAAGCCTGTCCGTTTTATATTCGGAACTACAATCCTCATAGATAATCAAACAGTATCTACCCCTTATAAAGGTGGCCTGGAATTAGAGATACACCATCGTTTCAGTGTTATCGAAAATTATCATAATCTTTTCGGCATATATGGCTCTGCCAATACCCGTCTCGGCCTGAATTATGGAATTACCGACAGGCTTATGATAGGAGCAGGAACAACAAAGGATTATAAGCTGCAGGATATACAGTGGAAATACCTTATTCTTCAGCAGAACGAGGATAACAGCATGCCTGTTTCTCTTTCATATTATGGAAATATTGTCGCCGATTTGCGCACAGATGATCAGTTCGGACCTCCTGCCAGCTATAAAAAGATTCACAGATTATCATATTTCACACAGCTTATCGTTGCCAGGAAATTTGGAGAAAGAGTCTCATTACAACTCGCACCATCACTTACATATTTTAATTCTGTACCTCAATTTTCTGACAGTACCGGATATAAGAACCTTAACCTTGCATTATCAGCAGGCGCCAGGGTGAGTCTATTTGGCTCTCATTCTCTTTTACTTGAGTACGATCAGCTGCTTACAAAACAGGATCTTGATGTACAACCAAAACCAAATCTTTCTCTTGGATGGGAAATAAGCACTGCAACACATACATTCCAGATATTCGCTGCAAATTATAATCAGATTATCAATCAAAGGAATCTGCTATTTAATACAAACGATTTTACAAAAGGTGATTATCTGATAGGTTTTAATATTACAGTGAGGTTCTAATCCAATTTGGTAATCAGACATGAAATTATTGATTTTCAGGTTAACCCTTCTGTCAGGGATCTTCTATTTAACTTTTTCCCCTTTACAGGGAAATCCGTCGGGTAAACCCGAAATTGCTGCATTGCAGGATTCTTCAGTATTTGTTTCGCAGTTTGATTCGCTTAATAATAGGTGTTTCAAATGTCATGGACAGCAAAAATACGAGTATACAAACGCTACATCAGGACGGCAGATAAAAGAAAATATGTGTTCCGAGAGGATAATACACAGGAATGATTTTTATTCGTCAAACCACAGAAGTTTCAGTTGTACAGACTGTCATTCAGAGGAATACACAAAGTTTCCTCATTCCGGAGAGTTGAGGATGGAACAAAAATATAACTGCATCGACTGTCACGGTGGCGATGAGAAATTTGCCAAATACCATTTTGAGGAAATCGAGAGTGAGTTTCAGAAAAGTACCCATTACAAAATTGATAATGAGGGTTTCACCTGCTGGAAATGTCACGATCCACATACTTACAAGATTTCGGTTAGGAACAGTTCGAATATTAAAGCAACAATTGCATATGACAATTCGATATGTCTTAATTGCCACTCTGATTACAGCCGGTTTCAACTGCTAAGCAATAAGGATGAGATCGATATAATGCAAAAGCATGACTGGCTTCCGAATCAGGCCGCACATTTCGCGAATGTCAGATGCATAGAATGCCATACTAAAACTAATGACAGTATTCCTGTACCGCATCTTATCCTTCCAAAAGAGAATGCAGTCAGACTTTGTAACGAATGTCATTCAAAAAACTCAATATTAATGGCCTCACTTTATAAGTATGAGTCAAAAGCACAACGACGTGACGGATTTTTTAATGGTATTATTTTGAATTCATCATATGTCATAGGTGCTAACAGGAATGAATACCTGAACATATTAAGTTTGATTATCTTTGTTGTTGTGATTGCAGTCATTGCATTTCATGTGGTTTTAAGAATAAGAAGTACAAGAAGAAATAAATAGAAGAGCGATGTATCTGTACCCAAAGTGGATTAGAGTATGGCATGTGATTAATGCCACGATGTTTCTGATTCTTATCGTAACCGGCTTAAGCATGCAGTATACCGATAAAGCTAATTCGGCTTATGTGGTCGGATTTGCAAAGGCTGTTAAATGGCATAATTTTGCCGCATTTA
Organism: uncultured Bacteroidales bacterium; assembly: GCA_963792925.1. GTDB lineage: Bacteria > Bacteroidota > Bacteroidia > Bacteroidales > VadinHA17 > LD21. The sequence goes on along the minus strand of CAWBYC010000001.1, from coordinate 1,148,157 downwards.
TACTGGTATTTAACTATATCATTTTCGTTACAGGTAATATCCTGACAAATAATGGAAAATATTACAGGATTGGTGAAAAGAATTTTTTCTCTAATCTCATGAAGCAATTTAAATATTATGCCGGAGGTATGTTCAGAGGTGAAAAGCATCCATTCCCCGTAACTTTGGAACGCAAATTCAATCCGTTGCAAAAAATTACATATGTCCTGGCTCTCTATGTAGCAGTACCTTTGCTTATTATTTCAGGTATTGGGCTATTGTTGCCTGAGATAACTATCAAGACCTTTTTCGGCATCAGTGGTTTTATATTGACTGATATATTGCACATCTCCATGGGATTTCTTCTCACAGTATTTATGATAATTCATATTTATACATGTACATTAGGCCATACACCGACTTCTCTTTTCAGGGGAATTATAACGGGTTATCATTCTGCGGAAGACGATGAGATAGAGCATTAACATCAATAAAAATTACAAAATTCTTTGAGTAATAATTTAAAAACTTGGACTATGAAAAGATTAAAATTAGTTTATATCGGAATAGTTGGTATGTTTATGAGTGTGTCGTTGGTTGCACAACCTAAACCATGGGTCGTTCCGGCCGAATTCAAAGCAATGAAAAACCCTGTCGCTGTCAGCGACGTCAGCACTAAAGCAGGGCAGGTACTCTATACTAAAAACTGTGCATCATGTCATGGAAAAACAGGTTTGGGTGATGGAGTCAAAGCCAGAGCTCTGAAAGATTTTCCGGGTGACTTTTCAAAAGCTGATTTTCAGAAACAGAGTGACGGTGATATTTTTTACAAAACTAAATTCGGCAGAGCTGAAATGCCTAAGTATGAAGGTAAGCTGTCAGATGATGATATCTGGAATATGGTTAACTACATGAAAACATTTAAGAAATAAGTTTCTCTTTACAAATACTGGTTACTTGCATGATTATTGTAAGACTATCATTAATTAAAAATCCAAAATTATGAGAACAATGAAATTCTTTTTTCTCGGTGGTGCAGTTTTACTCCTGAGTGCCACACTTGCTGCCCAGCCAAAACCATGGGTTGTCCCTGATAATTTCAAGACTATGAAGAACCCTGTCGCAGCAGGCGATGTAAGTACTAAGGCAGGCATGGCTCTGTTTACAAAAAATTGTGCATCGTGTCATGGCAAGACCGGTTTGGGCGACGGTGTAAAAGCCAGATCTATTAAAACCTTTCCAGGTGATTTTTCCAAAGCTGATTTTCAGAATCTTTCCGATGGTGAGATTTTCTACAAAACCAAAAACGGCAGGGGTGATATGCCAAAGTACGAAGGAAAGCTTACAGATGATGAGATCTGGAATATAGTCAATTTTACCAGGACCTTGAAAAAGTAACTCCCTGATAGATTATTCTGAATTTCTGAATTATAAGGAAGGAAGAGACGAGTGGATCGTCTCTTCCTTTTTTTTATTTGATAACTGCAGGAGCCCGACTGCCATAGCCGTCAACCTAAGGATAATTAAAAGCAATAATAAATAGATATTACCCCTCCTTCGAAACTAATCTTACATCACAAAATTACAACGAATACTTTATTGCATCATTCTTGTCTTTGACAGATTCCTCTGACGAGATTGAGAAGAAAAAGATTATAAATCGGCGCCATCGTTCCGGCATACCACAAAAAAAAGCTGCCTCACGGCAGCTTTCTTAAAATATTCCAGGTTTTAGGTTTAGTATCCTGCGGCGGTTAAGGCCTCAATAGAATTTTGAAGTAATGCTTTTGTGTATTTGTAATTATGAATACCAAGGCTGTATTCTCTTAATACCATCTGGAAGTTAATCATTGCACCGACATTAACATTCTTTAAGCTCGGGAATACAGGGAGAGCATTATTGGTGGCTTTCTGATCGGCAGTCCAGCTGTTGGATGGTGCAGGGTTTTTCCATGCTCCGGAAGAGTTTGAAGATGGATCATATACATCGAGGTAACCATCCCATTTCCCGGAAGTTAAACCTGCCCAGAGGTTAGATTCTGTTCCATCACTATGCAGAATGGGTGTTGTTCCACCAACTGTATTGAGTTTTGTTCCAAGAGTATTCAGTAATGTCTGTATCTCAGTCCTGGTAGTTTTCCAAAAAGTTGTCGAAGACGAAGTAAGGTCAGTGTGGCAACCTGTTACATTACAACCGTTGAAGTTACCCTTGGCAACGAATGTATGTCCTCCTGCTCTTCCGGTAATCGGAGCCATGTGGCAATCCTGACATGACGCAACAGTTGTATGTGCGGAGTTGGCATAAGTCTGGGTTCCGGTGAACTCAACTCCACCCTGTCCTGCAAATATTGCACCTACTGTTCCATAATGAACATGCATTCTGTACGAAGGAACTACTTTATTTGGAGCTGCATTTCCTACAGCATTATCATAAAATACTTCAGTAGGAGCAGATGCCAGTCCGGGATAATCAACAATATCACCATTGGAGAGTGAAGTACTGGTTGTGAGCGGTCGTGGCTGGTGACATTTCACGCACAGATTACTCTTACTGTCATCCTGGGTAAGATCAATGGTTTTGCTGCCCTTCCACATTGTCATTGAAACAGGTGCTGTAGTTGTTAGTGGGAAGAAATCTTCAGCAGTGTAAGTGGTATGAACTTTGTCATGGCAGGTGAAACAACTCAAAACACCATAAGCAATTGAAGTTGTAGCTGCATAATCGTTTACATATTTTCCGTTAACAAGAGAAAATGTTGACGGAATATTGTTTTCGCAAACGTATTTGAATGCCTCCGATTCATGACAGGGAGAACATCCTGCATTTCCTGCTTCATCAAATGCAGCTTCTCCGTATTTATGCTTGGAGAAAGTGAATTCAACAACTTTCTGGTCAACTACTGTAGGGTTATGACACTCTTTGCAGCTTTCATTTGCATCTTTTCCCGTTGGTCCGGCAGGGCCTTCACATGAGGCAAAGAGGCAGGATGAAACAAATAATACTGAGAATAGTCTTATTAGGCTTTTCATATTTCGTATAGGTTAAATTTTAGTACTGCAATTTACTCAATGTCTTGTTAATCAATTAACAGATAATATGCTATTTATGTTTTATATAATTGATAGTTATAGCTTTCCTCGATGATATTTATCAATTAATAAAGTGATATTTATTATTTTTGTTGGATGAAGTTTTTAATAACCTATTTTTAAAACCCTTTAATACCTCCGAAAATGGCACTGATCAATTTAATCAGTAGTTGTGAAAACTGTACGCATAGCTGGAAAAATTTTGAGCACCTTACAAAAAGCGAGATCGATCTGGTTAATCTTAACCGATACGAAGCTACGTTCAAACCCGGAGAAATAATAATTAAGCAAGGTTCTCCGGCTTCAAGCGCGTTGTTTATTGCATCAGGGATGGCAAAGACTTATATTGAGGGACAGACGGGTAAAAATCTGATTCTCAGTATTGCTTTACCCGGCCGTCTTATTCTCGGTCCGGGAGCTTATGTTGATATGCGTCATTCCTACACAGTGTCTGCAATATCGACTGTTCAGGCTTGTTTCATAAGTTTTAATATTTTCAATCAGATAGTAAAGACAAATGGAGCATTTGCCGAAGGCCTGCTTCAGGATATCAGCGCAAAATCGCTGACCTCACTTACGCGAATGGTCAATCTTTCGCAAAAGAAAATGCCTGGCCGGCTCGCTGAGACCCTTTTATATTTTTCTGATGAAGTTTTCAAAAATGATGAATATGAAATGGTACTGTCACGCCAGGAGCTGGGAGAAATGGCAAATATGGCCAAAGAGTGTGTAGTCAGAATTCTTAAAGACTTTGAAGCATCCAGTGTCATATATTCAGATTCTTCCAGGGTTAAAATACTTGATAAGGAAAAACTCAGACAAATATCATTACGAGGGTAAGGGGAAAATAAAATGCGGAATATAGTGCACCTGCCTGGGACCAGAAGCCCTTACAGACATATGGGCTTATGATTTATTAACATTAAAATACTTTTATATTATGAAGCATTTGAAAATTCTCTTGTCCCCTGCTTTTATGGGAATTCTTTTCGTACTGTTCGCTGTTTCAATGGCTGTTGCCACCTTTATTGAGAATGCTTTGGGCTCAAGTGCTGCCTATAGTATGGTATACAATAGTATATGGTTCGAGCTTATCTTAGTGCTTCTTGCTGTCAACCTTGTCGGGCAGGTGATAGTTCAAAAACTCCTGAAGTGGGAAAAACTTCCTGTTGCCCTCTTTCATCTTTCATTCGTTTTAATGCTGCTTGGAGCCGGTATTACCAGGTATTTCGGATGGGAAGGTTCAATTCATATCCGCGAAGGTCAGGAACAGCAATTATGCTTTTCAAACGAAAAATATATAGGTTATTCGGTGAAGGATACAAACGGAGTTGTTGTAACCAGCAGTTCTCAGAAATACTTTATGAGCGCAGTTTCATCAGATAACTTTAAAAAGACATTTAAAGTAAACGGAAGGGAATATGAACTCATACTGGCACGTATAATGCAGAATGCTGCAGAGGTAATAGCTGACAGTCCTGAAGGCGTTCCGCTTGTTTCTTTGCTTATCACAAAAAACATGATGGACAGGGAGACAGTAAATCTGAAAAGCGGTGAGATAAAAACGTCTAACGGGCTAAGTTTCGGCTTTGCTTCTAAGCAACCAGCCGATGTAAATATTTCAATCGATTCAGGGAAATTCTTTATTAAATCTGATCAGGAGCTTGGAGTTATGAGCATGATGACTCACGCTGAGTCCGCCACTGAAACAGACAAGCCGGTTGAAATGAAGCCAATGCAGGTACTAACGCTGAATGATGTTAAAATAATCCCGCAGCAAATGTCTTTATCCGGTATTATAAAGGCAGTCCCTGTCAAGCCTGAGGAACAAACAACAGGTCTCAATGCGTTTATTTTTCACCTTATAAGCGGGAAAAAATCTGCTTCAGTTTATTTGTGGGACAGGGAGGGAGGAGAAACATCCGCTGCAAGTTTCGAACTCGACGGAAATATAGTTGATCTGACCTATGGTGCAAAAGTGACTACTCTTCCTTTCGTTGTAAAACTTAACGATTTTATTCTCGAAAGATATCCCGGATCCTCGAGTCCATCGGGTTATAAAAGTGATGTGGTTATCCTCGATAAAAAAGATAATGTTGAGAAGCCGTTTATGATATTCATGAATAACATCCTGAAATATAAGGGATACCGGTTTTACCAGTCTTCTTTCGACCGTGATGAAAAGGGAACAATATTGTCTGTTAATCATGACATGGCTGGTATGCTGGTTACATATACGGGTTATGCCTTGCTGTTCTTCTTTATCATTCTCTCACTTCTCAGCAAAAACACCGTGTTCAGGAAGGTTACACCCGGTCACTGGAACTCGGTGATAAGGAAATCTGTTACTGGAATAATCCTTATATTCTTTTTGTCAGGAGCTTCAAGTATAAGCGCCCAGAAGCTGGTACCTGAAAAATCGGTTGCCTCTGAATTTGGCAGGATGCTGGTACAGGATCAGAAGGGCAGAACTAAACCTCTTTTCACTCTAAGCAATGATATTCTTAGAAAAGTAGCCAGGGAGAATGAATTTGAAGGCATGACCTCAATGCAGGTGTTCCTTGGCCTGTATTTCGATTTTGCCAACTGGAAAGATGTCCCTCTGATAAGAATAGCAAATAATGACTTGCAGAAGAAACTTGGGATAAACGGGAAATTTGCTGCGTTTACCGACCTGGTGAGTCTTGGATCCAATGGTGGTGGATCGTATAAAATTTCGGATGATGTCAATGCTGCCTACTCAAAAGCTCCGTCAGAAAGGAGCAAACTCGACAAGGAAATGATGAAAATCGACGAACGTGTAAATATAATTTATATGATTTACAAGGGCGATTTTCTGAAACTGTTTCCTTTGAGAGACAGCACACATAACTGGGTATCGCCCCAGGAGGCATTTCAAAAAACCACCGGAAGTGAGGATTCTCTGTATTTTGCTTCAATCATCCCCAAAATGCTGGATGCAGTGCAGACAAATAATATTGCATCAGTTCGTCAGGTAACCGAATCGATTGGCAACTACCAGAAAAAGTTTTCAAAATATTCTCTTCCATCCTCCTCGGAGACCAAAGCAGAATTATTATACTATAAAGCAGGCATCTTCGAACATCTTTTCCCGGTTTATGCTACAATTGGACTCGTTATGCTAATCTGGCTTATCACAATGGTTATCAGGGGCGGGAAGACAACATCCCCGGTGGTAAATGTCCTCAGCTGGTTGCTTTTTGCAGGATTCCTCCTGCATACCTTTGGCATTGGTCTGAGGTGGTATATCGCCGGTCATGCACCTATGAGCAACGGATATGAATCGATGATCTTTATTTCCTGGGCTACACTTCTTGCCGGATTCATCTTCAGCAGGAAGTCAGCATTTGCTCTTTCCTCGGCAGCGGTTCTTGCGTCAATGACTCTTATGGTGGCACATATGAGCTTTATGGATCCTGAGATTACCAATCTGGTGCCTGTTCTGAAATCTTATTGGCTGACTTTGCATGTTTCGGTTATCATAAGCAGTTATGGATTTCTTGGAGTCGGCGCAATTTTAGGGCTTATCACGCTGATACTTCTTTCATTGTCGAACGATAAAAACAGGGAAAGGATCTCCGATACTATTGATGAACTGACGGTTATAAATTTCAAGACACTGACTCTTGGTCTTTATTTCCTTACTATCGGCACTTTCCTTGGAGCCATTTGGGCTAACGAGTCGTGGGGAAGATACTGGGGCTGGGACCCGAAAGAGACATGGTCGTTAATTACCATTATAATATATAGTATCGTAATTCACAGCAGGAGAATCCCGGGAATGAAAGATATATTTACTTTCAATCTGATTTCCCTGTTTGCCTTCTCGTCAGTGCTCATGACATATTTCGGAGTAAATTACTACCTGTCGGGAATGCATTCATACGCAGCTGGAGATTCGGCACCGGTACCTGCATTTGTTTACATTTCTGTAATAGTGCTGACGGCTCTTTCGCTGGTTGCCTATTCGAAATATAAACCAACGAAAACCTCCACGAACGATAAACGATAAACGATAGACGATAAACGATAAACACCAAAACAAGAAAGGCAGTTATCATATGAGATAACTGCCTTTTGTTTGTTATTGGTGGGGTGGAAGATGGGGCTCGAACCCACGACCTTCGGAACCACAATCCGACGTTCTAACCGACTGAACTACATCCACCGTTTCGGACTGCAAAATAAGGCCAAAATTTCTATTTCACAAAATTTAAATTTTATTTTCTCTACGTTCAGTCAATTGCTATCTTTGAACGGTTCAAAAATTATTGAACTCCTGTGTGCAATTTCCCCGTTGTTTGGCGGTTATCAGGGAATATTTGGTAAAGTTTGTTTCCATTTTGAAGAAACTAAAGTTCATAGATAATATATCAGGCCTTCAGCTGTATCAGTTGATGAAGCCGGTTATCTTTCTCATCGTCAGCATAGTACTTACAAAAAGCAGACTCTCCAATGAAGATATAGGGCAATGGGAGATGTTCATGTTTATCAGCAGTTTTCTTACATTTTTCTGGGTTACCGGAATAATACAATCACTGCTGCCCCTTTACCACAGAAATAAAACTTACAGGAAAATCGGCGACACCGGTGTTGATAAATCACCTGAATTATTCAACGCATTTCTCCTTTTATGCTTTTTCAGCCTGCTGTTATTTGTGCTCGGACATTCATTCAAAGGCTATTTTTCAGTTTTTCATAACAGAGGGAATGTACCCTTTATAAATCTTCTGTTATTCTATATTCTCTTCAACAGTCCGGTACAGCTTATAGAATATATCTATCTTCTTAACAACAGGTCGTACCGCATTTTTCAGTACGGTCTTTATACATTTTCAGCACAGTTGATTTTTATAATAACGCCGGTGTTATTGGGGAAGGACTTAATATGGTCTATTTATGGTCTACTCCTGATCACTTTCTTCAGATGGATCTGGCTGATCATTCTCTTAAGGCGTTATACAATTATTAAAGTCTCGATGGAATTTATCAGGGAACATCTTTATGTCGGTCTTCCTTTGATTATTACAACGTCTGATAAGTGGTTCAGCCCAGTATACTGACGGGATTATAGTATCGGCTGTTTATAAGGACCCTGCCATGTTTGCCTGGTTCAGATACGGAGCCAAGGAATTTCCGCTGGTCTTAATGCTCGCCAACGGCCTCTCCAGTGCAATGTTGTCGGAGTTTTCAACGAGAGAAAAGATGAAGCAGTCTCTTGAAATTCTGAAGGTTAAATCAAAGCGTTTGATGCACATTCTCTTTCCTACAACTATGTTTATGATGCTTATAGCGCGCTGGCTCTATCCCCTGATGTTCAGACCGGAATTCGGAAAGAGTACAGGTGTTTTTCTTATTTATTCGCTATTAATAATTCCCAGGCTTGTATTCCCACAGACCATAATTGTTGGCAGAAAAAAAACACATATCATGCTGATAGCGGCATTAATTGAAATATCAGTCAATATTCCGCTTAGTCTGTTAATGATAAAGCTGGGCTATAAACTGCCAGGAATTGCGCTATCTACATTTGCAGCATACATTGCCAGCAATTTATTCATGGTTCTATATGTATGGTTAAAAATGAATATTAAGCCTTCTGAGTATATCCCTGTTAAGATCTACGCCTTGTATTCTTTCATCATCGGGGTTCTTTTTGTACTCATCGACCACAGGATAATTGACATCCATTAATAAGGAGTGAGGAGTGAGGAGTGAGGAGTGAGGGGTGAGGGGTGAGGGGTGAGGGGTGAGGAAGTGAGGGGTGAGGGGTGAGGAAGTGAGGGGTCCTGTAATTAAAATCTGTCTATATTTGCATGAACCGTTGAGAATGGAGAGGTGCCGGCTAATACCTGATTCTGAATTATGAAGATTTTTGAGGTTATTACAAAACAGGAACAGAGAGATTTTATCAATTTTCCAAAAGTCTTATACAGAGACGATCCCAACTGGGTTTGCCAGCTCGATTCGGTCGTCGGGTCAGTCTTTGATCCTTTGAGGAATCATGCTTTTAAACACGGAAAGGCAATCCGTTGGATCCTCAAAGATGATAACGATCGGGTTATTGGAAGGATAGCGGCTTTTATCGATGATTTAAGGTCGAATGCAAACAGTCAGCCAACAGGTGGCATAGGATTTTTTGAAGTAACCGAAAATAAAGAAGCAGCATTCGCTCTTTTCAATATAGCCATTGAATGGCACATGTCTCAGGGTATTCAGGCTGTAGACGGACCAATTAATTTTGGAGAAAATGACAATAACTGGGGATTGCTTGTTGAGGGATTCATACGACCTGGTTTCGGTATGCCGTATAATAAAAAATATTACAGATCATATTTCGAGGCATTCGGATTCAAAAATTATTTTGAGCAGTATTCATATCACCGGGAGATAAGATCAATAGACAATAGGGTGACTCAGTTTCCCGAGAGGATAATGAAGATTGCGGCATGGCTTTCTAAAAGACCCGGATATACCTTCAGACATTTTGAGTTCAGCAATAAGGATAAGTTTGTAAACGACATTGTGGATATTTATAACTCAACGTGGTCAGTCTTTAAAGAGGATTTTACGCCCCTTGATCCTGATTTTCTTGAAGAATCCCTGTCAAAGGCTAAAATGATCATCGATGAAAAACTTATCTGGTTTGCTTATTTCAACGAAAAGCCGATTGCTTTTTTTATCCTTTTCCCCGACCTTAATCAGATACTTAAGCACCTCAACGGCAAGATGCATTTATGGAATATGATGCGCTTTTTATACTTCAAAGCCACTCATAAGATGACCAGGATGAGGGCAATAGTTGGAGGCGTTCATCCTGCATATCAGAACAGTGGAGTGGAATCGGCGATTTTTTTCCAGCTCTATCAGGTGTTTAAAAAGAAGCCCTGGTATAAAGAGCTTGAATTATCGTGGGTAGGTGATTTTAACCCCAGAATGATAGCAATATATGAAGCTCTCGGAGCTTCGAAAGCCAAGACGCATATAACATACCGGTATTTTATCAATCCTCACCTTCCGTTCATAAGATATAAAGATGAACTGTCTGGTAAACAGTGATATAAGATGAATTGTTATCTTATGATTAATAATTTACCAATTACTTTTGCATTTTAGAGAATGTTAATTAATTTTGCAAGCCCTAATAAAGGGAATTTGTCAGAATTAATCAGAATAAAAAATATTGAGCAATGAAAAACGGTATTCATCCAAGTAACTACAGATTTGTGGTTTTTCAGGATATGTCAAACGGAACATCTTTTTTGAGCAAATCGACAGCCCCCTCAAAAGAGAACATTAAATGGGAAGATGGGAATGAATATCCTCTTATCAAGCTTGAGATCTCAAATACATCTCATCCATTTTATACAGGTAAAATGAAACTCGTCGACACTGCAGGAAGGGTCGATAAATTCAATACCCGTTATAAAGATCATGTGGGGAAAAAGAAATAATTTACTTTTAAAGTAATAAAATAAAAGGCTGTCCCGGAAAGACGGCCTTTTTTGTTATCCCGCTTCCTTAACCTTAATCAATATTTAGTATGGCACAATCATTGCAATGTTCAATTTTCACAACTTGTATAAAAATGTTGTAATTTTGGCAATTCGATTAAAGAATGAAAATACGGAAGGCAATTTACCCCCTTCTGATGAGAGCCGGTTGAGGCGAAAAGGATAAAAGGGTAAACAATAAAAACCAAAGCATATTTTAGGAGTTCAATATAAGATGGAAAAGAAATTCAGGAAACCTGTCATGAGATGATTGCTTCCGGATATTCTTGATGGAGATGGTGATATAGTTCCTATCATAGCCGATGGCGATGATGGAGAACTTGAAGATGTTGAGGTTCCGGAAGCGATTCCGATTCTTTCACTCAGGAATACAGTATTATTCCCCGGAGTTGTACTTCCTATTTCAATTGGCCGTCCGAAATCCATACAGCTGATAAAGGACGCATACCGCAACAACAAGATCGTAGGAACTGTTGCTCAGAAAGATCCGGAAATTGAAAACCCCGAATTTCGGCGATCTTCATGCAATTGGCACCATAGGTCAGATAGTGAAGCTTCTTGAGATGCCCGACGGCTCGACAACCGCAATTATCCAGGGCCGTAAAAGAATGGCTCTTCAGGAACTTGTTTCGGATGAACCCTATTTTGTGGCCAAGGTGAAGACTATACCTGAATTAAAACCAGAGGTTCTCAGCAAGGACTTTGAAGCTATTGTCGGATCTCTTAAAGATCTGTCTCTTAAAATAATAAAAATAAATCCAAATATCAGTCCCGAGGCAAGCTTCGCCATAAAAAACATTGAGAACAATACATATCTTATTAATTTCATCTGTTCGAATACCGATATTAAGGTTCAGGATAAGCAAAAACTTCTGGATATTAATATTCTGCGCGACCGGGGCTTCATGCTTCTTGAATTTCTGGTTCAGGAGATCCAGGTACTGGAACTTAAGAACGAATTGCAATCAAAGGTTAAGAGCGATCTCGATCAGCAGCAAAGAGAATTTCTGCTTCATCAGCAGATGAAAACGATACAGAATGAGCTCGGTGGCAATCCGGTTGAAAAAGAAATTGAAGAATATATAAAGAAAGCTGAAACGAAAAAATGGAATGCCGAAGTTAAAAAGGTATTTGATAAGGAACTCGATAAGCTTCATCGTCTGAACCCGGCTGCAGCAGAATATTCTGTACAGGTAAATTATATCCAAACTCTTCTTGACCTGCCATGGGAGTTGTATACGATTGATAATCTTGATCTTAAAAATGCCCGGCGAGGTACTTGATTCTGATCATTTTGGTTTGAGGAGGTTAAGGAGAGAATTCTGGAACATCTTGCAGTGCTGAAGCTGAAGGGTGATATGAAGTCGCCCATTCTTTGTCTTTACGGCCCTCCGGGTGTTGGAAAAACCTCTCTTGGCAGATCGGTTGCAAAGGCACTTGACAGAAAGTATGTCAGAATGTCATTAGGTGGTCTGCACGATGAGGCAGAAATAAGAGGCCACAGAAAAACTTATATCGGGGCTATGCCCGGCAGGATTATACAGAATCTGAAAAGAGCGGGATCGTCAAATCCTGTATTTATCCTTGATGAAATTGATAAAGTAGGACAGGATTTCCGCGGCGACCCTTCTTCAGCTCTTCTCGAAGTTCTTGATCCCGAGCAGAACAGTACTTTCTATGATAACTTTCTTGAAATGGAATATGATCTTTCAAAAGTGCTTTTTATTGCCACTGCAAATAATCTGTCAACAATTAGTCCTGCTCTAAGAGACAGAATGGAAATGATAGAAATAACCGGTTACCTGGTGGAGGAAAAGCTCGAAATCGCAAATAGGCACCTTTTCCCGAAACAGCTTGAAAATCATGGCGTAAAACCTGAACAGCTTTCCATCGATAACAAGGTTATGGAGATGTTAATTGAAAAATACACCAGGGAATCAGGTGTAAGGGAACTCGATAAACGCCTGGCAAAGGTTGTGAGGGTAATAGCAAAAAATATTGCTTCTGACACCAAATATGAAACTGTGCTGACCGCAAAGATGCTCGGTAAAATACTTGGTCCTACAAAATATTCCCGTGATCTGTATTCGGGAAATGATCAGGCTGGTGTTGTTACCGGTCTGGCATGGACTGCCGCGGGCGGTGAGATATTATTCATCGAAACCAGCCTGAGCAGAGGCAATGGCAAGCTGACACTTACAGGAAACCTGGGCGAGGTGATGAAGGAATCAGCAGTAATTGCGCTTGAATATCTGAAATCGAATGCGGAGCTTCTTGAGCTGCCTGATAATTTTTCCGAAAAATGGAATATTCATATACATGTTCCTGAAGGTGCAATTCCGAAAGACGGACCTTCTGCCGGAATCACCATGGCAACTTCCATAGCATCCGCTTTTACGCAGAGAAAAGTGAAAAAATATCTTGCCATGACCGGGGAGATAACTCTGCGCGGCAAAGTTCTGCCTGTGGGTGGCATAAAGGAAAAGATCCTTGCAGCAAAGAGAGCCAGCATAAAGGAGATAATAATTTCGGAAGAGAACAGAAAAGATGTTGAAGATATAAATGAACTTTATATCCGGGGTTTAAAATTTCAGTATGTTGAATCAATAATGAATGTACTGGAACTCGCTTTACTGAGACAAAAGGTAAAGAATCCCAAAAAAATAACATTCGAATGAAAAAAATAGCTGTTTTCCCGGGGTCGTTTGATCCTTTTACAATCGGACACGAAGCGATAATACAGCAGAGCGTTAAGCCTTTTTGATGAAATCATAATTGCAGTCGGTGCAAATGTCCTGAAAAAAAATTTTTATTCGCTGGAGACAAGAAAAGAGATGATTTTCAAAGGTTTTTAAAGACGAACCGAGAGTTTCAAGTAGATCATTATGAAGGACTTACAGTGGATTACTGCAAAAAGAGGGGCGCAGGTTTTCTTCTTCGCGGATTGAGGACTGCTGCAGATTTTGAATTTGAGAGAGCAATAGGACAGGTAAATAAATCACTGGCCCCGGGTATAGAATCGGTTTTTCTTCTTACTGTTCCGGAACATTCTTTTATTAATTCAACGATTGTGAGAGATATTATCAAAAGCGGGGGAGATGCTTCCAAATTTGTTCCTGCAATGATAAACCTTAAAGATTTTAAAGGAGTTGAAGCATAGTAAGTGATTTTTTACCTGAGAATTGAAGAATTGATGAGGTCCATCAGTGATAACCAGGCATTGCTTTTGATGATATTCAGTTCATCGGGGAAGAGCCACTCCACTCTTGTAATACCTTCTGAGAGTCTGTGGTTCCATAATCATTTCTCCATCATATTTCATAAGGAACCAGTTAGTCTTTTTGAGGTAGGAGATACCTTCCCAGCTGTATGTATGATAACTGGCATTAATAGGTTTAATAATAGTATGTCCCTTAATGCCGCACTCTTCACTCACTTCCCTTAATGCACAGGCTTCAGGTTCCTCACCTTTTTCAATATGCCCTTTTGGCAGATCGAGCCTGCCCTTCTTTTCAATGAACAGATATCTGCCTGAAGTATGGCGCACCAAGCCACCGGCAGCGCCTACCTCAGTGAAATAAATTCTGAATATTTTCCAGATGTGCCTGATATCGGGACCATATACATTAATCGCATTCATCTCTTTATCAGCCTGAAAATCAGCGATTATCTTATAAAGTTCCTTTGTGTCATAGAATTTATAGAATAAGCCGTATTTTTGTAACCTGTCAGGTTCAGGGCTTATCATTATAAATCTGTTCTCGAAGTGAACTTTATACATATTCCAATGGGGAATTTTGAAAAAAAAACAGCTGAATATCTTTTACAAATTAAAGCAATTAAATTGCAACCATCAAATCCTTTTACATGGGCTTCAGGATGGAAATCACCTATTTACTGCGATAACCGCAAAACTCTATCATTTCCCGAAATAAGGACATTCATCAGCAACTCTTTTGCATCCATGATAAAAGATCTTTATCCCGATGCAGAGATGATTGCCGGGGTTGCCACCGGAGCTATTGCACATGGAGCGCTTGTAGCTGACAGGCTCGGGCTGCCTTTCATATATGTAAGATCAAGTGCAAAAGAACATGGCCTTGGAAACCAGATAGAGGGTTACTTTGAACAAGGCCAGAGAATAGTTGTAATTGAAGATCTCATTTCAACAGGAGGCAGCAGTCTGAGCGCAGTAAGCGCTCTCAGAAATGCCGGTTGCGAGGTTCTTGGAATGGTCGCAATATTTACATATCGAGTTTCAAAAAGCCATTGATGCTTTTCATGCTGAAAACTGCAATCTTAACACGCTAAGTAATTATACCGTTCTGATAGAAACTGCATTACGAACAGGGTATATTGGACAGGCAGAAGTTGAGACACTGAAAAACTGGAGAAGGGATCCGGCAAACTGGGTAGGCCTTACACCAACACTCAAATTATAATATTATGGGCAACCCGACAATATTTGAGAGCAGATACGGGAAAGTATCAGGCAGTGCAAGAGATGTTTTTGAATTTGTGACAGATATCAGGAATTTTGAGCAGTTTGTTCCAGAAAACACAATTAACAACTGGAATGCAGAAAAGGATTCCTGCAATTTTACCGTTCCGATGCTGGGAACTGTTACTGTCAGACTTTCGGAAAAAACAGAATTTACCAAAGTAGTATTTGAGGGAGATGCACTGAAAAAAAATGATTTTCTGCTCACCCTGATTATCTATGATAATTTAAAAGATCCTGCAGACATAAGTGTTGTTCTCAGCGCCGATCTTAATCCAATGATGAAAATGGTGGCAGTTAAACCCATAAATCAATTTCTTGAAATGCTTGTAAGTGAAATGGAAAAATTCAGGGGCTGGAAAGAATTTAAAGGATAAACTCCACTTCCTTAAAAGCATACTCACTCATTTTATTGTCTTTCCTTACAATGATCAGTTTCCCTTCATCACTGACTGATAATATTTTTCCTTCATATTTTTGTTTTTCGTCCTTAAATACTCTCCATTCATTCAGACGATAAAGCTTGGAAACATATTCATTTCTGATTTTTCCTGTTTCTCCCGAAATTAATTGTTTGTATCGTTTATCGAGAGATGCAGACAGTTTGCCAAGACACAGTTTAAGGTCATAACCGGTACCTGTAATCTGACTGAGTGATACCGGATTCGGTATTTGTTTTGAAAATACTGTCTGATTTATGTTAAGACCGATGCCGGCAATAGTGTAATCGATTCTATCACCAGTGAGAGAACTCTCGATCAAAATACCTGCTATTTTGTCATTCATCACATAAATGTCATTTGGCCATTTTATTGAGCATGCTGGAATATACTGTTTCAGAAAATCACAGATACCGAGGGAAATCGCCATAGAAATTGAAAACTGATCTTCGGGTTTTACAAATGATGGATAGAGTATAATGACTGATTAGCAGGTTTTTATTCAGTTCGCTTTCCCATTTATTAGAAGAATAGCCTCTCCCTGCTGTCTGATAGTTGGTCTGTATAATTGTCCCTTCAGGCAACCTTTCATGTTTTAAAAGATCTGCAGCCTGGGTGTTTGTCGATGGCAGATTTTCAAAATATAATAATATTAGAGCCTATAATCATGATTGTCAGTAGGATATATCAATACAAATAATTTAATTTACGAGTTTTTTATAATAAGGCTAATATTGGCATTGAAATTGCAAAAGAGCAAATACAGTAACAAAAATACAGATTAAAGTGGTACTTTTGCGACTTAATATCAAACCGATAAATATTGATGAAGAAAAAATCTGACGGAGCTGAGGTCCTTTTAGGGAGTGTGATAAAAGGGATATTTGAGAAGAAAGGGCAAAATGTTCTGAAAATTGATTTACGAAAACTTGAGAACAGGATTGCAGATTATTTTGTGATATGTCATGCCGCTTCAGGAACGCAGGTGAGTGCCATCTGTGATTCTGTTGATGATACAGTAAGAAAAGAAGCTTTTGAAAAACCATTACATGTTGAAGGGCTCGATAATTGTTTCTGGGTACTTCTTGATTATGGAAATATAATTGTCCATGTATTTCTTGAGGAATACAGGAATTTTTACAGTCTGGAATCACTCTGGGCTGATGCAGCAATTGAGCGCTTGGAAGATAAATTACAGTAAGTTTAATTTTTATGGCAGAAAATACAAATAATAATCAGGTATCTGATAAAAAACCTGACAAGAACTTAAAACCCCGTTTTAATACCAACTGGATATTTGCGGTACTGGCCGTATCCTTGATCCTGTTTTCATTATTTAATAATGGAAAGGCAGTACAGCAGACCACGACCAGCGAGATTAAGTCTATGATCACAAATCACGATATTGAAAAAATAATTGTGGTGAATAAAGATCAGGCAGAAATTTACCTTAAAAAAGAAGCAATTGAATCGGGAAGATATCCCAAGCTCCAGAAACCGGGTACAGGATTTGGTTTCTCGGTACCAAAGCCAAATTTCACATATACAATTGGAGACATCAGCAATTTTGAACCATTTATTCTTGATGCTCAGAAAAATGCAGGATATACCGATAAAGAACTTATCTATCCCGATTACCAGACCAGAAAAAACTGGGTTGGAGATATTCTCTCATGGTTATTACTGCCCGTATTGCTTATAGCATTCTGGTTATTTATGATGAAAAGGATGTCGGGTGGAGGAGCCGGCGGCGCAGGAGGTATTTTCAGTGTCGGCAAATCGCGTGCACAGATATTTGATAAGGATACAAATGTTAAGCTGAACTTCAACGATGTTGCCGGTCTGGAAGAAGCCAAGACCGAGGTTATGGAAATAGTTGATTTTCTTAAAAATCCGAAAAAATACACTAACCTGGGTGGTAAGATCCCCAAAGGTGCACTTCTTATAGGCCCTCCGGGAACAGGAAAGACGATGCTCGCGAAGGCTGTTGCCGGTGAAGCAAACGTACCTTTCTTTTCAATTTCAGGATCCGATTTTGTCGAAATGTTTGTCGGTGTAGGAGCTTCAAGGGTAAGAGATCTGTTTAAACAGGCCAAAGAAAAAGCTCCGTGCATTGTATTTATCGATGAGATAGATGCAGTTGGAAGGGCAAGAGGACGGAATGCAAATTTCGGGTCAAATGACGAAAGAGAAAACACTCTTAACCAGCTTACTTACAGAGATGGATGGTTTTGGCACAAATATGGGAGTCATAATTCTTGCTGCCACAAACAGGGCCGATATTCTCGACAGAGCGCTGATGCGTGCCGGCCGTTTTGACCGTCAGATACATGTTGAGCTTCCTGATATTGTTGAGAGGGAAGCAATATTTAAAGTTCATCTTCGGCCAATAAAACTTGAAAAAAACTTTGATGTAGCTTTCATGGCAAAACAAACTCCCGGATTTTCAGGAGCTGATATTGCAAATGTATGTAATGAAGCGGCTCTTGATAGCCGCCAGAAAAAACAAAACAGTTGTTGAAAGACAGGATTTTCTCGATGCTGTCGACAGAATTGTAGGCGGACTTGAGAGAAAGACTAAGATCATTTCGCCCGACGAGAAAAAAACCATAGCTTATCATGAAGCAGGTCATGCCACAGTCAGCTGGTTGCTTGAACATGCAAGTCCGCTTCTTAAGGTCACAATAATACCACGCGGACGTGCTCTTGGCGCTGCCTGGTATCTGCCCGAAGAACGTCAGCTTACAACACGCGAACAGATACTTGATGAAATGGCTTATGCCCTGGGCGGAAGAGCTTCAGAAGAACTTGTGTTTGGAAGAATCTCGACAGGCGCCCTGAGTGATCTTGAAAAAATCACGAAACAGGCCTATGCAATGGTTTCATTTTTTGGAATGAGCGAGAAGGTAGGAAATATAAGCTTTTATGATTCATCAGGGCAATCTGATTTCGGATTTACGAAACCGTACAGCGAAAAGACTGCCGAACTGATCGACCAGGAAGTTAACCTGATTATTGCAGAATCCTATTTAAGAGCAAAGGAAGTCCTTAAGAACAATATGAAGGGCCTGACTGAACTCGCGGAACTTCTGCTGGAAAAGGAAGTTATATTCAGTGAAGATCTGGAAAGAATCTTTGGGAAACGGACATTTGACGTAATTAAAGGAGGAGAAAGAAGCTGCGGCTAAAACTGCCTTTATGCAGTTTAATAAGGTCGTAGACAAAAACATCAAAAAAGACAAAAAAAACGCCAGGGTCAAAAATGATAATAATGAAACCAAGACTGATCTTCCTGTCTAAAATAGTGAAAAAGAAGGCAAAAAACGAGAAAGAAAAAGAAAAAGAGAAAGAGAAATAAGGAATGCTCTTATCAAATAATAAACTGAAGTTTTGAATACTTTTTTCAGACGTACTTTAACAGGAGCCTGGATTGTGATTTTCATTATGGGAGGATTCTGGCTCCATCCTGTATCTTTTTTTCTTACCGGACTTGTGATACTTGTTGGAACGCAATATGAGTATTACCTGATGATCCGTAATACGGGTATTAAACCCCAGATGATCTCTGGTATGGTTACCGGAATTACCGCCTATGTGGTGGCGACTCTTATAGCATCTGGCACAATCCCCGAGAATTCCTTTCTTATACTTATTCCCATGATGCTGGTGATAATGGTGATTGAATTATACCGGCACCAGGACAAACCATTTGATTCATTGTCACATACCTTTTTTTCAATACTCTACACAGCAGTGCCATTTTCAATGTTTCCTTTCGCTGCCTTTTGAAGAACAGGACTTAACTCGCTTGCCGGTCATCCCGGCATTATATTCTCTCCCGGCATAATAATTGGATTTTTTCTGCTTATCTGGGCCAATGACACCGGTGCATATCTTACAGGCATGTCAATTGGCAAACATAAACTGATGGAAAGAATTTCACCAAAAAAAACGTTGGAGGGCTTCTTTGGAGGTATGATCATTGCCGCACTGGTGGCATGGTTTCTTTCCCGCTGGCTTGGTGTTGTTGACAGTTTTCATTGGATAATTATATCACTGATCATCTCAGTGGCAGGTACATATGGCGATCTTGGTGAGTCAATGCTTAAAAGAAGTCTTGGCGTTAAGGATTCCGGAAATATTATGCCTGGCCATGGTGGATTTCTCGACAGATTCGACAGTGCAATATTATCTTTCCCACTTGTATATCTTTTTATATCTCTGTTTGGATGATTGCCCGTACTTGATTAGTTTTGTGCAAATTTAATACAGATGAGAATTCATATTCATAAAGAAGGATATAAGATTTTAGGCTTTGGTTTAATTACCCTGATGGTTTTGAATCTGATTGTCGATTTTATCATGGCCGCATTCCGGACTTTCAAAATGGGGATTCCTGGTTTGCTCATTTTTACTCTATATCTTCCTTTTATTTTTCTTCAGATTACCGATAAGAATCTTTGAAGCTGATCCCGGACTTATCTATGCTCCTGCAGATGGGAAAGTAGTCGTTATAGAAGAGACAATGGAAAATGAGTATTTCAAAGATATGACGACTTCAGGTTTCAATCTTTATGTCACCATTTAATATGCACAGTAACAGGTATCCGGTTTCAGGCAAAATAAATTATGTATGTTATCATCAGGGTCAGAATATGGTTGCCTGGCATCCTAAATCTTCCGAACTGAATGAAAGAAGCACAATTGTAATTAAAACCGACGATGGTACCGAGGTTATGGTCAGGCAGATTGCCGGTGCTGTTGCCCGACGCATTGTGACTTATGCTAAAGTGAATGTAGGATGTCATGCAGGGTGATGAGCTTGGATTTATTAAATTCGGATCAAGGGTCGATATCTTTTTACCATTAGGCACCGAGATTGAGATTCCCATTCTTCAACAGGTAAAGGCAAATAAAAGCATCATTGCCAAAATCTGAAAATAAATTAAGATGAACAAAATTGACGATAAAATAATAAATGTCACAGCTGATGTTAAATGGATAGGTATACTCGACTATGATATCAAAACATTTGATATTGTAATGCATACTGAATTCGGGACAACATATAATTCGTATTTCATTAATGCTGAAAAGAAAGCACTTGTTGAGGTAGCCAAGGAAAAATTCAGTGAAACATATATTAGAAAACTGAAAGCTGTTACTGATCCGGCGGAGATAGAATATATTATTCTGGATCATACCGAGCCCGATCATTCAGGTAGTCTGCAGCTTATTCTCGATCTGGCCCCAAAAGCCATTGTTGTAGGCAGCGGAAATGCCATCAGATATCTTGAGGATATTGTTAACAGGCCGTTCAAATCAATGGCTGTAAAAGATGGAGATACACTCGATCTGGGAAATAAGACTCTGAAATTCATTTCAGCTCCGAATCTTCACTGGCCGGATTCCATGTTCACTTATCTTGTTGAGGATAAGATTTTATTTACATGCGATGTATTCGGCGCTCATTATTGCACCCCTGATCTCTTCAGCGATTTTGGCAAGGAGCATGCTGAGGCATATAAATACTATTTTGATATTATCATGAAACCTTACAGCAGATTTATGCTGAAAGCAATTGAAAAAATTAAGCCTCTTGATATTGATTTTATCTGTCCGGGCCACGGACCGATTCATAAAGAGAATCTTAAGAAAGCGATAGAACTTTCTGAAAAGTACTCCATTGAATATATGGATATCGTATCGGAACAGAACAGAATGAATATCCTTATTGCATATGTTTCTGCTTACGGTTACACAAAAGAAGCTGCATACCTGATAGGTGAAGGTATTCTCGAAACAGAGGGCGTGACTGTTGATATTACTGATATTGAAAATATTAGTCTCGAAGAGCTTGAAGCAAAAATCATAATGGCTGACGGAATTCTGGTAGGCTCTCCGACTATTAATCAGAATACACTGCTTCCTGTATATAAATTATTTGCTTTGCTGAATCCCTTGAGAGATAAAGGCAAATTGGCAGGGGCATTCGGATCGTACGGATGGAGCGGCGAATCGCCTAATATTATTCTTGAAAACCTCCGGATCCTCAAATTAAAAATATTTGAAGAAACGGGTGCTTTCAAATTCTCTCCCGATAACCAAAAAAAAGAATATCTGATGGAGTTCGGCAGAAAATTCGCTAAAAAATATATTGAGGAATGTGCACATATGAAAAATCCCGGTTGATCACCGGGATTTTTTTTATGAAATTTCGATAGTCTTTGAGACTTTGCTTTTTTCTTCTTCCTGTTTTGGAAGCGTCACAGTCAGAACTCCATCTTTGCAGCCTGC
The DNA here is from genome assembly GCA_963792925.1 of uncultured Bacteroidales bacterium. Classification (GTDB taxonomy): domain Bacteria; phylum Bacteroidota; class Bacteroidia; order Bacteroidales; family VadinHA17; genus LD21. The sequence goes on along the minus strand of CAWBYC010000001.1, from coordinate 1,126,315 downwards.
TTCAATTTTTTCCCTGTCAACATCTTCAGGAATGTAAAAGCTTCTGCTGAATGATGAATAGCTGAATTCTTTCCTTCTGTATCCGTTTTTGTTTTCATCCGATTCGTTTTTCAGTTCCGATGAGATTGTAAGAATATCTTCGTTCATATCAATCTTAAGATCTTTCTTATCCAGACCAGGTATGGCGAAATCAAGAACATAGTTTTTTTCATCCTCCCGGATATTTACTGCCGGTACGGAATTGGATTTGTTGCTAAGTACAGGTAAAAAATCATCGTTAAAGAAATCAGTCATATAAAATGGCCTGAAACTTCTTCTTGTAATTGTTGGTAACATGGTTTTATTCTCCTATAATTTTAATTAAACATTCATTTATTTTCAGGTTAGTATTTTCAAACTTCATTCCAAAGAACATAAACTGTCACAATGACATAAAATAATATTTCATCACGACAAAATGACATAGTTTAATTTTTCCCTCTTTTTTAACTACCCTTTACTCAAGCCACGTCATCCCGAACGAATCCACCTTTCTCATTTACAGATATTTAAACGCTTATGGTGGATGAGTGAGGGATCTCCAAGGTTTGATCAAATTTCCAAAATAATATTGACAGAAAGATGTGACTAAAGATTAGGGCTGCGCCAGGGATTATTCACATGTGGCTCTTTCAGAGCCAACTTTGCCTACACTAATAGGAAGGCGTTTTATCAGAATCAAAATTTAATAATATCAGAATTTAAAGATGTGTATAAAGGGTAGTTATTGTTTAAGAGGGCCGAGCGTTATAGCGAAGGGCCTGGGAGAAGGGTTAAAGAAGTTGCATTTGGAATTTATAAAGGGAGGTTTTTTCAATGAGTGGTGGCCCAAAAAGCCAGCTTAACTTTTTTAGTGAATTTCAAAAATTTTGAATAGGTTTGTATAAGGAAGAAATGGCCTTAGAAAATGAAAGATACACTGAGAAACATTCTCATATTTTGCGGAATTGTAATTCTTTTAGCTTGTGCCTGGTTTTTCCGGAATATCGTTGTTTACATTTTAGTATCGGGTGTATTCTCGATAATAGGTAGACCGCTTGTTGATTTATTTTGCAGGCTACGGATCAAAAAATGGATTTTCCCCCGGGCGTTGGCCGCTCTCTTTACTCTTGCAATAATATGGGGCGTAATCATCTTATTTTTTGCAATTTTTATTCCGCTGGTTACCAGGCAGATAGATTATTTTTCTACAATCGACAGCGAAAAAATTGTTCAACTTGTATCGGGTCCCATTAACAAGGTTGAAAATCTGTTCAGGGCGATAAATAAAGACATCACCAGCAATCTCTCAATTGAAGATTATATAGTTGAGAAAGTGGCGGGAGTTCTTAATATCAACATGATTCAGAATTTCATCGGTTCGCTCATCGGTATTCTTGGCAATGTCATTATAGCAATATTTTCTATAACCTTCATTACGTTTTTTTTCCTGAAAGATCAGAGGTTGTTTTTTGAATCTATATTGATGTGGGCCCCTGAGAAGTATACGGCAAACGTATCCAGGGCCTTGTTTTCAATAAAAAAGCTTCTCACAAGGTATTTTATCGGCATTGTTATCCAGAGTACCTGCATAATGATACTGGTTACTATAGGCATGACCATCGCAGGCATAGATATCCAACAGGCACTTGTAATGGGCCTGATAATCGGAATACTGAATGTAATTCCGTATGCTGGTCCCTGGCTGGGGCTTTTAATAGCAATCATCATGGGTGTCGCTTCTCATATAAATCAGGATTTTGCAACGGTTGTTATCCCGCTGGTTTCTTATATGATACTTGTTGAGGCTATAGTGCATTTAATTGACAACATAGTATTTCAGCCTGTAATATTCTCAAATAGTGTCAGAGCGCATCCTCTCGAAATATTCATTGTAGTATTGGCTGCAGGTTTTGCTGCCGGGATACCCGGAATGATCTTTGGAATACCTGCATATACTGTTCTCAGGGTTTTTGCACGTGAATTTTTCTATAATTTTAAAGCAGTGCAAAAGATTACTTCAGGGCTGTCTCCCGAGGATATCGGAGGTAGTCCCCAAATGCCGTTCCAATCAAATGAGGAAGAGAATTAAAAATGAAACCTGATCAATTCTATGCTGAAGAGGATATTTAATTTCTATTATGACGGATTCAGAAGCATGTCGGGATGGGGAAGACGGGTTTGGCTCATCATTCTGGTCAAACTTTTTATTATGTTTGCCATATTGAAGATTTTCTTTTTTCAGGATTTCCTGAACAAAAAATTCGAAAATAACATAGACAGAAGCGAATACGTAATCAATCAATTAATTAAATCCTCCGACAGCAATGATCGATAACATTGACTTAAGCCTTGTAGACTGGTCGAGAGCACAATTCGCCCTTACAGCAATTTACCACTGGCTGTTCGTTCCTCTTACACTCGGATTGTCAATGATCCTGGCAATAATGGAATCCATATATGTTAAAACCGGAAATGAAGAGTGGAAGCGCATCACACGATTCTGGATGAAGCTTTTCGGAATAAACTTTGCAATAGGGATTGCTACAGGGATTATCCTTGAATTTGAATTCGGAACCAACTGGTCAAATTACTCCTGGTTTGTAGGTGATATATTCGGCGCCCCGCTTGCTGTCGAGGGAATTCTGGCTTTCTTCCTCGAATCGACGTTTATTGCAGTCATGTTTTTCGGCTGGAATAAGGTAAGCAAGAGATTCCATCTCATTTCAACATGGCTGGTTGCCATAGGCGCTAACCTGTCGGCGTTGTGGATTCTCGTTGCAAATGCCTGGATGCAGAATCCTGTGGGAATGATGTTCAATCCCGACACCGCCCGAAATGAAATGGTTAGCTTTTGGGCAGTTCTCTTTAATCCGATAGCGGTTGATAAGTTTCTGCATACTGTGTCATCAGGTTTTCTTCTGGGTTCAATGTTTGTCCTTGCAATTAGCGCATGGTTTCTTATTCGCAAACGCGAAGAGTATCTTGCCAAAAGAAGTATTCTGATAGCATCCGTTTTCGGTCTTCTGTCGTCACTGATGGTAGCATACACTGGTGATGAATCTGCGAGAAACGTTTCGAAACTTCAGCCTGTTAAATTTGCTTCCATGGAAGCTCTCTATGAAGGAAAAACAAATGCAGGCCTCATAGCAGTCGGCGTACTGAAAGATACCGGTAAGAAACTCGGCGACAAACCTGTCAGGGAGTTTGCCTTTAAGATACAAATCCCCGACCTGCTCTCAGTTCTTACGGGTGGTGATGAGAATGTTTATGTTCCCGGACTCATTGATCATATATCAGGAAATAAAAAATATGGCATAATCCCTACATCTGAAAAGATGGAAAACGGCAGATATGCCAGGGATGTACTTGTTTCATACAAAAAAGCCAGGGCAGAGAAGAATACGGCACAGATTGATTCATTGAAAGGTGTCTTTAATGATCAGGCGTTTCATGATAAATACTTCAGGTATTTTGGGTACGCTGCAATTGACAAACCGGAAGATGTAATACCCAGTGTGACCACATCGTTCTATTCGTTCCACCTCATGGTTATCCTGGGTTTTCTTTTCATTGCAATATTTGCAACTGCGCTCTTTCTTATTTTCAGGGGTACGATTACTGTTAACAGATGGTTTTTATGGGTTGCCCTTCTGTCACTCCCATTACCCTATCTTGCAAGTGAACTCGGCTGGATACTCACTGAAGTTGGTCGTCAGCCGTGGATCATACAAGACCTGATGACAGTATCAAAAGCTGTTTCGCAGGTAACTACAGGTTCTGTTATCACAACATTCATTCTCTTTGCTGTAATGTTCACCGCATTACTGATCTCAGAGATATCCATTATGATTAAACAGATAAAAATAGGATCAAAACACTAGGAGGCAATAGATATGACAGCAATGATCTCTCAAATTTTTCTTCAGCATTACTGGTGGATAATTATTTCTATACTGGCCAGTTCTCTTGTCTTCCTCATGTTCGTACAGGGAGGACAGAGCGTGATCTATTCACTTCCGGAAAATGATCAGCAGAAAACGATGATTGTTAATACATTGGGACGCAAATGGGAAACGACATTTACAACCCTTGTGACTTTCGGCGGAGCTTTTTTTGCCTCCTTCCCGCTCTTTTATGCCACTAGTTTTGGTGGAGCTTACTGGGTGTGGATAGCAATACTATTCAGTTTTACCATACAGGCTATCGCTTATGAGTACAGGTCAAAACCAAATAATATTCTCGGGAAGAAAACTTTTGATATATTCCTTTTTCTCAATGGGTCATTAGGGCCATTTCTGATCGGAGTGGCAGTTGCCACATTTTTCACGGGGGCTATGTTCAGACTGAACGACATGAATCAGGTTCACTGGGCAACAACATGGTACGGTCTTGAAGCTTTGCTTAATATCCGCAACTTATCCCTTGGCCTGGCAGTACTATTTCTTGCACGGATAAATGGTATATTGTATATCATCAATACCATTGAAGATGAAAAGCTCCGAAAAAGATCTGTCAGGGCTCTGATATTTAACTCTGTTCCATTTCTTGTGTTCTTCCTCTTCTTCGTAATCACATTGCTCTTATCAAATGGTTATGCTGCCAATCCGGAAACCGGAATGATATCACTTGAAAAATATAAATATCTGCATAATCTCCTTCAGATGCCGGTAGTCTTGATAATCTTCCTGGCAGGTGTTGCAGGTGTTTTATTTGGAATTTCTGCTGCAGTTTTTTCGAAAAGCATAAATAGTATCTGGTTTACGGGGGCAGGAACAATACTGGCGGTTTTTGCACTGTTCCTTATTGCCGGGTTTAATGGAACATCTTATTATCCATCAACACACGATCTCCAGAGCTCACTGACAATTATCAATTCATCTTCGAGTCGGTTTACTCTTAAAACCATGATGATCGTTTCATTTATTATTCCATTTGTCCTGGGTTATATCTGGTATGCTTGGGAGGCAATAAACAAAGACAAAATTACAGAAGAAGAGATGAATTCCGGGGAACATAAGTATTAGGGGAAGAAAAGGCGTAAAGGCGTAAGGGCGTAAGGCGTAAAGGCAAAGGCAAAACATAAAATTTCACAAAAAAATAAAAGACCATGTATCTGAGTCAAATTCTACAATATCTGATTTTACCGGCATTTGTTCTGTTAAGCTGGTTTGCTATTCAGTATGCTCTGTCGGTATACGAAAAGAATTCCTCGGAAAAGGAATAGTCAACAATCTGAAAACAATTCTTCCACAAGAACAAAATTAAATTGTGTAACAGAAACCTTATTTGTGGAAGAATGAGGGATATTACTCCTGGCTTTCTCCAGCTCTGAAGGAGCTGAATATATTCTTTCAGTGAAAAATCCTATTGGGCCAATTTTCAGTGATGTTCAAGCCTTATTACCTAATTATTTTAGCAGTTCAGAAGAGCAGTGATAGCGCAGATGAGATAATATAGAGAGGTATAATAAGAGGCATTGCAAGGATCCCAAATATAAGCAGATTCAAAAGCACCAGTCCTGCAAGAATATATCTTCCTTCGTTCCCTTTAAATTTCAGGTTTTTGACTTTCAGAGATAGCAATGGGATCCTGCTGACCATCAGGAGAGACAAGACAATTGTGAGACCTATTATCAGGAAGGGTGTATGCATAAAATTGCCGATCATAAGTGATCCGGAATAATGTCCGGCAATGACTATTGAGATCACAGCAAGCGCATTGGCCGGTATTGGCAATCCTTTAAATGTAGTGGATTGTGTTGAATCGAGATTAAATATTGCGAGTCGGATTGCACCGCACACCGGCATAATAGCAGGGACAATCATGATAATGGCAGTTTTCAGAATACCCGGATTCAAAGTTCCGGGTTGAAAGGAATTGTTTAAAAGATGGTAAATTATCAACCCTGGAGCTACGCCGAAACTAACAACATCTGCAAGGCTGTCGAGTTCTTTGCCAATATCTGAATACGCTTTTAGCAAGCGGGCAGAAAATCCATCGAGAAAATCAAATATCATTGCAGCCAGGATCAGCCATGAAGCTGTAACCAGGTCGCCGTTGGCTGCAAAAATAATAGCAATAAACCCGCAAAGCAGGTTCATTGAAGTAATAAAATTCGGAATATGTTTCATATTTGATCCTCATAAGTCTGAAGGGAAGTAAAAATAAGATTAATTTCAGTAAGCTCTGCTTTCCGGTAGTTTTAATTAAGGCAATCTTTATTCATTTATTATTAAATTTGCATCAAATTATCAGAATGGTTGATTTTACAGGAATAAAGATTGCAGTAGATTTTGATGGAACGATAGTTGAACACGAGTATCCTGAAATAGGCAAAGAAATGCTATTTGCATTTCAGACACTTAAGGAACTTGAGAAACTTGGGGCCAGACTTATTCTATGGACTTTCAGAGCCGGGAAAGAACTCGATGAGGCTGTGGAATACTGCAGGAAGAATGGCATTGAGTTTTATGCTGTCAATAAAAATTATCCGGAAGAAGTTTTTGACGGGTCAATTAGCCGAAAGATAGATGCCGACATCTATATTGATGACCGGAATATTGGCGGGTTTCCAGGTTGGAGCGCTGTATGGCAAATGTTGACTCCGTATGAATTGGAACAAAAGGAAGCGGAGAGAAGGATTTCAGCAGGGAGAAAAAATATTTTTAAAAGACTGTTTAACCCTGAAAACTAAGGTTTTATGAAATCGGATTATCTCAAGTTCTTCATTTCTGTTTCATTACTGCTCCTTCTTGTTTGGACGCTCTCATGTTCTGGAAGGTCAGGAAAAAAAAATGAACCCGTAATTCAGCCTGCAACGGAAGAACCCGGTGAGGTTTCAATAAAACTTATTAAAATAGTTTCTCCTGAAGAAAATGCAGGTTTCAAGTTGCATCAGGCTGTAAAAGTCAGTCTCTCAATTGAAAACAAAAACAATATTCCTGATTCTGTTGCGATATTTTTTAACGGGAGTTACGTGAAGTCCGTTAAATCCGAGCCATGGGAATACTCCATACCTTCCTCTTTTACCTTTACAACAGGCAGGAAATCATTGAAAGTAACTTCCTACAAAGGAGGCAAACCAAAAAATACCGTGACACTTTTTATGATTATCTATTCGGATCTGATTCCAAAAATGTATGGTTACAAAGTGATCCATTCTTATCCTCACGACAGAAGCGCGTTCACCCAGGGTCTTTTTTATGACGATGGCCTCTTATTTGAAGGCACAGGGCAGGAAACAGGATCAACCTTAAGAGAGGTTGAACTTGAAACAGGTAAAGTAAAAAGACAACATAATCTTGATGACGCATTATTCGGGGAGGGTATCACACTCTATAATAATCGTATTTTTCAGGTAACCTGGAAAAGTAAAGTTGGGTTTGTTTACAACAAGTCAGATTTTAAGCTGATCAATAAGATCTATTATTCCACGGAAGGATGGGGATTGACCACAATGAAGGATAAAATTGTTATGAGTGATGGTACGAATATTCTGTATTATTTATGATCCTGAGATGTTTACTGTTGTTCCAGAATTGAAGTCTATGATAATGAGAAGAAAGTTGACAAGCTGAATGAGCTTGAATATATCGACGGGGAGATCTGGGCTAATATCTGGATGACCGATGAGATAGCGAGAATTGACCCCGTAAGCGGTAAAGTGCTTGGGTATATTAATATGAAAGATCTTCTTCCAAAGGCAGACCGTACTGAGGAAACTGATGTTCTCAACGGAATAGCTTACGATAGTTCCGCAAAACGAATTTTTGTCACCGGGAAGTTCTGGCCGAAACTCTTTGAGATAAAGGTTACGGAATAATTTTTGTCCCGTATACTATTTTGATCCCTGCCGGTATGATACTGAATTCAGCAGGGGTTTGTCCAAGCGACTCACCATCAGCTTCTGCATACATCACCGACTCTGAAGTTACTTTTACGTTCTTGCATTTGTATCCGTCAATCTTGGGATGCCGGAGTATTTTGCCGTTGTACAGGATCTTAAGATTTCTGATTATCTCAAATTTCCCCATTCCGTTTATCACAGTAACATCAAGCAATCCGTCGTCGGGTAGCGCCCCGGGTGTTTGTCTCATGCCGCCTCCGCAATATCGCCCATTGCCCACATTGAGCGAAAAAATATCGGCATGGCTTTTCTCACCGTCAATTATAATTTCTGACTTGGTATTTTTATATGCCAGAAGGCTTGTGAGCAGGTTATAGAAATAGATCAGTTTTCCGCCGCGCCCATGATCTTTCTGAATATTTGTCTTCCTGACTACAACCGATTCAAAACCGAGTCCTGCTATGTTGATGAAATATCTTAATTTCTTTTCTGTACCATTGTAATAACTCACCATGCCGATATCGTGGACAAGAGTTTTATTTCCGGCGATTATCTTAACCGCATTTTCATAATCGAGCGGAATCCCGAACATTCTTCCCCAGTCGTTGCCCGTACCTACCGGTATCATCGAAAGTACAATATCGGTTGTGTCAGATAAGCCGCTTGAAAACACGCCGTTTACTACCTCGTTGAGAGTACCGTCACCTCCAACCGTAATTATATTTCTGAACCCGGCAGCAATCGCTTCAAGGGTCAGGTTGATTGCATGGCCTTTTCTTTCCGTAAATCGGACAGAAAATGATAAATTCTCTTTTTGAAGGAGAGCGGATATCTTCTTCCAGTCTTTTTCTCCTTTTCCTTTTCCTGCATTTGGATTTACAATTACCATCCAATTATTCTTATCCCGATCCATTTTTTTCTGTTATAAGGCAGACAAAGATGTAAAATATTCTTTTAAAATTCGCTGTTTTGATCAAACAGTCGTTTTTATGTTTTATCGGCCGTTATGAGATTGATTATCAAAGTCACCCATTGAATTTTTAAATGATTTTTTAACCTGTCAAAATTATGGTTATGTCTCATTATTAGCCAATTATGAATTAGTCAAAAGTAGATATTAATGTTAATAAGATGTTGAAAACCACAAAAAAAATGTTTACAATTACATCTTTTACTACCTGTAGCACAATTTCATTAATAGTAAATTTGAATCTCAAAATAATATGATAATTTCAAAATGATGGGTAGGATTATAGCTATAGCAAATCAAAAAGGCGGAGTTGGTAAGACAACAACAGCAATAAATCTTGCGGCGAGTCTGGCTGCTCTGGAAAAAAAGGTGCTGATAGTTGATGGAGATCCCCAGGCAAATGCAACTTCAGGGATTGGAATTGATACACGCCAGATAAGATGCACAATATATGATTGTCTTATTGATGGCAAAGAACCACAGGAAGCATTATTGAAATGTGAAGTTGAGAATCTTTCAATAATTCCTTCAAATATTGACCTTGTAGGTGCAGAAATTGAAATGCTGGACAGACACGACAGGGAAAAAATCTTAAAGGAAGTTCTTACGAAGATTAAGGATCAATTATGATTATATCCTCATTGACTGTTCTCCTTCGCTTGGCCTGCTTACAGTAAATGCCCTTACTGCCTCTGATTCTGTAATTATTCCGGTTCAATGTGAATATTTTGCCCTTGAAGGTCTGGGTAAGCTTCTGAATACAATAAAAATTATTCAGAATAATCTTAATCCTGAGCTTGAGATAGAAGGCTTCCTGCTTACAATGTTTGATGCACGTCTAAGGTTGTCAAACCAGGTTGCTGATGAAGTAAATAAGCATTTTCAGCAAATGGTATTTAAGACCATAATTCAAAGAAATGTTAAACTCTCTGAAGCGCCGAGCTTTGGACAGCCTGCAATTCTTTATGATGCCGATTCAAGGGGTACTGTAAACTACCTTAATCTGGCAAAAGAGCTGATTGAGAAACAGGAATCAAAAGTTGTACAATAATAACCGGCAGAAACACAATGAATATGATAAAGAAAAATGCGTTGGGAAGAGGTCTTGGTGCATTAATAGATGGTGTGGAAAAAGAGGTTCTTGAGAAAAAAGTCGAGGCCAACCTCGATATCTCTGTTGATTCTATTGAGGCAAATCCTTTTCAACCCAGAACAAGCTTTGATGAAAAAGCTCTGGAAGAATTATCTGCTTCGATCAGAAAATTAGGAATAGTACAACCTCTTACCGTAAGGGAAATCGGTCCCGGACCGTTACCAGCTCATTGCAGGAGAAAGAAGACTACGGGCTGCGCGCCTGGCAGGACTGACACATGTCCCGGCTTATATCAGAACAGCTGACGATCAGGCAATGCTTGAGCTTGCTCTTGTTGAGAATATACAGCGCGAAGATCTTGATGCTGTTGAAGTTGCGATCAGCTTTCAAAGACTTATCGAAGAATGCAGGCTCACACAGGAACAACTTAGCGACAGGGTTGGCAAACAAAGATCGACAGTAGCAAACTACCTGCGGCTCTTAAAACTCCCGGCAGAAATACAGCTAGGTATAAAGAACAAGCATCTGATGATGGGTCATGCAAGAACACTTGTGAATATTGATGATCCGAAAAAACAGATCAATGTTTATTATAAGATTATCGACGGTGAACTTTCAGTACGCCAGGCAGAAGAATTGGTACGGTTACTACAATCAGAAAAAAGCAAAGATCCCGAAAAGCTTGAGAAAAAGAAAAAGCTGAATGATGATTTCACCCAGCTCTCAGAACATCTTAAAAAGATATTTTCAGCTAAGGTAAATTTCAAAATAAACGAACACGGAAAAGGCAAGATTGTTATTCCGTTTGAAAGTCCCGATGAAATGGAACGCATTTTAGGAGTATTTGACCGTCTTAACTCCTGAAAAATATTATATTTGTCGGGTGTGACTGGTCTTGAAAGAAAATAAGACCAGTGATTTTTATTTTGAAGACTATTCACAAAATACAGATAATAATATTTCTGTTGTTAATTTGCTTCGAGCAGAGCATTTTGGCACAGGATACTCTTAGTATTGCCAAACCGGTACGGCCTAAATTTAAGCCTGAGACTATGAGGGCCACTATGATGGCTGTTTCTTTCCCGGGACTTGGGCAGATCTATAACAGAAAATACTGGAAGATCCCGGTTGTCTATCTTGGCTTCGGCGCACTTGTATATAGCGCCGGATTTAATTCGAGGCATTATGTTCAATACCTGAAAGCCTACCAGGATTTTACTGATGCAATTCCCCAGACAAACAGTTATATTAGTCTCATACCTGCTGATCCTGAGACATATGATCCCGTTAAATTTCCTACAGTTTATACATCTTATTCAGACGCAATGTTACGAATGATCGACTATTATAAAAGATATCGGGATCTTTCGTATATTGGCATCGCAGGTTGGTATCTTATTTCCATTCTTGATGCAAATGTGGATGCCAGTCTTTTTAATTACGATATTAGTAATAATCTTGATATTACTTTCGTTCCTATGCAGCTGACATTACCCGGAGGATTCGTGGGAGCGGGCTTTGGTGTTGATTTGAAGGTAAACTTTTAAACTAATTACTTAACTATGAGATTTAAAGCAGTACTGATAATATTTTTTCTGGCAATTTTGAAAATAAACGCTTCGCCTGATTTTGATACTATAATCATTAAATCAGATAACAGCACCGATAGGATTGCACGTGATCTTGACAGCCTTGTGAACACCTGGTACGTTAAGCTTGCTATTAAAAACATGAGTGATTTTAACGTTGACACACTTTCGTTTACGATAGCGGATAGCATCTATGAGAGAAGACTCAGTAAAATAAATTCAATTATCAGTCTGCCATTCAATAATATTATCCGAAATCATATTGAAGTTTATACAGTCAGACAAAGAAGAAAATTCGCCGCCGTTCTCGGACTCAAGATTATTATTTTCCAATGATTGAGGATGTGTTCGATTCCTACGGGCTGCCGGCGGAGCTAAAATATATGGCAGTGATTGAATCGGCGCTTAACCCGGGGGTTGTCAACAGTCATTCCGGCGCCACCGGCATGTGGCAATTCATGTATAGTACCGGACGAATGTACGGTCTGACAATAAATTCAATTGTTGATGAACGCAGAGATCCTGTGAAAGCAACTCACGCCGCTGCAAGATATATGAAGGATCTTTACCAGATTTATAACGACTGGATCCTGGTTATCGCTGCATATAATTGCGGCCCTGGTAATGTAAATAAGGCTATCAAGAGATCGGGAAACAAAAAAGATTACTGGGATATATATTACAGGCTTCCAAGGGAAACAAGAGGATATATACCTCAGTATATTGCTGCAGCATATGCAATCAATTATTACCCCGAGCATGGCATATTCCCCCTTCCTCTTAATATTCCTGTGGCCACAGATACCATTATGGTAAATAAAGATATCCATCTGGCACAGATCTCAGAAGTGATGAATATTCCGCTTGGTGAACTTCACGCACTTAATCCGCAATATAAAACCGGTCTCGTTCCGGGTTCTTCAAAACCACAATCACTGATGCTTCCTATGAATCATCTCGGAGATTTTATCGATCTGAATGATACAATAAGACAATATAAATCAGATATTTACCTGAACAGAACTACACGTATAGCCGATCCTACCCGTTCTTCTGCATTTGTTATGACAGACATAAAGGGAAAAACTAAAATAATTTACACCGTGAAGGATAATGACAATATAGGATTTATATCCGAATGGTATAAAGTAGGCCTTTCAGATCTTAGAAACTGGAATAATATCTATAAAAATAATATAAGGATAGGTCAGAAAATAGTAGTTTATGTTAATCCATCCAGATCGGAATATTTTTCAAGGATAAATACGATGTCATTTGCTGAAAAACAGGCTCTTGCAGGGAAAACTCCTACCACGAATACTCATACAGTGAATGTTCTTCCCGTGGAAACAGAAGGAGAGTTTATTACTTATACAGTCCGTAATGGAGACACTATCTGGGACATTGTTAAAATGTTTGACAATGTAACCACGACACAGGTACTGACATTGAATAATATATCTGATCCGGGCAAAATAAAAGTCGGACAGAAACTTAAGATCAGAAGAAGATATGATTCTTTTATAATGTATGCGCCCTTTAAGGTCATTCCTGCTGTTACTGATCTTTCTGGTCTGTTTTATCGGGCTGCATTATCTGGTACACTCAAATCATCTTTTTCCGCCTGTTGGTGAATTTGTTCCTAAGGAAATTCTGAACAGCATTAATTCAGGGAATAAACACATTGAACCAGTGTCGGAAGAACCTTCTGACACAATTGAATATATTAAACCTTCAGCAGATACATCTTCAAAAATAAAATCCGGCAAACCACTTGAGAGTTTTCTTGATTCTGTAAAACTGTCACGAGGTCAGGTAAGGATTATATATTACGGCGATTCACAGATAGAGGGTGATCGTATTACATCATATCTGCGCCATTCGCTGAGGCAGGGCCATGGAGGAACCGGCCCTGGGTTATTCCTGCCTCTCCTGCCTGTAATGTACACTAAATCACTATGGTTACGCTCATCAGCAAACTGGAAAAGATACAATTATCTTTCATATAAAGTCGGAGAGCTTTCACACAGGCAATTGGGTCCGTTTATGGCAATATGCCGGTATCTGCCAGAAGGAGAAAGGGCTATGGAACCTCAGAAAGCTTACATCCGGATAAAACCATCTTCCTTTGCAGACAGCGCTTCTGCGGAGTTCCACACTTTGAGAATATTCTATGGAAACACAACAGGGCGGGTAACCATCCGGGTAACAGGCGATGACAAAGAGTTATTGAAAGATACCCTGAGCAGATCGACCGGTTACAATGAAATCAGGTGTGATTTAAGTGGCAGGAAGAATATCGAAATTGAATTTGAAGGGAATGTGAGCCCCGACATTTATGGGATCAGCATTGAGAGCGAAACAGGCATTATAGTTGATAATATTCCTCAACGCGGAAGTGCGGGACTTGAATTTACGATGGTCGACAGGGAAAATCTGCGTGAGTCATTTGAAAAGCTTTCTCCCGACCTAATTATCATTCACTATGGACTGAATATTGTAAAGAATATCAAAAACAATTATTCATATTATGAAAAGGGCCTGATCCGTCAGCTTTCACTTATAAAGACCATCTCTCCTCAAACCCCTATTCTCGTGGTGGCTGTTACCGATATGGCTCTCAATAAAGGGGACAGCGTTATATCATACTCTAATATACCGGCAATAGTTGAGGCTCAGAGAAGAGCAACAAGTAAGTCAGACGAGACTTTCTGGAATTCATATGAGGCAATGGGAGGGAAGTCTTCAATAATTAAATGGACCGACAAAAAGCCTCCGCTTGCCCAGAAAGATTATATTCATTTCACCTATCAGGGGGCAGATTCAATTTCGAGACTTCTTGTTTCATCATTGTTTAATGAAAACGGGAAGGATTCTCTTGCCACGGGTGATAATAATCCGGCATTTGTTCCGAAACCACCACTGATGATTGTCAATAAGCCTGCACAAGCTTATGTGGAACAGGGATTCATAATGTCAGTAGCCAATTCAATTTTTAGTTACAATCCCGATAATCCATTCCTCTTTACTACACCCGCATTCTGGATATTCTTTCTGCTGGTTCTGCTGGGATATAGTTTAGTTTACAGGAAACTGATGATCAGGAATTTGTATCTGTTTCTCATAAGTCTTCTGTTTTATTATAAAGCCGGTGGTCTGTTTTTATTCATCCTTGTGTTTGTTACCGTAATCGATTATTCGTGCGGTTTTCTGATCTATAAGTCTAAAAGGCGGGCGGCAGCAAAATTTTTTGTATTACTGAGTATTGTATCCAACCTGTGCCTGCTTGGTTATTTCAAATACACAGCATTCGTTATAAATTCAGTAAATAGTTTATTTGACACTCATTTCAGGGTCTTTGATCTTCTTTCAAATTTCTCAAACTCGATCCTCGGAACTTCATTTGACATAAGCTATATAATATTACCTGTTGGTATTTCATTTTTTACTTTTCAGTCGTTGAGCTACACGATCGATGTTTACAGGAAAAAAATGGAACCTGTCAGAAATATAATTGATTTTGGCTTTTATGTTTCTTTTTTCCCGCATCTGGTTGCCGGACCGATTGTGAGAGCCTCTGTCTTTATGCCACAGATCTATAAGGAATATGAGCTCTCAAAACTTGAATTCAGCCATGCTCTGTATATGATATCGAAGGGACTGATTAAAAAAGATCATCATCTCCAACTTTATCGCTTTGAATCTGGTTGACCGTGTGTTTGATGCACCCTCGATCTATTCGGGATTCGAGAACCTGCTTGCAATTTACGGCTATGGCCTGCAGATTTACTGTGATTTTTCGGGATATACCGATATTGCAATAGGTGTTGCACTGATTCTTGGGTTCAGACTGCCTGTAAACTTTAACTCACCCTATAAATCGTCGAGTATTACAGAATTTTGGAAAAGATGGCATATCTCACTTTCCCAGTGGCTGCGCGACTATCTGTATATCTCTTTGGGAGGTAACAGGAAGGGAAAGATAAGGACATATTTAATCTTATGATAACCATGTTGTTGGGAGGATTATGGCATGGTGCATCATTGAGATTTATTATCTGGGGAGGGTTGCATGGTATAGGTCTGGTGATAGACAAGATCTGGAATTCTGTTTTTAAAAATCCTTCAAAACTGAAATGGTTAGCACGCATTGTGGGCATTTTCATAACATTTCAGTTTGTCAATTTCTGCTGGATCTTTTTCAGGGCACCCGATATGAACAGTGTGGGAATAATGTTGAAACAGATATTTGAAAATTTTTCGCCAGGTTCCTATATGACAGTTCTTCCGGCTTACAGCAGCGCCGTTATAATAATGGTGGTTGGCTATATCATACATTTTCTGCCGGAGTATATAAAGGAGACTTACCGGGGAGTATTTATCAATATTCCTGTTGTTGCCCAGCTGGCCATTATAATGTTAGTGGCAATCTTTCTTTATCAGATGAAGACTACTGAGGTTATGCCGTTTATTTATTTCAGGTTCTGAGGTTTTTTTCTCTGTGAATACCTCTGTGTCTTCTCTGTGTAACAATACATTTTAAGAACTTACACAGAGAACCACAGAGAAGCACAGAGCCACAGAGTAAATCTTATAAATACGTACTCACAGTTTTTTCACCCTTTGTAAAAGGTGCGATAGCACGATTATATATCCCCTGCACATAAGCAATTGCCATTCCGTAATTGGTTACCGGAACACCAGCTTTGATTGCGGCCTGGAGTCTGTTATGAAGCTGTTTTCTGGTGATCATGCAACCACCGCATTGTATTACAAGGGAATAGTCAGTAACAGGACGACTAAGTGAATCCAATCCTGCGACTACATCATATTCAAGTTTCCTGCCTGTGAAATTTGTTATCCAGCGCGGTATTTTTGTTCTGCCTATATCGTCACACGAAACATGATGCGTGCATGATTCAAGCAATAGTATTCTGTCGCCATCCTTCAGTGCGGATATCTTAGGAGTTCCCTTCAGGTAGTTTTCAAAATCGCCCTTAAACCGTGCAAGCATAATGCTGAAGCTTGTAAGCGGTATGTCATGAGGAATGGAGGCGTCGGCTTTCACAAACACCTGGGAATCAGTGATGGCAAGAGCTGGTTTTATCCCGGTTTTTTTCAGAAATGCATCCACTTCTCTTTCTTTAAGAACAATAGCAACAGCCTCATTGTCAAGGATATCTCTGATTGCCTGCATCTGAGGAAGAATGAGCCTGCCTGCCGGGGCTTCAATGTCAATTGGTGTAATAAGAATTACTATGTCGCCATAGCTTATGAGATCACCCAGAAGTGTCGGATTTTTATATGAATGTTCAGGGATAGTATTTTTGATGAGAATTATAAGCTCTTCATAATTCCTTTTATCCAGCGCAGAAAATTCAAATAAAGAAGAACCGGTTATTGAGATCACTTTCCTTTTAAATTCAGCAGTAGGCTCATTAAGATCAGATTTACTGTGAATTACAATATAGGGAAGATCATTCTCCTTAAATTTACTGACAAGCTCATCCTCATGTTCACCCCATGAATTTTCTGTTATAATCAGAAGTGCAAGATCGATGGTATCAAGAGTTTTCAGAGTGCGGTCAATTCTTTTTTGTCCAAGTTCCCCGGTATCGTCAATCCCGGCAGTGTCGACAAAGATTACAGGGCCAAAACCGGTTATTTCAAAAGATTTTTTTACAGGGTCTGTTGTAGTGCCGGCATGATCGGATACTATCGCAATATCCTGTCCGGCAAGACAATTTATGAGACTGCTTTTACCATTGTTCCGGCGGCCATATATTCCGATATGCGGTTTGGATTCTCTTCCCTTTTCAGCCATTAAATGTAATTTGGTGCAAAATTAGCAATTTTTGTGGTATCCTGTTTTCCCGCAGATCGCGCAGATTAACGCAGATTACACAGTTTTAAAGATCATCGAGTGAGAAACCTAACTTCAGCAGATTGCCCGGTTCGAGAATTGATTTCAGTTTAGTTTCATCGACCAGTTTCAGAATCCGGTTTGCTTCAAAGACATCAATCATTTTTTCTTTCATCAATTTAGCCAGTTCACCAGCTTTATGATAACCAATATACGGACTTAAGGCAGTTGTAACAGACGGACTGTTAGATCACTGCTTCATAACCGGCTGATTCGTTAATTGTTAGTCCTGAAAACAGATTATTAAGCAGAGCACTGTTGCAGGAGATGAGCAGATTAATGCTTTCTATAATGGCACAGCCTATTGATGGCAGATAGGGGTTAAGCTCAAGAACACCCTGACCGCTCAGCGATGAAATAAGAACATCGTTCGAGTATATTTTATGTGCAGCAGAAATCACAAATTCAGGAATCACAGGGTTTATCTTCCCTGGCATAATTGAGCTACCAACCTGTCTTGCAGGAATTGAGAGAGTTTTTGTGCCGGAAATGTCGGAAGACAGAAGACGGAAGTCGGAAGACAGTTTTTCCAGGTTTACTGCATGTGCCTTCAGAGTAGCATGGATCTCAACCCATTTATCCATATTTGAGGTGGCATCGGAAAGATTCTCGCTATGAGCGAGTGGCAGATCAGTCAGCCTCCTTAATTCCGGAACTACCTCCATGATAAAAAAGCGTGGCAGCGATAGCCCTGTCCCTACAGCACCACCGCCGAGATTCACCTGTTTTATTCTCTCCGAGCATTTTGACACCCTCCACCAGTCGCGCGAAAGAGCCTCATTATATGTGCTGAAAAGATTACCAAAGGATGTCGGAACAGCGGCCTGCATCTGGGTATAGCCGGGACGAAGTTTTTCCCTGTTCTTCTTCTCGTATTCTTCGACTTTCTGACGGAGCGTATTGATCTTTTCTTCCAGTTCCTGAAGCGACTTCATAACCGCAACAGTAAGTGCTGTCGGAATCACATCATTTGTTGACTGATAGATATTTGCATGTTCAAGAGGATCGATGTAACTGTATTCGCCGCATTGTGTCCAAGCTTCTGAAGTGCGAGATTTGTTATTATCTCATTGATATTCATATTGATGCTCGTGCCGGCCCCTCCCTGTACTCCAGGGATAATAAAATGTTCGAAGTAGTTTCCGTCTGTTACTTCTTTCGATGCAATGCACAGCGAATCAAGTATTTCATCACTGATATTTTTAAACGGAAGATCTTTGCCAAGTTTGTTTTCTGCGGCTGATCGGAATTTCCTGTAAGTATTATAACATGCAAGTTTTGTGATGCCTACAGCTTTATACCATTCAACAGGGAAGGGGGAATTCCCGGGGAAATTCTCTTTGGCTCTTATGGAATGAATGCCGTATAATGCATCAGATGGAATCTGCTTTTCTCCTAAACTGTCTTTTTCAATCCGAGACAAGGCGTTTATCGTTTATGTGTTTATTGTTTCTTGCTAAATTCTTCTCTGTGGAGATATTATATGTTACTGCCTGAAACCGGTTTTGCATATGCAAGTACATCCTTCCCCGTTATCTCGGAAGGACAAAGAATGATAAGTCTTTCAAGAACATTCCTGAACTCCCTGATGTTGCCGGTCCATTGAATTTTCTGAAGCTCGTCCACTGCGTCCTTCCTGATAATCCGTTTGCTCATCCCGTATTCATTGCAGATAAGTGAATTAAAATGTTCCGCCAGCACAGGGATATCTGATTCTCTTTCATTCAGACTCGGTACATGGATCAGAATCACACTAAGGCGATGGTAGAGATCCTCACGGAAATTGTTGCTTTCAATCTCGTTTCTGATATTTTTATTAGTGGCAGTTATTACCCTGACATTCACATGTATATCTTTATCAGATCCAACCCTGGTGATCTTGTTTTCCTGGAGAGCCCTTAGCACTTTTGCCTGGGCAGAAAGACTCATATCCCCGATTTCATCAAGAAAAAGTGTACCGCCGTTGGCCTGTTCGAATTTCCCTATTCTTTGTTTGATAGCTGAGGTAAAGGAACCTTTTTCATGACCGAAAAGCTCACTTTCAATAAGTTCAGAGGGAATGGCGGCACAATTGACTTCAATGAACGGCCCTTTTGCCCTTGGACTCTTTTCGTGGATCTGATGGGCGACAAGTTCTTTTCCTGTACCATTTGAACCTGTTATAAGCACTCTCGCTTCGGTGGGAGCTACCCTGTCGATCATATTCTTAACCTGCTCGATAGCTTCGGATTCGCCTACAATCTCATACATCTTACTGACCTTATTCTTCAGAACCTGCGTCTGCGAAATAAGTGTCGATTTATCCATTGCATTGCGGATAGTGATTAGAAGTCTGTTTAGGTCAAGAGGTTTCTCGAGGAAATCGTAGGCTCCCTTTTTTATTGATTCAACGGCAGTGTCTATATTACCATGACCTGAGATCATCACTACAGGGGTATCGGAGGATGTTTCGGTTATTTTTCCGAGGACTTCGATGCCATCCATCTTCGCCATCTTGATGTCACAGAGAACTATGTCATATGAATTGGCGGAAAACATCTCAAGTCCCTTCGGGCCGTCTTCTGCCAGGTCGACTTCATGTTTCTCATACTCAAGAACCTCTTTCAGAGTGTTCCTGATCGCTCTCTCATCGTCTATGACCAGTATTTTCGACATATTTTTTTTGAATAGCTTATTAGCCTACTTTTATCTTTTTACTTTTGTCTTTTATCTTTATTCTTTCACGGAGTAATTCTCCCATTCTCCCTTTCTCCCTATTCTCCCTTTCTCCCCTTCATTTCCCTTTGCACCCAGCACCTACCCCGAATATCTCAGCCATTTCCACATCTCTTTCCAGGAAGTTTTCTTTCCGTACATGAGGATGCCTGTTCTGTATACTTTTGCTGCCATCCAGACGAAAGCGCTGAAGGTTATCAGCATCAGAAACATTGAAACACCGATCTGCCAGTATGGTACACCAAAAGGAATCCTTGCCATCATTACTATTGGAGAGGTGAGCGGTATCATTGAGCACCAGAAAGACAGAGGGCTTTCAGGATTCTGCATTGTTCCCATGGCCACCATTAATCCAAGTATTATAGGAATCGTGACGGGTAACATAAACTGCTGAGTTTCGGTTTCATTATCCACCGCCGATCCGATTGCGGCAAAAACGGAAGCATAAAGCAGATATCCTGTTACAAAATAAAATACGAAACAAATAATTATGAGTCCCCATGGCTGATTCATTGCGCTGTCGAATATTTTTGAGAATTCGGCAGCCTGCGGTGACATCTCAGCTACCTGGGTTGTTGCAGTTGCCCCGCTCTGATTGCCCGACATGTAGTTCTGAGGCATCGCCTGTGAGATCTCGGTAATATTTTTATTTGGCAGCAGTGTAGTTTTAAGTACGGTTACTATGCCGACAGTAAGAATTATCCAGATCATAAACTGCGTAATCCCACCAGTGCAATACCGATTATTTTTCCCATCATAAGCTGAATAGGTTTTACAGAGGAAATTATCACCTCAACAACCCTGCTTGTCTTCTCCTCGATAACTCCTCTCATAACCTGGGCTCCGAAGATAAATACAAGCATATACATCAGAAACCCGAGCAGATATGCGAGTGCCATGGAAATTCCGGTACTCGTACCTTTCTCAACGCCAAATTCGTCAAGTTTCTTTGTCTGGACAGTCACATTGGTTTCAACATTTTTCATTATATCATCAAGATTTTCAATCTTGTAAGCCAGAAGCTTCTGTCTTTCAATTTCTTTCTTGAGGGAGTTTTCAATGTACTGAAGAAGACCTAATGGAGGTTGTTTTTTAGAGATAAGGTATACTGCATTGGGCGTATTTACCAGTTCAGGGGAGATATATAATATCCCATAATATCCTGACTGCTCAAATGTCTTTTTCAGGTCCTCCACCTTTGTATTTTCGAGATAGACGAATTCAGCTTCTTTTGTGTTTTTGATAACGCCTTTGAAGAGATCGGAGTTATCTTCTATGACCGCTATTTTTTTAAATTCACCACTCTGTCTCGATCATCAGCAGGGTCGGTACAATGATTATGGCTGCCATGAGAAGGGGGGCCAGAATAGTCATTATTATAAATGATTTTTTTCTTACCCTGGTTACGTACTCTCTTTTAATAATTACAGATATCTTGTTCATATTTGGAAGGTTTCTGGGATTGTAGAATTAATTACGGGCTTCAACAACCCTGATAAATATCTCATTCATCGAAGGCATTGCCGGGTTAAACGAGATGAGATTACCCGATTTCATAACCGTATGAAGGATATCGTTTGTTTTGATATCGCTTGTGGTTTTTATTCTGAAGATACTTTTGTTCGTTGTCAGACTGCCCTTTGAGAATGTTGTAATGACCGTTCCCTTCAATTTTCACATTACCCTCAAAAATAAGGTCATATTCATTTGCAGCCCATCTGCTGCGGATCTCATTAACACTGCCTTCAAGAATTGTTTTTGCTTTATTTATCAGTGTAATATTGTCGCATAAGTTCCTCAACAGATTCCATGTTGTGAGTTGAAAAAATAATCGTGGCCCCACGTTCCCTTAGGAAAAGAATTTCATTCTTGATGATCTTTGTATTAAGAGGATCGAATCCTGTGAATGGTTCATCGAATATCAGAAGTTTTGGTTCATGAAGGACTGTGGTGACAAACTGTACTTTCTGGGCCATGCCTTTTGATAACTCCTCAATCTTCTTTCCCCACCAGTCGATGATTTCGAGTTTTTTGAACCAGTATTTCAATCTTCTCATGGCTTCAGCCTTGGAAAGACCTTTAAGCTGTGCAAAATATAAAGCCTGTTCCCCGACTTTCATTTTTTTGTATAATCCTCTTTCTTCAGGAAGGTATCCGATAAGCTGAACATCGGAAGGCACCAGTTTTCTCCCATTGAGAAAGAGTTCACCGCTGATCTGGACCGGTTATCTGGTTAATTATCCTTATGAGAGTTGTTTTTCCGGCACCGTTTGGACCGAGCAGTCCATAAATACATTGTTCAGGAACTGAAATACTCACACTGTCGAGTGCCAGCTGATCCCCGTATTGTTTTGTGACATTCTTTGCTTCAAAAAGTGCCATAAAGTAAATAGATTTAGAATAATTGAAGTGTAAATATAAAAAATCTCTGGGACATGTATTGAATAAAGGAATAATGATCCTTTATTGTTCTCTTCACGTTTTCCTTAAGTTGACGCCCATGCCCCAAGGGGAAAGGGTGCCGAAGGCCCGGGTTTGACTTTGCGCCAATAGCAGTGCCGACTCCTTCCCGTCTGGGTGTGAAGGTTGGGAAGGGAGTTAAAGAGTGGTTATGGATTTCGGCTTTTTATTCAAAATACCCTTTCATTCTCTCGAAAAAGCCTTTATCGTTTTTATCGGGAGCCGGAGTAAATGATTCTGAATCTCTGAATTTCTCGAATATCTTTTGCTCATCCTTACTGACGCCTTTTGGGATCCAGACATTTACATTAACCAGCAGGTCACCCCGGCCATAACCATTTACCTCGGGTAAGCCTTTGCCGCGCAGACGCAGTATTTTCCCTGGCTGGGTACCGGGTTCTATCTTTATTTTGACATTATTGTCAACTGTAGGTACCTCAACATGAGTTCCCAGAACAGCATCGGGTATACTGATAAAAAGATTATAAATCAGATCGTTGCCTTCCCTGATGAGCTCAGGATGTTCCTCTTCATCAATAACAACCAGCAGGTCGCCATTCTCACCGCCTCTTCGTGGTGCATTTCCTTTTCCGCTAACGGTCATCTGCATTCCTTTACCTACACCGGCAGGAATATTGATCTTTATTATTTCTTCTTTCTGAACAATCCCTTCACCATAACAGGCAGCGCATTTCTTTGTAATAGTCTTTCCTTCTCCGCCACAGGACGGACATACCGAAGTTGTCTGCATCTGGCCAAGCATTGTATTTGTCAGACGTGTGACATGTCCTGATCCATGGCAGGTTGAACAGGTTGTTAAGCTTGAAGGGCTATCGGCTCCTGTACCTCCACAGGTAGTCGCAGATATCGTATTTATTGACTTTTATTTTTTTCTCGGCTCCTGCAGCAATTTCCTGGAGGTTGAGTTTTACTTTAACTCTGAGATTACTGCCTTTATTTACCCTTCGGCCCCGGCGGGCTCCGCTAAAGCCACCGAAACCGCCGAATGCATCACCAAATATATCGCCAAAGGATGAAAAAATATCATCCATAGTCATTCCCTGTCCGGAGTAGCCGCCTCCATTATTTCCAACACCGGCATGACCATAGCGGTCATACCGTGCTTTTTTCTCATCGTTGCTCAGAATCTCATAAGCCTCCGCAGCTTCCTTGAAATTTTCTTCAGATTTTTTATCACCCGGATTCTTATCGGGATGATACTTTAAAGCCTGCTTTCTGTATGCTTTTTTTATTTCATCCTTGGTGGCCTCTTTCGATAATCCAAGCACTTCATAATAATCTCTTTTTCCCATCCCTTTTTGATATTTTTGTCAGCCACTCTATACTTCAGATACGATCTGTTATTCTCCTACGACTACTTTTGAGAATCGTAAGATTTTATCCTGCAGGTAATAACCTTTCTGAACTACATCAATAACTTTTCCTTTTCTTATCAGCTTCTTCCACCGGAACTTTAGCCACTGCTTCATGAACGTCTACATTGAAATCGCTGTTGAGCGATTCAATCTCTTTTACGCCATTCTGTTTCAGAAAATCACTGAATTTTCCATATATCAGTTCGATTCCGTCTCTCAACCCATTGCAATCAGTAGTTGAATCCATATGAGCACGTGCCCTGTCAAAATCATCCATCAGAGGGATTATTCCAAGCAGAAGATTTTCCCCGGCATATTTTGACAGATCCATCTTTTCGCGCAGGGTTCTTTTTCTGTAATTGTCAAATTCAGCAGAAAGTCGTATATACTTATCCTGCATTTCTGCCAGTTTTTCCTGTACTGCCCTCACTTCAGGTATCATTTTGTCAGTGGCAATTTCCTCCTCATACGATACTTCAGCTGTTCCATTTGAATCGGCTGATAGTGTTTGTTCCTCAGTTATTGTCAGTATTTTCTTTATTTTCAGTTGATTTGTCGTATTATTTTGTCTTTCCTCCTCCTGATCTCTAAACTTTTTCTTCATCATCACAAACTTTAATTCAATTATACAACATATATTAACAAAAGACCTGCCAAGGATGAAGATTGACATTTTGGCAGGGAGGTTGCTTCGTCGCTTCGCTCCTCGCAATGACCTACTCCTTATAAGTTTGATTATTATCTCATAACAGATCTATATAGACAGTATGGTCATTGCGAGCGAAGCGAAGCAATCTTTCAGGTTATACCCGTTGTATATCTGCTCCCAGTGCATTAAGTCGTATATCAATATTCTGATATCCCCTGTCTATCTGTTCGATATTATGAATAACGCTTCTGCCATCTGCTGAGAGGGCTGCAATGAGCAATGCAACACCGGCTCGTATATCGGGTGATGACATAACTGTTCCTTTGAGTCTGATCATCTTGTCCTGTCCGATTACTGTAGCGCTGTGAGGATCGCAAAGAATGATCTGTGCGCCCATATCAATCAGTTTATCGACAAAGAAGAGACGGCTTTCAAACATTTTCTGATGTATCAGCACAGCCCCTTTTGCCTGTGTTGCCGTAACAAGAAATACACTCAGGAGGTCGGGTGTCAGTCCGGGCCAGATTGCATCAGATATTGTCATTATTGATCCATCGATAAATGTCTCAATTTCATAATGTTTCTGAGCGGGAATATAAATATCATCACCGCTTCTTTCGAAATTTATTCCGAGCCGGCGGAATGAATCGGGGATAATACCAAGCTCGTCGTAGGAAGTGTTTTTTATGGTAATCTCCGATTCGGTCATTGCAGCCATTCCGATGAATGACCCTATCTCGATCATATCCGGAAGTATAGTATGCGATGCAGCCATGCAAACCAGTAACACCATCGATGTAGAGCAGGTTAGAGCCTATACCTTCTATCTTAGCTCCCATTGATACAAGCATTCTGCAGAGTTGTTGAACATAGGGTTCGCAGGCAGCATTATAAATTGTAGTTCGGCCTTTTGCGAGCACTGCTGCCATTATGATATTTGCGGTTCCTGTCACTGAAGCTTCATCGAGGTGCATATAAGTACCTGTTAAAGACGGTGCTTCAACCTTAAAAAACGGATCGGCAGAATCAAATTCAAATTTTGCTCCCAGTTTCTGAAATCCTGTAAAATGAGTATCAACTCTGCGCCGTCCTATCTTATCTCCTCCGGGTTTGGGAATAAATGCCTTGCCAAATCGTGCGAGGAGAGGGCCGACAATCATTATAGAACCTCTCAGGCTTGAGCTCTGTTTCCTGAATTCACTGGTCTGGAGATAATCGAGATTGACATTAACCGCTTCAAAGCTTGCGGCGGAATCAGATTCTCTTGTGACTTTTACACCCATACAGCCTATGAGCTCGATGAGCATATTTACGTCACTGATATCCGGAATATTCCTGATTGTAATCTTATCGGCAGTGAGGAGAACTGCACAGATTACCTGTAAGGCTTCATTTTTAGCTCCCTGAGGCGTAATTTCTCCCTTGAGTGACTTGCCCCCCTGAACAATGAATGTACTCATTAATGTCTGCTGCTGTGTCCTTTTTTCTTGATGAATTGCTTATTCTGCTGCTTGCCGTGAGGTTTGTTAACAGGTTTCCTTTTAACGGGCGGAATGAGTTCCCTGACTTCAAGAATCCTTACCCCCTCGGTCATCTGTAATTTTCCTTTTGATAATAATTTCATATCCTTGATTATAACCTCATCAGCTACCTGACCTCTGTTCCAGGTAATGTAAGATTTTTTCATCTGATTGACAATCAGGGTAGTAAGATATTCTTTCTCATCAGCGATCTTCCAATTCACAGGCAGCGTCTATCATAAGTTCTATAATGCGACCATAATGAAGAAACCTGATATCTCCCTGTTTATAAGGTACCTGTTTTGGTTTTTCAACAAATTTTGCCGGCTCAGGAACAAGGTATGGTGAATCAATATCCAGTTCAAAACTTGCAATAAGCGCGAGATGATCCCATAATTTATGTTTGAAGTCACCCACGTCACGAAGGTGAGGATTGAGATTCCCCATTATAGAGATGATGGTTTTAGCAGCACGATTTCTTTCTGCCCTGTCCTCAATGGTCTTAATGTGATCGACCATTTTCTGAACATTTCTACCATATTCAGGCAAGGCCATTCTTTTCCTTTGAGTATTATAATCGTAATTCATTATCTGCATTTTATTTTATGCAAAGCTAGTAATTTATAGCAAATTCACGAGCATTTAAGGATTGCAAAAAAAGCTGGTCTAACATAATCTTGTCTTTTTGAAAAAAATCAAATTATAAATAATCAATTGCAGAGTTCTGTTCTTATATAGCCACGAAGTGGCTGAATATGAATAACCCTGGTGCAACGGGCGTTATATAAATAAAATAATAGAATATTCAGCTCCTTCAGAGCTGATAATCAGAGAATGTCACGTACCCCCGGTTGCACCTAATCTTTAATCACATCTTTCTGTCAATATTATTTTGGAAATTTGATCAAACCTTGGAGATCCCTCACTCATCCACCTCTGATCCTGTCTCTAAAGCTCTGGATATGTGGTGGATGAGTTGAGGGATCTCCCGATCATTATAACGAATACTTCATTGCTTCATTTTTGTAAATGGCAGTATTGAGAGGAAAAAAGATGTGACGAAAGAAAGGAGGGGAAATTTAACCCATTGTATTTCTGCACCTTACCTCTTAGGTTGACGGCTATGGGGTTTGGGGGTGAGTATCGAAAAGATGTGACGAAAGATTAGGGTTGCACCGTGGGTTATTCATATATGGCTCTTTCAGAGCCTGTTGTCAGAATACTTCGACTTGATACCGGGCATTATATGTTCTGGTTTTAACAAAGGGGGAAGGTGATGACGGAAGTATGTGCTTAATTTTCTTCCTAACCACTATCTTTTTAAGTAATGCTTGTTACCTTTGATTACAAATCAATCATATTAGTAAATGAAAGTAAGATTATTCCTTGTCATATTCTTTGCTTCCTCTCTCATCGTTTTTGGGGATGACGGTTACAAAAGAAATCCATCAATTGACATCATTAATTACAGCTTTTCAGTTTCGTTAAGCGATACAAATAATGTTATATACGGTCATTCAATTATTACCGTGAATTTTAATGGTCCCGTTAAGTCCATTGTATTTGATCTGAAGAATACCGGAAGCGATGGAAAAGGTATGTCGGTACAAAATGTGTCATCTGACATGGGTTCAGTCAAATGGGTGCATGAAGCAGATGAAATTACAATTTCTCCTGATGAAGAAATTAAGGGAGGATCACAGGGAGTATTCACCATTGATTATTCAGGCGTCCCGGCCGACGGTTTGATAATTTCAGACAATAAGTTCGGGAAACGCACATTTTTCGCCGATAACTGGCCCGACAGGGGACGGAACTGGCTGCCCTGCGTGGATCATCCTTCTGATAAAGCTACGGTCGACTTTATCGTTATGTCACCCGATCACTACGAAGTGGTGGGCAGCGGGCACCTGGTTGAGGAAAGCTCCATGCCCGCACATACTAAGCTCACTCATTGGAAAGAGGATGTGCCGCTGTCAACAAAAGTAATGGCGATAGGCGTTGCAGATTTTGCTGCACGATTCGAAGGTGACGTTGATGAGGTACCGGTATGGACGTGGGTATTTGCACAAAACAGGATTGAAGGATTTAACGATTATGCAGTCGGGGTGAAACCTCTGGCATTTTACAGCCGGCTAATTGGTCCATATTCTTATGAGAAGCTGGCAAATGTACAGTCTAAGACTATCTTTGGAGGTCTGGAGAATGCCGGATGTATATTCTACGCTGAAAATTCCGTTAACGGAAAAGGTACGGCAGAGAGTCTGATGGCTCATGAAATTGCCCATCAGTGGTTTGGCAATTCAGTTACTGAAAATGACTGGCATCATATCTGGCTCAGTGAGGGATTTGCCACTTATCTCACAGCGGTGTATCTTGAAAAGACCTACGGGAAAGAGAGGTTTGACGAGGAAATGAAATCGGCCAGGAAACGTGTTCTTAATTTTTACAAGAGATCACCCCGACCGGTCGTGGATACTACAGTTACTGATCTCATGAGATTACTGAATGCAAATTCCTACCAAAAAGGTGCCTGGTTTCTACATATGCTCCGATGTGAGACGGGTGATGACCTTTTCTGGGAGGGAATGAGATCATACTATGAAAAATACAGAAACAAAAATGTAAAAACGTCAGATTTTCAGAATGTGATGGAAGCTGTCTGCAGAAAAAACCTTTCGGCATTTTTCGAACAATGGTTATTTATTCCGGGTCAGCCAGATCTGAAGATAACAACAAGAAAAGGAACCGGGAAAGGGACAACCGATATTGTTATTGAGCAGTTGCAGGATCATCTTTTCAATTTCGATCTTGAGTTACAGCTCCGGGAAACTGAAACTTCGGAATTAATCAAAATTCCAGTCTCTGAGAAAATAACTATACGTAATATCAAAACTGATAAGATTTCTCAGATCATACCTGATCCGAATGTTAATCTGCTTTTCACGATTGCCAGGGATGGAAGTCCGGTTATAGTCCAAGAACAATGATCGCCAGTCCGGAACAGAAAATCATTGCACCGGCGATAAGATGACTGTATTTTTCGACCGGTTTTAAGTTTATCTTGTTAAGACCCAGCCTAAAAGCAAGTACAACGGACATCATTGTGGTTATTGTTACCAGCGAAAAGAGTAAGGCTACTATAATGGCACCCTGCATATTGTGCTTTGCAGCAGGATACATTACCAGCGGGATTAATGGTTCACAGGGTCCGAATACGAAAATGAGAAATAGTACCCATGGAGTAGTTTTAAATACTTCTTCTTCATGAATATGCATATGTTCATCCTGATGGCTATGTTCATGCAGATGTTCCCCGCTGTTAAGATGAAAGTGAGCATGGGAATGTTTCCTTTTTCTTAGCAGATTCCTTACACTAATGATCATATAAACCAATCCGAAAGCGATAAACAGCCAGGCGGCAACATTTCCCCTGAATGACTCTACAGAAACAAGTTTAGTTACTGAGATTCCGACAGCTATTCCTATTATGCCGAGTATTACAGAACTTAAAACATGTCCAATTCCACAAAAAAAAGTGATTATCATCGTTTTCCTGAGCGACCATTTTTTAGCCTGACTCAGTACGATGAATGGAAGATAATGGTCGGGACCAAGAATCGTATGAAGGAATCCAATAGATATTGCGGTAAATGAAAGCAGTGCAAGGGAACTATTCATCGGTCAGTTTTATGTTCGGATAATTCTATTGCAATTATATTTATAAAATGCGAGATAATGTTGTCTTTATATTGAAAATTCTTTGACCACATTTCCTCCGCCTTAATATATGAACTTCAAAATTAATAAACATACCAGGAATATGAACATTCCCTTATCATTTAACCTTCTGAGATGAATAGATAACTTTCGAAAATTTGTTCAGTCGAGATCTCGAAAAAAAGATAGTCTCCCGAGACTCATTACTAACTCTGGATTATCAGATAGATTCAATAAAATCTATCTCCCAGGGTGATTCTCAGGTCATCGTTAATGATAGATCAATTATCAATTGCTTTGTCTCCACGATTTTCCATCAAAAACATACTCCTTAACATCTATGTTTTGCTCATTAAAAAGTTTTCTGGAATCGCCAATGAATTTTTTCATCAGAGAATATGCTTCGGGTTTATCGAAAAATTCAGGTTTATTTTCAAATTCAGAGCAGGGGATGATGTAGAATTGTTTCCTGTATTTAACAATAGGTGTATAAACCCATGTTAGATAATATCCTGCGTTTGAAACCGCATATTTCTCACCTGCTTTTGTGAGTTCTATTCTAACGATCGCTCCTCCATCTGTTTTGGGTTTACGCTGATTTGATATGAAATTTCCAAGAGAATAAACAACTACATTTTCGTTTCCGGAAATAGAATCTTCAGTTCTTTCCATTTTCTGGACAACATGAGGATGAGAACCGATAACAAGGTCAACACCAATAGATTTAAAATACTGTGCAAGTTCAGTCTGGCTTTTTGAAGGTATTGTGTCGTATTCAGTCCCCCAGTGCAGAAAAAGAATGATGAAGTCGGGGTTCAGCGACCTGGCTTTTTTTACATCATTTGTAATCAGATCCTTGTCAAGCATATTGACGATTACAGGCGGGGGCACAACGATGCCGTTAGTACCGTAAGTATAATTCAGAAGCGCTATTGATATCCCGTTTTTGTGAATTATAACGGGAGAAAGGCTATCGCGCCATGCGGAATTGAGAAATGTGCCGGTATGAGGAATTCCGATGCTGTCGAGTTTATTTATTGTGCTTATGATTCCGTTGCTTCCTCTGTCGGCGGCATGGTTATTTGCAGAGACCAGGTAATCAATACCTGCATT
The DNA here is from genome assembly GCA_963792925.1 of uncultured Bacteroidales bacterium. Taxonomy (GTDB): domain Bacteria; phylum Bacteroidota; class Bacteroidia; order Bacteroidales; family VadinHA17; genus LD21. The sequence continues at coordinate 1,095,320 of CAWBYC010000001.1, read as the reverse complement.
TTTGCAGGCTGCTGCCAGAGCTGCCGGAGAACTGAACTGGGGATAACCCATGTAGGGAGGACCGGCGAGTGTGACTTCAAAATTGGCAATAGCAATATCAGCATCCTCAATAACAGGTTTAACATACCGGAACACATTGTCATAATTAAAAGCATGAGTTTCCCTGTTCTCTGCCGACCAGATCTGTTCATCATGACCCATAATATCACCAATAAAAAGAAGCGAAATCTTATCGGGCTGCAGGCTCTGACTCCGGGCGGTAATAAAAACTGAGGTCAGAACGAAGAACAGCAGGGTAAATCTGATGTTAAATGATTTTTGAGTCATAAAATGCGAATTGTTTTTCCAAAGATACATTAAATAGTTTTTTTCCGTGTTTTTCTCTGTGCCCTCTGTGTAATCCGTGTTAAATTTATTTTTAGTTTTTTCCACAGATATCACGGAGAACACAGAGAAAGCCATGGATTAAAAAACCAAAGAACCAATCAATTATGTACTTTTGTGTTTTGAGTTCAGGATTCGTTCATGGTAAAGAAATCGGGAAGCATAAAAAAAATTATACTGGCAGTATGGCCATTCGTTCTTGCATTTCTGGTATTTATCGGCGTCAGATCAGGCATAAAACATAGCGGTTTTATTGAAGCTGAATATTCCAAGGGTATCTATCCGGTTATCGCAAAATTATTTTCATCAATCAGTCACTTATTTCCATTCTCATTATGGGATATTTTCTGGCTCATAATGATCCTTGGCCATTATCTGCGGATTAATTCTTGTAATATTCAAAAAAATCAGGCCTGGCTGGTATTTTCTGAAGATTCTTCAGGTAATAGCATTCTTGTATTCTTTTTTTTACATCTCATGGGGGTATAATTATTTCAGACCGACAATTGATAAAAGATTATCATGGCAAAAGACTTCAGACACTGAAGCATTTTTTACCGGTATACTTGATTCCCTGATTGTAAATACAAACCGGAATTATACTTCTCTGGTGTCTTCTGAATATGAGAAATTTGATTCTATTATAGAAGAGTCTTACAGAAAAAACAGCGCGAAGCTTGGGTTAAACTATCCCAACGGTGTACGGCGTCCTAAAAAGATGATTTTCAGTTCATTTTTCTCAAAACTGGGAGTAAGCGGTTATTTTGGTCCATTTTTTAATGAGGTTCATTTGAACCGTAACCTTCTGCCGATGGATTATCCTTTTGTACTTGCCCATGAAAAGGCCCATCAATTTGGTATAACAAGAGAGGCCGAAGCCAACTTTGTTGCATTTGTAATTTGTATAAATTCAAATGATCAGAAAGTAAGATATTCAGCTTACCAGTCATTGTTATTGTATTTTCTTAAAGATGCTTCCCATTTGAAGAATTACCATGATTTTTTTGACAAAATTGATAAGAGAGTCATCGATGATTTGAAGTTGCGGAAAAAATATTACACCGGTCTGCAGAATGAAAACCTTTCAGATATGCAAACAGCTGCGAATGACGCATATCTGAAGGTAAACAAAATAGAATCAGGAGTAAAAAACTATGACCAGGTTGTCGCTCTGGTGCTGGGGTGGTTTTATAATAATAATTATTAACTTTGCCCGCTTTATTTTTAAAAAAAATTGGCGGAAAATGCAGGTTTGATACATGGGAAAAATAGAACACCAGTTTGATATTAAGAAACTTTCATTAGCAGGTGTTATTGTTACGATGGGGATTGTATTCGGGGATCTTGGTACAAGTCCTTTATATACAATGCGTGCAATAATTTCCGGCACTCAGGGCAGGATGGATGAACTGCTGATCTATGGTAGCTTATCATGTATTTTCTGGACTCTGACGCTCTCAACTACAATAAAATACATTGTAATAACATTAAAAGCAGATAACAAAGGAGAGGGAGGCATATTTGCTCTTTTTGCTTTAATAAAGAAAAAATCAACTTGGGCGGCAGTACTAACGATGATAGGCGGAGCTGCACTGCTTGCTGATGGAGTAATTGCACCATCAATTACTGTAACATCATCAATAGAAGGATTACGTCTTTACAATCCTGATATACCTGTGGTTCCTATTGTTCTTCTCATTATTGGCATAATCTTTTTCATACAGCAATTTGGAACTACATTTATTGGTGCGTCTTTCGGACCGATAATGCTGATATGGTTTCTGACACTCGGTGTATTAGGATTTTCTCAGCTTGTGATGCATCCTTTTATTCTTAAAGCGATCAATCCGGAATATGCTTATCGGTTTCTTAGTGAATATCCGGGAGGATTTATTCTTCTTGGAGCTGTTTTTTTATGTACTACTGGTGCTGAGGCACTCTATGCCGATCTGGGTCATTGCGGCCGACAGAACATACGTGTTTCGTGGATTTTCGTAAAAATTGCTTTGCTCCTGAATTATTTTGGACAGGGTGCCTGGCTAATGATGAATCTTGACTCGGGAGCGGGGTTCAATCCATTTTTTGAGATAATGCCAAAATGGTTTCTCCTGCCCGGAGTAGCCCTGGCAACCACTGCTGCTATAATTGCGAGCCAGGCTATAATAAGCGGTTCCTTCACATTGATATCCGAAGCAGTTTCACTTAATCTCTGGCCAAAAATAAAAATATTGCATCCGACATCAGTCAGGGGGCAGGTATATATTCCAAATGTTAATTGGTTCCTGTGGTTTGCCTGCAGTCTGGTTGTTTTTTCATTCAAGGAATCAAATCATATGAATGCTGCATACGGTCTTGCAATTACGATAACAGAGATAATGACCACATTCCTTTTATCCTATTACTTATTTCAGAAGGGCGTGAATCACAGGCTCGTTTTTTTACTTCTTCTCGTATATCTTACCATTGAAGGGAGTTTCCTGATTGCGAACCTTCATAAATTCAAGTCTGGTGGTTGGTTTACCCTGTCACTTGCTTCATTGTATATCATTGTGATGATAGGCTGGTATTTCGGGAGGAAGCTGAAAAACAGATATGTAACCTTCACAAATCTGCAGAGCTACCTCGAGCTTTTTAAAGATCTTTCACATGATAAATCGGTTCCTAAAACCGCTACAAATTTAGTCTACATAATAAGGGCTAACCGGGTAGATCAGGTGGAGTCAAAAGTTATCTATTCAATTTTCAGAAAACAGCCAAAAAGGGCAGATACATACTGGTTTCTTCACATTGACCGGCTCGACGAACCTGACAGGTTCGAATACAAGGTGAATCAGATAATCCCCGGGGTACTGATAAGAATAGATTTCATGCTTGGGTTCAAAGTAGAATCAAAAATCAATCTTTACTTCCGGGAGGTGCTCGAAGATATGGTGAATTCAGGCCAGATTAAGCTTGAGAGCAAATTTGATTCACTGAAGAAGCATGCACTTCCGGCTGATTTTATGTATGTTTTGATTGATCGGATAATGCCACGTGATTATAAGCTATCGAGTATCGAAAATCTTACTCTTTCACTTCACAGCATATCAAGATTGTTATGCATTTCAGACGTAAAGGCACTGGAACTCGATTCATCCAATACCATAGAAGAGATGGTACCTATAACTATTGATCAGCCTCTTGATTTCAGAATAAAACGTGTGGAGTAATTGATGAAAGCAGAACATAACCATATTGATGTAAAAAAGCTTTCTTTCGCAGGTATGCTGGTCACACTTGGAATTGTTTATGGCGACATCGGGACAAGTCCGCTCTACACAATAAAAGCAATTATCGATAATGGCAAATCATTTAATGAGCTGTTGATTTACGGGTCGTTATCTCTTATTTTCTGGACACTTACAATCCAGACGACAATAAAATATATTTTAATTACTCTGCAGGCTGATAATAAAGGTGAGGGCGGGATATTCGCCCTTTTTGCCCTTATAAGGCGGAAATCGACATGGGCTGCCATCTTAACAATGATCGGCGGTGGAGCTCTGTTGGCCGATGGTGTTATTACGCCTGCAATAACAGTTACTTCGTCAATTGAAGGATTGAAATTATTCAATCCGCAAATTTCCGTTTTGCCTATTGTTCTGATAATATTTGCAGTGATCTTCTTCATGCAACAGTTTGGAACCAATGTTATCGGAGTGGCTTTCGGACCTATGATGGTTGTCTGGTTTCTTATGCTCGGAACACTGGGGTTCTCTCAGATTATACTTCACCCAACAATTCTTCATGCTCTTAGCCCGGTTTTTGCAGTTCGCTTTCTGGCCACTTATCCCGGGGCCTTCATTCTGCTTGGGGCTGTCTTTCTGTGTACTACCGGTGCAGAGGCTCTATATTCCGATCTGGGTCATTGTGGCAAAAAGAATATACGGGTATCCTGGATATTTGTAAAGACGACCCTTCTGCTGAATTATTTCGGTCAGGGCGCATGGGTAATGATGCATTATGATCCGGCGTCGCCGGTCACCCCATTCTTTGCTATCATGCCCCGCTGGTTCCTTCTGATAGGGATCATTATTGCGACGGCTGCTTCAATAATTGCCAGCCAGGCGCTCATCAGCGGGTCATTCACACTGATAAGTGAAGCTGTTTCTCTCAACTTCTGGCCCAAAATAAGGATTGTAAATCCGACATTCGTACGGGGTCAGGTCTATCTGCCTTTTGTGAACTGGTCGTTATGGGTAATGTGCAGCCTCGTTGTCATATTCTTCGGTGCATCTTCAAATATGGAGGCGGCTTATGGCCTGGCTATTACCATAACAATGATAATGACCACATTATTGTTATCCTATTTTCTTATTCAGAAAGGAGCCAGGCGTTGGCTTATAGCAATTATGATGGCAATATTTCTCACGATTGAAAGCAGCTTTCTCGTTGCAAACCTGCATAAATTTCAGTACGGAGGGTGGTTCACACTGATGCTCGCGACAGTATATTTTCTGATAATGTTCAGCTGGTATTTCGGAAGAAAAATAAAAAACAGGCAGATTTCATTTTCGAATCTCAGCAGTTATATTGAACTTTTCAAGGATCTAAGAAAGGATGAATCAGTCCCCAGGTATGCAACAAACCTGGTGTATATTATTAAGGCCAACAGGATTGATCAGGTTGAATCGAAGGTAATTTATTCCATTTTCAATAAACAGCCTAAAAGGGCTGAGAGATACTGGCTCCTGCATATAGACAGGGTCGATGAACCCGATAGTTTCGATTATAAGGTTACTCATATTATTCCGGGTATACTTCTGCGTATCGATTTTCGTATCGGGTTTAAAGTAGACTCGAAAATAAATCTGTATTTCAGGGAAATAGTTGAAGACCTTGTAGCGTCAGGGGAAGTAAAGATTGAAAGCAGTTATGATTCGTTGAAAAAACACGGATTCCCGGGCGATTTCAGGTTTGTTCTTATCGAAAGAATCATGCTGAATGACTTTAAACTGACAAAAACTGAAAATTTTATTCTTTCAATCCGCAGTCTTGTCAGGTACATCAGCATACCTGAAGAAAGGGCTTTGCAGCTTGATGTGTCTACTACGATAGTTGAACAGGTTCCAATAATACTTAAAAGACCTGTCGGGAGAAGAATCAGTCCTATGGAATAACCCGAACAAAACGGAACGCCCGGAACAAAACTGAATGCTTTTATTCAGCTCCGGTAGGAGGCGATATCCTTGAATTCGTTCCTCCGAGAATGATTTCATCAGAATTCAGCAGCAGATCTACATACTGGGCTCTTTTGTAAATGAATGGGTCGCCGGGAAGTTTGTTTTTAGATAATTTTCCTCTGAACTCATTAATATTCTTATAATTTTTAGCGTCCATCCAGTCCTCCAGTTCTTTTCTGATGATTCCGATCTGTTTCAGGCCGTTTCTGTATACCGTGCTAACCACCTGTACAGCTGTAGCGCCTGATAACAATAATCTTATGACGTCTTCACCTCTGAAGATACCTGTGCTGCTGCAGACGTCGGCTTTTATGTTACCTGATAAAAGGCCAGCATACCTCAATGCTTTCTTGTAGTCGCCTATATGGCTGAGATGTGAGGTTTTGTAATGCTTTTCATTGTCGATGTTAACATCGGGCTGGAAGAATGAATTAAAGAGAACGAAAGCATTCGCACCTGCTTTATCGAGCCTGGAAATAAAGTTCAGAATGTTGGAATAGTCGGGACTAAGCTTTACACTGACCGGGATAGTTATGGATTTTCTTATTTCTTCAAGAGTTTTAATTTGTTCATTTTCCACATCACTTGCGCTCTTGGTGAAATCCATAGGGATCTGGTAAAAATTCAGTTCTATACCATCTATCCCTGTTTCAGATAATAGCTTTGCATATTTAACCCAGGTATCGTTATTTATAGCGTTCAGACTTGCTATCAGAGGAATTGACAAACTCTCTCTGGCGTTCCTCAGGTTAACGAGATGTTCATCGGGGCCTGCATGTTCGATGTTGGGATGTATGGTGACCATTTCGGCATAGAGGTCATTAAACTCCGTGAGTTGTTCCTCCAGCTGAAAACTCTCCAGCTGAATTTGTTCCTCAAAGAGCGACCGGTAGACTACTGCGCCAACACCCTGATCTTCTGCTTTCTTAAGATTATCAATATCAGTAACCAGATTTGAAGCTCCAAGAATTATGGGATTGTTAAGCTCAATCCCCATGTAAGTTGTTGTTAGTTTATTCATTTTTATATTATTAGCCGGAAACCTATTCGGAATATTTTATTACTTCGACCGGACAACTTTCTGCTGCTTCTTTTATCCCTTCGGTATATGCAGCGTAATCAACGCCTTCAATTACAGTTGCTTCGTCCTTCAGCTTAAATACCTCAGGACAAATGTCTTCGCACAATCCACAAGCTGTGCAACCTTCTTCTATCCAAACTTTTTTTACTGCCATAATTTTAATTTTTAATGGGATTTACACTTTTATCAGTAGTCACCGTAATCCTCTTCAAGGTCATTATGTCTGTCTCCTCCAAGACTGTAATAGTTATTCTCTTCGTCTTCGTTCCCGGCTTGTTCCATATCGTCATCAAACTCGGAACCCGGGATATCGAGATCGTCCCCGGTTACATCATCCGTAAAATCTTTTTCATTTTTACTGCCTGTCTTGCCGGGTATTTTTTTTCTTCCTGAAGGTTCTTCGGGATTAATATTTCTCGCCTTGTGAAATTTCCCATAGATGTCTTCGGTCGGAGGATATGAAGGATATCCTTCCGGGGAATCGTCTTCTTCATTCTCTCTTCTAAGGCGATGCGTATCAGCTTTCGGTTTTTCTTTCATAAGCTTCAAGATTAATTGTTAATTACTTTTATTAACATTTTAGATTTGTGATTAAACAAATCCATAACTTTTATTGTTCAATGTGCGGAAACAGTTTTTACTAACCCGCATAGCTGTATTTATAATTTTTTTTGATCGTTGTTTCTTTATTTTTTTGTTACCCTTTATGCAAAACAGAAGTTTTGTTTAACTTTAGAAACTCATAATTTTGAAACAGAATTAAATACTCTGCATAATAATTCGTTGAAGCCCTATAGATTATGTTGTTGGTGCAAAATATTACTTTCTGGCCTTTTATTGTTTTCGCTTTTATAGTGATTTTCCTTATCGGAATAATGATAGGTCTTTCTTATTTTCTTGGTGAGCGTCATAAGGAAAAATTAACCGATGAACCATATGAATCAGGAATCCCACCGACAGGAAATGCACGTCTCAGGTTTTCTTCCGGTTTTTATATAATAGCCATGTTCTTTGTAATCTTTGATCTTGATGCGGCATTCATAATGTTATGGGCGGTATCATTCCGGGAACTTGGTCTCGCAGGGTATATTGGTGTCCTTGTATTCATTGGTTTACTGGTGGTGTTGTTGATCTATGAACTAAGTATAGGTGCTCTGGATTTTGGTCCGGACGGTAAGAAAATTCTGAAATACAAAAACAGTTATAAAGAAGAGTAAGATTATGGTAGCAAGTAACAGGATTCCCGGACAGGAATTAGACCTGAATGACGAGATTGGAAGAACGGTTCTTATGGGGCGGCTCGATGACATGATTTCATGGGGAAGGAAAAATTCGCTCTGGCCATTTGCATTTGGTTTATCATGCTGCTTCGTTGAGATGGCAACTGCTCTTACAAGCCGTTACGACATTGCCCGGTTCGGTGGCGAAGTTATTCGTGGAACACCCAGGGAATCTGATGTAATCGTAATTGCCGGTACAGTGTTTATGAAGATGGCTCCGATAATACAACGTCTTTATGAGCAGATGATGGCCCCAAGATGGGTAATTTCAATGGGGTCCTGCGCAAATTCCGGAGGTATGTACGATATTTATAGTGTGGTTCAGGGAGTAGATAAATTTCTGCCGGTCGATGTATATGTCTCAGGCTGTCCGCCAAGGCCGGATGCGTTTCTCGAAGGACTTCTGCTTTTACGCGATTCAGTTGGGAAAGAGGAACGTCCTTTCAGCTGGGTAATCGGACCGCAGGGTATTCATAAACCTGAAAAAATATCGATGCGCGATAAAAAGATGGAAGAGAGATCAAAAATGGGTACCATAAGGCCAATGAATGAAATATAGGAATTCGGATTTCGGATTTCGGATTTCGCAATCCGCAATCCGCAATCCGCAATCCGCAATCATACTTAAATGAGCCAGGACACTATTAACATCGCAGGTGATTTAAAATCGAGATTCGGCGACAAGACTATTCTGAATCAGCAACAGACTATTGATGGAACACCTACACTGTGGGTGGGCAGGAATGATATCGTTGAAGTATTGAAATATCTGAAAAGCGATGTCGCTCTTCCATATAAAATGCTTTTCGATCTTACCTGCATTGACGAACGGACGCGCACAAAGCGGGATGGTCAGCCCTCAAGCGATTTTACGGTTGTTTATCATCTGACTTCTTTTGACAGAAACAGCGATCTGAGGATAAAGGTACCGCTTAAAGATGCAGATTCCAACATCCCAAGCATTACCGGAGTTTGGGAATCAGCCAACTGGTATGAGCGGGAAGTGTTTGACATGTTCGGAATTAATTTCTCCGGACATCCGCGTCTCACGAGAATTCTGATGCCCAAGACATGGAAGGGTTATCCCTTAAGAAAAGAACACCATGCCAGAGCTACGGATATGGAACCTTTCGTTCTTACAGATGCAATAAGAGAGGAAGAAGATGCTAATCTTGTATTTCACCCCGAAGATTATGGTCTGGATACAAAAAGCGAAGACAGCGATTACATGTTTCTCAATATCGGCCCGCAGCATCCGGGAACCCATGGTCTCCTGCGGCTGGTATTACAATTGAACGGGGAGGATATTGTCAATATAATACCGGATATAGGATTCCATCATCGCGGTGCGGAGAAGATGGGAGAGCGGCAATCGTGGCACACATTTATTCCTTATACCGACCGGATTGATTATCTGAGCGGGGTAATGAATAATCTTGCATACCTTCTCTCGGTTGAGAAACTTGGAGGTATCGTTGTGCCCGACAGGGCAATGGTCATCCGGATAATGATGAGTGAGCTTTTCCGTATTGCCAGTCATCTGGTCTGGCTTGGAACATTTGCACAGGATATGGGACAGATGTCGCCGGTTTTTTATGCGTTTAACGACAGGGAGAAAATCTTTGATATAGTTGCAGCTATTACAGGTGGCCGTATGCACCCATCCTGGTTCAGGATTGGCGGAGTGGCCCATGATCTTCCGGATGGCTGGGACAAAATGATGCAGGATTTCGTTAATTATCTGCCAAAACGACTTACGGAATTTGATAATTCAGTTATTAAGAACAGGATTTTTAAAGCCCGAACAGTTGGCATCGGAGTTTATACCACAAAAGAAGCTATTGATTGGGGGATAACCGGTTCGGGTTTGAGAGCAACCGGTTATGATTGGGATTACCGGAAAAAACGTCCCTATTCAGGTATCGATAAGTTTGAGTTTGACATTCCATTGGGTAAAAATGGCGACTGTTATGACAGGGCTCTGGTCAGAATGGAGGAGATGCGTCAGAGCCTGAGGATAATCCAGCAGTGCATAAACAATATGCCTGCGGGTCACTATAAATCTGACCACCCTTTGGCTATTCCTCCAAGAAAAGAGAAAACAATGACGGATATTGAAACACTTATCAATCATTTTGTTGGTGTATCATGGGGACCGGTTATCCCTGCAGGTGAAGCTATGGTGCCGATAGAGGCAGCAAAAGGCAGCAATGGTTATTATCTCATCAGCGACGGGAGCACATCATCATACCGTTCAAGGATCAGAACACCCTCCTTTCCCCATATTCAGATGTTGCCGCTGATAACTAAAGGATATACCATTCCCGATCTCCTGGCTATATTGGGTGCTATGGATTTTGTTCTGGCGGACCTTGACAGATAAGATAAAAGAGAGTTATTTCAATTTATTACAACATATTCCTATTACAATTTATCATGCTGAGTGAAGAAGAAATAAATGAGATTCAAAAGGAGATAACGCAGTATCCCTATCCTGCCGTGGCATGTATCGATGCCCTGAAAATTGTTCAGCATCATCGGGGATATGTGTCTGATGAATCTGTAAAGGATATAGCCCTGATGCTGAATATGTCTAATGAAGATGTTGACGGGATCGCAACATTTTACAGCAGGATATACCGGAAACCTGTCGGGCGGAATATTATTCTTATATGCGACAGCGTAAGCTGCATGATAATGGGGTATGAATCTTTGTATGAGCACATTTCGAAAAGGCTTGGTATCAGATTTGGAGAGACTACCTCCGACAGCAGGTTCACAATCCTCCCGAATTCATGTTTGGGCGATTGTGACAATGCTCCTGCAATGATGATAAATAATGATCATTATAATAAGCTGACAGTTGAAAAGATTGACGAAATACTCGACCGATATAAATAGTCAGACATGGAAAGGCCGCTAACTCAACACATAGTATCAGGATCTGCTGTTTATAATCTCGAAGATTACAGGAAGACCGGCGGTTATACCGCTCTGCAAAAGACTTTGAAAAGCATGACACCTGCCGATGTAACGAATATCGTAAAGGCATCAAACCTGCTGGGACGAGGTGGCGCAGGTTTCCCTACCGGCATGAAATGGAGCCTGGTCCCGATGGATGAAGACAAGACTAAGGCAAAATACCTCGTATGCAATGCTGATGAGATGGAACCTGGTACTTTTAAAGACAGATTTCTTCTCGAGGGCAATCCCCATCAGCTGATAGAAGGCATGATAATTTCAGCATATGCTATACAGGCTCAGACTTCTTATATATTTCTGAGATGGGCTTATAAAAAAGCTGAATCAATACTACGGAAAGCAATCGCTGAGGCATATGAGGCCGGATATCTGGGTCAGAATATTCTTGGTTCTGGTTTCAGTCTCGACATGCATGTTCACTCGAGTGCAGGAAGATATATGTGTGGTGAAGAAACAGCCTTACTCAGTTCTCTTGAAGGGAAAAGGGCTATCCCTCGTGCAAAGCCACCATATCCTGCGATTAACGGATTATTTGGCAGGCCAACGGTTGTAAATAATGTCGAAACACTCTCATGGATATCTCACCTTGTGGAAAAAGGCGCTGATTGGTTCAAAACATTAAGTCTTACTGAAACAGGTGGTACAAAACTTTTTGGAATAAGCGGAAAAGTGAATAAACCCGGAACATGGGAGCTGCCACTCGGAGTTACAGTAAGGGAGCTTCTTGAAGAACATGCAGGAGGAATGATGGACGGTTATAAATTCCGGGGTGCATTACCCGGTGGGGCATCTACTGATTTCCTTGTAGAAGAACACCTCGACGTTCAGATGGATTTTAAAACTGTGGCTGCAGCAGGCAGCAGACTGGGAACAGGTACTATGATTATTCTCGATGATAAGACCTGCCCTGTTGCCTTTTTGCATAATGTTGAGAAATTTTTTGCTCTTGAGAGTTGCGGCTGGTGCACACCTTGTCGCGAAGGTCTTCCCTGGGTCGAAAAAATGCTCTCTTCAATAGAGGAAGGTACAGGCAAAATGGAATATCTCGATCATTTAAGCTTTAATGCAAAATATATGGGTCCTGGAAATACATTCTGTGCACATGCACCCGGTGCTGCAGAGCCATTGCAGAGCGGCCTGAAATATTTTCATGATGATTTCGTAAAACATATCACTGACAAAAAATGTCCCTGGAGGTAAGAATGGTAAAGATAACAGTAGACGGAAAAACTTATGAGGTGAATCCAGAAAAGAATCTCCTTGAGAATTGTCTTGCCCTTGGAATAGATATACCTCATTTCTGTTACCATCCGGCACTTGGGTCGGTTGGCGCTTGCAGATTATGTGCTGTTAAGAAATTCAGGGACAAGGATGATACCCGAGGCAGGATAGTAATGTCATGCATGGAGCCTGTGGCTGAAGGACTGATCATATCAGTGGATGATGCTGATGCAAAATCATTCAGGGCTTCAGTCATAGAAAGCCTCATGACTAATCATCCTCATGACTGTCCGGTTTGCGATGAAGGCGGCGAATGCCACTTGCAGGATATGACTATCATGTCGGGACATACTTACAGGCGTTTTGATTTTCCGAAAAGAACATATACAAACCAGGATCTTGGTCCGTTCATAAACCATGAGATGAACAGGTGTATACAGTGTTACAGGTGTGTACGCTTTTACCGCGACTATGCCGGAGGTAAAGATCTGAATGCTTTTGCTTCGCGTAATCGTGTCTATTTCGGAAGACATGAGGATGGTCCTCTTGAAAATGAATTCAGCGGTAACCTGGTTGAGGTTTGTCCTACCGGAGTATTCACAGACAAGACCTTAAAGAAACATTATACACGGAAATGGGATCTCTCAAATTCCCCCTCGGTATGCGTGCACTGCAGTGTGGGATGTAATACAATTGCGAGCGAACGTTACGGTTCTCTGAGGCGTATAATGAGCAGGTATAACGGTGCGGTTAACGGATATTTCCTCTGTGACAGAGGCAGGTTCGGATATGAATTTGTAAATGATGAAAATAGAATTAAAAGTGTCGAAACCCGCTTAAAAAGAGAAGATAAAAGAGAAGCTGCCGACAATGACAAGCTGGTTTCAGATTTGAATCAGTCACTCCTTAAAACAGGTAAAATAATAGGAATAGGTTCTCCAAGGGCAACACTTGAATCAAATTTTGCCCTGCTGACTCTGGTGGGGAAGGACAATTTTTACCACGGTATTTCAAGGAAAGAGCACAGGTTAACACGAATTGTCTCAGATTATCTTCTGAAAAGCGGCGTTCATACACCTTCTCTGAAAGAAATTGAAAAAGCGGATGTTGTCCTTGTATTGGGAGAAGACCTGGTTAATACAGCTCCGATGATAGCGCTCGCTGTCCGTCAGGCTGCCCGCAATGTGCCCAACGAAGAAGCAAAGAAAAACCATATCCCTCTCTGGAATGATATCCCGGTGAGACAACTGGGACAGAATATAACAAGTCCATTGTTTCTGGCCACTCCTTTTGAAGATTCCCTTGATGAGATTGCAGAGAGAGCATACAGGTCGTCATATGATGACATTGCTGATCTGGCAAATGGCATTGCTTCAAATATTGACCAGAATTTCTCGGAAGGGAAACCTAAGAATAAGGATATTCAGGAGCTTTCGGATAAGATATCCGTTTCATTTAAAAATGCAAAGAATCCTCTTATCATATCGGGTATATCATCGGGTGATGAAGGAATTGTTTATGCGGCATTAAATCTTGCTACAGCGCTGAAGGCATCCGGTTCCAAAATAATGCTGAGCATGGTAGTACCCGAGTCGAACAGCATGGGTCTTTCATTTTTGCCTGGTAGCTCTTTTGAAGATATTGATAGTTCAAATGGGACAGATGCCCTGGTGATACTTGAGAACGATCTTTACAGAAGAGCCGGAAAAGCCAAAGTGGTCAGTCTTTTGGAGAACTGTCGTCAGGTGATTGTGATCGATCATCTCAATAATACTACCACTGGTAAATCCGATATACTGTTACCTGCGGCAACTTTTGCGGAATCAGAAGGTACGATTGTAAATAATGAGGGTAGGGCACAGAGATATTACAAAGCTCTCATTAATAAGAATCAGGTTAAGGAAAGCTGGAGGTGGCTTGAGGATTTAATAAAAATAAGGAATGCAGAATACAGCAACACATGGAACAGAATTGATGACGTAATCGAGTCGTTGGTAAAAGAATTCCCATTTTTTTCTAAGTTGAAAAACTATATGCCTGATGCGGATTTCCGGATGCTTAATACGAAAATCCCGCGTCAGACTATGCGTTACAGCGGCAGGACTGCAATGACGTCAAATATAGATGTAAGCGAACCAAAGCTCCCGGAGGATAAAGATTCACCGCTGGCTTTCACGATGGAAGGCATACAGGAAAAACCACCTTCTTCACTCGTTCCATTTTACTGGACCCCGGGATGGAATTCGGTTCAGGCAATGTATGATTATGTTGATGAACCTGACTCTTCTCTTAAAGGCGGCGATCCGGGGATTAAACTTTTTGATTCAAACATGCCGGCTGACACATCCTATCTCAGGCATGAGACCCGGGCGGTGAAATTGTCGGATGATGAATGGTTGATTGTGCCTGCATACCAGATATTCGGAAGTGATGAGCTGAGTAGTCACAGCCCTTCAGTAATGCAAAAAATTGCTGAACCTTTTGTGATCCTTAATCAGATCGATGCTGATAATCTATTGGTTAAGAGTGGTGATCTTATAAGTCTGAATATTCAGAATGAGAATTTAAATGTAAAAGTAAAGATAGGAAAAGGTATCCGTCAGGGATTGGCTGCCATATCTGTGAATTTGAAAGGAATGCCGTATCTCGAGCTTCCCGGAAGCGCTAAATTTCATAAACTATAATTTAATTGTTCATGAAATATGTATTTATAATAGGAGGAGTACTGATAATAGCATTGTCAATTGCTGCTGGACTAATATGGGTGGAGCGCAGACTTCTCTCGGTATGGCAGGACAGGCTGGGTCCTAACCGGGTAGGTCCATTTGGTCTCGGCCAGGTAGTTGCCGATACAATAAAGCTTTTCTTCAAGGAGGATTGGATTCCACCGTTTTCCGATAAACCGGTATTTATTCTCGCTCCGGGGATATTGATGGCTACTATATTGCTGACTTTTGCCGTTGTTCCCTTCGGACCCGATTTTGTCGTTTTTGATTCAAATATCGGGATCCTTTTTTTTCTTGGTAACTCATCTCTGGGCGTTTACAGCATAGTGCTGGGCGGTTGGGCTTCGAACAACAAATACTCGTTAATCGGTGCTATGAGGGCCTCTGCTCAGATGCTGACCTATGAAGTTTTCATGGGATTATCGCTGATGGGAGTGGTGATGATGGCCGATAGCTTCAGCTTTTATAAAATTGTGGAGGCACAAAGGCATGGATGGTTTTTTATTCCTCAATTTATTGGTTTTATAGTATTCTTTATTGCAGGAATAGCAGAAACACACAGACTTCCGTTTGATATTCCGGAAGCAGAAGGTGAACTTATTGCCGGTTATCATTCGGAATATTCGGGGATGAAATTCGGGATGTTTTTTGTGGGGGAATACCTGGGCATTACTCTTATCTCCGCGATAATTGCAACATTGTTTTTCGGAGGCTGGCTGGGTCCATCATTTCTACCGCCAGTATTCTGGTTTTTACTGAAGACATTCTTTTTTATCGGCATATTTATTCTTCTGAGGGCTTCATTACCACGACCAAGATATGATCAGCTGATGGAACTGGGATGGAAGGTTTTATTGCCTCTCGCATTGCTTAACCTGCTGGTTACAGGTGCGATACTGATATTTATGAAATGAGAATAGAATTAATTTCTGCTATGGGCTACCCCTTTCCTGTTTCCCCCAAGGGGGAAATGATGGATTCGTTATAGGCAGGAGTATTTTTGCTGAGATTGAAAATAGAATAGATTGGATTTTAATGAGAATTCAAAAGCGGTCGATCCTTTCCCCCTTGGGGGAAATAAGAAAGGGGGTAATTCGATTAAAAAAAATGCTCCCAATCATCTTAAATTGTCACTTATAAAATGAGAGCATGACTATATTTAAAAACCACTATATTAATTATATACAACTCTACATATGATAAGTATTCTCCGCAGTATGTGGCTTACTTTTCTCCACGTGTTTCATAAAACAGAAACTGTGGAATACCCTGAAGTTAAACCATATCTGCCACCACGTTATAGGGGAAGGATAGTCCTTACCCGCGATTCGGATATGAATGAAAGATGCGTTGCATGTTATCTCTGTGCCGCGGCCTGTCCGGTAGACTGTATTTCACTTCAGGCAACAGAAGATGAAAACGGCAGAAGGTATCCTGAATTTTTCAGGATCAATTTTTCAAGATGTATCTTCTGCGGTTTCTGTGAGGAAGCGTGTCCTACATATGCAATTCAGCTCATTCCTGATTTTGAGATGGCCGAATATGACAGACAGAATATGGTCTATGAAAAAGAACATCTTCTTATCAGCGGTGAAGGAAAATATCCGGGGTACAACTTCTATAAGTATGCCGGAGTCGACATGGGAGTAAAAGGAAAAGGGGAGGGTGACAATGAAGAGAAACCTGTGGATGTAAATGATTTGTTACCTTAATCAATGATTTAAAATGAATGTCTTTTTCTATATAGCATCATTCGTAGCAATCATTTCCACGGTGATGGCAATTTCCGGGAAAAATGCTATTCACTCATTGCTGTATCTTATTCTGTCCCTGCTGGCTGTTTCGGTAATATTTTATTTGCTGAGCGCTCCTTTTATTGCCGCTCTTGAAGTAATTATATATGCTGGCGCAATCATGGTACTTTTTATATTCGTTACCATGATGTTAAACATTGGTCTGGAAAGAGAAGCTGAGAAGAAATGGCTCAACCCCCGCATGTGGATTATTCCATCCATTCTGGCTGCAATACTTCTGGTTAACCTGATTCTGGCAATAAAAAATATCAGTCCGGTAACACCTGACCAGGAATCAATTCAGCCAAAACAGGTTGGTATTTCTCTCTTCTCAACATACCTGCTTGGAGTTGAGATTGCGGCTATACTACTGATGGCTGGCGTAATTGGCGCTTATCACCTTGGCAGCCAGAAGAAAAAAGTAAAACATCGTTTTCTCGAAACAAGATAGAAGTTATGCTTACGGTACCCGTTGAAATTCAGATTTTAGTAGCAGGAATAATTTTTTTTCTGGGACTGATCGGATTATTAGTCAGAAGGAATATGATATTCATGTTAATGTCTATTGAAATAATGTTCAATGCAGCCGGACTCGTTTTTATCATTGCCGGTACTCACTGGAAACAACCCGACGGCCAGGTGATGTTTATTTTCATTCTTGCCGTGACTGCTGTTGAGGTTTCGATAGCTCTCGCAATGATTCTTCAGGTCCATCATCATTTTAAAACGCTTGATGCTGATGCAGTTAATAACTTGAAAGATACATGAATACATTCCCCAAGGTTCGCAAATTGATTTTCTTCGTTTACCCCAACCCCGAGGGGAGCGAAGAACCGACGAAGCGAAGCGAGGAGCTCGACGAAGTCAAAATCAAGTTACTTCCGCGAAGCGGAACGGGGTGAATAAATTGATTTTCGAGCGGACACAAAGGAAAAAGTAAGTAACACAAAGGAAAAAACATAAATGATGAGTACAGTCATTGCCCTTATACCTGCTATCCCTTTTCTGAGTTTTCTGATTCTTGTTCTTTTCGGACAAAGACTCAGCAGAAAAGCAGCTGGTTTAATCGGAGCCGGTTCGATAGGAATTGTTGCAATATTCACATTGATACTTGGGATAGTTTTTATTAGAGCTTTACCGGAGGTTAAAACATATTCTGTGAATGTATGGGAATGGATTAATGCCGGAAATCTTAAGGTTGATATTTCTTTTTCACTTGATTCACTTTCACTTGTATTTTGCTTTGTAATTACTTTTGTCGGATTTCTGATACATCTGTATTCAATCGGCTTCATGGCAAAAGATGACGGGTTTACACGCTTCTTTTCCTATATGAACCTCTTCGTAGGATCGATGCTGATTCTTGTCCTTGCCGACAATATCCTTTTAATGTATCTGGGGTGGGAAGGAGTAGGTCTGTGCAGCTATCTTCTGATTGGTTTCTGGTATAAAGAACCCCAAAATGGTTACGCTGCCAGAAAAGCATTTATCATAACCCGTATCGGCGATACAGCGATGATAATCGGAATTTTCATCCTGTTTCTGAATTTTGGCACTGTCAACATTAACGAACTGATGCAAAACGCCTCCGAAAAGTGGGTTGCAGGATCATCAATCGCGGTTTTAACAGCTGCACTATTACTTGGCGGCGCTTTAGGGAAATCCGCCCAATTGCCGTTACAGACATGGTTGCCCGACGCAATGGCAGGGCCTTCACCCGTGAGTGCGTTGATCCATGCCGCTACAATGGTAACGGCAGGTGTTTATCTGATTGCCCGGACACATGTATTGTTCAGTCTTGCCCCTGCGGTACAGACTGCAATAGCAATAATTGGTGCTCTGACACTGCTCATAGCGGGATTCAGCGCCCTGGCACAGCACGATCTTAAAAGGATTCTTGCCTATTCGACGATAAGTCAGATCGGTTACATGTTTCTGGCCCTCGGAGTCGGTGCATGGTCAGCTGCGGTATTTCATTTCATGATACACGCATTTTTTAAAGCTTTGCTTTTTCTCGCTGCAGGAGTTGTGATCCTGGTGCTTGACGAAGAACATGATATTTTTAAAATGGGTGGTCTAAAGAAAAAAATGCCTGTTGTATTTTATACCTTCCTCATCGGATCCGCTTCACTTTCCGCTCTGCCATTGATAACTGCAGGTTTTTATAGTAAAGACCAGATCTTATGGTATGCCTTTTCATCACAGGGGGGCAGTCTGATATTATGGCTTGCCGGAATAATAGGTGCATTTCTGACGGCTCTTTATTCCTTTAGAATGATATTCATTACTTTTTATGGAGAGGCAAAGACTGAACCCTCATTTCTTCCTGGTAAACTGATGACTGTACCCCTGGTTATCCTGGCAATATTTTCTCTTATAGGAGGGTTTATTGAGCTGCCGGCATCACTCGGAAATATTCATCTTTTCTCAAATCTCGTTGACAATACATTGCCTGAAGTTGTGGAAAAGACAGGGGAACACAGCGAACTATTGTTTCAGGCGTTATCAGCACTGATTGCCCTAACGGGGATCTATCTGGCTTATGTATTCTATCTTAAAAAACCATCACTGTCTGAACCCTACAGTCACAGCGCACTTAATAAATTTTTTGAAAAAGGCTGGGGATTTGATAAGCTGTACGATACATTATTCGTCAGACCTATTGTGTGGCTCTCTGTAATAGACAAACGAGATTTTATCGATTTGTGGAGCATCGGTTTGTCACGTCTGGCTGTTTATTTCAACAAAGTCCTCAGCACTACCCAGAATGGTAAAATGAGATGGTATTTATTATCCTTTGTAATCGGGATTGCTATAATATTAACTTATATGCTTGCTAAATGATCCTTATTTATCTGATAGTTATTTTATTGGCAGGTGCATTTCTTGCATGGTTCACCGGAAAACGAAATCCTGTCTGGTCACGCATTATATCTCTTGCAGTCCTGTCAATTGATCTGATACTCATCCTCTGGTTTGCTCTCAATACCTCCGGCATGGGCAAGAGCTGGCTTGCCAATGTCAGGCTCGACTGGATACCGGCACTCGGAATCAGCCTGCATCTTGCGCTTGATGGTCTCAGCCTGGTTATGCTTATCCTCACATTCTTCCTGGGAATAATATCAGTAATTATTTCCTGGAAAGAGATAGATACGAGAGTCGGATTCTTCCATTTCAACCTGCTGTTAATACTTGCCGGGATAACGGGAGTGTTCCTCTCACTCGATCTTTTCCTGTTCTACTTCTTCTGGGAACTGATGCTTGTTCCAATGTATTTTCTGATCGGTATCTGGGGACATGAGAACAGAACCGCAGCTTCGAATAAATTTTTCCTTTATACACAAGCCAGCGGTCTTCTGATGTTCATTTCAATAATTTCCTTATATTTTATAAATGGGAATTCCACAGGAATATATTCATTTGATTATCTGCAGCTTATTGGTACAAGTATGTCACCATCTGCTGCATTTCTTATCATGCTGGGATTTCTCGCAGCCTTTCTCGTAAAACTTCCGGTAGTCCCTCTCCACAACTGGTTGCCTGATGCTCATACCGAAGCTCCCACAGCAGGAAGTCTGATACTGGCGGCATTGCTACTCAAGACCGGAGCATATGGTCTTATAAGGTTCATAATACCGCTATTCCCCACCGCTTCTGTTACTTTTGCGCCAATTGGCATGCTCCTTGGAGTGGTAGGGATCCTTTATGGCGCAAAACTTGCATTTGCACAGACTGATCTTAAAAGACTTGTAGCTTACACCAGTGTCAGTCATATGGGTTTTGTCATACTCGGAGTTTTTTCATTCAATGAACTGGCGTATCAGGGTGTGATTGTTCAGATGATTGCACATGGAATAAGTACAGGCGCTCTATTTGTACTTGTCGGACAGTTGTCTGAGCGGATCCATACACGGGATATCAATAAAATGGGAGGTCTCTGGGATACAGTACCTGTAATGGGAGCTATGGGGTTGATTTTTTCAATGGCATCTCTTGGATTGCCGGGATTGGGGAATTTTATTGCAGAGCTGCTGATTCTTCTTGGAGCTTTTAAAGCAAATGTGTTATGGTCAGTTCTTGCCACTCTGGGTCTTATTGCCGCTACAATTTATTCACTCCGCATTGTTCAGAAAGTATTTTTTGGCCATAAAAATGTTGCATGGAAAATGGATGATCTGACGGTTCGTGAAAAAGTGGTTTCGGCTGCATTGGTATTAGCGATTGTTTGGCTGGGATTGTTCCCGAAACCGGTTTTGGATACTGCCCGACCAGCCATTCAGAAAACTTTAAATAATATTAAAGAGATTAGCTTTCAGAATTTACCTTCTTATTTACAAAAAAACTCTGTGAAACTCTGTGTAACCTCTGTGGAACTCTGTGAAACAAAAAAAGAACTTACACAGAGTTGCACAGACCTGCTGCCGGCAGGCAGGGAAGCTCAGATGACCACAGGGGAATAATTTAAAATGACTTAAGATAAGACCAAGCCATATGACCGAACAAGATTTTTTGACTTTAATGCCTTTTCTGATTATTGCCGGAGCACCGATTATAATTATGGTAGTAATTTCCATTCTGAGGAATTATAATGTTGTTTATTGGTTTTCGGTCCTTTCACTGATGGCGGCATTTGCTTCAATATTTGTTATACTGCCATCAGTGCCTCATATGATAGAACCACTGTTTATCATCGATGTTTATGGATTGGTCTTCCTCGGAATACTTATTATTTCTGCGCTCCTTGTTACACTTATTTCATATAAATACATACAGCAACTCGACGGAGTGAAGGAAGAATATTATATTATCCTGTTCACATCGACACTTGGAGCTGCATTGCTCGCTGTAGCGAATCATTTCGTTCTGTTTTTTTTAGGACTGGAAACATTGAGTATTTCATTATACATCCTTATAGCGTTTCAAAGATCGAAAAGCAACTCGATAGAAGCAGGAATAAAATATCTGATTCTGGCTTCTGTCTCATCTGCATTTCTGTTATTCGGGATGGCTCTGATTTACACTGCCTTCGGGACAATGCAGTTTACAGCAATTGTAACAGCACTTGCCAATGGAAGCCAGCTATCTCCGTTAGTTATAACAGGCTTTGGGATGATGATGGTAGGTATTGGTTTTAAACTGGCGCTTGTTCCTTTTCATATGTGGACACCCGATGTGTACCAGGGAGCACCCGCACCAGTTTCAGCCTTTGTAGCAACAGTTTCAAAAGGCGCTGTAATGGCAGTGTTGATACGATTCTTCTTTAATCTGAAGGGATTCGACAATCACTACATGTTTATGGCAGTTTCAGCAATTGCAATACTTTCGATGTTTGTCGGAAATATCCTCGCAATAAGGCAGAAAAATATAAAGAGACTGTTGGGGTATTCATCAATAGCCAATATGGGCTATCTCATAATCATTCTTCTTACCGGCACAAACAAAGGGATTCAGGCTTCCATATTTTATCTCATATCATATTTTATAACAACGATTGGAGCATTTGGTATTATTTCCCTTCTGTCGACAAAGGAATATGAAGCTGAGAATATTGATGACTTTAAAGGACTATTCTGGAGAAGACCAGGTATAGCTCTGGTATTTACCCTCTCTTTGCTGTCTCTGGCAGGCATACCTCTTACCTCGGGGTTTATTGCAAAGTTTTATATTATACTGGAAGGTATGGACGCCGCACTTTTCATACTGGTTACCTCGTTGATTATAAATAGTGTAATCGGTTTATATTATTACCTTAGGATCATCACAACACTTTTCTCAGCAGCAGGTGATTTTAAATTACCAGCTATATCCTTAACAGGACAGGTAACCCTTTTTATACTGGGAGCCGCTATATTAGTCCTGGGTGTTTACCCGGGCTGGCTGATTGATATTATCGTCAGATTTGTTTCTCTGTGAGTCTACGTTGCTGACATCCAATAAGTTAGTTATTACGCAGGGTGTTAAATGCTATATTATTGTTATACAGTGTTTTGATCCTGTCTATGTCTCCCGGGTAAAGTTCCAATCTGTAATCGAATTCGTTTTTGGCAGATGTAAATAAAATTGGAGTTGCTTCACGATTTTTATTAATGGTCATGTAAACTACTTTTTCTCTTATATGCTTTACACTGTCTATAATCCTGGAGTAAACGGTATCGGTTTTGTATATGAATATTGTGTCGTTTGTAAGTGAATTGCTATTCTGCTCGTGAAGATTGGTGAAATGGATAAATGAGAATAGTCCTGTCAGAACAATTACAGTTGCAGCAACTTTATAAAGTTGAACAGGACGCTTCAGAAACCTGATGAAAATGTTTTTTTCTTTTATTCCAGCTATCAGTGAATTGTATACCGACTCATTCAGTTTTGGTTCCTGCACCTCGGAAAAAAGCATTTCAGTATCTTTCACTGTTACTCTAAGATTATTATATTCCCCGGCTGTCATTAAGGACAAGACATAATTTCTGTCGTTGTCAGACAGTTCACGGAAATCAAACTGTTCAAGTAATTCATATACTCTTTCCATATCCTGATTTGATTTCATTTTAATATTCTTTATAAAATTTTGATAATTCCCTGGTTGCATAAAAGAGCCTTGATTTTATGGTGCCTTCAGCGCACTCATATATTTGAGCAATTTCCTTGATTTTCAGTTTAAGCTTAAAGCGCATCACAATAAGCGATCGTTGGTCCTGGTTTAAATTGTTTATGCACTGACGAAGAGTTTTTTCATTTTCACCCTGATCTTCAAATGGTTCGGAAGTAACGAGGACATGATTATTGTACTTTTGAACAACTTTTGCGTTGCGGTATTCGTTTTTGCACATATTTGATGCAATTCTGTAGACCCATGGTTTAAAAAGCCTGGCATTATTGAACGTATGGTTTTTCTCGATTATCCTGATAAATAAGTCGTGTACAAAATCCTGAGCCTTTTCACGATCATTATGCAACGCGAAATAGAAAAAATTAAGCATTTGTTTTGCATAGCGCTCATACAGCATACTGAATGCAACATGCCCCGTTCCATCCTTATTCTCCCGATACATTGCAATTAATTGCTCATCAGTAAATGACTCCATCGGCAATTCTAAATTTTAATTATTCATGGAGCCATTCATGTTCTCCGTTTTGCTGTACTTCCATCATCGCATTATTCAATTCATAACATATTACCTTGTCGAAAGTTAGGAATAATACCTTGTTGTTGAATCCACTTCAGTGTATTGTAACAATTTACAGTATAGTACACTCATTGTCTGAAAACGTTCAAACACAAATGCCACCGATTATTTAATTGATTAATCCATTTTTCACAGGTAGCGCCACGCCATAGCATGGCCTTACATACAACCTGGGGTAATAGTGTAGGGGGTCTTGCTGATACCTATTCGATATCGGAATAAAGCTTCATGTACTGAACCCGTTCGATAGCCGCAGGATTCTCGAGTTTTGATTTGCTTAATTTGCCTCTGAAAGAATCGATAGTCTCAAATTTATGTTTCGCCATCCATGCCGTGGTGCCTTTGAGTATTTCCGGAATTACATCAAAACCCTTTTTATATAAGGCAGACGCTATCTGTACAGTGCACGCACCTGCAAGAAGCTGTTTGATAAACGATTTTTCATCATGAATACCGGTGGATGCTGAGATATCGCAATCCACATGGCCCGATAAGATTGAAACCCATCTGAGAGTTCGTGAAAAATCCTCGGCCGTACTGTAAATCGATCCATTGCTCAGTGAGATCGTATCGATGTCTATGTCAGCATTATATGGTCTGTTAAATAAGACGATCCCCTTGATTCCTGTTTGTGACAAATTTCTGACAGACTGTGACAATGAAGAAAAATAATATCCTATTTTCAAGGCAATAGGCATATTTACATAACTCCTTACTTCTTTTATGATATCAAAATAAATTTTTTCATTGTCGGCGCTGCTCCGGCGCATGTCAGAAGGGAGTACATAGATGTTTAGTTCAAGTGCATCCACCCCTGTTTCTTCTATCTTCTTTGCAAAAGAGTGCCAATCCTGATTAGAGACACAGTTTATACTGGCTATTACCGGAATATCAACAGCTTCTTTGGCTTCATTTATGAAATACAGATATTTCCCCAGTGTATTACGTTTGGCAAAATCATAGACATAGGAGTAGGCCTCATCATAATCATATATGCGTTTGTTAAATATTTTTTCTGACGGCCTGTCATATATGCTTTCCTCTCTGGTGTTATTCTTTATGACATTTTCGGCTTCTGCATGTATTTGTTCTTCGAAAAGCGATTTGATTACAATTGCTCCGACACCTTTTTTTGCCAGCTCTTTAATATTTTGGGTCGAATTTGTAAGACCACAACTGCCGGCGATAAGGGGATTCCTGAGCTTCAAACCCAGGTAGGTTGTTTCGAGATTTTCCATTTCAGAATTTATAAAGTTCCCGGTGATTGATACCTTGTAAACTATGTTAACAATTCAGAATGAATATTGGCAACCTTCGGGGACATCTTATTCCAAACTTACGGATGTGCGTTATGTTAAACATACAATAACACATTCATCCCGTAATTTTGCGGCGTTATATTTAAATCTGAAATACTGATGTATATAAATATTTTGAATTACAACGAGCTGATTTGAAATCAAAGTAAAAATTGTAATATTGCCATTGAGCGTTTTGGCTTGTTGAATGTAGAATTTTAGGATAATAAATATGGAGCTTTTTCAAACTCTTTTCGATTGGTATATGGCCAATCTGAATTATTTTACGATCGCCCTTCTGATGTTGATTGAGAGTACCTTTCTTCCTCTGCCCTCAGAAGTTGTTATTCCATTTGCAGCTTATAAGGCCGGACAAGGTGATCTGAACGTTTTTATTGTGGTTCTCATGGGAACTATAGGGGCATTGACCGGATCATTAATAAATTATACACTGGCATATTATCTCGGACGGCCGATAGTTTACAAATTTGCGGGTTCAAAGCTTGGTAAGCTCTTTCTTCTGTCGGAGGAAAAAATTAAACATGCAGAAGATTATTTTATAAAAAATGGAAAGACATCAACTTTTATAGGACGACTTGTTCCCGGTATTCGTCATCTGATCTCTATTCCTGCGGGTCTGGCAAAAATGAATCTTCGCGATTTCATGTTATTTACTTTTATCGGAGCGGGGATCTGGAATATAATTCTAGCTGTAATAGGGTTTTACCTATACGGGATAAGAGATCAGATTTTCCCGTATGTCGGTCATATCCTTCTGGGAGTTGGTTTGATTTTTGTAGTTTATCTGATAGTCAAAGGCAGAAGAAATAAGAAGAAATTACAGGAATAAGCAGCCTTTTTAACCACAAAGTCCCCAACTCCTTCCCCCCTGGGGGAAGGCTGGGAAGGGGGTTAGTTATATAGTTGTACACAAAGTCAGTAACGCAAAGGGCTCAAAGTCTGTATTCCTTTGTGAAGTTTGTATAAATCATTGTGCACTTTGTGGTTAAAAGTATTTGAGACTACTTTGGTCTCAAATTTTTAGCAGTTTCATTCAAAATCCTGTCTTCCTCGTTTGAAGGTTCGATATGAAGGTAATGAGGACTCGGTCTTGAATTTTCATCTACATGGATGAATGTTATAAATCCCTCTACAAGAGGTTTCTCCGCACCATTATTCTCAACGTGCACAAACGATGTAATGCTCGAGTTTCCGGCATAGACAACCTTGGATGAAAACTTCAGGATATCGCCCGAGACGGCAGGTTTCGTGAAGAACATTCCATGGATCTTAAGACAGACTACATATTGAGGATTCAGGAGTGAGGCTACTGCTATAAAGCCTGATTCAACAAACCATTCAGCGGTACGTCCGGCAAATAATGTCCCATGATGATTAAGATCTTCACTCTTAACGAGTCGCATTGTCACAGTACATGTTGGACAAATATTTTTTGTTTCCATTCGTTTTTTTCAAATGTACTGATATTCAGCGAGAGGAAACGATGACTTGTATCAGGTCAAAAATAGTTTGGATCATCGCGAGATGCCGATTCAGGGGTGAATGCAGGCAAACAAACTGCGATATATTCTGCTCCGCCTTCAAATGGAGTACTGTATTTTACCCACTCATTTTGTGCAGTCATAATACCCTGTCCTTGTATCACATCGAATTCTTCATTTTTTGTTGTAACCCTCAGTTTTCCTTTTAGTACAACAGTATACTCATTGAACCTGGGAGTCTGACCAGGTTCTTCCCAGCCTTCGGGACTTTCCATGTGTGCAATGCTTACTTCGGTTGTTTGGCTGTTGACAACACCAAAAAACTCTTTTATGATCTTTTCTTTGATGCCTGCCGCTTTAACCAGTGAAGGAGAATTTATAAATTGTGCCATATGTATATTAGTAGTTAGTGATTAATCCTCAAGATGACCAAATTTCCCATTCTTGAAATCCTCAAATGCCTGTTTTATTTCGGCATCAGTATTCATTACGAACGGGCCATATGAAGCTATTGGTTCATTAATTGGTTCACCGCTCATTACCAGAACGATGGATTGTTTGTTTGCTTCTATTTCAATTTCTTCTCCGTTGTGTCCGAAAAAGACAAAATTGTTTTCCGGTGCAGTTTTTATGCCATTTACTTTGATTTCACCTTCTACCACCAGCATCCCGGTATTATTTTCTTTTTTGAAGCTGAATGCTGCCTTACCACCCTTATATAGTTTTGCGTTAAAAAGGTTAACTGGTGAGAAGGTAGTCGCAGTCCCTTTATATCCATTGTATTCACCTGCAATAATTTCCACACTGCTTTCCCCGTCATTCAACACAACTTTAGTCATATCATTATTTCCTATCGGCTGGTATTTTGCCGGTGTCATTTTATATATTGAAGGAAGGTTCACCCACAGCTGAACCATCTGGAATAACCCGCCTTTCCTGCTGAATTCTTCCTCATGATACTCTTTATGCAGGACACCTGCACCGGCAGTCATCCACTGCACATCCCCCTCACCGATAATTCCACTGTTTCCGGCACTGTCATGATGAGCTACTCTTCCATGATAAGCGATAGTAACCGTTTCGAAACCCCTGTGCGGATGAACACCTACACCTCTTGGAGCATTTGCAGGAGGAACCAACCATTTAGAACCATAATCGAGAAGAAAAAAAGGATCCATACCGGTCATCCCTATTTCTGGTGATGAAGGAAAGAAGTTGTGCACCCTGAATCCATCACCTACCATATGAAAAGGAGGAGGTGGAAGGATTGCCTCAATGGATTTCATATTATTATTCATAAGATTTTTAAATACTCAACAAATGGAAATGTAAATAGTTATTCCGGAACGAATAGTCCCGACCATTCAGTGAACCAGTATTATGGCAGTAGTATCGAATGAAGTTTTTCCATTTCTATACGGGCATCCTCACTGTTGCTATATTTATTCAGAACGATCTTCCTTCTGCCTCTGCTGTCGGTGATTAATAATTCTATGTCAGAAATATCCATATCGAATTGCACATTAGCCCTGCTGTAGGTAGTATACCTCTTTTTTGATTTTACTATTTTAAATTGTGTAAACTTACTGGCGTTAATCCAATTTCCTGTTCTGATTAAACCGAAAAGTGAAGTGTATGATTTTATTATTTTTTTGTCAGTATCTATTAAGGTTCCGTTAAAGGTATAAGCCATAAAAAATCCCGGAATAAGAAGTGTTAAAGCCAACAATGAATAGAATGATGTAAAAATTCCGCAACCTATAAAAACGTAGCCTCCATAGCTGGCCGACGGTCCGAAGAATTTACCAAGATGATGATCTATTACGGGCATTACTTATTCTCTTTCAGAATACTCCCAAGCCATTTCTCTGCCAGCACCGGCCAAGTTTCCCCTGCAATTTTACCAGGTCTTAATCCATAGCCATGCCCACCTGATGCGAGCACGTGAAGCTCGACAGGCAGTTTTGCGTCTCTGAGTGCACTTGCCATTACAAGAGCGCTGTTTCCGTAAGGATCGTCTGCAGTCTGGAATATAAATACTGGCGGCACATCTTTACTGAGAACCAGTTCAGGAGTAAGAGTGTGATTTGTACCCTGATCAAGATATGCCGGATAAATCAACATAGTAAATGATGGCCGGCATGATGTACTGTCGTTTTTGTCAACTGCCGGATACGTCTTTTTATTAAAGAGTGTAGTCGCTCTTGCACTTAGGCTTCCACCTGCTGAAAAGCCCATAACACCTATTTTTTCAGGATTAATATCCCATTTTTGCGAATTACTCCGGACAATTCTTATTGCCCTCTGGACATCCTGTAAAGCACCTTCTTTTTTCTCAGGTATTCTGTACTGCAGAACAAATGCCGCGAATCCCATTCTGTTAAGCCAGGTTGCAATCTCAGTTCCTTCCAGATCGTAAGCAAGAATCTGATAACCTCCTCCCGGACAAACAATTACTGCTGAACCGTTTTTCTTCGCAGGATCGGGAAGAAAGACTTCAAGAGCGGGGTTTGTTACTTCCGAATATCTTATAACATTATCATTCTGAGATTTATTCAATACGGGTGGCTGTTTCTCTTTAAGTTCACCGGGTACCTTCCCGGGCCAGAGATAGATAAGTTCATTTTTCTGGGAAAAAGCTGAAAGGCAGCATGTCATCAGGAAAATTGTCAGAATTGTCTTCATTAAGTCTGTGGTTAAATGGTTTTCAATTTAGTCAACTATTTCAGCACTATCAAATTTTTGATTGTTCTGAATATGCACCCTACCCGTTCTTACTCTGTTCGCACCTTTGCTGCCAAAAAAGCCCCATCCGCCACTGCCAAGGAGGAATCCCAATGCATATAAACCACCGTTATTGTTCTGAGCATACATGGTTATTTTGTCATTAAACAACATCCCGATAAAATCGAAAGGTGCGATAAATCCGTGCCATAAACCGCCAAAAAATCCGTAGGTATGGCCCGAAAGACAATCTTTGACGACTTCATTATTAGCGCAACCGGTAAGGAAGAGCACAATGATGCATAAAACCGGTAACAGGTAATTTTTTTTAGAAATGCGGGTTTTCATTTTTTTCTGGATTAAAGTGATTATCAGTCTAAAAATATATCAGAAGAGGGATAAGTCTACAGGTTGTCCTGAGTATTTTTTTTCATGATCAAGCAGCCATTTTTTTCTGTGAATGCCACCGCCATAGCCGGTGAGTCGCCCGTCGGAGCCAATAACCCTGTGGCATGGGATAATAATTGCGATCCTGTTCATTCCATTCGCATTTGCAACGGCCCGAACTGATTCAGGACTTCTGAGTGCAGTCGCCTGTTCCTGGTATGTTCGTGTTGTTCCATATGGAATATTCTGCAATTCTTTCCATACAGACTGTTGAAATGGTCGGCCAGGTATCAGAAGAGGCACAGTGAATTCTTTTCTCTTTCCTTCAAAATATTCCTTTAGCTCTTTTCTCAAAGTTTTAAGATGTGTGTTATCTCCTTCTTCAAAGCTTGTTTCCAGGAGTCTTGCAAGATCTTTATATTCAGAAGGAAGAATCTTCCTGTCATGAAATTCGAGCAGGCAAACGCCTTCATCGGTAGCGCCTGCAACCATCTCCCCAAGGGGTGTTTCTATCTTTATTGTTTTAATCATTTTTGAAGATTTCAAATTGCGGATTGCGGATCCGAACACCGGAATCGCAGTCAGAAATTATTTCTCGAATTTTGTCGAAGTGGATTTTATAAATTTCTTGTTCCTGAACCTTAAAGCCGACCAGTCTTTATCAATCGCTACCAGCCTGATGCCATAAAGTCCTGAATCATTAAGCGCTTTCCATCCATGATCACGGTCGATATCGGATTTAAATTTTTTAGATGATTTCTTTGGATAACAGAACCATAGAATACCATCTGCCATCAGGTTGTGGAGGGTTATTGGAGCCATGGTCTCAACATCAGACTGAGTTTTTACGAATATAATTATGAATTCGTATGGATAGCGAGGATCGATTTTCTGATCGATAATTACATCTTTAAGGTCCTCAGAGATAAAATGAATAAAGGATTCTTCAGCATTTATAATTGATATCCTTTTCTGTCCCTTATAATTAAGCTTATTAAGTAGATTTTGCATTTTATCTGTAATTTGAATGCTAATTTAACAAAAAATTGATAAATCAGCTAAAAGATATTACCTTTGCCTTATCAACAAATGGGGTGCCTTAAAATGACGGGCTGAGATCAAACCCTTAAACCTGATCCGGGTAATGCCGGCGGAGGGAAAAGAGAGTATCTGTCAATTCATAAATTCATAACCACCTCATTTTATTGATATTGAATGTTAAATTTAATTTTCATGTCATGAGGCGGATGATTTTTTATATGTTGTTTATTGGTTGGCAGAGCATTTCTTATGCTCAACATTCCGTTGCCGTTATCAGCGGTAAAATAACCGATAATAAAGGATTGTCCTTACCGGGTGCGAGTGTTACAATAGAGAGTACACTTATGGGTGTTCATTCCGATACAGACGGCAATTATTCATTGTCAATACCGGCCGCCGGAGATTATACAGTTCAATATTCCTATCTCGGATATGAGACTGAATACCGTAATCTTCATCTGACAAGAGATACGATCGTCAACATTACATTATTATCAAAATCGTTCTTAACCGAGGAAGTCCTCGTTAGTTCTACCAGGGCGGGCGCAAATGCGCCACTTGCTTATTCTACGGTAACAAGGGAGCTTATTTCAAAAAATAATTCTGCACAGGATATACCTTATCTTATTGGCAATACGCCATCAGTTGTCGTTTCGTCAGATGCAGGAACCGGAGTGGGATACACAAACATAAACATCAGAGGTTCTGATGTTAAACGTATAAATGTTACTATCGATGGAATCCCAGTCAATGATGCAGAGTCGCATGGTGTATGGTGGGTTGATCTGCCCGATATCGCTTCCTCGGCTGATAATATTCAGATTCAGCGTGGAGTAGGATCTTCTACAAACGGTGCGGGCGCCTTTGGCGCTACCATTAATTTTCAGACATCCGATCTGCGTCGTGAGCCATATGCTGAATTTAATTCGTCATACGGATCGTTCAATACCTCAAAAAACACAATAAGTTTTGGTACAGGATTGATTAACAAAAAGTTCGCTGTTGACGGCCGTCTTTCAAAAATATGGTCTGATGGTTATATCGACAGGGCTTTCAGTGATTTGAAATCCTTTTATGTATCAGGTACATTATATGGTAAATCAAGCATCCTGAAACTATTGATCTTCTCTGGTGCCGAGCGTACTTACCAGGCCTGGAACGGCGTGCCAAAGGACTCATTAAAAACGCATCGGACATATAATCTCTATAATTATAAAAACGAAACAGATAATTACTGGCAGGATAATTATCAGCTACATTTTTCGAAAGTATTTAACAGTGAGTTAAGCGCGAATGTTGCGTTTCATTATACAAGGGGGAAAGGCTATTATGAGAATCTTGTGCATTCTGATTTCAGTTCATATAATCTGCCTGATGCTGTAATTAATTCAGATACAGTTACAAGCACTGATTTTATAACACAGAGGTGGCTGAAAAATGATTTTTATGGATTTACTTATTCATTGAAATATTCGAAAAACAAATTGAACGCTATTCTTGGTGGCGGATGGAACCGCTATACAGGAAGCCATTTCGGTGATATAATTTGGGCAAAAGTAGTGACATATGACAGCGAGTTATACCGATGGTACCTGGGTACGGGCGATAAAAAGGACTTTAATACTTTCCTGAAACTGAATTATTCAATATCAGAAAAACTGAATCTTTATGCTGATTTACAGTTACGGAGTATTTATTACCGCATCGGAGGTTTTGATGAGGATCTTAAGGATGTAGCTCAGCTGCATAAATATAATTTCTTCAATCCTAAAACAGGTCTCACTTACAATGTGGATAAGAAACAAAAGCTATTTGCATCATTTGGAATCTCACAAAGAGAACCTGATCGCGGAAACTTTACTGATGCAGATCCCGGAAAAACTCCGGTACCTGAAAAATTATTCGATTACGAGGCAGGCTATGAATTTCATTCCGGAAGATTAATGCTGAGAAGCAATCTTTTTTATATGTACTATGCTGATCAGCTGATCCTGACAGGAGAGATAAATAATGTCGGATCTCCAGTTCTGACAAACGTAGAAAAAAGTTACAGACAAGGGATTGAACTTGAGGCCGGTATTCAGATCTCTGGAAATCTCAACTGGAATGGCAACCTCACGATTTCCAGAAATATTATTCCCGTATATACTGATTTTACCGATAACTGGGATACGGGTGTACAGGATCAGGAATCCTTACGAAATAAGACCATCTCCTTTTCTCCATCGGTTATATCTGCCTCTTCCATCGATTATAACCCTTTTATAAATTTCCATCTGCTGTTAAATACAAAGTACGTTGGAAAACAATACATTGATAATACTCAGAACGACAACCGGATGCTGAATGCCTATATGATAAATAACCTTCTTTTTGATTATTCGGTCAGTAATAAATTATTCAGGCAACTTAATATTCAGTTTGCAATAAATAATTTACTCGATAAAAAATATGAGACCAATGCCTGGGTTTATAAATATAACGAAGGAGGTTCCCTGCTCATGATGGATGGATATTTCCCGCAAGCCGGCATTAACTATATGCTTAAACTTGGGATTAAATTCTGAGAATCATAATTATGATTGTATTTAAGTGGTTGTCAGATAATTATATTGAAGTTTTCGGGGCTGTGACCGGAATAATCTATGTTTTTCTGGAAATAAGACAAACGATCTGGCTGTGGCCTGTCGGAATACTTACATCGGCAGTGTATATCTGGATTTTTTTTACGAGTAAGTTTTATGCTGACATGAGTCTTCAGGGCTATTACCTGGTAATAAGTTGTCTTGGGTGGTATTGGTGGACCAGGGGAGTTGGATTGAAGAAGGAATGGGAGAAGGGGAGAGAGGGAGAAGGGGAGATTAATAGCACAGGGCACAGGGCACAGGGCATAGATAAAAGTGAATGGGAGAAAGGGAGAGAGGGAGAAGGGGAGATTAATAGCACAGGGCACAGGGCACAGGGCATAGATAAAAGTGAATGGGAGAAAGGGAGAGAGGGAGAAGGGGAGAAAGAAGAATTACATGTGACGAGATTAAAGCTTAAGACGGGTGTTGTGTTGTCAGGTGTTTTTGTTTTGTTATTTTTCCTCATGTGGCTTATATTAAGCAAGCTGACTGATTCTCCTGTTCCGATAAGAGATTCATTTATTACTTCACTTTCTATAATTGCTACGTGGATGCTTGCCCGCAAGATCTATGAGCACTGGTACCTGTGGATAGCCGTTAATTTTGTTTCGGCGGTGCTGTTTGTGACTCGTGGGTTATATCCGACATTTATTCTTTATCTTGTTTATGGATTGATGTCGTTTATTGGACTTCTGGAATGGAAAAAAACCATAAGGAAAGTCTGAAGCAACTATAAATCAAACGATTACATGCCCGGAATATTTTATTGGTTTCAGAACATCAAATTGCGACGGAATGTCAAATATTGGGTTATCTTTATTTCGAAGTTTCTGATCGATATGTGTTGAATAACACGTAAAGAGAAATCACTACTCCTAAAGTTTACTTGATGCTAATAAAAAAAGGGAAACTTGTTTTTACGATTCTGGTTTTTGTAGTACTTTCCTGTATGAGATGCACTACAGATACAAGCGGCACTCTCACCCTGGCTGACCGGAAACCTCTCATTGGACCAGATTATACGGATATAACAATTCCTTCAAATATTGCTCCGCTGAACTTTTCAATTCTCGAGGAAGGTGTTTCCTTTAAGGTAACTGCTACTTCGAGGCTGACAGGATATAAGCTCAGTATCAATTCATCAGATGGCAAAATACGCTTTTCTGAAAAATCATGGAGAAGACTTTTAAAAGATAGTCAGGGCGATAGTATAATCTTTCAGGTATTTTCTTCTCAGAAACTCAGTGATGAAGTTTTGAAATACCCGACATTTTTTATGGCAGTATCGGGCGATAAGATTGATCCGTATCTTGTCTACAGGCTTATCTACCCCGGGTACTATAGCTGGTCAAACATTAAAATCGTGCAGCGATCGACAGAAAGCTTTTCAGAAGAATCAATAATAGAAAATCAGATACTTGATAAAAATTGCGCCAATTGTCATTCCTTCAATAATAATAACCCCGACAGGTTTATGATTCATATCCGCGGTTCTCACGGCGGTACGTATTTTGTTGATGACGGTAAAATAACAAGAACAGATCTTAAAATAGATGGCATGCCGGGCGGAGCTACATATCCTTCATGGCATCCATCGGGAAGATTCCTGGCATTTTCATCAAATCAGGTCCAACAAAGTTTCTATTCACAACCCGGAAAGAATATTGAAGTATTTGATCTTGTTTCATCACTTATTTTATATGACAGGAAAGAAGATGAAATAATCAGTATCACCGACAGCGATACAGCAAAATATCTGCAAACATTTCCATCATGGTCGCCTGACGGCAGATTTTTATATTTCTGCAGGGCTCCGCAGATCATAAATAGTTCTAATCCACAGATCGAACAGATAAGCAACACCCATTATGATCTTGTAAGAAGATCATTCGATCCGGAATCACGAAAGTTCGGAGAAGCAGAAATAGTCTTCAAGGCTTCAGAAATAAATAAAAGTGTCTCCTTCCCCAGGATCTCACCTGACGGAAAATTTCTGATTTTTACTCTTGCCGATTATGGCACCTTCCCGATATGGCATCGCGAGGCAGATCTTTATCTAATTGATATGCACGACTATTCTGTCAGGAAGATGACTGTTAACAGCAATGAGACAGAGAGTTACCATTCATGGTCAGTCAATGGAAAATGGTTGGTGTTCAGCAGTAAAAGAGTTGATGGAAGAAGCGCCAGACCATATTTTGTACATATCGATTCTCTGGGAAATCAGGGAAAAGAATTCGTTCTGCCACAGGAAGATCCTTCACTTTACAGCCATATGCTTGAATCATTTAATATACCCGAATTAGTAAATGGCAGGGTAAAAATGAAGCCGGCTGATTTTGAAGCTGCCACCAGACAGCTGGCTCTTAAAGCCAAATCTGGAAATGTTTTGAATCCGGATAAGGTACGCGGACAATCAATTGAAAACAAACCAGAGGAAATAAACTATCAGGTTCATGAATAATCAGGATGAATAGTTCAAAAACGTCGATTGATAAATATGCATTTATTTTACTTGGCACATTTTTCCTTGTGGCATTCGCATATTTTTATTTTGCGGGTAATTATGTACTGTGTTTCCAGGAAACACAATCGCTCTTTATCTTTTCAGGAGATTATCTTCATGGTTACCTTATAAAACCAGGTGGTTTGCTCGAGTATGCAGCTAAGTTCCTGACTCAGTTTTATGCCGGGAGATTTACAGGGTCATTAATATTATCGATAATTCTTACATTACCGGGGTTTTTGCTTTATCGCATAAATAAAAAAATGTTTCGTGGCAATACCCTCCCATTGGCGCTTCTTCTGATTCCTTCATGCCTTATGATGCTAATGCAGGCAAATTATTATCACCTGATGGAATACAACCTTGGTTTCGTTTTAATTTTAACCTTTTATCTGGTTTCTATATTAGCGGCGAATAAGAATCATAAAACAATTATTCTGGTTCTGCTGCCTTTATTTTATTACCTGGCAGGAGCGTATGTTTTGATTTTTACCGGGTTGTACATCGTGCATAATTTATTTGCTGAAAAAGGGAAGTGGAAATACTTATATCCCGGATTTCTGATTCTAACTTATGCAATCTCCTTTCTGATCTTCTGGAAAGTTTTATTTCTTCAGCCGGCGGGACATTTATTTTTATTTCCGTTTCCGGTACTGGAAAATCGTTTCTATGTAGCTACTTTCTTCATCCTCTCAGGTTATCTGGTTTTTTATCCTGCCTTATACAAATATCTTTCCTCACTGCAAAAAGATATATTCAGTAATCGGGGAATCTCTATAATATCCGTTGTATTGGTATTTGCTTTAAGTCTTATAATGTTAGTTAAGATTTATAATCCTCAGACATCAAGGGTGATAGAATTGCAGAGGCTTGTTTTCAATGAAAAATGGGAGGAAGCGGTCAGGTTTCAGGAAAGTAAACCGTCGAGAAATCTTATCGGAGAATATTTTTATAACGTGGCTCTGTCGGAGACCGGCCAGTTATGCGACAGGTTATTCTTTGGTGATCAGGATTTTGGGGCCAATTCATTGGTTTTACCGTGGGGAGATGAGCATCTGAACCGGGGCGCATATTTTTATTATGCTATCGGACTATCGAATGAAGCTCACCGCTGGGCCTATGAGGAGATGGTAGTTTACGGAAAACGGCCTCAGAACATGGAGCTATTGATTAAGACGAGTCTTATTAATGGTGATCTAAGGATGGCCAGGAAGTATGCAGGAATTCTGAAAGAGACCCTTTATTACAGGGATGAGGCAGGAAGGTTTGAAGCTATGGCCGATAACCCTCAACTTATTAATAGTGATGCTGAACTTGGACCTAAAGTAAAGATTCTGCCCAAAAGCAGTTTTTTCATAAAATTCAATGAACCTCAGAATAATCTGCCGCTTTTACTTGAATCACAGCCTGATAACAAGAAAGCTTTTGAATATTACATTGCAGGTTTGCTGCTTACCAAAAACATTGAGGGTGTCATGGATAATGTGAGTGTGATGCAAAGATCGGGGTATACCAGGATTCCCCGATTTATTGAAGAAGCTGTAATGATCTATTACAATAGTACCAAAACGACTCCTGATCTTGGAGGACTAGAAGTAAGTTTAGATACTCAGGAACGGTTTCGTAAATACTTTTCGCTTTATATGGAAGCCCGTAAAAATCCATCCACCCTGAAGGAGACGATGCAGAAAAAATTCGGGAACACTTTCTGGTTCTATTATCATTTTAAATAGAAGATTGTAAAACAGCCTATACCTTACATACTCACTTACTTCCTCAAAACCGTCAACTTAAAAATTTGGGCACCTGATCCTGTCTCTAAAGCTCTGGATATGTGGTGGATGAGTTGAGGGATCTCCCGATCATAATTGCGAATTTAATTGATGGCTGATACCTGATCAAATAATAGAGGATTTCAATTTCAATATTTCGCGGTACCGCAACTTTCTACCAATTAGTGATAGAGAGAAAGATGTGATGTAAGATGAGGGCTGCGCCAGGGGTTATTAAGATCCCTCGCTCATCCACCTTTCACCATTAAGTATGTATAAATGAGACAGGTGGATTCACTCGGGATGACACTTGTTTTAGTGAGGCAAGGGGGAAGGAAGCAGCGGCGATTCACCGGAATCTTTTTTTCTGATAAAATGTCAATTGAATCGCCGCTGCTTCCTTCCCCCCAATACTGACCAAAATATCTTGTCATCCCGAAACTCATCCACCTCTGATCCTGTCTCTAAAGCTCTGGATATGTGTTGGATGAGTTGAGGGATCTCCCGATCATAATTGCGAATTTAATTGATGGCTGATACCTGATCAAATAATAGAGGATTTCAATTTCAATATTTCGCGGTACCGCAACTTTCTACCAATTAGTGATAGAGAGAAAGATGTGATGTAAGATGAGGGCTGCGCCAGAGGTTATTCACATATGGCTCTTTCAGAGCCAACTTTGACTACACTAGTAGGAAGGCGTTTTATCAGAATCAAAATTCAATAATATCAGAATTTAAAGATGTGTATAAAGGGTAGCTGTCCCCTGAAGGGGGAGTCTTTTCTTTTGAGAAACAATCTTATGCGCATAACCATAATTCAAAATGAAAACGAGATGACACCCCCCTTCAGGGGGGCAGGGGGGCAAATGCCAGGAAAAATTGGTGGCGAGAAGGCTAAAAAATTGCAAAGGGTGAGTTAAATAAAAAAGAGGTTGTCCACCAGGGACAACCTCTTTTATAAATTTATTAATTCAGTTAAACGGATTAATAAGAAGCATCTTGTGTTAGGACACCTTTCTGAAGATCGACCTGATCCTGTGGCAATGGCCAGTAATCATTTTTTGTCGCATTGAATGATGCTCCCTTCAGGAAGCCTCTGAATTTTGAATCGTTGGCAATGTAAGTATTGAGAGTTGTTTCCAGAATACCCCAACGTCTCAGATCAAAGAACCGAAGGTTTTCAGTTGCAAATTCGAGTCTCATTTCCTCGCGTACAGCTTTTCTTGCTTCAGCCTGAGAAGCGAAAGCAGGAGATGCTGCATCATATGGTTCAACCTTATAATTAGCTGCTGGTTTCGTGTAATCAACAGTTGGTGCAACTGTACCAAGGTTTATATAAGAAGTACATAGGCCCATTACCGGAGTACTTGATTTTGCCCTGTTACGGATCTGATTAACAAGATCTCTTGCAACGTCAAGTTGGTTTTCTTCTACAGCAACTTCAGCTCTCCAGAGGAGGATATGGGAATAGCGGTACATTCTGTAGTTCTTACCGTTATCAAATCCTGTTCCATTAGCATTTAATGACTGTTCGTCCTTTTTGTGCATGTATTTTTTTGTCATATAAGGACCACCGTTATTCTGTTCACGGATCCAGGCGTTTCCCGGGTGTATGCCCCAGCCAAGGAAATCTACGCCACGACGAGCAATTGTCCAGTCAACACGTGGATCAAGAGCAGCAGTTGTTGGTGTGAAGTTATCACCACTACCTTAACCCATATCGTTGGCAAGAGGAGTGCGTGCTGTAGGATCAAGTATAGGTAATCCGTTTGCATCAACCTGATATGCTTCAAAGAGATCCTCTGAAGGCTGGAAGAAACCCCAGCCACCGCAACTTGCCGGACCTGCCTGATGCATACAAGGACCTGCAAGCATCATTGCCTGCTGGCTGCTTCCTGTAGTCGCACACTGCAATTCAAAAATTGACTCTGCATTGTTTTCATGAGTCATATCGAAATTCCAGTAAAAATCAACAAGACTGAATTTTGCACTGTTGATAATGTCGTCGAGTAACGGCTTTGCAGAAGAGAATTTATTCTGGCTCATGAATACGTGAGCTTTTATTGCTTCAGCAGCATATTTTGTTACACGGCCAACTTCATTTTTAATTTTTGTAACAGGAAGGTTGTCAATTGCATACTGCAGATCTTCTTCAATACCAGTCCAACCCGGATCGGAGTTTGTAACAGACTCCGGAAGAGTTGTCCCTAATTCTGTCTGAGTTTTAATGTATGGTATATTTTCGAAAACCTTATTGGCTTCGAAG
This sequence comes from uncultured Bacteroidales bacterium, assembly GCA_963792925.1. Lineage (GTDB taxonomy): Bacteria > Bacteroidota > Bacteroidia > Bacteroidales > VadinHA17 > LD21. The sequence goes on along the minus strand of CAWBYC010000001.1, from coordinate 1,055,324 downwards.
TGGAACCATGCTCTAAGAAGTTTTGCTTCACCTTCAATCTGCTTTGCCCTTGCATCATCAAAAGGTGCTGCGGACTTCTGTACTTGCCAGAGATACTCGAGGACCACGTTTGAACGTGCAACTCCATTATAACAATCTCTCCATCTCTCACGCATATATGCATTACTTGGCAATGCTTCATATCTCTCTACGTCGTTGTATGCGCTCTGGTCACCAGCAGAGGTGCCTTTATAAGCGTCATCTGAAGCGCCGCTTGCATAAGTCCAGTCAGTTGCCATAGCTGCACCGAACCTTCCGGTTCCTTTTGTAGCCTGGTACGTGGCAATCAGGAGAGATTCCACGCCATCCTTTGTAGCCATCTGACTTGGTGAACCAACACCCGGAGGCTCTTTGGAAAGGAATTCTTCGCTACATGAGTAGGGTAATATCATACTCATGATGAACAGTATAGTATACGATAAATTAAGTATTTTCTTCATATCTTTTAAATTTAATAGTTTGAATTTATCGGTTACAAACCAAAAGTAATACCGAACATAAACTGTTGCGGCGTAGGCCATGCACCAGAGTCAACACCCATATTAATACCGGCTCCTGCAATTTCAGGATCCAGTCCGGAATATTTGGTTATGGTAAACAGGTTGGAAGCCTGGAAGTAGATCTGCAAGGAATTAAGCTTGTTTTTCAGGAGTCTGTTTACATCGTATCCAACTCTCAGTGATTTCATCCTAAGGAACGAACCATCTTCTATGAAAGCTGTTGATGGTTGCTGATGTGGAGTATCATTCGAGTAGATAATAGGCATCGTGGCTTTTGAGTTGTCACCATTCAGATAAGGACTTCCCCATGATTCATAGAGTCTTCTGTGGCTTTTACCTGACTCAAACTGGGTATAATCAATAAACCTGCTTACATAATTTACAATGTCATTTCCCACACTGGCGTACAGTGTTGCTGAGAGGAAGATCCCTTTGTAATCGAGATTAAGTGAAAGTCCTGCTGTGAAATCAGGATGAGGTGAGCCGATGTAAGTACGGTCACTGGCATTGATAACACCGTCATTATTGACATCTTTGTATTTAAAATGCCCTGGTTTATTATAGGTACCATAAGCTGGCCATGCGTCAACTTCTTCCTGTGTCTGGAAGATCCCTTCAACTACATATCCGAAAAATTCAGGGAATGCTCTTCCACTCTGGGTCCTTGTATAGATCATCTCACGATATGTTGAACCTGAATAAAAGTCACCTGCATTGTCGGTAAGCTTTGTAAGTTCATTTTTATAATGTGAGAACACTACGTCGGCGCTATAATGGAAATCGCCATGTACAGCAGTACCAGCGTAACCCATCGTAATATCAAAACCGGTATTTTTCATCTCACCGATATTAATAGAAGGAGTTGTTGCTGTTCCATAAATTAACGGGAGCTGTTTTGGATAAAGCATGTCGCTTGTTATACGCTGCCACAAATCTACGCTGAAAGTTAATCCTTTAAACAGAGATGCATCGATACCGAAGTTAGTCGTTGCTGTGGATTCCCATTTTACATCAGGGTTTCCGAATCTTGTCTGTGCAAATCCGGTAGTTCCTGTGGCATTATTTGCACCACTCATTGGATAAAATGCAGTGTTGAAGTTTATTGCATACTGATAGAAGCTGTTGTAATTATTCATACGGTCATTTCCGACAACACCGTAGCCTAACCTGATCTTCAGATCTTCAAGCCAGCTTTTTGTTGATGCCATGAAATTTTCCTGTGACATTCTCCATCCAAGAGATACTGCGGGGAAAATCCCGTATTTCTTGTTCCCGAAACGTGATGATCCGTCACGGCGAAGAACTGCTTCCACCATATATTTATCAGCATACGTGTAATTCACACGACCAAACATGGAAAACAGACTATATTTACCTAAGCCTTCTCCGGAATTGTTAATTGAGCGGAGACCCGTATTCATGTCCATGTAGTTGATATCAAGCATGGAAAATTCTGATCTGTTGGCTGCAAAGTATTCTGACTCGTTGCTATAAGCCTCAGTTCCGACAATGGCCTTAATATTATGCTGGCCTGTAACCAGTGAATAATCGATTGTATTGGTCCATGTCCAGTCCAGTCCGAATCCTGCTTGTTTCGAATAGTAATCATAAGTTCCTCTTTCTGCAGCGGCGACTTCAACAAAGTTGATATCCTGCTGACTATAAGAATAATAATTTATTCCTACACGTGAGGTGGCTGACAAGCCTTTCATTAAATTAAATTTCACAAAGGTGTTACCTGTAAGGTTCATACGCTTCGTGTAATCGTTCTGATTTTTATCGAGGAGAAATACCGGGTTCTGAGCATTACCCATACCTTTTGATCTTGATCCTGCATATGTTTTTCCAGAGATATCATATACCGGAACCATAGTCGGCAGACGGTATGTCCAGGAAACGATTGAGCTTTCTGAGTTATCACCCTGGTAACCATAGTCATTTGTATAGTTGCCTGAAATGTTTGTGCCCAGATCGATCCATTTTGCAGGAGAAGTAGTGATATTAGCCCTGAAACTGTATCTGTCAAATCCCGTCCATTTAAATACACCGTCATCCTTTGTATAACCAAGGAGGAATGCATAAGTAGTTTTATCGCTACCGCCTGTGACATCAACTGTATAATCTTTAAACGCAGCGTTTCGTTCACTTTCTTTCATCCAGTCTGTACCCTGACTGGATTTTGCGATAAGATAGGTATCTGTTCCGTCGACAACTGCAAGCTTATTATCATACTTGGCTGGATCAACGAGTGGATCCCCTTCTGCGGTTTTTGTAGGAAATATATAATCAGGAATAACTGGTGTCGGACCGTTTCCAAACTGTGGATGGTTAAAGTTTGTAACTCCGGCGTTTTTAGCTTCCAGCCATAACATCTCACCCCATTCCTGGGTATTGAGCAGGTCATAATGAGTGGAATTCTTCGAAATACCTTGTCTTATATTTACAGTCATATTAATTTTCTGGTTCTTCTTACCTGTTTTTGTGGTAACAAGAACAACACCGTTAGCAGCCCTTGCACCGTAAATTGACTGAGCTGCAGCATCTTTCAAAATTGTGATTGACTCAACATCATTTGGTGAGTAGTTACCACCCGGAATTCCATCGACAACAAAAAGAGGGTTTGCGTCGTTGATGGTCGTCATACCTCTGATTCTAAGAGTTGCTCCTTCACCGGGGGTATGGTTGTTCAACACGGATACCCCTGCTACTTTTCCCTGAAGACGTTGTACCGGGTTAGAGGCGGCACTTTCTGCAAGCGAGCCGGCATTTACTGTCGACACAGCTCCAGTCAGAGATTTCCTTGTCTGGGTAGAATAACCTACAACTACAATCTCATCGAGTGTCGAAACTGCTTCGGCGAGTACGATGTTAATTGCAAGCTGATCTCCTACTGTGACTTCTTTTGTCAGGTAACCGATGAATGAAAAAGTCAGAGTTGAGGTTGAAGAGCCTACCGTGATCGCAAAATTACCGTTAACATCTGAAATAGCACCATTAAGAGTGCCTTTTTCAAGGATATTAACTCCGGCTAAAGGAGTGCCGGCGGCATCATTGATTTTACCAGTAACCCGCTTTTGCTGTTGATTATCAGCTGATACAATACCTGCATCTGAAAAGCCGGGAGAGGCATAAGTCTGGATTGTTCCAAACAATAAGAGCATAGTCATAAGTTTCAGTGCCACCTTAATTTTATTAAAGGGCATAAGAAAAATAACCAGCATGGTTTTTTTTGTCATACTTTTTAGGTTGAAAAGGTTAGTTAAAAAAAGTTAGTTTAAAATGCAGGCAGAGTTTTTTCCAAGTTTTTTCCATTCCTGTCTGCAAAATGACTAGAGGGTTAGTTTCATCATAGGCAAATCGATTTTATAAGTTAAGAGTGAAATTGTATAATTATAATTGTATTCTAATTACAAACATTTCTACTGATAAACTTTCAAAAAGCTATTCTGCTTCATATGGGAACAATGTCCGTTTAATGCAAAACAGCCCTTTAAATCAAAAACTGCGCTAAATTCTTTTCAACGATATCAGGTTAGAGTCTTTTTACGACTTCTAGGTTTGGAAAAGTAAATTAAATATTTAAGAATACGAAAGAATAATTAAGATATTTTTAACATTTGACAATTAAACATTCTCCGTAGCAGTTTGAAACATATTAAGGTTCTGGTAGTCAATTATGTGAAATAATTGAAAAATGAAGTATCTTTATTGCTGTGGTAAAAACAACAATAATACTTGCTGACGGAGCTTTCCCTTCTCACGAAATTCCACTGGGCTATCTCGAAAAAGAGCACCCCATAGTATGCTGTGACGGGAGCGTTGAAAATCTGGTAAAAGCAGGTTTTGTGCCTGATGCTATAGTAGGAGATATGGATTCTATCAACCATGATCTGCGGATGAGGTTTGCTGACAGGATTTACATAGATGAAAATCAGGATACAAATGATCTCACAAAATCAGTTGAATGGTGCCGGGGAATGAAATATAACGATATTGTTATTCTTGGTGCCACAGGCAAACGCGAAGATCATACAATTGGCAACATATCTCTGCTCACGGAATATGCAATTGATATGAATGTAATAATGGTTACTGATTCCGGAGTATTTCGTCCGTTGTTAAGCTCAACAGTGATTTCAACTTTTCCCGGGCAACAGGTTTCAATATTCTCTATAGATCCTTATACAGAGATTAGCTCCTCCGGGTTAAAATACCCGCTGGACAAAACAAAGATAAGCAACTGGTGGTGCGCTACCTTGAATGAGGCACTCTCAGAAAAATTTTCAATAGAATTCTCTGAAGGCAGGATAATAGTCTTTCTTAAATTTCCTGAGCAGCCTAAAACATCTTCAGGTCTTTTACCAGGTAGATAAGTTGTACCCGGCTCTTGACATTGGTTTTTGAGTAGATCCGGTGGGTATGATCCTTTACAGTCTGTAAACTTATGAACAGCTTGTCTGATATTTCTTTGTTACTCAGGCCATTACATATTTCGCGAACTATATCCGATTCACGTGGAGATACCTCATATTTTTTACAAAACTCTTCAAACGAGAAGCTCTGTGCCGGTGATGAGGCGAAGACTGTAAATAGTGTTCCATAGTTAAGATAAATCGGCAGGAATGTATGTCCGGCAAAGAAAGCGAATATGAATATTATACCAGTTATGGGTTGTGATTTATAAAACAAGAGGATCAAACATTGAAGCAATGCTGTTAGAAATATGCCAGAACCAATTCTTTTGCTGTCGAAATCGTGGATTATAGATCTGGCTTTACCCGGAAACAAAATCAATAAACCGGAAATGAGGGAGTAGATGAACTGCATAAATATAAAGTAATATTTTATCAGGTACTCCGGATCAAATACACTCACCTTTCTGACGAGGTAACCTATCACAAGAATTATTGAAAAGTTTATAAGAAGAAACCAGAAGACAAACCAATTATTAATCTTTCTTCCCGATATCACAAATGAAAACTGCAGAAGCATTAACCATGCAAAAACCAGGAATGGTAATCCCAGCAGCAATGCTATCTCCGAGAATCTTAATATAAGTTCCGGTGAAATGTATTCTGTGAGAAAGACTCTTATTACCTGCTGACCCCATATTCCGTAGAACCCGAAAGTGAATATGAATACCTGGAAATAAAGCAGGGTTGAAAAGATTTCATGATGATATCTGTTACGCAGTCTTGATGACAAAACGACGCCCCCTGCTGCCAGGGCAACCGAAAGAATAAATATTAAATATCCAAAGTAGATCAACATTTTATAAAGGTATTAAAATCCAAACAACTGAAAATTCAAAATTATTATCAACCAAAGTATTGTTATGCATACTTAAGTAGGAAAATATAAAAACACTACTATAGTATGAAGTCGGGGAAAAGCCACTGGTTTAAATTTGCTTCATAAATCAATTTTTAAATTCTTAAGATCATGGAAACAAATAATGATTACAAACTGGTGCCAGGGTTTAGCAATAGTTTTAGTGCAGGATGGCGGGTAATGACCGATAATTTTCTCAGGTTATTTCTGGTGATTATCATTCTGGCAATAGTTACAACTCCCTTTAAAATGCTGAATTTCCATTTTGATCCGTCTGATATGGGTCCATGGAACTGGCACAATAATCTGGGCACTGACTGGGGTCATAATATGGGACATCACTGGGGACCGGATTTATTTAAATTCGGGACCTTCGGTGTTCTTGCGGCATTCTTCGGATTTATTGCAATGCTTTACACATTTCTGATTAAGCCTGTTTTCGAATATGGAGGAAGCATGATATTTGTCCAGGCAGTAAGGAAAACAAAACCTGATTTTGAATATCTTATTAAGGGTTTCATGGAGAATTATCTTCATATTATCCTTGCAAACCTGCTGGTCTTTGCACTGGTAGTACTTGGATTTTTTGCCCTGATCATTCCCGGAATTATAATTGGATGCAGGCTTGCATTTGTATCGTATATTATAATGGATAAAAAACTTGATCCTATAGAAGCAGTTGAATTAAGCTGGAAGCTTACAAGAGGTCATGGCTGGCAGATCTTCTTCATGGGATTCGTATCGATATTTATTTTCTTGTTCGGTCTTCTCATGTTAATTGTGGGTGTATTCCCGGCACTGATATGGATCAGCAGCTCATTCGCTGCACTCTATCAATCGGTTTTGATCGAGAAGGAAAAACCTGCTGAAACTGCGGAAGCGATAGTTGCATAAATTATGAAATCCATTAACCACAAAGGTACACGAAGGTAAAATCCGAAGCAACACAAAGGAAGAACTATCTAGAGACGCCCAATTTGGACGTCTTTATGTTTTTATCCCTTTGTGTACCTTCGTGATAACCTTTGTGTTCCTTTTGTGGTAAAAAAACAAACCTCATCTGGAATAAATCCCTTTTTTCAGGGATATACCTTTATAATATGTGATCTAATTTTACAGGGCAGATAATCTTTACAGAATAAAAGGCAGCCTTTATCAAAAAGTATAGTTCATCTGCAAAAAAATGAACATTTGAAAGTGTTATATACTAATAGTTTATTAAATTTATGTTTACAGAACCTGATTTTCTGCTCAAACCTTACCCGGGATATATTAAGAACTCCAGATATAATATCACTTTCAACTTTAACTAATTGATAATTAAAATGAAACAGTTTTTTGCATTAATCGCTGCAGCCGCATTTGTATGTATGCCTTTTACAGCTAATGGTCAGTTTAAACTTGACATGAAGAAAAAAGTCTTAACCATAGATGCCAAGAAGGAGGTGAAAAAAGAAACCCAGACCATTCAGTCTCCGGGTGAGATTAATACATTAAATATTGCACAATCGGACGGAATGGGAGAGACTAAACCCGTAGCTGCCAATGACACTCCCGGTAATAAAGCTATGAACAGAAGAGTAGAGTTTATAAAGCTTTAATTCTTCTGAGGCTTTTGATTAATGTTGTTTGGAAGATCGCGGAAATTGAACAATTATCTGTTTGTTTCCTTGTATTTTAAAAGAAGATCGCTGATTGTATTTAATGAATAATAATATTTTAATATTTAACTGTGTTTCGTAATTTTATACTTTAATTAAACATATTTCAATTTATGAAAACTAGATCATTAATTCTTATTCTGCTGTTGTCGGTAATGATGCCATCTGTTACAAACGGACAAGGCTATCTCCTGAGAAGAGCCATAAACAAAAAGCTGGAGAATAAAGTAGACTCGGCAGTTGATAAAAGTGAGAAAGATGAAGCTGCTAAACGTGCTAAAGAAAAGAATAATCAGAACAAGACTGATTCAAATGCCACAACGGAGGAAAAGGGCACGAAAGAAACCGGGCGCGGCCTCTTTGGCGGAAAGATCGATATAAAATACAATGATGATTATAAGTTTACAGGAAGAATGCATATGCAAATGGAAATATATGATAATAAGGATGTTAAGAAATCTGATTATTTTACATATTTCAATGCTGCCTCGCTTAATGCCGGGATAGAAGTTAAGCCGCTCGACGTAAAAGAAGGAGACAAAGCCATTCCGACAGTTTTTCTTTTCGATGGCGACAACAGATGTTTCATGATGCTTCTTGAGAATGGCGAATCCAAAACCGGAATTATATCCACTCTGCCTTCAGATTCTGCAATGGCTGCTCAGTCAAAAAACCAGAAAGCTCCTAACCCCGAAAAGGCAACAATCACAAAAACCGGAAATTCCAGGATGATAGCAGGTTATAAATGCGATGAGTATAAAATTGTTGAACCGGATAAGGATGGCTATTCGAATGTATGGATGACCAAAGATGTCAAACTGAAAGCTGACAAAAAATATTGGGGTAAATCAGGCATGCCAACCTATTACAATTATCCTGGCTTTGAAGGTGCAATGATGCTTGCAATGGAGTCATTCGATAAAAAGGATAAGCCCGAAATGAAAATGGAAACACAAGAGATAAATGAAAATTTCCCGCATGCCATATCTACGAAGGGTTATACTTTTATGAAAATGAATTTCGGACAGGCTGGTAAAAAGTAATTTTTTTGTTACACAGAGAACCACGGAGAACCACAGAGGGCCACAGAGAAGTAATTCTTCACATACACTTTTTCTCTGTGCAACTCTGTGGTTCTCTGTGTAACTCTGTGTAAGTTTTTTTACAACTTCATTAGTTTTGCAAAGCGCAACAGCAGTTTCTTGCTGCCACTGGTTTCAAATTCCACTGTTGCAGTTGTATTCGGTGGTTGTCCTTCAATGGATACTATCGTTCCTTTTCCGAATCTTTCATGTTCTACTTTATCGCCCTGTAGAAACAACGAGGAGTCACTGCCGATAAATGGAATATCAGGACTAATAGCTGGTTTCTGAATCTTTTTAAACTTTTCGTCCCTTACATATGCGTTGGGCTCTTCATGAATCAATCGGTTTTTAGGCTGTGCTGACGGATTCTGGAACGGTTTCCCTCCTGTCTGAGGATAATGAAGAAATTGTTGATCAATCTCCCTGATAAACCGGCTTGGACTGCATCTCTCGAGATTGCCCCATTTATATCTGTTCAGAGCGTAGCTGAGGGTTGCCTGTTTTTCTGCCCGGGTTACTGCCACATAAAATAATCTTCGTTCTTCTTCGAGCTCACGCGCACTTCCGGAAGACATAGGCGACGGGAATAATGTGTCTTCCATTCCAACAATATATACATGTTTGAATTCCAGCCCTTTGGCGGAGTGCATAGTCATGAGGGTCACTTTATTCTTATCTTCTGCACTCTCAGTATCCTGATCAGTCAGCAAAGCAACATTTGCCATATATGCCTCAAGGATTACAGGTTCTCCATTGGTCTCGGCAGCCTCTGTAAAAACTTTAATTGCATTCAGTAATTCTTCAAGGTTTTCAAGACGACTGACATCCTCGGGCAACTTTCCTTCCTTAAGCTCATGCATAATGCCTGAGCCAACCGCAATTTCCCTTGCTTTCTTAAAGGCATCAATGCTGTCTGAATTAAGTCTGAGAGCATTGATCACATTTACATAGGCCGACAATTTTTTTGCAGTTCCTCCATTGAAATGATCGGGATATTTACCTGCTTCCTGAAGAATACTCCAGGGTGTAGCACTTAATGACTGTAGCGAGCTCAAAAATTTTAGCAATTGTCGTATCTCCGATTCCCCTCTTTGGATAATTAATTGATCTTTTTAATGCTTCTTCGTCTTCAGGATTTATGACCATCCTGAAATATGAGAGAACGTCTTTTATTTCCTTCCTCTCATAAAATGATAAACCTCCGTAAATCTTATAAGGTATATTTTTCCTCCTGAGTGTTTCCTCAAATATCCTCGATTGTGCATTGGTTCGATATAGTATTGCAAAGTCAGACCAGGCGAGTTGGAGTGAAAGTTTCTTATCGAAAATGTCGGACGAAACGTTGAATCCCTCTTCCGAATCTGTCATTGCCTGAATTACCTGCAGCTTTTCACCAGTCTCATTCATGGAGTAGACTTTTTTCTGGATCTGACCGTCATTGTTGGCAATAATGGTATTTGCGGCATTAACGATCATTTGTGTCGACCTGTAATTCTGCTCCAGTTTGAAAAGCTGATAATCAGCGTAGTCATTTTTAAATTCGAGAATATTCTCAATCCTGGCTCCCCTGAATGAATATATGCTTTGCGCGTCATCACCTACCACACAGATGTTTTTGTGAGTAGCTGCCAGCTTTTTAACTATGAGGTACTGCGAATAATTTGTGTCCTGGTATTCGTCTACCAGGACATAATTAAACTTTTGCTGGTATTTAGCCAGAACCTCAGGAAAGTCGCGGAAGAGGATATTAGTATTTAACAGCAAATCGTCAAAGTCCATGGCATTGGCCTTATAGCAGCGTGCCGAATAAGTTTTATAGACATCGGCAAGCAAAGGCATGCGGCTCGATTTGTCGTAATCCTGCATAGAACTGTCGGCTGAATACATGCTCGCCGTGACAAGATTATTTTTTGCAGATGAAATTCTTGATGATATAACACCTGGTTTGTAAATATTATCATCAAGGTTGAGTTCTTTGATGATAGATCTTATGAGACTTTTGGAATCAGAAGAGTCGTAAATTGTGAAGTTTGATTTATAACCGAGTTTGTCACCATCCATCCTCAGGATTTTTGAAAAGATGGAATGGAATGTTCCCATCCATAAATACCGGGCGACTTCCGGACCAATAATCCTTGAGATGCGTTCTTTCATTTCCTTCGCAGCTTTATTGGTGAAGGTCAAAGAAAGGATCTTACCTGCCGGCACCCCATTCTCCAGCAACCGAACGATACGGTAGGTCAATACGCGTGTCTTTCCTGCACCCGCTCCGGCAATAACCAACGAGGGGCCTTCAGTATTGATAACTGCTTGTTTCTGAGAATCGTTCAGATCGTCGAGATAGTTGATTGTCATGTGTACAGTTGAATTACAGCGTAAAGCGGGGCAAATTTAGTAAATACATTTTCAGCTCTGCTCTTTACGAATTATAAAATAAAGATTTTTATTAACAAGAAAACTTAAGTTACACAGAGTTACACAGAGGACCACAGAGTTGCACAGAGAATTATCTCCGTGGCTCTCTGTGGTTCGTGTCTGTGTAAGTTCTTCTGGCATTTGTTTTAGGAATTGTTTATAATTGTATACTTAAAATAGAATATTATGAAAAGATACGGACAGGTAATAGGAGTAAAGCCCGGAGCACTTTGAACGCTATAAAAAATATCATGCTGCAGTTTGGCCCGAGATACTGGAGATGATCAATAAGTGTAACATTCACAACTATTCCATCTTTCATAAAGACAATATGCTCTATGCTTATTTTGAATACACAGGAAATGATTTTGCGGCCGACATGGCCAAAATGGCTGCTGATCCAAAAACACAGGAATGGTGGTCGGTGATGGAACCGATGCAGGACCCCGTGGCAACACGAAACGCGGGCGAATGGTGGGCAAATATGGAAGAGGTATTTCATGTCGATTGAACCATGTTGGACTAATTTTAGTATAATTGCAGATCAGAATACCAAAATGAATCCATTGACGTTTTATTGACTAAGATCTGAGAGCCTGTGCGTTATATTCTTCTTATAATAATATTGTCTCTGACTGTTGCATCCAGTGCTCAGTTTACAGCGCCCGGAAGCAGTGCAATACGATATACTGCATATCCTTCGGCCCCTGATGTAAGAGATCCGATATTCATTTACTGTAATTCCTCAGGCACTCAAAAAGCAACACTTAATGCAGGGAGCCCCGGGGGAACAGCTCCCTTTAATTACACATGGTATCAGTGGAGCGACGTTACAAAATCTTTCAGCACACTTCTCAAAACCGAGACCGGAGTCGTGACTTCGTCAGAAACAGATCTTGGTGAAGGTGGGTATAAAGTTGTGATCAGCGGCGGGTTTGACACTACTCTTGTCAGCTGGATCTTCCTTGACAAACCTTTTTCATCGGCAGCACTTCAAAACCGGACCTGTGATTATGTGGCATTAAAAGGACAGGCAGTCGCTGATACATTTTTTTACAGGAATATTGTAAACGGATTACCTGTCAGGTTACCTGATGGTGTCAGATTTCTCTGGTCATCCGAACCTTCATCGTCAATACCATCTCCGGATTTCTTTCTTAATCCTCAAACATTTAATCCTCCGCTTACGGATGTGACATACACTCTTCAGGTGAGCGATAGTTTCGGATGCATAAGTGAGTCATCATTTCCATATCAGTCAATTCATGTAAAAGCTGATTTTAGTGTCGATCCCGATCATGGTCAGGCCCCACTGGAAGTCACCTTTATAGATAATTCTGTAAGAGCGTCAAAATATCTTTGGGAATTTGGCGATACAACAACTTCAAAACTGAGCAACCCCGATCCTCATATTTATTATAAACCGGGAGATTATTCCGTTAAGCTTACAATTGAGAGTGATCTTCACTGCATCGATTCCATGAGACTCGAGAAAAAAATTGTGGTTGATCCGTCAGTTCTTAATATCCCAAATGTCTTTACTCCCGATGGAGATGGAACAAATGACTATTTCATGATTGAGGCAAAATCATTGATGAACCTGAGTGTGGAGATTTTCAGCCGGAGCGGCATGAGGGTCTATTCATTTTTTGGTCAGAGCGACGGGATAAGTCAATGGACCGGCTGGGATGGAAATATTAATTCCTCATCGGTTAAAGCTGCACCCGGCATCTATTTTTATATTATAAGGGGTCGCGGGTGGGATAATATTAATTATGACAGTAAGGAATACAGGGGATTCGTATATCTGTATAGATAAGGGCTCAACGGCTCAACGGCTCAACGGCTCAACGGCTCAGCGGCTCAACGGCTCAACGGCCGGTCATGTTGAATTTCCTTTACACCTTTACGCCTTTGTGCCTTTGCGCCCTTGCGCCTCTTAATGCCAGGCCCCAATAATCAGCCCCATAATCGTCAGACTGACAATACTATACATTGCATTTATAAGAAAATGGGCTAATGTTCTTGATTCGAAGAGATAACTTATTCCCATAAAAGTAAATACCCAGCCCAGCCCGGCCATAAATCCTGCCATTGCTCCGAAACCTGCAGTGGCTTCATTCCCAATAAACATAGCCAGAAAAAATGAAGCTATCAGGGATAAAAGGAATGCAAGACCGAAAACCTTGATCATGTTGGTATTTTTTGTATTTTCTTCAGTTATTCCTGTTTCTTTCATCCATCTTTTAACAAACATTAGAGGTGAATACCATAATCCTCCCAGGACAAAGGCGCTCACTGCTGCCACAATTATGGCAAGCCAGTTTAGATTCTGAAAGGCGTTTTGCATGTTCATAGTTTTGATTTTGATAGTTAAACAAAGATATGCTGCAATAGTTTTTGTCATCGATATCTAACCGGGAAGATTCTTCTTTAAAAACCTAATCCAGTTGTCGCTTAGAATATTTATAATGTCGCTGTCATTGTATCCTCTTTCAGAGAGCATACCAGGGATTTTTTGCAGGTCAGCAATCGTGTTCAGATCATAAGGGCATTGTTCTGTTCCGAATGCTCCGTCGAGGTCTGATCCGATACCTGCATGTAATGAATTACCTGTGAGCTGGCAGATATGGTCTATGTTTTTTATCATGATGCTCAGAGATACACCCATTTCTTTGGGATTTGATACTCCTCTTTGCCATCCGGGCACCATCATCCAGGCGTCGAGAGCGACACCGATTACAGCGCCTCTTTCCGCTAATTCAATTATCTGCTCATCAGAGAATTGCCGGTTATGGTTTACAAATGCCCGGCAGTTATTGTGACTCGCCCATACAGGTCCGTGAAAAGTATCAAGGGCTTCTCTGAAGCTTTCATCGCACAGATGAGTTACATCGAGTATCATTCCCATCTCATCCATCTCTTTAAGCAGTTGCCAGCCTTTTATGCCGATCCCACCCGTTGAATCTGTTCCATGGGCATATGTCCCGGGGCCATAGTGGGCAGGACCGATGGCACGCAATCCGTTATTAAATGCTATTTCAAGATGATTCATCGAAACGATTGAATCGGCTCCCTCCAGGCTCAGAATATAACCAACAGGTGCATTTTCCGGCGGATTTTGACAAAGCTGTAAATGTTTTTCAAGATCTGTCCTGTTTCGGATCATAACCATCTCACCGGCTTCTTCCATAGATATGTACCAGGCCAGTTGCCCCTGGGTTTGTGCCCATGCCTGCTCAGGAGAGTTCCATCCTGGTATTTTGCTTCCCGGTTTGACATATCTTGCAATCTGAGTTGCAACACATAAGCCGATGTTCCCTTCACGCATTGCAGGAAAACTGACCGTTCCTTTAGCCCGGTCGGGCTTATCTGTCATTCCTTCTTCACTTTTTCTTATATCATCAATACGCCACCTTAAATCGCGGTTCCACTCAAGAGCATTCATTGACAGGTCGAGGTGACCATCAAAAATAAGAGGTTTGTTAAGCATGAGAATGGTATAGTATTAGAGAGTGATCATCCGTTTTCTGGCTTCGACATTCCATATGCCCGTCACTCTATGATTACTGACAACATAGGCAGAATCGTGTCTGTCAACTGTTGGACAGATATGATAAGGCACACAATAGAAGGAATCGCCTACTTTATATTTATCTGCAAGTGGTGTTCGTACTACCAAATGTTCTTCATTGTGATTGGTCAGAGTATATCTTTCAATTCCAAGGATTTTTACTCTCGGTTGTGGCATTTCTGCAGCAACAGCCTTATGCCCGAGATCCAGACAAAGCAATTCTTTTCCGGGTTTGCTTATGATTCTTGTGAGCAGTACAGCGGCATGCAGGTAAGTCAGGTCAGCGAAAGAGCTGCTGTATCCCCAATCCCATAGTATAAGAGTTCCAGGGCTGGTCTCTGAATCATTCCGTGCAGCATGTATTGGAAATGTCGGGGTGCCCCCTGCAATAACTTTAACCGGTTCAATTCCCTCTCTTTTTAGTTCAGCGACCAGAGCCTGTACCGGCAAAAACGCATCATTGCAGATTTTCTGGCGCTTATCAATATCCGATTCATGAATATGACCATCATACACATGCAATCCCTCTGCAATAAGCATAGGCGAATCCATGATTCTTTTATATAATCTTGCCGCTTTTTCTCCCGGAATTACTCCGGTACGATTCATTCCATTGTTTATATCCAGCCAGACGTGAGTTTCAAGACCTGTTTGTCTCGCCATATTTGAAAGTTGTATGATAACTTCTTCGTTATCGGCTATACAGGAAATTTTTGATTCAATAAATTCCTTCTTCAGTTTAAAAAATCTTTCAATATTCGGACCGACGGGCTGGATTGCGAGAAGGATATCAGGTGCTCCGCATCGGGCAACCATTTCTGCTTCGGCAATTGTGGCACATTTAAATTTATTTATGCCTGATTTCATCTGAAGTCTGATGATCTCAGACATCTTGTGTGTTTTGACGTGGGGCCTCAGACGGTCAGTTCCACCTGCAACTTCAATTATTTTCCTGATATTGCTTTCGATACGGTCGGGATAAACCAGCAGGGCAGGTGAAGGGACTTCATCTGCATTGTTGATCTGATACCAGTTTAAATCTGAGGCTTTTTCCATTGAAAAAAATTTTTCTCTAGAGTTGCACAGAGGTAAAACAATAAACTTAATAGAGCTCGAACATAGCTTCGACTTCAACTGCAATATTCATCGGAAGAAACATTCCTACCGCGCTTCTGACGCCGACTCCGTTTTCCTCTCCGAATACTTCAGCCATAAGCTCACTGAAACCGTTAATCACACCCGGATGACTGTCAAATTCGGGCGTACTGTTTACCATGCCGATTACTTTAACAATCCGTTTTATCTTATTAAGATCTCCGATTTGCGACTTTATAGTTGAAAGCATTGTTAATCCAACCTGTCTTGCGGCTGCTTTACCTGCCGCCAGGTCAAGATCTGCTCCGACCTTTCCTTTGATCATGGTTCCGTCACTTTGTATAGGGCCCTGGCCTGAGACATAAAGGAATTTGTCGATCAGCAGTACGGGTTTATATACTCCGACAGGTTTGGGAGCGGGTGGCAATACCAATCCTAACTCTTTTATTCTTAATTCATTATCTTGTTTCATATTAATATGTTTCAGTAGTGTGAATTTACAAATTTTTAACCACAATCCCGTAGGTTCACCCCTAAATCCCCCAAGGGGGACTTTTGGCACCTCATTAACTTTGAGGATTCTATATCTATCCCGGCTTCATACATTAGGATAGGACGATACTTTAGAGTTCTTCAAAGTCCCTAGGGGGATTTAGGGGTGAACAAGGACAGGACCAATATGTCGATGCTTTAGAGTTCTTCAAAGTCCCCCTTGGGGGATTTAGGGGTACATCTCCGCTTTGAAAATTGTTTTTGCCTGTCCGGAAATTTCAACCCTTTCGCCATTCAATGAAACTTTCAGGACGCCCCCCCTTTTTGAGATCTGATGTGAAATGAAATCATTTTTCCCTGTTTTTCCCGACCAGAATGGAGCCAGAGCACAATTTGCCGAGCCTGTCACAGGGTCTTCATCAATTCCTACCGCAGGGGCAAAACACCTGACACAGATATCATAAGCAGGATCTTCGGATTTCGCTGTTACTATCAGGTCGCCAAATATTGAATTTTTCATCAGTGAAAAGTCAGGCTTCATATCCTGTATTTCTTTTTCATTTTTCAATAGCGCCAATGTCCAGTTGCCTGGTGTCTTATATATCTCAAGTGCCTTTGAGCCTGTTGCTTTTTCAAATTCAGCAGCAGCATTGATTTTTTCAAGCTTGTATGTCGGAAAGTTCATGGTGATCCATTCTCCGGTTTTTTTTACTTTCAATATACCTGCTTTTGACAAAAAACTTATCTCAGTATCGGGACTGACATAGCCCGTTTCAAACAGGATGTGGGCAGATGAAAGGGTAGCGTGACCACAGATATTCATCTCCGTTGTTGGGGTAAAGAATCTTATGATGAGATTATCTGAACCCGGGAAAACAAATGCCGTTTCAGAGAGATTCATCTCCATTGCGATATTTTGCATCCATTGAGCCGACGGTTCTTTTTCCAGAACACATACTCCTGCCGGATTGCCTTTAAACGCTTCGGTTGTAAATGCGTCTACCTGATAGATTGTTTTTGATTTCATAAATATTACTAAATAATAAGAACTGACACAGTGTTACGCAGACCTGCCTGCCGGTGCCAAGAGACTACAGAGTTACACAGAGTTAAAATTATTTAAAATATTTTACCTGCTCAAACGTCTCAAAGTTTATATACATACGCCCTTATGCCTTTGCGCCATTACGCCTTTATGCCTTTATGCCTTTACGCCTTTATGCCTTTTTCCGTCATTCACCGGCAAAAATACCCGTTTAACGGAAATTATCCGAGACTTAACAAATAAAACTTTGTAAACCGAAATAGTTTTCACATTTTTGCATCGTTAATTTAGAAACCTGATGGATATTAAATACCGGATAATAGATGGGGCAGCAGATCTGTTCAAGACCTATGGCATAAAATCAGTAACTATGGATTCTCTTGCAAATCAGTTTGGTATGTCCAAAAGAACCATATATGAGATCTTTGCCGATAAAGACGAACTACTCATGGCTGTTTTAACACGGATGAATGAGCAACAGAAAGATATGATCAGAAAAGTGCTGGATGAATCGGAGAATTCGATAGTTGCAATATTCAGGATGCTTGAGATCAACAGGGATAATTTTCAGTCAATGAGTCCGGCTTTTCTATCAGACCTTAACAAATATCATCACGATGTACTTATAAAAAAAATGGATAAGAGCGAAATGCCGGATTACAGGAATCATCAGGAAATAATTGAGAAAGGAGTTACAGAAGGGTTATTCAGGTCTGACATTAACCCCGATCTGGTGAACCGTTGTCTTTATAATCTGGGCGTATCGATCATGAATAATAATCTTTACCCTTATGATCTGTTTACGCGGCATGATGTGATAAAGAATATATTTATAAACTACCTCAGGGGAATTTCCTCTCATAAAGGTCTTTTACTTATTGATAAGCTTGAAGAGAAATTTTTAATCTGATTAACCTAAATACAAATAGAATAATAATTTATGAAAATGAAAAAGAAAGTATTTCTGACAGGATTACTGTTTATATTACTATCTGGTGGAATATTACAAGCTCAGGAAAACAATGATGAACTTAAACTATCATTAAAAGAAGCGCAGGATTATGCAATCCAGAATAATAAACTGATGATCACTTCGCGTATGGATGTGGCAGCTTCAAAAATTGCAGTTTGGGAGACAATATCAAACGCATTGCCGCAAATAAGTGCATCCGGATCATTTACTGATAATCTCAAACTTATGACCACACTTCTTCCGGGGGATTTCTTCGGTCAGCCAGGGGTGAAGGTTCCTGTCACTTTTGGTTCTCAGTTTAATTCCGGCGCTACAATTCAGGCAAGTTTATTACTTTTCAATGCTCCTTTATATATTGGTATTGAAACCACAAAACTGGCAAACAAACTCAGCGAACAAAATCTGGCAAAAACCGAACTGGATACAAAAGAAACTGTAAGCTCTGCCTATTACCTGATCCTGGTTTCTGAAAGATCTCTTGAGATACTGGAAGGGAACATTGCCAATCTGAATGAGACACTTAAATCGACAAAGTCGATGTTTTCCGCGGGGATGGCCGAATCAACAGATGTTGATCAGATGGTTTCAAATGTTACTATGGTGGAGAATACAAAAAGCTCATTAGAACGTTCGATAGAATTGAATTACAACCTGTTAAGGTTTCAGCTTGGGGTGGCTCCCGATACCCGCATTATTCTCACTGAGACACTGAATGATTTTACTTCTGCAATAGATATTGCTACTCTTTTATCGCAGCAATTTGATCAGAAACAAAATCTCAATTATATGTTGATCGAATCACAGGAGAAACTGTCATCACTGGCTCTGAAATCACAAAAAGCGTCTGTACTGCCTACTCTTTCAGGATTTTATAGTTATGGTGTCAATGGGATGGGCGATAAAATCAAGTCACAGCAGTGGTTTCAGAATTCAATGACTGGACTTCAGCTTTCGATTCCGATTTTTTCCAGCGGCCAGAGATACAGTCAGATAAAGAAGGCACAGATAAATTTTGAGAAGGCACGTACTACAAAGGATATGGTAACAGAACAACTGCTTCTTCAGGAAAAACAACTCAGATATAATCTCGTAAATGCCAATCTTCAATATAAAAGTCAGAAAGATAACGTTGATGTATCCAAACGGGTTTATACCAGCACTGAAAATAAATTCAAACAGGGGATGGCCTCCAGCCTTGAACTCACGCAGGCAAATTCGCTTTATCTGCAAGCCGAAAACAACTATGTATCTTCTCTTATGAATCTTCTCCAGACAAAGCTGGCTCTGGATAAATTACTCAATAACTTAAATTAATTAATCAGAAACCTTCAAACCAATAAATAATGAACTATTTAAACAAAATTCCGGTAATCCTGATCTTAGGACTTTCCCTTTCAGGTTGTTCCTCAACCCCACAAACCTCTGCAGATGCCAGTCTTGGAGCAGCTCCGGTAGCAGAAAAACCGGCAGTGCCTGTAAAGGTGGCGACACTTGCCAAATCAAAAATTGCCAGGACGATTGACTATACAGCTACAGTGCTTCCATTTGAAGAAGTAAATATGGCTCCGTCAACTCCCGGCAGGATAGATAAAATATATGTAGAGGTCGGTGACAAGGTTAACAAAAATGATAAGCTCTTCCTTATGGATCGCACCCAGCTCTATCAATTAAAATTACAGTTAAGCAGTCTTGCAAAAGACCTTTCGAGGCTCGATACACTTCTGAAATCAGGAAGTGCCAAACAGCAGCAATATGATCAGTTAAAAACCCAGTATGATGTGACAAAGACCAATGTTGATTTCATGGAGGAAAACACTCTTATGAAAGCACCATTCAGCGGAATCGTTACCGGCAAATATTTTGAGAATGGTGAAATGTATTCAGGCTCACCTACAACTCCAACCGGCAGATCAGCTGTAGTAACAGTGATGCAGGTAAACCCGCTGAAAGTTAATGTCAGCATTTCAGAGCAATATTATCCTTTGATAAAGAAAGGTATTAAGGCTGAAATTAAGGCTGATGTGTATAACGATCAGAAATTTTCAGGAACAGTGTTCAGGATTTCCCCTACCGTCAGTTCAGGAACAAGATCATTTAATGTTGAACTGGAAGTTCCTAACAGGAATGATCTTTTAAAACCCGGTATGTTTGTAAGAGTATCAATGGACCTGGGAGAAGTTGAAACATTTGTGGTGCCGGCAAATACTGTTCTCGTTCAGGAAGGGACAAATACAAGATTCGTATATGTTGAAAGGGAAAATGTTGCCCGAGAGAATTGAAGTGATATTGGGAAAAAGGTTCGATGACCAGCTTGAGATTATTTCCGATAATCTTAAAGAAGGTGACAATCTGGTAACCCAGGGTCAGGCAAAACTGATCAATGGCGACAAAGTTGAAATAGTTATGTAATTATCAGAATTTCAAGTATAAAAAAATGAGTATATATAGTGCTTCAGTAAAAAGACCCGTAACCACCATTCTGATTTTTGTCGGTTTGATGGTTATGGGGATCTATTCACTTTCCCGGCTGCCTGTGGATCTGTATCCCGAAATGGAATTGCCTTATGTAGTGGTATTAACAACTTACCCCGGCGCAAGTGCCTCCGATATTGAATCCAATGTAACACGTCCTCTCGAAAATGCCCTGAATTCAGTCAGCAAGCTAAAGGAGATCACATCGACATCAAGTGAGCAATACTTCTGTAGTCTTTATGAATTTCGAGTATGGCACAAACCTCGATGAAGCTTCAAATGACATAAGAAGCGCTCTCAGCTTTACCGAGAGAGCTTTACCGGAAGATTGCGAAAAGCCTACCATCATGAAGTTTTCAACAAGCATGATGCCTATTGTCTTCTATGCGATTACGGCAAAAGAGAGCTACTCAGGTCTTGAAAAGATCCTCGATGAAAAAATTGTTAACCCGTCTGAACAGGATTGAGGGAGTTGGCTCCGTATCGCTGGCAGGAGTTCCCGGAAGAAAAGTTTATATAGATGTGGATCCGAGGAAAATGGAAGCTTATAACCTTTCAATTGAACAGATTGGAAATGTGATAAGGGCGGAGAACATGAACATGCCTGCCGGTTACATTGAGATGGGAAAAACCGACTATCCTCTGCGTATACAGGGCGAATTTCCTGAGAGTGATGTTGTAAAAAACCTTGTCATCAGCAGTTATAATGGCAACAGTGTCTACCTGAAAGACATTGCGGAAGTCCGTGATACGATCCGGGAATCAAAACTCGATACCAAGATCAACGGGGCAAGAGGGATGAGCATGTATGTTATGAAACAGAGTCGGAGGCAATACGGTTAAGGTTACAGAAGAAATTGAAAAAGCTCTGACAACTCTTATAAAGGAATTGCCACAGGACGTAAAAATTGAAAAACTTTTTGACAGTGCTTCCTTTATTAAAGGCTCTATCAACAACCTTACCGAAACCTTAGGGTATGCAATGATTTTTGTTGTTCTTGTCGTTCTGTTTTTCCTTGGAAGATGGAGAGCTACATTTATTGTAATTCTCACAATACCAATTTCTCTTATTGTTGCATTTATTTATCTGTATTTAACTGGTGCGTCGATAAATATCATCTCACTTACATCGTTGTCGATAGCGATAGGGATGGTGGTGGATGACGCTATTGTGGTTCTTGAAAATATTACGAAACATATTGAGAGAGGAAGCAGACCAAGGGAAGCCGCCATATATGCAACAAATGAGGTATGGCTTGCAGTTATCGTAACAACTCTTACCGTAGTTGCTGTATTCTTTCCTCTTACCTTTATCACAGGGCTTACCGGAGTACTTTTCAAACAGTTAGGGATGATCGTAACGATAACAATTGTCACCTCGGTTTTTGCAGCCATAACACTTACACCGACCCTGAGTTCACTTCTTTTAAAGTGGTACCCGATCAGCAAAGATGCCGGTTTCTGGACCTACGACGGGAGTATCAGGAAATGGCTTGACAGGCTTGATCATTTTTATGAAAGGACTTTGCGCTGGGCGCTCCATCATAAAACAGTAATATCGATCGGTGCTCTGTTAGTATTTATTGGGTCAATGAGTCTTTTCGCTATTATCAAAACAGAATTTTTCCCCCAGGCAGATGAGTCAAGAATTACAGCAACAATCGAACTTCAAACCGGCACCAGGGTTGACCAGACTCTCCTGACGGCAAATTATATTGACGAACTGATCAAAACGAAATATCCTGAAGTAAATATCATCTCAACTTCTACCGGTTCTGATGATCAGGGAGGTTTTGCTTCGATCTTCAGTGCAGGAGGTACACATACGATTTCCTATAATCTCAGTCTGAAACCAATCGAAGCCAGAAAAAAATCTGTTTTTGAAATTGTTGAGGAGATGAGAGCTGATTTTGCAAAGAGGCCTGAAATTATCAACTCCACGCTGAGTACATCTGATAACATGGGAAGTTTCGGAGGAAGCTCAGTTGATGTGGAGATATATGGATATAATATCTCCGAAACAAACCTGGTGGCCGAAGAGCTGGCAAACAAGATTAAGAACATACCAGGGACTAAGGATGTTAAGATAAGCCGTGCGAAATCAAAGCCTGAACTTCAGATAATATTTGATCAAAACAAAATGAGTGCCAATGGTCTGAATACAGCAATGGTCTCGACTGCAGTTAAAAACAGGGTCGATGGTTTAACAGCTACAAGATTACGTCAGTTTGGTGATGAATATGAT
This sequence comes from uncultured Bacteroidales bacterium, assembly GCA_963792925.1. Taxonomy (GTDB): domain Bacteria; phylum Bacteroidota; class Bacteroidia; order Bacteroidales; family VadinHA17; genus LD21. The sequence goes on along the minus strand of CAWBYC010000001.1, from coordinate 1,032,397 downwards.
GTGGTTGTAAGACTTAAGAAAAACGCCAGAAGCACACTCACTGACATTGAGAATCTGGGTATCACAAATCCTATGGGTCAGATCATCAGACTGGGTGAAATCGCACAGATAAAAGAATACTGGTCACCACCAAGTATTGAACGTAAACGTAAGGAACGTATAGTGAGGGTATCATTTACTCCTTACAAAAGATCTCTCACCGACCTGCAGATCGACGTACAGAAAGCAATTGATAATACAGAAATGCCGGGCGGTATAATGGTTCAGATTTCGGGTGCAATAAAGGAACAGATGGACGCATTCATGGATATCGCTACTCTTATGCTTATAAGTCTTATCCTGGTATATCTTATCATGGCTTCACAGTTTGAATCGCTCAAGATGCCTTTCATTATTATGTTTTCCATTCCTTTTGCATTTTCAGGTGTGGCGATAGCTTTGTTCCTGACCAACACGACACTTAGTGTTATCTCAGGAATCGGAGCGGTGATGCTGATTGGTATTGTTGTGAAGAATGCTATTGTGCTGGTAGACTTTATTAACCTGATGCGTGAAAGAGGTCACGAGCTGTATGATGCAATTGCTATTTCAGGAAGATCGCGTCTCAGACCGGTTATTATGACCTCCGCCACTACAATTCTTGGTATGCTTCCACTTGCAATAAGCAAGGGATCAGGTTCCGAACTTTGGAGCCCGATGGGCATTTCCGTTATCGGCGGATTGATTTTTTCAACACTTGTGACCCTGGTTCTCGTTCCTGTAGTATATGCAATTTTTGCAAAACGTGGTGAGAGGAACAAGAATCTGGCAGCCTATTCCGATTTTGATTTCATAAGTGTTGATGAAACTGCAAAGCAAGCAAGCAAACAAATAAACTTAAACTAATTCTGATTATGAAAGCAATAATGATAATCTATAATCAGGCTCATAGCGAAAAAGTGGAATACCTGCTCGAGAAGCTTGAAATTAAAGGATATTCACTATGGGAAAATGTACAGGGAAGAGGAACAAAAACAGGAGTTCCTCATCTTGGCACTCATACCTGGCCTGAAATAAATAAAAGTGTTCTCACAATCATCGAGGATAATCTTGTTGACAATGTTCTTGAAAACATAAAAAGAATCGATGCCGTAAATGAAGAGGTAGGTATCAGGGCATTTGTGTGGGATATTTTGAAGATGGTATAGCAAACTTATACCATTATATATGTTAGAGGCAGAGACCGGGTAAAACCGGTCTCTGCTTTTTTTATGCAAAGTTATAAGAATTCAAGAAAAGTAAATAAGGTTTAATTCTATTAAATCGATGATCAAGTTCTGGTAAAAGGACCATTCAGTCAACTCTGGGAGATCCCAATGTCCTCCTTAGATCCTGTCCTCCCGAGTTCATTCACCCTTCTCATTACCAGATATTGAAAAGCATTTGGTGAATGAACGAGGGATCTGTCCGAGTAAAACTGATCCCAAATTTTCATTATAATAAATAATCCTGATCTGGTTTAATCAAAATGTTTATAAAGGGTAGTGTTGCCATATCTACTCTTTACTCTAGTAAAAGGAGGTCCCGGGGTTAGTTTGTCAAAATGCAGATAATCAAGTCAATACTCATAAAACTCATTTTTTTACTATCCTTGCCTCTAAAAAATAGGGGGTATACAGCAAAAAAGTATATAAATAATATTTTATACCCTATAAAAAAAGGGGTAAAACAATAAAAACTATATAAAAATGAAAATATACCCTAATTTATATGGGGTATAAATAAAAAAAGTATATATTTGCAGAATCAAAATAGTATTAATTTAAAATTTCACAAAATGGAAAAGAAATGGATGTATTTAACGGGACTGTTTTTACTGGTAGCAATTTCCACAACCAGATTACAGGCGCAGGATGAGGCTAAAACATCGAACTTTAGCACAGGCGCAGATTTTTACACAAATTACATTTGGCGTGGAACCAAATTCGGAACAGGTCCTTCTCTCCAGCCAAGCGTGAAATTTACTTCCGGAGTGTTTACCCTGGGTGTTTGGGGTTCTTACGATGCACATGGATATGCTGAGACGGATCCGTATGTTTCTATTGCCCTGAAATCAGGATTAAGTTTTGGTCTTACCGACTATTATTACCCCGGATTGAAGATTTTTGAGACATCCGACACTGCCGGAAGTAATGCCCTTGAGATTAATGCCGGCTTCACCAAAGGAGGATTCAGTCTTAGCGCTAATTATATTATAAACCAGGCTGGAGGCGCAGGATCAGTTGGAGGTGACAAATATTTTCAGGCAGGTTATTCTTTCAGCAACTTCAATGTATTTGCTGGTGCTGGTGATGGCTGGCATACCTCTGACGGGAAATTCAACTTATGTAATATCGGGGTAGGCGCCACAAAAGTAATTAACGTTACAGATAGCTTTTCAGTCCCGGTCAACGGGCAGGTTATTCTTAATCCTGAAAGAGAACAGCTATTTGTCGTAGTTGGGTTCTCATTTTAAAAAATACTTAATCATTAGAATAATTATTATGAAAAGAATTGAAGTAGTTATCAGAAAATCCAAATTCGATGAGGTTAAAACAGCCTTATACAACGTTGGTGTTGAATTCATTACTTTCTGGGATGTGAGAGGTACCGGCAAAACAACTCAGGGAAGGGTTTACAGGGGTATCGCTTACGATACAAGCACTATTGAAAGAATTCTTATCTCTTTCGTATGTCGTGAAAAATATATGGATCCGGCAATAAAAGCAATTTTACAGTCTGCAAAGACCGGAGAGATCGGGGATGGAAAGATTTTTATTTCTGAAATAACTGATGCTTACCGGATACGGACTGCAGAAAGAGGAGAAAAGGCAATGTACCTGGAAGGGGAAGAGTAATAATCATATAAAATTTGAAATCATGACATATACATTAATAGCGCCGGATATTAGCACAATTGAAGCGACTCTTGCAGATTATGCTTATTCACTAAATACTGTTTGGGTCTTAATCACAGCTGCACTTGTATTCTTTATGCAAGCGGGTTTTGCTCTGGTTGAGGCAGGGCTTACACGTTCTAAAAACACTACAAATATCCTTTTTAAGAACCTCATGGACTTTGTGATAGGAACGATTGTTTTCTGGGCAATTGGTTTCGGAATTATGTTTGGAACAAAAAACGGGTTCTGGGGAGGAATGGATCTTTTTAGTCAGCATTCTTATCGTACTGATATGCCGGATTTTGCATTTCTTATTTTTCAGACCGTATTTGCTGCCACTGCCGCTACAATTGTATCGGGAGCCATGGCAGAAAGAACAAAATTCAATGCTTATCTGATGTACAGTGCTGTAATTTCTCTTGTAATTTATCCTATCTCCGGTCATTGGGCATGGGGCGGAGGTTGGTTGAGTCAGATGGCAGTGCCATTTCATGATTTTGCCGGATCAACGGTTGTTCATATGGTTGGGGGAATGGCTGCGCTTGTAGGAGCTATCTTTCTCGGGCCAAGGATTGGCAAATATGATAAAAACGGGAAAGCAAAAGCAATTCCCGGACATAGTATTACTCTTGCGACTCTCGGTGTATTCATTTTATGGATTGGATGGTTCGGATTCAATCCCGGGTCGCAGCTTGCTGCATCAGGTGTCGCTAACGCCAAGGCAATATCTTTGATATTCGTCACAACAAATATAGCAGCCGCCGGTGGTGCTTTGTCTACAATGATGTATATATGGATAAAGTTTAAAAAACCTGCTCTCAGTATGACTCTTAACGGAGCTCTGGCGGGACTGGTGGCTATTACTGCCGGGTGTGATTCCGTATCTCCGGGAGGTGCTCTGATAATTGGTATGCTGGCCGGAGTGCTTGTTGTTCTGTCAGTTGAGTTCTTTGATAAGATTGTGAAAATAGATGATCCTGTGGGAGCAATTTCAGTTCATGGCATATGTGGTGCATTTGGCACTCTTATGGTCGGATTTTTCTCGACCGGGCAGGGTTTATTATATGGTCAGGGAGCAGCACTCTTGAAAACACAGGCTATTGGAGTAGTTTCAGTTGCTGCATGGGTACTGTCAGCATCAACTGTTTTATTTTTTGTATTGAAAAAATTAAATGGTCTTCGTGTTGAGAGCCGTATAGAAGAAGAAGGTCTGGATATCTATGAACACGGTGAATCAGCCTACAACCATTGATTAAATTCTATTATTATCATAAAATTAAAGAAACAAAAAACCGCCCCGGTGTCGGGGCGGCTTTTTTGTTTTAGCGATGTTATGGCAATACAACTGTATTTCCGTCCAGAACAACTGCGGTTTGAGCAAGTGCTCTTCCTTTAAATGAGGCACCGGTCTGGAATGTAATTCCTGTCATTGACAATATTATTCCCTCAAAGTGAGCCGTGGTACCAATGGTTGTTGTACCAGCTATCTGCCAGAAAATGTTTTTAGCCTGGGCACCTCCTGTGAGTGTAATTTTTACAGAGGAACTCATCATAAGGTTTCCGGCAATCTGGAAGATCCATACATCGTTTGCCGCGCCTGAAATTGTAACATCAGATGGCAATGTTACTGTATTAGTCCATTTGTACAGACCCGGAGCGAGTGTTCGTCCACCTATATTCCCGGCACCTAGTTCTGAAAAGTCAGGAGAAGGTCGGCCTGCTGCATCGGTATAGGCTGTTATCATGTTTTCTACTGCTGTTGTAAGATTTATCGGAGTCGGATCAGCCATGTCAGCTGCATATATTTTCCCGGTAACCTGTGCCGATGTAGCATAACCGGTTGCATCTGTAAGAGATAATCCGGTAATATAAGTGGTGGCAGCAGGACTAAGTCCAAGATCACCTGTTATTACTGAAGTGGAGATGTTTGAGATAGCTGTTTTCCCAAGAATAACATATTTGCCTGCTTCTCCGAGATACACTCCGGCAAGTCTCGATATGCTGCCGGTAGTAAAATTCACTGTACTGATAGCGGCAATTGAATTTCCTGCTAAGTCTTTTACACCCATCGATATCGTCAGAGTATAAGAAGTGTTGGCTGACAAAATAGCTGATGGTGTAAAGGCTGCTATCCTTCCTGAATAAGCAACTGTCCCTGCAATTGATGCAGTGCCATGCTTTAAATTAACAGTTGATGAATTAATTGAAGCGGGATCTATTGCCTCATTAAAGCCGATTGTTAATATCTTGTTCAGTGAAACATCGATCTCATTATTTAATGGATCGGTTGAAGAAATGGCAGGTGCAGTTATATCGGGGGCTGCTCCGGTTGTAAAGCTCCAGATATAGTTGTTTGCGAGGCCATTGCCTGCAAGGTCCTGAACACCGGAAGTTATAGTTGCAGTATATATTTTATTCGCTAATAGATTTTCAGCAGGTGTAAACTTTGCAATAAGTCCTGTATATGTAACTGCACCAGGGACGCTTGTTGTCCCTTGTTTTAAGGTAAATGTCGATTCGCTGATTGTTAACGGATCCATCGCTTCACTGAAATTTGCAGTGGATGCGGAATTCAGCGAAACGCCTATGGCTGAGTTGGTAGATACAGTTGAGGTTACTGTTGGTTTGATGTTATCGGGGTCACTCCCGTTAGGGCTGTCTTCCTTTTTACATCCGGAATATAATAATAGGGATGCAATTGCGATACTGCTAAATAAATTCCTGATTTTCATTTTATGATTTTAGGTTTTCCGCATACTGCGGACAGATGTGAAAGTATTTCACCATTCAAAGATGAATGTATTCAGCTAATAAAATGTTGTATAATAATGTAAATAAGTTGCATCATTCAATCCTTAACCCGGGAAAAGGATTTTTGCTGATCTTAGCAATACTCATTTTTGTTTGAAATTTTTGCTGTTACTATGAACAATGCTTATATTTTTTCCTTGTACCGCGATAATTCCTTCTCTATTGCTATGTTTTGTGAAATTATTGAAATAATTCTTTGCATACGTATAAAGGCGGTTTCGTTTTTCACAACATAATCAAAAGCCTTGTGATCCATGCAACTTATTGCAACTTCCAAATTATCATCTGAAGATAACATTACAACCGGGATGTCAGGATTATATTTTTTTATTTTATCCAGTACTTCAATTCCATTCAAAGCGCTTTTATTTATACTGTCAAGATAATAATCCAGTATAATTATATCAGGTAAATGTCTCAGATTCTCAAGACAAAGTTCTCCGGTTGCAAATGATTCAATTGTAAAATCCGCATGTTGAAGAAATTCAATTTCCAACAGTCTCAGGTAGATGATATCGTCATCGACAAGAAAGATTTTTATTCTATTTTCGTTTAACATGATATTCTTTTTTTAATCATTTTGTGCTCTTCTTCCAATTCAGTGCATGCCTGCACGAAAACATTTTCTATCCGCATAACAAGATCTGGTATTCTTTCCAGATGATTCTTTTCACGTGTAATTTCCTGAATTTGTCTGGCCATCGTTTCAAACTCGCTGTTAATTCCCATAATTGAGAATGAGGGGATCATTTTATGTGCTGCGGAACCCATCGAAATCCAATCCTTGTCTATCAGGTTTTGTTTCATTGTTTGGACTAAGACAGGAGTTTGTTCCAGAAAAAGTGAGATCATATCCATAATAAGTTCAGGATTTGATTTTGTCCGGCGTGTCAAATCAGCCAGATCGGTACATTTAATCTTTTTGATTTCTTTATACTCTCCATAACCGGTTTTTTTTACTAATCCGATTATTTTTCTGTACAATAGTCTTTCATCGATTGGTTTAGCTATGTAATCATTCATTCCCACTGATTTGCATTTTGCCAGGTCAACAGTGGTAACATCTGCTGTTAAAGCAATGATAGGGATTTTCAGATTCAGTGTATTGCGAATGTACTCTGTTGCTTCAAATCCGTTCATTTCAGGCATTTGCAAATCCATCAGGATAATATCGTAAGTTTTAACCCGCAGTTTTTCGATAGCTATTTTCCCGTTATTGGCAATATCCCTGTCAAATCCAAAATCGTCCAATAATGTTTTCATCAGTAGTTGGTTGAGGGTTATATCTTCAACCACCAATACCTTAACGTTTTTTATTTCATTGTCCAATTCTACTATCTCCGTTTCGGATTCCACCTCCGCATTCGTTTTCTGAAAACTTAGATTAAAACTAAAAGATGAGCCTTTGTCAATTTCACTTTTAACACTTATTGATCCTCCTTGCGGTTCCAATAATTGTTTTACAATGGCAAGTCCCAGTCCCGTACCTCCATACAATCTGGATGTACCGCTCGACGCTTGTTGAAAGTTTTCAAAGATATTTTCTATTTTATCGGCAGCTATTCCGATGCCGGTATCAGTTACAGCAAATTCTATGGTAACCTTATCTTCATCTTCATTAAGCAAATGAACGTTTACGGTTATTTCGCCGGATGGTGTGAACTTTACTGCATTACTCACGAGATTTAATATAATCTGATTTAACCTGACAGGATCTCCAACCAGTACCCGTGGAATTTTATTGTCATACTTTGTAACCAGTGTCAGGTTTTTTTCCAATATTTTTGTTTCAAACAAATGAAGCATTGCTGAAATTGAAACCATCGGCTGGAATGGGATTTTCTCGAATGTCATTTTGCCGGCTTCAACTTTTGCCAGGTCGAGTATATCATTAATCAGGACTATTAGTGCATCACCACTCGTTTTGATGGAAGTGAGATATTCTCTTTGTTTTACAGAGAGGTCTGTTTTAAGTACCACTTTGGTGAATCCAATAATCGAATTCATAGGAGTCCTGATTTCATGGCTCATGTTTGACAAGAATTGTTGTTTTGTTTTTACAGCATCTTCTGCAATTCTTGTTGCACTCTCAGCTTTGCTTTTTGCTTCTTCAGCAATTCCTGTGGATAACTCAGCAAAGACTTTCGCTTCAGTCAATTCCCTGGCAATTCTTTTTTGATCAGTAACATCTCTGGCTACAATTACTACGCCAAGCACATTACCCCTGTCGTCTTTATAAACTGATCCGTTGAATAATACATCGGTAAGCTTGCCGTTTTTATGTCGTATGGTAAGAGGCGAATCAGCTACTGATCCTTTTGCAAATACTTCCTGGTAAACTTCACGTGCTTTTTGCGGTTCAGTAAAATAGTCGAAAAAGTCGGTACCTTTAAGACTTTCGCGGGTCAGCCCTGTTATGTTAACCAACGCCTCATTCATATCAGTTATCTTACCTTCAGTGCTTATCGTAACCAATGGATCGAGACTGGCTTCAATAAGACTCAGCGAATATTTGGAAAGTAATTTCTGAGCCGTAACATCCCTTGCTACGATAACGACGCCAAGAACATTTCCTCTGTCATCCTTATAGACCGATCCGTTGAAGAGAACATCAGTGAGTTTACCCTTTTTGTGACGCAGAGTAAGTGGAGAATCGGCAACGGATCCCTTCGCGAATACTTCCTGGTAAACTTCACGGGCTTTTTGTGGCTCGGTAAAATAATTAAAGAAGTCGGTACCTGTCAGTTTTTCACGGGTTATACCGGTTATATTTACCAGGGCCTCGTTCATATCAGTTATCTTTCCTTCTGTGCTTATTGTGACCAGAGGGTCAAGGCTTGCTTCAATAAGACTAAGCGAGTATTTAGAAAGCAATTTTTGTGCTGTGACATCCCTGGCTACAATCACTACACCCAATACATTCCCTTTATCATCCTTATAAACTGAACCATTAAACAGTACATCTGTGAGTTTTCCATTCTTATGCCTGAGTGTAAGCGGAGAGTCGGCAACCGATCCATTAGCAAAAACTTCCTGGTACACTTCACGCGCTTTTTGTGGTTCAGTAAAATAGTCGAAAAAGTCAGTTCCTGTCAGTTTTTTCCTGGAAATACCTGTGATATTGGCAAGAGCCTGATTCATATCTGTTATCTTTCCTTCTGTATTTATGGTAATAAGGGGATCAAGACTGGCTTCTATTAAACTTCTGGCGTATTTTGATTCCTGACTTTTTACTGTTTTCATTTTATAGTTTGAAGTTACAATAAATGATAAAATGAAGTGCAGACTTCCTATGTGTTTCTCCCTGTCATTTTAAAGCGGTTGCTTACTATTTATTTTAGTATTATTACAAACAACCCATTTCTTTTTCTTACTCTGTAAAGATTGGCGGTTTTGAAAACAAAATGTTACACTAATCCGGAGAATAGTTACATAATTCCTAGGTTAAAAATGAAGAACCGGAAAATGATAAAAAACAAAAACCGCCCCGGGGGAGGCGGTTTTATTTAATTAAATTATTTAGTGAACGGACGCGACCGTTAACTAAAGTTATGTTATTCCTCGTCTTCTTCTTCCGAGTAAGCCTTTATGACCTGTTCCTGAACATCACCCGGAACCTGGGCATATTCTGCAAATTTCATTGAATACATTGCCCGGCCTCCGGTTATTGAGCTGAGCGCTGTGGAATACTTATTCATTTCAGCAAGAGGAACCTTGGCCTTGATCACCTCAAAACGTCTTTCACTTGACATGCCGAGTACCATCCCGCGTCGTCCCTGCAGATCACTGATGACATCACCCATACGATCAGAAGGAACAAAGATCTCAACATCATAAACCGGCTCAAGAATTTTTGGTCCGGCAATTTTGAAAGCCTGGCTGAATGCGTTTCTTCCGGCGAGGCGGAATGAAATTTCATTGGAATCAACAGGGTGCATCTTCCCATCGTATACATAAACCCTGATATCCCTTGCATAGGAACCGGTGAGAGGACCGATTTCCATTTTTTCCATAATGCCTTTGAGGATAGCCGGCATAAAACGAGCATCAATAGCTCCACCAACGATACTGTTAACGTATACAAGCTTTCCTCCCCAGGGAAGGGTAATTTCTTCCTTGTCGCGAACCGATATTTTTATTTCCTTACCGTTGATCTTCTGCATGGTGGCTTCCTTTGAGCCTTCCTCGAACGGTTCGATGATCATATGGACTTCACCGAACTGGCCTGCACCGCCTGATTGTTTTCTGTGCCGGTAATCGGCTACTGCTGTTTTTGTTATTGTCTCACGATATGGAATCTTTGGGGCATTGAAGTTTGTCGGGATCTTATAGATATTATCAAGATGCCATTTCATTATATTAAGATGGTATTCCCCCTGGCCGTGAACAATGATCTGTTTCAGTTCTTTCGAATACTCTATTATAATAGTAGGATCCTCGAGATGTATTTTATTCAGTGATTCACCCAGCTTTTCGTCATCACTCTCGCTCTGGGCTTTAATGGCAGTTCTGTATTTTGGTTCAGGATATTTCACACCTTCATATTTCCAGTCATTCCCGGGAGCATTTAATGTATGTCCTGTTTTTGTGTTTTTCAGTTTCACGAAAGCTCCGATGTCGCCAACATGAAGTTCAGGTACGCGTGTGCGATTCTTTCCGGCGCTCACATAAAGCTGGGCCAGACGTTCTTTCGAACCGTTATTTGTGTTAACGACATCAAGGTTTTCAGTGATTTTTCCTGAATATACCCTGAAATAGTTGATTTCACCGATATGCTCTTCAATGGATGATTTAAATACGTATACGGAAGCCGGACCCGCAGGGTTTGGTTTTACTTCATTTCCTTTATTATTTACCGGGGCAGCCATGTCGCCTATTGAAGGAGCTTCATTTACAATGAATTCCAACAGACGGTCAACACCAATATTGTTTTTTGACGACACACACAATATAGGGAACATTCCTCTTGTTCTTATGCCTTTCGCAATACCTTTTTTTATTTCATCTTCGGTAAGAGTATCATTTGTGAAGAACAATTCCATTAGATTTTCATCGCTTTCAGCTGCTTTTTCAACAAGGGAGCCATGTAAGGCGGCAGCTTTTTCAGCCTGATCTGCCGGGATATCGAGTATTTCAGCTTTGCCGCCATCTTTTGCATAGCGTAGCATCTTCATCTTCAGTACATCAATAATTGAATTGAAACCTGTTCCTTCATTTACAGGATACTGAATAATTATTACATTGCTGCTTAGCCTTTCTTTAAGCATCTCGAGAGTTTTCTCGAAGTTTGCTTTTTCATGGTCGAGTCCGTTTACAACTATTATAAGAGGCTTGTTTTCTTTTTCAGCATGACGGAAATGTATTTCGGTACCTACTTCGACGCCGTTCTGAACATTAATTGTCAATACTGCTGCATCGGAAGCAAAGAGGGAGGAAATAACTCCACCGCTGAAATCATCAAGTCCGGGAGTATCAAATATATTTATTTTACTATTCTGAAACTCGGTATACAGTACTGTCGAGAAGATTGAATTTCTGTTTTCATGTTCAATCGGCCGATAATCTGAAACCGTGTTATTTCCTTCAATAGTACCCCTTCTTTCGATGATACCGCCATTAAAAAGCATAGCCTCTGCAAGGGTCGTTTTACCCGACCCTGAGTTGCCCAGAAGTGCAATGTTTTTAATCTGGTCCGCCTGGAATGTTTTCATGTTTTGCTGGAATTATATATAATAAATATTTACTTGTCCGCTGGTTAGGAGGTGACAAAAATAATAATTTTTTAAAAACAGTTTAAGAAAGAGATGAGAATTACAAATTTTTTATTTCCTTTGCAGCAGTTTTTTGAAATACAGGAGTACCGTTTTTTCTATCATCGTAAGTTTACAAAACGTTTTTCATCGGAAAGATCGGGAAGGAACCTGTCAATAACTTACATTTTTAGTAAGATATATTTATTTCAAACATGCTTAAGTGCCTGACTATTTAATAGATATCAGGGATATTATTCATGTGTATTATTTTTTTTGAAAAATATTGTAACCTGATTTTGATTTGAAAATAAAAACAATACCTTTGCAAACCATTTTTTTAAGTAACATTTAATGCTAAAATAATTGGAAATATGCCGACAATTCAACAGTTAGTAAGAAAAGGCAGGAAGAAACTGGTAGATAAAAGTAAAGCTCCCGCTCTCGATTCATGTCCACAGAGGAGGGGTGTTTGCGTTCGTGTTTACACCACAACACCAAAGAAACCTAATTCAGCAATGAGGAAGGTAGCCAGGGTAAGGCTAACCAACCAGAAAGAAGTAAACGCTTATATTCCTGGTGAAGGTCATAACCTGCAGGAACACTCGATCGTACTGATCAGAGGCGGCAGGGTAAAAGATCTCCCGGGTGTCCGTTACCATCTGGTTCGTGGTGCTCTCGACACCTCAGGAGTTGATGGCCGTACCCAGAGAAGATCAAAATATGGCGCTAAAAGACCAAAGAAGTAATAGTTAAAGGAATAAGATAATGAGAAAGTCAAGACCAAAGAAGAGGATTCTGTTACCGGATCCGAAATACAAAGATCCGTATGTAACAAGGTTTGTGAATAATCTTATGTTCAGTGGCAAAAAGAATCTTGCTTTTAAAATTTTCTACGACTCTCTTGAAATAGTCGGAGATAAATTTAAAACTGAAGGCAAGACTCCGCTTGAAATTTTCAAGCAAGCCCTTGATAATGTTACTCCTCAGGTTGAAGTAAAAGCCCGTCGCGTAGGTGGCGCAACTTTTCAGGTTCCGATGGAGATCAGGACCGACAGGAAAGTAGCTATCAGCATGAAAAATATGATCTCGTTTGCAAGAAAGAGAACAGGTCACTCTATGGCTGAAAGACTTGCTGCAGAACTTATGGCAGCTTATAAGCTTGAAGGTGGCGCATATAAGAAAAAAGAAGATACCCATAGAATGGCTGAAGCAAACAAAGCTTTTGCTCATTTCCGGTTTTAGTTGATAATAAGTGAAGTTGTAAGGAGAATAAATGGATAAAAACCTGAAATATACCAGAAACATCGGAATCATGGCCCACATCGATGCCGGTAAGACCACTACTACAGAGCGTATTCTGTTCTATACCGGTCGTACACATCGTATGGGTGAAGTACATGATGGCAATGCACAGATGGACTGGATGGTTCAGGAACAGGAGAGAGGGATAACCATCACTTCTGCCGCTACCACAACTTTCTGGAAATATAAGGGTGACGATTATAAGATCAATATTATTGATACACCCGGTCATGTTGATTTTACTGTTGAAGTTGAGAGATCACTCAGAATTCTCGATGGAGCAGTCGCCGTCTTCTGTGCTGTCGGAGGCGTAGAGCCTCAGTCAGAAACTGTATGGAGACAGGCAAATAAATATGTGGTACCACGTATTGCTTTCATAAATAAAATGGATCGCGCAGGCGCTGATTTTTACAGTGTCGTTCAGCAGATCCAGGAAAAGCTCGGTGCAAACCCCGTGCCTGTTCAGATACCGATTGGCGCTGAAGAGAACTTCATCGGGGTCATCGACCTTATAACAATGAAAGCAACTGTATACACTACAGATAAGGACAATATTACAACTTTTACAACTGAAGAGATACCCGCTGACTTGTTAGCTGAAGCTGAAGAGTGGAGGGGTAAACTTATTGAAGTAGTTGCAGGTGTTGATGATACTCTTCTCGCAAGATATCTTGAAGATCACGAATCAATAACAGAGGATGAGATAATGGTTGCCTTAAGAAAGGTTACCATCGATGGACTGGCTATTCCGGTGATTTGCGGTTCTGCATTTAAGAATAAAGGAGTTCAGAGCCTTCTCGACTCAGTTATTGCATTTCTTCCATCACCTGTTGACAAAGGTTCAGTTATAGGTATCGATCCCAGAAATGATGAAGAAATCATTCGTGAACCTGATGATGAAGCTCCTCTGGCAGCTCTTGCATTCAAGATTGCTACAGATCCTTTGTAGGGCGTCTGGCTTTCTTCGTATCTATTCAGGAGTCCTGAAAGCAGGCGATACGGTTTGAACGTACGCACAGGAAAGAGAGAACGTATAAACCGTCTCTTCCAGATGCATGCCAACAAACAGAATCCGAAAGAAAGTATTTCAGCCGGTGATATTTGCGCCGGTGTGGGTTTTAAGGATATTAAAACCGGAGATACTTTATGTGCAATAAATAAACCGATCCTACTGGAAACGATGGATTTCCCAGAACCGGTAATAGGTATAGCAATCGAGCCTAAAACGCAGGCCGATGTTGATAAATTATCAATGGCGTTGAATAAACTCGCTGAAGAGGATCCTACCTTCCAGGTAAGAACTGATCCTGACAGCGGACAAACAATAATTCATGGAATGGGTGAACTTCATCTTGAAATTCTTAGTCGACCGTCTGAAACGAGAGTTTAAAGTTGAATGTAACCAGGGAGCACCGCAGGTTGCCTATAAAGAGGCAATCACAACAACTGCTGAATTCCGTGAAGTATTTAAGAAACAGTCGGGAGGCCGTGGAAAATTTGCCGATATGACATTCGATCTGGCCCCTGCTGATGCTAATGTAAGAGGACTTCAATTTGTAAATGAGGTGAAAGGCGGACATATTCCAAAGGAATATATTCCGTCGATCGAAAAAGGATTCCGTGAGGCAATGGTCAATGGACCTCTCGCCGGTTTCCCTCTCGATAGCCTTAAAGTAGTACTCAAAGACGGTTCCTATCATCCGGTTGACTCTGATGCTCTTTCATTTGAAATTGCCGCCAAACAAGCATTCAGGAAATTTGCAGGCAAATGCAATCCTGTGATCCTTGAGCCTATCATGTCTACAGAAGTAGTTACTCCTGAAGAATATGTTGGTGAAGTTATTGGCGACTTTAACAGAAGAAGAGGCAGAGTGGAAGGTATGGAATCGAAAGCAGGCGCAAGAGTCGTTAAAGCAAAAGTACCTCTGGCCGAGAAATTCGGTTATGTTACAGTACTTCGTACTCTTACCTCGGGAAGAGCAACATCAACAATGGAGTTCTCCCATTATGAAAAGGTACCTGCAGATATATCAAACAGAATTGTAGAAGTTACCAAAGGAAAAATTCTTTAAAAGATGAGTCAGAAAATTCGAATTAAACTGAAATCTTATGATCATAATCTGGTGGATAAGTCCGCAGAGAAGATCGTAAAAACAGTAAAATCAACTGGTGCAGTTGTCAGCGGACCAATTCCGCTTCCTACCCACAAAAAGATTTATACAGTACTTCGTTCACCCTTTGTAAATAAAAAAGCAAGAGAGCAGTTTGAGCTCTCATCTTACAAGAGGTTGCTCGATATTTACAGCTCAACGCCAAAAACCATCGATGCACTGATGAAACTTGAGCTTCCAAGCGGAGTTGAAGTAGAAATTAAAGTGTGAAACCAGTAAAGTAATAAAGAGATGCAGGGATTAATTGGTAAAAAAGTAGGAATGACTTCCATTTTTGATGAAAATGGAAAGAATATTCCATGTACGGTTCTGCAAGCCGGTCCATGTGTTGTAACCCAGGTTAAGACAGTGGAAAAAGATGGCTATTTTGCTGTACAGCTTGGATTTGAAGATAAAAAGGAAAAACACACTACCAAAGCTGAGATGGGACATTTCAAAAAGGCAAACACAACACCTAAGAGAAAAGTCATTGAATTTACCGGCTTTGATGAAGGGCAGTGTAAAGAAGGAGATGTACTGACAGCTGAACTCTTCAGAGCTGACAGCATTGTTGATGTGAGAGGATGGTCAAAAGGAAAAGGATTCCAGGGTGTTGTTAAACGTCACGGCTTTGCCGGTGTTGGCGGACAAACACATGGTCAGCATAACAGGGGCAGGGCACCTGGTTCATTGGGAGCTTCATCATTCCCTTCAAGAGTATTGCCTGGCATGAGAATGGCCGGGCGTATGGGAGGAAACCAGGTTATGGCTATGGATATGAAAGTCGTAAGACTCATGACCGAGAATGATATCATAATTGTAAAAGGATCAGTCCCGGGTCCAAAAGGTGGTTACGTAATAATTACAAAATAATGGAATTAGCAATTCTTAATACTAGCGGTAAGGAAACCGGAAGAAAAGTTGATCTCAACGATGCAATTTTCGGTATAGAACCTAACGACCATGCTATTTATCTCGATACAAAACAGTACCTCGCCAATCAAAGGCAGGGTACTCATAAGGCAAAAGAGCGTGGTGAAGTAGCAGGTAGCACCAGGAAGATTAAGAAACAAAAAGGAACCGGTACTGCACGTGCAGGTAATATCAGGAACCCTCTGTATCGTGGAGGAGGCCGCGTATTCGGTCCTAAACCACAGATTCTACGGCTTCAAGCTTAACAAGAAAGTTAAACAATTAGCCAGGAAATCAGCACTTTCATATAAGGCTTCAACAAATAATATTATTGTACTGGAAGACTTCTCATTTGAGTCTCCTAAAACGAAGGAAATCATCAAAATGGGGAATAACCTGAATATTGCTAATAAAAAATCAATATTTGTTTTACCGGAACAAAATAATAATATATATTTGTCATCCCGAAATGTACCAGGCGTTGAAATTGTAATTGCCAGTGAATTAAGTACTTACACGATTATGAAGGCTTCAACATTGATACTTGTGGAGAGTGCAGTTGACGTTTTGCAGGCAACATTTGAAAACTAGAAAACTTTGAGTAATGAATATTTTGCTTAAACCAATTGTAACGGAAAAGATGACAAGCCAGGGCGATAAATTTAATCGTTATGGTTTTCTCGTTGCCAAAAGCGCAAACAAGTTACAAATAAAAAATGCCGTTGAAGAGCTGTACACTGTTACAGTTGATTCGGTGAACACGATGCGTTATGGCGGGAAGATCAAATCGCGTAATACGAAATCGGGATTACTTACAGGGAAAACATCAGCAACTAAAAAAGCTATTGTTACCCTTGCAGAAGGAAACAAAATTGATTTCTACAGCAATATTTAAAAACCTATATGGCAGTCAGAAAGATTAAACCTGTAACACCAGGTCAGCGACACAAAATCGCAAGCACTTTTGATACTACTTACAAGTGCTACGCCGGAGAAATCCTTGCTTCGATCGCATAAAAATTCAGGAGGAAGGAACGTTAACGGCAAACGGACTATGAGATACATCGGAGGCGGTCACAAAAAGATGTATAGAGTCATTGATTTCCTCAGGGAAAAAGATGGCATGCCTGCAACAGTTAAAACCATTGAATACGATCCAAACCGTACTTCAAGAATTGCACTTGTTGTTTATCAGGATGGTGAAAAAAGATATATAGTAGCACCGGTAGGTCTTCAGGTTGGTCAGACTTTACTCTCCGGCAAAGATGCTGCTCCTGAAATCGGGAATACCCTGTTTCTCAGCGATATCCCCATGGGTACTATTATTCATAACATTGAACTTAAACCCGGCAAAGGTGGTGCACTGGCACGCAGTGCCGGAACTTATGCACAGCTATCAGCACGTGATGGAAAATATGCAACGATCAAGCTTCCTTCAGGGGAAACAAGGCTGATCCTTACCACCTGCCGTGCAACAATTGGTACTGTTTCTAATCCCGACCATAACCTCGAGAGATCAGGTAAAGCAGGCCGTTCACGCTGGCAGGGACGTCGTCCAAGGGTAAGAGGTGTTGTTATGAACCCGGTTGATCACCCGATGGGTGGTGGTGAAGGAAGAGCATCAGGCGGACATCCAAGATCACGTAAAGGCATTCCTGCAAAGGGTTTCAAGACCAGAGACAAGAAGAAATACTCTGCAAAATTTATTGTTGAAAGAAGGAAAAAATAACTGATATATTATGAGTAGATCAATTAAAAAAGGCCCTTTCATCGATTTCAAACTCGGCAAGAGAGTTCTTGAAATGAATGAAGGACAAAAAAAATCAGTGATAAAAACATGGTCAAGAAGATCAGTTATCTCGCCTGATTTTGTAGGACATACTATAGCAGTTCATAACGGGAACAAGTTTATCCCCGTTTACATTACCGAGAACATGGTAGGCCATAAATTGGGGGAATTTTCTCCTACCCGTACATTCAGGGGTCACTCTGGTAATAAATAAGTAATGTAAACATTGAAAAACATTTAAAAAATGGGTGCAAGAAAAAGAAATACAGCTGACCAGAAAAAAGAGGCCGCCAAGAGCAGATACCAGGCGATCCTCAGAAACTGTCCCACATCACCGCGAAAGATGAGACTGGTAACCGATCTTATAAGCGGAAAAGATGTAAATAAAGCGCTTGATATCCTCAAGTTCAGTTCTCAGGAAGCATCACGCAGAGTGGAGAAACTTCTCCTCTCAGCAATTGCCAACTGGCAGGCTAAGAATGAAGGGGTGAGAGTCGAAGAAAGCAACCTCTACGTTAAACTCGTTCATGTTGACGGAGGACGTATGCTGAAAAGACTGCAGACAGCACCTCAGGGCAGAGCTTACAGGGTAAGAAAAAGATCGAACCATGTAACTCTCGTGCTTGACAGTAAGATTAACGAAGTTGAAAAAACATCAAATTAGATCAGATGGGACAAAAAGTAAATCCGATAGGTAACAGATTAGGTATAATCAAAGGATGGGATTCAAACTGGTACGGTGGAAAAGATTTTTCCGGAAAACTTGTTGAAGATACCAAGATCAGGGAATATCTGAATGCCAGGCTTGCAAAAGCCAGCCTCTCCAAGATTATCATTGAGAGAACACTTAAGCTTATTACTGTTACAGTTAATACTGCACGTCCTGGTATTATTATTGGTAAAGGCGGACAGGAAGTTGACAAACTGAAAGAAGAGCTCAAGAAGATTACCAAGAAAGAAGTTCAGATAAACATCTTTGAAGTTAAACGTCCTGAACTCGATGCCAATATAGTAGCAAATAATATTGCCCGTCAGCTTGAAGGTAAAATTTCATACCGCCGTGCAATAAAATGTCGATCGCTTCAACAATGAGAATGGGAGCAGAAGGCATAAAGATAATGATCTCAGGCCGTCTGGGTGGCGCTGAAATGGCAAGAAGCGAATCATATAAGGAAGGTCGTATTCCTCTTCATACATTGAGAGCCGACATCGATTATGCCTTGGCTGAAGCTCATACAAAAGTTGGTTTGCTTGGGGTAAAAGTATGGATCTGCAATGGGGAAGTATTTGGCAAGAGAGATCTCAGTCCGAATATCGGAGCAAGAAATGCAAAGAGCAAGAGCCTGAAGAGAAAAGCAAAGAAATAAGAGACTGAGTAGTATATAATTTTATAACAATATTTGAGCAATGTTACAACCGAAAAGGACCAAATTCAGGAGAGCCCAGAAGGGAAGAATGAAAGGCAATGCACAAAGAGGCAACCAGCTGGCATTCGGGTCATTTGGTATCAAAGCACTTGAGGAGAGCTGGATCACCGGAAGGCAGATCGAAGCAGCCCGTCAGGCCGTTACGCGTCATATGAAACGTGAAGGTCAGTTGTGGATAAGAATTTTTCCTGATAAACCTATAACAAAGAAACCTGCAGAGGTTCGTATGGGTAAAGGAAAAGGAGCACCTGAAGGTTTTGTTGTTCCGGTTACCCCGGGCAGAATACTGCTTGAAGCTGAAGGCGTACCTTATGAAGTTGCAAAAGAAGCACTTCGTCTGGGAGCTCAGAAACTTCCGATAACAACAAAATTTATTGTAAGACGCGATTACGTACAGGAATAAAATACTAGACAGAAATGAAAACTTCAGAAATAAAAGAATTAAGCACTCCCGATCTTCTCGAAAGAATCGATACAGAGAAGACACTGCTCGTTCGTATGAAGCTTAACCATGCAATAACTCCTCTTGATAACCCACAGAAGGTTAAAGATGTGAAGATTACGATTGCACGTCTGCAGACTGAATTGCGTACAAGAGAATTGAATAAGAAATCAAATAGCTAGATCAGCAATGGAAAGGAATCTTAGAAAAGAACGTATAGGTGTGGTTGTCAGTACTAAAATGGACAAATCCATCGTCGTTGTCATAAAAAGGAAAGTTAAACATCCGATTTATGGCAAGTTTATAAACAGATCAAAAAAGCTGATGGCGCACGATGAAGAAAATTCATGCAATATTGGTGATACTGTACGTATATCGGAGACCAGGCCTCTGAGCAAAAACAAAACCTGGAGATTAATTGAAATAATCGAAAGAGCTAAGTAATCATGATACAACAGGAAAGCAGATTGACCGTAGCCGATAATTCAGGTGCAAAAGAAGTTTTGTGCATCAGGGTTCTCGGTGGTAGCAAAAAAAGATATGCTACCGTAGGTGATAAAATTGTTGTGAGTGTGAAATCCGCACTTCCTTCAGGTGAAGCAAAAAAAGGTACAGTAAGCAAAGCAGTAGTTGTCAGAACAAAAAAAGAGATCCGTCGTGCCGATGGTTCCTATATCCGTTTCGATGATAATGCAGTAGTTCTTCTTAACAATGTTAATGAAGTACGCGGAACACGTATTTTCGGGCCGGTTGCCAGAGAATTGCGCGATAAGTATATGAAGATTGTTTCATTGGCACCTGAAGTGTTGTAATATATTTAAATACACAACGATGCAGAAGAAAATACATATAAAAAAGGGAGATTCGGTTATGGTAATAACCGGTGAATCAAAAGGTCAGAAAGGCCGTATTCTTGAAGTCGACAGAGAGAAAAGCAGAGCTATTGTTGAAGGTGTAAACATGGTATCAAAACATACCAAACCAAATGCAAAAGCTCCACAGGGAGGAATTTTGAAAAAAGAAGCCCCTGTGCATATTTCAAATCTGATGCTTATTGATCCTACTTCTGGCAAACCTACCCGTGTTGGCAAGAAACTTAATGAAAAAGATAAATTAGTGCGTTATTCAAAAAAATCAGGAGAGGAGATCAAGTAATGTACACACCTGCGCTACAAAACCAAGTATAAAGACGAGATCGTCCCTGCATTGATGAAGGAATTCGGATACAAAACCATCATGCAGGTCCCCAAGCTGGAAAAGATAGTTATCAACCAGGGGGTAGGACAGGCAATTGCCGATAAGAAACTGCTGGAATACGGAGTAAAAGAGATTATCAGACATTGCCGGTCAGAAAGCTGTTCAGACTATGTCGACAAAAGATATCTCAAACTTTAAGCTGAGAAAAAACATGCCTATCGG
Source organism: uncultured Bacteroidales bacterium (assembly GCA_963792925.1). Classification (GTDB taxonomy): domain Bacteria; phylum Bacteroidota; class Bacteroidia; order Bacteroidales; family VadinHA17; genus LD21. Next base: position 1,011,474 of record CAWBYC010000001.1, on the reverse strand, counting down.
TATAATGGTAACATTACGCAGAGACAGGATGTTTGAATTTCTTGAAAGACTGATATCTGTTGCTCTGCCACGTATCCGCGACTTTAAAGGAATTAATTCCAAACTCGACGGACGCGGCAATTATACTCTCGGAGTTACCGAACAGATAATTTTCCCTGAGATTGACCTCGATAAGATTGCAAAGATCATGGGTCTTCAGATCACATTTGTAACCTCTGCAGACACCGATGAAGAAGCATTAGCTCTTCTTAAACAGTTTGGATTACCATTTAAAAATATTAAAAACTAGTAATATGGCTAAAGAATCGATGATAGCCCGCGAAGTAAAACGCGCAAGACTGACCCAGAAATACGCCGCAAAAAGAGCTGAACTCAAAGCTGCCGGTGATTATGTCGGATTAAGCCGTCTGCCCAGCAATTCCAACCCTAACAGAATGCATAACCGTTGCAAACTGACCGGTCGTTCAAGAGGATATATGAGACAATTCGGAGTAAGCAGGATAACTTTCAGGGAAATGGCATCTTTCGGGCTTATCCCGGGTGTAAAAAAAGCCAGCTGGTAATTTAAGAATAATTATAAACTATATAAATAATAGAAAAGAAGATGACTGATCCAATTGCAGATTTACTGACCAGAATAAGGAACGCCATTATGGCCGGTCATAAGGTTGTGGAGGCACCAGCATCCAATCTTAAGAAAGAGGTTGCCAGAATTCTGTTTGAAAAAGGTTATATCCTCAGCTATAAGGTTATTGAAGGTGAAGGACCGCAGGGTGTATTGAAAATTGCTCTTAAGTATAATGCAAAGAGCAAAAAACCTGCTATCAAAGAAATTCAAAGAATAAGCCGCCCGGGTCTCCGTCAGTATATCGGATTCGATGATATGCCAAGAGTCCTTAACGGACTTGGTATTGCAATCATTTCAACCTCAAAAGGTCTGATGACCGATAAAGAGGCGAAAAAAGAGAAAATTGGTGGTGAAGTATTATGTTATGTTTACTAATTAGGAGGATAGCTTAATGTCACGAATAGGAAAATTACCTGTAAACCTGCCAAAAGGCGTTACTGTGAATATCAGTGACACCAATGTGGTTAGTGTGAAAGGCCCCCTGGGAGAGTTGACTCAGGCAGTCGACAAAGACCTGAAGGTGGAAGTGGTGGGGAACGAAGTCATATTATCGCGTCCATCTGAATCAAAAAATCATAAATCGTTGCATGGTCTTTACCGCGCACTGATTCATAATATGGTTGTTGGTGTATCGGAAGGATACAAGAAAGAACTTGAACTCGTAGGAGTTGGATACCGTGCTGAAGCAAAAGGACAGAATCTTGAGATGAGCCTTGGATTTTCTCACGAAGTAATTCTTCAGCTTCCGAATGAAGTTAAAGTAGAAACAAAAACTGAAAGAAGGGCTAATCCGATCATTACCCTTACATGTATCGACAAACAGCTTATCGGACATGTTGCTGCAAAAATCAGATCTCTCCGTCCGCCTGAACCTTACAAAGGAAAAGGAATTAAGTTTGTTGGAGAACAGCTCAGAAGGAAGGCTGGAAAATCTGCTAGTGTTTAATCTGGTAAAAGTAAAAAATCATGGCCTTAACTAAGTTGGAAAGAAGAACAAGGATCAAAATGAGGATCCGGAAGAAAATAAACGGTACTGCTGAAACACCAAGACTTGCAGTATACCGCAGCAATAAACAGATTTATGTTCAGGTTGTTGACGACCTGAATGGAGTTACTCTTCTGTCGGCCTGCTCTAAGGAAAAAGAGATTGCAGCCCAAACAGGTATTAAAAAAATTGAACAGGCTAAACTTGTCGGAAAGCTTCTCGCAACCAAATGCAAGGAAAAAGGTATTGAGAAAGTTGTTTTCGACAGAAGCGGATATAAATATCATGGCAGAGTAAAATCATTGGCTGATGCAGCCCGCGAAGGCGGTTTAAAATTCTAATGAATTATGGGAAACGGTATAAGAAAAGTTAAAACCAGCGATCTCGAACTTAAGGACAGACTTGTCAGTATCCAGAGAGTAACCAAAGTTACAAAAGGAGGACGTACATTCAGTTTTTCAGCTATAGTAGTTGTAGGAAATGAAGATGGTATTGTAGGACATGGACTTGGTAAAGCCAGTGAAGTAACAACGGCTATTGCAAAAGGAATCGAAGATGCAAAAAAGAATCTGATAAAAGTGCCCGTTATCAACGGTACAATACCTCACGAACAGGTTGCAAAATTCGGTGGAGCAAAAGTATTCATCAAACCGGCATCAGAAGGTACCGGTGTTAAAGCCGGTGGTGCTATGCGTGCCGTACTCGAAAGTGTGGGCGTAAAGAACGTGCTCGCAAAATCAAAAGGCTCTTCAAACCCTCACAACCTTGTGAAAGCAACTTTTGCTGCACTTCTCGAAATGAGAGATGCATTCACGGTTGCCGAACACAGAAGTGTTACAATGGATAAAGTATTTAACGGTTAGTAAATAACATTACGATGGCAAAAATTCGTATCACCCAGGTGAAAAGCAAAAACGGAAAACCCGATGAGACAAAAGAGAACTCTCGAAGCTTTGGGTATCCGCAAATTAAACCATAGTGTCGAACATGAAGCTACCCCACAGATTCTGGGTATGGTAGTAAAAGTAAGACATTTGGTTAAAGTTGAAAATATTTAAGATATTTAACTATATTACAATATAAGGTTATGGATTTGAGTAACTTAAGACCTGCAAAAGGATCAATCACATAATAGTAAGCGTCTCGGTCGTGGTCAAGGCTCCGGCAGAGGAGGTACTTCAACAAGAGGACATAAAGGTGCAAAATCCAGATCAGGTTACAGTAGGAAAATCGGTTTTGAAGGCGGTCAGATGCCTCTTCAGAGACGTGTTCCAAAATATGGATTCAAAAATATTAACCGCGTTGAATACAAGGGTATCAATATAAGTACTCTTCAGACTCTTGCGGAATCACATAATATTGAGAAGATCGATTTTGAAGTACTTGTAATGGCCGGACTGGTTTCTAAAAATGCTTTGGTAAAAATACTTGGAAAAGGAACTCTCGAAAGAAAACTCGAAGTTCATGCCCATGCATTCAGCAAATCAGCTGTAGAAGCAATCGAAGCCAAAAAGGGAACCGCTGTAATACTGTAATTTCATGAGACTTATTCAGACTATAAAAAATATCTTTAAGATAGAAGATCTTCGCGCAAGACTACTCTATACATTTGGGATAATTTTATTATACAGACTGGGTAAATATATTACCCTGCCGGGAATTGATCCGTCACAATTGGCTAATCTGAAACATCAGACCAATTCAGGTCTTAATGGGTCTTCTCGATATGTTTTCGGGTGGCGCTTTTTCCCAGGCTTCTATATTTGCACTGGGAATCATGCCTTATATCTCAGCTTCAATTGTGGTTCAGTTGCTGGGTATAGTATTCCCTTATTTCCAGAAACTTCAGAAAGAAGGTGAAAGCGGAAGACGTAAAATGAATCAGTACACCAGGTATCTTACAATTGCAGTTCTTGTACTTCAGGCACCTACCTATCTTGTGAACCTGACATGCATACTCTGCCTGCATCAGCATTTATTCTGACAGGTACATTCTTCTCAATATCTTCAGTTATCATTCTTACAGCCGGTACTATGTTCGTTATGTGGCTGGGAGAAAAGATTACTGATAAAGGTATCGGAAATGGTATTTCTCTTATAATAATGATTGGTATTGTTGCCAGGATGCCGTCAGAACTTTATCTTTGAAGTGGGTGTCAGGATGAACGGAGCCGGTGGTGCAATTGGACTTATTGTTGAAGTGTTGTTCCTCTTTGTTGTTGTGCTCGGAGTCAATACTTCTGGTACAGGGCACACGGCGTGTACCGGTTCAGTATGCAAGAAGAATAGTTGGTAATAAGCAATATGGCGGCGTTCGTCAGTATATTCCTTTAAAGGTTAATGCAGCCGGTGTTATGCCAATCATTTTTGCCCAGGCAATCATGATGCTGCCGATGATTATCGCCGGTTATACAAATTCCGGTTCAGGTTTTGTTGTGGCATTCTCGAATATGTACGGCTTCTGGTATAACCTGGTAACTGCAATACTGATTATTGTCTTTACATATTTCTATACTGCGATTACTATTAATCCCGTGCAGATGGCAGAAGATATGAAGAAAAACGGTGGTTTTATTCCTGGTATCAAACCAGGCAGAAAAACTGTAGAGTTTCTTGATACGATCATGTCGAGAATTACATTCCCGGGATCAATTTTTCTCGCAATGGTGGCTATAATGCCTTCTCTTGCCGTGAAAGCTTCAGTATCACCGCAGTTTGCACAATTCTATGGAGGCACATCACTTCTCATTCTTGTAGGGGTTATCCTTGATACACTCCAACAGATTGAGAGTCATCTGCTTATGCGTCATTACGATGGTCTTATGAAAACAGGCCGCGTTAAGGGAAGAACTGGTGGATCTACATCAATATAATTAGTTTAGCGTTCTTTGATGTTGTATTTAAAAACTGATGAAGAGGTTGGGTTGTTAAAAGAGAGCAATATGCTGGTGTCGCGAACACTTGCGGAACTTGCATCTTTGATAAAACCCGGGGTTACCACTCTTTATCTCGACAGAATAGCCGAAACGTTTATTCGTGATAACGGAGCGACGCCGGCTTTCAAGGGATATGGTGGTTTTCCTAATACTCTCTGTACATCTGTCAACGACGAAGTGGTTCATGGTATTCCATCCAACTATGTTCTTAGAGAGGGTGATATAATATCTGTTGATTGCGGAGTGATACTGAATGGGTGGTATGGCGACAGTGCATTTACTTTTCCTGTTGGTGAAATATCCAGCGAAGTAAGACGGCTGCTCGATTATACCAGGGCTTCTCTTGAAGAAGGAGTCAGGGAAGCAATCGCAGGTAACAGGGTTGGAGACATCTCTTCTGCAGTTCAGACCAAAGCAGAAAGTGGAGGATATACTGTTGTAAGGGAATTGGTAGGACACGGCCTCGGGAGGAAACTTCATGAACAACCTGAAGTAGCTAACTGGGGTAAGAAGGGAACCGGTCCGAAAATGGAAAAAGGACTGGTAATCTGTATAGAACCAATGATCAATATGGGGAAGAAGGAAACACTTCAGATGAGAGACGGATGGACCATCAAGACTGCTGATGGCAAACCTTCAGCACATTTTGAATATGCTGTTGCAGTTGACAAAGGGAAAGCAGAGGTATTGACAACTTTTGAATTTATCGAAACAGTTTTAAATAATATGTAAATGTATGGCTAAACAACCATCAATTGAGCAAGACGGTACAATCATCGAAGCCCTTTCAAATGCAATGTTCAGGGTTGAGCTCGAAAATGGACATGTGATAACAGCACATATTTCCGGGAAGATGAGAATGCATTATATCAAGATCTTGCCAGGCGATAAAGTAAAAGTGGAGATGTCACCATACGATTTAACAAAAGGAAGAATAACATTCAGGTATAAATAAGAAATATTAAGGTAATGAAAGTAAGAGCATCTGTAAAAAAGCGCAGCGCTGATTGTAAAATAGTCAGAAGAAAAGGTCGCATTTACGTTATTAACAAGAAAAATCCCAAGTTCAAACAGAGACAGGGATAATTTAACTAATTTTGCAACTCATTTAAGAAAAGTATTATATGGCACGTATTGTTGGTGTGGATTTACCAAGAAATAAAAGAGGCGAAGTTGGCCTGACTTACATCTACGGTGTAGGCAGGAGCATTGCACAGAAAGTTCTCGATGAGGCTGGTGTTGACAGGAATGCAAAGGTTCAGGACTGGACCGATGATCAGATCAATACTATCCGTAGGATTCTGAATGACAACTATAAGCTCGAAGGTGAGCTCCGTTCAGAGACACAGATGAATATAAAAAGGCTTATGGATATTGGCTGCTATCGTGGTGTTCGTCATAGAATAGGTCTTCCTGTAAGAGGACAGAGCACCAAAAATAACGCCAGAACCCGGAAAGGGAGAAAGAAAACTGTTGCAAACAAGAAAAAAGCTACTAAATAAATAGATTATGGCAAAGAAGACAGGAGCATTAAAAAAGAGGGTCGTTAAGGTTGAACCGTCAGGCCATGCACATGTTCATTCATCATTTAATAATATTATTGTTACACTGACAAACAATTCGGGTCAGGTTATTTCATGGGCATCTGCAGGAAAGATGGGATTCAAGGGTTCAAAAAAGAATACACCTTATGCCGCCCAAATGGCATCTGAAGAGTGTGGTAAAGTAGCTTATGATCTTGGTTTAAGAAAAGTGAAAGTATTCGTAAAAGGACCAGGATCAGGCCGCGAATCGGCTATCAGATCAATAAGCAATGTTGGGATAGAGGTTACTGAAATAGTTGACGTAACACCAATGCCTCACAATGGTTGCCGTGCTCCCGGTAGAAGAAGAGTCTAGGTGATTGCGGAATTCGGATTTTGGATTGCGGATTTAGAAATCCGAAATCAACAATCCGCAATCCGAAATTTTAAAATAGTAATTAAGTTCAAATCATTATAAAAAATGGCAAGATATACTGGCCCAAGAACAAGAATAGCAAGGAAATTCGGTGAACCAATATTCGGTCCCGACAAGCACATGGAGAGGAAAAATTTTCCTCCCGGACAGCATGGAATGAACAAAAAGAGAAAAAAAACGTCAGAATATGGTGTTCAGCTCAGGGAAAAACAGAAAGCAAAATATACATATGGTATGCTCGAACGTCAGTTCCGGAACACTTTTGAGAAAGCTTCAAGAAGCAAAGGCGTAACAGGCGCAGTTCTTCTTCAGCTCCTCGAATCACGTCTCGACAATGTAGTTTACCGTCTTGGTGTTGCTCCAACAAGAGCGGCTGCACGTCAGCTTGTCTCTCACAGGCATATAACCGTTAACGGTACTGTTGTTAATATTCCTTCATGCCAGCTGAAACCGGGCGATATTATCGGTGTCCGTGAGAAATCAAAATCTCTTGAAACAATCGTTGATTCTCTGACCACCAAGAAATATTCAAAACTTTCATGGCTTGAGTGGGATGATACACAAATGGCAGGTAAATTTATGAACGTACCTGAACGCACTGATATTCCTGAAAACATAAAGGAACAACTTATAGTTGAATTGTATTCTAAATAATAATATTAAGAAAAATCCTATGGCCATTTTATCATTCCAGAAGCCTGATAAAGTAATAATGCTGGAAGCGGACGACAAACACGGAAAATTTGAATTCCGTCCGCTTGAACCTGGCTATGGTATTACTGTCGGCAATGCACTTAGAAGAATTCTTCTCTCTTCACTAGAGGGTTTTGCCATAACAACGGTTAAGATCGAGGGTATTGACCACGAGTTCTCTACCATAACCGGTGTCATGGAAGACGTTACCGAGATAATCTTGAACCTCAAACAGGTTCGTTTTAAAAGAACTGTTGAAGACGTTGATCATGAGAAGGTTACTATCAAGGTCAGCGGTCAGGAAGTTTTCAAAGCCGGTAATCTTAACAGTTCATTATCAGGATTCGAAGTTCTTAACCCCGAATTGGTTATTTTCAGGATGGAGCCCGATGTTAAGCTGCAGATTGAGATAACTGTTAATAAAGGCAGAGGATATGTTCCTGCTGAAGAAAACGAGCCTGTCGACAGTGAATTTGGTTTAATCGCCATCGATGCTATTTTTACTCCCACAAGAAATGTGAAATACACGGTTGAAAACTACCGTGTGGAGCAAAAGACCGACTATGAAAAACTTCTTTTTGAGATAGAAACAGATGGGTCAATCCATCCGAAAGATGCTCTTAAAGAAGCTGCAAAAATACTGATATATCACTTTATGCTCTTTTCCGATGAGAAGATCACACTCGACTCAGACGATAAGATGGCAAATGAAGAATTCGATGAGGAAGTATTGCATATGAGACAACTGCTTAAGACAAAACTGGTCGATCTCGACCTTTCTGTCAGAGCCCTTAACTGTCTTAAAGCCGCAGAAGTTGAAACACTTGGTGATCTCGTGAAGTTTAATAAGAATGACCTTCTTAAATTCAGAAACTTCGGAAAGAAATCACTCACCGAGCTTGACGAATTGCTCGAATCCATGAGCCTCTCTTTTGGTATGGATGTTAGCAAATATAAATTAGAGAAAGATTAATTTGAAAACTGGTTAAGGAAATAGAGAAATGCGACACAATAGAGTTATTAACCATTTAGGGAGAACAAGTTCACACAGGAAATCGATGCTTTCGAATATGGCGACTTCACTTATCCTTCATAAGAGGATTACGACAACAACAGCCAAAGCAAAAGCACTTCGTATGTATGTTGAACCGATTATTACTAAATCCAAGGAAGATTCAACACATTCAAGAAGAATGGTCTTCAGTTACCTGAAAGATAAAGAGGCTGTTGCTGAGTTATTCAGAGAAGTATCTCCTAAAATAGCTGAACGTCCGGGTGGATATACACGTATATTGAAAATCGGCAACAGGTTAGGCGATAATGCAGATATGTGCATAATGGAGCTTGTTGATTATAACGAAGCTATGCTCGGAGGTGGAGAAGCTGCAAAAACAAAGACTACAAGAAGAAGAAGATCAACAAAGAAGAAAGATGAAACTGTAGCTGAAGCGAAAGCTCCAAAAGCAGTTAAGGAAAAGACTGAAAAGGTTGAAAAAACTGTTGAGAAATCAGAAGAAAACGCCGGGGAATCAGTTCCTGAAGAAAAGTAAGACGTTTAAAAAATATTATAACTAAAAGGGATAAATTATTGCATCCCTTTTTTTATATATTGAATTAGTGTTTAATAATTAATTAAAAAATTATGGGTCAGATAGTTAGTGTTCACGCTCGTGAGATTCTTGATTCACGCGGCAATCCAACAATTGAAGTTGATGTAATGACAACAAGTGGTTATTTCGGAAGGGCTGCAGTTCCTTCAGGAGCATCAACAGGAGAAAACGAAGCACTTGAGCTCAGAGATGGTGATAAGAACCGTTATCTTGGCAAGGGTGTTCTTAAGGCCGTTCATAATGTAAATAACGTTATTGCCGAAGAAATAATCGGTATGGATGTTACGGATCAGTCAGGTATCGATAAGAAGATGATTGACCTCGACGGCACAAAAACAAAGAGTAATCTTGGCGCAAATGCAATTCTGGGAGTTTCCCTGGCAGTTGCCAAAGCAGCGGCTTCATATCATGGTCTTCCTTTGTTTCGTTATATTGGAGGCACCAACGCAGTTACATTACCGGTACCCATGATGAACATCATAAACGGTGGCTCACATTCAGATGCTCCGATCGCATTTCAGGAATTTATGATCAGACCTATCGGTGCAACATCATTCAGTGAAGGTCTTCGCATGGGAACTGAAGTATTCCATTCATTAAAGAAAGTTCTTAAAGAGCGCGGATTAAGCACAGCGGTGGGAGATGAGGGTGGATTTGCCCCAAAACTCGACGGTACTGAAGATGCACTTGAGACTATTATCAAGGCTATTACAGCTGCCGGATACAAAGCAGGCAGCGATCTTACAATTGGTCTCGATTGTGCAGCTTCTGAGTTTTATCAGGATGGAATGTACAATTACTCAAAATTCGAAGGACCAAAAGGTGCAAGAAAAACTTCAAAAGAACAGGTTGACTTCATTGAACAGCTTGTAACTAAATACCCGATCGATTCAGTAGAAGATGGTATGGCTGAAGGCGACTGGGACGGCTGGAAGATGCTGACCGACAGAATTGGGAAGAAATGCCAGATTGTAGGTGATGACGTATTTGTAACTAACGTCGACTACCTTAAGAAAGGTATAGATCTGGGTTGTGCAAATTCAATCCTTATTAAAGTTAACCAGATAGGTACCCTTACCGAAACTCTGAATGCAATTGAAATGGCGCACAGAGCTGGTTATACAACAGTTACATCGCACCGTTCAGGCGAAACCGAAGACACTACAATTGCAGATATCGCAGTTGCAACCAATTCGGGACAGATCAAAACAGGATCTGCCAGCCGGACTGACAGGATCGCAAAATACAATCAGCTGCTCAGAATAGAGGAGACTCTTGGAAACCTGGCAGTATATGGATATAAGAAGTAGAAATATATAGAAATATATAGAAATAAGTAGAAAAGGCTGTCCTGATGGGCAGCCTTTTTTAATACCTCACACCGCAGCCCATTCTTGCAAACTCACCCCCGTCCCCTGCTGCTAGCGCAAAGAGGGGAGATCTACATCCTTGGCTTTTTCTTAGCCTTCGGCTCCGTAATTGTGCGAAAGCACTAATAAACGGTAATGCCTATTATCATTATAACTGAACTTTTTATTACATGGCACCCCTCTCTAATTTTACTATTCTTTAGTCACATCTATTTTCACTCCAAGTCGGAAGAGGTATTTATAAGAGACAAGAAATAATCAATAAAGGATTCGTTATAATGATTGAGAGATCCCTCAACTCATCCACCTATAACCATTTACTTATATTTAAATGTGGAAGGGTGGATGAGTGAGGGATCTCCCAGGTCTAAAAAAATCTAAGATGAGTATAAAAGGTAGCTTTCAGGAGAAGGTTGATCTTTGCGGTTAATGGATTTTTTCAAAAAAATAGAAATATTTTCATCTTAAAATTATTCTACTGAAAAACTGATAATGAACGACATAGAAAATATATTGTCAATCAGACGTATTGTCATTTCCCGCCGTTATGAACAATTTATAAACCCTGTTGTTTATATTGCGTGGATAAGATAGAGCAAACATAGATTGTTATATCGGACCAAAAGTATAATTTTGATATATCAGGTGAGCGATAAAAGACTGCTCGAAAGATGTGGAAACGGAAAAGGTTACTTAATTGAAACACGATCCATTTCAGTCAGACCTTCGGGTCTGCACAACATGAGAGCCGGAGTCTGAACCAGAGGGCTTAGGCCCGCTATGTTCAGTAAGATCACTGAAAAAGCGGAAACGTTCTTTTCTAAGATTGAGTCAAAGGGCATCGGAAAATGAAGGGCTTCGGCCCCGGGTTGACCGAGACTGATGCAATATCCTTCGGGAAATATGTAACAGAGCCTGAATGACACTTCGTCCGGGAACTATGCTTCGGCATGGGAACGGACAGCAGGAGGGTTTTGCTGTAACAGGCTTTACCCAAAAGCCATGGGCTGACATAAAGAGTCTTGTATTCTTAAACAGCCGGTCAAAATAACAGTAATCTGACGCCGAAAGCAACCTCGGTTGTAGACGGTGAATGGGAACTAATCCAAGAGATGAGTTCCCATTATTGTTTTTATACCCATCCATTTTTTTACCACAAAGGTCACAAAGCTTTTACACAAAGATCACAAAGAGATATCCGAATTCCCTTTTGTGAACTTTGAGCCCACTTTGTGTGCTACTATATAACTTGCTTCCTTCTCGAGAGTTTTGACCCCCTTCCCAGCCTTCCCCCAGGGGGGAAGGAGTCAGCTCCGAATTGGTACAGGGTAGTGTCTGAAACCGTGGCAACCTTTCCCCCTTGGGGGAAATTAGAAAGGGGGTAATCGTATAAAAGAGACCTAATTCAATGTTAGTATATAAAGTTATTAATCTTGATGTTCCTGTATTTTATAGGCGAGGGACTTTGTGGTTAATGGATTTCTTTGTAGATTTTCGACGGTTATTGAATTATCTTTGAAATTCAAAACAAATAGCTTATGAGCTACTCGGGATTAACTGAATTTGTAAATGATCTGGAACAAAGAAATGAACTGATACGGATTACACAGTTCGTTGATCCTGTACTTGAAATTACTGAGATAACCGACCGTATTTCCAAAACCGGAGGGAAAGCTCTGTTATTCGAAAATAACGGAACAGGCTTTCCACTGCTTATTAATGCATTCGGATCAGATTCCAGAATGGCTCTGGCTCTTGGCAGAAAAGATCTCGATGAAGCGGGAGAGGAAATAGAGAGCCTGTTAAAAAGTAATATTTCAGACAATAAGGGAACATTTTTCAATAAAATCACAAAACTTCCCGACCTTATTAAGCTTGGAGGGCTGCTTCCTTCAAAGATCAATAGAAAGGGAATCTGCCAGCAGAATATTCTTAAGAATCCTGATCTTGGATTTTTACCGGTCTTGAAATGCTGGCCACACGATGGCGGACATTTCATAACTCTGCCAATGGTCCATACCATTCATCCTGATTCAGGCAGCACAAATGTCGGAATGTACAGGATGCAGATCCTCGACAAGAATACGACTGCAATGCACTGGCAACGCCATAAGACGGGAGCAAATCATTTTGAAGCCTGGAAAAAAGCAGGGAAAAAAATGCCGGTATCGGTCGCTCTTGGAGGTGATCCTGTATATACCTATGCCGCAACTGCCCCCCTCCCTGAAAATATTAACGAATACATCCTGGCCGGCTTCCTGCGGAAAAAGAAAGTGAAGCTGGTAAGGTGCATAACAAACGATCTCTGGGTTCCCGGTGATGCCGACATTATCCTGGAAGGTTATGTTGATCCTGCTGAAGACCTTGTATGGGAAGGGCCATTCGGTGATCATACCGGATTCTATTCACTGGCCGATTGGTATCCAAAGTTTCATATCACCTGCATAACACATTCAAATGGAGCAATTTATCCTGCTACTATAGTTGGCATCCCGCCAATGGAAGATTCCTGGATCGCAAAAGCAACTGAAAGGCTTTTCCTTTCTCCTGTAAAGTTGACTCTGCAGCCGGAAGTTGTTGATTTTCATATGCCGGATGCCGGCATAGCTCATAACTGTGTAATAATCAAAATAGAAAAGAACTACCCCGGACAGGGTATGAAAGTACTCAATGCATTGTCCGGCGCAGGTCAGCTGATGTTTGCCAAATACTTGATCGTAGTAAGCGGCGATGTGGATATCAGGAACTATTTGGCCCTTGTAGCACATGTAATGGCAAATGTTGAACTCACCCGCGACCTGTTATTCAGCAATGGTCCGCTGGACGTTCTCGACCATTCATCCGACAGTTTCTCCTATGGCGGAAAAGCGGGAATTGATGCTACGATCAAAATGCCTGAAGAAGTTACCGGTAAAGGCACAACAGACATACCTGTCAGGAAATTATCAGGAATAACACCTGATATTTTTGACAAGAAGATTATCAGGGATTTTAATTATGATATTTTGCCAATTCTTATTGTTTCGGTGAACCAGTCAGAGGATAAGGAAGTAATCGATAAAGCCGTTAACTTGTTCAGGAAGAAAGATCCCGGAGGAATTTTCAGACTCATTGCAGTTGTCGATCATACCGTGGATGTCAACGATTTATTCATGGTATCATGGCAGATATTGGGGAATACTGATCCGAAACGCGATCACAGGTATCTTTCTCCCGGATCGGTTTTACTCGATGGGACCATAAAAGCATTCAGAAAAGGCGGGTTTTCCAGGAAATGGCCTAATGTAGTCCTCTCTTCCTTAGATACAATTTCCTTAATAGATAAGAAATGGAATTCCCTGGAGGCAGGACAGTTTATAGAGTCTCCATCAGCCAGATATTCAAGATTATGCAGGAGAGGGAACGATGAAATTATTTCAGATTGATCGTTCATCATAATCAATGCTTACTGATCAGATACCGATAATTCCTTTAATTTTGTATCATCTGATGTAAGTTATGCTATTAAATTATATTCAACAATTTCTGCTTACTGTTTGCAGTGTCGTGGTTTCTGTCACTGCATCATCCTCTCATTTTGTATTGTATAGCATTATACTCATTCTGGTCGTAATTATTTTTATTTTCATCCAGACGCGAACACTTGTCAGGACACGGAAACTCCTGAGAGAAAAAGGACAGGCATTTGAGCTTATTGAGAAGCAGAAGGCAGAACTGGAATTAAAGGATAAAGACATTACTGACAGTCTTATTTATGCTCAGAGGATTCAGGAAGCCCTTCTGCCTTCTGAGGCTTATTTCAGGAAACATTTTGCCGATTCCTTCATTTTATTTAAGCCAAAAAATATCGTCAGCGGAGACTTTTACTGGATAGGTGAAAAAAATGAAAAAATTTTTATTGTGGCCGCCGACTGCACCGGCCATGGTGTGCCAGGCGCCCTGATGTCGATGATAGGAATTGAGATCGTTGAAAAGACCATTAATGAGGATAATATGGATATTCCGTCACAAATACTGGCGGTAATGAATAAGGGCCTTGAGAAGACCTTCAGCAGGGAAAAGAACATCGGAACAATAATCAGGGATGGAATGGATATCGGGTTATGCATAATTGACCGAAAAAGGAAAAAAATGGAATATGCCGGAGCATTTCTGCCTCTTTACCTGATCCGCGAAGGAAGTCTTATTCAGATAGATGCAGATAAAATCATCATCGGAATGAACCCTGATGGCCTTCCGTACAGGGACCACGAAATGGATCTTTTTGATGGCGATATTTTTTACATCTTTTCTGACGGGTATGTAGATCAGTTTGGCGGAGATGAAAATAAAAAGTTTATGTACCGACGATTCAGATATTTATTGCTGACTATTCACAACTTTCCTGTAAACGATCAGAAAGCCATTCTTGATGAGAATATAAGGACATGGATGGGAACGAATGAACAGGTCGACGACATGATGGTCATAGGATTCAGACCGTTCATAAGGGAGGTCAGATAATTCGTTTAATCTTTTCAATCAGGGCCGCCGGCTGGAATGGTTTGCTAATATAATCATCAATACCGGCAGAGAGGCACTTTTCTTTATCCCCGATCATGGCATTTGCCGTAATGGCGATAATGGGAACATGGGAATTGGTTGTTGATTCAAGAGCCCTGATCTTTTCAGCAGCAATAAGTCCGCTCATCACCGGCATCTGGATATCCATGAGTATAAGGTCGAAGTTACTAGTCCCGAACCTGTCGAGGGCTTCTTTCCCGTTTGAAGCTGTATCTATACTGAGCACAAGTGGTCTAAGAGTGAGAAGTGTAATTTTCTGATTTATAAGATTATCTTCCACCAAAAGTATTTTCAGATCTTTCAGGTCCTTGTGCAATTTGTCCTTATGGGTAAGTTCTTCTATTTTTTGTGAAGCAATGCTTGGCTTTGTTTCAGCTATGGGATTAGAATAGGGTAGAAAAATATTAAGAACGGTGGAATTTGGTCCTATTTCCTGTGTAAAAGTACCTTTCCCTGATGAAATGAATTTTGCGGCGAGACTATTTTCAGCTCCGTTATCATTTATCAGGACTATTGGATTGTCGGTTTGAATTCTTAACGATATTGTGCTCTCAGTCCCCGATTCCTTTGTTTTTTTCAGATTGATGGCAACTTTGGTTACCCTGTCGGATGAAAGAATTTCAATTGTATTGAATAAATCAAGAAAGATCTGTTTAAGTATTATCGGATCACCATAACATTCGAAGTCACTGAATTCCTTTTTGTTAAGGATAAAATCGATGTTTGCATTATCCTTTAGTCCGTATAGTTCGATGGTGTTCTGTATTGTCGAAAAAAGATTGAATCTGATAGCTTTCCTGTGTTCATAGCTCAGGTTTCCTGCAGACTGCATTGTAAGCTCATTCACAGTTGTCACCATATTATTGGTAGAGGCGATGAAAGTCTCAAGCAATTCTTTTTGTTTCTTCTGAAGACCTGATTCCATCAGCATATCGGAGATAATAACCAGATTATTCAGGGGTTCCCTGATTCGATGTGAAAAGTCAGTTATTACATCATCTTTTCTTTCGCTCAGAGATGAAAATTCATTAAGAGAATCTTTGAACCGGCTGTTAAGATCAGATGCTTTTCTGACAATAATTACTCCGATACTTGTGCCTGCAATTACCATGCATCCTGCGAGAAGTTTCTGGTCGAATGAGATTAACAGAATTGCAGAAATAAGAATCAGAAGTGCTACTATGGAATATGTTTCAATGTTCCTCTTTTTTTTGTCGAAAACTTCCTCATGCGATTTATTTAATTTGATATTCCCAGCTGTATTTTCAGTTTCACTGACCATAAATCTCATTTTTGAGGTTATGTAAATTTAAACAAAATAAGTAGTAAATATACATTAAGCGAAATTAACAACCTTCGAGAGTAATTGTTAAATTTGTATTTCCGGTACGAATTTTGAACTGAAAAATAAAAAACTTTTAATGCCATGTTGAAAGTACTCAGGACGGTTTTTTTGATTGGTTTGTTTTCATCCTTTGTCCCATACAATTTATCCTTTGCTCAGGATAAGGAAGGTATGGTAAAGTATACTCCTGATTTCAGATTTGCTGACGGGATCTATCTTAATTTTGACCAGGTCAAGGCTAACAGACCTATACCCAAAGCTAAACTGTTAACCTCCATCGACTATAACGACCGGGAATTCTTTAAGAAAATACTCGAAGGTGACAAGATCTATTTCTATGACGATATGGGAGTGAGGCAGGAAGTAGCCAAGAACAGTATCTGGGGTTATTCCAGGAACGGAGTTCTGTATGTTCAGATTCAGGAAAATTTTAACAGAATAACATTCGTTGGAAATATTTGTCACTTTGTAGCGGATATAACATCCTATGATTCACGCTCTTATGGATCGCCTTATGGTTACTATGATCCGTATTATTCACCTTATAGTTATGGGTCGTATTACAGCCCTTACTATAACCCTTATTACTCGCCTTACAGATCCAATATGGGAAGGACTGAGTTAAAACAGTACATAATCGATTTTGAAAGCGGCAAAGTTCTGGAATTTGATGTTGAAAACACCGAACTTCTTCTTATGAAGGATAATCAGCTCTATGAGGAATATGTTCAATTGTCGAGACGAAAGAAAAAGGATCTTATGTTTGTATATATCAGGAAGTTTAATGAAAAGAATCCATTATACATACCTGTGGCTGCCAATAATTAGCACTTTATGAGAACGATCCTTTTCCCGATCTTATTTCTTACTGCAATTTTGTCAGGACAGGCGCCGTTCCCCGATAAAGATGAAATAAAACAATTTGAATCATCAAAAACATGTGTAGTACTCGAGGACGATCCTTTCTCATCGTACAATGTATATATAAAACAAGCCGTAACAGATTCATGGAATATCACTCCCTATGAATTTATCAGTGTAAAAGAATTTAATGTCAGGCGGCTCAACCCGGCTTATTCATTTATCGTACTGACCCAGACAAATTTTGATAAGGACAAATCGCATGGGTTGTATAACTTTATAAATCTCCTTCAGGGAAAAAATGTAAACAATCTTGCTGAGATGCCTGAGATTTGCGCTCTGCCTCTGTCGTTTGCTGGTGTGAATGATTTTGTTTACAGCTATAAGCTTGCACCAATTCTTTCTTTTATGCAGAAACATGCCAGGATGATTTTGCTTGACCCTGCAATGACTCTGATGAAATACCTTAAATATTATAATAAAAATATACCTGAGATAAAAGATAAAACCATTCTGCTCACACGGATGATCTTACCCCTGCTATTTCGACCATCGAAAAGATAAAAGCGATATATACCGGTAATATTAAAATTGTATCAGATGATGAACTAATGAGTGCAATTGATAATAAAACCCCGAATACAATTATCCTTCATAAAGTAGGACCTATGGGGGACAGGAAATCGGGTTATTGCTTTATAATGCTTATTGGGATTGACGACTCGGAGATGTATTATTATAATCTGCATCTGGTTGATAAAGCGAATCCTAACGGACTATTGGCTGAAGATTTGAGACGTCTGGAAAAAAAATATGCAACATCTGACGAGTAAGGCCGTCTTTAAATAAATCATAAACATCATGGAAGAGAACAGAATATTATCAGAAACAGAAAGAAACTGGTCAATGTTATGTCATCTGTCGGCTTTTGCCGGTTTCTTTTTCCCTTTTGGGGGAATAATTGGTCCGCTGGTATGCTGGCTTACAAGAAGAGATGAATCTTCATGGGTTAATATAAATGGAAAAGCTCTCTGAATTTTCAGCTTTCGATGTTGCTCTATATGGTGCTTGCAATTCCTTTATGTTTTATCATTCTGGGATTCCCTATTATTTTCACACTTGTCGTTCTTAAAGTAGTGTGTGTGATAATTGCCAGTGTCAAAGCCCCCAAGAGGAGAACTGTTCAAATATCCGCTGGTGATACCGTTTATACAATAAAAAAATTATTTCCTGGCTTTCCACCCCTAAATCCCCCAGGGGGAACTTTAAGCTTTCTGTATTACAATAAATATTCGCAATTTCCTGACTTTTCACCTCTAAATCCTTCGCAATACAGAGAATTCAAAATTTACTGAATAAGCCCAAGTCCCCCCTGGGGGATTTAGGGGTAGGCGGAATGGATTACCATTTTTCTATGTACCTGGTTTCCTAATTCAATAAATTTTTGATAATTTTCTGATTCAATTAATATTCAATGTCATGGCAAATAAAGATAAAGATTTCAGCAAATGCAAAACTCAGCAAGTAAGGATGATTTATACCATGATATTAAGCAGGAAAAAAAGAAAAAACTTGATGACAGGGAATATGAGGAATCCCTTCGTGGATCAGGAGATCGAACTTGTAAAGCTTCAGGAATGGGTGAAAGCAAAGAAACTAAAAGTGGTCGTTGTGTTTGAGGGAAGGGATGCTGCCGGGAAAGGCGGAGTCATTAAGACTATTGCCGGTTGCCTGAATCCCAGGATATGCAGGATAGTAGCACTTGGTATTCCGACCGAAAAGGAAAAATCGCAATGGTATTTTCAGAGATATGTGTCGGAACTGCCGGCAGGAGGGGAGATAGCTCTCTTCGACAGAAGCTGGTATAACAGGGCAGGAGTTGAGCAGGTTATGGGCTATTGCACAAATGAAGAATATGAAGAGTTTCTAAGATCTTGTCCTGAATTTGAAAGTATGCTTATCCGTTCGGGTATAATCCTGATAAAATACTGGTTCTCGGTTAGTGACCATGAACAGGAAAAACGCTTTCAGGATAGGATTAAAGACCCGACAAAACGATGGAAGATAAGTCCTATGGATATTGAATCGCGTGATAAATGGGTAGAATATTCGATGGCGAAAGATAAAATGTTCTCCTATACCGATACCAAACAATCACCCTGGTATGTGGTGCGTGCCGATGATAAGAAAAGAGCCAGGCTGAACTGTATAAATCATCTTCTTTCCCTTATTCCTTATGAGGATCTGACTTCCAAGCCATTGAAGCTTCCTCCTCTTAAACACGATCTGGCTTATGTAAGACCTCCTGTTACGGAACAGACTTTTGTACCGGAAAAATATTAAGAAGTCTATAAAGTCCAAAGGCGTAAAGTCCCTAAAATCTGATAGATTTTACAACCTTTTGACTTTATAGACTTTTGACTTTATAGACTTTTGACTTCCAACTTCTGCCACTTATCAAGGCCTTTGACTTTCAACCTTTGACTTTCAACTTTCAACTTATATACATACTTTTGTCTTTATACTTTTATCTTTTGTCTTTTGTCTTAACCAGCTATGTCCTCAAAACCATCAATACCAAAAGGAACCAGGGATTTCTCTACCGAAGAGATGCTCAGGCGTGAATTTATTTTTGACATCATTAAAAAGGTATTCAGGCTGTATGGCTATCAGCCAATTGAGACTCCGGCTATGGAAAATCTCACGACTCTTCTTGGGAAATATGGTGAGGAAGGAGACAAGCTGCTTTTCAGGATTCTGAATTCAGGAGATTTTCTGTCATCCGTAAGTGATGATGAGCTGGCTGACAGGGAACCTGGCAAATTGTCATCACTCATCTGCGAAAAAGGATTGAGATATGATCTTACTGTACCATTCGCACGTTATGTCGTTCAGCACCGCGATGAGATCGTATTTCCTTTTAAGAGATATCAGATTCAGCCGGTGTGGAGAGCCGACAGGCCACAGAAAGGCAGGTACAGGGAGTTTTTTCAGTGCGATGTTGATATTATTGGAAGCGATTCACTGTTAAATGAATATGAATTAATCAGGATCATAGATGATATTTTTACGACACTTAAGGTTTCAGTTGTCATCAAAATAAATAACCGGAAAGTTCTTGCAGGCATAGCTGATTATATTGGAGAATCGGACAGGATCATCGATATTACAGTTGCACTTGACAAGTTTGATAAGATCGGTCAGGAAAATGTCAATGCAGAATTACGGAGTAAAGGATTATCGGAAAAGGCAATCTCTGATCTGCAGCCTTTTTTACAGCTTACAGGCAATGCATCCGATAAACTTGAAAACCTGAGTAAACTTCTTTCTGCTTCCGAAGCAGGAATGAAGGGGATCAGAGAACTGACAACTCTTTTCGGTTATATTGGAAAGAGTTCACTGACATGTGACGCAGAACTTGATCTTACCCTTGCAAGAGGATTGAATTATTACACCGGGGCGATCATTGAGGTAAAATCGAAGGATGTCAGCATCGGCAGCATTTGTGGGGGAGGTCGATATGATAATCTGACAGGTGTGTTTGGGATGGAAGGTGTTTCAGGAGTAGGGATCTCTTTTGGCGCCGACAGGATATATGATGTTCTGAACCAACTGAATCTGTTTAATGAAATCGCTGTTTCTTCCACGCAGGTTATGATTGTTAATTTTGGGGAAAAGGAAAACGATTATGCCCGTATGATTCTTGACAATCTTCATGGAATGAATGTAAGAAGTGAGTTATATCCCGATGCGGTAAAGCTTAAGAAGCAATTTTCTTATGCTGATGCAAAAAAAATTCCTTATATAATAATAGCCGGTGAAGATGAGATAAAGAATAATAGCTTAACTGTAAAAATATTATCAACCGGAGAACAGAAGAATATACCATTTATTGAGCTTACGGCTTTCGTAAACTCCGAGATTAAAAATTGATTTTCTTCGTTCACCCCGACCCCAAGGGGAGCGAAGAACCGACGAAGCGAAGCGAGGAGCTCGACGAAGTCAAAATCAATTTTACTTCCGCGAAGCGGAACGGGGTAAATAAAATTGATTTTCGAGCATTTAAGTAATTAAAATATATGAACTTTAAAATATCACCCGAGCAACTGAAACTGGAAACGATCTGGGAATTGTTTGAGAAGAAGGGTAGGCTTTCACTTTCTGAGGAATCAGTTAATCTGATAACTCATTGCCGTACCTACCTCGATAAAAAGCTCGAGAACAATACCACTCCGATATATGGAATAACAACAGGTTTTGGTTCTCTTCACAATAAAACAATCAGCAGCGATCAACTTAATAAGCTCCAGGCAAACCTGGTTAAATCTCATGCATGCGGAGTGGGAGCCATTGTACGGCCGGAGATTGTGCGATTGATGCTGTTGCTTAAGATCCATGCGCTCAGCCTTGGAAAATCGGGGGTTCAGGTTTCTACCGTTCAGCGGCTGATTGATTTTTTCAATGAAGGTGTAGTTCCCGTAGTATATGAACAGGGCTCACTTGGAGCATCGGGTGATCTTGCTCCCCTTGCGCATCTTGTTCTTCCGTTACTTGGTCTGGGTGATGTGTTTTACAATGGAGAGAAAACCTCATCGGATGTTATCTTAAAGAAGTTTGGATGGTTGCCAGTGGAATTAAAATCGAAGGAAGGTCTGGCTCTTTTGAATGGAACGCAATTCATGAGCTCTTTTGGTGTATACATTATGGATATGTCAGAAAAATTGTCAGCCATAGCAGATATTACTTCCGCCATCTCTCTTGAAGCATATGATGGGAGACTGGATCCTTTTTTTGCCTGCATACACGACATAAGGCCGCACAAAGGTCAGATTGCCACCGCAAAATCATTCAGGAACATACTTAAAGGCAGCCAGATTATTTCAAGAAAAAAAGCTCATGTTCAGGATCCTTATTCTTTCAGATGTATCCCACAGGTTCACGGTGCAACGAAGGATGCAATCAGTTATGCAAGGTCAGTCATACTCACGGAGATCAATTCGGTAACTGATAACCCAACTATCTTCCCCGATGAGGACCTGATCGTGTCGGGTGGTAATTTCCATGGTCAGCCTCTCGCTCTTATCTTTGATTATCTTGCTATAGCCCTGGCAGAGCTCGGAAGTATTTCGGAGAGGAGGGTCTACCGCTTGATAGCAGGACAGAGAGATCTTCCAGAATTTCTTGTGGCTAATCCCGGACTTAACAGTGGTTTTATGATACCACAATACACAGCTGCGTCGATTGTGAGTCAGAATAAGCAATTATGTACACCTTCTTCCGTAGATTCGATACCTTCGTCTAATGAACAGGAGGATCATGTAAGCATGGGGGCCAATGGCGCAACAAAATTATTGAGAGTAGCAGAAAACCTTGAGAAAATTCTGGCGATAGAACTTTTTACTGCTATACAGGCTCTCGAATTCAGAAGGCCGCTCAGATCATCTGATAAACTGGAAGCTATTGTCAAGTCATTCCGCGAAACAATACCTTTTATTAATGATGATAAGGTGATGTATACTGAGATCGAGAAATCAGTTATGTTTCTCAGAAGCCTGAAGTGGAGAGGGGGGGGTCAGGGGGATGTTGCCAAGTAAATCAAAAGATTTAATTATTAAATCTCCGTCCCGGCCTTAATTTCTGTTCCTGTCTCGCATTTTGCAATTCATTAAGAAGCTGTGCTTTATATTGATTTTCAGCCTGATAGTAACGTATTACTTTTGCCGGAGGAAGGACATCTTTTAATTTCTTATGAAATTCAACGGCAAGATCTGACTCCTGTACCAGTAAATCAACAAATTTATCACCCATTTCGGTTAACTGCTTGTCGTTGAGCGAACTCTCATTAAGATTGAAATTCCGGTTTATCTTCAGTTTTTCCAGTTGTATGGAATTACGTTCGGTTTGATACTCATTGTATACCGGCCAGAATTTAACAGCTTCATCAGAAGTAAGATCCAGTTTCTTTGTGAAAAATCCAATTTTATAGTTATTCAGTTTTTCGAGATTGGAGTTTTGAGCTTCAGATTTTAAAGTCGTGAGCAAGAATACTATCGGTATGAAGAGCGATAATTTTTTCATGGCATTAATATTATAGTTTCGCATATATTTCGTTTATTTCTATGTTTTCAAGCATCAGATAATCAATTATATCTTTCTTGCTTACATCAGGTATTTCATCCGGAAGAATAAGTGATGAAGCATTTTCTTCGAGTGTTGAAATATCAATATCGGTTATCAGCGAGTCCTGGTTAATTTCATAAATTACTTCCGAAATCTGTGAAGATGTTTTTTCAGGAGTAAGAAGTTTTAGTGCGGTATAACTTACAATGATGAAACCGGCGATGGACGCAGCGATAAGGATGCCAGCTCTTAATCTGGTATACAGGCTGAGCGTTTTTACACTCTGATCCGCGACGGTTGCAGCAGAAATTATTTTTCTGTTCACCTCTTCAAAGTAATTGTCAGGTACTTTAAAGGAATTTTTCTTGCTTATGTCGTCAAGTTTTTTCATCTGTAATTTAGATAGTTAATAATGCTGAAGGTTTAATCATTAACGATATTTTTTTCAATTTTTTTTACCGCATGGTGATAGGATGCTTTAAGGGCTCCTTCTGAGGTTTTAAGGACCTTACTCATATCCTGGTAAGTCATGTCTTCATAATACTTCAGATTAAATACAATTCTTTGTTTATCAGGAAGTTTCATAATTGCATTTTGCAGTTTTATCTGTGCTTCATCGCCATCGAACCAGGTGCTGCCTTCCTGTGTGTTTGCAAAGTAGCTGCCCAGATCATCGAGTGATACAGCATTATTTTTTTTGCGTTTGTTAATTAATGCCAGTGCTTCATTGGTAGCTATTGTGTACAACCAGGTATACAATGAACTTTCGCTTCTGAAATTACCAATACTTTTCCAAACATTAATAAAGGTATTCTGAAGAGCGTCATCAGCATCCTCATGAAGGATCACCAGCCTTCGTATATGCCAGTAAAGTTTCTGGCTGTAAGTCTCAACTAAAAGCCCGAATCCTTTATTAAGATCAAGTTTTAATAAATCAGTGATATTATCGTCGCACCCGATGCTACTCAATTTCGATGTTGATTTTCTTCTTAGATATAGAAAAGCTTCAAAGGTTTAAAGATAGAAGTACTCAATGGAAAATAAAAAACTAAAAATCCACGAAAAAGGGGATTTACTGATGCTTCTGCACAAAATACCTTTATCCCGTAAACCTGATATAATTTAAATTACTTCAAAACGGGATAATAAAAACTAAAAATTAAAAGCAATGAAACACTCAATTCTCAAATTAACAGCATTCCTCTTTTTCCTTTTGTTTATTACAAACGGATGTACAAAAGAAGAACCAACCCCTGACCCGGTTGCTAAGATTGTATCCACGGGAAAACAGATAACTTCATTTAAGATAGTTGCTCCGGCGGCTACAGGTATTATTGACACTACCAATAAACTGATAACTGTTACAGTTCCTAACGGTACTGCATTCACCAGCCTTGCTACAGAAATCACTATTGCTGCCGGCCATACAATAAGTCCGGCATCAGGAGTAGCCCAGAATTTTACCACTCCTGTTATTTACACAGTAAAACGTCCCGACAATTCGACTACTTCATGGACAGTTACTGTAGCTACAGCCGGAGTCAATGTCACTGAGGATATTACTGCATCAGTAACATGGACAGCAGATAAAACTTATTTCATAACAGGCGACATTAATGTTGAGAACAATGCTGTTCTTACTATTCAGCCGGGTACTGTAATAAACTTTAACGCAGGTTCGAGTCTGGTCGTAGGCTACGGCACAAATGGCACTTTGATTGCTAATGGTACCGCACAACTTCCGATTACTTTTACGAGTAATGCTGCTGCACCCACGGCAGGAGCCTGGGAAGGATTGTTTTTTGAATCACATACTTTAAACAATACATCGCTCGCTTATTGCAGTATTCTTTTTGCCGGAAGCAATTCAAGTTACGGCGCATTAAACATTTCAGGCTGTGATCTTTCAGTAGATCATTGTAATATCTCCAATTCAGCCAGTTATGGTGTATGGACCTATTATACCAATAATTATGGTGGTTTTTCAGCATTTACAAATAATACAATAAACGCTACTGCTAAATATGGTATGCATATGCATGCTATGAAGCTTGGGACTATTGGTACAAATAACGTTTTCACAAATGTTCCCGGGGTATCTGTGACTGGTGACTTCAAAAGCTCTACCGCAACGACATGGAGAAACCTGACCGTTCCTTACATCATCGACAGTGAAGTTGATATAGATGGGGATCTTACAATTGAGCCAGGAACAACTTTCAAATTTGAATCTAATGGCTGGTTAGCTGTTGGTTATTTTAATTCAACAACATTTACTGCTGATGGAACAAGTATGTTGCCTATAACATTTACTACAAACGCATCAAGTCCGGTTGCCGGGGCATGGAGAGGCATAACCTTTTATGGTCATACTCAGACGAATAGCAAAATGAATTATTGCGTCATTAATTATGCAGGATCGGTTGCAGCCTCCGGCTCACTTCACATGGTAGATGTAAGTTCTATCATATTTACGAATAACACTATAAGCAATGGTGCCAGCTACGGTATTGCTGTGGATCCTAACGCAGGTTTCCAGGCTTTTACAGGAAATACCATAAATAGCTGTGCTAATCATGTAATATGGATATTTACATCCCATCTTCCCGAATTAGGTACGCCAAACACACTGGTTCCTGCATCGGGTAAAGGCATTCTGGTTACCGGCGATGTAAAATACAGCGATGATGTAATATGGAAAAAACAAACAGCCGATTTTTATTTCAGTGGTGGTGAAATAGATATCGATGGCAATGTCACTATCGAAGCCGGAACAAATATCCTCCTTGTAAATGATACTTTTTTCTGGTTTGGGTACTATCAAAATACAAAGATCACTGCTATCGGAACCGCTCTTGCCAGAATCACTTTCACAGCAGCAGGTTCAAGCCCTGCCCCAGGTGCATGGAGGGGAATTTATTTCGATAGTTACACCCAGTCAAACACTATATTGTCATACTGCGATTTCAATTATACCGGTCTGAATAATAAGCCGGCAATATATATTGAAAAAGCAATAGTTGTCAGTTATACTAACATATATAATTTTAGCTCCGCCCATGCCGCTGAACTTAAAACTGGCATTTTGATGCTGGTTCAACCGGGGAACAATTTTTCGTGGGTAGCAAATTAGGTTTAGTTTTCCTTAAGAGAAGCCTGTGAGAAAGTCCGGGCTTCTCTTTTCAGTTTTTCTTTTTATCCGGGTTGCATCTACGGTTCAGCCTCAAAAGCAGAATCGCCAGGGAGATAGAAAATGTTGAGATGATAAATAAAAAATCCTTTTCCTAATAAATTAATTCTGAATTTAATGCCGACTGACAATATAGAAGCAAAAAAACTTCTGAATCATAACCCGGACCTATCTGAGCAGAAGATAAGTTCATTTCTTGGAGGCGACTGTTTGCTGACAGCCGGGATTTTTTACAGTGAACAGGGCGAATATGAAATGGCTGTTAATTACCTGACAAAAGCGTTACTCCTTTTCAAACGGTATGATGGGCCTGAATGGAGAACTGCTATAGCGAAAACCCAGATAGCTTTTGGATCTGTTTATCATCAACAGGGTGACTTTGCTTCGGCTCTCGGATATTATCTGCCTGCAAAAGAAATTACTACCCGGAATAATGATTACCCTTTATTGCGGAATGTGCTTAGTAAAATAGCAGACTGCTATTTTAACCTGAATCAATTTGATAATGCAGGGATCTATGAAAGGAAGAATCTCAAATAATCAAAAAGTTAAAAATTCCTTACGATATCGTGTTGGTTTACACGCTTTATCCTGCACAATAGTCCCTAAGGATTAGTATCAGGAATAAAAGTAACATTGATCGACATGAAAGGCAATGCCATAATAACAAGGGAAGCAATTGATATGTATGAGCATGCTCTCAGCCTCCTTGATACGTCAATAAAGGAACTCCGGCATGTGGCTCACAATCTGATACCTGAGATTCTTTTCAGAAGTGGATTGAAACAAGCGTTGTCCGATTTCTGCGAGGGAGCGGTTTTAGAAGGATTAAAAGTGAATTTTGCTTTTTTCGGCGTTGAGAAGCGATATGATGAAAAGCATGAGATTGCAGCATACCATATTGTGCAGGAACTGGTAATTAATGCTATAAAACATTCTGAGGCGACTGAAATAGCTGTTCAGCTTGTGAGTGAAGAAGGAAGGCTTTCCATTACAGTTCAGGATAATGGAAAAGGGATGGATTTAAAGACACAAAAACTCTCGAAGGGTAAAGGTTTGGCAAATATTCGTTCGAAAGTTGTTTCTTTTGGTGGGCATTTTGACTTATCTTCGGAACATGGAAAAGGAACCGAAGCAATTATCGAATTCAAAACCTGAGAAAAAAAGATCCGGAATATCATTGATTATTGTTGAAGATCACCCGGTAGTTGTAGAAGGATTACAGATCATGTTTAATTCCTCCGGCAAATATTGCGTCGAAGCAACAGCCGGTACCGGAAAGGAATGTCTTGAATTACTCCGGTGGTTCACTCCTGATGTTTTACTTTTGGATATCAATCTGCCTGATATCAGCGGTATTGATCTGTGTAAAAATATCATTGCCATATATCCCACTCAAAAAATTCTTGCACTGACAACATTCAGCGAACGAGTCTTCATACAACAAATGCTCGATAACGGAGCATATGGCTATGTATTGAAAAACGCCTCCTCTGAGGAGATAATGGAAGGCGTAAATGAAGTTTATGCCGGCAGGATTTTTCTCTGTGCCGAGGCCGAAAACCTGCTTAAGAAATCGCATGAAAATGAATTGATGATAACCCGGCGCGAAAGCAGCGTACTGAAATTATTGGCCGAGGGATTCACAAACCAGGAGATTGCTGAAAAGCTTTTTATCTCTCCCTTAACTGTTGACAGCCATCGTAAAAACCTTATTGTAAAACTGCAAGCCCGGAATACCGCATCGCTGATAAAGATTGCTTCGGATAAAGGATTGGTGTAGGTGTTGAAAATTTTCAACCTGCGGTTGTCAATTGATTATTGATTGTGGGGTTGAATATTTTCAACCCCTACGGATATTGGCAATTTTTATGATAAATTTGCTACGGATAAATTAACCCCGGATTACTGATGGCTCTTCAATGTGGAATTATAGGAATAACAAACGTAGGCAAGACAACGATTTTTAACTGCATCTCAAACACCAAGGGGGAAACGAATGCCTTCGCCTTCAGTGCAACAAAATCAAATATAGGAGTCGTACAGGTTCCCGACCCAAGGCTCTATGAACTCGAGAAACACCAGGTGACCGACAGGATCGTTCATACTACAGTAGAGATAGTCGACATCCCCGGTCTGGCAAAAGGATCAAACAAAGGTGAGGGCGTTGGCAATAAATTCCTTGGCGACATTAGAAACACCGACGCACTTATTCATGTTCTCCGTTGCTTTGATGATGAATCACTGCCACATATTGACGGGTCGGTTGATCCGGTCCGCGATCTTGAAACAATTGATCTCGAGCTCCAGGTAAAAGACCTCGAGTCGGTTGAAAAAAAGATTGAACGTCTGGCCAGAGCTGCTAAAACCGGCGATAAGGATGCAAAACGCGGGGTGGAGGTTCTTGCCCGTTATAATGATCATTTTGAAAATTTTAAAAACGCAAGGACTCTCGAAATAAAAGATGAAGACAGGAAATATGTAGATGATCTCTTTCTCCTTACAATGAAACCAGTGATTTATGTCTGCAATGTTGACGAGAAATCTGCTACAACAGGCAATAAATATGTCGACAGGATAAAAGAATACCTCAAAGGGAGGGACGCGGAAGTCCTCGTAATTGCCGGAGCAATTGAAGCTGAGATCGCCGAGCTTGAAAGCAATGAAGACCGTCTGGCATTCCTGAAAGATGCGGGATTGACCGAGCCCGGAGTAGATAAACTGGTGAGAGCAGCTTACAAGATGCTGAACCTGCAGACATTTTTTACTGTTGGGGAAATGGAGATCAGGGCCTGGACAATTAAAACAGGTATGACTGCGCCAAATGCAGCTGGTGTTATACACAGTGATCTTGAAAGAGGCTTTATAAGGGCTGAGGTAATGAAATACAATGATTTTGTTACTCTTGGTTCGGAACATGCCTGTAAAACTGCAGGGAAGTTCTATATAGAAGGGAAAAACTATGTAGTTGAGGATGGAGACATACTCCACATAAGGTTTAACGTATAAGGCTCTGATGGCGACCCGGTTGCTGATATTAGTATTATTCATATCCGGGTTATCCGTACATGAATGTAATTCACAGATTGTCAGTCCCGACGATCGGCTCCACCAGATAATCAGACAGAACGGACAGGCTAAGGTTACCATACCATATGCCGGGAAAAAATCAATTGAAAATCTTACAGCCAATGTTTCTATCCTTTCCGTAAGGGATAAAATTGTATTTATAAGTCTATCGCCTCTTACGGTAGACTGGTTCATAAAACAAAAATTTAATTATCAGATTGTTGAGCAGCCTGTTTCCAGGGAACTCATATCAGCATCAACTATTAATGAGGCTATGGATTGGGACGTGTATCCCACCTATACTCAGTATGATTCTATAATGAGAAGCTTCCAAAAGCTTTATCCTGATTTATGCAGGCTCGATACAATAGGCACAAGTATTAATGGCAAGCTGGTTCTTGCCCTCATGATCACCTCTGGTATTGAACCGGCAGGGGATAAGCCAGGGGTTTTTTATACATCCACCATGCACGGCGATGAGACGGGAGGCTACATCCTAATGTTGCATCTGGCCGATTATCTTCTTAAGAATTACGGGGTAGACTCAAGGGTAAATACATTGCTGGACAATCTTGAGGTCTGGATAAACCCTCTTGCCAATCCTGATGGAACGTACACATTGGGTAATACAATAAATTCACCCGTCAGGTATAATGCAAATGGTGTCGATCTTAACCGGAATTTCCCGGATCCTTTCACTCCTAACACTTCCAGGCAGAAGGAGACTCTTGATATGATAAGATTTATGAGGAAACACCGGTTTGTTCTCTCAGCAAATTTTCATTCAGGGAATGAAGTAGTTAATTATCCCTGGGACAGATATCTTACGAAATTTCATGCCGATGATACCTGGTTTCATTCCATCAGCAGGGCATATGCCGATACGGTTCATGTTTATTCCGGTCCTGCATATATGAATTTCCTTGATAATGGCGTAACCCGTGGAGCAGACTGGTATCTTGTTTACGGTGGCAGGCAGGATTTTATCACTTCTGAACTACAGGGGAGGGAAGTAACTATTGAACTTGATGATCAGTTTATTACTCCTGCCGCCCAATTGACTTTATTATGGCAGAACAACTGGCACTCACTTATCGGCTATCTTGAAAATGCTTTGCATGGCGTTCACGGTCGAGTGCAGAATGTAAATACACTGGCACCTGTACCGGCCAGGGTTTTTATTGAAGGTTATGATAAGGACAGTTCACACATTTACTCCGACACCCTTTCAGGCAGGTTTGTAAGATTTTTGCCTCCGGGTTTATGGAATCTGACATTTTCAGCTCCTGGTTACCGGCCACAGACAATTAATAACATTGCAGTTGACGAAGGGCAAAAAACTGAATTAACAGTTGACATGGTTCCTATTGTGAACAGTATCGATTCGCTCCATAGATCTTCGGTTTTGTTATATCCTGATCCGGCAAAAAACAAAATCAATGCCTTATTGCCTGATGAGATTTCAGGGAATGTGAATGTTAAGGTATATAATCAGGCTGGAAAGTTGTTATCAGATTATGTCATTCAGGTTGATAAGGAGGTACCTGTTGTGATTGCTTTAAACCCGCTGCCTGGAGGTATTTATTTAATTGTATTTAAAAATACTGTTTCAGGATCAAGTTACCATGGGAAGTTTGTAGTAATTAAATGAGCTCCTGTTTTATCATTTGCTTCTCTTATTAAAACAAGTATTTTTGCATCGTGCTCAAATAGTATTTTAAGCCTTATTTGATAAAGCACCTGATATCTTATAAATCTCGAACTGTTATGAAAAATTTCGCATCAATTATATTATTGAGTCTGTTCTTCGTAAGATTGTCGGGTCAGGGTGCCTACCTGCCACCCGAGAAACCCCGTCTGGTAATCGGTATCGTGGTAGAAGAGCTGAAATATGATCAGCTCGAAAAGTTCAGGGACAAGCTTAGCGACAATGGAATAAAAAGACTTATTAATGAGGGTACTTATTTTAAAAATGCTTCTTTCCAGTATATGTTAACTCAATCGGCTCCCGGGCATGCAACAATTTCCACCGGAGCAGAGCCTTCTATTCACGGCATTACTTCAGACGCATGGTATGTTCCACTTAAAAATGAACTTATCAATTGCACCAAGGATTTGAACGTGAATGCTGTAGGCGGAAGTTTTGAATCGGGTCTGCACTCACCCATAAATCTTCTGGTTTCTACATTTTCCGATGAACTGGCAATGGCGACAAACAGAAAAGCAAAAGTATTTGGGGTTGGACTGAGAGAAAGCTCGGCAATTTTTTCAGCCGGACATGCCGCCAATGCGGCATTTTGGTTTGACAATACCACTGGAACGTGGATGTCGAGCACATACTATATAAAAACACTTCCTGTATGGGTGAATGATTTTAATGCCATGAAGTTTTCAGATACTTATCTTAATTCAGCATGGACCCTACTGAAGCCTTCTAAGGATTATGTCGATTGCCTGCCCGACACGAGCAAATTTGAATTGGGCTTCAATGGTGTAAACTATTTTCCTTATGACCTGAAAAAGATAAGATCAAAAGCTGCCGGGAATGTAAAAAGCGATT
This sequence comes from uncultured Bacteroidales bacterium, assembly GCA_963792925.1. Lineage (GTDB taxonomy): Bacteria > Bacteroidota > Bacteroidia > Bacteroidales > VadinHA17 > LD21. Next base: position 979,585 of record CAWBYC010000001.1, on the reverse strand, counting down.
TCTCTTTGCTAAGGGAAACACCATTTGGCAATTCTCTTACGACAAATTTTGCTATCAGGTTGATTCAAAACGAACGACTGGGCAAGGATGATGTAACAGATTATCTGTCAATTTGTTATTCTGCAACAGATTACATCGGGCGCAGGTTCGGACCGTCGTCTGTAGAAATGGGTGATGCAATTTTACGACTCGATGATGATATCAAAAACCTGCTTAATTATGTGACTGACAGTCTGGGCAAAAAGAATGTTCTGATCTATTTTACTGCAGCTCACGGAATATCGGAAATTCCTTCAGTTCTGGAGATGAACAGGATTCCCTCGGGATATTTTCAGCAGAACCAGGCTTTGCAATTGCTGAGGACTTATCTTAATGCAGTTTATGGTGAAGGAAATTGGGTGAAAGGTTATTCTGAACGACAGATATTTCTGAACCGGACATTAATTGAAGATGCACGCCTATCGCTCGATGATGTTCAGAAGAAAGTGGCGCGTTTTCTGGTACAGTTTACCGGAGTTGAAGCTGCATATCCATATTCGGCATTTGAAGCCAACGATTTTGGAAACGGTAATCTTAAAAGAATCATTAATAATTTCAGTCCCCAGCGATCGGGCGACGTTATAGTGACTTTAAACCCCGGTTGGGTTGAAAAGGAGTCGGATTATGTGACGAACTACAATTCACCGTATGAATATGATTCGCACGTTCCGTTGATCTGGTATGGCTGGACTGTTAACAGATCTACTATCACACGACAGGTGAATATGACGGATATTGCTGCGACGTTATCGACTTTGTGCAAAATTCCTTACCCAAATGCCTGTACCGGGGAGGCGATGTCGGAGTTATTCAGATAACAGTTATAAGAACTTACACAGAGGAATTCAGGAGAACCACAGAGGGGCGCAGAGAAATCTTTTTTTCTTACTCTGTGAAACTCTGAGATCCTCTGTGTAAGTTTTTTTATTGCGTATTAAGTTTTCTGAATTTATCCCTGATTCTGCAGGCTTCAATCAGCAGCTCCGGATTACTTTCACACCCATTTCCCAGAACGATCAGGTCCGCGCCAGCATTAAATACTTGCTCAACCTGTTCTTTATTCTTTATTCCTCCGCCAACAGCAAGAGGAATGGTTATATTCTGTCTGACAGATTTAATAAGGTTGACAGGAACATGAATTGAAGCGCCGCTTCCTGCTTCAAGATAGATCATCTTCATTCCGAGCATTTCACCTGCAAGAGCTGTTGCCACAGCAATCTCAGGTTTGTCTGCAGGGATTGACTCGGTTTGACTTATATATTCAACCGAAGTTTTGTGCCCGTTTCCGATAAGAATATAACCTGTGGAAATCAGGTTTTCCCTTATTTTTTTCAGAAAGGGGGCTGCAATAACATGGTTTCCAATGAGTAATTCGGGATTTCTGCCCGAAATGAGTGATAACAGTAATATTATATCTGCCTTAAGCGTTAGCTGAAGCAGATTTCCGGGGAAGAGTACAACAGGAATTGAAGAATGTTTCCTGATCTCATCTATAAGATTGTCAATGCTGTTGAATGTCAGGCTACCTCCCGCAAATATATAATCAGTATAACAATTATTTGCATTTTCCAGGATACTGGCAAGTGAATCCCCTTTGGCCTTATCAGGATCGAGAAGCAGGGCAATGCTTTTTTTAAAAGGGAAGATAGATATATTCATTTAGCTTAATGTATTGTCTTTACCCCCTTCCCGACCTTTCCCCAGGGGGAAGGAGACTTCCCGATCCGGGTCATTGTGCATGCTGAAGTTTTCGGCATCCTCCCGCTTTGCGGGATAAGAAAGGGGGTAATCATATAGAGAAACTTTGTGTTTAGAACTCAGTTTTTTTCTTCAGCCAGTGTTGGTACAGGCTGGAGATTTTCATAATTTTTCTTCGTCCAGACGATAGCGTAATTATCATATTTGGAGTAGAAAAGATCGAACGATTCATTTATTTTTTTTGTCTGTACACGTCCTCGTATTTCCCCGGCTTCATTTACAGCAAAGGGTTCAATTGTTATATTATTCCTTATACTGATACCCTCTTTATCACAAATTTTATATAATGCTTCTTTCGCGCACCAATGAATATAGAGATGGTATCTCCGTTCTTCCGTTTTTGAGACTTTTTCTTTCCTGTTTATGAATTTGAAAGCAAGGGCGCTGATATTGGAACTCATAAATTCAAGGTCTATACCTACTTTTTCATTTGTGCTGAGCAGGATAGCGGTAAGTTTATGTGAATGTGAAATGCTTATGAATCTTGAGCCGTCGTTCAGAAATGGTTTATTATTTTTATTATAAACAATCTTCACATCTTTCCCGATTAATTCTGAGAGCAGCGCTCTCACACTCAAATACTCCAGTTTTCGAGAGCTGCTGCTGAATCCGTCATATTTCTTCTTCTCGTATGTGTCAAGGGAAACCAGACTGAGAAGAGTATCGATATCTTCTTCTATCTTCCAGACCCCGAGTATGGAGAATTCATTCAGATAATGTTTTGTTATACAGCCCATAGGTAACTTCCCGGTATTATTTTTTCCACTTCAGGGTTTCTATCAAATGCGTTATATCTTCTCTGAAAAAATCAATTACAGGTGCCAGCGAATCTGCATTGGGTGCGGTCGAAAAATAAAGAGATCCCCTCAGATAATGACTGACGCTGTCGGTAACATAAAACTCAACTGCCGAGGCCGTATTCCCTTTTAAATCATATAGAATGCCATAAACTTTATTTTCGCGGTTGCTGTAGACCTGCTCCTTAATTGCATCGGCTTTGGAAACATGATTTTTTACATTCAGATCATAGCTCTGGTCAAGCAGATTGTCAAGATCATTATTCACGTCTTTATAAGTCAGGTATATTTTTGCTTTGTAAGCAGGGAATTCGATATTGAACCATCCTGGATCAACTCCTTTTTCTTCCCGAAAAGTGAGATGTCCGTATTTTGGATATTCAAATTCAAGCGGGATATTGGTCTTTGAACCCGAAGGTTCATTGAATAATACATATTGATGTTGGGGCAGATCGATCCTGAAATGGCCTCTTGGCTTAGGCACATTGACTTCGTGGCATCCGATTGCTCCCAGAAAAATCAGCGTAATGAGAAGACTAGTTTTCACTGTTAACACTTCTGATTTTATTTATTTCAACTCTCACTTCCTTTATTCTTCGTTTGTCGGCTGATTGTATTTTGAAAATAAATTCACCGAATTTTATTGTCTGATCTTTCTGCGGAATCTCACCGGTAAGTTCGAGAATCAGTCCTGCCAGTGTTTCAGCTTCACCTCTCGCATCTTCAAAAATTTCTTCATCGATGTCAAGCACCTTGCAAAAATCATTCAATAGAATCTTTGCCTCAAAGATGTAAGTCTTTTCATCAATTTTACGATATAACAGCGAATCTTCGTCACCCTCGTCTGTTATTTCACCTACAATTTCTTCAAGAATATCTTCAAGGGTCACTATTCCTGATGTGCCTCCGTATTCATCTATTACAACAGCCATATGGATCTTCTTAGTCTGAAATTCCTTGAGAAGATCATTTATTTTTTTCGTTTCCGGAACAAAATATGGAGGCCTCACAAGTGACTGCCATTTGAAACCACCGGGATTATCAGTGTATGGTAAAATATCCTTTGCATACAGTATCCCCTTTACGGAATCAAATGAATTTGAGTAGACAGGTATTCTCGAAAACCCCGAACTTATTATTAAAGATATAATTTTTTCAAACCCCGATTTTATATCTATTGCTGTTACATCAAGACGGGGGCACATTATTGCGCTGACATTGATATTTCCGAAATTGACGATTCCTTTGAGTATTTTTTCATCCTCGCTAAACTCATCGGAGGTGAGTTCGAGAGCATCGGAGAGGTCGTCCATGCTGATATTGGAGCGCCTTGTTCCTGTCTTTTTCCTGACAAAGGAGGTAGAATAAATAAGGAGGGTTGTCAGGGGTTTGCATATTTTTTCAAGTACAATAAGCGGATAAGCCATCAGGTAAGCTATTGTAAGATGATTTCTTGATGCGTATACTTTAGGCATTACCTCGCCAAAGAAAAGAAGCAAAAATGTTATTACCACTACATTTATAATAAAGCCCAATACAGGTTCTGCACTGAAATCAAACATTTTTGAACTTTGAAAAGCAGCAAGCAGGACTATAGCAATATTGACAGTGTTATTTGCCACAAGTATTGTACTGAGCAACTTTTCAGGGTTCTCATGTAATTTCATGATTGCCTTTGATTTTTTGTTCTTGCTCGATTTGAATGTCTCGATATCCTCGGGACGGAAAGAAAAATATGCCACTTCAGTTGCTGACATCAGGGCAGAGCCGATGAGGAGGATCAGTATTACCACGAAACCGATAAGGATGTTTAGATCAGGGGAATTTACGACAATACCTGATACTGTTAATATATGTGATAATGGATAATCCGATTCCAATTGAGTTACTATTATTTTCCTAGCTAAAATGGCAGATCGTCTTCCTCTGTTTGGCCATTGTCGGGTCTGTTTTCAGCGCCCTGATCCTCGATTTCGGAATGTGTTTTTTCACTGGCCTGATACGATGCTGCGGGCTCATTCAGAGAAGAACCGGAATCGCTTGTTGAAGCTGCACTTTGTTGAGAACCGACCTGTGCCGGCCTTTTCTCCAGCAGTAGAAGAGTATCTGCCAGTATTTCTGTTATATATTTATTAATTCCATCTTTATCGACATAGGAGCGGGTCTTAATTTTACCTATAATATAAACCTGGGCGCCTTTTTTGACCGTTTTTTCAGCAACTTCTGCCAGGGCACGCCACAAAACTATGTTATGCCATTCAGTTGAAGTTATTGTCTCTCCCTGCTGATTTGTATAGGTCTCGCTTGTTGCAAGAGGAAAGGTAGCCTTGGCTACTCCTTTATCAAAATACCTGACTACGGGATCTTTTCCCACATGGCCTACGAGTATAACTTTATTGATTGACATATAGTTATATATTTATTATTATAACAAATATTGGATTGTAAAGGTAATAAAAAATAAGTTTCGGTTACCATGGCAGGTATTAATTGAATAAAAGGCAATCTGTCAGTGATTTACCATTTTTCATGATATTTAATTGTTCCGGGAAACTATTAGTGTGATATTGTCTTCATTTATCTATTTCATTGTATTTAAGGCATTAATAAAAGATTTAAAAAAAATTAATTCTGTAAGTGTTTCTATTTAAACAAATAATATTTTTATATTTGCACAGTTGAAAAAAACGAATAAACAAAATAATTTGTTGAATTTTAAACTTCACGAAAAATGACTAAAGCAGACATTGTTAATGAAATTGCCAAGAACACTGGTATTGAAAAGGTGACAGTACAGAAAGCTGTTGAATCCTTAATGGAAACTGTAAAGGATTCTATGGTAAAGGGTAATAACGTTTATCTAAGAGGTTTCGGTAGCTTCATTGTAAAGAAAAGAGCTAAAAAAACTGCAAGGAATATCTCTAAGAATACAACTATCATTATTCCAGCCCACAACATACCAGCCTTCAAACCAGCGAAGTCTTTCATAACCAAAGTTAAATCACACGTTAAGAAATAATCCTATATGCCAAGCGGTAAAAAAAGAAAAAGACATAAAATGGCCACTCACAAACGTAAAAAACGTTTGCGGAAGAACAGACATAAAAAGAAGTAAAAGATCAGTAGTGGTCACTCATCAAACATATTAAGCCTAAAGATCATACGGTCTTTAGGTTTATTGTATTATTATATCATGTGTGGTGGATAATATATTAACTCTGATTAATATAGTGAAGTGGTAAATAAGGATTTAATCATCGATGTAGGTGATTCCGATGTTTCTTTAGCTTTGTTGGAAGACAAGCAGTTAATAGAGTTAAACAAGGAAAAACGTAATGTAAAATTTTCTGTCGGGGATATTTACCTGGGAAAGGTAAAGAAGATCATGCCCGGCCTTAATGCTGCATTTATTAATGTCGGCTACGAAAGAGATGCATTTTTGCATTACCTCGATCTGGGCGCCCAATTCAGAACACAAAACAAATATTACCTCACTGCTCTGCAAAAACAGGGCAAAGTAACACCTGTGCATAAGTTCAAGCCTGAGCCGGATATAGATAAGGACGGCAAGATAACGGACGTTCTGGTTACAGGTCAGACTGTAATTGTTCAGATCACAAAAGAGCCGATTTCAACAAAAGGGCCAAGGCTTTCATCAGAAATATCTCTGGCTGGCAGAAACCTTGTGCTGATGCCGTATTCAGATAAAGTTTCGATCTCTTCAAAAATAGAGAGCGTTGAAGAAAAAAACCGGCTTAAGGCATTGGTTCAGAGTATTAAACCACGGAATTACGGAGTTATCGTAAGAACAGTGGCGGAAGGCAAAAAAGTTGCCCTTCTCGATGCAGAACTCAGAGAACTTGTGCAGAAATGGGAATCTGCTTTTCTTACTGTTAAGAAGGAAATAAAATCCCCCAAGCTTTTCATCGGCGAGATGAACAGAACATCAACCATTCTCAGGGATATGCTGAATGTTACCTTTAGCAGCATTCATATCAATGAGCCAACACTCGCAGAAGATATAAAGACTTACATCAGGGAAATAGCTCCTGAAAAGGAAAAGATTGTCAAGTATTATAAGGGCACACTGCCTATTTTCGATTATTTCGGAGTAAATAAACAGATAAAAGGACTATTTGGAAAAACTGTCTCCTTCAAACATGGGGCTTATCTTATAATTGAACACACCGAAGCGCTTCATGTTATCGATGTCAACAGCGGCAACAGATCCCGGCAGGGTAATAATCAGGAATCAAATGCTCTGGAAGTAAATCTAGAAGCTGCCACCGAAATCGCCAGACAGCTCAGACTCAGGGATATGGGCGGCATTATTGTTGTCGATTTTATAGATATGCAGTCGCAGGAGAACAAACAGCTGCTCTACGACAAGGTGAAGGAGGTTATGGCGAACGACAGAACAAAACATAATATCCTGCCACTTACCAAATTTGGACTTATGCAGATCACAAGGCAGAGGGTAAGACCTGAAATGAATATTACAACAAATGAAAAATGCCCTTCCTGCCAGGGAACAGGCGAAACAAAACCGACAATACTGTTTACTGATGAACTTGAAAGAGGATTGTCATTTATCGTTGATAAGATAAAAACAAGGAAGGTCATACTGAATGTCCATCCATTTGTTGCATCCTATCTTAAGAAGGGCTTCATTCCGATCTTCAGAAAATGGAACCTGAAATATAAACTGAGCATAAAAATTCAGGCAGTTACTTCTTATCATATGCTTGAGTATCATTTCTATGATCATTTCAATAACGAAATCGATCTCGCCTGATTACAATCAGCTTCTTTTCTTCGTATGAATTATTACTTTTGTGCTTGATAAATTATTCTCTGTGAATCTCTGTGCTTCTCTGTGCAACTCTGTGTAAGTTCTTTTTTTGTTACACAGAGGTACACAGAGGACCACAGAGAACCACAGAGTAAAATATTTTGGTAATTTGGTTTTTACTAATAAATATTTCAAGATGAGAAAAATTTTGTTTTTTGCCTTATTTGTTCTTTACACAACATTCTCATCAGCGCAGATCTACGATCCCGTAACATGGGATTTCAGCTATGAAAAGAAAGCCGATAATCAGTATGAGCTGATCTTCACCGCCACAATAGCTGAAAAATCTCATATCTATGCCATGGATATTCCTTCAGGAGGACCCATTCCCACATCGTTTAGCTTTGATTCATTGCCTGGTTATAAACTTGAGGGCAAGACATTTGAAGTTACAAAGCCGGTTGAGGTTTTTGATGATGCTTTTGGATTTAAAATTAAAACTTTCAGTACCAGCGCTGAATTCAGACAGAAGGTAACCTCTGAATCACCTTCTTTTACAGTTCAGGGTGCAGTAAATTATATGGCATGCAATAATTCCACATGCTCACCTCCGAAAGATGTTGAATTCGAGATTGATATCGAAGACAAATCCGCAGCAAAGGTTATAAAAAGCAATGTTGACGGTGCAGGTACAAAGCCTGTCAAAACCGACAGGGGATTGTTGAAATTCTTTCTTATTTCTTTACTCGCAGGGTTTGCCGGTGTTCTTACCCCATGTGTATTTCCTATGATACCAATGACAGTGGCTTTCTTTTCGCAGGGAACAGCCGAAAGAGGCAAAGCAATTTTCAAAGCGCTTATTTTCGGAATATCAATAGTTCTGATTTACTCATCGCTTGGATTAATAGTGTCGCTTACCAGTGCCGGAGCAGGATTCGCCAATGCGCTGAGCACGCACTGGATCCCGAATACTCTGTTCTTTGCACTTTTTGTAATATTTGCCATCTCTTTCTTCGGTGCATTTGAGATTATGCTTCCTAATAAATGGGTTACAGGAGCTGATTCGAGAGTAGACAGGGGAGGTGTACTGGCGGCATTTTTTATGGGACTCACTACGGTTATTGTATCTTTTTCCTGTACGGGACCTATAATTGGCGCTCTGCTTGTTGAAGCGGCCAGTGGCGACGTACTCAGGCCAACATTCGGAATGCTCGGATTCGGGATCGCATTTGCACTTCCTTTCACAATATTTGCTCTGTTTCCTTCTATAATGAGCAAAATTCCGAAATCAGGCGGATGGCTGAACTCCATAAAAGTTGTCCTTGGATTTATTATGCTTGCCTTCAGCATGAAGTTCCTTATGACTATCGACAGTGTATATTCACTGGGGATATTATCAAGAACTTTATTCCTGTCAATCTGGATAGTGCTGTTTTTCCTTCTGGGACTCTATCTTATGGGCAAAATAAAATTTTCACACGACAGCGACCTTCCATTCATTGGTCCTTTCCGGTTATTTCTCATAATCGCGGTGTTCACATTTGTTGTTTATCTTATTCCCGGTCTCTTCGGAGCTCCTCTGACAGGACTCTCTTCATTCCTTCCATCGGCTGAAACATCAGAATTCAATCTGCCAGGAATGATATCCGAAAACCGTTCACAGTCAGTTGGTGCACAGACTGTCTCCGAAAACAATGTTCTTTGCTCCGAGCCGAAATATGGTGATATATTTAAAATGCCGCTTGGGCTGCAGGGTTATTTCGATTACAAGCAGGGATTAGCATGTGCAAAAGACAAGGGCAAGCCTGTTCTCATAGATTTCAAAGGGCATGCGTGTGCTAACTGTAAACGTATGGAAGCTAAAGTCTGGTCAGATCCGGGGGTATTCCAAAAACTTCGCGATAACTTTATCATAATTGAGCTTTATGTCGACGACAGAACGCAACTTCCTGAAAATGAATGGATAGTATCAGCAATAGATGGCAAGCAGAAAAAGACCATTGGGAAAATATATGAAGATCTTGAGATTTCAAAGTTCAAGACCAATGCATTGCCATTATATGTAATTGCTGATTCTGACGGTAATCCGCTGAATCAGCCAATGCCTACAAATCTTAATGTTGAGGAATACTCAAAATGGCTTGATGAGGGTGTGGCAGCCTTTAAAACAAAAAATTCCAAATAAAGAAGAAAAAATTTAACCACGGACTGCACAGAGGGCACGGAAAAGAAGGTGATATCCGTGGTAAAAAAATCAAAAGTTATCAGAATACATAAGAAACTGATATCCCCAGATCGACCGGCATAAACCTGACATATTGAGGGATAGCCAGTTCAATATAAGGTTTTAAATTCAGAGAAATATTAAGCGGAATATCCCGGAATCTGTATTCTACAGCTCCCCAGCCATCTAAACCTATAACAGGACTGAACTGCCGTTGATGATAGCTGTAAAAATCGTCCGGGTATCTATCACGGTAGATATTCACAAATCCTAGATGTCCGCCATAACCCCAGGCCAAATAAAGATCAGGAGTAATCTCACTCAATTCAGTAGCATAAATAACCCTGAGCCCGGTAAGCTGAAGACCGTTATTGTTGAAACTAAGCAAAGCGTTATAACCTAAACCTGCATTACCAGCCTGGCTTGTAACCTGATAGAATATTCCGCTTCTGTAACCTGCTCTGAGACCAATCTCTTTTGATTGCCCTGAAAGTGCAGCGGAAGTTAAAATCAGTATAGTGTAAAAGAGGAGTAGAATTTTTTTCATATATTTCAGTAATTAATGATTCTGCCTGATCCTGTGATAGTTTTATTAATTGTCGGGTTACCCTTCAGATAAATATTCCCACTGCCCGATAGAAATGCGACCAGACTATTTTCAACGAAGCTGAATGTATCTCCCGAGCCTGTTATAGTGATATCTGCAGATCCAATCACCCAGTTCTCAGCACTTATTTTACCGCTGCCGGATATTTTAAGATTTGAAGTCTCACTTTGACCGGCGAGATCAATTGCCCCTGACCCGCTGAGGAAGATGTCGGAATTTGCACTTATGCAATCATTGCATTTTATGTTTCCCGATCCCGATACCGATAAGTTAAGAGCGGTGGCTATGATTTTTGAAACTGAAACATCGCCTGATCCGCTTAGCTTTATACTGACTGAATTCCCGGAAACATCATCGGCAATAAATGAGCCTGATCCTGTCAGGAACACAGTCTGAACCGACGGGGCTTTTATTGTAACAAGTGGCCTGGTATTGAAATCAAGGCACTTATCTCTTCTTGTTTTGATTACAAGATTATTATTATCTGTTTCCGTGACGATTTCATCGATCAGATTTTCGTCGGCTGTTAAGGTTATGCTGGTTGTATCGGATTTCTCATATACAACATCAATTGAAGTTGAGTTTTCAATGCTGTTAAAACCAGCTGTACGGCGTACCTGGGTCTCTGCCAGTCCGTTCCCGTCTATACAAAATAAGTTTTTGTCGCAGGAGTCCAGAGTAATCGCTGCAAATAATGCAGAAGCAATAAGATATCTGTTTCTCATACTATGTGTTTTTAATTTCAGCTTTTTGAATAAAGACATTGAAACAATCTAAAAGTTGCTTCACAGATAAAAAATTATTTGAGATAAATATTTCCTCTTGTGGCATCTATCTTAACCTTCACATTTCCGGGATTTCTTCCGACTGTACCTGATGTGACGATTTCTTTTTTATCGTCACTCATGACTCTTTCTTCCGTAGTGATATTCTTGTCGGGCAGGACAAGAAATGCGTTAACATGCCTTATATCAAGATTGTATGAAGTTGCCGGATCAAAATTCAGCGAGATGTCTGAGAAATTTGAATTAATATTAACCGATTCAAAACCCTTACCGATCATATCAGCATTTATACTCCCGTATCGCGTAGTGAGGTTTATCTCATTACTGACATTATCAACTTTATAATCTGAGAAATATGAATTACCCTGCAACGAACCAATATTGTCAATAAAAAACTTGTCGCGGCGCGATTCCCCGCGTAGAGTGCCTGCCTTCTTGATATTATATTTGGATGAGATGGAATTTATGCTTAGATCTTCAGTTGAGCCCAGCGTAACTTCGGAAAATGACGCATCGAGGCTTCCAGAGGCTATTGAATTTATCTTTGCGTCGCAGAATACCATGGTGATGGAAGAATTCTTTCCGAGAGAATTAGCCTTGAATGATCCATTGGAAATCGACATCCTGAACTGGCCTGAATTATCCTCCATATATACATCACCGTATTTATTTTCGATTTTAAGATTAAGATATTCGGGAATGCTGATATAATAGTTTATTTCAACATGGGAGTCGTAAGATATTATCTTGCTGGTCATACCTTTAAAGCTCTCAAACAACATATTTATGTTTGATGTGAATTCGGTTTCAGCTTTGATACTATATCTGGAATCAGAAATGTTGATTGTAATTCCGTCGAACATCTTCCTGAGTTTCGACTGATCTTTAGCGTATGCCTTTACTTCGGCACGGATATATGCCGAATCCTTATTCCAGGGAGTAATCTGTATAGTTCCGTATTTGTTGATTACTTCAAGAGTTGTCTCTTTCCCAACGGGAACACTCTTTATAAAGTTACGTGTTTCGGTATCATTTTGTGCCGATACCTGATTGATTAACAGTACAATCAGACTAATTACCGGGAATATTTTATAGTTCATGGTTTTTCTTTTTTTCAGTATTGTTTTCATTTTCCTTTAATATGGTGACCATATCTTCAAGAATCCGGATTTTGATCCTGTAATTCAGGATTAACGCTTCTACGACATCCTGATTTGAAATATTATCTTTTAAATCTTTTTTGAGGTCAATACAAATACTGTCGAGATGAGAAAGATCGCTGTTGAGCTCTTTTCTGACGTCCGGATTTTTTGTAAGAAGGGGTGAGGCTTCTTTATAAAGAGAGTTTACAAGATTGTTGTAATAAATTTCGGTTTCTTTCAGCTGGGTATTATTTGAAATATCCTCATTCTTATTTTTTTTGTTTCCGGGTTCAGGTTTAAGAAATATCACTGCTGTTCCGAAAATTACTGCAATCATTGCTGCAATGGTGATCCATTGCCGGCTTTTAGCCTTATCTTTTTTTAACTCCTTATTTATCCTCTTCCATATAGCGGCAGGAGGGTTATATTTATCAAGTTCTGCTCTGTTTTTCCTGATGCGTTCTTCAAAGCTGTCCATAGTCTTACGTTTTTGAAAGTAAATTTCTTAACTTCTCTTTTGCCCTCGAATACTGCGATTTTGAAGTAGATTCCGAGATTCCCAGTATCTGGGAGATCTCTGAGTGATCGTATCCTTCAAGCAGGTAAAGAGTCAAAATAATCCTGTAGCCGTCGGGAAGCATTTCAATTCCTTTGAAAATTTTTCCTGTTTCGTACTCTGTTACTTCTTCCTCTTCATCAATCACCGGGGGAAGAATATCAACCAGTGTGAGATCTATCCTTTTTTTCTTTATATGATTTATGCATTTATTTACAATAATCTTTTTAAGCCAGGCCCCGAAAGTCGATTCGAAGCGGAATGTTTGAATATTCCTGAAACACTCAATAAATGATTCCTGAAGAATGTCTTCTGCATCTTCCCTGTTATTGAGTATTCTGTAGGCAAGATTGTACATAGCTTTTGAGTATTGTTCATAAAGCATGAACTGCGCCTTGCTGTTGCCTCTTCTGCACTCCTCAATTAGAGGTGCATGAATATAAAGGTTCAAATTATCCACTGATAAGCTTATCTGGTTATAAAGACAACGCGATACATTAAGAGTTGCACAAAATCTAAGAATGTCTTATTTTATTTTTGACAGGACCGGCAATGAAAACAGTACAAAAGATAACTCCGCTTAATATTGCTGCGATCCATAACAGGTAATCTCCGTACTTAACGTATACAGTAATTCCTGTTTCAGGATATATCTCGCCCTTTATCACATCTTTTTCCCACCATCGGGTCTCCATCGTTCTTCTTCCCCTGATGTCAATAATACACGAAACACCCGTATTGGCAGATCTGGCAACCTGTCTGCGTGTTTCAATTGCTCTCAGTGAGGCAAATGACAGATGCTGTTTATAACCGTTGGTGTTTTTCCACCATCCGTCATTTGTGATTATGAAAATTGCCTGCGCACCCTTCTTAACATAATCTGTTACAAACTTCCCAAAAACTGATTCATAACAAATTACAGGTGCGATTTTCATCCCCGATGAACTATGAGTGAAAGCAACCCTTTCTTCCTGCATTCCATAACCCCACTTGGTGCCCCCAAGATATGGGAGCATCCTCGCGATCAATCTGCCTGGTCCGGTAGAAAATTGCATTTCAATGCCCGGTACAAGTTTTGATTTATGGTATACTTCAAACGAATTTCCGCTGTCAATGCGGACAGCAGAGTTGAAATGATCATAATATAATCCCGATGCGTCAGTCTTTCGGGCACTCGCCGTAGGCGGTTCTTTCATTTCAGGGTAGAGCTTATAAGTTACCAGCCCGGTAACAATATTTATAGCAGGGTTATGCAGGGTTAATCCCTGAAAGATCTTTATGTATTTATCATCCCCGAGAGCATCAAGATTTGCAGGATCGTCAATAGTCGTTTCCGGGGTAATAACCCAGTCAGTTTTATCTGAGATTTGTGATTTTGCCAGATCCATAACCTTGGCAAGCTGGACTTCGAAGGGAATGGTGAATTTCTCGGTATATGGATCTGTATTTGGCTGAACAATAACTATTTCCGAACCATTTTTATTATTGGGAATTATAGTGTTGTACCTGTAGATGGAAAAAGCTGATGGTATAATAATAATTGTTAGCCAGACGATCAGATACAGAAAGTTTTTTTTCTTTTTGGTTATGGTATTAACAAGGAAAATCGTGAGAAAAATATTGGAGCTCAATATCCACAATGAACCTCCTCCTGTCCCAGTCATCTCATACCATTGAATGAAAAGAATGTCTTTTGAAAGACCATTACCCAGATTGATCCATGGCGAAACAATATTGATGTTCAGACTCGCATATTCATATGTCAGCCAGAACGTTATCATAGCTAAGATTCCAATAGTATTGCCGGCTCTGATACGTGCAACATGTGCAAGCCAGGTGACGAATGCCATGAGAAAGGATAAACCCATTATCACACAAATCGCTCCTGTTAAGCTTGCTACTCTCATCCAGCCCATGGTGATAATACTGAAAATCACAAAACCCGGTAGTAAGTAGATGAAACAGGCGTTAGTAGAAAACCGTTTTGGGTTTTCGTACAGATAATTTTCGATAAGAAAAAATGGAACAAAGGATACAAGAAGTACCAGTCCTGAACACCAGCTTGTCCAGGCCAACCCTGACAGGATGCCTGAAATAACCGAAAGACCGGCAAGAGTGTATTTATTCATCCTTTTATCAGATCATAATAATCAGTCAGTAAAATTAACAGAAGTATCAGAGTTTGTGAGTCGTCAGAGAGAATAAATTTTCAGCCTTCAGGACAAGCCGCTATTTATTGTATTTTGGATGGAATAGTTTAAATTTGTTGTGATAATTAGCTTTTTGCTGTCCAAAAAGCAAAATATCATTCTTTTCATGGCTGCCCCGGTTCTTCAGACCGGGGCTTTTTTTTGCTGCTATTGTTAAAATAGGTTAAACATTCGTGAAAGTTAAAACTCCCGTATCATTTTAATTATCTTGCATCAGAAAACAAAAAATAAATATGAAATTTTCCATTATTCTTCTGATCGGAACTTTTATTTTGTCGGGTTGCGGGAACACTGAACAACGACTTATAAGAAATGCTGTTAAAATTCATGCTTCTATTTTAACCGTTGATACTCATTGTGATACACCGATGGAATTTTCAGACCCCGGGTTTGATATGGGAATCAGGAGCGAGGAAGGATGTGTAGATTTTCCTAAAATGAAAGAAGGCGGTCTTCATGCCGAATTTTTTGCGGTTTTCACTCCACAAGGACCTAAAAATGATTCAGCTTATAATATAGTTCATCAGAAAGCACTTGAAACCCTTAAAGCAATTGCGACAAATGTCGAGAAAAACTCGACAGTCGCCGAAATTGCCCTTACCCCGGATGATGCATACAGGTTAAGGAAAATTGGAAAGATCGCCGCCTTTATCGGCATGGAAAACGGTTATCCTATTGGTAAGGATATCTCAAGAATAAAGCAATATTATGATCTGGGAACAAGATATATTACCCTGGCGCACACAAAAAATAATGACATCTGTGACTCATCAACAGATCCTGATGGACCTGAAAATGATGGTCTGTCGCCATTTGGCGCAAAAGTGGTAAAGGAGATGAACCGACTGGGTATGATGGTTGATATTTCACATATTTCTGATAAATCTTTTTTTGATGTCCTTAAAGTCACAGAAGTACCTGTTATCGCCTCGCACTCGTCTTGCAGAGCTCTTTGCGGGAGTCCCAGGAATCTGTCGGATGATATGCTGCTGGCCTTAAAAGAAAATGGCGGCGTGATACAGATCTGTATTCTTGGCAATTACCTTAAGACACCGGAACCAAATCCTGAACTGGATGCAAAACTTAAAGAACTGCAGGGCAAGTACGGAGAATATAATTTACTCAGTGATTCCCTTAAAAAAATAGTGCGCATTGAATTCAGGCAAATTCAGAAGAACTATGAGCATGCTGCTACAGTTAAGGATGCGGTTGATCATATCGATCATGTTGTGCAGGTAATCGGGATAGATTATGTGGGTATCGGAACCGATTTTGACGGTGGAGGAGGGGTAGAGGGATGCAGGACTGCCTCTGAAATGAAAAATATTACTATCGAACTTCTGAGACGGGGTTATTCAAAATCAGATATTACAAAAATCTGGGGCGGAAACATAATGAGAGTAATGCAGATAGTTGAAGATCATGCGAAAAGCGAGCTGCCACGGACTTAAACTTTTTAATGGTTTACTCTAGAGAATCTTAACGTCTTAACTATCCAGTCGGGGAGAGCTTTTTGCGGATCCCTTTTTCTCATATCAAGATACCATCCCAGCTTTTTCAGGATCGGCACACGGTGAGTTTCCACAAATTCAATCAGAGTTCCGTCAGGATCTTCAATGTATGCGAAATGGCCTGCAGCTTCACCCATGTCGAAACTGTTACCTTCATGACTTTTTTTGCTGTCGACAGTGAAAGGAAATCCTTTTTCCGCACAAAAACTTTTTAATTCATCCATTCCGTTTATATCATAACAGAGATGAATAAATCCGGGATCACCCCAAAGTCTGCCTTCAAAAATCTTTTTCCCATAGCTTGCTGAAGAGATAAGTTCTATAAGACTCTGTCCGAATACTTTGCTGAATGCGCCATGGAAAGGTTTTGAGCTTTTAAGCAAAACCCTGCGGCATTCATTATTACCCCCCGGAAGACCAGCAAGATCGGGGAAGACACCTGTCTTATCGTACACTACTTCATCATAACCCAGGATTTCCGAATAAATAATCCTTGCTTTTTCTATATCCTTTACTCCAATAATGGCTCCATATGCACCTCCCGTTGCTTTTTTCTCATCCATAAACCAGTCAGAAGCTTCGATAAGCTGAAATATATTTCCAAACGGGTCCCTTGTAAAAAACGTCTTTTTACCTGAAGGATCCAACGCCGGCCCGGATGGCAGATCAAGGCCCTTCTTCTTAAACGAAGAAAAGATTTCGTCTATATTTTTTGCCTTAATTTTGCATGAAATAATTCCAAGATCTCCGATTCTTATGGCTTCTTTTATTTTCAGGGGCTCTCTTCCTGTATGTTGCCAGATCTCGAATCCACCACCGCTTTGCAGATTCAGTGCCAGGACAGCGCGTTTTTTTCTGGGTTCTCCTGCAGTATACGGAAGCATCAGTTTTGCAGGCTCCTCATCTTCAAAAATAAGGCAATCCATTCCAAACTGGTCGATATACCATTTCCAGGCTTCATCGACATTTGTCACTCCGATTCCCATTTGCTGTATTCCGCTGATGATGTAGCTGTTCATTTAAGTATTGTTTTAGTTCTAATGGATTTTCTTTTCACATTGATTTTATTTTGTCTGCAATCCTGAAAAAAAGCCACGGACAATATCTCCTGATATACAGCATCATCATTTCGCTCTTTCCCACGAGTATCTCACGGTTATTCCTCCTGATGCCTTTTATAATAATTACTGCTGCCTGTTGCGGCAACAGACCCTTTTCTTGTCCTGCATCCAGCTTACCATGTTCTTCTCCGGTTGCATCCAACGCATGCAGGGATATGGAAGTCCTTACTCTTCCCGGAATAATTACCGATGCTCTCAGATTATATTTTTTGTTCTCGAGGTAAAGTGTTTCTATAAAGCCATGCAATGCTTGTTTTGATGCAGAATATGCAGACCGTAGAGGAAATCCGAACCTGCCTGATATACTGCTTGTTGCAAGGATGTGTCCGGATTGCTGCCTGATCATATAAGGAAGAATCGCTTTGGTCAGGGCAACAGTTCCAAAATAGTTGATCTCAAAGATTTTCCTGTCGAGCCAGAGCGGAGTTTCGTCGATCCTTGCCCTCTGGCTGATTCCCCCGATATTTAACAGATAATCAATCCTGCCGAATGTTTTTAATTGAAGATCAACAATCTGCTGAATACCCGTTGTATCAGCAAGATCAAAAGGTACACAATAAACCATTGCGGATTTACCGCCGCAGTCAGATCTTACTCTTTCCAGCCCTGGCAGATCTTTTGATGATGCAATTACAGTAGATCCGCGCGATGTAAATTCATGGACAAGTGCTTCTCCAATACCCGATGATGCCCCGGTTATCCAAGCTATCTTGCCAGCAAAGAGTTTTTCATTCTTCATTTTATAATCCCGCAATCAGTTTAACAATTTCATTGTAGTTGCTTCTCAGCTGGATGAACTCCCTGTTTTTTTGTTTAGTATACCTTCTTACGCGGAAACCACCTATTATACGCCTGAACTCCAGATAATAATTCCAGGCAAAGAGTCCGGAGAGAGGAATGGTCAGGAAAATGAACAGTCCTAACCACCATGATGAAAATATAAATAGAGAGAGAATCAGATAAACAGGAAGGAATACAAACGCCAGGGCGAGAGAGATTGCATATTTGATTGATGAATGAAATTGCTTATCTTTTATTTTGCGGATCTGCAGATTTGGTATTTCGAGAAATGTCAGGTTGAAAATATTTCCGTAAACAAAAAGCGGGAAAGTTATTATTATGCCAATCATACCTGCGATCAGCCAACCCAAAGGATGTTTTCTTTTTTCCAGAAGCCTGTAACCGGTATTTAGCTCCCTTGCTTTCTCTTTTATGCTAAGGCTCAGCGAACATATTTTCCTGTACAGAGCCTCATCAGCAGTCATAAGCTGATTCATTTTCTTAACAAGAATTCTATCCCTGAATAACTTGGTTTTTTTAATATCGTCGCTGAATCTGCCGTTGATCATATTTCTGAGCTCATCGATAGCTTCATAATCTTCTTCCGATTCAATGTGCACCATAATACTTTTCATCTCATCGGACAACCTTGATCTCAATTCATTGAGAGCTCTTTCCGGATTCAGTTTATATGATTCGAAATATTGAGAAACCTCTATTGGAGTACCGTATGCGACAGTCAGAACCTGGCGGAACCTGCTGTAGTTCGAATATTCAAGACCTACAGGGATGATCTTAATTTTGAGGCTGAAGTCAGTTGCTTCATCAGACTGAAAAGCTACCCGGCAAATACCTTTTTTCAATTGTCGGAGTCTTCTGAATCCGGCATGGTCGCCTTCAGGCAGAATAACAAGTCCGTTTTTATTTTTAAGAACATCAATTGTTTTAACGAAGATTTCATCGTTGCCTTTAACGCTGCTGAAGCCGTCTCTGATTCTGTAGACAGGGAGTATTTTCAGGAAATAAAGTATTGCTGCAAGTGTTTTTCTCTTGAAAATATCGGCTCTGGCCAGGAAAACAGGCTGTCCTTTATGAGAAAACAGAACAGCAAGCGCATCCATCAACGCATTCTGGTGGTTTGGTGCAAAAATCAGATGATCTTCGGGGTTAATATTTTCCCTGCCTAAAACTATGACTTTTCTGTAGAAGACGTTATTGTGCCAAAAACCGGCTACAGTTTTTAAGAGTGCGTATCCGGCAGAATACTTTTCAATATTATGTTTCCCCATTTCTTAAATAGAATATGCAACTGCAGTGCGGGGCAGTTGTTGAGTGCAAGATAAATAAAAGTGAAATCTTGTTATTAAAGCTGAATTACTTTTATAACCTAAATTGAAATATTACGTCTTTATACCACCAGGAAGAAGTGACTAAAGTGAGTAAAGTGAGCTAAAGTGAGGCTAAAGTGAGCTAAAGTGACTAAAGTGAGCTAAAGTGAGCTAAAGTGAGCTAAAGTTAAAAGTGACCAAGATATTTCTTCAAACTTTAGTCACTCTAGTCACTTTAGTCACTCTAGTCACTTGAATTGATCTTATCGATCTGTCGCCGCTCTTTTTTAGTCGGACGGCCGGTGCCTTTGTCACGGTGAATTATGCCAATTGAATCGCGTATATCCAGTTTGGCTTTTTCACTATCGGGGGTCAGATCTAAAATGAAATTACTGACAAGTTTTGCGCCGACGCGGTTTTCAATAGGCTCGATCACCCGGTATGTATAGTTAACGGGAGGTTTTTTCACAGTAATTGTCTCATCTTTAAGAACGGTTCTTGAAGGTTTGACCTGGATATTATTAATCAGAATTCTTCCTTTCCGGCACTCGTCAGAGGCGATGCTCCTGGTCTTGTATAATCTTACCGACCAGAGGAACTTATCTATTCGAATATCTTTACTGTCAGACATATCTAAAGTGAGCTAAAGTGCCTAAAGTGAGCTAAAGTGCCTAAAGTGAGCTAAAGTGCCTAAAGTGAGCTAGCCCCCCCTGGGGGGGGCGGGGGATCTGCCTGGGTTGAAACCTTTCCCACTTTATTAAATGCAGTCATTGTCAGTTCGGTACCTGAGAACACGAAAGACTTTATCATATCCACGACGATCGAAATCCTCTCTTCCATGAATTTTTTTTCTTCACCTTCCCATTTCCCGAGTACGAAATTTACCTGTGCCCCTTTATTGAAGTTATTCCCGATGCCAATCCTTATTCTGGCATATTCGTTAGTGCCAAGGGTTGTATTAATATGGGCGAGCCCGTTGTGTCCGCCGTCACTGCCTTTGGACCTCATTCTTATGCTGCCGGGAGGAAGTGCAAGATCGTCGACGATGATAAGCATATTCTCCAAAGGAATATTTTCTTTGGTGAGCCAATAATTCACGGCGTTTCCGCTAAGGTTCACGTATGTTGAGGGTTTCAGAAGGAAAAGATCACGGCCTTTATACTTTACCCGGCTGATTGCGCCGTAACGCTTGTCGGTAAAAGAAGAATTGGATGCCTTTGCCATGGCATCCAATACTGTAAATCCTATATTGTGACGGGTATCTTTGTACTCTTCACCTATGTTCCCCAGGCCAACAATAAGATATTTCATCAAGCCTGAATATATTTAAATTGTTATTACTCAGCAGCAGGAGCGGCAGCTGCAGCAGCAGTTGCTGCATTTGTGGCTTCAGTAGCAGCTTCGGCAGCAACCTCTTCATCACTCTTTTGTGCAACGCGTGATGTGGCAATAGTCAGTACCATCGATTTTTTAGGGTCGAGTAATTCTATTTTATCGTATGACAGATCACCTACTTTCAAGCCTTCGTGAATTTTCAGATTGGTAATATCTATGGGAAGAGCTTCAGGAAGATCTTTGGCAAACCCTTTTACCTTAAGATTTCTTCTTTTGATGCTTAATTTTCCTCCGGCAATAACTCCTACTGAGTCACCTGAAACTTTTATCGGGATATTGATAATCACAGCTTTCTTATCATGTATTTCGATAAAATCAGCATGCAGGATATTATCTTTTACCGGGTGGAACTGCATATCTTTCAGAACTGCATCATACTCTTTATCCTCTATAATAAGTTTTACGAGATGGGCTGCAGGTGTATATACAAGGTTTTTGAAACTTAATTCAGGTGCATGGAAATGAACATTTTTTTCTTTGCCGTAGATAACGCATGGAACGTTACCTGATTTTCTGATCACTTTAGAACTTTTCTTTCCTAATTCTGTTCTGAAGGTTCCTTTAATTTCTATCGTCTTCATTATTTAAGTGTTGTTGTGCTACTAAGAGTAATCGTCCCGAAAACTCCCCATTACACGTTTGACATTAATTTTTAAATTGGCCTGCAAATATAGAATAAAGGAATCAGAATACAAAATTTGTGCTAATAGACTGATTTTCTGTTACTGCCTGTATGGTTTTGGCAAAGATATCTGCTATCGAAAGAACTTTAATCTTTTCTGAAGTATTGGCAAAGGGAACAGAGTCGCTGACAACTAGCTCTTCGAGGGCAGAATCATTTATTCTTTGTATGGCGTTGCCTGAAAGTATCGGATGAGTAGCGAATGCCCTTATGCTTGAAGCACCCCTTTCTTTCATCATATCAGATGCAAGAGCGAGGGTCCCGGCAGTATCTACCATATCATCAATAATCACAACATTTCGTCCTTCTACTTCACCTATTATCGACATTTCTTCTATCACATTAGGTTTCTTGCGCAGCTTGTAGCATAGAACCATTTCTGACTGGAGATGTCTGGAATAAGCATTTGCTCTTTTTGATCCACCCATGTCTGGTGCCGAGACTGTCAGATTTTTAAGTTTTAGGTTTTCAATGTATGGAGCGAATATCGCAGAACCGAAAAGATGATCGACGGGTACATTAAAAAATCCCTGGATCTGATCAGCATGAAGATCCATTGTTATCACCCTGTCAACACCGGCAGTGCTCAGAAGGTCGGCTGAAAGTTTTGAACCTATCGAAACGCGTGGCCTGTCTTTCCTGTCCTGTCTGGCAAAACCGTAATATGGGATCACTGCAATCACTTTATATGCCGAAGCTCTTTTTGCGGCATCGATCATAAGCAAAAGTTCAAAAAGATTATCAGCAGGAGGATTAGTAGATTGAACAATAAAGACCAGACATCCTCTCACTGACTCGTCGAAACATGGTTGAAATTCCCCATCACTGAAACGGGTAACGGAACTTTTACCCAGTTCAATTCCTAATTTCTGCGCAATCCTCTCAGCAAGATCTTTTGAAGATCTGCAGGAAAAGAGTTTCATTGGTGCTGTTCCAAACATTTCCCGGAATATTTAAATGATTTATAAAAAGAGATCAAAATTAGAGTACAAAATTAAAAATTCCGGCCGATATCAGGCGTCATTTGAAAAATTGTTAATAGATTCTTCTATGTAGTTCAGGATTTCATCTCTGCCATTTCCTTTTACTGCGGAGGTAATAAAAGAAACCGGTAAGGACTCCCAGTTTTTCAGCATTTCAGTATTGTATTGATCTATCGAATTTTCCAAAGCGGTAACTGTCAGTTTATCGCTCTTTGTAAACACCCTGCCAAAGGCTATGCTGTTCGTTCCTAGAAATTCCATGAATTCCAGATCTGACCTTTGCGGTTTAAGCCTGGAATCGAGTAATACGAATAAAGAAACAAGATTTTCTCTCTTAAGTATATAGTTTTCTGTTGCTTTTACCCATTTTTCGCGAAGACTGACCGGCACTTTTGCATATCCGTATCCGGGAAGATCAACCAGATACCAGCTTTCATTTACCAAAAAATGATTTATTGTCCTGGTCTTACCCGGTTGTACCGATGTCTTTGCAAGCTTCGACCAACCTGTCAGCATATTTATCAATGATGATTTGCCGACATTTGACCGGCCGATAAAACCGAATTCGGGAATTCCGGGAGCCGGACAGTCTTTTAGTGTTGGGCTGCTTTTTACAAAGGCAGCGGAATGAATTATCATGTAGTTTTTTATTTCAGATCGTTATAAGGCAATTCGATCTTTTTGTATACCAGAACGTTGTTTCCGAAATTTGTCAGGATCTCTGCAATCACTCCCACATATGGTGTCTTTGCATTGGATGATTTTTTCAATTCGATAGTGCCTGTTCCCTTTATGACTTTTATTGGTGTTATATGTGCAGTATCGAAAAGACCATTTATAAGGTCACCTCTGAAAAATCTTACGCCATAGTTTTTATCCGACAGTTCAAGAGTTATCTTATAGACCGACCTTGTTTTATAATCATCAGTAGTTTTTACTATCAGCGAAGGATATCCTCTTACGATTTTTCCGGCAGGAGTGTATTCTTCAAATAATGATGTGCGCAGTCCTTTTGAAAAACCTATTTTTGCCTTCAGTCCGCCGGTCCTGTAATATTGTCTCTGAATACCATCAATCGTGTCATCTCCTGTAGGGTGTTGAGCGGAATTTCTGTCCTTCCAGATAGTACCAGATTGAAGAATCTTCTCTTAAGCCATTCTCATACCAGAAAGTTTGACGTACTTCGCCTGACTGATAAAAAGTCTTCATCAAACCCTGTCTGACACCATTGTTGAAAGTAATTTCCTTAAACATTTTCTTTCCGCTGACATATTGTTTTATGCCTGTATATCCGGTGTCACTTACGCTTACTGTGTCAATCGCAGCCTGCGGTTCCTGGTTTACGGCTTTATTACCGGTGCATCCCCCAATCAATGCGAGGGCAAAAATCAATGGCAATGAAAAATTAAATAATTTCATAAATTGTTTATTAAAGAGTATTCTCAGAATTAACATAAACTTCAAGCAGCTTTGCTTCATTAACAGGATTCAGGGTAATTTCCTTTATCATGGCAGGAACAAGAACTGTCTCCCCTTTTGCTACTTTTTCGGAACTGCCGTCCCATGATATCTGGAATTCACCTTCGATGCAAATGTACACAACAAAAGAATCATTAAAATAATACTCTTTCTCTATCGGTTGATTAAAATAGAGTAAACTTGTATTGAAAAACTCACAGTTTACGAGATTCACAAATTTGTTGAGCACAGGAACAGGTTTTATTTTACAGCTTCCCGCCTGATTAAAATCAATGGCGTCGAGCGCCAGATCGATATGCAACTCCCTCTTCTCTTTTCCCGTATTTTTCCTGTTCCAGTCAAAAATACGGTAAGTAATGTCAGAGGTTTGCTGAATTTCAACAAGGACAATCCCGGCACCTATAGCGTGTACCCGTCCGGCCGGTGTATAGAATGCATCGCCCGGTTCAGCATATTCAATATTCAGGATCTCCTCCAGATTGCCATTTTTAAGGGCTTCTTCATAGATCTCCTTCGTTACTCCTTCCCTGAATCCAGTATATATCTTTGCTCCTTTAGTACATTCAAGAATGTACCACATCTCAGTTTTTCCGTATGCTTTATGTCTCTTTTTCGCCAGTTCATTATCAGGATGCACCTGTATTGAGAGATCCTCCTGCGCTTCTATCAGCTTTATCAGCAATGGGAATTCATTACCGAACTTTTCGAATATCGAATCGCCGGTTATATCACCCATATAAACTTCTATAAGCTCCTCTATATTATTTCCGGCCAGGAAACCGTTGCTTGTTACCGACTGATCGCCGGCAATTGCGGATATTTCCCAGCTTTCCCCGATGTGATCAGAGCCTGAAGATGATTCTTTATTAAACCGTGTGGTAAGGGCATTTCCGCCCCAGACTTTCTCTTTTAAGACACTTTCAAATTTTAAGGGATATAATTCAGACATGTTGAAAAATTAAAATTCATAATCGATCACTGCTTTGGTTTTTCTGTCAAGAGGTTGAAAGTTGCCCGCATTTTAACTTTCGCTCACTCTAAACTTTTTTTTATTTTTGATAATTATTATGGCAAAAATAGATATTTATGTTGATAGTAGGAATAGCAGGGGGCACCGGTTCTGGAAAAACCACTGTTGTGAGAAAAGTCATGGAAGTATTTCCAAATGATGAAGTTATAGTTATACCTCAGGATTCCTATTATAAAGACAATGCTGATATCACCCTTGAGGAAAGGCAAAAAATTAATTTTGACCATCCCGATTCTGTTGAGTGGAGGTTGCTTATAGATCATCTGAAGCTTCTGAAGAAGGGAGATTCAATTGAGATGCCAATCTACTCTTATCTCACATGTCTCAGGGCAAAAGACACAATTAATATAAAGCCTGCGCGGGTTGTGCTTGTGGAAGGAATTTTGATACTTACCGATCCCGGCTTACGTGATATGCTCGATATTAAAGTTTATGTCGATGCAGATGCTGATGACAGGCTGGGCCGGGTAATAAACAGGGATATTATTGAACGCGGCCGTTCTGTATTGGCTGTGCTTGAAAGATATCACGATACAGTAAAACCTTCTCATCTGCAATTTATTGAACCTTCGAAGCGGTATGCCGACATTATAATACCCAGGGGCGGCGAAAACCAGGTTGGTATTGAGGTTCTGATTTCAATAATTGAAAAGCATCTGGCAAAAAGTAAATCCTGACTATATGCTCGAAAATATCAGAATTGACGATGTTATGTTTCTTGATATAGAAACTGTACCTGAAACATTTTCCTTCGATTTGCTGAACCCTGTTGTGCAGAATCTGTGGGAAAAGAAATCCAGACAGATTCGAACACCTGAACAAACTGCAGCTGATGTTTATGAACGTGCCGGAATTTATTCGGAATTCGGTAAGATCATTTGTATCTCCGTGGGTCTGATCAGGGAGAAGAATCCATTCCATTTCAGACTGAAATCTTATTTCGGGAAGGATGAAAAGATGCTTCTGACTGAGTTTGCGGAGATGCTGAACAAATTCTGCCGGACAAATTCCGAAGGCATCCTCTGTGCGCATAACGGCAAAGAATTTGACTTTCCTTATATTGCACGGAGGATGATAATAAACGGAATCATGATTCCCGAGATTTTAAATAATGCGGGCAAGAAGCCCTGGGAGGTTAAATTGCTGGATACAATGGATTTATGGAAGTTTGGAGATTATAAAAACTATACTTCTCTCGATCTGCTTACAACAGTATTGGGAATTCCAACTCCCAAAGATGATATCGACGGGAGCCAGGTTGCAGGAATTTATTATATTGAAGATGATCTTGAGAGAATTGTCCGATATTGTGAAAAGGATGTTTTGGCGATTGCCAGGGTACTATTGCGGTTTATGAATCTTTCTGAAATACCTGAAGACAAAATAGAGTCAGTTACATTTGCGCAGTAAAAAAAGATTTACTGCAACAACTTTTTGATATTCTTCACAACCTCCTCAGGCTTGTCTGAATTAATCCAATGACCTGCACCTGGAACTTCCACTAATTCAGCTGCCGGAAATAATCTCAGGATATCTTTAAAATCTTCACGGGGAATATAATCCGAATCGCCACCCTTAAGGAATATTACAGGAAAACCGGTAATCTGCTGATTATAATCTCTTTGGCGGTCAATACCTTCCATTATTTTATCAAGATTTTTATATAATGAAGAAGCATTGAGTTTCCAGGTAAAGGATTTTTCACCGGTACGCTGAAGGTTTTTCATGATCATGCCTCTTATTTTTTCTGACGGGATTTTTTCAGATAATCTTGTTTCGACATCATTGCGTGTAGAAACCTCCTGCAGATTCACTGAGAGCATGGAGTTGAGAATTGTGAGATGCTGGTTATATAACGGAATCTTTTCCTGTATCAGCAGTAAATGGTGAGATATCGGCAATAAGCAGTCCATTCAGCATCTCCGGCCAGCTCATAGCAAATGCAATAGCTGTTTTTCCTCCCATGCTGTGTCCCGCGAGAAAAAATTTTTTCAGCGACAGATCCTTTGCCAGTTCTGAGAGATCCTGACTCATCGATTCATAATCATGTATATCACTGTGTGGAGACAGACCATGGTTCCTCTGATCGGGCAGATAAACAGTAAAAACCTCACTCAGGCTTTTTGCTATTGTCACCCAGTTATCTGATGAACCGAACAACCCATGTAGTATTATCAGCGGTGGCCCGTTCCCGTATTTTCTGTAGAATAATTTCATTCAGATCATCATCACTAACTGACGTTTATACATCTGGATGGTATTTTCGAGACCAAGGTAGAGGGCATCAGAGATAAGCGCATGTCCGATTGATACTTCTTCGGTCCATGGGATATTCTGATGGAAATATTTCAGGTTGTCGAGGTTAAGATCGTGTCCGGCGTTTACTCCCAGCTCAAGACTTCTGGCAATCCCGGCAGCTTTTATAAATGGTGCCAGAGCTTCAACTGCATTTTTGTTAAAATTATTTGCGTAAGGCTCAGTATATAGCTCAACGCGGTTGGTACCTGTGAAAGCGGCATTTTCAATGTTGACCTGTTCCGTATCTACAAATAATGAAGTCCGTATTCCTTCTTTCCTGAATTCAGATACAATATCTGTAAGGAAGAGCCTGTATTTAAGCGTATCCCAACCTGCATTCGAAGTGATTGCATCATGTTTGTCAGGTACGAGAGTTACCTGATCAGGCCTGACGGACAAAACAAGCGTTATAAATTCATCTGAGGGGTAACCTTCAATATTAAATTCAGTGGTAATGATCGGTTTGATCTCAAGAACATCGCTGTACCTGATGTGTCTTTCATCGGGACGCGGATGAACTGTGATACCATCGGCTCCGAAAAGCTGGCAATTTATGGCTGCTGTAAGGACATTTGGCACATTTCCACCACGAGCATTTCTGATTGTTGCTATCTTATTAATATTTACGCTTAACTTTGTCATTATAATAAATCTAAGAATTATCCATGTTGTAATTAAGACAAAATTACAATAACTGGTTTTTTTTTTACTATTTTAGTTAAAAATAAAGGTTATATGGTTGCAAAAGATTTAATATCCGAAGTAATCCCTTCACTCAAGACATCTGATTTGGGTCAGACCGCTTTGAACTGGATGGAGATATTCAGGGTATCACATCTTCCGATAGTCAATAATCAGGATTTTCTTGGTCTGATCTCCGATGTTGATATCTACGATATGAATCAGCCCGAAGAACCAATTGGAAATCATAATCTTACATTATTTAAACCCTTTGTTGAGGCAGAACAGCATATATTTGAAGTGATCGGACTCGCATCGCGTCTTAAACTTTCAGTTGTTCCGGTTCTGGATAGTGCAGGTCATTTTTTGGGAGTCATCACAATCAATGATCTTATACGTCATCTGGCAGGGATCTCATCATTGGATCAGCCCGGGGGAATAATTGTGCTTGAACTCATATCAAGAGATTATTCACTTTCGCAGATCGCCCAGATCGTAGAGGGTAATAATGTTAAGGTTCTCAGCATGTATATTACCTCACCACCTGACTCAACAAAGCTTGAGGTAACCCTTAAAGTGAACAGCGGGGATCTGGCTTCTGTTGTCAGGACATTTGAACGCTACAATTATGAGGTTAAGACATGGGTTACAGATAATGATTCAATGGACCGTTTTTATTCTGAAAGATTTGACCTTCTGATGAAATACCTTAATATCTGAATATGCCGGAAAGAGTAGCTATCTATTTTAAAGATAATAATCTGAAAACCAGGGAAGGTGTTGACAGACTTGTTGAAGAATTTTTCAGGCGGGGAATAAAAACACGTATCCATCAGAAACAGGCCGATGAGTCGGCTGCTTCTGTATGGAATATAATTGATAAGAATGGTTTATCCTTTGATTCTGAGTTACCCGATCTGGTATTGAGTGTCGGAGGTGACGGTACGTTTCTGGAGACAGTTCTGAGCGTGAGGAATCTTGGAATTCCTATTGCCGGGGTGAATACCGGAAGGATGGGGTTTTTGGCCAATATACCTGCAGATGCAATTGGAAAATCTATTGACATGCTTTGTAACAAAGAGTATGATATAATAGAAAGGTGTCTTCTGGAAATTTCAAAACCAACGGATTTGTTCGATGGTGCATCACTTGCCCTGAATGAAATTACGATTCAGAAAGCCGATCTGAGTATGATAACGATCAGCGTTTTTATCGACGACACCCATCTGAATACTTATTGGGCCGACGGCCTGATCGTGTCTACAGCCACAGGGTCAACGGCATATAATCTAAGTGTGGGAGGACCTATATTATCACCCGATGATGAGAGCATAATAATATCTCCCATAGCCCCCCATAATCTTACAATACGACCGATTATACTTTCAGGTGAAGGCCGGATAAGGATGGTGATGGAAGGCCGGAGCGTTGAGTATCTTGCAACCTGTGATTTCAGGTCCAAAAGACTGCCTTTCAGTCAGGAGATCAATATCATAAGGTCGCCGGTGAAAGTAAAAACAGTGATGTTAAAGGGTAAGGATTTTTACTCCACCCTCAGGAATAAGCTCATGTGGGGTGCCGATTGGCGGAACTAGCTTTATAAAGTCATTCATAGATAAATAGGTAAATAATACATATTTTATTTATATTTACATCTGATAATTTCTTCACAGCTGAAGTTGATTTGTATATTTTACCTGTGTAATAAAACTGAAATATTTATGAAACGGTTCTTCCTGGCCTTATTGCTCTTTTGTTTCATTGGATCATTAGCTGAAGCCCAGATCTGGAAAATGAAAAGATTTGAAGCCGTTGTAGGAATTGGGCCTTCATTCTTTTTCGGTGATATCGGTGGCTATTCTAAAACCATAAATATCCTTGGGTTTAAAGATTTGTCACTTCATCAGACCCGGTTTAATTTTAATGCAAATTTCAAATACAGGGTTACGCAAGCGGTTAATGTAAGATTCGGCCTTACGGCAGGTGCTTTTCATGCGACCGACATAAGGGGATCAAATGAAAACAGGGATTTTGAAGCTTCAACTTTGTTTATCGAACCTGCTCTTCTCGGTGAATATTATTTTATAAAGAACAAAGCTGAAGATAGCTATTTGTTTACAAAAGGTCAGGGATCGGGATTTATAGGATTATTAAAATCTCTCGATTTTTATGTGTTCTCGGGTATAGGTGGAATAGGTTATTCAGTGAGGGGAAACGACAAGTTCGAGAATAGAGGGGTAAATACCGGGGGATTTTCTGCCGTTATACCGGCAGGCATTGGAGGAACACTTATTTATTCACCCAACTTTAACTTTGGTTTTGAATTTACAGGAAGATATTCATTTACTGATAACCTTGATGGTTATAACCCGCCACAATATTCCACCTCAAATGACGTTTATTATTTTTTCAATTTCACTATTACCTATAAGCTGAAGAACGGGGCGAACGGATGGCCTTCCTTCAGATAAGAGCTGGAACAGTTTTAATGAAAAGAATACACTCTCTCCTGTTATTTTTATTTCTGGGTCTCTCCTTATCCGGTCAACGAAAAGCTGACTGGGGATTATTCGGAGGGGTCTCATCTTATTTTGGAGACATCAATACAAACAGATTATTATATGCACCTCTTCCGGCCGGGGGACTTTTTTACAGATATAATTTTAATCCGCGTCAGGCACTGAGATCAAGCCTGTTTGTTGGGGGTCTGAGAGGGAATGACCTTGATTTCAAGAATGATTTCCAGCAGACAAGGGCTGCATCATTCTCCGCTACAGTAGGTGAATTGTCTCTACAGTATGAATTTAATTTTCTGCCATATTCCACCCAGGGAAAAAGATGGAATTTTACTCCTTATTTTGCTGCCGGCGGAGGTGTTGCTTTAATTAGCGGGCCTGCATTTACATACGTGCCGGTGATTCCCTTTTCATTTGGGTTTAAGGTGAATGTATATAAAAATATTGGATTGGAAGCGGAATATGGTTTTCGTAAAACTTTTTATGATAACTTTGACGGCGTAAAAGATTTAGTGGCCCCGTCAGATTTTTCAAAGGTACATAACAATGACTGGTATACTTTCACGGGAATAGCAGTTACCTGGAAAATCTATAATAAATTAGCCGGCTGTCCTGCTTATGGCGAAATGGATTCTAAAAGGAAACGCTAGGTTATGCAGTTAAGAAAACAGATAGATAGTAACAAATTGCCTTCACATGTGGCAATTATTATGGATGGAAATGGGAGATGGGCACGCCAGCGTGACCTCGACAGGGTATTCGGGCACCAGCAGGGAGTGAATGCAGTAAGGGAAATTATTGAAGCGGCAGCTGAACTGCAGATCGGGTTTCTGACCCTATATGCATTTTCAACAGAAAACTGGGGAAGACCCGATGAAGAGATTTCAGCATTAATGGGAATTATGATTCAATCGCTTAGCAATGAGACGGAAACAATGTTGAAAAACAATATTCGTCTCAGGGCTATCGGAGATATAGACCGACTCTCACCCGAGGTGCGGGAAAGATTATTTGAAACAATGCAGCTGACCTCAGTAAGCACAGGTCTGAACCTGGTTATTGCACTGAGCTATAGTTCGCGATGGGAGATAACAATGGCAGCCCGGAGAATTTCAAATGATGCTAAAAAAGGATTGATCGATCCTGATACAATTACAGAAGCGGATTTTGAAAAATATCTTACAACGAACGGCATCCCTGACCCTGAGTTAATGATCAGAACCAGTGGCGAATTGCGGATAAGCAATTTCCTGTTATGGCAGGCAGCTTACTCGGAATTCTATTTTACTGAAAAACTTTGGCCTGATTTTGGTAAGGATGATTTCTATAATGCTATAATTGACTTCCAGAAAAGAGAAAGAAGATTTGGAAAAACTAGTGAACAGGTTTCGGAAAAATAACAACATAATGGTGATTAGAAAAATTAGAAGGACTTTTATAGCAATTACTCTGACCTTACTGAGCTTTACTGTCAATGCTCAGGAAAAACAGAAGATAGTAGATTTCATGACAACCGACGATTATGTCATCGGAGGTGTAACAATAACCGGAGTCAGATTCCTTGATACAAACGCTTTACTTGGAATCTCAGGTCTCAGGATAGGTCAGGAAGTCACAATACCGGGGGAAGCTGTTACCACCGCTGTACAGAAACTCTGGCAACAGGGTTTGTTTTCAGACGTCAGGATATCAATAACCCGGGTGCAGATGGATACCGTTTTCCTTGATATAAACCTGCAGGAACGGCCAAGGATATCAGCTGTCAAACTCAACGGATTAAAAAATACCGAGAAGACCGACCTCAATAAAAAAATTAATCTTCCGATAGGATCGCAGGTAACTCCTTACCTGTTGAATACTGCACAGAAAATCATAAAAGATCATTTTGTTGAGAAAGGGTATCTTAATACTGATGTCACTTTTGTTCAGAAAGATGACCCCGACCAGCCTAATAATGTGATTCTTGCGATTAATGTCGACAAAAAAGAAAAGGTTAAAATCGGCGACATTACTTTTGTAGGCAATGAGTACTTTAAGGAATCAAAACTGAGAAGTAAGTTGAAATCAACAAAAATACGCAACATCAATATTTTCAGAGCTTCAAAATTTATTAACGAGAAGTTTACAGAAGATAAAGAAAAGCTTACAATTTTTTATAACGACAATGGATTCAAGGATTTTACCATTCTTTCGGATTCTGTTTACAAGATTTCAGATAAACGCATCGGTCTGGTTATAAAGATTGATGAAGGGAAGCAATACTTCCTTAGGAATATTGACTTTGTAGGGAACAGTGTTTATAAGAAAGAAGATTTAAAGAAGGTGTTTAACGTTGAAAAAGGATCGGTCTACAACCAGTCGCTTATTGAGGACAGGCTTAACGGATCTTCAGGAGCACAGGATGCCGTAAGCAATTTATATCAGGATAATGGTTATCTGTTCTCCCGACTTACCCCGGTTGAAGCAAAGATTGATCACGATTCGATCGACCTTGAAGTCAGAATATATGAAGGTGATCAGGCTTATCTGAATAATGTTCTTATCACAGGTAACACCAGGACAAACGAACATATCGCCCGTCGTGAGCTTTATACCCTTCCCGGTGATCTCTTTAGCAAAACTAAGATAATAAGGTCAATCCGTCAGTTAGGGGTTCTTGGTCATTTCGACCCCGAAAAGATCAATCCCACTCCGCTTCCAAACATAACGGAAGGAACGGTTGACCTGCTTTATAAGCTGGAAGAGAAAGCAAATGACCAGTTCGAAGTTTCGGGTGGCTGGGGCGCTGGCATGCTCGTTGGCACCGTGGGTGTGAGATTTAATAACTTTGCAATGCGCAATTTTTTCAAACTGAAGGAATGGAAACCTTATCCTTCCGGTGACGGCCAGTCAGTAAGCATCAGGGCGCAATCTAACGGGAAGATCTATTCATCATATAATATTTCTTTTGTTGAACCATGGTTAGGCGGTAAAAATCCTAATACATTCTCTATTTCGCTTTATCGCTCCATAATGACAAACGGTAAAAAGAAAGGGGAGGACGGACGTCAGTCAATGACCATTGATGGTGCATCAGTGGGTTTGGGAAAAAGACTCGCCTGGCCTGATGACTATTTCTCACTATACGGAGAATTGAACTACCAGAGATATAACCTTAATAATGAGGCTCAGTTCAACTTCCTGTTTACCAACGGAACTTCAAATCTTCTGAGTTTTACTACAAAGCTTACCAGATTTTCTACTGGTCCGAACCTGATATATCCTGAAACAGGATCGTCATTTACATTGTCATTGCAGGCAACTCCTCCATATTCATTGATTAGCGGACAGAATATGAAAGATGTCTCAGATCAGATAAAGTATAAGTGTATAGAATTCCATAAATGGACCTTTAAAGCTGATTATTACTACCCTCTTACCAAGAACGATAAACTTGTTCTTAATACCCGATTTGCTTTCGGTTACATCGGATTTTATAACAAGGATATCGGACCATCACCATTTGAGAATTTTTCAGTCGGGGGCGATGGCATGACAGGATATAGTTTTTACGGGCGTGAGATGATAAAGCTGAGAGGTTATTCATCGGGCAGCAACGGAGTGGGATCACTTACACCGAGCGACCCTGTAAGGACAAATACTCCTTCGGGTAATGTGTATTCAAAGATAACACTCGAACTTCGATATCCGGTATCATTAAATCCTCAGGCAACAATCTATGTACTTACATTCCTCGAAGCAGGACGCGCCTGGTATCAGCTTAAAGAATATAATCCTTTCAAAATGAACCGGGCTGCAGGTATTGGCGTAAGAGCTAACCTTCCTATGTTTGGTCTGCTTGGGGTTGACTGGGGCTATGGATTTGACCAGGTACCGGAACCAGGAACCTATCCCAATGCAAACAAAGGACAATTCCAATTCACTATAGGTCAAGAGTTTTAAACGGTAAAATCAACAATTATGAAGAAAATAGGTGTATTATTCGGGTTATTTATTCTGACTTCAGCGATGGCAATGGCTCAGAAATACGCGTTCGTCGATTCTGAATATATAAGGAAAAACATTCCTGCTTTTACAACTGCGCAGGAACAACTTGATAAACTATCAAAACAATGGGAAAAAGAGGTGGCCGACGGCTATGCAGTTGTGGAACAGATGTACAAATCATATCAGAATGAATCGGTTCTCCTGTCGCAGGATATGAAAACCAAAAGAGAAGAAGCTATCATAGCAAAGGAAAAGGAAATGAAGGATCTTCAGAATAAATATTTTGGTGTCGAAGGCGATCTTTTTAAAAAGAGAGAAGAACTCGTAAAACCTATCCAGGATGAAATTTTAAAAGCAATAAAGGAAATTGCTGTTGATGGAAGCTATGCAGTTATATTTGACACTGCTGCAGGCGGCAATATACTGTTTGCCAATCCAAAATTCGACATCAGCGATCAGGTTCTTGAAAAATTAGGTTATAAAAATTAATTAATTACATTTGCATAAATTTTAAAATAAATATTATTAAAATGAAAAGATTTATAGGTATAGCGGTGGTGATTATTGTCATTGCCTTCGCGGGTAAAAGTGCAATGGCTCAGAACTTTAAGTTTGGTCATATAAACAGTGATGAACTTATCCAGACAATGCCGGAATATGACTCAGCTACCGTTAAACTTGAAAAATTCCGTAAGGAACTTGTCAATGCTCTCGAACTGATGTCTGTTGAACTGAATAACAAAAATGACACATATCAGAAGGAAAGCAAAAACTACAGTGATATAGTTAAGCAGACAAAAGAACAGGAACTTATGGATATGCAGAAGAGAATTCAGGACTTTCAGAACAATGCTCAGACTCAGCTTCAGAACAAACAGGCAGAGGTTTTCCAGCCTATTTATGCCAAAGTTGACAAAGCAATTAAAGATGTTGGAAAAGAAAATGGATTTTTATATGTTTTCGACGTTGCAAAAGGATCACTCCTGT
Source organism: uncultured Bacteroidales bacterium (assembly GCA_963792925.1). Lineage (GTDB taxonomy): Bacteria > Bacteroidota > Bacteroidia > Bacteroidales > VadinHA17 > LD21. The sequence goes on along the minus strand of CAWBYC010000001.1, from coordinate 943,897 downwards.
ACTTCGACGAGGCAAAAAGTATTAATGTGCTGCCTCTGGTTAAGACCAAGCTTGGTTTAAAATAATATATAAAACATATTTGAATGAGGCTGCTCAGTAGGGCAGCCTTTTCTACATTTAATAATCTCGTTTTCTTTGAACTTTGTAAACTATTATATGCTTAACTTAGCCTATCCCGGGAATTGATTTTCTTCGTTTACCCCGACCCCAAGGGGAGCGAAGAAAATCAATTTTCTTCCGCTTAGCGGGACGGGGTGAAAAAATTGATTTTCGAGCAATGAAACAACAACCAATAGGAATATTTGATTCCGGAGTAGGCGGACTGACAGTTGCACATGCGATAAAACAGATCCTTCCTGGCGAAAGTCTGATCTATTTTGGTGATACAGCCCATCTTCCCTACGGAGATAAATCGGAAGAACTGATACGTTTCTACTCTGAACGCATTACAGAATTCCTTCTTGAACACGATTCGAAAGTGATCCTGATTGCTTGTAATTCCGCATCCGCTTCTGCATTTGATTATCTCAGGAAAAAATTTCATGAAACAATAATAATTGATGTTATCGATCCTGTTGTTAACTACCTGGGTACCAGAAAATTCAATAGAATAGGCGTAATAGGGACCAAACGTACCATCAGCTCAGGTACCTATGAGAAGAAAATAAAGGAATTGTGTCCTTCCTTCGAAGTAGTTTCATTGGCTACACCATTGCTGGTTCCAATGATTGAAGAGGGATTTATCTTCGATGATATCAGCAATGCAATTATCCGGACTTACCTGTCAAATGAATCTCTCGACGGAATCCAGGCACTCATACTGGGATGTACTCATTATCCGATTATTAAGAACCAGATCAGTAAAATATTTAATTTTAATGTTGAAGTTGTCGATTCTGCCAGAATTGTCTCAATGATATTAAGAGAGACACTCGAGAAAAACGGCCTTCTAAATGACTCGGGCAAAGTAAATGATCAGTTCTTTATTTCTGATTATACAACCTATTTTGAAAAAATCGCCAGAATGTTTTTTGAAGGTGATTTGAATCTGAAAAAAGCGGATATCTGGACCTAGGAGATGCACGGAGCACAGGACACAGGACACAGGGTTAGAAAGCACTTCACCTGACGCCATCATGCAAACATGATCAATATCATACTCAGGTATCTTTTTTTATACGATTTTCATTGTTTAAAAGTTAATTTTGTAAATAATTAGCAGTTAGTTATATAACTTTTCATACTAGTGCATAAAATATAAGGTACAATGGTTAAAAAATCAGAAGTTATCGAAAGAGAAGAGGTTGTAATCCGTTTCTCAGGAGACTCAGGTGACGGAATGCAGCTTACCGGAACTCTATTCTCCGATACTGCCGCTCTTTTCGGTAATGACCTATCAACTTATCCTGATTATCCGGCTGAAATCCGCGCTCCACAGGGTACTGTGGGAGGTGTTTCAGGTTTTCAGGTACATCTCGGACATTCAAAAATAAATACCCCGGGTGATTTTTCTGATGTACTTGTTGCTATGAATCCCGCAGCAATTAAAGCGAATGCAAAGTGGATAAAGCCAGGCGGAACAATAATATATGATGAAGGAAATTTCACTGAAAAGAATATTGAAAAAGCCGGTTATATAAAAGATCCCATAGCAGAGGAAAAACTTGAAAGTTATAATGTTATTGCGGCTCCCATATCATCAATGGTGAAAGAAGCATTGAAAGACTTTGGGCTTGATCCTAAATCTGTTCTGAGAACAAAAAATATGTTTGCCCTCGGGATGGTTTACTGGCTTTTCGACCGTAAACTCAAATACACCGAAGATTATTTCGTAAAGAAATTCAAGAATAAACCGGGCATTGCAGAAGCCAATAAAGTTGCATTGAGGGCCGGATATTATTATGCCGAAACAATTGAAGCATTAAACCCTACTTATAAGATTCTTCCGGCGGAGATTGCAAAAGGACACTACCGGAACATAAATGGTAACACTGCAACTGCCTGGGGCTTTCTGGCGGCTGCTGAAAAATCAGGCTTACAACTCTTTATAGGATCTTATCCGATCACACCTGCCACAGGCATTCTTGAAGAACTTGCTGCCCGTAAAGATCTTGGTGTAAAAAGTTTTCAGGCAGAAGATGAAATCGCCGGTATCTGTACATCTCTTGGTGCAAGCTTCGCCGGAAATTTGGCTGTTACTTCAACCTCCGGTCCCGGGTTAGCACTTAAATCTGAAGCTATCGGGCTTGCCGTGATGGCTGAACTTCCTATTGTTGTTGTGAATGTTCAGAGAGGAGGACCATCAACAGGCCTTCCTACAAAAACTGAGCAGTCAGATCTTTTACAGGCTCTTTACGGAAGAAATGGCGAATGTCCGGTGGTTGTTATAGCCTCCAGCACACCTTCCGACTGTTTTCATTTTGCTTTTGAAGCTGCCAGGATAGCTCTTGAACATATGACTCCTGTATTGTTATTATCTGATAGTTATCTTGCTAATGGAACTGAACCCTGGAAGATCCCTTCAATGAAAGAACTTCCTGAAATTCATCCTCCTCTTGCTGACAAATCGGTTACTCCATTCCTTCCATATAAAAGGAATCCCGATACGTTAGCCAGGTCATGGGCAGTTCCGGGAATTGAAGGTCTGGAGCACAGGATAGGTGGTCTTGAAAAAACGATTAAAGGTACTGTTTCATATGTTCCTGAAAACCATGAAGAAATGGTTAAGCTAAGAGCTGAAAAAGTCGCTCTCGTTGTTCACGAGATCCCGAGTCTCGAAGTATATGGCGACAAAACCGGCGATCTTCTTGTAGTAGGATGGGGCGGATCATATGGGTACCTCATTAATGCAGTAAGGGAACTTCGCGAGGAAGGAAATAAGGTAAGTCTGGTTAACTTTAATTATATCAATCCGTTGCCATGGAATGTGAAAGAGGTATTCAAAAAGTTTAAAAAGATTATTGTTTGTGAATTAAATACAGGACAATTTGCTGATTATTTGCGTGTTAAACACCAGGAATTTTCTTACGAACAACTCAATAAAGTTCAGGGTGTTCCTTTTACGGTAAAAGATATTAAAGATAAATGCATAAAAATTCTGGAGGATAAATAAAATGGCAGAAACGACAGTTTTTAAATATACTCCCAAAGATTTTAAAAGTGATCAGGAAGTACGATGGTGTCCGGGCTGCGGAGATCATGCTGTACTGAGTTCGGTTCAGAGGGCATTGACGGAACTGAATGTTCCAAAGGAGAAATTTGCCTTTATTTCCGGAATAGGCTGTTCCTCCCGTTTTCCTTATTACATGAATACATATGGTTTTCATAGCATCCATGGCAGGGCGGCTGCAATAGCTTCCGGGGTGAAGACCGCCAATCCTGAATTATCTGTCTGGCAGATTACCGGTGATGGCGACGCACTTGCAATAGGGGGAAATCACTTTATCCATGCTATAAGACGTAATATTGATATTAACATCATTTTGTTCAACAATGAGATATACGGGCTCACAAAAGGACAGTACTCACCTACTTCCACAAAAGGACTCGTAACAAAAACCTCACCTTTCGGTACAGTTGAAGAACCATTCTCTGTCGGCGAGCTGGTAATAGGTGCCAAAGGCAAATTCTTTGCCCGTACTATCGATACCAATGTATCATTATCCACTCAGATCTATATTGAATCGGCAAAACATAAAGGCACCTCCGTTATCGAAGTGCTTCAGAACTGCGTTATTTTCAATGACGGCATTCACGATGAAATAGCAGAAAAAGAAGTCAGGGATGACAGAACACTCATCCTGAAACATGGTGAACCCATGATATTTGGAAGGAATAACGACAAAGGGATAATACTGGAAGGATGCAGGAGGCTTAAGAGTGTTAAATTAGGTGAGAATGGCATTACTGAAAAAAATATTCTTGTTCATGATGCATATGAGCCAAACCCGGGAATCCAGTATATGCTCGCCAATATGAGATATCCCGAGTATCCTGTTGCTCTTGGAGTTATCAGATCTGTCGATGGGCAAACTTATGAAATGGCTGTACAGGAACAGATCGAAGAAATCAAAAAAACCTCAAAAATAAAGTGCATGGATGATCTGCTAATGAGTGGTTCAACATGGAGCGTGGGATAAGTAAACAGTGATTCTGCCAATGGATGAATCGCTACATAATATTCCTGAATATGATCGTTTGTTGCATGACCAGCACGAACGGTTAAAGGAACTTGCATGCATTAACAGAACGACTTCAATCCTCAAAGAAGGCAAACCACTTGACGAGTCGCTTCAGCAAATCGTACTCCTTCTGCCGGCAGCCTGGCAATATCCCGAATATACTGTCGCCAGTATTAAATTTATGGGAAAAGAATTCGACTCTGTTGATTTCCATGAAACAAAATGGAAAATGATCCAGGAATTTACGACGATTGATGACGAGGTTGGCATTATAGAAATATGCTATACCACCGAATTCAATACGGAAAATGAAGGTCCTTTTTTAACAGAAGAAAGGGATCTGATCCAGAATATTGCCAGTCTGCTTACAGGTTATATTAACAGCTATAAAGCCAGAGATATCTTAAGACTGTCACAGGTATCAAAAAAGGACGAAGAAGACATTAAAGATCTTTCAAGCAGACAGTTGCTCCAGAAATTTCTTGACAGACATAACGCTGAGAGAGACGTATTTCACGATCTGCAGCCATTCAAAGTGAAGGAAATATTACTGGTTGCCACCCTCTATGATGCCTATTCGATAGAAGGAGAAGGCAGGTTTTCCGACCACATGCTGGGAGAATATTACCAGCTCAGTCTTACTTCAATCCCAAGGGTTACAGGAGTATCGGGCGAAGCTGAAGCATTTGCAAGGTTAAAAGCAAGACATTACGACATGATTATCATTATGATCGGTGTCGAAAAGGAAATCCCGATCAAGCTTTGTAAAAAGATCAAGGAGAAATATCCTTATGTTCCAACATTTCTCCTGTTAAATAATCCGGCTGACGTGCCATTTGTGAAGAAACAAAGTTCATTGGGAATACCATTCGATAATTATTTTGTATGGACTGGTGAATCAAAAGTGTTCTTTGCCATGGTTAAGCTTCTCGAGGACAAGGTGAATGTTGAAAATGACACAAAAAAAGGACTTACCAGGGTTATTTTAATAGTTGAGGATTCTGCAGAGTATTATTCAAGCTACCTGCCGATGCTATATACGCTTGTGATGGAGCAGACAAAGAATCTTATTGAGGATGTATCAACGGATGAGTTGTATAAGGTACTGAAACTGAGGGCCAGGCCAAAGATTCTTCTTGCTTCCAGTTATGAAGATTCAATTTCAATCTATAATAAATATAAGGATAGCCTTTTGTGCGTCATCTCCGACATGCGGTTCCCCCGCAACGGAGTTCTTAATGATCTGGCCGGTTATGAACTTATCAGGCATATTAAAGAAGAGCTTCCCAATCTGCCTTCGGTGCTCCAGTCTTCTGACCCGGGGAATGCATCATACGCACATACTCTTCAGTCTAACTTTATTAATAAGAATTCCGAAAGTCTTCTTCAGGACCTTAAATCTTTTATAAACTATTACCTGGGTTTTGGCCATTTCGTCTACCGCGATAATAAAGGCCGGCAGATTGCAGTTGCCAAATCAATGAAGGAGTTCGAAGCATATCTCCAGACGGTGCCAGATGATTCGTTGGTATATCATTCAATGAAAAACCATTTTTCGCTATGGCTCATGGCCAGAGGGGAAGTGAAGATCGCAAAAATGATAAACCCAATCGGCGTGTCTGACTTTAAGAGTCTTAAAGAACTACGGGAATTCCTGATCGACATAATCCGCAAGCGGCGCCGTGAAATGAACAAGGGCAAAGTGATTAATTTTGAAGAATCTGCCGTGATCGATGAGGCAAACGTTGTGAGTCTTTCCAGTGGTTCTCTCGGGGGAAAAGGACGTGGTCTGGCATTTGTTAATACATTGATTTATAGTTTTGAACTCGGCCGTCTGTTACCGGGAATAAATATCAAAACACCGGTGACCGCAATTATCGGCACAGATGAATTTGATATGTTCATGGAGAGAAATCACCTCTGGGACAAAGTGAAAACTGAAAAGGACTTCACGACTCTGCAGAAACATTTCCTCGAAGGAAGCCTGAGCTATACCATGGAAAAAGAGCTCCGGATTTTCATTAAACTTATTAAAAAACCGCTTGCGGTCAGATCATCGAGTCTGTTTGAAGATTCTATGAGTCAACCTTTTTCAGGCATCTTCGGCACATACCTTCTTCCGAATAACCACGCCGAACCTGAGGTGAGGCTAAAACAATTATCCGATGCCATAAAACTTGTCTTTTCATCTATTTACTCCAAAAATGCTCGTACTTATTTTGAGGCCATTAATTACAAAGTGGAACAGGAGAAAATGGCTGTTGTAATACAGGAAGTCGTAGGCAACAGGTTTGATGATGCTTTTTATCCTCATATAAGCGGCACAGCGCAGTCTTTTAATTTTTATCCTGTCGCTCATATGACGCCCAGGGACGGTTTTGCAGTTATTGCCCTCGGTCTTGGACAATATGTTGTTGAGGGTGAAAGGGCGTACAGATTTTCTCCATCTTACCCCGCTCTTGATATTATTTCGCATAAAGACCTTTATAAAAACTCTCAGGTTATGTTCTATGCTGTTGATATGGCAAAAAAAGAACTCAACCTTCTCGAAGGTGAAAACGCCGGACTTGTTACCATGAATATCAGCAACGCAGAAAAACACGGGACGCTTAAGCATATAGCCTCCGTTTTAAATATTGATAACGATACCATAGTCCCTGGTCTGGATGCAGCAGGACCACGGGTCATAAATTTTGCTGATATTCTCAAGTATGATTACATTCCTCTTGCATCTTCTCTAAAGATTGTCCTGGATGTGGTAACAGAGGCTTTCGGAACCCCTGTAGAGATTGAATTTGCCGTTGATCTGACGAAAGATGAGTCGGGGAACGCTTCATTATATCTGCTGCAGGTAAAACCAATTGTTGGCAGCGGTGCCGGGTACTCTATTCACGACGGAAGCATTAATAATGAATACATTGTGCTGATAACCTGTAAGAGCATGGGAAATGGTGTTGTTGATGATATTACGGATTTTATTTATATCGACCCTGATAATTTCAGTAATAAAAATACTATTGCAATGGCAGCTGAGATTGACAGGATGAATGAAAAAATGCTAAGGGAAAATCGTAAATATGTACTTCTGGGTCCCGGAAGGTGGGGCTCAAGAGACAGATTTCTGGGTATTCCGGTTGTATGGCCCCAGATTTCCAATGCAAAAATAATTGTTGAGGTAGGTCTGGCCGATTTTCATGTTGATGCTTCACTGGGTTCTCACTTTTTCCATAATGTGACATCTATGAATGTCGGTTATTTTTCGATAAATCATGAGTCAAATGATGGCAAGATTGTTTGGGAAAAACTTAATAATCAAGAAGTTATTGAAGAAGGAAAGTTTTTCCGTCACATAAGATTTGAAAAACCGCTGCTAATACGGATGGATGGGAAGAAAGGAATGGCAGTAATTACTATGAATAATTAATAAAAAGGATTTATGAGCATTATCGAAGGTATACTCGATCTTCAGCAATACGATTTCACCGACACATCCTTCGATCTGCTGATGCAGAAGCGGATACACCGTGTTCTGGTTATCTGCAGCAACTACGATAACTACATGCTGGAAGAAGACGGACGCATTGATGAACAGATTTTTAACGAATATGCCTCTCTCAATCTCAGATATCCACCCACATTTGTCCAGACCGATAATGCAGAAGATGCATTCCGGATACTGCAGGATGGCAACATTGACCTTGTAATCTCCATGTTAAGCCTCAAGGGCACAGATGTTTTTGCACTGGCAAAGCGGATTAAAACGAAGTATAAGAACATACCAATCGTGGTACTTACTTATTTTTCCAGGGAGGTATCATTGCGCCTCGAAGGAGAAGATCTGAGCGCTATTGATTATGTTTTCTGCTGGCTTGGAGATGCTTCCCTTATCCTCGCCATAATAAAACTTATAGAGGATAAGATGAATGCCGACTATGATATAGAACATATTGGAGTTCAGGCTATTATATTGGTTGAAAACTCCATCAGGTATATCTCGTCATATCTTCCGAATATCTACAGGATTATCCTTTTGCAGTCGCTCGATTTTCAGAGGGAGGCATTGAATGAGCATCAGCGGATGTTAAAGATGCGCGGTCGCCCGAAGATACTGCTGGCTAATAATTTCAATGACGCCCTGGATCTTTACAAGAAATACAAATACAATGTTCTCGGAGTTATTTCCGATATAAGTTACAAAAGAGATAGTATCCCCGATGAAAATGCTGGCATTGAATTGTGCAAAGTAGTGATGGCCGATGATGATAATGTTCCATTTCTGATACAATCGTCGAGTACTACTCACAAAAAGATCGCAGAAGAACTGGGAGCAGGTTTTATAAACAAATACTCAAAATCGTTATCGCTTGAGCTCAGGAACTTCATTATACAGTATCTGGCTTTCGGGCCTTTTGTTTTCAGAAACCCGGTCACTCTCGAGCCAATTGCAATTGCAACTGATCTTCAGAGTCTTCAACAAAAATTATTGACCATACCTGATAATTCTCTTGAGTATCATGCTACTCGAAATCATTTTTCCAAATGGCTGAATGCCCGGGCGCTCTTTCCTGTTGCCCAGATGTTTAAGTATATAAGAAAAGATGATTTTGATACCATGGATGAGATGAGGCGATTTTTGTATATCGCAATATCTAGCTTCAGGTTGGGAAAGGGAAGAGGAGTGATAGCAAAATTTGACAAATCAAGTTTTGATGAATACCAGATCTTTTCGAGAATAGGGGAAGGGTCAATAGGTGGAAAAGCTCGTGGGCTGGCCTTTATAAACAGCATTATAAAAGATAATAAATTATTCAATAAATTCCCGGATGTGCTCATTACTATTCCCCGAACGGTTGTGCTGAGCACCGATATCTTCGATGAGTTCATGGATCAGAATAATCTTTATTCTGTTGCCATGTCGGATCTCACTGATGATGAGATTCTCAACAGGTTTATTAATGCTGAGCTTCCGGGTCACGTATATCAGGATTTTTATGCATTCCTTGCTGTTTCAAGAAATTATCCGATAGCTGTCCGCTCATCAAGTAAGCTTGAGGACTCACATTACCAGCCATTTGCAGGGATTTATTCAACCTATATGATCCCACGGCTCGCTGATAACAAACAGATGGTTAAGATGTTGTCTGATGCCATTAAGGAAGTATATGCCTCTGTCTTTTATAAGGCAAGCAAGGCCTACATGACTGCCACGGCAAATGTGATCGATGAAGAAAAGATGGGGATCATACTTCAGGAAGTATGTGGTAACAGACACGGTGAAATATTTTATCCGACATTATCCGGTGTTGCCAGGTCGATAAATTATTATCCTATCGGTTCCGAAAAAGCTGAGGACGGTATTGTAAATATAGCATTTGGTCTGGGCAAACTGATTGTGGAAGGTGGCATGTCGCTTCGGTTCTCACCAAAGTATCCTAAAAAAATACTGCAGCTATCCTCTCCCGACGCTGCTATGCGTGATTCACAGAAGGAGTTTTGTGCCCTCGATCTGAATATCAATAGTTTTGTACCATCTACAGATGATGGTATTAATATTCTTAAGATTGATATTAAGGATCTGGAAAATGAACCGGCTCTTAAATACGTAGCCTCAACATACGACAGAAACAATAACGTACTCCGCGATGGCATAATTCATCCCGGAAAACGTGTCATAACTTTTTCAAACATTCTTCAGCATAAGACCTTCCCGCTTGCTGATATTCTGACCACTCTCCTTGAGCTTGGTCAGCAGGAGATGAATAACCCTATTGAAATAGAATTTGCCGCGAATCTGGAGACTCCTCCGGGCACTCCGAAAATTTTCAATTTTCTGCAGATCAGGCCAGTAGTACATACCGAGGAGGCTCATAACATAAATCTTGATCATATCAGCGAAGAAGACACTATTATTTATTCGGAAGCAGCACTGGGTAATGGGATGTTCAAGGGGATCTCCGACCTTGTTTATATTAAACCCGAGTCGTTCAATGCTGCAAATAACAAAAATATAGCCATTGAAATTGAGAAAATAAATTCTCTTTTTGTCAAACAAGGGAAAGGTTATGTCCTTATAGGTCCCGGCAGATGGGGTTCTACCGATCCATGGCTGGGTATTCCTGTTAAATGGCCTCAGATCTCGGCAGCCAGGATCATCATTGAGTCGGGTCTGAAAAATTACAGAATTGATCCGAGTCAGGGCACACATTTCTTTCAGAACCTTACTTCATTCAGAGTTGGGTATTTTACGGTAAATCCATATATCAATGAAGGCTATTATGATGTTGATTTTCTGAATAAAATGGATGTGGTTTATCAGGACGGTTTTATCAGGCACGTAAGGTTTGAAAATCCTCTTGAGATAATGATTGATGGAAAAAAACATCGTGGAGTAATCCTTAAGCCTTCGACTGTAAAAGTAACTGGACCCGACGAATCCTGAGGATTAACCCCCAATCCCGCGAAGCGGGACTTAGGCCTACTACAATGATTGAACCCCTTTTAGGGGGCAGGGGGTCAAAACCTTGCGCTTTCTGTAATACTCTCCCTGTTAATTTTCTTAATAAGTCCTGACAGAACCGAGCCCGGGCCAACTTCCACAAACGTTGTTGCCCCTGCCGCAATCATATTGAGAACCGATTGAGTCCATCTGACCGGTGAGGTAAGCTGCAGAACGAGGTTCGCCTTTATTGCTGAAGGGTCAACAGATGATTGTGCATTTACATTCTGGAATACAGGGCAATCAGGTTTATTGAATGTGGTATTTTTTATAGCTTCTTCGAGTTCAAGACGTGCAGGTTCCATTAAAGGGGAATGGAAGGCTCCGCCAACAGCAAGTTTGATTGCTCTCTTTGCACCTTTTTCCTGCAGCATAACAATTGCTTTGTCTATCCCTTCGTTTGACCCCGAAATAACAATTTGTCCCGGACTATTGTAATTAGCAGGAACAACGACATCGGTAACAGAACTGCAGACTTCTTCAACAATCTTGTCATCAAGACCGAGGATCGCCGCCATAGTCGAGGGTGATTTTTCACAGGCTTTCTGCATTGCAAGAGCTCTCTTTGATACCAGGATCAGTCCGTCATCGAAACTGAGTGTTTTATTTGCCACGAGTGCTGAAAATTCACCCAGTGAGTGCCCTGCAACCATATCGGGCTGAAAGGTGTCTCCTGAAACTGCTGCCAGAATAGTTGAATGCAGGAATATCGCAGGTTGGGTTACTTTTGTTTGTTTAAGATCTTCATCGGTACCGGAAAACATAAGATCGGTTATGCGGAATCCGAGCAGTGAATTTGCACGCTCGAACATATCTTTTGCGAGAGCCGATTTTTCATAGAGATCTTTTCCCATTCCGGTAAACTGAGCTCCCTGTCCGGGAAATACATATGCTTTCATAGTTGTTTGTTTTATCAGGTAGTTATCGGAGTGCAAAAGTATAAAAATATTGGAAAAAGCAAATCATATCCATTGCTGTGCCTTCGTACTGATTGAGGTCCACACTCGATAGTTGTGATTATTCTAATGCAGTTTTGAGGCAATCAGATGCATAAATTCTTCGCGTGTCTGGCTATTATCCAGAAAAATACCTGTAAAGGCTGAAGTGGTGGTCACCGAATTTTGTTTCTGTATTCCTCTCATCTGCATGCACAAATGCTGAGCCTCAATAACTACAGCCACCCCCGAAGGATTCAGACATTCCTGAATACAATTTCTGATCTGAGTGGTCAGTCTCTCCTGTACCTGAAGCCTGCGGCTGAATGCTTCCACAACGCGCGCAATCTTGCTGAGTCCTGTTATATATCCGTCGGGTATGTATGCTACATGTGCCTTGCCAAAGAAAGGAAGCATATGATGTTCGCACATAGAATAGAGATCGATGTCTTTTACAAGTACCATCTGTTTGTAATCCTCTTTAAACTTAGCGGAATTGATAATATTGCAGGGATTCTGCTGATATCCGTTTGTCAGAAAATACAAGGATTTTGCGACTCGCAGGGGAGTCCCTCTTAAACCTTCACGGTCAGGATCTTCACCGATGAGCTTTAATACTTTATAATATGCGGAAGATAACTCACCGAGATTTTCTGAATCCCATGTTTCAATTTTATTATATCCATCGAGCAGGACGCCGGTTCCGTTATTTATTGATTCTGTCTTTTTCGCCATAATATTCTATTGAATTGTTTTCGGTTTCTTCAATTTTAATGCAATATAACTTTGCTCCTGCCATCTCTATAAAAGGGTTTAATTCATTCCAGATAGAAATTGCAAGATTCTCGGTTGTTGCTATTTTCCCTTTCATAAAATCAACCTCCAGATTAATATTCTTATGGTCGATTTTGTTAATGATATTCTCAAGAATTATCTGTTTCAGAATATTAATATTCATAACAAATCCATATTCCTCTGAAGCTTCTCCCATTATTGTGACCCACAATATATAGTTATGTCCGTGCCAGTTCGGATTCGAGCATTTTCCGAATATCCTTGCGTTTTCCTCATCAGACCATTCTTCCCTGTACATCCGGTGGGCAGAACAAAAGCGCTCGCGACGTGTCAGATATATCATACTCTGTAATTTAGAGTACAATATTAACCAATAATTTTGATCTTAGGAATGCAAAAACCAGGATTTATCACAACAGTAAGCCCTACCCGTTTTTAAGAATAATAAGGTAATAAGGTTGAAACATCATTGTAACCGGGTTTCTACTAAGGTTCTGAAAACAAAAAATAAGGTTGAATATTTATAAACCTTATTTACCATTTATACCTTAGTAGTCAAATGAACAAAGAAACACTCTTAACCTTATTACCTTATTAGAATTATTTATGTAAATAACCCTTGGAGACAGGTTGTTTGATGAGTTTGAGGACTAAGAGTCAAGATGGGTTACCCGGAAAAATTTTAATTCAGGATATTTTATAGAAGTATATTACAGAGTGATAATGATTTTAAGCAATTCCTGTTTTGTTATTCCAAGTTTCTGAACAAGCATTTCAATCATTTCCTTTTCGTTGCCAAGATTAAAACTCAAATCTTTGTCAGTAAGATTTTCAAACTTTTGCTTAAGCTTATCCTTCTTCTCATCCCAGTATCTGACTGTCTTGTTTCTCATGATATATTTTTTTAAATTGGCCAGCATTCCAGTAGTTTATTGATCTTTCTGATATTCTATATTCTCAAACAATATGCCAAAAAAAACTCCTGAGAGCCAGATTTTGAATTAAACATTCTTAAATATTTGAATATCAATAATAAATAAACTAAAAATATTTTTGCATAAAATGCATAAAACTATAGAATCTACTTTTGTTTCTCAAATTGAAAGAGAATTTATCAATTTGCTATTCGGAAATGAAGAGATGAAATGCAACTGCCACAGATTAGTCTTCACGGCGAAAAATCTGTATATTTACTAATTCCAATTCTTCAGTATCCGAAATCCCGGTATGTCGTTTAAAATATTATATGTAACTGCAACTGCCATTGAAGCAGAATCTCTGAAGAAGATTCTTCACATGAGTCCTGTTCCGGGAGCGATACATAATTTTGAATTCAGTTTTCTTGTAACAGGTGTTGGTTCAGTCTCAACTGCATGGGTTCTGAAACAATGGATTTCTATAAACGGGAAACCTGATCTGGCTATTAATGCAGGAATAGCAGGCAGCTTTAAGGATGAAATCGGGATAGGAGAAACTGTTCTTGTTCATTCCGATTGTTTTGCAGACGCAGGTATCGAGGATGGGAGCAATTTTATTACTCTGTTTGAGGCAGGTTTCATAGAAGAGAATGAATTTCCCTATAAAAATGGAATATTGAATGCAGATGCCTTTTATTTTGACAAAGTAAAAAATATTCTGAAGCCGGTTAAAGCCATAACCGTCAATACATCTACAGGCTCGGAAGTAACAAGGGACAGACTGATAAAGAAATATAATCCCGACATAGAGACCATGGAAGGCGCAACTTTTTTTTATATTTGCAGCAGGGAGAGTGTTCCTTTTCTGGCTTTGAGGGCAATATCCAATAAAGTAGAAAAACGTAATAAGGACAACTGGAATATCACACTTGCCCTTGATAATCTGTCAGTAAGACTTATGGACATTTTTTTAACACTGCAGACAAAAAAATGAGATTAACGTTGGGGTTTTCGCCATGTCCGAATGATACATTCATCTTTGATGCGATGGTGCACGGAAGAATTGACACAGAGGGTCTGGAATTCGATTATTTTCTAACGGATGTGGAAGAACTGAATAAGAAAGCACTCAAAGGGGAAGTGGACATTACGAAAATCAGTTATCATGCCTACGCCTATATTGCTGAAAATTATCTTATACTGGATGCAGGCAGCGCTCTCGGTCACCGTAACGGACCCTTGCTTATATGCAAACGCAGAATTGGTATTTCCGAGCTACCTGGACTAAAGATTGCCATCCCCGGCAAGTTCACAACTGCCAACCTGCTTTTCAGTATTGCCTGGCCTGAAGCTGTAAATAAGCATGAGTACCTGTTTTCAAAAATTGAGGATGCCATACTGGATGGAGAAGTTGATGCGGGCCTTATCATTCATGAAAACAGGTTTACATACTATAAGAGAGGTCTCCATAAATTAGCTGATATGGGGGAATACTGGGAGAATATGACCGGGCTTCCGATACCTCTCGGAGCCATTGTGATAAACAGGAATATCCCTGTGGATGTTGCTCTTAAGGTCAACCGGATTGTAAGAAGGAGTCTTGAATATGCTTATAAAGATTCATTTGCCTCTTACGATTTTGTAGCTGGCAATGCAAGGGAAATGGACAGCACAATCATGAATAATCACATTAAGCTTTTTGTTAATGAATTTACACTCAATCTTGGATCAAAAGGGAGAGAGGCGATAATTGAATTATTCAGGATTGCCGTGGGTAAAAAGGTTATTCCTTCATTGCCTGAAAAAATATTTCTGACGTCGCTCTGAACAGCGTCTGGTATAAAAATCCTAAATTTGAACATAGCTAATTGTTCATTGTTTGTAGTTTTGAAAGTATTAATTTCAAAAAATCTGAATCATGGCATTTGAATTACCAAAACTTCCGTACAAGCTGAATGCACTTGTTCCGTACATTAGTGAAGAGACGCTTGATTATCACTATGGCAAACATCATCAGGCTTATGTCAATAACCTGAACGGACTCATCCCGGGTACCGAGTTTGAAAAGGCTGACCTGGAGACAATTATCAAGAAAGCTGAAGGGGGCATTTTTAACAATGCAGCTCAGGTGTGGAATCACACTTTTTATTTTGAATCCTTTTCACATGATGGCAGAAGAGCGCCGGGCGGAGATGTTTCAGAAGCAATTAAGGGATCATTTGGCTCGTTTGACGGGTTTAAGGAACAGTTCAACAAGGCTGCCGCCACTCTTTTCGGTGCAGGGTGGGCCTGGCTGGTGAAAAAAGATGACGGCTCATTACAGATCATTCAGGAATCAAACGCAGGCAATCCTCTGAAGAAAGGTCTCAAACCACTTTTAACCTGCGACGTATGGGAACATGCTTATTATATTGATTACAGAAATAAACGACCTGATTATATCAAATCATTCTGGGAAATTATTGACTGGGATCTTATCTCAAAAAGGTTCTGAGGATAGTAATTATTTGGTGATTTCTTTTTTCTTAAAACTTTCCTGCCTTCTAACAAAAAATTTAATATGAACTTAAAGGAACTGATAGCTAAAACGCGGTCTTACCGGCGTTTTGATGAATCATCCGGAATTGATGACAAAACCCTTGAATCAATTATTGACCTTGCCCGCCTGTCAGCCTCAGGTGCCAACAAGCAACCTCTGAAATATCTTTATTATAACAAGCCTGAAATGTGTAATAAAATATTTCCATACCTGGCATGGGCCGGATATCTTACTGAATGGCCGGGACCGGAGAAAGGAGAGCGCCCTTCTGCCTATATTATAATACTGGGAGACAAATCGATATCTGAGATCTTTGGAGTCGATCATGGGATAGCCGCACAGAGTATCATGCTTGGTGCCACTGAAGCAGGTTATGGAGGTTGTATCATCGGTTCAATTAAACGCGATGCGTTAAGCACTGAACTCTCAATTCCCGATAATTACGATGTTCTCCTGGTTCTTGCTTTAGGGAAACCTGTTGAGAATGTTATTGTTGAGGACATCAGGGAAGCTAATGTAAAATACTGGAGAGACAGTAATAATGTTCATCATGTTCCTAAGAGAAGCCTTGACGAGCTGATAATCAAGATATAATAAGATGTCTTTCAGACGTGTATTTCTTCTTATCATTTCATTGTTTTCAATGATCCAATTGACTATTTGTCAGGAGAACATGAATTCAGGATCCGGAATTCTTTTTCACGGCATTGTGATGGATAAGGGTACTTATGTTCCGGTGTCAAATACACAAATTTCGATAAACCGTGAATTTTCGGCTGTGAGCAGTACCGATGGTACTTTTGCTATCTATGTCGGGAAAAATGATACCGTGCTTTTTAAACATATAGGATATAAACCTGTATTCTGGTTTGTGGGTGACACGTTACGAGGAAATGATTTTATGGCAGGCATCTATCTGCCCGGCGATACTTTAAATATCGGTGAGGTTATCATCGTTCCCCGATATAATAATATAAGGTATGAGATAATGAACGCCCCCAGCAAGGTTCCCTCTACAATGCAAAATGCAAAGTATAATGTGGCTATTTCAGCATACCAGGGAAGAACCACAACGGGTAAACTCGGCGATCCGTCATCAAATTATGGTGTTATCAGGCAGCGGCAAAAAGTTTATGCCCAGGAAAAAGGTGGAATTCCCTCTGATAAAATTGCCGGAATAAGCCCATTCATGTTATTGCCTGCCGCATATCTGCTTATCCATGGTTTACCCGGGAAGCCTGCTGCAATGGAAAAATCATTGACAAAAGACGAGATCGATCAGATACAGAAGAGGTACTTTGAAATGGAGAAGAGGAAATAGATAGAAATAAGTTGAAAGGAAGAAATGGCTCGAAATAAGTAGATGGCACGGATTTGCAATAATTTGCAATCCGTGCCATCTTAAGGTCTGTGCCCTGTGCCCTGTGCCCTGCGCCCTGGCCCTGAGCCCTGCGCCTTATTCTACCCTTTATAGAACAGCGCCTTTATAATATGGCTTGCCATTTTTGGGTTTTCTTTCAGCCTTCGTGTTGAATAACCGAACCACTTTTTCCCGAAAGGTACATATACTCTCATAGAATGACCGGCTTTCACAACGCTTTCACGAAGCTTGGGTGTAACACCATAAAGCATCTGAAATTCATACATATTCTTCGGCACATTATACTTTTCTAAAAGGTGGTAGGCACCTTCGATAAGTGGCTTGTCATGTGTGGCAATACCGACATGAATTTTATTTTTAAAGATGAATTCAAGATCTTCGAGGAAATGCTGATTGATCTCTTCATATCTCTTAAAAGCGATTTTTTCGGGCTCGATATATATTCCCTTACACAATCTGTAGCTTACAGGATGCTCTTCGCTGTTGAGATCGAGCATATGTCCGATATCGTTTAATGTCCTTCTCATATAGGCCTGTAATACAAGTCCCACGCTGGCAGGAAACTCTGTCTTTAACCTCCTGAACAATGCAATTTCATCATCGGTGCACGGTGAATCTTCCATGTCGATTCTTATAAAGCTGTTAATTGAAGCAGCTTTTGCAACAATCTCACGGATATGATTATAACAGACTTCTTTATCAATAAGTAAACCGAAGCTGGTTGGCTTAACTGAAAAATTTCCGTCGATTTTGTTTCTTTCTGATACTTCGATCAGGTTCAGGTACTCCTTTTTATTTTCCTCTGCCTCGTCAAGGGTCTTTATGAACTCACCAAGTACGTCCAGTGTAACCTTTATATTATCTTTATTCAGATCTTTCGACACACGCATTGCGTCATCAATGGTTTCTCCTGAAATATAAGCTCTTGAAAATATCCAAATGAATTTCTTTGGAAAATAGGGCAGTATTGCTGCAATAAGTTTATTAAACATAATTTGGGTAAATATTTAAAATTAATTTAACTTTCTGTTAGCTGTTTTCAAAACGCTAATAAAATAGATCTCAAACTGTTTTTTAATGACCTTTGTCATTTCAAAAGAATGAAAATAACATGAATTCATCTATATTGTAGAAATATTTTTCACTATGTGCAACCTTTTTTTTTATTGAAAAGTCTTAGAATTGTCCTCAGTTTATGATGAGAGACCAGCAAATAATAGATTTATGTGCTAAACATGACAGAAAAGCACAACAGGAACTTTACGACAGGTATTCGCGTCTCCTGCTTGGTATCTGTCTGAGATATGCATCTGACAAAGCTGAAGCTGAAGATATTTTACAGGAGAGTTTTTTGAAGATTTTTAATAGTATAAAGGAATATTCAGGATCCGGTTCTTTCATAGGTTGGTTAAGAAAAATTGCAGTTAATACTTCCATTACTCATTACCACAAAAACCTGAAGTACAGGTATCATGTTGAGATCGAGGAATTTGTATCGACAGAAACAGGGGTTATGAGTTTTGAAGAGGACTTTTTTACATCTGAAGAATTGTTCCTGGTATTGAACCAATTGCCAGCCGGGTACAGAATGGTATTTAACCTTTATGCAGTTGAGGGTTATAAACATAAAGAGATAGCTGAAATACTGGGAATTGATACAAATACATCCAAATCTCAGTACAGCAGGGCAAAAGCAGTGATAAGAGAAAAACTTGAGAAACTTGGAAAATTAAAAACCAGCTATCCGGGAACGAGTGAATAGGTAAACAGAAAGAAAGTTGAAATCAAAAAAGGAAAATATTTCATTAAGGGAACTATTCAGACAAAAGCTTGAATACGCTGAGGTTATCCCCGATGCCACAGTAAAATCAAAACTGATGCGGCGAGTGGCAAGGCAGGAATTCCTGCGCTTTAATCCGGGAAGCCTTAATGTATTTTATCTCGGAGGCATCCTTCTTGCAGCTGCAGCAGCTTCATTGCTTCTCTTTTCTGAACAAAACATTAATGATCAGGTTCCGGTTGTTTCCCTTGGAACCGACACGATAAACTATTCAGCAGCTCTTCCTGAAAAAGAGGTAAAAAATGAAATCATCAGGCCTTCGAGAATACATGGTGAAACAATAACAAATTTCCAGACAAAACAGATAGCAGTCAATAAGGAACCTATTGAACAAACGGAATCCCTGAAAAACAAAGTTTCAGTACCTCAACGTGCTATCAGCTCGTCGATGCATGACAGGAATATTTTTCCTTCGGGAACGAACAAACTTCAGGGTATTAGAAAATCTGAGGGTTCATTCATTGTGCCACTGAATTCATCGGGATGCGCACCGTTTAAAGTAAAATTTACTGATAATATCGGTTCATATGATTCATGTAAATGGACATTTGGTGACGGAGGCTCATCAACTCAGAAAGATCCTGAATGGATCTTTGATGTAGAAGGAGATTATAAAATCGGATTGCAGGTTTATGCACATGATGGCAAAATTCTATACTCCTCTGCCAGGGTCACCGTGCATCCGCATCCACAGGCTCATTTTGAAATTTCACCGGGAAATGCTATCCTGCCGGAGGATGAAATACGTTTCATGAATTATTCAACTAATTCGAACAGATTCAGATGGGATTTTGGGGATGGATCCGGTTCTGACTTCATTGAACCTGGCCATGTTTATTCAAAATTCAGTAATTATAATGTAAAACTGGTGGTCTATTCCGAATGGGGATGTTCAGATTCGCTTACAGTATTAAATGCTTTTTCAGGTTCAGGATATAATATCGAATTTCCAAATGCATTTATACCCAATACGCAGGGACCATCAGGCGGTTACTATTCATCAAAGAGTGACGAAGCCGCACAGGTTTTCCATCCTTCTTTTTCCGGAGTTATCGAATACCAGCTGAAAATCTTCAGCAAACTTGGGATCCTGATTTTTGAGAGCTCTGATCTGAATTTAGGCTGGGATGGTTATAATAAAGGTCAGCTTTGCGAGCCAGGTGTCTATATCTGGAAAGTCAGGGGCAAATACCGAAATGGCGAACCTTTTATAAAAATGGGTGACATTACGCTTCTCCAAAACTAAACCTTTCTTAAAGTGAATGCAATTTTCCTTTAGTCGTTTGTCCATCGCTGTTTGAAGCGGATTCGGACCGGTTTAGTCTCCTCAATTAATAAAATAAATGCCGTCAGACGTATCTTTTAGGCATAAAATTCGTTAAATCATATTAGATTTTAATTTCATTTGACTATTTTCGTCAATATAAACCTAACGGGATCGACTTTGGTGAAGCGGATTATATATATACTCATACTGTCATTCATCACATTTAAAGATAGTTTTGGTCAGGATCCCACATTCTCCCAATTTTATGCCAATGCTTTATATCTCTCACCTTCATTCGCCGGAGCTACTTCAGAATACAGATTTTCATTGAATTACAGAAACCAATGGCCGGCAGTTCCCGGAGTGTTTCACACGTATTGCATTTCATTCGACAAAGCATTGACTAATTTCAATTCAGGGATTGGCGTTCTCGCAACTTATGATGTTGCAGGATCAGGCAATCTGAGTACAACAAATATCGGACTTGTCTATTCATATGATTTTAATATAAATAAGGAATGGCATATAAGACCAGGGATTAATTTCAAATTCTATTACCTGGGACTGGATATTGGGAAGCTTGTGTTTAACAGTCAGATAACAGGCAGCGGAACGAGTCCGACTATTACACCACCTCCATTTGATAATGTTGCGGACGTGGATTTTGCAACTTCCGCCCTGGCTTATAATGAAAGATTATGGGCAGGTTTTACACTTGATCACCTGCTTACACCAAAAACATCTTTTTACGGCAATGATGCAACTGTCCCGGTAAAATTTAATTTTTATGGAGGGGCTCAGATTCTGAAAAAAACCAGGCTCAGACAGAAGATGCAGGAAGTGCTTTCAGTTGCAATGAATTTTCAGAAACAGGGTAAATTTTATCAGTCTGACCTTGGTCTCTATTATTATAAAGACCCACTCATATTCGGCATATGGTACAGAGGAATCCCACTCATAACCTCACAAGCAGGAGACGCTATCATAGGCCTCATTGGTATAAAGACCAGTCAACTGCATATTGGCTATAGCTATGACTTTACAATCTCAAACCTGATCGGGTCAACAGGAGGCGCTCACGAGATATCACTCGTTTATGAGTTCAATACACTTTCGCTTAATCAGATGAAGAAACGAATAAGGGCAATTCCTTGTCCGGAATTCTAAGGAAAGGATGTAGAGGGTTTAGAAGCTTTAAATGGTGTAGAGGCCTTTACAGCCTTTGCAACCTTTACTGTCTTTACAGCCTCTAAAGCCTTTACAGCCTCTATAGCTTTTTTATCCTTAACGAATGTTCACTTTAAAATTATATTGGCGGGTTAGTGCCAATTTATTTATTTGTTTATATTTGCGCCTTACTTATGTTTAATAAATATTCAATTTGAAATGAAGAAACTATCTGTAGTTCTGTATGTTGTTCTGTTTCTAGCTGTAGCAGGCCTTTATATTCTGCATTTTTCAGGGAATAAGAGACCAGTGAATGGTGTAACTACGAGTAATACTGTCAGTTCACCAGGAGAGGGCATTGCTTATGTTAACATTGATTCAGTAATATTTAAGTTTGATATGTTCCTCGACAGGAGGAATGAATTGTTATCAAAACAAAAGAGTGCCGAAGCAGAATTGAATTCGAAAGGAACTCAATATCAGAAAGATGTAAAGGACTACCAGGATAAAGCAAATAAAGGCCTTATTACCAGGGCTACTGCCGCACAGATTGAACAGTCTCTGGGCCAGGAGCAACAGGAACTTGTAACCCTTCGCGATAAATTGCAATCAGATCTTGTTGAAGAAGAACAGGTGATGAACCGCCAGGTACTGGAGTATATTACTAAATTCCTTGAAGAGAATAAAACTGATTATAACTATCAGTATATCCTGGGGAAGAGCTTTGGAAGCGTTGTACTTTACAGTGATAATTCCCAAGACATAACCTCGAAAGTGATTGCAGCTATAAACACAAAATACAAGACTGAGAAAAAATAGCAGACCATGGGTTTTGCCTCAGCTTATCTTGAAGAGAAGACTCTCTTCCCACAGAGAATTGAAGAGGCGCCCGATAGTGGTACAGGGATAATTATTGTTGTCCCGGCGTTTAATGAAATAAGCATTGACAAGATGCTTGATTCTCTTTCAAAATGCCGTGAACCAGGTTGCAGTGTTGAAGTAATAATTGTCATTAATGCTTCCGACAACGCATCTCCCGAGAGCTTAGAGAATAATTTACAGGCGGAAAAAGATATTGAAAGCTGGAAGAGAGCAAACATACATTGCTTCTTCCGGCTTTATTCATTTAAAGTACCACAACACGCCGTAAAAGGATGGGGTGTGGGTCTGGCCAGAAAAACAGGGATGGATGAGGCCGTAAGACGGTTCAATAAAATAAATAAACCGGAAGGGATTATTCTTAATCTTGACGCTGACTGTACGGTAGCCCAAAATTATCTTGTTGCGGTTTTCGAAGAATTATTGAACAGAACTGACCGTGCAGCATGTTCAATTTATTTTGAACATCCAATATCAGATAATTCTTACCCTGAAAATATTCTGAGAAATATTGCCTTATATGAGCTGCATTTGCGATACTATTTTCAAGCGCAGGTTTATACCGGGTTCCCATATGTATTTCATACAGTTGGATCGGCAATTGCAGTAAAAGCGCTGCCATATATAAAAGCTGGTGGCATGAACAGGCGACAGGCAGGAGAAGATTTTTATTTTGTTCAAAAAATGGTTCCATCGGGTGGATATTTCAGCTTAAATTCCACTACTGTATATCCTTCACCCAGAATTTCCGACAGGGTGCCATTCGGTACCGGAGCTTCAATGGGGAAACTGAATATTGAAAATGCCTCTACGCTTCTTACATACAACCCAAAAGCCTTTTCAGAGCTTAAAACTTTTTTTTCATTTACAGATCTTTTTTATGAAAGTCAGTATGAAGAGTTGCAGAAATTTTATCTGAATATGCCAACAGCTCTCCAATCATTTATTGATGAAAAGGAGTGGATTGAAAAGATTGAGGAAGTGAAGAATAACACTTCAGGCAGCATATCTTTTAAGAAGCGCTTTTTCGGATGGTTCAATATGTTTAAAATTGTAAAATATCTGAACTTTGTACATGCTGGCTATTTTGAAAAAGTTCCGGTTGAATTTGCCGCGTCAGAACTTCTGAAAACATCAGGAGCAGATGAGGAAATAAATGATGTCGCCGGTCTGCTGATGTATTATCGAAAGATGGAAAAAAATAAAATGTAAGGAACGCTTGCGTCAGTTACCTCCGTCATCTGTTTTTTCTGGTTATTTTCCGGTCTTCCGATGGTGTGAGAATTATATACAGGTCTTCATCTGGTTTCTTCATGCGATATTGTTCCCGGGCGAATTTTTCGAGATTATGATTATCGGTTTTTAGCTCCTGAAGCTTATGCTTATCCTCCTGGATGCGTTTAGTATAATATTCTTTATCGATTTTCAACTTGTGCAATTCCATCATGTCTTTGTATCTGGATATAAGGTTGTTGGAATCCAGAAGTAAAACCCATACTACAAATATGATGATGGTCAGAACGTATTTGTTCCTGAAAACAGGTGGAATTTTTTCGGTGAAATTAAATTTCAGAATCATGATGCAAACCTACAATTTATTTTTTAACCGCCACTCATGAGATACAGCATCTGTACCTCATCACCATCATTTATAAATGTCGAATCGTACTTCTCCTTTGGTATTAACAGTCCATTGACCTTTATTATTCTCATTTTGTAGGAAAATTTTTTCAACACAAGCATTTCGGAGACACTTATTGAGTATTTTTTAAATTCTTCTTCCCTGTTATTCAAAAGGATCTTCATTTCAAACGTTCAATATTCATGAGTATTTCAATTACGACATTTGCCTGCATATTAGCAACAATACCAACCCTGGGAGCCATAGGAGGAAGCATTTCAGAGCTCTCCGAGCGCTCATCGCCGCAGACATACAGAGTGCCGTCGAGCATTCGCGTGGATATTTCATTGTTTTTACCCCAGCCGGCCATTCCGGATCCAACAACGATTGGCACTCCGGGCATTTTCATCTGAACCGTTTCAACAAGCATTTCTTTCATGATGGCATTATCAAATGCTTCAACAATAATGTCACACCCGGAATATATCTGAAGGATATTTTCCTTATTAAGCATTATCTGATGAGTAATAACATTGACATCTGTATTTATCCGGGATATGTTTTCTTTTAAAGCAACTGTTTTCAGGCTTCCAATCTGATTGATGAAATAGAACTGCCTGTTAAGATTATTCTTCTCAATTATGTCATGATCAGCAATCACGAGTGTTCCAATGCCGCTTCTGGCAAGTGCTACTGCGCAATTTGAACCAAGTCCGCCCGCGCCTGCAATTCCCACTCTGAACTTCGAAAGATGATCTTTTATTTCAGTGAATCTCATTATTATTTGTTGTCTGGTTTTTTTGATTTATCTAATCGAAAGATAAGAAACCTTTCATGGTTTTGGAAGAAAAGTCAGAATGTAAACTTTAAAAAAATCCGGCTACTTTATTATTTAAATGATCTGTCTGAATTTTTTGCTGCATAACTGATCTATATCATGCATTATCAGATATTATTATTTTAATTTTGTCGTTGTAATATGCGGAATTACAGGCTTCTAATAATTTTACCAATGGACATAAAATCAATAAGAGACCAACATAGGCTTCTGAAGCGATGGGATTATATCTGGACTCCTCTGAGCAGAGGTTATACTGATAAGATTCTTCACATAGATGTAAGCTCGGATGAAGTGACCGAGAAAAATGTTCCCCAGGTTATGAAAGAAAAATTCATAGGAGGGAAGGGATATGGCCTAAGGCTTCTCTGGGATGCGACGAAGCCGGAAACAAAATGGGATGACCCGGAAAATGAGATTATTATATCCTCAGGGCCGATAGGCGGAATAACTCAATATTCAGGAACAGGTAAATCGCTTGTTGTTACCATTTCTCCCCAGACCGATTCAGTTATGGACAGCAATGTGGGTGGATTTTTTGGTTCCTTTCTTAAATTTTCAGGTTTTGATGCAATAGAGCTACAGGGTAAGTCAGAAAGAGATGTTATTATCTTTATTGATGGGATTAACCATTTAGTTGAAATATTTGAAGCACCTGCTGAGGCGATAGACAGCCATATGCTTGTTGAACAACTGACTGAAATGTTCGCTGATAATGATAATGAAAAAAAGAATATTGGCGTTGTTTCTGCCGGAACAGCTGCTGATCATTCACTGATAGGCATGCTTAATTTTAGTTTTTACGATAATAAAAGAAAAAAAGTAAGACTAAAACAGGCCGGGAGGGGAGGAATAGGTACCGTATTCCGTAATAAAAAAATTAAGGCTCTCGTTTGTAAGATACCCGGTGTAAAAGGAAACCTGAATAATGTAGTCGACCTCGAGGCAATTATGGAGAGGGGGAAGAGATTCAACAGGGAGATGCGTGAACTCGATGACTCCCAGTGCCAGATGCGGCAGACGGGGACAGCCCACCTGATGGAGGTAATGAATGATCATGATCTCCTGCCTGTAATGAATTACAAATTCGGAAGTCATCCCGATGCATTCAAAATCGATTCATCAGTGTGGAAAAAGCATTTCACTCAAAACATTCCTGACGGATGCTGGATAGGATGCAATATGTCGTGTTCCAAAGGAGTGGATAATTTTGAACTGAAGACAGGCCCTTATAAAGGACAGAAAGTTATCGTTGATGGTCCTGAATATGAAAATGCTGCCGGTCTGGGTGCCAATTGTGCAATTTTTGATCCTGAATATATTATTGAAACAAATTTCTACTGCGACACATATGGTATCTGCACAATAACATGGAGTACCCTGACGGCATTCATAATGGAATGCTACCAGAATGGTATATTAAACAAAGAAAGGACCGGAGGTTTGGATTTGAATTTCGGTAGTTCTAAGGATGCCCTTGAGATGTTGCATCAGCTTGCACGCGGAGAAGGGTTTGGGAAGATAGCCGGATTGGGAGTTCGTAAAATGAAAGAATTATTCACTAAGAATGGATGGGGCGAAGCGTCATTTCTGAATGATATAGGAATGGAAAATAAAGGTCTTGAGTATTCCCAGTATATGCCAAAAGAGTCTTTGGCTCAACAGGGAGGCTTTGCGCTGACGAATAAAGGCCCGCAGCATGATGAGGCCTGGCTTATATTTATGGACATGGTCAACAATCAGATTCCTACATTCGAGAACAAGGCTGAGGCTCTTCATTATTTTCCAATGTTCCGTACCTGGTTCGGACTGGTTGGTCTGTGCAAACTTCCATGGAACGATGTTGAGCCCGAGAGCAATGCGCAATCTGATGAACCATCCAAAGTACCGGAACATGTGGATAATTATGTAACAATATATAAAGCTGTGACAGGACGTGAATTTGACAAGAAACGGCTCATTGAGGATTCTGAAAGGGTTTACAATTTTCAACGTGTCTTTAACCTTCGCCGTGGTTATGGCAAACGGGAAAATGATAACCAGCCATACCGTGCAGCCGGACCAGTCACAAAAGAAGAATATGAATCACGCTCAGAACGGTATGATAAACAGTTAAAGGAAAAGATCGGGTTTGATCCGTCAGGGAAGACAACAGGGGAAAAAATGAAAGTCCTTCGGAAATACAGGGAAGCTCAATATGAATCACTGAGGGATGCCGTCTATAAAAGGCGGGGATGGAATAATAATGGCGTTCCTACAATTGATTTCCTGAAAAAAATCGGCATGGATTTTCCCGAAGTAATTGATGTTGTAAAGGATTTCCAATAAAAATACGACGTAGAGACGCCCAATTTGGACATCTCTACGCAAGCATTAAAACAGCTTCGAAAATTAATTTATTTACCTCGTCCCCAAGAGGAGTAAATTGATTTTCTTTGCTCCCCTTGGGGACGGGGTAAACGAAGATAAATCAATTTGCGACACTGGAGTTTTGATTCATAACACTTATGCAAAAATACATCTCCTTTCTTCGTGGTGTTAATATGACTGGTCATAACTCAATCAAAATGACCGATCTTACTGAATTATATATTAAACTCGGATTCAAAGATGCTAAAACATACATTCAGAGCGGCAATGTTGTTTTTAACTATGATGCTGATATGTCGGTTCCTGACTTTTCCACAGAAATTGAAAAAAAAATTCTCGATAAATTCAATTTCATCATTCCTGTAATGACCAGGTCATATAAGCAGTTACAGGAACTTAATTCAGTCAACCCGTATATGAATGAGAAAGATTTTAATCCATCGAAGATGGCTGTTATCTTTCTTCATGAAAAACCATCTGATGTCTCAGATCCTCAAAGTTCAGGATGTTGATTTCCCTCCTGACAGATTTAAAATAATTGGTGAAGAAATTCATATTTACTGTCCAAATGGTTTTGGTAAAACCAAGCTCTATACAAACTTCTTCGAGAAAAAAATGGGTGTAACAGGTACTGCGAGAAACTGGAAAACTGTGACCACATTGATCAACATGGCTCGGAATTTGAAGAAATAGCACGCAGATGACACAGATTTAACAGATTTTCACAGATTTTTATGTGGTAATTTAGTTAAAGATCAGTGTAAATCTGCCGTAATCAGTGTCATCTGTGTTCTATTTAGGTTTTTTATCAACAATTCAACTAATTTTGTAACTGGAGGTTATTATTATAATAATTATGAAATTATTATTAGCAATGTTACTGACAACAATGTTTCTGCCGACCGAGGCTGAAAGTCAGTCTCACGGAGATAAAAAAGAATTGATCATATTTCATGCCGGCTCACTTTCCATACCTCTGAAACAGGTGGCAAAAGAATATGAAAAAAGAAATCCCGATATTAAAATTTTTCTTGAATCTGCCGGCAGCCTGGTATGTGCAAGAAAAGTAACAGAATTGAAAAAGCCTTGTGATATTCTGGCTTCTGCAGATTATTTTGTTATCAATGAGCTTCTTATTCCTGATTATGCCTCCTGGGGTATAAGGTTTGCTACAAATGAGATTGTAATTGCATACCAGGAAAAATCGAAATATTCCAGGGAGATTAACCAGAATAACTGGTTCGACATTCTTCAGAGAAAGGATGTCATTTATTCCAGATCCGATCCCGACTCTGATCCGTGCGGTTACAGGACTATATTTATTTTTAAGCTTGCGGAGAAGTATTATAAGAAATCAGGTTTTACCGATATGATGATTTCTAAAAACAAGGATTATATCAGGCCAAAGGAAGTTGATCTTGTTGCTCTTATGGAATCAAATGCCATTGATTATATGTTTCAGTATAAGTCAGTAGCGATTCAGCATAACTTGAAATATATTGAGCTTCCAAAAGAAATAAATCTTTCAGATCCCTCAAAGAATGATATTTATTCTTCTGTTTATACTGATGTTGCAGGAAATAAGCCTGGTACAAAGATGAAGATAACCGGCGATTATATCAATTACAGCATTACGGTTCTGGATAATGCTCCTAATAAAGAGGAAGCTGTAAAATTTGTTGATTTTCTGCTAAGCCCTGAAGGAATGAATATTTTCAGAACAAACGGTCAGGAACCACTTATACCGCTCCGTGCCGATCCGGTAATGAAGCTGCCTTCCCGACTATTAAAGTATTTTATGAAAGCAAAATAAGTTAAGATCACGTGAACAGAAAAAGCATATTTACGTGGATAGTGATGATCTTATCATCATTGGTACTGTTATTTATTCTGGCGCCCCTGGCCGGGATGTTCCTGCATACAGGTGGCGCACAGTTTCTTGAGACTGCAAAAGATAAAGAAGTTCATCAAAGCATATGGCTCACGCTTTGGGTATCATTTGCTGCAACACTGTTTTTTTCAGTATCTGCAATCCCCTTTGCCTGGCTGTTGGCCCGCCGGAACTTCCCTCTGAAAAATGTAATACAGGGGATAATTGACCTGCCTGTTGTATTGCCTCATACTGCAGCAGGTATCGCTCTTCTGGGGTTCATTTCACGCGATGGATTTCCTGGGAAAGCTCGCATCATTTTTTGGTCTCGATCTTGTCAATCATCCTTCGGGGATCGCACTGGCCATGGCATTCGTAAGCTTACCGTTTCTTATCAATGCAGCTCGCGATGGTTTTGCTGCAGTACCTGAAAGACTTGAAAAAGCAGCTCTTAATCTGGGAGCAAGTCACACCAAAGTATTTTTTACAATTTCACTGCCCCTCGCATGGAGAAGCATTACAACAGGTTTCGTTATGATGTTCGCAAGGGGAATGAGCGAATTTGGCGCTGTAGTTATTATTGCTTATCATCCTATGATCGCGCCTGTTCTTATTTATGAGAGATTCAGCTCATACGGTCTTAATTATGCGAGGCCGGCTGCAGTCATCTTTATACTTGTAGCTTTATTCTTCCTTATTGCTTTAAGGCTTCTTTCCTTTAAAAGAAAAGAAAAATTTATTACGACAGATGCTCAGACTGATTGACATAAGACGGAAGCTAGGCGAATTTGCACTTACCGATGTGAATATGGAAGTGCCCGACGGAGAATACTATGTCCTGCTGGGCAGATCGGGATCAGGTAAGACACAGCTTCTTGAGCTTATTGCCGGATTGGAGCATCCTGATTCAGGTAAAATAATTCTGGATGAAATTGATATCACACATCAGAAAATTCAGAACAGGAAAGTGGGAATTGTCTTTCAGGATTATGCTGTATTTCCCCATATGACTGTATTCGGGAACATTGCTTATCCTCTCAAAACCAGAAACGAAAGTAAGAACAGTATCACAGAGAAAGTAGTGAAAGCTGCGGTTGCCATGAATATCAGGCATCTTCTTGAGAGAAGCACCGTGAAACTTTCCGGAGGTGAATTACAAAGAGTAGCCCTTGCCAGGACATTGATTACATCACCAAGGTTATTGCTTCTCGATGAGCCGCTTTCTTCTCTTGATACATCACTGAAAGATGACCTTAAAAGATTGCTCAGAAGTCTGAATAAATCCGGACAGACAATCATTCATGTAACACACGACTATGGAGACGCTATAAGCCTTGCAAAAAGAGTGGGAGTATTGCATAATGGTAAGATAATACAGGAAGGATCGGTTGAAGAAGTATTTAGAAATCCGTCGAATCGTTTTGTTGCCAGGTACGCAGGAATACGAAATTTCTTCAGGGTCGATGTCACGGGAACCAATGGAACATTGCGAGGAGTTACCAAAAACAATGTAACATTTAAACTGGATGGCGTCAAAGCAGGAAATGAAAACCTTCTTATCATTAAGAATGATTCAATAATCCTGAATAACGAGCGTCCTTCAGATACAGAACTAAATACAATAAAAGGCAAAGTCGCTGAAATAATACCATCTGAATATGGTATGGAAGTGACTATCGATGCAGGTGATATGTTCTATGTTAATATTCTTGCTTCCGATATGTCGAGGCTCAATCTAATGGAAAACAAAGTAATATGGGTTAGTTTTCCGATAAAAGATATTGTTGTGATAAACGGGAATTAGGTCGGATTACAAACCGAAATCCTAATACGTATCTTTCCAATAACTAATTGAAAATATTGCATGATAGAATTTAAAGAAGCATATGGAATCGTAATGAGCTCTGTTACAGAAACTGACTCCGAGACTATTGAGTTTAGTGATTCGGCGGGCCGGATACTTGATGAAGATATAAGGAGTGACATTGATATGCCGCCATTTAACCGTTCGGCAATGGATGGCTATGCCTGTCACAGCAGCGATCTTGATTCAGAGCTGGTAGTTGTTGAAGTGATAGCAGCAGGAAAGCAACCTGTGAAAAAAGTGGGAAGCAACCAGTGTTCAAGAATTATGACCGGAGCCATAGTGCCTGATAGTTGCGATACAGTCTTTATGATTGAAGAATCACAGGAACTTGCAAATGGGAAAGTCAGATTCACAGGGTCAGAACCAAAACGTAATATGTCTTACAGGGGTGAGGATGTAAAAACAGGTGATATTGTCCTTCGAAAGCCAAAATTCATACTGCCCCAGGATATTGCATTATTTGCATCAGTGGGTCACACTACAGTGCGTGTGAAAAAGAAACCGGTGGTCGGCATAGTAAGCACCGGCGATGAACTGGTTAGCCCATGCGAGTACCCTGAATTGTCGCAGATCAGAAGCAGCAATGCCTATCAGTTAAACGCACAGGTTATCAGGGCTGGCGGCAAATCTGTTGATTATGGCATTGCCCCTGACAATGAAAATAAAACCCGGGGAATAATTGAAAATGCTATAATGGAGAGTGATATTGTGATAGTTACCGGTGGCGTTTCAATGGGCGACTTTGATTTTGTCCCTGCTGTGCTTGAAAGTATTGGTGTAAAAATACTTTTTAATCGTGTGAATGTACAACCGGGAAAACCAACCACCTTTGGGATACATTCCAGGGCATGTGTATTCGGACTTCCCGGTAACCCGGTTTCTTCATTTATTCAGTTTGAGTTGCTTGTCAGGCCATTAATAGCCATGATGATGGGATACAGGTGGGAACCGCTTGTTTTAAAGCTGCCAATGGCCGTAACATACGAAAGAAATTCTTCATCAAGACTTGGTTTCATACCTGTCTCTATAAATTCCGACAGGGAAGTTGTTCCGGTAGAATTTCATGGATCAGCACATCTTGCAGCACTCTCATATTCCGATGGCATAATTTCACTTGATCCGGGGATTAAATCGATTGAAAAAGGAGAAATGACAGATGTTAGACAGATTTAACCGTAATCTGAATTATCTCAGGATATCTGTCACCGACAGGTGTAATTTACGTTGTACCTATTGTATGCCGGAAGAAGGCATAAAACTATTCAGCCACAGAGACATTCTCACATTTGATGAGATTACCGATTTTACAAAAATAGCTGCTGCTCACGGAGTCACAAAAGTAAGGATAACCGGGGGTGAGCCTCTTGTAAGAAAGGGAATCATAAATCTCGTGGGAATGATTGCACAAATAAAAGGAATCGAAGATCTTTCAATGACAACGAACGGCACTTTACTCACTACTTATGCGCATGAACTCAGGGAAGCTGGTCTTCACCGGATAAATATTAGTCTTGATACAGTAGATCATGAGAAATTTTCAGCTATTACACGTATCGGAAATCTGAATGAGGTATTTGAAGGGATTGAAGCAGCAAAATCCGCAGGCCTTTCACCAATTAAGATAAACTGCGTGATTAAAGAATCGAAAGATGAAGAAGAGGCAAAGAACGTAGCTTTATTCTGCAAAGAGAACGATCTGGAGATAAGATATATACATCAGATGGACCTTGTGAACGGACATTTTTCGGTTGTTGATGGAGGCAGTGGAGGCAATTGTTCGGCATGCAACAGGTTGAGACTCACCTCAAATGGAAAATTAAAGCCTTGTCTTTTCAATGATATTGAATTTGATATAAGGGAGCTCGGATTTGAAAAAGCAATAAGTCTGGCGGCTGCAATGAAACCTGAATGCGGCTCCAGGAATTTAACCGGTAAATTTTATAATATAGGAGGATAACAGTATGGACAAACTGACCCATTTAGATAGTGCGGGAAAAGCTGTGATGGTAGATGTAGGCGACAAAGAAAACCAGCTTAGAATTGCCAGGGCTGCGGGCCATATCCGGCTTGCAAATGATACCATTTCTTTGATTAAGGAAAACCTTCTTAAGAAAGGAGATGTACTGGCTGTAGCCCAGCTTGCCGGAATTTCTGCTGCAAAAAAAACATCAGACCTCATCCCTTTGTGTCATAATATTGTCCTTGAGAATGTAAAGGTAGATGCCTCAGTCGATCATACCGGGATTGTAGTTGAAAGTGAAGTTCGTTGCACCGGAAAAACCGGTGTTGAAATGGAAGCTTTAACAGCTGTCAGTACTGCCCTTCTTACTGTTTACGATATGTGCAAAGCAGTTGATAAGAATATGCTGATTGAAAATGTAAGACTCATTGAAAAAATTAAAAAATGAACCTTCCGGAACGATTTAAGGTGTTGATAATCACCCTCTCTGACAGGGCATACAGAAAGGAATATGAAGATCTGAGCGGTCAGAGGGCAAAAGAATTAATCACTGAATTCTTTTCCACAGCAGGCTGGTCTTTCGAGATTAAATCGGAATTGATCCCTGATGATGATCAGGCATTAAAGGATCTGCTTGTTGAGGCAGGTGATAATTATAATATTATTATCACAACAGGGGGGACGGGTATTGGACCCCGTGATATCACAGTTGAAACAGTTATACCCTTGTTAAGAAAAGAAATGCCGGGCATAATGGATTATATAAGAATAAAATATGGATCCGAAAAACCAAATGCACTTCTCAGCCGAAGTGTTGCAGGTATATTAGGGAATGCTTTGATCTACACTCTTCCTGGTTCAGTCAGGGCAGTTGAAGAATATCTCAGCGAAATTCTTAAAACTCTTAAACATACGATCAATATGCAGTATGGAGTTGATAAGCATAGTTGAAGGCGTAAAGGTGTATAGGCGTAAAGGTGTAAAGGTGTAAAGGCGTAAGGCGTAAAGGCACCTAGTGTACGGCACCAGGCACCTAATTCGTAAGTTTATTTAATGTATTTGCTATGCTTGTTCCGATAACTCTGTCGTACCGCTCCCGTGGATTGCGATAATATACGAGGACAATATAATCGTTCTCAGTTTCGTAATGACTTCCTTCGAAAAACGATTCAGTTGGATTTGTTTGCCCGTTTTTCAAAAATGCTATTTCATAATTATACCATCCCTGTTTTAACAGCATGTTACATTCATATTCTTTCCTTTCTGCATTATAAGTCATGAGATTGTTCTTGTCGAAAGCCCAGTTATTCAGAGCTCCTGATATATAAATATTCCCGCCTGGTATAACCTGGTCAGCTGGAAGTGTAAAATATACATAAACATAATCCGATTCGGTCTCAGGTTTCTTGCCCTCCTGAAAAGCTATGTAATACTTCCCGTTAAAATCCTTCCAGTAAAAATACGGCTTGAATTCCCTGTTCTCCAAAGGATAGAGATAAACGTTATAATATGGAATCGCAAAATCGATTTTCTTCACGTTTTCAGTCTGATAACGGATGCTTTTGATATCAAAATATCTGAACTCATTTCCCCCCTTAAAGATATTTTTATCAGATAATGAGTTGTATTTAAGTTCATTATCTCCATAAAAGTCAGGCTTAAGATTTCTCTTCAGATTGTCCCAACGGCCATTCTGGAGAATAAAAGCAAATACATTTCTGTATGGGTCGGAAATTGAAAGACCACCATAGTTTACAGTGAAATCAACCTGCTGACTGGTATTGTTTGCCTTGGTCATAAGTGGTCTGTGGGCCGTAATATTGATTTTAGCAATATCTTCAGTAATGATGAATCTTTGCGTTATAACAGGTGCTTCCGGTTTGTCTGATACGTATATCTTTATTATATAATTACCAGAGAGTGTGATGCTTACTCTGTCATTTGGAAAACTCAGACTGTAATGAATATAACTGACAGTTGTATTAAAGGAATTTCCATACTCCTCGATCGGATTATCGGTAATTCCCGACATGTAATCGTTTGGAAAAATATCGGATTTATTCCAGTCCTTATCACAATGAATAAAAGTATAATAATATGATTCGGGCTGATCACTTAAAAGATCGAAGTTAAGGTTAAGTTTTTCAGTGCTGTTAAGTCTGATAATAGGATAGGAGAGATTCCAGCCTTCCTTATAAAGCTGGACTGTCTTTATCCGCTGATCGAAAACATGATTTGTGTAGTAAACAGAATCCTGATCATCTGAATAGGCTGAATTCACAGACAATAGAAAAAGCAATAAAAAATGCAGCTGTTCTGATCATATAGAGAATTTAAAAACAGTAACTGCAAAAATAGTGCAAAAAATGAAATCCATTAACCTTAAGATCACACTGTCAATTAATAATTGAATAACGTTTAAAAGAAATCCATTAACCACAAAGTAACACAAAGGGAAATCCATGGTTCTAAAATCTTCGTGTTCCTTTGTGTTTAACTTTGTGGTGGTAAAAAAATGGTTGAGATAGAGCATAAGGTTGAAGATAAGCAAGGGAGAAAAAGTTTACTTTCGCATAAAATATCAGAGATGAAAAGATTTGTTTATTCAACGCTCATAATTTTTGCATGGTTATTATCCTCATGTAAATCTGAGAACCAGGTTTATTCAAATGTTACAGGATTTATCCAGGGCTCAACCTATAGCATGGTCTATGAAAATAAAAGGAATATCGATCCCGGAGTTATGAGACTTAAGATTGAAAAAATACTTCACGATTTCGATTTGTCACTGTCATTATATAATGATTCGTCAATACTCTCAAAAATTAACCGCAACGAGGATGCAGTCGTTGATTCATTTTTTTCTGAAGCATATATCAAGTCGGTAAAAATATCTGAGATGACAAACGGAGCATTCGACATTACTGTTGGCCCGCTTGTCAGGGCCTGGGGCTTTGGCCCCGATGCCCACAAGAGCTTCACTGATTCAAAACGCGACAGTCTGCTGAGGCTTACAGGAATGAAAAATATCATGCTTGTTGATGGCCGGATAGTAAAATCAGATCCTGCAGTCAGGCTTGATTTCAATGCAATCGCCCAGGGACTCTCAGTGGATGTTATCTGTGCTTATTTCGATAAACTTGGAATTAAGAATTACCTGGTAGAAATCGGAGGTGAAGTCAGGGCAAAAGGAAAGAAGAATGGAAACCTCTGGCGAATCGGGATAGATAAACCGATTGATAATAATTTAACTCCGGGACAATCTCTTGAAGCAATTGTCACAATCACCGGTCAGGCACTGGCGACATCAGGAAATTACAGAAAATTTTTCGTTGAAAATGGCATTAAGTATTCACATGAAATCGATCCGAAAACTGGTTATC
Source organism: uncultured Bacteroidales bacterium (assembly GCA_963792925.1). GTDB lineage: Bacteria > Bacteroidota > Bacteroidia > Bacteroidales > VadinHA17 > LD21. The sequence goes on along the minus strand of CAWBYC010000001.1, from coordinate 907,591 downwards.
CGGTAAAAAACACTGTGCTTAGTGTTTCTGTGATTGCCAATGATTGCGCTACAGCTGATGGTATTGCAACTGCATTCATGATTATGGGGAAAGAAAAAATAATAGAATTTCTAAAAATTCATCCTGAGTTTGAGGTCTTTCTTATATACTCCGATGAGAGCGGCAATTTTAAGACCTGGACTTCCGAAAAGCTTAAAAAGAACCTTTCAGAAACCGAAACCCCTTAAATCTATTGGAGGTAATTTAAAAACAATCTGAAACTGTCATTAGTTCATTTCATGACCGTTACAAACTAAATTAAGAATATTTAAACAACATTGGGGTTCGTTTGTTTCTAAGGTACAACCATTAAACTTATGATCACGGATGAAACAAAATAACGGTCAATCAGAGGAATTTTTAAATACGGAAACTATTGATACAAAAGCATCTAACAAGCTATCAGGACCATATTTTAAGAAAGAAAGCATACTCGCCGACTTCAGGATGGCAAATCTTAGTCGCGATCTCAGTGTGATAGGTCGGCGCGAAGTTTTAACCGGCAAGGCAAAGTTCGGGATATTCGGAGACGGAAAAGAGATAGTACAGCTTGCTCTGGCCAAGCAATTTAAAAATGGTGACTGGCGATCGGGTTATTACCGCGATCAGACCTGGATGATGGCCATGGGCTTATATGATTCACTTGAATTTTTCCATCAGCTTTACGGGAACACCGATAATCAGTTTAGTGCAGGAAGCGGAGGCAGGGTATTCAATAACCATTTCTCCGTTGCAAATATTAATCCTGACGGCACATGGCGCGACCTTACAAAACAGAAAAACTCCTCAGCTGATATTTCTCCTACTGCGGGTCAGATGCCGCGTCTTCTTGGACTTGCATATGCTTCAAAGCTATTCAGGCAGAATAAAGATCTGCATCAATTCACCACTCTTACAAATAAGGGAAATGAAGTTGCTTTTGGTTCAATCGGTGATGCTTCTACTTCCGAAGGCTATTTTTGGGAAACAATAAATGCTGCAGGGGTTTTACAGGTGCCTATGGCAGTTTCTGTTTATGATGATGGCTATGGGATTTCGGTTCCAAAGAAATATCAGACAACAAAAGGAAGTATATCCGACATTCTCAGAGGCTTTGAAACTGAGAAGGATAAGCCGGGAATAAGAATTTTTAAGGGTAAAGGCTGGGATTATGCCGGTCTGATAAAGCTCTATGAAGAAGGGATAGCTATCTGCCGTGAACAACATACTCCGGTTGTTTTTCATATTGAAGAAGTTACACAACCTCAGGGCCATTCAACTTCAGGCTCGCACGAAAGGTATAAAAGTGAAGAACGTCTTAAATGGGAACTCGAATTTGACCCGATTAAGAAAATGAGAGAATGGATTCTCAGTAATGATATTGCGTCGGCAGAAGAGCTTGATAAGCTGGTGGCTGAAGCTGAAGAAGAAGCAAAGGAATCACGCCGTAAGGGATGGGAATCATTCCAGGGTCCGATTAAAACCGAAAGGGACGCTCTTGTCAGAATAATAAATGACAGGAGTTGCAGATGTGAAGAAAAAGCTAAAGAAGAAAGTGTTGATCACTATGCTGAGGAGCTGATGAAAGTTGCGGCACCTATAAGGAAAGATAATTTTGTGACTGCAAGGAGAATACTCAGAAATGTTTGCAATACCTGCCAGAAGTCAGATAACCTTAATGCAGAATTACATGGATGGCTGAAACGTAACTATGCAGATGCACACAAGAGCTATGATTCTTTCCTTTATAATGATACTCCTACTTCAGTTCTGAATGTTAAGCCTGTGGCTCCTGTTTATCCTGCTGAACCACAAGAGGTTCCAGGACGACAGATACTGCGCGACAATTACGATAAGCTTTTTACTAAAAACCCACGTCTGGTAACCTTTGGTGAAGATACTGGCGCGATTGGCGGAGTGAATCAATCGCTGGAAGGACTGCAGAAAAAATTCGGAGAGCTTCGTATTACGGATACCGGTATCAGGGAAGCTACAATCCTTGGTCAGGGGCTGGGTCTTGCCCTCAGAGGAATGAGACCAATCGCAGAGATTCAATATCTTGATTATCTGATGTATGCATTGCAGATCTTAAGTGATGATCTGGCTACAACACACTACCGTACTGCCGGCAAAATGATAGCACCATTGATTATAAGCACCCGCGGACACCGGCTTGAGGGGATCTGGCATTCAGGATCACCAATGAGTATGCTTATTAATTCAGTTCGTGGAATTTATGTTATTTCTCCACGCGACATGACGAGGGCTGCCGGATTCTACAATACACTTCTTGAAGGGAATGACCCGGGTATCGTAATAGAGCCTCTTAACGGGTACAGACTTAAAGAAAAATTACCTGAAAACCTTGGTGAATTCCGTTTAGAACTTGGTATCCCCGAAATCATGACAGAGGGGAAAGATATTACTATAGTCACATATGGTTCAACAGTGAAGATAGCCATCGAAGCCGTAAAACAGCTGGCTGCTCATGATATTTCTGCAGAACTGATCGATGTTCAGACTCTCGTTCCCTTTGACAGAAAAAAGATGATAGTTGAATCACTAAAAAAGACCAATAGGGTTCTGTTCCTTGATGAAGACGTTCCTGGAGGGACAACGGCATATATGATGCAGGAAGTGCTCGAAAAAGAACATGGCTGGCAGTATCTTGACAGTCCGCCAAAGACTCTGACAGGTAAAGAACACAGACCTGCCTATACTACAGATGGTGATTATTTCTCCAAACCAAGCGCTGAAGATATATTTGATGCTGTCTATGATATAATGAAAGAAGCGGTTCCGGAAAAATTTCAGGCTTTTTGATAGTGATAAGAGAAATCCTATAACGTAGTAGGGGTTGAAAATTTTCAACCCCTACTGGGTTGAAAATTTTCAACCCCTACTACTATGAAATGTCGGTAACTCCGATTATCCTCAATAAAGCCATCGCAGCTTCTTTCGGTCCGTTTGATTCGTAACCCGGTATGCCAAGTCGTGTTCTCATCTGTCCCACAAAGACATCATTTTTGAAGAACGACACAAAATATTTACCGGCTATCTTATCGTGGGTCTCTTTATATTCAGGAGGGCCAAAAATGTTTGCAAAATACGAGTGAACAAGTCCGCTTGATGTTGTGGTCCCTTTACTCATTACGGCACCTTCACTGAAAACATCGATGGCCCATTCAGGTGAAGTGAATTTTTCAATTACGGGATGCTCATCGTCAATCTCCTCAAAATTATTAGCATAGAGAATATAGTCTATTTTATGACCTGCAATAACTGTATCAAATTTAGTAACCGGGAAAACTATACGTGCATTGACCTGGCTCGGGTTAAAGATGATTGAGCGGTCGAGATGTCCGAATGCATAGCCGGGTTGCAGATCATCGAGACGCAGGAAGGCACCTATTTCAGTTCCAAAGCCAATAGGACAACCTTCCTGATCGAGTTCGATAGAACCCATATCATCAGCAATGATTGTAAGTTCACGGATATATTTTTCAGCAAGGACCCTGAAGGCTTCGAGGGTTTCTGATTTTCCCGCACCTGTATCACCCATCATCAGAATTGTGGCTTCCTTATTGCCCTGTAACAGGATCTTAACCATTGCGCCATGAAAAGGCATGTTTCCCATCTTAATGACAATGGCGTTATGAAGTGTAAGGATCATCTTTTTCAGATACCCGAAATAAGCAAACTCAGGTCTGTTTGGGATTGCTCCAACGAAGATCTTATTGTCATCATCATCATAAAAAACCGTAGAATATTTTGCGAGTCCGTCAATAACATTCCCCGGAACTCCGTAAATAAATAATGCATCAGGTTTTTTCTCCAGATCAGAATCATTTGCTAATTCAAACAGGTTGCACATCGAAAACCCCAGTTCAAAAAATTCGATGTGGAAATAGACCATAATAAGAAGCTTTCCGACTTTAGCCGGATAACAGAGCCATTCATCAGGAGTTAAATTTACCAGGTCAACAGGATTCTTGTCAATCTTTTTGAAATCTCCGGTCCGTTTATTCATCGGTTGCTGAATAACTAAAGGCGGATAAATGAGCATCTGGCGAATCACAGGAACGCTGTTCAGCTTCTTATAATTTTCTCCCAGGTAAGCGATATCCTTTGGCAGTGAGATAACAGCCATTTCAGCACCTGCAGGCACCTGTCTGTAAACTGAAGGATGGCTTCCCGTAATATTTTCCTGTATATGTCTGTAAACAGTTCGGATCAGGTGAGTGAGCTGCTCGATAGTTTCATTGAATGTACGATATGGTCTCTTGTCAAGCCTGTCGCCTTCTGAATCGTTTATGATGAAACGGTCAAAATGCCGCCAGTAGTCGTAGAGGTATTCTACGAAGCCTGCGAGCTTGTCAAGGTCTTTCAGAAAGATCTTCGACTTATCAAATATATGAGGAACAACACTGCTTTCATATTTTACAAGAAGCGAAAGTGTTTTGACCAGATCGCTCACACAATCTTCATCGGCTGTACATCCGCCAAAAAATTCCAGTAACGGAGAATTTTTTGATCTCAGATTATTCAGACAATGATCAATGACCAACCTAAACTTGTCACTTGCAAGCATCTCCTCTGCTGTTTCGCACATCCTTTCACGGATATTTAAAACAACTTTATTCCCAATTATACTTAAAGTACTTTTTTGCATTGAATATTTAACATTTGGGATTAAAAATATGATAATATTTAATTGAAATTAAGTTTTTACTTAATTATTTTTGTAAAATATTTATTACGCGACATATGCAGGAAGAACTTGATTTTTTTGCAATATTGCCCGAAGATAAAATTCCCGAAAAAGGGAAGATTCTTATTTCGGAACCGTTTCTGCCGGATACGTTTTTTAACCGGAGCATTGTATATCTAACAGATCATACGCCACAAGGTTCTGTTGGTTTTATTCTGAATAAAAAACTCGATCTGAAAGTTAGTTCTGCTATTGAAGGTTTCGAAAACTGGAATGAAAACCTTAGTATGGGCGGTCCGGTCGCACCCGACACTCTTCATTACCTGCATAACCTGGGAGATGTCATTCCAAACAGTATTCAGATAGAAGGAGATATCTGCTGGGGAGGTGATATAGATGCTATAAGGGAGCTTATTAAACTCAATAAGATTGACAAGACACAGATAAGGTTTTTCCTTGGCTATTCAGGATGGTCTTCAGGTCAGCTTGAAAGGGAGCTTAAGGAAAACTCATGGGTCATAGCTAAGGTTAATTCCAAAATTGTGCTTAATAACCGGGGCGACGATATCTGGAAGAAAGTATTAAGGAGCTTCAAGAACAAATACCGTATGTGGGCTGATTTTCCGGATTCTCCGGAGATGAATTAACTTGATAGGGATTACAGTTAACGCGAGCTGTTTCCCTGGGGTGAACAAATGTCAGCAATGCAAAATTCTGAATACCAGTTCTTTCAGCAGATCACCCGGATCGGTTCCCGGATCACAATATCCTTTGGATTTCAGATCATACAGGCGCAGAAGACTTATTATCTGTACAGTCTTTGATACATTGTATCTTGAAGCAGCACTCTCATAATCCTTCACGAAAAAAGGATTCACCTTGAGAACAGCTGCTACATTGTTTTTTGATTTATCAGTCAGATAATGAAATGTCAGAAGTTTGCTGAAAAACCCGAAAAGCGAAGCTATTGACAGAGTGATTGGATTGTCCTTTGGATTGTCGGCAAAATAATGAACTATCATATTGGCTTTAAGGATATTCTTATCGCCTATTGCTTTTTGAAGCTCGAAATTATTATAATCCTTGCTTATCCCTATATTCCTTTCAATCAATTCGATAGTGATAACAGGTTTCCCTGCGGGAAGTGTTATTATAAGCTTATCAAGCTCATTTACAATCTTATGCAGATCAGTCCCAAGATACTCTGTTAACAAGGCGCTTGCATTGGGCTCTGCCTTAATTCCTTTTACCATCAGATATCTCTCAATCCATGGAGGGATCAGATAGTCGCGGATACGGGCCGATTCAAAATAAACTCCATGACTCTCAAGTACCTTATAAAGCTTTGTCCTCTTGTCGATGGTTTTGTATTTGTAGCTGAAAACCAGAATTGTGGAAAGGAGCGGTTTCTCAAGATAGATTATCAGATCTTCGAGCTTCTTAAGCGTTTGAGCCTCCTTAATTATCAGTACCTGATGAGTCGACATCATTGGGAATCTTCGCGCAGTGTCAATTATTGACGGGATGTTGGTGTCATCACCATACATTATTATCTGATTGAAAGCCTTTTCCGTTTCAGGGAGGACCTTCTCCTGTATGTAATCCGTAATGAGATCAATATAATAAGGCTCTTCACCAGCCAGAAAATAGACAGGTTTATAAATGCGGTTTTTAAGGTCGGAAATTATCTCCTCGTAAGTGAATGCCATATCAGAATTTTAGATGTTTAACCGACACTCCGTTATCAATTATTTCACGAAGTGAAGCTATACCAATTTTCAGATGTATCTCAACATAGTCATTTGTCACACGTACATCGCTTGCCTCAGTTTTTATGCCGGTTGAAATCATTGGCTGATCAGAAACGAGGAGGAGAGCTCCTGTTGGTATTTCATTTGCAAATCCTACGGTAAAAATTGTGGCTGTTTCCATGTCAATAGCCATGGCTCTCGTTTTTACAAGATATTTTTTGAACCTGTCGTCATATTCCCAAACCCTCCTGTTCGTTGTATAAACAGTTCCTGTCCAGTATTCACGGTTGAATTTTGTTATGGTAGCTGAAATGGCGCTTTGAAGTTTAAATGCAGGAAGTGCGGGTACTTCACTTGGTAAATAATCATTTGAGGTTCCATCGCTTCGGATCGCTGCAATCGGAAGAATAAGATCACCCAGAGTATTCTTTTTCTTCAGACCTCCGCATTTCCCGAGAAATAAAACTGCTTTAGGTTCTACTGCACTCAACAGGTCCATTATTGTCGCTGCATTGGGGCTGCCCATGCCGAAGTTGATTATTGTGATACCTTCTGCCGTAGCGCTTTGCATGTTCTTATCCCGGCCTTCGACAGGTACATTAAACCACTTTGCAAAAAGCTCGACATAGTAAGAATAATTGGTAAGAAGGAAATATTTTCCAAAGCTGTCTATCGATTTGCCCGTGTAACGGGGGAGCCAGTTATTAACAATTTCCTCTTTGGTCTTCATAAGCTCATTTTAGTTAAAAATTATCTCAATATATTTGTAGCGTCAGCAGAATTAGTTCTCAAAAATACAAAACTAAGTTGAAACAGTTAAATCTGCCGCAATATTCCTTCCGGATAGCTGGAAAGGAGGGTAATGAGATGATACTCGACCCACTCCGGAGAAAATATGTAAAACTCACTCCCGAAGAGTGGGTAAGACAGAATTTTGTCCAGTATCTGATTAATGAGGGTAAGTATCCTCCCGGACTTCTGGGTGTTGAAGTGATGTTCAGGCTAAACAAGCTAAAAAGAAGGGTCGATATTTTGGTGCATGACAGATCAGGTAATCCGATACTTATTGTAGAATGCAAATCTCCGGATGTCAAAATTGATGAAGTTGTATTTGAGCAGATTGCAACTTATAATATGAAATTTAAGGTGCCATATCTGATAGTAACAAATGGGATTCATCATTATGCGTGTACGATAGATCATATTGCAATGAAGTTCGAGTATTTATTGGTTATACCTCTTTATGAGGACCTAATAATTAGTAAAGTTTAATTATTTTCTCTGTGAAACTCTGTGCTCCTCTGTGCAACTCTGTGTAACAATAAATGAAGAACTTACACGGAGAGCCTCAGAGAACCACAGAGGGCCACTGAGAGATTTAAAATGGTAATTATGTTAATTGTTACCTGTGCAGTTATAAGGAATGAAGAGAACGAAGTCCTGATCGTTCAGAGGGGCGAAGCATCCGATCATCCCAATAAATGGGAATTTCCCGGAGGAAAACTTTCTGAGAATGAAACCGAAGAAGATTGCATAATAAGGGAGATAGGGGAAGAATTGTCAATGGAGATAGTTATTTGCGGAAGACTGCCGGAGGTTGAACATGATTATGGCACAAAACAGATCAGGCTGATCCCGTTTATCTGTGATACACTCGATGAATTGCCACTTCCTTTCGGAACACATAGCTTTCTCCTGGGTCAGAGAAAAAGATTTATTGTCATTTGATTATTCTGAGGCTGATGTATTTGTGGCTCAAAGCTATCTTGAAAGACAAAGCCCGGGAATTCAGGATAATAATGATAATGTTACTAAAATTGAAAATCAGACAATAGACAGTGACCTTCAGGCTATTATAAATAATATGATGAGCATGAAAGAAGCAGAATGGGTTGCAACTTCAGCTATTGAAAACCCAGCCATCTTTCTCAAATTATATGATTATTCCTTTTCACATGATAAACATCTGGCATTCAGAGCATCATGGACTCTCACAAAAGTTTGTGACAAGTTTCCTGAGATGATTGAGCCTTATCTCCCCAAAGTAATAGAAACCCTGTCCAATATTGAAAATGAAAGCACACTTCGCTCATTCCTGAGAATAATTTCACTGGGCGATTTGAGTAAGTTCAGCACCCGTCAGCACGGACTACTCGCTGATTTCTGTTTTAATATTTTAAAATCAGGAGATTCGGCTATAGCTGTAAAGGCTTATTCAATGGAAATATTATTTAAGCTCACACAGATTTATCCTGAGCTTGCTAATGAGCTTTCTGCTTCCATTCTTGTTCTGATGGAAGACGGGACCGCAGGCATTACAGCCCGTGGAAGAGCGATCCTTAAAAAGTTGGCTGATTTGCCTGTGAAACCCCTCTGACTTACTCTGTAGCTGCCTGTTTCTTAAGATTCAACGGTAATGTACCGCCGTTCTGTGTCCAGGTCCCTGTTATCGAATCTCCAGTTAAGGTCCCGTTGTATTCACCATTAATCCCAGGCGCAAGCACCACCAGCTTGTCTTTATCGAGAGTGACTTTTCCACAGGGGAAGTCTTTGGCTCCCTGATCAGGACTGTCCAGTGTGGCAGTGAGACTATCTTTTTCGGTTAATCTGAGATTGAATACAACTCTCAGAGTCATCCCATCGGCTGACAATTTGCCGATCCATGATCCTGCAACTTTTTTACCGGATACCGTGTTCTGTGCAGATAAGGAACCTGATGCCAGGACCAAAATCGAAAGCAATAGAAGAAGGTAAAATTTTTTCATTTGGATTTACTTAACGGTTTGTACATAATTTTCTTTGGAAAAGGATATACAATTTACAATTTATTCTTTTTATTTTCTAGTATCCAACCGGTAATTATTTTTAGTGCTTCAGGAGAAAAAGTCTCTTCTATTGAGCCATATTCTGAGGGTAATCCTGTTTTACAATGTTGAAATAAATGATTCAGGCCCGGCAAAATAATTGTGGTTACTGATTTATTTCCTCCTGATTTCAGGGCCTTTTCAATTGCAGGGATGTTTTCATCTGCGGCTACCTGTAGATCCTTGTCACCGTTGAGGGCAAGAACCGGACATTTAACCTTTTTCCAGAATATTGCAGGATTGGTACTTATGAAATATCTGAACCAGGTATAAGTGTTCGCACCAAAAGTCATCTTAAGATGATGAATGGCTTTGACAGCTTCCGCATCGGGCATTTTTTTTCCTGCCAGAATTTTAGCGTAACAGGCCATCACTTTAGACTCAGCTGTATTGTTGTCTTTTTCCTTTTTTACAATATCATATAGTTTATTGTTTATGTCTGTCGATTCTTTAATTTCAGTTTCCTTCAGTCCTGATTTTCTGGCAATGTCCTGCGACTGCCTGATAATAAGTTCTTGTCCGCTTACACCGGGGCCGGCCAGCGAAACTATGAATCCAACAGCACTGTCAGCTGCTGCAACCATTGGAGCTATTAATCCACCTTCGCTATGTCCTAAGAGACCGATTTCGTCAGAATTAATCCTGGGATCGTTCTCCAAAAAATTGAATGCGGCTTCCACATCAGTTGCGAGGTCCGCTGAAGTTGATTCAGAGTATTTGCCCTGCGAACCACCGACTCCTCTGTCGTCATATCTAAGGACTGCAATGCCATTTCTGGTCAGATAATCAGCGATTACCAGGAATGGTTTATGACCCATCAATTCCTCATTACGATTCTGAGCGCCTGACCCGGTAATCATAATAACAGCCATGAAGGGGCCGTCTCCAGACGGGACAGTTAATGTGCCGGCAAGGTTTATATTAAATTTAATATTTGTAAAAATCACATCCTCAGCTATATATGGATATGGAGGTTTTGGTTCCTGTGGTCTGTTAATTGAAAATGCTGCCTTTAGTTTATTAAGATTGAGAGTCAATGAATTTCCACCCTGCGTCCAGGTTCCTTCCATAGCAGTATCGTTTTTTATGGATGCTGTATATTCAATCATTAAAGCAGGCGCGGAGATTTTCAGAGTATTACCTGTGAGGGTCACATTACCGAGTTTGATATTTTTTGCACCCTGGTCGGGACTGTCGAGTGTTGCAATAAGACTATCATTTTCAGTTAATGACAAATTGAAGATAATGCGTAATTGGACAGCTCCGGCTTCTATTTTACCGAGCCAGGAGCCGGGTAGTATATTTTTTGTCGGGTTTTGGGCAGACAGAGAATTTGTCAGCATAATTGGTAACACGATAAAGATGAGCAGGTTTATTTTTTTCATCAGAAGATCAGTAATAAATGGATAATTAAGTAAAGGTAAAGCAATTTGAAATTGGTGTAATAACACATAGACATAAAACTGCTTCTGATATATTATCGCCGATACACTTGCCAGGTGATAAAATTTGAATGATGGACCCTCCGATGCAGAATCAGATGCTGTATGGGACAGGACTAAAAATAATTCCTGAATTTTTTATTACCGGTTACTTCATATAAAAAAAATCATATATATTTGCATACCAAACGGTCGGTATATGAATGAATCAAAAGAACATATTATAATAGTTGCATCGAAACTCTTCCTCCAGAAAAGCTATAAGGAGGTAACTATGAGGGAATTAGTGAAGGAAACAGGCTTATCAAAAGGAGCTTTTTATCATTATTTCGAAAGCAAGGAAAAGCTGTTTATGGAAGTTCTCGATTTTTTTTTCACAAGTGTAATGACCAGGTATTACAATAATTATTCGAGAGAATCCTTCTATGCCTTTTACCACGATTATGCAGAGGAGACGCTAAAATTCAGTAACGAATACCTCGGCAAATTTAAAGTTGGAGAAGATGAAATCAATTTCAATATGAATTATTTTACTCTTGCTTTTGATGCGATTAAACTCTTACCTGAATTCAGGAATAAAATTGCAGAAGATCTTGAGGCAGAGTTGAAAATATGGACCGACGTAATCAAAAGCTCCAGAAAAAACGGGGAAATAAAATCGGCAATGACTGACAGGCAGATTGCTGAGACTTTTATTTATCTTTCTGATGGAGTGGCTATGCATTTGATAATGAGAGGAGTAAAATTTGAGGAAATTGTAAATCAATTCCTGACATTATGGGAAAATTTGTATCAGCAAATGAAAGTGTAAACTTATGGAAGATATTATTGTAACAGAAAAGCTGTCAAAGCATTATAAAGATGTAGATGCTGTATCTGAAGTCTCTCTGAACGTAAGGAAAGGAGAGATTTATGGATTTCTTGGATTAAACGGAGCCGGGAAAACAACAACAATCAGATTGTTATTGGGCATGATCAGACCCACCTCAGGTAAAAGCATTATCGACGGACATCCGGTATTTTCTGAAAATCATGAATTATGGAAAAAGATTGGATACCTGGTCGAAGTTCCTTATTCTTATCCAAATCTGACAGTAAGGGAAAATCTTGAGATAACACGCCGGCTCAGATTCCTTACTGACAAACGAACGATTGACAACGTAATTCAAAAACTGAAACTTTCATCATATGCCGACAGAAAAGCCAAGCACCTTTCATTGGGCAATGCCCAGCGTCTCGGTCTGGCAAAAGCCCTGATACATAATCCCGGAATATTAATCCTTGACGAACCTGCGAACGGATTAGATCCGGAGGGCATACACGAGATCAGGGAACTTTTAAGTGATCTGGCTGAAAATATGGGAGTAACGGTATTTATCTCAAGTCACATCCTTAGTGAAGTATCACGTCTGTCATCACGTATTGGTATCATTCATGAAGGACGTTTGATCAAAGAACTTAACAACATTGAACTCGCGAAGCTATGCAGTAAGAGTTTGTTTGTTTCAGGAAATGATAACAGCCTGATAAAATCTACACTTGTGTCAAATGGGTATAATATTGAGATGACAGGAACAGGTTTGCTGCAGTGCATGGATAGTACGGCTGTAAATAATCCTGAACTTATAGCGACTTTGCTGGTAAACGCCGGATGTCCGCCCACTTTATTGAAAGTTGAAGATGAAGATCTTGAATCGTTTTTTTTGAGAACAATAAATGCAAAAACCACTGTGATATGAAAAGTCTGCGAGCTGCCTTATTTACTGAAATATTGAAATTAAGGCGATCAGGTATATTCTGGATAACGATAATCATGTTTATCATAATACCATTGATGATGAGCTTCATGATGTTTGTATCAGAGAACCCTGAAACTGCAAAGAAACTTGGATTGATTGGAACAAAAGCATCCTTATTCGGAGGTTCAGGCTGGGTTGCTTTTTTCGGTCTGCTATTACAGTCAATTGCAACTGTTGGTCTGATCGGCTTCGGTTTTGTAACCAGCTGGGTTTTTGGAAGGGAATACACTGAGCGGACATTGAAAGATATTACTGCATTGCCTGTATCCAGGTCCTCGATCGTCGTAGCAAAGTTCCTTGTTGTTTTTGCCTGGTGTACTTTATTGTTGCTTATTCTTTTCATCACAGGCCTGATAACAGGAAGCCTGATTGGGTTATCAGGCTGGCAAAATCATACTATTTTATTACTCTCTGAAAAATATTTTGCAACTGCTTTTCTCACCCTTATACTTTGTCCGCCGGTAGCTTTTTTTGCATACTTTGGAAGAGGAATTATACTTCCACTGGGATTTGTGATGATCACAATGATCATGGCTCAATTTATAGGATTAGTCGGGTTGGGCCCATATTTCCCATGGGCTATCCCTGGTGTTAATATCGCACCTGCAGGTACACCTGGCATGCAGCTGGTACCAGTAAGCTGGATAATCCTTGCCCTCACTGGCTTAGCAGGATTCTTTGGAACAATCTCCTGGTTTAATAAAGCCGACCAGTACTAGAATAAAAGATATTTCATTAAGCTGAAACCTGACAAAATAACTTTGCTACTTTTGTTGATCTTTTACAGGATGCTTATGAAAGTAGTAAATACGAAAGGACAATTATGCCCGGCCCCGCTCATTGCAGCAAAACGGGCATTAAAAGAATCAGCAGAAGGTGAATCATTTATTTTAATTACCGATAATAAAACTGCATTCGAAAACCTGACGCGGTTTCTTAATGATAACAAAGCCATAATCAAATACGAAGAGTCGCAAGGTATATGGACATTCACTGTTACCAAGACAACAGGGGATATTGTAAAAACAACTCCTGAAGAATACTGTGAAATGCCAGTCGCTCATTTTGAAAAAGGAAATTATGTTGTTGCTATTTCTTCTGACAAAATGGGAGATGGTGACGACAAACTTGGCGCTTTGTTGATGATTACATTCATTAATGCTCTTAAAGATATGGATGAACTTCCACATAAGGTGCTTTTCTATAACAGTGGTGTCAAACTTGCTATTAAAGATTCGCCTGTTATCGGGGCACTTAAGGATCTGGAGAAAATGGGGGTTGAGCTGATCTTATGCGGCACATGTGTAAATCATTATTCTCTGGCTGATGTTGTTGGAGTCGGTACAATTGGTAACATGTATTCAATTGCAGCTGTCATGGCATCGACTGGGAAGGTTTTAAAACCCTGAAACTATGAAAGTCGATTTACTCCAGATGGTCGAATACGGAGGCTGCTCAGCAAAGATCTCCCCTAAACAACTCGACGAAATTCTTAAATACCTTCCTCTTCCGGAAGATCCCAATATCCTTGTTGATATTGATACACATGATGATGCAGGGGTTTATAAAGTAAATGACGATCTGGCCCTTGTACTGACGACCGATTTTTTTCCGCCTGTATGCAGCGATCCATATGAATTTGGCGAAATTGCGGCAGCGAACTCAATAAGTGATGTTTATGCGATGGGAGGAGATCCGGTGCTGGCTTTAAATATTATGATGTTTCCTTCGGCTAAATTGCCTATGGAAGTTTATGCAGAAATTTTGAAGGGTGGATTTTCAAAAGCCACCGAAGCCGGAGTTCGTATTATTGGCGGTCATACCATTGACGATTACCCTCCAAAATACGGACTGGCTGTTGTAGGATATATTCACCCGAAAAAAATCATAACAAATGCAGGGGCTGAAGCCGGAGATGTCCTTATTCTGACCAAACCAATCGGTACCGGTGTGATTCTTGCAGGTCACAGATTGCAGATGGCCTCTGAAAAAGATCTGAATGAGGCTAAAAGGTTAATGAAACTCCTTAATAAATCGGGTGCCGGTGTGATGAAAAAGTACTCTGTAAAAGCAGCGACAGATATAACAGGTTTTGGTCTGGCAGGACATGCGCTTAAAATGGCGAAAGCGAGTAAGGTTTCTATTACTCTTAATATGAATGCTGTACCTGTCATCGGAAATTCATATGAGCTCAGCAATGAAGGTTGCATCCCCGGAGCTTCATTCAGGAATCTTGATTATGCTGAAAAAGATATTGAATTTGCCATTGATCTGGATTACAACCTCAAAATGCTGGCGTTCGATGCCCAGACTTCAGGTGGACTGCTTTTTGCTGCCCCGGAAGAAAAAGCAAAAGATATTGTTAATGATCTAAAGAAAGCAGGACTATTAGATTCCGTCATAATTGGCAACGTCAGCAACATGAAAGAAAAGCTTATTTATCTAAAAAATTAACTTTCTGCTTTTCTTCCTTTGTGTTACTGGGAGTAGCTACTCAGATCCTTCAATCGAAGATTGTTTCGAAATACTTGCACTCTCTGGCATTGAAACACAACTTTATCTGATCTGGATTATTCCTCTCGAATGAAAGCTGTGGCAGTTTATCGGCTTCAAAAAACTGCGCGTCGAGAGTTTCAGTATTCTCTTTAAAACTGCTTTCGATGAGTTCGCACTCAACAAATATCTTGTAAATTGTAAATGGGAATAATGGATTATTATGTTTATTTCCAAGATGTATCGCTATAATCCTTTTCGGTTTAACAATGGCTCCTGCTTCTTCCATGCATTCTCTTACTGCAGATTCACTGACGGAAGTATTGACATCAGCCCAGCCTCCGGGCAAAGACCAGGCTCCATCCACCTTTTCTTTAACCATCAGAATAGAATTATTTTTGAATACTGCGGACCTAATGTCCACTTTTGGAGTTTGATAACCGGTTTCAGAAGCGAAAAGATCGCGTATCTTTTTATGATCCATTTCGGTGTACTCATGCAGGATTTCTATTACAAGATTCCTGATTTTTTCGTACCTGTCAAGATCATATCTGTCTGTACTGAATGTTAATCCTGTCTGAGCTATTGACTGAAGCTCCGAAGCCCAACGTAGCCATTTTGTTTCCATAAGCGGGAAGTAATGCCTGGTTTTCAATTTTATTTCGGCAGTGAAAACAGGAATTCTGTTCCCCCTGATTCTATAGTTCTTACTGAAATCTCTCCTTTATGAAGAATTATTGCATTTTTTACTATTGAAAGACCAAGACCTGTTCCTCCCTGCTTTCTTGATCGTCCGGAATCCACCCGGTAGAATCGTTCAAATACCCTTGAAAGGTGTTCGTCGGGTATACCGATGCCATTGTCTGAGAATGAAAAGTGGTAAAATTTCTCATCTTCATGAAAAAGACTTACATCAATTTTAGTGTTCTCTCCGGCATAGTTAATTGAGTTTTCCAAAAGGTTTTGAAATACCGAGAGCAGCAGCGAACGATTCCCGTTTACATAAATATCGTCACTCAGATGACACTCAACAGTCATTTTTTTTGAATCAATTGCAGATTTAAAATTATCTCTTACCTCAAAAAATATCTCATTTATTTTGATCCTTTCGAATTTGAAGCTGGTACCTGCTTCTTCGATCTTGTTGAGTAAAGCTATATCATTAATTAACTGGGCAAGTCTGTCGGACTGTGCGAGTGCCTTCACCAGGAAATATTTCTGCTTTTCCGGAGTGATATTCACATCGGTTAATAGAGTTTCGATATATCCTCTTATTGAAGAAACAGGCGTTTTTAGTTCATGTGCAATATTCGAAGTTACCTGCTGCTTAAAAATCCTGCTTGTTTCCACACTTGTTATATCACTAAGAATTATCTCAAAACTATCATCGTGGAATAAAATGCATTGAACACGGAAGTACTTACCACTCTTTGCAATCTGATATTCCATCCTGGGAAGCTCTGTTGGCTTAAAAAGTGTTCTCTGGTTATTAATGAACTCAATAATAGGTTTAAAATCGGAAATTTTGAAAAAGTTTGCAGATGAAATGGTAAGCTCTCCAGAAATAATATTCATGTACTGAATGAAGTGGTTATTGGTAAGAATTTTGTCGTTATCCTTTGTAAAAAAGGCAACGCCTTCGTTCAAGATATTCAGATGATTAAAAATCCTTTCTTTTTCAACTGACAGATCGTCTTTTGTCTTTCGGAGTTTTGTGTAAATGCTTACAATTTCTTCACTTATAGTTCCCAGTTCATTTTTGGGAAATGAGAGGCTTTGCTCAAAAGGGTCATTCCTGCTGACCCTGATTGCAAAATCTTTCAGTTTTGTTATCGATTCACTGAATTTATTTGTAACCAATAGTAATACGATCCATATTGCGAAGAAGGAAAAGACAATTACGACGATAAATACTTTCTCAGTTGAAAGGAAGTGTATAATATTAATATCGTAAACGACTGCCGCTCTTACATAGTATTTGCTGTAAAATTTTGAATAATAATAATAATCTACTCCGGTAGTGCCTGACCTTCTGATTGTAGTACCAAAATCGGAATATGTTGATTGCATTATCTCAGGTCTGTTCTTATGATTAGTCATAGTTGCCCAGTCTTTTACGTAACTATCATAGAGTACTGCTCCATCAGGTGCAATTATTGTGAGCCGGAGTTCCGCCTGGGGCAGAATTTTTACAAGAGAATCAACAATATGGTAATTCCTCTTTTCATAGACAGAATTTTCAGTAAGGTAGTTATTTGTGATTCTGGTTATTTTATCAAGTTCATCATTCAGAGTGCTGATCTTATAACTTCTTTCCAGGTGATAGATGTATGCCCCTATCACCAATGTGAAGATTATAAACACACTGAAATAATAAATGAAAAGTTTATTCCTGAATTTGCTCCTTACGATCATAGTTATAAATTTGATGGTTCAGAATTCAAAGAAATATCCGAAGCCGGTTTTGTTTTTCAGATTGGAACCATATTTGCTAATTTTATTTCTAATCCTTGTAATATTGACATCTACTGTACGGTCGGTTACAACAACATTGCTTCCCCATACCCTGTGAAGGATTTCCTCTCGTGAAAAAACTTTGCCCTGATTTTCTAGAAGTAATTTCAAAATGTCGAATTCTTTTTTAGTCAGCTCTATTTTTTCATTGTCGATCAGAACACGTTTTCTGATATTGTCAAGTTCAATATCTCCGAACTTTAACAGGGCAATTTTTCTTGAATTATTTGACTCAGTTCGTTTTAATACAGCCTTGACTCTTGCAGTTAATTCGTTTATTGAGAATGGTTTGGCGATATAATCATCTGCGCCAAGACTAAACCCTGTCAGTAAATCATTCTCTGTATCTTTGGCTGTCAGAAAAATGACAGGTGTTTGAATTTTGAACTCTTTTCGTAACTTTTCAGTAAGCCGGAATCCCGATATCGCACCCATCATTACATCAAGGATAAAGAGATCATAATCGTGCAAAGGTTTTTTCAGAGTTTCCTCAGATGAGTGTGCAACATCAGTCAGAAATCCTGAATTCTCAAGATTATACTGAAGTATTTCACACAAATCTTCTTCATCATCAACAATCAGAATTCTTTTTTTTTCGCTATCCATGTTCAGATCTGTAAATAGTTTTTAAACTTATTTTGTGTCTGTGTTCTCATTTTCAATACCTGAATGTCGTACATCGGTTCCCTGAAGAGAATAAATTGTAGCTTCAGCAATATTAGTAGCATGATCGGCAATTCTCTCAATATTTGTTATTATATTCTTCAAATCAGCATAACTCATGAGCATATCTTTTGTCCTTTTATTAACTTTTGCTTTTGAAATACTGTTTACTAATAATTTCTGATTCATTTCATCAACAACAGCATCATTCTTTATAGTCCATATTGCATAATCCACATCGTTATTAACAAAAGAGAGCAATGATTTTTCTACCATCATTTTCCCTGAAAGCAGCATATTAAGTATAACCTGCGACATCGCTTTATATTCAGCTGTATCTTTCAATGTTTCAATAATGTAGGCTATATTCATGACCCGATCGCCAATGCGCTCCAGGTTAATAGTCATTCTTGAGACTGCTACCAGTCTTCTTATATCGGACGCAACAGGCTGATAAAGTACAATGGCATTTATGAATTTATCACTGACTGAGATCTCATATTTGTCAATTTCGACCTCATTCATTCTTATACTCATTATCAATTCATCCCTGTTATCGTTTTCTGTCATGAGCTTTTCAATCAGACTCAGTTGTGCAAGCACAAGGTCAGCCATCTCATTGAAACTGTTCATTATTTCCTGAATTGATTGTTCTTTCTTTGAACTCATTTATATTATATTTATTTACAAGTTAAATATTTTTCATTATTAACCCGATTTCTATCCGAATTTTCCAGTCAGATACCCTTCAGTACGTGGATCTTTCGGGTTGGTGAACATGTTATCGGTTTTTCCATACTCCACCAGTTCTCCAAGATACATAAACATTGAATTATCACTGATTCGTGCAGCCTGTGACATGTTATGTGTGACCAGGAGAATTGTATAATCTTTCTTAAAGTTAACCAGAAGTTCTTCAATCTTTGCCGTGGATATAGGATCAAGTGCAGAGGTCGGTTCATCGAGTAAAAGAACTTCGGGTTTGAAAGCGATAGCCCGTGCAATACAGAGGCGCTGCTGCTGACCTCCGGAAAGAAATGTTCCTTTTTTGAAAAGGGAATCTTTTACCTCATCCCACAGAGTTACATCTGTTAATGCTTTTTCAACGACATCATCCCGTTCATTTCTCTTCAGTTTTATTCCATTTAGTTTATATCCGGCTATTACATTTTCATATATATTCATAGTAGGAAATGGATTGGGTCGCTGGAAAACCATACCTACCTTACGTCGCAGATCGATCGTTGACATT
This sequence comes from uncultured Bacteroidales bacterium, assembly GCA_963792925.1. Lineage (GTDB taxonomy): Bacteria > Bacteroidota > Bacteroidia > Bacteroidales > VadinHA17 > LD21. The sequence goes on along the minus strand of CAWBYC010000001.1, from coordinate 888,084 downwards.
TTCTGAATATCAGTGTCATCAAGAAGAATTGTTCCTTCTGTCTGTATGTTCGGATATAACTCGTGCATCCTGTTAAACGCCCTGAGCAGGGTACTTTTACCACAACCCGAAGGGCCCATAATTGCAGTTATTGCTTTACTTTCAATATCTGCATTTATGTTCTTTACTGCATATTTGCCTGATTCATATGCAATTGAGAGATCCCTGACCTTAAGTACGTTATTGCCGGTATTAATTAATGTGTCTATCATCTTCTTTTTACAGAGTTGTGTTTTGTACCCAGCTGACCCGACAAAAGGTTAAGGGCTAATACGAATATCATCAGAAATAAGGCGGAGCTCCAAACGAGTTTAACCATATTGGGATCATTATAGAATTCCCATATGAGTAAAGGTACGGCGCTTGTTGGTTTTGTAATATTAAAATTTATAACTGAACTGCCCAGAGCAGTCATCATAAGAGGTGCAGTTTCACCGAGAATTCTGGATATTGAGAGTAATATTCCTGTCGATAAACCACTGAAACCCGTAGGGATAAGAACTCTTAATATAACTTTATGGTACGGAACGCCCATAGCGAAAGCTGCTTCCCTGATCTCATTGGGTATCATTTTCATTGTTTCTTCTGTCGACCGGATTATCATTGGAAGCATCATTATCGCAAGAGCCACGCTGCCGGCAAACGCTGAAAAACCATTTGTAATATTCTTAACAATCCATAAATATGATATAATACCGAGAACAATAGAAGGGACACCCTGCAGGATTTCGGTGATATTTCTGAGAATGTCTGAATAATAACGTCGTTGATTTTCGTATAAATATATTCCGATCATAATGCCTGCAGGAATTGCCATCAAAGAAGAAACAATTACAATAAGAAATGTTCCAAGTATGCCATTGACAATACCTCCCGGGATTGTCTGGCCATTAGCAACAGCTGACATTGCCTGTAGTGAATCGGGAGAGGTCTGTGTAAAAAAGCTCAGATTTATCTGGCTGATGCCATTAATAATTATTTTGCCGACGATGAGAACTATCGGCAGAACAGTTAATGTTGACAAAGCAATTACAAATCCAAGGAATATTTTATTTTTCTTATTCCTGCTGTCAATATTATCAATAAAATACGGCATTTTAGTTTCTACCATACTTAAGAGTTATGAAAATTGCTTAATAATATATTTCCCAATACCATTTACAACGCCTGTAATGGCAAATAATATTAATCCTATGGCTATCAGCGAGCTTAGTTTTAATCCTGATGCTTCTCCAAACTGATTTGCTATGATACTTGCCATTGTATTCCCTGTTGAAAAGAGACCGGAAGGCATAATGTTCGAATTTCCAATGAGCATTGTTACAGCCATTGTTTCTCCGAGTGCCCTTCCCAGTGCTAGTATGTATGAAGCTATTATTCCCGATCTTGCATTCGGAATAATGACTCTGAAAATGACTTCTAACCGTGTGGCACCCAGAGAATAGGCAGCCTCTTTTAACTCGTCGGGCACCATTGCAATTATTTCAGTACTCATGGAAGTTGCATAGGGAATTATCATTATTGCAAGGATAACTGAAGATGTGAGTATTCCGAATCCCTGATTATCCATGCCGAGACTGGTAAAGAATGGCCTGAGGGTATAAAACCCCCATAACCCATAAACTATTGAAGGAATGCCGGCCAGCAGATCGACGAGCGAACTCAGGATATTTGACACCCTGGTGTTTCTATAATATTCAGCAACAAATAAAGAAGTGGAAAAGGCGAGTGGCAGGCATATAATCAGTGCAAGAACCGATGTGATCAATGTGCCTGCAATAAACGGCAACGCACCATAAACTTCACTGCCCGGAGTAGGATTCCACACTTTTGTAATAATAAACTTAAGCCCGAATTCCTTAAAAGCCGGTATAGATCCGTTGACAAGGGAGAATACTATACCGGCTGATATAATCAGTACGATAAGTGATGCAGAGAACAGTGCCGTTTTTGTAATCTTGTCGCTACTCATTCAGAATTCAGCTATCTTATTTAAGCACAGGGCTTCCGTTATAGGTAACTGCCCTGAGAATACCTTTCGCAAGAGTTGAAACCTCTGATGGCAGGGGTGCATAATTAACACTTTGTGCAATTGCCTGTGCATCGGGACTTTCAAGCCAGTCAAGAAATTTTAAAATTGCTTCAGCCTGAGCTTCAGAACGGTCATTGTATGACTGTTCTTTATAGAGAATAATCCATGTAAAACCACTAATAGGATATGCCTCAGGATCGGATGAGTCGGTAACCATAACCTTTGTATCGGCGGGTATTTGTCCTTTAGCTGAAGCTGAGACTGATTTAATATCCGGGTTGATAAAATTTCCGGAACTGTTTTGTACACGAGCGTATTGAATCTTTTGTGCAAAAGCATACTCAGAACCTATATATCCAATCGAACCGACTGATTGACTTATTGTACCTGCGACTCCAGGATTACCCTTTGCGCCTATGCCGACAGGCCAGTTAAGTGATTTGCCTGCTCCAACTTTTTCATTCCAGAGTTTACTTACCTTTGACATGTAATCGCTGAAAATGTTAGTGGTTCCACTCCCGTCTGATCGGTAGACTACTGTAATTTTGGAATCGGGTAAATTGATGTCAGGGTTTACAGATTTCATTTTCGGGTCATTCCATGAAGTTATATTGCCCATGAATATATTCTCAAGAAGTTCGGGAGTCATTTTCAGGTTGTCAATACCGGGAAGATTGTAAGCTATTACAACAGCCCCCATACATGTCGGTATGTGAATTACTTCAGCCGGCATTGCCGTTGTCTCTGAATCTGAAAGAAATGCATCTGTTGCACCAAAATCGACAACTTTATCAGTCAGGCTTCGGATACCGCCGCCTGAGCCTATTCCTCCATAGGTAAGTTGCTCACCAGTAATTTCACCGTACTTTTTGAATGCCAGATTATAGAACGGCATCGGAAATGTTGCACCTGCAGCAGTAATTGATATCTGTTTATTGCTGCCTGTTGTCTTCTTACCGCCACCGTTACACGACATCAGTAATGTCATTACAGTAGCTAATAGTAATAAATTTTTCATAATTGTTATTTGTATAAATTAATTTGCATTTAAAATTTTAATTCAAGATATAATCCCACAGTTGAAGTATATGCCAGCGATTTATCACGAGGTGACCATCCTGTATAAGTGGGAGCGAGTTTCACTCCATTTACAGGGGAATAATCAAATCCTACAATAAATGCCTGTCCGTCTTTGGCGTAATTCCATGGAGATAGTTCATCGGCTATAGTTGCAGATTTTAAGTTATCGTACCTGAGGAAGATGCTGTATTTTTCTGCGAGACTTTGTGAAGCATAAAGAGATACACCTGAAAAATTATGACCATTGAGCATGCCATTGTTTTCCTGAAGATTATATTCGGCGCCGGCTTTGAATCCATTATTTGTATAGCCTGCAAAGAATGAATATGTCGACTGTGTATAATTATGTTTCATAATATCATAATAGCCTCTTAACACTAATCCTTTGAATGGCTTCAGGGTCATCCCAAAAGTAGTTTTAAGAGAGCTGTCAGCCTGAAGTCTTTTATATCCTTCGCCATTTAAAACAGATACATCAAATGAAATAAAATCAGCTGGCGAATATTCAAGTGAAGCTCCAAGATCAGCGCTTGCTCCAAAATTGTATGCATCCTGGAATGATTTATATAAGTACCTGTATCCCCACTGTTTTTCCACCAGATTATAGGCATCGGTAGCGATCATCCCGAACCTGGCATTTATACCATCCTTTTTGTACTGAAGAAATGCATTTTTGATATAAGCTGTCATCTGAAATTTTCCTGTACCCGGATCACCGATATCAATATTCACTCTTGATGAAATATTCTTACTGAAAAAATATTCATACCCCAGATACGCTCTTGTAATTTCAAAAGCCTTTGAATTTCCATTTTTATTAAATGTTGAATTCACATCAGAGAATATAAGAACAAGCGGTTTGCCATAAGGTGTAAAAGCATTGTCAGTCTGTGCTTTAGCTTCAAAAAGAGGTAATGTAACAATTAGAGTTAAAATGAATAGCAGGTTAGGTTTTCTTTTCATGTTTCAGTTTTTCTGTTCTGTTACAAAACTGACACAATATCATTACATGGATGTTAATAAAAAATTACATAATTGTTACAATTAGGCTGATCTTAAAAAGAGGCTGATCTGTCAGATCAGCCTCCGGGCAAACAAACGCATTAAAGTTGAGAATGACCTGGATTAATCATAGTCTCTAAAATGGTTGTTAATAATCAGTATTCTGCGGGTCGAAGTTGCACCATCCTGTTGTCCAGTCGGTGGTGCCAAATGCACCTTTATAACTAACCGGACTAAAGAAAGCGTCGGTTAATCTGGTATTGGTAAATGAAGCACCGGTTAATAATGGTGATCCGGCTGCAGGTAAAAAGTTAGGGCTGGTAAGATTAAAAGGATTGGTTACCTGAAGCAAATCATTCGTAGCAAGAACTGTATTATTTCTGGCTGGTGCTGTAAACCATACATCAGGATTCTGAAGTGAATTCGCATTTGTTTTATAGTTAGCACCCATTCCGGAAATGACACAATTCTCAATCTGGAGTATATTATTGTTAGCCTGTGTTGGTGAATCACCTAATGTCCCATCGACATACAGACCGAACGGCCATCCTGCAACTACACTATTATAAAGCGAGAGGCGAGATCCTCTTCTGATTTGCATTCCATGCTGGAACAGACTATTAACAGTGGTTGAAGTTGTCACTTTTGGTCCGAATACACTGCCGTTTACAAACAAAGGTGATGTGGTAGGAGTAAGAGTAGAGCCATCGGCATCATTATCAGATTCAAAACCATTTGATCCTGACTGATCAGCAATAGCGGGGTCACGCAGGCTTACGAAGAACTGTACTTTTCCTGCGAAACCGTTGTCTGTGTCCCAATCATCATCCCAGCCTCTGAAAGCTACCAGATATTTCATCTGAACCGTTCCTCCAAACCATTCGTATGAATCATCTCCCGAAAAGGAAACCTGGATATGATCAATTGTGGTACCTGATCCAATGGCATAAAGGGTAAGTCCGTTAACTTCACTGTTCGCTGTGGCAGTCAGTCCAATACCGGGAAATTCAATTCTTACATACTGCAATGTACCTGAATTATCGGCAGGGTCAGTACCGCCATAAAGCGATCCTATACCACCTTCGGCAATTCCTACACCAGCGCCCGAATCATGTTTATTAGTCGGTGCCTTTCCGCAAAGAACCAAACCACCCCAGTCACCATATGAACGTTGGCCTTTTGGCTTGTCTGATGTAAATACAATCGGACTGCTTGCTGTTCCGATGTGCCATAATCTTTGATCCTCTTTCAATCATTAAAGCTGCTTTTGTTCCAGATACACCTTTAATTATGGTGCCTGCCTCAATTGTAAGAGTCGCATTATTTTTCACATATACAAAGCCGGAAAGCATATATTTTGCTGTTGAATACCATTTTGTATCTGCTGTGATATCACCACTGACATTGATAACCTGACCTGTTGAAGGGGTGACTAAAACAGTACATGTTGATTTGACTGTTGTATCAGATTGTGATACAGCTGTAATCGTAGTATTCCCTAAAGAAACACCTGTTACAACTCCGTCAGCGACTGTTGCGACAGCCTGGCTTGCTGAGCGCCAGGTAACATTCTGGTTGCTTGCATCTGCCGGAACTAAAAATGTTGCAAGAGTGGCGGTTCCACCTACCTGAACTGATATGTCTGTTTTGTCTAAGGTAAGTCCTGTAACTATTATAGGATCCTTCTTGCAGGATGCAACAATTAACAGGAATCCTGTTACCAGAAGGATCACATGTCTTGATAAGGAATTGATTTTTTTCATTTTTTAATAGATTTAATTAATTGAAATTACGTTAATAAGTTTTATAAGCTTTTTAAAATTTATAGCCAATATTTATTGTAAAATATCTTCCGGGTTGATACGATTTGGTTATCTGATCACGTTTGAATGATTTTTCTCCAGTCATGGCGCCTCCGGTTAATTCCTGCATATCAACAGTCGTATTGATTGCCTGTGTAAGTAAAACACGCTGGTTAAGAATGTCTTTTATACCGAGTTTTATTTCAACTTTTCTGTTCAGCTTTTTACTTACTGCCAGATCGAGCACATTCCTCGGCAATTCATAGATGTTAGGAATATCTTCCCATTGGTTAGGTGAAGGCCGGCCAACTGCAACTATTCTTTTTCCTATTATATTGTATAATGCTGTGATCATCAGGCCGTTATTATCGTTATAATAGAATAAACCTGCATTTACCATGTATGGAGATTGTCCCTGTAGTGAGCGGTTCCGATTAAGATCACCTGCATCAAACTGAACTTTACTTTTGATAAGTGCTGCATTCAGGATAATTGAAAAGTTTTCTGCACCGGAAATAAATCCCAATGACTTCCTTATGTCGGTTTCAATTCCATAACTATATGCAGACTTCACATTTTCGAATGTGTATTGTGTAGGGCTGTTTCCCATAATAACCATCTCGATGGGATTTTTGAAATTCTTATAGAACACACCCAGATTGAAGGTTTCGTTTGGCGATGGATAATGCTCAAAACGCAGATCGAAATTATGTATGTATGCCTGCTTTATCGAAGGATTTCCGTATATGCCTGCATTAAGATCAAAATCAACAAAATAGAAAGGAGCCAATTCCCTGAATTCCGGACGGTTTACTGACAAACCGTAGGCAGCCCTGATCATATTTTTTGTGCCTATGTTAATTGCGAGGTTGGCTGACGGAAACAAATTCACTGTGTCCTTCACTACATTGACAGGAATGGTAGTTCCCTGTTTATAGCTTGAAAGAGTCTGAATATTTTTTTCAATTCTTACCCCTGTATATAAACTCATCCATTGAGTAAAAGGGAGTTTGACAGACAAGTAACCTGAATATTGTTTGTTAGATGCAGTATAAGAGTCGGATAGTGAAGTAATCTCGGTTAGTTTAATACCATCCGTAAGATTTAAATTGTCGTTTGTAAATACTTCATTAACCGGCAGACTTGTGAGTGAAAGAGTGGATGCATTGCTTGCTTTTGCATATCCAAAGTTTCTTGCAGAAAAATCCCTGTTTTTATCTTCAAAATATATTCCTGCCCTTATTTCGGGATTGAAACTGCCAAAGCTAAACTGATGCATAAAATTTACTGAACCAGAATATACTGTCTCATTAAGATTGAACCACATTTGAGATTCGGAAGACAAATCAGGGTTATCTGAAAAAACGAGCAGGTATTGAGTTGTGTCCTGAGCGCTCCTTATATATCTGTATCTTTTCATATCAGGTTCCTTTTTGTTTGAAAAGGAATATCCTGCTACCCAGTCTATTTTAGTTTTTTCTTCTCCGAAGGAGTGTTCTCCTGCAACCTGACCCGAGTAGATCGATCTGTTCATATATCTCAGTTCAGTAGACCGGATATACCTTCCATCATTATAAAATTCTCTTCCGGTTCGATCAGTTACCCGATTCATCCCAATCTGGTTAAAAAGATTGCGGAACTCTATTTTTTGTCCGGCAGCGGGATACCACGACCAGTTATGCAATAATCCTATTTTTACTGAATTCGTATACTGGTTGTCTTTGAACTGGTCTACAAACTGTGACTTGTCATTCTTAAAATCGTATATTGAATAGTTGTTATTTTCTACTTCATCAAAGTTATTGGTATTGCTGTATGTGAGTGAGGTAATATTGGCCAGCGTCTGAGAGCCAAGATTAATTCTTTTATTAAAGCCCATAGAGACTTTCTGATCAGGACCTGCAGTTCCGCTAACCGGTACCCAGGTTTTATTCAATTCCCTTCCCAGTTCAGATATTTTATTTTGAATTTCGGGGTTCGTGGCTTGTTCATAGAGATTCAGCTGTGATGGCATATTGGCAGGCAGTGAACGGAATGAGCTGCCAAAACCCAGCCAATCGGTATTATTTCCCTGGTAGCTTTTAAAATTTCCATTCGTTGTCCCCTGTGCTACAGCAGTCCCATATGAAAAGAAGAAGGAATTTTTTTCCGGGATATTAACGGTTGTGATTTTTACAAAGCCTCCTGAAAAATCTGCAGGTAATTCCGGGGAAGGAGATTTAATGATGACCATATTCTCGATCATCGAAGCCGGTATTACATCAAAGGAAAATGCTTTCGCATCTGCTTCAGAACTTGGAGTGGCTGTGTTGTTCAGCCATACTGTGTTATATCTCTGGGAAAGTCCGCGAACTACTATAAACCGATCGTTAATTATTGAAGTTCCGGGCAGCCGTCTGATAACTTCGGAAGCATCCCTGTCCTGTGAACGCAGAATCTGTTGTCCTGAAATGGCGATCGATATCACGGGACTCATCCTTGTGACATTTATCATTGAGACTTCAGTATTGCTTTTTTTAACTCCCACGATGTTCACGGCATTTAATGTCACTGTATTTTCTGAAAGAAGAAATGGTACGTTTGTTGTCTTTCCGCTTTCCACTTTTACATTTTCTATGACCACCGGGCTATATGAGATGTATGACGCTTTCACCTTGTAGATTCCCGGTTTGATGTTTGAAATGAGAAAATGTCCGTCAGCATCTGCAGCAGCACCAATTGTAGTACCTTCAATTGTCAATGTTACACCAGGGAGCACTTCTTTGGTACTCCTGTCTTTTACTACCCCATCTATTGAGCCCGTTTGAGCAACGACTGCATATGAGGAAGCGATCAATAGAAGCATACTGACAGTAATACTTCTTCTTATTTTTAAACAATTCATTTTAGTTCTCAAGTTTTAATTACGTTCACTATGTTTGCCGGTACAAAAATCCTCCGGAATTGTTACAGAAGAGTTAAGCAGCGATTAATAATAAATTACATCACTGTTACAAATGGCGGTTGTATTTTAGAATCTGCCTTGAAGAATTGGGGATCAGATTTTTATGTACATTGTTATCCTAAAAAATGCAGAACATTACTATGAAAAAAATTGCGATACTGGTCTGTTTTACAATGCTTTACTCTGCAAGTGTAAAATCACAGACTATCGAAAAACCCAACTACGGGCTTAAGAGTCATGAGACACTGGAGCTCACCAGGATTGAAAATACCCCATCGCACACTACCGTTTATCTGACAGTGGAAAATAAGATTAATGGAGGTTATTTCTGTGCAGATAAGAACATCTTCATTATATATCCCGATGGGACAAAGAGTAAACTGATCTCGTCAAATGGAATACCGGTTTGCCCCGATTCATATAAGTTTAATTCAGTGGGAGAGAAGCTCAGCTTTGAGTTGACTTTTTCATCGTTAAAGCGTAATACAGAGTGGATAGACATCGTTGAGGATTGTTCTGATAACTGCTTTTCATTCTATGGCGTTTGCTTGAATAAAAGTCTTAACAAAAAGATAGATGATGCGACTGTTCTTGCGGAGAACAATGAAACTGCAACGGCTCTTATGAGTTTTATTGAATTGGGATCTTCAGTGGAAAATTTGAATTCAGGAATGGGGGGCTTGATCTGTGTAAGTATAATTAAGCTGGCAAAAGAAAGTGGGAATGATGCTAAGGCAGCGGAGTGGTATCAGAAGCTAAAATCGTCATCAATACCAAGAAAAGAGCTTTATCTAAAGCATTTGAATGCTATAGGCATTAATTATTAAACGGTTGAACCATACCTCGGGCCGGGGTGGATGATTGGGAGATCCCTCAACTCATCCACCTTATGCCCTCAACTATCTGTAAATGAGAAGGGTGGATTCACTCGGGATGACAGTCGCGTTTGCCGCGAAGTGGCAAAATATGAATAACCCCCGGTGCAACCGGGGGTTCAGCTAACTATATGATTATAAACCCTGAAGGGGTTTAATATAGTTGCAAATTGTATAAACTCTTTCGAAGTAGATGAAAGTTTTTTTCCATGACAAATTCAGCTCCTTCAGAGCTGAGGATCAGAGATATAGGCATGCCCCCGGTTTCACCGGGGGTTATTAAAATTCAGTCACTTCGTGACTAAGAAACAAAGGCTATAAAAAGTCTCTAAGTCCTTAATGCTAAATGATGAACCTAGGCCTAAAGTTTCGGTACGACCGAAGACACACTCACTAGTCATTTAATTCCGAACATGGTAAAAAGATGTGTATAAAGATGAGCCTTCGAAAGGATGGATATCTTCCTCTATGTAACTCTGTGCTTCTCCATGGCTGTGTAAGTTTTTCTTAACCTTAACCTTAAAAGAAAAAGGCTGTCCTCATGGAACAGCCTCTTTACTATTTTGAAAGATCAGGGTTTTATTTTTTTCCGAAATAGAAATCAAGTCCGGCTGCAACCATCCATGTTGATTTGTTATATGTTTCGAGATAAGAACTGCTGTTTGCAAGGATCGGTTCAAAAGATTTTGTACCCTCAGCATAAAAAGCTCTCTGGAAACCTAAGTTGAGATCAATCATAGGGGAGATGCGATAACCGAAACCACCTCCGAAAGAATTGGTATTTGTGCTGAAGTTCTGATCGCTCTGGTAATTCTTATTAACACCTGTTGAGGTATGAGACCAACCAGCGCTGATACGCAGTTTTTCTGTAAGACCATATTCGACCCCAAGTCCATACTCAAGGAAGTTTTTGTCAATCATATCAATATCAATTGATTTGTTACCGTCGTAATCAACATTCTTATCGAAATACTCATTGAAACTTGCAGTAAACATCAGTTTGTCAATAGGTCTTACTACTGCTCCAAGTGAAAGAGCTGCAGGCATATCACCGACAACCGTTACTCCGTCAACAAAAATTCCACCGCCTTCATTATTGGCAACTTTTGTTTTCATGTCAATTTTTGTCTTGAATTCATATCTTGCTGAAAGATTCACCATTTCAGAAGGTGAGTAGTTAACACTTACAATAGGAGTAATACCTGTTCCAGCCTGTGATGCATTTACTTTCATATCAACGGCAGCTCCTGCATTTTGAGTCATCAATGTCGCATTTGAGGTAAAGACAGGTGCAACAGCATTAAGAGTTGCTGCTGCTGTTCCAATGTTCATTCCCGCAGTGCTTATCCCGGCAGCGCCTAACAGTTGAGTCACACCGGCTGCAGTAGCAGGTGGCATTGCACTCAAAGGTGTAGCAGGATTAAGACCACCGGTAATTGCCTGTGTTAAGCTGGTGGCAGTTGCAGTTGCAGTGGTTGCCAATACTGTGAGGAATGATGCGCCTGATGTAAAGAAATCAGTTGCAGGAACCATCGAACCAGTGTATGCTGATCCGAATGCAGGATAGTTAGGATTTATCCTGATACCTTTAAGATAACCTTCATATGTATTTTTTGCTGTAACAAAACGAGCTCCAACTGCTATTGATAGCTGTTCACTGATCTTATAGCCTACGTTAACCTGGTAGCCTAAATATGCTGATGTCCCTTTGAAAAAAATATCAGCTTCATATCCGGTTGTAGGTATACCCTGATTTGTCAACTGGGGTGGAATATTAGCGACCATAGTTTCAAAAGATGGCAAGCCTGTCTTATATTCTGCGCCGCCGCCGCCGCCAATCGGGTTGAATCCTGCTGAAAATGACAAATTACCTGTGTTATATACCAGGTAAACTCCTGGGAACAAAGGCGCTTTTACATCACCGACATACTCTCTTGGCTGACCCGTGAGATATTGATAGTTCGTTCCTATCTTTTGTGTTTGGGTAATTGTCTGATTATTGACAGAAGCAAAAAATCCATCTCCAAGCTTCGTTAAACCAGCAGGATTGAAATAAGCAGCATCAATATCAGTTGTAGCATTGCGATTTTGCAAGCGTGTGAACATGGCACTCTGGTTATTGTTGGTAACCAGTCCGCCCGCAAGCAGACTGCCGGTGATGAATAAAGAAGCAATAAAGAATAAAAATTTTCTCATAGGATTTATTTTAAAGTTTAGGTTTTCAATGGATGTTCCTTTGTTACACAACATCCCCATTTGTCTATTTAACGTAATTATTAATAAATTGATATCAGGTAAGGAAAAAAAATTGTTGGTTCAAATGTAGAAAAATAATTCTTTCCTGCAATAGGTCTAAAATAGTATATTGATAGTAAGAAGATTAAATGCCATCTTTATATTATATTCGAAAATTAGCATTTGAAATTACTTTATTCTGAATCAAAGGCTGATAGCCCATGAAAACAGTTTTCATTTAAGCGGGTTTTCAAATGTTCCCCGAATACTTAAACCCCTTTCTTAACATTAAAATTTTCCATAAGTCCATAATCGAGCATCTGATATTCTTTGCCTGCAGGATAAATTTTAACATTTCTCCATACCCATGGAGACACAAAACCGGCTTTTGGATTATTATGATGCGGTCCCAGGAGATTTTTCAGACTCCCGATTACATTTACACTTATTTTATTTAAACCGGGTTTTACCAAACCCGTGATATTACTGTGGTACGGAGGAAAAGCAATATCCGGAGCACGTACTCCATTGACCGAAACTTCTGCAAGAGTACCATTCCACCTGCCCAGTTCAACTATCCATTTCCCCTCAGCACTGTCAACCTCGAACTCTTCATTGTATGAAACACCCCATGAATAGAAAGGAAGGCCTTGTGTTCTCCAGCTCCCTGCAGTGTATACCTTCTGTGGAGCATCAATCTTCCAACCTTTTTCCATTGGCATAACTGAAAAATCTCCTGTTATGTAAACAGGTTCTATCTCTGCATTTATTTTCATTGGCGATGTCTTCAATGTCAGAGTGTTGTCACCCGATCTGATCAGCTGACCAATATTGAATACTCCGAATGACCTGTCAAGCCACCATTCCCCATCCTGAGGTTTAACTTCAGAACCGTTCACGGAAACTTTCCACAACTCAGGGCGCTCAACTACAGCTTTAATATTTGACAGATCAAATGTTCCATTTACAGGAAAATGAAAAGTTGCAGTAAACCCGGAATTTAGATCAAAGGTATCCCTGTCAACAATATTTTTTTTGAATTGGACGGATGTATTCCATGGATTACCATTTTTAAAACCGTAATATTTATAAATTTTGTCTGATGCATAATATATATTCATATCCTTTGTCAGTTCACCTCCTGCTTCAAGGTCACAAAAATCGATCATCATGACATTCTCCGAATCCCTCATTACCATTAATGGTGAGGAAGGTTTTATAATTTTAAGTTTTGAAGGGACTGGCTGAAACTTATATCCTGACAATTGTTTATTGCTTATAAATAATAAAAGGCTTCCGGCCGGAGGGATGGAATATGAAATGTATAAATCTTTACCTTTTACTTCTTCGGCATAATCGTTGATCTCTCCCGACAGGGTATTCAGTTCAAGAGCGTCTTTCCCGTATGTTATGATCGTGCCGTTTGACTGCTCAGTAAGACTTGAATTTGCGAGAAACAATAATTGTCCGTCTGACAATATTCTCCGGTGATGGTAGATAGTGCCGCCAATATTACCCACGAATCTCATTTTTTTGTTCGCAAAGTATTTTTCGATATTTTCTGTCGATAAATCTTTCAGCTTATAAATAACAGAAATGTACCTGGCGAAAATTCTTTTGACCTCCTCGCTTTCACCTCCATTAAGGAGTGAAGGTTCGTTAAAAATGATCAATCTCCCTCCTGCGTAAATAAATTGCTCGAGCAGCTGAAAAGTATCCCAATTGAGATTTTCAACCAGAGGAGGAATAACAACTGTTGAATATGATGCCTCCCCTACATGAAATTTGCCATCTGAAACACTGCCAATATCTTTTATAATATTTTCGGAACCAAGATCATATTCAACCTGGTTTTTTTCGAGCGTGGTAATAAGAGTCTGAAAAGCCTGCCCTATTTCATCAGATTTCCTGTTTGGATTTGTATAAGAATCGTATAGCCACGAGGATGTTGTAGGTTCAATCACGAGTATGTCATTCTTCTGAAGACCTGATGACAGAGCCAGTGAAAGCCTTGCATAATGATCATTCAGGTATTTGTAATTATTCCACCACGGCTCATGATAATCAAATGTAGGAGGGTAGTCGTATTTTCTCGCACCCGCAAGAGTAAAATATGTAAGATGCTGATTCATAAGGTTAACTCCGAGAGCATATTCCCAGTCGCCATTCCGTTTCATATCCATGAAGGACAGATCCCAGCCCGATCCGCCGTAAGTTTCACTCAGCTTTCGTTGCCTGCCTGTCTGGTTGGCTGCACTCGCCAGTTCTTTGACCGACCTTACATTTCCAAACTGGGCGCCGGTTGTTGAATCATCCCACTGGTTGAACAGCATATCAATTGCCGGGACTTGCGACCATGCGTACATAGCCATGTTATCCCCGCCTGGTTGCATACTTGGCCATGAATGTTCCCAGTAATGGCCGGTGAATTTCAGATTATTTTCTTCACAATATAAATGCCAGGGTTTTGCCCATCTTTCAATAAAGAGCTGAAGAAGTGTTTCCGTGTAATTATGCCTGACTTTTTTCCAGTCTCCCGTTTCTTCATAGAGAGAAGGCAATTGAGTTTTCAGGTCATAATGCCACTTTTTCATGAAGATATCGAAGAGATCGGGTGTCCATCTGATGCCTCCGGGAGATTCAATCTGCGGCTCGTCTGTGAAAGTTCCGGGAATGGTCTTACCGAATTCGGCTCCGAGATGTTTCCTGTAACCACTCATTGTAACATCTATAAATTTCTGAGTTACACCAGGATAAAGCAAATCCACATAAGAGAAACCTCCATACCAGTCAGATTTTCTGTTAAATGTTTTTGAGAAAAGATAATATTTCCCGGTTTTGCCATTCTCATTTGACAGTGAAGATGTTATATCGATATATTTTCCATCTTCTTCTTTCAGACATATATAAAATTTATCCGAAGTATCGGGCAGCATTTCACACTTCGTCATCTTAAGTCCCTGTCCCTGATTATAAGATTCAGGCATTTCATCCGGTACATGACCTCCACCGAATCCGCTTGGATATGAGTTTTCGTCATAAATCCATATATTCATTCCAAGTTCTTTACCTTTTTTAACGGCATGCTTATAGAGATCGAACCAGTTTTCAGAAAGGTATTCGTTGATTAATCCGGGTCGGGGATGTATGATTACCTGAGAAGAACCGGCATTTTTGAAACTTATGAGATATTCATCTATCTCGTCATTTGTAATTTTACCGTTCCAAACAAAGAATGGAGCTGTTGTATATTCCTTTGGCGGAGCATTGAAGAGCGATGAAAGTGTTGCAAAGTCAGGGACTTTTACCTCATCAACATCGACCCTTTTACATGAAGTTGTTGACAACGATCCTGAAAGCAATAACAGGATTACCGGAAGTTTAAACTGGACTGGTTTCATGGTGGTTTAGTTTTCGGATATGAAAACTAGGTTAATTCTTAGAAGAATCCAAATTTAAGGAGAAGTATGTTTTAAAAGAACAGATGAGCTGTTCAGCGTAAATCAGAATTTTCCTGATAACCGGAGACTGAAATTCCGCTGTGGCTGGATATCGCCGGGTCTGCCCATGTATTCAGTGTTGGTAATATTTTTCACAGCGATGGAAAGGGTTAAATGTTTAGTGATCATATATCCAAAAGTGCCATCAAACAGGAAGTATCCTTTGTTTTTTTTAAGCCAGTATTCATAAAATCCGGGAAGTATGCTCTCCCTTGTCAATTCGTCCAGAAAAACATTGTCGATACTCAGTATTTTCGATCTGACATACAGACCCAGGTTTAATTCAAACTTCTTAACAGAGCTGTTCAAACTGATTTTTGCTGAATGTTTTCTTCTGTATTTCAAGTATGTATCTGTATTTTTATTGGTTATCTTATTAAATTCAACGGGATATGTGTAGGTATATCCTCCTGTGAGAGTTGTATTGATATTGCCTTTTGTTTTGTTCAGGATAAACTCAAGTTCATATCCGTATACTCTTGCCTGTTCTACATTATCAGCTCTGAAACCCAGGCTGGAGATTCCGGTTACCGGATCGGGATAGGAGCCAAAAGGGTATTCAATAAGATCTTTGTTTTGTAGAAAAAATGCAGACAGATCTGCCTGCCCTGTTATTTTACCCAATTTAACTCCCTGTTTGATACCAATTTCCGAACTCCATCCTGATTCCGGTTGGACAAAGGGATTGGGGAATATTTTTACAGTACCCAGGGTAGTCGAAGCAAATTTTTCAGCTATTGACGGATACCTGTACCCTTCGCCGAAAGAGGCCCTTAAGAACGTATATTCTGCCGCCTGCCAGTTTAATCCTGTTCTGAAGATGGGTACGAGCCTGTCACGGTCACCATCCATGGAATTCTGTTCAATCCTGACTCCTGCAACAACATTTAATCGTGATACAGGTTGTACTTCAAATTGAATGAAAAGTGCTGTATTCTGACCTGTATGATCTCCGTAAAAGCTGGAGTATATTTTACTTAAATTCTCAGCCACCCCAGATGTAATATTTAAAAATCCGTATGGCTTATAATTCATCTGATATTCTGAATAGAAGGAATAGGCATCCGAGTTGTTCCCTTTTCTGACCGGAAATCTGTTATCAGATAATTGTAACCTTATCTTTAGATCATGTTTCCATTTGCCGGAATTGTTAAATGATATAAACGGATCAAGAGCAAGAAAACTGCCATGCAACAAAGAAACAGTTGAAGTGTCCTGCTTCAATGCACCATTATCGGCATTCTCCCACAGGATGAAATCTGTTTTCGAAGTATATCCTGCATTAAGGTTCACCCCATAGCTCAGACCTTTCAACTTTTCGTTATTATGTTTAAGCCTGACACTGACTCTTCCAAGTTTTTGGTCATTATATTTTCTATAGCTATTATCGGATAATAAGTTGATCCCTAACCCGAAATCAGTTTTGCCGATCTTTTGAAGTTGAGAGAAGGAAATATCTGAAAAAAGTCTGGGTGAAGTCCACCATACCCACTTTTTATTTTTTGGTTTATCATATATCCCTGTTTCTGCAAAAAATCGTGTAACCGGAATATTCGTGGGATCTGCCGAACGAAAATTTATTATTCCATTTAAAGCTGAAGATCCATAGAGCACCGAAGATGCTCCTTTGATTATTTCAATCTGTTCAATATTTTCAAGTGGCAGGAATTGCCATTTAATGTTGCCGGCATCGGCTGACAAAACCGGCAATCCATCAATCAGAGCCATGACCCTGCTTCCTGTACCATAACTGAATCCACTGCCTCCCCGTATCGATGCCTGCCCATCAAGAATCTCGATTCCGGGAGTTTTATTTATTAATTCCTGAGAATTAGTTATATGAGTATTCAAAAAATCAGTTGTTTTCAAAACAGCCATTGAAACTGTAAGCTCCGCAATTTTTTGTTCTGTTTTATTTGCGCTTATTACAATCTGACCCATTTCCTTAATATCCATTTCCATGCCGACATTCAACACAAGCGTATCTGCCTTCAGGACAACTGATCTTACAGCAGGTTTGTAACCAATGCTTTGAAATGTGATGTCGATTGAACTGGCATAAGTACTGATGGTAAAATTGCCATTCTCATCACTGATTGTGCCTTTATTTTTTTCATAAATCACATACGCACCGGGAATAGGTGCCAGGCTCGATTTATCGTATATTTTTCCGGTGATAATATTCTGGGCATACAGATAATCGAAAGATTGGTATAGTAATACCGTAATTAAAATAGTAATATACTTCATTACTGACCCTTAAATGTCATCCTGATCAACAAGGGCATTGCCGGGTTAACTGCATTAGGAAAACTGGTTGTTATTTTTAGTGAAGTACTGGTCAATTCAGCAATTTTTGTAGTCAGGGGAATGACAAGAGAGTCTGCGGTAATTGTGATCTCAGATTCATTTTGTGCAAATCTCCATTTACCGGAATAAGCTCCAAAATATCCAGTTCCGTCCTCATTGAATTTAGCGTTCCCTTTAAAACCCTGCAGGATTCCCAGGGGTCCACTGGCATCAAGTCCATTTACTAATAAGCTGTCGCTTGACCAAAGCGGGCCCGTTAAAAGTTTGAAATTTTCAGATTTTGAATCTTTTTCTTTGCAGGAAGAGCTTAAGAGAAATCCTGCCAATAACAGAAATAATGCAAGATTTTTCATTTGATACATATTGTTTTATAGTACAAGGCAAAACAATAAATCTATATTTTGGTTCATATTCAATAAATCTAAAGGATTTCAATTTCCTCTTATACTACAATTTTTTAAAAACCTTATTTTCCTTTCACACCTTAGTAAAACATGATAAATAAGCACGCTCGACCTTATTACCTTATTCGAATTATTTTTCTCTAAATCAGTTTAACCCTTGGAGATCCCTCATTCTTTCACAAGTTGCTGCTGTCAGAATGCTCAACTTTGTATGTGTGAAAGAATTCGGGATGACAGGTCTATTATCTGGAATGGAGGGAAGGAAGAAGCGGCGATTCGACCGGAATCTTAATAATGCTGAAAATATTGTTTCGAATCGCCGCTTCTTCCTTCCCTCTTCAATTCCTAAAAAAATTCTGTCATCCCGAACTCATCCCTTTGAAAAACAGTCAAATATTAGCTGGCAAGAGGATGAGTGAGGGATCTCCCAGCTTGAAACAGGTCCTTAAAAGAAAACATAACTATTTAAAAGATATGTATATAGAGTAGTACGCTAGTCTATTTAAGCTTATTCAGGTTCCAGTTTGAATACCACCTTATAACAGGGTTCCCGTCTTCCCACTGAACAGGCAGCCATATATGCCGGCTGTCGGCAAGATTTTCAGGTATCCACCTGTCGCCCATATAGATAAACTCATTCTTTTTTCCGTGAACGGGAAGAATATTTGTGCTTTGCGAATTAAATGTTGTATTGATCTCATCTTCAGTTCCCCGGCATGGATTTCCAATTGATTCCCATTCACCAAAAAGCTTTTTTGATACGGCAAGACGCGCGGCATTTGGTTTCCATCCGGTTGTTCCGGAAGTGAACATAAAGTATTTTCCCCTGGCAAAAAAGATTGCCGGAGCTTCATTTGATTCTCCGGGAAGAACCCGCATATATCTTCCGGTAAAATCAAGATAATCATCGGTGAGCTCCGAAAAATGAAGTGTCATATTCTCTTCGGAGGAATGAACATGATATGCTTTCCCATCTTTATCTATAAAAACAGTCATGTCCCTGGCCATCTGTCCTCCGGTGAAGTCACGCCTTACGAAAAGACCATTTTTTACAGCCAGCTTCCACTCATCCGTTCCGCTTTTGAGATCTTTTTCACCCGGTTTTGGTGTCTTAAACTCATCAGGGAAATTAACAGGCCATACACCTGCATCCGGACGAAAACTTCTTAAATATTTATATGGGCCGGTTATATTATCGCTTACAGCAACTCCTGTTAAGGCAGCTTTGTAACCCTGACCTTTTAATTCATGATGAAACCACATTACAAATTTGCCCGTCTTCATGTTGAAAATAACTTTTGGACGTTCAATCACACAACCCGGATTAAGTATGCTTGCCGAATCACTTATGACCTGAAGGGCAAGACCTTCATTCTTCCAATTGAGTAAATCACTTGAGGAATAACAACTTACGCCATAATGACTCCGGTCTTTTTCCAGCCTGGGTAACCTGTACTCCCCAAACCAGTAATACAAATCATTATAAAATATTATAGCTCCGCCATGGGCATTGATATGTTTGCCTTCATTGTCGGGCCAGATCTGTCCCGGTTTTATAGAATGTACCCGGTCCTGACAATTAACTGAAATACTGATCAACAGTAGTAATGCAGCTGTAATGGATAAACTGAATTTACTGAAGTCAGAGATTAATATTTTTATCCGTTGCCAGGATGTAAGGTCTCTGCCAGAGGTAGGCTGAACTTCGCAATAAAAAGATCCGTCAATAATTTCCATTTTGAGATTATTAAATCAATTAACAAAGATAATTAATAGGTCAAACCTCTGAATATATTTCAGTTTATCTTGATTCATCATTAATGTTTCATAATTTTGAAAAAGAAATACCTTATTTATGAAAAAGATGAACAGTTCAAAAACCGGAAAACATTTCGTAATACTTTTATTCTTACTTCCTGTTTTTATTTTGCAAAACCTGTGCGCTCAGCCTGTTGTCGGTCTGGATACCTGGTTCAATCATGAAACTGATGTCACAACTGGTAAGCCATTTCATTATATCTGGACAGATACCGAGAACAGCGGTTATTCCCGTTGGGGTGAGATTTTTATCTCAAAAGGTGCAAAAATTACTACTGTACAAAAACCATCACAATCGGTATTAGACAAGATAGACATTTATATAATTGTAGATCCCGATACGACAAAAGAGAATCCGCATCCAAATTACCTGCTTGCCGACGACATAGCCACCATAAAAAAATGGGTTGAAAGGGGAGGTATTATAGCCATTTTAGCAAACGATGGCCCTAATTGTGAATTTACCCATCTGAATAAACTGATGTCGGAGTTTGGAATGACATTTAATCATGTTACACTGCATCCTGTCACAGGCACTGACTTTGAAATGGGAGCATCGGTGAATCTGCCTGATCATCCGCTTTTCAGGGGAGTGAAGAAAATTTATATTAAAGAGGTAGCTGATATTAATTTATCCGGTACTGCAAAACCGGTACTGAAAGAGCAGGGGAAAGTTCTCATTGCAGAAAATAACTTTGGCAAGGGGTATGTTTTCGCTATCGGCGATCCGTGGATCTACAATGAATATATCGACCATGACAGACTTCCGGAAAGTTTTGAAAACAGGCAGGCTGCAGAAAACCTCACAGATATTTTAATGAATTACGCAAAGAAAAAATAAATTCCGGTTCTTAACCTATAATGAAATGTATTATGAAAAAAACAGCGATCCTTCAGGTTTTTGCTATAATCCTGATCCTTTCATATTCCTGTGTAAACGTCCCATCGACAGAGCTCAAGGAATCATCTCCGGCTTCTGCACGGGTGTCTAAGGAAAGACTTGTCCGTATCGACAAAATGATTCAGCAATACATTGACAGCGGTTGGATCGCAGGAGCAGTTGGTTTTATTGCCAGAAACGGCAAAATTGTCTATGACAAGCCCTTCGGAGTAAGTGATAACGATGCAAAAACTCCGATGCGCAATGATGATATATTTCGAATTGCTTCACAAACAAAAGCCATTACAAGCGTAGCTGTTATGACGTTGTTTGAGGAAGGCAGATTTCTGCTTGATGATCCGATCTCAAAATACATTCCGGAATTCGCAAATCCTGTTGTTCTTGATAAGTTCAATGAAGCAGATACAACTTATACAACTATAAAAGCAAACAGGGAAATAACAATAAGAGATCTGCTTACTCATACTTCCGGAATTGACTATGCGGGAATAGGCTCGGCTAATATGAATGCTATTTATGCTAAATCAGGGATCCCCACAGGATTTGTAAGTGAAAAGATAAACCTTGGTGATAAAATGAGATTATTGGGAAAGTTGCCTCTTGTACATCAGCCGGGAGAGAAGTTCACTTATGGGTTAAACGTGGACTTACTTGGCTATCTGGTCGAGGTTTTATCTGGTGAAAGTCTGGATAAGTATATGAACGGCCATATCTTTGAACCACTTGGAATGAAGGATACATATTTTTATCTTCCTGCCGATAAATTCGGAAGACTGGTTAAAGTGAGTGCCGAAGACAAAAACCATCATCTGATAAATTTCGCGGATGATTTTGTTAACTATCCTGTTTCGGGGGGAACTTATTTTTCGGGAGGGGCTGGTTTAAGCTCAACGATAAAAGATTATGCCATCTTTTTGCAGATGATGTTGAACAAAGGTGTATACAATGGTACCAGAATTCTTTCACGTCGTACCGTTGAATTGATGACAACCAATCAGATTGGCGACGTCCCATTCGGAGATGATAAATTTGGACTGGGTTTTGAGATTACTACTGCACGCGGACAGGCGAAACTTGGCATATCAGAGGGATCATTCTCCTGGGGTGGTTATTTTGCCACAACATACTGGGCTGATCCGAAGGAAAATCTTGTTTGTTTATTATTCATACAGCAGAGTCCACTGACACATTTCGATATACAGGATAAATTCAAGGCAATGGTTTATCAGACTCTCGATAATTAGGTTATTTGAATTCCGGAGTCCATGAACTTAATGAGCAACTGAATATAGGAGGGAGGCGCTGCCATAAATCCCACTTCCAGCTATTCCATTGATAGTGATAATTACTTCACCGGGCTTATCAGTATTTAGAAAATCTATTACTTTTCTTCCTGAATTGTCTATTATCAGATCGGGTTCCCAGTAAAGTGTATTTCCTTTTGAAACAGATTTTTGGTTCTGTACAAACCCGTTTGATTTTTTCATAGTTATTTCAATGACACCAACATTATTCATTCCTGAATACCTTTGAATATCCATCGCGTTTGTTGAAACAGTTATTCGGGCTATATCCTGGACAGGGAGAGTGCTGAGAATAGCGACATCCGTACCATATTTTATTCCGTCAACTACTATCAGTGCACCATCCAGATTATTAATGGAATTCAGGGAACTGATTCCGAATGTAATTTTCCCGTTTTCAATATGATAAGGCTTTATCTGCATTATGATATCCATGATACTGCGTTCAGGGGAGTAGCCTGATTGACGTGTTGCGGCTTTCTGTTTTTTTCCTGCTTTCCCCATGCTGCTTTTATCCCGGACAATAAATGTTTTCCCTGGAGACTCGGTGAAACGGCTGAGACATTGTGCGAAATAATTTCTGATTTCAGTATTGAAAACTGCGATAGCATCCTTTTCATCTGTTTTAGCCGGAACGAAATCAATTGCCGGTTGGGTTGCTTTATAATTCTTATATTCTGTCATATTGTTGTAATCGACAGGGAACTGAAAGGGAATTAGATTGGAAACCGAAACTGATAAATTCGCCATTACAGGGTGACCCTTTTCGTCAGTAACAGATATTGCAAGCTGGACTTTGTCTCCTGGCAAATAGACTTTTTGCAAGGAGCTGACCTGGATCTTCAGATGATTGTTGGATGGTGCGGCACTATGTGCTGATTGTTCATCCGGATTTGAAGGAATGACAATTCCTGTAACTTTTTTGGCGCCTTTATATAATGGCTTTATAAGTAATTTTAAAGGCTGATGAAGGTCAAATTCCGGGAGTTTCAAATTGATTATGGCAGTTTCATCACTATTGGTTTTCCCTTTCCCGCTTAATAGTTCGCCCGAGGGGCCTGTTAACTGATAGTTGAAGTTGACAGGCTTATCCGCCCCTCTGATTCTGACCTGTGCAGTAAGAAGACTTCCCGGTTTATAAATAGAATCCGTCAGGGAAAGATCAACTGATAGCTCTGATTCAGGATCTTGTATCTCAATGATCTTTGAAAACACACCAACAGGTGAAAAGTCATTTATAATATTCGTTGAAGCAATTAGCATATACGAACCTTCACTTAGATCTTGCGGTAAGGAAATATTTGCAGAAAAAAGGCTGTTCCCGAGTGGGAAATCGTCGTTTGTCACTTCAATACCTTCATCATCTATCAGAGCTACATGCAATGTGTCAATTATCCGATCTGAACTGTTCGGCTGGTTGTCTGAAATGTATGCTTTGAAAAACACAGATTCTCCGGGAGCGTAATATGCACGGTCAGTATGAAGATAGATTGATTTGGTATTTGTCTTTTCTGACTGCTGACCGTATGAAGTGAAGGCAAACAATTCAATAACCAAAGCAAAACAACAATAGAAAATAAATTTTCCTTTCATATTTTTAGTGATTAATAATCCGGAAGAAGAATTGATCTCTGAATTTTCGGGTTTATGCTTAAATCGCCGTAAAGATACTGCATTTATAATTTACGTTGAGTTTAAATACTTTAAAAACACTAAAAATGAAAGAGGTTGCACGAATTGATACGGCAACCTCTTCTGGTCAATGGTGACATTTTAACCAGATTTCTTCAGGTTCAGATTTTCAAAAATATTTTCTTTTTATAAAGAATGTAAAGGAAAGTCCAGGCTATGGCGGTGATCCCGATGCCATCAATAAAAGGTGCCCAGGTCTCGGGCATGATCGATGTCAGACCTCCAAAGAAAAACTTCTCAGCGGATCTGAAATTCACTATCCTGCCGGTAAGGTAAATAGTTATGGGATTCATTCCGATCACTACAAAAAAGAAAGCCCATTTTTTATATTCAAGAACATCAATGATAAGATAGAATATTGAAAAGAGAAGAAGGCTCAGTCCACCCACAAAGCAAACAAATGAGCTGGTCCAGAGATTTTTGTTGATCGGGAATGCGATATTCCAGATTTTTCCGATTATCATAAGGGTAATGGCTGCAAGAACGAGGTAGAGAACTTTCCGGTAAGGTTTGTCGCTCAGGTATTTTGATAAGAGGAATTCTCCTGTAAACATACCAAGGAGTGCTGTTCCTATGGCTGGCATAACTCCCAGTATGCCTTCGGGATCGTGGTTTCCCAGGTAAAGTCTGCCGGGCATCAGAAGCCTGTCGATATGGCTGGTAAGATTTCCTTCGCGTGAAAAGATATCGGTTGAACCAAGATCGTGTGCAGGGAAAAGCACCAGTAACAGCCAGTAGCCTATCAGCAGAGCACAAAACCAGATGATCCTGAAATTTAGTTTTGTATTCATGAAAATCAGAGAGGCAAACATCCAGGCAAGACCGATTCTTCCCAGCACACTTCCGTATCTTAAATGTGCAAAATCGAAATTTATACCATTGTTATATATGATGCCAAGAAGGACCAGGATTAATCCACGGCTGATTACATGTTTATAGATTGAACTTCGGCTGTCGTTCATTGCGGTCCGTTTTGCAAGGGAAAAAGGGAAAGATATTCCGGCAATAAACAGGAATAGAGGAAAGATCATATCATAAAAATGGAAACCGTGCCATGGGACATGTTCGCATTGTTCAGCCCACCATTTGAATACAGGCCAGCCGGTGAGGGATGCAAGGCCGACAAAAATTCCTTCGCCACCCATAATCCAGAACATATCGAAGCCGCGTAACGCGTCGAGTGAGTTTAGTCGTTTGACTACAGGTTTGTTCTCGTTTTCCATATCATGTTATCAGTTAGGGGAAATGTTAGTTCAAGGTTAATTCATTTTCAAAGTTATAAAAATTGTTATCGGAGATTAATAACTATCGTATTATTTAGATTTTTTTTGACACAAAGTCTCTCGCCAATAAAAAATTGGGACTTCAAGATTAATAACTCTGTTCGTCCGTCGCTCGAAAATCAATTTGCCACACTATACCGGCTACGCGGGGGCGCAGAGTAAAAATAAATATTTTTTCACTTTATGAGATGTATAGAGTTAAGTGAGCGAAATAATTGTCAGAGATTTATGATATTTGATATGAAAAATACATCGCTTATGAATAAGAAAAATGTTATTGGAGTCGTCATGTCAGTCATTTTATTATGTCAGTGCACATCAAAGAATGAAGCGACAATCATGACAGTTGCAGGACCAATTCCGGCAAATAAAATGGGAGTGACCCTCGAACATGAACATATCCTGGTGGATTTCATCGGTGCAGATTCAATTTCAGCCAATCGATGGGATAATAAGGAGGTAGCTTTGATTGCTCTTCCTTTTCTGCAACAGATCAAAGAGGATGGGTGCGCAACATTTATTGACTGCACTCCTGCTTATCTTGGAAGAGATCCTGAATTACTCAGGTCTCTGTCATCTTCATCCGGTTTAAATATAATTACAAATACAGGTTTGTATGGGGCTGGAAATAATAAGTTCCTTCCGCCATATGCATTTCTCGAGACTGCTGATCAACTTGCATCAAGGTGGACGAATGAGTGGGAATATGGCATTGACGGCACAGATGTTAAACCGGGATTTATAAAGACAGGTGTAGCAGCGGGTCACTTGTCTGATGTTCATAAAAAACTTATAATGGCTGCAGCCCGGACGCATTTAAAGACCGGATTGACTATTGCGTCCCACACCGGGATGTCAGTTCCGGCATTTGAACAGATTGAAGTGCTTAAGCAGGAAGGAGTTTCAGCTTCGGCTTTTATATGGGTTCATGCACAGGTTGAGAAGGATATTAGCACTCATGTCAAGGCCGCAAGGATGGGTGCCTGGATAAGCTTTGACGGGTTGAATGATAATAACATGGATGAGTATTTAAGGTTATTGGGCAACATGAAACTGAATCATTTGCTCGATAAAGTATTAATATCTCATGACGCCGGCTGGTATCACCCGGGTGAGCTGAAAGGCGGGGAATACAAGGGCTATACAACAATATTTGAAAAATTCATTCCGCTGCTGAAAAATGAAAGATTCTCAGAAAAAGAGATCCGGCAGCTTCTTGTCCTGAACCCTGCAACAGCATTTGCCATCATGGTTCGGAAATCAGAATAACAGATATAAAACAGATCCGGAGTTAAAAATAGTTAAAGAACAGGAATCATGAAAAAAGCAGGATTTTTGTTACTGATATGATAATGATTTGGCTTAAATTTACTCACTGATCATAGTAACTACAATTATATTTTTTATCTGATGACAACCCGCAGAGAATTTATTCAAAAATCAGCGCTAGGGGCAGCAAGTCTGTCGTTTGGGGCAAAGAGTTATTCACGTATCATGGGATCGAACGACAGGGTCAGTGTTGGTATTGTCGGATTTTCCGACCGTTTCAGAAGTTCACTCGCACCTGCCTTCCTGAGCCTTAATAAGGAATTGAATTTTGAGATCGTAGCAGTCTCTGATCTTTGGAACAGACGTCGCGATGAGGCAGAATCCTTTTTTAAAGGAAAGGGTATAAGTGTCAGGAAAGCACGCAACAATGACGAACTATATAGTGGAAAAGATACAGATGCTGTAATAATCAGCACTGCTGATTTTCAGCATGCACTGGTTCTGGCAGAAGCAGTAAGGGCCGGACAGGACGCATATTGTGAGAAGCCTTTTGCCGAAACTATGGCCGATGCACGGGAGGCACGCAAAGCTGTTGAAGAAACAAAGAAAATTGTACAGATCGGATCACAACGCAGGAGTACTCCGAATTATATTGCTGCCAACGATTATATAAGGTCAGGCAAGTTCGGGAAAATTGTGATGGTTGAAATGTCATGGAATGTAAATCAGCCCGGACGGTGGAGAAGGCCTGCATTAACTCCGGTTATCAAAGAATCTGATACTGACTGGAAAAGGTTTCAGATGAACCGTACACCTGTAGAATGGGACCCGAGAAAATACCTCGAATTCAGATTATTCTGGCCATATTCTTCAGGAATTCCCGGACAATGGATGGCTCATCAGATCGATACAGTTCATTGGTTTACCGGATTAAATCACCCAAGAAGCGTTGCCGCTAACGGGGGCATTTATCTTTGGAAAGACGGTCGCACAAATTTTGATACTATGACAGCTGTAATGGATTATGGTGATGCTGACAGCGGTTTCCAGGTAGTTTATACTTCACGCTTTACAAATTCTGCGGGAGGAACGAAGGAAATTTACTTCTCAAATGGCGGCTCCCTCAATCTCGATACGAATAAAATAAATTCGGAAGGCGGTCTGTCAGCCGGCGACGCCCGGGATATGAATATGCAGCCAAACCTCTTAGCTTCCATGGATCTTCCTGGTTTCAAAGTTGAAACGTCTGCCAACACAGGATCTGATCCGATGACAAATGCACATATGAGAAACTGGATGGAATGTGTTCGCGACAGGAAAAAACCTAATGCAGATATCGTAGCCGGATATAATCATTCAATTGCCACAATTATGTGTACTGCAGCTCTCAGAACAGGCGATAAAGCTACATTCGACGAAGTTAACCAGGAAGTGCTGGCAGGAGGTAAAGTGTTCAAATACTAATAACATTCACCATGAGAATAACCGAAGTATTGTCAGTCAGACTGAACCGGATTTCAATGGCATTGTTAATATTCACTGTTTTTGCGCAGGGATCCACAATGGGTCAACCTCCGAAGGAAAATGGAGTGGAGCTCATCAGGCATGATGACCAGCACAGGATTGATGTCTTTATAAATGGAAGTCTCTTTACTTCATATCAGTATCCTGAAAATATTGAAAAAACATTTCTTTTTCCCGTAAACGCTCCAAACGGCTCAGTGATTACCAGGGGATTTCCAATTGAAGCAAGAAAGGGAGAACGGATGGATCATCCGCATCATATCGGTATCTGGTTTAATCATGGAAATGTCAATGGTCTGGATTTCTGGAATAATTCTTCAGCCATACCTGCTGATAAAAAAGAGCTATACGGACATATTACTCATCAGAATACCAATATTGTTGCCGGTGGCAAGAGAGGAATACTGGAAGTATACCTGAACTGGTGCGATAGCAAAGGAAAAATAATCCTGAGTGAAGATGCAATGTACTTTTTTACGGGTGACAAGGATTCCAGGACAATTGATCATATCTCAACCTTATCGGCAGTAAATGGTCCGGTTATAATTGGCGACAGCAAGGAAGGAATGTTTGCAATCAGAGTAGACAGGGCATTTGAAATGCCATCGGATGAGTCGCTGATCTTTACCGATGAAAAAGGAAATCCGACAACGGTAAAAGCTACCGACAACACAGGTGTTACAGGGATGTACACTGCAAGCAACGGACTCAAAGGAGATGCCGTTTGGGGAACCAGAAATAACTGGGTAATACTCAGCGGTAAAAAGGACAATACTATTATTTCAATGGCAATCTTTGATCATCCTAAAAATCCGGGTTACCCGGCTTATGCACATGCGAGGGGTTATGGCCTGTTCGCATTGAATGACTTCGGACAGAATTCGTATGATACGAAACTGGAGAAAAGGACCTATACTATCGAGAAAGGAAAATCCGTGACATTGTATAACAGATTCTATGTACAGTCGGGTTCCGAGCTTACTCCTGAGAAAGCGAATAAGATCTTTAAGGAATTTTCAAGAACATATTGAAGAAGTGAATAGAGTGACTAAAGTGACTAAAGTGACTAAAGTTAATGACTGTGACTATAGTTTTTAAATCCTAATTTCGGCTATTAAACATATTAAACTATGAAAAAAATGAAACTAATTTGCCGGTTGCTTCCGGCATTATTATTATTACTAACGGTCAGCGGTTTTAGCGCCGTACAGCCAAAGCAACAGTATTATGAAATAAAAATTTACAGGATTGCTGACAAGGTACAGGAAGGCAAAGTGGATGCTTATCTGAAAGATGCCTATCTTCCTGCCTTGCACCGGGCTGGAATACCCATCGTGGGAGTATTTAAACCTGTAGAGGCCGATACTGCTTTTGGAAAATTGGTTTATGTACTTATTCCTTTCAAAACGGTTGATCAGTTTATGCAGCTTCCTGCTCAGTTGGAGAAAGACAAAGTATTTGCAGAAGCTGGAAAATCATTCACAGACACACCTTATAACGAACCTGCGTATATAAGATATGAGAATATTTTTCTGAAAGCATTTATAGATTTTCCACAGTTCGTTGCACCGAAATTTTCCACCTTGCCGGCTGAAAGAATTTATGAATTAAGAAGTTATGAAAGTGCCACCGATGCCAAAGCTGTTAAGAAGATTGAAATGTTTAATCAGGGAGGGGAGATAAATATATTCAAAAAGCTCAATTTCAATCCTGTTTTCTGGGGAGAAGTATTAATCGGAAGCCATATGCCGAATCTTATGTACATGACTACATTTTCGGACATGAAAACCCATGATGAAAAGTGGAAAGCTTTTGGAGCTACCGATGAATGGAAAAAACTTTCAGGTATGGAGGAGTATAAAAACACAGTTTCAAAAGCGAAACCGTATCTTCTTCACCCGACATCGTATTCAGATTTTTAAACAAAAAACTTACACAGAGTTTCACAGAGAAGCACAGAGTTACACAGAGTTTTTTCTCTGTGGCTCTCTGTGCTTCTCTGTGGTTCTCTGTGTAACAAAAAAGATGTCAGACCGTAATATTAATCTGAGCTATAGCTTCTGCAACTTCAGCAGTTGTCATTTCATGATCGGGAAGGTTATTTTCAAAGTACTTCTCATAAGCCGAAATATCGAAATGTCCATGTCCGCTCAGGTTAAAGAGAATTGTCTTCGATACACCTTCAATGTCGGCTCTTCTTGCTTCATCAAGAGCGCCTGCGATAGCGTAGGTTGATTCCGGAGCAGGAAGAATTCCTTCGGTACGTGCAAATTGAACACCAGCTTCGAAACATTCTCTTTGCATTTTTGCTTTTGCCTCAATAAATCCGTCTTTCAGTAACTGACTCACAAGGACACCGGCTCCATGATATCTCAATCCGCCTGCATGAATTTTAGCAGGTATGAAATTATGTCCGAGAGTATACATCGGAAGGAGAGGAGTCATTCCTGCTGAATCCCCGAAGTCGTACATAAACTTGCCCTTCGTAAGCTTCGGACATGAGGCAGGTTCAACAGTAAGGAGCCTGGTTTTCTTTCCGTTTGTCAGGTTTTCGCGCAGGAAGGGGAATGCTATACCTGAGAAATTCGAGCCACCGCCAAAACAGCCGATGACAACATCGGGGTAATCACCAGCTTTTTCCATCTGGAGGATTGCTTCCTGTCCTATTATAGTCTGGTGAAGGATGACATGGTTAAGAACGCTGCCCAGAGCATATTTTGTATATGGATCCTGGACGGCAATTTCCATTGCCTCGGAGATAGCTATACCAAGGCTTCCCGGGGAATCAGGATCAAGCTCAAGTACTTTTCTTCCTGCAACGGTCATCGTGCTGGGTGATGCTATTACTTTTGCATTATATGTGTTCATCAGGAGTTTACGACCTGGTTTCTGATCATAGCTTACCCTAACCATGAAGACAAGAAGCTCAAGTCCGAAATGGTGACAGGCGAAACTCATTGCACTTCCCCATTGTCCTGCTCCTGTCTCAGTAGTAATTCTTTTTATTCCTTCCATCTTGTTATAATAAGCCTGGGGAATCGCAGTATTGGCTTTATGAGAACCTGAATAGTTACCTCCTTCGTACTTGTAATAGATCTTACTCCTGGTACCGAGAGCTTTCTCGAGATTGTAAGCTCTGAAAAGCGGCGTTGAACGATATGTCATATACAGGTCGAGGACTTCTTCAGGAATATCGATATATCTCTCGGCCGATACTTCCTGTTTAATCAGTTCCATGGGAAATACTGCGGCCAGATCAGCAGGTCCAACCGGTTGTTTTGTTCCAGGGTTCAGCGGAGGCATAGGCTTATTTGGCATATCAGCCATAATGTTATACCACTGTCTGGGCATTTCATCCTCGCTTAACAAGATCTTAATGTTCTTTTTCATTGTGTATTTGTTTACGGTTATACATAAAAAAAGCACGCTATGAACAGCGTGCCCTGTTTATTCGTGTACGATTGCACCAAGGTTTCTGAGATCATCAAAGAAACAGGGATATGACTTGGCAACACATTGTGAATCCCTGATAAAGACTTTACCTTTTGCGCCAAGTGAGGCGACAGCGAGAGCCATTGCTATCCTGTGGTCTTCATGCGATTCAACTCTTCCCCCTGATGGTTGTCCGCCTGTCACATACATAATATCATCAACGGTTTTTATTTCAATATTCAGCTTGCCGAATTCTTCCTTCAGAGTTCTGGCGCGATCGCTTTCCTTGTAAATCAGCCTCGAAACTCCTTTAATTTCCGATATTCCTTCGCAATAAGATGCAAGGGCTACAAGTGGCGGAAAGAGATCCGGCGATTCGGTAGCATCAAACTCAAATGATTTCAATGCTGTTTTTGAAATTTCTATCTGACCTTCACCAACTGTCATTTTAGCTCCGGCCATCTCCAGAGCCTTCATTACAAGCATGTCGCTCTGCCTGCTGTCATTTCTTAATCCTTCTACCATGAGTTGTCCGTTTATTGCTCCGGCAACCAGCAGAAATGCTCCACCGCTCCAGTCAGCTTCAACGGTATAGGAATGGGGAACATATTTTTGACCCCCCCGGATTTTGAATACCTTATAGTTTTCGTTTTCAATAGTTATGCCGAATGATTGCAATATCTGAATTGTCATATCGATATATGGTTTGCTTTTCAGATTATTGACTTTTATTTCTGAACTTTTGGAAGCCAGCGGAAGAGCCATTAATAATCCTGTAAGCAACTGACTGCTGACTGAGCCATCAATTTCACATTTGCCGCCCTTTAATGGACCATGTATAGTGAGGGGAAGAAATCCATTGTTGCTGGTGCATTTTACTCCAAACTGTTTTAATGCTTCTTCAACCATCAACATAGGCCTCTTCTTAAGAGAATTTGCGCCAACCATGGTTATTTCAACGGGATATAACGCCGCAACAGGAGAGAACATCCTGATAGCCAGACCAGATTCCCCGCAATTCAGTTTCGCTTCTTTCAGCACTGCCGACCCTGTGATTTTCATTTCCGACACCTGTGGTTCAATCCGGGCGCCCAACCCTACGGCAATACTCATTGCGGCGAGCGAATCGTCACAATAGGAAGGATTATGGATGATGCTTTCGCCGTCGGCCAGCAATGCAGCTGCGATCGCACGTTGTGTCATGCTTTTTGAAGCCGGAGCTTTTACATTGCCTTTTATCGTTGACGGTTCAAGTGATCTTTCCATAATTTAATCTATTTTGTTGGGGTTGAAAATTTCAACCCCTATCATTATTATTTTTTATTTTTTTCCACATCGGTATTCATGACCTTCATCTGGTGGTTAATTGATTCCTGATGAATTGCCTTGAAAATAGTATCAATCAGTTCCGGGCTAAGTCCTTTTGCGAGGCCTTTCGCGATAACTTTATTAATAATTTCGTCCCATCGTGTTGTCTGCAAGATAGTGATATTATTTTCCTTTTTATAATGACCAATTGTTTCGGCAACTTTCATTCTTTTTTCCATTAGGTCAAGAAGATGATCATCGTAAACGTCGATCTGCTGACGAAGTTCTCCGAGAACATCGAGTAGTTTCGGATCCGAAGTGCTTGTATTACGGAGAATTAATCTGCTTAATAATTCTTTCAGATCATTCGGGGTAAGTTGCTGGGCGGCGTCACTCAGTGCTTTTGAAGGATCAATATGCGATTCAATCATCAGACCGTCGAAATTAAGATCCATTGCCTTCTGCGAGATCTCATGAAGAAACTGACGTGCTCCTCCGATGTGACTGGGATCACAAATTATTGGCAAATCGGGGATCCTCCTTCGTAATTCAATAGGCAATTGCCAGTTTGGCTGATTACGATAGAGTGTTTTTTCATACGACGAAAACCCTCTGTGGATTGCTCCGATACGGGTAATCCCGGCCCTGGCAATTCTTTCGATTGCACCAATCCAGAGATCAAGATCCGGATTGATAGGATTTTTAACCAGAACGATAACATCCACACCGCTAAGTGCATCTGAGATCTCCTGGACGGTAAAGGGATTTACTGATGTCCTGGCCCCGATCCATAACATGTCAATGCCATATTTAAGCGCTTCATAAACGTGTTTTTCATTAGCAACTTCAGTAGCCACAAGCAACCCTGTTTCCTGTTTAACCCTCCTGAGCCACTTCAATCCCTCGACACCCACGCCTTCGAATGAGTTTGGACGTGTCCTTGGTTTCCAGATGCCTGCACGATATACGCTGACCTGATTCAGTTTAGCCAATTGTGTGGCAGTTTCCATAACCTGTTCCTCTGTTTCTGCGCTGCATGGACCGGATATCAGGAAAGGCCTGCTTTTATATCCGTTCCAATCCTGAATCAGAGAGTGTTTGAGTTTTAATTCCATCTTCTTTTATGTTTATTGTAACGTTTTTTAATGTAAATAATTTCGGATTTCGGATTATGGATTTCGGATTTCTATTCCGCAATCCGCAATCCGCAATCAATTAAGAATCTTCCTGATTTTATTCGCCTCTTCCATCAAAGCCTTAAGACCGTTAATATCTTTATCTGAAATCATTTTCCTGAATGAATTCATTTTTTCAATATAGGTATCCATTACCTCCATTATATACTGTGAATTCTCAAGGAAGATAGGTGCCCATGTATCGCCATTACTCTTAGCCAGGCGGACCGTACTTTCGAATCCGCCACCGGCAAGAGTAAGAATATTCTGTTCTTCCTGTTCTTTTTCCAGAACACACAGCGCAAGCGAAAATGAGGTAATATGAGAGATGTGTGATATATAAGCCACATGAACATCGTGGTCTTTGGAATTCATGTAAACCTTATGCATATTGAGCAGGTCGAGCATTTTTTCGACTGTGCTTAAAGCATCCCCATCACTGAGTTCTTTATCGCAGATAATAGCAGTTTTATAATCAAACAGCTTTCCAATTGCGGCAAGCGGGCCCGAATATTCTGTTCCTGCCATGGGATGGACTGCAACGTACCTGCCTCTCGAAGGATGATTTCGTGAAGCATCGGCAATACTGCCTTTTGTTGATCCCATATCGGCAACGATTTTTGAAGTGCCGCCGATTCTGTCAAGGATTACAGGAAGCATGATACAATTTGTGTTCACGGGCGTTGAGAGAATTATTATATCGCTCTTGTCGATTGCATTCTCAAGAGTGTCATTCTCGTCTACCAGACCACACAGAAGAGCAATATTTGTGTGATGCACATTTGTATCAACTCCGATTATTCTGTCAGCAAAACCCCTTTTTCGCAGATCGACCATCAGTGAACCGCCAATGAGTCCGATTCCAACTACAGCTATAGTCATTTTTCTTTTTTATGATGAATTATTAATCTTTCTTTTGCTTCTTCAAGACGCTGTTCCGTGGCACATAATGAAATACGGATGTAACGTTGTCCTTCATCCCCAAAAATAAATCCGGGCGTTATAAAAACATGTGCTTTATCAAGGATCTCTTCAATAAATGATTCACAATTATCTATTGTATCAGGTATGCGTCCCCATACAAACAATCCAACCTGTGATTTGTCGTATTTGCATTGCAGAAGGTTCATCATCTCTTCAACAATTTTTCTTCTTTTAAGATAAACCGAGTTGACCGAGTCAAACCACGATGCTTCATTTCTGAGAGCTGCAACTGCAGCCATCTGCATGCCAAGAAACATTCCCGAATCCATGTTGCTTTTAACTTTGAGAATGGCTTTTATATATTCTCTGTGTCCGCCAACCATTCCAACACGCCATCCGGCCATATTGTGTGATTTGCTTAGTGAATTCAGTTCAAGCGCCACATCTTTTGAATCTTTTACAGCCAACAGACTTATGTAATCGTTGTTAAGGATAAAGCTATACGGATTATCGTTCACAAGAAGGATTTCATGTTTCCGGCAAAATGAAACAAGTTTTTCAAACAATTGCATCGAACCTTTTGCTCCGCTGGGCATATGAGGGTAGTTAACCCACATGAGTTTGACTTTTGTCAGATCGTTCTTTTCCAGAGCCTCGAGATCAGGCAGCCAGCCGTTTTTCTCACTGAGCTTGTATTTTTTTACTATACCGCCTGCCAGGTTTGTGACGGAGGAATATGTAGGATAGCCCGGATCAGGCACAAGCACTTCATCGCCCGGATTAACAAACGCCATGCTTATATGCATTATGCCTTCCTTGCTCCCCATCAGCAGAAGGATCTCATTGTCGGGATTCAGATCAACGTGGAAGTATTTTTTATAAAGCTCGGAGAATCCTTTTCTGAGAGCGGGTATTCCTGAGTAATTCTGATAACCGTGTGAACCAGGTTTTTTTGCCTCTTCTATAAGAGCCGTAACAGTGCTCTCAGATGGAGGCTGGTCGGGACTTCCGATACCGAGGTTGATAATATCGAGTCCTTCTCTGCGCATTCTGTCGATCTGCGCGAGCTTTTGTGAAAAATAATATTCCTGAACGCTGTTTGTGCGTTCTGCCGGTTTAACTGTCATAAAGCATGTCTCCTTTAAAATAAACTCCTAATATTTCCAGGTTGCTTGTGTAATTTGCAAGTACCCTCCTGATTATATCTGATTTTGTGTTTTTATTCAATTCAAGGTCGAGATAGAACATGTATTCCCATTCTCCGTTCATGCGTGGAACCGACTGGATTTTTGATAGATTAATATCAAGTTCTGCCAGTTTCACCAGGACCTTGGCAAGGGAACCTGGCTTATGGCCTGTCGAAAAACATATGGATACTTTGTTGCCTCTTGTATTGCCTTTTTCTTCACCTCCAACAACAAGAAAACGTGTATAGTTCTGTTTATAGGTTTCTATTCCGGGGGCCAGTATTTCCAGTCCATAGATTTCTGCTGCATGTGCCGGGGCAATAGCAGCAACTCCTTTTACCTTTGTTTCACTTATTTGTCGCGCACTTCCTGCCGTATCATCGCTCTCGATCAGGGTTATTCCGGGATGCTGATTAAGAAAAGCCATGCATTGAGCAATTGCTATCGGATGGGTCCTGATTTCCCTGATATCGCTTATTTTCTGATTTGGCAGAGCCATGAGGTTTTGTATGATCCTGAGGTTTTGTTCTCCAAGAATCTTCATCCCCGACTCTCTTAAAAGGGTATAGTTATGGAGAATACTGCCCGATCTTGCATTTTCGATAGCCATTACTGCAAAATCCACATCCCCCTTCCTGAGCGTATTGAGCTCCAGATCAAAAGTAGAACAAGGAAATATTTCAATATCATCATAAGTAAAGTACTGTCTTGCAGCCACTTCGTGAAAGCTTCCTTTTTCTCCCTGTATTGCTATTTTCATTCCTGAAATGTATTAAAAAGGCAAGGGCCCCTTTTGAGGGACCCTTGCTATCATATAATTTAATATTATCTGTATACAAAAATCCCCTTATCTGTTTTTAAAATAAAAATAGAAGTAATAAAAGGAGATAAAATATTTGTAGACTTTATTCATTTGTCGTGTTATCTGATTACAAAAATAATAGATTTATTTAAAAAACAATTCAAAGAGTTATAAAAAGTGGGAAATAAGTTAATAAATAAAAGACAGAATTTAAATACTTAAGCGATTAAAACAAGAATGATACAGCATTTGTTCTTGGAAATTCTGAAAAAATCTTCAAAGTATAATTTGTATTTCATACGGATAAATATACGTTTTATACAATTCTTTTTATAATTCAGATTTGATGTAAGAAAAAGTGCGTAACAATTTTGTATCCTCTCCTATTAAACTATAAAAAACTAGAAGAAAGTTAAATTTATAACGGGATGTATGGAAGTAGATAAGGTTATATCCATCCGTATATTGTAATAATTTGATCGAGAAACTTTATCGTTTTAGGATTAGTTTTTAAATAAATAATCAGCTGATTCTACAATTCTTCTGAAATATTTATTAATCTAAAAAGTTATCAAATGAAAAAAATTACAATTTCCTTTATTGTTTTGATCTTGGTGGTTGGTTGTTCCAAAAACTCGGATAATACAGTTGCTACTGAAAACAATACGCTTCTTCCAATAAAAAGTGCAGGTATCAATACATTTGCACCGATAAAACTAGCTAAATACGACACAATTAATGCTAGTAATTATCTAATATATAAGCCTTTAACAGAACAGGAAAAAGATTCTATTTCACAGCAAAATATTGCTTTGCACGCAACAAGTGTATCATGTCAAAACTTAAATTTTTATAACTCCGAGTATACAGATTACTCTGGTAAAATCCATCTTAAATTCTTTTATCAAACAACACCGCAACCAGCAAATCTGTCCACTTTGACTGTGGCCGTAGATGCTGGTTGGGTCTTGGTAGGTGGAGGTGCATGGGGACATGATTATAATGGAAATGGTGCATGGTTAGTCAAATCTTATCCTATGGATGATGGAAATACCTGGTATGGCGAATCTAAGGCTCATATAATCCAGGATCCACATTGCTTAACTGTTTTCGCCATAGGAATGAAAATCGACGAAGTTGATCCAGCATATTTGAAATCCAATAGATTTATAAGGAAGGTTAGTACAACAAATCCTGTTGATTTTCCAACGGCAACAGCTATTCTTCCTCCTGGTTATTTGTTAGTTGGAGGAGGTGCATCCATTCGTTACAATGGTTATGGTAATATGTTAGTAGCCTCTTATCCTACTAATTTAAGTTCGTGGTACGCATCAGGTAAATCTTATAGGAGAAGTGATGCAAGTTTGATTGATGTATACGCAATCGGATTAAACAACATAAATTACTCTTCAAATGGTGGTAGTCTTTATCTTCAGGTAACTTTTCGACAAACTTTTGAATCCGCTCCATCTAATCAGGAGGGGCTCTGTGATGCACCAGTTTGGGAAGGATATGCACTTACATGTCCGGGAGGATATACTCAATATCCATATTATGGAAGAATGCTTGTCTCGCTTCATCCGCTACTTACTCCTGCAAATGCCAATGTAAACGATAAGGATACTCCGGTATATCCTGAAGCTGGTACCCTTTCAGCTGTAGCGATTGGAATAGAAAAAAGACCTATTTAAATTGAGGTTTAAAAGAAGAATTGTAGAATTTAATCAATATCGAATAGTTCATGACAATTAATATTTTAGTCAAGTTTAGATATCTTTGAATATCTATCTTTTAAAATATTTATAACTAATTGAATTTAATTTAACGAGTATGAGTAACAGACAAATTAAATTTATTGTTTTGTTCATTTATATATTTATCAATGTTACAGCATGTGAACGTGAATTGAACCAAATTCCGGACGACGGGCGCAAAATTGTTATTAATGGTTTAATTACTACTGACAGTGTGCTAAATGTTCATGTTGGAAGAAGTGAATATATTAACGGGGATTATCCTTACGTTGATCTGGATAGTGTAAATGTTAAGGTTTATTTGAAGAATAATGTAATTGATTCTTTATATCGTAATCCGTGGTATATGTTTGACGTCTGGAGAGTTTTTAATACTGGTAATTATAGATCAAAATCCGTCATTCCTCAATCAGGCATTATGTATAAAGTCGTCGCAAAATTTCATGAAATGCCAGACGCAAGTGCGAGTGTGGTAATCCCTGATATGGTGAAAATATTAAGGGTAGATACTATATCATTATTAATGTCTGATGACAATGCAGGAATTAAGTGTATAATTGAATTCAATGATCCGGCAATTGAAACGAATTTTTATATGATAAATGTTCGAGAAATGATAAAGAAAGATTATTATTATGGGCTTGACAATAACTTAGGATTCAGTTGTGATGATCCCATCGTGGAAGAAAA
This sequence comes from uncultured Bacteroidales bacterium, assembly GCA_963792925.1. Taxonomy (GTDB): domain Bacteria; phylum Bacteroidota; class Bacteroidia; order Bacteroidales; family VadinHA17; genus LD21. Next base: position 848,798 of record CAWBYC010000001.1, on the reverse strand, counting down.
ATTATATACCGGAGAGAAGATTCAAGGAATAGCATTTTCCGATAAATTAATAAATGGCCAAAAACATTTTTTATCTGTAATTATAAATAAAGTGTTAATTGGCTCTCAGACAAATGCCACTCAACAAATCGTCTGTTTCAGGCTTTATTCGATCAATAAGGAGTATTTCAATTATATACATGACCTTAACTTGTACAGCAAAAATTGTGGGGAATCCATTAGCCAGTCCCGTAATTGTAAATTCAAATATTACAGGCGGTTATGGAATGTTTTCGGGTGCTTCAGTGTCGAGTTATCAAGTTGCTTTTCGAAAATATTAAAATACCAAAACTTTCCTTATGTTGAATTTAAGAACCCTTCTTCTTATTGTACTTACATCTCAGCAGGTATATAGTCAGGTTCATACCATTTCAGGATATGTTGAAGATGTTAATACAGGAGAACGTATTATTGGAGCTTATATAATCGATAGTAAAACACAAAATGTAGCTCAGACTAATAACTATGGCTTTTACAACTTTAAGACAATAGAAAAATATGTGGAATTACACGCTACATATGTTGGATTAAAATCAACATCTATTTATGTCAGTTTGAAACACGATACGATAATCAACATTGAGATGCAGCCTGTCAGGGAACTTAACGAGGTGTCAGTTACATCTTTCTATTATAAACACAATGTAAATTCTGACCTAGGGCTAAGTATGCTAAATATAAAGCAATTAATATCAATGCCTTCGCTGGGAGAATCAGATCTGGTTAAATCAATTCAGAATCAACCAGGTATACAGGGTGGGATAGAAGGTTCTACGGGTGTGTTTGTCCGAGGTGGTGGTGCAGGTGAGAATCTTTTCATGTTAGATGAAATACCAATGTACAATATCAGCCATCTTTATGGTTTTTTTAGTATATTCAATAGTAGTGCTATAAAGGATATCAAGTTATACAAAGGTTGTTTTCCGGCACGTTATGGTGGACGGGCCTCGTCAGTAATAGATGTTAGGAGTCTTGATGGCAATAATAAATATGTCAGAGGTGAATTATCAATCGGATTTATATCCTCAAAATTCACTCTGGAGGGTCCTTTATTTAGTCATAAAACAACTTTTTTTATTACAGGAAGAAGATCCTACCTGGATTTATACTCAGGTACACTTAAATCTCTTAATTTAATGAATCTTAATTTCCCTGGATATTATTTTTATGATATAAACACCAGGCTGACAAAAGTATTTTCACCATCAGATAGGCTTTTCCTTGGTTTATATATAGGGAAAGATAAAATACACTTTAAAGATGAACCTTTTGTTACTAAAATAAATTCTGAAACAATTACTGATTTCAATAACGAAACTTCAGGTTGGGGAAACGTTATTGGATCAATGAGGTGGAATCATACATTTGGCGCTAATTTATTTGTCAATACAACAATCGCTTACAGTCAGTATAATTATTTCATTCTTAGTCATTATTACAGTTTATTATCAGATTCGATACTTGATGGAAGGCCTATTGCTGACTATACTGCAAGTTACAAATCAAAAATATCTGATCTGATTATTAAATCTGATGTTGATCTTACATTGTCAAACAAACACAAGCTTACAATGGGATTAGGAATTACTACTCATTGTTTCAACCCTGGAAGCAATGCCTTTAAGATGTTTAATATTGATTCTGATGAAAAGATGGATACTTCTTATGTCAATAAATACCTCAGCGAAGGAGAAATATTCCTATATCTTGAAGATGAAATGAAACTGAGCCATAGTCTTTCAGTGAGTTCAGGTTTGCGGATAAGCGGCTTAATCTCAAAAAATGAGGTTAATATTAACCCTGAACCCAGGTTTTCAGCAAATTATAATTTGTCGCCCAAACTTGTAATCAAAACTGGGTATTCAAGAATGGTTCAATACTTACACCTTCTGAGCACTTCAGATTTTAATATGACTACAGATATCTGGATCCCAGCATTAAAGGGACTGAAACCATTGAAGTCTGATCAAATTAATTTCGGGATTGCTTATGACTGGACCAGCATCGCATTAATCTCGGCAGAGATTTATAGAAAATGGCTATACAATACAACGGATCTGTTAAATGGCGCATCTTTTTTTACTGATCTTACTCCATGGTTTGAAAAAGCCACACAAGGACATGGGAATGCGAAAGGTATCGAACTTTCGATAGAAAAACAAGAAGCGCGATTTACATGGAGTATCAATTATACCTATTCAAAAGCTGATAGAAAATATCAAAGTTTAAATAATGGAAATATATTTCCATTCAAGTATGATCGACGGCATGATTTAAATTTATCGTTAAATTATCAGATATCAAAAAAATGGGATATATCGGTCTTATGGTTATTTGGGACTGGGTATCCAGTTACAGTCCCTATTGAAAAGTACTTTCCCGCTTTGAATACTGTAAGTTCCTTACAACATAATTTATTATACTATTACCCTTCTTTGAATAACTACCGATTACCAGCTTATCACAGGTTGGATATTGGATTCCATTATATTAAGGAAACTAAGCATTGCGAACATAAAATAAGTCTGGATGTATTTAATGCTTACAATAATAACAATCCTGTAAACATGTATTATAAGTTAAATTATTCCTTTAGATATGTTTATTTATTTCCAATTATTCCATCTGTGACGTATACTGTGAAATTTAAATAGCTATCCTTCAGTTTGAATAGAATCAGGATTTCAGATTATTTTACAGCTGCATGTCTCTTTTTCAACACATCCTCAATATCTTTAAGTTCAGTATCTTTTGCTTTTAGAAGAATCAGGAAGTGGTACAACAAATCCGCTGCTTCATTTCTGAAAAGGTCAATATTTTCATCCTTGGATTCAATTACCAGCTCAACAGCTTCTTCTCCAACTTTTTGAGCGACTTTATTTATTCCTTTTTTGAAAAGCTTGTTTGTATAAGATCCTTCTTCATTGCTGTCTATTCTCTGATTTATAATGCTTTCGAGCTTATAAAGAAAACCTTTTGGTGTTTCTTCAGAGAAACAGGATGTGCTGCCCGTATGACAAGTTGGTCCTGCCGGATCTGCTTTAATGAGAATTGAATCGTTGTCACAGTCAGCCAGGATTTCCTTTACATAGAGGAAGTTACCCGATGTTTCACCCTTTGTCCAGAGCCTGTTTTTGCTTCTGCTGAAAAAGGTCACCTTCTTTTCATCCATGGTTTTATTGAATGCTTCTTCATTCATATAACCCACCATAAGCACCTGCAGAGTATTATTATCCTGTATTACTACCGGCACCAGCCCGTTGCCTTTTGAAAAATCTATTTGTTCCATTGTATTATTTATATTTTGCATTCTCAGAAATCTCTTTATACCTTGATCTTCGTTGCAATTTCCTGATTTTTACCCCTAAATCCCCAGGGGGACTTTAAGAACCCAATGGGAGCGAAGAAAATCAATTTACTCCCCTTGGGGACGGGGTAAATAAATTGATTTTCGAGCGGTGGGTTGGAATTTGAAGTTATCACTCTTGAAGTTCCAATATTTTGATAGCCGGGGACTTTATGGTTAATGAAATTCATCTTATTGCAATATTTTCAGCTTTCAGATATTTCTTCAAGTCTCTTATATCGATCTCTCCGAAATGGAAAATACTGGCGGCCAGTGCAGCGCTGCAATCAGTATTGAAGAACACATCCCTGAAATCCTGCATTTTCCCTGCTCCTCCGGAAGCAATTACAGGAATGTTAACATTGGAGCTGACTTCATTCGTGATATCGATTGAAAATCCCGATTTTGTACCGTCATTATTCATTGATGTCAGCATTATTTCGCCTGCACCGAGTTCTTCAGCTTGCCTTGCCCAGTTTATTGTTTTCAGATCAGTGATTGTCCGTCCTCCGTCGACAAAAACAATCCAGCCATCATCCGTGAATTTCGTATCAATTGCGACAACGACACACTGATTTCCGAATTGCCCGGCTATCTCTCGGATGAGTTCGGGTCTCCTGACGGCCGATGAGTTAACTGTTACTTTATCAGCTCCTGCTTTTATAAGAACTGATACATCTTCGACAGTCTCAATTCCCCCTCCGACAGTGAATGGAATATTTATTTCGGCAGCGATCCTTTCAACCAATCCGGCAAGAGCTTTCCTGTTTTCAATAGTTGCCGTAATATCGAGGAAAACCAACTCATCAGCACCCTGCCTGACATAAATTTTTGCCAGCTCAACAGGGTCGCCCGCATCGATGAGGTTAACAAAATTTACACCCTTGACAGTTCTTCCGTCTTTGATATCCAGGCATGGAATTATGCGACGTTTTAACATAATTTGCTTAATTCATTTAAAGTTATTTTGCCTTCATAAAAGGCTTTTCCCACAATTACCCCTTCGCAACCTGCCTCACGAACATCTTTAATGTCCTGAATGGATGAGATTCCGCCGCTTGCAATCAGTTTTATCTTTACTTTATCGAGTATCTCCTTATAAAGCAAGGTAGATGGTCCCTTTAACATACCATCCTTCTTAATATCTGTGCAGATAGTATATTTTACACCCTTTGCCCTGTAATCTGAAATAAATCCAATGATCTCTTTTTCAGAATTTTCCAGCCATCCTGCTGTTGAAATCTTCCTGTCGATGCAATCTGCTCCGAGAATAATTTTTTCCTGGCCGAGTCGTGCCAGCCAGTCAAGAAACAGAGAAGGATTGCTGACCGCAATACTGCCAGCTGTAATCTGTCGGGCGCCTGCATTAAAGACTGTCATCAGGTCATCGTATGTTCTCAATCCACCTCCAAAATCGATTTTCAGTTTTGTTTTCCAGGCAATTTTTTCGAGCACTTTAATATTTTCAATTTTTCTGTTTTTCGCACCATCGAGATCAACAAGATGCAGGTAGTTAATCCCGTTTTCTTCAAGCCTTAATGCTACGTCGAGAGGATCTTCATTATATATTTTCTTAGTGCTGAAATCTCCCCTTGTGAGTCTCACGCATTTTCCTCCAATAATATCAAGCGCTATAATGATTCTCATAATTCCAGGAAATTTTTCAAAACTATTTCACCTTTCCCGGCCGATTTTTCGGGATGAAACTGTGTGGCAAAGAAATTGCCTTTTTGCATGGCAGCGCTGAAGGGTACTATGTAATCGCAGGTTGCAACAGTATCCGGTGAAATGTCAGCGTAATAGCTATGCACAAAATAGAGATCATCTTCAATTGTAAGTCCCCTGAAAAGCTGACCTTTCATAGTCATACAATTATTCCATCCCATATGAGGAATCTTATCCACAGGAGGAAATAGCTTTACATCGGCATCAAATATCCCAAGGCATTTTGTACTGCCTTCTTCCGAAAATCTGCACATCAGCTGGAGGCCGAGACATATTCCCAGTACAGGTTGTGTAAGCGAAATGATTGTTTTATTCAAGCCTTTTTCATTCAGATAATGCATCGCAGAGCTGGCCTCTCCAACACCGGGAAAAATAACCTTATCGGCTTTTATCAGTTCTGAGGGGATATCTGTTATTATACTCTCATGCCCAAGACGGTTGAGGGCATTCTGAACCGATTTAATGTTTCCGGCATTATATTTTACAATCGCTATCATAAGCTTCCTTTTGTTGAAGGCAGGTTATAGTTTTCCGTTTGTCTCACTGCCATTTTAACTGCTTTTGCAAAAGCTTTGAAAATGGCTTCGATCTTATGATGCTCATTTTCACCATCAGCTGTTATGTTGATGTTGCATTTTGCGGAATCGCTGAAGGATTTGAAGAAGTGGAAAAAGAGTTCAGTAGGAACTTCACCGACTTTCTCCCTTGAGAATTTTGCGTTCCAGACCAGCCAGGGCCTTCCGCCAAAATCGAGGGCAACCTGTGCAAGACAATCATCCATGGGAAGGACAAAACTGTATCGTTCGATTCCTTTTTTCCCGCCAAGCGCTTTGAGAACAGCCTCCCCCAGGGCCAGCGCAACATCTTCTATAGTATGATGTTCATCTATATGCAGATCACCTTTAACCATGATATTAAGGTCAAGATTGCCATGCCGTGAGATCTGTTCCAGCATGTGATTGAAAAATCCGATACCCGTATCTATATTGCTTATGCCTGAACCATCAAGGTTGAGCCCGATGAGTATGTCGGTCTCCGATGTCTTTCTCACGACCTTCGCAGTGCGGGGAACCTGTTTCAGAAATTTATAAATGAAGCCCCAGTTTGTGGTTGAAAGGGCGGCCTCAGGAATATCCTTTGTACCGATAAATATCGCTTTGCACCCAAGATTTTTTGCCAGTTCGACATCTGTAAGCCTGTCTCCGATAACATAGGATGATGCCAGATCGATTCCCTTTGCAAGGTAGTTGACAAGCATGGCGGTACCGGGTTTTCTGGTAGGAGCATTTTGTGATGGAAAAGTTTTGTCGATAAATATTTCCGAAAAAACGACACCTTCACCCTTGAGTATTTCAAGCATTTTATTCTGAACGGGCCAGAATGTTTCTTCGGGATATGATGATGTTCCGAGACCATCCTGGTTTGTGACCAATACCAATTCGTAATCTGTTTCTCTTGCTATTGCAGATAAAGCTGTAATTGCGCCGGGAAGAAATGTCATCTTCTCAAATGTGTCGACCTGTTCATCCTCAGGCTCTTTCAGTATTGTGCCATCGCGGTCGATAAAGAGTACTTTCTTCATATTGTCATGACTTTAAGTGCATCGATCAACTTATCGTTTTCTGATTTTTTGCCAACGGTGATACGGAGACAATTTTCTATTACACTGCTTCTGTTTCTGACTATTATATTATTGTCAACCAGTATGTTGTAAATTTTATTGGCATCTTTTACTTTCACGAGAAGAAAATTGGCATCCGAGGGATAAACCTTCTCAATAAATGCAATTTTGACAAGAAGTTCTGTTAGTCTTTTCCTCTCATTTACGATTTTAGATACTTCATTTTTATATTCTTCAATATTCTCCAGCTTTTTTAAAATTGCCGCTTGATTAATTGAACTTATATTATAAGGTGGTTTCATCTTATTAAAAAGACTTATGATTTCCTTACCCGTAAAAGCCATTCCCACTCTTGCTGCAGCCATCCCGAATGCCTTACTGAATGTCTGCATAACAATCAGGTTGGGATATTTGTCAATCAGCTGTAGAAATGATGGCTTTCCGGAGAAATCAATATATGCTTCATCGATTATCAATATGCCATTAAATCGGGAAATCAGCAATTCAACATCCTTAAGGTTCATCGAATTCGAAGTAGGATTATTCGGTGAACAGATAAATATAATTTTCAGTCTGTTGTCAGTAAAGTGGGTGACTGCTTTCTGCACGTCTATCTGGAAATTCTCATCGAGAGGAATCCTGATAACATTAACATCATTTATCGCCGCCGATACCTCATACATTCCGTAGGTAGGAGTAAAAGTGAGAATTTTGTCTGTTCCAGGATTGCAGAATATACGCAGGCAAAGGTCAATTATTTCGTCGCTGCCATTTCCAAGGAATATATTTTCCGGGTTTATGCCTTTTATCTCTGAGATCTTCTTCTTTAGCTCCTGCTGGTAGGGATCGGGATACCTGTTCAGTTCTCCGTAAGGATTTTCGTTGGCGTCCATAAATATCCCTGTCTTACCCGAAAATTCATCTCTTGCAGATGAGTATGGCGTAAGTTTCAGAACATTTTCTCTTACAAGTTTATTCAGATCAACCATTTTCAAGGCTTTTAAGTCTGACACTGACTGCGTTTTTATGTCCAAGCAAAGATTCTGCTTCAGCCAGCAGTTCGATTGCAGGTCCGAGATTTTTAATACCTGCAGCGTTTATTTCCTGGAAGCTTATTTTCTTCTGAAAGCTGTCCACTGAAACTCCGCTATAATTTCTTGCGTACCCATTGGTTGGAAGGGTGTGGTTGGTCCCGGAGGCGTAATCGCCGGCACTCTCACAGCTGAAATTTCCTAAAAAGACAGAGCCCGCATTCCTTACGCTTTTAGCAAGCTTATTTGGGTCGGAAGTATTTATTATGAGATGTTCGGGAGCATAAATATTGCTGAAATCAATGCAATCGCCCAATGATGGCAACAGGATAAGTTTACTGTTTTCGAGTGCTTTAATGGCAATCTCGTTTCTTGGCAACAGCTTCACCTGGTTGTAAACTTCCGTCCTTACTCTTTCTACAAGTATCTGATCGTCAGTAAGCATTATTACCTGGCTGTCGGGACCATGTTCAGCCTGTGATAACAGATCGGATGCTACGAATACAGGATCGGCATCCTCGTCGGCAATTATAAGAACTTCGCTTGGTCCGGCAGGCATATCAATTGCCACACCATCCTGCTGGATCATTTCCTTTGCTTTTGTCACATACTGGTTGCCCGGACCGAAGATTTTGTAGACTTTAGGTATTGTTTCTGTTCCGTATGCCATTGCCGCTATAGCCTGTGCTCCTCCAACCTTGTAGATCTCAGTTATCCCGATTAGCTTCGCTGTGTAAAGGATCAGAGGGCTCACTTTACCATCCTTCCCTGCAGGGGTGCAAACAATAATTTCTTCACATCCGGCAAGTGATGCGGGAATACCAAGCATCAGCAGTGTTGAAAAGAGAGGAGCGCTGCCTCCCGGAACATACAGCCCGACCTTTTCAATTGCAACAATTTTCCTCCAGCATTTTACACCATCGATAGTCTCAGTTACAGGTTCTGCAATCAGCTGGGCTCTATGAAAACAGGCGATATTTTTTCTGGCGATGCCGATGGCATTTTTCAGTTCCTCAGGTATTTTATCTGCCGACTCTTCTATTTCTTCCTTTGACACTTTTAAGTTTCGCGGCGAAACACCGTCAAACTTTTCAGAGTAATAACGCACTGCCTTATCGGATTCCGATTTTACCCTTATCAGTATGTCACTGACAAGGATATTAAGATCGTCCCGCGCTATTTCAGGCCGTTGGCATAGCTCAGCCCATAAAGGTTTCTCAGGTAACAATATTGTTTTCATCAGAGAATCATTTTTTCGATTGGTATAACAAGAATACCTTCTGCTCCTGCAGCTTTCAACTGATCAATTCTATCCCAGAATTCATCTTCTTTCACAACAGAGTGCAAGCTGAACCATCCTTTTTCGACGAGAGGAAGAATTGTAGGACTTTTCATTCCGGGGAGTATTTTACAAATGTTTGTAAGAGCTGCCTGTGGAGCATTTAACAATATATATTTATTTTCTTTTGCATTTTTTACGGCTCTTATCCTGAAAAGCAGGCTCTCGAGAATCTTTTTCTTGTTATCATCAAGGTTTTTATTTCCGATAATTACTGCCTGGCTCTTTAGTATTATTTCCACTTCTTGCAATCCATTTGTAAGGAGTGTGCTGCCCGAGCTGACAATATCACAAATCGCATTGGCCAGGCCGATCCCGGGGGCTATCTCCACACTGCCACTGATTTCTTCTATCTCGGCTGTGAGCTTGTTTTTTGCAAGGAAATCTTTCAGAATATTGGGATAGCTTGTGGCAATTTTCTTATTCATGAAATGATTCAGGCCAGCATATTTTTCTTCTTTTGGAATTGCAAGGCTAAGCCGGCACTGTGCAAACCCCAGTTGCTCAATTACCATAACGTCCTTGTTTTTTTCCAGCACCATGTTCTCACCCAGGATCCCAATATCAGCTACCTGTTGTTCAACATATTGAGGAATATCGTCATCCCTCAGGAACAACAGTTCCACAGGAAAATTACGTGCAGTTGTTTTCAGGACGCTCAGACCATTGGAGAAATTTATACCACATTCTTCAAGTAGTTTTTTCGAATTTTCACTCAAACGTCCGCTCTTTTGGATTGCAATTTTCAGTTCACTCATATTCTGTTTTTCTGTGTCTGAGCAAAACCGCAGGGAAAGGAAAAACCCGCCTGATTTTGCTCAGACGGGTTTATGATATGTTTTGTCATGGACATATCATTATCAACTCGCCTGAAAGCAAATATGAAAATGATGGTGTGATGACAATTTATAGTACATTTCTTTAATTTATAAATGCAAAGATAGAAAAAAATTAATAAATCAAACAATTTTGAACAAAAACCAACAAAACTAATTAATTTTTAACCTTTTAATATAAACTCAGCTATCCAGTCGCCAACTTCAGAGGTAGACTTTGGATCTATTCTGTTCAGATCTTCGGTAACGAAATCGATGTCGATTGATCTTTCTACGGCTGTCCTGATGATATCTCCTTCTTTCTTAAGCTTGAAAGCGAGTTCAAACATCATTGCTACTGAAAGGATAGTTCCCAGTGGATTTGCGATATTTTTACCTGCTGCCTGCGGATATGAGCCGTGTATTGGTTCGAAAACCGAAGTTAATAGTCCGACCGATGCCGATGGCAGTAATCCTAGCGATCCTGTCAGTACGCTGGCTTCGTCGGAAAGTATATCGCCGAACATGTTCTCTGTCACTATCACATCGAATTTGCGGGGGTTCTGAATAAGCTGCATGGCAGCATTATCGACGAACATGAAATCCATTGTGATTTCCTTATAATCTTTGGCAATTATCATTGCTGTTTCGCGCCATAACCTTGAAGTAGCGAGTACGTTTGCTTTATCCACTACGGTGAGCTTTTTTGAACGGGCCATCGCGTATTCACAGGCAAGTTTCACTACTCTCTCAATCTCGTAACGGCTGTAAACACTTGAATCGTAGGCAGTATTACCGTCCTCCGACCTGCCCTGGGGTTTTCCGAAATAGATACCTCCAGTGAGCTCCCTTATCATCAGTATATCGACACCCTCAACAATTTCCTTCTTCAGGGGAGACTTGTCAATCAGAGAAGGGAAGGTAGTCACCGGCCGTACATTGGCGTATAACCCCAATTCTTTTCTCATTGCAAGGAGTCCCTGCTCTGGTCTCACTTTTGCTGCAGGATTATTATCGTATTTCGGATCACCGATAGCCCCAAAAAGAACTGCATCCGACGATTTACATAATTCAAGAGTATCTGCCGGGAAGGGGTCACCTGTTTTATCAATTGCAATAGCTCCGACTAAACCATTCCTGAAATTGAATTTGTGATTAAACTTGTTACCGACAGCGGTTACAACTTTTTTTGCCTGATCAATTATCTCAGGTCCTATACCGTCGCCCGGTAATACAGCAATGTTAAAATCCATGAGCTATGTCAATTAAATTTTTATTTGTTACAGATTTCTGATCAATACTTTCTATAATATTAAGCATCCTTTCGGTTGCCTTTATAGCCGACTCAGTCTGGTCAGCATCAAATCCACGGGTTTTAAATTCCTTACCGTTATAATCCCAGGTTATTACCGTCTCCACAAAAGCATCAGTTTTACCACCCGGAGGAATTGAAACCTGGTAGTCAGTCAATGCAGGGTACTGTTTACCAAGTTTGTCGTAAATTATGTGCATTGCTTTCATAAAGGCATCATACTGACCATCTCCCGAAGATGTTTCCTGGTACACATTGCCATCTATTTCAATCTGAACACTTGCGAATGGTTTCAAACCGTAGGAGAGGGACAGAGAATAATTTTTTATGAAGATCTTATAATTTATTTCTTCGCTGCCGAGCACGTCTGCGATTATGAATGGTAAGTCTTCAGTAGTCACATTCTCCTTTTTGTCACCAAGTTCAATAACTCTCTGCGTGACTTTCGTGAGCGATTCAGGATTAAGAAACAAGCCGAATTCCTCGAGATTTTTTCTGATTGTTGCTTTCCCCGATTGTTTTCCGAGAGCATATTTCCTTTTCCTTCCGAACCGTTCGGGAAGAAGACTGTTAAAATACAGGTTGTCCTTGGAATCACCATCAGCATGGACTCCTGATGTCTGGGTGAAGACATTCTCACCTATGACAGGTTTATTTACGGGAATGCGTATCCCGCTGAATGTTTCTACAATTTTGCTGGCCTTTGTGATCTCAAATTCATTTATGCCGGTTTTTATTTTCAGAAGATCACGCAGGACACCTATTACGCTTGATAATGGGGCATTACCAGCCCTTTCGCCAAGACCGTTGATTGTTGTATGAATACCTTTTATGCCAGCCTGGACTGCTGAGAAGACATTCCCTACAGCGAGGTCATAATCGTTATGAGCATGAAAATCAAAATGAAGAGAAGGATACCTGTCGATAATTTTTTTGCAGAATCTGTATGTCTGATCGGGATTGAGAATTCCCAATGTATCGGGCAGCATGAATCGCTGGATATTTTCGTCCTTCAGTTCATCGAGCAGGAAGTAGACATATTCCTCCGAATGGATCATACCGTTCGACCAGTCCTCAAGATAGATATTCACCTCCATATCCCTGGCTTCAGCTTTCCGGAGGATCTCTTTAATATCGCTTACGTGTTTATCAGGAGTTTTCTTCAGTTGTTTTTCAAGATGACGCAAAGATCCCTTGCAGAGAAGGTTGATCACTTTTCCGCCTGCATCGTCTATCCAGTTCAGGGAAATATCACCATCAACAAACCCAAGGACTTCCACTTTTCTGTGAAGATTATTATGCCGTGCCCATTCGGTTATTTGCTTTATAGCTTCAAATTCCCCGAGGGAGACACGAGCCGATGCAACTTCTATCCTGTCGACCTTGAGGTCTTTCAGAAGAAGTTTAGCGACATGGAGTTTTTCAAGCGGTGAATATGAAACTCCCTGTGTTTGTTCCCCATCTCTGAGGGTGGTATCCATTATTTCAACTGTCATTTTAGAAAGCTTTGGTTTTTTTCATAACTGGTTATAAGACTCTCCATGCTGAGCAGAAAGTCAATATCATCCAGCCCTTTTAATAAACATTCCTTTTTGTAAGGATTTATCGAGAATTTAACTGAATCACCGGTTGGCAATATAGTAAGAGTCTGTTGCTCAAGATCAATTTTAACTTTAGTATCGGGAGCTTTTAAAACCTTGTTCTGAAGCTTCTTCAACAGTTCATCGGATACAACGATCGGAAGGAGGCCATTATTCAGGGCATTGTTCATAAATATATCGGCAAAGAAACTGGAAATAACGGCTCTGAAACCATAATCAAAAATAGCCCACACAGCGTGCTCACGGCTTGAACCGCTGCCAAAATTTTTTCCCGCAACGAGTATTTTTCCGCTAAAGGCCGGATCATTCAGAATAAATGAGGCGTTCTTCTCCCCGGTTTTTGTGTATCTCCAGTCACGGAAAAGATTATCGCCAAATCCCTGTCGGGATGTGGCACTCAAAAACCTTGCCGGTATAATCTGGTCTGTATCCACATTTTCCAGTGGGAGCGGAACACATGTTGACTCAAGAATATCAAACTTAACTTTTGGCATATATATTTTATTTAGCTTTTACTTCTTCTGTTATAAATTCCCTTGGATCGGTTATCCTGCCTGTTATTGCGGCAGCGGCAGCTGTCAGCGGACTGGCGAGCAATGTCCGTGCGCCAGGGCCCTGTCTTCCCTCAAAATTTCTGTTTGAGGTTGAAACGGCATACTTCCCAACCGGGATCTTGTCTTCATTCATTGCCAGACAGGAGGAACAGCCGGGTTGCCTGACCTCGAAACCGGCATCTTCATAAAGCTGGATAAGGCCTTCGGCGATCATTTGTTCTTCGACTTTCTTTGAGCCGGGTACAATCAGTGCAGTAATGTTGTCAGCTTTTTTGCGTCCTTTTATTATTTCTGCAAATGCCCTGAAATCTTCGATCCTTCCGTTTGTACAGCTGCCAATAAATACAAAATCAACCGGGTGCCCGAGGAGTTTCATTCCAGGCTTAAAGCCCATATAATCAAGTGATTTCATGAATGACGAAGATGCTTTGGATCCATTTTCATCTGATACAGGAATTGAATCATCGATAGCCATGCCCATGCCAGGGTTGGTACCATATGTAATCATCGGTTTTATCAGGCCGGCATCGAAATTAAGATCGCTGTCATAATCTGCGTCAGGATCGCTCTGCAACTTTTTATATTCTGCGATAGAACTTTCAAGATCCGACACTCCCGGTATTGATGGTAATTTTCTGAGATAATCAAAAGTCGTTTCATCTGGTGCTATCAGGCCACCCCGGGCGCCCATTTCGATGCTCATGTTGCAAACAGTCATCCTGGCTTCCATACTCAGGCATCTTATTGCGGAACCGGCATATTCGACAAAATAGCCCGTTGCTCCGCTGGCAGAGATCTGAGAAATGATATACATCACTATATCCTTCGAAGTGACCCCTCTATGCAAAACCCCTTCAAGAGTGATCCGCATCTTTTTTGGCTTTGGCTGAAGTATACACTGAGTTGCCAGAACCATCTCCACTTCGCTGGTACCGATTCCAAATGCTATCGTTCCAAAAGCGCCATGGGTTGAAGTATGACTGTCACCGCAAACGATGGTCATGCCGGGAAGAGTATATCCAAGCTCGGGACCAATTACATGGACAATTCCATTTTTCGGGTTATTGAGGCCAAACAGTTCGATACCATATTTTTTGCAATTCTCGCTCAGTCTCTCGACCTGATTACGTGAAAGCATATCGCGGATAGCAAGATGCTGATCCTTGGTAGGTATGTTATGATCAGCAGTGGCAATAGTCTTCGCGGGCCTTAGAACCGGTATGCCCCGTTCTTTAAGACCATTGAATGCCTGTGGACTCGTGACCTCATGTATATAGTGACGATCAATGTAAAGCACATCGGGTCCGTCTTTAATTGACTTCACCACATGGCTGTCCCAGATTTTATCGAATAGTGTTTTTTTTGCCATTTATATGTTTTTTTCTCCTAAATCTCTGTCTATATGCTTAACTTATTTTTTATGCCGTGCTTTCACCCCCAAACCCCCCAAGGGGGGCTTATGGATTTCTACCCCCCCTTGGGGGGGCAGGGGGGTGGTTAGTTTATTTTTGCCAATGCATCTATAAACGCCTCCACAGAAGCAGTAATAATATCGGTATTTGCAGAAAAACCGTAGTAGATCTTTCCCTGGTGTTCGACCTGAATGTGTACCTTTCCAAGATCATCACTTCCTTTTGTAATAGCCTGAATAAGAAACTCTTCCAGATGTACGGTTTTGCTTATCAGCTGTCTGACAGCAGTGAATGCAGCATCTATCGGTCCATTGCCAGATGCTGTGGAGAAATGGACTTCGCCATTGATCTTAACTCCGACAGTCGCAACCGGAATCATAGACTTTCCGCATGATACCTGAAGCAGATCGAGCTTCATGGATTTTTCGCCCTGGAATACCACCCCGGCAAGGATCCTGATATCCTCATCATTGATTTCCTTCTTCCTGTCGGCCAGCAGCAGAAAACGATGGTAGATATCGTCGATTTCATCTTTTCCGAAATTAAAACCAAGGAGTTCAAGATGATGATTAAGAGCCGCCCTGCCGCTTCGTGCTGTCAGGATAATTGAAGATTCACGTATTCCTACTTCAACCGGATCGATTATCTCATAGTTTTCCCTTTTCTTGAGCACTCCATCCTGATGAATTCCAGAAGAATGTGCAAAAGCATTCCTCCCTACAATTGCTTTATTAGCCTGAACAGGCATACTCATAAGAGTCGAAACCAGTCGGCTTGTGTTGTAGATAAGTTTTGTGTTGATATCTGTTCTCAGGTTCAGGTCGTGATGACTTTTTATAATCATCGCAATCTCTTCGAGGGATGTATTCCCAGCTCTCTCTCCGATACCGTTTATGGTAACTTCCACCTGACGGGCTCCATTTAAAACTCCCATCATCGTATTGGCAGTTGCCATACCAAGGTCGTTATGACAATGGGTTGCTATAACCACTTTATCGATATTCGGGACATTCTCTTTCAGATATTTTATTTTACTGCCGTACTCCTCAGGAAGACAGTAGCCTGTCGTATCGGGTATGTTTACTACCGTTGCACCTGCTTTTATTACGGCTTCGATAACCTTTGCAAGATATTCATTTTCACTTCTTCCGGCATCTTCAGCATAGAACTCAACATCCTCAACAAATTTTTTGGCATATCTGACTGCGTCAGCTGCCCTTTTGAGGATCTCTTCAGGTGTTGTTTTTATTTTATATTTTATGTGGAATTCAGAAACACCGATACCGGTATGTATCCTTTTCCTTTTTGCATATTGAAGCGCATCGGCTGCAACTTCGATATCTTTCTTTATAGCCCTTGTAAGAGCACAAATCACAGGGTTTGTGACAGCTTTTGATATTTCGACTACAGATTTGAAGTCACCGGGACTTGAAACAGGAAACCCGGCTTCGATAACATCAACGCCAAGAGCCTCAAGAGCCTGGGCAACTTCAATTTTTTCAATCGTATTTAACTGGCAGCCAGGCACCTGTTCCCCATCGCGTAGCGTGGTATCGAATATAATGACCTTATCGTCCATGTTTAGTATTTATTTTATTGTTATTATTTCACTGGTCTCAGTTTTCTCACAGCTGCTCCTGCTCTCCACATCTCTGAATTTCCAAGCTCGTTCAATTCGGCATCCAATACCTGTTTGTAATCATCGGCACCTGTTGATTTCAAGACTCTAACGCATTCTTCTCCTGATTTGACTTTATTGTACAGATCGATGAAAACAGGAAGGGTTGCAGCTTTGAATTTTGGTCGCCAGTCGAGGGCTCCCCGTTGTGCAGTTGCGCTGCAGTTGGCATACATCCAGTCCATTCCGTTTTCGTCAACTAATCTGATAAGGCTCTGAGTGAGCTCCTCAACTGTCTCATTAAATGCTTCTGAAGGGCTATGACCGTTCTCTCTCAATACCTGGTATTGTGCATCCATAATTCCGGCAAGTGCGCCCATCAGCACACCACGCTCCCCGGTGAGGTCACTGTAAACTTCCTGTTCGAAGGTGGTAGGAAAAAGATAGCCCGAGCCGATAGCGATACCCAACGCTATTGTCCGCTCCTCAGCTTTTCCGGTAAAATCCTGGAAAACTGAATAACTCGAGTTTATACCTGCACCTGCAAGAAAATTACGCCTTACACTTGTTCCGGATCCTTTTGGTGCAACAAGGATTACATCTACATAATCTGGCGGGATAACACCTGTATGTTCTTTGTACGTGATTGAAAAACCATGCGAAAAATAGAGGGCATCGCCTTTTTTAAGGTATGTTTTTAGCTTTGGCCATAGTATACGCTGAGCCGCATCAGAAACCAGATATTGAATTATTGTACCTTTTTTTACTGCATCTTCTACAGAAAAAAGTGTCTTGCCTGGTACAAATCCGTCACGGATAGCTTTATCCCAGTCTGTTTTACGTTCAGGTGCCTGACCTACAATGACATTAATACCATTGTCTCTCATGTTCATTGCCTGAGCAGGCCCCTGTACTCCATAACCAATAACTGCAACTACTTCATTTTTAAGCACTTCACGTGCTTTTGAAAGCGGAAATTCTTCTCTTGTTACTACATTCTCGACGACACCGCCAAAATCAATTTTTGCCATGATCTTAATTGTTAAAATATTTGATTAATACTGAGTTACTTCTTATGTATATAATTTTATTCCCATTTTACTCGATTCTTTACCTCTACCCCCTTTCTTATTTCCCCCAAGGGGGAAAGGGTTAGTCCAGTGACAACTCGAAGCTGACTCCTTCCCCCCTGGGGGAAGGCTGGGAAGGGGGTTATTTCTTAATTAAGCATCGGTTCGTTCTTGAATCGATTTGCTTCATCCATTTCTTTAAGGTATGAATTGAGCTCTTTAACCTGTTTGGTTATTGCAACCCTTCCGGATCTTGCAAATTGCAAAATACCATAAGGTTCAAGCTCGGCAAGCAAATCGGTGATTTCCGTTTTATGACCCGTTTTTTCCAGGACAATATACTCGGGCGAAACTTCCAGGATCCTGGCATTATGAGCACGCACTATATGATCTATGACATTTCCCGACATCAGGCCTTTTGTGGAGATCTTATATAGGGCTATTTCCTGATAGATGATCTGGTCGGATGTGTGCACAAAAACCTTCATGACATCCACCAGCTTTTCCATTTGCCGGGCAACTTTCTGGATCATTTCATTTGTAGTCCTGACAACTATAGTAAGAAGTTGCACTCCCTTCACAGCTGATTCGGAAGCGGTGATACTATCTATATTTATTTGCCTTCGTGTTAAAATAATTGTTATCTGACCGAGGATTCCTATGTGATCTTCGGTAAATAGAGATATTGTAAATTCCTGTTTCATAGTATAATTTTTTTTGTAGAGACTAGTATGCTAAGTCTCTGCTTATACATTATAAATATTAATAATTGAGCCTGATTTCAGAAACTGACGACCCGGGTTCGACCATCGGGAATACATTTCCTTCTTTCTCAATAACGATTTCAAGCAGGTAGGGTCCTTCAGCATCAAGCATTTCCTGCAGTGAACTTACCAGATCTTCCCTCAGGATTACTTTCTTAGCCGGAATGCTGTATGCTTTTGAAATCATAACAAAGTCGGGATTTATGAGTTCCGTCGAAGCATATCTCTTTTCGAAAAACATATCCTGCCATTGCCGTACCATTCCCAGGAAATTGTTGTTCAGGATGATGATCTTCACAGGGACGTTGTATTGGAAAATAGTGCCCATTTCCTGAAGCGTCATCTGAAAGCCCCCGTCACCGATAAAGGTTATGACCTGTTTATCGGGTCTGCCTATTTTAGCACCCATTCCTGCTGGCAGGCCGAATCCCATTGTTCCCATACCACCTGAGGTTACAAAGCTGTTTGGTTGGCTGTACTTGTAATAACGTGCTGCAACCATCTGATTCTGTCCTACATCAGTTACGATTATTGCTTCACCTTTTGTCATTTCTGAGATTCGGCTGACAACTTCGCCCATTCTTATTTCACCGCTTTCCGGTTTTGTTTCCGGTTTTATTACTTTTTCATATTCAGTCTTATCACAGATTCTGAATTCTCTTACCCATTTTTCAAAAGAATTCTGTTTTACCAGCGGGGTAAGGTATTTCAATGCTTCTTTGGCATCATTGTTTATCTCTACATCGACTATAACATTTTTATTTATCTCTGCTTCATCAATTTCGATGTGAATTATCGTCGCCTTAGTGGCATACTTCTTAAGGTTACCCGTTACGCGGTCATCAAAACGCATTCCTACAGCGATGATAAGATCTGCTTCATTGGTCAGTAAATTGGGACCATAGTTTCCATGCATACCCAGCATACCTGTAAATAAACGGTGGGAAGAAGGAAATCCTGAGAGGCCCAGAAGTGTGCAGGCAACAGGTATTCCCGTTTTTTCAGCAAACAGCCTGAGTTCTTCTTCAGCTCCTGAAATAAGAATGCCATGACCTGCAAGGATCAATGGTCTCTCTGCATGGTTTATCATGATTGCAGCTGACTCTATAGCCTTGGTATGCAGAGGAATATGGGGATTATAGCTTCTGATATATTCACATTTATTATACTTAAAATCAAGTTTTGCAAGCTGTGCATCCTTTGTTATATCAATTAACACCGGGCCAGGTCTGCCTGATTTCGCAATATAAAATGCTTTTGCTATTGTATCGGGAATCTCCTCAGCTTTCTTTACCTGACAGTTCCATTTTGTAACAGGCATTGAAACTCCTATTATATCGGTTTCCTGAAATGCGTCAGTGCCAATAAGGCTGGAAACTACCTGTGCTGTGATGAATACAACAGGAACTGAATCGAGGAATGCGTTGGCAATTCCGGTCACAAGATTAGTTGCTCCGGGGCCCGATGTGGCAAAGCATATGCCCGGACGGCCTGTTACCATTGCGTAGGCTTGCGCTGCATGAGCCGCGCCCTGTTCGTGACGTGTGAGAACATGAAGAAGTTTGCCTTCATAATCCATCAGTTTATCATATACCGGCATTATTGCTCCGCCCGGATAGCCGAATATTGTATCTACTCCTTCCTCCAACAGACATTCCAAAAGCGCCTCCGCACCTGAAATATGTCTGTGACCATTAATTTCAATGGTCGCCTGTTCTTTTTCCTGTTCAGTCTTCATATAATTGTTGTTTGACATTTTCTTTTTTTCTTTTTGTCTTAATGACTAATTTAATTCGCCAGTATCGGATTATATATCAGATTAATCTGATTGCGCCCAGATCAGCGGAACTTACGTTGGCAGCATAAGTTTTTAAAGCTGAAGAGAGCACACGCACTCGTTTTTCAGGTTTAAAAGCTTTTTCCCCTTTTAATTCTTCCTCAATTCTTCTGCGTTTAAGTTCTTCATCTGATAAAAGGACATTTATTCTTCTTCCGATAATATCTATTTCTATACGGTCGCCATTTCTTATGAGGGCGATCTCTCCACCCGAAGCTGCTTCCGGAGAAATATGCCCGATTGACAGACCAGATGTGCCGCCTGAAAATCTTCCGTCAGTTATCAGTGCGCATTTTTTATCGAGACCTTTAGATTTCAGATAAGAAGTAGGGTAGAGCATCTCCTGCATACCCGGACCACCTTTTGGCCCTTCATAACGGATAACGACAACATCTCCTTCTTTTATATTTCCTTTAAGTATTGCATCGGCCGATTCGTCCTGCGATTCAAAAACGACAGCATTTCCCGTGAAAGAAAAAAGAGATGAGTCAAATCCTGCAGTTTTAACAATACATCCCTTGCTGGCAATATTCCCAAAAAGTACCGCCAGTCCTCCATCCTTACTATATGGAAATTCGATCGACCTTATACACCCTTTTTCCCTGTCATCATCAAGCTCTTTAAATACGGTATCCTGTGAACCCATAACAAGGTTCTTCTCCATTGACGGTGCACTTTTAAAGGTCTCAAAGGCAACTGACTGTGCTTTAGCTCCTTTTATGTCCCAATCGGAAATAGCTTCCTGCAAAGAAGGATAATCAACACGTCTTACAGAAGTGTTCAGAAGGTTTCCGCGATTCAGCTCACCAAGTATGCCCATTATTCCTCCGGCCCTGTTTACATCCTGAATATGATACTGTGAACTGGGCGCAACTTTGCAGATATTAGGTATCTTACGTGAGAGTTCATCAATGTCCTTCATTGTAAAATCAACACCGGCTTCTTTCGCAATAGCAAGAAGGTGTAGAACCGTATTGGTAGATCCGCCCATTGCAATATCGAGCGACATTGCATTCATAAATGCCTCTTTTGTTGCTATTGAGCGTGGAAGGACAGACTCATCCCCATCGTTATAATATCTGAGTGCAAGATCAACAATGACTCCGGCACCTTTTTCAAAAAGCTTTATCCTGTTTTTGTGCGTAGCGACTATCGTTCCGTTACCGGGGAGAGATAATCCCAATGCTTCTGTAAGACAGTTCATCGAGTTGGCTGTAAACATTCCTGAACATGATCCGCATGTCGGACAAGCCAGCTTTTCAATTTCGCTCAGTTCCCGGTCACTGATGCTGTCATCAGCTCCTGCAACCATTGCATCTACAAGGTCAATATATTTTCCATTGACACGTCCGGCTTCCATTGGCCCTCCCGATACAAAAACTACAGGAATGTTTATCCGCATTGCAGCCATAAGCATGCCCGGAGTAATTTTATCGCAATTACTTATGCATATCATCGCATCAGCAAGATGTGCATTGACCACATATTCCACGCTGTCGGCAATAAGATCCCTTGATGGCAGAGAGTAAAGCATTCCGGCATGGCCCATGGCAATTCCATCATCAATGGCTATCGTATTGAATTCGGCAGCGAACAGACCTCTTTTCTCAATCTCCCTTTTGACTACCTGACCTATTTCATGAAGATGGGCATGTCCGGGAACAAATTGTGAAAATGAATTAACAACAGCAATAATGGGCTTCCCCATTTGTTCAGGCTTCATGCCATTGGCACGCCACAGGCTTCTGGCTCCTGCCATATTCCGTCCAGTTGTTGTCGTTGAGCTTCTGAGTTGTTTCTTCATCTTAAAAATTATTAAAAAAAAAGCTTCCCGGTTTCCCGGAAAGCTTCTGTATGTCTATAGTAACACCATATTACTCCCGGTTCGTGCCTTTTGCAAGAATGAGTACGAGGACTATAATATGGATTAAAGATATTTTCACCTTTTTGTTTTTAATGATCGACAAATGTACAGATATTTTTAATAATTCAAAGAAATTTTAAGTTTTTTCTTCATTTTGGTTAATAAATATTCGATTAAGGTTGAGATTAAGGTTAGCGTTGTGCCTGTTTTCCTTAAACTTAACCTCAATCTCAACCTCCTCATTTTCAATCCTGACCTCATCCCATCAATGATTTTTAATAGCATTTTTCCATATCCAAAAATTTTATTATCTTGTCCTTAATTGTTTTATTTTCAATACATGATGAATATGAAAGCTATTGCCCTGATGTTCCTGGCATCTTTATTCTTTGCAGATTCATTGGCACAGAATAAACAGGCGGCAAATCAGAATAGTCAAAGTATCGAAAAGACTATAAATTCACAATGGACCTTCAATTACTTTCCAGCTTCCGATCAGGCCAAAGGAATTGAATTACCGGAGTTCGACGATTCAAGATGGCCTGCAATAAGCCTTCCACACACCTGGGGGACGTATGAAACCACAGGACAGCTTTTTAACGTTCCAGAGGCTGAGATCAACTACTGGAAGACGGGCTGGGGCTGGTATCGCAAGCATTTTTCGGTGAACAGGGATTTTTCAGGCAGAAAAATTTTTGTGGAATTTGCCGGCGCCAGGAAGGACTGCAAGGTTTGGATAAACGGCAAATATGTTGGCGAACATAAGGGAAGCTACGGTGCTTTCGATTTTGATGTTACTTCATTAATCAGTACCGGAGAAGACAATATTCTGGCAGTTGCCGTAAGCAACATCCCCGAAAATGGGTTAAAAACAACACCTGACAATTATATCTTCGGGGGCATTTATAATGATGTAAAAATTGTTTTAAAGGATAATCTTTTTATTCCAATGCAGGGTTCTGCGCTTCATGAGGGCGGGACATATATAACTACGCCCGTGGTTTCGGAAAAAGAAGCCACCGTGAGAATTCAGACATGGGTTAAGAATGACTATCCTCAAAAAGTATTATGCAGCTTACTTACTACTATAACTGATGCTTCCGGCAAAAATGTGCAAACATTAAAATCGGAAGAAGAAATAAATCCCGGCCAGCTTTTCAAATTTGATCAGACAGGCAAACCTGTTAAAAACCCTCATCTGTGGTCACCCGGTGATCCCTATTTGTACAAAATTGAGACAGATATTATGTACAATAAAATAGTAACTGACTCTTATTCAAGTCCTCTCGGATTTCGCTGGTTCAAATACGACAAGAACGAAAACACACTTTATATAAATGGCAAGAAAATCGCGGTAAAGAGCGTTACACGTCTGATGAATTACCTGTGGTTAGGTGAAGCTGTTCCTGCCATCGCTGCCCTTATTGATAATGCGGTGATGTATGACAGGAAGGATTTTAATTTCATGCGTATCGGATATTCTTCAAATGCAAACCTTGTTTTTGATCTGGCTGACAAATCGGGCATCATGGTTGATGAAGTACTTCCTATAGTACACGGAGCCGGTGATATTGCTCAGGCTGCCAAGGAAATGATCCGTCGCGACCGTAACCACCCCTGTATAATGTTCTGGAGTCTGGGCGACGCGATGAACGGTTCAGAATATGCTTTTGAGGAAGATACCAGCAGAATTATTACGGGGGGATTATTCGATTCTTCAGAAGAAAAAACGGCAATAACATCCTCTGCAGCGGCACAGGAAGGAGAGCAGCCTGCTAAGATTATTTTAACCGGTACTCATAGTAAGATTCCCGCTGATCGCAGTTCTGTTGTAATTATTAATGCTGATATTCAGGATGTGAAGGGAGTTCACACCGGTTTATCAAATTATTCCCTGAAGTGGAATGTTTCAGGACCTGCCAGCCTGGTCGGACCCCCTGTTTTTGACCCTGCTACATTCAGGAACATTCCGATGTCAAATGTTGTCAGATCAACAGGAGTCCCTGGTTTAATACATGTTTCGGTATCAGCCAGCGGCCTGGTTTCAGGAACCTTTGATATTGAATCAGAAGCTGTTAGTCCTGATAATTCAGTGATTGTTGAACCGGCTTTACAGAACGAGGGACGTAAGAGCGTGACAAGGATAGTCATTAATTCAAAGAGGCTGGATGCTGTGCCAGTTGAGATTAAACTGAACTCTGAAGAAATTAATCTGGGTACTTCTGATAAACAGGAATATAAAAAGTTGATAAGTGAATATATATCAAAAAATAATCCGGCAGTTGATACTTCAACAACTGAGTATAATTTTCTGACTGACATTTTTGCTGTTCACCTTATCAATTCCAATGGCCGGCTTCAGTCAGATGATTACAATTATAGCATTGACCATTATAATAATTGCAGGCTGATAGCGCAGTACATTAACAGTACAAAACTGCCGCAACTTTTTAAAGACGGCCTCAGGAAATTTTATTCTGAGGCAATTATAGCCAGGGGAAATGAGAAGGATGCAGGAGATGAGATGAACTGGCTGAACTGGATTCCATCAGGCGGTACTGTAGTCATCGTTCAGAATGATATGACAACACCGGTTTTAAAAGGAGCTGTTCCTGCAAAAAATGCCGGTCTGACTGAAATAATTGCTGCCGTTTATCCTCAATTTGTTAATTTTTCAAATGAAGCGAAAGAACGGGCATTGCTTTTCACGAGTAAAGTAAATCCGTATGTGCATATAATCGAGGCAGCAGGCAATGTCAGCAGTGATAATAAAGTCAGGAGTGTGTCATATATAGCCGAGAAAGATCAGCCAATATTGGTTCCATTGCTTAAATTTATTTCTGAATGACAAAATCAACAGGCTCGGAGTGGTTCCTGAAGATAACATTTTTCACATTCTGCATATCATTCGGAGTAATTTGTACTACTTCTTCTCATATCGCGGGCACTGACTATGCAGACCCTTAATTCCATTAGAGTAATTGATTTTTTGACATCATTACCGTATGTCAATGCAGATAAAATTGGAGTGACAGGTGAATCGGGAGGCAGAACACAAGCTTTGCTGCGATGGCATCGCCACGACCCATGCTGGTGATTTCGGTTTTACCCCCAAATCCCCCAGGGGGGCTTCAATCCCTCTACTGAATCAGTGACACAAGGTTTAAGAAGATGCCAAAGTCCCCCCTGGGGGATTTAGGGGTTAACCTCAGTGTTGAAACTGAACTACGGTTTACTGAAAAGCTAAAGTCCCCCCTGGGGGATTTAGGGGTGAAAACCAGGGAATACTGTACAGTTTACATCCCCGGAAAACAATCGAAAGTCCAACATTTTTAATTTATTGGTTACCAATTTATTAGAACCTAAATATGCCTCAAGCTAGGAAATTACTCTTTGAAGGGGGTCAGGGGGATGTGTGGCCGTAAACAACATTAAGGTTCAATCCGTTTGGATGAAACCAAATAATTCATATTTTTACCCAGGATCTGATACTGATATAGGAATTTGGAAATTAGTAATTAGTAATATATTAACCTCAGTCACATAAATCTAAACCTGATCAAAAATGAAAAAAAGAAGTATTATTTCGGTCGTCTTATTAATTGCTGTTGTTGGCTTTGCTCTGACAACATCTTCATGCAAGCCTAAGGGGAAAAATATTGGTCTGCAGTTGTATTCCATACGTGATTCGATCATGAGGGATGTTCCTGGCGCAATAGCTAAAGTAGCAAAAATGGGCTATAAATTCGTAGAGCCTGCCGGTTATGACAACGGAAAACTATATGGCATGGAACCAGCAGCTTTTAAGGCTCTTTGTGAATCTAACGGTCTGAAAGTACTGAGTTCACATGTTGGTCAGGAATTACCTGATTCTGCTCACATGGCAGGGGTTATGGCATGGTGGGACACTTGTATCGATACACATGTCGCAGTTGGTGCTAAATTTCTTGTTCAGCCTTTCATGGGAGCTGGTGCGTACCGTAGTCTGGATACACTCAAACTATATTGCAATTACTTCAATATGGTTGGTGAAAAATGTAAGGCAAAAGGAATCAGTTTCGGTTATCATAACCACGACAAAGAATTTTCTACAAAACTCGAAGGACAAACGATTTACGATTTTATGGTGGAAAACACCGATCCGGAAAAAGTTATTTTTGAGATGGATCTTTACTGGGCAGTTGAAGGTGGTGCACAACCTGTAGATTATTTCAATAAATATCCAGGGCGTATCCAATTATGGCACATAAAAGACCAGAAAGAAATCGGTGGAAGCGGAAAAATGGATTTTCCGGCATATTGGGCTGCAGCTTCGCAAGGCGGCATGCAATATGGTGTTGTGGAAGTTGAAGAATACAGCTATGACCAGTTCACCAGTTGCAAGATCAGCATCGATACTCTGAATGCTGCACCATATGTTGTTATGCCTAATTAAATAATATTGTGCAGCTACCGGTAACGATTGTTCCTGCATAATCATGATATTTTGGGAAGATCAGTAATCTATTACGATCTTCCCTTTTTTTTTTACATTTACAATTATTCAAAACCCCGGCTTAGATGAAAAATAAAGTTTCTGTCTTTCTCATATCAGTGCTGATGGTTGCCTGTCAGAATAACTTTTATTCCTTAAACGATTACAACTCGGTTCCGAAAATCGATTCGCATGTTCATATCGACGGCGATAAAGGCTTTTTTGAAGATCAGGCAGCAAAAGATAATTTTATTCTTCTGACTCTAAATGTCGACCATTCAGATTCTGTTTCAGTAAACCAGCAATTGGAGGCTGCAGTTAAATCGGAAGAAAATCATCCGGGTAAGGTTTTTTATGGCGCTACATTTTATTTTGATACAGTTTCATGGGGAACAGATGTATGGAGCAGAAATGCGATAGCTCATCTTGAAAAGAATATCATCCCGGGAGCGATTACAGTCAAGCTCTGGAAAAACATAGGGATGACTGAAAGAGACAGGAGCGGGAAATTTATAATGATTGACGATCCGGAATTAAAGCCCGTTATTGATTTTATTATCAGTAAAAATCTGCCCATTACCGGACACCTTGGAGAACCGAAGAATTGTTGGTTACCCCTCGATATGATGACGGTTAGCGGAGATAGCAGCTATTTTGCACAAAATCCTCAATATCACATGTTTCTGCATCCTGAGTATCCCTCATATGAGCAGCAGATAGATGCTCGCGATCATCTGCTGAAATTACATCCCGATCTGAAATTTATTGGTTGTCACCTGGGCAGTCTGGAATGGAACGTTGATGAGCTGGCCAAAAGACTCGATATGTATCCGAATATGGCTGTAGATATGGCTGCACGTATCTGCCACCTGCAATACCAGTCTGCAAAAGATCGTAAAAGAGTTAGGGATTTTATAATTAAATATCAGGACAGGCTTTTATACGGAACCGATCTCTCAGACAATGACAATAGTGACGGTACAGAACTCACAAGCTGGATTCATGATACATGGTTTGACGACTGGAAATATTTTACCTCTGATGAAATGATGGTATCAGATAAATTCAGGGGATCATTTGAAGGACTAAAGCTTCCCCGGGAAGTTATCAGAAAAATCTATTATGATAATGCTATCAGCTGGTATAAGCTAAAAGTTAAATAACATTATCAGCAGGCAGAGGATCTAATCAGCCTCCGCTTTTTATCCTTTTAATCTCGTTAAAGTGATCCATTGTCAGCTTTTCCCTGGCTTCCCGTGAAGTTTTGCGATAAGCTTCAAACTCATTCTTGAGCTCCTCGTATTCATTTTTTGTGTTGAATATTGCAGTTAGATTCCGTTTGAAAATCAGAAATCCGAGAAGCAAAGCGCCTGCTAAAATGGCCAGAACTGTCCACATTACCTTATTGTAAGTCAGCTTGTTAACTTCCATGCCAAGCACGCTTATGCTATTTTTTGTTGTGGTCATTTCATTCAGTGCTGCCTTTGTCGTTTCCAGGTTGGCTTTTAATGTATCGATATTTTGGTTTAACAGAAATTTTGTTTTATTCAGATCTTTGATTTGGTTGCTGGTCAGAGTGAGTGTGTCGGAAATATTTTTTTTCAACTTCTGGAACATATCTTCCCTTATTGCGCGGTAATTGTCATAGATCCTGGTATGCTCATCAAGATAATTAAGCTGTTCTCTCAGAGAATTATTCTGGAATACATCCGGCATTGGTGTCTGACCTGACACTTTCATAACTGTAATAATCAGTACAGCCGAGATCAATGTAAATCTGATTAGTAACTGTTTCATAGTTTGTGTAGATTAATTTTAAATAAGAACAGGACCTTATTTATCTAACGTATAGTTCCGGATAAAATTATATTCTTAAAAAAAGTAAATTATATCACTAAACATAGTACAACAAGCGTACGATGGAAAGTATAAAAACTGATACTCAAATAAAAGTTCAAAATTAATCAAAATTGGAAAATGTAAAAAAATCTGGTAAATCAATTACATTAAGAGTAGACCGGATGCTGAGTGAGAACGTCAGGGATTGCAGGTTGCCAGAATTCTGAAAAAGCAACTTTCTGTCGGTAAAATCCTGCTTTACTTCTATTTATTTTTATATCATTTTTTAAAAAGTTAATTTTATTGTTTTGACAGGAGAAACTTTATGGTAAGATCAGATATCAATCAGTTATATTAATAAAAGTAAACTAAGCTTATGAAACGAACATTAATTACGTCAATTCTACTCGGTTCCTTTCTGGTTATGGGAATCTCACAGACGGGCAATCTTCCCAAGCTGGGTAAAGATCCTGTTAAAAAGATTATAGCTGCAATGACTTTAGAGGAAAAAGCGGCCCTCGTTGTAGGCACGGGTATGAAGATGCCGGGAGGTCCCCCGCCTTCCCGACCTGGAAGTCCTCCTGCAAATGCTCCGTCAGGTCCGGTTATCGGAACGACTCAGGATCTTGTTGCAGGAGCAGCCGGAACAACTTACGCATTGCCTCGTTTTGGGATTACACCGATGGTTGTTACCGACGGACCGGCTGGCGTAAGGATCGATCCTACCAGGGAAAATGATCAGAATACATATTATTGTACAGCATTTCCCGTTGGGACTTTACTTGCCTCTACATGGGACGTTGACCTGGTTAACCAGGTGGGTCAGGCTATGGGAAATGAAGTACTTGAATATGGTGCCGACGTTTTGCTTGGTCCTGGAATGAATATTCACCGTAATCCATTATGCGGAAGGAATTTCGAATATTATTCGGAAGATCCGTTTATCACAGGTAAAATTGCTGCCGCAATGGTAAAAGGTGTTGAGTCGCAGGGGGTAGGTGTTTCGATCAAGCATTTTGCAGCCAATAACGCTGAGACAAACAGAAATTCACTCAATACGATAGTCAGTGAGCGTGCTTTGCGTGAAATATACCTTGAAGGATTCCGGATCGCAGTGCAGGAAAGCAATCCATGGACAGTTATGTCATCCTACAATCTCATAAATGGAACATATACCTCTCAAAGTGCTGATCTTCTTACAAACATTCTAAGAAAAGACTGGGGCTTTAAAGGTTACGTGATGACAGACTGGTTTGGCGGAAAAGATCCTGTCGAACAGATGAAAGCCGGAAATGACCTCCTGATGCCGGGTAATGCTGATCAGGCTAAAAATATAGTTAAAGCCGTAAATGAAGGAAAACTTGATGTCGCTATTCTTGACAGAAACGTTGAGAAAATTCTTAATGTCATGTTACAGACTCCACATTTTAAAAATTACAAATACTCAAACAAACCCGATCTGAAAGCCCATGCGGAGGTGACACGCAAGGCTGCGTCTGAAGGCATGGTTTTATTAAAAAATGAAAACAATGCTTTGCCATTTGGTCCGGCTGTAAAGAACATAGCCGCTTTCGGAAATACTTCATATGAAATTATTGTTGGAGGAACAGGCAGTGGCCAGGTAAATAAGGCTTACAGCATATCTCTGTCAGAGGGACTGAAGAATGTTGGGCTCAGCCAGAATGAAAGTCTTCATAGTCTTTATACCACATTCCTTAATATGACCAAAGAAGGTCGTCCTCCTCTCAGAGGATTTATGGCGCTTATGGGCTCACGCCCTATTGATGAGCTGATACTCAATAAAGATATTGTCGCCGGGATGGCAAATGTTTGCGATGCTGCTATTATTACAATTGGCAGGAATTCGGGAGAAGGCTCTGACAGGAAAAACACAAAGGGGGATTTTCAGCTTAACGATACCGAAAGGCAGCTTATTAATGACGTTTCTGCTGCATTCAAGGCAAAAGATAAAAAAACGATTGTCATACTTAATGTTGGGGGAGTCATTGAGACTTCAAGCTGGAAAGATTTGCCGGATGCGATTCTGCTGGCCTGGCAGGGCGGACAGGAAACCGGAAATTCAATTGCCGATATCCTTACCGGAAAAGTAAATCCTTCAGGGAAACTTGCTACAACCTTCCCTGTAAAATATGAGGATGTCCCCTCTTCAACCTCATTTCCGGGAAATGAGCTCGAGGCTCCAAAACCATCAGGCGCAGGAGGAATGGGTTTTGGAAGAAGTGTTCCTGCTGAAGTTACTTATAAGGATGGAATTTATGTTGGCTATCGCTACTATGAAACATTTAACGTAAAACCGTCATATGAGTTCGGATATGGATTATCATATACAAATTTCACCTACAGTAATCTGAAACTCAGCTCGACAAAATTTTCCGGAAGTTTAACAGTTTCGGTTGATGTTAAAAACAGCGGTACTGTGGCCGGTAAAGAAGTTACAGAATTGTATCTTACCGCTCCGGCAGAAAAGCTTGACAAACCCTCTCTTGAGCTTAAAGGATTTGCAAAAACAAAACTTCTTCAGCCTGGTGAATCACAGACACTTACGTTCCAGCTCGACAGCCACAAACTGTCTTCATTCGATCCTGAAAAATCTTCATGGATTGCTGAGGCAGGAAAATATGATGTAAAAATCGGTGCATCGTCCACCGATATTAAGCTCAGTACTTCATTCTCCCTGGCAAAAGAACTTACCGTAAAAAAAGAATCTGTTTCTCTTTTACCAAAGGAAAAGGTGACTGAAATTAAGCCATCAAGATAGTCAGCTGGTCAGATATTATAATTATTAAGGATAAAGCCTTCCTGTTACCAGGAGGGCTTTATTATTGAATCCTCAGAGCACTCGCCGGATTATAACTGGCAGCCTTTACTGTTTGATAACTTATAGATAACCAGCCTATTACCAGGACAATTATCGTCGCGAATACATAGATAAGCGGACTTACATTCACTCTGCTGGCAAAACCTTCCAGCCAGTATTTCGAGCCGAAAAATGCAAAAGGATAGGCAATGAGAGAAGAGAGCAGAATGAGTGTTACTACTTCCTTCGATAATAATCTAAGTACAATCCTGATCGAAGCGCCATAAGTTTTTCTGATACCGATCTCCTTTGTGCGTTTGTTCGTAATATAAGTTACAAGACCTATCAATCCGAGACATGCAATAAATATAGCCAGTACAGAAAAGAGGAGGAATATTCTTCCTGTTTTCATCTCCGCTGAGTACAGATGATTCCATGAATCGGTGAAGAAGTCGTACTGAAATGGCTGCTGTGTAGTGAAATTCTGCCATTTCGCCTCTATGGCTTTTATCGTAGCCTGCACATCTTTACCAGTAAGTCGTACTGTAGCAAACTGATCACCTCCTCCTCCGCGCATGACCAAAAAGCATACCGGTTCAATCGCCTTATGCATGGAAGTGATATTGAAATCTTTCATGACACCGATTATTTTATATTTCTGAAATTGCTGAGGGCCCCGGGGCTGAAGTATGTATTTCCCGACAGGATCTTTCAATCCAAGCGATTTCACGGCCGTTTCATTCAAAAGTACAGCAGTTGAGTCCGTACTGTATTCACGTGAGAAGAACCTGCCTTCTGTCAGTTGGACACCCAGCGCCTGAGGGAAATCGAGACTCACCTGTGCCTGTTCAAGGAGGTAAGTTTTCTTTTCAGGGTCCTCGTCATTAAAGAATGCATTATTATTAAAATTCATCCCGGGAACCTGATTGGAGAAACCAACCTTTGAGACACCGGGAATCTGTAACAGTTGATCCCTGAATGGCCCGGTCTGTTTGAAAAAGGCATCCGGACGACGGATAATCAAGAGGTTCTCCTTTTCAAATCCAAGATCTTTTTCCGTCATATAATTCAATTGCTTATAAACAATAATTGAGCCTATGATAATAATTATGGAAACAGTAAACTGGAATACAACGAGTAGGCCCCTTAGTTTTTTTGACATTGAACCGGGGTTCAGAGTACCTTTCAGAACCTCAGCCGGGTTATAGGATGCAAGAACAAATGCAGGATAAAAACCAGCTGCTATACCTACAACCAGAATCAGAGCTACCAGAGAAATGATTCCCGACAAATTTTTTAAAATACTAACCGTGAGCTCTTTGCCGATAAGTTGATTAAATGAAGGCGTCAGTATATAGACAAGTATAACGGCTAAAACTGCCGCCAATGTCACGATTAAAACGGATTCACCCAGAAACTGGACAACGAGGCCCGATTTGTAAGCTCCTGCAACTTTTTTAACGCCGACCTCCTTTGCCCTGCCTGCTGATTTTGCTGTAGCAAGATTTACGTAGTTGATGATAGCAACAATGAGTATAAGCAGAGCAATAACTGCAAAAATATAGACTGTTGTCAATGAGCCCAGGGGTTCCAGGTTATATTGAGTTGCCCCCTTAAGATGGAGATCCTTCAGTGGTTCCAGAGCATAGCTGTAATCATTTCCGGCCTTTCTGAAATCCTCAATTGAATAGCCCAGAATTTGCTGAATCTGAGGTCCAACGTACTTCGTAACCATTCCCTGCATTTTTTTTTCAAAAGCAACTCTGTCTGTCCCATCTTTTACTACAACATAGGTGTAGAAATTGTTGCTGACCCATTGCGGACTGTTAGCCTGACCCGGATATGTGCTTAAGGAAGCAAGCATATCAAATTTAATATGTGAGTTATCAGGGACATTTTGCACAATCCCTGTTATTGTATAAAGAATGGTATCTGCCTCTACAGTTATTCTCTGTCCCATAGGATCCTGTGATCCGAAATATTTTTTTGCATATTCTTCAGTCAGTACCATCGAACGGGGTCTGACTAGGGCGGTTTTTTTATCACCTTTCAGAAGTTTAAAATCCAAAACATCAAAAAATGTGGAATCTGCAAAAAGAACTCCATCCTCATTGAATTTATTCTCGCCGAAACGTATGAGCCAGGCTCCCATCCTGATTACCCTTGTTGCAGCAAGTACCTCAGGGTAGTCATTTAACATTGCCTGTGCAACAGGAGCAGCCGTAACAGCCTGGTTTAATACACCACCGGCCAGGCGTCCCACAACTTTTAAACTATAAATGTTTTCGTAGTTTTTATGGAATTTGTCATAACTTAGCTCATGGATGACATATAATGTAATGAAGAGGAAGCTTGTAAGTCCGATCGCAAGGCCACCTACATTCAATATAAAATAGCCCCGGTGCTTCCTCATATTGCGAAATGCATTAATAAAAAAGTTTTTCAACATTGCGTTATTTTTTAATATTCAATTCAGATTTTTCACGATAAAGACTGAAAATTATCCAATGTGTTGCAAATGATTTTTACATATAAAAATAGTAAATAATCTTTTTTAAGCATCATTTATCATGTTTCATCGTCTTTCACAGGAAAATATTCAACAAAATGATAAAAAACTTCTTTAAAATTGCCATCCGGAATATATCAAGGCATAAAGGATTTACATTAATTAATGTTACCGGCCTTGCCGTAGGTCTTGCAGCTTCATTACTAATTCTTCTATGGGTTCAGGATGAGTTTAGCTTCGAAAAGTTCAATAGTAACGCCAAAAGCATTTACCGTGTTGAAGAAGACCAGTTCTATTCCGGTGCACGTTATCACGTAACAGTTACCCCGGTCCCGGCCGGACCTGTCTGGAAAGATAAGATTCCCGAAATCGAAGAGCAGGTGAGGATAAATTTGTGGCTTCCTCGGGTTTTATTTCAATACAGGGAAAATGTTTTTTTTGAATCTTCCATTGCCGCAGTAGATTCAAGTCTGCTAAAGGTTTTTACTTTTCCGCTAAGCGCGGGAGATCCTGCAACAGCTTTGAATGTTCCTCATTCTATAATACTGACTCAAAAACTTGCCACAAAATACTTCGGTAGTGAGAATCCGGTTGGAAAAACCATAACGGTTGAAAATAGATCTCAGTTTACCGTGACGGGTGTATTCAAGGAGATCCCGTCAAATACCATGTTTACATTCAGCGCTGTCATCCCTTATTCGTACATGAGGGAGATTGGAGCAGCTGACAGATCGTGGGGCAATAATTCGATATTTACATTTATT
Source organism: uncultured Bacteroidales bacterium (assembly GCA_963792925.1). Classification (GTDB taxonomy): domain Bacteria; phylum Bacteroidota; class Bacteroidia; order Bacteroidales; family VadinHA17; genus LD21. The sequence goes on along the minus strand of CAWBYC010000001.1, from coordinate 814,446 downwards.
AAGCTGAGACATGGAGCAGATATTACCTCTGTCAATAAGAAGCTCACCGATATTGTGGCAGAGAATGACTCCAGGATCACTACCAAATTCAATCTTTTTCCTTTGCTGGACATTCATTTACATGGGCAGTTTGGTTTTAAAGAGACACATGGCCCGGTAATAGCCGTAACTATTTTTATACTGATAGCTGTATTTATTCTGCTGATAGCCTGCATAAATTTCATCAATCTGTCTACAGCAAAAGCTTCAGGCCGGGGGAAGGAGATTGGGATTAAAAAAGTGGCAGGCGCTGATCAGTTTTCCATGATTGTGCAGTTTATGCTGGAGTCAATCCTGCTTGTCGCAGTTGCAATGATATTAGCCTGGATTTTGGTTGGATTATCTCTTGGAGTGTTTAATAATTTGTCAGGAAAGAATTTCAATCCTGGCGATCTGATGCATGCCCGATTCATCCTGAGCTTCATTCTTGTCGGGCTGGTTGCAGGCTTGTTATCAGGAATCTATCCTGCTCTTTATCTTTCTTCATTTAAACCTGTGGTTGTTTTAAAAGGTGAAGCCGGTTCCACAAGAGGAAATGGTAAGTTAAGACAGGTAATGGTTGTAATCCAGTTCACACTGTCGATCCTTATAGCTGTATCTGCAACTTTTATGTATTTGCAGCTTAAATTTCTTCAAAATAAGGAACTGGGCTACAATAAGGAAAACCTGATTTGTATTCCGATGCCGGATAATACAAAACAAAAATATTACCCGCTAAAGCTTGAACTCGAAAAAGAGACATTGGTACAGGGAGTAACTGCATCAATGTGGAACCCAACTTCCATGGGCAGTAATTCGGGAGGTGCCACCTGGGATGGAAAGGATCCGGAAAAGCAGGTTCTTATCGGGACAAACGGGATAGATTATGATTATCTGAAAACTCTTAAAATGGAGATTAAATCAGGAAGAGATTTTTCAAAGGATTTCACCTCCGATATGGCAAATGATTCAACCGGAAATTTTCTGATAAATGAAGAAGTGGAAAAACTGATGGGGATAGGTGATCCGGTTGGAAAGAACTTCAGATTCATGGGGTTGAACGGAACTATTGTAGGTGTTTTGAAGAATTTTCATTTTAAAAGCGCCGACCAGTCTATTGAGCCGATGGCATTTGCGCTGGCCCCGGTAAGCTATCTTCGTTGCATTCTGATCAGATTGACTCCCGGAAATGTACCGGAATCGCTGAAAGCTGTTCAAAAAGCCTGGAAAGCAGTTATCCCGGAATATCCTCTTGATTATACATTTATTGACCAGGACTATGATAAATTGTTCAAGTCTCAGATCAGGCTCTCCGGTCTGCTTAAGTATTTTACAATTCTTGCAGTTATTATTGCTTGCCTGGGACTCTACGGACTATCATCGTATTCCGCTCAGCGACGTACAAACGAGGTTGGGATAAGGAAAGTTATGGGAGCAGATTCTCCTGCAGTTATGTATACGCTGGCAAAGGAATTTCTTTTTCCGGTTCTGATCTCGATTGCAATTGCAATCCCGCTAGGCTGGATATTAGTCAGTAATCTTCTGAAACAGTTCGCATACAGAATAGATCTCAGCTTCCTGGTATTTGCAGGTATAGCGTTGGGAGCCATCTTAATAGCATTGCTGACAGTGAGTTTCCAAGCGTATAAAGCAACTGGAATCAACCCTGCTGAGGCGCTGAAGGTGGAATAAATCTGTTTTTTAAGATCAGACCCGATGCAACTTAGTTTAATTTCATACGTCTTTGACAATATAAATCCATATTGTATTATTTAATTCCGCGATATTATGTTCACTAATCTAATCAGGCACAGCCTAAGTTCATTCAAAAGACAGCGGTCGTACATAATAATAAATATTCTTGGACTTTCAATTGGAATTGCATGCAGCCTTCTTATAGCTATATATGTAATAAATGAAGCAAGCTTTGATAAATTTAATACCAAGAGAGACAGGATTTACAGAGCAATACTGAATGGAAAAATAGGAGGACAGGAGGTTGTCACATCGTCATCACCTGCAATTATGGGGTCAACAATGCTTAAGGAGTTTCCGGAAGTTGAAGATTTCCTAAGGATGAACGGCAATGGTCCAACTGTTATTGAATATAATAATCAGACCTTTACTGAAGAACATCTGGTAGAAGCTGATTCTTCATTTTTTAACTTCTTTTCTATACCGGTTTTAAAGGGAGACAAGAACAGTCTCCTTAATGCTCCGCACAAAGCAGTTCTATCCGAGTCAACCTCAAAAAAAATATTTGGCAATGAAAATCCGATCGACAAGCTGATAAAGATAGGATCGGATTCCGTAAGATACGTTATCACGGGTGTTATGGCTGACGTTCCGCAGAATTCACATTTTGAAGCAAACATTTTGACATCTTTTATAACCAATCCGAGGTCAAAAAATCCTGAATGGATGAGCAACAGTTTCAGCACTTACTTTCTGCTAAAACCAAATTCATCTTATAAAACAGTTGATGCAAAATATCCTGCATTGATGCAAAAATATGTTGGTCCTGAAATTCAGAAATATACTGGTATTTCACTTTCTGATTTTATTGCCCAGGGAAACAAGTACAGATTCTATCTTCAGAGCCTCAACGATATACATCTGGATACATCCATTCAGCAGGATTTTAAAGCTTCTACCGATCCCAAATACCTTACAATATTCGGGAGTATCGCAATCCTCATTGTAGTGATAGCTGCTATAAATTTTATGAACCTTTCCACAGCCCAGGCATCAAGAAGGGCAAAAGAAGTAGGAATAAAAAAAGTTGCAGGGTCAACAAGAGGGATGCTGGTTGCACAGTTCCTTTCCGAGTCATTTATTCTTTCTTTTATTTCACTTATTCTTGCTCTGGTTTTTATTAAAGCGACTCTTCCTTATTTTAATAATCTGCTCGGTGCAAGACTCACCCTTAGTCTTTTTGCTAATTGGTACACAATACCATTATTACTTCTCTTTACCGTTTTAGTAGGGTTTTTATCAGGTAGCTATCCTGCATTCTTCCTTTCTTCCTTTAATCCTTATGAAGTACTGAAAGGCAGTGTCAAAAACAGCATGAAAAATGGCAGACTGAGAAGAGTGCTTGTCGTTTTTCAGTTCGCTGTATCAATTCTGCTCATTGTAGGGACGCTTATTATGTATCGCCAGATAAAATATATGCTTAACAGGGATCCAGGATTTAACAAGGAACAGTTGATTGTAATTAACAGGGCAGAAGCACTTGGTAAAAAAATGAAATCATTTAAAGAGACTGTGAAGAATATTCCGGGGGTTGTTAATATCACCAGCTCTACGGCAATTCCCGGACGCACAAATAACAATAACGGTTATATGCTGGAGGGTAGAAAGGATGAAACATTTCTTATGGCGACCAGCTGGGTGGATTATGATTTTCTTGATACTTATGGAATGACTCTCGCTTCAGGAAGATCATTCAAGGAATCATTTACTTCTGATAAGGATGCCTGTGTAATAAATGAAAGCGCTCAAAAAGATTTTAAAATTACGGATATCGATAAGGCAAGGTTTATGGAACCTCGTGATTCCGGAAAGATAAATTATTTACCTGTTATTGGTGTGGTGAAAAACTTTAATTATGAGTCTCTGCGGAATCCGATAAAACCCTATATTCTTAAATTTCAGAATGATAGAATGTTGTGGGGTTATATAACCGTAAGATTATCAGCCCAGAATCACACAAAAACCATAGCTGCCATTGAAGAAAAGTGGAAAGAGTTTGTCTCAAATAATCCATTGCAATATTATTTTCTTGATGCAGATTTCGAACTTATGTACAAACAGGAAACACAGAATGCACAGATGGCGGTTATCTTTTCGATCCTGGCAATCTTCATTGCTTCTCTCGGATTGTTCGGACTCACATCCTTCACTGTTGAGCAGCGTACAAAAGAGATTGGTGTAAGGAAAGCCATGGGTTCGTCTGTAAGCGGAATCTATGTGGTCATATCACGGGAAATTGTAATCCTTGTCTCAGTTTCAGCGCTTATTGCCTGGCCATTGGTATATTACTGGGCGGGAAAATGGCTGCAGAATTTTTATTACAAAATCAATCTTGGATTTTTTTCGCTGATAGTCGGATTAGCCATTGCTCTTGGCATTGCAGTACTCACAATAAGTTACCGCATCCTACGTGCTGCCAGGGTGAATCCGGCACAGTCACTTAAATATGAATAACTTTATAAAATACTTTTTTGACCTTTAGTACATCGCTCGAAAATCAATTTATTTACCCCGTCCCCAAGAGGAGTAAATTGATTTTCTTCGCTCCCCTTGGGGCCGGGGTAAACGAAGAAAATCAATTTGCGACTCTGGAGAAATAGTAAAAAAAGGGTCCTATGTTCAAAAACTATCTCCTTGTCACATTCAGAAATTTGCAAAAGCACAGAGTATTTACTTTAATAAATATACTCGGGCTTGGTATTGCCTTATCTGTTTGTATTGTAGCATTTTTCAACCATATGTTCAATTATGAATTCGACAGGACTCACGTAAATTTTGACAAGATTTACAGGGTAAACGCGTTCCGCGATATGGACGGGAGGGAGCAGGAGTTTGGTGTAGTTCCGGCAACCCTTGGTCTGGAAGTAAAAAAAGATATACCCGGTATCGAAAAGTCAGCAAGATTATTTCGTACCGGTTCACCTGTCAAAGAGGGCCTCGATATCTTTCCCACACAGGTATCGTATGTTGATCCTGAATTTCTTGATATTTTTACTTTCCCGATTATTCTGGGAGACAAGAAATCAATTGAAAATCAGGCAAATGTAATAGTCAGTCAGACTATGGCTGAAAAGCTTTTCGGAAAAGAATATCCGATTGGAAAATCGTTAATAATAGTGAACGATAAGAACAAAGAATTTACATACACTGTCGGAGGAGTCTTTGAAGACTTGCCTCAGAACTCAAGCTTTCGCATAGATATCCTTTCACATTATGATAATTTTAAACTGATGTGGGAGTGGAGTGATGCAGACTGGAAAAACATGACAACAGCTCTTTTCCTGGAGATCCCCGACAAGTCTCTTCTGAATTCAATTACCCAGTCGCTTAAGGATTATGTACCTGTACAAAACAAGGCCAGAGAAGATTTCAGGGTAAACAGGTTTAAGCTTGTTCCATTAAAGGAAGTCGGGGCCAATTCGCGTACTACATGGTCTTCAGGATTGTTTCCGTCTCTTCATCCTGCAGCTCTTGTTGCGCCACCAATAATGGCTCTGTTTATTCTACTTATCGCATGTTTCAATTTTGCCAATACCTCAATAGCAACATTCAGCAAACGGTTAAAGGAAATCGGATTAAGAAAAACATTCGGAGGTAAGCGCGGACAGCTGGTAACCCAGTTTATGATAGAGACAATAATTATTTGTTTTCTTGCCCTTATTGCAGGAATTATATTGGCGGAATTTCTTGTTCCGGCTTACAGCAGTCTTTGGGATTATATGAAGATTGAACTTACTTTTACAAAATATTTTTTCTTTTGGATATTTCTCATCCTGCTTCTTTTACTGACAGGTTTCCTTGCAGGCGTTTATCCCGCATTGTATGTCAGTTCTTTCTCCCCTGTAAATGTTATGAAAGGCGCTTCTCCTCTTAAAGGATCGGGAAAGCTTTCATCGGTGCTGCTTGCTCTGCAGTTTTCAATATCTGTTATGGCATTGGTATTGGGACTTGTCTTTTCAAAGAATGCGGTTTACCAGAAAACCCTCGATCTGGGATACGACAGGGATAAATTAATTGTGATGCCCGTTCCTCCTGAATTATACACCTCATTCAGAAATGAAGTTCTTGCTAATCCAAAAGTAATTTCAGCGGAAGGAACAAATAATCATATCGGTTATGGTCCATATCGACGTCCAGTTAAGTATCAGCAGACCAGGATGGAAGTTGATGTCCTGGATATTGGTCCGGAATATGCCTCTGTAATGGGACTTCGTCTGACCGATGGCCGTTTGTTTGATAAATCGAGAGCCTCTGCTGACCTTGCAAATAACTCCATAATAGTTAACCAGAAAATGGTTTCGGATTTTGGCTGGAAAGATCCGATCGGTATGACTAGTATCACTCTTATGATACAACCAGACTTACTGTCATAGGAGTCGTTAAAGATTTTTTTCCTAATGGTTTATGGACAAAAATAAATCCGACTATGCTCAGGCTGGCAACAGAAGACCATTTTTATGTTATGGTAGTGCGTGCTGAGCCTAAAGATCTGCACGATGTACTTGACTATCTGAGCTTAAAATGGAAAGGCCAGAATTCGAATTTTATTTTTGGCGGGATGTATCAGGAAGACACAATGGAGGAAGAAAAAACAATTAACAACAGTATCCTGAAAGTAAATGTTTTTCTTGCTATCGCTGCAACGTTACTATCTCTTATCGGAATGTACAATCTTGTGTCACTTGATATTATAAGAAGAACTAAAGAAATGGGAATCAGAAAGATACAAGGAGCACCGATTCCTTTGATAATGTATCTTATGAGCAAAAAATTCCTGGTTGTACTGCTAATCGCTTCAGTTCTTGGTTGTATGGGTGGATATTTTATGTCAAATATGCTTTTGGACAGTATCTGGGATTATTTTGTAACGATTAAGCCGGGCATACTGATTCTTGCAGCGGCTATCATTTTTGTGTCGACCGTTCTGACAATAGTGTTTAAAATTGGAAAAAATGCGCTCCGGAATCCTGTTGATTCGCTGAGATATGAATGAGACCAGCATATTTGTTTTTACTATATAACTTAACTTTTGTCCAAGCTTTTGACCCCCTTCCCAACCTTCCCCCAGGGGGGAAGGAGTTTGCTCCGAATTGGCTCAGAGTCAGAGTGAAATCTTTGGCATCCTTTCCCCCTTGGGGGAAATAAGAAAGGGTGTTTTCACATAAAAGTGACTTAATTCAATCCTTCCGATTAAAGTCAAGTTCCTATAATAGATAAACAAAGAATCCCGCTCCGGAGCAGGATTCAGTTTTAGATATGAAATATATATAGAGTGTGAATTGTGCCTAGTACATTTTATTAATAAGCTGTCCTATCTCATCGCGTTGTTTTAATGGAAAGGTGTGGGTTTTGCCGTCGCGTGTAACTACATTTAAACCTTTTGTGGAGAATAGTCCTCCGAAAAATATGACCTCCATTATATTTTCGAAAAGAATCTCGAGATTGAATCTATCGGTATTCTCATCTAAGGTTTTAAAATATAAACGTTGATTGGTAACAATCAGTTTACCCTCTATCTTGTTGTTTTCTATGACCTGGTTTGTATCTCCGGCTTTCAGAACAACCTCATTTGCATATAATTTAACAGTCATGGCCTTTATTGTTTTGCTCCAATGAGCGATTAATATTCTGTTTTGAGTTTCTCTTATTTATACTAAAGACGTTCTCAGGTAAGAAATGTTGCATCATAAAATGGGAAAAATTAAATTGACGGCTTTTTATATTTAATATAAATGGCACGCAGATGACGCCGATCAGACAGATTAACGCAGATTTAAACAGCGAAAATCCGCTTCATCTGCGTCATCTGTGTGCTATTTATTTTGAAAAGTGTCTATTTATTAGACATATTTTTATTACTTTTCCTGTATTAAATTTTTCGTAATGATAAAAGGAACTCTGCTCATTGTTGACAACAGTAAACAGGAAGTGAAAGCATTGACTTCGGAACTGAAAGCTGAGATCGCAAATGTATTATCAATTTCCGATCCGAACCGGATCCATTCAATATTGAATCAGAATGAAGTGGATATGGTTCTTCTTGAAATGAACTTTCATGCCAGCAGAAATTCTGGGAATGAAGGCCTTTTCTGGATGAAGGAAATATTCAGTTACGACAATAATATCAGTGTAATAATTATCACTGCTGACAGTGATGTTGAGCTTGCAGTAAGGACAATAAGGGAAGGGGCAGCAGATTTTGTACTGAAGCCCTGGACTAAAACCAGTCTGGTAGCTGCAATTTCTGCAGCATGGAAACTGAGGACCTCAAGAATGGAAGCCCTTAATCTTAAAAAGGATAATCAAGATCTGAAAAGAGAGATAAACAAGGGGGCGGAAAAGATTGTTCTCGGCGCATCCCCGACCATGATAAATGTGATAAACATTGTCAGAAAAGTAGCGGCAACTGATGCGAATGTTCTTATTATTGGAGAAAATGGTACTGGCAAGGAGTTGGTTGCCAGAGAAATACATAACCTGTCGAGAAGATCGGCCGAGCTGCTGGTAAGTGTTGATATGGGCTCATTAACAGAATCACTCTTCGAGAGCGAGTTATTTGGTCATGTGAGGGGAGCGTTTACCGATGCGAGGGAGGAGCGTAAAGGTAAATTTGAGAGTGCAAATAATGGCACGCTGTTTCTCGACGAAATAGGGAATCTTTCTTTACAGTCGCAGGCGAAACTTCTGAGCGTACTTCAGAACAGGTATGTTGTAAAGGTAGGTTCGAATAAACAGATTGCTGTCGATATACGCCTGATTTGTGCGACAAACCGTAACCTGATGGAGATGGTCAGCGAGGGCAGATTCAGGGAAGATCTGCTCTATCGTATTAATACGATTCTTATTGATGTTCCGCCTCTGCGTGACAGGGTCGACGATATTCCGATCCTCGCAAATTACTTTCTAAGGATGCATGGGGAACGGTATGGCAAAACGGATTTGAAGATTAGCACTCATGCTCTTGAAAAGCTTGCTAACCATAACTGGCCGGGCAATGTACGGGAGTTACAGCACGCAATGGAAAAAGCAGTGATAATGAGTGATTCTTCGGTACTTAAGCCATCCGATTTTGTTTTCAGCACGACCTCAAGAAATCCGGTAAATAGTGAAATGACGCTCGACGAAATGGAGAAAAGAATGATAAATGACAGTATCAGAAGGTATAATAACAATATGAGTGTTGTTGCTACAAAACTGGGAATTACCCGGCAGACTCTTTATAACAAAATGAGAAAATACGAATTATAAAATAACTCTGTGTAACTCTGTGGTTCTCTGTGTAACTCTGGGTAAGTTCTTTTTTTATTACACAGAGAGCCACAGAGATCCACAGAGGGCCACAGAGAAGAATTAGTTTACATCACTTTTGCCTTTTCAGTAACAACCTGTCCGTCGAACAGATTCACTACTCTGTGAGCATAACCGGCATCCCTGTCGGAGTGGGTTACCATAATTATGGTGGTACCTTCCTTATTCAGCTCGGTCAGAAGATTTATAACTTCGATACCGTTTTTAGAATCGAGGTTACCTGTAGGTTCATCGGCGAGTATCAGCTTTGGATTTGCTACTACGGCGCGTGCGATGGCTACCCTCTGTTGTTGTCCTCCGGAAAGCTGCTGTGGAAAATGTTTTGCACGGTGACCGATTTTCATCCTTTCCAGCACATCTTCAACTGCTTTTTTACGTTCGCTTGTTTTCATTTTCAGGTAGATCAACGGTAACTCAACATTTTCGTATACGTTCAATTCGTCAATCAGGTTAAAGCTCTGGAAAACAAAGCCAATATTCCCTTTGCGGAAAATTGTCCTGTCACGTTCCTTCAGATTTGCTACTTCAGTTCCGTTGAAGATATAACTTCCTGAACTTGGGTTATCGAGTAAGCCAAGGATGTTGAGCAATGTGGATTTTCCGCATCCTGACGGACCCATTACTGCTACGTATTCACCCTCTTTTACATCGAGAGTCACTTTATTTAATGCAGTTGTTTCAACTTCTTCGGTTCTGAAGATCTTAGTTAAATCAGTAGTTTTAATCATGACTTTAATTATTAAGAATTATTTGGATTTTTTAAGAATTAGTTTTTCATTTTTCCCGAAAGTTTCATAGCCTGAGACGATCACTTTTTCGCCTGGTTTCAGACCTTCTAGAACTTCATAGTATTTTGGATTCTTTCTACCAATTGAGATACTCCTTTTGGTCGCAAAAGATTCTGAAGGATCGAGAACAAATATCCATTGTCCGCCTGTCTCCTGGAAGAAACCGCCAATAGGAACAAGAACTGACACTTTTGGCTGACCAAGCTGGAGACTTATATAATATGTCTGGCCGGTCCTGATATTATCAGGCATACTGTCGCGGAAGATCATTTCAATTTTAAAAGTTCCGTTTCTTACCTCAGGAAAAACTCTTCTTACTGTCAGATTGAAATTATGTCCCTGTCTGTCGAGTGTTGCACTAAGCTGAGCTCTCACCCTGTCGATGTAGTGTTCATCAATTTGTGCAGTTACTTTATATGAGGTTAACACATTTATCTGTCCCATATTCTCTCCGCGGTTAATCTGCTGCCCGATCTCCGGTGTTAAAAGACCAAGCTGACCATCAACCGGGGCAGTTACGTTCAGATTTTTTACCCTGTCTCTAACGAGAGCAAGATTTTTCCTCATATTTAAAAGGTCATTTTGCATAGTTTGTATATTCACCGAACGGAAAATGGAGTCTGTTTTCATACGTTCCATATATAGATCGTTGGATTGAATTGAAGCATCAAGATCTTCTTTTGATCGTATAAACTCTTCTTTTGATATAAGGTTGTCTTTAATCAGAACCTCATTTTGCTTAAAATTACGAGTTAGCCGGTCGATATTAAATTTAAGTGTGACAAGTTCTCTTTTTATCTGCAACTTTTCCTGTTCCATCGAGATCTGAGTTTGCCTTAGCTGGTTCTCTCTGAAACCAAGATCACCTTCACTTGTTAAAATAGCAAGATAGAGGTCAGGATTGGAAAGCCGCAGGATGACATCTCCTTTTTTCACCATTGTTCCCTCTTCAATGACTTTTTCTTCAACGCGACCGCCTTCCTGGGCATCGAGTTTTATAGTAGTTATAGGTTCGACTGCTCCGGGAACAGTGATATAATCATTGAACTGGTCTTCAGTAACAGTTTCAATAATAAGTTTGTCTTTTTCGACTTTGTATGTTGAAGTCCGATCGGCAAAAAACGCCATATAAATAAGAACTACAGCCGCCAAGCCGATAGCTATAAATCCGATATGTTTTTTCTGAAGGCCTTTTTTCTTTGGAATTACTTTATCCATTGTTTCTCGAGGGGTGTCCATTTTATTTCTATTTATTTCTATTTATATTCTATTTATTTCAATTTATTTCTATATTTCTATTTCCATTTCCATTTCCATTTCCATTTTTTCAATGTCTACTCTATAACTCTTTTACTCCAATCCTTACTTTTATATGCGTCTTCGATAATATATAACGGAATTCATTCTCCACCTTTTTACCCCCAACCCCCTAAAGGGGGCTTGAAATAAAGATACTGGCAGTTCTTAAACCCCCTTTAGGGGGCAGGGGGTAAATGACAAGGGAATGTTCATACTCTTCATGAATTATTTATTTTGAAGTTCATATATTATACTCTATTTTGGCAGATCAATATTCTGATATTCACCCGTAGTGTAGAACTGGATTGTAAGTTTCCTTATCAGAAGCTGCAATTTTGTTCTGAGGGTTTCTGTTTCAGCTTTGAATAATGTAGTCTTTGCGAGGGAGTAATCCGTAACATCCACGAGTCCTGATTCAAATTTTTTCTCGACCGCACTAAATGACTTCGTGTTGTAGTAAAAATTGGCATTTGCAGCAGCGAACTCGTCTTTTCCCCTGTTATAATTGAGGCATGCGTTTTCAATATCGGTGTAGAGATTGTTCTTCTCCAGTTCCAGTCTTAGTTCATTATCATTTCTTCTGATCTTAGCCAGTTTTATATTACGGCCTGTCGTATAATTATTAAAAATTGGTATGTTGACCTGAGCATAAACTGCCTGTCCGAAGTTATTCTTCATCTGTGTGGTGAATGGGCTATGGCCTGACGTATCATTAAGGAGAGTATAATAACCTGTAAAGATCTGACCACCGATTGAGAGACTGGGCAGAAGAGCGCCTTTGGCTGCGGCTATCTGTCTTTTTGAAGCTTTGAGTTCAAATTCTATTTGTTTCAGACGGGGCAGGGTGACAGCAGCTATAGAGTATACACTGTCGGCGTTGAAATTAGTATCTGTTATCAAAATATTGTTCAGATCAGGCATCAGGATGTCAAATTCAGTCCCTGGATCGAGACGAAGTGTTTGTCTGAGCGTTGTGATAGACTGACTGGCAGTATTTTGTGCAATTGTATAAGTCAGCCTGTCAGCAGAAACCTGGCTTTCAATTTCATATTGTTTTGACAGCGCCTCTCTGCCGGTTTCCACCATTTTGGTAATTCTGAATAACTGTTTTTCAGAGATATCGAGCTGCATTTTTGACGCATTCTCAAGCCCTCGTGCGTAAAGTACCTGATAGTATTGCCCCATAATATCAATAATTACAGTATTCCTGACAATTTTTTCATTCTCCAGACCTGCTTTGTACATGAATTTATTTGCAGAAAGAGTATTTACCGCAGCAAATCCGTTAAACAGTCTGAGGTTTGAAGTCAACTGATACCCATTTCTGAAGTTCTGCAGAAATGTTACACCGTTTGTGATAGGGTCGATCGATCTGCCATACTGTATGCTTACATCAGATTCGCCATTAAGTGATGGCAGAAAATCCATTTTTGATTTGAAGTAGTTTACCTGCGCAACTTCCGTCTGCAGCCTTTGACGTTGCAGAGCTATATTGTTTGTAACTGCATAAGTTATACAATCTTCCAGCGTCCATTTCTTTTCCTGAGCCTTCAGATCATGGAAACCAAAGAAGGAAAACAGTGTTATTATTGCTAAGATATTTTTCATTTTATGTTAATTCCAAATTCATAAATCTTAATTTCTCACTCTTAAAACCAAAGAATGTGCCAAAATTGTAAACTAAACAATATCAGCTCATTATATATTTGGTCTGATATCGAAGTGTCAAAATAATGGACAGTGCTATGTGTGAAAATATTACAATTGTTGCTCCGGAAGAGTAATTTGTCAAATATGTTTTATGTTATGCTTATTTTTTTCTAATCTTGCGGCCATGGGAAAAAAAATGGATATGAATTGGGTGTGTCTTAAATATATATTATTTATGCTGTTGTTGGCCGCTGGCTCAAATTGCAGGGTGAAGGCTGAAGAGGCTGATTCTGTCTCTTTGAAACCCGAATTTCATGCAGTGCGGATAGAGACGGCCCTGAATCTTTCAGGAAAACTTGATGATCCGGCATGGTTAAAAGGTATTCCTGTAACCTTAGAGTTTGAAGCTTCCCCGGGTGAGAATACTCCGGCACGGCAGAGGACAGAAGCCATGGTCCTTTACGATGACAAAAACATCTATCTCGGATTCAGATGTTACGACAGCATACCCCAAAGTATAAGAGCGAATCTGTCAGACAGGGATAAAATATTTGGTGACGATTATGTTATTGCGACGATAGATACCTATAACAGTCACCAGCGCGGATTTGAATTTGCCGTCAATCCGTTCGGGATTCAGGGAGATCTGTTGATGATGGGATCGGGAAATGAAGATATTTCTTATGACATGGTTTGGGAATCCGCCGCAGCAAGAAATGCGACCGGATGGACAGCAGAAATGTCAATACCGTTAAGATCACTCAGCTTTTCAGCAAAGGAAAGTCAGGAATGGACTATCTCCCTTCTCAGGAATATCCCACGCGATAACAGATATCTTTGCACATGGACGCCACTTGACAGGAATAATCCGAGCTACATCGCCCAGGGAGGAAAACTTACCGGGCTGGAAGGTATTAAACCAGGTTTTTCGCTCGACCTGTTGCCGTATACAATGATTCAGTCAACAGGCTCAAGAAGTGACCTCTCGGATCCGGCTTCGCCCATGGACAGAGGCTCACTGAAAGCCAGGATCGGCGGCGGAGTTCAATATTCCCCCGGACCTAATGTATCAATAAATGCGGTTATTAATCCTGATTTCAGCCAGATTGAATCCGACGCTGATCAACTAAGCGTAAACACAACATTTGCTTTGTCTTATCCTGAAAAACGACCATTTTTCATGACCGGGATGGACCTTCTTCAGACACCCATGTACTATTCACGTACAATTAACAATCCCTTGTACGCACTGAAGCTAAATGGCAAACAGGGAAAATTGTCCTATCTCTTCCTTGGAGCTTATGACAGAAATACTGCCATAACAGTGCCGGGGGAAGAGGAAAGTAATACAATTGAAACTGCCGACGGATCTTATGTCGGAGTTGGACGCATAAGATATGACCTGGGTAAAGAAAACTATATAGGAACATTATTTCTTTCAAGGAATTATAAAGGTGCGCATAATTACCTCAACGGTCTGGACTGGAATTTCAAATTCTGGAAAAACTGGTATTTCCAGGGTGAAATATTCCTGTCGAACACGAAAGAAATAAACGACACAACGCTTTTCAATTCCGCCAGGCAATTTGGATCAACTGGTCACGATGCAGGGTTTAATGGCGAAAAATACTTTGGGAGAGGGAGCCATGTCACACTGATGAGACAGGGCAGAAATTATTCTTTTTCGCTCACCCAGAATAATTTTTCACCTACCTATCAGACTTATAATGGATTATTTCCGCAGGTTGATGGAAGAACAACAGACATGGAGCACAGTTATAGCTTTCTTCCAAATAAAAAAATTGTACAGAAGTGGGGAATGTTTGTGGTGACTGATCTTATTTACAATTATGACGGCATCTTTAAAAATCTCACCTTAATACCGGGCTTTAATCTGAATATGATCGGACAGACTCATATAAATGCAGGCTATCTTGCAGTGAACCGTGAGCTTTTCAGAAATAAGTTCTTTTCATCAATAAACAGATCCAGCATAAATATCCAGTCAACCCCGATAAAGGGCGTAACATTTGAGGTTGATGGTGATATTGGAAAATTTATTTACCGTGCAATGGACCCTGTTATGGGGAAAGGATATACGGTTACCTCAGAACTTGACCTTGAACCGTTTTCCAGGTTGAAAACATCATTTACATGGACAATAGCAAAACTGAACGATCTGAACGACAGCACGGAATTCTACCATGGCAATATTGTAAGGAATATCACCTCTTTTCAGTTTACAAAACGATTCTTTCTGCGAAATATAGTCCAATACAATACATTCAGTAAAACATTCAGCATCTATCCGTTATTGAATTACAGGTTCAATGCATTTACCATGTTCTGTGCAGGTATGACGCAGGATTTACTGAACTACAATCAGGGTGATTATACATTTAAGACTTCAGGTTACCAGTATTTCGTGAAGCTGCAGTACCTGTTCAGCAGATAGCTTTACTCTGTGGCTCTTGTGGTCCTCTGTGGAACTCTGTGTAACAAAAAAATAAGAACTTGCACAGAGGAAAGCCGAAGAAAGCACAGAGTTACACAGAGAAAGTCCTTTGTGAACTTTGTGGTTGATGGATTTGTTAATATGCCAACTGAATTAAACCTGTAAGCATATGAAACTTGATTCAATCTTCGCCCGTCTCTGGAAAGACTACTCCACTCAGAATCCCTCAGCAGGAGCAATACATGATCTGTTTTTAAAGGAAGGCGAGGTGGTTGTCAATGATCATATTGCATTCAGAACCCTGGATTATCGGGAAATAAATATCGAAGTGCTTGCAGAACCATTTATTTCAAACGGATATGTTCAAAAAGGTCAGTACGATTTCAGGGAAAAACATCTTTTTGCCCGGCATTATGAAATTCCCGGAGACAGTACTGCTCCGAGGATCTTCATCAGCCAGCTCATTCTTGCTGAATGTTCCCAATATATCCAGGATACATTAAAAGAGGCATTTGCAATGGCCGACAGGAAAAAAATTGCAAACGAAGAGCTGATATTTTCAGGTTCCTTATTCAATCCTTTGTCATACGAAGTCTATAACCGGTTAAGGGAGGAATCGGAATATGCAGCATGGTTTTATGTTTTTGGTTTCAGGGCGAATCACTTCACTGTAAGTATCAATTCGTTAAAAAAATATAATAACTTAAAGAGCGTAAATGAACTCCTGAAAAGAAATGGTTTCAAACTGAACAGTTCAGGCGGAGAGATAAAGGGGACAACATCAGATCTTCTTCAGCAATCGAGTACATTAGCAGATTCAGTCAAAGTGAATTTTACGGAAGGAGAATTTGAGGTGCCTTGTTGCTATTATGAATTCGCACAGAGATTTCCTGATACAAACGGACAATTATATAACGGCTTCGTAGCCAAATCGGCTGATAAAATATTCGAAAGCACCAACTTCTACAAAAAGGAGTGAAGAAAGCAACCGCTTGCCTTCACGCCCCATGTTGCACGCTACATGCTTTTTATTCCCGAATTCTTCCTAATATGCTGCGGATTTTGTATGTTTGGTATACCTAAATCCTATCGTCATGATACCATATACACGCCGGAACTTTCTGAAAACATCAGTAATAGGTGCAGCAGGGATCGCCTGCGTCAAGCCATTTGATAGTTTTGCCTTACCGGGATCTGAGGAATCCATTGGCTCTAAAGTTGCTCTTACTACGGGAAATAACCGTGCTGACATGGCTTTTCGTGCTCTTCAGCCATTCTCAAAGGAAATCGCCCAGGCAATAGGCAAACGAAGAATAGTTCTGAAGCCCAACAATGTTAATATAAATGTGCCTTTAGCTTCCACCCATGTGGATACGCTTGAAGGAATACTTGAATTTCTGAAGTCAATAGGGAAAACAGAAAACGTTATTATAGCAGAATCTGCAGCCAATGGTCCGACACTAGACGGTTTTAAAAACTTTGGCTATTTCCGGATGGCGGACAAGTATCATGTAAAGCTGATTGATCTCGATCAGCAGCCATTCGACATTATTCATGTCTTCGATGAAAAGGATTTCAAACCTCATGCAGTGAGAATGTCTCACTTAATGCTTGATCCTGATTCATTTATTGTTTCAGTTGCCAGAATGAAGACCCACGATCGGGTATTTGCTACTCTGTCTTTAAAAAATATAGTATTCGGGTCCCCGATCAAAGACAAAGGTTTTGGATTCGGATCATCAAGAAAAGCCGGCACAAACAGCGATAAACCAATTATGCATGGAAGCGGATTTCGCGGGATCAATTATAATCTCTATTCGATGTCGAGGCATCTGCATCCACATCTGGCAGTAATTGACGGTTTTGAGGGTATGGAAGGGAATGGTCCGAATGACGGCACTCCTGTTGACCATAGAATATGCATCGCAAGTCTTGACTGGCTGGCAGCCGATCGTGTCGGAATTGAATTGATGGGTATTGATTTTGCCAATATCGGATACATGAATTTCTGCAAAGAGACAAATCTGGGAGTAGCCGACCTTGATAAGATTCAAATCATCGGGGAATCCATAAGTGATCATAAAAAGATTTACAAACTCAGCGATAATCACAAAGAACAGCTTATCTGGAGATATCCTGTTCTGGAAGACGTGTCAGAAACCCCTAAATCAGGATTCAGGTTGTCTTATAGCTGATTTGAGATTGAGAAAAATCAATTTTCCTTTTACAATCAATAACAAAACAGGATATTTAATAATAATCTTTAACCTGAAATTATTACTTATCTTTGTATTTGCATGCCAACAGTTTTATTAATAAAAGGTTATAGAATAAATGAATGAACACTTTACCCGATAAATCAACACAAATATTAGCAAGTAAAGTCTGGTTCAGCAAGGATATGATTCATGTTTTGCTTATGGATGGCAGAGAGATTGGAGTACGAAGATATTTCGATCGCAGCACTCCTTTAATTCCAAAATCACGCGCTGCAGGCACTTTCTCCATCTTCAATCTTTAAGTTTATTTGCATTATACATCAACCATGAAAATCATAGTCCTCGACGGCCATACCTTAAACCCCGGTGATATAAGCTGGGACAGACTTTTTGAATTGGGTGATGTTGTCTTGCACGACAGAACCCCTGCAGACAAAATATTAGAAAGGTCTTCCGGAGCAGAAGTATTACTCACAAATAAGACACCTATCACTGAGGAGTTGTTGAATAACTTGCCGGACCTTAAATATATAGGTGTACTCGCAACAGGATATAATGTTGTTGATATTCAAGCTGCAAAAAAAAGGAACATAATCGTCACAAACGTTCCTGCCTACAGCACAATGTCTGTTGTTCAGATGACTTTTGCGTTATTGCTTGAGCTCTGTCAGCATGTGCAGAGGCACAGCGATTCTGTTAGCAAGGGTAAATGGGCGCAGTCGCCCGATTTCAGCTATTCTGATTTTCCATTGATAGAACTGGCAGGAAAAACATTTGGTATAATAGGTTTCGGTACTATTGGTAAAAAGGTTGCCGATATAGCCACAGTATTTGGTATGAATATTATCGCAGCAAGCCGGAACCATACGGATCAGTCTGAGCGGAAAAACTTCAGTTGGGTAGAAATTAATGAAGTCCTGGAACAGTCTGATGTTGTGAGCATTCATTGTCAGCTGGTGCCTGAGACTCAAGGACTTATTAATTCTGAAAGTCTGAGAAGAATGAAGAGGTCTGCATTTCTGTTAAATACATCCAGAGGTCCTGTATTAGTTGAACAGGATCTTGCCGATGCGTTGAATTCCGGAATTATTGCAGGCGCCGGGTTAGATGTGCTCTCAATAGAGCCACCTTCAAAAGATAATCCTCTATTCAAAGCAAAAAACTGCCTGATCACTCCTCATATTGCATGGGCAACAAAAGAGGCAAGAGTAAGATTGATGGATATCGCGGTGACAAATCTCACTGCGTTTATTAACGGAAATCCGGCAAATGTGGTAAGCTAAAACATTTTTTTACCACGGATTACACGGGGATCGATCCCCCTGCCGGGACGCCGCCAATCCCTTGTTCGCTGTTCCATGGCCATTCCACAGCCCAGTCAACGAAATTCCAGTATTCTACCCTGCCCAGCACACCTGTTTGCTTATCAATCCTGCGGGAGAACCATCCGAGCACAGTCTCTATACCAGGCAAAAAACCTTTTATGAATTCAGGATCATCCCGGAGAGTCCAGTAATCATTCACCATATCGACCCAGTAAAGTGAGAAAGGAGGAATGATCTGAGGATTAGCCGATGGATACCTGCTCCGGGTCAATCCTTCATGAAATATGGATTCATTAAAGTCAGTAAGCGCATTTCTTACGAGGCGGTCATCGCCGGAGACATACAAGGATATAAGTGATTGAATGCGTGTATCGCCTACATATTGCAGCTGCTCATAATAGGGACAGTCAAAATATGTTTCATTAGCACAAAGCCTTGCGGTTCTCCATCCGACATCCCAGATGTTTTTCAATTCCCGAGCGTCAGATTCGAATACTGCATTCTCCTTTAAAGGGTAAGCAGTGAACACGCTCGAAAAATTATTTATCTCCAGCGGTTCTTCCTTTGTTTCTGCTTCCAACTGAAGATATCTCCAGGTCCTGAACCACAGAGGACGGAATAATCTGTCGGGATTTCCATCGGGCATAAAGTAATCCGAATAACCTTTTATTGTTTTTCCTTCAATATCATTTCTGTTTCCCTTTTGTCCTTTCGGGTCGAAAAGCGATTCGGAATATGTTAACTTTATTGTGCTTCCTTTTCCCTTTGAAACAAGCAGCTCAGGATAGCCTGTTGTGAGGTTTTCCTGATCAATGAGTATGACGACTTTTTTATTGGCAGGAATTATCCATCGAGATTCTCCCTTAAGGAATCCATCAGGAACAGGAACTCCTGATGAACGGCGAACGGTTGCAAATTTTTGAGGCATCTGCTCCATCAAGGGTATGCGACGCGGAGATAATTCCCAGTTTATATCTGTCCCTACCCCTTTTGGATGGGCTGCATCGAGTGACGCGGGTTTTAACCAGGCATTGTCGTTATATCCGGGTTTCTCCCAATTCCATGGATAAAGAGCAGCATCAACCTTGTCGCATGGTCCTACAACAACAAATTGGCCCATGGTCTCACTTGTTCCAGTCAGCCTTAATCGCAGGCAACCCCGCAAACCCGTCATCTGGGGCTGAGAATTATGGAATAAGAATTTGAAATCTCCCTTGCATCTTACCCACGGCTTTTTTGTTAAAAAAAAATAAATATTCCTAAAGGATGGTTTCAAAAGCGATTAACTATCCTAACTTAGCACCAATTTTTCGGAAAGGGGATTTCAATCAAAAATGTCAGAGAGAATTACTAAAGATGAATCTTTGCTGGTGCTAGGACTGGCAAAAGGCAACATTCTTGCCTTTAATACTCTGTATAAGAGTTACAGCGGACGTTTATACCGTTTCGCGCTTGGCTACCTGAAATCTGAGGATGAAGCAGAAGAACTTGTTCAGGAGGTCTTTACAATAATCTGGGAAAAGAGAAAAGAGCTTAAAGAAGAGCTGTCCTTTAAATCTTTTCTTTTCACAATATCATTTAATATTATAAGGAAACATTTCAGGGCAAAAAGTTACCTGACTGAGTATCTGGCATCCGGTTTATATGATGAAACAGATGTCAGAACTTCCCAGAAACTGGTTTATGATTCCCTCTACCAGTACATAAATGAGCTCGTAAATCGGTTGCCACAGCGCCGTAAGGAAGTATTTGTAAAAAGCAGATTTGAGGGATTAAGCATAAAAGAAATCGCCGAGGAATTAAATATCAGTCATAAGACTGTAGAGAATCAGTTAACGGATGCACTCAAATTCATCAGAGTTAACCTGAATAAGGAGAATCTGCCTGTTCTTTTATTCTTTATTTTATTCTTCACCTAGCCTTTCCTGAAATTTATTATTATTTTTTTTTGATGACGATAGGTGTATTCCGTTTCTGAAGGATATTATAATAGAACTAACCACGATGATATGTATACAATATCAGCAAATTTTAAGATGTCACAGGTATGATTTTGCTTAAGAACGAAGATCGTCCTGTAATGCAGATTAAAATTAAAAGAGCCTCCTGTTGGAACCGGGAAGGCATGGTTATGTCAAATCCAGACATGAATTATAATCATATTCTATTTATAAGCGTTTTACAGTTAGTTAGTTAGTTAAAAGGGCAGTTCTCCGTGGTTGGGTTGAACTGCTTTTTTTTCTATATATTTTACCAGTTTAAATTTTCTTGACTTTGTGTAAAAAAGATGGCGAAATGAGTTATACAGAATTTGACAGCGAAAAACTGGAGCGTTACTTTAAAGGTAGATATACAGATGAGGATGCCTCTTATGTTCATAAAGTTTTTTCCGATAAGGAAAAGGAAAGAGAATTGAAAGATTTCTTATCCCGGCAATTTGATATCCTCACTGCTGATAGTGGCGAAGAGAAGAAAGATCTTGATTATATTCTCTATAAGATACATTATAATATAAACACCCGGAAGCCTGAACAGGAAGAAAGCTCTTTTCATAAGATTTTAAAATGGTCATTAAGAATAGCAGCTGTGGTCTTACTTCCTCTTATTGTCTTTTTTGCAATACAGAAGTTAAATACATCTGATAACGGGAAGCAGGCCTGGATTGAAATCAATTCTCCTGCATGGACAAGGGTTCAGTTCAGTCTGCCAGATGGTACAACCGGATGGTTAAACAGCAGTTCTAGTATAAAATATACTTCAGACTTTATGAAAGACCGGCAGGTTACCCTTAAAGGTGAGGCATTTTTTAACGTATTTAAAGACAAAAAGAGTCCATTTATTGTGACAGCAAAAGAAGTTAAAGTAAAAGTTTTGGGAACGCGGTTTAACATTGCCTCTTATGATAACGAGAAGAATGTGGAAGTTGTTCTGGAGGAAGGAAGTCTTTTATTTACCGAAACGAAACAGAATAAGTCATACACTATGTATCCGAATGATTTGATTTTGTATGACAAAACGAATGCTGATTTTTCCAAGGATATAGTCCAGCCACAAAAATATTTATCATGGACGGAAGGCAAACTGGTTTTCAGAAATGATCCGCTTGATGTTATTGCGCGAAGACTTGAGAGGTGGTATAATATTGATGTGGAAGTAAAACTAAATCTGACAGATAATTTTAGGCTCAGGGCAACATTTATTGATGAAGGTCTTGAAGAGGTACTTGGTTTGTTGAAACGCAGCTTGCCTCTGGATTATAAAATTGAGGACCGTGAAATGAACTCAGACGGAACATACAGCAGAAGAAAAGTCATTTTAACTGCGAGAACTAAATAACCCTAAATGAACTAACCATTACTAACCTAACCCTTACAGCCTATGAAATAGTCTTAACATCGCAAAAAAAACAGGAAAGCGTTTGTGGCGCCTTCCTGCACATCTTGCTAAGTTACAATCTGTAATAATAACTTAACCTTTAAACTTTTCAAAGTTATGAAAAATAAAATTTATTTATGGGTGCATTCTTCCCGTACCCTAAAAAAACTAATTATGGAACTTAAAATTGCATTGCTTCTGATAGTTGCAGGCGTTTCAAACATACTGGCTACTCCTACATATTCACAGGTGGCTAAAGTTTCGCTTGACATGCAGAATACAAGTCTTGAAAAAGTACTTGATGAAATTGAGGTTCAGAGTGAATTCTACTTCATATTCAACCAGAAGCAGATTGATGTTGACAGAGTTGTCGATATCCATGTTGAAAACGGTCTGATTACCGACATACTGCCTGATCTATTTAAAGGTACAAATGTCAATTACACTATTATTGACAGAAAGATACTTTTAACCACAGAACCTATAGCTGATAAATTAATAGCTGCTGTTACAGAACCAGGTACACAACAGGGAGTTGTCACAGGTACTATACTTGATGCAGCCAACGATGAAGCCATGCCAGGGGTTAATATACAGGTAAAAGGTACCACGATCGGAGCTCTTACTGATATCAATGGTAAATATTCCATTAAAACAGCCGACCCGAATGCCATTCTGATCTTTTCATTTATAGGTTATGCTACACAGGAAGTTCCTGTAACCGGAAAATCTGTCGTTGACCTTAAAATGTCGGCTGAAATGACGGGCCTTGATGAAGTTGTTGTAATAGGTTATGGTACTGTTAAAAAGGAAACACTGACAGGGTCAGTAGCTAATATTACAGCTGCAAGTATCGTATCTACAAAAAGTGAAAACCTTATCAGTAACATCCAGGGTAAAGTCTCAGGATTGATGGTACGTCAGCTTACAGGTGAACCCGGCAAATTCAATAACTACGTGAGTATCCGTGGTTTTGGAGCTCCCCTTGTAATTGTCGATGGTGTTGCCCGTGATGGTACATCTGATATGGCCCAGATTAACTCGAATGATATCGAGAGTATGTCAGTGCTGAAAGATGCAGCTGCATCTATATATGGTATGAATGCTGCCAATGGTGTTATTATCATAACAACAAAAAAGGGTTCTGAAGGGAAAGCACAGTTTACATATTCAAACCTCTTCGGAATGAAAGGCGCTACAGGGATGGAGCATACAGTTGATGCCTATACATATCGTGTTATGAAAAACGAGATGGACAGGAATTCAGGAGCAGCTGAAACTTACACTGCCGATATCCTTGAGAAATACAGGACAAATGAGCCTGGTTACCAGGATGTTGACTGGATCAAACTAACTCTCAAACCACAGGTGTTCCAGCAATCTCATAATTTCTCGGTAAGAGGTGGTACCAAATCAGTAAAATACTATAACAGTTTTGGTTATACTGAAGATAACGGTCTGTTAACAAGCGGAATTCAATACTATCGCCGCTACAACTTCAGATCTACCACTACAGCTGATCTTGGAAAAAACCTGAAGTTGAATGTTTCAGTTGCAGGTCGTTTTGATAACAAACAATCTCCAAGAGAAGATTTCCTATGGACATACAAGACAATCATGGTAAACGACCGTGGTATAAATTATCATACCATCGCCAATGAGAATCACTTAAGTGTTATTAATCCTGAGAGCAAGAATGCCTGGGCTCTGATGAACCCTGATTTGGATGGTTACAACCAGCAGAGAAACATACAGTTTCAATCAACTGTCGATCTGACTTATACATTCGAGAAAATAGCCGGGTTAACTTTAATGGCAACAGGCGCCTTTGACGAAAATATCTCAAACAGTTCATTTTTGCAGAAATCATACGATCTGTATGATTATTATACTGATCAGTTCTCACAAAGAACAGGATCAAATCAATATTCAAATACACTAGGTTTGTTCCAGAGATCTGTAGCACGCTTGCAGACCAACTACGTAAGGGCATTCGACAAACACAAACTGAATTTGTCAGGAATCGTTGAGTTCACAGGAACCCGTGGAGATGATATGATGGCAAAACGTTTGTACAGTGATCTGTTCACAAATGACATTGTCGATCAGGGTACATCCACAACAGCCTCCAATTCAGGGAAACGGTATTTCGGGAAATATGCTGCTTATATCGGTCGTGCAAATTATGACTACGCAGGCAAATACCTTCTTGAGGTAGTTGCAAGATATGACGGATCATACAGGTACGCAAAAATCAACCGTTGGGCATTCTTCCCGTCAGCAAGCGCTGGCTGGAGAATTTCTGAAGAGTCATTTATTAAAGACAATCTTCCTATTGTATCCAATCTTAAGATCAGGGGATCATATGGAGAAAGCGGTACCGATGCAGGTAATCCTTTCGCTTATTATTCAGCATATACAGCAAATTCCGTTAATGGTTATGTATTCAACGATGGCGCTCTTACTGTAGGGATGGTTGGTCCTGGTGTCGTCAACGACGATCTCACATGGGTTACTTCTCAGATCAGCAACATTGGAATTGACTTCGAGTTAATGAAAGGTAAAATTTCCGGTTCTTTCGATTTGTTCCAGAGAAAGAATAAAGGTGTACTTGCCACACTGATTCAGTCTGTCCCAAATACATTTGGGGCCAGTTTCCCTCAGGCAAACGCCAACTCAAACCTGAACCATGGTTTTGAAGTTTCCCTTTCACACAGGAACAAAATCGGAGATGATTTCAGTTATGGTGTTTCAGCTAACTTTACATTTACACGCACCAAGACTCTCCACAATGAGAATGGTGGATACTCAAGTTCATGGAATTACTGGATAAACAGTAACACCGACCGTTATTCAGGTAAAATGGGACTTTATGAGTATGACGGTCAATATACTTCTCTTGATCAGTATGCTACGGCACCTTTGCTTGGAGGTACAGCCGGTAACTCGAAAATGTTACCTGGCAGTTACAAGATCATAGATGTAAACGGTGATGGCATTATCAATAGCAGTGACCAGACTTATGACCATTGGACATATGGTACTGTTAACCCGCCGAAACAATATGGTCTTAACCTTGATGCAACTTACAAAAATTTCGATATCAATATTCTTTTCCAGGGTGCATCAGGCTATACAATCAACTACAGAAACAATGATATCTGGGGTTACGGACGTTATCCTACCCTGCACGAAAAGTATCTCGACAGATGGCATACAGTCAATACAACGGATAATCCTTATGATCCTTCAACACAATGGGTAAGCGGATTCTATCCTGCACTTCGTAACTATAACTATAACAACACAACTGAAGCCCTGCTTGTGGATATTTGGAGACCCAATGCTACTTATCTTCGTCTTAAGAGCCTGGAAATCGGTTATACAATCCCTAAAGTTCTCGCTAACAGATTTGGGATGGAAAGCGGAAGAGTATTCATTAACGGTTACAATCTTTTGACCTTCTGTAACAAACTTCTCAAGAACGCTGACCCTGAACGTCAGGAAGCTGACTGGGATGCCAGTCTGGCTTATCCGTTGATGAAGTCATACAATTTTGGTATCAGTATTAATTTCTAATATTCGATAATTATGAAAATGAAAATAGTATCATATATATTCAGCTTTGCCTTTCTTATTGGAATTGCAGGCTGTACCGAGATGCTTGAATTAAAGCCGCTTGACAAGACTTCTGCACAGGATCTCCTTGAAACACCTGATGGCCTTAAGACTTTAATGGCAACACTTTATAATAGCATGCCTATTGAGGATTTCAGCTACTATCCTGCAGATTGGTCCTCCTCAGCTCCTGCTTTTAACAGCCATGGCTGGAAAGGCGGTATGCAGAGCTCATATAAGCTTTCAATGTATACCGATGAAAGTACTGCAAGTGCAGGGACAGGAATTGGTCCCGTTCCATGTCAGTATTGGCCATATAGTTCGATTCGTGAGGCAAACAAATTTTTTGTGAGTCTTGAATCAGTCAAAGCCAATCTTACCCCGGAAAAATATGAACAACTAAAGGGTGAGGCTCATTTTGTTCGCGCTTATATCTATTTCGGCCTGGCAAAAAGATATGGTGGTGTACCACTGATAGATTATGTTCTGGATGCCCAATATGTTCCCGGTACAACTAACGAAGCTTTATATGTTCCGAGAAACACAGAAAAAGAAACCTGGAATTTCATCATTAATGAATTGAATCTCGCTATTGAAACCCTTCCTTTGAAAGCTAATTCCGCTGAAGGTGTATACCGTGCTACCAAATGGGCAGCATTGGCATTGAAATCTCGGGTTGCCCTTCATGCAGCATCAGTTGCAAAATACTGGAACAATGCAACTCTCTCAGGTGAAGCTGTAAATCAGAATCTAGCAAAGATGGATGCTGCCGATGCCGCTGAATTCTATCAGATCTGTATTGACGCATCAGCTGAACTGATAAATACAGGAGGTTTTTCTTTATACAAGCCCAGTCCTGCTACTCCCAAAGATGCTGCAGCAAACTTCCAGAACTTATTTCTGACTTCAAACGAAGAGATCATATTTGTAAAAGCATACCTCGATGGCACGACAGTTGCTAACCAGGGTCATTGCTGGGATATCCTTTTCAGCCCGTCACAGGCAAGTCCCGGATTCCATAAATTCGGACGTTTCAGTCCTACTTTGGATATGGTTGACTTGTTTGAAGACTATAGTGATAATGGAACAGGAGCCAGTTCAAAAATCGTTACGCGTACCGATGGAGTTGAGAACTATTCATATTCGAATCCCTCACAGGTGGATGTATCGCTTCCATTTAAGAAATATGATAACTTATTTGAACCATTTGCCAATAAAGACGCCCGTCTGCTTGCAAGTGTCATTGTCCCTGGTTCAACATATAAAGGTATTAAGATAATAATGCAGGGGGGAATGGTTAAATCCGATGCATCCGTTGTTGCATACGCTACTGATTCAGAAGTAAAGAATGGTGTTACATACTATTCTTACGGAGCAGAAGGTTCATCAGGTTACTCAGGTTTCTATAAAATAGGAAGCGCCGATGATGCAAATTTCTCAAATTCAGGCTTTCTTGTAAAGAAGTATCTTCAGGAAGGCAAAACCGTTGCTGGTGTTGAAAACTCATCGACAACATCTTTTATCGATATGCGTCTCGCTGAGGTTTATCTTAACTACGCAGAAGCTGTTGTTGAAAGTGGTTCAGGTGATCAATCACTTGCAAATGACTATATAAATGCATTGAGAAAAAGAGCAGGCCATACCGATCAGATTCCTCTTACTCTGGCAAACGTGCTTAAAGAACGTCGCGTCGAGCTCGCATTTGAAGGTTTCAGATACTGGGACCTTATGAGAAGGCGTGAATTCCACAGTCTGTTCAGTGGCACCCGCAGAACTGTATTGGTTCCGATGGTTGACCTTCGTGACGCTACACCAAAGTATATTTTCGTAAGAGCAAATAATTATTACGATGAATATGCTAACGGTCGTACATTCAACGCTGCTACAGGCTATTATGAAGCTATCCCTGGCAGGAGTACCAACAATCTGATTGAGAATCCGGGGTATTAATCTTAAAATTTTAAGGAAATGAAAAAAATACTATATTTATTCGTACTATCATGTTTTATCTCATTGGTTACCGTATCGTGTGAGATTGACAATTATGACGGTCCCAATGCAACTATTTCCGGAAAGTTTCTGGACAGTGTTACCGGAGAAGTAATCGGAACTGACATCACTAACGGCAATTCAATTGGTGTGTATGAGCAAGGCTGGCCTACAGAAGCTAAACAGACCTGGAACATAGATAATTCAGGAGTATATACCAATAACCTCGTTTTTGCAGCTAATTACAGGATTGAATTTACCAACTGCAATTTTTATCCGTTTGTCGTGAATGATTTTGTAGTTAAAAAAGGAGAAAATGCCTATGATTTTTCGGTTACTCCTTACCTGCGCATCGTTAGTCCTGTTATTACATTCGATGCCACAACAAACATTGTGAAGGCTACTTTCAGTATTGAAGCAGGAGGTACCGATGTTAAACTTAATGAAATCAGACTATTTGCTTTTACCGACAAATGGGTTGGCAATTATGTCAATTTTGCAATTACCGGTGCATCCTGCTATAAAAAAGCTCCGGCTAACATAAGCGCTACTGTTAATTCGGCAACTCAGTTTGAGTTAACAATTGACGTGGCCGCAAACCCAACACTCTTCAAGAATACCAGAGACTACTTCTTCAGGATCGGGGCACTTGCTACCGTTCCCAATGTAGGTACGGTAAGACATAATTACTCACCGCTTGTAACTCTGAATATTGCAAGATAGGTGCCGATATGCTTGAATAACCGGGGGAGACAGGGATTCCTCAATTGAAAGATCTGTTTCAAAACCTGTCTCCCTTTTTTTTTGATTTGAAAATTCTTATTTGTTATGTCTAAGAAAAACTTGTTATTAATAACATTGTTGTGCATTTCCTGTTTTCAACTGAGCGCAGTCCAGTTAACATCAGTCTATACACAACGTCCTAAAGATCAGGAAGCTTACTACTTTACTCCGGAGAATTTTGCATTTAAGGCTGACGGAAAGAGTGATCTTTCCGAAGCTCTCCAGAATGCAATTAATAAAGTGAAAAAAGAGAAAGGATTTGGTATCCTTTTCATTCCTGAGGGTAAATACAGAATCAGCAAGACTATCTATGTCCCTGGTGCAATAAGATTAATAGGGTACGGCAAAAACCGGCCTGAATTTATTCTTACAAAAAATTCTCCCGGTTTTCAGGAAGAAGTTGCCAGCGATAAGGGTAAAGCACGGTATATGTTCTGGTTCACAGGAGGAATCGTCGAAGCAGGACAAACACCACGCGATGCGGGAGCTGGCACATTCTACAGCGCAATGTCAAACATCAACCTGAGGATAGAGGACGGAAATCCATTCGCAGTGGGTTTACGTACTCACTACGCACAACATAGTTTTATCAGTCATGTCAATATATATATTGGTAAAGGTAAAGCGGGCTTGTTCGATATAGGGAATGAGATGGAAAACGTAGCTTTTTACGGAGGGGATTATGGAATTTATACAACAAAAGCTTCTCCGGGCTGGCCGGTAATGCTGGTTGATGCTTATTTCGAAGGTCAGCGGATTGCCGCTTTGCGTTGCCAGGAATCAGGGCTTACTGTTGTTAATATGAAAGTTAAGAATGTGCCTACAGTATTTGCCATTGACCCTAACTATTGCGATCGCTTGTTCGTGGAAAACAGCCGTTTTGAAAATGTGAGCGGACCAGCCATCATCATTAGTAACGAGAATAACAGCAACAACCAGATTACCCTGAGAAACGTCGATTGCAGCAATGTTCCTGTACTAGTGAAATTCTCAAGAAGCAATACTGAAACAACTGTTTCACATAAAATCTATAAAGTAAAAAGCTTTGATCATGGGCTTCAGATGGATGATATGACTTCAAAGGCGGAATTCCGCACTCAAAGTGATATTGTTCCGATAGCAAAAATGGAAGCAGGTATCATAAGAGATATTCCTTCACTTCCCTCAATGGAGAGTTGCGTGAATATTCGTGACCTGGGAGCAAAAGGAGATGATGCAACCGATGATACGAAGATTTTTCAAGATGCCATAGATAAATATGATAATATATATGTTCCTCAGGGTTGGTATCGCATAACAGAAACACTTAAGATGCGACCAAAGACATGCCTTATAGGCCTTCATCCTATGGGAACGCAGCTTAAACTGCCTGAAAGCACACCGGCGTTCAGTGGTTTCGGAGCTCCGAAAGCATTGCTTGAATCATCAGTCGGCGGACAAAATATGCTGAACGGTATTGGAATAAATACAAATACATATAACTACCGGGCAGTGGGTTTGAAATGGATGGCAGATGCCGGTTCTTATGTAAATGATGTAAAATTTGTCGGTGGTCATGGTGGCATGGCAAAACCTTCTGAGATACAGCAGAATGCCGGACAGCGCCCCGGAGGTCAGTTTGGCGGCGGCAATCGCGCTGCTGGAAATGCCGCCTGGGATAATCAGTACTGGAGTTTCTGGGTAACCAATAATGGTGGCGGAACTTTTAAAGATATATGGACTGCCAGTACATTCTCAACAAATGGGTTCTATGTTAACAATACAAGTACGGCAGGACGTGTTTACGCCATGTCAATTGAGCATCATGTCCGCAATGAGGTACGTTTCAAAAATGTATCAAACTGGAAAATATACGTTTTTCAAACTGAAGAAGAATCACTTGAGAGTACAGAATGCCAGCCGATTGAACTTGAGGATTGCAGTGATATGACCTTTGCCGATGTTTATATGTTCAGAGTGATCCGTATCAATGAGCCTTATCACAATTCAATCAGATTATGGAATTGCACCAATATAAATTTTATCAATATTCATAACTATTCCCAGATTAAATATACCACCGATATTCCATTCTACGATATAAATAAGAACATTGAAGTTCGTCCATGGGAATTGCAGAAACTTGTTGTCACAGGAAAAGAAACCCGCCGCGCTCCGTTAGAAAGCGCAGTTGGTAAAATGCAGGAACTGGCTTCAGGATTCGAGTTTATTGAAGGTATAACCAGAGACAGTAAAGGAAATATCTATTTTTCGGAACAGCGTTTCCGCAGGATATATAAATGGTCAGTGGAAACAAATACATTGTCACTGGTGGCTGATTTTCCATTTGAACCAATGTCTCTGGCAGTAGATTCAAAAGATAATTTGCTTGTACTTGTAAGGTACAAAGCCCAGGCAAACTATCTGGTTAATGGTAAACAGGAAGCTCCGATTACCTACCCCGATACAAAAGGGACATCATTTGCAGGGTACGGGAACTCCTCATATGAAACAAGAGTATATTCAATTGATCCGGAAAATCCTGAAGAATCATTCAAAGTTTTGCCGAAGGTCCCGATGGGATCCGTCAGCAATGTGTATAAAGCACTATATCCTTCGAACAGATGGCGCGATTTCCATGACTTTAATACTGTTGTAATGTATAAGCCTGAGTTATGTTTTCTGGCTCCTGACGGAAAGACCATCATACCTGATCAGTACGATCTGGCAAGGGCATCATCTGTCCTCGAAGCATACCCCGGCAAACCGTTCTACGCATCAGATGAATACGATAAAAGAATGGTAAAAATGGATGTCGCTGCTGATGGAACCCTTTCAAATCTGAAATATTTTGTTGAATGGGGTGAATTCGGATCGGCTGTTGACAATGAAGGTAATTTATATGTAGCCGATGGACAGATCCATGTTTTCAATAAAGATGGTAAGGAGAAGGGGATTATCGAAGTTCCTGTAAGACCAACCTCCATCATATTTGGCGGCACAGATGGCAATACATTGTTTATAACATCACGCTCGAAATTTTTCAGCGTGAAAATAAAATAAATAAAGTGAAATCCATTAACCACAAAGTACACAAAGGTTTACAAGCCCACAAAGTAAAAAACAGTATATCTTGCCAGACAACCCCCTTTCTTATCCCGCAAAGCGGGACGGTGAATCCAGTGCCAATTCGAAGCTAACTCCTTCCCCCCTGGGGGAAGGCTGGGAAGGGGGTATTTGGAAATGAAAAGAATACCAGTTATTAATATTGAAGTTCCTGATTTTGTAGGCGGGCGATTTTGTGGTTAAAAAAAACATTTTCGATAATATCTCACTTTGAGATTCTGATTTTTTGGGGAATAATGGGAAGGATAAAAGGGCATTGGTAGGATGAAATTTCGAAGATGCCCTTTTTTAAGATTTAATCAGATATCTTTTGTAAATTACTTTTTTATTCTGCCTGAACTCCATAATAAGTAACGAATTAAATACTTAAATCATGAATCAAAAAATTACGATAACACTTATCGCACTCACGTTGTTTACGTTCATAGGTTGCAACGAAAAATCCTTTAAAATAAAATTTGACAGCACGAAAGAAGTCGCTGGAAAAAAATTCGCAATAAAAGATATAACTCCCGGGTTATCAACTAACTGGGATGAGTATAATTATGTTGTCCTTGAATTTAAATCAACCACTGCTCAGCGATTTCAGGTAGGCTTTACTACCGATTCCGGTTATAATGAATTACGTGTAATGAGTTATGTCCCGAATGGATGGAATAAACTCGCCATTCCTCTTAAATTCTACAAACATCTTCCCGATGCCAACAGTGATCTTGCAGCAACTTTCAATCAGCCGAGGTACACAGGGTGGATTAACCTGGGAGGGAAACGCGGACCGCTCCATGGTGTAGATTCAATAGGTATCAGAATGCGTGCTCCTATAGGAAATCCGGAAATAGAAATTCGTTCAATAGCATTATCAGTCGAAGATCCGGGTGATGAATATATGGAGCAGATTCCTTCTGTTGATGAATTCGGGCAATGGAACCTTGGTGAATATGAAGGAAAGATTCACTCAATGGAGCAATTACAGAAAGAATGGCAGGCGGAAGAGAACGAAACAGTTACTACGGCTGCATACAACTATTCACAATATGGAGGTTATCTCCAGAATAAGGTAAGAGCAACAGGTTTTTTCAGAACTGAAAAAATTAACGGTCGCTGGTGGTTTGTTGACCCTGAAGGATATTTATTCCTCTCTGTCGGTGTAGACTGCGTTGCTCCGGGACGAAGTGGAAACGCCAAGGATACAGATAAAAGAAGGAATATGTTCAAAGAATTACCACCGCAACAACCTTCAACTGATCAGCGTTTTCAGAGAAATGATTATCATCTGGGACAATGGAACCTGACGCGCCGTTACGGTGATTCTGCTAAAGTGAAATCAAATGAGATGGTCATTAAACGTATGGATAAGTGGGGAGTAAATACAATCGGAAACTGGTCAAGCGGAGAAGTTATTTCAATGAACAAAAAAGCTTTCATGATTTCAATGCGCACAGCAGGAGTGGAAAGAAGCCTTATGGGTCTGGCCGACGTGTATGCACCTGATTTCCATGCCAGGCTCGATGAGGCAATGAAAGGGTCTGTTACACGATACAAAGATAATCCATGGTTAATAGGATACTTTGTTGGCAATGAACCCGCCTGGCTTGGCGAAGAGGTTCGCTTGTGCGACATAATACTTAACGGTGAAGATAAACCGATAAAAACCGAATTGAAAAAAATCCTTGAAAAAGGCGACACACCTGAAATCAGAAAAGCATTTATTTTCAGCACTTTCAGAACATTTCTTGCTTCCGTAAAAGAAGCACTGGTCAAATACGATCCTAATCATCTTAATCTTGGATTCCGTTTCGGCAATATAAGTAACATAGATGCGGAAATATTAAATATATGCAAAGAGTCATTTGACGTTCTGTCTTTCAACTGTTATGCTCTTAATCCAAAGAAAGAGATGCTCGATCGCGCTCTTGAGATTACTGATCTGCCTATGATTATCGGAGAATATCATTTTGGTACCGTTGACAGAGGTTATGCACAATCTCTATGGCAGGTTGATTCACAAAAAGAACGCGGTGTTGCTTACAGGTATTACACTGAGCAGGGTTATTCACATCCCGGACTGATTGGTACAGCATATTTTCAATGGTGCGATCAGGATCTTACAGGACGCAGAAATGACGGTGAAAACTATAACTGCGGACTGGTTGATGTAACAGACAGGCCTTATAAAGAGCAGGTGGAGGCTATGTCCGAAACAGCAAAACATCTGTTTGACGTGCATTCAGGCTCAATGGAACCTTTCAGTCAGAAGCCTGTAAGGGCAAGAGGACATGAACAAATACCTGATTTGTGGAATAAGTAGACTTAATTAAAATCTATATTCACCATGAAGACAAAATTTCTGCTTTGCCTGTTGCTCGCAACATTATCCTGCGGTACTTTCGCTCAGGTCGCTGATCAGTTGGAAGTTGAAGGTTGGGTCACAAAACCTGACAGATCAATGCTTTTTGAGAAGATGAACGAAAAGGTTTTCTTCTCTGATAAAGGGAGAGGACGCGGACTGCCAATAGTTATTGATGAATCCCATTCCATGCAATCCATCGATGGATTCGGATTTGCATTAACAGGTGGAAGCGCCGGATTAATTATGAAGATGACGCCGGATGCCAGAAAAGCGCTGATCTATGATCTTTTTTCTTCCGGTGATAACCACATCGGGGTGAGTTATATAAGACTTACAATCGGCGCCTCCGATTTGAACAGTTTTGTTTTTTCTTATGATGATCTCAAAGAGGGCCAGACAGATTATAAACTCGAAAAATTTGATCTGGGTCAGGATAAATTGGATGTGATTCCCGTTATGCAGGAGATTTTAAAGATCTCGCCCGGCATTAAAATTTTGGCTTCCCCGTGGTCGGCTCCGACATGGATGAAGACAAACGGGAAAGTAAAAGCCGGTGGTTTAAAACCGGAATGCTATAGGGTTTATGCAATGTATTTCGTGAAATACATTCAGGAGATGAAAAAGGCTGGCATTACGATTGACGCAATTACCACACAGAATGAGCCTATCAACGCAAATAATACACCAAGTCTTCGAATGTCTGCGGCAGAACAGGCAGATCTCATAAAGAACCATCTGGGACCTGAATTGGCAAAAGCAGGCTTAACAACAAAAATTGTGTTATTCGATCATAACCTCGACAGACCCGATTTCCCTCTGACAATTCTTAGTGACCCCGATGCCGCTAAATATGTTAACGGTTCGGGATTCCATCATTATGGCGGCGACATGAGCGCTATGACAATTCTCCATAATGCTTATCCTGATAAGAATCTGTATTTTACTGAACAGATGGTGACTGAACGCCCGGGAACCACCACTTCAGATGTGGTATCGCAGGTTAAAAGACTGATAATCGGAACTACTCAGAACTGGAGCAGGAACACCATCCTGTGGAACCTCGCTGCAGATCCGTTGAATGATCCGCATACAGATGATGGTGGCTGTTCAATGTGCCAGGGCGCTGTGACAATCAATGGAGACAGCGTTACTCGAAACATAGCTTACTATGTCGTCGCACATGCTTCAAAATTTGTCACCCCGGGTTCGGTACGGATATCTTCCACACAAAAAGGGGATATGTCGGTGAGCCTCACAACAGATGAAGAGCGGAGAGACGTGGTTCGAGTGGCAACAATTGAGAATAATGAAGCGTTGCCTAATGTCGCATTCCGTACACCCGAAGGAAAGACAGTTCTGATAGTAGCTAATGATTCCTGGAATACATCATCGTTTCGAATTCAATACAGAAGTCAGACGGCAACTCTCAGACTAAACCCGGGAGCTGTAGGAACATATATCTGGTAAAAAAATTAAAATAAACGTGAAATGAAAAAAGAAATTAAACTCAAATATGTTTTGCTGATTCTGATCCTTTGTTTTCCGAATCTGGTTCATGGACAGCAAGTTAAATCGCTTGTATGGGCCGAGGAATTTAACTATAACGGTTTACCCGATTCTGCAAAATGGAACTTTCAGGTCGGGAAAGCTAGATCAAACAACGAGCCGCAATATTTTACAAAGGATCTTAAGAATGTGAAGGTTGCTGATGGCAAGCTAACTATCACATGCCGTATCGAAAACGTCGACGGAACTAACAGATATACATCAGCCAGGATCAATACCAGAGGGAAATATGAATTTACAAATGGCCGTGTTGAAGCACGTGCAAAGCTTCCGAAGGGGAGAGGTGTATGGCCTGCATTCTGGACTCTGGGTCTGACGGGCGGATGGCCGGCATGCGGTGAGATTGATATCATGGAATACTGGGGTCACGACGCTAACACAATCGCATCTAATGTGCATACAAAAGATTATAATCACACAAAAGGCACAGGACGCGGTGGAAAAATTGTTTATACTGATCCATGGAAAGATTATCATATTTATGCCGTTGAGTGGTTCTCCGATCGTATGGATTTCTATTTCGACGATACCATGTATTATTCATGCAAATCAAAAGGTGAGGGCATTGGTGAATGGCCATTTACAGCTCCTCAGTACATTATATTGAACTTAGCTCTATGGAATAACTGGAACGGTCAGCCGGGAATAGATGATAGTATTTTTCCTCAGGAATTTGCAGTAGACTATGTTAGGGTATATGAATTCAAGTAGTGTTAATCTACATCACATTATAAGAACTTAATGATGAAAAAGAAATATGTCTTTTTGAATATCATGTTCCTGATGTTCCTGGGAATTCAGTCAGCTAATTCCCAGAACTTAAGCCCATCAGCCGGGAAATTTAGAAATACTTTACTCGGTGAAAATGTTTTAGTATTTGAACCGGGAATGGACATGAAGGAGATACAGACCCTGATTGATACTATTTACAAACACCAGTCAGGACGTGGCAGCGAATTCAGCAAGAACCGTTATGCCCTGTTGTTTAAACCCGGCAAGTACAATCTTGATATCAGACTGGGATACTACATGCAGGTTCTTGGACTGGGTGAATCACCCGACGATGTTACTATAGTTGGCGCAGTACGCTCCCTTACACGTGGAAACAGTGTATTGACAAATTTTTGGAGAGGAGCTGAGAATCTTACCATTATACCTACTTCAACTGATTCTACAAATACCTGGGGAGTATCACAGGCAGCACCTTTAAGAAGAATTCATATTAAAGGAAACCTGAATTTATTTGACAAGGGATATGCCAGCGGTGGTTTCCTTGCTGATTCAAAAATTGACGGAATAATAAATTCAGGCCCTCAGCAGCAATGGTTTTCCAGGAATGTTGATATGGGGAAATGGGTTGGAGGTAACTGGAATATGATGTTCGTTGGTGTTCCGAATGCTCCCGCAGGCATCTGGCCCGCAAAGCCTTATACAGTTATAAATGAAACTCCGGTAATCAGGGAAAAACCATATCTGGTTTATGCCGGGGATGATTTCGAAGTTAAAGTCCCGATACTTAAGAAACAGACTGCGGGTACAACCTGGACAGACAAGATCAACGATGAAAAAACTTTGAAACTCAGCAGCTTTTATATCATCAAAGCCGGAAAAGATAATTCTGAATCGATCAATGCTGCACTGAAAAAAGGAAAAAACCTGTTATTCATGCCCGGGATTTATCCTCTTGATAAAAGTCTTAATGTTACACGTAAAGGCACAGTGATCATTGGAATGGGTATGCCATCACTTATGCCGTTAAACGGAAACGCAACGATGACAATCGCGGATGTTGACGGCGTGACTGTCGGCGGATTGCTGATTGATGCAGGCACAACTTATTCTGAGACATTATTCCAGGTAGGCGAACCCAATTCTTTAAAAAACCATGAGGCAAATCCAACGTTTCTCTTTGATGTATTCATCAGAGTCGGTGGTCCTGCTGAAGGATCTGCAGGGTGTGCAATGCTTATTAACAGTAATAATGTTTGTATCGATCATATCTGGCTCTGGAGGGCCGATCATGGAAATGGTGTAGGATGGGATAAGAACAAGGGTGCAAATGGCTTGATTGTAAATGGCAACAATGTTATTGCTTATGGATTATTCAACGAACATTTCCAGCAATATCAAACACTCTGGAATGGTAACGGTGGACGTGTTTATTTCTATCAGAGTGAGATGCCGTACGATCCTCCCACAGCTGATGCCTGGAAACACGACGGGATCAATGGCTATGCTTCCTATAAAGTGGCTGACAAGGTTACGAGTCATGAAGCATGGGGATTAGGAATATATAATGTATTTTATAATGCTCCGGTTATTGTGGATAACGCTATTGAAACTCCCGCAGCCCTTGAAAAATACATTCATCATACCCTGATTTTCTGGTTAAACGGGAACAAGGAGAGTGTTGTAAAGAGTATAATTAATGGTAAGGGAGGAAGTATAGGGACTTCAAGCAGAAAAGCCACAATGGACTAAATCAATTTGTATTCACTTTTCAGTATTGGTGAATAAAACTAATATTAATCAGATATGAAATCAACATATCATCATTTGGATAAGGGACGGCGAAACGCCCTTAAAATACTTGGGCTAGGTTCTGCGGCATTCTTAACAGGCGGTTTTAGAAACGCTCCATCATCACAGGATAACACTCAGCCGTCTCCGGCTGGATTACCACCTCTGAAGATAAAAAGCGTAAAAGCCATCGGGACGCGTCCGGGCGGACTGAACCTTGTTGTGGTTAAAGTAGAGACATCTGAACCCGGATTATACGGGATCGGCTGCGCCACATTTACTCAGAGAGCCGAAGCCGTTATAACTGCTATTAATAGTTACATGCCTGACTTTTGTGTAGGCCGCGATGTCGATAATATAGAGGATATGTGGCAGGCATTTCATGTCAGTTCCTACTGGAGAAACGGACCTGTTTTAAACAATGCCTTAAGCGGATTGGATCAGGCACTCTGGGATATCAAAGGAAAAAGAGCAAATATGCCGGTTTACCAGTTGCTGGGAGGAAAATGCCGGTTTGCCGTTGATTCATATGCAAGTGCAGGAGGTGATACTCCCGAAGCTGTTGCTGATAGTGTTCAACGATATATGGATCAGGGTTATCGTCATGTGAGAATTCAGCAGGGCGGATATGGTGCATTGAACCTCGCAACGAAACCCGACTTTAAGGACGCCGGTTTTGGCATGCCAAAGGACGGATTTATGGATGATCAGGCTTATCTGAGGTCAGTTCCCAAAATGTTTGATATTGTAAGAAAACGATGTGGTGAAGAGGTTGAGCTGTGCCATGACATTCATGAACGTTGCCAGCCTATGGATGTAATAAACATGTGCAGAAAACTGGAGCAATATAATCCGTTTTTTATTGAAGACCCGGTATCGCCAGAAAACATGAATTGGTTCAGACAGATAAGATCAAGTACAACTGTACCATTCGCCATGGGAGAACTTTTCAATAATATCAACGAATTTGTTGAGCCAATAAAAGAACACCTCTTTGATTATATCCGAATTCATGTATCTCAGGTGGGAGGAATAACTCCTGCAATGAAAGTTGCCAGACTGGGAGAATGGTTTAATGTGAAAACTATATGGCATGGTCCGGGAGATGTCTCACCAGTCGGACATGCAGCCCAGGCACATATGGATCTTGCCTGCTGGAATTTCGGGTTGCAGGAAGGCCCCGGAAATTTTTCGGAAAAGGTAAGGGAAGTGTTTCCGGGAAGTCCAACAGTTAAAAATGGCTATGTATATGTGAATGAAGTACCCGGACTTGGAGTAGACATAAATGAAAAGGAGGCTGCAAAATATCCGGTTAACAATAATGCAGGTAACTGGACAGTCCGCAAAAGGGACGGAACCATTATAACACCCTGAATTTAATTTCCTCTGTGTCCCGATAGCTATCGGGACTCGGTGGTTCTCTGTGAAACTTCTGTGTCAGTTTTTTTATTATACAGAGGACCACAGAGCCACAGGGAAGAAGATTAATAATATAAACTAATAAGGATCCACTGACAATTTAATTCTGAAATTATGAATGGAAAAACAAATTATCTGAAGAAAACGCTTCGATCTGTTTTTATTCTTGGTTTTTTACTTTTCCCGCTTATTAGCCGGGGACAGCTTACCATTAAAGAGGAAACAATGATAATCCCCACTTATAAAAATGGGGATCCAAACCCGATGCCACGGTTCTATGAGGGGAAAAGCCATCAGGGTGTTCAGCGCAGAATTTACCCTTATCCCTATGATGATAACCAGGTAAATGTTAAAACCGATGTTGTGTACAACATAATTCATGTTGAGAACGAATTCATCGATCTGGGAATTATTCCGGAATTGGGTGGCAGGATATATTATGCGGTTGACAAAACAAATAATTATAACTGGTTTTACCATAATCATGTTGTAAAGCCTTCTCTGATAGGAATGATAGGCAACTGGATCTCCGGCAGCCTTGCCTGGGGTTTTCCCGATCATCATGGGCCTAACACTGTGGAACCGATGGATTACAAAATAGATGAGAATGCAAACGGAAGCAAAACCATCTGGATCAGTACAAACGATGAGTTTCATCGAATGAGCATACTGGTCGGGTATACTATTTATCCTCATTCATCTGTAGTTGAAATGACAATTCATCCCCTTAACAAAACTGCTGTTTCCAATTCATTTTTGTTCTGGTCAGTGCCGGCTGTTCATTGTGATTCAGCATACCAGGTAATTTTCCCGCCTTCAGTCC
This sequence comes from uncultured Bacteroidales bacterium, assembly GCA_963792925.1. Taxonomy (GTDB): domain Bacteria; phylum Bacteroidota; class Bacteroidia; order Bacteroidales; family VadinHA17; genus LD21. The sequence goes on along the minus strand of CAWBYC010000001.1, from coordinate 774,081 downwards.
AATATGTGACTTACCATGGAAAACGTGATATGACCACATGGCCGGTAGCCGACAGCAGATTTAATAATTATGATTTCACAGGTGAAGATATCAGCTGGTGGAAAAACACTCATGTACCTTCCTCTTTCTTTGCATGGGACCCAAGAGAAGATTATTTTGGAGGATATGATCATAATAAGAAAGCCGGAACTGTCTGGGTAGGAAATCATTTTGTCAGTCCGGGAATGAAATACTGGGCCGATGGAAATAATGCAGCAGGTCTTAAAATTAATAATGGCCTTACCGATAGCGATGGGAGATACATAGAAATGATGGCCGGTTTCTATACCGACAATCAGCCTGACTACAGCTGGCTGCAGCCATATGAAACAAAACTGGGAACTATGACCTGGTTCCCGGTTCGTGAACTTGAGGGCCTTAAGTTTGCAAACCTCAACGGCGCATTAAATATTGAAATCGGAACAGGCAACCTCTTAAAAGTAAGGGTAAACACAACTTCTCCTCATAAGAATGCAAAAGTGCTTCTGAAAACTATCAAAGGAGAAACCCTTTTAGACAAATCAATAACAATAAGCCCTGCTGAACCTTTTAAAATAGATCTTCCTGTGTCATCCACTTTAAAAGAAGACGATCTTGAGATTTCATTATCGGATTCTGATGGTAACCTCCTCCTTGCGTTTAAACCTTCAGAACATCATCCCCCTGACTATCAAAAACCAGAGCCACTAAAAGCATTTGGTCCCCCGGAGGATATGAAGTCCGTTGAAGAACTATATCTGGCAGGACTCAGACTCAATCAGTTTTACAACGCTTCAGTAGATCCGATGCCTTATTATAATGAAGCTTTGAAACGTGACCCGGGTGACAGCAGGGTCAATACGCAACTGGGGATTTTAAGTATTAAAAATTTTAGGTGGGCCGAGGCTGAAAAATACTTAAGGAAAGCAACCGAAAGGGTTACCTCAAATTATACTCGTCCAAAAGATTGCGAGAGTCTATACTATCTTGGCGTCGCCCTTAAAGCTCAGGATAAGACCGATGAAGCTTATGATTTCTTCTATCAGGCCAGCTGGGCTTCAGCATGGCATTCTGCTTCATATTATGAACTTTCAGAAATAGATTGCCAGCGTGGTGACTTTATCACAGCTCTTGACCATTTGAACAGATCAATCAGCACAAATACAGATAATCCGAAAGCTCTCAATCTGAAAGCCATCGCTCTCAGGAAGCTTAATGATCTTACTGCAGCAAAAGAGCTGGTAAATTCCACAATTAAGAGTTATAAGATCGATCATCAGGCGATGAACGAATTGTATCTTATTGACTTGCAGGCAGGTAATACCGTTCAGGCAACTGCAGATCTGGACAATCTGTCAATAATGATGCGTGACAATCACCAGTCGTATCTTGAACTGGCTACCTATTACAGCAACTGCGGTTTTTACAAGGAAGCTGCGGATTTGTTGAAGCGTCTGGAAGGAAAGGGTACCACTTTCCCGATGATATATTATTATCTGGGTTATTTCAATGCAAAACTTGGCGATCAGAACAAAGCTTCAGCTTATTATCAGAAAGCTGCCAAAATGCCTTCTACATACTGCTTCCCGTTTCGCGCTGAGGAAATTGTGATCCTTGAACATGCCATGCAACTGAATCCTTCCGATGCAAAAGCTCCGTATTATCTGGGAGATATGCTTTTTGAGCATCAGCCGGAAAAAGCTATAGGATTATGGGAAAAGTCGAGTCAGCTCGATAATACTTTTTACATAGTACACCGAAATCTTGGACTGGCATACAGAGACATTCAGAAAGATTACACCAAAGCTCTTGCAAGCATGAATAAAGCCTCTGCGTGTAACAGTGATGATCCGCGTCTGCTGGTTGAGGTGGATGGTCTGAATGAACTGAACAAAGTTTCTGCACAGAAAAAGTATGAGTTCCTGAAGTCGAGATCAGAGACTGCTAAAAAAAGATCGGACGCTCTGTTGCGTCTTGCTACACGAACTGTAGAATATGGGAAATTTGATGAGGCAATTACCCTGCTTACCACTAATAATATCAGGGAGTCGGAAGGGGCAAGGGAACTGCAAAGTGCATATCTCAATGCTTATACTCTGAGAGGTCTCGAATCGCTCAAAAAAGGCAAATTTGACAAGGCTCTGAAAGACATTGAAACAGCGCAGAATTATCCGGGCAGTATTGCCGGTCGTGCAAGGTCAGCACAGTTCGATTATCTCATAGGATTGATTTATAAGAAAACCGGCAAGAGCGCTTTGGCTGAGGACTTATTCAGGAAAACTCTGGCTATTAATATCGGCAGGACTTCTGCTGATCGTGAATATTTATATTACCAGGGTCTGGCGCTGAAGGAAACCGGTAAGACAGAGGATTCACATAAGCTGTTTCAAAAGATGCTCGATGATGTTTTAAGCAAAGAAGGTGATAATGCATTCTTTACACAGTTTGAAGGTGGACAGACAGCCGAAACCCGGATTGCCTTAAACCATTATCTGGCAGGATTGGCATATGAAGGATTAGGTGACAAGGCCAAAGCAAAAGCTGAGTTTTCCGAGACTCTGAAAATTAATCCGGGTCATATCTGGAGCAAAGTTCACATGGAATCACTCTAAAACAATATTAATAACCCAAACATGAAAATTCAAAAATCTCTATTAACATGGCTTTTGCTATTTTCCTTCGGATTGTCAGCAACTAAAGCAGACCCGGGTAAGAGCATATCGGTCTATCAGAAAAAACCAAATGATCCTGAGGCAACTTTTTTTACCGCGGAGAAATTTAATATCAAGGCGGATGGGAAGATGGATGTTTCCGATGAACTGCAGGCAGCTATTAACCAGGTAAAAAATGAAAAGAGTTTTGGAATTCTTTTTATACCTGAAGGTAAATACAGAATTACGAAAACAATTTATGTTCCTGGAGCAATACGTCTTATTGGTTATGGGCTTAATCGTCCCGAAATAATACTCGGTAAGAATACTCCGGGCTTTCAGAAACTTGATTCAGGCAGCAGGTACCAGGAGAAGTATATGATCTTTTTTACGGGAGGGATTGTTGCAGAAGGAAGACAACCGGGCGACGCGGGTGCAGGTACCTTTTACAGTGCGATGTCTAATATTGACTTAAGAATAGAAGATGGAAACCCGGTTGCAGTTGGACTGAGAACACATTATGCACAGCATGGTTTTATTAGCCATTCACTTATCAATATTGGTAAGGGAAAAGCGGGCATATCTGAGGTCGGAAATGAAATGGAAGACCTAACATTTATCGGAGGAGATTATGGGATAATAAGCGGTCAGACTTCTCCCAGCTGGCCCATTGCAGTGATAGATACATGGTTTGAGGGACAGCGCAAAGCAGCAATAAGATGCAACAGTACAGGTTATGCGCTGGTAAACATGCATGTAAAGAATACACCTGTTGTTATTGAGATCAGGGAGAACGAGATCGACCGTCTTTATATGGAGAATTGTATTTTTGAAAACATTAAAGATGCCGGAGTTATTGTAAGCAGGGAAGAAATCTCCCTTTCACAGGTCAATCTTGTGAATATCTATTGCAAAAATGTTCCTGTACTCGTAAAATTCCGTGAGAGCGGAACTAAAAAAGAAGTGGCATTAAAGACCTATAAAGTGAAGGAATTCACATACGGGCTTGTTATGGATAACATGACTGCAAATTCAGCCTATAAAACTATTTCCAATATAGAGCCTCTTGAAGTATTTCCATTGAAACTTGAAAAGGATATTCCATCCCTTCCTGGGATGGATAGCTGGGTTAATATAAAGGAACTGGGAGCAAAAGGCGATGGTATAACTGATGACACACATATTTTTCAGGATGCCATTGATAATCATGAGGTTATATATGTTCCGCAGGGTTGGTACCATATAACACAGACTTTAAAAATGAAGCCTGGAACAAAACTTATCGGCCTTCACCCGATGGGTACTCAGTTTATCCTCAATGAAAGTGAACCGGCATTCAGCGGATTCGGCGGACCGAAAGCCATCGTAGAATCCTCAGAGGGCGGAGATGATATAATAAATGGTATCGGATTGAGTACAGGCGGTTATAATTACCGTGCAGTCGGATTGAAATGGATGGCCGGTATGAAATCATATATGAATGATATCAAGTTTATCGGAGGCCATGGTACAATGCGTAAACCAGTTGCTCAATCATCGTCTGCAATTCCTCAGGGAACAAGAGCCGGCAGGCCGGCAGGCGCACAGGCTGGTGGTATTAACAGGCAATCAGGAGGTTTCGGAGGTCAGAGAGCAATCAGTTCTCCAACCAGCCCGGTTGCAGAACAGGGTCTCGACCTTGCATGGGATAATCAGTACTGGAGTCTGTGGATAACAAAAAATGGCGGCGGCACGATTAAAGATATCTGGAGCGCCAATACCTATGCCACAAGCGGGCTTTATATCAGCAATACTTCAACGCCAGGCCGCATTTACGCGATGTCGCTCGAGCATCATGTTCGTAATGAGGCGCGTTTTGAAAATGTTTCAAACTTTAAAATATACGCTTTTCAGCTGGAAGAAGAGAGCCGTGAAGGTAAAGAAGACCAGGGGATAGATCTGGTAAATTGCAAAAACATGGAATTTAATAATCTCTGGTTGTATAGGGTCATCAGAGTGACAACTCCTAAACGGTTTGCCGCACGACTATGGAATTGTGAGAATATAGAATTTCGTAATGTCAAAAATTACACCCAGAAACTGGTTGCTAATGAATTTACCTTATATGATGTAAATAAAGAAGTGCCTGTTTACCCATGGGAATATGCCAGGTTGAGCATTACAGGCAAAGAAGAGGGTATTCTGAGCAACGGTAACCAGGTTGGTAAAGTCGAGCGACTTGTTTCGGGATTTGATTTCGGTACCGGTATTACCAGCGACAGCAAAGGGAATATCTATTTCTGCGAAACACTTAAAAAACGCATTTATAAATGGTCGTCGGAAACAAACAGCACTTCATTAATTGCCGATTATCCAAGACAGCCATTTGTACTGGCAACTGATACTAAAGACAATCTGCTGGTTGTTTGCAGGTACGATCCACAACCTGGTTATATGGTTGGCGGGAAACAGGAGACAGTCAGGCGTCTTCCTGATGATAATCCGGGTTACAGTTCATATGGTAACAGTGGCTGGGCAGCATATTGCTATTCCATTAATCCCGCTGACCCTGATGAAACCTTCAAACCTATGCCAAGAGTAGCAACGAAGGACATTAAGAACATTGCCAAAGCATATTATCCCTCCAGCAGATGGCACAACACTTTCAATAATGCTGCCATTTATTATCCGGATTCATCATACGTGGCTCCCGATGGAATAACCGTAATTCCTGATGGTTATGACATTGGTCGCTGTGCCGCTCTGACAGCTGCCATCAGCGGGCATCCTTTCTATGCCATCGATGAGATACCTCACAGACTGGTGCAGATGGATGTTAATGAAGCAGGAAAGCTTTCAAATCTCAGGGAAGTTCATCCAAGAGGAGGCTACAGTACTTCAATTGATAAAGACGGGAATCTGTATGTTGCCGACGGTCAGATATTTGTTTACGACAAAACCGGGAAAGAGATCAACAGGATTAATCTTCCTGAACGTCCTATTTCGATAACCTTCGGAGGCAAAGACGGAAACACTCTTTTTGCAACTACACAAAATTCGCTGTATAGCGTCAGAATAAAGTAACATTTGTTTTCAATCCATACAAAGAAATCCTGCTGTATAGCGGGATTTTTTTATTGATTTAGCTCATATTTTAACCACAAAGTGCACAAAGGGAAAAAACACAAAATGCACAAAGTTGAAGTCTAGTATTTTCTCTTTGTGATCTTTGTGTAATGACTTTGTGACCTTTGTGGTTAATGGATTTTATCAATAAAAAGCTGGTTATTTAAATGATTAAGCATATTTTTACTATTGAGCTCCGATTCATAGCTGTTCATGATAGTTCAAAAACTGGTAGAGATGAAAATAACATTAATTAATAAATGCAGCCTGGCAGTGATAATAGTTCTGTCCGGTTTTCTGCTAAGCTGCTCATCCACCGGAAATAAAAATTCCAAAAAGATGAAAAACATTCAAAAAGGAACCTATGGTTCTGATATGGCCTTTTTTAATGAAAAGAACATCAAAACTATCGAATTGAAAGATGCAGAGTCTAATGCATCGGTTTTGATTATCCCGGCATACCAGGGCAGGGTTATGACAAGTTCTGTCGGTGGCAATGACGGATTAAGCTTCGGATGGATCAATTATAAGCTGATTGATTCAGGGGAAGTCAGCAGTCAGTTTAATCCTTACGGAGGCGAGGAACGTCTATGGCTTGGTCCTGAAGGCGGACCATTTTCCATCTATTTCAAAAAAGGAATAGAACAGGTTTTCACAAATTGGGTCGTTCCACGGGAAATCGATACTGAACCATTTGATGTGGTTGATCAATCGCAGGGCAGGGTTAGTTTCAGAAAAGACTTTGTACTGACAAATGCTTCAGGAACAAAGCTGGAAATTGGGATACAACGTACGGTGAAGCTGCTGACATCGCAGGATGCGGAACTAGCTCTTGAGATGGTAATTGACACTTCTCTGGCATTTGTTGCTTATGAATCTGAGAATGTCCTGATAAACAAAGGTTCGTCTGCATGGACTGAAGAGACAGGAGCATTATCAATTTGGATGTTGGCTATGTTTAATCCCTCATCAAAGGGTGTCGTTTTCATACCTTTCAATAAGGGGACCGGGAAAGAAATTGGTAAGATTGTCAATGATGATTATTTCGGAAAGGTTCCTGCCGACCGTCTTATTATTAAGGATGGAATATTGTTTTTCAAAACCGATGGAAAATTCAGAAGTAAGATCGGGATCTCTCCGGTTGGTGCTTTACCATATTGTGGCAGCTATGATCCGGAAAAGAGGGTTTTGACGCTGCTCTGGCATTCCGAACCGGATAAACCATCAAAATATGTGAATTCCAAATGGGGAGAACAATCTTTCCCGTTTGAAGGCGATGTCGTCAACTCGTATAATGATGGTCCGGTTGCGGATGGAAGCATTATGGGACCATTCTATGAAATTGAAAGCTCATCACCGGCAGCATTTCTCTCCCCTGGCGATAAGATCACTCATAGTCAGAGGATCTTTCATATCACAGGCAGCGAAGAAAAACTGAGTCTGATTACTGAGAAACTCTTCAATACAACATTATCAGAGATAAAGGGGGCTTTTAATCCTGAATAATCGGATGCAACTTCCTGATTGCGGCATTTTTATCCGAAAAGATGGGGATACAAAATTATCTGGTCAATCAGATTTGAGATATATCCTTTGGTGGTAGTAATGAAAAAAGCCCTCCTTCGCTAAAGCTACGGAGGGCGAAGGTGGAGCTGGCGGATTAATGCTCCTGGCATTTCCAGTGAACTGGATTATTTTGAATTTTGATTAAATAATTATGTTTGCTATATTTGTGAATTATAAATACGAATATTTGTTATGTCTAGTTCACTTCATGCGAAAGTTGATATAGTTTTGGCTTTATATAAAGAGAGCCGGACGGTATTCAGGTTGAAGGATATTGCAATTCTTGTTGGCGAAGAAAATTTTCAATCCCTCAACAAAAAATTGAACTATTACGTACAAACCGGGAAACTGGAAAACCCACGTAAAGGGATCTATGCAAAACCAGGTTATAATATCGAAGAATTGGCTTGCACGATATTTAGCCCTTCTTATATTTCTCTTGAGTACGTGCTACAGAAATCAGGAATCGTTTTTCAATATGATTCCCGCATTACATCAGTCAGCTACCTAAGCAGAGATGTTGAAGTAGGAAATCAGCAATTCGTGTTCCGCAAAATCAAAGGAAGTGCGCTTGTCAATACTTTGGGAATAATAAGACAGACAAACCATATAAATATTGCATCCCCGGAGAGGGCCTTTTTGGATCTTCTGTATCTCGAGAAAGATTACTACTTTGATAATCTAAATCCTTTAAATAAAGACTTCATTTATAAACTTCTCCCTCTTTACCAATCCAAATCATTATCCATAATTACGACAAAAATGATAAAAAATGATTGATATTAATAAACATAAATACTTCCTGGTTCAGATTCTGAAAGACATTTATTCTGATATTGAGCTTGCAAATTGTCTCGGTTTTAAAGGTGGCACTGCACTAATGTTTTTTTATGATCTTCCTCGTTTTTCAGTAGATTTGGATTTTAATCTTATTAATGAAGGGAAAGAGAAACTAGTTTATAATAAAGTGCGTGAAATACTTTTAAAGTATGGGACAATTTATGATGAAGCCCCGAAGTTTTTTGGGCCTCTTGTTGTTCTTGACTATGGAATTGGAGAGCGTAAATTAAAGGTTGAGATATCCAATCGCCGGTTTGAAGATCGTTATGAAATAAAAAATTTATTGGGAATCAACATGAAAGTGATGATAGGAGCTGATATGTTTGCACATAAGCTATGTGCCCTTCTTGACAGGAGTTCAATAACAAGCCGCGATATATTTGATTGCTGGTTCTTTATGAAAAACCATTTTGCAGTAAACAAAGACATTGTTGAATTACGAATGAATTTGCCATATGCTGATTATATTCAGAAATGTATAAGTATGATTGAATCATTGAGTGATAGATCTATGTTGCAAGGCATGGGAGAATTAATGAATGAAGAAATGAAAAAAAATGTCCGCAAAAACCTAAGGACCGAAACTATTGGTTTGTTGAAGTTCTATAAAGATTTCCCAATACTTTCGTAAAAAATTCTGACTTCTCGTTAAACCTTATTGATAAAATATACCACTGTTAAGCATTAAGAGTTCATGAAATGAATAAGACAAATGAAACTCAATAAAGCTGCATCTTCGAAGTATTAAGGTTGCATTTCTTCCCCAGGGAAGTTTCAGCATCAGGTTTATTTCCTTTTATTGCGCCTGCATTATTCCATCTGGCCGATTCAATCCATTGCCTGGTACTTATCTCGACATGTTTTCTATTAATGGTAATACGCATATAACAGGAACCTTCCCATGTTTATTCAGTTTTTCATTCCTGATGAAAAACAAAACGGAATATGTGTTATAAATGAATTCAAGGATAAATAAAAAACCTCAATGAATCAACACATTGAGGTTTTTTGAAATAGATTGTTTTTCTGTTCAGTGGAGCTGCGGGGAGTCGAACCCCGGTCCAAACATGGAAATCATATGCTTTCTACATGCTTATTTCTGCTTGGTTTTCGTGACCGGTCAGCTGCAGAACAACCTAACCTGCCCTTATTTCCTGTTTGTTTCGCCATCGGGTCGGAACAACCTTCAGACTAGCCCCGGATTGCGTGCGTCTCCGTATCGGGTTGGATCAGGGCTTGACCGCCCGGGAAACGTCTCGTCCCAACACATGTGCCGGGAGATTATGCCTTTCGGCGTAAAGTGCTTAAGCTACTGTTATTCGCTTATGCTGCGAGAGCAAAATTAGATTCGCCTTTTGTTGTTTTGTGACACTGTTTAAGGAACGCGCCACCACACCCTGCATGCTTACATAACATCCCTCATGCTGTCAAAACCATGTCAGCCCCATTATGTACGGCAAAGATAAGAAAAAGATGTCAGATGTCCATGAAATCAATAAAGCCTATCTGGCATCCTTCACACACCATCCAACCTGCCATCAGCAAGTGCAACCGGACTGGGGTTCACCATTTCATCTTTTTCTCCATTAATCCCCGTGTGTTTCGAAATCTCCAGCTATCTTTGAACTTTTTAAAATTGTGGAGTTAGCTGAAAATCTGACATACAGGAGGATTTTGATATTCTGGGGGCCGCTGGCACTGACCTGGCTGATGATGGGTTTGGAACAGCCAATCCTTATTGCCTTTATTGCCCGTTTGGATGAAGCAAAATTCAATCTTGCCGCCTTCGGCATAGCCGGCTCATTTGCAATGATCATTGAATCTCCGATCATAATGCTGATGAGCGCCTCCACGGCGCTTGTCAGGGGTCGCAATTCCTACAGGAAGCTGAAAAGATTCACAGATCTCCTTAATGCGGGCATTACTGCCATTCAGCTTATCGTCCTTATTCCACCTGTTTTTAACTTCATTGTCATACGTCTGATGGAGGTACCGGCGGATGTTGCCCGGCTGGCCCATGTTGCGCTGTTTATTTTTCTTCCCTGGGCCGCATCAATTGGTTACAGGAGGTTTTACCAGGGTATCCTTATCAGGAATCATCTTACCAGACGGGTGACTTATGGCACTATGGTCAGACTTACAGTTATTGTGACGGTGGGATTATTTCTTTACCTGGCGGGAGTGAAAGGGGCTTATGTTGGGGCAGGTGCGATGTCTCTGGCAGTCTTTTGCGAAGCAATAGCAACAAGGATGATGGTTTCGGGAGCACTGAAGTCTCTGCTTGAAAAAGAAGATGAGGGAGTCAGTCTTGGGTTAAGATCAATCACGAGGTTCTATTATCCGCTTGCGCTTACGTCGATATTATCGATTGGGGTGAGTCCTTTCGTCACCTTCTTCCTTGGCAGGAGCTATATGGCAGTTGAGTCGCTTGCTGTTCTGCCAGTTGTGAGCTCACTTGTGTTTATTTTCAGAAGTCCGGGATTATCCTTTCAGGAGGTGAATATTGCCCTCATTGGAAACGAGAAACAGAACTACAAAGTTTTGAGGAAATTCGCTGTTTACCTCGGATTACTGGTAACGGTTCTTATATCCGTGCTTGCTTTCACTCCCCTTGCCGATATGTGGTTTGTAAATATTTCCGGATTGAGTACTGAACTCGCCGGACTGTCATATCTTCCCCTGAAAATTATGATTCTTCTGCCAGCTCTTACAGTGCTTCTGAATTTCCAAAGATCATCCCTTATAGTGAATGGTACAACAGGTCCGATCTCAGTTGCAACAGCGATAGAGCTTACCTGCATAATTGCTGTATTGCTTGTGTGTGTGGCATTCCTGAATCTTACAGGCGTAGTTGCCGCTTGCATCGCCTTTGTTGTTGGCAAAGGGTTATCGACGATCTTTTTAGCTCCAAAGCAGCGGGATGCAGCGAGAAGTTGGAACAGGGGAGAGAATCCCCTTTAAAATGTCCTGCAGAATACAATAAGTTTATTTTATATTGTATGCCATAAGTGCATTACCATGCCTTATATATAGCCTGCCCTTATTTATTACAGGATGTGCCCAGAAAGGCCCTTCTCCTTGTGTGATCTTAAATTCACTCACAATGTCAAGTTTTGAATTGCCAGGCTTAACAAGGGCAACATGGCCTGACTTCTCTTCAAAGATGTAAAGCATTCCATCGGCCGAAACTATTGATCCCCTTGAGTTCCATCTTGATGTCCACAGGGTTTTGCCAGTTGTCCAGTCTACACAAACCCATGCATCAGGGGGGCTTGACTGGTGATTTGCTCCATAGATATTATTTCCAAGAAGGACAACTCCGCCAAGCTGGGGATCGAAATTTCTGTTTTCCCAGACTATTTCAACAGAATTTCCATCCGGCGAAAGCTTAAGTTTAAGAGCCACCCAATTGTACCCGTTTGCAATAAGAATATTACCATCCCTGTAAACAGGTGTAGTTGCATGATTCTTCCTCGGCTGCCCTGTAGCAGCATTAACCCCTGCATAATCTACTTTCCACATGATTTTTCCGTCTTTTGCATTCACTGCAAAAATATTTTTCCCCATTACGGTAACAATCATTTTTTTGCCTGCATACTCAATGAGCAGGGGATTAACATACTGTGGCTCCTGGTTTAGAGGTTCTGCTTCCCATACCACTTTCCCGTCCTTAATATTGAAAGCAACAAGCGAAGCTTTCTTCCCACCCGGTGATACAATGACCATATTATCGATTACAAGCGGAGATTCGGAAATCCCGAACATTAACGGTTTGCTATCATACAGACTATAATGATTTTTTGACCATTTAATCTTCCCGTCCGTCCCAGCACATACAATATCTCCGCTGCCACTGACAAGTAATATATTACCGTTATAAAAAGTAGGTGTACATCTCGAGCCAGTATGGTTTGTCATCCATGCCTTGCCATAAGCTAAATCCCACTTTTTTTTCCCATCAAGTGTCAGAGCCGTAAGAATATCAGAGTTGTCTATTCTACCGGTTACATAAATTGCATCATCTGTTACAGTGGGTGATGAGTACCCATCACCCATATTTCCGGTTTGCCACAAAAGTGATGGACCGCCATCAGGCCACTTCTTCATCAATCCCGTTTCATTATAAATCCCCGTTCTGCCGGGACCCCGCCACTCATAAAGCTGACTGTAAGCAGAGAAAGAAGCAGAGCAGATTATTGCTGATATAAATAATTTTGCGATAATTGATTTCATACTCAATAATAATTATTTAGCGTATTTTTAAACTTGTCCACGCGAAGATAAAATAAAGTCCATTAAGTCAAATATCCTGGATTCAATTATTATTCCGGCCGGGGAATCAGGGTCCGGCAATTGCAAGCAGACCAATCATTATATACTACATATTTTTAATATCTTTAACAAGAACTAAAAGAATAACGACTGCCGTCCGGAATACGGTTCTGCGGGTATCATTTTTCAGTTTGAAACGAATAAGCATATTTTATGTACAAATCATTGTTTCTGGTTCTGTTTTCATTGGCTACAGTCACTTTAATTCAAGCCAAAATCAAACCATCCGATTTACGGTGTGAGTATTTGGAGAATCCCAATGTAGTCGATGTCTTAAAACCTCGTCTGTCCTGGGTGAATATTGCAGAAAAAGGAGAGCGCGGACAGTATCAAACTGCCTGGGAGATTAGGGTAGCGGGAACAAAGGAAAGATTGTTGAATGGCAGTGAAGAGCTGTGGCAAAGTGGTAAAGTGATATCGGATCAGTCGACCAATGTGTTCTATGAAGGAAAGCCATTAGTATCACGTCAGGATTGCTGGTGGCAGGTAAGGACATGGGATAAAAACGGCAAAGTTTCAGACTGGAGTGAACCTGCTTACTGGGGTATGGGCCTGCTGGCACCAGGTGAATGGAAAGCACAATGGATTGGAGCACCCTGGCAGGGTGAAGAAGCATTGCCAAAACCCGCCCGCCGGGAACCCGGAGAAGCCGCTGGTGAAAGAGCACTCCCTCCTCCGGCACCTCTTTTGCGAAAGTCATTCAAAATAGGCAAGGAAGTATCATCAGCCAAAGCTTATGTTACCGGACTAGGCTATTTTGAACTGTATCTCAACGGAGAAAAGGTGAGTGAAGATGTTTTAGTTCCTAACCTCACAGCTTATGGAAAGCGTCCGGGGCTTGAAAATAACTATATATCGGTGGCTGATAATTTCAGGGAATACAGAGTAATGTATTTGTCATATGATATTAAAGCTCTCCTAAAAAAAGGAGACAATGCAATCGGAGCAATCCTTGGTAATGGATTTTATAACGCACCAATTAACTGGACTCAATCCTATGGATCTCCCCGTTTTATTGGCCAGATATATATTACTTATACTGATGGTACGGAAGAGATTATTGTAAGTGATCAGACATGGAAAGCGTCAAAAGGTCCTATCGTAATGGATCTGGTATATGATGGTGAGCTCTATGACGCGCGGTTGGAACAGCCTGGTTGGAGTACTCCTGGGTTTGATGATTCAAAATGGGAAAAGGTGGCAATCAGGAGAACGCCCGAAGGTAAAATGAAGGCACATATGTCGCCTGTCGACAGGGTAATGGAAAAACTCCCACCAGTTAAGATAGAATCTTTAGAAAATGGGAAATTCAGAGTTGATTTTGGTCAGGAAATTTCAGGATGGCTGCATCTGATGAATATATCGGGTGAGGCAGGACGGAAAATTGATATCAAATACATTTGCGAATCACCTGTGGGTGCCAATTCCTACACACTAAAAGGCGGCGGTCAGGAGTCTTATGCTGCCCGGTTTACATGGTTTGTATTCAGAGAAGTTGAGATTTCCAACTGGCCCGGAGAACTAAAACCTGAAAATCTCATTGCTGAGGCAGTATATTCTGATGTGAAAACAGCCGGGAAATTCGAATCATCAAATGAATTATTTAACAGGATAAATCAAATCTGGCGACGCAGTCAGACCGATAATATGCATGGTGGTATAGCAAGTGATTGTCCGCACAGGGAACGTTCACCATATACAGGTGACGGACAGGTGTCGTGCATTACCGTAATGCACAATTACGATGTCAGGGCATTCTATACTAAATGGATTCAGGATATTCTGGGTGCCCAGAATCCTGAAACAGGATACGTTCCGAATGGAGCTCCCTGGCAACCGGGATGTGGTGGAGGAGTAGCGTGGGGCGCTGCAATGATTATTATGCCCTGGGAGTTTTATCTTCATTATGGAGATAAAGAGATGCTCAGTAACAATTATGAAGGCATGAAAGGCTATATAAAATATATGCTCACATGGACAAATAAAGATGGGATTATGTTCTCACAGGCCCCTGACACTGCAAATCCTAACAGGTGGATGAATCTCGGTGACTGGTGTGCCCCCGGCGGCAAACTGCCACCTGATGATATGGTACATACGTTTTATCTTTGGAGGTGTGCCGATCTTACTGCTAATACGGCCATGGCTTTAGGGAAAACAGCAGAAGCTGAGCAATATAAGGATCTGGCAGAGAAAACAAAAATTGCATTTCAGAAAAAATTTTACAGCAGCGAAAAAGGGAGTTATGGCCCTAACGGTGGAAATATTTTTGCTCTTAAGATGGGAGTACCTGGTGATCAATATCCTGGAGTAATAGCAGCCTTAAAATCAGATATTGAAGCAAATGGAGGTAATCTGGATACAGGAATATTCGGAACCCAGTTCTTTTTTGAAGTACTATCCGAAAATGGCCTTCATGAAATGGCTTTTGATGCAATGAATAAAAGGACTCAGCCTGGCTACGGCTGGTGGATTGATCAGGGTGCAACTACAACCTGGGAGCAGTGGGATGGAAGTGGTTCCCGCAACCATCCTATGTTTGGCGGTGGTATAGTATGGTTCTACCGGGTGCTAGCTGGTTTTAATGCCGATCCATTAAAGCCGGGGTACCAGAATATAATCTTCAAACCTCAGCCTGCAGGAGATGTGACTTCGGTTTCATATTCAAATGAAACTTCCTTTGGACTGGCAACTATTAACTGGCAAAGGAAAACAGATTCATTTAAATTAAATATAAGTGTCCCTGTAGGCAGTACAGCAACTGTTTTTGTTCCGGCATCCGGTTCAGACGAATGTGACAGAAAGCGGAAAGAAAATAAAAAGTAAAGGCATGGTCCGTTTCCAAAAGTTTGAGAATGGATATGCCATTTTTACAGTTGGATCCGGAGATTATTCGTTTGATTCCAGACTCTGATCAATTATTAAAATGATATCAACCTTTATTGTATCAGAATGAGACAAGCCTGTAATGCCGGTTGCGACACATGTTTTAACAATTTTGTATCTTCGCATCTCTGTTTGTAATGCAGCATATTGTATGAGAAAGCCATTGAAAATTGGAATACTACGTGAGACCAAAAATCCGGCTGACAGGAGGGTTCCTCTTACTCCTCCGCAGATTGTAGCACTCGAGGAGTTGTATCCTCATGTCGAATTCCTTGTTCAGCCAAGCGATTTCCGCTGTTATTCGAATGAAGAATATGAATATCTGGATATACCATTAAAAGAAGACCTTCATGAATGTGACATCCTTATGGGTGTTAAAGAAGTTGACAAACGTACTTTCATCCCGGGAAAGACCTATCTTTTCTTCGCTCATGTTGCAAAAAAACAGCCTCATAATCTCCAGATGTTCAAAGCAATGACTGAAAATAATGTTGGCCTGATTGATTTTGAATATCTGACTACCGACGAAGGACAAAGAGTAGTGGCATTCGGCCGATATGCAGGGATTGTTGGTGCTTACAACGGATTAAGGGCAAGAGGAATCAAAACAAATAAGTTTAAACTTAAGCCGGCATACCAGTGTCACGATCTCGATGAGATGTGGGCCGGATTGAGACTGATTGAGCTCAAACCCGGATTAAAAATTCTATTGACTGGTGACGGCCGGGTTTCGCATGGAGTGATTGAAACACTTGGCGTGGCAAACGTAGTCCAGGTCAGCACTTATGACTTTCTTCACAGGGATTTTGATGTTCCCGTGTTCTGCCAGGTCTGCCCGAAGCACTATGTAAGGCACAGGGACGGCCATGCATTTAATTTCAGTGAGTTTTTAAAATCGCCACATGAATTTGAATCAACGTTTTTACCTTATGCTAGGGTAGCAGATATACTGATCACAGGGCATTTCTGGGATCCACGGTCACCGGTATTTTTTACTAAGCAGGATATGAAAAGTCCCGATTTCAGAATCTCAGTAATTGCCGATATAAGCTGCGATATAAACGGACCAATTCCTTCAACGATCAGATCGACAACAATATCAGATCCTTTTTATGCCTATAACCCATATCTGGAGGTTGAGGAGCCGGCTTTTTCGCGATTGACGAATATTACTGTCATGTCAATCGATAATCTTCCCGGCGAACTTCCGCGTGATGCCTCTCTCGATTTTGGCAAACAATTGATGGGTAATGTTTTGCACGATCTGTTATCTGAAGTTGACAGTCCGATGATCATCAGGGCTTCAATACTCAAAAATGGAAAGCTTACTGAACGCTATGAATATCTAAATGATTATCTTTATGGCGGTTACGGCACACATTGATTCAGGAAAAACAATGAGGATCATATCGATCGGACCCGCGTACCCATATCGTGGAGGTCTGGCTTCCTTTAATGACCGGCTTACTGCTCAGTTTGGATATGAAGGACATAATATAGAGATATTTACATTCAGTTTACAGTATCCAAAACTTCTCTTTCCCGGAAAAACTCAGTATACTGATGGTCCTAAACCTGATGAAATTAAAACAACAAGAAATATCAATTCAGTTAGTCCATCTAACTGGGTTGCCACCGGCCTTAAAATAAAAAAACTAAAGCCCGACATTCTTCTCATAAGATTCTGGCTGCCCTTCATGGGACCATGTTTCGGAACAATTGCCCGGATCGCAAAATCAAATAAGCATACCAGAGTTATTTGTATTTTTGATAATGTAGTCCCACATGAAAACCGGGCCGGTGATCAGATCCTTACAAGATATTTTACCGGATGTATTGATGGTGCAATAGTAATGTCAAAAACCGTGCAGGATGACCTGTTAAAATTCCGAGAGAATATACCAGTGAAGCTTTCACCCCATCCATTATTTGATAATTATGGTGAAATAGTAGCACGAAACGCGGCTATTTCAAAACTTAATCTTAATGTTTCAGATTCCTTCCTCTTGTTTTTTGGTTTTATAAGAGGATATAAGGGACTGGATCTACTACTCGAGGCGTTTTCAGATAAAAAATTGAGAAACAGGAATTTAAAGCTAATTGTTGCAGGAGAGTTTTACGAAGAAGAGGCTCCTTATAAGTCACTCGTTAAAGCTGCAAATCTTGAGAATGACGTGATCTTTTTTGATCATTTTATAAAAGATTCCGAGGTTCCGTTGTTTTTCAGTGCTGCTGATCTCGTTGTCCAGCCATATAAATCGGCAACTCAGAGCGGCGTTACGCAGATTGCATATTATTTTGAAAAACCAATGCTGGTGACAGATGTCGGCGGGCTGAAGGAAATTGTGCAGGATGGGAAATGCGGTTATGTAGTGAAGCCTGAACCGAACGCAATAGCTGACGCAATTGTCGACTTTTATGATAATAACAGGAAAGAGTTATTTATAGAAGGGGTAAGGAACGAAAAAGAAAAATTCTCATGGGATAAGATGACAGCTTCAATTCTGGAGGTGTATTCGGAAATACATCGCCTATAATACATCATAAATTGAACATTCAAATATTCACCTTATCCTTAATAAGATATCGGTTCCTCTCAGAGGAATTTCTGTTTATGAGTTCCCCGAGGAAACCTGTAAGGAAAAGGAATGAACCTATGATCATTACAGTTAACGCTATATAAAAATAGGGACTTGTTGTGATAAGAGGAGCTCTCAGATGATGCGAAATAAATACAAGCTTCCTGATGCCCAGTGAACCTGCCATTGCAAATCCTATAAGAAACATTACGGTTCCCAGCGAACCGAAAAGATGCATTGGATTCTTGCCAAATCTTGTAATAAAGCCTATTGTAAGAAGATCGAGATACCCTTTCACAAACCTGTCGATCCCGTATTTTGTTACTCCGTATTTCCGGGCTCTGTGCTCAACAACCTTTTCACCGATATTCCTGAAACCTGCCTCTTTGGCAAGCATGGGAATATACCTGTGCATCTCTCCAAAGATCTCAATGCTTTTAACCACTTCATGCCTGTAAGCTTTTAATCCGCAGTTAAAATCATGAAGTTTGATTCCCGAAGACCAACGGGCAGTGCCATTGTAAAACTTGCTGGTGAAACGCTTTATAAAAGGATCATATCTTTTCTTTTTCCAACCTGATACGAGGTCATAACCTCCATCGACGATCATTTCGTAAAGTTCCGGTATCTCATCAGGACTATCCTGCAAATCAGAGTCCATAGTTATTATAACATCTCCGGATGCCTCTCCAAAACCTGTATGAAGGGCAGCAGCTTTTCCGTAATGCCTGCGGAAGCGGCAGCCCTTAACAGATTCATTTTTTAGAGCTATTCCCGAAATTTTTTCCCACGATGAATCAGTACTTCCGTCATCGATAAAAATTATCTCATAAGAGAGCTTTTCGCCTGTACAGACTTTTATGATCCATCGGGTTAATTCCTGAACGGATTCTTCTTCATTATAAACTGGGATGACAAGCGACAGATCCATCAGATTTTTTTCGGATTAATTAACAGGAGTATCGATAAGAGGATTGCCTTCTTTTTTTACGAAAATACTTACGATCAGGGAGATAATGGTCCCAAATAACAAACTTGCGAATATTCCGGTAGTTGCCATGATGCCAGGCTTCATAAATTTAGCGGTGAATTTCATAGCTGTTTCTATCTGAGATTCGTTTAAATTGCCTTTAGCCCGCATGCCCTGTTCTGCAATAGCCATTTGTTTGGCAACCAGCCCGGGATCAATAACTGCAAAGAGAATGTAAGTAAATATTGCCCCTAAAATAGCGGAATAGAAGAACATGATCACACCAGCACCTACAGACTGTCCATAGGTTATCTGGCCATGCAGGAAATTGTCGCGGTATGATTTTAGGAGAAAATAAACGAGCACTATTTGGATTAACAACAGTACATACCCTTGTGCCCTGTTAAGGGACAGATCAAGAAAATACATGATCAGGGAGTATACTATACCGACAAGTGCTAAAATCAGACCGTTAGTCAGATTGGCTTTCCAGGGATTTACTTTTTCTTCCATGATAATAGTTTTTTGTTTCTTATGTTTGGTTATCTGTATAACAAATATAATGCAAAAATATCTGACTATCAGGAATCCTGAATACCGAATTGTTGATTTTATTATAATATAACTTACATCCTGCCCGAGCTCTAACCTCCTTCCCGGATGCCCCTAACCCCTAAAGGCCCAGGAGAGGAAGTTGTCGGCTCCATATTGGCACAGGGTAAAGCCTTGAACCGAAGGGACGACTTATGGTTAGAGGATTTAATGGTTAAATTCAGATTTTATTTTGGAACGTTCTTAATTAATACTACTTTTGTGCGGGGTAAGTCTTATACGACCAGCTCCTGCTGAACTCCCCCAGGATCGGAAGGTAGCAAGGGTAGGCAGTTGTAGCGGTGCGATATAAGTAGCTTACCCTTTTTTTATTTACCTATCCCCTTCCGGGGAAGGAGTCAGCTTCGAAATGGCACTGGGTCTACCCTTTCCCCCTTGGGAAATAAGAAAGGGGGTAAGTAACGGAGACTTAACTCAATCTTTTGAAATAAAGTTATTAATCAATATTCAGTTCTTTTTTCATTTCCATGCTTCTTCGTATCTACAATGAAAACCCGAATCCCCGTCACATCAGGCAGGTGGCAGACCTTCTTGAAGAAGGCGGGATCATAATTTATCCTACCGACACAGTATATGCAATGGGCTGCGATATTCTTGCAACAAAATCAATCGAGAAGATTGCGAGACTTAAAGGTTTAAATCCGAAAAACCCGGAACTATCACTCATCTTCCATGATATGAGTCAGCTTTCAGAATATACAATAATCAGGGATAATACATTATTTAAGCTGCTGAAAAGAAATCTTCCCGGACCTTTTACATTCATTGTTCAAGCCAACAATCAGATCCCAAAGCTGTTCAAGAACAAAAAGAAGACAGTAGGTATAAGGATTCCCGATAACAGTATTGTTCTGGAACTGGTAAAAGAACTTGGCCGTCCAATCATTACAACATCAATTCACGATCCGGATGAACTCATAGAGTATACCACCGATCCTGAACTTATTTACGAGAAATATAAGGATTTTACCGACATAGTCATAGACGGAGGCTTTGGAAGAAATGAAGCATCGACTATTGTTGACTGTACAGGTGATGATATAGTCGTGGTGAGACAGGGGCTTGGTGTTCTTGAACTCTGAAACATCAATTCCTGTAAAATTTCCTGCTGAAGAGAATCATTACAGTCAGCAATTCGAGCCTTCCCAACAGCATCATTACAGTCATTAAAAATTTACCTGCCATTGGAATAGCCGAATAGTTTGTGAACGGACCAAATGTTCCGAGTCCCGGCCCAATATTGCCCAGCATCGAAGCCGATGTGCTGACTGAAGTGATGATATCATATCCCATTAATGAAATTATGAACGCTCCAATAACCATTATAAGAAAATATAATGTTATGAAAACCAGTAAATTATATATTGTAATCTGGGGTACTACCTTTTTGTCGAGACGAACCGGAATAAGAGCGTTCGGATGTATGATCCTCTTCATTTCCTGTCTGCTGTTTTTTGAAATCAGAAGCAGTCTTACGATTTTAATTCCACCGCTTGTCGATCCCGTAGTTCCTCCTGTAAACATCAATATTAAAAAAATAACAATAATGGTGTTTCCCCACAGGTTATGATCCTGGGTGTAAAAGCCCGTAGTAGTTATAATTGAAATAACATGGAATGAACCGTCTAAAAGGGCTTTGCTAAATGTGAATCCCGATTTTATATACAGGATGGCAGAGACCAGGAAGATGAAAATGAGACAGATGACAGAGTAAAATAAAAACTCGTTGTTTCCTTTGATTTTTTTAAAGTTTCCTTTCAAACCATAATATATCAGAGTCAGATTAGTACCTGCAATAAACATGAAGACTGTCATGACAATCATAATGTAAGGAGAGGAAAAGGCGGCAATGCCATTGTTATGAGTCGAAAAACCTCCGGTTGACAGTGTGGAAAACGAATGGCAAATTGCATCGAAGAAGGGCATCCCACCAAGGATCAGCATAACAATTTCAAGCACCGTCAGTGTCAGATAGATTCCCATCAGCCGTTTCGCAGCGTCCTTGATCCTGGGATGGATTTTATCAGTTTGCTGACCGGAAAATTCTATTGCTGAAATCTGAATATTGAAAGATTTGAAAACAGGGATAATTGCTAGCGAAATAAAAATAATACCCAAACCACCAAGCCATTGAGTAAGACTTCGCCAAAATAAAACTCCATGTGACATGGCCTCAACATCAGTTATTATTGTTGCACCCGTTGTGGTAAAACCCGACATGGATTCGAAGAATGCATCACCGAAGTTTGATACCGAATGACTGAAAATATATGGCAATGTGCTGAACAAACTGAAAATAATCCATATACCGGTAATGATAATATATCCTTCCTTGTTCCCGAAAATCCGTTCTTCATTGCGTAATGGAGTGAAAACCAGAATGCCGGTTACAATAGTTATAAGTGATGAGTAGAGGAATGATGAGGCTGAGTGCTCATGATATAAGAAAGACACACCTCCCGAGAGCAGCATGAATAAACCTTCAACAATGAGCATCAGGCTAAATGCCCTGGCTATTACCCTGAAGTTGATCATAAACAGTTAAGTAAAATATTTGGAAAGCCTCTCGTAGGCAGATGGCAATGTAAAAACAACGACCTTGTCGTTTGCTTTGATAATTGTATCACCTGTTGCGATAAATGGTTCCCCGTCTCTTGTCCCGCCTCCAACAATAGCATCTTTTGGAAAATCAATGCTTCTGAGCGTTCCCTTTGTTATTTTTGAGTTTGCCGGAACGCTGAATTCAATGACTTCAGCGTCTGTTCCGGTCATATACTTAACCTGTGTAACATTCGGATTTGTTGTATGTCTGAAGATTCTGCTTGCAGCTGAGATCTTTTTATTAATTATAGTATCTATACCGGTATTCTCTGCAAGATTAATAAATTCCATATTTTCGACTTCTGCAATAGTCTTTTTTACGCCCATTCTCTTCGCCAGCAGACATGAGAGGATATTGGTTTCAGAGTTACCGGTTACGGCAACAAATGCATCCATTTTTGATATGCCTTCCTGTTCAAGCAGGTCATAATTCCTGCCATCGCCATTTATTATGAGTGTACTGTCGAGTACTTCAGCCAGATCCTGGCATCTTTCAATACTCGAATCAATAAGCTTTATTTCACAAGTTTTCTGAAGATAAAATGCAACATGTTTTCCAATCCTGCTGCCCCCAAGTATCATGATATTTTTTGCTTCAAAATTCTCTTTACCTGAAGTCTTCATCATTTCATCGATACCTTCATGGGTCGATATTACAAAAACCATATCACCTACCTGAAACTGTTCATTGCCTCTCGGGATTATCGTAATTGCATTTCTCTTGATAGCCACGGCACGGTATTTATCAGTTTTGCGACTGATAGAAATTTCCTGCAGACTTTTATTTATGATCGGAGCATTTTCGTCGAGTTTCTGTACATACATTGCAAGTTTTCCCCCCGAAAACTCCATGAATTCAGTTGATCCGGTTTCATGCAATAATCCAAGAACCTCTCTGGCAGCTATAAGCTCGGGATAAATCAATGAATCAATGCCAATTGATTTAAAAAAATCAAGAATGGAAGATTCAAGAAAATCGAGATTATCAATCCTGGCAATTGTTTTTAATGCTCCAAACCTTTTTGCCAGTACCGCTGCTGTAATATTGGTATCTTCCGAATGAGTTACCGCGATAAAAAGATCAGTTTTCTTACGCAAAACATCCTGCAATATCTTTACTGAAGTTGCGGATCCCTCATGTGTTAGTACATCAAGCGAGCTATCAATGGGCTTAAGACGGGCTTCTTCAGGATCGATAAGAATAATTTCATGATTTTCATTCGATAACATCTTGGCGAGATGTGTCCCAACTTCTCCTGCCCCTGCGATTATTATTCTCATTAAATAAAAAAATTTGAAAAAAAACACCACAAAATAAGAGATAAATCCCTTAATACTCAAGTTTTTTGTGACTTTTATTTATGAAATTCCTATATCCTTCTAATATAAGCTCCGGAATTTCTGACAAAGTAAATTGAATCGGGAGAAGGCCTGATTTTCAATATGTAATCTGAGATTTTGCCCGCCCGTGTGACAATAACTTCTTTATGAGTGAGATTGAAATTATTTCCAATTATTGGCGAAGGGCCTGTAAGTAAAATAATTTCAGGTTCTACCTGCTGTAAACCTGTATGTTTCAGAGAAGGTGCGATAAGAATTTTTTTACCTGCTATCTTAAGCAGATTGCATTTTTTGTCAATGGGATGTGACTTAACAGTAAGTCCAAGCACAGCGCAATGTCTCTTTACTTCAGCCCTGACTATAGAAGTATCCGAATAGAGATTAAGGATTTTTCCAGTTCTGATTCCGATACTTGTACAACCGGGTGTATTATAAATAATCAATTGATTTGTTTTTTTTGAAATAAGATCTCTGACAGTTCCTGCCATTGCAAATAATCCCAGAAAAATTACCGGGTATATCAGACTGATGGATTTCTTCTTTGAAAAATAAAACGCGAAAAGGAAAATTGTACAACTGAGCAGAATGCATTCGGGTATTGTCATTCCTATATTCTCGATCGTTGACCATGGTAACGCAGCAGCCTCCTGAGTTAGTCTCTCTGTAAGTCCGGTAAGATGATTGAGGAGCATAGCAAGGAACTTCGACAAAAATACGATCCGGAAAAGCATCGGGACCAGGCAGCCTGTTATTATGAGTAAATTTGAAACCGGGACGATTGTTATATTGGCAAGGATGAAATACGTAGGAAATCTGTTAAAAAGCATTATTGTCAAGGGGAGTGTGCCAGCCTGAGCCGTAAGTGTAACCGCAACTGATTGCCATATCTTATCGGTCAGCCAGTTTTTGCAGTGGATGAGAAGATAGAAATCCTGGTAAAAGCTGATGATAAATATGACTGCTGAATAGGAGAGAAGGAACCCGGCATCAAAGATTACCGAAGGTCGGATCAGGATGAGCATTACAGCGGAAGCTAATACCGAATTTATTCCGTTTGACGGCCTTTTCATTAATTTGCCAGCCTGCAGAAATGAAAACATCAAAGTGGCTCTCAACACAGAAGAAGTAAGTCCGGTGACGAATGCAAAGCCCCAGAGAATGCCTATTGTAATGACTATGCGAAGAATATTAAACTTTCTCTTCATAAAAAACAGCATAGTCATAACAAAAAGACTGAGAATAATAGCGTGAAGACCTGATACAGCCATTATATGCATTACTCCGGCTTTAATAAAATTCATCTTTTGTTCAGGATCAAGCATTCTTTTCTGGCCAAGGGTTATTGCCGATACCAGAGCCAGTCTTTCACCCTTTATACCACGTGCCCTGAACATCCCGATTATTTTTTCCCTCGTTATCAGAGCTCTGTATGCCAGTTTTCTCCCAGAGGGGGAGACATGTTTTATTATATCAGAGCTATTGGTAAAAGCATAGTATCTGATACCCTGATTTTCCATGAAAAATCTGTAGTCAAATTCATACGGATTGCCCCTGTTTGTTATTTCTACCGGGGTGCAACGAAATGTCAGAATGTCACCCGGCAATAATGAATCGGATGTTTCGCCTTTATTATAAATAAGTATTGACCCCTTTACCGGAACGGAATTGCCATGGGTTTGTTCAGATACAAGTTTTATTACCAGTCTGTTACTGCTCCCTTTTACTTCCGGATAATCACAGAGTGTTCCTGTGAACATTGTTTTTCCGGCGCCGAACCTGGATAAACTGTCTCTTTCATATGTATAAAGAATAAGTCCACACATAAACAGCGAAACTGTCAGCGTGAGTCCATATATTAAATTGGTCTGTAACTTGTTGAAGCGTAAGCTGAACAGAAATCCCGAAATGATGAGAATCCCTGTACCCAACAGGAAGATATTATCGGGTTTGAAATAAAGGCCTGTTACAATTCCGGCACAGACGGGCAGGCCGATACGAAGAAATGGAATTTCTTTGTGTAGCACAGTCTGCAGCAAATGAGACACCTAAAGGTATGAAAAAGTTTGGAGTGAGCTAAAGTTTGGAGTGACTAAAATTAAGGTTAAGGTTTAGGTTAAGTTAAAGAACTTACACAGAGGAAATCCGGAGAAGCACAGAGAACCACAGAGAAAAAGTAATAAACAGGCTGATAATGTAGATATTTTAATGGCAAATTAGTTGTGTTTAAAAGTCATCCGGTTGGTCATGACATGGTGTGGCATCAACATAACAACTGGCTCTGAAAGAGCCAAATATGAATAACCTTCGGTGCAACCTAATCTTACATCACATCTTTCTGTCAATATTATTTTGGAAATTTGATCAAACCTTGGAGATCCCTCACTCATCCACCATAACGTTTAAATATCTGTAAATGAGAAAGGTGGATTCGTTCGGGATGACAATGGTATAAGGGGAACAATTGGGAAGGAAGAAGCGGCGATTCGAATCAACATTTTCTTCATTCTAAAAAATTTCGGTCGAATCGCCGCTTCTTCCTTCCCCCAATACTGACAAAATATTTGTCATCCCGAAACTCATCCACCTCTGATCCTGTCTCTAAAGCTCTGGATATGTGATTGATGAGTTGAGGGATCTCCCGATCATTATAACGAATACTTCATTGCTTCATTTTTGTAAATGGCAGTATTGAGAGGAAAAAAGATGTGACGAAAGAAAGGAGGGGAAATTTAACCCATTGTATTTCTGCACCTTACCTCTTAGGTTGACGGCTATGGGGTTTGGAGGTGAGTATCGAAAAGATGATAGTCGAGGAGCTCACCTTCTAATAATGTTTCGAGGTATTGCAGCTTTCTGCCAATTAGTTTCCGTCTTCGGTCTTCCGACTTCCGTCTTCCGACTTTCTATTTAATCTTCTGTCCGGGGAGTATAGTCTTATAATCAGCATCAAAATTCCCTTTGCTGATAGCCATAAGCTTGCCCTTGAGAAGCCTGCGGCGAAGCGGACTTATCTTATCTGTGAAAAGAATACCATCCAGATGATCATATTCATGCTGGATAATTCTTGCTTTATAACCGTCATAAACTTCGTCATGTTCTACCCAGTTTTCATCATAATATTTGATACGTATATGCGATTCCCTCATGACTTCTTCTCTTAGATTAGGAATGCTGAGGCATCCTTCGTTCATTGGTTGAAATTCACCGCATCTTTCTGATATACGCGCATTTATGAAGACTTTTTTAAAATCTGCCAACGAAGGTTCATCTTCAGTCAAAGGTTTTCCGTCTATTACAAAAATCCTGATAGACTTGCCAATCTGAGGCGCTGCAAGGCCGAGACCTTCAGAATAATACATAGTTTCAAAAAGATCGTCAATTAACTTTTTGAGCTCAGGATAATCACTTTCGATATCAACAGCAACTTTTCTTAAAACCGGATGACCGTATACAACTATTGGGTAAATCATTATTGTTTAATATTTTCTTTTTTATGAGATCTCGCATCGAGGAATGACTGAAGAATTATTGAAGCGCTTATTTTATCAACCATTGACTTATCCTGTCTGTCTTTCTTTTTCACACCGCCATCTATCATTGTCCTCAGAGCCATCTGAGAAGTGAATCTCTCATCTGCAAGGTGAATGTGGATATCAGGATAATTTTTTTTTAATTTTTTTATGAATGGATTAACATGTAAAACAGATTCACTAGGTTCGTTGTTCATCTGAACAGGATACCCGATTACAAAAGCATCCACTTCCTGTTTTTTAATATATTCCTTAATAAATTCATCAAACTCAGCAGGGCTTACAGTTGTCAATGGCGATGCAAAAATCTGCAAAGGGTCAGTAACAGCTAACCCGATTCTCTTCAGTCCGTAATCCACGCCTATTATTCTTCCCATGATTTAAAACAAGACACAAAAGTACGAAAAAGTCTTAAGAAATCCTTTAACCACAAAGTCTCTGTCTATTACATATTGGAACTTCAATATTAATAACTGGTGTTCTTTTCATTTCCAAATACCCCCTTCCCAGCCTTCCCCCAGGGGGAAGGAGTAGCTTCGAATTGGCGCAGGACCCACCGTTCCCGCCTTGGGGGAAATAAGAAAGGGGGTTGTGTTTGATCAAAGAACTGAATATCAGATGTGTACAAAGTTAGTTATATAGTAGAACACAAAGTTCTATGAAATAGATATTGTAGGGCCAAGCCATGGCATGTCCCTACAAACAAAAAAGCCACCCTCCCGGATGGCTTTTAAATATATTCAAAGATTTATTATTCTTTAACAACTTCAGGAGGAGCAGCAAAATCCATTGCAGCCATTCTTTGGTATGATTTATATCTCCATTTCGCATTTTCTTCAGCGGCTTTGAAGAGTACTTCAGCTTCGCCCGGGAATGCTTTGATAAGAGATGTATATCGTACTTCTGACTTCAGAAAATCCTGGAATTTAGACCAGTCAGGTTCTTTTGAATCTAATATGAACGGATTCTTTCCTTCTTCTTCAAGAAGAGGGTTAAACCTGTAAAGATGCCAGTAACCTGATTGGACGGCATGTTTTGTCTCGGCTTGTGTTTTACCCATACCTTCACGTAAACCGTGGTTAATACAAGGCGCGTATGCTATGATGAGTGATGGTCCGGGGAATGCTTCAGCTTCCTTTATAGCTTTGAAATACTGTGCATTGCTTGAACCCATTGCAACCTGTGCAACATAGACGTAGCCGTAGCTCATAGCCATCATTCCAAGGTCTTTCTTACGGATTTTTTTACCCGATGCAGCAAATTTAGCCACTGCTCCGGCAGGTGTAGATTTGGATGCCTGTCCACCTGTATTTGAATAAACCTCGGTATCAAGGACAAGAATATTAACATCTTCTCCGGAAGCTATAACGTGATCAAGACCGCCGTAGCCGATATCATACGCCCAACCGTCGCCACCGAAGATCCACTGGGATTTCTTAACAAGGTATTGCTTTAGGCTAAGGATCTCTTTTGCAACTTCTGATTTTTCGTTTGTGCAGGCTTCAACAACTTTTGCTGATGCAACTCTTGAAGCTTCTGCATTATCTTTATCTTTCAGCCATTCCTCAAATACTGCTCTTGTTGATTCGCTTACCGAGCCATCCGTAAGAGCTGTTTTCATACGCAGCACAATACGGTCCCTGAGCTTGTTTGCTCCGACCGATAGTCCAAGTCCGTATTCAGCATTGTCTTCGAAGAGTGAATTAGCCCATGCTGGTCCCTGACCATTACTGTTGTGTGTATAAGGAGTAGAAGGAGCAGAGCCGCCATATATTGATGAACATCCTGTAGCGTTCGATACAATCATCCTGTCGCCGAACAGCTGGGTTATTGACTTTATATAAGGTGTCTCACCACAACCTGCGCATGCACCCGAGAACTCAAATAATGGCTGTGCAAACTGGCTGTTCTTAACATTTACGAATTTGTCAACAACAGTATCTTTATAACCAACTTTTTCGTGCATGTAAGTCCAGCGGGGAATTTCCTGAACCTGTGTCTCAAGAGGTTTCATAATGAGGGCTTTGTTCTTGGAAGGACAGACATCGGCACAGTTGCCGCAGCCAGTACAATCGAGAACACTCACCTGAATTTTGAATTTGTATGCTTTAAGAGCTCCGGGAATTCCCTGAATGAACTGACTTCCTTCAGGAGCATTAGCTGCTTCTTCTTCTGTTAAGAGGAAAGGACGTATAGAAGCGTGAGGACAAACATAAGAGCACTGATTACACTGGATGCACTCATCAGGTTGCCATTCCGGAACGTTAACCGCGATACCTCGTTTTTCATATGCAGAAGTACCTGATGGAAATGTTCCGTCTTCTCTGCCGGCAAATGTGCTGACCGGAAGATCGTCTCCCTTCATAAAGTTTATAGGTTCCATTACTTCACGTACGAAGGCAGGAATATTCCGTGTATCAGAAGCTTTCTGAACGTCGATTTTTGACCATTCAGAAGGGATCTCAATTTTCTCAACTGCACTTCCTTTGTCAACCGCAGCATTGTTCATGTTAACAACATCTTCACCTTTTTTACCGTAGCTCTTATAGATAGCTTTTTTCATTTCAGCTTCGGCTTTCTCATAAGGAATAACATTTGCCACCTTAAAGAAGGCAGCCTGCATTATTGTGTTTGTGCGTGAGCCTAATCCAAGCTCTTCCGCGATAAGGGTGGCGTTTATGGTGTAGAAATTGATATGGTTATCAGCCATATATTTCTTCATATGATCAGGAAGATGGTTTTTTGTTCCTTCTACATCCCAGATTGAATTCAGGAGGAAAGTACCGCCTTTTTTCAATCCCTTCAACATGTCATATTTGTCGAGATATGAAGGAACATGACATGCAACAAAGTCCGGAGTATTGACAAGGTAAGGTGAACGGATAGGTTTGTCACCAAAACGAAGATGTGATGTGGTTATACCACCTGATTTTTTTGAATCATATGCGAAATATGCCTGGCAGTATTTATCTGTTGAATCACCTATTATCTTAATTGAGTTTTTGTTTGCACCGACTGTTCCGTCTGAACCGAGGCCGTAGAATTTTGCAGAATAAGTTCCGGCGAGTGCAACATTTATCTCAGGAAGGATCGGAAGTGATTTGAATGTTACATCGTCATTAATACCCACGGTAAACTGATTCTTAGGTTCTTTGAGCTTCATGTTCTCAAATACTGATAAAATCATACCTGGAGTGGTATCCTTTGAACTGAGTCCGTAACGCCCACCAACAATTACAGGTCGTTCCTGTTTGTCGTAGAACATCTCTTTAACATCAAGATAAAGAGGTTCGCCGTTTGCACCAATTTCCTTGGTTCTGTCAAGAACAGTGATTCTCTTTACTGATTCAGGATAAACATTAAAGAAATATTTTGAAGAGAAAGGACGATAGAGATGAACTGTTATTAATCCTACTTTTTCACCTTTAGCAGCGAGATAATCAATAACTTCTTTTGTCGTCTCAGAAATTGAACCCATTGCTATTATAATATTCTCTGCATCGGGTGCACCGTAATACTGGAATGGCTTGTATTCTCTTCCGGTAAGTTTTGTAATGTCACCCATGTATGAGTTAACGATGTCAGGAATAGGTTCGTAAAATTTATTGACTGCTTCTTTAGCCTGGAAAAAGATATCGGGATTCTGCGCGGTACCCCTTGTCACAGGGTGCTCAGGATTCAGGGCGTTCTGGCGGAATTTTGTAAGGGCATCGAGGTCTACAAGTTTCTTCAGGTCCTCAATATCGAGATATTCAATTTTCTGAACTTCATGGGATGATCTGAAACCATCGAAGAAATGAAGAAAAGGAATTCTTGATTTAATAGCTGAAAGGTGAGCGACACCTGCCAGATCCATAATCTCCTGTACACTGCTGCTTGCAAGCATTGCAAAACCAGTCTGACGCGTGGCATAGATGTCACTGTGGTCACCGAAAATTGAAAGAGCATGTGAAGCTACGGCACGGGCACTAACGTGAAAAACAGCCGGAAGAAGTTCTCCGGCAATCTTATACATGTTTGGAATCATAAGGAGCAAACCCTGTGAGCATGTGAATGTTGAGCAAAGAGCACCTGTCTGTAACGCACCGTGTAATGCACCTGCAGCGCCAGCTTCAGATTGCATCTCAACTACTTTTACCTGATCGCCGAAAATGTTTTTTAGGCCATTGGCAGCCCATTCATCAACGAATTCTGCCATTGTGGAAGATGGTGTAATAGGATATATGCAAGCAACTTCGCTAAACATATATGCAACATGCGCAGCGGCTTGATTGCCGTCGCATGTTATAAATTTTTTTGTTCCCATGGATTATATATGATTTAAAAGTATGTTAGTAAAAGAAAGTGCAAAACTATAAAAAAATCGGAAATCTTAACCGCCATTCATGGAAATCAGGAATTCTTCATTTGATTTTGCCTGTAATAACCTGTCACGCAGGAATTCCATTGCTTCAACAGAATTCATGTCGGTGAGGAAGTTACGCAGAACCCAGATCTTCTGAAGGATGTTTTTATTAAGAAGAAGGTCTTCTCTGCGTGTACTCGAGGCCGGTATATCGATTGAGGGGAATATTCGTCGGTTGGAAAGCTTGCGGTCGAGCTGCAATTCCATGTTACCTGTACCCTTGAATTCCTCAAAGATCACATCATCCATTTTAGAACCGGTTTCTGTAAGTGCTGTTGCAAGAATAGTAAGCGATCCTCCATTCTCAATATTACGGGCAGCTCCGAAAAATCTTTTTGGCTTATGAAGTGCATTCGAATCAACACCACCTGACAGGACTTTCCCCGATGCAGGGGCAGTTGTATTGAAAGCTCGTGCAAGACGTGTAATTGAGTCAAGTAGAATTACAACATCATGACCGCATTCTACAAGCCTTTTTGCTTTTTCGAGAACTATGTTCGCTACCCGGCAGTGACGCTCTGCAGGCTCATCAAATGTTGAGGCAATAACTTCGGCCTTTACGTTCCTTGCCATATCAGTTACTTCTTCAGGTCTTTCATCGATTAGCAATATCATAAGGTATACTTCAGGATGATATTTGGCTATTGCATTGGCAATCTCCTGCAGTAATATGGTTTTACCTGTTTTAGGCTGTGCAACGATCAAACCACGCTGTCCTTTTCCGATCGGAGTGAACATATCGATAACTCTTACCGAGAGAGACCCTTCGCCTGGTTGACAAAGCGTGAACTTTTCATCAGGGAAAAGAGGTGTAAGAAAATCGAATGGAACCCTGTCTCTGATAAAATCGGGACTTCTTCCGTTGATTTCATCCACCTTAATTAAAGGGAAGTACTTTTCACCTTCTTTTGGCGGACGGATTGAACCGCGTATTGTATCGCCCGTTTTCAGGCCAAAAAGCTTTATCTGTGATTGTGATACATAAATATCATCGGGAGAATTAAGATAGTTGTAATCCGGTGACCTCAGGAATCCGTAACCGTCAGGCATTATCTCAAGAACGCCAGTGTTATAAATGATTCCCTCAAAATCGTAAGGTTTTTCCTTCTTTTCCTCATTTCTTACAACAGGTGCTTCATGATTTATCTCTTTAACAGGCGGATCGATAATGATATCGCCAAAGAAAACATCGGGTGTGAGTTTATTGTCTTCAATCGAACTATCATCGGTTAAGGCCGGTATTGAATTGTCTATTTCAGCGTTCAATTCTCGGCTGCTCTGTTCTCTGTACGGGAGAAGCATTGAACCTGTCTCTTCTTTCGTTTTTTTCTTCAAACTTCTGATCGGTTCTCCACTTCGGACCTTTCCTGTTGTCATAAGGCTGATCGGTTTTTTTGAACATATCAGGTTTCTCGTCTGTCCTGTTGTCTTTTTTTGTCTGATCCCAGTCACCTTGCCTGGTTTCGGGTCTCTTAACTCCGTCTGGCGATACCGACATTACAGATTCTATTGTTCTTTTCACAACCGGTTTCAGTGTTCTTGGACGTTTACCCCGCCTGATTGCTGCAGCCTCCGCAGATTCATTAGATAGATCTGTGTTAAGTTCATTAACAGACTCTGCAGTGCCAGGATCTGAAGCCGGCTCCCCGCTTGAAACTGCTTCTGAAGATGGTGTTATTTCAGATTCGGTTCTTGCAGGTCCTTTGTTTTCAGATGATTCCAGCGCCTGCTGGTCAAGGATTTTATATATCAAATCCTGTTTTTTTAATGTTTCTGCTTTTTTGATTTTCAATTCCTTTGCTATATCCTTTAACTCAGGAAGTAGTTTCTTACTTAACTCAAGAATGTCGTACATATTGTAATGATAAATGGAATATAAGAGATTTCAATGATTTTGCTGGATCACGGGTCAAGATGTGAAAATAACCCGGTAGATTTTGCTATATTACCTCACATAGCCTAAAAACGCTGCAATATTAAATAAAATTGCTAATATATTTCCTAATTATTGCTCTTAAAAATGCAACGGAATTTATCAAATCAATTAATAATTTGATACTCAATGTGAAAAATAACTCCGCAATTTACTAAAAAACTATTACGTACCAAAAAATAATTAGCAAAATGTATGGTTTAATTGTTTTTTTTTTATTAAAATTGTAGCTATTGCCTGAAATTCCTCCGAAAAACTAAATACTGGCTCTAAATGCGTCAGCTAAAGATAACAAAGCAGGTTACTAACCGCGACACTCCATCACTGGATAAGTATCTTCAGGAGATTGGCAGAGTGGATCTTATTTCCCCGGAGGAGGAAGTAATTCTGGCCAGGAGAATCAAATCTGGTGAAACAGAAGCTCTTCGAAAACTTGTTAAAGCAAATCTTCGATTCGTTGTTTCTGTCGCAAAGCAATATCAAAATCAGGGAATGAGCCTTCCTGACCTAATTAATGAAGGCAATCTGGGATTAATGAAAGCTGCTCAGCGTTTTGATGAAACACGTGGCTTTAAATTTATTTCATACGCAGTCTGGTGGATTCGTCAGGCAATACTTCAGGCTCTTGCAGAACAGGCACGTATTGTCAGGCTACCTGTAAATAAAATAGGATCAATAAACCGTATTAACAGAGCTTTCGCCCGTCTGGAACAGGAATTTGAAAGAGAACCTTCTTCGCAGGAGATAGCCGAAATACTGGAGATGATACCCGAAGAAGTTAAGGACGCGCTTAAAACTAACGGCAGGACCGTTAGTATGGATGCTCCTATAAGCTCGGAGGAGGATAATAATATGTATGATGTCATCCAGTCAGGAGATACTCCCAGTCCTGATAAGAATCTCATCAATGAATCACTTGCATATGAAATAGAAAGGGCACTCAGCACTCTGTCTCCACGTGAATCAAAGGTTCTGAAATTATACTTTGGGTTAGGTATGAAACACCCCTATACCCTGGAAGAGATCGGTGAGGAGCTCTGCCTCACACGCGAAAGAGTAAGGCAGATAAAAGAGAAAGCCATAAAAAGGATTCAGTTCACAACTCGCTGCAGGATACTGAAATCGTACCTCGGATAACCATTTCTTTTTTATATATTTGTGCAAAATTGACTAAAATGAATCATTTAGTTTCACCGTCATTACTAGCAGCCAATTTTGGAAATCTCGACAGTGATATTATGATGATAAACAGCAGTGATGCTGACTGGCTGCATCTCGATATCATGGATGGTGTTTTTGTGCCAAATATATCATTCGGCTTTCCTGTCATCCATGCCGTCAGAAAAATCGCAGCGAAACCGCTGGATGTTCATCTTATGATTGTGGACCCTGACAGATATCTTCAAAGGTTTTGCGAGGCCGGTGCAAACATTCTTACTGTTCAGTACGAAGCATGCACTCATCTGAACAGGACTGTTACCGAAATCCGGAATCTTGGCATGAAAGCAGGAGTTGCAATTAATCCCCATACACCCGTTATGCTTCTCAAAAATATCCTGCCATATATCGATATGGTACTCATTATGACAGTTAACCCTGGTTTCGGCGGACAGATTTTTATAAGGGAGAGTTACAATAAAATAACCGAGCTGCGTAAGATGATTGATGCCGGCCATTATGAGGTATTGATTGAAGTCGACGGCGGTATCGACACTTCAAATGCAATTAAACTTGTTGAGTCGGGCGCTAATGTTCTGGTTGCAGGAAATTCTGTTTTTGGTTCAAAAGATCCGGTAAAGACAATCTCCAGACTAAAGAATCTTATCAGAGATTAAATAGAAATCCATTAAAAAAGTGTAAATCCGAATCAGGTTTTTATCGCTGCTTCAATATAATCGATTAACTCCTGAATCTGATCTGGATGAAACCATTTAATATCGATGTCTTTGGCCCACCATGTGATCTGTCGCTTGGCATACCGGCGGCTGTTTCTTTTGATCAGTTCTATGGCCTTTTCTCTTGTGATTTTCCCTTCAATGACACCAAAAAACTCTCTGTAGCCTACACTTTTTAATGCATTCAGATTACTATAGTTATACAAAAGGCCAGCCTCCTCTTCCAGCCCCGAAGCTATCATCTCATCGACCCTTTCGTCGATCCTTTTATAAAGTTCGCTTCTCGGGCGTTCAAGACCGATTTTTACAACATTAAAGTCCCTGATTCTTCTTTCCTTTTTAAGAAAAGAGGAATATGGTCTTCCAGCTGTCTCACAAACCTCCAAAGCCCTTATGATCCTGTTACGGTTTTTCAGATCAACTTTTGCATAGTATTCAGGATCGAGAAGCCTCAGAGACATCCTCAAAGCTTCTATACCTTCTTCATTATATTTTGCAATTAGTGTTTCTCTCAGTGAGGGATCTGCATCGGGGATCTCATCTATGCCGTCGCATACGGCATCGATATACATTCCCGAGCCACCGGCCATAATAGTCAGATTATTTTTACAGAATAGCTGAGGAAGGAGCTCCAGAACGTCCTTTTCAAACAGATTGGAACTATAATTTTCACTGACAGATAAAAACCTTATAAAATGATGAGTTATTGTCTTAAGCTGGTCTTCGTCGGGAACAGCAGTCCCGATCTTCATTTCCCTGTAAAACTGCCTTGAGTCAGCCGATATTATCTCACAGTTGAAATGCCTGGCGAGATCAATGGACACAGAAGTCTTGCCGACTCCTGTCGGTCCAAGCAAAACTATCAGAAAATTTTTCATTGGAAATTGATCCTCACCGAAGTTTAGTCTTCGTCCTCGTTCAGGTTCTCGATATTTTCGAAATCCGGCAGTGTTTCTTCATCATCTCCGTTAAGGAAAAGATCATCATCAACTTCCGGTTCAACAATATCATCATCATCATCATCGTCAGAAACGACAATGTTATTGTAGAGTTTTCTCGATGTCCCGCCAAAAATCACCTGTTTGGGAGGTATTCCCTTAGAATTTGTGCAGGAAGGATATTCGCGTCCTTCTATTTCTTTAGCCTCACCGGTATATTCCACAAATAACGATCTTTCATTGAAAAAATCGAATACATAGAGTAATTTCTGATTTTTCCGGAAAATAATATCTTCCAAAACAGCCACCTCCATGGTTGACGATCCGGTACCCATGTCGAATAAAGTAAATTCTTCCTCCTTCTCCCAATTGTCTGTTGCCATAAAAAATGATGCCATCTGGGATTTGTCAAACTCCAATTCGTCCTGAATCTGGTTGTGAAAATCCAATAATGTATGCGTATCAAGAAATTCAAATTCCCTGACAAAAGACTCATCTTCATCTGATAACACTACAAATTTGTAAACCATAATATGTATTAATTCGATGGGTGCAATATAATATTTTTTATATTACAATATTCCGGCTATTTTTTTTTTTAGAAGAAATTCTATTGTATCAATTCCATCAGAATAATCCCATAGATGAGGCGACTGAGCTTCACCGAATGCAATACCTGATTTGCCTATAACGCATTGTATTTTTTCTTTTAGACGTTCTGTCATCTGTCTTACAGACTGTTGTGTTTCATAAAATTCATAATAAAGTACGGAAACCGGTGATGAAATTCTGATATCTTCTTTTAGAAGGAGATATCCGGTATCGTAAAAAGATTCTCTGTTCACAATATAAACAGCTTTATTGAAATCATAATTGTTGGCATACTTTGAGTGTTTCACAACATCATCAAACCGGCTCCAGTTCTTAGTCAGACCAGCTAAATCATAACCTTCCGGAAGATAGAGTTTCGAAACATTCCTGCAACCGAGGCCGAAATATGAAAATATATCATCCCCCAGCTTAATCAGTTGTTCCTCGGTTTCATTTCCTTCAATAATTCCTAAACTATTTCTGTTTTTCCTTATGATATTCGGATATTTACTGAAATAATAATCGAAATATCTGGAACTGTTATCACTGCCGGTAGCAATAACCACATCAAAATTCTTCAGGTTACCATTTGTAAATTCAATACGTTTCCTGAACTCAGGATTAATGTTGCATAAAAGTTCACTTAGAAATATTATAAGCTGAGAGTCTTTAGAACTTGTTTTTGCAACAAGACTATTTCCTGTAATTAAAACTGAGAGAAAATCGTGAAAGCCCACAAGAGGAATATTACCAGCCATGATTACACCAACCCTGAGGGGATTATTTTCTTCTGCCAGCTCCGGATATGCATCAGTCCATTTTACCAGATTGCTTTCAGTAAGTTCAGCAGCTATGGATGCAAGCGCTTTTTTAACATTATGGGGAGTGAACCATGGATTAAGTTCCTGCTGATTATTTATCAGCGAGGCAAGATCGTAGGTTTTTCCTGAAGTTGTTGTAAAACTGTCTTCGGGAGATTTCCTTAGAATGCCGCCAAGAAGCGCAAATGATTTTATCCTTTCCTTAAGATCCATAGAGCTATAAATTCAATAGCAAATTTACTGAAATTGATTTAATAATACCGGCAAAAAAAGGAGACAGATCTTTGACCTGTCTCCTGACGCATTATCGTGAATTAATTGCAGGCTGGCTGCGGCAATTGAAGTTAATATTTTATGATGCTCATTTAATTAAGTGCGAAATCAATTGGCACCATGTACCAGACAGCAACATTTTTCCCGCTTTGCCTGCCCGGCTTGAATGCAGGGAGAGTGCCTACAACACGGCTGGCCTCTGAATCCAGCTCAGGACTGACACCTCTGATGACTGTAACCCTGTCAACACTGCCTGTGGCCGTAACGCAGAATTTGACTATTACTTTGCCTGCAATTTTGCTGGCTTTGGCTTTTTCGGGGTATTTTGTGTTTTTGGCAATGTAATCCAGCAAGGTACTGTCACCACCAGGGAATACCGGCATCTCCTCAACTACCACGTATGGTTCGTCGTCAGAAACGGGGGTGGATTTGACAGATTTTTTACTTACAGAGCAGGATATTAAAACTGCAAGGGTCAGCAGGAATGAAAGTCTTATCAGATTTCCGTTCTGGTTAATTGGTCTTTTAGTCTTCATAATTAGTCGTTTTTATTTGATTTCGAAAGATTCGGATAAATTCGTCTGTGCTATCGATATCAAATATATAACGAAATAAATAGTTATACAACTAAAAGTATAATTAAATTATATTTTTTAGATATTATTGCAGAGTAAAGGCTATAGGAACCATATACCATACCGGGACATTTTTCCCGTTCTGTTTTCCCGGGATGAATAGCGGAAGAGTCTTAACGACCCTTATAGCTTCCTGATCGAGTTCGGGAGAGACTCCCTTTAATATACTGGCCATGGCTGCATTACCGTTAGGGGTTACACAAAAACGTACAATAACTTTCCCCTGTTTGTTTTGTAATTTTGCCGACTCAGGGTATTTGGTATTCTCGCCGATATATTTCAGAAGAGCTCCGTCACCACCAGGAAACAATGGCATTTGTTCCACTACAACATAAGGATCGTATTCCTCTTCAGGCGGAGGAGGCGGCGGCGGCGGCAGGGTGGCGTAATCAAGAGTTACGGGATTTTCATGTTTTTCATTAGCCGGAATCTCACGGTAGGCAGAAACAGCGAGGAATACTATTGTGATTATAGGTATTACGACGAGGAGTTTAACATTTGCGATTGCTGCCGTGCGTTTTTTTGTCATCATAAGCATCCGTTTTTTGACAAGGGACGGATTTGAAAAGCTGTTTGACAGGCTGAATGCTTTTGATTTGAAGATCTGGCTCAGAAGCAGGCTCTGGTAATTGGTTATTGGAACACCTGAACTCAGACAATCCTGATCGGCCTGGTATTCATGTATAGCCCTTAATGACCGGTTAAAGAGATAAACAGCCGGATTAAACCATTGTATGGCTTTGACAACTTCAACAAAGATTATATCGATAAAATGATTCTGTTTCAGATGATTCTGTTCGTGTCTTATAATATCTCCCGCGTCTTCTGCGATGAGACGTGTATTGATGAATATATAACCCATAGCAGAAAACCCTGAGGTGCTGAATCCATGAAATCTTATAATGCGGCTTCCCTCGCTGCGGTGACGTAAGATAAGAAAGAAAAGATTGCCAAGATCTGCCATCACCTTCAGGATAAAAATCAGAGCTATTATCAGATATATGGAATAAGCTTTCTCAAGGATACCTGATAGCGATAAAAAGGAATGATGGTTTGCAGGTGATGCATTGGCTGTAACAAATACTTCGGAAAGCATCTTGCCGAAAAGCTGTATGTCAAGTGGTTTTGATGTATGGAGGTTAATCAGAGGAAAAATGAATGCGGTGATTAACGACAAAATTATGAAAGCTCTGTTTCGACTGTAAGTTGTATCCTTGCTGAGCAGTAAAGAATATACAATGTAAAAGGCAGTAATGAATACTGACACTTTTACCATATATATAATTAAAGTATTCATTATTTTGTTTTTTGTTTTTTTACTTCTCCTTCCATTATTTTCATTATCTCTTCCATTTCTTTAACTGATATACTCTTTTCCTTCGCAAAGAAACTGACCATCTTCTCGAATGAATTTGAAAAATAATCATTTACAAATGTGCTAAGGTGAGTTTTTGAGTAATCGCTTTTTGAAACAACAGGGAAGTATTCATGTGTTCTTCCGTAAGCTTTATGTGACACAAATCCCTTTTCCTGTAAAATTCTTACTATTGTACTGACAGTATTGTAGGCTGGTTTAGGCTCATCAAAATGTTCAAGTATTTCTTTTACAAACCCCTTTTTTATCTTCCACAATACCTGCATTACTTCTTCTTCAGCGCGTGTTAACTCTCTCATGGTATATATTTTAATCCTGAATTTTTTTACATATTCAAATATACAACGAATTTGTTAGTTATGCAACTAAAATAGTAATTATTTTGAATGGGAAGACATTTTTAATTCGGAGATGCCTGCATACTTACCCTATCGTAATTACTCTTTATAACATCTTGATCTTAAACGAGGATTCTCATTCTCCCCGTGGCAACCCCCAACCCGAGAAGTGATGGGGGGTGAGTATGTAAGGTCAAAAGAAAATTCAGATGTCCTTAAAACCCGGTGTATTCAATAATTACTAATACAGTAATCACTAAGAATGAAAAAAAGTGTACTTTTAATTTTTATTTTTTACTGATACTTATCGGAGAAACCATAGATGAAGAAAAGTATATTAAAAATAGCCATTTTCAAGGAAAATTTAAAGATCTCTTTCCGGGCTATCAGGTCAAATAAGTTGAGAGCCATACTCACCATTTGCATTATAGCTGTAGGAATAATGGCATTGGTAGGTATTCTTACTGCCATTGATTCCATAAAATCGTCTCTCACAAATCAGTTTACAATGATGGGAGCGAACTCATTCACCATTACTTCTCAGGCTGCTAATTTCCAGAGAGGCGACAGGGCAAGAGCAAAGAATTTTTCACGGATCTCCTACAGAGAAGCAGAGGAGTTCAAGGATCGTTTTACAGAAGCAGCATGGGTCGCGATTTCTTTTAATGCCTCGGGTTTATCGACTGTTAAATATGGCTCTGAAAAAACAAATCCTAATGTAAGTCTCCTTGGGGTTGATGAGAACCATCTCACAGTTTCAGGCTATGAGATTGAAGAAGGAAGGAATTTCAGTGCAGATGAAATTCAGCAGATAAGGCATTATGTTCTTATCGGAGCCGATATTGTAAGAGATCTCTTCCCGTCGGGAGTTGATCCGTTAGGCAAGGAAATAACGGTTGCAGGGTTAAAGTTACAGGTTACGGGAGTTCTAAAAAGTAAAGGAGCGAGCGCTGTCAATGGTGACAGGGTATGTTTTATGCCGATTACCACAGCCAGACAATACTTTTCACAGCCAAACATGTCATTCAGCATCACTATTATGCCAATTAACTCTGTGAATCTGGATATGATGACAGGGGCTGCGGAAGCTGTGTTCAGGACGGTACGACACCTGAATCCAAAAGATGAATCGGATTTTAATATCTCAAAAAGCGACAATATTGTCAATATGCTTCTCAAGAACCTCAGGTTTGTAACCCTGGCTGCAACAATTATAGGTATTGTCACACTCTTCGGTGCAGCTGTGGGTCTGATGAACATCATGCTCGTTTCTGTTACTGAACGCACACGGGAAATAGGTGTTAGGAAAGCAATCGGGGCTAAAACACAAACAATTAAATACCAGTTTCTTTTTGAGTCGATTATGATTGGTCAGCTGGGAGGAGTTTTCGGGATCATCCTGGGAATACTTATCGGGAATGGTGTTTCTTCCTTATTGAAAACCAGCTTTGTTATACCATGGATATGGGTAATTATGGGAGTAATTGTATGTTTTATTGTGGGGGTGGTTTCAGGATATGCTCCTGCAGTAAAGGCAGCTAATATTGATCCGATAGAGGCTTTAAGGTATGAATAAACAATCAGTATATGGAAAAATTTGTAATTCAGGAAGAACTAAAAAACTGTCCGGGCATTGCTTATTATCCCGAACCAAATCAGCTGGAGCTTGTTGGTCGTTCAATCCCTGAAAATCCGGAGCTTATCTTCAGGCGTCTGGAAGATTGGCTTACAGTCCATTTTGAAAAGAACAACGGTCTTAATGTCAATATACGACTGGA
Source organism: uncultured Bacteroidales bacterium (assembly GCA_963792925.1). Lineage (GTDB taxonomy): Bacteria > Bacteroidota > Bacteroidia > Bacteroidales > VadinHA17 > LD21. Next base: position 732,068 of record CAWBYC010000001.1, on the reverse strand, counting down.
GTATATAAACAGTGGCTCCTCAAAGTATCTGTATGAAATACTGAAGCGGTTAACAGGTTACAGCCGTTCAGGAAAGCTCGTAAAAATGAAATGGTTATATGAAGAAGATGATGAGGGGATGCTGGAACTTGGCGAGCACTACAGGGATACTGCAGGCATACCTTTGGAAATTGACATGATAGTATAAAATTAAAAATGGCCGTTGCATTCAACGGCCATTTTTAATTTTATGAATATGTTCGACTGGTTATTTCACAGTGTTCATGTGAGCAATCAGATCGAGCAGTTTGCATGAATAACCCCACTCATTGTCGTACCAGGCAACAACCTTAACAAAATTATCATTAAGTGAAATACCGGCTCCCGCATCAAAGATGGAGGTGCGGGAATCACCAATAAAGTCGCTTGAAACAACAGAATCTTCCGTATATCCGAGAATCCCTTTCAACGGACCATCAGCAGCGGTTTTCATTGCTTTTTTGATAGCATCGTAGCTCGCTGGTTTTTCCAGACGGCATGTCAGGTCAACAACTGATACGTTCAGTGTAGGAACCCTGAAAGACATACCCGTAAGTTTCCCTTTAAGCTCGGGGATAACTTTTGTCACAGCTTTTGCAGCTCCGGTTGATGAAGGGATAATGTTGCCTGAAGCAGCACGACCACCTCTCCAGTCTTTCTTCGAAGGACCGTCAACGGTTTTTTGTGTGGCTGTTGTAGCATGAACGGTTGTCATGAGACCTTCAACAATACCGAAATTATCATGAAGTACCTTGGTAACGGGAGCAAGACAGTTTGTTGTGCATGAAGCATTAGATACAAACTGCATATCTGCTGTATATTTGGCATGGTTAACACCCATTACAAACATAGGGGTATCATCTTTGGAAGGAGCTGACATAACTACACGTTTTGCACCTGCAGTGATATGGCCCATTGCGCTTTCCTTAGAGAGGAAAAGACCGGTTGATTCGATCACATACTCTGCACCAACTTCATTCCATTTAAGTGTTGAAGGATCCTTTTCCTGGGTTATGCGGATATTCTGACCGTTTACAATAAGCTTACCGTCTTTTACTTCAATTTTACCGTCGAATTTGCCATGAACGGTGTCGTACTGAAGCATATAAGCAATATATTCCACTTCGAGGAGGTCGTTGATTCCGACTATTTCTATATCGTTCCTCTTCATGGCAGCCCTGAAGGCCAGACGGCCGATCCTGCCAAAACCATTGATACCTACTTTAATTTTTGACATTTCTGTTTTATTATTTAGTTAATAAATTGACTCACAAAAATAATATTTTCCCTTGAAATGTCAAGAATTAAAGATGATCAATTGCTCTTTTTTCTCTTGAAGATATTGGATAGTTTATTTGCCTCAGGATCAAGGGGATCCAGGATAATTCCAAACCTGTAGCTGACAAATAATGAAAAGAACAGGGATTTATTAAAGGAATTTAACATTATGGGAATCTTTTTTGGAAAGGCGTTGAGCTGACCGCCGAGTTCAATGGCATGTATCACTTTGTCTTCCTTGCTGTATTCAAAATTGAACCCGCCTTTTGCATATAACCCCGGCATGACTTTAAGTTCATTAAATCCTTTTGAGAAGGCTGCTTTACTGTAGATTTCAGTGGGAGAAGCAACTGTGGCATCAAATTTTCTGGTTTCAATAACATAGTCATTTAATGTGGTAAATCTTATTATCCGGTAGTAAATCGGTTTATATACGGCAAAGACCGGCCCGGCGGAATAGAAATATCTTACAGCTATCCCACCGAGATCAGCCTTTTTATAAATTTCATGCTGGCGACCAATTCCTCCTCTTATAAAAATGGTCGTATTGAGTTTCCCGAAAACATAAGAGCTGCCCTGAAGAGTCAGACTTGACTGTTTGTATTCCTTTATAAGCTTCAGCGTTCCGGCATCAATCTCCAGGAGGTTCTTGTTCAGGAAGTCTATTCGCTTTGCAGCCCGGTAACTGATTCCGAGCCCATCGGTATTAAGAAGGATGCCAAATGATTTTTCATTCCTGAAGAAAACCTTCTGCTGTTGATTTAAGTCACCCTGTGAATACAACACAATTGTACCATATAACATCAGTACAGCTAATATAAGCAGCTTTTTCATTTTTATGCTAACTTATAAATTGGATGAATATAAGAGAACAACCAGATTTCAGATGGTTTTGCCTGTCTGTTCAGTGCTTGTCCTGGAGTAAGCAGGGCATTCCTTCTTATTGCATGAACTGGCAACCATGGCCGTAACAAATGTAACAAGAAGAATAACAGCGATCTTTTTCATAGTGATTCAATAATTATAATACACAAAAATATACTTTTCATTCAAAAAACAATCTTTATGCCAGAAATAATATTTACGCAGACAACTTTTGAACGCCTATGAAAATAATTCACTTATATCATCGCATTTTTATATATTATCCTGAATTCAGATTAAGCCTGAAGCAGGTTTAATCCGGTATACATTAATTTATACCTGAAACAACATTTTGAACCTGTAATTGTTTAATGAAACATCCATGAAAAAATTGAATGACAATAATCGCATTCAGATATAAAAATGAGAATAACCCAATTTATATTATTTTTACTATTAATCAATTTTACTGCTATGACTGAAAATTCCTTTTCGCAGGGAGAGGATCAGCATGATCCCGACGGATATGGTGAAGCTATTTTTGCAGGCGGCTGTTTCTGGGGAGTTGAGTATTTTCTTCAGAAAACCCCCGGAGTCATTTCCGTAACTTCAGGCTATACAGGTGGAACAGTAAAAAATCCCAACATATCAGCAGGTATGTACAGGGAATACCGGGCATGCAGAAGCAGTTAAGATAGTATATGATCCGAAAAAAGCTTCTTATGAACAGCTTCTGAAACTTTTTCTCGAAATTCATGATCCCACGCAGTTTGGAGGACAGGGACCAGATATCGGGGATCAGTACAGATCGGAGATTTTCTATCTAAACGATGAGCAAAAGATGGCTGCTGAAAATGATCTTGAAAATACTCAGATCGAAGGGGTATAATATTGCCACAACGGTTACGAAGGCGTCAGAATTTTATCCCGCTGAAGCATATCACCAGGATTACTATTTTAAAAACGGAAAAACACCATATTGCCACGCTTATACGAAACGATTCTAGATCCATTAACCACAATGTCTCTCGCGTACAAAAGCAGGAACGAGTTAGCTTCGAATTGACGCTGGACCCACAGTCCCGCTTTGCGGGATAAGAAAGGGGGTAACTAAATAATAGAGACAAAATTCAATCTTTACATATTTTGTTATTAATCTTGAAATTCCTATTTAATAGGCAAGGGACTTTGTGCTTAAAAAGGGCTAAAACGTAATTTGTTTTAACTTTTTTTAAGGAAAAATTAGCTTATTATTTGCCATAAAGTCCGGCAAACAATTAACTTTAACGAGTTTTAATTGAATTGTCCATAAATAAATGAATTTAGATAAACAACAGGGCCGGACCAGGGTAAGCCGAAGGATAAAGGTCTGGCTCATACTTGCAGGCGTTCTGATATGCCTTATATTTCTAAGATCCGCTAAATTTGTATTAACCTACACATCATCAGACAAGTACTGTGTCTCCTGCCACATACATCCGGTGGCAGATCAAAGCTGGAAACTCTCAGCACATTATAATAACCGCACCGGGAATATTGTCCATTGCGTTGAATGCCATTTGCCTCCTGAAGGTCATCTCGGATATCTGACAGCCAAGGCAAAACACGGTTTTAAAGATGTTTACGGATATCTCTTTAAAGACAGTGCGAAGATCAACTGGGAGGAGAAGAGACATGCAGATGTCGCCAAAGATTTCGTGTATGAAAAATCGTGCCTTGAATGTCACCAGAATCTTTTTCCTGTAAAACTTTCAGTTGATGGCAGTAATGCTCATCTTATGTACACAACAGGCAAAGAACCGATGGCCTGTATAAACTGCCATCTGAATGTAGGACACTATGACAAGAATGCGCTTCATGCACATAATACAAATTTTGGTATTACTGTGACAGTGAACCAGGCTGTGTACACACAACCTGAAAAGGTGACTGAATTTAAAAACTATAATGAAAAGATCCCCGGATCAAGCGTGTCCTTCGACATGGTTGCTCTCCCCGGAGGAAATTTCCTGATGGGAAGTCCTGAAGATGAACCTTTGCGCAACCCGGATGAAGGTCCGATCCGCAAAGTGACACTTTCTAAGTTCTGGATTGCCAGAACAGAAGTGACCTGGGATGAATATCTGGCATTCTTCAGAGCCACAGGTTCTCAGGGAAGGACAGAAGGACAAGCGGTAACCAGAAAGAATGTGGATGCAATAAGCGGCGCTACACCTCCATGGGGAGCACCCGACCAGGGATGGGGAAAAGGTACCAGACCGGCGATAACCATGACATGGCACGCGGCTGATGTCTACTGCCAGTGGTTATCGAAAGTTACAGGCAAAAAATACCGTCTGCCAACAGAAGCTGAATGGGAATATGCATGCAGGGCAGGAACACAAACTCCTTATTTTTTCCCTGGTAATCCAAAGAAATTTACATCCCAGGGGTTTTTAAAATCGCTGTTCGGTCCCGATACCACACTCATTGCTTCAAGAGTAGTTTATATAGTCAACAGTACTGCAAAAACAAAAGAACCACAATCCGTTCTGCCGAATCCATTCGGATTGAAGAATACGTCGGGAAACGTTGCGGAATTTTGTCTTGATTTCTATTCTCCCGATACATATAAGGCTGATTCAACGGAAGTTATCAATCCAAGAGGACCGTCACGCGGAGCGGAGCATGTTATACGGGGTGGTTCATTTAAGAGCGACGCAAGGGATGTAAGAAGCGCGGCCCGTGATTTCACAAAGACGAAAGCGTGGCTGGTTACCGACCCTCAAATGCCAAAGAGCATATGGTGGTACTCCGATTGTATAGATGTCGGGTTTAGGGTCGTTTGTGAGGCAGATAGTAGTATCAGTAAATAAAAAGACATTTTAACAGGAAACATATGCAGAATATCGACAGAAGAAAATTTATCGGGAGGACTGCACTTGCAGGGTTGGGAATAGCCGGTGCAGGAGCACTATTGTCATCGTGTAAAAGGACACCGGATTCGCAGGAACTTGGGATTGCACCGGTTCTTAACGGAGCGCCGAAAGGAAAAAAACTCAGGGCGGGTCTGGTTGGATGCGGGGCAAGAGGTACCGGCGCAGCTATAAATTTCATTAGCGCTGGTCCTGATCTGGAGATCGTTGCACTTGCAGATGTTTTTCAGGATAAGATCGATGCCTGCCGGGAGAGATTTGCATCATTCAATCTTCCTATTCCGGCAGAGAATTGCTTTACCGGATTCGATGGTTATCAAAAACTGATGGCCTTGCCTGATATAGATGTTGTATTGCTTGCGACACCATGCAAATTTCGTCCTGAACATTTTCTGGAAGCTGTCAATACCAACAAACACGTTTTCATGGAGAAACCTCTTGCAGTTGATCCTGTAGGCATTCGTTCAATAATTACAACTGCAAAAAAGGCTGCAGCTATTGGTTTAAACGTGGTTACAGGCACTCAGAGACGACATCAGCAGGACTACCTGGAAACTTATAAACAAGTTGCGGGTGGTGCAATCGGGACAATTACTTCTGCAAAAGCATTCTGGAACCAGGATCATGTCTGGTTTCGTGAACGTGAACCGGGATGGAATGACATGGAATATATGATCCGTAACTGGAACAATTTCTGCTGGCTATGCGGTGATTTTATTCTTGATACTCATGTCCATAATATTGATGTTATTAACTGGTTTATTGGCAGGCATCCTGAAAAGGCATTGGGATATGGAGGGAGAGCAAGGAGGGTGACAGGCGACCAGTACGACTTTTTCAGTATTGACTTTGACTATGGCAACGGCATAAGTTCTCACAGCATGTGCCGTGAAATAGACAGTTGTACAAATGGAACCGGAGAGCTGATTATGGGTACAGAAGGATATACAAATTGCCAGAATAAAATATGGGATCTCAACGGAAAAATTAAATGGCAATTTGAATACCCGAAAGACGAAAACGGGAATAATACTGAGACAATTAAAATCCCTGCATACGTTCAGGAACATATGCACCTCGTTTATGCTATCCGGACAGGTAATTATGTTAATGAGGCCGAAACGACTGCTTACTCTACACTTACTGCAATAATGGGAAGAACATCGGCTTACACCGGCCGGGCAGTTGCCTGGGATGACATTTTCAAATCAGACATGGAGCTTGGACCAAAGAAAATTGAATTCGGACCCGTAGATATGGTTTTTGAAACACCTGTGCCGGGAACCCCTATAGCAATTTAGTATTTAAGATATCAGCAATAATCTAAATACATTATTATGGCAAACAATTCATCGAGAAGGGATTTTGTAAAGCGCTCAGCAGCAGTAGTTGCCGGTGCGATTGTGCTTCCTCAGATCATTCCATCCTCTGCCCTGGGAATGGGAAAAAGAATAGCCCCCAGCGATCGTATCGTGATCGGTTCAATAGGCGTCGGTTCTCAGGGAACAAGCAATCTGAATGATTTCCTTAAACTGAAAGATGCAGCATTACAGTTTGTTGCCGTTTGTGATGTCGACTCTCTTCATATGAAAAGAGCAAAGGATATTATCGATCTTGCCAATAAGAACACTGATTGCCGTACATATGGAGATTACAGGGAATTTCTTGAAAAAGAAAAGCTCGATGCAGTTTCAATCGCTCTTCCCGATCACTGGCACGGACTAATTTATTCCGCAGCTGCCGGTAAGGGAATTAATGTTTATGGCGAAAAGCCTATTTGCCGCACAATTAATGACGGAAAGGCAATCGTGGAGACTGTTAAAAAGAGTGATATCATATGGCAGACTGGAAGCTGGCAACGGTCTTTGCCTAATTTTCGTCGTGGCGCTGAGCTGGCTATAAATGGGAGAGTGGGCAAAATAAAATATATTGAAGTAGGTCTTCCTGATGGCAACAAGGGGATTGGGACCCCTCCCATACAACCTGTTCCTGCTGAATTAAACTGGGAAATGTGGCTTGGGCCTGCCCTAAAAGTACCATATCGCGGAGTTTCTCATTGGGACTGGCGCTGGATACTTGATTATTCGGGTGGTCAGCTCACTGACTGGGCAGGTCATCATATCGACATAGCTAACTGGGGAGCAGGACTGGAACATACGGGTCCGGTGGAAATATCAGGACACGGAGTATATCCGGTTGATGGAATTTATAATGTTCCTGTTGGATATGATTTTCTATGTAAATATTCTAACGGTATTGAAATGCGCGTTGCCAATGCCTCAAGGCTGACACTTGGCATGGGAACCACATGGCATGGTGATCTCGGCTGGGTTCACGTTGACAGAGGTGATATAATTTCAGCTTCTGATCCGAAAATCCTCAATGAGGTTATTGGTGAAAATGAAATTCATTTATACAAGAGTGACAACCATTGGCAGAATTTTGTCGATTGTGTCAGAGAACATAAACCTGCAATTGCACCAGTTGAAGTAGCTTACAGAGCTATATCAGTCGCCCTTCTCGGAGAAATAGCAATGACAACCGGGCAGACCATTAAATGGGATCCTGATAAAGAAGAGATTGCCGGTAATAAAATGGCAAGCCGTCTTCTTGGCCGTCCTTATCGTGAACCATGGGCTTTACCAACAGTATAATAAGATACGGATATGAAAAAACAATATTTCTTTCTGATTGCTGCGCTTCTGTTCGCAATGCTTCCTGGCTGCAATAATGAAACAACATTCAAGACGCTGATCATTACCGGCCAGAATAATCACAAATGGGAAATTAGTTCTCCCATTCTTAAACAAATATTAGATGAAACGGGGCTATTTTCATCTGAAATAATGACTACTCCTGCAACAGGAGGAGACATGAGTACATTTGATCCGGATTTCTCAAAGTACAAACTTGTTGTCCTTGATTATAACGGCGACTCATGGTCAGCCAAAACAGACAGTGCATTCGTGCAATATGTGAAAAACGGAGGGGGAGTTGTAATATATCATGCGGCAGATAATTCATTTCCTGGATGGAAAGAGTATAATGAAATGATCGGTCTCGGCGGATGGGGCGACCGCAACCAAAAATCAGGTCCGTATGTTTATTATAGGAATGATAAGATGGTAATTGATACGACTGCCGGGATTGGAGGTTCTCATGGTCAGAGAAGAGAATTTCTGGTACGGACCAGGATTACCGATCACCCTGTCACAAAAGGGTTGCCGGTACGATGGTTGCACGGAACCGACGAGCTTTACAGCCAGCTCCGCGGTCCAGCTGAAAATATGCAGATACTTGCAACAGCATTTGCCGATAGCGCCGCAGGAGGCGGAACAATGCGTGATGAGCCAATACTTATGACGATAACTTACGGAAAAGGAAGAATTTTTCATACCACAATGGGCCACGCCGATGAAGGTGGAGGTCCTTCAATGGAATGTGTCGGATTTATAACAACTTTGCAGAGAGGAGCCGAATGGGCTGTTACAGGTGAAGTAACACAGAAAGTTCCATGGGATTTCCCAAGTGCTGCAGGTGTTGTGCTTCGACCCGATTTTAAGGAAATAACTCTCGATGAAGTAATGGCAAATATTGGCAACTACGACATTCCTAAGAGCACAAAGAATTTCACATTTCTTCAGCATAGGATCAGAAGCCTTTCAGGTGATGAGCCGGGTTTGCTGAAATTGGAACAGATGATGTTAAAAGTCTTGACCTCAAACGAAACAACAGTTGAAGCAAAAAAACTTTTGCTTCGTGAACTGAGCTGGATGGGTTCAGATAATTCTGTTGCTGCGATTAAAGAGCTTGTTTCCGTTCCTGAATTAAAGGATGAAGCTGAATATGCATTATCAAGATTGACAAAATAAAAAATTTAACCACAAAGTACACAAAGGAGAAAAAACACAAAGTACACAAAGGTGATCAACCTTCTTTGTGACCTTTGTGATCTTTGTGGTTAATGGATTTTTTTAATTATATTGCTCAAATGCTGTCACTTGTAATACCGATATACAACGAAGAAAAGCTTATTGATGAACTGATTAACAGGACCATTTCTTCAATAGAGTCGTTTGTATCAGATTATGAAGTGATCTTTGTCGATGACGGCTGCACTGACATGAGTCTCGAAAAAATGCTTGCATGCCAGAAAAAGAACCGCAATATAAAGGTACTATCCCTTTCTAAGAACTTCGGTCACCAGGCAGCTTATACGGCAGGACTCGAATATTGCAAGGGTGATATTATTGCAATGATGGACGGGGATTTGCAGGATCCCCCTGAACTTCTTGCCGGGATGTATAATAAGATTACTATTGAAAATTTTGATGTAATAAGCGGTACGCGAACCGGCAGGAAAGGGAAACGCAGCCGGGATATTTATGCTGTATTATTTCATCTTTTGTTTAAATATATAGGTGAAATAAAAAACATGGAGAATTCGGGAAATTTTTCCATGATGAAGCGCGAAGCTCTCGATGCTCTCTTGTCAATGAAGGAGAAAGTAAGATATCTTCCCGGGCTCCGCACGTTTATCGGGTTCAAACAGGGAAGTGTAGAATATGTCCGTGATGACAGGCTCAAGGGAAGACCTAAAATGAGCATTTCGAAACTATTCATTCTTGCAGCTGATGCATTTTTTTCTTTTTCTAGATTTCCGATAAAGTTCTGTCTTGTACTTGGAACAATAGGATCTCTCATATTTCTTGGTGCAGGAATCTATGTTTTGATCGCAAAAATACTCGGATTTGCAGTTCTGGGATGGTCATCAACACTTCTCAGTATCTATTTCCTTGGTTCCATTCAACTGGTATTCATGGGAATACTCGGTGAGTATGTTTACAGGAATTATAAAGAATCACAAAATCGTCCTAACTTCTTTGTCAAAAAATTCTATTCCGGCGATCATCAAAAATGATGAATGAGAAAAGACTAAAATATATCTTCTATATTGCTTCTGCGCTTCTGCTAATTCTTATGCTGTTTCTCAGTAAAAATGCCGGCATTTCCTGTGATGAAGTTCTGCATTATGATCATTCCGTATCTGTGTATAACTATTTTGCTTCACATGGCAAGGACCAGTCGGCTCTTCATACTCCCGCTACGAACCTGAAGTATTATGGACAGTCATATGATGATATCGCCACATTTCTGATTAAATGGCTTGGCATTGATGATGTATATAGTTTCAGGCACCTGGTCAGCAGCTTCGCCGGTTGGCTGGCTGTTTTTATCACTGGTCTGTTTGCAGTCTGGCTGACGGGATACAAAACTGGAATTATTGTACTTATTCTATATGCTGTTTCACCGACTTTTTTTGGACACAGTCAGAATAATCTGAAAGATATTCCATTTGCCCTGGCGTATATATCAGGCATTTTTTTCATGCTTAAATTTTTAAAAAAAGGAAAAGGGAATAATCTGAATTTAATATTTCTGATAATCAGCATTTCATTTGCCATAAGCATAAGGGCAGGAGGGTTATTGCTCATTTGCTATCTCTTCCTGTTCCTGTTTATTTATTATATCTGGAATTATTACAGAGAGAACAAAATTGACATAACTCAATTCGGATCAAAATTTTTAGTGATATGCGGAATTTCCGTGATTTCATGGTTTCTGAGTATTTTATTGTGGCCATATGCTCTCCAGGCGCCCATCAGGAATATGATAGAATCTTATAAGGTAATGGCTCACTTCCCAAGTACATTCCGGCAGATTTTTGAGGGTAAAGTGCAGTGGTCTGATCAGATGCCATGGTATTACCTTCCAAAGTCAATGTTGATCACCATTCCTGTTGTTGTTCTGTCAGGGCTTGCTCTGTTTTTAGCTTTCTTCAGGATAAAACATGGTACTGAAAGTGGCTTCAGGTATGGGATTATATTATTTACTATTTTGTTTCCGTTGGTTTTTGTAATCTATGAAAAATCAAATGTTTATTCCTCCTGGAGACAATTTCTTTTTCTTTATCCGGGAATAATTTTGCTTTCATCAACGGGATATTATTATTGCTTTGAATTTTGCAGGAATAAATACCTGAGATTGGGATTGATTATTTCTGTTTTTTTGCTTTTAATCCACCCTGTCAGTTTTATGGCAAAGAATCCGCATTTTTATTACATATATTATAATCAGTTGACGGGGGGCCTGAAGGGGGCATATGGAAATTATGAGACAGATTATTATTATGTAAGCCAGACCGAGGCTTCCAAATGGTTGATAGACTATCTCAAAAAAACGGAACACCCTGAAAAAGTAAAGGTGAAAGCTACATATTCAGTGAAATGGCAATTTCGAAAACATCCGGAAATTGAAACTTCATACTTCAGGTTTGAGGAAAGAAGCATGTCGGATTGGGATTATGCCATTGTTACAAACAGATATATTTCACCTTATAAACTTAAGAATTTGATATGGCCTCCCAAAGATGCCTTGCATATTATATATGCCGATGGAGTACCTGTTTGTGCCATCACAAAAAGAAGAACAAAAGATGATTTCTATGGATACATTGCTCTTAATGAGGGTAGATACGAAGAAGCTGTCGGATACTTTGAAAATGCATTAAAGATTAATGATCGTGATGAAATGATTTTTTATAATTTTGGGGCGGCTTTGTATAATACCGGGAAGTACCTTGAAGCTGACTCTGTTTTGAAAAGAGGACTGGCGATAAATCCTGATTCTGAACTAATCCTGATGTATCTGGGGAATATTGCCAGAACTCAAAACAAAAATGATGAGGCGATTGAGTACTATGAAAGAGTAATAAGGGCAGACACAAAATATTTTGAAGCATATGTAGGGTTATCTGAGTTATTAATAGAAAAAGATGTTGTGAAGGCCAGAAAGTTGCTTACAACCTGTCTTTCAATGTCTCCAGATTATAAACCTGCAATAATTGCACTGGCAGATACTTACAGGATCTCAAACCCCGACATAGCAAAGAAATATGATGAATTGGCAGGAAAGATGGAATAACCCCCTTCCCAGCCTTCCCCCAGGGGGCAAGTAGAAAGACAAGCAGGGAGCATCCTTTCCCCCTTGGGGGAAATAAGAAAGGGGGTAAAAATTGGAGAATAATAATTGTTATTAATTTTAAAAATAATTCAAATAATGAAAAAATCAGTTTTAGTGTTTTCGATGGCGTTGATTCTTCTTCTTGGCAGTTTGAATGTTGCTGTTAGTCAGGAACAGCCAAAACCCAAAAAAGATACTGTTAACATGGATACGGATGCAAAGCCGACATATTATTATCCAACGGAGGACTCCAAAAGCGAGAAAAGCTCCACAAAAACAATCGCAATAATAGCCGGAGCTGTTGTAGTAATTGGCGGAGCAGCATTCTTTATGCTTAAGAAGAAAAAATAAAAAAACGTCCAATCACCCGAATCATACGGTTCAGAGAATGGATAAAATAATTATATCGACAGCTCAGTTTGAAAACAGGAGCGGTGATAAAGAATTCAATTTATCGAGGATTGAAAGTCTTGCACATGAGGCTTCCTTACGGGGGTCTCATGTCATTGCTTTTCATGAGTGCTCCATTACCGGATATTCATTTGCCAGGAATCTGTCGAGAGAGGAGATGATCGCTCTTGCTGAGCCTATACCAGCAGGAACGTCAGTTCAACGGTTGATTGAAATAGCTTCAAAATATAATATACACATTCTCGCCGGGTTATTCGAAAAGGATAGTGAGGATAAGCTGTATAAGGCATATGTGTGTGTTAATAAAGACGGACTGGTCGCAAAATTCAGAAAGCTGCATCCGTTTATAAATCCATATCTGATACCTGGAGATAGTTATTGCGTTTTCGATATTAAAGAATGGAAGTGCGGGATACTCATCTGTTACGACAACAATATTGTTGAGAATGTTCGTGCTACAACGCTGCTGGGAGCTCAGATCATATTTATGCCCCATGTAACAATGTGCACTCCTTCCACTCGTCCCGGGGCAGGATTTGTTGATCCTGATCTGTGGGTAAACCGGGAAGCTGATCCGACTTCCCTCAGACTCGAGTTTGACGGGATGAAAGGGAGGGACTGGCTGATGAAATGGTTGCCGTCAAGAGCTTATGACAACGGTATATATGTTGTATTTTCAAATCCGATCGGCATGGACGACGATCAGCTCAAAAACGGATGTTCAATGATTGTTGATCCTTTTGGTGATATTCTGGCAGAATGCCGCGCACTTGGAGATGATTTTGTGTCAGCCGTGGTGACTCCTGAAAAACTTGCTAAATCGGGAGGTTCCAGATACATAAAAGCCAGGCGTCCTGATCTGTACAGGTCCATTATAGGCAAGGATCATATCCCGGAACAAAAGGTTATCTGGCTTGATCCTGATAAAAAAGAAATCTCAGAGCCATAAATTGAAGACTTCTGTACAATCTTATCATCCGGAAATGTAAAACTCTGTGTAACTCCCTGCTCCCCTGCCTACCGGCAGGCAGGTCTGTGCAACTCTGTGTAAGTTTTTTTATACAGAGAACCATGGAGAAACACAGAGATCTTTATTAGAGCTTCACCCAGATATTTCCATTTTTATTGGATGCTACAACAGAATGAATAAATTTCATTCCTCTTACGCCATCATAAACCGTTGGGAATTCGCCCGGAGTGAATTTTTCACCCCTGATTGATTTGGCAGTTCCTTTATAAATATTTGCCAGTGCCTCATAAATACCTTCAGGATGTCCGGATGGCATAGTATGGCTGCTCTCTGCCATTTGACCATTGTATCCATGGGCAGGTTTATAGATCCTTGTCGGTTCTGAATCACTAAGCATATAGAGATAATTCGGGTTTTCCTGTGCCCATTTCAAACTGGCTTTCGACCCGTAAACAGCAATAGTGAGATTATTTTCTTCTCCACCACAAACCTGGCTTGCCCTAATTACTCCTTTCAGGTTTTTATTGAAGCGCAATAAGACTGTTCCGTCCAGGTCCAGTCTGACATCATCTTTTACCGGGCTGAGATCGGAGAGGACCTCTTTTACTAAAAGACCCGTAGTATATTCTATAAGATTAAATGCATGAACGCCAATATCTCCCATGCAACTGCTAACGCCGGCGTGCTTTGGATCGAGTCTCCATACTCCGGTAATCCTGCTTTCAGTACCGTGTATTATTGAATTGATCCAACCCTGGTAATACTGGGCGTCAATTCTCTGAATGGTACCAAGCAGACCCTGTGCTATAATGTCCCTCATCTGTCTGATCATCGGATAACCGGTATAGGTATGGGTAAGCGCGAAGGTTAATTTTTTTTCAGCTACAATTTTCTCGAGCTCTTCTGCTTCGCCTACTGTCATAGTCATCGGTTTTTCACATACAAGATGAAAACCTGCCATAAGGAGACTCTTGGCAAACGGGAAGTGCAATGCGTTCGGAGTTACAACAGATACTACCTTCATACGGTTTTCGGGAGAGAGAGCAGATTCGGCTTTTATGAGAACCTCAACGCTTTCATAACAACGATCAGGACTAATACCTTCATTTTTAGCGAATAGTTTACTTTTTTCATAATCGGAATCAAATACTCCGCCGACAAGTTCAAAATCATTGCATATTCTTGAAGCACGACGGTGAGCATCACCAATGAAAGCGCCAATACCGCCTCCTATCATACCCATTTTAATCTTTTTCATATACTTTTATCTTTTTACTTTTATCTTTTATCTTAATGCGGTGTGCGGTATGCGGTGTGCGGTATGACGGAGATCCGGTTACCGCATACCGGTTACCGCATACCGCATAGCGCGCACCGGTTACCGCTTACACGTGTTTTCTCTTCCAGATATGCAGAAAAGTAAATGCTATTATTAATACTGCCGGTACAAAAGCCACAAACCTCAATGTATGTTCACCTCCGGTGAGTTGTGCAGCCAGCCAGGTTGTGGCTTCTGCGGTACCTGCAGCCGCTGCTTTGAGTACATCAATTGTTTGTCCCGCAGGAATTGCAGCAGCTGTTTGTGAATCGAAAATTGCCCCAAGAACCGGTTGCGCAATTGCTCCTCCAAGGAATCCTATTCCGCCCATTATAGCCAGCCCGAGTGCGCCGCTCTGGGGTATGTTCTCAGATACAAAACCTAACATCGAAGGCCAAAAGAAGGCAACTCCCAGGGCAAATATGCCGGCTGATGCAAAAACCATCGCACCACTTGTGTATCCCATGAGAATACAACCTATAAAAGCCAGGACTGACGAGGTCAACAAAACAACTGTTGATTTCATATTATGTATGAGTGTGCCTCCAAACTGGCGGGCGATAGCCATAATACCTGATATCCAGACCAGAAGAAGGATCGGATTTTGTGACACATTTGCAAGCAATGCCGCAATCCATTGATTTGTACCAAGTTCCGTGCCGGCAGTAAGTATCATGCAGCAGGCCATGAATATGAATAACGGACTCACACAAGCTTTCAGCATATCTTTATACGAAAACCCTGCAACTACTCTTTCTGTTTGCGGAAACTTCTTGTTAAGAAACATATACCCGTATGCAAAGGTGGGAAGGAGCATTATTGCCATGGCATATCTCCAGTTAAGCAATCCCATCTTGTTAAAAAGAAAGACTATTAAGCCTCCGATAACAATTCCGGTAGGAAACCATGCATGGAACCTGTTGAGCCGCCTTGTTTTCTGATCAGTGTACATGCTTGTGATCAGAGGATTGCATGCAGCTTCAACACTTCCGTTGGCTATGCCGACCAATAATGTTGAAATAAACAGCGACCAGAATCCTGTGGCAATTATTGTCAGAATTATCCCGGCTACATGGCAAAAAAATGCTATTGAGATTATCCGTCCTATTCCGATTATATCTACCAGCGGTCCTCCAAAAACCATTGCGAGGGTAAATCCCCAGAAAGCCGTTCCTACGATCCATCCGACTTCGGTATGGGTAAGGTTAAATTCTGTTGCCCAGGCCTGTACGAAGGATCCCCTTGTGGCAAAAGCGAGAGCAGTAACAACTAATGCTACACAGCTGGCATTGAATAGTTGAGTTTTTTTGATTGTCTCCATTTTGAGAATGTTAGGGTTAGTAAGATTCAGAGTTCATTATTTTTTTTCAAAAGCAGCATCAAACGCTATGTTCGAAGAAGGGAAATCAACCTTATGTACGAACTCGCATGCCTCTTTTGCCCCAAACTCCCTGTCCATTCCACTGTCTTCCCATTCGACTGATAAAGGACCTTTGTAATTGATATAATTAAGGGCCCGTATTATCATCTCAAAATCAATATTTCCATGTCCAAGGCTCCTGAAATCCCAGAATCTCCCTTTTGTTCCGAATTCCGTATGGCCACCAAAAACGCCTGTCTCGGTTGGTACTTTTGACCACCCGGCGTCTTTCATATGAACATGAAATATCTTTTCAGAAAATGTATAAATAAATTTCACATAATCAACTCCCTGGTATCCGAAATGCGACGGATCGAAATTAAAACCGAAGCCGGGATGATTATTTATCGCTGCAAGTGTTCTCCGTGCAGACGCTATATCAAAAGCTATTTCCGTGGGATGTGCTTCAAGTGCAAACTTAATTCCAAGTTCCTTATATCTGTCAAGAATCGGTATCCATCGGTCTGCAAAATCTTTGTAACCTTTGTCTGTCATATCCTTTGTTACCGGCGGAAATGAATATAGCAGATGCCATATTGAACTGCCGGTGAAGCCTGTTACTACCCCGACTCCGAGTCTTTTTGCAGCCTCTGCTGTATCAATCATCTCTTTCGCGGCCCTCTGCCTGACACCTTCCGGCTCACCGTCGCCCCAGACATGAGGCGGTAAAATACTTTTGTGTCTCTCATCAATCAGATCACAAACTGCCTGTCCTGCAAGGTGATTGCCAATTGCGAATACTTTTAGCCCATACTTTGTCAGAATCTCATTCTTTTTCCTGCAATATTCATCATCAGCCTTATTAACCTCAAAATGATCGCCCCAGCAAGCTAATTCCAAACCGTCGTAACCAAATTGTCGGGCTTTTTTACATAATGTCTCAAATGGCATATCAGCCCATTGTCCTGTAAAGAGTGTAACCGGTCTGCTCATAGTTTTATTTTTATGTTATGATTGATTAAAATGTTTTTGTGCTGGCCTGAATAGTTTACAATTTCAAAGGCTCACGCTAAGATAAGAAAAAGCTTTTCTTCAATCTGCAGCTTCTACAGGAATTTGTTTACTTTGTGCAATATTTTAATACATATATTTTGTGCAATATTCTACTATATAAAAAATGAGTGATTTTTCAAAAATATTGATGGATCGAAGGACTGTAAGGAAATACTCTACCAATAAGGTTGAAGATAAACTTCTTAATGAACTGCTTAGGATGGGTTGCAGGACTTCCACTACAGGTAATATGCAGGTTTACAGTATCGTCATTACCCGTGACGAACAAAAGAAGAAGGAACTGGCTCCTGCGCATTTTAACCAGAGTATGATAACGGAAGCGCCTGTTGTTCTTACATTCTGCGCTGATTTTAACAGGTTTAACAAATGGTGTAGCTTAAGAAAAGCAGAACCGGGCTATAACAATTTCCTTTCTTTTATGACTGCGGCAATTGATGCACTGCTGGTCGCACAAACTGTATGCATTGCAGCTGAGTCCAATGGACTTGGGATTTGCTATCTCGGGACAGCCATTTATAATGCTCATAAAATAATTGAAATACTTAATCTTCCAAAAGGAGTTGTTCCTGTAACTACAGTGACCATGGGATGGCCTGCAGAGAATCCTGAACAGGTCGACAGATTACCGTTGGAGGCAGTTCTGCATAATGAAATCTATAAGGATTATTCGGATGAAAAACTTGCAGAATACTACAAACAAAAGGAAGAAAGAAAAGACTCGATTCAGTTTGTGAAGGAGAATAATAAGGAGACTCTGGCGCAGGTATTTACTGATGTCCGGTATAAGAAAGCCGACAATGAATACTTTTCAAAAATTCTGCTTCAGGTACTGAAAGACCAGGGGTTTATAGAATAAAAAAGACAAAAGACAAAAGGGAAAAGACAAAAGTTTAAGAAGTACTTTATCTATCTACTTTCTTTTATCTTTTGTCTTTTGTCTTTTGTCTTATTCCTTTCTGAAGCTATGATTAACACTTGCCTGCTGGGTGGGTGTGATTTCCAGTTCGTTGATGCAAACATGTTCAGGAAGGGACGCACAGAAATAAATCACTCCTGCTATATCCTCTGCCGAAAGAGCATCGAACCCTTTGTAAACATTTTTCGAACGTTGTTCATCACCTTTGAACCGGACAAGTGAAAATTCAGTTTCAGCCATTCCGGGTTCAATCAGTGTAACTCTGATATTATTTTTGAGCATATCTATACGCATAGCTTTTGAAAGGGCTTCCACTGCAGATTTGGATGCGCAATAGACATTGCCTTTTTCATAGACATCTTTCCCTGCAATTGAGCCCAGATTAAAAATGTGTCCCTTATTCCTTGCAATCATAAGCGGTGCAACTGCCCGGGTAACATAAAGCAAACCTTTGATATTTGTATCGATCATTCTTTCCCAGTCATCACTGTCTCCGTTCTGTATAAGATCGAGTCCTGATGCCAGTCCTGCATTGTTTACAAGTATGTCTATTTTTTTCCATTCTTCATCGAGGCTATTAACAGCCTGATCAACTTCCGGTTTGTTTCTCACATCAAAACAGAGTGAAAGAACTTTTACTCCATGAGAGGATAACCTCTTCTCAAGTTCGTCAAGTAATTCCTTTCTTCTTCCTGTAATAATAACATTATATCCGTTTTCAGCAAATTTCACGGCAGCAGCATTTCCGAAACCAGCAGTAGCACCGGTAATCATAACAATTTTGTTCATCTTTCTGGATTGAATTATTTGATACAAAAGTAAAAAATAAATCTGTCAGATTTAACCTGACTCTTATAAATCAGCTCCCGGAGATGCTCCCGAACGATAAGAGTTAGTATGGGGCGAGCTTATAAAATAATCCTATCTTTACGTTTTTAAAAAATGATGGAGAATCAGCCAATTAGTCTGGAAGAGAAAAAAAGAGCGGATGTTGAATCGATGTTTGACTCAATAGCCTGGCGATATGATTTCCTGAATCATTTTCTTTCGTTTAATTTTGACAAACTTTGGAGGAAAAGAGCAATTAAAATTATCTCGCAAGCATATGAATCGCCATTAATTCTTGATGTTGCAACAGGTACAGGCGATCTTGCCATAGCTGCAATGAAGATTCGCCCCAAAGGAATTTCAGGCATTGACATTTCACAAAAAATGCTTGAAATTGGAAGGGAGAAAATTCGGGAAAAGGGATATGGAGAAAAGATCGAATTGATCTATGGTGATTCTGAAGCTATTCCTTTTGATGACAGGGAGTTTGATGTTGTAATGGTGGCATTCGGAGTCAGAAATTTTTCAAATCCTCTCAAAGGACTGAAGGAGATGAAACGTGTTGTCCGTGATGGTGGCATGATTATGGTACTTGAGTTTTCAAAACCCTCCGGCTTTCCATTTAAACCGCTTTATAATTTTTATTTCAGGAACATTCTGCCCCTTTTCGGAAGATTATTCTCAAAGGACAGAGCGGCTTACAGATATTTGCCGGATTCGGTAATGAAATTTCCTGACAATGAAAAATTTCTTGAATTGCTTGTGCAGGCAGGCTGGTCAGATAGCAGTCAGGTGAAACTGACAGGAGGTGTTGCAAGTATTTACACAGGCTTTAAACTAAATGTGCAATAATTGGAACTCAAACGAGTTTAATAGTTGTTATAATTTTAAACATAAACTTCAGATTTCAGTGAAACGGCGGGCGGTTTTCATATTTTTACTCATCTTCCTTCTTTTTAATAACCTGATTCTCTTCGGACAGAAACAGAAGCCTAAGAATGAATCCTGGTATGATGAGAAAGTACTTCATTTTGGATTCAGCCTTGGGTTTAATTCAATGGATTTTAATCTTACACCGTCACAGAAGAATTTTAAGGTAGATTCACTTTATCCCGAAGTAAGTGTATTAAATCCTGGTATTAATATCCAGATCGTCACCGATTACCGGCCGGCAAACCATATAGATATAAGATTCTTACCCGGGGTCTCTTTTGGTCAGAGGGTTATCAGATATTATAAGAACAGAGTGCTCGTGAATGACCAGCAAAAACTTGAATCATCATTTCTCGAATTTCCGCTATTGATAAAATATAAAGGTGAAAGATTGAACAACGTCAGACCTTATGTTATCGCAGGGTTAAATTACAGATATGACCTGGCAGGAAAAAAAGAATTTGATGATGCAAAACCAATATATATCCGGATCAAACGACCCGATCTTTACTACGAGATGGGAGCCGGTATGGATTTTTATCTTACTTATTTTAAACTTTCTGTAGAACTTAAGATGTCAAATGGTATTGGTAACATAATTGTTCAGCAGGCGGCCCCCGGCCATCCTCAGTACTACAATGCCATTGAAAAGCTTAAGTCTCAGATTTGGGTTCTTGCATTTCATTTTGAATAAATAATGTCTAAACAGGTTCAGATCAATCTAAGTCCTGCTTCAGCAGCCGATGAAGCTGAAATAAAAAAAATAGCAGCTTCGTTAACTGGTATTGACCAGTCGGCAGTAACTTCAATCAGGGTAATTAAACGATCGGTTGATGCACGGAAAAAGAATATCCGTGTGAATCTGACTGTAGAAGTTCTTACAAGTGAAGATTCGGCAATCACTGAGATTGCTCCATTTATTGCGACAGATGTATCTGATAAGCAAGAAGTTATAATCGTCGGCGCAGGTCCGGCAGGCCTTTTTGCGGCACTGCGTTTGATCGAACTTGGATTGCGCCCGCTTATAATTGAAAGAGGCCGCGACGTTTCTTCCCGCAAAATAGATATCGCTAAAATAAGCAGGGAACAGACTGTAAACCCAGACAGCAATTATTGTTTTGGAGAGGGAGGTGCAGGTACTTATTCCGATGGAAAATTATATACTCGATCTAAGAAGAGAGGAGATAATTTACGAGTTCTCGAGTTGCTCTGTCTTCATGGCGCAAACAAAAATATATTGTATGAATCTCATCCACACCTTGGTACGGATAAGCTGCCGGGTATCATATCCGAAATAAGAAAATCGATTCTCAATGCAGGAGGTCTCTTCCTTCTCGAAAAAAAAGTAACTGATTTTATTCTCGAGGGTAATTCAGTTCAGGGAGTAATAACCTCCGATAATGAAATCTTTAAATCGCCATATGTCATTCTGGCAACTGGCCATTCCGCACGCGATATTTATGAGATTTGCCATACAAGAGGCATTGAACTTGAGATGAAGCAATTTGCCATCGGAGTCAGAGTTGAACACCCACAGGAACTAATCGACAAGATTCAATACCATGGAAATTCCCGGGGTGAGTTCCTGCCTGCATCTTCGTATAACCTTGCAAAACAGGTTGATGGGAGAGGAGTCTATTCATTTTGTATGTGTCCGGGAGGCTTTATTGTTCCGTCCGCCACTGCACAGGAAGAGGTAGTGGTAAATGGAATGTCCCCTTCCGGGAGAAATTCTCCATATGCAAATTCGGGAATTGTTGTTGAGATAAAACCTGAAGATCTTGCAAAATACAGCAGTTTTGGGAATCTGGCCGGTCTGGAATTTCAAAAGGATCTTGAACGCGAAGCGTGGAAAAATGGCGGTCATACTCAACAGGCTCCGGCTCAGCGGCTGGCTGATTTTGTTAATGGGGATAACTCCGCCACATTGCCAAAAGTCTCATACTTCCCCGGTGTTACACCATCACCCCTTCATAACTGGATGCCGAAAGGGATAGGACGACGTTTAAGAGATGGTTTCAGACTCTTCGGTCATGTTATGAACGGCTACCTTACAAATGAAGCTGTCGTTCTGGGTGTTGAATCAAGAACTTCTTCCCCTGTAAGAATCCTGAGGGATCCCGAAAATCTTGAGCATATAAGAATAGCAGGCTTGTTTCCATGCGGCGAGGGATCAGGATATGCCGGAGGAATAGTATCATCCGCTGTTGATGGTATGAGAGTTGCCGAGGCAATCGCAAAAAAAATATCATAATTATTGCAGGGAATGGTCGCGACTATTCCCTATCATTATATGCAAATATTTTATAGATTTGTCTGTAAGATATTTATAATGATTAATCCTTTCAGGAAACCTTATAACGAGATTGAGACTCCAAAGGAGAAGATTGTATTTATCCTTGTGTTTGGACTTTTTATCTTTCTTTTCCTTTTCCTCTTTAAACCTTTCGGCCTTTCTCAATTAAGTGCTGAAACTCAATTTTTTGTAACATTCGGCTTTGGATTGGTCACGATTTCTGTTCTTTCCATTTTTAAATATTTACTCGAACCGGTAGTGATAAATGATAAGTGGACTCTTGGCAAGAGCTTGATCTGGGGTTTATTTATCGCTGTCACAATCGGTATAGCCAATTATTTTTATATCAGTGCTATCTTCCCGCATTTATTTCTTTTTAAGTATCTCTTCCTGGCTATATGGACAGCCATCCTGGTGGGAATTATCCCGGTCACCATTGGATACATCGTTAGCTTTAACAGAATTTACAAATCTGCCCTGATTGATGCTTCAATTTTGCCTGATGATTTATTATGGGAGAACGAGGTGATAATAAGAGGCGGAAATCCAAAAAACGAATTCAAATTCAATCCGAAAAACATTATCTATCTGTGTTCCAACGATAATTATATAACTGTTGTAACGATTAACGGAGAAAATATCGCAAAAACGCATCTTCGTGGTACGATGAAAGGTGCTGAATGGGAACTCAGGAGGAACAATTCCTTTTTCAGGTGCCACAAATGCTATCTGATCAACTCCATATTTGCAGATCACCTGACAGGCAATACCCAGAACATGAAAATTCGGCTTAAAATACACGGGCTTGAAATTCCTGTCTCACGGTCCAAAGCGCCTGAAGCCTTGAAGAAAATCGGATAAATAATGTAGAGATGCCCAAATCAGGCGTCTCTGCCAATCAATTCCGGAAATTCCTTTAACCTTTTACCCCAGATTCAGGCATTTTACCCCTTGCTTAAATCCTGTAACCACAATTGAGGTTCGTTGACCACTTTTTACTTGTAATCTTTTTTTCCGGGGTATAGATTTACAGAAAAAAGCGGACAATGACAGATTCATTTATACTTGGGTTAAGCAGCGGTTCAGCATGTCTTGCAACGTGTGGCATGGTAATGTTTCCATATCTGATGGCGGGTTCATCAGGGATAAAACAAATAGCGTCTGACCTGTCTCTTTTCCTTCTCACCAGATTAGTTGTATATTTTATTCTGGCGACACTGGCATGGTATTTCGGACAGGCTCTTTTCAGCAATCAGATTGCGCGGAATATCGTTCCGGGGATTCTGTATGTAATATTTGCAATAATGCTGGTGTGGTATGCTATTAGTAATAGCAGGAATCAGTCCTGTCCTGCAAAAATTGTTAAAACGGTTAATAATCACAGGCTGGTACCGATATTACTGGGTCTTGTCAATAGCCTGGGATTTTGTCCGGCTTTGTTTCTGATCCTGACCAAAGGTGCTGCCCAGACTACGCTTACACAAAGCTATCTTGCTTTTGCAGCGTTTTTCATTGGTTCCTCACTCTGGTTTTTGCCATTGCCACTCGCAGGTAAAATTCGTAAAAAGGAGGTGTTGAAAAAGATTGGAATCCTTGCAACCGGGCTCGCCGGTATAATATTTCTGATAAAAGGTTTAATAAATATAATGGGAGGAATAATTAATGGATAATGTTTTAAAACCCGCCGTCATGCGGAAATCATTCGGAAAATCTCTTCTTTTCACTCTCCCTATGTTTCTGCTTACATTTTTGTTCATATCGGGAGGGAAACCGGACTTTTCTGACAGGCTCACGGCTTTTTCGATGCTCACAGTATTTTTATTGGTTAACATTCTCTATTTCCTGATGCACTTCACCGGGAAAACCGACAGGTTCCGAGCGATACTTTTTATCCTTTTTGCTTTGTCGTTGTCTTATACGCTCATCCATAACATGCTGGAAGTGAGAAAATCAATGTCGTTCTCAGAAGCCGATATACTGGAATGTAAAATTCCTTTCTGTCACCTTGTAATTCCAATGATGATACTGCCGGCTGCATTCACAAAATCAATAATATTTCCGGGAAGCATAATTAGCGGCTTTGCGAATATCTCCTCAATGATTGTTCTTTGGCTTGTTGCAACTCTTGTCCTGGGAAGAGGATTTTGCAGCTGGGGATGTTTCTATGGCGGATGGGATGACGGATTTTCGAGAATCAGAAAAAAACCGGTCATAAAGAAGATAAGTGATCTATGGAAATGGATGCCTTTTGCCCTCTTGCTGATGGTAACACTCACAGCAGCGCTTGCGATGATGCCAACTTATTGTTCGTGGATCTGTCCGTTCAAAGCAGTTACTGAATTTGAGCAGGTCACTTCTGTGGAATCAGCTGCAAAGGCTGCAGTTTTTCTCTCACTCTTTGGAGGATTGGTTGTTGTATTGCCTGCAATGACAAAAAAGCGAACGCAATGTAGTTTTCTTTGTCCGATGGGCGCTGTAAACAGCCTGTCAAACAAAATTACCCCATTCTCGGTTAAGATTGACAAGAACGCTTGTACACAATGTTTTAAATGTGTCGAAGCATGTCCGTTATATGCAATTACCCGCGAAGATGTGAAAGCCGGAAAAGTTTCGATGTTTTGCAGTAAGTGCGGAAAATGTGTTGATGCATGTTCAAAACAGGCTATTCACTTCAGCATTAAAGGAATACCAGCCGGAACGATGAAAGCATTTTCAAGAAATCTTTTTCTTTTTGTCTCATTCCTTTTTATGGCAATTTTTTCTTCAGGTTCCATCATAAATTCATTACATGGATTATTAAAACTAATTTTTTAATTTTTGTGATATGAAAAAAGTAAAAATAATCGCAGGTATAAGTTGGGCATTCCTTGGACTGATACTTATTATTATATTATTTCCCGGATTGAATAGTATGGCATTTTCAGTTTCCAGGTTGCCTTTCATGAAACTTAATCCGCGGTATTCGGGCGGAGAAGTTGCACAGCAGAGTATTGTTGGAAACTGTACTCTCGACATAAGGAAACCTGTTTTTAACGGGTTTTTAAAGGAGAGCAAAACCGGATTTGTGCAACTGGACTGGCGCGGTACAATGCCGGCTCTATTAATAGACTCAATAGATTTTGATAATGATGGAATAAATGATTTCTGTATCTCAATCGACAGACAATCTGAGAAAACTCTTTTGGACCCGATTACCAGTAATGTAAATGATGTTCTTATTTCAACTCAGACCTCATATGGATGGGCTGTAAGAATCGGCTTAAGCAAAAACAAACAATAAAGTTCTGCCATGACTCCACTTATGTACTTTTCTTATGCCTTTGGATTATCAGAGTTGCTGCTTATGATCGTTAAGAGATCCAGGGTCGGTTCAGTAAAAACAAGGGGAGATAAGGGATCTTTGCTTTTTCTATGGTCAACGATCACCCTTGGTTTTGCCGGAGGATTTATTCTCGCCGGACCGGCCAGTCCATTCTGGACAGGTTTTGGAGTGCCACTTATCGCCGGAGGATTATTAATCAGGTGGATTGCTATCCTGCAACTTGGCAAAGCATTCACTGTTGACGTTGCCATAACCGAAAAAGCGAACCTCAAGACTGATGGCATTTATTCAAGGGTAAGACATCCGAGCTATTCAGGTATACTATTGATAGTCACCGGTTTTGCTGCAGTTATGGACAGTTTCAATTCATTAATGGTTCTGGCTGTACCAGTTTTAATTGCCGTTCTCTATAGGATCAGAGTTGAGGAAACCCTTCTGGCAAAAGAATTTGGCGAAAGGTATTCTGAATATAAAAATGAGACAAAAAAGCTTTTGCCGGGGATATTCTGAAAAAACTGAGAATGAAAATAGTAAAAGGCTTAAGTTTATTGCACTTAATTTTCTGTCTGATAAAGCAGTTGATTGCGATAAGAGGTGAAAAGTGTTGATTGCGAGACCATTCCTATATATCTGTTGCGATGATCAACGACAGGCAAATTCCATGTTTTGGTCGTTTCAAACTTAGACATAACCTGATTCATTCTGTCATCTACATAAACAAGTCCGGGCGCTGCTATCATAATTTCCTTAATTTTTACCGAATCATACCTTGAGACATCAAACAGAAGTTTCCGGATATCATTAAGTTCAACTATCCCAAAGTATTCTTTTTCCTTATTTACGACAGGGAATATATTGCGCTTAGCGAGTGTAAAAATATTTACAAGATCACCCAGGGTTGCTTCTGGGTCAACAGTCAGAAATCCATTTTCCAGAATTTTATTAAGATTCATCTGTTTTAATAATGATTCATCACCTGGCAGCGATTCCGGTTTCTCTTTTCCCGATTTTAACAGGTTCATTTCCCTGTTGTAAGCTTTTATAATATCTGCGGTTGTAATTATTCCCAGGGGCTGATCGGGTTTCTCAAAATCGTCAACAACCACCAGTTCATCAACATGGTTACGCAACATTATTTCCTGAGCTTTGTCAATAGTATCATTGAGACTCACCTTTAATATTTCCTTAGCAGTAATGTCTGATACGGTTTTAATTTCATTATCAGACTGTTGCAGTAATATAGGTATATCTTTTAAGTAGAAGCTGCCACATAATTTTTTATCTTTATTAATGACAGGAAACATCCTTTGTTTGGTTTTCTTCAAAGCAGCAAGGACATTCACAACAGGTAAATCTTCCGGAAACACCATGTTGTTTTTGGTATTATTATAAGTTTCCCTTACCGTTATTGTACTGAAAATATCGTGAACATATTCGGCGAAATGTGCTTGTGAATGTATTTTCCCGGGCACCTGGCTCTGATAAATGCTCCATTTACGTGCCACAAGGAAAGATAAGGTGCAAACCCACATGCTGGGGAGAAGAAGCTCATAGTTTCCGGTAAGTTCACTCACCATAATAATTGTGGAAATAGGAGTGTTTGCTGCTGCAGCAAAAAAACCGGCCATCCCGACTATCGCAAATGTTGAAGGATCGAGAGAAAATCCCGGAAAGATAAACTGAAGCAAATAGCCCGAAGCTGCACCAAGGGTTCCTCCAATAACCATGGAAGGTCCGAATACTCCTGCGCTTCCTCCCGATCCTACAGTGAAAGAGGTTGCCAGTATTTTGCCGATTGCTACTATAAAAAGAACGCCAAGACCGATTTTGGAAATGCCGTTTGACATTATCTCCTGAAGTATTCCATATCCTCCTCCCATAATGTCTATGGTAAATTTGCGATCGCCGGTAGCGTAAATAAGAAGAAGGACCATTCCGCCTGTAATAAGTCCTCCGATAAAAGGCTTAATATATCGTGGAATATTCCAATCAGTGAAAAGTTTTCTGACGCCATAAAATGATTTCACAAATACAAGCGCTGCGAAAGCTAGCATAAGGGCCTCAATTGTATAAGGAATTAATTCGAGAGGATTTGTAAATCCATGCTGGATCGTGTTGGAGAATATATGATCCCAGCCATATCTTATGGAATAAACTGAAAAAGCTATGATCGACGATACGGCAGCAGGAAGGATGACCTCTGCCTCCAGTTCGGCAGAAGAATAAAGTACTTCAGCTGCAAAGATTGCACCGGCGAGAGGTGCCCTGAATATACTTCCTATTCCGGCACCCATACCTGCAGCAAGAAGCCACCTGCGGGTCTTGGCATCAAGGTTGAGTCGTGTTGCGAGAAAACTTCCGAAACCTGCTCCGATCTGAGCAATTGGACCTTCCCGGCCTCCTGAACCTCCTGTACCAATGGTAATTACCGATGCAATAAGCTTTACAAGCGGAACTGCTGGCCTTATAATACCACGTTTTCTGTGAAAAGCCTTGATTG
Source organism: uncultured Bacteroidales bacterium (assembly GCA_963792925.1). Taxonomy (GTDB): domain Bacteria; phylum Bacteroidota; class Bacteroidia; order Bacteroidales; family VadinHA17; genus LD21. The sequence goes on along the minus strand of CAWBYC010000001.1, from coordinate 704,042 downwards.
CTTCATCAGTTCCGTGTCCTTCAGCTTCAGGCGCAAATTTAAATATTATAAGTCCTGCAACCAGTCCTCCAATGGCAGGAATCAGAACAATAAGGTAAGGATTGAAATCTCCCGGAATAAAACGCGGCAATTGATGCTCACCACCCGGACTCATAGGATTTAATCCCATGAGGTGATTCACGCAAAACTCCTTCACAAACACAAGCAGTGTTTGGAAAAGAATAGCCCCCAGACCACTGATAATTCCAACAATTGAACCTAGTAATAACCATCTTCCAGCTGATCTGAAGTCAAATTCTTTATCGAAGGAGTAACTGCCGAATAATCTCATCTAAAATTCTAAACACGAAGAAAATAATTATTTTATAAAAGTAGTATTTTTAATTTTAGCGTCTCGTGTTTTGTTACGTTTTATGACGATTCTATGGATGGCATTTAAATTCAGGCTGGATTTATTCTGTCTCTTTGCTCAGTATATTTGACTCTTTTAATTTTAGTGACATCAGAATACTAATAACCATTAGTCCGATAAGGAAAACAAGAGATCTTGTCATAGAACCTGTTCGGGCAGATTTCAGACTATCCATTCCGAATATGAATGCAATTCCTGAAATTTGTCCCATTAATAAAAGCATCCCGTTCGAAGTACCCTCCGATGCAGGGTATGTAATTTCTGCTCCATATTGAAATCCAATAGGTCCTGAGCTCAGAAGGAAAAAGCCTAAAACCATTCCTGAAGAGAGTAATAGCCAATAGTTTGTGGCAAAAGTTATTCCCGTAAGACCTAATGTCGCACCAATGAGGGCCAGTATAATAAACGGTGTTCTTTTCTTGAAACGATCTGATAATATAGGGATAAAAAGAGCTCCGATAATACCTCCTACGATCATTAAACCTCCGGTTATGCCTGCCTGCGTTGCTGAAAAACCTCTGGGCCTGAGAATATCTTCTATCCAGGTTGTAACTGCATTGAACACACCCAAACCTATAAAGAATATAACCATCAGAATAATAAAATCCTTTGTCTGCAGAGTTTGTTTAAATCCATCATAAACCAGCGAGCGTTCTTCCTGATCGGCTCTGCAAGGAGCAGTTGGAGGTCCTTCTTTTATAAAAATAATGAAAAACAACGCGGTCGTTATTGAAATTATTCCATAAATATAAAGCATGCCTCCGATACCGGAACCTATTATCAGATATGGCGTTAATGTCATTCCCAATAAGATCCCAAGATACATTGCCAATGTGCCGAGACCTGCGGCGGTAGCTCGTTCTTCAATCGGAAACCACCGGGCTGCAAGTTTTGTAATGGCATTAAGGATGAAAGGCTGACCAATAGCAATACCAATCTGTGCCAGGAGCAACAGGTTATAATCAGGACCTGCAAAACCTCGGACAAGTCCGAATACACCGGTGAATATAGCACCTATTCCAACACCTTTCTTTATTCCATATCTGTCAATTATCCATGATGCGGGTATGGAAACAACAATATAAACAATCATAAAACACATTGAAAGCACTCCAATCCGGAGATCGGAAACACCGTAATACCGGGTCGCATCACCTGTGATAGGAGCGAAGGTTATCCATAGAAGCTGATTTACGGCAACCATGAACATGTAAACTATGAGCATCATCCACCGGATGCCATAAACTTTGAATTCTGACTTTGGCATAATGCAAAAAATTTGATCAAATATAATTTTATTAATCAGTTATGCTGCCCGATCTCCGCAGAAATTCTGAAAAAACAACAGAGGCAGCCATTCCCACATTCAATGAATCTACACCTTCCCTGGCATTACTGAATTTTGGGATGCTAATTTTTTCGGTTATAAATGGAATCAGTTCAGGCGATATTCCTTTTGACTCATTCCCCAGTAAAATAATTCCTCTGGTATCGAGTCTCTGACTGTAAATAGATTTACCTTCAAGAAGTGTACCAAAAACGGGTATCGAATGATGATGGGCAGCTTCCATCAGTTCTTTCAGATCGTAGTAATAAATATTCACATGAAGCATTGCCCCCATGCAAGCCTGAACGACTTTTGGATTAAAAGCATCAACACAATCGGGAGAACAGATAATGTTTTTTATCCCAAACCAGCCAGCTGCTCTTATAATTGTACCCAGATTGCCCGGATCCTGAACAAGGTCAAGAGCTACACAATATTGATTTAAGATTACAGATAGATCGAATACCGGAACTGGAATATGTACCACAGCAAGAACATTGTGTGGTGCTTTCAATGAACTTATCTGTTTAAGCTCATCATATGAGGCTGTTTCAATATTTCTGACATAATCAGCCAGGCCTGAAGGAAGTTCGTCCAGGAAATCGGTTTTTGCTACAAGCATTTTTACAGGGAATTTAGCCGACAAAAACTCTTTTACCAGTTTGTCCCCTTCAATGACAAATAATTTTTCACTCTCTCTGATCTTCTTAATCTGAAGTGATTTTATAAACTTGATTTTGGCTTTACTCAGCATTTTTTCGGATTAGTGGGTTTCAGTATTCGCAAAATTAAACAAAGCTTCCAAAGATATAAAATGATATGCTTGTTTCTGCCACCAGCGAGATGCCTTATACTTCAGATTTTTATTGATATATTTGAATTTGTGTTTTTGGCAAGTTTTTAGAGTTAGTTTTGAAAAAATCCGATACATATTCTTTTCGATTCAGATCTGGTAATACAGACTCCCAATTCGGGAGTCGCTGTGTAATATTTGTTATCCTGCTTTTTCTTTTTATAACTTCCTGCAATCCAACAAAATATGTCCCAACAGGTGAAAGCCTGCTGAATGAGAACCATATTAATGTAAACAAGGAGGGTATAAAGAAGAGTGACCTGTTGCCATATATAAAGCAAGTCCCAAATAAGCAGATTTTCGGAAGAAAGTTTTACCTGGCATTATATAATCTTTCAAACATCAAAAAAGAGAAATGGCCTCATAACTGGCTTCGGAATATAGGTGAGCCGCCTGTCATATATGACCCGTCGGCAACAGTCAAATCAAAGGAACAGATTAAATCTTATGTGGACTCGAAAGGTTATTTCGACGGAATTGTTACCGATACTGTTGAGACTTCCAAAAAGAAATCAGACGTTTATTATAATGTTGAATTGCACAGGCCATATACAATTCATAACCTCACATATGAAATTGCAGACACTAACATAAAGAACCTTTGTTTTTTTGATTCTGTAAACTGTTTGATTGTAAGGGGAAAACCTTATGATGTTGATGTACTTCAGGCCGAGCGTTTAAGATTTGAAAGGTTTATCAGAGATCATGGCTTTTACGGTTTTACAAACGATTTCATCTCGTTCGGCGTTGACAGCACAGTTGGAAACAGACAGGTTAACATCAGATACAAAATCAGAAATTTTACAAAACTTGATCATGACAACAGGGTCATTTCCAGTTCTTTTGCCGTTTATACAATAAAAAACATTTACATTTTCCCTGATTATGACCCGAGGGAAGCTCTGGCCGCGGGAGAAAGCTACTTTGCGAGCATGGATACCACATTTTACAGCGGGTATTATTTCGTTACTTCAAAAAAGAGCAGGGAAATAAAATATGACCTGATACTTAAATCTCTTTATATTAAAGCAGGTTCGGTATACAATATTACAAATACAGAACAGACACAGTTACATCTGCAGGGTCTGAAGATTTACAGGCTTGTTAATATCAGTTTTGCTGATGCGAAAGAAAATCAGGATATTGATGGATTGGAACTATTTCTAAATTGTGACATTCAGTTGACACTTCTGAGTCAGCAATCGTACAGAGTCGAGCTCGAGGGGACAAATTCTGCCGGAAACCTTGGAGGTGCGCTGAACCTTGTCTATCAGCATAAAAACCTTTTTCATGGTGCGGAACTTTTAAGCATGAGTCTCAAAGGAGCATACGCTGTATTGCGCGATACTGCAAAATTCAGAAGCGTTGAAGAGTATGGATTTGAGACAAGTTTGAAGTTTCCTAAATTTATATTGCCATTCTTTAAGGCAAAGGGTTTCATTGAAAAATATAATCCATCGACTACATTACTGGCATCATTTGATTACCAGAGCATGCCATTTTATACCAGGACTCTTGCCAACGCAAGTTTTGGATATAACTGGAAAGCAGGGAACTATCAGGAACATATTGTCACTCCCCTTATGTTTAACTTTGTAAATGTCCTGAAGATTGATAGTGTCTTTGAAGCCAGAATCAGTAACTCTTCATATCAGGCCTCCAGCTATAAAGACGTCCTGATTTTCGGCGGAAATTATTCGTTTATTTATAAGAATCAGATAAAAAATTCCAAAGATTACTGGTTCCTCAGGGTTAATGCTGAAACCGCAGGAAATTTAGTAGGAATTGGAGATATACTGGCAGGTGGGGTAAAAACCGCAGGTGGTAAAAAAACAACTGAAGGTGTATTAATGGATACTACGAAATCCTATCGGATTCTTGGACTGCCTTTTGCACAATATGTCAGGACAGATATGGATTTGAGATACTATTACAGGTTTAATGATGCCAGTTCAATAGCCTACAGAGGGTTTGTCGGTGTCGGAATTCCGTATGGTAATTCCAGGGAAATCCCGTTTGAACGCCAGTATTTCGGGGGAGGAGCCAATGGCATAAGAGCCTGGCAGGTAAGGACTCTCGGGCCTGGCTCATATAACCCCAATAATCCCAATGACAGCACTAATAATAAGGTTTTCTTAAATGAAACCGCCGATATCAAGCTGGAACTCAATGCTGAATACAGGTTTAAACTCTTTTGGATTCTTGAAAGTGCAGTATTTATTGATGCAGGGAACATCTGGACATTTAATAAAGACAATGCCCGACCCGGATCTCAGTTTACCTTTTACAAATTCTATAAAGATATAGCAGTCGGAACCGGAACAGGATTCAGATTCGATTTCAAATTCGTAATTGCACGACTCGATATAGGCATGAAATTGCGTGACCCGCTTAATTCCAGGCCACCGTCACCGGGCTTTGCGGCTAATCCTGATCCCGGATCAAAATGGATCTTCCTGAACGGACCTTACCGGCGCGATGATTTTACAATTGTTTTTGGTATCGGCTATCCTTTCTGATTATTTTAATAAAGCTCTCTGCCCCATGCAGCATATATTTTCTTTCTGCTTCTAAAAATCAGCCTGTTAATAGCTGATTTCTGGCAGGAATTGTATAAATTGCATCTCGTCTCTATGCATTTTTATCAGAATGAATTTAAATACGGAACCAATTAAGAACTGGTTTGGCTTTACACGAAGGGAGAGAAGATCGACATTCACTCTCTTATTGATTATTGTGTTGATCATTGGCGTCCGTTATATTATTCCAGGCAGCAGTCTCCAAGTTGAAGATATTACCAGTGAGATTGTGATATCTGATAATAATTCTGTTGACAGCGAAAGTGGTGGTGATGCGATAGCGGATATAAAGCTTGGAAAACCTTATCTTAAAAAGTCATATGGAACCGGAGAAAAAAGTTTCACCGCGTCAAAATCAAATTACACCTTACAAACCCTCACCCAAAGCAGGGGAAAGAATATTATTGATGTCAATCTTGCTGACACCACCGAGCTTATAAAACTTCCGGGAATTGGCTCAATATTATCAATCCGGATCATAAAATACCGTAATTATTTAGGAGGATATGCAAGTATAGGCCAGTTAAGGGAAGTTTATGGATTGACAGAAGAAACATTTGAAATGATAAAAACTCGTATAACGGCAGATTCTTCTTTTATCACAAGGATAAATATCAATACGTCAGATTATAAGGAATTATCAAAGCTACGATATCTTGAAAGATATGAAATCACCTCTATTTTGAAGTACAGGCAGCTAAAAGGCAACATTAATAGTATTACTGATTTGGTTGATAATAAATTGATTACAAATGAAAAGGCTAAGAGGGTCAGGCCTTACCTTCGGTTTGAGTGAAACAGGAAGTGGCAGGGTTTTTTCCAGTGTGACATCCCCCTGGCCCCCTTCGAAGGGGGGATGGCTTTGTATTATGTTGTTAACTTTTTCTACAAAAAAAGAGAAATTCACTCTTTTACGTAGCTAAACGAATCTAAACCTTACGATATGAAACGAAATTCAATCCTTCATTACAATCACACATTAAAGAAGAATGCCCGTCATCTCAGAACTAAAAGCACATTGTCAGAAACCTTGCTCTGGTCAAAGATCAGAAGGAAGTCACTTGGATATGAGTTTCACCGGCAAGTGCCTATCGATAAATTCATTGTCGATTTCTATTGTCATGAACTAAAGCTGGCAATTGAGGTAGATGGTTCCAGTCATGAAACCAGGAAAGGTTACGATTTAAGACGACAGGCAATACTTGAAGATTTGGGGGTAACTTTCGTTAGATTTGAAAACGATGATGTTAACCGGGACATGAATGGTGTTATAAGAATACTGATAGGAGTAATATCGGATATTGAGATGGAAGAAGAAGATAAGGATGATCATCAGCTGTGACATCCCCCTGGCCCCCTTCGAAGGGGGGATGGCTTTATATTATGTTGTTAACTTTTTCTACAAAAAAAGAGAAATTCACTCTTTTACGTAACAAAACCCCATAATAACAACGAATACATTCCCCCTTTGAAGGTGGGATGGCTTTATATTATGTTGTTAACTTTTTCAGTGACATCCCCCTGGCCCCCTTCGAAGGGGGGATGGCTTTGTATTATGTTGTTAACTTTTTCTACAAATAAAGAGAAATTCACTCTTTTACGTAACAAAACCCCATAATAACAACGAATACATTCCCCCTTTGAAGGTGGGATGGCTTTATATTATGTTGTTAACTTTTTCTACAAAAAAAGAGAAATTCACTCTTTTACGTAACAAAACCCCATAATAACAACGAATACATTCCCCCTTTGAAGGGGGTTAGGGGGATGTTTTGACGGAAAGTTAACAACCTTTGAAGGGGGTTAGGGGGATGTTCTGACGGATGTATTTTTAATTACCGCCAAAAAATATTAAATTTGTATAGTATAATTAGTAATTAAACCATAAGGGATAATTTATTTTCTCAAAAGTTTTGAAAAGATTATTTCTATTTCTAACTTTGCGCCTCGTTTAAAAACTGAAATACATATTATGATCATTGTACCATTAAAAGAAGGCGAAAACATCGAAAGAGCTTTGAAAAAGTTCAAAAGGAAATTTGAGAAGACAGGAGTGATCCGTGAACTGCGGTCACGTCAGGCTTTCATTAAACCTTCAGTGCGTCGCAGAGAAGAAATTAAGAAGGCGATGTATGTACAAAAGATGCAGGAAAGCGAAGAATAGTTTGCTTCAGGGCATCTTGTTTTTTTATTAATACGGATAAAAAGGTTCCTTCATGAATTATAAGGAATCGTTCCTTCAATATCTGCAAACCGAGAAACGGTATTCATTACATACTGTCAGGTCTTATTTAAACGACCTGGATCAGTTTTTCCTATTTCTAGTATCGACAGGGCTTCCTGAAGATCCGGTATCTGTAACCTCCGGAGACATCAGGGCGTGGATCGTTTGCATGCTGGGGAATAAATACTCAACGGTAAGTGTTCACCGTAAAATTTCGTGTCTGAGAGTCTTTTACAGATATCTGCGCAAAGAGGGAGTCATTAAGAATGATCCTCTCGAAAAAGTTGTGTTGCCAAAGAGAAAAAAGACGCTGCCCGTTTTTGTTGAGGAGGACGCAATTGCAAACCTGCTTGACAATGATTATTTCGGAGAAGATTTTGCCGGGATAAGAGACCGTACCATAATTGAACTTTTATATATGACAGGGATCAGGCGTTCGGAATTAATAGGATTGAGGGAGAATGATGTGGATCTGACCGAAGGTTCTTTGAAAGTAACGGGAAAGAGAAATAAACAGAGGATCATACCTCTTGTCAACACAATCATTAAGCGTTTGGATGAATATATCCTTATAAGGAATGCCAGCATCAGTACGGAGCCCGGGGGTTGGTTTTTTATCACCGACAAGGGGAACAAGTTGTACGATAAATACGTTTATAATATAGTAAATAGTTATCTTGCAATGGTAACCACGATTGAGAAGAAGAGTCCGCATATATTGCGGCATACCTTTGCCACTCATATGCTTAATCGGGGTGCTGATTTAAATTCTATAAAAGAGTTACTGGGGCATGCTAATTTGTCTGCTACACAAATTTACACACATAATACGTTTGAAAAACTCAAGGATGTTTATTCAAAGAGACATCCCCGAGGGGCTTAGTTATTAATCAATTAATCAGGAGGTACTACTATGAACATTCAGATTCATTCAGTTCGGTTTGATGCCGACCAAAAGCTAATCGACTTTGTTCATCAGAAACTGGAAAAGCTTACCCAGTTTGGTGAAGATATTGTTAATGCCGAAGTTTACCTTAGGCTTGATAAGGATATGGACCGTGAGAACAAGATTAGTGAAATTAAACTGGAGTTACCGGGAGGACCTTTATTTGCCAGGAAGCAAAGTAAGACATTTGAGGAAGCAACAGACGAGGCTATGGATGCAATTAAAGTGCAGATTACCAAGCATAAGCAGAAGAAGAGAGGTGTCTGATAAATTCATTTACAAAAATATACAGTTTTATTTTGATAAATAAAATTTAAATCCATACATTTGCAAACCGTTTTTTGAGGGTGTATTATGCACCGGCGGGGCGTTCTTTAAATTGCCGATGTAGCTCAGTTGGTCAGAGCAGCTGATTTGTAATCTGCAGGTCGGGGGTTCGAATCCCTTCATCGGCTCTTGAAAGATTTGTAAATGTGTGTCTTATGGATAAGACTCTGTTTATTGGGGAGATACCAAAGCGGCCAACTGGGGCAGACTGTAAATCTGCTGGCGAATGCCTTCGTAGGTTCGAATCCTGCTCTCCCCACATCAAACGGAAACTAACCGTAAACGTAAGCAATGTGGAAATTGGTTTACGGGGGTCTCATAGGCAAATATCAGGCGGGAGTAGCTCAGTTGGTAGAGCATCAGCCTTCCAAGCTGAGGGTCGCGGATTCGAGTTCCGTCTCCCGCTCACTTTTTGAGGCCAGAGTAGCTCAGGGGTAGAGCACTTCCTTGGTAAGGAAGGGGTCGGGGGTTCAATTCCCCCCTCCGGCTCAACAGGAAAACTTGATTTATAATTGATTATAGATAAACTTAATTTAATACGCTTGGAGTTATGGCAAAAGAAAAATTTGACAGGTCGAAACCGCACGTAAATATTGGTACAATTGGTCACGTCGACCATGGTAAGACCACCTTGACGGCAGCGATCACTATGGTCCTTGCCAAAAAGGGTCTCTCTGCAATCAGGGATTTTGACTCAATTGATAATGCACCAGAAGAAAAAGAAAGGGGTATTACCATTAACACTGCTCACGTTGAATATCAGACAGCTAATCGTCACTATGCGCACGTTGACTGTCCTGGCCACGCTGACTATATCAAAAATATGGTTACAGGTGCTGCGCAGATGGATGGTGCCATTTTGGTTGTAGCAGCTGATGATGGTCCTATGCCACAGACACGTGAACATATTCTGCTTGCACATCAGGTTAACGTACCTACTGTGTTAGTGTTTATGAACAAAGTAGATATGGTTGACGACCTTGAACTGCTTGACCTCGTTGAAATGGAAGTTCGTGACCTTCTCAACTTCTATAAATTTGACGGTGACAATGCTCCGGTTATCCGCGGTTCTGCTCTGGGCGCAATGCACGGTGAAGCAAAATGGGAAGAAAAAGTTATGGAACTGATGGATGCAGTTGATTCATTTATTCCTATACCTCCAAGAGAAAATGAAAAACCTTTCCTCATGCCGGTTGAAGATGTATTCTCAATCACCGGACGTGGAACTGTTGCAACAGGCCGTATCGAAACAGGTGTCGTTAACACAGGCGACGAACTTGAACTTATCGGATTAGGTGCAACAAAACGTAAATCAGTATGTACCGGAGTTGAGATGTTTCGTAAGATTCTTGACAGAGGTGAAGCTGGCGATAACGTAGGTCTTCTTTTGCGCGGTGTTGACAAAAAAGAGATTAAAAGAGGTATGGTTCTTGCAAAACCGGGTTCAATAACTCCTCATACAAAGATCAAAGCTGAGGTTTATGTACTTAAAAAAGAAGAAGGCGGACGCCACACTCCATTCCATAATAAATATCGGCCACAGTTCTATGTAAGAACTCTTGATATAACAGGGGAGATTACACTTCCTGAAGGAACAGAAATGGTAATGCCAGGTGATAACGTAACAATTACTGTTGATCTTATCTATCCGGTTGCTATTAATGTCGGACTTCGTTTCGCTATCCGTGAAGGTGGCAGAACGGTTGGGGCAGGACAGGTTACTCAGATTTTAGAATAAGGTTTTGGATATATATATGTAAGGGCGCAAAATTTTGCGCCCGTACAAATATAATACGGGTGTAGCTCAGTTGGTAGAGCACTGGTCTCCAAAACCAGGTGTCGGGAGTTCGAGTCTCTCCTCCCGTGCGAAATTAATAGTACTATGAATATAAAAAGATACTTTCAGGAATCATTTACGGAACTCGTACACAAGGTGACCTGGCCAACCTGGAGCGAACTTCAGAACAGCGCTGTTTTAGTAATGGTAGCTACACTGATATTTGCGGTTTTAGTTGCCGGTATGGATTTTATGTTTAGCCATGCTATGGAATTTATTTACAGTTTGTTATACTAAACGGAAAAGTTCCAATGAGTGACAATATTAAGAAGTGGTATGTGCTTCGGGCAATCGGCGGAAAAGAAAAAAAGGTAAAAGAGTATATCGATAGTGAAGTTGCACGTCTGAAACTGGAAGACTCGGTATCGCAGGTTCTTATACCTACGGAAAAAGTCTACCAGATAAGAGCAGGCAAAAAAATAAGCAAGGAAAGAACATTCTTCCCGGGATATGTCCTGGTTGAAGCAGTACTTTCAGGAGAGATACCTCATTTATTGAGAAATGTGCCAAATGTAATTGGTTTTTTAGGCTCACAGGATGGAGAACCTGTACCACTCAGAAAGTCTGAGATAAACAGAATTCTTGGTAAAGTTGACGAACTGAATGCAAGTGATGAGGAATTAAATATTCCATTCTTCGTTGGTGAATCGGTAAAAGTGATCGACGGACCGTTCAATAGTTTTACCGGGATAATCGAAGAAGTGAATGAAGAAAAGAAGAAGCTTAAAGTGATGGTCAAAATATTTGGCAGAAAAACACCACTTGAGTTAAGCTTTATGCAAGTAGAAAAAGAAAATTAACTGAAGATATTGATAGTTGTAATATTCTTAATGCTTCCTGAATAGCTGTCAAACTCTCGCAATAAACACGCAAATTTTAAATTATGGCAAAAGAAGTTGCTGGACTAATCAAGTTACAGATTCGTGGCGGAGCCGCTAATCCATCTCCACCAGTAGGACCCGCACTGGGTTCCAAAGGTGTGAATATAATGGATTTCTGTAAGCAATTCAATGCGAGGACTCAGGATAAGGCTGGAAAAGTAATACCGGTAGTAATAACAGTTTATGGAGACAAATCTTTCGAATTTGTCACAAAAACACCACCGGTTGCTGTGCAGTTACTCGAAGTTTCCAAAGCGAAAAAAGGTTCTCAGGAACCAAACCGCGAAAAGATAGCTTCTATCTCCTGGGACCAGGTCAAAACAATTGCATCAGATAAAATGGAGGATTTAAACTGTTTTACAGTCGAGTCCGCTATGCGAATGGTAGCTGGTACAGCCAGAAGTATGGGAATCACCGTTAAAGGAGAATTCCCAGTAAAATAATTAATTAGGAGAAAAAATGACTAAACTTACCAAGAACCAGAAGTTTGCTCTTGAAAAACTCGAAAAGGACAAACTTTATACATTAAAAGAAGCTTCTTCTTTGGTTAAAGAAATGACCAAGACGAAGTTCGACGCTTCAGTCGATTTAGATGTACGGTTAGGTATAGATCCAAGGAAATCCAATCAAATGGTTCGCGGCGTGGTTTCACTCCCTCACGGAACAGGTAAAGAAACACGAGTTCTCGTGCTCTGTACCCCCGATAAGGAAGCCGAAGCTAAAGAAGCCGGAGCAGATTTCGTTGGTCTTGACGACTTTGTTGAAAAGATCAAAGGAGGTTGGACAGATATGGATGTTATCATAACCATGCCATCTGTAATGGGAAAAGTAGGTCAGTTAGGCAGAATACTTGGTCCACGCGGACTGATGCCTAACCCTAAAAGTGGAACTGTTACTATGGAAATTGGTAAGGCTGTTAAAGAAGTGAAGCAAGGTAAGATTGATTTTAAAGTTGACAAAAGCGGAATCATTCATGCCTCTATCGGAAAAGTCTCATTCGAACCAAATAAGATCGTCGACAATGCAAGAGAGTTTATCTCTATTGTAAACAAACTGAAACCAGCAGCTGCAAAAGGTACCTACATCCGTAGCGTATTCATATCCAGCACAATGAGCCCTGGTGTTAAGGTCGATCCTAAAGGACTTGATGATTAATTAGTTAAGTTAAAACTTGAAGAAATAATGAGACGGGAAGAAAAAAATGCTATCATAGACAGCCTTGCTGAGAATTTAAAAGAGTACAGCCATTTTTATGTGACTGATACTGCCCAGCTTAATGCCGCTGATACAAGTGACTTAAGAAGGAAGTGTTTCGATAATGACGTCAAACTTGTCGTTGTGAAAAACACTCTCCTCAAAAGAGCACTGGAGCAGTCTAATGGAAACTTTGACGAACTTTTTCCGGTTCTGAAAGGTACCACGTCCATCATGTTTACACAATCCGGAAATGTCCCTGCAAAACTTATCAAGGAATTTCGTAGAAAACATGATAAACCTGTGCTTAAAGGCGCATACGTTCAGGAATCAATTTATGTCGGAGACAATATGCTCGATGCTCTTGTTTCTGTTAAAACTAAATTCGAACTGATTGGCGATATCATAGGACTATTGCAGTCCCCTGCCAAAAACGTTATCGGTGCACTCCAGTCAGGTGGAACAAAAATTCATGGTGTTCTTGAAACACTGTCAAAAAGAGAAGAGTAATTAAAACATAATCAAATTTAAATCTATAAAAAATGGCAGATCTTAAGAAATTTGCAGAAGAACTGGTTAACTTATCTGTAAAGGAAGTAAACGAACTCGCTAAAATACTTAAAGATGAGTATGGTATCGAACCAGCTGCAGCTGCAGTTGTAGCCGCCGGCCCCGCCGCAAGTGATGTTGTTGCTGTTGAAGAAAAATCAACATTCGACGTTATCCTCAAAGCAGCAGGAGGTCAGAAGCTCCAGATTGTAAAATTAGTTAAAGATATCACCGGCCTCGGACTGAAAGAAGCTAAAGCAGTAGTTGATGCTGCTCCTTCTCCAGTTAAGGAAGGGATCTCTAAAGACGAAGCTGAAGCAATCAAAAGTCAATTAGTAGAAGCAGGAGCTGAAGTTGAACTTAAATAGGCTATACCTTACTAATGGGTTACAGGTTTAGTCCCGCGTCTGCGCGGGACTAAGCCTTTTTGTTCTTTAAATAATAAGTTCACTTAATCTTTTAATAAATGTCCTCAAAAAATACCGAAAGAATAAGTTTCGCATCCAGAAAAAATCAGCTTGAGTATCCTGATTTCCTGGAGATTCAGTTGAAATCCTTCGGTGAGTTTTTTCAGCTTGGAACAACTCCCGAAAACAGGAAAAGAGAGGGATTATTTAAGGTCTTTACGGAGAATTTCCCGATAACTGACACAAGAAACAATTTCGTTCTTGAATTTCTGGATTATTATATCGACCCTCCACGCTATACAATAGAAGAATGTATAGAACGCGGACTAACATTCAGTGTTCCGCTTAAAGCAAAACTTAAACTTTACTGTACCGATCCCGAACATGAGGATTTTGATACAGTTATCCAGGATGTCTATCTTGGAACTGTGCCTTATATGACCGACCGTGCTACGTTCGTTATCAATGGCGCAGAAAGAGTTGTGGTTTCTCAGCTTCACCGCTCACCCGGTGTCTTCTTCGGACAAAGTGTCCATGCAAACGGAACTAAACTCTATTCAGCCAGAATCATTCCATTCAAAGGTTCTTGGATTGAATTTGCCACTGACATAAATAATGTCATGTACGCATATATCGACAGAAAGAAAAAACTGCCCGTAACAACTCTTCTTCGCGCTATCGGTTTCGAAAGCGATAAGGAGATACTCGAAATATTTAACCTCGCTGAAGAACATAAAGTATCTAAAACAAATATTAAAAAACTCGTCGGACGTAAACTGGCTGCCAGGGTACTGAAAACATGGGTCGAAGATTTTGTTGATGAGGATACCGGCGAAGTTGTTTCAATTGAAAGAAATGAAGTAATCCTCGACAGGGAAACTGTAATTGAATCAGAACATGTCGATATGATAGTCGATTCAGGTGCAAAAGCAATCCTTTTACACAAGGATGACACAACACTGTCGGATTATGCTATAATATACAACACTCTTCAGAAAGATCCCTGTAACTCCGAAAAAGAAGCAGTTATCTATATCTACCGCCAGCTGCGTAACGCTGAACCACCCGATGAGGCTACAGCACGCGACGTCATCGATAAACTATTCTTCTCCGACAAACGTTATGACCTCGGTGAGGTAGGACGTTACAGGATAAATAAGAAACTGGGACTTAACACTGATATGAACGTTAAGATCCTTACAAGAGAAGATATTATCAAAATTATCGGTTACCTGATTGAACTTATCAATTCAAAAACTGATATCGATGATATTGACCACCTTAGCAACAGGAGGGTACGTACTGTAGGCGAACAGCTATTTGCACAATTCGGCGTAGGACTGGCCCGTATGGCACGTACAATCCGCGAAAGAATGAACGTCAGGGATAATGAGGTGTTTACACCTGTCGATCTGATAAATTCAAAAACTCTTTCGTCTGTTATTAATTCCTTCTTCGGAACAAACCAGCTGTCGCAGTTCATGCAACAGACTAACCCGCTTGATGAAATGACACACAAGCGTCGTATGTCTGCACTCGGACCCGGCGGTCTTTCCCGTGAAAGAGCTGGATTTGAGGTTCGTGACGTCCACTATACACACTACGGTCGCCTCTGCCCGATAGAAACTCCCGAAGGACCAAACATCGGTCTCATATCGTCACTTTGCGTCTATGCAAAAATCAATACACTCGGATTCATCGAAACTCCTTACCGTAGAGTAAAGGATTCACAGGTGGATTTTGGTGAAGATGGTATCATATGGCTTAGTGCTGAGGAGGAAGAAGAAAAAATGATCGCCCAGGCAAATGCCCCACTCCAGAAAGACGGACATTTCCAGGAACTGAGAGCTAAATGCAGATATGAAGCAGATTATCCTTTGGAAGAGGTCGGTAAGATCGACCTTATGGATGTAGCTCCAAACCAGATTGCATCAATAGCCGCATCACTGATCCCATTCCTCGAACACGACGACGCCAACAGGGCACTCATGGGATCAAACATGATGCGTCAGGCAGTTCCTCTTATTAATCCGGAGGCTCCGATAGTCGGTACCGGTCTTGAAGGACAGGTCATCAGCGACAGCCGCATTCTCTATGCTGCCGAAGGTGACGGAGTGGTAGAATTTGTTGATTCAAATGAAGTAGTAATCAGATATACACGTACTGATGAAGAGAAATTTGTGAGTTTTGATGACGACATCAAACGTTACACTCTTCCGAAATACAGGAAAACAAACCAGAATACCTGTATAAACATTGTTCCAATTGTAAGGAAAGGGGAGAAGGTTACTAAAGGTCAGGTGCTCTGCGAAGGGTACGGGACTAAACATGGTGAACTGGCTCTGGGAAGAAACCTCAAAGTGGCATTCATGCCATGGAAAGGTTATAACTTCGAGGATGCAATTGTAATCTCTGAAAAAGTAGTTCAGGAAGATTATTTTACTTCTGTTCATATAGACGAATACCAGCTTGAGGTACGTGATACCAAACGCGGTCTCGAAGAACTCACCTCCGATATTCCCAACGTAAGCGAGGAAGCAACGAAAAACCTCGACGAAAATGGTATCATCAGAATAGGCGCACACATCAGACCGGGTGATATCCTTATCGGGAAAATCACACCAAAAGGTGAGTCTGATCCTTCACCTGAAGAGAAACTGCTCAGAGCTATCTTTGGCGATAAAGCCGGGGATGTAAAAGACGCTTCTCTCAAAGCAGGACCTTCGCTCGATGGTGTTGTCATTGATAAAAAACTGTTCACCCGCGCTATCAAAGACAGGAAAGCCAAAGCAGTTGAGAAACCTTTGCTTGACAAAATTGAAACAGAGTTCAACAGAAGCGCTGATGAACTTAAAGCAAGACTTGTCGACAAGCTTTTCATCCTTGTCAATGGTAAAACATCACAGGGCGTTAAAGATTATCTGAATGTTGATGTTATTCCTAAAGGCAGTAAGTTCACATTGAAACAGCTACAGGAAGTAGATTTTCTGAATGCCAACCCTAATAAGTGGACCACAGATAAGAAGAAAAATGACAGCATCAAACAGCTCCTTCATAACTATATAATTAAACATAAGGAGATTGATGGCGTTTATAAACGTAGAAAATACAATATTACAATAGGAGATGAGCTGCCTGCTGGTATCGTTCGTCTCGCTAAAGTGTATATAGCCAAGAAGCGTAAAGTTAAGGTTGGAGATAAGATGGCAGGACGACACGGTAACAAAGGTATTGTTGCCAGGATTGTAAGGGCGGAAGATATGCCTTTCCTTGAAGACGGATCGCCAGTTGATATCGTTCTCAACCCTCTTGGTGTTCCTTCGAGGATGAACCTTGGACAGATATATGAAACTGTTCTTGGATGGGCCGGTCAGAAACTCGGACTCACTTTCTCGACACCTATTTTCGATGGTGCCACACTTACTCAGATTACAGAATATACTGAAGAGGCTGGACTTCCAAGATATGGAAAGACATACCTTTATGATGGTGGTACCGGTGAAAGATTCGACCAGCCTGCAACTGTGGGCGTTATATACATGCTCAAACTGAGCCATATGGTAGACGATAAGATGCATGCCCGTTCAATCGGACCATACTCTCTTATCACTCAGCAGCCATTAGGTGGTAAAGCTCAGTTCGGAGGTCAGCGTTTTGGTGAAATGGAAGTTTGGGCCCTCGAAGCATTCGGAGCCGCTCATATCCTCCAGGAAATACTTACAATTAAGTCTGATGATGTTGTTGGCCGTGCCAAAGCATACGAAGCTATTGTTAAAGGCGAACCAATGCCTTTGCCAGGAATTCCTGAATCACTTAATGTTCTCCTTCATGAACTGAGAGGTCTCGGACTGAGTGTTATACTTGACTAGCTTAGGTGTAACACCAGGTTTTTGAATTTTTAGTTTTAGTTAAAAAAATATTCAGCATATGTCATTCAGAAGAGATAACAAAACAAAGACAAGTTACTCGAAAATCTCAATAGGTCTGGCTTCACCTGAAGAAATACTTGATCGTTCAAGTGGTGAAGTACTGAAGCCTGAAACAATAAATTACCGTACATATAAGCCTGAACGCGATGGTCTATTCTGCGAGAGGATTTTTGGACCGGTAAAAGATTACGAGTGCCATTGCGGAAAATACAAAAGAATCCGTTATAAAGGCATCGTTTGCGATCGCTGTGGAGTTGAGGTTACAGAGAAGAAAGTTCGTCGCGAAAGAATGGGACATATTTCACTCGTTGTTCCTGTTGCGCATATCTGGTACTTCAGATCACTGCCAAATAAAATAGGTTATCTTCTTGGTCTTCCTACAAAGAAGCTCGATTCGATAATCTATTATGAGAGATACGTTGTCATCAACCCCGGAATTAAAGCCGTCGATGGTGTAAAATATCTCGATTTCCTTACAGAAGAAGAATACCTTGAGATAACTGAATCACTTCCAAAGGAAAACAGCTATCTCGAAGATAATCACCCTGATAAATTCGTCGCTGATATGGGTGCAGAAGCCCTTTATAAGCTTCTCGCACGCATCGACCTCGATGAGATGTCATACTCACTTCGTCACAGGGCAAATACAGAAACTTCGCAACAGCGTAAAAATGAAGCTCTTAAGAGACTGCAGGTTGTTGAAGCTTTCAGGGATTCCAAAAATGTAAATAAACCGGAGTGGATGATCATAAAGGTTGTTCCGGTTATACCACCAGAACTCCGGCCTCTTGTACCACTCGATGGCGGCAGGTTTGCAACCAGCGACCTGAACGATCTTTACAGAAGGGTTATCATCAGAAACAACCGTCTGAAGAGACTTATCGAAATAAAAGCCCCGGAAGTTATTCTCCGTAATGAAAAACGTATGCTCCAGGAAGCTGTCGATTCACTCTTCGATAACTCCAGGAAGGCAAACGCAGTTAAGACAGATGCCAACCGTCCTCTGAAATCACTCAGCGACAGTCTGAAAGGGAAACAGGGAAGATTCCGTCAGAACCTTCTCGGAAAAAGGGTTGACTACTCTGCACGTTCGGTTATCGTCGTTGGTCCGGAACTCGGATTACATGAATGCGGTTTGCCAAAAGATATGGCTGCTGAATTATACAAGCCATTCATCATACGTAAACTCATCGAACGCGGTATCGTTAAAACTGTAAAATCGGCCAAGAAAATTGTTGACAGGAAAGACCCTGTCGTCTGGGATATTCTTGAAAACGTCCTAAAAGGCCATCCTGTTCTTACTGAACCGTGCTCCTACACTTCACCGTCTTGGGATACAGGCATTCCAGCCAAAACTTATAGAAGGAAAAGCTATTCAGCTGCATCCTCTCGTTTGTACGGCTTTCAACGCTGACTTCGACGGTGACCAGATGGCAGTTCATCTTCCTCTTGGCAATGGCGCTGTACTTGAAGCACAGATGCTGATGCTTGCATCGCATAACATTCTTAATCCTGCAAATGGTGCGCCTATCACTGTTCCGTCACAGGACATGGTTTTGGGTCTGTACTATATAACAAAAGGAAGAAAAAGCACCGAAGCCGATAAAGTTCGTGGTGAAGGTCTGATCTTCTATTCTCCGCAGGAAGTAAACATTGCATATAATGAAGGTGTTGTTGACCTTCACGCTCATATAAAGGTGAAAGCCTTCGACAGAAAAGATGGTGAATTGATTAACCATCTTATTGAAACTACTGTTGGCAGGGTTATATTTAATCAGTATGTTCCTACAGAAGTTGGGTACATAAACGAGATCCTTACAAAAAAATCTTTAAGGGATATTATCGGAAGGGTGCTCAAACTTGCCGGTACAGCCAAAACTGCAAATTTCCTTGATGATATTAAAAATCTCGGATTCTACTCTGCCTTTAAAGGCGGTTTGTCCTTTAACCTCGACGATGTGATCATTCCTGAAGAAAAGGAAAAATTTGTTGCCGAAGGTTATGAGCAGGTTGAAGAAGTGCTGAACAATTATAGCATGGGATTCATCACAAACAACGAAAGATACAATCAGATTATCGATATCTGGACACATGTCAACGCACGACTTACACAAACCTTAATGAAACAGCTGTCGACCGACAAGCAGGGATTCAATTCGGTTTATATGATGCTTGACTCAGGTGCCAGGGGATCAAAGGAACAGATACGTCAGCTCTCAGGGATGAGGGGTCTTATGGCTAAACCACAGAAATCAGGCGCTGCTGGTTCTGAAATCATCGAAAACCCGATCCTTTCAAACTTCAAGGAAGGTCTGTCGGTTCTTGAATATTTCATATCAACTCACGGTGCCCGTAAAGGTCTTGCCGATACAGCCCTTAAAACAGCTGACGCAGGTTATCTTACACGTCGTCTGGTTGACGTCTCACAGGATGTCATCATTAATGAAGAGGATTGCGGAACCCTTCGTGGACTGATCGCAACAGCAATTAAGAAAAATGAAGAAGTTGTAGAATCTTTGTATGAAAGAATTCTCGGTCGTACCACCGTTCACAATGTATATCATCCTCTGACCGGGGAGTTAATTGTAGAATCAGGACAAGAACTTACAGAAGATCTTGCAAGGAAAATTGATGATTCCCCTATAGAACAAATTGAGATCCGTTCGGTTCTTACCTGCGAATCTAAAAAGGGAGTTTGTGCAAAATGCTACGGACGTAACCTCGCAAACGGAAGAATGGTTCAGAAAGGTGAAGCTGTCGGCGTAATTGCTGCCCAGAGTATCGGGGAGCCCGGAACACAGCTTACTCTCCGTACGTTCCACGTTGGAGGTACTGCATCGAACATCACAACTGAATCAAGACTTATTGCACGTTATGGTGGTATCGCTGAAATTGAAGAGATCAGGTCAGTTCCTAAAAAGGACGTTGAAAAAGGTGATATCGATATAGTTATCGGTCGTCTTGCCGAACTTAGGATAATTGACAAGAAAACCGGAATTGCCCTTACCACTCATACTATTCCTTACGGTTCTAAATTATATATCAAACCCGGACAGGAAATTGAAAAAGGAAAACTGATCTGCGAATGGGATCCATTCAACGCCGTTATTATTTCTGAAATGGCTGGTAAGATCGCTTACGACTTCCTTATCGAAGGTATTACCTTCCGTGAAGAGTCGGATGAGCAGACAGGATTCAAGGAAAAGGTAATTATTGAAAGCAGGGATAAAACCAAAAACCCGGCAATCAAGATCATGAATCCAAAAGGTGAAGAACTCAGGGTATATAACCTTCCTGTTGGATCACACCTTGTTGTCGATACAAATAAAATGGTTGAAGCAGGTGAAGTACTTGCCAAGATCCCACGCGCGGTTGGAAAATCGGGCGATATAACGGGAGGTCTTCCGCGTGTTACCGAGCTCTTTGAAGCACGTAACCCTTCAAATCCGGCTATTGTTTCAGAAATCGACGGTGAAGTAACATTCGGTAAAATAAAAAGAGGTAACAGGGAAATCTCCATCAAATCAAAAACTGAAGAGACCAAGAAATATCTTGTACCCCTTTCAAAACAGATCCTTGTTCAGGAAAATGACTACGTGAAGGCAGGTATTCCACTTTCAGACGGAGCCATAACGCCTTCTGATATTCTGGCTATTAAAGGCCCGACAAAAGTTCAGGAATATATCGTTAATGAGATCCAGGAAGTTTACCGCTTGCAGGGTGTTAAGATTAATGATAAACATTTTGAGATCATTGTCAGGCAGATGATGCGCAAAGTTGAGATCGTCGATCCGGGTGATACTAAATTCCTTGAGCGTCAGGTAGTTGACAAGCTTGAGTTCATGGATGAAAATGACTGGATCTATGGCAAGAAAGTAATTATCGATGGCGGTGATTCACAGACACTTCGTCCGGGAATGATTATCTCCTCACGTAAACTCAGGGATGATAATTCAGTTCTTAAACGTCGCGATTTGAAAACTGTTGAAGCCAGAGACGCTATACCTGCAACTTCAAGTCAGGTATTACAGGGAATTACAAGAGCTTCCCTGCAGACGAAGAGCTTCTTCTCTGCAGCTTCCTTCCAGGAAACTACGAAGGTTCTGAACGAAGCAGCAATCCTTGGAAAGATCGACAGACTCGAAGGTTTGAAAGAAAACGTTATTGTAGGTCATCTTATACCAGCAGGTACCGGACAGCGGATGTACAATGGAATCATTGTCGGCTCACTCGAGGAATATGAAAGTCTCGTTGGAGTTGAACAGGAAACTGAAGCTGAAGCTGGTAAATAGTACTAATACTAAAAATCATGACAGATCCGAAGAATCCGACACAGATCAGTATCGAACTGAACGAAGAAGTTGCTCAGGGAACATATTCCAATCTTGCTGTAATTACTCATTCTGCCTCTGAATTTGTGATCGATTTCGTAAGGATAATGCCTGGCATACCGAAGGCACAGGTCAAATCGAGGATAATTCTTACCCCCGAGCATGCAAAAAGACTTGTAGCAGCCCTTCAGGATAACATTGCCAAGTATGAGTCTGTACATGGAACTATAAAAGAAGTAAAGGGATCTGGCTCTGCCATTCCGTTAAATTTCGGCGGACCGACAGCCCAGGCATAACTTGCTTCACACTTAAAGATACAGGCCGTCAGAATTTTGACGGCCTGATTTTTTTGATATCATTGAAATAAAGATTTACTTTGTCCGTTGAATATTAAATGTAGTTTAGACCAGTTGAAATGACAGGAAAAACAATAAGAAAATCCTTTATTATATCGATAATTATCGCAGCTATTTTCGTTTCTACAGATTGTAAAAAACAAATAAAATGCGGTTGTGGCAAAGATGTTTATCTCACTCTTACAAATGCATCAGTCTATATCTACTTTACTGCTGATAAAGCTGTGATAACATGTTCTGTTGTTGGTGATCAATATACAACATATAATTTCTGCAATCCTACTGAAATGGGTCCCAAACTGGTTGACGCCAAATACGGCGACATTATGCTTGTATCGGGAAATGTTTATTAGGATTGCCAGTCTGTATCCCAGTCGAGCAACTATGGATATCAGTTGAGCTATTACTATCAATTAGAGGTGACTGATCTCACTTTTGATCAATACGGCAAAAAACCTGCAAGTCCGGTTAATTAAGCTATTTCTGACACTGGTTATCTGAAATTCGGGTAATTTTGTATATTTCTGAAAAATTGGATATGCGTCAGAATAATATCTCATTTATTGGTGCAGGAAGGGTAGGTACTTCTTTATGCCGTGAGATATATAAAGCCGGATACAAAATAGAACTTGTTGTTTCAGAGAATGAAATTAACAGCAAGTCACTTGCAGGTTACTGTAATGCACAATGGTCATCCTCACTCTCTTTTCCGGCTTCAACAAATGTCATTGTTGCAGCGGTTCCTGATCACAAATTAAAATTAATACTGGCAGATCTTAAATGTAATAAGGATACTCTCGTTGTTCATACTGCGGGCAGCATCGGTTTGGATGTATTTCCTGATTTTATTAAACATAGTGGAGTTTTTTATCCGCTGCAGACCTTTTCAAAAGAGCGGAGTATTAACTTCTCTGTTGTTCCCGTGCTTCTGGAATCTTCCGATGAAAGATCATCAGCCATACTTAGAGAAATTGCGGAATCAATATCTTCCAGGGTTTATTTTGTTGAAACGCCACAAAGGAGAATGCTTCATCTTGCCGCTGTTTTTGTAAATAACTTTACCAATCATTTGCTGGTACAGGGCAGGGATATAGCCTTAAAGGGAGGATTCCCGTTCGAAATATTATCCCCGTTAATTCAGGAAACTATCTCAAAGGCTCTCGAAACCGGTCCGGAAAACGCACAGACAGGCCCTGCAATCAGAAATGATAAAAATACTATTGAAAAGCATATGGAATTACTATCTTTCTCCCCGGAGCTTAAAAGGATATATAATGACCTGACGCGATCGATAGTTAAATATTATGAGAAGAAATGAACATGATAATGGGAGATTGCTTCGCTGCGCTTGCAATGACGTTGGATGTAACGATAAACGATAAACGAGAAACCCCGAACTATGCCTAATTTTAAAGAAGACCTTGTAAGAGTAAAAGCTTTTGTTTTTGACATAGACGGGGTATTGTCACTGCAAACCATAATTCTCGGCTCATTTGGCATTCCAAACCGGACAGTTAATCTGCGCGATGGATATGCACTGCAGCTGGCTGTAAAAAAAGGCTACCACGTGGGAGTAATCTCCGGAGGCAATTCAAAGGAATACAGGAAAAGATTACAATTACTGGGTGTTAAGGATGTGTATCTGAAGAGCCGTCACAAAGTCGAAAGCTTTAATAATTTTCTTAAAAAATACGATCTGAACGGTTCCGATGTCTTATATATGGGTGACGATATCCCTGATTTTGAAGTTATGAAATTGTCAGGGATCCCTGTCTGCCCCTCTGACGCTGATAGTGAAATAAGGCAGATTTCGGCATACATCTCTGACAAAAAAGGAGGTGAAGGATGTGTCAGGGATATTATAGAACAGGTTTTAAGATTACATAACAACTGGATGGATTCAGAAGCATTTAGCTGGTAAAATTATGAAAGCATTTTTTAATCTTATAAGATGGCAAAATCTTCTCGTGGTAGTCATTACCATGCTCCTGATGAGATATGCCGTCCTGGCCCCGCTGGTTAGTAAAATTGGTGTAACTTTATTGAAGGGAAGCGGCGAGGTGATCCCGATGACGCTCCAGTTTCCCTGGTACGATTTTGTATTACTCGTTTTGGCGACAGTTTTTTTAACCGCCGGCGGATATGTGATAAACGATTACTTCGACATCAAGACAGATCTGATCAATAAGGGGCAGGTTATTGTTGGAACAAAAATTCCCCGGCGCAAGGCAATAATGTGGCATTCGATTCTGAATATCGCAGGAGTACTTCTTGGATTCTATATCTCTTATAAATCAGGGTACATATGGTTTGGAAGTCTTTTTCTGATCGTTTCCGGTTTGCTCTATTTCTATTCGGCCAGTTATAAAAGACAATTTCTGATTGGGAATATAATCGTCGCACTGTTAACGGCGATGGTGCCGATGCTTGTAGTTTTTTATGAATGGCCTGCCCTCTACAGATATTATACTTTAAATGCAGTATCCCTTCCAAAAATTAATTTTATTGCCTACTGGGTAGGCGGTTTTGCATTGTTCGCATTCTTAACCAATCTCATCCGCGAAATAATCAAAGATATTGAAGACTTTGAAGGTGATGTCGCTTACGGAAGGAATACAATCCCGGTGGTTATCGGAGTATTATCTGCCAAAATAGTTTCCATATGTCTGATTATTATTACGATAATTTTACTTTACCTTACCTGGCACTTCTTTATTAATGATAATATTACTCTCATCTACATTTCCGTTGCAGTGGTTTTACCACTCTTTTATGTTATCTATAAACTTGGGATAAGCTCAGAAAAAAGGCAGCTCCACAGTGCAAGCAGTTTGATGAAGGTAGTAATGATAACAGGAGTTCTTTATTCAGTTGTTGTGAAAATAATCCTTACCTGGAACCTGTTCTGATGATTACCGACCGCATTAATGATTACAGGATAATTCTGGCTTCCCGTTCACCACGCAGGCAGCAGATGCTGAAGGAACTGGGCCTGAAATTTGACATCGTGATAAAGGACTACGATGAGGTATATCCTGAAGGGATGAAGGGTGATGAAATTGCACGATACATAGCCTTCGAAAAAGCAGCATTATTTAAAAATGAGCTGATGGATAATGAGATAGTGATCGCAGCTGATACAATTGTATGGTGCAACAATCAGGTTCTGGGAAAACCTGCTGACAGAAATGATGCGGTGCAGATACTGAAGGAAATATCAGGTAATACACATGAGGTTATTACAGGCGTTTCATTTCGATCTAAAATGAGAGATCATACATTTTCAGATTCAACCAAGGTCACCTTTGAAAAACTTTCTGAGGAAGAAATCTATTACTACATCGATAATTATAAGCCTTACGATAAGGCAGGGGCTTATGGTATTCAGGAGTGGATCGGCATTGTGGCCTGCAGCCATATCGACGGTTCGTACTTCAACGTAGTAGGCTTGCCCGTACATAAGCTATATAGTGAACTTTTGAAATTTATTTCTTAAACATATGAAGAACTAACACAGAGTTACTCAGAGGAGCACAGAGTTGCACAGAGTATTTCTCTGTGGCTCTCTGTGTCGTCTCTGTACCTCTGTGACAGTTTTTGAAAAAATCATTATTATGAAAAGGAAAGTCTTTATTTTTTGTCTCTTACTGATTACCATTATTGCTCCATCCCTTCATGCAGATGAAGGCATGTGGATCCCGCTTCTGATTGAAAAATACAACATCAAATTAATGCAGGAAAAAGGCTTTAAGCTATCTGCTGAGGATATTTACAGCGTAAATAAAGCCTGCATGAAAGATGCAGTTGTCCTTTTTGGTGGCGGCTGTACCGGAGAAGTGATCTCAGGCGATGGATTAATGATTACGAATCATCACTGTGGCTATGGACAGATCCAGAGACATTCATCACTCGATCACGATTATCTTACAAATGGTTTCTGGGCAATGTCAAAGGAGGAGGAATTACCTAACCCGGGCCTGAGTGTGACATTTCTAAAAAGGATGGAAGATGTTACCGATAAGGTCCTGGCTGGTGTAACGGATACCATGAGCGGACAGGGAAGGGAGAAGCTATTAGGGTCCAATATTGAGGCTATTATTAAGGCTGCCATAGAGGGAACAGGATACACAGGTACAGTACGTGCGTTTTATATGGGCAGGCAATATTTTCTTTTTGTAAACGAAACTTTTAAAGATGTGCGGCTGGTCGGAGCTCCTCCATCAGCAATCGGTAAATTTGGCGGTGAGACCGATAACTGGATATGGCCACGACATACAGGTGATTTTTCTCTCTTCAGGATCTACGCTGATAAGAGTAATAAGCCTGCTGAATATTCAAAAGATAATATGCCTTACAAACCTCTTTATCATTTCCCAATCTCATTAAAGGGAATCAAAGAAGGCGATTTTACAATGGTATTTGGTTATCCGGGGACAACTAATGAATATGTTCCTTCATATCATATCGACATGGTTAAAAACTATCTCAATCCAAAAATGATTGCCATACGGGCCAGGAAAATAGGAATTATGGAAGCCGCTATGAATACAGATCCGCTTATAAGGATTCAGTATTCAGCAAAAAAATCAGGCATTGCAAATTCCTGGAAGAAATGGATTGGCGAAAATCTCGGTCTGGAGAAGATGAATACAATCGGGAAAAAACAGGAATTCGAAAACAAACTTACGAAATGGATAAATGAGGATAAGGGACGTTCTGCCAGGTTTGGAAACGTTCTCCCGGCTTACAAAGAACTTTATACCGGGTTAAGAGAATACAGTTTTGTAAATAATTATACCAATGAAGTCTTCTTCTCCGGAAGTGCTGAGGCAATAAATTTCTCCCTGATATTGCGATCGCTTGCTGATATGGTTAAAAATAACGAGGATGCTGAAAAGATCAGCAATACAAAGGCTAAACTTATTGAATCGGGCAGGAATTTTTTCAAAAATTATAATCAGGCTACCGATAAGAAACTGTTTGTAGCTGCAATGGAGTTTTATGGAGAGAATATGGATTTGAAATGGCAGATTCCTGAATATGTCAGTCTGAAAAACTCATGTAAAGGAAATTTTTCTGCTGTCGTTGAGAAGCTATATAAGCAATCACCATTTACCGATGAAGCCAGATTCGAAAAATTTGTGAATGAATTCAATAAATCAGGTATTTCAAAACTGGAGAAAGATCCTTTTTTTAAACTGGGTCATGGAGCATCTGATTTATTAGCTGGCGGTGTCAGGCCGGAACTTGGAAGTCTTATGTCTGAGTTGCAGAAACTCAACAAGGATTATATGAGTGCCCAGATGGAATTTGATACCAGCCGTACTTTCTATCCTGACGCGAATCTGACTCTCCGGTTGACTTATGGAACCGTTCAGGGTTATTTCCCGAAAGATGCTGTTCATTATACGTGCTATACAACGCTTAACGGGATAATCGAAAAGGATAATCCTGAAATTTATGATTATGATGTTCCGGCCAGGCTTAAGGAATTATTTAAAGCAAAGGACTATGGCAGATATGTTCAGAATGGCGAAGTGCCTGTATGTTTTATTGCCAATAACCATACTTCCGGTGGCAATTCTGGCAGTCCGGTAATTAATGCTGACGGTCAGCTGATAGGCGTTAATTTCGACAGGGCCTGGGAAGGTGTTGCCAGTGACATGTCGTTTAATCCTGCATTAAGCCGTAATATCAGTCTCGATATACGATATGCACTGTTTATAATCGATAAGTTTGCCGGAGCAGGATATCTTTTGAAGGAGATGACGATTGTAGAATAACCCCCCAACCCCCCTGAAGGGGGGCATGAAATCCAGATCCAAGTAGTTATTGAACCCCCTTTAGGGGGCAGGGGGTTTGCCTTTAATAAGATTTAATGGTTTTCGTTTTGTCTGCATATCTCTGATAAACAGACTGTTGTTCTGAAATTTTATCATTCAGCTGTTCCTGCATTTTTTCATTCTTAGGAATTTCAGCATTCGACTTATCTATTTCGTTATTGGCTTTATTTATTTTTTCCTGGGAAGATTCAATTGCATTTAACGCTTTTTTCTTCCTCTTTTCAAGGCCATTGATATAATCTGTTTTCTCTTTTTTTACGGCTTCGCCTTCCGGTGAGCTGAGTTGTTTATTCTGCTCAATTAATTCAGCGGAAACTGTTTCAAGTTCATTCTTTTGTACTGCCAGGTTCTCTTTTTCGTTAAAGATTGTGCTATTAGCTGATTCGATGGACTTCTGGAGCCGTGACTTATCTTTTTCGATAGAAGACAATTCCTTCTGAAGATCCCTTAATTTTTTGTCTTCAGCATCCTCCTGATCCTTAGCAACATCAAGATACTCGTTCTTTGCAAACTCTTTTAAGTAATTTTTTGCTTTTGTAAGGTCGGTTTCACCTGTTGAACTTTCAATGTACTGATCCTTTTTTAATTCAAAGACCACTGTAAGCTTCACCACAGAGTCCAGATTCAACATCCGGCTGTACACATTAACCGGATCTGGACTTAGTTCTTTTATTTTGGCACCGAAAATCGTCATATCGTTATTTTCGGTTACAAGTTTCGATTTGGTGCCTGATTGAAGTTCTCTTGTCCATGCCTTAAGAGCAGTTTCATATTTAACTTCAGGGATGGTTACAGTAATGCCTGGCATGGTGGTTGTTCCAAAATTTAAGCTATCATCTGCTATGGTTACGGGTTTCTGGGCTTTGAGTCCAATGCAGGAAATCACTATCAGAAATACAAGAGTAGAAATTGATTTCATAATTGTTCTATTTATGGTTAGTATTATCTAAAACTCAGATTTATCTGAAAATATTTTTATCAATTCTGATATAAAAGGCAGGACTTCCAATGAAAGACTTCTTATAATTTCGCAAATCTGATATTTCCATTGAGACCAATACAAAAATTGAGACCATTACAAAACGCCGATCATATAGTTAACAATCAGTATCAGATAAATGTTTATTTTGGCTGATCAGAAACGGATGGTGTATTTTAACTTAACACGCGCTTCATAAATTTCAGGATTGAACCTTTCAAGTGGATCGATGATCGGAGAATTGAAAGTAAGAAAGATTTCCCTGCCTGGTGTAATTATCCATTGAAAACGCGATTGCCAGCCTATTGTCCTGGATTGGTTATCATATTGTGCGAAATTGTACCATGAAAGATCCGGACTGAAAAGAAAATTCAGATTGATCCGGTAAATTTGAGTTTTAAAATCTCCCTTCGGCAGTTTAACCCATTTCGTATTGGACTCCAGCCCTATGTATAAGGGTACCATTACTTTGTATCCCATTTGTACTAACCAATCCTGACGGGTTCCCGAATAAAAGCTGCCTAATCCAACCTGTGTAGCTGCCCAGAATTTCCTTCGCTTTGCAGACGTGAATGTAGCGCTATGCCTCCAAAAACTGTAGTCTCTGGCGGGAATAATAAAATCTCCGAAAATATTAAAATCGTTTTCCAGCGATTCAAACTGATACTGTGAAGAAAATGAGAGGATATCACCGCTGAGCAATATTATATCCGAAAGATTAAAATCAATCTGAGAGGTTTGCAACCCACCATTTTTCAGATCCGAAATAAAGACATACTTAAGTCCTGTTTTAACCTGCAAAACAGGTGAGTTTTTGGGTCTTGGACCAAGCCCGATGCCTCCGTAGAAATCCCGGATGTTTTTCCGTGGAATATAACCCAGGCCTGGCATAAAACTTTCACCTATCTGCAAATATCCTACCCTGAAATTCAGAAAATCGTTCGGGTAGTTTATCTCACTGCCAAATGACAGGTCATTGCCTGACAAGCCTCTGGTAAAAGTTTTTAAGCCATAGATATTATATGCAATATTCTTATTCCCCTGGAAATGCGAACTTGAAAGCCTTAAATCAACGCCTGCGAGAGAGTTATCAAGACCGGAAAACGCATTCCCGTTTGTACCTATAAATCCTATCGAAGACTGTTCGCCCAGGTTACGCGAAACACGCGCCACTGTGTAACCCGGATTATCCCATTGGTTGTTATCTTTTATGTGAAGAACGCCCATATTCCAGTTTCCGATCTTTCCCGTAAATTTTCCGCCATATTTAATTGAGACAGGATTGCCGACAGCATCAAGGCCTATTCTCCTGGAAAAAAAAGGTATCATCTGCGTGCTCTGAGGATTTTCATTGTCACCAGTAATGCCGAATGTGAAGAAGTTAGCTCCGTCGAGGAAGAAGTCCCTTTTTTCAGGAAAAAACAGACTGAACCGGGTGAGATTAATCTGTTTCTCGTCAACCTCTGTCTGGGCAAAATCTGTATTTACCGTTATGGCTGCCTTCAGGGAAGGCGTCAGATGATAAAATGCATCAAACCCTCCTGACAGTACTCCATTTGGACTTATATCCTGTTTTTTACTGATCCCGCCTGTGAGATATGGGACAATATCAAGACCAATACCCTGTGTAATATCGGTGAGACCTGAAATCCTGCCGGCATCAGATATCTGAAATTTATTGGCATCCAATGTGGTGGCGGGCCAGTATGAGGCTTCAGATTTTCTTTTAATATATCTTATCAGCTTAAGACCCCAGGTGCTGTTGTCTTTTTTGAATCCCATGGTTTTAAACGGAATGACCATTTCCGCGTCCCAGCCGTAATCAGTGATCTTTGCTTTTCCATCCCACAGACCATCCCAGGATTTATTAAAATCTTTTCCGTTTTCATTTACCAGTGCATCGCCGATACTTCCCCTCGGGCCGATCTGGAACCAGTAGCCGCTACGTCCGTCGAGATATGTATCGAGAATGATCTGGATCCTGTCGTCGTCGCCAAGACTGACATCACGAGCCAATTCTTTGGCTGTTATGCCGTCAGGATCGTCAAAACAATGAATTCCGACATACAGGTTATTATGGTCATATAAAAAGTAAAATTCAGTTTTTTCCGATACTGGTTCGCCAGGTTTAGGTTCACGTTGAAACAATTCATCGATCACAGCTCCGTTTTTCCAGAGCTCTTCGTTAACAAGTCCGTCAAATACCGGCGGTGATGAAGTGAATACGGCCTTTATTTCATTTTGTGCATTTCCCGATGAAAATATTGCGAGTATTAAGATTGCGGAGGCAAGGAGTTTACGGTACATACGGGCGCTACACATTTGAAAACCATTTCTTAAAAGGGAATGGGATAAATTCAGGTGTCAATTTTTTATAGCTGAGATAACTTTCTCCAAAAAACTTCTCGAGTTCCATGTATTCCGACTTTATAAATATTTTGAATAATAAATAACCAACGACGCTCGATGTAAGTACCAGCCATGAATTTATGATCATGGAAAGTGCCGGAATAATAAATAGAATAATAGAAGAATAAAGCGGATTCTGACAGAGACTAAAAGCTCCGTTTGTGACCAGCCGGGTTTCATTCAGACCTTTTATCAGCAATCTTACAGTAAAAGAGTAAAACACCAGACCGACCAGCAAAAATGCCAGACCTGAATAAAAAAGCAGAGGTGTTTTGTGCGGGATATAACAGAATATTAATTTGAAATGAGTACTTAGAACAATTGACAGAATGAGATAGGGAAGCAGTACGCTGGCAATCTTCGGTCCGATTCCTAAGAAATTCAGTTTTTTCATAATAGTGATAGTTAGCAGGTTAAGCTTTGATATTTTTGGTGATTTTTCGAAACTAAATTATAAATTAATCCGGAATATCCTAATTGGGCTAAAGTCCGGTTTTATGTAAAGTCTGATACCGCAAAATTCTCAATCTGCCATGTCATTTAAAAATGTTAACTTTCACAAAATTTCATCATGTATGAAGATAGTAGCCGACGATAAAATACCATTTCTAAAAGGAGCCCTGGATCAATATGCTGAAGTTCTATATGTTCCGGGAAAGCAGATTAACACTGAAATGCTCCGAAACGCAGATGCTTTGTTGATAAGGACCCGCACAAAATGCACTGAGAATTTACTGGAAGGCACCAATGTAAAATTTATTGGTACCGCAACAATCGGTTTTGATCACATTAATTTGCAGTATTGTAATAAAAAAGATATCAAATGGACAAATGCGCCGGGTTGTAATTCTTCATCTGTTCAGCAATTTATAGCCTCGGCACTTCTTTCGGTTTCTTACCAGGAGCACTTTAGTCTGAAAGACAAAACATTGGGAATTGTTGGAGTTGGAAATGTGGGTCGCAAAGTCGAAAAATTTGCACGGGCTCTCGGGATGAATGTAATCCTTAACGATCCTCCAAGGGCTGATGTTGAAGGAAGGCAGAATTTCCAGAGTCTTGATACAGTATTATCCGAATCGGATATAATATCGGTTCATGTTCCCTTGAATATTGTCAGTGAGTATTATACTTACCATCTTTTTGATGAGGATCATTTCCTTAAGATGAAAAAAGGAGCATGGTTTTTCAATTCGTCAAGGGGTGAGGTAAATGACACCATAGTTTTAAAGAAAATGATTTATACCGGAAAACTGGGTGGTGCTATTATTGATGTTTGGGAAAATGAACCCGATATTGATTTGGACCTCATGCATATGGCCGCTTTTGCCACTCCTCATATTGCAGGATATTCTACCGATGGTAAAGCAAACGGTACATCAATGGTTGTCAATAGTCTGAAGAAGCATTTCAGCTTACCGGATGCTGATTGGTTTCCTTCCTCCATACCTGAACCCGAATCCCCGGTGATTTCAATAAATTGTGCTGGCAAATCACAAGAAGATATATTAAGAGAAGCAGTCCTTCATACTTACAATATAAATGAGGATGATCTGAAGTTGCGGCATTCTCCTGCAGATTTTGAAAAACTAAGGGGCGACTATCCTCTCAGACGGGAGTTTAGTGCATTTAGCGTAAATCTAAAGGGTGGCAAAGAAACAGACAGGTTATTATTGGAGGATTTGGGGTTCAGATCTGTCCTTAATGTCTAAATTTAACTTTTGCAGTTTTCTCCTTTAACGCAAATTCCTTCACCTGAAATGCAAATGCCTGAAGGCGTGTATCGAGCGATACAGAGTCCTGACCATCATAGGCAATGTTTATGAACGGAATATTGTTGTAATCTTTTCTTAAACTATCACTTACCGATGCGACCACAGTTCCCGGCATGCATGTAAACGGCAGGATAGCTGCGGTACCCGATATTCCCCTTGCCGAAAGGGCCACTGATGTTCCGATAGCAACTGCAGGATCACCATCATAGAATTCATTAATATATTTGTTGCACAGACTGAGCATTTCATGAAGCGACACATCTTTTTCGTGATCTACGATTTTTTTTACGCCTCTCATTACAGATGCAGCAATAAAATCCTGACCTATAGCCTGTAACCTTGATTTGATGACGCCTTTCTTATCATTCTTCCATTTGCTGTCGCGCGTAAAACGATATGTTGAATAGGTAATCCATTCTGAGAACGGCGCTACAATTACTTCCACACCAAGATCCTCAAGTTTTCTGACGATATTTCCATTACAGGCAGCATTATCACGCATAAATATTTCACCTACCAGCGATACCACAGGCTTTCTTTGGCTTTTATCAACTTTCAGATCCATATAATCATCAACAATGCCCTTCAGAACCCTGTGCAATCCTTTTGATCCGCTTTCGATACATTTTACCAGACGCGACAGGGAATCTGCATATAGAATGTCGGAATCTCCTTTATTTAATTCATATGGACGGGTTTCCCTGTTTAGCTTCTGAAGATAATCGGAAACGACAAATCCTTTCCAGGCATTTATTCTGAATCGCTGGCCATGTTCCCCTGCTATGTTTTCATATGATGAATCGTTCGAGGGTGTAATAAGTTCGGCTTCCTGAAAACCCAGCCTGTCAAACAGGATTCTTTGAAACTGGTTATATTGTCCGAATCGGCACGGCCCATTATGATCGGGCATAAAGAAGCTCATTTTTGAAGGATCGGAGCCCGCTTCCATGAGTTTGCTAAGGAAGCTTCCAGTAGTGCATATCATTGGAAAACATTCCTTTGAAGATGTGTATTTTCTGCCGAGCGCCAGAACTTCAGGCGACTGTTTAGGAAGTACTTCGGAAGGTATTCCGCAACTTCTGGCGGCAGCAGAAGCCATATATGCATTATCATTCATATATGGGAAATACAGAACTCTTCCCGTAGTAGACATTGGAGTGCGTCTTGGCCTGAAAATCGTAAAATCTTTTTTTCCGTTTTTTTCAGAGCCCTTCAGACTGTCGAGAAAAGCCTCAATTCTTGTTACCATTCCGGCATCTGCAGAGTGTTCATCAATCTCCAGGTGAAGGAATGGTTTTCCTTTTAATTCTTCGTTAACATAATGCCATATAAACGAATCAGGGCCACATCTGAAATTGCTTACATATACAGCATGGAGCCAGTCATTTTCAGCAACCATCTGAGCCGCTGCAATGATCTTCTGTCCATTCGGCCAGTACATGTTTCTATAACTCTCAAATATGTTGTAGGAAGACAAATCCAGCATGTCGAGAGGTATTGGCATCACATTCTGGCTTAGCAGCTTTTCGACTAATCCCAGATTCAGGTGAGGATCGGTGCTGTTGTATGGCCGGCCCAGAATTACCACTGGTTTGCAATTTCCGGGAATTTTGCTGAGCACTTCATTGCCAAATCCAACCAGTTTTTTTTCAAATATTGTCTGAGCTGTATCAGCCATGTAAACAGCCTTTCTAATTTCTGTTTTGCTGATTCCGAATTTTTCATTAAAGTAACTGGTCATCTCCGCCAGCAGTGCTCTTTCAAAAAACCGGAAATGCAAGGTGGGTGTGAGAAGTTTTGATTCATCAGCCTTGCCTTTCAGAGCAGCTTTTACCATAAAAGGATATGTCTGAACCCAGGGACAATTATAGTTCGATGTCTCATTCTCATCCTTTTTTTTCCCATTTACAATGAAAGGGAGAAAAATATAATCTACGCCTTTCTCAAGAAGATCAATCACATGGCCATGCATTAGTTCAACAGGGAGACATGTTTCAGCTGTTATTGTTTCTATGGATTTGGTCATGAGTGATCTATCAGATTCTTTCGAGATGACCACAGTAAAGCCGAGTTGCTCAAAGAATGTTCTCCAGAATGGAAACTGCTGATAAAATACCATCAGTGCCCTCGGAATTCCTATTGAGGCGGATCTCCATGATTCTTTTTCCACGTAGCCTTCCATCAACATTTCTGTTCGCTTACCGAACAGGTTTGGTATATTATTATTCTGTTTTTTCCTGTCGTCCTTTTCATATTTTTCACACCTTCCTCCATAATAGAGTGATTTTTGTTCATTCTGTATTTTTACGCGGCTTATTTCACAGTGATTGGTGCATCCCTTGCAAACAAACCTGCTCACTTCATAGTTTACGTCACTCACTCCAAAGCCTTTGAACCTCGTTCTTTGGTTTTCACTCATTGATCTTTTAGCAAGGATTGCAGCGCCAATTGCCCCGGTCACATCGAAGTGAGGCGGTATAATAATTTGTTTACCAAGAACTTGTTCAAAAGCCGCAACTACCGCCCTGTTGTTTGTTACGCCGCCCTGAAAGAAAATTTTATTTCCGATCTTCCTGTCGCCCACCACCTTCTGCAGATAATTATACACTATGGAGTAAGCTAAACCGCCTACCAGGTTTTCATTTCTTGCCCCTTTCTGCATGAATGAGTTAAGATCAGATTCCATGAAAACCGTACATCTGTCACCCAGCTTCACGGGGTTCGCACAACCCAGGGCCAGATTACCAAATTCATCAATAATATTAATATTCAGTTTTTCAGCCTGTTCTTCCAGAAATGAACCTGTACCTGCCGCGCATACTTTGTTCATTTCAAAATCCACCACAACGCCGTTTTCTATGCTGATATACTTTGAATCCTGCCCGCCTATTTCGAATATTGTATCAACGGTGGAGTCAAAATCTATGGCAGCAGTTGCCTGGGCCGTAATTTCATTAATAATTTTATCGGCTCCTATGAAATCACCTGTCAGATAGCGGCCGGAGCCTGTTGTTCCGGCGGCAATTACAACGACATGTTCTCCAACTTCTTTGAATATTTCAGACAATCCTTTCCTGATTGCTTCAAGTGGTTTTCCTGCTGTCGGTAGATAACGGCGGGCAATTACCCGGTGTTTGTGATCAATCAGAACAACATTTGTACTCAGCGAGCCAATATCCAATCCAAGGCTGACTTCGATCTTATCTATTCCGTTTTTTGCCGGATGTATTAATTTCCTGTACTCAGCCGAAGATTCTTTGAGAGGAGGGAGGCTGACAAAATGAATTGCTTTTCCCGAAAGGTAATCCGTGAGTTTGTCAATTCCCCGGAAATTGCTCATCGGCAGTTTATTTGCCCTTGCATTGTAAACAGCTCCGATAGCTCCCATCGCCGAATTATGTTCAGGAATAATAAGTTCTGATTCTGATAGATTGAGTGTTTCACGAAATGCTCTTATCATGCCTTTATTTGCAGCGACGCCACCTGAAAACACAACTGGTTTTTTAATCTCTTTACTTCTTGCAACGTTACTCCGGAAATTTCTGGCCATGGCAAAACATAATCCTGCAACAATATCTTGAAGGGGAGTTGCTATCTGCTGATGATGAATCATATCGCTTTTGGCAAAAACGCTGCAGCGTCCGGCAATCCTTGGCGGATCGACGGATCTCAATGCCATTGCACCGAATTCAGTTTCAATTGAAACTCCGATTCTTTTTGCCTGCTGATCAAGAAATGATCCCGTTCCCGCGGCGCAAATACTATTCATCTCAAAATCAACAAGCCGTGAGTGTCCGTTTTCCGGATTTTTCTCCAGCATTATCAGCTTTGAATCTTCGCCGCCAATCTCAATTACTGTTCTGGCTTCAGGATAGAGAATTCCTGTTGATGTTGCCTGTGCAATTATTTCATTTACAAATACTCCACCTATTAGTGTTGTAGCAAGCTTGCCACCGGTACCGGTTATGGCAATCCCTTTTAATGAACCTTCAGGATATTCTATTAGTAATTTTGAGAGCCTTTCTTTAAGAACATTAAAGGGTTTTCCGTGGACATAATCGTAACATTCCTGAAGAATGTTATTGTTTTCATCCATCACAACTGTATTCAGAGAGACAGAACCAATATCAAACCCTAAATAAAACTCAGATTTAGTCAGGGGAATTGATTTGATCGTCATAAAGAGAGGTTTTACAAAGTTTAAAACGAATCTTCTGAACAGTAACTTCTATCTCAAATATATAAATTTCCCTTCTATGAATAAAATAAAATATATATTAATTAATCACTTTGTCCCTTTAGCTCTCGATACTCTGTCCAATTCGCTGTAAGTTTTTTTCTTATATTATTTTTTAAATCCATTCCTCAGTCAACACCTCTCCGGCAAGTCCGATTATCATCTTTTTAACAGGTACTTTTCTCGTCGCATTGCCCAGTGCCGTTTTTACCATTTGTAACAATCCACCGCAACAAGGTACTTCCATCATCATAACTGTTATTGTATTTATTTTTGCCAGGTCTATCATTGCGGTCAGCTTTTCAACATATACTTCCATGCCATGATCTAGTTTTGGACATGCAATTGCCAATGATTTTCCTTTTAAATGAGTACCATGAAAATTACCCATTGAGAATGCGACACAGTCTGCTGCCAGAAGGAGATCTGAATTCCTGAAATATGGAGCATTTGGATTTACCAGGTGCATCTGAACAGGCCATTGCCTCAGTTCAGAAGGCTGATCAGAATGCTGAATATTTTCATTTACCGCAGGTTTTCCTATCACCATTGTTCTTGACCCCGGGCAACCACCTCCTTCATTTATATGCTCATGATTGATTTTTTCGGCAATCTTAATCCTGCCGTGGTTATGTACCTCTGACATAACCTCTTCAAGATTGAAGTTTAATTCGGCTTTATGTGCTTTAAGATACGTGACACCATCCTGAAGAAAGCCTG
The DNA here is from genome assembly GCA_963792925.1 of uncultured Bacteroidales bacterium. Taxonomy (GTDB): domain Bacteria; phylum Bacteroidota; class Bacteroidia; order Bacteroidales; family VadinHA17; genus LD21. The sequence goes on along the minus strand of CAWBYC010000001.1, from coordinate 665,930 downwards.
TTTCTCCGTGATCTTTAAGGTGTTTCAGATGAGCCATAACTGTATTCTTCCCTTTATCTTTCATTTTTTCCATCACATGAGCTTCATTGTACGGTTCTGCTTCCCTTGTTTCAATGGTAATTGCGCCCTCAGGACAATGCCCAATACATGCACCTAACCCGTCGCACATAAGTTCACTTACCAGCCTTATTTTGCCATCGATTACCTGTAAAGCGCCTTCATGGCAATTTGGGACGCACTGTCCGCAACCATTGCACAGATCCTCATCAATTCTCAGAATATCTCTTTTCATATAAGTATTTTTATTTCCTTCTGCAAAATTGAAGAAATGAAATGAGGTGAAATGTAACCTATGTTACAAACGATAAAGAAATGTATAATGTATTACAGGCGAAATGCGATGTAAAGAAATGTATTAAAATTTCAGATTTTCATCATTTGCCATGTTGATGAGACCGACATAAAGCATTTTTGAGACATCCTCCATAATGTCTATTGTGACAGCATCAGGATCATCGCCAGGCAGATGATAATAGACCTTTTTATACCAGCCTGTCGTACCCACTTCCATTGTCTTGAAGCCAGCCATGCTGAAAACGACTCCATCACTTCTGGGTCGGCCATAATATGCTCCCGGGACTGGCGCTGATGTCTGCATTGTTCTATGGACATAGTCGGTGTTTGCTTTTTCAAAATAACTCAGATACTCCTTGTATGTACTTCCGGCACTAATGGCTAATCCGGTTCCATTTCCAACCATATCGAGATTTATAAAAGTGACTGTCTTGTCTTTTGAGAAAACAGGTTTTTCAGTATAAGCTTTGCTTCCTATAAGGCCAACTTCTTCTCCTCCGAAAAAAAGAAAGACGACGGATCTTTTCAGGCTGATTCCGGAAAGGGCAATCGCTTTTGCAGCTCCCATAATATCAACACAACCGCTGGCATTATCAAGAGCACCATGGACAACTTTTCCGGCTTTGCCAACGGCATCAAGATGACCCCCTATTACAATTGCTTCATTTTTCAATATAGGATCAGTCCCTTTAATTATTCCTATCACATTGCATGCTTTTCCCTCAGGATGCCTTGTTGTGCTGGCCTTTATCGTAAATGTCTTACCTGTATTAAAGGATGCTGGTTTTAATGTCTTAACTATTTTGGTCAGGATTTCCTTATTTGAAGTTTTCAAACCGGCAAAAATATCATTGAGGGGTTCGGTACCTATGCCGCAAACGATTATTGATGGATCATATGAGATATTCGGATTTGCCAAAGCTCCATCAACATACAAAAGTCCGGATGCTCCATGCTTTACTGCATTCTCCAGTTTGTACTGATGATAACAGTATCCGACCCATTTTTTATATTCAGGATTTGTAGGATCAGTATATGGTACATCCCTGTTAATTAGCACTATCTTTCCTTTTACGTCAATTCCCTTATAATCGTCATAATTTAATTCAGGAGCAGAAACGCCGTATCCTGCAAATATCACCTCCGCTGATATTTCTCCATTACCTGAGTTCATTCCCGGGTAATAATCTTCCGGGCAGTTATAATATTTCTTTATAACTGATGCGTCAGGTTGTGGGATATTAAGACATAATTTCCCGATATCATTTATTTCAGTAAATGGAAAATTAAACCATTGAAAATAATTTCCGTTATCACCCCCAGGTTTTATACCCCATTCTTTTAGTCTGCCTGCAACCCATTCAGCGCTTGCAATAAATTCAGGTGTGCCGGTCAGTCTTCCGTTAAATTCAGGTGAACAAAGTTTTTCCATCCATGTCATCATTTCTTCACTCTGGATTGTGTGGAAATATTTCAAGAGGACAGATTCGGTATCTGTCTGTGAAAAAGAAATTCCGGTAAAGGATAAAATCAAAAAGAGGAGGATAGCTGTTTTTTTCATCGAATGCAGATTTAAGTTGTTATAAAAGTAAAAAAAATATGAAATTAAAATCATGGCTTCCTTTCTGCAACCATTTTATTTAAAATAAAAGACTGATTCATCAATTTGACGTTTCTGTATTTGTCGGCATTTCGAATGTATATACTTCAAGCTGAGAATTTACTATTTTTACAGTAAAAAGATGGACTATTCAGTATTATCTGACTCTCCTCTATTCAAGGGAATTACTCCTGAAAATATTGAATTGATTTTTAAAACTGTTCCGTTCAGGATAAGGAAGTATCAGTCGGGATCAGCTATAGCACAGAGTGGGGAACAGGTCAATTCTCTGATAATAGTATTGAAAGGATTGGTAAAGGGAATTATGGTTGATTTTGCGGGAAGAGTTATCAAGATTGAGGATATACCGGCTTCTGGAGCTCTTGCTTCTGCTTTTATATTTGGGAAAATGAATATGTTTCCGGTTAATGTCATCGCTGTTACAGACTCGGAAATATTATATGTCGATAAAGCTGATTTTCTGAAGATATTGATGAAGAATGATGATCTGCTCATTAATTTTCTGAACATGATCTCGAACCGCTCACAATTTCTTTCAGAAAAAATTAAATTTCTCAATTTCAAATCCATAAAGAGTAAACTTGCAAATCTAATACTTCAGAAAGTGGAGAAAGAGAGCAACAGAGCAAACCTCGGAATGACGCAGAGTGACCTGGCCGATTTTTTCGGAGTGACCCGACCTTCCATAGCCAGGGCTATCGGTGAGCTTGAGAAAGAAAGATATATCGAAGCGAAAGGTAAAAATATTAAGATACTTGATAAGGAAGGACTCGCTAACCTTATTTCTGAGTAAAATCCTCAGCCTCTGTGATGACTGATTCTTTTGCCATGGGGAGAGTTATTATAAAACAGGTTCCTTCACCTTCTCTGCTGTCAATGATAATGCTGCCATGATTAATTTTTACAAGTTCATAGCAAAGTTTCAGCCCCAGACCTGTACCTTTTTCATTCTCTGTACCGGGGGTACTTTCAATATCTTTTGCTGTAAAAAGATTTTTCTGTTTTTTTTCCGGGATGCCAATTCCATTATCGCATATCTTCAGCATCACGACTTCACTGCTGCTGGTTTTGTCTTTTAAAAGAATGCTTATCCTTCCGCCACGAGGGGTATATTTTACAGCATTGGATAAAAGATTCCTTATTATTATGTCGAGCAGATCCTTATCAAAAAATGCGATAGAATTTCCGACCTGGGTGAAATTTACTGCGATTTGTTTTTTATCGGAAGTCTCTTTGAAAATACTCAGGTTCGTCAGAATTATGTCTGCAAGGTCACGTTTTTCAGGAGAGAACTTGATTTTATCTTCCTGGTCTCTTCCCCAGACCAGCATATTTTCAAGGAGACTTATGACAAGCTGAGCGTACTGTATGCTTGAGTTTGCAAATAAGTCGTATTTCTCTTTATATTCTTTTTCCTTAAGAAGGTTGAGCATGTATAGAATATTCACAACCGGACTTCGCAAGTCGTGTGCAATAACGGAAAAAATTCTGTTTTTGAGTTGGATGGTATCCGATAGTTGCTTGTTTTGCATAGCGATCATATTGCTCTGCTTTTCAATTTCCTCATTCCGTGTTTTTAACTCCTGAGTGCGGACATTTACAAGCATTTCGAGATTTCGATTCACAAATGCGAGTTCATTCTGAAGTTTTTCCTTCTCTTTAAATGCTTTTATCCATTTGTACAGTAACAAAGCGGTTTGTATGAAAACAAAGAGGACTATAATATACGTCATTACATAACCAATGTTCGTGTCGGCTCTTCCCATAGAAACTCTCAGGTCGTGCAGACCACCTATGAGCAGCAGAATGAAAGCAAGAAAATAGATGATATCAAGACCTTTATTTTTTAGGGACCCCAGGAAGCTCTCGACCAATAAATATGAGATCAGCAGAATCATTCCCGGATAGTAGATTGCTGTTGAGTTGCTGAATATGTAAACTGGCAGAAAAAGTGTCAGAATGGAAAAGACGACGAACATAAAAGTAATAACCAGGGCCGAGATCTTAGCGAATCCGGATGGATAAAGATACCTGACGAACCACGACCATCCTATAATAAGAAGGTACAATAGAAGGTATTCAAATCTTATTATCCAGATCCAACTCACATTGACAAGATTTAATACTAAAAAATGAGAAGTAAAAAGTGGTCTGAGAGCGAGAGCGGTTGTTGCCAGACTGAATGCTCCTAAAAGTTTTTCAGCCGGATTCAATATAAAAAAAAGCATGAAAAAAATTGAAAACCCCAAAAGGAGGCTGATAACTGACCATTCGGCTGCCCAACGGGCTGAAAGCTGTTTCTGCACCTCACTAAAGGTCCCGAATTTCACAGGAAGCCAGAAGCCCCCCTTTCCATGATGGAAGTTTGCAACATTTATGATAATGTCAAGAGTATCTGTTAATTGATTGATCCTGAAAAAATTTCTCCTGTATTCCGGTTTTGTTTCTTCAACAGTTTTCCCTGGTGTGCCGTTACCACCATAATATTTCCCGTTCAGGTAAATATCGTACGATGAATCAAAAACAGGGAGGTCAATTCCCAGAGGCTGTTTAAAACCGTCTGGTAACAGTATTTTCAACCTGTAGGTTGCATATCCGAATTCTTCTGTTTTGAATGAACCTTTATAATCTGTCCAGTATGACGGTACATTTCCATAAAAGTCAGGTTGATACTTGTGACGTGCAAAGTCGAACGGACGCAAGAGGCTTTTCCAGTAGAATTCCCATTCCCCATTGAGACTAACAACAAAATGATCGCGATTTTTTATTTTACGCAGATCGAGAATCCCCTTATGCGCAAGAACTGAAGGTTCTTTTGCATTCAGCCTGAATGAGAAAAATATGAGTAAGATAAGTAAGACTATCTGCCGGTTTTTCATTTCAGACATGTGCGTGGTTCGGATACAAATATAAATCTTTTACCACAACAATTTTATTATAAATGAGATTGTGAAAAAATGGTTCAGGATTGCATAAAAAAAGTAAAGGCACCGGGCGGTGCCTATTACTTGATTAACCTAAACCTGATCGTTGAATACGCCGAATGGCGATTGTAGAGAAATTAAAACTTTTTTATATCGTTGTAAATTATATGTCTTCTTTAATGCTTCTTCTATGTATAGACGTTTGGCGATTAAAATTGTTGCAGCATGTTTGTTAATGTTATGTTAATCATATGTTAATTTTTCGCCATCTGTCTATTCGTTTTCTGAGTGTAGAACAAGCGAGGATAAAAAAGGTTGAATTTAAATTGGAAAAAGTTCAATTTTTTTTTCAGTCTGAATAAAACAGGTTACGGACTGAAGCCTGTATCTGTGGCTCAGGCTGTAACATTAGCCCACAACTTTTTTTTTATTTGAAAAATTCTTAACTTGCCACTGCTTTATAATACCTAATGATCGCCAAACTTAAATATCGATTCATGATGCAGCGCCTCGGCAGAAGACTCTATTGCTGCCTCATGTTCTACAACTTCTGATCATTTCCTTTCATATCCTTTCGTTTCCATTTATTTCCATTTATTTCCCTTCAATGCAAGGACTCATATTTAGTGTAAAACGATATTCAATCCATGATGGTCCCGGGATCAGGGTAACTTTCTTTATGAAAGGATGTCCGCTCCGGTGTAAATGGTGCCATAATCCTGAAGGGCTTTCATCTGAAGCCGAATCTGTGTCCAGAATAAACCGGATAGGAGACAGGGAGTTTAAAATTGAAGAGCAGGCAGGGGAGTTATATTCCATTGGATCAATACTCGGGATACTGGATAAAGAACAGGTTTTTATAAACAAGTCAAAGGGCGGAGTAACATTCTCGGGTGGAGAACCAATGCTGCAGTCTGAATTTTTGGGCGAGGCCCTGAAGGCTTGTAAACTAAACGGGTATCATACAGCTGTTGATACGTCGGGTTACTCTTCCATCGAAAAATTTGCAGCAATAATACCATATACTGACTTGTTCCTCTATGATTTAAAACATCTCGATGAAAAAAAACACGTTCACGCAACCGGTGTCTCCAATACCGGTATCCTCGAGAATCTAAGGTTTCTGCTGGCAGGAGGAAAGGATGTAATGTTACGGATTCCTGTAATTCCCGGGTTTAATGATGATAAAGAATATCTCGATAGTCTCATAGATTATATTACCTCAATAAAAACCGGTTCATTGAAAAGAATTAACCTTCTGCCATTCCACAAGATTGGTGCTTCAAAATATAAAAGATTCAATATGCAGTATAAGATGGAAGGAACTGAACCTCCGGGGAAGGATGACATGCTGAGGATGAAAGAATTATTTATGAAAACAGGTATTAAGGTCAAGATCGGAGGCTGAAAACTTCAGCAAAAACACAAAGGTTATCAACAACGAAATAAATCAGAATAATGATAATATCAGACAGGGTTAAAAAATTACGGGATCAAAGCCTTAATGCAGTTGAAAGGATCAGCGCAGAGAGAGCTTTACTTATCACAAGGTTTTACAAAAGCGATGAAGCCAGGGAACTTTCAGCACCTGTCAGAAGAGCCAGGGCTTTCGAATATCTTCTGAAAAACAAAAAGATCTGTATAAATTCAGGTGAACTGATAGTGGGAGAGAGAGGTCCGTCCCCAAAGGAAACCCCTACGTATCCCGAGATAAGCCTTCATACAATGAAAGACCTTGAAATACTCAATTCGAGGGAAAAAGTATTTTTCAGGGTTGACGAGGAGGTAAGGGACATATATGAAAAAGAAATTATTCCTTTCTGGAAAGGGAAAAGTAATCGTGACAGAATAATGTCTCTTATGACAAAGGAATGGATGAATGCTTATGAGGCAGGCTTGTTTACCGAATTTCAGGAACAACGTGCGCCAGGGCATACCGTACTCGGTTACAGAATGTTCAAAAAAGGGTTTCTTAGTGTAAAGAGCGAGATAAAAAAAGCTATTGAAAACCTTGATTTTTACACCGACAGCGAAGCTTACGAGAAGTCGGAGGAGCTCAAGGCTATGGACATTGCCTGCGATGCTATAATGATGTATGCCAACCGGCATGCCGACGAGCTTGGAAGGCTTGCCCTTCAGGAAGTCAATACGGATAGAAGAAATGAACTTCTGAAAATGGCTGCTATATGCAGAAAAGTTCCCGCCAATGCACCTGAAACTGTTCATGAGATGCTTCAGCACTACTGGTTTATACATCTGGGCGTTATTACCGAATTAAATCCCTGGGACTCATTTAACCCCGGCAGGCTCGATCAGCACCTATTTCCTGTTTATAAAAAGGAAACAGACAGGGGATCGCTTTCCTCTTATGAACTGGATGATCTGTTAGGTTGTTTCTGGGTTAAATTCAACAACCATCCTTCTCCTCCAAAAATGGGCGTTACTGCAAGCGAAAGTAATACGTACACCGATTTCTGTCTGATTAATCTCGGAGGTGTTAAACCAGATGGTACTGACGCAGTAAATGAGATGTCATACATCCTTCTCGATGTCATAAAAGATATGCGGATCCTTCAACCAAGCTCGATGATCCAGATCTCAGGAAAAAGTCCCGACAGATTTATTCATAAAGCGCTTGATATTATAAGAACCGGCTTCGGACAGCCTTCGTGTTTCAATACCGATGCTATAATCCAGGAGTTGCTGAGACAGGGAAAAAATATCGTTGATGCCCGTAATGGCGGGGCATCGGGATGTGTGGAGACAGGAGCATTCGGGACGGAGGCTTACTGGCTCACAGGTTATTTTAATCTTCCGAAAATTCTTGAACTGACACTTAATAATGGTTTTGACAGCAGAACGAACCGGCAAATTGGCCTCGAGACTGGTTATGCCATTGATTATAAGGCTTTTGATGATCTTATTACAGCATTCAAAAAACAGGTAAACTATATCGCAGACTTAAAAATCAGGGGTAATAACGTAATTGAAAAAACCTTTTCAACATATCTGCCTGTACCGTTTTTATCAGTTCTCGTGGAAGATTGTATTCCTAATGGCAGTGATTATAACAGTGGCGGTGCAAGATATAATACTTCATATATTCAGGGAGTGGGTCTTGGAAGCGTAACCGATATGCTGACTTCTATCAGGTATAATATTTATGATAATAAAAAATACAGCTGGGCAGAATTATCAGAAGCTTTAAAAAAAGATTTCAGGGAACATGAAAAGGTCCAGTATGATTTGATCTATGAAACTCCAAAGTTCGGAAATGATGATGATTATGCGGATCAGCATGCTGTGTTAGTCTTTGAGATTTTTTATGATTCGGTAAACGGAAGGCCAAACACCAGGGGAGGCATCCATCGGATCAATATGCTTCCAACAACTTCCCACGTTTATTTTGGAAGCGTTACCGGCGCCACACCCGACGGACGAAATGCATGGTTGCCTCTTTCAGAAGGGATATCGCCATTTCAGGGCGTTGATCATAACGGACCGACCTCGGTCATCAAATCAGCCTCAAAAATTGACCATCTTCTGACAGGCGGTACATTGCTTAATCAAAAATTCTCACCCTCATTTTTTGAAGATGAGGACAGTTACGAAAAACTAACGGCATTGATTCGCAGTTACTTCAGTCTTGACGGCCACCACATCCAATTCAATGTAGTAAATGCTGATACGCTGAAAGATGCTCAGAAGCATCCTGAAAAATACAGAGATCTGATAGTCCGGGTAGCGGGTTACAGCGATTATTTCAACGATCTTGGCGATGATCTTCAGAATGAGATCATCAGGAGGACGGAGCATGAGGAGATGTGAGTTTATTTCGTTTTCTTGTCCTTCGTCTCATTAAACACCGCTGTTGCAGATGCAATAACGCTTGAAATGTCGCTGAGGTTTGATGGAATAATAATTGTATTATTGGTTTTAGCCAGTTTACCGAACTCTAAAAGGTATTGTTCAGCTATTCTCAGGTTTACGGCATTCAGACCGTTTTCTTCTGATATAGCTGAGGATATTGCTCTTAATCCGTTTGCAGTTGCTTTTGCAAGTTGCTCGATTTCAGAAGCCCGGCCGGCCGCCTCATTAATGCGTTTCTGCATTTCTCCCTCCGATTTTTTTATGAGTTCCTGTTTGTCACCTTCTGCATTATTTATCTTGGCTTGTTTGGTTCCTTCCGACTCGGCGATCACAGCTCTCTTTTCCCTTTCAGCTCTCATCTGTTTTTCCATGGCATCTTTAATGCTCTGTGGAGGAGAGATGTTTTTAACCTCATAGCGGGTTACTTTTACGCCCCATGGCTCGCTGGCTTTATCAACAGCTTCCACAATAGTGACATTGATTGTTTCACGTTCCTCGAATGTTCTGTCCAGTTCGAGCTTTCCGATAACACTCCTCATTGTGGTCTGGGCTATCTGTATTGAAGCAAATCTATAGTTATCAATTCCATAAGATGCTTTTTGGGGGTCAAGGACCTGCAAGTACAATATACCGTCCACTTCTACAGCAATATTATCTCTTGTGATACAAATCTGGGGAGCGACATCAATTGCCTGTTCCTTTAGAGTGTGCCGGTATCTTACTTTATCAAAAAATGGTATAATTAATTGGAAACCTGCAATATAGGTTCCTTTATATTTCCCGAGCCTTTCAACAATTATTGCTGTTCTCTGCGGTACAATTTTAATCATCGATGCAATCAGAATAAATCCCAAAATGATTACACCAACAAGAATGAATGTCGTGCTTGATCCTTCCATTTTTTCTTATTTTTTAGGTTCTACTATCAATTTAAAACTATCTTTTTCAATTATTATAACTCTTTGGCCATCCTTTATCTCAGAAATTGACTCTGCAGTCCAGGAAGTTCCTTTAAACTCCACCTTTCCATGTTTCAAGCCTCCAAAATCTCCTTTCGCAACAGCTTCTTTTCCTGAAAATTCATCTTCAATATCGTCATCTGAATGATCTTCCTTATTGTAGAAGAATTTTTTCCGGATGATTCTCCTGAAGGCGATCAGTGAAATTACAGAAGCAGCAGCAAAGATTATTATTTGCAGGTTTGTGCCGGGACTTAATATCAGGCACACAAGGGCAGTGACCCAGGCACCTGCGCCAAAGAAGAAAATGATGAATCCGGGCACGACTAATTCCAGTAAAAACAGACCAAGACCTAACACGAACCAGAATATCTCAGGCCTGGAAAAAATGGTTGGTATCATATTTAAATATTTTAATAAAAATGGGAAACTGGTTTGAATCTAGTAAAGATATAATAAAAATTGCAGAAACAGCAAAAAATATGACGGAAAGGTTCACAGATTGGGGATTAACACCGATTGGACCGGGAAAAATCTATTTTACCGTAAGGGAGTCATTAATACTTTTTAACCATCCTGAAACTTTTTTCGAGTAGAAATTCAGATTCTCGCAGGTAATATTGCCTTCCTTCTTTATAATATAGCCTTTATAGATATTTGAGTCAGGAATGAACATATAACATAAATAATCAGTCGTGCCGGCATCCGCAGCAACTTTTTTTATTGCTGTGACTTTACTTAATGAGATATTTTTAATATAACTGACATATTTATTCAATTCTGTCTGTGAGATGGTTATTCCTGAAAAAAGGCAATTACCCATATTATCACGAACCTGACTTTCAGTAAGACTATAATACTTATCAGGGAAATTCCAGCCCTGAGGATTCCTGTATGTCATTACCCGGCCATCATTTTCAATCAGAAACCCGGTATGCTGATGGTCCCTGGCACTATTAACATACTCAAACTGAAAATATAAAGTCTGTTTATTGTTTATAGCAGGTTTTTTATTGCAGCCTGTCAGAGAAATTACTGCAATTACAACACACAGTATTTGTTTATAAATGATTTTCATCGAAAGTAAGTTAATTCCTTTTCATCAAAAATCGGACCAGTCCGCCGGTTATCCAAACGGATGATAAATTTATTTAATATTCGATTGCCGTGTTTCATGATTAAATAAATTTTTCCGACTCGCTGATATTTTATAAATTTACGTTGGGAAATTCTTCAGGAACAAAGTCAGAATTCCGGCAATTCTCATCCGTTGGTTATACGGGATAATCAATTAAGATTCAAAGCACTTAAATTTTTTATCATAAAAAGTAACCAATTCAGGGAGACTAATGAGATGGAAAAATTCTTTGATTATTTCGATGGTCGTTACAGAGAATCAATATTAAATAAAGCCCCTGTAAATGACGGTCCTGTTATTACAATTTCGCGTTTGACAGGATGTGATGCCCGGCAGGTTGCTGCTAATCTGGCAGACAATCTCAATCGTCGGTTCGGTACGACCAGATGGAAGTGGATCGACAAAGACATAATCTATGCAATTGCTAAAGAGCTGAACTCGGATACACAGCGAGTTGAAAATTTTTATAAGGGAATTGAACTATCAAGTCTTTCGGAGATGATAATGGCATTTTCAGGTGGTTTCATTAGCGATCTGAGAGTGAAAAAGGCCATCAAAGATGTTGTGTTATCGATGTGCAAAGAGGGCTACATTATTCTTGTCGGGAGGGGAGGAGTGTCAATTGCACGCAGTATAACAGATGCCCTTCATATTCGTCTTGTCGCTCCGTTTGAATGGAGAGTCGATAATGTGAAGAAGAAGAAAGAAATGTCACTCGAAACTGCGGAAGAATACGTTATAGACACTGATGAAAAACGCTTTAACCTGATTCATTCTTTCCTTGATAAAAAGCCAATGAATATCGATTATCTCTTTGATGCTACTATCAATCGCAGCTCTTTCACCATACCCGACATCTCAGAAATGATTCTCTCCCTGTATGAAAAGAAAGTCTGCACCAGAATTGAGGCCAGGAGGCGAGCGGTCAGAATTATATAATCAGTACTTTGGTTTTCAGCTTTTTACCCCCTTTCTTATTTCCCCCAAGGGGGAAACGGTGGTTTCACTCCTTCCCCCCTGGGGGAAGGTCGGGAAGGGGGTAAGAAGGTCAATTGGGTGAGTTCAGTTAATCATTGCAATTGCCCACTCTTTTTATATGTTCTGATATTCTCTTATCGAGGCTTGTCTTATATGCTTCCCAGTCGGTAATCGGATATTTCGCAACACCGCTGTCCATTGCAGCTTTGGCCACAGCCGGCGCAATACGTGAAATCAATCTCGGATCAACAGGTTTCGGGATAATATAATCTTTGCCAAAGGATAGTTTCTCAAGGTTATAGGCTTTCAGAACAGAATCAGGAACCGGCTCTTTTGCCAGGGCAGCCAGCGCTTTTGCTGCAGCCAGCTTCATCTCTTCGTTAATGGTGGAGGCCCTCACGTCGAGTGCTCCCCGGAAGATAAATGGAAATCCGAGGACATTATTGATCTGATTGGGGTAATCCGAACGTCCGGTAGCGAAAATCATGTCATCACGGGTCGACATAGCATCTTCGAAGGAGATTTCAGGATCAGGATTGGCCATTGCAAAGACTATAGGATTTTTTGCCATAGAAGCAAGCATGCTTTTTGACATCATGCACGCAGCAGAGAGTCCGAGAAAAAGATCTGCTCCGACGAGTGCCTCCTGCAGGGTATCAACATTGCGGGTGGTAACAAATTCCTGTTTATATTTATTAAGATCCTTCCTTTTTGTATTTATGACACCTTTTGAATCACACATTACAATATTCTCACGTTTCACACCTAGTGAAACGTATAATCTTGAACATGAAATTGCTGCTGCACCTGCACCGCAAACTACCATTTTCAGATTTTCTATTTTTCTTCCTGTCAATTCAAGCGCGTTCAGCAACCCTGCTCCTGAAATAATAGCTGTGCCATGCTGGTCATCATGGAAAACAGGAATATCGAGCATTTTCTTCAGAGCTGTTTCGACTTCAAAACATTCTGGCGCTTTTATGTCTTCAAGATTGATTCCGCCAAAGGTCGGAGCTATTTGCCTGCAAAACTCAATCAATTTTACCGGATCATTTTCATCCACCTCAATATCAAATACATCTACATCGGCAAACACCTTGAACAGAAGTCCTTTTCCTTCCATGACAGGCTTGCCTGCCAGGGCTCCGAGATTTCCAAGACCCAAAACAGCTGTCCCGTTAGAAATAACAGCCACAAGATTTCCCTTTGCCGTATAATTATAGGCATCTTCCGGTTTCTTTTCGATCTCGAGACATGGAAATGCAACACCCGGCGTATATGCCAGACTAAGATCAAATTGAGTACAATATGGTTTTGTCGGAATTACTTCTACCTTACCGTGTCTTCCTCTGCTATGATAGAGAAGGGCATCTTCTTTTGTGACTTTTGCCATGACGCATTTTTTAGGATAATATTACGTTTGTTGAAACAGCTTACAATAAATCTGAGATTGCTGAATTAGCTATTTCGAAATTAAGCTTTTATAATCAGATTCTGCATGAGAAATATCAGAGTTTTTTGTACACCACACTGCAAGGGAAACTGCTCATTATGCACAGATGTCTCATTTCTTGGTACTTACTGGTCCTCTTCCCCATGACCGAGACGGTAGATCTTCGAGGGTTGAACTGAATTAGGGAAAAATAATTCTAAAAGATTATAAGATCTAAGGTGTTTATACCTTCAGAGGCCGGGGGTAAAAACCAGTGTTTTAAAAATTTATTTTGTATTAACGGTAAATTTAGATATTTTCAACGGCAGTATTGATAATTAACTATTCTATGAATAAAAACATTGCGATAGGCACTGATATAGGTGGAAGTCACATAAGTTGCGCCGCTATTGACCTGGAAACAGGGAAAGTGATAAAAGATACATTGACAGGCAGAGAGGTAAACAATCAGGCATCTGCGGACGAAATTATAGGCATCTGGTCTGAAGCACTGGCCGCCGTTCTCAAAAAAGTTCCTTACGAAAGTGTCAAAGGTATAGGTTTCGCCATGCCTGGTCCATTCGACTATGTTAAAGGCATATGTTATATAAAGGGTGTGGCAAAATATGAAAACCTTTATGGTTTAAATATTACCGAAGCCATTTCGAAGAATCTGGGAATCAGCAATGGGATGCTCATCCGCTTCATGAACGATGCTTCATCATTCGCTGTGGGTGAAGCATGGAAGGGAAGTGCTTCTGATTTCGACCGTTCGCTTTCCATCACATTCGGTACCGGTTTCGGATCGGCCTTTATAAGCAATCTTATTCCTGTTGTCGATGGACCGCTGGTGCCCAGGTTAGGATGCATCTATCACCTTCCCTACAAAGACGGGATCGCAGATGATTATTTTTCAACAAGAGGATTGCTCTCGAGATACAAGAAACTTACAGGAAAAGATCTGAATGGTGTAAAAGAGCTTGCAGAGCTTGCCTCATCCGATAAAACCGTAATCGATCTGTTTACTGATTTTGGTGACAACGCAGGTTTGTTTCTGGCTCCGTGGCTAAAAAAATTCGATGCTGGGATCCTCGTCATCGGCGGAAATATTTCACACGCCTACAATCTCTTTGGCGATGTATTTGAAAACAGACTCATGACAGAGAATTGTCTTTGTGAAGTTGCGATTTCAAAATTAAAGGAAGACGCTGCCTTACTGGGAAGCGCCTACCTTCTCAATGATGATTTCTGGAAATCGGTTCAGCATGCTCTTCCATTAATGTAATCACCTGAAATTTAATCTCAACCTTAATCTCAACCTCAACCTCAACCTCATCCTCAACCTTAACCTTAGCCATATGAATACGCAAAAAACAAACATCAGTAAAATGCTTCCTGTTATAATCGGATTTTTTGTAATGGGTTTTGTTGATCTGGTAGGCATAGCCACTAATTACGTGAAAGCTGATTTTAATCTGTCGGATACAATGGCAAATTTATTGCCCTCGATGGTTTTCTTTTGGTTCCTGATATTTGCAGTGCCAACGGGATTATTAATGAATAGAATTGGCAGAAAAAACACTGTTCTGCTTAGTTTACTTATAACCATTCCTTCCCTTCTCATTCCAATGTTTACCTACTCATTTGCGTCAATGCTGATTTCTTTTACGCTTCTGGGCATTGGCAATACAATTATGCAGGTCTCATTAAATCCATTGTTGGCAAATATTGTCGATAAGAAGAGGATGGCAAGCACACTGACATTTGGACAGTTTATCAAGGCAATAGCTTCATTTGTTGCTCCGATTTTTGCTGCCTGGGCCGTGATGAGATTTTCAGACTGGAGAATGATTATGTTTCCCATATTTTTGGCAGTATGCATTTGTGTTTTAGCATGGCTGTTTTTTACCAAAATTGAAGAAAGGAATGTCGAAACCAAAGTTGCCTCTTTTGCCGAGTGCTTCTCTTTACTTGGAGATAGTACGGTTTTATTGCTATTCCTGGGCATTATGGCTCACGTGGGTCTTGATGTTGGTATCAACACCACTGCCCCGAAAATTCTTATGGAACGACTGCATATAGGACTTGCCGATGCCGGATATGCAACAAGTTTCTATTTTATTTTCCGTACTGCGGGATGTCTTTTGGGTTCAGGCCTGCTTGCTAAATTCTCTTCAAAGAAAGTTTTTATCGTTAGTGCGAGCATGATACTTATTGGTATTTTCTGTCTTTTTATTCCAAATAAAACTGTAATGTACACTGGCATAGCTCTTTTTGGGCTCGGTAATTCAAATATCTTCTCTGTCATCTTTTCACAGGCACTTTTACAGAGGCCCTCTTCACATAACGAAGTTTCGGGACTTATGATAATGGGTGTTTTTGGGGGAGCAGTGTTCCCTTTAATTATGGGAGTTATGTCGGATTTTGTAGGAGGTCAGTCAGGGGCATTATTTGTTCTCCTGTTTTGTGTAGCATATCTGCTGACTTTTGTTGCAACCAAAGTTAAACCCTATAATATTTCTCCTTCATAAGACAATTGTTAAATAATACTTTTAATGATTAACCGGAACATCAGACTTTACTTTTAGGGTAATTCTGATGTTTCCTGTATTATGGTTGTTTAGTACAAAGAATTTTTTAAGATAATTATTAGTCGAAGATGGCAGGAATAAATCAGATCGAATTTGATCAGATTTTTGAAGATTGGTATTTTCCTGTCAGGAATTTTATATACTATAAGACAGGTGATTTACAAATTGCAGAAGATATTGCGCAGGATACATTTTTAAAGATCTGGGAGAAAAAAGAAAGTATAAAAATCCTGACAGTGAAATCCTTGTTATATAAAATCGCAAACAACCTGTTTCTCAACAGGCAGGAGCATAAAAAAGTACTCTACAAATTTTTAAGTGAATATAAAGTTAATGAATATTCCGATGCACCTGATTATGAGCTTGAGATGAAAGAATTTGATGATAAATTACAAGTGACTCTTGCCGGTCTGGATGATAAAAACCGCACTGTTTTCTTGATGAACAGAATTGATGACCTTACCTACAACCAGATTGCACAGAATCTGGGGCTCTCTGTGAAAGCAGTCGAAAAGAGGATGGGCAAAGCCCTTTCTTTTCTGAAGGAAAAATTGGATGTTAAGATTTAGAATATCAAATTATGGCGGAAAGATTTAATAATCAAAGTTCTGACGATGAAAAGCTGAAAAGCGAAGGGCTTGAAGAGAAGATTCTGCAGCGCGCTGCCGGATTGAAAGTGCCTCAGGGTCTGTCAAAGGAAGAAGCGCTCATGAAGTTGAAAAGGCGGATTTCTGACGGTAGCACCGTTATAAAAAGGGAGAGTAACTTCCAGAGAACTCTATTCGTTTACTCTTCAATTGCCGCAGGTTTGCTTTTGCTGTTTGGCATATGGCGGATCTGGATCTATAATCCTCTTACAGAAGTAGTTGTTGCCAATAGCTATCATACCGACTATAAACTTCCCGACGGGTCACTCGTGAAAATCAATTCAGGCAGCAAAATATCTTTTGATAAAAAGGATTTTATGCTTGACCGCAGGCTTAACCTTGAAGGGGAGGCATATTTTGAGATCACAAAAGGCGATAATTTCATAATTTCAACAAAGCAAGCCGACATAAAAATTTTAGGTACGACACTCAATGTTTTATCCCGGAATGACGAGTTCAAGGTAAGCTGCCTTACCGGCAAAATTCTTGTTTCGGATAAGAGCACTTCAGTAACTATTGAGCCGGGGGAGAGTGCAATACTAAAAGGTAGCCGGTTGATTAACTACCAGGATAAAAATATTAATATGTCAAACAGCTGGGTAACAGGTGAATTTTATTTTGAAAACGCTTCGTTAAATTTGGTATTTAAAGAGATGGAGCGACAATTTAATGTTAATTTTGAGTTCAGGAATATTGATGACAAATATTTTACAGGTAGCTTCTCCAATAATAATCTGGATAATGCGTTAGAAATTGTATGTAAACCAATGGGTTTGAAATATGAGATTGGCAGTAATGACAAAATCATCATTAGTGAAAAGAAACCTTAATACATTTTTCTGTATTCTTACAATCTCATTCTTGTTCATAGAAAATCTCTCGGGTCAGACATATAACATAACTTTTCAAAACACAACTGTTTCAAGGGCCCTTTTACAAATATCAAAACAGTATAATATCAAGGTTGCATTCGACTCCGAAAAACTAAGTTCAGTAAATATTGACCGGGAGATCAGCGGGAACACTATAAATGAATTATTGTCTGATCTGCTTGCGAATACCGGCTATTATTATGAGTTCAGGTTTAACAGGTATCTGATTGTAAATAAGGATATCGGCAAAGAAAAAGAAAGTTCAGGTGAATGCCAGATCATCGGTTCAATCAGCGACAAGGAAACAGGAGAGCAGCTTCCTTACGCAACCGTAATCTTTTTGAATAAAAAAATCCAGGCTGCCGCTTCTGAAAACGGAACATTTTGTATTAAGAATGTAACAGATAATCCTGTGCATCTGCTCTTCAGCTATGTTGGCTATTTTCAGAGAGATACAACAATAAGATGGACAGACAGCGAGATGAATATTGATCTGAAGCTTAAACGGAAGATTAATATGCTGGATTCTATTGTAGTAGGCGGCACAAAATTGGAAATGATCGACATGCGAAACGATGTGGATTTTGCCACTACGGTTGATCCATCACGATTAATTGATTTGCCTGCTTTTGCAGAAACTGACGTTTACAGAATATTGCAGCTTCTGCCGGGAATAAGTTATGCAGAGAACGCATCGGGGTTAAGCATCAGGGGAGGAACCAGTGATCAAAACCTGGTTTTATTTGATGGTCAGACTCTTTATAATGTGAGCCATTACTATGGCGTGATTTCTTCATTAAACCCGAATGTTATCAAGGATATGCAGGTTTACAAAGGCGGCTACGATTCAAGATACGGAGAAAGAGTCTCGGGAATAGTCGATATTACAGGAAAATCGGGGAATAATGTGAGACCAACAGTATATGGTGACCTCAATCTCCTCAGCGGTAATATTACCACTGAACTACCCATAAGCAAAAAACTGACAATGATAGCTGCCATGCGTCGTTCGTACTCCGATATTTATTCCACAGCATTTTCTAATAATCTGTTAAGCAGAAATATGGGTTGGCTAAGACCCGATTCATCAGGAATAATAAACCAGACAAAACCTTCATATTACTTCTATGACTATAATATGAAGCTAACATACAGAATAAGTAATGTAGAAGATTTTTCTCTTAGCGTCTACGGTGGAAAGGACTACTTCAGCAATTCATATACTGGTACTTCACATGAACTGACTGTTGATGCGACCGACAGGAATAAATGGAGCAATTATGGTGTAAGTGGAACCTGGTTGCGCCGATGGAATGAATCATTATTCTCAAATGTCCAGCTGGGAATGTCGGGATATACCAATTACTCCTCCAATATAACTTCCATTGACCGGAACGGAGCGCAACATAATAATCATAATTCATTGCCAGATCCGGTCAATAACTTTAACACATACAATCAGAATGAATTGAAGGATATTTACATATCTGTCAGAAATACCCTGAACATTTCAAATACTAATAAATTGAATTTCGGATTTCTCGCCAGGCAGAATTCAATATTTTATCACAAAGATGCCGATAAGATCTATATCTACGATAACACCAGTCAGCTGGCGTATACTTCTTCAGTTTACCTGCAGGACCGGATTATATTATTTAATAATCTGACAATAAAACCAGGTTTCAGATTAAGTTACTTTTCGGGAAAGACTGACTTCTATCTCGAGCCCAGATTTTCAGCCAATTACAGGTTTTCAGATGGATTTTCCATCAGAGTGGCAACAGGCAGATACAACCAGTTTATAAGTCAGGTTCTCGCACAGCAGGAAACAGGTTATAACAGAAATTTCTGGGTCCTTGCAGATAATTCTGTCCATCCTGTAGTTACTTCCGACCACTTTGTCTTAGGTCTCACTGCTGAATCGGGAAAATTCATGTTTGATGGAGAAGCATATTTTAAAACTTTTAATGGTCTTCAGGAATATATCTTTATTTCACAATTTCTGAAGAACAGCGATTTCTCAAGGTATTTTCCGAGGGATAACCAACCAGGTATCCGTCCCAGTTATTATCTCACGGGGAAAGGGAAATCCTACGGAATAGACCTGCTGCTAAGATACAAGAGCAAACGTTTTACCAGCTGGATATCCTATTCTTACGGCAGAAGTTTACAACGATATGACGGGATAAATTTCAACAATGAAATTCCTTCACCTGTGGACCAACCTCACCAGTTCAGCTGGACAAACATGGTGTCAGCAGGCAAATGGAACTTTGGGACAGTTACGGTTTATTCTTCGGGAAAACCATATATCGTCAACGCATTGAACAGTGACCTGATGGTACTGAGGAAATATGGAAATCTTCCTGATTACTTCCGAAGCGATATATCGGTAAATTATAACTTTACACTGTCAAGAGTAAGATTAAAAACCGGAGCCACTCTTCTTAATATTTTCAATACACAGAATTATTTTGATGTTAATTCACGCAAGTTTGACTTTGAAAATACATCCTTTTCTGAAACTACACTCATTCAGTCACAATCACTTTCTCTTAACTTGTTTGTCCATTTTATTTTCTAGGAATACCTGATTATACTTTAATCATTTAATCTGCAGGCCGAAGGAAATGAGAAAGTCGATTTACTTTCAAGTGCTCGACAATAAATTGATTTTCCATCGCAGGAGACGAATATTTCTTTTCGTTTCTGGTAGGGTAGATCCTGATCATCATGTATTAGTATCAAAATGGAATTCGTTTTAACTAAAAATAGAAGGATATGAGAAAGAAAATCACTTTTGCAGCGATCATTGTGCTGATGGCAGGATTATTTTCGTGTCAGAAAACTGACAATTTAAGTAATGGAAGTTCACTGGCTACCAATCTGTCTACCGTGGTAGCTGAAGTAGTTGGAAATCAGGTTAGTTCAGTCACGAATGCTGTAGAACACAGTCTGTCTGTCGAACAATATGACAATAACATCTCAGTTAACCTGCTTGGCGGTGGGATGCAAGGCCCCGTTTTTCCAGGTTGGGGACACGGCAGTCTTAAGTTTGGGGTACCACGTATCGACAGTTGTGCAACTGTAACTGTAAGCAGTAACACTTACCCTAAAGAGATCGTTATTGAATATCTGAAAGGATGCTCCACTCACCATCATGATAAGTATGGCAAAGTGATAATTAACCTCTCCGACACTATCACAAATGAAGGAGCAGTTCAAACAATTACTTATCAGGATTTTTATATGGACAGTATCAAAATTGATCTTACTGCATCATTGAAAAACCTTGGCAAAAACGCTGCAGGCAACTGGGTTATTGAAAAGAAATATACCCAGACGATTTCCAGAAACGAAGAAACTTTTGTGCGGTCAAATACGGAAACAATTGAATGGATAAGCGGATTCGATACTCCTGACAGAACTGATAACGTCTATTCTGTTTCAGGTTCAGGTAATGTTGTATTAAATGATACCGCCACATATACAAAAACAATTACTACTCCATTACTGATTGATGCCGGTTGTGATTATATCAGGAGCGGGGTCATCGAGCTGAACAGAAATGGAGTTGTCTCGATAATCAACTATGGTGACGGAACTTGTGATAATGTTGCAACAGTTACAACTGATGGAACAACCGAAGAGATAAATCTGCATTCCAATAAATTTAAGGAAGGTGGAAGATTTGGAAGACATTGCCACGGCTTTGGCAAGGGTGGAAAAGGTTAATGGTTTTTATTAAATTATGGAGAAGGACGCTCTGGCTTATCCAGGGCGTTTTTTTTTCGACTGATCTGAAAAATCATGAGTTCCAGACTGCAAAGTTGAGAAATTCACTCAATCATGCCTTAAGTACATACATTAAATCGGCCTGTTCATACAAAACTGAAATTAATATTGAGATTTTAAATAAGATCACACTATTTTTAGCTGTGAATTTGAAGGGTCTGTTGGTGCAAAAAAGAGGATTATCTGAATGGGGGAAAATTATTTCAGTCATTTTTATCATTTGATATATTGTTTTTTACTGACAATTACTGGTTGCAGAGATAGTCTCTATTTTAAAATATACATAAACGATTGGTTAAAATAAGAAAGTAGTTTAGGGTTGATTTTCCCACTGTTCCGGAGCTTCCCTTCCCCATTTCCCCAAATTACTCCGGAACATATTATCCCCCTTCCCCGGAAGTTGACAAGACTTCCGGCTCGAAGGGGGTTCCTTTTTTATTAATATTAAGAAGAAGAATAACGAACAAGGATTAACGATTTAAGAATAAGAAGGATTAAAAAGAATAATGAACAAGGATTAACGATTTAAGAATTACGAAGTAGAAAGCCTCTTCTCAAATCTTAAATCAAAAGGCGTTAATCTTTGTTCTTAAATCTTCTTAATTGTTCTAAAATCAAAAATCGTTAATCGAACCAAAGGCGAGCTCGCCAAAGGCAATTGTTCTTAAATCTTCTTAATTGATCTAAAATCAAAAATCGTTAATCCTTGTTCTTAAATCTTCTTAATTGTTCTTAAATCAAAAATCGTTAATCCTTGTTCTTAAATCATCATTAAAAGGTTCCTAAAAAATAGAACTTTTACTGCTTGGATATTGGCTATAATTCTTGCAAATTGCAGAGTAATTCGTGATTCTTTACTTACGACCCGTACTTTTTAACCACCGAAAATATGAACGAAAAAAAATTTATCAGACGCGAATTTCTGAAAAAGGCTGCTGCCGCTGCCGCCGCATTCACAATTATACCACGACATGTTCTTGGAGGTCAGGGCTTCACCGCTCCCAGCGATCAGCTGACTAAAGGTATTATTGGAGTAGGGGGTATGGGAAGAGGCCATTTTGAGTATGAGAATCGTCTTCTGGCAGTTTGCGATGTAGATAAAAAACATCTTGATGACGCTGTAGCTGCTGCCGGGGGAAATATATCAGGATATCATGATTTCCGTGAACTTATTGCAAGACCGGATATTGACATCATACATATTGCCACGCCTCCGCACTGGCATGGGATAATATCAAAAACAGCCGCTGAAGCCGGGAAGGATATCTGGTGTGAAAAACCTATGACCCGAACTATAGGTGAAGGAATAAAAGTTGTTGAGGCGGTACAGAAAAATGGCCGCATGTTCAGACTTAATACCTGGTTCAGGTTTAAGGATCAGTTTTATGGATTGGGTACTACCGTGAAACCGCTTAAAAAACTTGTCGATTCAGGAGCTCTGGGCTGGCCTTTAAAAGTTACTGTCAGCGGAATAACCGGTTATGACTGGAAATTTTATTGGAGTGGTCTTTACAATCTGCAGCCGATGCCTGTTCCTCAAGAGCTTGATTATAATTTCTGGCTTGGTCCGGCTCCATATAAGCCTTATAATCCCGAAAGAGTGCATGCGAAATTTCGTGGTTATTGGGACTATGACGGTGGTGGCCTGGGAGATATGGGTCAGCACTATCTCGATCCTGTTCAATATATGCTCGGAAAAGATAATACCGGACCGGTAACAATCGAAATAGATGCACCTCAACAGCACTACGATGCAGTCGGATCGTGGCGCAGAATAACCTATACGTATGACGATGGATGCCAGATTATACTCGATGGCGAAAACCGCGACAAGGATGCAGCGTATATCGAGGGTCCTCATGGGAAAGTCTTTAAAGGATTCAGATCTGATATTCCTGATCTTCAGAAGCTCATAGATTCGCTTCCGGATCCGGAACCACAGATCGTATCATTTTCCGAATCGGTGCGCACAAGGAAAAAATTCGCCCTGAATGAGGAAAATGGCCACAGATCTTGCTCTATCGTAAATCTTGGTGTTATTGCATTAAGACTTGGCAGAAACCTTAAATATGATCCTGTTAAACAGCAGTTTATCGATGATGAAGGGGCGAACAGACTAATTAACCCGCCAATGCGTGATCCGTGGAAAATCTGAACAATGATCTGAATTTAAAAATCTGAAAATTTTAAAATATGAAATTACAAAGAGCATTTCTTATCGGTTTTACTCTTCTTCTTTTATCATTATCATCCTACGGTCAGGATAAACGAACTACCGAGACAAAAGTTGCAGATCTACTCGCACGGATGCCGGCGAATGATCAGCAATTCACTTCGAAACTTATGGCCGACATGCTGTCAATAGGTGAAACAGGCATACGACAGATTTGTGATCAGGTTAAACCTGCAGGCAGGGGGGATGATACCCGTCAACGGTTTGCCATAACGAGTCTTTCGAGATTTCTTTCCGGAAGCGTCATGCCCGATCAGAAGGAGATGTGGGAAAACATTTGTATCGGCTATGCCACCGATCAGGCTGACTTTGGAATCAAGGATTTCTTCATGAAACAGCTCCAGCAGTTTGGAGGTGAAAAATCTGCCGAAGCAATGAAAGTCTATCTCACAAGCAAGGAAGTATGCAGCCCTGCGCTTGCGGTAATATTAACATCAGGCGGAAAGAACACGGAGACGATCCTTGCCGGGTCACTCAAAAATACTGACCTGCAGTGCCCTGCGGCAGTTATGAATGCTCTCGCGAACCTGAAATCACAGATTGCAGTAAATGAATATATTTCATGGTCGTCGGCTGGTGATGTCAATACTAAAGCCTCCGCCTTCAATGCAATGGCACAAAGTGGAAGCAATCTGGCATATCCTGTTCTGTCTAAAGCAGCCAAAGCTGTTGGCTACAGATGGGAAGCCACAGGTGCAACCAGTGCATTAATAAACTATGCAACGGTGGTTGGCCACAATGGCGATCTTAAGACAGCTGACAAAATATGTAAGCTGATCATTTCCAAGTGTGATGATAATATTGCAATACAAAACAAAACAGCCGCTCTTAATGCGTATGTGAGTCTGCACGGGATTGATGCGATGAATGAACTGATTAAAGCAGTTGCTCATGCCAATAACAAATACAGGATTGCTGCTTTGCATATGTCAATATTAATTCCGGAAAAAGAAGTAGCAGGGAGATGGATTGGCTATTTTCCGAAAGCTATCCCTGACGCCCGTCCTGAAATAATAAACATGTTAGGCTTACGGTTGGATACTGCCGCTCTGCCATTGATAACTTCATCATTGTCTGACAGTGATGTAAGGGTAAGAAAAGAAGCTGCTGCAGCTGTTGTGAAAATTGATGGGGAAAGATCCATTAATGCATTGATTGATTATATGTTGAAATTCAACAGCGCTGATGATCAGGAAGCTGCAAAGACTGCTCTTATGACTGTTATTGGGAGCAATAATATTTCTCTGTTGTTGCCGGTACTGAAAAACGGGAATTCAGCCGCTATTAAAAGTACAATTGAAATATTAGCATGGAATCATGATAATCAGTATTTTAAAGATGTCTTTCCATTTACGTCTTCTTCAGATGAACTCGTGAAAAAAACCTCAATAAAAGCGCTTGCTGATCTGGCAGGACCTGATAACCAGACCCAATTAATTGAACTTCTTGCATCAACTGAAAACCCTGAATATATTACCGGCATTCAGAATGCGATTGCTGTCGGAGCAAATAAAATTGCAGAGCCCGGGAAAAGATCAGCTGCTGTAATCGCTGCGATGAAGGATAACCTTAAGGTGAAAATTATTCCTGTTCTCGCAAAGACCGGAGGCAATGAAGCGCTCAAGACTGTGCTTGGAGAATTTGAAAACGGCAATAGTGATATCCGGGATATATGTTTTAAGACACTTACAAGCTGGAAAGATTATTCGGCATCTTCAGCTCTCTATGAAATATGCGCATCGGGAAATAAAACTTTTGAAGGACCGGCATTTGAAGGTTATGTGAAACAGATTGTCTCAGCGAAGTCTGGAAGATGAACAGAAAGCTGCTTCTTTTCAGGAAAATAATGCCATTCGCATCAACTCCTCGAAAGAAAAAATTCTGTAATCACGGAAATCGGAAAATTGAAAACATATCAGTCTCTCTTCTTTATTTCCGATTATCTTGATGATCCTGCCACTTCGGCAACTGCCGCCAAAGCAGCTCTGTTTATTGCCCTTCCTTCAGTTAATGAACAGACTGGTCTTTATGGAGTCATTGTCAGAGAAATCCTGACAAAAGCAATGGGCAAGCTTAAAGGACAGGAAAGTCAATATGACAGGGAGATGATAAACAAGTATCTCGCGGCAATGCCTGCTGATGAAGGATTTAAATCAATGTTCAACGGAAAGGACCTTACAGGTTGGCAGGGATTGGTGGAAAATCCGGTGAAAAGGGCAAAAATGAAACCTGCTGAGCTGGCAAAAAAACAGATCGAAGCGGATAAGAAAGTACCTGGAAACTGGAGTGTAAAAGACGGCTGCATCTGGTTTAACGGGGAGGGGAATAATCTCTGTTCCATAAAACAATATGGTGATTTTGAGATGCTGGCTGACTGGAAAATTACAAAGAAGGGAGATAGCGGTATTTACCTGAGAGGCTCACCACAGGTTCAGATCTGGGATACATCGAGAGTGGAAGTGGGAGCACAGGTTGGGTCAGGCGGACTTTATAATAATCAGAAGTATGAGGCAAAGCCTCTGAAAGTTGCGGATAATCCTGTTGGTGACTGGAATAGTTTCAGGATTGTAATGACAGGTGAAAAAGTTTCAGTATGGCTAAATGGGGAACTTGTTGTCGATAATGTGACAATGGAAAACTACTGGGATCGCAGTATTCCGATCTTCCCCACAGGTTCAATTGAGCTTCAGGCCCATGGTACCGATCTGGCATTCAGAGATCTTTATGTGAGAGAAATCAGTGAAAAGGAATATAACCTCACCCCTGAGGAAGTTTCTCAGGGCTTTGTTGCTCTTTTCAATGGAAAAAATCTTGATAACTGGGTTGGCAATAAACAGTCTTATGTGCCGGAAGATGGCATGATAGTTATAAAACCGGTCGATGATTCGGGTGGTAATCTTTATACCGAGAAAGAGTATTCCGATTTTGTTTTCAGGTTTGAATTTCAGCTCACACCAGCAGCAAATAACGGACTTGGGATCAGGGCACCTCTTACAGGTGATGCAGCATATGTTGGCATGGAACTCCAGATCCTTGATGATACAGCTCCTGTCTATGCTGCCCTGCAGCCATATCAGTATCATGGATCGGTATATGGTGTTATTCCATCTAAAAAAGGATATCTGAAACCGATAGGCGAATGGAATTATGAGGAAGTCACGGCACGAGGCACCCAGATTAAGATCGTACTTAATGGCACTACTATCGTCGACGGAGATATTGCAGGCCCAAGAGACAATGGAACAATGGACCATAATAATCATCCGGGGTTAAAGAATTCTACAGGGCATATTGGTTTTCTTGGTCATGGTTCGCCGGTGAATTTCAGAAACATAAGAATTAAAGAACTATAATAATTCTTTTTTTCTCTGTTACACAGAGATTTCTAAAACAACTATTTTTCAATATGAAGAGATTACTGTTTCTTTTAATTTCATTATTTATTATTTCCGCCTGTTCCAAAGTAACGCCGCCTGAACCCTTCGGTCCGGTTCCATCAGAAAGGCAGCTTGCATGGCACGACATGGAATATTACATGTTCGTCCATTTTACCGTAAATACATTTACAGATAAGGAATGGGGATTCGGTGACGAAAATGAATCAGTCTTCAATCCAACAGAACTTGATTGCCGCCAATGGGCAAAAGTTGCAAAGGAAGCCGGAATGAAAGGGATTATAATTACTGCTAAACATCACGACGGGTTCTGCCTGTGGCCTTCAAAGTATACCGATCATTCCGTAAAAAATTCCGTCTGGAAAGATGGCAAGGGAGACGTTCTGAAAGAGCTTCGTTCAGCTTGTGATGAATTTGGGCTGAAAATGGGAGTGTATCTTTCACCCTGGGACAGAAACAATTCATCCTACAGTACGCCTGAATACATCACTTATTACAGAAATCAACTCAGGGAATTGCTGACAGGCTATGGTGATATTTTTGAAGTCTGGTTTGACGGAGCCAATGGAGGTGACGGTTATTATGGGGGAGCGAGAGAGACACGAAGAATTGATAATAAAACATACTACGATTGGACTAATACCCATAAAATTGTGAGGGAACTTCAACCTTCAGCAGTGATGTTCAGCGATGCGGGCCCTGATGTAAGGTGGGTTGGTAATGAGAGTGGCATGGGAAGCCTGACAAACTGGTGTCTTCTAAATAAGGATGAAATGTATCCCGGGGGAGATTTTGCGAAGATCCTCGGAGAAGGTCATGAGAAAGGAAATTATTGGGTTCCTGCCGAAGTGGATGTTTCTATCCGTCCGGGCTGGTTTTATCATAAAACTCAGGATTCACTTGTCAGGAGTGCAGAAAATCTCATGGAGCTTTATTACTCCTCTGTTGGAAGGAACAGCAATCTTCTTCTCAATGTTCCTCCCGACAGAAGAGGCCTGCTGCATGAAAATGATGTAAAATCACTTCTGGCCTTCAGGGAATTGTTGAATAAGGAATTTGAAACAGACCTGGCAAAAGACAAGATTGCCGCTGCTTCATCCACAAGAGGAAAAGGTTATGAAGCATCAAACATAAATGACGGAAAACCTGAAACTTTCTGGGCAACTAAAGATGAGGTGACTACCGGTGAATTAATAATCGATCTTGGAGCAGAAACAGAAGTCAACAGAATATTGATTCAGGAATATATTAAACTCGGACAAAGAGTCGGAGAATTTAAAGTCTCAGCGTATGTTTCTGACAACTGGCAACCGGTATTAGACGGGACAACTATCGGACATAAGATAATCCGCAAATTCCCGGTTATTAAGACTTCAAAAATCAAAATAGCTATAAGTAAATCGAAAGCTTGTCCGGTGATTTCCAACATTGAACTTTTCAGGTCGCCTGGAATTTAATCCACATGAAACATCCTGGCAACCTTAACCGCGGCTGTAACTCTTTTTGTGAGACCCGCCCAGTTTTTCTTCAGTACGTGGTCTTTTGTAATAAGATTTGACCCTATGCCAACGCATGTAACGCCTGCATCGAACCATTCGGTAAGGTTTTCCAGTGTTGGTTCTACTCCTCCGGTGGGCATTATGTTGGTCCAGGGGCAGGGTCCTTTTATCGATCTGACGAAATCAGGTCCGCCAACTGACGATCCGGGAAATATTTTGACTATTTCAGCGCCAAGTTCCTCCGCGTAGCTTATTTCCGAAAGGGTAGCGCATCCGGGGCTCCATAAGATTTTTCTGCGGTTGCACACCTTTGCAATTTCTGCATTGAGAATTGGTGAGACAATGAAATTTGCGCCCAGTTGGATATAAATTGAAGCCGTACCCGGATCCACAATTGATCCTGCACCCATAATTAATTCTGGAACTTCTTTTTCAGCCCATTTATTAAGTTCGCT
The DNA here is from genome assembly GCA_963792925.1 of uncultured Bacteroidales bacterium. Classification (GTDB taxonomy): domain Bacteria; phylum Bacteroidota; class Bacteroidia; order Bacteroidales; family VadinHA17; genus LD21. Next base: position 637,164 of record CAWBYC010000001.1, on the reverse strand, counting down.
GAAAAGCTCATGAGCAAAATCTCCTCGGTTTGTGAATTCAAAAACCCTTATCCCTCCTTCATAGCAAGCTTTGATAACACTTCTGCAAATTCCGGGGTCTTTATGATAAAATATGGGAACAATACCGGCTTCCCTCATTTTAAGAACTACATCAATTCGTGTAAAACGTGCCATAGTCTGTTGGTTTGTGTACACAAATGTATCTAAAATAGAATTAATAGCAAAGAGTCTGTAAAGTCTTAAAGTCCATAAAGTCTTAAAGTCCATAAAGTCTGTAAAGTCTGAAAGTATCCTGACTTTCGACTTTATAGACTTTCGAGCTTTACAGACTTTCGACTTTATAGACTTTCGACTTTCGACTTTACAGACTTTCGACTTTATAGACTTTCGACTTTCGACTTTATAGACTTTCGACTTTACAGACTTTCGACTTTCGACTTTACAGACTTTCGACTTTACAGACTTTCGACTTTATGGACTTTTATAATTATCTTAGCGATTCAAACTAATGGCATGGCCTTAAATTACATCTGGATAGGATTTTTCATAATAGGCTTTCTTGTAGCTCTTTTTCAGTTGATATTTAGTGGTAACACGCAGATATTCAATGAGCTTGTTAATTCGGTTTTTTTGAACGCCAAAACCGGGTTTGAGATTTCTCTTGGATTGACAGGTGCTCTCACTCTCTGGATGGGGTTGCTTAAAGTTGGGGAAAAGGGAGGTGTGATAGCAATTATGGGAAAACTTATTGGTCCGCTCTTCGAAAAATTATTCCCCGGATTGCCAAAAGGACATCCTGCATACGGATCAATAATGCTGAACATTTCAGCGAATATGCTGGGCCTTGATAATGCCGCAACTCCTGTGGGGCTGAAAGCCATGAAAGAAATGCAGGAGGTAAATCCCGACAAGGAGACTGCCTCCAATGCCCAGATAATGTTCCTGGTGCTGAATGCCGCAGGACTGACAATAATTCCTGTCAGTATTATTGTTTACAGGACCCAGCTGGGGGCCGTTAACCCTGCTGATATTTTTATTCCAATACTGATATCTACTTTTGCAGCTTCACTTACCGGGATGATAAGCGTCGCAATAATACAGAAAATCAATCTTTTCGATAAAGTAATTCTCGCATACCTTGGAGGTCTGTCTGCAATCATTGCCGGAATAATCCTATATTTCAGTCACCTTCCAAAGGAACAGATTTCTTCCATATCGACTTTTTCAGCTAATTTTATTCTGATGTCGATTATTATTCTATTTATCGTGCTGGCATTCATAAAGAAGGTTAACGTTTATGATGCCTTCATTGAAGGAGCCAAGGAGGGCTTTAATACATCAATCAGAATAATTCCGTTCCTGGTTGCAATACTCGTGGCAATAGGAATATTCAGAGCTTCAGGTGCCATGGATTTTATTATCTCGGGGATAGCCAGGTTTTTTGCATGGATGGGTGTCGATACTCAATTCACCGGTGCCTTGCCTGTTGCTTTCATGAAACCACTATCAGGTACTGGCGCCCGGGGTCTGATGATTGATGCAATGAGAACACACGGGCCTGATTCATTTATTGGCAGATTGTCGTGTACAATGCAGGGGACAACTGACACAACATTTTATATTGTTGCGGTTTATTTTGGTTCCGTTGGAATAAAGAACACCCGGTATTCAATAGGTTGTGGCCTGCTTGCTGATCTGGCAGGATTTACTGCAGCTATATTTGTAGCGTATCTCTTCTTTACATAAAGCAAATAAATGGTTGTACTGCTCAAATCATCATTGGTACTGATCAGCATCATTGCTGTAGTGATCCTTACCTCAAAGTTGAAATTAAAAGCATTTATTGCCCTGTTTATAGTGTCCCTGTTCCTGGCATTTGCAACTCTGCCGGCAAAGATTGTGGTTACAACTATCAAGGAAGGTTTTGGGAACACAATGGCTTCAATTGGATTTCTCATCATCCTTGGTGCGATAATCGGTATAACACTCGATAAAACAGGCGGCACAATAAGCATTGCAAAATATATACTCTCAAAAACAGGAGAGAAGAAAAGTGCTCTTGCTTTGGGAATAACAGGATTTATCACAGGATTGCCGATTTTTTGTGATTCCGGTTTCATCATTCTCAGCGGGCTTGCAAAATCATTTAGTGCGAAATCAAAAATAGCAATGCCATTCATGGCTACGATACTGGCGACCTCATTATACTCCGTGCATTGCCTTATTCCGCCACATCCCGGGGCCCTGGCGGCAGCAGCTATAATAAAAGTAAATATAGGATACCTCATTATTGCAGGGATAATTTTTGCCATCCCGGCAGCTCTTGCGGCATTTTTCTGGGCCGGAAGGATGTCACTGGGAAAGGGTTATCCACCTGCCAGAATTATTGAAGATGAAAGTATTGAATCTAAAAGACTACTGCCTTCAACATTAATGTCATTTCTTCCTATTGCAGTGCCCCTGGTTCTGATAACGATAAAGTCATTAATTAATCTTGTTGATAAAGGAGGTGAGACATTCATCTACAAGCTATTTATGATTCCGGGCGAACCTATATTCGCATTATCCATTGGTGCCATTCTGGCCATGTTACTTATTAAGGACAGAACTATTGATTCAATGAACACAATTTTTGGAGAAGCAATAGAGAAAGCCGGACCAATTCTTATTGTGACAGCCGCTGGCGGGATGTTCGGGATGGTCATAAAATCAACCGGGACCGGGGAATCAATAGGTAAGCTCCTTGCTGGTACCAACATAGGAATCCTGGTGCCATTTATTATAGCGGTAGTAATGAAAACGGCTCAGGGCTCATCCACCGTTGCAATAATTACGACTGCATCATTCGTAGCTCCGATGCTGTCGTTACTGGGACTCGATTCTGAATGGGGCAGGCTTCTGACTATGTTATCGATGGGAGCAGGATCCATGATGGTATCCCATGCTAATGATTCATATTTCTGGGTAGTTTCTAATTTTTCAGAGATTGACCCGACTACCACATTAAAAGTTTACTCGTCATCGACAATTGTCATGGGAATTGTAGTTTTTGCATGCGTCTGGTGTACTTCACTGATAGTTCTCTAATAATAATTTCATGACCCATGAGTTTCATTTCTTACAATAAGAATATATTGGTGATTATAATTCAATGAATTACAGGACTATAGCGGAACAAATCTTTCTTGCAGGTGTCGGAAGCGTAACGCCGCAGAATCTGATTGTGAGGCAGATGTCTTTAACAGGTGATTACCTGAATATTGGCAGCCGGATATTTGATCTCACTTCAATAAACAATATATATGTTATTGGCGCCGGCAAAGCAAGCGCTAAAATGGGTGCTGAGGTGGAACGGATTCTCGGCGGGAGAATTACTTCTGGTCACATTGTTGTAAAATATGGTTTTTCAGTCGATCTGAATTACATCCGGGTAACTGAAGCAGGGCATCCCATGCCTGATTCGAATGGGTATAAGGCTACGGGTGAAATATTGAATATTGCAAGGCTTGCAGATGTGAATGATCTTGTGATCTGTCTGCTTTCAGGGGGAGGTTCTTCCCTTTTGGCCGATATCCCCGACGATTGCACACCTGATGATATGTTAAAGCTGAATGATCTTCTCATAAACAGCGGAGCAAGTATAAGCGAGATCAATGCAGTGCGAAAACACTTATCACGGGTAAAGGGCGGACAGTTGGCAAGGTCGGTTTATCCTGCTGATCTGGTAAATCTGATACTGTCAGATGTTCCGGGCGATCCGTTCGACGTAATTGCTTCAGGGCCAACGGTTCCCGATCCGACAACATTTATGCAGGCTATTTCGGTTTTGTCAAAATTCGGATTAAAGGAGAAGGCGCCTCACAGAATAATGAAATACCTGGAAGAGGGTACTCTGGGGATCAGGGAAGAGACTCCTAAAGATGGAGATCCGATTTTTGAAAAGACATTCAATATCCTTGCCGGTTCAAATAAAACAGCGCTCGATGCTGCAGGACGCAGAGCAATGGATTTTAATATAAATGCTATGATTATTGATGATCAGCTGCAGGGGGATGTCAAGGATATTGCAGATTATCTTGTCGGGGTTGCATTAAAATTTAAGTCTGACAAAAATGAGGTAAAGCCCGTTTGTCTGCTCTTCGGTGGTGAAACAACCGTTAAGATGACGGGAAAGGGCAAAGGAGGAAGAAATCAGCATCTGGCGTTATTATCTGCATTGTTGCTTAAAGGTAATGAGGGAATAACAATTCTTTGTGCAGGTACAGATGGCAATGATGGCCCAACAGGTGCCGCCGGAGCTGTTGTTGACTCAGATACTATTCCTGATGCAGTTTTAAAAAAATTAGATCCGCAATCCTATCTTATGAAATTTGATTCATATAATTTCTTTAAAAAATCAGGAGGGCATATTATTACGGGACCAACTCTGACTAATGTTATGGATATTATTGTGGCTATTGTGGAGTAGGTGAGGTAATTAAGGTTGATATAAGTCACCTTATAATTTCATGAAAGAACTATTTTTGAATCTAAATAAACTCCTTAACCAAAATGAAAAAGATCATACTCTTATTGTTGCTGCCTTTATATTTATTTTCCTGTAAAGAGACTACCAACCCTGGAAACTTAAAACAACCTGCGACTCAAATTATTGATACATCCGATATGACAAATAACTTTTACGATAATGTCGAAACATTGCCTCTGCAGCCGGCCGACCTATATGTCGATGGCGAAATTGCAAATCCCGGGAAAGTCGATTTTACTGAACTCCCTGTACACTCAGTTATCGTAAAGGAAACATTGCTCGACAGTGCCGGTGGTGACAGGTTTGTGGGGGCTTACAGATACGACGGTTACTCGCTCTTCGATATTCTTGATAAAAGGATCCTGAAAAAAGCCAATATCAGTGAGTTTAAACCCATTATAGACCTGTATGTTGAAATTGAAAATGCCAGCGGTGAAAAAGTTGTCTTCAGCTGGGGAGAGATTTATTATCCGACGAATCTGCATAAAATTTTGATCGTTAATGGTGTGGCAAGGATTGTTCCTTCCAAGACTAAAGACCTATGGCCGCTTCCTCAACAGAGTAAGGTTGTTGCAGCAGGAGATCTGGTTACCGAACGCAATATTTCTTCCCCGGTAAAAATTACCGTTAAATCATACAGACATTCATTTACAGTCAGCCAGGGCATGTCGCCATTGTATTCGCAGACTATTGATATTTTTAATACTGACAAAAAATCAGGGCAGATAGACAAACTTCCGGAAAATCTTAATAATGTGATTTTCAATACCATATTCTATGGACGAGGAAAAGGAATTCACAGCACTACCCCATTTGAAGGGGTAATGCTTAAAGATCTGCTATTAAAATATTATCCTGTTTCAAAAGAAAATCTTATGACGGGCATAATCTGTATTGCCGGCAAGGATGGATACCGGAGTGCTGTCTCTTATTCCGAACTTTTCAACAGGAATGACCAGCAGGAATTTATGCTTATAAAAACCAAAGAAAATGAAGATGGCGGATTATTCAGGATTTTTGCTGCATCTGATTTCTTTTCTGACAGGGCAATCAAAGCAGTGAGTGAAATTCATCTTTCAAATTAACCAGACCCGGAACTTACTTTCTTCCTAATCCTTAACCCCCTTCCCAACCTTCCTCCAGGGGGGAAGGAGTGTTCCGAATTGGCACAGGATCATTCTGAAACCTGGGAACCCTTTCCCCCTTGGGGGAAATAAGAAAGGGGGTAATCTTATAAAAGAGAGCATTTATAGGTTTTTGAATATCAATTTATTTTTATGATATTTAGATCATCTATTCACTCAACTTAAAATGGTAATCATGAAAGTAAAAGTCCTTGTTCTGTTCTTCCTCATTGCATTAATTCTCAACAGCTGTGGAAATAAAAGTACAGCTGTAGTTACACCGGTTGCCGATACGCTTAAGGCTACTGTTCCTGATTATGGAATGATGATCATCGCAAAAGTGTCAGTAAAACCTGATAAAGTTAAAGACTTCACGGAAGCAGCAAAAGAGATGATTGAAAAATCAAATCAGGAAACCGGCTGCAGATTCTACCAGCTTTACCAGGATCCTTATGACAATTCAAAGTTCGTCTTTGTTGAGCAATATGATAATCAGGCAGCTATCGACACTCATTTTGCATCTGATTATTTTAAAGGCTTTGGTCCGAAAGTAGCCGACCTTGTTGCAGAACCTACAAAGATTAAGATTATCAGCGTGGCCAAAGAGGTAAATCAATAACATTATGAAGGCTCTTGTCCTTGAAGAATATAATAAACTCGTGTATAAGGATGTGCCTGATCCGGTTATAAAACGCAATGAGGTATTAATAAAGGTAAAAGCCTGCGGTATTTGTGGTTCCGATGTTCACGGATTGGATGGGAGCACCGGTCGCAGAATTCCGCCAATGATAATGGGACATGAAGCTTCAGGCATTATTGTAAAGACCGGTACAGACGTAAGAGGATGGAAAGTTGGAGACAGGGTAACCTTCGACTCAACAGTTTATCCTCTCGATGACTGGTATACATTGAGCGGTCACTATAATCTCAGTGACAACCGGGAGGTTCTCGGTGTTTCCCCCGGAACATATAAACGCGACGGAGCATTTGCCGATTTGATTTCAGTTCCTCAGCACATACTATACAGAATTCCTGAAAAAGTCACATTTGAACAGGCGGCAATGGTAGAACCTGTCGCAGTGGCACTTCATTCAATAAATATTTCTGAGATCCGGCCAGGTGATAAATGTGTTGTGGTTGGTGCAGGTATGATAGGCATTTTTATCATCAAGCTTTTGTTAAGTTCCGGAGCTTCTTCTATAGTTGCAATAGATAATAATCCGAAACATCTTGAGAAGGCGATTCTTGCAGGCGCAAACAGTACTTTCCTTTCTGAGGAAGAAAATCTTCACGGGAAAATCCGATCTCTTTCAGACGAAAGGGGAGCCGACATATCTTTTGATGCTGTAGGAATAAGCGAATCGGTGAATATTGTGATAGATGTTCTTCGGAAAGGAGGAAAGGCGATACTTGTAGGCAATATCTCCCGGAAAATTGATTTTCCTCTTCAGAAGGTTGTAACAACTGAACTAAAAGTTCTTGGAAGCTGTGCAATCAGAGGCGAGTATGAGACTGTCCTGACTTTGATGGAAACAGGGAAACTGACTGTAGATGATCTGATTTCAGCTGTTGCTCCACTTTCAGAAGGCGCTGCATGGTTTGACAAGCTTTACAGAAAAGAAGGAGACTTAAAAAAAATTATTCTCGTACCCTGATGGCTCAGCACATTTACAATATTTCAATTGCAGGATGCAGTAAGGTAGCCCATCTTCATGCAAAAGCTATCGGGAATATACCAAATGCCCGCCTGGCCGGAGTATGGAACAGGACTACTTCAAAAGCTGAAGATTTCGCTTCTGCTTATGGAACTAAAGCTTATCGCGATATTGCAGACATGGTTAAAGAGAACAAAACAGACCTTGTAATTGTATGTACTGCTCATCCCTATCATAAGCAACCTGCATCAGAGGCTGCACAATCAGGAGCCAATGTACTGGTAGAGAAGCCTCTTGCCAGTGATCTGAAGGATTGCGATGCAATAATTAAGGCCTGCAAAGAGAATAAAGTCAAAGTGGGAGTGATTAGCCAGAGGAGATGGTACGAACCTGTAAGACGGGTTAAACAGGCAATTTCAGACGGGAAGATCGGAAAGCCGGTACTCGCTGAAGTTCTGATGCTTGGATGGAGGGACAAGGCATATTACGATTCGGATCCATGGAGAGGAAGCTGGAGTACTGAAGGTGGTGGTGTATTGGTTAATCAATCACCCCATCAACTCGATATATTACTATGGTATATGGGCGAGATCGATGAGGTCTATGGGATTTGGAGAAACCTTAATCATCCATATATAGAAGTTGAGGATACTGCCGCTGCAATAGTTAAGTTTAAAAATGGGGCAATAGGCAATATTCTTGTCAGCAACTCTCAGAAACCCGGTCTTTATGGAAAGGTGCATGTCCATGGTGAAAATGGGGCTTCTGTTGGCGTCCAGACGGACGGAGGCGCCATGTTTATTGCCGGAAGGACAGGTATTGCAGAACCACCGGTGAATGATCTCTGGACAATTGCCGGTGAAGAGGATAACCTAAAAAAATGGATTATTGATGATACTGAAGTATTTAACAGTTCAGATTCCACTGTAAAATATATTCAACTACAGATAGAAGATTTTCTTCAAGCAATAGAAAATGATACAGAACCTTCGGTTACGGCTGTTGATGGACGGAAGACAGTTGAACTTTTTACAGCTGTTTACAGGTCTTCACAAACTAATTTACCGGTAAAATTCCCACTTAAGTAACTATTAAAAACTTACACAGAGATCACAGAGAAGCACAGAGGTACAGAGAAAAAAACATATTATAAATATAATAAGCCATCCCCAATCCCCCAGGAACGGCTGAAAACCCAAAAGTCCCCCCTTGGGGGGATTTAGGGGGTAGCTGAACGATAAACGATAACCGCTAAACGCCTAACTTCTATGCCACTAATTATTGTAATCCTCGGGATCTGCCTGCTTCTTTTCCTGATACTTGTTCTGAAATTCAATTCGTTTTTATCATTTGTTATTGTCTCGCTTGCAGTGGGTCTGGCTGAAGGAATGGCTATTGACAAAGCAGTTATCTCAATCGAAAACGGGATTGGATCTACAATGGGTTTTCTTGTGCTGATCCTTGGATTTGGATCAATGCTCGGAAAACTGGTCTCTGAAAGTGGTGCAGCCCAGCGAATTACCACTAAACTTGTAGAAGCATTCGGACTAAAGCATATTCAGCTGGCTCTGATGCTTACGGGATTTATTGTAGGCATTTCACTTTTCTATGATGTTGGTTTTTTCATAATGATACCTCTTGTATTTACCGTAGCTGCATCAACCGGTCTTCCGCTTCTTTATGTGGGATTGCCAATGCTTGCCTCTCTGAGTGTGACTCACGGCTATCTTCCGCCTCATCCGGCTCCCACAGCTATTGTCACATTATTTCATGCTGATCTTGGAAAGACACTTTTATATGGTATTATCGTTGCAATCCCTGCAATAATAATATCAGGTCCCGTTTTATCAAAAGCCCTGAGCAAAATTGAAGCAAAACCTCTGGCTGAATTTTTGAATCAGAAGGTACTGGGTGAAGATGAAATGCCCGGCTTCTGGATCAGTTTTTTTTCTTCTCTTCTTCCTGTTATTCTTATTACCATATCAACAATAGCCGGCTTTCTGATGGCAGAAGACAATCCTGTCAGAATTGTCCTGGGATATATTGGTAACCCTGTGATCGCAATGCTGATATCGGTTCTTTTTGCTATTTATTCACTTGGACTGGCGAGGGGAAGGAAAATGACAGATATAATGAATTCGCTGGCTCATTCAGTAACAACAATAACTATGATCATGTTATTGATAGCCGGTGCCGGAGCTCTGAAACAGGTTCTGGTAGATAGCGGCGTGAGCAAATATATAGGTGAAATGCTGAGCGGTTCATCGCTTTCTCCTCTTTTTCTTGGATGGCTGATCGCTACGATACTGCGGTTTTGTGTTGGTTCAGCGACAGTTGCCGGGATAACCACCGCGGGAATTGTTTTACCTCTGGTGACAGGGGGATTAGTTAATTCTGAGTTAATGGTACTTGCAATCGGATCGGGCAGTCTTATGTTTGGTCATGTGAATGATGGGGGCTTCTGGCTTTTCAAGGAGTATTTTAATCTGAGCATAAAAGACACTCTGAGAACATGGAGCGTCATGGAAACATCAATTGGCATAATGGGATTGATAGGAGTTATGATTCTTAGTATTTTTATAAAATAACAAACCTTGGAGATTGAGTCTGATTGCTGGTTTTTCCACTGAAATGTTTTTATGAAAAAAATCATTGCATTATTCTCTCTGCTGCATCTTCTTTTTCCTCTTAAAGCACAGGAAGGAGCCCGTTTACTTACAAATTACAAAGAGAGCACCGAGCTTGAAAACCAGAACTGGGCTGTCTGTCAGGATGATAATAATGTGATGTTATTTGCGAACCGCAGAGGTATACTGACGTTCGACGGCCAAAGTTGGAATTACATCACTATACCTACGATTCCATATACCTTAAAATATGACCCGGCTGAAAAAAGAGTTTTCGTCGGCGGTGACGATAATTACGGATACCTTGCCAGGGATGAGAAAGGGACTTATAAGTATTTCTCAGTATCCGGAGATTCGTCTTCTGTTGGAATAATATCCAGAATCATTTTTACCGATACTACTGTTTATTTCTATGGTGATCAGAGTATCAGCCGGCATAGTATAACGACAGGGAAGCTCGAAATAAGGATTCGTCCAAAAGAAAGAGAAGCTTTTACGGGGATGTTCGTAACACCGAAAAGCACGTTTATAAGTGTCCTGACTCACGGCCTCTACAGATTTGAACGCGATTCATTGTTTCCTGTGATCACCGATTCCCTGTCGTTGTATGATGAAATTTTATTCAGTGTTCCTTACGATAATGATATGGTCCTTTTGGGAAGGAGTAATGGAGATTTGTCACTCTTTGACGGCCTACAGTATATCGAATATCCGATTAAAGATGAAGGATACCTGCGACAGAACATCTTATCTGAAGGATTATCAGTCTCCGACAGTCTTTATGCTTTTTCCACTCTGGAGGGAGGAGCCCTGGTTATAGAAAAGAAGAGCGGCAAAATAAAATTTACGATCAATTATATCAATGGACTTCCTGATGATGAAGTCTTTGCGCTTGGCATTGACAATAATAATGGTCTGTGGTTGTCGCATCAGTATGGGCTTACACGCGCCGACATGCAGTTACCCATCGACAATTTCAGTATTTATCAGGGGCTTAAAGGAAATCTGATAACTTCCCTATGGCATAAGAATGAATTATATATAGCAACAAGCGAAGGCGTTTACTATCTGAAGGAGATCAAGAACTATGCGGAAGTCGAGATTCTGGTAAAACAGGAAAAGCTTGCCGGTCCTCCTGTTCAGAAATCACCAGTCAGAGAAACCGCCCGGACAAGAAAAGGATTCCTTGCCCTGATCCTGGGAAGGAAAGCGGGTACGGAGAATAAACAATCGACAGCTGATCAGGAGAACTCATCAATAATTCTGACACCGCAGATGAGACTTCCTGAACCAAAGCATTTCAAAAAGGTGGCAGGAAAGCTCAAATCGATAAATTATGTTTACAGGAAGATTGAAGGCTTAAATGAAAAATGCAAACAGTTGGTTGCCGCAGGAGATGAGATTCTGGCTTCAACAAACAAAGGACTCTACATCATTTCAGGACATAAGGCTAATACTCTGGTTAACAACGGGTATATCAATAATATAAGTGCAAGATCGAAAGATAATAAATACTTTGTGGCAACTTCGGCGGGCTTCTTTTATATTACACCAGGTAAAGATAAGAAGTGGTCCATCGTTTTTCCCGATAAATCATTCAGTCGTCCGGTGTATTCAATTATATCAACGGATGAAAATACTGTTTGGGCCGGGAGTGATGACGCCGCTTTCAGGATTCATCTTGATGACTCAATTGCCGGTAAGACTGACCGGTATACTATGAAAACTGAGCTTCCCGAGCGGTATATTCTCGAATCGGTAAACGATACTATCTTTCTTTTCAAAGTATCGGCTGTAAGTTATTTTAATAAGTCGCTCAACAGTTTTGTTGATTATGACAGAAATTTATTGAGCAAGAACAGCAAACTGAAATTTATTTTTTCCCAGCCCGGCTTTCCATGGATTAGAACCGAAGAGGGGTGGATGGTCATAAATTCTTCTTCAGGGTATGATAATAATGACAATTCACTTCTTAAAATATTTGACAATTTAAACTCAATAAGCACCGATAAAGAAAATATATGGGCTGTAACTGCCGACAATATGGTATTCAGGATATCCCGTAATAAAATGCCTTCTGTAAAACCTGAAGTCGGGCTGTTTATTAAGAGTATTTCCGATGCAAAAGGAGGAAATTTTAAGCTTTCCGACATAAAATTCGGAAGCGGTGATAATACTGTATACTTTGATGTTGTTTCACCGGGTTATGTAAAAAAGAATTCGACTCAGTACCAGTATATTGTTGACGAGGGTATGACGAAATGGTCAAAGTGGTCATATGACAATACCGTAAGCCTGATGATAAAGCCCGGCAAATATACACTTAAGGTCAGAGCTAAAGATATCTGGGGCAATATTAGTCAGCCAAGACTCATTACATTTACAATCGATGCTCCTTTTACGCAAACTACTTTCTTTTATATTATTTTAGCTTGCTTTGTCATAGTGCTTATTGTAGGAGTTGTCAGGTTCAGGGAAAGACAACTTCAGAAAGATAAAAGGATACTCGAAAAGAAGGTCAAGGAGCGAACGGCACAGATCGAGGCACAAAAACAGGAGATTACATCCAGTATAGAATACGCCAGCAGAATACAGATGGCTATGCTGCCGGAAGACCATCATTTTAAGAAATCATTTTCCGATTATTTCATAATATTTCATCCACGTGACATTGTGAGCGGTGATTTTTACTGGATCGGAGAAGATGAAAAGCGGATCTTCTTTACTGTTGCTGATTGCACCGGTCACGGTGTGCCAGGCGCTTTTATGAGCACACTCGGTATTTCAATTCTCGATGAGATAATTACAAATAATTCAGATCTCAGGGCAAATACTATTCTTAATCTGTTGAGGGATAAAGTAAAAACTTCATTGCATCAGACAGGTAAAGATGGGGAAGCAACTGATGGTATGGATCTGGCATTATGCATCCTGCATAAAAACCGGAAGACTGTCGAATATTCGGGAGCCTATAATCCTCTTTTTCATTTTCATGATGGCACTCTAACCGAGTATCGGGCCGACCGAATGCCAATAGGCATTTATTATGGTGAAAAAGAATCATTTACAAATTATGAGGTAAATGTGAAAAAAGGTGACACTCTTTATATCTTTTCAGACGGTTATGCCGACCAGTTTGGTGGTAAAAAGGGAACCAAGTATATGAAATATAACCTGAAAAAACTTCTGACTGAAATTCACTCCATGACTATGGCTGAACAACGTGTAATACTTGAAAAAGATTTTCAGTCATGGAGAGGAACAGCAAACCAGATAGATGATGTTACCATCCTTGGCGTAAGAATCTAGTGATGATTTCGGATTTCGGATCTGGGATTTCGGATTTTTCTCCAATCCGCAATCTCCAATCCGCAATCCGCAATCCTTTAATCTTTATCTTTGTCTTTATTTTAAATTAAAACGATAATGAAAATTAAATTTATAGGAGCTGCAAGAGAAGTAACCGGGAGTAAACATCTTATAACAACGAATGCGGGCAAAAAAATTCTTCTCGATTGCGGAATGTTTCAGGGCAAAGGCCTTGAAACGGACGGTATGAACAGGGATCTTATGTTTGATCCCTCAAAAGTCGATCATATTATTCTCACTCATGCTCATATCGATCATGCCGGACTTATTCCATATGCATATAAATTGGGTTTCAGAGGATCGGTGATCTGTACAAACGGCACCCGCGACCTGTGCGCAATAATGCTTGCCGATTCAGCATTCATACAGGAACATGATACAATTACTTTTAATAAACGCAGGGTAAAAAAAGGACTGCCACAGGTAGAACCTTTATATACTCAGCCGGATGCAACGGAATGCATGAAACTATTCATTGGTGTTCCAAATGACATGAAATTCCGGATAGATGAAAATATAAAGGTTAAGTTCACCAATACGGGTCATATGCTTGGCAGCGGTGTTGCCAATATAGAAATAATGGAGAACGGGGTGGTTAAAAAGATATCATATACAGGAGATATAGGCAGACCGGCCGATCAGATACTGGCACCTCCACAGGCATTTCCCCAGGCTGAGATTCTTATTACTGAATCAACCTATGGCGACCGCCTTCACAACGATTCGAAACAAGCTGAAGAAGAACTTCTGAATATCGTAGTTGATACCTGCGTCAAAAAAGGAGGAAAGCTTATCATTCCTGCTTTTAGCGTTGGGAGGACGCAGGAAATTGTTTTCTCATTGAATAATTTTTTTAATGAGGGAAGACTTCCCAAAATTGATATTTTCGTGGATAGTCCGCTTGCCGTGAATGCAACGACTGTGTTCAGAATGCATCCGGAATGTTTCAATAAAGACTTCTCCGAGGTTCTTGAACGGGACCCAGATCCATTTGGTTTTGTTAATCTGTTTTATATCAACCGGGTTGAAGATTCCAAGAAACTGAACGATCATAAACAACCTTGCGTAATTATCTCAGCATCAGGTATGATGGAGGCCGGACGAGTGAAGCATCATCTTGCCAATAATATTTCTGATCCGAGAAATACAATTCTCATTGTTGGTTATTGCGCGCCAACCACACTTGGGGCAAGGATCGGAAGGGGAGATAAGGAGGTTTCAATATTCGGGGTTGTGCATGAAGTAAAAGCCGACATAAAGCGAATTGAATCCTTCAGCGGACATGCTGACTATAAGGAATTGATCAGCTTTCTGAGTTGCCAGGATAAAAATGCTTTGAAAAAGACATTCATTGTTCATGGTGAATATGAAACTCAGAAAAGATATGTTACGTATCTGCAGGAAGCGGGATTTCATAATATCGAGGTACCAGCCCGGGGCCAGGAATTTGAGATATAACCACCACCCTCACTCCTCACACCTCATGCCTCACTGAATATACTTCCTCAGCTCCTTTCTCACTCTCTTCCATTCCGGAAAAACCTGAGAAAGAAGATGATAAAAATTCGGCCCGTGATTATGATGCCTGAGATGGCAAAGCTCATGTATTATAACATATTCAATATACAGATCAGAAAGCTTTATCAGTTCTGTACTCAGGGTAATAACTCCTTTGCTGGAACAACTTCCCCAGCGTCTTTTCATGGTTCGTATTATAAGGCTCGTAGGCTTAAACCCGTAACTTTGCTGATCTGTAAGTACTTTTCTCATAAGCTCAGGAAAATGTCTTTGCGCTTGAATCTTATACCCGGCATACAAGATCTTCCTTATTAATTCCTGATCATCATATCTTTCGGTCCCAATCTCGATTGTGTCTTCCAGAAACCTGACATATGCGGGTGAAGATTTTTCAATTTTCAGGATTTTTTCTTGTCCCCGAAACAGGTGTATCTCTCCACTTGCGTAAGAACGCTTGAGATTATTGTTATCCAGCGTCCTGTAATTATCACGGTGCTTTACAACCCATTCGTATTTTTCTTTCACAATCCTGCTGATTGTTTTCATTGAAGTGAGATGTGGTACCCTTACGATAACCGATGAATCCGGATGAACACTTATTCCGATTGTTCTTCTTCTTGAATATACAACTTTGAATTCTAAATCGTCAAACTGGTATGACTTCTGTTCTTTTAACATTAATATTATTAAGCAGTTAATTTATTTCTGAAAATGAATGAAAACTATAATTTTTACTCTCAAGATACTTTAAAATTGTATCCAGGCGAAGATAAAACTTGTCTGTCCTTCGGGGATCCGTGCCCGGATGAATAAGGAGTATAAAACCATTTAATCCTTGTATGTTCTCATATGAAATCAACTTTTTCATCAGGGTATCACTGGAAAAATATGGCGCTGATTTATCAGGAAATGTCCAGTCCTGACTTGTAGAAGTACCACTTGAATTTTCAACCAGCTTGATTCCTGCTTCAGCTGTCCAGGTCGCAATAGTATCATTGTACCATTCGTATGGAGGAAGGAAAACCCTGGCTTTCTTTGCGGGGATCCCAAGTTTGTCGAGTTCCTTGTAATTATTCGCCAGATCAGACAGGAATTCATTTTTTGTCACTAAAAGCGAATCTCTCTTTTCCCAGCTGCAATATAAAAGATGCTTATCAGAATGCGGTCCTAAATAATGACCGTCTGCTTTAAGTCTTTGTATTATGTCATGATGTGATTTATCTCTGCAGAAATCTCCCGTTAAAAAGAACGATGTTTTTATTTTATGCAGATTTAATGTTGACATGATTGTATCAAATCCGTCAGAAAAATCGTGAGCAGTAAAACACAAATAGATGTTCTTCTTTGTGGTGTCCATCCTTATAATGGCGCCATGACTGGTTAAAAAATCAGAATTTTTGCCTATACTGGAATGAAGGGAGGAGAGATAATAAACCAGACTTGCTGTTCCGTCCATAGTACATTCGTTTGTGGAATAATCTGCGAAATCGTCATGATAGACAGCCAGCTTTGTTTGAAATTCAGAGTACTCGTCCTTCTCCGACAGGTAAATATATTTCAGCGAATTGAATATTGTCGGATAAACCGGACCATCTACAAGGCCACCGGGAACCTGCAATCCCTTTACTACATATGAGGAGTGTGAGTTCGCTGGCGAATCTCCATTTTCAGGCAGACCCACGATCATGCTTGTACCCCATGGGTTGCATCCGAAAAGCCAGTCACGGTGGGCAGCTTCAAGATATGCATATGTGCTGTCTCCTGTAATTTCTGTGTAAAGATGAGCTTGAGTTAACATGCCTGCTACCAGGTTATTGGAGCACCAGATAAAAGGAACACCGACCCGGAATGGATTTTTCTCAGCCTTCACGGCTATCAGAGACAGACCCGATTTCATATAACCGGCAAACTCGGTTTTATTTTCTGTTTTTTCATTCCTGGCTATTGCAGGATGCCCCATATTTATGAAAGGATACCACTGGTAATGACGTGCTGTGTCGTTTCCCATCCAGGGAGTAACAGTTTCCTTCCTGCCATATTCGCGTGCATCTTCCAGATACTTTGTGTCTTTTGTGAGGTTATATAATTCAGCCGAAGCAAGCTCCATATCGTCAACCCAATTATCTTCTTCATAAAAATAAGGAGCAGTGCCCGGGGCTGTCTGACACACGCCCGGGTTTTTAACTCCGAATTCGTATGCGGCTTTAGCCTTTGTAAGGAGTAAATCAGAATAGACGGGATCAATATCTTTATATACACGGGCTCCTTTAGCGAAAGCAGATGCAAATTTGCCTGCCGTTGAGGCGATGCCAGTTGTACGGTTTTTATATTTGAATAATCCCTGTGGTTTCCCTGTGCAAAAGTAAACAGGTCTTTCTCTGCCTTTTCCATAATATGCTGTGTCTTTGTCAGGAAATCTGAATCCTATATGGTCGCGGTCATCTGCGATCTGGTTATACATTATTTCCGGTCCCGGATTCATTTTCAGGAGCCAGTCGAGTCCCCATTTGCTTTCATTCAGAACATCAGGTATATTGTCACTCCCGGGAAGACCATTCGCCAGAAATTTATCATCAAAAGAAAATGGATTTTCATCATAGGCAAACAACATCTGATACGTCGCGTTGGCTGACGTTGCCACATATTGTAAATAGTCGGCGGCATCATGCCAGCCTCCTGCGACATTGATATGAGCCGAATCAGCTGATTTGCCATATATTTCATACCCATCGTGTGTATGGCATGAATCTTTTACAAACGGATTGTATCCCGATCTTTGCTGTCTCATGTAATTAAGGAGGAAATCTGCTTTCCCATCGTAAACATCCTTAGCGACAGGAAATTCAGGCGAAACAGTTTTTCCAGCGACGATCCTGTAGGTCCCGGTTTTCTTAAGCTTTGTGAATTGAAGCCGGTAACAGCTTACAAATGGCTTGAGTGAAACCGTTTTTACGGCGTCAAGTGTCATTATTACTTTGCCTGTTTTTGTGTCAACCAGCTGAAATGTTTTAAGATCTGTTATTTTCCTGCTTAACAGCACGGCAACTTTTATATCTTCATTCCTGTAGCCAAGCTGATTTATTCTTATCCATTCATTTGTTTCTTTTCTACATGAAATTGCTGAGAATATTCCGCATAAATATAGTATGATGAACAATTTTTTCATAGGCTTTCTAAAATTTTAGCTTGGCAATTTACATAATTGAATGGTCATTATCGTCGTCATTTTGAACTTTACTATTCATGATTTGTTAGTTATCAAAAGTTAAAGTTTGGTTAAAATAATGGCAGTCTGGAATATTAGCAGATTGCCTATTGTCATAAGCTAAATGATCTTTGTAATATACACGTTGCCCGAACCACATTTGGCCGGAAAGTTATTCCCAATAATTTTTCGAGCCATATCTTAACAGGTTAGTAGGTTAGTAGGTTAGTAAAAGATCAGGCGAAGGTAACGTCAACGGGCGGCAGGAAACTGCTGCCCGTTTCTTTTTAATCTGCCGCGATCAATTGTCTGCGGAGTGTTATTACTGTTATTTCCGGAGGCATCCATATTCTGAAAGGTATAGCCAGAGTTCCCAATCCCCTGTTGACATAATGATACTGCCTGCCATCACTGTAAAGGCCATTCCAATGGGGGTAGAAATATTTGGCGGGGCTCCATCTGAAATGATTGGTCATGATTCCCATCTGCATGCCGTGCGTATGACCTGACAACGTAATGTCTATGTCTGTTTTTTTATCGACAGCTTCTGCCCAGTGATTCGGATCATGTGTCAGAAGTATCTTAAGGTCAACACTATCCAATCCTGAAATAGCTTTGTCAAGGTTTCCATGAGTCATGTTGGGATGCCTTCCTGCAGTGACAACTCCAACCATTCCGATTCTTGCAGCTCCGATACTGACTATTTTGAATTCATCATTAAGGGTCTGATAACCTGATGAATGAATAAGTTCATTCATTTTGATAATATTTTTCTTCCTGTCTGCCTCGGTAAGATCAGGATCATAAGTGCCTATATCATGATTCCCGAGGATAGCAAAATTGCCATACCTGCTTTTCCCTTTGGCCAGAATAGTATCATCAAGTTCGAATTCCCTCCATCCGAAGCTTATAAAGTCTCCAGTATTGATGAGAATGTCAGGGTTGAGCTGATTAACCATATTAATGACTCTCTCCAGCTGTTTTTTATGATGATAAAATGAAGAAAGATGCAAATCTGATATCTGTACTATCTTCAATCCGTCGAGATCTCTATTCAATCCTTGTATGTCAATCGCGATTTCTTCAGTGTTGAAATTGAACCTTCCATAAAATGTACTTACGGCTATAATGAAGATAATTCCGGTCATTATCAGCATTCCTGCATTTGTCAGCCATCTTAAATGAGTATGGCTTTTGATCTTCACGGCTTTGCCAATAAAATGCAGAATGATCAGTATGACTCTGGGGAATATTATTGCGGCTATCAACCCGGTAAGATTCATTAATAACCAGATATGACGGGGAGTGTCATAGAAGCCTGTATAATGATTTGTTGCCAGGAATGAAACCCAGATTGGAAGACTGAAAATTATATGAATAAATATTGAGATGAAGTATTTAGGTTTGGAATGATTGTAGAAATGCTGCTGGATAACCACAATTGACAGAATTTCCGTAACGATCAGAATGATAAGTAATACCATCAGAATGATTTTATAACGTAAAGGTAGGGAAATATTAAATTATGATAGTCATAAAATCGATATTAACCTCAAAGTCCTTTGCGTATCAATCTAGGAACTTCAAGATCAATAACTTGGACGGTGGTTCCAGTGCAATTCGAAGCTGACTCCTTCCCCCCTGCGGGAAGGCTGGGAAGGGGGTATTTGGAAATGAGAAGAACACCAGTAATTTATATCGAAGTTCCTATTTTGATAGGTGATTGACTTTGTGGTTAAAGGATTTTGCAATTTAAAGAATGAGAGATTTCTCATTTTTATCAACTTATTCATTCTTGAATTGTTGTCAATTATTAGACATGTCTAATACTTTATTATGGTTTGTCTAAAACAGGTGGTATGAATTCATATGCTGAAGAGAATTATCTGAAGGTTATTTATAAACTTTCCATCACAGGAAACAAGCGGATAGATACCAAATCCATTGCAGGAAAGATTGCAACTAAGCCATCATCTGTGACAGATATGATCAAGAAGCTCGCGGCCAAGAAATTATTGAATTATGAAAAATATAAGGGAGTAAAACTGACAGGTAAAGGAGAAGCGATAGCAGTTGATATTTTAAGAAAACACAGATTATGGGAGGAGTTTCTTTCCGTATATCTGGGCTTTGAGTGGGATGAAGTGCATGAGATAGCCGAGGAGCTTGAGCATATAAAATCCGATCTCCTGACAAATAAGCTTGATAAACTCCTCAACTATCCGAAATCAGATCCGCATGGAGATCCGATACCCGACAGTAAAGGCATATTTCCTTTTGCCGAGTCTGTAAAATTATCTGAAATGGAGGATGGTAATTCCGGGAAAGTAGTGGGTTTGGTATCAAGGGATTCCTCTTTCCTTAAATACCTTAACGAAATTAATATTCATCAGGGTTCAGATATTGAAGTTATACGCCGCAATAGTTTTGACCTGTCGGTAGAGGTACTTGTTGATAGTTCGAGCAGGAATCAAATGAGTCAAAAAGCATCCGAAAACATTTTAATCAGATTAAAATTATGAACGCTAATGTTTCTCATAAATCTCTTGAAGAAGTTCATGAAAGCATTGATACAACCGGACGCACAAGTCTGTTCAAAAAAATATTTGCATTTTTTGGTCCGGCTTACCTTGTAAGTGTCGGTTACATGGATCCGGGAAACTGGGCAACTGATATTGCAGGAGGGAGTCAGTTTGGCTACAGGCTTCTCTGGGTGTTGCTGATGTCTAATATTATGGCGGTATTGCTCCAGAGTCTTAGTGCACGACTCGGTATCGTCAGGATGCGCGACCTTGCCCAGGCATCGAAGGAATCTTATCCGCCCTTTATTAACATTGTTCTCTACATTCTTGCGGAGATTGCAATAGCCGCCTGCGACCTGGCAGAAGTTCTGGGAATGGCAATCGGCCTTCAGCTGTTATTTAAAATCCCTTTACTGTGGGGTGTTTGTCTGACCCTACTCGATACATTCCTTCTGCTATTCCTGATAAACAGGGGAATGAGGTTAATGGAAGCTTTTATACTTGCCCTTGTCGCAATTATAGGTGGCGCATTTCTCATGGAAATGTTTTTTGCCAAACCGGTAGCAAGCGAGCTTGTAACGGGTTTGATTCCCGGGATTCCCAATAATGAGGCTCTATATATCGCAATCGGAATAATTGGCGCCACGGTTATGCCTCATAATCTCTATCTGCATTCCTCACTGGTTCAGTCGCGCAGATTTGAGAAAAGTGCATCTAAAATCAAAGAGGCAATTAAATTCAATATTATCGATTCTGCAATCGCATTGAATCTGGCATTTTTTGTGAACGCAGCCATACTTATACTTTCAGCTGCAACATTCTATAAATCAGGCATGTTTGGAGTTTCAGAGATCAAGGATGCGCATAAATTCCTTCAGCCGCTCCTTGGTACAGTTTGGGCTCCTATGCTTTTTGCAATTGCTCTTATTGCATCGGGACAAAGTTCCACTCTCACGGGAACTCTGGCCGGACAGATTGTGATGGAAGGTTATCTGAACCTGAGGATCCGTCCATGGATAAGACGAATAATAACCCGTATGTTTGCGATTATTCCTGCCGTGTTGGTAATAAGCCTGATGGGAGAACAATCGGTTGGTAAACTGTTGGTCTTAAGCCAGGTAATTTTAAGCCTTCAGCTTGGGTTCGCAGTTATTCCGCTAATTCATTTTGTGAGCGATAAAAGAAAAATGGGTCAGTTTGCTATCGGATTTGTGACAAAGACATTTGCATGGCTGATTGCCGGAGTAATAGTAATTCTGAATGTGAAGCTTGTTATTAGTCAGATTGCCGGATGGCTTGAAGTTAGTTCTTACAAAACGTTGATACTTTTTACTGTAGTGCCCCTCTCAAGTGCTCTTGGAATTCTGCTGTTGTTTATAACGATTCGTCCTGTTGTTGGAAGAATATTATTTAAATCGATACGGTCACCTCATAAGACGCCGGTTCTTGGAGATATAACATCGAAAACCACATATTCAAGAATTGCCATTGCCATCGACTTAAGCAAAGTAGATACGGAAGTTATCCGTCATGCCATGTCTCTCAGCCATCCCGGGAGCAAAGTATTGATTATCCATGTTGTGGAATCTGCCGGTGCAATTCTGATGGGGAATGAAATCAATGATTTTGAGACTCAGGAGGATCAGTCGTTGCTCGATCTTTATAAATCCCTTATTGAAAAAGAAGGTCATGAAACCGTTGCCATGCTCGGCTTTGGCAATCCGCTCAAGATCATACCGAAAAATGTCAATGAATTTAAGGCTGATATCCTGGTTATGGGGGCCCACGGGCATACCGGAATTAAGGATATGGTATTTGGTACAACAGTCGATAAGGTAAGGCATAGAGTTAATATCCCCGTGTTCATAGTAAAAGATAACAGGGGAGTCCTGTAACGAAAACTTTTTTTTGTTAAATTCGCAGAATCCGGCACCCAGTAACCAGCACCTATGACAGAAGTTAGTTTTTACCAGCCTCTCTACAATCCAGGAACAAAGCTTACCTATTCAGTAATCTCAGCCAGGTATAAAAATAATTGGATATTTGTACGGCACAACCTGAGGGTGACATTTGAGATCGCCGGCGGACATATAGAAGAAGGAGAGACTTCACTGGAAGCAGCAGGGCGTGAGTTAATGGAAGAAACGGGAGCTTTAAAGTTTACTCTTGAATGTATTGCTACCTATTCGGTCACAATCGATGGAGAAACCGGCTGGGGACGGCTCTACCTGGCCCAGGTCTCGGAGATCGGTCCTATACCCGATATCTCTGAGATAGCCGAAGTAATGTTCGGGGATAACCTGCCTGAAAAGGTAACACACCCATTGATTCAACCGCATCTTTTCAGGAGGACGGTCGAGTATATGGAGAAGAAGGGCATGAAGGTGTAAAGGCGTAAAGGCGTAATAAAGGACGATTACGGATGACACCCCCTTCAGGAGGGCAGGGGGGCAAAACTCAAATATACTCAAAGCTCACTTTCTTGAGCCATTTCTCCTCAAGCAGACGAGCGATCCTCTTTACAACAGTTCTCCTGATCTCAAGATCAACCGGAAGATTCGGATCCTGGTGGGCTATATTGATCCTGGTCCCAATGATAAAATGAATTTCATCACTCTCCATGATCAGCCTTACAATTTTATCGGCAGGACCTTTACCCAGCTTGATACTGTTATTGTATGTCTTTAATATCTCGTTGACTTTCTGAAGAGTAAGTATGCCCTCAGTAACAAGATCAATCCCTTCCAGAAAGCTTTCGGGCGGCAATTCGGGATCTTCAAAAATCAGTTCATCGATGATTTGTCTGTTCAGTTCCCTTGCAATAATGTCGGCAGTCGTTCCCCCTGACAGGATCACTTTTCCACTATAGCCCAGGACTTTTGCTGCCAGTTCCCCGTCTTTTCCCTTTTCATACGGAGGACCTGTGCAAATGAGCAGCTTACGAGGTTCCCGGAAATATATCGTAGCACAGCTTATATCGTCGCAGGCTTTGTAGTTGTCATTTTTGTGAGCCATAGTGACTATCTTCCCGGCCAGTGTTATAGCTGAGATTGACGACTCATTTGTTACGAGTGAAGCTGCATAAGTTGAGATATTGTCTCTTTCCCATCCAAACGGGAACTGATCACTTCCCATACCACTCTGGGAGACACCGTCGGAGCAAAAAATTATCCTGTCTTCTTTTTCAGGCATGAATGAGCATGTCTTTAGCATCTTGCCCGAATTTTTACCTTTTTCAAGAACAACCTTCTTCCATGAAGGATCAAAGATCTGGTTTCCCCTGAGTATAACGCACGATGGATTGTCATATTCCAGTATTGTGGTCCTGCCATTGTTCTCTATGTCGACAATCGTGAATGTTGAATAGCTGATCTTTCTTTCACTGCATACCGGAAGGGTATTCATAATTATCTCTGCAATACGGTCGACTTCTTTATGTTCACGGGTGAAATTGATAGCCATAGTGGAAGTGAGTGTGGCAAGAATATTTGCTTTCACACCATGACCCATCCCATCTGACAGAACAGCAATTACACGATCCTCTTCTTTGATATATCTGTAAAGAAACACATCACCGCTGATCCTCTCACCGTCGTAATTTCTTTGCTGACTGTTAACTTCTATAAAAAAGTTGCGATTCACTTACGGTTATTTCAGATTGCTCTTTTTGTTTACGTTTTTTGTCTTGTATGACTCGATAATAGTATTCAGCATCTGTTCTGTTTCAGAAGCGCCTTCACCAAGTAGAAACCCGATTTTTTGCACCATCTCCAGGTTTTTCTCAATAACCTCCGTCACTCTGTTTGTTACTTCCTCACCCTGCACTTCGGGAGAATACAAGTCGCGGATAATTGCCCCGCAGATCTTATTTTTTCGAATGGGGAATATGGAAATATTAAGCATTTTGTCTTCGAAGTGCACATCTTTGCTGACAACAGGTTCGTCCTCTTTCAACACAAAAGTAAACATATTGTATACATTGAAAGGGATAAGGGTTTTGATATCGGCACCCGCAAGACCGGGAATGACATCCGAGATAGCAAGGGCATCTTCCCCGATGATATTGATAAAGCTTTGGTTTGAATGAAGGATCTTCAGATTGAAATCCACGATAACCACGCCAGAGGGTAATTTTTCCAGCATATTATTCATCATGTCCGAAGCGCTCTGGGCAATCTCTTTTTCCCTGCGGGCAAGTTCCTCGGATTCTTTCAATGCTTTTTTTGTATCAGCCAGTTTTCTGTTTGTCTGCCTGAGGGTTTCAATATATTCCTGTTTATTGCGAAGATTATAAGTATGGCACATTTCAGGTATAGCGAGTCCTTTGGCAACGGTTGATGCGAATTCACGGCATGACATGTAGCCGCAGGCGCCACAGTTTACTTCCTCATCGGGACTATTTTTTCCTACGATTTTGAGAACTTCGATGATAGCTTCTTCAGGCGGATCAGGAATACGCTGGTCATCAGAAGTAAATGTCCGTGAGAAATCGAGTTTTGACCATTTCTCCATGTTTTTCTGCCACTGAGCCTTATCGAGCTTGCCAACTCTCTTCTCAGCATATTTTCTTACAAGGGCGCGTCTTCTGAACCGTTCATTATGATGCTGCATACCCGGACCGAGCAGGCAGCCATGACAAAAGAAAAGATTGAAATGATGCTGAATGGTATCGGTATATTTATTGAAATCATTTATAGCTTCAAGAATCTCCTCTTTACCCGATGCTGTTATCACATGGCTCGATACCATGTCGCGTTTTATTCCTCCGGCCTGGATTATTCCGGCAGGCAAAGGATACAATGCGCCCCAGTTGCCATGAGGTGGATCAAAATCCGACATCTTTACCAGTCTTTCCTGTATCTTGAACTCGTCGAAGAGCTCACGTAATTCCTTAAATGTAAGAACTCCGTCAATGAGGTTGCGTGATTGATAAATAAGCGCTTCGTCTTTTGCATCAATACATGGACCGATTTGTACAGTGGCAACCTCAGGGCCGTATAGTTCCTTAACAACCATTGCGGTTGCCACAATTGGGGATACCAGCGGTGCAAGATTGGGAATAAGCTCAGGATAGAATTTTTCCACGAGTTTTACTATCGAAGGGCAGTTTGCTGAGATAAGATATTTGCCTTCTGCCTTTAAGAAGAGATTTGCATAAGACGCTGCTATCAGATCCACACCAAAGGAATCCTCATGAACATAATCAAAGCCAAGTGACCTTATCATGGCTACAAATTTCCTGTAGTCGGTTATGTCATCAAACTCCGATGCGATACTGGGTTCAATGAGTGCAGCCGTCTTTTTTCCTGACGATAGAAGGGCTTTCACTGCATCTTTCGAATCGCGGAATTCTATTGCATGCGGAGAACATGATACGTAGCATAATCCACAGCCAATACATCTGTCGGGCAGAATATAAGGATGAGGACTTTGAGGCTTAACCTCTATTGCGTTTACCGGACATACACGAACACACGAATATGAGTTTCTGCATTTTTCGTTGTTAATAAATAGTACCGGTTTTTTATTTGCCATAACAATCAAACTAGTTTCGCAAATTCCCTTTCCAGAATGCTTTCGATTTTTGAAAGCGTAACTCCTTCAAGAGCAACTCCGTTTATATTCAGATTCGGTCCGTTATTGCAGTGACCCATGCATCTGGCGCCCTTGAAGATAACTTTGTCATCAAGATGGTTTTTCTTCAGATAGTCCCTGATAAACATAACAACATCCTTGTTTCCTCTTGAAAAACAGGAACTGCCAAGACAGATTTGCATCTCAATTCTTTGAGCCATTTTTTATTGTTCAAAAATAAACAACCTCATCAAAAGTAATAATTATTTCCAAGCCACCGTTCTCCTGATTGCGGATTGCGGAATAGGGATTGCGGATTTCGAATATAGTAATAGAACTCAAAATTCATCGTTTTATTTTAAAGATATTTATCTCATTCATGTCAACTGCGTGAGGTTCACTACTTTGCATTATTTACTAAATTTTGAATTTATTGTTAATTAAATAACATTGTTTATTTATTAACAATAAATTAAATTATATTTGTGTCAATAATTAATATACCTACAAAGGCGAATGAGCACTGATCTGGATATAATTCTGAAAAAATACAAGCAGGGAAAAAGAGAAGATCTTATTCCATTGCTTCAGGAGATACAGGATGCAACAGGTTATCTTTCTGAGGAAGCAATAGTGAAAACAGGCAGCTTTCTGGGTCTCAGTACAACTAAAATTTACGGACTTGCTACCTTTTATGACCGCTTCAGATTTATACCCTCCGGTAAGATCCGGATCAGTATCTGTAACGGAACTTCCTGTTTCCTTAATGGTTCTCAATCGATAATAAACAAGATAAAAGAAGAGACGGGTGTATCAGCAGGGGGAACTACAAGAGATGGGAATTTCAGCTATGAGTTGGTTTCCTGCATGGGGGGCTGTTGCAATGGTCCCATTATAAATGTTAACGGGACATATTATACGCATATAAAAGCTGAGCAGCTTCCTGAGCTGATAAAAAGATTAAAGTACGTCATTGAAAATGACTAATCCGACCAATTGACCCGATGGAAGATTTAAAAAAATTCCTGATTGATAAGGTTTTAACCTTTGAGTCCGATACATTGTCAGCCGAGACAGAGAAAGTGCTGGCGCAGGTAAGGCGTGAAAAAACCGGCAAGCCTGTGATCTTTTTATCATCAGGTACAAGCAGTATTATTGCAGGTTCAGAGAAGACTTCACAGGCAGTCGAAACCTATTTAAAGGAAAATGGGTCATCAGCAGGATTGGTACACGTAGGATGTACAGGTCCCGCAACATTCGAACCGTTGGTTTGCATTCAGATCCCTGGGAAGAATAAGCTTTTTTTCAGAAATATTACCGAGGAAAAAGTTGAACCTCTGTTGAATGGGGTTTTTCATAACGATATTAATGTGGATGATCTTGCCGGACAAACAGGTACAAGAGGTTTTGAGCTCTGGCCCGGAATTCCATTCATGGATGAACTGCCTTTTTTTGCAAAACAAAAAAGAGTTGTACTCGGCAATTGTGGTTGTTACGACCCGGAAAGCATAGAAGAATATATTGCCCGGGGAGGTTACAGGGCATATATCAAAGCTATCAGGAACTATACATTTGAGGAAGTCTGTGATATCATCGAACGTTCCGGTCTGCGTGGCAGAAGCGGCGGAGGATATCTGACCGGATTGAAATGGAAGCATGCGCTCAACACTTCTTCAAACGCCAGGTATCTTATCTGTAATGCAAAAGAGAGCGACCCCGGGGCATTCACCGACCGGACAATCCTGGAGAGTGATCCACATCGCCTGATTGAAGGCATAGCCATCGCTGCATATGCAATAGGGGCATCGAACGCCATCATTTTTATGAGATCGGGTTCTGACCATGCGAAGAACAGATTGCAGAAAGCAATTGAAAGCGCCCGTGATTATGCACTATTCGGACACAATATATTCTCAAGCGGATATAATCTCGATATTGTTATCAGGGTTGAACCCGGAGCATTCGTATGTGGAGAAGAAACCGCACTTATAAACACTCTTGAAGGGAAACGCGGGATGCCACAGTTAAAACCGCCATACCCTACTACTGCTGGATTGTTCGGCAAACCAACTGTCATAAACAATGTGGAAACACTTATGAATGTTCCACTTATAATGCAGAACGGTCCGGAGTGGTTCAGGAAAATAGGCACGGAAAACAGTCCGGGAACAAAAATATTTGCGCTTGCAGGAAAAGGACGATTGTCGGGGGTGGTTGAAATAGAGATGGGGACAACTATCAGAACAATACTTGAAGATATTGCCGATGGCATAAGGGAGGGAAAGGAATTTAAAGCAATTCAGCTTGGCGGTGCCTCAGGATCATTCATTACTGCTGAGAACCTTGATATCACGATTGATTATGAAGATCTGAAGGCTAACGGAATTGGAATGGGAGCGGGAGGATTTGTGATAATCGATGAAAACACATGCATGGTTGACCTGGTAAGATATTACATGGAGTTTATCCGTAACGAAAGTTGCGGGAAATGTATACCTTGCCGTGAAGGGACCGGAAGAATGCTTGAAATTCTTGAGAGTGTGATCAGAAAGCCGCAGAATGAAGAATCGGGAACGACTCTCGAGCGGTTCAAAGGAGTGATGCAGCTCGAAACAATTGCTTCAGTAATGAAGGATACCTCTCTCTGCGGTTTGGGACAGACTGCTCCTAATCCGTTTATAAGCGCTCTGAAAAACTTCAGGGATGAATTTGAAGAACATATTTTCGACAGGAAGTGCAGGGCAAATATATGCAGGGGACTAAGGACTTTTTCAATTGATGTCGATAAATGCACGGGTTGCACCGCCTGTGCCGCGAAATGTCCGGTCAACGCTATTTACGGAACCCGCCTGCAACCATTTTTCATTGTGGAAGAGAAATGCATTGGTTGCGGTATCTGCTTCGATGTTTGTAAGTTCAGTGCAATAAACGTTAAATAATCTCTATGCTTTTTACTATACAGGTAAATAATAAAAAGATCAAGGCTGAGAAAGGTGAAACAATTCTGTCGGCCCTTAACCGCAATGGGATTATTATACCTACCCTCTGCAGGATGAAAGACTTTACACCAACCGGAGCCTGCAGAATGTGCGTTGTAGAAGTTGAAGGTCGCGAACGGCTAGTAACTGCATGTTCGCAGCCGGTAGAGGAATGGATGAAAATAAAAACTCATTCACCACGGGTCATTACTGCCAGGAAAACGATTGTTGAACTGCTTCTTTCAAACCATCCCGACGATTGTCTTTATTGCGACAGAAATCTGAATTGCGAACTGCAACGTCTTTCAGAAGAGCTTAACATCAGGGAAAGACGGATAAGAGGAAGAAAAATAAAACCTCGTCTCGACCAGTCGAGCCCTGCCATAATAAGAGAGCTCTCAAAATGCATCCTGTGCGGGAGATGCGTGAGGGTCTGCGAAGAAACGATTACCGCAACATCTCTGGACTTTATAAACAAGGGGAAAGAGACACATGTCGGCGCGGCAATGGACAGGGATTTCAACTTTTCGAGCTGTATACATTGCGGACAATGTGTGCTCGTTTGCCCCACCGGAGCTCTTCATGAAAAACATAATATCACTGAAGTACAGGAATATCTTAATAAACCTGAAATAGTGAAAGTCATTCAGTATTCCTCGATGGTGGTCTATGGAATTGCCGAAGAACTGGGCATGAGATATACCAGGGAATTCGACAAAATCCTGAATGCCATCCTGCGGAAGATCGGTTTCGATAAAGTTTTTAAAACAGGGTTGGGCACTGATGTCTGTATCTCAGAGATTGCTGAGGAGCTTTCAG
Organism: uncultured Bacteroidales bacterium; assembly: GCA_963792925.1. Taxonomy (GTDB): domain Bacteria; phylum Bacteroidota; class Bacteroidia; order Bacteroidales; family VadinHA17; genus LD21. The sequence continues at coordinate 607,245 of CAWBYC010000001.1, read as the reverse complement.
ACAAACTTGAAAATAAGACTGATACTCCACTCTATATTTCCGCTTGTCCGGCATGGGTAAAATATGCCGAGCAATTTATCCCATCTTTGATTCCCCGGTTTTCGACAGTGAAGTCTCCACAACAGATCACCGGCGTCCTTATCAAAACTCTTGTTGCTGATCAGATTGGAGTTAAGCCCGGGGAAATATTCTCAGTGTCAGCTACTCCGTGTATGGCAATGAAATTTGAAGCACGTCGTGATGGCATGATGCGAAAAGGCATAAGTGATGTAGATTCGGTTCTTACTGTACGTGAACTTGCAAGATTAATCAGATTGTACGGTATCGATACAACAAATATTGAACATGAACCCGCTGATGAACCGATGTCAGGAAGAAGTTCGGCAGCTATTCTTGCGGAAGTGTCGGGAGGTTTGGCCGAAGGGGTTATCCGGACTTATCATTTCAGTAAAATGAAAAAGGAACCCGATAAGCAGATCTTCAAAAAGCTCCGTTCATCAGGAACCTTCAGAGAAATTGTTGTAATGGCAGGTGAAACGGAAATTAAGGTTGCAGTCGTTGACGGACTTACCGGTCTGGAAAAACTAAAAGCTTCAATGGCCTCAGGGAAAAAATATGATCTGATAGAGGTAATGGCCTGTCCGGGTGGATGCGTACATGGTGCCGGTCTTCCGTTCAACTCATCAAAGGACGAATTAAAGAACAGGGCTAAGCTGGTTTACCAGTCTGATGAAACAGAAGCCATAAACCTTCCATGTAAATCACCTTCACTTATAAACTTATACGACAAGCTACTGAAGGAAAATTCCGACATAGCAGATAAAAAAATATTCTTTACTCATTTTGAGAAACGAAACGTATTATTATAAATGACTAACACTATTTAAGATGTTGGTATACACCATAAAAGAGCTCTGTCGCACATGTTATACGTGTGTGAGAGAATGCCCTGCCAAGGCTATCAGGATTGTCGGAGGTCAGGCTGAGGTGATCGATGAAAGGTGTATTGCTTGTGGCAATTGCACCAAAGTCTGCAGCCAGGGTGCAAAAGTTTTTCTCAATACCACCGACAGGGTAGTCAAGCTTCTCGAAAATGAACAAAATGTTGCAGCTATTATCGCTCCAAGTTTCCCCGCTGAATTTTATGATATTCCCGATTATCGTATTCTGACAGGAATGATTAAAGCGCTTGGGTTTAAGTATGTGGCTGAGGTATCATTCGGTGCCGATCTTGTTGCCGACAGGTATAAGAAGCTTGTGACGGAAGAGAAGAACTTCTATATCTCTTCCGATTGTCCTTCGATAGTAAATTATGTAAAATTTTACCATCCTGACCTTGTGGATAACCTGGCTCCGATCGTTTCTCCTATGGTGGCAATGAGCAGGGTCATGCGTGAAAAATATGGCAACGATACAAAAATCGTCTTCATCGGACCATGCGTGGCGAAGAAAGCAGAAAGCACTGAAATAGACGAAGCAATAACGTTTACCGAGCTCAGGGATATGCTGGCTGATGGCGGGATAACACCAAAAACTGCCAGTCCGGTTGAATTCGATCAGCCTGTGGGCGGAAGGGGAGCAATTTTTCCCGTGGCACGAGGATTATTGCAGACAGCAAAAATCAGCGATAATGCGATCACCGGAAATATGATCGCCGCAGAAGGAAGAATAGATTTTCAGGGTGCCCTGAAAGAATTCGAAGCAGGTCTGATAAAAAATCAGCATATGGAGCTGCTTTGTTGCGAAGGTTGTATTATGGGTCCTGGTCTGTCAAAAAATGGCAAACAGTACAACCGCAGGTCGCTGGTAAGCTCCTACGCCAATACCAAAATGAAGAATATCGATTCGGAAAGCTGGCAGAAGTCTTTTGATGAGTTTGCAGAACTTGACCTGACCATAAGACACAGAGCAGAGGACCGGAGAATTGACACGCTTAATGAGAACGACGTTAATGAAATTCTTGTTAAGATGGGAAAACTTACAAAAAAGGACCAGCTCGATTGTGGTGCATGTGGTTACGAAAGTTGTGTGGAACATGCTATAGCCATAAAAAAAGGTCTTGCTGAAGTTGAGATGTGTCTTCCATACACTATAGAAAAGCTTCACAAATCGGTAAAGGATCTGGCATTATCCAATGAAAAATTGTCGTCGATGAAACAGGCCCTGAAGCAATCGGAGAAGCTCGCTCATATGGGTCAGCTTTCTGCAGGAATAGCACATGAGCTTAATAATCCGCTCGGCGTGGTAATAATGTATAGTAATATACTACTTGAAGAGACCAAATCTGAGGATCCGGTGAGAGAAGATCTGCAACTTATTGTTGATCAGGCTGAAAGATGTAAAAAAATTGTTGCCGGATTGTTGAATTTTGCACGTAAGAATCAGGTCAACCACCAGACAGTTAGTATTAAGAACCTTGTCGATCAGAGTCTCGATAGCCTTATAGTCCCTGCAGGCGTAAAAATCAATATTGAAGACAGAACCACGAATCCTAAAGCGATGCTTGATCTTGAGCAGATGATGCAGGTGCTAACGAACCTTATCAAGAATGCTTTTGATGCGATGCCCGACGGTGGCACAATAAATATCAAGACTGAGGATACGCTCAGCGATGTTATAATAGTCATCAGTGATACAGGTACTGGCATCAGGGAAGAGGACAGAGCAAAAATATTCGAACCATTTTTTACCACAAAGAGTATTGGCAAGGGAACCGGTTTGGGTCTGGCAACTGCTTATGGAATCGTAAAAATGCATAAAGGTCAGATATCAGCCGATTCGAATAATAACCCTGCCAAAGGTCCTACGGGAACAAGCTTTAAGATTGTGCTGCCGAGGAGGAAGGAGTAGGGACTAAGAGACTAAGGGACTAAGGGACTAAGAGACTGAGAGACTGAGGGACTGTGGGCATGAGAGACTTAGAGGCGGAGGATTTTATTTAAATAGATTTTTTTAAGATATTTGTAATATAATGAAGAAGAGTGATATAACGATTATGGTTGCTGATGATGACCCTGACTATCTGTTTCAGACAGTTTTTAACCTTGAAAAAGCAGGATATAAAACTGTTGCGGTTGAGAGTCAGGCTGAGGCGGAATCAGTAATTGCAAAATTTAAACCAAATCTTGCAATTTTTGATCTGATGATGGAGAACGACGACAGCGGTTTTATCTTATGTTACAAGATCAAGAGAAAATATCCGGATGTTCCGGTTATTCTGGCGACGGCCGTTTCTCATGAGACAGGAATGTCATTCAGTATTGATTCTGATCTGGAAAAATCGTGGATAAGAGCCGACAAGTATCTTGAAAAAGGAATAAGACCTGAGCAACTCGATCAGGAAGTTATGAAATTATTAAAACTTTGAAATGGCTGTTCTGAAAGTTCTGGTTATTGATGATGAACCCGGTATACGTTCCGGTGTTTCCCGTATACTCAATAATTTTCATGTTACCTACCCGTTTATGGATGAGGATTATACATTTGAGGTAACTGAAGCCGGAACAGGTGAGGAAGGTATTGTGATACTTGAACAGGCTATGCCCGATATTCTTTTACTCGACAATAAGTTACCTGGTATACAGGGAATTGAAGTTCTCGAATACATCAGGAAACGCAATTATGATATAGTAGTGGCGATGATTACCTCATACGCATCACTCGATGTTGCAATCAGAGCAACGCGTGACGGTGCCATTGATTTTATTCCGAAACCCTTCACCCCCCAGGAACTTAAATCAAGTATCGAGAATATTACAAAGCAGCAATATCTCAAGCGTATAACGCATAAGATGAAACAGGAGGGCAAAAAGATCCGTTACCAGTTTCTTTCCGTTTTGTCGCATGAATTGAAAGCCCCGCTGAACGCTCTTGAGGGATATATGAGAATGATGCAGGAAAAACAGGCCGGAGAGCTTATCGATGATTATACCACTCCTATAGAAAGATCTTTGCAACGCATTCAGGGGATGAGAAATCTTATAATGGATCTTCTTGATTTTACAAAGATCAGACTCGAACGCAAAGAAGAAAAAATTCAGGAGGTAAATTTATCGGAACTTGCATCAGTGGCTTTGATAACGGCACAGCCTTATGCGATTCAGATGGATGTAACAATTAATATTGACGTGAGATCCGACGTGGTGATAATGGCCGATCCTGATGACATGGAGATTGTTTTTAATAATCTCATTTCTAATGCAGTCAAATATAATAAGATTGGAGGAAAAGTTGAGATAACTATCGACAGTTCCGAAAGTGAAGCGATTCTGATCATTTCAGATACAGGTATAGGAATAAACAAAAGCGACACCGAAAATCTTTTCACCGAGTTTGTAAGAATAAAGAATGAAAAGACCAGGAACATTGCAGGGAGCGGGCTCGGGTTATCTATTGTCAGGAAAGTAGTAGAATTGTATCATGGAACAATAAATGTAGACAGTACTCCTGATATTGGAACGGTATTTACTATAAGGCTTCCCAAAAAACCAGTTGTGGTACCTTCCTGAAAAATTAAACAGCAATCCGAAAAAAGATTAAAGATTATGAAATTACCAGGAAAAACCGTAGAACGACTCAGCGAATACAGAAGAACGCTTCTTGAGTGTCTGAATGAAAAAAGAAACTTCATCTTTTCCCACGATCTGGCTGCCCGCCTTCACATAACTGCTGTACAGGTAAGGCGTGACCTTATGCTTATTGGATATTCAAGCGTTCTCAGAAAAGGATATGATGTCAGGGAACTGATTGATACTATTGGCACTATAATTGATTTTGAGGAGTCAATGAATGTGGCTGTTATTGGCATTGGCAACCTTGGAAGAGCAGTAGCCGGCTATTTTAAGGGAAAACGTTCAAAACTCAATCTGGTGGCTTCATTTGACAACGATCCTCAGAAGATTAACAAGGTAATTTCAGGTGTTAAATGCTTTCCCTACAGCGAGATCGAAAAGAGGATTAAAGATCTGGATATAAAAATAGCAATATTGACCGTCCCTCCTGACTACGCCAGAGAGACATCTGAAGAGGTGGTAAGGTTTGGTATTAAAGGAATCCTGAATTTCACCACAATTCCGTTGAATGTTCCATCGGGAGTTTATCTTGAGGAGTATGACATGATCACTTCGATCGAAAAAGTAGCCTATTTTGTTAAGGAGAATAAAATTTAGCTTTCTGCCGAATGAAGATATTCAGAGGCTTCGAGGAGGCTAAAAACATCAGAAACCCCGTCGTGACAACTGGATCCTTCGACGGAGTTCATATCGGTCATAAGACTATTCTCAACAGGCTGAGGATGCTTGCCGAAAAGTATAACGGAGAATCAGTCCTTATTACCTTTGATCCTCATCCCCGAAAAGTTCTTTACCCCGATACAGCAGGAAAGGATCTAAAACTTATCAACTCACAGGAAGAAAAACTCGATCTTCTCGAGAAAACGGGTCTCGACAATGTCATTATTGTTGACTTCACAAGGGAATTTTCAAAAATAACGAGCGAGCAGTTTGTCAGGGATCTGCTTCATGGAATGCTCAGGGCAAAGGTTGTGGTAGTCGGATTCAATCATCATTTTGGATTTAATAAGGAAGGTGATTACCGGCAATTATGGCAATGGCGTGAGAAATACCAGTTCGATGCCGAAGAAATACCGGAGCAGGAGGTATATCATGAAACAGTAAGCTCAACAAAGATACGACAGGCAATAAGCGAAGGTTATATACAGAGGGCAAATGCTTATCTCGATCATTATTATATAATCAAGGGTAACCCGGCCAATTATACCATTGCAGGCCTGAATTTGCCGTATATGATGAAAATACCATTAACTGAAGAGTGCAAAATACTCCCTGCAGCCGGAATTTACGCGGTATCGGTCGAATCGGCGTTTCAACAGTCAAAAGGGATGGTAGTCATCAATCGGTACGGGGAGGATGTATCAGAGGTTCTGTTGAATATCTTCGGAAAAAATTTTGATCATGACTCCAGGGTTACCATCTCGTTTCATAAAAAAATTCACGGTGCCATTGCTTTTTCTGATGCAAAGGCTGTTTCGAAAATCAATCATGCACTGGAGGAAATTTCCGAGTTGATATACTGATAAGGTTTTCTCTTTCTTATAAATACATTTTACAGCTTCTTTCAAAAATAAAGATCACGTTGCCCTTCTTTTATTAATTGAAGGTTACCTGATATTTTCGTTTTAAGTGTATTATTTTCAACATCCCTTACAAGCTTATTAATAAGGGCAAAACCTTTCTCCCTTGTTTCAGGTGTGGCAAAGTCTTCGAGATATTCTTTGAAGGTAAAAAGCGCATTAGGCATGCAATATTCTTTTATCAGACCGGGTTTGGCAAGATCCATAAAATCCTGACCTACTCTTCCTTTGCGGTAGCAGCCGGTACAAAATGAAGGTATGTAACCGCCATCGGCCAGTGATGAAATCACCTGGTCGAGTGTACGATGGTCGCCAAGAGTAAACTGACTTCCAGACTGTTCTTCTTCATGTGAATAGGACCCGGGATTTGTCCTTGATCCGGCGGAAACCTGACTGATTCCATAATCGCACAACTCATTCCTCATCACATCGTTTTCGCGCGTACTCAGAATGATTCCGGTGTAAGGCAAAGCGATCCGGATAATCGCAACTAATTTTTTAAAATCATTGTCGCTTACTTTCGATGGGATGTTTTCAGAGTGAGGCGCTCCGACTGCATATTCGATTCGTGGGACACTGACAGTATGCGGACCGCAGCCATACGCTCTTTCAAGGTGAAGAGCATGTTCCATTATTGCCAGGATCTCGAAACGATAATCAACCAGACCAAGCAAGGCTCCAATGCCAATATCGTCTATCCCGCCTTCCATTGCCCTGTCCATCACCGTCAGGCGATATTCATAATCTCCTTTTTTTGTATCTGCAGGATGAAAGTTCTTATACAACAATGGGTCATAGGTCTCCTGAAAACAAACGTATGTTCCTATTTTTTCGGCTTTGAGCTTTGCAAAATCTTCAACTTCCATGGGTGCAAGCTCAACATTGATCCTGCGCACATAATCACGTCCGCCATTCTCCTTTACACTGTAAGTTGTCCGTATGGCTTCTACCATATAATCAGTGTCGTTGCGTTTACTCTCACCACAGATCAGAAGGACTCTTTTATGACCCTCGAGAAGAAGAGAACTTGTCTCCTGTGCTATCTCATCCATGCAAAGTACTTTCCGTTTGATCTCCTTGTTATCAGATCTGAATGAACAGTATGTGCAATTATTTATGCAGGCATTTCCTGTATAGATAGGAGCGAATATCACTAGACGCCTTCCATAAATTTCCTCCTTTACGGTATGGGCAGTTTCCATGATTTTATGAATAACCATTGGATCCTGTACACGCAGAAGCGAAGCCACATCTTCGAGATTCAGTCCCTTGAGTTTTAATGCTTTGTTTAGAATTGTATTTGTCTGACTTTCCGATGGAGTTTCCCCCTCAATCATCGAATATAACTTGTCTCTGTCAATGAATACTTTATTTCGTTCATTCTTGTTCATCATTAAGCTCCTCCCTGAATTTTAACATTGATTTCATTTCAACATCATTCAAGCGTACAATATTTCCGGTAAGAGCACTGATTTTCAGGGTGGTCCCTTCGATAACAAGAGAAATTACACTGTTCCTTTGATGCATGGGCAGACCCATTCTCTTTTCCATCAGTTCTTCTTTTGGATTGGATTTACGTTTGAATTTTCCCGACTTACTTTGAAAAAATGTTAAATCGTTTCTCAGTATTATCAGGCACGCAAAAATACAAAAATTATCGGTATCAAATAATGCTTTCAGAAAAAGTACAGCATCTTCAGTACTCCCGAAGTCTTAACAGGAACAATTCACTTTATTTCAATTTTTCAGTGAAATGTTTTGAATCACCCCATTCATCATAAATCACCTCGGCATCGGCAAGACTTACTCTTGCCTCCAGGCAACTCTGGCAATCTTCTGCAGAATCATCAGTACATGGCTTATTATTGTAGAGCTTATAACTGTCACGATACTTCCCCGGGGTGATATTTGGCATAAGAATATTTGCACCAATCTTAACTGCTTTTTCACGCCCTATGGGGTCAATAGCCTGAAGTGCGGTAGCTCCTACGATATTGATATCTTTCATCATTATCCTGATTATCGCGATCATTTTAAGCGTGAGATCAAATCTTTCCTGGAGCGGCATCAGGTCACCCGAGTATTCAATCAATGGAGTGTCGGCATGTTCAATATATGGTCCCATTCCACACATATCAATATTGAACTCTTTCATAAAAAGAAGATCGCCGGCCAGATCATCCATGGTCTGGAACGGTAATCCGATCATAACACCTGTTCCGGTCTGGTAACCGATATCCTGCAGGCTTCTGAGGCAGTCAAGCCTGTGATTGAAATCATGTTTTGAATCAAAGGGATGGATCTTATTATAAAGTTGCTGATTTGTGGCTTCAATACGAAGAAGGTACCTGTGCGCACCGGCGTCAAACCATCTTTTATATATTTCCGGCTCCTGTTCACCTACCGAGAGGGTTACACCTAATCTTCCATCAGATAACTCCTTAATTTTATAAAGAAGATTTTCGATTCTGCCGGCTACAGCCTGACTTTCAAGTTCGCCTGACTGGAGGGCTATTGAGCCATAATGATTGTCAAAAGCAAATTTTGAGGCGGCAAGGATCTCTTCATCAGACAGGTTGTAGCGGGTCAGATTTTTATTTCCTTTTCTTATGCCACAATAGAGACAATCTTTGCTGCAGATATTGGAAAATTCAATCAATCCCCTGAACCAGACCTTTTTTCCGATATATTTTTCTTTGATTTCAGCTGATTTCCTGAATAAAAGCGTCCTGTCTTCACCTGTTGAATTCAGAAGTGTAATAATATTTTCTTTCGTGAATTTCTCTGTATCCAGGATGTCTTTTACACTCAACGCCATTGAATCCTTAATTTGGAGCAAAGATAGGTCATTCTTTTTACCACAAAGCAACACAAAGGGCAGCATAAGGTACACAAAGGAAGAAATCCATTCTTAATTTCTGAGATAGTCACACTGAAATGAGCTAAAGCACGGGATTCGGTAGTTACAATTAAAATCCTCTGCCAAACATTCCCCAAAGTGTCACCTTCATCTCTTCCCATTTGCTCATTGCAGCTCCGGCAAAACTATTTGTATAGGATGTTACATATTTTCTTGCCTCTTCATTTTTTCCATCTTTCACCAGCTCGATTACTCTTTTTTCAACAGCCGGCATTTCTGCAAAAGCTTTATCCTCAAATTCCTGGACAGCAGGCTCGATGAGTAATCTGCCTTTCGCCCAGTTTACTGTAGCAAGTTTATTTGCTTCACGGAATGACCATATCGCAGCATCAGTTCTGTAACGCGGCTGTCCGCAGATATTAAAAGAAGCCGGAAGTGATAATACTCCTGAAAAAACAGGGATTCTCGGGCTCTCACCGGGATTATCAAATGAAAACCAGGCTATGGCGCCAACTTCATCAGGCAGCCAGTCGCGGCATTGAATCACATGTGAATAGGAGCAGGCTGCAATAGCGATAGTCCTCTGACGTTCCACAACACCGGGTTTTATTTCGTTGAGCAATGTGCGGAGATCATTATTCATCCAGTTTGACACTACAGGCGATTTTATCATTCTTTCTGTCTCTTTTCCGTCTTTATCTTTTTCCTTGACAGTAATGAATAGGTTTTTGGTCATATCCCATTGGGTACCTTCATATGTCTCTCTGAATAGGCCTATTATATCACGGGGCGATTGCTTCTTTGCAGGTTTAACTGAAAAAGGAAGCTCTTCGGCTTCATACGACAGATTCAGGGAAGGAGCAAGTTTACTCAAGACATAATATTCCCTTATTGAGAATGGTTTCTTCCCGTTTATAACTTTCCAGAATTTCAATGGTTCCGATCCGTCCCAATAGCCCAGCTTCTTAGCTACGTTTTGCAGATCAGTGCTGTACATGAAAAAATTATGATTCTTAAAATCGACAGTCGAGATCCGGGGGATATTTGCACAAATGCCAATGTTTTCATCAGGGATCCTCTGGGCACACCAGATCGCAGATGGTTTTCCCTCCTTGCCTGAACCGGCTATCTCCAGTTGCCAGACTTCTTTTGGATCGGCCAGAGTAATACATTCAGCGAGATCGGCATAACCATATTCTTCAGCCAGCTTGCCGATAAGAGCTATTCCTTCCCTTGCAGTCTTACATCTCTGAAGCGCTATTTTTTCCAGCTCCTCGATCAGAAACATACCATCGGGATTTATCAGCTCCTCTCTTCCGTAGATAGTTGTTTCGCCAATGGCCAGCTGTTTTTCATTCAGACATGGGTATGCGGTATTAAGAAACGAATAGGTTTCCGCAGCTTCAGGAATCTCCCCTTTAAGTACTACCTTCGTCATATCCCAGGCTTCTTCGGTGTGGAGCATCCCGTCATAAACCTTATGCATTGTATTCTTTTCAAATTTTTGGTGGGGGACAATGTCAACCCAGGTCCTGTAATTACCATCACAGGTGTGTGAAGTCATTACCGACCCATCGGTGGAGGCAAGTTTTCCAACCATTATCGTTGTACAGGGCTGGTCAGTGTCAGTATCGAAGTTCTGTGCCCATGTAAACTGGCAGAGACAAAAAATGAGAATTATTGTCAAAGTGAATTTATAATTTGATTTTTTCATCTGAAAAGGTTTAAAGTAGAATTTGATTAGGACTTATTACAAAAGTAATTTTTTAAGGCAGTCATGCAAATTCTTTCAGATATATTTCCAAATGAACCCAGGGTTCAAAATTAAAATACACCGTCAGTCTAGTATTGGTGGAACCCCTCTGAGGTTCTATGATTTTTATCTTGTTTTTATGCTATTTATTTTATTAACTTGCTTTCCACATTTAAGAGCTAAAATTGGCAGTATCCTGTTATATATCAGAGAAGTATTTATTTGTTGTTGCTAATAATGTTGGCTATCTCAAAAGATTTGCTGGCCTATAGTATTTACCACTCGCTCTGATCATTGATTTTCACAATTCATTCCGTTTCCATTTTAATTGACTATGATAAATGAAAAACTTATAAATCCTGCCAGCATCGTTGTGGTAGGCGGGTCAGACGATCTTTTTAAACCTGGTGGCAAAGTACTGAAAAACATTATTGACGGGAAATATGCCGGAAATCTTTATGTCGTCAATCCTAAACAGGATATTATCCAGGGTGTCAAGTCATACAGGGATTTAAATGATATTCCTGACACGGATCTGGCGATTCTTGCCATATCGGCGACGATGTGTCTCGCAGCTGTTGAGATTCTGGTGCGCGATAAAAAGACAAAAGCGTTTATCATAATTTCAGCCGGTTTCAGTGAGGCTGGGGCCGAAGGACAAAAACTTGAAAATCAAATTGTTGATCTAATTGATAAATCCGGAGGTTGTCTGATCGGGCCAAATTGTATTGGCGTAATTACACCGACATATCAGGGTGTTTTTACCACACCTGTTCCAAAGCTGAATGAGCGTGGATGTGATTTCGTTTCAGGATCGGGAGCAACCGCTGTTTTCATTTTTGAATCAGCTATGCCGAAGGGTTTAAACTTTTCGAGCGTTTATTCTGTAGGCAACAGTCCACAGACAGGTGTAGAGGAAGTCCTTGAGTACTGGGATGAGACCTACGAGCAAGGGATAAGCTCAAACATAAAGCTAATCTATGTTGAAAGTATCAGAAACCCGGATAAGCTCCTTCATCATTCATCATCACTCATAAGGAAGGGTTGCCGTATAGCTGCAATAAAGGCTGGAACTACAGAAGCAGGGAGCAGGGCAGCTTCATCACACACAGGTGCAATGGCATCTTCTGATTCAGCAGTTGAAGCACTGTTCCGTAAAGCAGGTATTGTAAGATGCTCAGGCCGTGATGAATTGACAACTGTAGCTTCTGTCTTTTTTCATAAAGTGCTTAAAGGTAAGAATATAGCAATAATTACTCATGCCGGCGGTCCGGCTGTTATGCTTACCGATGCACTTTCTGCCGGTGGCATGAACATCCCCAAAATTTCAGTTAATCACCAGACTGAACTGCTAGCGATGATGAATCAGGGGGCATCTGCTGTAAACCCCATAGATATGATCGCAACAGCAACAAATGATCAACTGGGGAGTGTTATAGAATATGTTGACAAAAAAATGCCGGAAATTGATGGCATGAGTGTTATTTTTGGGAGCAATGGATTAAATGACATTACTGAAATCTACGATCTGCTGCATAATAAGATCAGGGATTGCATAAAACCTCTTTACCCGATATTGCCTTCTGTTACCAGCTCTTCAAAAGAACTTGAGTATTTTCTTAATAAGGGCCATATTAATTTCCCTGATGAAGTTGTTCTGGGCAAGGCTTTAACAAAGATATTTAATACTCCTTTACCTGCCAATGACGAGATATTTCTTGACAATATAAATGTTTCACTGATAAGACAAATAATAGACAAATCGTCAAGCGGATATCTTGAACCGGCAACAATTCAAAAGCTTCTGAGAGCAGCAAATATTCCGGTTGTTAAGGAGAAAGTTGTTTCCACGCACGAAGAACTTTGTCAGGCGGTTACCGAAACCGGTTTCCCGCTTGCGCTGAAGGTTGTCGGACCCGTACATAAATCGGATGTGGGAGGAGTGACACTGAATATCAAATCCACAAGGCACCTTGAAGCTGAGTTTGAAAGAATGATGCAGATATCAGGGGTTAACGCTGTGCTGATGCAACAGATGCTATCAGGCACCGAACTCTTTATAGGAGCCAAGTATGAGCCACGTTTCGGCCATATCCTTCTCTGTGGTCTGGGTGGGATATTTGTCGAAGTTCTTGGTGATGTATCTTCTGGTCTGGCGCCTCTGACCTTCAATGAAGCCGAATCAATGATCAGAAGTCTGAGGAGCTATAGAATCATCAGAGGGACAAGAGGCAAACCCGGAATCAACGAACATAAATTCGCAGAAATTATAGTACGACTCTCCAGTTTGCTGAGGTACGCAACCGAAATAAAGGAAATGGATCTTAATCCGCTGATAGGAAGTCCAGAAGGTCTCACAGTTGTTGATGCAAGAATAAGAATTGAGAGGTAATTCTGGGGATATATTTGACAACCTGATAAATTTTATATCTATATTCGAAAATTATTTTTATTAAAAAATATTTAAAGATATGATCATCCATCAGTTATCTGTTTTTCTTGAAAATAAATCAGGACGCCTTACAGAAGTACTTGAAGTCCTTGGAGAGGAGAATATCAGGATAACTGCATTAAGTGTTGCAGATACAACTGAATTTGGAATATTGCGGTTAATTGTTTCTGACCCTGAAAAGGCACGGGAACAACTTAAAAAGAAGAACTTCACTGTTAATCTCACGGAAGTTATTTCAGTGGCAGCACCAAGCGAGGCGAAGTATTATGCCAAAATCCTGAAAATCTTATCTGATCTTGATATTAGTGTCGAGTACACATACGCTTTCTCCGTTGGCGATAAATCGATAATAATCCTGCGCTGCAGCAATACCGAAAACGCTATTAAAGCGCTGAAAAGCCATGAAATGGAACTTCTGAAGGCAAGTGATCTGTATAAGATATGATTACCCCCTTTCTTATTTCCCCCAAGGGGGAAAGGATGGTATCACTCCTTCCCCCGTGGGGGAAGGTCGGGAAGGGGGTTAATATTTTAGAAGTAAGCGAGTTACATAATGGGTCAAAATCATTTATTGAATAAATTCCCGGATTAAATACAATATTATGCAAATTTGGAACCGCCATTTCGAGTGTATGGACCGGGATGGGATCAGGAAAGTTCAGGGCGAAAGGCTTAGGGAAACTGTTGAGAGAGTATATTTCAATGTGCCCTATTACAGGAACAAAATGCAGGAAGCCGGAATTGGACCTGAGAATATTAAGACGATCGACGATATAGTAAAGTTGCCGTTCACCACCAAAACTGATCTGAGGGATAATTATCCGTTCGGGCTATTTGCAGTACCAATGAGCGAAATTGTCCGTGTCCACGCATCCTCAGGCACAACCGGGAAACCCACAGTAGTCGGTTACACACGCAATGATATCTCTACGTGGTCTGAAGTTATGGCCAGGACACTGACAAGCGCGGGAGCAAACCGCAATGATTTTATACAGGTGGCATATGGATACGGATTATTTACCGGCGGGCTCGGACTTCATTATGGCGGTGAAAAGATTGGCGCTTCGGTAATTCCTATTTCAGGTGGCAATACAGTACGACAGATACAGCTCATGCATGATTTTGGCAGTACGGTACTTGCATGTACTCCTTCGTATGCTCTTTTTCTTGCCGAAGCTATCCAGGAAAGCGGCATCAGCAGAGAAGATTTAAAACTAAGGGTAGGTGTATTTGGCGCCGAACCATGGACTGAAAATATGAGACGGGAAATTGAAGAAAAACTCCGCATAAAAGCAATCGATATTTATGGTCTGAGCGAGGTAATAGGTCCCGGAGTTGCAAGCGAATGTCAGGTACAGGAAGGCCTTCATATAGCTGAAGATCATTTTTACCCTGAAATAATTGACCCTGAAACTCTTCAGGTTCTTCCGTCGGGAAGTACAGGAGAACTTGTATTTACAACAATTACCAAAGAAGGTTTGCCACTTATCCGTTACCGGACACGCGATCTTACCCGTCTCAATCATGAAAAATGCGAGTGCGGAAGAACAATGGTGCGGATGGAGAAATGCCTTGGCCGGAGTGATGACATGCTGATAATCAGAGGAGTGAATCTCTTTCCATCTCAGGTGGAGACTGTTCTTCTCGAAATGTCAGAAATAAAACCCCATTATCTGCTAATTGTTGACAGGGTAAACAATCTTGACACTCTTGAACTGAAAGTGGAAGTTGATGAGGCTTTCTTTCTCGACAAGATAAGCCAGCTTGAAGCCCTGAGACAAAAGCTTCAGAACAATCTTGAAAATTCACTTGGCCTCGGTATAAAAGTTACTCTGGTGGAACCGAAGGTGATTGAAAGAAGTGAAGGTAAAGCAAAACGGGTTATTGATAAACGAAAGTATTAATATTTATATAAGTATATGAGTGGCATTCCTATTTCTTCTGACCTTGTAAAATCGCTGACCAGGACAAGTGATATACGTTCTCTGGAATCAGCATCGATAAGAGAAATCGTCCATCTTGTTAATCTGTTGGAGGAGAAAACCGGAGTCAAATTTGTGAGGATGGAGATGGGCGTTCCGGGTCTTCCTGCTCCGGCTATTGGAGTTGAGGCAGAAATTGCGGCACTCAAGAAGGGAGTAGGTGCATTTTATCCCGATATATCAGGTCTTAAAGAACTTAAGGAAGAAACCTCACGGTTTATAAAGCTTTTCCTTGATGTAGAGATTAACCCACAGGGTTGTATTCCTACAGTAGGTTCAATGATGGGAGCGATGGTCAGCTTTCTCGTGGCAAACAGGAATGACCATACAAAAGAGGGAACGCTCTTTATCGACCCGGGATTCCCTGTTCAGAAGCAACAGGTCAAGATGTTGGGACACGATTATTGCTCTTTTGATATTTATAATTTCAGGGGAAAAAAACTAAGGGAAAAGCTTGAATCATATCTCAAAACAGGAAAAATTTCCTCACTGTTGTTTTCAAATCCGAACAATCCATCATGGATATGCCTGACTGATGAGGAACTGTCCATAATAGGTGATCTTTCAGTAAAATATGATGTAATTGTTATAGAAGATCTTGCATATTTTGGAATGGATTTCAGGAAAGACTACTCAATACCCGGTGAACCACCTTATCAGCCTACGGTGGCGCGCTATACCGATGAGTATATTATGCTGATCTCGAGTTCCAAAATATTCAGTTATGCCGGGCAGCGAATAGGGATGATGGCTATATCCGACAAACTGTATAACAAGTCATATCCTGATCTTTTGCGGTACTATTCAACAGATAAATTCGGACATTCAGCTATCTTTGGAGCTTTATATGGTTTATCAGCAGGAGTAACACATTCTGTTCAGTTCGGTTTAGCCGCTCTTCTGAAAGCAGTTAACGATGGGAAATACAAATACAGAAATGACGTTATAGACTATGGAAAAAAAGCATCGGAGATGAAAAAAATATTTGTCTCAAATGGTTTTGAAATTGTATATGACAGGGATCTTGACGAGCCTCTGGCAGATGGCTTTTATTTTACAATATCATATCCGGGCTTATCAGGTGAAAAACTGATCGGAGATTTACTTTGTTACGGGATCAGTGCTATTTCATTGGCAACCACGGGAAGCGACCGGCGCAACGGATTGAGGGCATGCGTGTCTCTTGTTCCGCGGGAGCAGTTTTCCGATCTGGAAATCCGATTGAAAAGATTTAACGGAGAACATCCAATAAGTAAGAATTAAAAAACTCAGAGAATGGCAAAAATAAGAGGTAGTATTGTTGTGAATGTTGAAAAATGCAAGGGTTGCGAAGTGTGTATGGTATCTTGTCCTACGGGTACAATCGCAATGGCAAAAGAGGTGAACGGAAAAGGTTATAACTTCGCCTTTCCTGCAAATCCTGAACTTTGCATCGGATGTGCCAATTGTGCAATGGTTTGTCCTGATGGTGTGATTACAGTTTACAAAACAAAAATTTAACCGAGGTAATGGAAAAGGAATTAAGATTGATGAAAGGAAATGAGGCGGTAGCCGAAGCAGCTATCCGGGCCGGAGTAGATGGCTACTTTGGATATCCCATAACACCTCAGACCGAAATCATAGAGTATCTGATGGAAGCCAATCCGGCGGAAACAACAGGAATGATAGTTCTTCAGGCCGAAAGTGAAATAGCTGCAATAAATATGGTCTACGGTGGAGCGGGGTGCGGAAAAAAAGTAATGACTTCTTCCTCTTCGCCCGGAATCAGTCTGAAGCAGGAGGGTATCTCATACATCGCCGGTGCAGAACTTCCATGCCTTATTGTCAATGTTGTAAGAGGAGGTCCGGGCTTGGGCACTATCCAGCCCGCCCAGTCAGACTATTTTCAGTCAACAAAAGGGGGTGGACACGGCGATTATCATCTGATAGTCCTCGCACCGGCTTCTGTTCAGGAAATGGCTGATTTTGTCGATCTGAGTTTTGAGCTTGCCTTCAAATACAGAAACCCTGTTATGATGCTGTCTGATGGCGCTATCGGCCAGATGATGGAAAAAGTATATCTCAGTCCACATAAAGAAAGATCAAAGACAGTACCCGAATGGGCAACAACAGGAAAGCCTGCCACCAGGGAAAGGAATATTATCACTTCACTCGATCTTGACCCTAACCGCCAGGAAGTATTTAACAATAAGCTTCTTGCCAAATATGATGAGATAAGGGAAAAAGAAGTAAGATATGAGGAGTTTCAGTGTGAAGACGCTGATTATCTTTTTGTCGCATATGGGACGAGTGCACGTGTTTGTCAGAAAGCTGTGCAGATTGCAAGAGAGCAGGGAATAAAGGCTGGTCTTCTCAGACCAATCACACTTTTCCCTTTCCCCGGAAAAAGGCTAAATGAACTTGCCGGAAAAGTTAAAGGCATGTTATCTGTTGAGATGAGTGCAGGACAGATGGTGGAAGATGTTCTTCTTGCGGTAAATGGGAAAGTCCCCGTCCATCATTTTGGCAGGATGGGGGGTATTGTAACAACGCCTGAAGAGGTTGTTGAGAGTCTGAAATCAAAATTCATAGGAGGTTAAGAAATGCTTCAAGTTACTGGAATCAAAGAAATTATAAAACCGGAAAACCTGGTGTATAAGAAAAGCAGCATAATGACAAGAAACACTCTGTCATATTGCCCGGGATGTGGCCATGGTACGGCTCACAGGATCCTTGCTGAAATTATTGAGGAAGAGGGTATACAGTCGGAAACGGTTGGGGTTTCTCCCGTCGGATGTTCGGTTTTCCTTTATTATTATATGGATATAGACTGGCAGGAAGCTGCTCATGGCAGAGCTCCTGCTGTAGCTACGGCAATAAAAAGACTGATGCCCGAAAAATTTGTCTTTACATACCAGGGCGACGGCGATCTCGCTGCCATTGGAACTGCTGAGACAATTCACGCATGCAACAGGGGTGAAAATATTATGATTATTTTTATTAATAACGGGATATACGGGATGACTGGAGGTCAGATGGCGCCCACAACCCTTCCGGGTATGAAATCTTCAACATCACCTTATGGCAGAGACGTCAAGACAATGGGGAATCCACTTAAAATGACAGAACTGGTAGCAACACTTCCCGGAACATATTTCGTTACCCGTCAGAGCGTGCACACTGCTGCCAATGTTAAGAAAACAAAGAAAGCGATCAGAAAGGCAGTACAGTATCAGAAGCTCAACAAGGGAACCTGTCTGATAGAAATCGTATCAAACTGTCCGTCAGGCTGGAAGATGACACCGGTTCAGGCGAACAAATGGATGGAGGAAAATATGTTCCCGTATTATCCTCTGGGCGATATTAAAGTACCTGAAGAATAGCCAATTATCATAAATAAAGAAACTCAAAAACAATGACTGAGGAAATAATTATCGCCGGATTTGGAGGACAGGGTGTCCTTTCGATGGGTAAAATAATGGCATATTCGGGTGTGATTCAGGACATGGAAGTCAGCTGGATGCCTTCCTATGGACCAGAAATGCGTGGTGGAACAGCAAATGTAGTGGTCATAATCAGCAGTGAAAGGATAAGTTCTCCGATTATAAAACGGTTCGACACTGCCATTATTCTCAATCAGCAGTCGCTCGATAAATTTGAGAGTTCAGTAAAACCCGGTGGTGTTCTTATTTATGATGGTAATGGCATTACACGTCATCCTGAAAGAAAGGATATCTCTGTCTACAGGGTTGATGCTGCTGCTGAGGCTTCAAAGATGAACAGTCCAAAGATATTTAATACGATAGTGCTGGGAGGTTTTTTGAAAGTGAAACCAATTATTAAGCTTGAAAATGTGATCAAGGGTCTGAAAAAATCACTTCCGGAACGATATCATAATCTTATCCCGATTAATGAGAAGGCTCTTGTCAGAGGCGAAGAGATCATTACGGAGGTGCAAAAGGCCGTATAAGGGCTCAGAGCACAGAGCGCAGGGCACAGGGTAAAGGCCGTATAAAGGCTCAGAGCACAGAGCGCAGGGCACAGGTAAAGGCCGAATAAAGGCTTGCAATCGGTACTTCCTTTGAGACCTACTATATAACTAACTTCTTTTCAAAGTCGCAAATTGATTTTCTTCGTTTACCCCGACCCCAAGGGGAGCGAAGAACCGACGAAGCGAAGCGAGGAGCTCGACGAAGTCAAAATCAATTTACTTCCGCGAAGCGGAACGGGGTAAATAAATTGATTTTCGAGCGACGGACGAACAGAGTTATTAATCTTGAAGTTCCTATTTTTTATAGGCGAGGGACTTTGTGGTTAATGGATTTCTTTCCGCCTTATCTTTCATAAAAATGCATCTCCTTAATATATTTCCAGACCGGAGGCGGCAGGAAATATGACATATCCTTTCCTTTTTTGATTCCCTCCCTAATAAAGGTGCCGGATATTTCCATCTGAGGCGCATTCACCCGGTGTATTTCAGCTTTTGCCAGGATCTGATCAAGCAGGAGAGAAGAAGGTTTTTTTGAATCGGGACGAGGATAAACAAAGATAGGATAACTCTCTACCAGCTCCATCGCATTCTTCCATTTATGAAGAGTGAAAATATTGTCTTCACCCATTACCAGGCAAAATTCATGCTGGCTGTGTTTTTCTTTCAGATAGGTGAGAGTATCAATTGTATATGACGGTACCGGCAGTTTAAACTCAATATCAGAGCTTTTAAGCTTGTCGCTGTCACCGATGGCAAGCTGAGTCATGTATAGCCGATGATGATCGGCAAGTAATGTTTCTTTATTTTTCAGGGGATTGTGAGGGCTTATGATAAACCAGACCTGATCGAGACCCCCGAATTCGGTCATGTATCCGGCAATAGCCATATGACCGATATGTACAGGATTAAATGATCCGAAATATAAGCCTACTCTGGCCATCCGTTTTAGAGTTATCTTGAAAGAAATGATGCTACTGTTTTTCTTGCCTCCTCTTTTGCCTTATCCAGCTGGTGATTTACGATTACTGAATCGAACTGATCAGCAAGCTTAAGTTCCTCATTCGCTTTCTCTATTCTTATTCTGATTTTCTCCGGAGTATCTGTTCCTCTTTTGTTAAGGCGGTTTTCCAGCTCCTCTACAGACGGAGGCATAACGAAAATTGCGATGGATTTAGTTCCGAATTTGTTTTTCAGATTAATTGCACCTTTAACATCGACATCAAATAGAACATGATTACCTATGGCCCATATTCTCTCCAGTTCGCTCTTCAGGGTCCCATAGAAATGATCTTTGTAGACTTCTTCCCATTCCACGAATTCATCGTTTTCAATCCTTTTCTTGAATTCCTCAACTGTCAGGAAAAAATAATCTTCACCGTCAGTCTCGTTACCCCTTATTTTCCGGGATGTTGCAGAAATGGAAAATGAAAGGTTCAGGCCGCTGTCAAGCAGATACTTCACAATCGTTGTCTTTCCTGCACCCGATGGGGCTGATATTATTACGAGCTTCCCGTTCATATCTTACATTTCATTAATGCTCACTGCTCCTTGTCCTTACCCTGTGCCCTGCGCTCTTTGCCCTTTGCCCTTTGCCCTTTGCTCTGTGCTCTGTGCTCTGTGCCCTGCGCCCTATAACACATTAAGTGTCTGCTCCTTAATCTTCTCAAGCTCATCCTTCATCATCACCACCAGTTTCTGAATTGATGCATCATTTGCTTTTGAACCGATAGTGTTTATCTCCCTGCCTATCTCCTGAGCTATGAAATTCAGGATTTTTCCATTTGGCGCCGGAGTATTTATTGTTTCATTGAAATAGTCACAGTGAGTTTTCAGTCTGACCTTCTCTTCGTTGATATCGTATTTCTCAAGATAAAAGATAATTTCCTGTTCAAACCTGTTCTTATCGATTTTTTCAGAACCTATATTCTCATCAAGCATAGTGGTTAGCTTTTCCCGTATTTTGGTTATCCTGCCTGTTTCAAAAGTTTCAATTTTTTCGAGAAACGATAAAATTTTACCAATGCATTTATTTAAATCCGATTTTATCGACAGACCTTCTTCGATCCGGTACAAATCGAGCATAGTCACTGACTCGATGATCTGATTCTTGACGAGTTTCCATTCTTCTTCTGACATCTCCGGCTTTTCAGTCTTCATCGTATCAGGAAGTTTCATAATTGCTGTAAAGATCTGATCGTCCAGATCAATTTTAAGATCAGCTGCGATCTCCTTGAATTGTTTATAATAATTCCTTACGGCCGACTTATTTATAACAGTTACAGGCTCATCCTCGAGCATATCACAATAGATTGAAAAGTCAATTTTACCCCTGTCGAGACGCTGGCTGATCAGATTTCTGATTTCAGGCTCCTTTTCTTTATATAGCCATGGAAGTTTTGTGTTTAAATCGAGTTGCTTTGAATTAAGTGATTTTATTTCAATCGTTATTTTTTTTTGAGGTGTTTCGGCAATTGCTTTGCCGTAACCAGTCATAGATTTAATCATCTTTCGGTATCTTTACAAAATAAAGTGTGTGTAAGTTACAAATTTTCAGCGGAATATTGTTCAAAGCCTTTCCAGTTGTACGGTAAAATGTCTCATGATTGGTGCCTCCCAGGCAATTTTAACGCCACTTGTTATCTGCATCCTGCGGTCAAAAACATTTTTTACAACTGCTGCAACATAATCCATATGATTATTTGTATAGACTCTTCTTGGTACGGCAAGCCTTACCATCTCAAGATCGGGGTATCTGTTTTTGCGTGTTATCGGGTCTCTGTCTGCCATTAGAGCTCCTATTTCAACGCCTCTTAATCCGCCTTCAATAAAAAGTTCGATAGCCAGGGTCTGGGCCGGAAATTCCTCTTTATTGATATGTGGAAGGAATTTTTTTGCATCAATAAATATTGCATGTCCGCCAAACGGTTCCAATACAGGAACACCATATTCACTAAGCTTCAAACCAAGCCAGGCGACCTGGTTTATACGTGATTCCAGATAGAGTAGTTCTGTCCCTTCATGGAGACCACGGGCAAGCGCATTCATGTCTCTTCCCGACATTCCTCCATAGGTAATGAAACCTTCATAGATTATGTTATAAGCAGAAGCCTGACGAAAAAGCTCTTCATCCCTCAGACCGATAAAGCCTCCCATGTTTACAATTGCATCTTTTTTTGAGCTCATTGTCATTCCATCAGCATAAGAAAACATTTCTAGTGCGATCTCCCTTATGTCCTTATTTGCATAACCTTCTTCCCTTAACCTTATAAAATATGCATTTTCAGCAAATCGTGCTGAATCTATTATAAACTTAACACCATATTTATGTGAAAGTTTACCGACGGCTCTCAGGTTAGCCATGCTTACGGGCTGGCCTCCTGCAGTGTTATTTGTTACAGTGACTATTATGCATGAAACTTTTTCGGGAGGATTGTTTTTAAGAACATTTTCAAGTTTTTCAAGATCAACATTACCTTTGAACGGATGGTACAATGTCGGATCAAAAGCCTCATCAATTGTGCAATCTACGGCTGTTGCCTTTCTGAATTCAATATGGCCTTTTGTAGTATCGAAATGGGAATTGCCGGGGACAATATCGCCTTCTTTTACAAGAACGGAGAACAGTACATTTTCAGCGGCTCTTCCCTGGTGGGTCGGTAGAAAATAGTTGAATCCTGTTATTTCGCTGATAGCTTCTTTTAATTTATAATATGAGGAGGCGCCGGCATAGCTCTCGTCGCCAAGCATAATCTCAGACCATTGCCTGTCGCTCATGGCTCCGGTGCCTGAATCAGTGAGAAGATCGATAAATACCTGTTCTGATCTCAGGTTAAAAAGATTATAGGCAGCATCTTTGATCCATTCTTCCCGTTGTGTTTTTGTGCTTCTGTATATATTCTCAACCATTTTGATTTTAAATGGTTCGGTTATTGGCAGTTCCATTGATAAGGTTTTAATTGTGAAAAAATTTACAATAAATAAAATATTGATACGTTCTGAAAACAGAGGCTTGTACAATTAATATCAGTTGAGACCCGGCTCCTGTGATTAATAAAACCGCTTGAAATGATTGTATAGGATTGTTTACTATTAAGCTACCGATGGCATCAGAATCCCCTGTCTATCCTGTTTGGATAGTGGAAAAAATCCCTGTTTTTAATATTCTTGTATATATTAATAAGGTTTTTGTCCGTTATTTTTATATGGGGCATTATCTTTGAAAATTATTTCAGCAAAATTAAAAGTATTTTGGCATAAATTCAATCAGAAAATTTTATCTGAAAAATAAATAAGCATGCGTGTTATTATTCTAAAATTATTTCTGTCATTTATCTTTATAAACATCTACATATCAGGATTTGCGCAGGAAAATATAAAAGCATCTTCAGCAGAGAGAGTAATTGACTCTCTGAAAAAAAGCGGGATAAATATGGGTAGCCCGCAGCAGAAACCTGAAATTGTCCTCTCTACAGATGATGCAATCAGATATCTACAGAAAAGAATTCATCCTCAACTATGGAATAATGTCAGTGACCCGCTCAGACTGGCATTCGACCAACTGATATTTGAAGCAGCCCATCCTACACTCGACTCACTCAGAAATGTGCTCCGGGAATATCCATATGATTCGTTGAGTATTCCGTGGGATAAATTTTATGTATGGGAGCCGCTTAAAATCAAAATACCTGTTGTTTCCAAACCTGTTCTGGCTGATTCTCTGGTAGGTAAGATAAGAGAAAGAAATGATTCGGTTAATGCCGTTTCTTCCGAGACTGTCAGTGGCCGGTTTTCGCAACTAAAAGACACTACGGTGATGGTGATCATCGATACTCTCAGCAAGGTATCATCTCCGGGCCCGGGTTTTCCATTTAAATATGCAAATAGTCCATTACAGGGTGATTCGATTCAGGCGGCGGTAAATGCATTGCTCAGCTTCATTGACAGACGCGATTCTTCAGAATTCAGATTTACAGGCATCGGACGGTCCATGACGCCTATTATGATCAATTCACAATCGGAAAAAGTAGTACGTTACTGGCTGAAAAATGAAAATGCAGATTCTGTAGCCGTATGGATCGGGAATCCCTCCAGAAATACTATTGGACTTTATCTTGAGCAGGGAATAAATTTCAAGCGACCTGCCAGACAGGCTAACTATGGTAAGCCTAAAATAAATGTTCAGGAGATTGATAATAAACAATTACAGGATCTTCAAAACGTGACAATTAAGCCGATATTCTGGAAATCCCGTACAGAGTCATCCTTTGTGCTTAACCAGGCTGCTATGAGCAATTGGGTCAAAGGAGGTGAGGGAAGTATATCAACTGCGCTCGACGTTACTACCTATTTCGATTACAATAATAAGATAAGAAAGGTTTCGTCGGCCAATTTTGCGAGGTTGAAATTCGGATATCTTGCCTCCGGGAAAGATAATATTAAGAAAAACCTTGATCTCCTCGAGACAAATTTCAAACTTAATCATCGGGCCTTCGGAAAGGTGGATTTCAGTGCAATAATGTTATTTAAAACGCAGGTTGCCAGAGGTTTCAATTATTATACAACTGATGCAGGAAAAGACAGTTCTTCTCTTGTTTCAAAATTCATGAATCCTGCTATCCTCACCATTGGTTTTGGATTTGATTACAAGCCCAACAAGAAGACATCCATCAACTTTTCTCCTCTTTCATATAAAGGCACTTTTGTTACTGATACCGGTTCGCTCGCTCCACATATTGATCAAACTCAGTATGGTATTGCAAAAAACCGTAGATCACTTAATGAGCCCGGAGCGAGTTTTATGCTGACAAATGAGATCAATCCGATGAAAACTCTTTCCATCATAAACAGATTACAATTATTTACAAACTACATCCATAATCCTCAAAATGTTGATGTCGACTGGGAAATGATATTGACAGCGCATTTGAACTGGTTCACTGATTTCAGGTTGAATACACATCTTATTTTTGATGATGATACCAGAACCATTGAGAAATATAGTAACGGTAAACCAAAACTGATGGAAGACGGGTCGGAGAAAAAATCAGCCAGAATTCAGTTCAAGGAGATGATTGGATTCGCCGTTTCGTTCAGATTTTAAATTGCTCAGAGCACAGAGCTCAGTGCTAAGGGTTCTTTGCCCTGTGCCTATGCCCTGTGCCCTGAGCCCTGTGCCTTATAGTAGGTTTTTTTGCCCTGTGCCCCATGCCCTGTGCCCTGAGCCCTGTGCCCTGTGCCTTATAGTTCCTTCTGATATATCCTGAACTTCTTCACTACTTTGCACCCAACTCTTTCATATTCAGCCCTCATCTTCGTATTGTTTTCCAATACCAGATGGCTATCGAGTGTATCCATTTTATGCTTAATGCCTGATTGAAGGATTTTTACACCCATCAGAACGTCAAGACCTTTCCCGCGGAATTCTTTTTTAACTCCGCCAAGCATCATAAGAAGTTTTTTTGATCTCTTTGATTCTTTCAATATTTTGAAGATACCAAATGGCAGAATTTTGCCGTTCGCTCTCTTGATTCCTTTGCTGATATCTGGCATTCCTACCGCAAACCCCACCAGTAATCCTTCAGAGACAATTACCTTGATGAATTTTGGATCGAGGATTGGCAGATAGCGGGAAGCAAAATCAGTTTTTTCCTTATCATTTAAAGGCACAAAACCATAGATCTCCGCAAATGTTTCATTCATTAACTCAAGGACACTTATTATATAAGGCTTTAGCTCTTTTTTTGAATTGAATTCAACTATTTTGTACTCGCTTGATTTTTCAAGCCGGGACAGAACCTTTTCATAAATAAGTGGAAAAGTTTCAGGTATTTTCCCCTGGTAATTGACCAGATCCACCTTCTTTCCGTATCCTTCCTGCTCCAGTAGCTCCGGCATGTATTTTGAATTATTCGGTGATGTCATGAACATTGGATATTCAAATCCTTCTATCTGGAAACCCTGTGGATCCTTATCAGAGAATCCCAATGGCCCTATTATTCTTGTCATTCCGTTTTCGCGGGCCCAGTCTTCGACCTTTGTTATAAGTGTATGGAAAACTTCCTTATCGTTATAACATTCCATGAAACAGAAACGGCCATGTTGTTCATTATTGATTAAATTATATCTTTTATTGATGATCCCCATTATCCTTCCGACAGGTTTTCCATCCCTGTAGGCCAATAAAAGAAGAGCATCGGCATACTGATATGATTTATTTTTCTTTTTGTTATATAACTCCCATTCATCCATGTATATAGGAGGAAGCCAGTCAGGTTCGTTTTTATGGACTTTTTCTGGCAGATAAATGAATTCCCTTCGGTCTTTTTTGGTAAGTACCTCTTTAATAACTAATTCCCCCATATGATAATAATTAGATTGTGGAAAGAAACAAAAAAACTTTAAAAAGAACAATTCAATAAATAAAAAAATCAGACTAATGCGATCTTAAAGCCAGGTCGAGGATAACAAATGTTGCGAAGAGCATGCTTGCAATACCGTTTGTTGTTCCAAAAGCCAAAGTAACCCTGCTAAGATCGTCAGGCCTGACAATACTATGCTGATAAATTAATAAAAAAGTAAATATAATTGCTCCTGCCCAGTACAAATAACCACACTGTCCGTAAATTCCGGCTGCCAGTACACAAATAAATGTTATGACATGAACAAACACCGATATAGCGAGGGAATTCTTCCTGCCTGCAGCCGAAGGAAGCGAGAAAAGCTTATTCGATTTATCAAATTCATCATCCTGAAGGGAATATATGATGTCGAAACCACTAACCCAGGTAATAACAATGATCGAATAAATGACAGGAAGTAAACTGAAGCTTCCAGTGACAGAAATATATGCACCGATGGGAGCGAGACTGAGTCCCAACCCAAGCACAAAATGACATAATGAGGTAAATCTTTTTGTCAGACTATATCCTGTTATGACCAGAAGAGCAACAGGTGAAAGGAAAAGAGTAAGCCTGTTTATAAATCCTGCAGATACAACGAAAAGCGAGGCATTTATTATAACAAATACTGTTGCTGCCACCGGACTTATTATTCCTGATGGTATCTCTCTTTTATTCGTCCTCGGATTGAGAATGTCAAACTTCCTGTCAATTAGCCGGTTGAACCCCATCGCCGTATTTCTGGCAAAGATCATACACAATATTACGAGAAGCAGGAGCCTGATACTTAGCTCAAATTCAGGGGTGAATACTGCAAGAGAGAATCCTATAAGCGCGAAGGGCATTGCAAATACAGTATGGCTGAATTTTACAAGTGAGAAATAGTCTCTGACAGATCTGAGTAGTGCAATCATCCGAGAAGCTTCCTGTAAGTTTCATAAATACTGTCACTGAAAGCTACAAAGATTACATTTTCGGGGTATGTGTTTTTGCTGAGAAATCTTTCTGTTTCCTTTACAGCGATGAGGGAAGCCTGATCTATAGGAAACCCGTAGATGCCTGTCGATATTCCGGGAAATGCAACAGTTTTTAATTTATTCTCTTTTGCGATGGTCAGGCACGACTGGTAACATGAAGCCAGCAGTGCATGCTCATCATTGCCACCGCCCCGCCAAACCGGACCAACTGTATGAATAACATACCTGGCTTTTAGATTGTAGCCTTTCGTAATTTTAGCCTGACCCGTTTCGCAGCCATTAAGCTTTCTGCATTCCGACAGAAGATCAGGTCCTGCTGCCCGGTGAATGGCTCCGTCAACGCCTCCTCCTCCCAAAAGAGAATTGTTGGCTGCGTTTACAATTGCATCCACATCGAGAGAGGTAATATCCCCTTTGATCAGTTCTACCCTCTTTTTATCCATTTGTTATCTGATCTGCGCATTAAGCTCTTCCTCATAAGCCTTGATGAGCCTATTCATTATTTTCTCTATGTTCTTATCTTCCATTGTCTTAAGATCATCGCGAAGAAGGAAACTGACAGCGTACGATTTTTTATTTACACCCAGACTATCGCTTTCATAAACATCGAAGAGATTTATGTCGTGCAGCAGATTTTTTTCAATGCGGATCGCAATATCTCTTATCTGGCTGAACTTCACGCTTCTGTCGAGCAGCAATGCAAGGTCACGTTTAACTGAAGGATATTTGGGTAGTTCCCTGAAGGAAATTGAATATGACTTTATCAGTTTAAAGAGGAAATCCCATTCGATATGTCCCCAGTAAACTTCCTGTCCGATATCAAATTTAGAAAGATAAATTTTTGAGACCTTTCCTGCTTCAGCTACCACTTTGTTATTGAAGAGATATACAACTGATTCTGAAAAATATTTTTTGTCAGATTCACGCTTTGTCAGATCGTCAGGTTTTAGGCCTAACCGTGACAGAATCATTTCAACAGATGATTTTATATTAAAAAAATCAGTTGGATTAGTTTTGCTGTTCCATCCGGCTTTTCCGGTATTCCCTGAAATAAACAGATCGAGAGACGTTTTCTCGGTATAATTTTTTACGCGCGGATAAGGATCATCGGATTTATGATAAAAGTAACAATGTCCGAATTCATATAACTTTAAATCAAAATTTTGGCGGTTTATGTTCCAGATAACCGAGTTTAAGCCCCCGAACAATAGTGTCTGTCTCATGGCATTCAGATCAGAACTCAAGGGATTGGCCAGGATAACCAGCTCATCATTGTTAAAGTCGTCATTTTGATCATACCACCCTGACGGACAGAGTGAGTTGCACATAATCTCGGAAAATCCATTACCCGAGAGAAGATCCGATACGGTATTGACAATTTTCTCCTTGTTGGGCTTCTCCGGATATGAAAGAGTTGAGTTGACATGTAAATTAACTTCCACATTATTGTAACCGTAGATTCTCAGTATCTCTTCTATAACATCAGCTTCCTGTTTTACATCGACACGATATGCAGGAATTTCAATGATAAGGCCGGAGCCATTTTCTTTGATTACAACAATATCCAAAACGGTGAATATTTTCTTTACGATAGAAGTGTCAATTTTTTTCCCTATCAGCCTGTTTATATTATTGTAGTTAACTTCAATCTGAACATTTTTTACCGGTTCGGGATAAATATCGATGATGTCAGATGAAATCTTTCCTCCTGCGAGCTCTTTAATCAGCATTACAGCTCTTTGGAGAGCCCATATCGTAATATTCGGATCGGCTCCCCGCTCAAACCTGAATGATGCATCAGTCTTCAGTCCATGTCTCTTGGAAGTCTTGCGAATTGCAACAGGATTAAAATAGGCGCTTTCAAGGAAGATGTTCTTTGTTGAAGCACTTATGCCCGATTTTATTCCGCCAAAAACTCCTGCGATACACATCCCTTCGACAGTGTTACAGATCATCAGATCGCGTGAAGACAAGCTTCTTTCCACAGAATCGAGTGTGATAAACTTGCTTTTTTCCGGAAGGTTCCTGATTATAACTCTTTTGCCTTCGATCTTATCTGCATCAAATGAATGTAACGGCTGACCAATTTCGTGCTGGACAAAATTTGTGATATCAACCACATTATTAATAGGGTTCAGGCCTACAGCCCTGAGTTTATTTTTTAGCCACTCGGGTGATTCTCCTATAGTTACACCGCTAATTGTTATGCCTGTATATCGTGGACAATCTGTTGTGTTTTCTATTATAACCTTGTAAGGATTATTATTATTGTCGGGTTTGAAATCACTGACTGAAGGCAGGACTGCCTTCTTGTCTGAACCTTCATTGATGATCAGGTATGCAGCGAGGTCCCTGGCAACGCCAAAATGTGATCCGCTGTCGATCCTGTTCGGAGTAAGTCCGATCTCAAAAATATAATCTTTTCCGATCTTAAAATATGATGAAGCCGGAGTCCCTGGTTTTATATCCTTGTCAAGAATCATAATACCCTCATGAGAGCTTCCGAGTCCCAGTTCATCCTCCGCGCAGATCATACCTTCAGAAAGCTCACCTCTGATTTTCGATTTTTTAATCTCAAAACTCTCGTTTCCCTTATAAAGGATTGTTCCGATAGTTGCCACAGGTACTTTCTGTCCGGCAGCAACATTTGGAGCTCCGCAAACGATCTGCAAAGGCTGTGGGCCTCCTGTATCAACAGTTGTGATACTAAGTTTATCTGCATCCGGGTGCTTTTTACATGTCAGGACTTCGCCAATTACCACACCCTCGAGGCCTCCTTTAACGGAAACCCATTCTTCCATGCCTTCGACTTCAAGACCTACATCTGTTAATATCTTTGAAACGTTTGAAGGTTCAAGATCAATATCTAAATAATCTTTAATCCAGTTATACGAAATCTTCATCCTGAGTTGAGCTTAATTACCTGTAAGGATGCAAAAGTAAAGAAAATCCGTGGTTTCGACAAGCGTGGTTTCGACAGTGGTTTCGACAGTGGTTTCGACAGTGGTTTCGACAGGCTCAACCACCGTGTTCCGAAGGTAAGAAAATTCCCCCGGAGATTGTTTCTAATTTATTTATATTTGTACCTCAAAACGTATATTTTATGATTATTGCAGAAGAAGACAGACTTATCCTTATTACAAATGACGATGGTTTGAATGCGGGGGGGTTGAAGACACTTCTGAGTGTCATGGAAGAATTTGGAAAAATTGTCCTCATTTCAACTACAGAGAGTATGTCGGGCATGTCACAGGCTCTGACAGTTAAAACACCGCTTCGTGTTAAATTGCTTGAGGAAAATGAGAGACACAGGATCTATGCTTGTAACGGTACACCCACTGACAGCGTAAAACTGGCAATCAACCAGCTTGTGGAAAGAAAACCCGACTGGGTTGTTTCGGGAATAAATCATGGATCGAATGCTTCGGTAAGCGTCTTATATTCAGGTACTATGGCTGCAGCAATCGAGGGCTGTCTGTATGGGATCAGTTCTGTTGGCTTTTCGCTGAATAATTTTTCATCAAATGCTGATTTCTCGGTATGTAAAAAATATATACGGATTGTGATGAAGAAGGTTGCTATGGAGCCTCTTCCTATCGGCGTTTGTCTGAACGTGAATATTCCGGCGGTTAACAAAAATGAAATTAAAGGAATTAAGATCTGCCGCCAGTCAAAGGGAAACTGGAGAGAAGAGTTTGAAAAAAGAAAGGATCCCATGGGCAAGACGTATTACTGGCTGACAGGCATTTTTCAGAATCATGAGCCCGATGCTATAGATACTGATGAGTTTGCGATTGCACAGAATTATGTTTCAGTGGTACCTGTTACAGTCGATATGACGGCTCACTGGTATATTGATAAACTTAAATTACGCTTTAAGAAATGAAGTTTTCCGAAAAAAACGACCAGGTTGTTACTGGCTTAATATCAGGTTTCTTGCTTCCGTTCATTGTCGGACTGATTATTTATCTTTTCACATCGGGCCATCAATCGATACCTTCATACCTGGGCAGGATTGCAAATTCGGATATTATTACTCATGCTATTTCATTATGTGTTTTTCCGAATATTATAATATTTTTTTTATTTAATCAGTTCGACATGCTCAGGGCAACCAGGGGTGTTCTTGCCATCACGATTGTGTGGGCTGTGATTGTTTTTGCAGTAAAGATATTCTGATGAGATATTTTATTATTGCCGGCGAACAATCGGGTGACCTTCATGGATCCAATCTGGTTAGGGAACTTTTCAATACTGACAAAAACGCAGAAATCTTCTGCTGGGGCGGCGATCTGATGGAATCAGCAGGGGCAAAGCTTCTTGTTCATTACAAGAAGCTGGCATTCATGGGTTTTGTTGCTGTTATAAAAAACCTGGGAGCAATTGCAAAAAATATCACTCTGTGTAAAGAGCAAATCTCTACTTATAAACCTGATGTAATAATCTTTATCGATTACCC
Source organism: uncultured Bacteroidales bacterium (assembly GCA_963792925.1). Taxonomy (GTDB): domain Bacteria; phylum Bacteroidota; class Bacteroidia; order Bacteroidales; family VadinHA17; genus LD21. The sequence goes on along the minus strand of CAWBYC010000001.1, from coordinate 575,244 downwards.
GGGTTTTAATCTCAGAATAGCAGAATACGCAAAGAAATCAGGTTATACAACTTTTTATTACATTTCTCCAAAACTATGGGCATGGAATGAAGGAAGAGTCAGAAAGGTTAAAAAGTTTGTAGATAAGATGTTCATCATCTTTCCTTTTGAGATTGATTTTTATAAGAAGCATGGTGTTGAAGTTGAGTATTATGGGAATCCTCTTATCGATGAAACAGAAAGACGCATTTCATCTTTCCCTTCAAAAATCGAAATGCGTAAACTCCTCGGCATTGATAATAAGCCTGTTATTGCAATTCTTGCCGGAAGCCGCCGGCATGAAATTGAACTCATCCTGCCAATAATGCTGAAGGTAATCCGGTATTTTCCGGAATATCAGTTTATTCTGGCAGGAGTAAAAAATATACCTGATGAGTTATATTTTAAAATAATTGGCAAGCAGCCGGTAAAGCTCATTAAGGAGAAGACTTATGAAATACTGTATGCTGCCGATGCTGCGCTGGTTACGTCCGGGACTGCAACTCTTGAAGCCGCTTTGCATGGCGCTCCCCAGGTTGTATGTTATAGGGGTGATTTTCTGTCAATGCTGATAGCCTGGATGGTAATCAAAGTAAAATACATATCTCTTGTGAACCTCATAATGAAATCGGAAATCGTCAGGGAATTGGTTCAGTACGATCTCACAGAGAATTCGCTCTTGACAGAGCTCAAGGCAATTTTGCCGGGCGGTACAAAACGGGAATTGCTTTTGTCGGGTTATGAAGTGCTCAAAGAAAAACTCGGTTCAGCAGGAGCTTCGGGAAGAATTGCGAGAGAAATGGTCAGATATTTAGAAGAGAAATCCATTAACCACAAAGTTCACTAAGATATTTACACAAAGGACACAAAGTAATTTTAATCAAAAATGCTTAACTCTTACTTTGTGAACTTAATTTTGAAACTTTGTGATCTGCTATATAACTTGCTTCCTTCTCGAGAGCTTTTACCCCCTTCCCAGCCTTCCCCCAGGGGGGAAGGAGTCAGCTCCGAATTGGTACAGGGTAGTGTCTGAAACCGTGGCAACCTTTCCCCCTTGGGGGAAATTAGAAAGGGGGTAATCGTATAAAAGAGACCTAATTCAATGTTAGTATATAAGGTTATTAATCTTGAAGTTCCTATATTTGATAGGCGAGATACTTTGTGGTTAAAGATTTCAACGATAAACGATAAACGATAAACGATTTAAGTGAGATTTAAGATATTTTTCATTTTATTACTATCCGGGGTTTGCGCGACCTTGCCTGCCCAGGTAAAAATCAGGCTTTTTGCTAACCAGGTTCCTGAGTCTGCGATTTTTTCCGTTACAAAAGGGATGTATGAGATTAACCTTTGTAACGGCACTCGCTTAAAGTCATTTAAGAATGAGCCTGTGATGATTATGAAATATAATGGTCAGCTGGCCATTAAGATGCGCGACGGAGAAGCTAAGACCTGCGATTCTTTGATCTTTACCGGTACAACAGGGAATGACTACTTCTCACTCAGAGTAAATGGAAATATGCCGGTTAAACAGTATTATTCCGGAGATCTTCAGTGCTTTCCTGATTTCGGCACATTGCTTTTCATAAATATTTCCAGCATTGAAAAGTATATCAGCGGTGTTGTCCAGGCTGAAGGCGGTACCGGGCATCATATTGAATATTATAAGGCGCAGGCTATCATTGCCCGTACATATATGTACAAATATTTCAATAAGCACCTTATTGATAGATACAACGTATGTGATAACACACACTGTCAGGCATTTAACGGATCATCCTCTGATTCTGTTCTTGAAAAGGCAGTCATGCAGACCCGGGGCCTTGTGATACTTGACACTGACAGTACTTTGATTCTGGCTGCATTCCATTCAAATTGCGGAGGAGAAACAAATGCGTCGGTAGATGTTTGGTTATCGGGTTATAATTATCTGAAAAATGTGACGGACCCATATTGCACTAATTCCAGAAATGCCAAATGGATGAAGAGTTTTTCTGTTGTTGAATGGAAAAGTTATATGACAAAACAAGGATTTAGGAGTCAGCCGCAGGATCCTTCTGTCTTCAATTTTGAACAGAAAAGGAGACTTGCTGATTACCGGGCAGGTACATTCAGTATTCCATTACAATCATTAAGATGGGATCTGAATTTAAGGTCAACATTCTTTTCCGTTAGCGTAGTGGGTGATTCTGTGGTACTTAAAGGCAGAGGTTATGGACATGGTGTAGGACTCTGTCAGGAAGGTGCCATGTCAATGGCTTTGAAAGGATTCAGGTATAAGGATATTATTAATTTTTATTATTCCGGGGTGATTATTTCGGATATAAAAAATGCAGTAGCTTTACGTTGAAATTAGTACATAAAGTCATCAGACGGATATTGATTATGTCTTTTTTATATGGTTACCCCTTTTCTTATCCCGTAAAGCGGGACGATGCTGACAATCCCAGAGTAGACCCTAGGCGGAGAGACTCCTTCCCCCCTGGGGGAAGGTCGGGAAGGGGGTTAAGGCTTAGGAATAGTACCTTTGTGGTTTATGGATTTATATAATTTGAATTTACATGTTTGCGATATTCAGAAAGGAGATAACAGGATTTTTCAGCAGTCTTACCGGATATATTGTGATTGTTGTTTTTCTCCTTATAAACAGTCTCTTTATGTGGGTATTGCCCGGCGAATGGAATATCCTTGACAATGGGTACGCGGGCCTTGACCCTCTCTTTTTCCTTTCCCCATGGATATTTATGTTCCTGGTACCGGCAGTTACGATGAGAATGATTGCAGAAGAAAAGAGATCCGGTACAATTGAGCTCATATATTCACGGCCGGTTACAGAACGCGGATTTATTTATGGGAAATACTTTGCAGCTTTAGTTCTTGTCTTCCTTGCGCTGTTGCCGGGGCTGATTTATTATTTATCTGTATATCATCTGGGTGAAACACCGGGAAATCTCGACAAAGGCGGAACAACAGGATCTTTTATCGGACTGTTTTTGCTTGCTTCAGTGTATGCTTCCGCCGGGATTTTTGCTTCTTCAGTCACAGACAACCAGGTAATTGCTTTTATTCTTGCCATCGTATTATGTTTCATTCTTTTCATTGGCTTTGATTCTTTTGCATATTTACCGGGTCTGAAAAAACTTGATGAATTCGTTATCAGGCTAGGCATAAACGAACATTATAAATCAATCAGCCGGGGAGTAATAGATATTAAAGATGTCGTATATTTTATAGCAGTGGCGGTTTTCTTTAACGAGGTAACACGATTTCAACTGGTATCGCGTAAATGGAAGAAATAAAATTGAAAACAGGAAAAAGGAAACTTATAATCAATGGCTGGCTGCAGCTTTTGCTTGCGGTTGCAGGAATTATTCTCGTGATATCCGGAAGTTCATTTTTAAGGCTGCGTTATGATCTCACTGAAGATAAGAGATTCACTCTGTCACAACCTACTAAAAACATCCTGAGTCATTTAAAGAACGACATTTACGTCCAGGTTTATCTCGATGGAGAGATCCCAATACCACTAAAGAGATTAAAGAGATCTGTCTCCGAAATGCTGGATGAATTCAGGATCGCATCAGGAAGAAAGATAGATTTTGAATTCATCAATCCATCTGGAGGAAAAGATGCAAAACAAAGGGATGCACTGTATCAGACACTTGCCGGCAAAGGATTGAGTCCTATAAGACTTGAAGCGGGCGATGCTGAGGGAGGATCAACAAAAAAGATAATCTTTCCGGGCATGATAGTTAATTACAATGGTGTTGAAGTGCCGGTTAATTTTTTGAATAATTCTACTGCCTCATATGAACAGAATATACTAAGATCAGTAGAAGGCCTTGAATATGAGATGATTCAAACAATTGCTACCCTTAGTTCAGATAGTGTAAACAAGGTTGCATTTATAGAAGGTCAGGATGAAATACCTGAAATTGAAACTGCCGATATAACAATGAATCTTGCAAGGTTTTTTACAGTAGACAGAGGCACAATCGGGGGGAAGCCAGGGATTCTTGACAAATATTCTGCAGTTATAATTGCCGGGCCTGAAAAAGCATTCAGTGAGGCCGATAAGCTTGTCCTCGATCAGTATATAATGAATGGTGGCAGGGTATTGTGGCTGATAGATGAGGTTAAAGTTAATGCCGACAGTCTGGCTTTGGGAGAAACTGTCGGTCTCTACCGGCCATTAAATATTGAAGATCAGTTATTCAGATATGGAGCCAGGATTAATCCGGCGATAGTACAGGATCTGAATTGTGCATCAATCAGGTTGATAGTTATGAGTGGCGGTACACGCAAGGATGTGGAAAATGTTCCATGGGTTTATTATCCTTTGCTGAAACCATCTTCGACTCATCCTATTACGCGCAATCTGAACAGGGTGGAAGGGAAATTTGCAAATTATATTGACACAGTAGGTCTCGATCCGGCAATCAGAAAAAAGATATTATTGGCTTCCTCTGGCCTCAGCAGGGCCATCATGCCCCCTGTAGTGATAAGTCTGAAAGAGGCTGAGCTGACTCCTGTTGAGAAGGATTTTAATAAGACAAACCTTCCCGTAGCTGTTCTGCTTGAAGGAATATTTCCATCGGCATTCAGAAATCGGATGGTAAGTAATCTGACCGGGGATAAAAACCTTAAAATCAAAACTGAAAGCAGGGAAACACGAATGATTGTCATTGCTGATGCCGATATAATCAGAAACGAAGTACAGCGATCGGGTCTCAATCAGACTCCCCTTCCTTTGGGACGCGATAAATATACTCTCCAGGTATTCGGAAACAGCGATTTCCTTATCAATTGCCTTAACTGGCTGGTAGACAGAAACGGATTGATGGAGCTAAGATCAAGAGAACTTAGGCTAAGGCTTCTGGATAAAAAAATGATAAAAACGGACAGAATTAAGTGGCAGGTTATAAATATAGCCGGTCCGTTGGCTATTGTAGCCTTCGCCGGATTACTTTTCGGCTATCTGAGAAGAAAGAAATACACAGGCAGGATATAATGAATAAAATTCTTGTGAGGGTAATTTCCCTTGCAGTAATAACCGGATTGGTTATTCTGTTATTGCTGAAAGTAAGGTCTCCTTTTGGAAGGAATAATAGTTCCTTTGCAATTGAGCCTGAAAAAGAAGTTACCAGAATTGAGCTATCAGAGGAAGGCAAAAAACTGACCTTGTCACGGGAAGGTGAATCCTGGTTAGTCAACGGAAAAACGGAAGTGAGAAAATCAGGAGTAAATTTTATCCTGCGCTTATTGACTGAAATAAGAATAAAATCCACTGTTTCCCCCGATTTATATAATAAGGAGATTTCTGAGAAGAAAATCAGTCCGGTTAAAGTGAAAGTTTATGAAAAAGGACGGGTTCTCAGGTCTTTTCTTGTTTTTAAAACCAATTCGAATATGTATGGCAACATAATGAAGATCAGAGAGTCTTCAAAACCTTTTATTGTATTTGTTCCGGGTTATGAAGGAAATATTGGTTCGGCATTTATTACCGATGAGCTATTCTGGCAGCCTTATACTGTTTTTAATTATTTACCATCAGAGATAGCATCAGTAAACTTTGAAAATATCGAAGATAGTGCGTCCTCATTTTCTATAGTTAACATGAACCATCACTATATCATAAGTGGAGATGCAGAAAACATAACAGGATGGGATTCATCGCTTGTATACCGTTATATCTCATATTTTGCCCGCGTACCATTTGAGTCATGGGCTTTTGACATCAGTGAAGCAGAACAAATAAATATTGAGAGCCAGAATCCTTTGTACAGGATTACGGTTGTTGGCATTTCCGGAAGAAAAACCAAGCTGACCTTATGGCGAATGACTGCCGGGAAGGAGACAGACAGTGACAGATTGCTTGGGAAGACTGATCAGAATGATAAGCTGTTCATAATAAGATATTTCGATATTGATCCGTTGATTAAAAAGAGGGGATATTTTTTTAAGGACTAGGCGGTAACCAGTTTTGAAACATCCCCCTTGCCGCCTTCAAAGAGTAATTTCCTAGCTGGAGGCATACAATGGCTTTGAGTTGTTTCGGGGTTCTATATACAAGGGAAGCGGATTTACAAACCTCCCGGCTTTTTACCCCTAAATCCCCCAGGGGGGACTTGAGCTTTAAGTAAACATTATATTCAGTTTCATTCCTTAGTTTTTTACACCCTATTTTGGAGCAAAGCCAAAGCCTACCTGAATGCTTAAAGTCCCCCTGGGGGATTTAGGGGTAAAGCCAAGGAAGGAGACAATATTAAGGTTTAGGGGGGACTTGAGCTTTAAGTAAACATTATATTCAGTTTCATTCCTTAGTTTTTTACACCCTATTTTGGAGCAAAGCCAAAGCCTACCTGAATGCTTAAAGTCCCCCCTGGGGGATTTAGGGGTAAAGCCAAGGAAGGAGACAATATTAAGGTTTAGGGGGACTTGAGCTTTAAGTAAACATTATATTCAGTTTCATTCCTTAGTTTTTTACACCCTATTTTGGAGCAAAGCCAAAGCCTACCTGAATGCTTAAAGTCCCCCCTGGGGGATTTAGGGGTAAAGCCAAGGAAGGAGACAATATTAAGGTTTAGGGGGGACTTGAGCTTTAAGTAAACATTATATTCAGTTTCATTCCTTAGTTTTTTACACCCTATTTTGGAGCAAAGCCAAAGCCTACCTGAATGCTTAAAGTCCCCCTGGGGGATTTAGGGGTAAAGCCAAGGAAGGAGACAATATTAAGGTTTAGGGAGATCTTAAAGTCCCCCTGGGGGATTTAGGGGTGAAAACCAGGGAATACTGTACAGTTTACATCCCCGGACTACAATCGAAAGACAAACATAATTTATTGGTTACCAATTTATTAGAACCTAAATATGCCTCTAGCTAGGAAATTACTCTTTGAAGGGGGTTAGGAGGATGTCATAACGAATGCTTTTGGGGGTTCGGGGGATGTCGATATTTTTTATTTGCCATAATAGTTTTTTTTTGTAATATTGGTAATTGAGAATTGAACAATATCTGTAGGTCAATTCCTTCATTTTGACGAGGATAATAAAATTTTGAATTCAATAAATCAACTTAAAACGATATCAATATGAAATTTGTAGTATCCAGCTCGGAACTTCTCGGTCATCTGCAGGCTATAAGCAGGGTTATAAGCTCAAAGAATACACTTCCTATACTCGATAATTTTCTTTTTAATCTTACCGGGAATGACCTTGAAATTACTGCATCAGATCTTGAATCGACTCTGATTACAAAGATGAAGCTTGAGAATACCGATGGTGACGGTACTATAGCATTGCCTGCAAGGATCCTGCTCGACACTCTTAAGGAGTTTTCAGTCCAGCCGCTTACTTTCGATATTAATATGGAAACAATGGCGGTGGTCATCAGCTCCGAGAATGGCAAATTCAACGTGGTAGGTCAGAATGGAATTGATTTTCCTGCGTTGCCGGCAATCAAAAAAGACAAAAAGTTCACATTCGCAATTAATGCAGAGATATTGCTTGCAGGAATAGCCAAGACACTGTTTGCTACAGCTGATGACGAGTTACGCCCGGTAATGGGTGGGATTTTTGTTGAAGCATCCACTGATAAAATTACTTTTGTTGCTTCAGATGCCCACAAACTGGTAAGATATCAGAGAACTGATGCGCATGCAGATGATAATTCATCTTTTATTCTTCCAAAGAAACCAGCCTCATTGCTTAAAAATATCCTGCCGAAAGAAGAAGGCCAGGTTACAGTTGATTTTGACGACAAAAACGCATTTTTTACACTGAGCAACTATAAAGTAGTTTGCCGTCTCGTTGAAGGCAACTACCCGAATTACAATTCTGTTATTCCAAAAAACAATCCGCGAAAGATAACTATTGACAGGGTTGAATTTTTCAATACGCTCAAGAGAGTGTCTGTATTCTCAAATCAGGCAAGCAACCTTGTCAAGCTGCAGCTGAATGGAAACCTGGTTATGGTTTCTGCACAGGATATAGATTTTTCGATATCTGCATACGAAAGAATCAAATGCCAGTATGAGGGTGAAGAAATTGAGATCGGTTTTAAATCTGTTTTCCTTCTTGAGATACTCTCAAATATAGGCTCACAGGATGTTATGATTGAGCTTGCTGATCCTACAAGAGCAGGACTCTTTCTTCCGGTGATCTCAGATAATGAATCGGAAGATCTTCTGATGCTTCTTATGCCAATGATGATAAATGCCTGACCTTGAATCTTAATCTCAAACGTCCAATCGCATTTCTCGATCTTGAAACTACAGGAATAAATGTTTCGAGTGACAGGATTATAGAATTTTCAATCTTAAAAATAAGTCCTAACGGTAAGGAAGAGTGGATGAGCAGCAGGGTAAATCCCGGGATACCTATCCCCGCTAAAACTACTGCCATACATGGTATTAAAGATGAGGATGTGGTAAATGCCCCCGCCTTCAAAGAGGTCGCAAAAAACCTGACCACCTTCCTCGAAGGATGTGATCTGGCTGGTTATAATGCTATAAAATTTGATATCCCTGTTCTGGCAGAAGAATTTTTACGAGTGAATATAGACTTCAATTTTACAAAGAGAAGATATGTTGATGTTCAGGTAATATTCCATAAAAAAGAACAGCGCACACTCACAGCTGCCTATCTCTTTTACTGTAAAAAGGAATTGGAAGGGGCACACGGTTCCAGGGCCGATACGGCTGCCACATTTGAAATATTAAAATCCCAGCTCGACAGATATCAGGATCTCGAAAATGATGTTGAAAAACTGGCGGATTTCAGTTGTTTCAATAGTAACGTTGATTTTGCCGGGAGAATTATTCTCGACGAAAAAGGAGTAGAGATTTTCAATTTCGGAAAACATAAAGGCAAACCAGTCGAAACAGTCTTCAATGAAGAACCTGCATATTATTCATGGATGATGAATGGTGATTTTCCTCTTTATACCAAAAAAATTCTCACCGAAATTAAATTGAGATCTTTCGGAAAAACCCCCGGATAATGAAAATCATCTGTATCGGGCTGAACTACAGGAAGCATGCTATTGAAATGGGTTGGCCAATACCGGTTGAACCCGTAGTATTTCTTAAGCCTGATTCTGCGATACTTAAAAACAACAAACCTTTCTTTCTGCCAGGTTTCTCGGAAAATATCCATTATGAGGTCGAAGTGGTAATTAAAATAACCAAACTGGGGAAAGGGATTTCAGCAAAATTTGCTCCCCGATATTATGATGAACTGACCCTTGGTATCGATATTACCGCCCGTGATCTTCAGAAGCGTTTAGCCACCAACGGAATGCCCTGGGAGCTTTCAAAATGTTTTGACGGAGCTGCACCACTGGGTGAGTTTATTCCTGTAAGATCCGTAAAGGATATATCCGATCTTAACTTCAGGCTGGAGATTAATAACAAGGTTGTTCAGAAAGGTAATACCTCCGACATGATATTCGGTATCAATGAGATCGTGGAATATGTCTCGCGGTTTTTTACCCTCAAAACCGGAGATTTAATTTTTACCGGCACTCCGCCGGGAGTCGGACAACTTCAAAGGAATGATAATCTGGTGGCTTACCTTGAGGACGAGCCGGTTCTTAATTTCAGGATTAAATAAGAACTGTGATATTATTTGGTCATTGGAATTACTGTTCCATATTTAACGACTTCAAAATTTTTTCCCTGGATGGTCTTCAGCTCTCCAAGTTCCTCATCATCCCAACGAGAATCGGGTGCACCTGAAATATACCAGTTGGAGCCATTGTCGGCAACGAACATTCCATGTTTTTTCAAAGCTTTCAGAATAACCTGTATATGAGGTGAAAAACCTGAAATATCAAACGTTGCTTTTAATCGTACTCGCATACCCATCGGCGGATAATTTACATTGGTGCTACTGCTGGCAGCATGGGTAGCAGGATGTATGAAAGCATTTCTCGACTTCTGCACAGTAAAACGAAGAGCATGATCGATTACTCCCCTTTCTATAACTTCGTCATATCTGACAAGACCTGGGAAGATTGGCAAGCCTGCTGCATCGGCCGATGTCCAGTAATCATTCCGAAGTGAATTTGAAGTAAGGTCAAATATTGCTCCTGAGCCGGCACTCCAGGTGTTATTTTGGTTTTTTACAGCATCAAAGAGTTCATAGAGTTTACGGTTTCCAGTATCAATAACCAAAAGATGCCTGTCAGAACCACTTTCTATTAGTGGATTGGAAGGGATCGGGTATGGTCCGGGATCGCTTTCTGAATTATATCTGAAAGTTACCGGTGTTAACGCCTGATTTCCACTTACAAGATTAAATGGAATTCCAATCGGCGCATTTTCCCATACAGTTCCGAAGTCGGGATGCAGATGGACTTCATTTCCAATGCTTGCGATGATGTTATCAGAATTGGGATCGATTGCTTCTTTTGATATATCAGTATTCCAGGGATTATCTGAGGGGAAAATCTGAAACTGCCCAAGCGGTATTCCCTCCGTAGGCTGAGTAACAGGATCGCTCTCATCCTTTTTGCAGTTATTGATAAAAAAGCACAGGATCAGGAATACCCCAAAAATATGGATCGGCGATTTCATAGGACTAATTGTTACTGTATAACTGATAACGTCAATCATCCAGATTTATTTTTTCCCGTAGGAACATGACATAGCATGTCCCTACATTAGAATATCAGGTATATTGCAGGCGCCACGCCATGGCGTAGCCAAAACGAAGGGTCAATTAAACCAATACGATAATTTGAAAACCAGCCCCCTGTTTTTCACATTGAAATTTGAAGGATATGAATTCTCGGTATACACTATAAACAAATCAGATACAGGTGCAAAACGCCACTGAAACCTTAAATTCAGGTTCAGGTTTTTGATCTGGTCATTATACTGTACCAGACTTGTGAAGAATATCTTGTCGGTAAAGGTGAAATCAAGTCTTGGTCCAATAAGGACGAACTCGGCGCTCTTATATGGTACAGGCATTGATATTTTATTGTAAGATGATACAATAGCCAGACTTCCGTATGGCTGCACTCTGTAATATAATTCAGCATTCACAGAAGTACGCGTTCCGTTGTAGTAACCTCCGTACCGGCTGCTTACCAGCCAGTTAAATGTTTTCCGGATGTCAGACGTAAAAGAAATACCCATTTCTTTCCAGTTGAATTTTGAATCTGCAGGAAGAGGTACTCCATGCGTATTTGTAGGGTCAAATGGTGCAAGTAGCTTTATATAGGTGTCCTTAACATCAACAACCATGATACTCTTATTCATCCATTCCACCATGTAAAGAAGCTGGGTTTCCCTGTCGGTAAGACTCATCGAAGGATTAAAAAACATATCCATTTTCACCGATGGTCCATGATCAGCTATCTTACTTGATGAGGGATAAAATTTATATTGTATGATTGGATTTAATTCATAATAACCTCTTCTTCTGATATAGCCTGCTTCAGCGTTGTAATTGGCTCCCACCCACGACTGATTAAGAGTGATATTCAGATATTGAGTGGAATAAGAAATATTTTCGGCGATGGCCGAAGCATTACCTTTTACTCCAGGATAAAGAGCCTGATGGAAAAATGCTTTTCCCAGCCAATGGTTATTTGCACTCGCAAGGTTATACTCAATTCCTGCAATTCGATTGAACCCATTTCCGGAAAAAGATGTATCGTTATTCAGGTTCATCGTTTGTTTGTTCACAAGAAAGGCTGTGATGTTTGAATGACTGAATACCTGCCGTTGTATTGCAGCTACAGTAAAATTGCCTGCCACTACGGAATCATTCTGATTTGTCTGTATGTCCATGAGTCCCAGCCTCCACTTGTTCCCTATTTTTCCACTGAGCCTTGCTCCGGCAAGAACTGAACTTTCAAGCCCGATACGCCGGGAGAAGAAAGGTCTCAGATTGTCGTTCCCCAGTTTTGCAAAGAGATCGCTGTTTTCAAGATAAAACTGACGCTTTTCGGGGAAAAACAATTCAAATCGATCGAGGTTAGTTACCTGTCTGTCGACCTCAACCTGTGAGTAATCGGGATTTACCGTCAGATCAAGATTCATTGAAGTTGAAAGAATCACTTTTGCATCTATTCCTGCATTAGCTCTTGGCTTGAACCCTTCACCTTTTAGCTTGTTTTGTGTGGTCCGGGCTGATACATACGGTATTAAGGAGAATCTTGGTCCTGACGATGGCAGGGGCTTATCCCATACAAGTGTTCCGGCGAATGCAAGGGTTGCGGTCGCAAATTGCCTTGGCATCGGCGCCCAGCTTGATTTTTCATTTGACTTGAGATCAAGCCTGCTGAAATTTATTCCCCATTCCTTTTCACCTCCGTTATAGCGGATACTACGGAAGGGAATCGCAAATTCAGCGACCCATCGGTCATCGTAATTTTTTACTGCTGATCTCCACTTAATATCCCAATCAAGATTGACAACTCCTCCGTTAGCCTGGACACCATCCCATTGGGCACCTGCAGCTGAAACACCGAAAGCAAACCCGTTTGTCTGATCATTATAGGTATCCATGAAAACGATGAAATTGTCGTTTTTTGAAAAATTGAAATCGCGTCGCAATGATTCAACAGGACGTTTTCCGGGAGTAGCATCATAACAGATAATACCTACGAAAAGTGTTGATTCATTATATGTGACTTTCACCTCTGTCTGAGATATTGCAAACCCCGTATCAGTCGGCTGCACACGCTGAAAATGTGTGGCTTTATCGACAGTATTCCAGACTGGTTCATCGAGAATACCGTCAATATTTATATTATCTGTTGTAGGCGTTGTCTTTATCTGGTACTTGTCACGGTTGATTCCTTTTGACTGACCGAAAAGCATTGTGTTAAGACACAGGAGAATAGCGATAATGAGTAATGGGGCAGGTCTGGACATTGTGATCTTTAAAAATTTGACACAAGGTAAAAAAAAGATTGAATAAGTTACAAGAAGAAAATATTTGAAATAAATGGGAATAGGTTGAGATGGTCGGAAATAGAAATGTATTTGATAAATGTATTGAAATGTATTGTTATGATTTTTATAATTTTACAGTATGGTAATAAATATAAGTATAGGCGCTTCAGAACTTGGGTCAAGTGCTGCCGGCTTTGTCTCTCAGAAGCTTAATGAAGCATTGAGTCTAAAAGGAGAGGCACGTATGGTTGTTTCAACGGGTAGTTCTCAGTTTGAGACTTTTCAGTCATTACTGAAAGAAAAAATTGATTGGTCGGGAGTTGAAGTTTTTCATCTCGATGAATATATCGGATTGCCAATAACTCATAAAGCCAGTTTCAGAAGATACCTCCTTGAGAGATTCATTAATCATATTAAAGTAAAGAAATTTTATAGTATTGATGTCGAGGGAGATATTGATAAAAATATTGAGATTCTTACTGAAAATCTAAGAGAAAAGCCCATAGATGTTGGCCTTATAGGAATAGGAGTGAACGGACATATTGCTTTTAACGATCCTCCTGCTGATTTTGACAGCCGGGAAGCATATTTCATCGTATCCCTTGATGACGAATGCCGGTTACAACAGGTAAATGAAGGCTGGTTCGATTCTATAGAAGATGTTCCCGTAAGTGCGATATCTATGACTCCATGGCAGATCATGCAATGCAAAACCATTGTTTCGTGCGTACCCCACAAAGTAAAAGCCATAAGCGTCAGAAATACACTTATTAACAGGCTCACAGAAATTGTACCGGCAACTATACTAAAGCAGCATAAGGATTTTCATCTGTTCCTTGATACTAACTCGGCATCTGAGATTATACCTTTGTGAGTATATGAAAAATTATAATGATAAGATTTATTGAATAAAAGCATTTGGGATTATTAATGATCGATATGACAGATTTTAATATAGTTCATGGAATTCATTATGCGACAGGCAAAAATGTTGATATAAAGATCACGGATGGTGCTATTGAGAGCATTAGTGAAGATGTAACCGGCGGTAATAATGAGTTCTATGTTTCTCCGGGATTGATTGATAATCAGATAAATGGGTACGCAGGTGTGGATTTTTCAGGAAGCAATCTGACGACAGGTGATATTGAAGAAGCAGTGAAGGCTGTCTGGAAAACCGGAGTAACTACATTTCTTCCCACACTTCTTACCAATAGTCATGAAAACCTCCTAAAAAATTTCGCAATACTTGAAAAGGCCTCCAGGCTGGATCATAACAGAGGTTCCCTGCCCGGATTTCATCTGGAAGGTCCATATATTTCTTCACTTGAAGGATACCGTGGTTGCCATCCACTTCATTTTATACGTAATCCTGAATGGAGTGAGTTCATGGAATACCAGGAAGCGGCAGGAGGCAAAATCATTCAGATCACTGTAGCTCCGGAGCTCGATGGAGCAATTGAATTTATAAGACAATGTTCAGAGAATGGTATTATTGTGGCACTTGGACATACAAATGCAACTGCGACACAGATCTCGGATGCAGTTGATGCCGGTGCACGATTATCTACGCACCTTGGAAACGGATGCGCCAATCTGATACACCGGCATAATAATTCTATCTGGCCACAGCTCGCCAACAACATACTGCTCCCTTCTGTGATTGCTGACGGTCATCATCTGACGCCAGAGGAGCTGAAGGTATTTTATAAAGTGAAAGGGCCGGATAAAATAATACTCACGTCGGATCTGGTTTACCTTGGAGGCATGAATCCCGGAGAGTACACTTTTCTTGAAGCCCGTGTTCTTTTAACAAATGAAGGGATGCTGATTAATCCTGAGTTGCAGTGCCTTGCAGGGGCTTCTTTTCCATTGATCAGAGGCGTAGAAAATATGATGAAATTCACAGGTTGTTCCATTCACGACACTCTGAAAATGGCAACATCCAACGTGTCAAAAATTTATGGATTTAACTCAATCGGAGAATTGTCGCCTGGCAAACAGGCTGACATAATAAAGTTTAAAATTACTGATGATCAAATAAATATAATTGAAACATGGAAGAGCGGTAAAATGGTTTTTCAAGAGTGAAGATGGTCCATTTTATCAATTAATATTTATTTTGCGAATTATCCATTTCTCTTGGTATTAATTAATTCTATTAATAACTTTGGCCGTTAATATAAATAAAAAAAAAGATGGGAAATTTAGGAGCTACTGAGATTATTCTGATTTTACTGGTTGTAGTACTTCTTTTTGGTGGCAGGAAGATTCCTGAGCTTATGAAGGGGATCGGACAGGGCATGAAAGAATTTAAAAAAGCTTCCCGTTTAGATGAAGACGGTGACAAGACAAGTGCAGAACATAAAGACGAAGAAAAAAAATAAAGAAGCTTTCTTCCTTAAGCCTTATATCTTTTAGACATTTTCAGTCTGAAATTCTATATTTTGGTGCTTTTCTGTGTTTCGTACCCTGCTCATAGCTGTATGCAATTTCGAGCAGCAAAGGTTCATTCCACGCTTTTCCGTAGAAAGTTACTCCGACAGGCAAATCATCAATGAATCCCATTGGGACTGTTATGGCAGGATAACCCGAAATGGCCGCCAGCGAGGAATTACCACCGACAAAATGATCGCCCAGAATTAAATCTGTCTTCCATGCAGGTGAACCTGTGGGAGCAATTAAAGCATCGAGATTGTAAATTTTCATCACTTTATCTATACCATCTTCTCTGGTCGCTTTTAACATCGTAGCAAGTGCTTTCCTGTATTCAGGAGAATTAAGATCGCCTTTCTTTTCCGCCTGTTCCAGGATGCTCTGATCGAAATATCTCAATTCAATGCTATCCGATTTATTGAATTCAATTAGATTCTTAAGATTTTTGACTACCGTATTTTTGGTGTGTCTCTCAAAATAATTATTGAGCCCGTCTTTAAATTCATATAACAAAACCTGGTAGGAAGGATCTTCATAATTTTCAATTTTTGGAAATTCAATTTCCACAACTTCAGCTCCGCCTTTTTTGAGATCCTCAATAGCTTTCACCATGAGTGTATCAACCTTATCGGAAAAACCCATGGTTTTCTTATCGATCCCGATCCTCTTGCCCTTCAGTCCATCTTTTTTCAAAAATTGAGTATAATCGTTATGTGATTTTCCCATGTGAGAGCAGCGTTTTTGAGTCAGTTGAATCAATTCCTGTGAGAGGACCAAGTGCAGTTGCAACATCTTCCACCGTACGGCCCATTGGTCCGGGCGTATCCTGAGTGAAGGATATCGGTACAATGCCCGAACGACTTATGAGACCTACTGTTGGCTTGATTCCTACAATTCCATTATTGTTTGAAGGACAAACAATCGACCCGTTCGTCTCGGTTCCTATAGCAACCATGCAAAGATTAGCTGATACTGCAACGCCGGAGCCAGAACTCGATCCGCACGGGTTGCGATCAAGAACATAAGGATTTTTTGTCTGGCCTCCTATGCCGCTCCACCCGCTCGATGACATCTTAGCACGAAAATTTGCCCATTCGCTCAGGTTTGCCTTGCCTATGATCACGGCTCCGGCTTCTCTTAATTTTTGAACAACATAACTGTCAGCATCAGGAAAAGAATTTTTTAATACCGTCGCACCTGCTGTGGTCGCCATTTTATCGTGTGTATCAATGTTATCTTTCAGAATCACCGGAACCCCGAATAACGGTCCTCGCGGCTTGCCATTAGCTGCTTCTTTGTCAAGACTGTCGGCAATTGAAGATGCATCTGGATTTACAATGATTATGGAATTCAGATGCGGACCATTCTTATCGAGTTCGTTGATCCGGTCAATATAGGTCTGTACAATTTCTTTTACTTTGTACTTACCCTCCTTATATCCCTGTTGCAGCTGACTGACAGTTAATTCTTCAATCCAGCTGTCATCTGAAGCTTTTGTAACAGTATTAACAGGTGATTTGCATGTTATGAGGAATAAAATCATCGAAACAGACAGCATTAATAGCTTTGCAAATTTTTGTTTCATAGCAGGACATTTTTAAATCCATTAACCACAAAGGAACACAAAGGAAGCACAAAGGTAGATGGCCTTTGGATGATTAAGCCTTTACGCCTTTAAGCCGTTGCGCCATTAAGCCTTTAAAATTATGAAATTTAAATCAATTTGAATATATTTGTTCGTATTTGTAAACAGACCGTAAAAGGTTTTCTTACAATCAAAGGCCCGGATATAGCTTTCAATTCAACGTCAGCATATTAACTAATGATGAAACAGAAAAAATGAAAAACATTTATCTGCAGTTTCTTGATCATCAATCCGGTAATTCCAATCTGGTAATAGCAACGGTTACGCGCGCCAAAGGTTCAACTCCGCAGAAACCGGGTAGTTCGGCATTATTTGGTGAAAGAGGCCTTGTCACCGGAACGGTAGGAGGAGGGGTTGTCGAAGGAAGGATAGCTAAACTGGCAGTCGAATCTATATTATCAAAAAAATCCGGCCATTTCACTTTCAACCTTGATAATGATATATCCAACAAAGAAGAGGCAATCTGCGGTGGAGAGATCAGCGTTCTCATCGATTCAAATCCCGGAAATCATATTGCTGTATTTGAACAGCTTAAAAACTCCATACAGAATCGTATACCAGGAGTTTTAATAACAATGGTCACAAAGTTTACAGAAGATTCTGTATTGATTAATCGTTACTGGATGACGGAAAGTTATTTTCCGCCGGTTCCGGATGTTTTTATACATGCGATCGCGCCGGTAGTAAAGCAAATGCTATCGGAAGGGAAATCCGGTTCTTATGGGGAGATGGAACTTTCAATTCCAGATGAAGAGCCATCATCTGCTTTTTTTCTTGAAGCCGTATTTCCACCTCCTCATCTGATAATTGCAGGAGCTGGTCATATAGGTAAAGTGCTGGCTCACCTCGCTGATATGATTGATTTTGAAGTAACCGTAATCGATGACAGGCATGAATTTGCCAATCCTGTAAATCTACCGGAAGCCGACCATATTATTGTTAAGGATATCGGTGAAGCTCTGTCCTCACTTGAAAAGAATAGAAACACATATGTGGTGATCGTGACACGCGGACATAAGAGTGATGCGGATGCGCTTCATGCCTGCATAGGTTCTGAATTGTCTTTTACGGGCATGATAGGAAGCAGGAAAAAAATTTCCACGATGCGATCAGAATTTATCGAAAAAGGATGGGCAACAGCACAGCAATGGGATAAAATCCAGACGCCGGTTGGTGTTGATATAAAATCCAGAACTGTTGAAGAGATAGCTGTCAGTATTGCTGCGCAACTCATAATGGTAAGGAATAGTAATTAATATTTTTTAAGGAGCAACTTGATTTAATGCAGAATATCTGGGCTATCATACTCGCGGCCGGTGAATCGAAAAGAATGGGGTTCCCAAAGTTATTATTGCCATTTGGTGGCAGTACCATAATTGAAAATGTGATAGAAAATGTTTCGGAATCTGATGTAAATAATATTTTGGTGGTTCTTGGAGCTGAAAAAGAGGCGATTGCAAAGAAAATCAAAAAAATGCCTGTAAAAATCTGTTATAATGAAATTTACAAGGAAGGAATGCTTTCCTCTGTTAAATGCGGATTTAATAATTTGCCTCATGATTTCAGGGCAGTTCTTATCTTTCCCGGAGATCAGCCGATTATATCGCCGGATGCAATTAATGCGGTGATAGATGCGTATCTGTATTCGGCAAAAGGACTCGTCATTCCAATATTTAAAAATAAGCGCGGCCATCCTCTTCTTATTGACAGGCGCTACAGGGAGGAGATAGAGAGACTTAGTCCTGCAATTGGGTTACATGCTCTCTCCGACAGGTTTCCGGCAGATGTATTTGAGATAGAAACAAATGACCCCGGTATTCTTAAGGATATTGACACATACGAAGAATATTTACAATGGAATTAATAAACCCAATAACTATGGAAGAGACTATTAAATTTCAACTAAACGGTAAACAGACGGAAGCGCTTATTGATCCCTCTGAGACTCTTTTATGGGCATTAAGGAATCATTTTGGTTTGACAGGAACAAAGTTTGGTTGCGGTCAGGGCTTCTGCGGGTCATGCACTGTTCTGATTGATGATGAAGCTGTCAGATCATGCCAGTTGTCGGTGGGTGACGTAGCCGGCAAAAATGTTGTCACGATTGAAGGCCTTGCGATTGACGGCAAGCTTCATCCGCTTCAGAAGGCATTTGTGGAGCATGATGCACTGCAATGCGGTTTTTGTACGCCTGGGATGATAATGAATGCCGCCGGCCTGCTAATTAAAAATCCTGCTCCCTCTATCAAAGAGATAAAGGAAGGTATGGAGGATAATCTCTGTCGTTGTGCAGCTCATCCGAGAATAGTTGATGCTATTGAAACTGCTTCAAAAGAAATGAAAGGAGGAAAGTAATCATGAAAAATAAATCTGTCAATACTCAGGATAGTTTGCCGTCTGGAAAGACTTTTGGTATGAAGAGACGCGAATTTTTTAAGCTTCTTGGTGGCGGAATATTTATATTTCTCCGGCCGTGGAATGATGTTGAGCTTTTCGGATTGCCCTCTGAACAGGCAAGAAGCCTGCCAAAGGATTACAATGCTTTTCTTCGAATTGCTGAAGACGGCACAGTAACGTGCTTCACCGGGAAAATTGAAATGGGACAAGGTATAATCACTTCACTGCCTCAGATGATGGCTGACGAACTTAATGTTCCTCTTGAAAGAATTAAAATGGTAATGGGCGATACCGATCTTTGTCCTTATGATCAGGGAACATGGGGATCGATGAGTACCAGGATCTTCGGTCCAAGCATGAGGGCTGCCGCAGCAGAAGCAAGAGGAGTTCTGGTTGACCTTGCTTCAAAACAGCTGGGTGTCCCTGCTTCTCAGCTTGAGGTAAAGGACGGAGTAATAATTGATACCAGGAACTCAAAGAATTCTGTGAGCTATGGCCAGCTTAGCAAAGGCAAAAAAATCGAGAGATTTCTCGATGTCAAACCTTCAGTCGAAGATTATACAAAATTCACCTATGTTGGCAAGTCATACAATCATAGTGATGCAGTTCTGAAGGTAACAGGAGAGGCAAAGTATACCGGTGACCTTAAAATCCCGGGAATGGTTTTTGCGCGTATCCTGCGACCGCCTTCACATGGAGCGAAAATGACGAGTGTGGATTATTCGGGTGCTGAAAAGATTGCAGGAACAAAGGTTATGAGAGATGGTGACCTTGTGGTTGTTTTTAATGAAAACCACGATAAGGCTGATGAAGCAATAGCTAAGATCAATGCCAGGTACTCATTTAATGAAATGCCGGTCAATGAAAAAACAATTTTTGATTATATGCTGAAAGCTGATTCAGGCGCTACTGTCCTTCGGTCAGATGGTGATCTTGAAGCCGGGAAGAAGATTTGTGATAAAGTATTTGAATCAGAATTTCACGATCCGTATCTGGCTCACACGGCCATAGAAACCCATACGGCACTTGCTCAATTTGTAGGAGACAAAGTAACTGTTTGGGCATCAACACAATCACCCTTTGGTTTAAAGGATGGTATAATGAGAGAACTGGGACTTGCTCCTGAGAAAGTCAGAGTCATTACTCCTTTTGTGGGAGGCGGATTTGGAGGGAAAGGAGCATTTCAGCAGGGTATTGAAGCTGCAAAACTTGCAAGAATGGCAGGAAAGCCGGTTATGCTTGTCTGGACAAGAGACGAAGAATTTTTCTATGACACTTTTCACCCGGCCGGTGTTATTAAGTTGAAATCGGGGATAGATAAGTCAGGTCTGATAAAATATTGGGATTACAATCTGTATTATGGCGGAACACGTGGTTCGGATACTATTTACGAGATCCCGAATGTTAAGATAACGGCGTACAGTCAGAAAAGAGATGGAACTCCCGTACATCCTTTTGGCACAGGTGCATGGCGTGCCCCAAATAATAATTCCAATACTTTTGCAAGAGAAGTGCAAATCGATATAATGGCTTCAGCTTCCGGAACAGACCCACTCGAATTCAGGCTTAAAAACCTTAAAGATGAGAAAATGATCGGCTGTCTGAAGGCTGTTGCAGATAAGTTCGGTTATGTACCCGGGAAAACTCCCGGAGGAAGAGGTATAGGGATTGCCGTAGGAACAGATGCGGGATCGTGGGTTGCGCATATGGCTGAGGTGAAGGTTGATAAAACCACCGGTAAGGTGGAGGTTATTCGCATAACATGCGCCCAGGATATGGGATTATGTGTAAATCCTCAAGGAGCTACTATTCAGATGGAGGGATGTATCATGATGGGGCTGGGGTATACTTTCACCGAGGAAGTATTATTTGAAGGGGGAAATATCGGAAACCGTGGTTTCGATACTTATACTATTCCTCATTTTTCATGGTTGCCAAAAATTGAGACAGTAATCCTTGAGAGAAAAGATAAACCGCCTCAGGGAGGAGGTGAACCTGCTATCATAGCAATAGGAGCAGTTATTGCAAATGCTATTTTTGATGCAACGGGAGCACGGCTTTACCGTTTGCCAATGACACCGGAGAGAGTACTGGAAGCAATTAAGAAGGTGCAATAGCACAGAGCACAGAGCCCGGGGCACAGGGTAGAACCTCTGTGTAACTCTGTGTAGGTTTTTAAACGATTAACTCTACAAATAAATCAGCAGGAAGATCAGGGGGAGAATTATACCTGCTATTGTCAGGATTGCTCCCCTTTTTGTTATGCCGTTTTTGCCTTTTACGATGAGTAAGCCTGTTATTGTCACGATAATAAGTGCAATACAGAAAATATCACTGAAGTATTTCCACCATTTTCCAGGGTTATAGTGTAACAGGTTAATCTGGTAAAATAGCGGCCGTTTCGATATCCTCTGAACAATACCTTCCCCCGTCTCAATATTTAAATTAACGAGACCGCCGTCAATGAAAATCGTAACTTTATTCCCCTTTGGAAAATAGAAGGTTTTAAATTCGTCTTCAAGCTGAATATCTTTAAGAATATTCAAAGCGGATTCTTTGTTAAATGTCTCGTGTGTAATTTTTTGATCAGAACTAAACGGCCTGTTGTCAAAAATATAATTTGGATTCCAGTCGTTCTTGTGATTCAGAGCAATACCCGACAATGCATATATTATCGTTAAGCCTGCTATGAGATAACCAATATCACGATGAGAAACCCTGTTTAGCTTCGACAGATTCATTAATTATTCTTAAAAAGTGTTGATAAAAGACAGAAAGGAACTATTTAACGGCGTGGCTTTTATATTCCATTCTGATATCAGTAAGTGAAAGCTGGCCTGAGACAGCTTTTTCTGTCTCGCAACTATCCTGGGACATTGATTCAGCATGATTTTGTCCCTGGTGCATTTCTTTCATTCCACCCTCTTTCATTTCAGTTTCACTATTTGCGGTACCTGAGACTCTTGTTATTAATCCTTCCACAGTGATCTCGCTTCCAAGGAGTTCCATTGGAAATTTGGATATTTTATCTCCGGCAGCAACATATAGCCTGACATCAGGATTGTGACCAGTAATAAACATCTTCTTTCCCGTTTCGGTACATACATGGACTACTTTGCCTTCGATGCTTATTGTTTTCCCGACATAACTATCCGGATTGGCTATCAGCGAATCAAATTCAACTATTGTGGTTATGCCTGATTCTTCGTTTTTTGAAGGGTTATCTTTAGATACCCTGTTTCCGCAGGAAGAAAGCAGAACTGAGAATAATGCGATTGATAATAGACGTCTTAACATGGATGGTGAAATTATTTGTTTAACATGATCGAAATAAATCATCAGCAAGATGCTATTTTTTTTTGAATTTCACAAAGATCGCAAAGACATTTGCATCCAGTGTCTTAAAATGACAGAGGATTTAGCATATATCGCGCAAACGGGGAACACTGCTGACTTTAGTCACTCTGGTCACTTCAGGCACTTTTTTTGAACAATTCATCTGAATCAATTGTCTTATAACTGCATTTTACTCTATCGGTGTGAAACTATTAATTGTTGAAGATGACAGGTCACTTAGCCGTTCCATTAATGATTATCTCAGAATGGAAGGTCACATTTGTGAAGTTGCCCTCACTTTCAAAGATTCCCTGGAAAAGGCCTCCCTTAACAAATATGATTGTATAATCCTCGATATAGGTCTTCCAGACGGGAATGGTCTTGATCTTATAAGAGAAATGAAATCAAACAAGCTTACCGGAGGAATACTTATCCTGTCGGCAAGAAGTGATCTGGACGATAAGATTACGGGACTAAAAATAGGCGCTGATGATTATCTTACAAAGCCTTTCCATTTTGCAGAACTAAGTGCGCGTATCAACTCTATTTGCAGAAGAAATAACTTTCTGGGTCTCAATGAAATATCTTTCAACGAAATCAGGGTGGATACTGAAGGCAACCAGGTTTATGTAAATAACAAATTACTGATTCTCACGAAAAAGGAATACGACCTCCTGTTGTTTTTTATGGCTAACAGGAACCGTATAATTACAAAAGAATCGATTGTTGAACATTTGTGGGGCGATAATGTAATACTTACCGATTCCTTCGACTTTGTTTATACCCATGTAAAAAACCTGCGAAAAAAAATTGTAACTGCTGAAGGCAGGAATTACATAAAGTGTATTTATGGTTTTGGATATAAATTCATCGAAAGTTGAAGTTATTAACAAAAAGCACCTTTTACTTTTTAATTCTTTCTGTTCTTGCAATGGTTACGGGCGGAGCGCTGTTGTATCTTACCGTAAAACAGGTTATTTATACACAAACCGATTATAGTCTGGTAATTGAAAAGACCATTATCGAGAATCAGATTGAGCTTACCGACAGCATACCTGATCTGCAGGCATCTTTCGGGCATCAGATAGGAGTTAAGCTTTTTGACTATCCGATACGCAATTTTCAATCAATAAAAGATACAGATATCTACGATGCAAAAACAGACTCTTTCACGCCGTTCAGGTATATTTTTGCTTCAGGCAGCACACCGCAGAAAAAAGGATTCATAATCACAATTTACAGGGTGACGGAAGAGAAAAATGAGTTATTACAGGCTATCGGGCTGTATATGTTTTTCTTGTTTTTTTCACTTTTCATTATTTCAATTCTTATTAATTATCTGATAGCCAGAAGATTATGGCGGCCATTCTATGATTCGGTTAATAAAGCGGAAAGCTTTGATATTCAATCTGATAAGCCCTTAGATCTACCCGATACCGATATAAAGGAATTCAATCAGTTGAACGATGTGTTTTACTACATGACCAGCAAGATGAGATATGATTATCTGAATCTGAAAGAATTCAGTGAAAATGCTGCTCATGAGATACAGACTCCTCTTGCCATAATCCGGTCAAAAGCTGATATACTTATGCAGCAAAAGGGATTGAACAGGGACAGTATTAATCTTCTGAAGTCTATAAATGAGGCAACAACCAAGTTGTTCAAACTAAATCAGGGTCTGCTTCTCATTGCAAAGATCGATAATCAGATTTTTCACGAAAAGAAAAAAATATCGCTGAGAAAAATTCTCGAGAAAGGTCTTGAGAATTATAAAGAAATAATGGAGTTAAAGAAGATAAAGGCTGAAATGACAGCTACGGACGATGCTGTTGTTGAGATGAACGATGTTCTGGCTGAAGTGCTGGTTTCAAACCTGCTGAGTAATGCAGTGCGGTTTAATTTCGATAATGGTTTCATAAAATGCCAGATCGATAAACTTGATTTCATTATTACGAATTCGGGATTACCCCTGACTATAAGTCCGGAAGATCTTTTTAAGAGATTTTATAAGGGCAGTGATAACCCCAGGTCTGTCGGTTTGGGGCTCTCAATAGTAAAAAAAATTACGGAAGCTTATGGAATGAGCATCTCGTATACCAATCACGATAACATACATGAAATCAGGCTTCGGTATTGTCACCGCAGGAAATAACAAATGCTCTCCTTATTTTTTTCCTTAATTATTTGAAAATAAATATTCAACTACAGATCGTCTTCAGAATCTGAACTTAGTTTTGTAGTGTCAAACCAATTAATATAATAGATATGAAAAAGTTATTAGTAATGATGTTTTTTGTGATGGGAGCACTGGCAATAAATGCACAGCAGCGTACCCCCGTGAAAGTTTCGGATCTTCCAAAAGGTGTTTCTGATAGTATATCGAAAGAATATTCAGGGTATACAATTAAAGAATCATCAAAAGTTGTTGATAACAATGTAACGACTTATGAAGTGACTATTTCAAAGGGAATGAATCAGAAGACCCTTACATTTGATAATTCGGGCAAGTCACTTAGAACAAAGGATGGTGACAAAGATATGAACATGGACAAAGATTGGGATAAAGACAAAAGCAAAACTCCAAGTTCACCGAGTTCGATGCCAAGTTCAACGCCCAGCTCAACTCCGAGTTCAACACCGAGCTCCCCGACTACAACTCCTCCGAATAGGTAATATCCGGATTGTTTGTTAAAACTAGGAGAGGCTGTCTGTATTACAGGCAGCCTCTTTCATATATTATAATTCCCAGCCTTTCCTATATTCTCTTACCAGGAACTTATTTGCATCCGGAATGTTAGTAATCTTCATGTTTTCAGTATCATACTCAACCTTCTTACCTGCACGTAAAGCCACTGCTCCCAGGAGAATAGTTTCTGTGACAGGTCCTGCATAAATAAAGCTTCCGGGTGATTCGGTTTTGTTTTTGAAAGCAGTTATCCATGCATCATCTCTGTCCTGTTCCTTGTAGGTTGAAGGTGCTGACGTATCGGGCACGATTTTATTATCAACGATAAGTACAGGTTTTTCGCCTCTGAACTGTGCCATAATTCTTCCTTTATCCCCCACAAACATCATCCCTTCACGTCCCAATGGACCTGTAGGCAACTCAGGTACTAAAGGTCTTATTCCGCCATCGTACCAGAAAAGCTCGAATGGAGGTAATTCAGGCTGTGATGGGAATTTAAACCGGACAATGCATGACAACGGAAATGCCACATCATTTTTAACGCCCACTGATACATTTCCATTTAGGGCACATGTTGTAGTGGCATATGATTCGGCGCTTATTGCAGGAGTTTTTATGCCAAGAGTCAGAAACAGGGGAAAGAGACTGTAATGTCCCATATCTGCGATACTTCCTGCACCAAAATCATACCATCCGCGGAATACTGCGTTTGTATAATTAGGGTGATAAGGACGGTCGGGGACAGGTCCAAGCCAAAGGTTCCAGTTAAGATCCTTAGGAACCGGGGGGGTATCTTTAGGATTAGACTGCCATTGCGGCCACATCGGTCTGTTTGACCAGTTATGTATCTCCTTTAGAGTCCCGATAGCTCCATCTTTAATCCACTTTTTGATTTTTTCATTATCAGGCTTATCACTCCATGCGAGCAGGTTTGTTTGCAAACCGGTTTTTTTGGCGGTTTCGATGGCAAGCTTTGCCTCATACATCCTGTTTGCGATCGGTTTATGTGTAACAACCTGCTTCCCTTTTTTCATTGAGGCTATTGCCACTGTTCCGTGAAGATGATCAGGCGTCATAATTTTTATTGCATCCAGATCTTTTTCTTTTTCAAGTAATTCTCTGAAATCCTCATATGCTCCACAGCCCTTGAAAGTGCCTGAATCTTTAGATTTTCCATAGTATTTTGTAACCAATTCCAGACCAATATCCCTTCCTCCTGGTATTCCTTTAATTGCTTCTCCCCATGAATTGTCGCCAATAGCTTTTCGCATAGTATTACGAACATCATTTTGCGACCAGTCGACATAGTTTTCGGAGTATTTGTTCGGATCGCAAACAGCAACTATCTGCAAACCCGGATGAGTAATTATTTCTGCCATTTCCCTGATTCCCTGCGTACCGCAGCCAATATAGCCCAAAGTGACTTTGTCACTCGGGGCAACAAAACCCGGCCCTCCAAGAACATTTCTCGGTATAACAGTAAAAGCCACCGATGCAGCGGCAGCTGTACCAATGAATTCACGTCGGTTGATTTTTTTTGAGGTTCTCATTTTTTGCGATTTAGATTTAAAGTATCGTTAAAGATTATTCTTAATCATGATCATACTGGTCATAAATTATGTAAATAGTCAACGCTGTCCTTGAATGTTTCGAGATTCATTTCTACAAATATATTTTTTACTCCCGCCGTATTAACTGAAGCAAAAAACTCCTTCCAGTCGACAATCCCCTTACCTACAGGCACATTCTTTTTCTCAGTATCAGACCAGTCAGCCAGATGAGCAGATATAAATCTTCCCGGGTATTTATTGAAATAGGTGGCAGCTTTATAACCCTTGCTTATTACGGCAACCTGAAATTGCATTTTTACCAGATCGGGATCAAATTCACTCATCAAAGCATCATAGATTATCGTATCACCAAGCTTGTCGAATTCCATATCATGATTATGATATCCCATCTGAATTCCTGATTTTTTTGATTTTGCCCCCATTTCATTTAACTCATCAGCAGCTTTTTTCCAATCGCTGATAGTTGCATTTTTCTCCAGGCCAAAGCTGGAGAGGATCATCTGGTTCTGGCCTGATTCCTTTGCAAACTCAATTCGATCGTCAATATTCTTCCTGAACTCATCCATTCCATAATGAGTGCTTGGCCATGTAAGGCCTGCCTCATTAATTATTTTCTTTAACTCAGCCGGTTTATATTTCAGCAAACCGCCGAACCCCAGTTCTTCATATCCAACAGGGGAACACATCTCAATGCACTCATATCCCATGCCGGCAACCATTTTTATAGTCCCGGGGAAATCAGTACCTATTTTCTCCCTTACAATCCACGATTGAAATCCTATGGGCATTTTTACAATTGCCCGTGGTTCTGGTATAAAATTTAACGGGAACTGTGCAGCAACTACAACTGATCCCAAACCCAGGGCGCTTTTTCCCAGGAATTGTCTTCTGGATAATTTTTTCATAATGAATGATTTTTATGTCTTGAATATTTCAATATATTCCCCGATCCTATGCTATTATGACAAATTTATGAAATTGGAACGATAAGATACAGAATATCTCAGGTTATTTAATACCCCTTTGCTATTATTTTTTATACATTCAATCTCTATTTTAATCGATTTTAGCGTATTTTGCAGTTAAACGATCAGGTACTTACAGGGGATGATAAAACTAAATTACATATTGTATACTCTTACACTTATAGCAATGCCATTAACAAAAATTCCACAGACAGAAATCACCAATGGATTGATTCATGCTAATATCTATCTTCCGGGTCATAACAACGGATATTACCAGGGAACCAGATTCGACTGGTCTGGTATTATTACCAGTCTTGAATTCAGCGGTCATAACTATTTTGGGCAATGGTTCTCAAAATACAGCCCTGAGATACACGATGTTATCATGGGACCTGTTGAAGATTTTACACCACTCGATTACCCTGAAGTAAAAGCAGGAGAAAGCTTTGTCAAGATAGGTGTGGGAACAGTATATAAGCAGGATGATAAACCGTATCACTTCGCAAGATTATATCAATTATTAAACGGTGGAATATGGTCGGTGAAGAAGAGCCGTGATAAGGTTTTATTTGTTCATGATCTGATCGATAAGACATATTCTTATCATTATGAAAAGAATGTTCAGCTGATTAAGGATAAGCCCGAATTATTGCTCTCACACACGCTTAAGAATACTGGTAAAAAAACTATTGAAACTGATGTATATGATCATAACTTTTTCATGATAGATAAACACCCGATTGGTCCTGGACTGGTTGTAAATTTCCCATTCAGTCCCAGGCCTGATTCAAACGGCATTGGAGAGATAGGTGTCGGTGAATTGGTTGAAATTCAGGGAAACACGATAGCGTTTCTCAGAAACATTGGCAATGGAGAAGAAGTTGAATATCCGTCACTGGCTGGTTTTGGACCAACCTCAAAAGATTATGAGATAAGAATCGAAAACAGAATAACAGGAGCAGGAGTAAGGATCACATGCGATCAACCATTACACAAGCTTGCGTTCTGGGCTTGTCCGACAACACTATGTCCGGAACCGTATATTAAAATTAAAGTTGAACCGGGAAAAGAGATAACCTGGAATATACGTTATGAGTTTTATACATTGACAAGGTAGGCGTAAAGGCTCAAAGGCACAAAGGCGCAATGGCATAAAGGCTTTAATATCATACGCCCTTACGCCTTTACGCCCTTATGCCCTTAAGCCTTTATTTCACCACTGCTCTTGATCCCGGCGATACGATGAAATTTTTTATCCACTCGAATTTGCCATTTTCGGCAAGAAGTACGTCATAGCTTCCCGGGGCACATGAATTATTTGAAGTAACATTAGCATAACTGGCTATTTCAAGATTTTTAACAGGACCAGGGTTTCCGGTCTGTTTTGCTGCTGTTCCTGCCGGATATAAATGCATTTTTTTCACATCCCTGTTGGCGCCTGAATATATAATGACACCACCATTCAGATTTGTTGTAACGGCATAATTTATATTTGGCTTAAGTGTGAAGTTTTCGAGCCATAATTTTTGAGTCTGGCCTGAAATAGTCATTAATACAAGGACATCATAAACGCCGGGTTTGATTTTTCCTGACGATTTATTTGGGGATTCATCCGTCGTAATTGCAGTGTCGTGTTTACCTTTTGCATAAAATATCGGAATAACCTTATTGTTTGTCTGTTCGGTATTTCCTTTGAACCTGCTTATTTTTGTATCAAATGCCGACAGTCCATTCAGGGTCGCGGGTGTTTCTGCAATTGCTATCTGATAGTCGTAGAGCGTAATAGATATGTTTGTCTTTGTGTTTGGTTTAATTATTACGTTTCCTACCACAAAACTCAGAGTTCCCGGTTGCCCGGATAATTTGAATGAAAGTTTCATATCATATGTGCCGGGTGCAGCCCCCTGAGTCTTTACTTCTTTCCCGCTGCGAAGTAGTTTAAAAGATGAACCTGATGTAAGGTCACCCAGGATCCTGGTATTAATGGAGACCGGACTTTTATCTCCTGGTTTTAAAGCCACGTATTCCTGTTGAACCCAAACCTGGTTCCAGCACCGTTCAGATTTCACATTTATCCCGTTATCGAGTTTATAAGTATACTCCGAAACAGGTTGAGAGCTTGCAAAAAGATAGCTAAGAGCAAGCAGAACGATTAAAGAAATAAGCTTTTTCATTGGAATAATTATTTAGTAGTTGAATAAGTCTCTATCAAATTTACACTATTTTTAAAACACGGTGAGGTTGGATCAGAGAAAACATTCTTTAACATAATTATTTCAGCTTTTTCAGGAATATTAAGGTTACCTTGGTTGTCTAATGATACAATAACAATTTCCATTTAATAATAATCTATATGAAACGAAACATCGAAAAACTAGTTGCCATGACGCTTATGCTGATGCTTGTTGTTCCTGCGGTGGTATTTGCACAGACAGGAAAAGCAAATTTCTCAGGCGAATGGATTCTTAATGCTGAAAAAAGTACACAGCCACAAGGCGGGCAGGGTGGTGGTGCAATGAGAATGGGAGGCGGAAATTTTGTTGCCACACAGGATGCTGATCTTCTTACTGTTGTCAGAACCAGGACCGGACAGGATGGGCAATCTTCAACTACTACAATGAAATATACTCTTGATGGAAAAGAGAGTGTCAATGCCTCTCCAAGGGGCGACAGTAAATCTGTGGCAAAATGGGCAGCCGATGGTAAATCACTTACAATCGAGACAACCAGAACCTTCGAAATGAACGGAGAATCAAGAACTATGAAAACTTCAGAAGTATGGATGCTCTCCGATCCTAAAACACTTGCAGTGACCACCACAAGGGAAGGTCAGAATGGTGAAGTAAAAACAAATATGGTTTACGATAAAAAATAACCATAAATAAAGAGAAGGAATGAAGGACCGCTGCGGCGGTCTTTCCTGTTCCTGTCAGTTGGCTTTTTGTTCCAATCGATTTCTGTTGGTTATTTTAACAGAAATCCAGCCTGTGGGCTGGTCAGAAGAATGTCCGTTGCCGTCTGACCCATTGGTTTTGTAGGTTTTTATCTCACGAACCTTCTTTATCCAGTGAACCAGAGTATCACCCAGATTATTCGTAAGGCTATCGTTATTTGAGTACATATTGGTATCCATATTGAAAATTTATTATTAATCAAATTGTTGTTAACAACTTATTAACAATAGAAGCTTCAATTTGGTTCATATGATCTTTTTATTTGGACAGAGGGATGCTCATCAGGTCACGGACCTGTTTCCAGCCTATCAGTATTACATTATTTGCTTTAAGCAGGTCCTTGAATTCACTACTTGTTACCAGATCGAGATCATGCTGACGCCAGGCAGAACCGTATGCTTCATGACCATTGCTGATTGCCTGCATTTCTCCATCATCAACCGAGAGATGTACGATAATCTCGTTTAAACCGGGTTTAAGCGATTCAATTCCCTTCTTGTATGCATCAATCCATTTAGTTGTTTCGGTTTTTTCATCAAGCATAAACAAATTATCGAGCAGGTATATTTTTGATCCGAGTTCTTTTGCTATTTCAGGTGCAAACCAGCCAAGATAAGCACGTGGAAAAAGAACTGGCAGATTGTAAGTCTCAGAAAGGTTCAGATATACTTTCACCAGCTCTGGGTTGGCGAGTACACTTCCCATATGAGTATCTATATGAGTAGGCTGAATGCCTGAAGCAATTACTTTGTCGATCTGGGCTTTCATCTCTTTTTCGGCTTCATCTATTTTCGCTGCCTTTCCAAGCTCTTCAACCGACGGATAAAAATTATTGTTCCTGTCGAGCAGGCTCGGGATCTGATCAGATGCACATACACCTCCCCATTTATACAGATCCCATTCCGCCGTCAGGGTAAGATGTATTCCAACATCCATACCGGGATGCTCTTTTGCATAAGCCATTATTTCCATTGCCCATGGACATGGCACCATAATACTTCCTGAGGTGATAGCTTTAGTTTCAAAAGCTTTGATGCTTGCTGTATTCACAGAGTGTGACAATCCCAGATCATCGGCATGTATAATCAGAAGTTTGGAATCTTTCGGATAGCCAAGTAACTCAGCAAGGTTCTTGCTAACCTGTGCATTAATAACAAGGGAAAGTATCGTGGCAGCAACTACCAGAAATGTCTTTTTCATTTTAGAGATGTTTGGTTTTAACCGGGAATGTATATTGTAATTGGCGAAATTATGAATAATTATGATTGGTTATTTATTTTTTTCTGAATGGTAAAAAAAAGACCCCGGAGAACTTTCATCCTCCGGGGCCTATGCTTTGTCTTTCACAACCTATGCCTGTGAATCAGAGCATATATTTTTTGTGTTTATTTGATCTCAACCACAGCATATTTGGAGATTTTCCAGAATTCCTGAGGATCTTTAATCTCAATGCTGGCTATTTTGTTGTCTTTGTCGCGTACCAGTTCATATGATCCGACAGGGTGATCAGTTACGAGTTTGGCTGATTTTGAATTAACAGGAATACTTTTTGTTTCAATAATATTAACCTGTGTGAAGAGGCTGTCAGAGAAATTCTGAAGCAAACCTTCTCTTTTTCCTATTCCAAGGAATCCACCTTCTTTTGAAACAAGACCTTTAGCTTTCAGAGTCTTATAGGTACCATAGGCAATGAAACCTTTATTTATCTCAGCAGTCTGGTTTGTAATTTTCTCATCTTTCTGAGCAATTGCAATCTGAGCATCAGTCATCTTGGTGTTCAATTCGCCAATCTGGAAATCTCTTTGCTGAAGAGCAACTTTCAGATCTGCTACTTCAGTTTCCCGTAGTTTCATTGTTGCCTGTAATTCGTCAATCCTTGCCTGCATACCTTTTATTGTTCCGCCTGAATTCTTCAGCTGTGCGGTCAATGAAGCTATTTTCTTTTTATTCTGATCAAGCAGGGTATTAACATACTCAATGTCCTTTAGTATTGCCTGTTTTTTGTCTTTTGAAAATTCCTGATCAGTTGCTTTGGTGGAAATAATGTTTTCTTTTTCTTTCACCAGATTCAGGTTCTTTTCAATCTCATCAAACGTAAGCATCCATTCGTTGAGTACAGAATCACGAGAAGTTAATAATTGTGTATATGAGCGTTTCTGATTTTCCACTATCGCAACGTTCTTTTTCTGCTCATTTTTAAACATGTTATTTACTATAAAAGCACCGGCGATTAATAGCAGAACAGCGATTATGGCTGTTGTCAAAACGCCTTTTTTTAATCCCTCACTTTTTGCTTTTCTTTCGTTGTTACGCGAAGCCGCATTATCATTTGTGATAGGACGGTTACTGTTTACATCGTTTGTCATTTTTGTTCCTCCTAGATTTAATTCTTAATTGTTTGGTTTTTATCTTTAATTTGAAATTCTGTTTCAGGATTCAGGAACACATATATTCAAATGTTGTGCCCTAACCCCAAAATAGATATAAAGTCCTTACTATTAAGACATTATCAATAGACAATTTAAGTGAAAAATTGTTCATTTTGAGAAAAGGATTCTCAATATGAGAAAACCTATTTCGAATCTGTAACCCGAATTTTCTGCAACATTTTATGCCCTGCGGGATATTCATTTCCCAGATGTGTATATAGGTTGATACGAAGTAAAAGGAGGTTGGAGGAGAGTATAAAAAAAGCTATTCTGACAATCACTCTTTTTCCTCTTTAAGAATACGGTAAATTGTTGAAATACCGATATCGAGTTTTTCAGCTGCAAGCGGAATATCGTTGTTGTTTTTTTTAAGGGTAGCTTTTATGATTTTTACCTGATATTCTCGCAGTGTAAGACTGTCGGAGGCAATAACCGACATTGGGTCACCTCTGTCAACCACCAGGTCAT
Source organism: uncultured Bacteroidales bacterium (assembly GCA_963792925.1). Classification (GTDB taxonomy): domain Bacteria; phylum Bacteroidota; class Bacteroidia; order Bacteroidales; family VadinHA17; genus LD21. Next base: position 541,423 of record CAWBYC010000001.1, on the reverse strand, counting down.
CGGGTTCTATCTCATCACTGACCGAAAGGGTCACTGCAAGCTCAATGACTGATTTTAATTCCCTCACATTACCGGGGAAAGGATAAACCATCAGTTTTTTTTGAGACTGAACAGAGAGCTTTTTTACATGAATACTATTCTCCTCACAGAATTTTCCGATAAAGTAGCGGGCAAGTATAAGGATGTCATTTGCCCTTTCCCGAAGTGGAGGGAGTTCTATTGGCAAACCAAGCAACCTGTAATAAAGATCTTCTCTGAAATTGCCTTTTCTGACTTCTTCCTTGAGATTCTTATTTGTTGCCACAACGATCCGGCAATCGGTTTTGACCGGCTTATTACTTCCGATACGCACGATCTCTTTTTCCTGAAGTACCCGCAATAACTTAGCCTGAAGGTTGATATCCATTTCTCCTATTTCATCGAGAAAAAGCGTACCTCCATCTGCTTCTTCAAAACGACCGATCCTGCGATATGCAGCACCTGTAAAAGCTCCTTTTTCATGACCAAACAATTCACTCTCTATGAGCTCTGAGGGTATAGCAGCTACATTTACCGTCACAAATGGCTTGTCTTTACGTTTTGAATTGTAATGGATTGCTTTCGCGACCAGTTCTTTTCCGGTGCCGGTTTCTCCTGTGACAATAACAGTGATATTGGTGCTCAGCGCTTTATCTATTCTGTCGTAGACTGCTTTAATTGCCTGACTCTCTCCCAGGATGCTTTCGCGGAAACTGTACTTTTTCTGAACTTCTCTTCGTAGGGTGGAGATCTCTCTTCGCAGGCCGATTCCACTGCGTGATATTTCTGACTGTGTTTATCAGCCTGTCCTTTATGTCTTCCGTCTTGCTGATATAATCATAAGCTCCCATCTTCAACAGACTTACAACGGTATCAATATTTTCCTGTTCGGAAATAAGAATTACCTGAATATCGTTATTTTCCTCCCTGATACGTTTGAGGATCTCCATACCTGTATAGTCTGGCAGACTGTAATCGAGGGTGACTATGTCGGGTGATTCATGCAGGCAATTGAGGAATTCTTTTCCGTTGAAAAAGCTTTTAACTTCATAATCGGGGTTCAGGGAAAGAGTGTGCACCAAAAGCCTGTTATACCATTCACTGTCTTCTACGACAAATATTTTAAAAGGCTTTTCAGACATAGCAGCTCAAATTCTTCTTCATAGTGCAAAGTAAAGAAGAAATGCCCGGATTTACCAGAGATTTAAGCGATTTTAGAAATCTGCTCTTCAATAAGACCTCTTATTCCGTCGAATTCCCGAAGTGATTCCTTCATTAACGATTCAAGAGCCATCGATTGGTCTTTCTTGTTTACATTATCTTCAATTTTTTTAAGAAGATTATAAAGATTCATGGCGCCTATATGTCTGCATGGGGGCAACATTTTATGAGCAAGTTCGGAAACTATGGTCAGCTCACCGGATGTGACCACTGTCTTCATCTCGTTCAGCCCTTTGTCGGTCGATTCAATGAATGATATAAGCATCTGCTTTACAAACTGTTCATCTCCTCCTGAAATATGATAGAGATTATTCAGATTAATTTTTTCATGGTTATCCGGGTCCTTTTCAGAAGATGTTGTTATAGTTTTCATTTCTGAAGAGGCGTAATTCTTTATTACAGAAAGGATCGTTGTCAATAACATTTCTTCTGTGAAGGGTTTTGGCAGAAAGGCATTCATTCCTGCTTTCCGGAATTTCTGCCAATCTTCATTTACAGGTGCCGCTGAAATACAAATAACAGGCATATCCGACTCATTAATATGCATCTCATCTCTTATAAACTGAGTTGCCTTAAGTCCGTCTATTCCGGGCATTCTGGCATCCATAAACAGCAGATCGAATCGCTCTGTCTTTAATATTTCCAACGCTTCCATTCCATTTATGGCTTCACTGAATTCTGCTTTCCATCTGGTAAGAATAGTTTTGAAGAGGAGCCTGTTGTATTCCTCATCGTCAACTATAAGAAACTTCAGTTTCTTTATTTCATCAGGAATGAATAGGGGTGGCTCAACTTCTTTTTTGACCTTTTTTTCATCACCTGTGAGATAGGGCAGGGAGCATGTTATTTTAGTTCCCTGGTTCTTTTTGCTGATACATTCAATAGTGCCGTTATGAAGATCAATGAGTTTCCTTACAATGGACAGACCAAGCCCGGTACCTCCGTATTTGCGTGTTGTGCTCATCTCTTCCTGGGTAAAATCTTCGAAAATGTAATCTATCTTGCTTTCATCAATACCTATTCCGTTATCGATTACCTCAATAATAAGCTCAATATCAGGTGATTGTTTCGTTTTTGCTTTTACGCTGAAATGCACTTTGCCGTTTTTGGTGAATTTTACTGAATTACTGACCAGGTTCATCAATATCTGTTTCAGACGATAGGGATCGCCCAGCAGAGTCTGTGGGGCATCAGGACTAATTGAAAAGCTAAGCAGGGTGCTGTTTCTTAATGCCTGTTTTTCAAATGTTGAATAGACATCCTCAAGAATCTGAAGAATTGAGAAATGAACTTGCTCAAGGCTTAATTTGCCATTCTGCAGTTTTGAAAAATCGAGAATGTCATTAATTATTCTGGCAAGATGATCGGATGATGATTTTATTATTTTTAAGGTACGGGTTGTGGCTTCATCCAATGGATCGTGCAGAAGCTGTTCTGTAAAGCCTGAGATTGCTGTCACCGGTGTACGTATTTCATGACTCATATTAGCCATGAACAGTTCCTTCGTGCGGGCAAGTTTTTCAGCTTCATCCCTGGAGTTCTGGAGGGCTACCTGATAGATCTGGGTTTTCCTTACAAACCTTACTATAATTAACATTACCAGGATAGCCAGAAGAGTACCGGAGATTGAGAACATTGCAATCCATTTGTACGTTTTTACTGCAAGTTTATCTGCAGCAAGAGCTTTCTCCCTTACCATTTCAGAGATCTCATTTTCTATCCTGGTCATGAGATCATAGAATTTTTCTTTTATCTCACTGCTTGTGATTGCCAGTCTCGTTTCTCTTTTTGTGAGTCTGACTTTGGTAATGCTGTCGAGCTGTTCAATTTCTTTGAGATGGTTTACAATCTCATTTTCGCTCAGGCTGTTCTTAGTTGTCCGGCTGAAAACCTTTTTCAGGATATTAGCCTCATTCTTGCGATTCTCGGTTGAGCTGCTGTCGAGTCTTCCTGACAGATGCTTTAGGTCCTGCACGACAGTATAGCTATTGTTTATGAAGAGCAGCTGGTTCCAGGTATCAATATTATCCTCAATAAGATTCCCGATCGTATCGATCTGTTGTTTCAATACTTTATCGCTGGTACACTGAGCCCTTAGTTTATTGACCTTATTGCCGATATTTGAGATAATGATGTTATAAGGTCTCAGGTTGAATGTATCGTGAGTATTTGTATAAATCCGGATACTGTTCTGAGCCTTTTCCAGATCCATCGAAATGTCTCTGATACTTAGCAGCCTTTCATCAGGTTTTAAGTCAACCTGTACAGAAGAGACTATGGATGAAAGATTTCGATATGATAAATACCCGGTTGCCGACAGTAAAACTACGGCTAGTATCATCAGTAATCCGATTTTAACCTGGATAGAAAAAATTTTCACTTTTATGCGGCTGCATTAATATACCGCAAAGCTATAAAAATTTATTCTCAATATATTGATCCATATAGAGCCGGCAGAGCGCCGGTGCAAAGGTATCTTTTATTACAAAAAAATCGTAGTTATTCTGAAGGCTTCTTTCTTCCACCGTTTTCGATTGTGAAAGCAAAACGGCCAGGGTATTGCTGTTTATCTTTTTCAGAAGCTTAATGATCTGTGCACCACTTACGCCATTGCCCATATTATGATCCACAAATGCTACTACATCATTCTCTTTGAATTCGGTCGATTCTATCTTTTTCATAAAGTCAGTAGAATCTGTGAATGAATGCAGAATGAGCCTGAACTTCAATTTTTTCTGTACAAAATGTATACTCTGTTGCAAAGCATTGAATATGAGATTATTATAATACTCATTATCCTCCACCACCAGAACATTGACAGTTTGATTCATCTTCTTCACAATTTTGGTTTACAATGCCGGATAAACCAAAAATGTGCCAGTTTAATTCGATAAACACAGTCTTGTTAGTAATGTATTAAAAATCAGTTATTTAATTTATTAACCGCTTTGATTGACGTTCACTTTTCAGTAAAAAATTTCTCAAAATGAGAATAAGCTTTGGAAGAATGAGAACCCGGGAGGAAATAAAAAACGAATTCCCGCTTTTGCAGGAATTCGTTGTATTAAATTGAAATTTTGTATTAGTTTCTGCGATCCGAAGAATTATCAGCCTTTTTTCTGGTCTCTGTTTTCTTAACAGTCTGTGATTTGGTTTCTGTTTTTTTGCGGCTTACGGATCCAGAGCTGTTCTTTTTTGACTGATTATTTGAATTGCTGGAGCGTACAGCGGGTGTTTCAGTGGCTTTTCTTGTATTCACACTGGAATTCGATCTGTTTGTAGCAGGACTCGATACCGATCTGTTTGAAGCCGGACTCGATACCGATCTGTTTGTAGCCGGTTTCGATACTGATCTGTTTGTAGCCGGACTCGATACTGATCTGTTTGTAGAAGCAGGATTAACTGATCTGTTAGTCGATGCAGGTTTTACTGATCTGTTTGAGGAAGAGGGATTCGCTGATTTGACTGTAACAGTTGATGGTGATCTTCTTGTTGTGGTATTGGCATTTCTCTCAGTGGCATTTCTGTTTGTTACAGTAGTTGATGATCTTCTTTCAGTATTGGATTTAGTTGCTGAAGATCTTCTGATCTGTTCAGGATGTGACCTGGCAAACATTGCTTCACCTTCTCTTCTTTGTTCCGGATGTGAGTAGGTGGTTTTATAAACACCTGTCTGGATTCTATGGCTTACCTGAGGTGAATAGGAGCGTGTGTTTTTGTAATAGAAGTCATTCCATCTTGTGTAACGGTGATAATGCCATTGACGATAATGACCATAATAATCACGGTTCCAATTATAATGATAACCGTAATAATAATGCCATGAAAACGGACGCCACGGGTGCCAGTACGATGGGTAATACCCCCAGTACCATGTTGAATGCCATCTCGTATATGTAGGAAGATATACAAACCTGACAATAGGCCATGCAGCTATTTCAACCTGGGTGGTTCTGTAGTATGTTATATCACCTGAATACCCTGGATTCGGTGTCTCGGCCATGGAATCATCAATACGTGGTTCAATTATGTAGTCTCTGCCGTATAATTCTTCATCACCGGTTAGTTGCACCTGTACCTGCCCGTTGTTGAAACGTTGTACAGTGAAAACTGCCACGTCCTGATTTTCTTTCGGACCGACAGATATCTGCAGCACAATATTATGAACGTCACCATCTATATTGTCCATCACCTTTATATAATCTACCTGACCATCATTATTAAGGTCGAGATTATTAATATTTGATCTCTCATCGTTCAGGTTTCTTTCAAATTCTTCCAGCGTTTTTGAATCCTGGAACAATTTCATGACAGCATACAGATTCAGATTATCCCCGGGAAGTCCAAGGTAGCCCTCCTGTCTGTCCTGCCCGATAATAGCAGAACCTGAGGCAAACAGTACCGCCAGTATTGCGGTGATTAAAAACTTTTTCATAACATTATTATATTTAAGGAACGTGTGTACATATTACCCCTAGCAAAACTTATACCAATCTTTTTAATAAATGGATTTCATACTCGAAAAACGATCTTCAGAGATTCAAAACATATTCAATATTATAAAATTATCTTTGTTTTAAAATAAGATATCAGTTGGTATTTTTAAAATGATTGATCTATGCAATTCTCAGTGAAGATACTAATCCTTTTTTTTATTCTGGCCGGGAGGACCTCTGTCCCGCGTGAAAATACAAATACACGCAAGCTATGGTCTGACTGCAGACTACAGGAATTGATATCCTTTGAAGTTTTCAATACAGCAATAACAGGGTTAAACCAGATAAATGTGCCGGTAAAGAAAAACCTGATAACGATAATCGATTTTTCAAAACCATCAACCTCAAAAAGATTTTTTGTAATTGATATTGAGTCTAAGCAACTGTTATATAGCTGTCTGGTGGCTCATGGCAAAAACTCCGGAGAAGATCAGGCTGATAGTTTTTCAAATGCCCCGGAGTCATTAAAAAGTTCACTGGGTTTTTTTATAACAGCTGAGACATATTATGGTACACATGGTTATTCTCTCCGGATTGAAGGTCTGGAGAAAGGCATAAACGATAATGCGAGGGCACGCGAAATAGTGATCCATGGTGCTGATTATGTCAGTTATGAATTTATTAAGAAATATGGACGCCTGGGACGCAGTTGGGGATGTCCGGCATTGCCTCAGGAATTATTTAAAGCGATTATTGACAAAATCAATGGAGGCACATGTCTTTTTATTTATGGGAATGATGATTTCTATAAAAGGAATTCAGTGTTCCTGAAATAGAATTCACTGATGATTCCCTATTTGAGAAGTGAGATTACTATCCCTGGTGATGCTGAAGCAATTCATTTATCTCTTTTAAAGAAAATTTGTTAAGTTGAAATATTTTTGTATCCATACGGAAGGCTGGCGGTACGACCATTAAAGCCTCTTCCTTGGTGCCTGCATCCATAAAGAACCATGCTTTATGTATTCCATCAAGACAACCCCAGTCAGCATTTGTGAGGAAATGCGACCCGGAGCTTAATAATACTGAAACGGACCTCAGACACGAAACTTTGTCACCGGGATGTGGTATTTCAATTAAATATTTTGGCATGACCTGACGAATTTGAAAGTTTAAAAACTTTTTTCCCTGACACTGAATCCCATTAGTGGGTTTAATCTAAACATAACAAACTCGTGAAACTTATGTTTGCTACTATATAACTAACTTCCCTTCAAAGTCGCAAATTGATTTTCTTCGTTTACCCCGACCCCAAGGGGAGCGAAGAACCGACGAAGCGAAGCGAGGAGCTCGACGAAGTCAAAATCAATTTACTTCCGCTCGGGACGGGTAAATAAATTGATTTTCGAGCGACGGACGAACAGAGTTATCATTAAATTTTTAAATTTGTAAAGGATATATAAGTATTATTGATATGAAGGAACTTGTACGTTGTCGTCCATGCGGATTTGTAATAGAAGCTGATAAACTGGGTGATGTTTGTCCCGCCTGCGGTATGCCTCGCAAAGTGTTCGAACCCTACAGGGAGAGAGTATCCCGCAACAGATTAATGTTGCTTAATTTCGATCTCCATCCGATTGCCATACATCTGTCGCAGGCTCTGGTTATTGCAATTCCTGCTCTTGTAATCCTGACAACTTTTTTCAAGGAATTTCAACCTGAAATATTGAGACATGTTCTGGTATTTTCAATTTTCATATTTCCGTTTACACTCGTGCTGGCAATAATAACAGGTATTATTGACGGGCTGACAAGGTTTAAAACACTTGCAACACCAATACTGAGAGTTAAAATTATATTCAGCATTATAATATTGGCATTGTCAATCGGACTGATCATAGTTGCGCCGCTTGAAAATCTTTTTCCACTGACGATAGCATTAAGCATCCTGTCATTTGGCGCTGGTTTTCAACTCGGCCTTTGGGGTAAAAAGCTGATAAATGTTATATTGCCCGGCTCATATCCGCAAAAAAGAGGGTCTAAAGCAACGCCGACTGACACTGAAAAAACTACATGATCAGGCAGCATGCCTTTCCACAGGAATAATATCCAGGTCCACAATTTTTGTTTGTCTCAGGATCCGCATACTTGTAGGCTTCGATATCAGTTTGGTGCCGATAAGGTGTTTGGTGAGATCGACTGATTGTGTAATAATCTCTCCGTCAAATTCGATGATGATATCGCCTTCATGCAAATTTGCACGTGAAGCAGGAGACGAATTCTCGAGCCCTGTAATTATCAGGCCTCTTTTAGCGGTTAATTTATAGAAATTCTTAATCCTGGGATGGATTTCTATTTCATGCGTCATTAACCCGAGATAAGCTTTTACAACTTTCCCGTCGCTGATAAGATACCTCACTATCTCTTTGGCAGAGTCTATCCCGATCGAGAAACTCAACCCCTGTGCACTGGGTATTATCGCTGTATTAATTCCGATAGCTTCCGCATCGGTATTAATCAGGGGTCCGCCTGAATTTCCCGGATTCAGTGCAGCATCCGATTGAAGGATGTCATCTATAAGCTGACCTCCCGGTGTTCTCATAGTTCGACCTACTCCGCTGATCACTCCCGATGAAACCGAATGCTGATATCCCAGCGGATTCCCAATTGCAATCACCAGCTGTCCGATTTTCAGATTCGCCGAATCACCCAGCCTTACAGGGGTATATCCTCCTCCAAAAATTTTTATGATTGCAATATCCGTTTCTTTATCTGTGCCGACAATATCTCCTGAGAATTCACTTCCGTCGAGCAATGATATTCTCAGTCTTGAAGAATTTTCAATTACATGTGCATTTGTCAGAATCATACCATCACTTGAGAATACAAACCCCGATCCTGTGCCGGTAGGCCTTTCTATGCCATTAAACATGGTATACTTATCAATCTTTACCACAGCATTCTTAGCTTTTTCAACGGCATTTACGATTATTTCAGAAAAAATATCCATAACACCTCCTCCTTTAATGTTTCTTAATTCATACTGCTTAACAATATTGAAGCCAAAAGGATATAAAAATGATCAGGTAGTATTAACATACATATATACAGAATATTAACTAATTCACAATGCAGAGAGCCAAATTGTCCGGTCTGATACAAAATGGCAGAAATAACTAATAATTCAGCGATAATATCCTGCTAAAAACAGGAACATCCGGCAGTTGAAAAATGATAACTTTGCTTAGGGATAAAATTAAATTATGAAGGCAGTAAGTATAAAGGAACTTAAAGATGAATTAACGGATTGCTCTCCCTCCGTGCTTCGGGATCTGTGCCTTCATCTGGCACGGTTCAAAAAGGAGAATAAGGAGTTGCTTACGTATCTTTTGTTCGAATCTTCGGATGAAGCTTTGTATATATTGAATGTTAAACAGGAGGTTGATGAACAGTTTGAGCTGATAAATAAAAAGACCCCATACCTTATCAAAAAAAGCTTCCGGAAAATTCTGAGGACTATCAGAAAATATTCGAGATATTCAAAAAAGAAGGAAACAGAAGTAGAATTGCTGGTATATTTTTGTTCGGAACTAAAAAAATTTACTCCCTCCATTCACAGGAACACAGGTCTTCATAATTTCTATCTGAAGCAGATTGATGCGATCAGAAAAAAAGTCACACTTCTGCATGAAGATCTGCAGTTTGATTATGGAGAAGAGCTTGAAAGATTGGGCCGCTGATTTCAATCAGTATTCACTTTTTGGAAATTGATATCTGAGAAATCAGTCTCTTCGATAATTGGAGGAATTTTAAATTCAGAATACCGGATCCATTGGGGCACCACCACAAAATACGTGATATCTTTCCAGTTTTCTTTTCTCTCTCTTGCGTCAGGAAACACATTGAAGTATAATTCCCTCATATTATCAAATTCATTTCCTTCGAGAATTTTCACCCTTCCTTCATATTGAACTGTCCTATCGTCATCCCAGCCTATCACAAGAGCTATTGCTCCATTTTGAGTCAGGTTTTTGTATTTTCTTGAAGTGCTTACAGTGTCGAAGATGAGTCTCAGGTCGGGGGCAACGGCAAAACCCACCAGCGCAGCCTCGGGATCGCCTTTGGCTGAAACAGTTGCCAGAACTGCATATCGCTGTTTTGAAATAAAATTATATAAGAATTCTGTTTTCATGGTAATAATTTTTTAGGGAACTTCATGAACCGTTTTTCTTCACATTTAAACGGAATTGAGCTCGGGCTCATAACATTGACAACTCATTAATAATAATAATAACATTTTTATCTTAATTATGTTTATTATCTTTGCATGGAGTACTTAAAGACATTGAAAGTATTTTTTGTGTAAAATGTCAGACAGAATCGAACATAGCCGCTTTGAAAATACCAGATCAGTAGTTGTTCTATTGATTGCCTGTTTCTGTTTTCTTGCTTTGAAAAACACTGCCACTGAGAAAAATTCTGTCAAAAAAACATATCCCGTTAATATCGCTGTCAGCTTAAACAGTGCAATTACCGGTCCTGTTATAAATATCCGGGAATTTCACAATTCGTGGATCTCTGACAAAGACAATTTCAAGCTTCCAGCATTCACAAGAAATCCGTTAATTATCAGCAAAAAATCAGATCTGGAATTAACACATCTTCATATACTGAGGCTGTCATTCATGGAAGTTCCTCAATCAATTCTCCGATATCATTTGTTTCCGCCAGAGACAGATGATCCTTTAAGTTAATGCTTTCCGACTTCGTATTATTAACCTGTTTACTGCAGCAAATCGTATAAAGGCAGTGAAATCGGGTATAAATTCAATTCAATTAACTTAAAATCTTAATTATGAAAAGCATTAATTATTTATTCATATCATTTTTTATACTGATGACATTGTGTTCAGGTATTTTTCTGAACCCGCAAAAAACCAGGACGCTGACTCTTCAGGCAACTATTAAAGAAGCAGGATCGGTTTCTCTGCAGCAATCCGCGGAGATTATAAAATCAAGATTAAATCAATATGGTGTAAAATCCTTCGATGTCAAAATCTATCCCGAAATGGGCCAGGTAAAAATTCAGGTTCCTGAAAATACAGGCATCTCTGAAATTGAAGGTCTGATTACTGCGAAGGGAGAGCTTGCTTTCTATGAAACTTATACAAAAGATGAAATCGCAGGAATGATGGGCTCTGATAACCAGTTGCTTAGATTAATGAACCCTCTTAAAGACGGGAAACCTTATGATCCTCGCGTAGGATGTATAGGTAATGACAGCAGGAAAAAAGCAGAAGAGTATCTGATAACAGCCCCGAAATTAAATAATTGCAAATTTGCATGGCAATCGGAGTCCAGGAAAACCGAATCTTGTTTATTTGCCCTGAAAACCGACAAAAACGGGAATCCATTGATCAGCCGTTCGGATATTGAGTCGGTGAAAATTACTTCTTCTTCGGAAGGCACAAAGATCATGATAAGACTGAAAGCTCAGGCTGCGGGTATTTTTGCTGATGCAACAAAGGCAAATCTCAATAAAGCTATAGCAATTGTCATCGATGACATGGTTTATTCATGGCCGGTAGTCAGATCAGTAATTGAAAAAGGTGAGATTGAAGTCACCGGCAACTTTACTGCAAACGAGGTGAATTATTTTCCGGTTATTTTTAATACCCAGCGGTTGCCACTGAATTTCAAATTGATACAATAAGTTATTGAGGCTGTCTGTGGGCAGCCTCTTTTTTCAAACTAATCTGTTTCTGGTTTGTTTTACACCTTGGAATGAATGGTTTTCGTGCCAGACCTAATGTGTTATTTTCAGAGTATTAAAATCACTAATTAATTTTTAAAACTATGGAAAATTCAAATAAAACTAAGATTACAGCTACTCCGGGTGCAGCTGAAATAATTGTCACAAGGGAATTCGATGCACCTCGCGACAGGGTATTCAAGGCTTTCACCGATCCCACAATTTATAGTCAATGGCTCGGCCCAAGGGAGTTGACAATGCGGATTGAGACTTTTGAACCCAAAAATGGCGGCAGATACAGATATATCAGCAGGGATAAAGATGGACACGAATTTGCATTTCATGGAGTATATCACGAGATTACTGCTCCCGAGAGGATTATCGACACGTGGGAATATGAGGGACTGCCTGAAAAAGGACATGTAATTCTCGAAACGGCAAAATTTGAAGCTTTGCCCGGCGACAGAACAAAACTTGTATCTCAGTCAGTATATCAGTCTGTAGCCGACAGGGATGGAATGCTCCAGTCAGATATGGAGAGAGGTATTGCCGAATCATATGAACGACTCGAAGAATTGCTTGCAAAAGGAAAACAAAGCGAACGGCGACAATAAAATTTTTCTTGTTTAAGGGGTATCTGGTTTTATCATTTACCCCTTTTTTAATTTCCGAATACTCTCTTGAGCAATTCGGAAGTCCTGGCCATCGGATCTTTCCTTATTTTTAGTTCTTCCTTGGCAATCATCACAAAAAGGCCGTCTATGGCTTTTTGAGTCACATATTCGCTTAGATTGGGATTCTGTTTCTTAACAAGTGGAATCTTATTGTAAATTGTAATTAAATCAGCCCAATATCGGGTTGCATCGACATTATCAAGAGAAGTTTTTATGACAGGCTGAAACTTAATTACCAGTTCGGGCGATGTGGTATTTTTAAGATAAACAGTTGCAGCATTGTTTTCACCTCTGACAATATTGATAGCATCCTTCACTGTCATTCCTTTTATTGCTGCTATAAATATGGGTTTGGCTTCTGTTGCAGCTTTTTCCGCAGCTCTGTTCATTGATTCATTGAATTCATCCACCTTCTTGCCCATCCCGATTGATCTGAGTTTTGATTCCATTTCCTTAGCTTCAGAAGGGAAGGGAATCTTTATTTCCGGATTACCCCAGTATCCGTTTAACACTGAAACCACATTCACACTGTTCCCCGTACCATTTATCAGAGCCTCTCTTATTCCATCAGCGGCGTCTTTTTCAGTCAGCCCTTTTGTATTACTGTTAAGGAATTTTTTTGCATTTTTTAAAAGTTGTGCATCAGCATTCTGTAAAGTTACTATCGCAATAATCAAAAGAATAAATATTTTTTTCATTTTAGTATTTTGTGTTTCATAATATAACATACAGGGAACAGTTGCAACTGTTCCCTACTTGTTAAAACATTCAGAATTGCCTTTTATTGTTCGTCGGGGGACAGATGTTTTACAACCATTGAAAGCAATTGTTCCTTTTTAAAGGGTTTTGAGATATAATCATTGCTGCCTGCATTAAAAGCTTTAAGCATCTCATTGCTTAATGCAAAGGCCGTCTGGGCGATAATCGGCAGTTCAGGACGTCTTTCCCTGATCATCTTAATTGCTTCATACCCATTCATAACCGGCATTTTTATGTCAATGAGGACTATTCCTATGTTATTATTTTCCATTACCATTTCCACAGCCTCTTTGCCGTTTACTGCGTGCAATATTTCTGCGCCGGTGCCTCTGAATATTTCCTTAATATAAAAAAAATTGATCTCATCATCCTCAGCTACAAGTACAGTTAAATCTTCAAGATTATCTGTATTGTATAATTTCTTTGCCATTTTCATTTCTCCCTCATTTACAGGTTCGTAGGGTATCGTAAAATAAAATTTTGAACCCTCTCCAGGAGCCGAATCCACCCAGATTTTCCCTTTCAGCAAATCAATATTCCCTTTACAAATTGCCAATCCTAACCCAAGCCCCTCATATAATCTGCTTTTATCCTGACCCACTTTTCTGAATCGTTCAAAAATATCTTCATGGTAGTCAACTTTGATGCCGATTCCGGTGTCTTCGATGAAAAATTTTAGTTCATTATTTACTAAAGAATAACCAAAAGCAATATAACCAGTGTCGGTAAATTTAACAGCATTGTCCACCAGGTTGTTAAGTACCTGTCTTACTTTCGTGCCATCTGTCAATACTGAGCATGATGCATCTGAGAGTCCCTTGGCAGATGTAAAAGATATACCGGTTCTCACCATAGGCTTGTGCCACTGGTAAACTTCTTCCACCAGGTTATTCAGATTTACTTTCTGCTTATTTATAGTGATATTTCCGGTTTCAATAAGAGAAATATCGAGCACTTCATTGACAATATTGAGAAGTTGCCCTGATCCTTTTTCAATCATATCGAGATACTGTGCTTTTTCTTTTTCTGATGAATTATTTTCTTTCAGCAGTTCTGAAAATCCGATGATGCTGTTCATCGGTGTGCGTATCTCATGTGAAATGTTCTGAAGAAATGCTGTTTTTAAGTTGTCGCTTTCGATGGCTTTTTGTTCAGCATGGCGTATTTTAACAAGATGACTTTTAAGGACTAAATAGAATAAGACTGCAGTAATAATTACGTAAAACCATCCTTTGAAGGTCTGGATCCTGGTAAGCAGATCAGGTTCTCTGATAAAATAGTTAAGTATTTTGTCGGAAAACAGGATCCACAAGCCACCGATAATTACATAAGCTGCAATTATTCTGTATTCAAATTTCACTTTGTCCATTGCGGAGGCTTGTTGGTAATATTCAAAGGTAGAATTTTTATAAAATTAAGATCGATAGGGTTATTGCTTAATTTTCTAGGTATTCATTCTGTTAAATGCTTTTTCGAGATCTTCCGGACCAGCTTTTGTCATCGCTTCGCTGAATCCGTATGCGATCATGTTTTTACCTTTTTTCAGCTGCATAAAAACATAATCTGTAAATTCACTTACAGGAGGATGGCTGTCATGCAGACCTTTACCTCCGAGATCAGTATTTAGCGCTGGAGGGATCAATTCGATAACTTCTATGTTCTTAGATTTTAATATATGCCTTAATGAAAGAGTATAGGAATGAATAAATGCTTTTGAGGCACTATAAACAGCTACTCTTGCGAGAGGGACGAATGAAAGTCCGGAAGCAACATTTATTATCGTATTGAGCGATTCAAGATTTGTAAAGAGTGTTGTAAGGTGAATTGGCGCTTCAATATTAATAGCTATCTCAGCTTTAGTACGCTCAAAATAATCGGTGTCTGACATTTTCATCCATTGCTGAATACCGGCATTGTTAATTAAAACATTCAGATCATTATGCTCTTTGGAAATCCATTTGAAAAGATTTTCTCTTTCCTCTATCCTTGCGAGATCACATTTGTAGGTTATGACAGATGGATGTTTCTCTGCTACTTCCTTTAGTAAAGACTCCCTTCGTCCACAAATAATTACGGAATTTTTTTCTTCAATAAACCTTGATGTTAATCCTAATCCTATTCCTGAAGCACCCCCGGTGATAAGGATTTTATTGCCCGTTAATTTCATCTCACTAAATTTTATTATGTCAGGTGGCCCTTATTTAATTGTAGCGATCAAAAAGCTTGTCTATAATATCAGCAAGATCAATATCCTTCTGTGTTATACCATTTGCATCGTGGGTATTAAGATTTATTGTTACGCTGCTGTATACATTTTTCCAGTCGGGATGATGATTCATTTTCTCCGCTTCAAGGGCAACTGCTGTCATAAAGGAGAAGGCTTCGATAAAGTTTTTAAACTTGAGGTTCCGTGAAATAAAGGTACCGTCAAACGACCAGTTCTTTATTTTTGAAGATAGTAATTCTTTGATTTCAGTTGATGTATATGTTTTCATAATGATTTTATTTTCAGATTTATACTACATCAAGAAAGGATTTATTTTATTCAACTAAACACCTGTTTTGGTCTAATTGTTTAGTTTCCGACTTTTTCTCATTTTTTAACCATAAAGTCCTCCAGGATCCTTCCTTCCTGACATTGGCATATCTCCCCCCGGGGAACGGAGCCCGACTGCCGCAAAGGTGCCGGGGGAAAGGTTAAAGAAGCTGCAGTTGAAAAAGATGTGTACAGAAGGCAGGGGGAAATAAGAAAAGGGGTATTCATATAAAAGGGAGATCATAGGCGGGGGAATTCGTTGTTTTCATATCGTCCACAATACCCCAAAATATGAGGTGAATGAATTCTCGTGTGAAAAGGTGTTACCGGCAGAGAAAATGAAATGCATCTTCTCCGAAGGATTTATGGAACCACCTATGTTAAAACCTGTAGACGGTTTATCATCGCCTGTGATTGCAGTATGATAAAACAACTCCCCTCCTAAAGTGACAAGCGGAGAGAAACTATACTGAACCTCCCATCCGGTAAAGATCCAGTTTTTGTTATTTGTTCCGGGATTTATCCAGTAACCGGCGCCACCATATGTTGTCAGTTTTCCACACGATTTCTGAAACCAGACCGGCAGGTATATCTTTGCTTTTCCATCACTGAAGTCGCTATTTTTAATGGTTGGGATTTCAATGATAGGAAAGACGCCAATCTGCGGAGAATTGTCGGTTTCCTGAACAAACCTGAATTTTATACCAAACTCGGTATCGGCGTATCCGAAATCGGGTCCTTCTCCCCGGGTATATGAATAATTGAGCGGAAGCAGTAAATGAACCTGAACATTCGGAACCAGACCATAATTCATTTCAAAATGAGGTGAGGTACCTGACCATACTTTTGCCTGATAATTATTTATAGATGAAATATAATATTCCCAATGCCTGAATCTGACTGTCTCCGGGTCATCTGTGTTAAATGGTGGACCGGCAATCAATTTTTGAGAGTTCAAAATTATCGATAGGGTGAATATCACAATAGTCCTTGCCGGATGATTCCTGTTCATTGAGTACTATTATAAATTCCTGAATCGAATGACCGGTTTCCCGAACCGTAGATCAGCAGATAAACAAGCAGCATCGTCATTGCAAAATCAGTCCGGTATTCATGAGCCCATGTCCAGAATCCTTTTGAGATGAATATGGGCCATTTGGTAGTAATAAAAGCCGTGATCATAATTATCAGCAAAGGAATTGACGCCAGCCTGGTAGCCAAACCCATAAGAATAAGAATACCACAAATAATTTCAAATGCACCTGCGAAATATGCCCAGAAAGCAGGATGGTTGAAGCCTATTGTCTGAAATCTGCCAGTGCCTGAGAGCTCCGGAAATAAGTACTTCTGAAATCCCTCACTCAGAAAGACCAGTCCGACAGTCAACCGGATCAGTATTGACATGTTATTGTTTTCTGTGTTGAAAATACGGGTGAATAAGACTCCTCTTTTTTTCATGTTTTTCTGACTTTTTCCTGACACAGATTGTTGATTTAAGTGCGTATAACAATCTTTTACATGCTTTGTTTAGAGAAAGTTTGTCAAACATAAAATACTTCTTAATTTAGTGGCAAATGGAAAAATTGTTCAGGATTCTTGAAATAACAAAGGAACTGGCGGAAAATATTGCGTCAAAGGAGTATAGTCCTCATTTTCATGATTTTGAAGAGCTGCTGATTATAAACCAGGGAAGTCTGACTCATTTTATTGATTTTAAATCGGAGGTCTTAAAAGCGCCTTTTGCGTGTTATATTTCAATGGGCAAGATGCACAGGATCGTTCCGGAAAAAGATCTCAGGGGCTGGGTAATTAACTATAAGACAGAATTCATTGAAGATTCAAAGCTGAATTTCTATTCCAACTTTTTTAATTTCACTAATGTACCTCTCAGTCCTGGCCCTTGTGCTGAACGCTTCACCAGTCTTTGCCGGATAATTCAGGCAGAGTATCAGCAGGAAATGATGGATCTTTCGACAATTCTTTATCTTGTAAAGGGTCTGATCTCAATGGTCGATTCCGAACAAAAAAGAAATATACCTGTAGATATCGATAAAAAAGCCACACAGATAACGGTTTTTAATAACTTTCTGAGAATACTGGAGGATAACTTTCGTCGTGACGCCGGAGTTTCTTTCTATGCTGACAAGATGAATATGTCGGAGCGTAATCTTAATCTCATCTGCAAGAATAATTTTCAGAAGAGCGTCTCGGAAATAATTGAGACACGAAAACTCATTGAAGCTAAGCGTTTGCTCCTCTACACTGAAAAATCGATCTCTGAGATAGGATACGAGCTGGGTTACAATGAAAAATCATATTTCACCCGGGTTTTTCATTCAAGGATGAATATAACCCCGACAAAATTCAGGGAGATGACCCGGAGCCTTATTTCCTGAAAATACCACTCATTTTCCAAATACTGTTACCGTTTGCCTGACTACCTGGTGTAATTTTGCATTGTACAATTTCATTGATGTTCAGAGTAGCAATAACAATAAAACAAAAGATAATATGAAAATACAGGAAATGACAAAATGGGCCATCGATCCGGCTCACAGCAAAGTAGGATTTAAGGTGAAACATCTTATGATATCTAATGTCCAGGGGAATTTTAAGGAATTTGACGGTCAGGCAGTCACTGACGGAAATGATTTTTCCACTGCAGCCATTAAGTTGTCTATTAATACAGCTTCGATTGATACGGAAGCGCCCGACAGGGATAATCATTTGAGAAGTGCTGACTTTTTTGATTCAGCTAATTTTCCAACGATAACACTTGAGGGAACAGAGTTAAAAGACAAGGGTAACGATATGTTCGAGCTCACAGGTAATCTTATTATGAAAGGAATCTCTAAAAAGGTTGTCATGTCGGTGGAATACGGGGGACTTATGACAGATCCCTGGGGAAATGTTAAAGCAGGTTTCTCAATTACGGGAAAATTAAACCGGAAAGACTGGGGCCTGAGCTGGAACGCTGCCCTGGAAGCCGGAGGAGTTCTCGTAGGTGATGAAATTAAGATCATTGGCGATATTGAGCTGATTAAAACTGTCATTAGTAATTAAGAATGTGTCCGTTCCATTTACATTAGCATAATTGAAATGAATAACCATATAAAAAATCTTATGTCGGGAGAGAGTACCGGTTTAATGCCGGTGCTTTTTATCGGACATGGAAGCCCCATGAATGCAATTGAGGAAAATGAATTCGTTTCAGCCTGGAGGGAACTTGGAAAGTCTCTGCCATTTCCTAAAGCAGTATTGTGCATTTCCGCTCATTGGGAGACCAATGGCACACATGTGACTGCAATGGCAAAACCATCGACAATACACGATTTCGGCGGATTTCCACCCGAACTGTATAAAGTGCGGTATCCGGCTCCGGGGAACCCGGAATTAGCCAGGGAAATTAAAATGACGATCTCTTCGGCTGATATTGGACTCGATGAAAAATGGGGACTCGATCATGGCGCGTGGAGTGTAATAAGAAACATCTTCCCTCTGGCAGATGTGCCGGTACTTGAGATGAGTCTCAATTATAATTTGCCACCTGCCGGTCATTTTAATCTCGCGAAGGAACTTGCGCCACTCAGAAGAAAAGGAGTGTTGATAATTGGCAGTGGCAATATGGTTCATAATCTCAGAATGATTGCCTGGGAGCATGCAGAAGACCCTGATTTTGGATTCGACTGGGCTAAGGCGGCGAATAGTTTATTCAAGGATCGTATTCTCGACGGTAATTATACGGATCTGATTAATTATGATCAACTTGGAAAGGAGGTTGAACTGGCAGTTCCCACTCCCGATCATTATCTCCCGTTGCTTTATTCACTTGCTTTAAGAGAGAAAGATGAGAATGTGTCATTTTTTAACGACAAGGCCGTGATGGGTTCATTATCAATGACCTCCGTAAGGATAGGGTGATTTCAGTTTTTCTGATTCATTCATAATCTATGAATTATTTTTATAGTTATACCGGAAATAAAACCTTATCTTTGTGCAAAATATTAACGAAAGAAATATCATTTTATGGGTAGATCGCAGGAAACGTCAAACAAAAAAGAAGTAAAAAATAAGAAAGATAAAAAGAGGAAAGATAAGGAGAAGAAGCGGCTGATCAGGAAAGAGGGAGGGAAGAGCAGCTTTGCAGATATGATTGCATATGTTGATGAATATGGAAAAATCAGCGCAACACCGCCGGATCCTAACAGAAAAATAGAGGTCGAGGTTGACGAAATAGAAACCGGAGCAAGGAAAAATGCTCCTGCGATAAAAAGTTATATACGTAAAGGGGTGGTTACCTTTTTCAATGATTCGAAAGGCTTTGGTTTCATCCGCGACATGGAAAATAAGCAGAGTGTTTTTGTTCACGCCAATAACCTGAACGAGCCGATTAAAGAAAATAATATTGTCAGTTTCGAAATAGGGAAAGGCCCCAAAGGTCTTACAGCATTAAATGTAAGCCTTTTCAAAGACTAATTTACATTCACTACTAAGATATTTATATTCCGTGCAGGACCCAGTGTTCTGCACGGTTTTTGTTTCCTTACTACCGTCAAAGCTGTATTTCCAAGTTTTGACCCCTTCCAAAGGGTTGCCTCTTAGGGGGTAAACTCTCCCAGCCATAGACCAATCGAAACAATTTTAACATTAGATTGTTCTTCTTTAAATGATTAGCTTGTTACAATATAGGACCTTAACCAGTAATTTCTCAATAACAGGAGGAATTCCAATTTCCAAGGCTGCATTTTATGCAATAAATAGCCTGATATGTTATTACTCACCTTTATGATTTTAGTATGAAAAGCATTTTTAAAAAGATAGTCGCAGTTACCTTGTTCCTTACGCTTGCCTTTAAGGTATTTGCACCGACGCGTGAATTTTTAATTATTGAAAGCACACCACCGGTTCAACCATTTAAGACGCTTATTCATGCTGTCGGCATGGTAGAGACTCAATACGATACTCTCGCTTATAATCCTCTTGAACAGGCTGCAGGTTATTTTCAGATAAGGCCTATCAGGCTCATGGATTATAATATCAGAACCGGTAATTCATATACCATGACTGATCTTTACAATTATTTTATATCGGAAAAGATATTTCTCTACTATGCAGCTGCAATAGGCCCATACAATTTTGAGCGAATCGCCAAAATGTGGAATGGTTCAGGTGAGAGTACGCTGGCGTACTGGGAGCAAGTCAAGAAATTCCTTTAAACCTGCCTTAAATACATTCTTTTTCCTGAACTTTGTCGAAAGTCCGCACGGAGCTTGCCGAAGGTCACCTTAACTGCGTCCGATGAAAAAGTACATAACAGGTTTTATTCTACTTATTACATTATCATTTGTATCATTTGAAAAGTCCCTTTGTCAGGACACAAATCTCAATTCAGCCGATACTTCAAGTCTCAGGTTTCCCTTCATCGGAGCACAGGTTTTCATTGAGCCCGGTCAGACTTCTGATGAGATCGATGCATGGTTCAGAGTGCTCAAAGAATGTCACTTTACCGTTTGCAGGATCCGAATGTTTGAGTCTTACATGAAGAAAGATGACGGCACCTGGGATTTTTCACTTTTTGACAATGCTTTTACATCGGCCGAGAAATACGGAATTAAGATATTTGGCACAATATTTCCCTATACTGAAAAAACAGATATCGGAGGGTTCAAATTCCCTCGCGATGAAGCGCATTTGAAGTCAATAGCACTATTCATTAAACAGCTTACAACGCATTTTTCAAGATTTAAGAGTCTCTATGGATGGGTACTGATCAACGAGCCCGGTTCAGGAGGCAAAGTTCCCTGGACCGATTTCACTAAAAGCAGATACGAAGAATGGAAAGTAAGTCATGCCCGTAAAGATTTTACAGCCAAAGGATATCCGGTGCTCATGGATCTCTATGAACAGGCTTTCCTGTATGATCTTAATACATGGTATCTCAGCTGGCTGGCGGCAGAGGTCAGAAAATACGATACGGTGCATGCCCTGCATGTAAATAATCACCAGATGTTTCAGAACTGTGCGGAATACAATTTCCCGGAATGGCGCAAATTTCTAACAAGTCTGGGTGGATCTGCACACGCTTCATGGCATTTCGGCTATTTCAATCGTCAGCAATACGCGGTGGCGATGTCAGCCAACAGTGAAATGGTACGTTCAGGAGCAGGAGACTTGCCCTGGCTCATGACCGAGTTGCAGGGAGGAAACAATACATTTAGCGGAGGAGCTCCTATGTGCCCCACAAAAGAGGAGATAGCACAGTGGCTATGGATTATAAGTGCAACGGAGGGAAAAGGCAGCATCTTCTGGTCATTAAATCCCCGAAGCTCAGGTATAGAAGCTGGTGAATGGGCTTTGCTTAATTTTCAGAACCATCCTTCAGATAGAATGAAAATGGCTTCGATTGTTGCAGATGCATTAGACGCAAACAGAACACTATTTGAAAAATGTAAAGAGATAGAATCGGGTATCAATATCCTGTATATCAGACAGTCTCTTTGGGCTGAGAGCAAGATGGCCACAGGGTCGGACCAGAATTATGAAGCCCGCAAACCTGGTGGTGTAATGAAATCTGCGCTGGGTTACTTTGAAGCATTCAGTGAGATGGGAATAAATGTTGATCTGAAAGCATTTGAAGAATTTGATTTCAGCAAAGCCGATTACAAGGGATCAACAATAATATTGGCTCACCAGATTTCAGTACCTGATTCTTATGCCGTTCAACTGGAGAATTTTGTGCAAAAAGGAGGTAAGCTTATTGTTGATGGGCTGACTGGTTTTTTTGATGAAAACCTTCATAACACGATGATTACGGGTTTCCCTTTTGAAAATTTGTTCGGTGGAAATATCAGTGAGTTTAAACTGGTTGGCAATATTTTTAAATTAAGGTGGGCTAATTATACTATGCCTTCCCATTTATGGAGAGGATTTATTGAAACGGGTACCGGCGAAATCGTATCTAAATATAATGGACAGGCGGTTGCAGTAAGAAATAAGTCGGGTGATGGAGAAGTATTGTGGATACCTTCCTTAATTGGTCTGGGCAGCAGGATAACACACGATTATTCCTCTCTCTGCAGGTTCCTGAATGCTGAATGTGCAGCGTCAATTTCGAAAGTTCCGGTCAAATTTCTCACCCCTCAGAAGAATATGCTGATGAAGTCTGTAAGCTCTGGTAATTCAATTATTACAGTCATTATAAACAAGAAGATATCTGCTACTCAGATAACCCTCTATTTTGCCGGCAACCATCCCACGGGAAAATTGCTCTTCGCTACTGCCCAGGGCAAGGTGTTAGGTGATAAGATTCAGATCGGACCCGAGGAGACTCTGGTTATTGAATGGCAATGAAACCTTTACGCCCTTCCGCCCTTACGCCTTTCCGCCCTTATCGCCTTACACCTACGCCTCTATTCCGTCAGTTGTGAATTGAAAAATGCCATCCGTTGATTTGCCCATTTCCGGGTCCCTCACATGATATAAATTCGCTGTAGAAATTGAACTAATTAATTCATTAATGTATTAAAAAAAGAATGGACAGCATTCAAACTAATTAAAACTGAATTGTAAATTAATTCTTAATTGGCCATGAAAAGAATTTTATCCGCAACATTATTACTATTGGTATATAGTGCTGCATCTTTTTCAGGAGAATTTCTCGCTAGTGGGAAAACCTACTCAGCGTTAGGCGACTACACGATTGAACTTGCTGACAGTCCTGTTTTTATAAACGGTGAAAAGCTGAAGGCATACACAATCAGTTATGAAAACTCCCCATTGGAAATTACAGTGATAATGAATAACGACAAGAAAGGTCTTTATTATCTTGCTCTTTCTGATAAGGTGTCGGTTAAATATGTCAACAATGGAGATTATTTCGGTATTCAGAAATTAGATCAAACGGTTACCCTCGGCAAGACTAGTTACTTAACTTCTGTTGATGCTCTTAATATGAGCGAGTATTTTCATCAGAAGGTAATCGCCCGGGGAGACCTTAGCGAACTCGACAGCGTTGGATTAATTGCTGCCTACTTTCCGTTACTCATTAAGAGTGAGTCGGTTGTAAATTCATAATAAATAAATATACTCTTTAGATTTACTGGTTTCATTTTTAATTTGACAATGACAGAGACAGGCCGCAGACCTGTCTCTTCTTTTTAATCCCACTCTAAATGATTAACAGTTACCTTTAAAAAACCATGATCTGATACCTGCTGTAATACTTTATCGCCTGCGGCGAATGCGGGAATGACTATTGATTTGTGATTAAATAATTTTTTTTACAACCTTTACAACCTTTACAACTATTACAACTATTACAACTATGAACATTACCTTCCGCACAATTCCCGAAAAACGCGATATACAACGAGTATTGGAAATCGTTGAATCCACAAAATTCTTCTATGATCATGAGGTAGAGATAGCCGCAAGTCTGGTTGCCGACCGTCTTTCCGGAGGAGAAGAAACAGGATATTATTTTGTCTTTGCCGAAGTTGAAGGCATAACTGCAGCATATGCATGTTTCGGACCTATTACAATGTCAACCACAAGCTTTGATTTGTACTGGATAGCTACACATAATGATTACCGTGGAAAAGGGATTGGCAGGAAGCTTATGGAGGAGACTTGTAAAGAAGCAAAAAACATGGGATGTAAAATTTTGATTGCGGAGACATCAGGTTTACCTCATTATGCGCCTACCAGGGCGTTCTATATCAATAATAACTTCGAGCTTGAAGCCAGTCTGAAGGATTTCTATACCGACGGGGATGATAAGCTTTTCTATACGAAGAGAATCTGAAAATCCATTATACACAAAGCACACAAAGGTAAATAACAGAGCACACAAAGCGGGCAAACCTTTGTGCCCTTTGTGAAAATACTTTGTGAACTTTGTGGTTAATGGATTTCTATTCTATCTCTACTTTTATACTTCCGGCTTTCAACCCTTTCGCCTCTGCCTTAACCGTAAAGGCCCCTTTTGCCCCTTTATCAGCCGCTACAATCACCAGACACATTCCATTATACGCTTTCTTTGTCTTAGCCTGAAATGACTCATGACTTGTCGCATCACCGTTATCAGTAGCAACTATGCTCCCCGGTCCTTCGATGCTGAAAGTCAGTTGGTTATTCGATCGTGGCACGAGAAGTTTGTCTTTATCTTCAATTCTTACAGTAACAAATATCAGATCTTTTCCATCGGCTTGAACAGCTGGTCTGTCAGCAGAAACTGAGAGCTGTGATGCTTTCCCGGTAGTCTTCATCACATCCTCTGCCCATTTTACCCCGTTTTTGTAAGCAATCACCTTTAATTCCCCTGGTTGGTACATTACATCATCCCATTTCAGTCTGTATTCAAATTCACCTTTTTTCTTTCTCCCGAGAGACTTGCCGTTGAGGAATAACTCAGCTTCATCTCCGGATGTATAAACATGAACAGGAGTAACAAGACCTTTTCTTTCAGGCCAGTTCCAGTGAGGCAGGATATGAGCCATTGGCATATCCGGTTTCCATCTTGATTGATACAGGTAGAAGCGGTCTTTTTTAAATCCTGCAAGATCCATTATTCCGAAATAGCTGCTTCGCGAAGGAACTTCCTTTACGCCCTGTTTCTCCAGCATTTTAAGAGTTTCTTTATAGCCCCATGAATTGGGCTTTAGTCCGTCCATATCGCCTGAGTAGGGTGTTGGTTCACCGATGTAATCAAATCCTGTCCATACAAATTCACCCATAGCAGCCGGGAATTTGTCGAGCATAGCCCATTGCTGGTCGGGAGTAGTTGCCCAGGCGGGATAAGCGACATCATATGAAGTCACCTGGAATATTCCTTTCCCCGGGAGGTTATTGTTCAGGTTGCCCTGGACAACAGGGAAGAAGTATTCTCCTCTTGAACTGACTGTTGAGGCAGATTCACTCGAGTAAAAAGGCAGGTTGTCATTATCTTTCAATGCAAAAAATCGCTGGTAGTTGGAGAGGTTATAATTAATACCGAAAACGTCAAGAGTTTTCTGGAAACCATTGGTTCCTGAACCTCCGTCATTGCAGCCTGATGTGACAGGACGTGTATTGTCTTCCGATTTAACTATGGTATTAAGCGCTGATGCCAGGTACGGATTTCTCTGATCGGGTACCTCGTTGCCTATACTCCACATAATCACGGAGGGATGATTTCGGTCGCGACGTACCATTGCCTTCATATCTTCAACATGCCATGCGTTAAACAGGACATTATAGTCTTTTGGTTTTTTGCCAATTCTCCAGGTATCGAAAATTCAACCTGAATCATAAATCCCATTTTGTCGCACAAGTCAACCAGTTCCGGGGCAGGAGGGTTGTGGCTTGTCCTTATGGCATTACATCCCATTTCTTTCAGGATTTCAAGTTGGCGGGCAGCAGCGCGGGTATTGAAAGCGGCTCCCAGTGCTCCAAGATCGTGGTGGTTGCATACTCCATATATCTCGACTCTATTCCCATTGAGAAGGAACCCATCGCGGGCAGTAAAATTCAAGGATCTGAAACCAAAATTGGTTTCTATCCTGTCGGACATTATTGTCCCCTGCATAACGATTACTGCGACGCGATAAAGCTCCGGATTATTAATATCCCACAGGACGGGATCCTTAACCGGTATGTCAAATCTGAAATAGTGATTCTTCATTCTCCCGATTGCAGCCGTTACAGCTACAGATTCTGCAACAGGAGTTGCGTAAGGTTCAAATTTATCATCTAATTTATAGACAAGTGCTTTTACAGTAACAGGAGCCAGATCATTTAGGTGAGATTCCACCTCAGCCTGAACGCTCAGAATTCCTCTTTCTTTTTTTATTTCCGGTGTCGTGCAGAATACTCCGTTATAGGCAATATGCAGCTGTGCTGTTTTTACAAGCCATACATTTCTGTAGAGACCTGCACCAGGGTACCACCTGGAATCCCAGTTTTTTGTATCGAGACGAACTGCAATAATATTTTCCTGTCCGACAATAACATACGGAGTAAGATCGATACGGAATGATGTATAGCCGTACGGCCATTCCCCTACATATTTCCCGTTAAGCCATACTTTTGCGTTTGCCATAGCGCCATCGAAATCGACATATATACGTTTATCCCTATCGTTCTCACTTACAGTAAAATGTTTTCTGTACCATCCGATGCCTTTCCATGGAAGCAATCCCGTATTATTTTCGAGAGAATCGTTAAATGGTCCCTCAATTGCCCAGTCGTGGGGCAGATCCAATGTTCGCCAGCTTTTATCATCAAGAGAAGGGAGTTGAAGATCTGCAGGTTCCTTATCAGTTGTTGCAGTTTCGCTGGAAGCATTAAAATATTTCACGAATTTCCATCCGAGATTAAACGATTCACGCGATCTCGGTGAATCCTGAGCTTTCAGGGCATTACTCAGGCTGAATGCCAGAAGGATTACTAAAAATGAAATTGAAGCTTTTTTCATGATCAGGTTTTTGAATTTTACTCTAAATTAGACAATTCCCGGGAAATCAGCGAAAATCTGCGTGATCTGCAGGAAATTGATTTTTCTTTTCCACAAAAGTCTACCGGCAGGAAGGTCTGTGAAACTCTGTGTCCCTTCTTTCGATATTCTCTGCGTCCTCAACGCTTCTTATTTTTTGACTATCCTTGTCATTGCGACCTCTCCGTTGCTGAAAATAATCCTTGCAATGTAGATTCCCGGACTAAGGCTGGATACATCCACTTTAACAAAAAAGTCACATGCACTGATCTTCTCCATGACTGCAATTCCTGTTATATTGTAAATGCTTATGCTATTGATTTCGTTGTCCGATTCGATATAGAGAGAACCGCTTACAGGGTTAGGAAATACTCTGCATTTAACTTTCTCTTTCTGATTGTCTTCCGCTGATAGAACTGGTCCGATCATATTCGCATCCAGCCAGGTCAGACGGGTGCTTATCCATTCTTTAAACTGGCTTATGACTCCGCTGTATGTCGAAGGCTGAAAACCCGACTCAGGCGTTCCTGTATTGCTGCCCAGGATATTCCATTTTTGAAAATGCCGTTCCTGGGCTTCATTCAGAAGACTCGCAACTGAATCAATTGTATTTTCTAATGCCGACTGACTCAGAATATTATTCCTTAATGCGAAATACCTGTTATGTACAAGGTTGGCAAAATCATTATCCTGAAGCATCCGTACCTCCCATGAAGGAGGAACAGGCCATGTTTCACATTCGTTTACTTTATAAGCCCAGCCCGAGCCGTCTGTTTTATTAAAGTGAACGCATCCTTCGAGTAGATTTCTCCATGCCCAGTCAAAATCCCATGAGGGTCCGGAATGCAACAATCCGTCACGGCTCTTTTTGTCTTTATAAAAGAAACGGCTCTTCTTATATGCATCAACATTCCTTGATACCTCGCCAAGAATAAAATAATCGGCAAAGGAATTAATATCGATATAAGACTTATAACCAAAAACAGGAGCTTTGAATGCAGGATTATAAAGGACCATTTCAAGCGTGTTAATAAAATCCCGGATATATGTTTTTTGTGACTGGGTCAACTCATCAGGTTTTGGATCGTGATAGACAAAAAATACCTTACCGCCCGGCTTGTTCATCGGTGTGAAATTGCTCATCCAGCTGTTTGTCTCATCGTAATAATCAGTTTTTATAATATATCCTCCGGTAACGTCATCACCCGTATTGTCTTCTTGCTTTAATTTGGCAATATTCACTCTTCCGCTGTCCTGTTTTATTTTCTCGCCAAGCAGATAGATTCCCTGATATTCATTGTTCACGACCACCTCACAAAACCTTGTCCGGGTAGAGTAATATCCCATTTTATGGAATATATCAAAAGCGAGGACATTGCGTAAAAATGTTTTATCATTATAATTAGCAGTGAGCACCCAGTCATTTTCCGGTGGCATCCCCAGGATTGACACATTGAGATTATTTCCTGAAATATCACGGGTTTCAAAACCATATGGCTTTTGAGGAAGCGATGCCGAATATGCACCTCTAACCTCAATTCCTACTTTACCGGTATATATATTACCTGAATCTGTTACATTATTTCTAAAGCCTTCACCATTATAGATGATCTTCATATCTGCAGTGATCTTAGGCTCGTTGACTATTGAAGCTCCATGAGTTGATATAATTACTATGGGAAGATTTGATGAAGCAAAATCGAATTTAACCTGGAACCATGAGGGGACCGGACGATAATTATATGTATTGTTTTTTATGCCGAATAAAAGGTAAGCAGAGGCTGACATGTCAGATGATGTCACACTGGAGTTATGAATCTGGATTGCAAGTACATTATCACCAGTCTTTAAGCATGTTTTCAGAAGGTTTTTATCAATTATAAATGATTCGGGCAACCCCCCGCGGTACACGGTAGCTTCATGATCGATACCGGTTTGATTATAAGCAGGATGAATACCTGAAATGCCCGATCTGGCAATCTCGACGTCATTGAGATAGGCAACGAAAGCATCATCGTAATCAATATTAAGCTCGCCCTCAGCAATCAAGGATGTATCTGGAACGTTGAATTTATTTCGTATATAAACCGCGATGCACTGAGAAATAACCGTATTATCATCATTGTCGGCATAGCCAAAACCACCCTGACCCTGCATCCATTTCGAATCATCAAAGGAAATCGTTCTCCAGTTAGCGTCAGGCTCTGAAATACCTTCAAAATATCTCCAGCTATCATTATTGAAAACTGCAGTCTCCCAATGATTCACTGTTTGTCCCCTGGTAGAAACCGAATTAAATAGTGAAAGGAAAATAAACATTAGAATTGTACCACTGAATCTCACGAAATGGGTTGCATTAGTTATCTTAAAGGTACAAATTTTAAATAGATCCGGAACTCTGATTGTTAAATCATGAACACTGGTTTTCTTTTTTACAACGGAGTTTCATGGAGTTTTCGACTATTGCAACGTTACAGCTTTTAATTTACTTTTATCTTTTTACTTTTGTCTTTTATCTTAAAAAACATCTAATGAGAAGATCAATCTTAATCTGTCTGGCAATTCTGGTTTCAGTATTTCATTTTCTGCCCTCAATCGCGCAATTTAAATCTCCCGCTCTCCGCACATTTACACATCAGGATACCCTCCGCGGATCGATAACTCCAGAGCGTGCCTGGTGGGATCTTACGTATTATCATCTTGATATAGTTGTTAACCCTTCTGACAGCACAATAAATGGTACAAATACAGTGACTTACAAGGTGCTGAATCCTTCAAAAGTAATGCAGATCGATCTTCAGGAGCCAATGAAAATCTTAAAGGTTGTTCAGAATAATAATGAGCTCTCATTTAAGCGAGAAGGAAATGTCTACTGGATTGATGTGCCTGATAATCAGGAGCAGGGTAAAATATATTCAGTTGTTATTTCATACGAAGGTAAACCACAGGTGTCAGCCAGGCCTCCATGGAGCGGCGGTATAACATGGAAGAAAGATAAAAATGGATTGCCATTCATTGCATCTACATGTCAGGGTGACGGCGCCAGTCTTTGGTGGCCATGCAAAGATCATATGTACGATGAACCCGACAGTATGATGATCAGCGTTAATGTTCCGGGCAATCTTATGGATGTGTCCAATGGCCGCTTAAGGAGTGTTGTAAAACAGAAGAATAAAACTAAAACATACAATTGGTTTGTAGCAAATCCGATTAATAACTACGGAGTGAATATTAACATCGGCGATTACACAAGCTTCTCAGAAGTATATAAAGGCGAGAAAGGATCGCTTGACTGTAATTATTATGTATTGAAGGAAGATCTGGAAAAAGCAAAGCTTCAGTTTAAGCAGGCGACAATGATGCTGGAAGCTTTTGAACATTGGCTGGGGCCTTATCCATTTTATGAAGACTCATATAAACTTGTTGAAGCTCCATATCTGGGAATGGAACATCAGAGCTCAGTGACATATGGCAATGGCTTTCAGAATGGTTATCGCGGTAATGATCTGAGCGGCAGCGGATGGGGATTGAAATTTGATTTTATCATAATACATGAATCGGCTCATGAATGGTTTGCAAACAGTATTACGTATGAGGATGTAGCCGACATGTGGGTCCACGAGAGTTTTGCCAACTATGCTGAAAACCTGTATGTTGAATATTTCTATGGGAAAGAAGCCGGCAGTGAGTATGTTCTTGGAACAAGAAGCAATATACTCAACGACAAGCCAATAATTGGTATTTATAATGTGAATCATGAAGGGTCAGGTGACATGTACTATAAAGGCGGGAATATGCTTCATATGATCCGTCAGATGGTAAATGATGATGAGAAATGGCGAGGGATACTGAGAGGATTGAGCAGGGATTTTTATCACCAGGTGGTGAAAGGTTCGCAGATAGAGAATTATCTTATTGAAAAAACCGGCATTGATCTGAAACCTGTTTTTGATCAGTACCTCAGGGATGTGCGAATTCCGATATTTGAATACTTTGTAAAAGGAAATAGTATCTCTTACAGATGGAATAATTGCGTCAGGGGATTTACCATGCCGTTAAAGATCTATGTTTCAGGAAAGGAGATGGTTATAAAGCCAACACAGGCTATCAATACGATTAAACTTGATGTGGAGAATGCAGAGATAAGAGTTGATCCGAATTACTATGTTGGAACTCTTAATGTAACCGGAAAATAAAAAACTTACACAGAGGACCACAGAGAACCACAGAGTTGCACAGAGGAATTAATCCTGGAGCTTTGTTCTTCCTCTGTGCCTCTGTGCTTCTCTGTGCAACTCTGTGTAAGTTCTTAAAAAAGTTTATTCAGGCTTAACCAGTATCGGTTTACCAAATCCAATTTTCTCCAGCGGTTTTACCTGGGTTGCAGCATCACCAACTATTACGTAATACATCTTATCAGGATTGATATATTTATCTGTGATTGCTTTATCTTCAGCGACTGTCATATTCGTGATTACATTTTCTTCTTCCTTTATATAATCATCCGGAAGACCATATTTCGACATTGTGGAAAGCATACCTACAAGCGCCCCGTTTGTCTCGAATCTGAGCGCATTTGAAAGGTTCATTGCATTTTTGGTGAATTGCAGATCAGCTTCATCAATACCGTTCCTGTATTTTTCCATTTCGTCTTTCATGATTTTCAGTGATTCGAAGGTGGCATCTGTCCTCACGCTAGTTGCTGCAATAAATGGAGCTTTTGTCTTCATCTCCTGGAAGAAGCTCGAAGCTCCGTATGTATACCCTTTCTCTTCGCGCAGGATCATATTCAGAATACTTGAAAAGGCTCCTCCAAGTTTATAATTCACAAAATCTGCTTTAACATAGTCCGGATCACTTCTTGAGAGCGCTATGTTACCGGCATATATGCTTGACTGCCGTGATCCCGGAACATCTACAAAGTAAATCTTTGATTTTTCAGGTCCCTGTGGGATAGGATACGCATTCAGTGTGACCTCTTTTGGTTTCCACTCAGTTTCCAAAGGTTTCAAGGCTTCAAGGACTTGTTCCTGAGTAACATTTCCTGCAACAAGGACACGCGTTAAGGAAGGTGAAAAGTTCTGATCATAATAATTTTTCAGGTCATCCATTGTGATCTTATCGATAGATGCTTGTGTGCCACGTGGATTATAACCGAAGATATTATCCTTTCCATAGATTAGTTTGTTGAATAAAAGGCTTACTATGACCCTGGGTTGTGCCTCCCCCTGGATTATTGTGTTTTTTGTGCGGGATTTAGCGAGGGCAAATTCGGTGGTATCCCATCTTGGCTCCAGAAGTATTTCTCTCAATAGCGTTGCGGTCTTCCCAAAATTCCTCGAGAGTGAACTCAAAGAGAGGACCATTTCTTCGCGGCCTGCTCCCATATTAATAGTTGATCCAAGCAGTTGAATGTCTTCCTCAAGTTCCTCGGGTGTCTTGTTTCTTGTTCCCTGTGGCATTACACCTGCCACCATTCCTGCAACTCCCGGCAATTCGATTTTATCCTGCTGAATACCGCCATTAATGACGAGGCTCATTTCAACAAGCGGTAATTCCTTGTTCTCAATTCCGTACACCTGTATGCCATTCGTAAGAGTTGCTTTCCATACTTTCGGTACTTTTACGTCAGGGGCTTTTCCTGAAGGAGGTTCAACCGTTCTGTCAAATGAAGAGGGTGTCTTGGCATAAGTTTCTGCTGCAGTCTGAGCGATCTCAACCTTGCTGGCTTCTTTTATATTTTCCTCCTTTACATCCGCATCAACGGAACCTTCAGCTATCTCATCTGTCTTGCCCTTTGGAACAAAGCTCGTCACAATATGCGGCTTTCCCTTTATATATTTGTCATAAGCCATTTTAACATCATTCAATGTAACGGCTTTGATGTTTTCAATATCTTTTTCGATATAACCCGGATCGTTGAGGTAAGTATTGTAAAATGCCAGCTGAATCGATTTATCGAAAACGCTTGTAATACCTTCATAAAAGTTTTTTTCGCTTGAGGCTTTTACTCTTTCGATATCATTTTCTGTTATACCTTCGGTTTCGAAACGATTGAAGGCTTCATTGATGCCATCCTCAATATCCTTCAGCGATTTGCCTTCATTGGCTCTTATGGTAATCGTAAACTCACCTGCAAGTTCGCTTGAATTGTTCCGGGCTGAAGTCCGGGATGTAAGTTTCTTCTCCTTAACCAGAACTTTGTAAAGAGGAGCTTTTTTGCCGTCAGCGAGTATTCTTGCCAGGAAATCCAGGGCATAAGTATCTTTTTGATAGGCGGGTGGGGCTGGCCATACGAGAGTAATCTCAGGGACATTTGCAAAGCTGTCTTCATGATACAGCTTTATTGTTTTCTCAAGTGTGGGAACCATTTCGGTACGTTTCGCTACCTCTCCGTGTGATTTTATCTCACCAAAATATTTGCTGATCATGGTCTTGACTGAATCTGGATTAAAATCTCCGGCAAGAACTAGAGTTGCGTTGTTTGGTCCGTAGAAATGGGCGTAATAAGCTTTTACATCTTCGAGTGAAGCGTTTTTCAGGTCAGCCATTTCACCTATAACTTCCCAGTTGTATGGATGATTAGCAGGATAAAGATTTTTATCAATCACATAATCTGTGAACCCGTATGGTGTATTATCTTCTCTCTGGCGTTTCTCATTTGATACGACGTTTTGCTGAACCGCTAATGTCTTCTGAGTTATCGAATTGATAAAGAATCCCATCCTGTCCGACTCCATCCACAGCACTTTCTCCAGGGCATTCTTCGGGAACATTTCATAGTAGGTGGTTATATCGCGTTCGGTAAAGCCATTATTGTTTCCCCCCACACCCTCGAGTATCTTATCAAATTTCCCGGGTGCAACATTCTCAGAACCACCGAAAAGCAGATGTTCAAAAAGATGGGCAAAACCTGTTTTTCCCGGCACCTCGCGGCTCGATCCGACATGATACATAATAGCATAGGAGATGATGGGATCGGAATGGTCGGGACTCAGAATGACCTGCAGTCCGTTCGGCATTACATATTTTTCATAGCCGATCTTCAGCTTGTCTTCTGTAGCTGGTGTTTTTGTGGTATTCGATGTACATGCTGTACCTGCCAAAACAAAAAGCAGTAGCACAAAAAGTTTGATTTGAAATGTAATCTTGTTCATTTGGTTTGATTTAAATTTTAATGATTTGCAGGACAAAAATATTTATCCACTGTAGGGGCACAAAATTTTGTGCCCCTACAGTTAACCAAATTTAAACAAAAAACGGGTCATTTGGTTTTGAGGAAGCTAGGATCAAATAATAGAGGATTTCAATTTCAATATTTCGCGGTACCGCAACTTTCTACCAATTAGTGATAGAGAGAAAGATGTGATGTAAGATTAGCTTGAAAAAAGGAGTAAACTTAACTTACTGATATTCAGTAAAATAATTAGAAATTATGAGCTATCCCAAATTTTTACAAAGTTGTATTTCTTTGTGATCTTATTTAAAACTTTGCGAACTTTGTGGTTAATGGCTTTAAACCTGATTAATCATATCTCCATGAAGAAGCTGATATCTTTTTCCCTATTCATTTTGACTGTTGCACTTTCTGCTCAGCAAAAACCCTTCCTCTCCGATATTTACCACTATCTCGAAAACACTGCCATCTTCGAATTAAACCAGGAAGAAGGCCATGCACCGATAGTGCCTTACAGTACTGCTGAAGATGCTTTGAAGGATAACCGCCAGAAAGCAACAAACATCCTTTCACTTAATGGCACCTGGAAATTCCATTTTTCCAATACTCCCGAAGGCACTCCGGAAAACTTTTTCGAAACACATTTCAATGATAAAAAATGGGATACAATTCACGTTCCCTCAAACTGGGAGATGCAGGGATATGGCGATCCGATCTTCAGAAATGTAAATGCTCCCTTTAAAACAAACCCTCCATTTATTCCACGTGAATACAATCCAACAGGTTCATACAGGAAAACATTTAACATCCCCTCTGCATGGAAAGGGAAAGAGATCTTTTTGCGCATGGAGAAAACAGCTTCAGCTTCATTTGTCTGGATAAATGGAACCGAAGTCGGCTATAACGAAGGTGCACAGGAGCCGGCAGAATATAACATCACAAAATACCTCAGGACAGGCGAAAATACAATCGCTGTGAACGTTTATAAATACTCAGACGGCTATTATCTGGAGGGTCAGGATTACTGGAGACTGGCAGGAATATTCGATAATGTCTGGCTTTTTGCCACTCCACCTGTTCATATTTTTGACTGGAGTGCTACAACAGATCTTGATAACACATACACCGATGCAAAATTACATCTGTCACTCGATGTGAAAAACTATTCTTCAGCGGAAGCCGGTAATTTCATAGTACGTGCTACTCTTTTTGATTCAGACAAAAAGGTAATTAAAACATTTGTTTCAGAAAAGATCAATATATCTGCAAACAACAAACAAACAACAACTTTTACGGATAACATAAAAAATCCGGATAAATGGTCTGCCGAGTTCCCGAATCTGTATACCCTTGTTTTCGAACTAATTAATCCTGAAGGAAAATCAGTTGAAGCTATAAACGGGAGAATAGGCTTTAAGGAAACAGAGATCAGGAATCAGGTGTTCTATCTTAATGGTGTTCCTGTTAAGCTCAACGGGATCAACTCCCATATGCAACATCCTACACTGGGTCATACTATGGATGAATCCACAATAAGAAAGGACATGATGATCCTCAAACGTTTCAATATCAATTGCGTGCGGACTTCACACTATCCGCCGGTTATAAAATATCTTGAGCTGGCAGACGAGTATGGCATTTATATAGTTGATGAAACCGGAGATGAGTCACATGCTACTGAATTTGTCTCTGACAGGAAGGATTTTGAAGGTATGTATCGTGAGAGGGCACGGAGAATGGTGTTGCGCGACAGGAACCATCCCTGCATCCTTTTCTGGAGCGCCGGGAATGAAAGTGGTGAAGGTGAAAACATATGCTCTGTTATCGATGAAGGAAAGAAATATGATAATACCCGGTTCTGGATGTATGGCGGCAATGCTTATGCCCATAAATGTGAGGAGATTATAGGTCCGCGATATCCGCAGGTTTTTGAACTTTCTGGCAAAGTTTACCTTGACAGTCTCGATCCGCGTCCTTCGTTTCTCGATGAATATCTTGCAGTTACAGGAAACGGAGGGGGAGGTCTCGATGATTACTGGGAGGCATTTTACAGTCATCCCAGAAGCATGGGCGGTGCAATATGGGATTTTGTGAGTACAGGAATTACTGAAAAGGTAAAATCACTCAAAGATGCTTCTCCGAATAATGTTCAGGTAAATGTAATGGGACGGGCAAAAATTGTTCGGGCTATTGATGGAAAAGGTATCGATTTGAATGGCCACGACCAATGGGTTGAAGTCTACAGGGATAATGCCCTGGAAATTGAAGGCAACAAACTAACTCTGTCACTCATGGTTTATCCACGTTCTTTAAGCAACTCGGCTGGAACTCTGATTACAAAGGGAAATTACCAGTATGGGATTGATCAGGTTGGAAAAGATTTTCTTGAATTCTATCTGACAACTGATCAGAAATATAAAGTGCAGATTCTACTTCCGGATGACTGGGAAAACAAATGGCATCACGTTGCAGCTATATATGATGGGTCTGCAATTACCCTGTCGATTGATAAGAACACAAGTAAACCTGTGCCTGTAAACGGTAACATTCTGAACACACCCTTCCCTGTAAATATCGGCCGTAATGCAGAGATACACGGACAGGAGACCAATGTCTATATAAGCGATGCCATAATTGATCAGGCAGGGATTTTTCAGAATGTAGTTCTGCCTGATAGACTCGAAGCACCTGATGCCGATCTTAAAAAGCAGGCTGCATTATGGCTCGATTTTGAGGAAATGACAACCGGAGCTGATTTTTTCAGTTATGGAATAGGCGCCAGAACCTATGGAGCAATCTGGCCCGACAGGAGACCGCAGCCTGAGATGTGGCAGATTAAAAAGTCAGCACAACCGGTATCAGTGAAGCTGATTTCTGTCAAGACCAGCGATGTAGAGATAACAAACCGTTATCTTTTTACTAATCTTAAAGAACTGGAAGCTAAATGGATTTTGCAGGCTGACGGAGCCAGTCTCGACAGCGGGAATCTTTCACTCAACATTGAAGCGCAGAAAAGTTCAGTAGTGCATGTTCCATTTACTAAGCCTGAAATCAAAGAAGGTGTGGAATACCGCCTGTTGCTCAGTTTCCGGCAAAAAAGCAAGACGTTGTGGGCGGAGAAAGGATTTGAGATTGCATGGGACCAGCTCGATCTTCCATGGTTCAAACCGGTTCAAAAAGTATCTGAGACTGCAGAATCTCTGGATGTATCTGAGTCAGTAGGGCAAACAATCATATCAGGAAGGGACTTTTCGTATACCTTCGATAAATCAAAAGGGATGTTAACCTCAATTAAGGTAAAAGGAAAAGAACTGATAAAAAGAGGAGCGGAACTTAATATCTGGAGGGCGCCACTTGCCAACGAGACCGATGAATGGGGTTTCGGATGGGCAAACATCAGGCATCTAGTTGAAGGTTACGGACATGTTGCTGCAACTGCATGGTATTCCGCGGGCATTGATAAGCTTAGGAAGATCAATGAATTGTTTAAAGTTACAAAGATAGACAACAGCACTGTTTCTGTTGAGATAAGGAATTTAATGTTACTCGGGTCAAAACGTGGAGCGCTTACAAATCAATTCAAATACACAGTGACCGGGAACGGCGAAATAACTATTGATCATTCCGTTATTCCTAATGGTGAAATGCCCTCAACGCTTCCACGGATCGGTCTCGGCCTGATACTTGACAAGAGCATTGGCAACGTTGAATGGTATGGAAGAGGACCTCAGGAGAATTACCCTGACAGGAAATCGGGTTATAAGACAGGTGTTTATAAGTCAACAGTAAAAGATATGTGTGAGCCTTACCTGATTCCCCAGGATTATGGTTTGAGAACGGAGAACAGGTGGGTAAGAGTGACTGACGGAAATGGAATCGGTCTTGAGTTCAGCGGGGATAAGTTATTCAATTTCAGCGCTCAGCCATATTCAACTGAAAATCTTACAAAAGCGCTCTATACTTATCAGCTTCATCCTTTTGACGGGATTACCTTCAATTTGGATTATGCAACAAGCGGGGTAGGTTGTACTGCTTTGCTGGTTTTTTCGGCTTATAAGGTTTTGCCGGCGAGGTATGATTTCAGAACAATAGTAAGACCTATAATGAGATAGTAGGCTAATAAACAATAGATGCGTAGTAAACGCCAGGCGAAGTCTTCAGACTTCGCCTAGGTAAAACAGTGCAACTCGACGATGTCCGAGACGTGACACAAAGGAACACAAAGGATATTGAATATTACATCAATACACCAGCAAGATAAGCTATATTTAGATAGGCTTCTCCTCTTGCCTTTGTGATACTTATTTTTTACTTCGTGTTCCTTTGTGGTTAG
Organism: uncultured Bacteroidales bacterium; assembly: GCA_963792925.1. Classification (GTDB taxonomy): domain Bacteria; phylum Bacteroidota; class Bacteroidia; order Bacteroidales; family VadinHA17; genus LD21. The sequence goes on along the minus strand of CAWBYC010000001.1, from coordinate 503,047 downwards.
TGGATTTTTTTTTTCTTGAACAAAAACGTAGAATGATAGTTATAATACTGAATTTTTGTTTGCGGGAACGATCGAGACCGTCCCGACCATTTTCCGGACTTATTTTAAACTGAAAAATATATGAAAATTGCAATTATTGGTACAGGCACAGTTGGCAGAGCCATTGCCTCCAGACTGGTGGAACTCGAGTATGATGTAATGATGGGAACCCGTAATGTCGCTGAAAAGCTTGCGAGTACAGCTAAAGACATGTACGGAAATCCTCCCTTTAACGAATGGATAAAATCAAACAGCAAGATCAGGTTAGCTACCTTCTCAGATGCTGCTGCTTTTGGTGAATTATTAATAAATGCAACCAATGGAAGCAACTCTGTTAAAGCGCTGATCCTTTCAGGGGGGAAGAATCTCTCCGGAAAGATCCTGATCGACATTGCGAACCCACTCGATTTCAGCAATGGAATGCCGCCCAGTTTAATTTCAGGTCTAAATAATACCAATTCACTTGCAGAAGAGATTCAGAGAACTTTTCCCGATGTTATGGTTGTAAAAACACTTAATACCATGGCTGCCACTCTCATGGTAAATCCGGATATGATTGGTAAAGGTGATCATGTAAATTTCATTTGTGGTAACAGCGCGGAAGCAAAATCGAAAGTGGAGAAGATCCTGAATCAGTTCGGATGGAAAACTGAAAACATCATGGATCTTGGCGACATTACCGCTGCCAGAGCAACAGAATCAGTACTTCCGATTTGGGTTAGGATAATGGGAGTAGCAAAAACCGGAATGTTTAATTTTAAGGTCGTTAAGTAAGCTGGTCATTCTTGATGAAGACTGTATTTATTTCAGGCGCCACCTCCGGAATCGGCAAGGCAACTGCTTTAGCGTTGGCAAAGATTAATTATGAAATTGTCTTTGTTGCCAGAAACAGAGAGAAAGCCGAGTCCGTAAAAAACGAGATAATTACCCAAAGCGGCAATCAAAACATCAATTATCTCCTTGCAGATCTTGCTTCAAAACGACAAGTTAAGGAATGTGTTTCCAGTTTCAAAAGTGAGCATTCTCAACTTGATGTACTGATCAATAACGCTGGTGTTTGTCTGCCCCAAAGAAGAGTTACCGGGGATGGACTGGAAGAGATGTTCCAGATAAATCATCTTTCTTATTTCATGTTTAGTCTTCTGCTGTCTGACCTGCTTGAACAAAGTGATGATCCCCGAATCGTGAATGTGTCCTCGAATGCTCATATCACTGGCGAATTTGATCCGGGTAATCTGCAAAGCGAAAGGAAATTCAGTCCATTCCAGACATACAGGAATACCAAATTATTGAACATCCTGTTCACATTGGAATTAGCAGAAAGATTTAAAGAAAAAGGAATAACGGTCAATGCTTTGCATCCCGGCGTGGTAAGTACCAATTTTGGAGGCGAATTCACTGGTGCATACAGGTTTTTTGGCCGGATTGTTAAGCTATTCCTTATCTCAACAAAGAAAGGAGCGGAGACCTCTGTATATCTTGCTACTTCGGATGAAGTAAGAGATATGACTGGAAAATATTTTATAAAATGCAAACCTGCAGAAACAGACAATGCGGCTATCACTCTCCAAAACCGCAGTATACTTTGGGACCAAAGTGAGGTTTTATCCGTATAGCCTTTGTGTTTCCTTAGATTAGCAAGAGCTTTTTTAAGGCTTTGTGATGTCCTTTGTGACCTTTGTGTTAAAAAAATAAATATTTAACCACAAAGGTCCACAAAGGATAAAATAAGGATCACAAAGTGTAAATAGCTCAAATAACCTGCTATTTAGACTTATTCGCAGCCATATTATTGTTCAATTCTTCCATTGCATCTTTACGCACAAATGCGAGGTTCATGCTGCTCTCATTCCATTTTGATACTTTACTGAAAAGCTTTGCAGCATTCTCCTTATCGCCATTTTTGCTGTAAGCAACAGCATTATAGTACCAGGTGAGAGGATCCTGATTATCGCCTTTAGAAAAATAATTGATGGCCTTGTCAAAATTTCCTCGCTTTACCTCAAATATTCCAAGAAGTGTATTAAAAAACATCTCTTCATTCGGATTTTTTCTGCTTTCAACTTTAGCCTTGCATTCGTCAGCTGCAGCCTGAGCTTTATCTAACTCATTATTTGCTGTGAGGTAATAAAACTTCCAGAATAGAGAGTTCATTGTTATGTTTTCTTTTGTAGATTCAGGAAGAGTTGATTTTGCAAGAAGATCTGTTGCTTTTTGAAAGTACTCCCGGCCTTCTTTAGGATTTCCGCCTTCCGTTGCTGTAAATCCCTGGGCTGCATATGAATTAATAGCACTTGGAACAAGATTTTCTTTTTCTGCCAGAGTCCGGAAATCATCAAAGGCTTTAACTGCTTCTTCATGTTTCCCTTCGTAAATATAGCTTACGGCTTTCTGGTAAAGAGCATCCAGCTTTCCGTTTATTGCTGTTGATTTGTCATAATAATCCTGAAAATATTTTCTGGCAGATGCAAAATCACCCTTAAAAACATAATTATTACCTATGCCTGCAAGGGAAGTTGTGAATGAAGGATCTTTATCAAGCGCTTTTTTATATTGAGCGATTGACTCATCATATTTTCCCATTTTCAGTAGAAGCTCAGCATATGAGTCATATGGATTTGGATTAGTTGGTATCAGTTTGATATAAGTTTGGAAAGCTGCTTCGGCTTCCGGGAAACTATTCAGTCCCTCTTCACAGTAACCTATCATATTGTAAACAGGAGCGAAATTTTTGTCAATCTCACTAGCTTTTTTAAAATGAGTAAGTGCTTGCTGAAAGTCATTGATCCCATAGTAATATTCACCTGCAATACTTTCAACCCGCTTATCCGAAGGGAAAGTGCTTAAGAGTTTATCCAGACTCTCTTTTTGTTTCTCTCCATTCCCGTCTGCAAAGGCATGATAGTAAGATATTATCAATCTTTCTCCTTCAGATGCTTTCGGTGACAGACTTACTGCTTTATCAAGGTTTTGTCTGAACACATTATAACCACCACCTGATTGGGCGCGATAAAGATAAGCAAGAGCAAATTCAGGGTCTTTTTGAATTGCTTTATCGAAAAGCGGGGCGGCCGATGTTAACTCAAGGTTTTCAATTTTATCCCGTCCTGCCAAAAAGAGATCCATTGCCTCTTTTGAAGAAGTAGTAACGGTTATTTCTTTAGTCTGGGCGGTTAGTTCAGGCGCAATGAATGCTGTCGCCAGAAATGCTGAGAAGAAAAGCTCCTTATACTTTTTCATATTATCCTCCTTTGTTAGATTTATAAAAAAATGAATGTTAGTATTTTACATACAACCGGCGAAGGCTAAATGTTCATTCAAACAACAAGTGTCACATTCTCGAAATAAGTCTATGTGATATCAAAAAAAATGCCTCATTGCTGAGGCATGTTGTAATAAAATCTTTCATAAACGACCTGGTCACCTTTCCATTTCTGTACGGCGACTTCCTCCATTTTATCTCTTTTTCCGTCTTTCATAGTAACATCCATCCATGATTCTACCATGGTTGTTCCGTCTTTTTCATCGGAAGTAATATGATATACGCCGGAACCGTTCACGTCTTTGATCCTGTTCATAAATTCCAACTGAAATTTGCGGTTCGCTTCCTTACCCTTACGGGTTTCTCCTGTTGCTTCAACCATCACAACATCAGTATGATAGTATTTTTCGAACGCATCGAGCAACTTCCCTTGTTCAACCATATTGTATAGGTCGCGTGCTTTGTCGTAATAGCTCATATGTTTAGATTATTTAATTAGTAATCTAAATTTAACAATCAATTTAAGAGAATGTTTACATAGGAATATTTCCCGCAGATTTCGCTGATTTACGCTGATCTATAATGTCAGAAGAATTTTCCCGCAGATTTCGCAGATTTACGCTGATCTTTTAATAATGTCAGCGAAAAACTGCGAAGTCTGCGATATCTGCGGCAGTTTTTTTATCTCACTTTTTACCAAGCCAGAACAAAGCATTGAGAATTAATTTATCCTGAATTTTATTATTGAAAGAATGGGAGAGTTCTTTATTCGTTTTATGTTCATAATCAATGTCATTATGACCCATATTAATATAAATCATTTTATAGTTTTTATTAGTCCAGACGACAGGATAATACCCGCTATGCCAGATTTCATTGAGTTTTGGTCCGGTACCGAGTGGAAAGCTGGAAGAATCTATCGATACCAGTATTTTTATGTCAGGGTTTTTTCTGAGATCCTTTTCCCATCTGTACCATTCGTTCGGTGAAGCAGTAAAAGTAACCGGCAAATCTTTAGTAGCCGGATGAGTTCTGTCTTCAACCCTCAATACAGCACTTGTCGGACGCCATGTATTACTTTTATACTGACCACTTCCAAGGAATTGATTATGATACCAATCCCAGTTCTGCGGAAAATCGGAAGGGGTTAGTGCAAAAGCTGCAAAATGAAATCCCATCCACCCGCCACCATTTTCCATATATTTTCTGAAAGCCTCCCTTTGTGATGCCGAATCCGGACGTGTATCAAGAAAAACCACCACCTGGTATTTTGAAAGGAAGTCAGTATTCATATTATTCCAGTTGTTTGTGGAATCATATGTAAAATTATTCACAATTGCGGTTTTCGAAAACCATTTATTTGCTTCATGAACGAAGCTTATGTGAGCCTGATCGCTTTTTGCTGTATAGAATGCGATTACTTTGAATTGAGGGCTTTTATCTTGCCCAATTGCAGAAAATAAAAGGCAAGTAAATGACAGAAAAATGGCAGTTGCCAGAAATCGTGATTTCATAAAACTATATTGGTTTAATGATTTATAAAATTGTTAAGTCTGAATCAAAATGGACTTTTGCTTCTTTGTGTGCTTTGTATAACTAATTCTGTCCGCATCTGATAATCACTTCATTGATTTTACCCCCTTTCTTATCCCGCTTCGGCGGGACGGTGGGTCCAGTGCCAATTCGAAACTAACTCCTTCCCCCCTGGGGGAAGGCTGGGAAGGGGGTATTTGGCAATGAAAAGAACACCAGTCATTAATATATTTTATAGGCGAGGGACTTTGTGGTTAAAAAAAATATCAGTACGACCAGAATGACGGATTGCATTCAATGAAATTGACAGGTACATCCCTGATAAAGCCCTTTATCCAGGTTGCACAATAATTCATTCCGTATTCTTCCGAATTGATATGTCCGAGGAATATAACAGCTTTCTTCTTCCCCTGAGATACTGCATCCCTTATGTATTCATATGTTTCCCATTGTGGAGATTCGCCGGCAATCAATACATCCACATTCTTGTCTTCCAGCAATTTTATATGTCTCGCACTTCCCGGAGCGCCTTCGGCAAGATGCACGTTTATTAATTTCATATCGGGATTTCCGATAACATAAAATGCATTTTTCGGAAAAGTTGTTTTAAGGTTCTTCAGAAGGTCATTAAGTGTTATTTCAGGAAATGAGAACTGGTTTGAAGTGCCTTTAACCAGGTGATCCTTCCAACCGAGTTTGTCGATCATTCCCATTTCAATTCCATCGGGACGCATGGAATGAATATAATCGTGAAAACGCCATACTACCAGTTTATGATCGGTGATATATTGCTTCTTTTCAAGATATACCGGATCATTCTGAAGCGTACTTGTTTCATCGAGATGATTATAATATAATGGCTCATGGGCAATTACCAGGTTGCAGTTTTTGTCCACAGCCTGTTTGAGGACCTCCATAGTGGCAAACATACATGTAATTATTCCTGTTACCGGCGTTTGTGGATCACCTTCCTTAAGAACATCAACGGTTTTGGGGATTTCATTTGCCCCTGTATTCTTTATTATTGCAGCCATTAGCTGACCTGCCGGAACTCCTTTGGCAACCTGAATATTTTGTCCATTTGCGATTGATAAAGAAGAAATAAGAAATACAAATAAAATAATGGTGAATGTTTTCATGTTTCGAGATTATATGCTGTGTGATGTAAAAGTAAATTTTTTTAACCATGGATAACACGGATGACACGGAAAAAAAAGGAGAACTTCGTGGTTTTCTTATGAGATAGGATTTTTTTAGAATATTGAAAAATCCATTAACCACAAAGGTCACAAAGGTTTACAAAGGACACAAAGATTATTTATCGCACAGTTTGATACCCTCCCTGAACGCCATGTTTGGATAATACCAGCTGCCACAGCTGGTTCCTCATGCGTGACCTGAATGAGCCGGCTGATGAGAGCAGAAAGTATTTCCACATCCTGTAAAAACGTTCTGAATATTTATCTTTTATTTTATCCCAGTTGTTCTCAAAATTATAATACCAGGCCATAAGAGTCTTATCATAATCCTGTCCGAACGAATGCCAGTCTTCCATAATAAATAATCTCTCAATGGCTTTCCCGATATTTACGATCGATGGCAGCATTCCATTTGGGAAAATATATTTTTCCGACCATAAACCCAAAGATTCTTCTGTAAGGTTGGATCCTATGGTGTGAAGAAGAAAAAGGCCATCATCTTTAAGGCATCGGTTAGCAACCCTGAAGAATGTGGGATAGTTTTTGTAACCGACATGCTCGAACATCCCAACACTCACGATTCTGTCATATTTCTCATTCAGGTCACGGTAATCCATCAGGCGGATCTCAACCGGCAGACCCTCGCATAATTTTCTTCCAAGCTCAACCTGTTCCTTAGATACTGTTATCCCGGATACTTTTACCCCATATTTTTCGGCAGCAAACTTCCCGAATGAGCTCCAGCCACAACCGATATCGAGAACATGCATCCCTGGCTCGAGATGAATTTTACGACAGATTAGATCTAGCTTGTTTTCCTGGGCTTCATCAAGGTTTGCAGCATCTTTCCAGTATGCGCAACTGTAAACCATCCGTTTATCAAGCATATTCTGAAAGAGGTCATTGCCAAGGTCATAATGTTTTTCACCGACAATAAATGCCCTTCTTTTTGTCTGAAGATTGAAAAGCTTTGCGGATAAGAGTCTGAAGAATATTGATAATTTGAGACGGATTTTTTCCTCAACCTGAGCAGTCAGTATCTGGAAGATGAACTCATCGAGTCTCTCTGAATCCCACCAGTTGTCCATATAAGATTCACCAACTCCCAGTTCGCCTTCAGTTATTGCTCTTCTGAAGAATTCATCATTTGTTACTCTTATGTCCCAGGGATTATTGCCGTTTACCGTTACTCCCGCAAGTGACAGGATGTCTTCAGCTATTATCTTATGATTGTTTCTCATAATGTTACTGGTTGCTGGTTGCTCGTTTTGGTGCTGGTTGCCAGGCATTTAGCCTTATTACCAGCTTTTAAATGGAAAAACAGATTGGTTTTAGTTTTGTTCAGGTTATCGGGAATTTAAATAAAAAATTTTTGCCTCTGTAGCTCTTGTTTTGAACTTAACATGGAGAACTAACACAAAGGGACAGAGAGGAGCAAGAGTTGCACATGAATAAGTCAAATTGACATCCTGAAAATTCGTTTATTTTTGATAACTAATTGAAACGCGTTAAATATGACACTTGGAAAAAGTTATAATCGGATTTATCGGAGCAGGGGGCATAGCACGCTCACATGCGTATTCACTGAACTCATTAAAATACTTTTATGATGATGCACCAGAGATCATTCTCGAGACAGTATGTTCAGCCACTAAAGAGAGTCGTGAAAAATTCGCCGGCAAATTTGGTTTCAGGCAATCTGCTGATTTAAAAGAATTTGCAAGGAATACTGATATTGACAGTGTCTTTATTCTCGGTCCAAATAAAGTTCATTCAGAACATCTCAGGGCAGCAATTGGTATGCAGGGAATAAAACGCATTTATCTGGAAAAACCTGTTTGCTCTAATTCAGAGGAAGAAAATGCGATCAAAGAGCTTGTTGGAAATCATCGGGAAATAAACATCCAGGTGGGCTTTCAGTTCCTTTTTTCATCGACGATCAGAATGCTGCACGATTTCTGGGTATCGGGTAAAATCGGAAAACCAGTTCATTTTGATCTGAAATATTATCACAGCGATTATCTGCGAAAAGAGTATCGCGACAAGCGTGTAACTCGTCTGACTGCAGCACCCGACGGAGGTGCAATGGCTGATCTTGGTTCACATTCATTAAGCCTGCTTATTTCGCTTCTTGGGGAGAAACTTGAAATAACAAATGCATTGCAGGGAGGACACTTCAGTGACGTAAGAGATGATTCAGATCTTTTCAGTCTTATCTCTCTGTATGATAAATCTTCCGGGGCAGTTGGTACGTTATCGGCAAGCAGGATAAGCTCCGGGACTGGTGATCATTTTTCACTGGATCTTTTTGCTGAAAAAGGAGCACTATCGATATACTTCGGCCACACCCGATTTTTTTGAGTATTTCACTGACGAATCTTCCTCATGGAGCAGACAGTTTGCCGGCAGCAGTTTTAAACCATATACCAGTTTTCCTTCGGCTCATGTCTCTCCCGGATGGTTGAGATCGATGATCCATGCGCATTATGTGTTTCTTACCGGTAAAAAAGAGGGCGAGTATATACCGGATATAAAACATGGGCTTGAAGTGCAGCGGTTAGTAACTCAGACTGCCGAACATCATGGCGAAGTTCAGAAAGAAGCTGTTAGAAAGGGTTACTAGAGTTGCTGGTTATCTGAGTACTGGCTGGGTGCTGGGTGCTGGGTAGTCTGGGTGCCTGACGCTCTCTAAAATATATCCATATTTTTCTTCCGCTCTTCTACCTTTGAATAGAAAGCATTGGTAAATATTTTATTCGCACCGAGAAGCAAATAAATCTCGGTACCATGTTCCCTGGCTTCCTTGTCTTCAACCTGACCGGCCAATTTGCATTCTTTAAACAAAGGGATCACTTCTGCCGGTGGTTTAATTCCGACAAACAAAAGGTTCTTTATTTCTTTTATACGAGGTATCCAGTATATATAATCTGTGTTGAAAGCATAGGCTTCGGGCATTTTTCCCCTGTTGTAATAATTCAAAGCTCCTGCCTGACCATAGTTACCGCAAATAATGAGTGTATTGTCCAGTTCCTCCGGGGGGATCATCTTAAAAGCCTTAAGAGATTTATCCGCCATCTCGCTCCATCCAAGCATATCGGCAAAATCCTGGGGAAGATTATGGTTTTTCCCATCCTCCCACCGAAGTAATCCTATCTTTTCGAATGTTGCAGCGTCTGCTCTTATTTCAGCCGGACTTAAAATCGGGTATGCTAATTTCAGGGTAATCAGAAAGATGAAAAGGTTTATCAACACCAATAATGGAAATACAATAATTCTCCATTTTTTAATAATCTGATCAAAGAAAACACTTCCGGAAGCTATCATAACCGGATACAAGCCTATAGAATAATAATCCTTGGCTTTGAGAAGAGTAAAAATTGCAAGAGTGGAAATAAATGTAATTCCGATAAATCTGTACGGCTTGAAAGATTTTAAGGTGAAAAAAGCGATGATAGAACCAAGAATAAGAGGCACTGAGCCCATAAAGAACATAAGCTGGCTCTTTAGAAATCCGGAAGAAGTATTATTGTCAAGCTGATTTGCCTTTAAAACTTTCATATGGTGAAAAACGGGAAAATGATTTGTTACCTGCCAGATAATATTTGGGGTCAGCAGAACAAGGCTTATAATCAGACATATCCAGAATGAAGGATTCGTAAAGATTTTTCTCTGATATGTGAATAACAGACCGATTACCAACCCTGCAATGAGAAAAATCAGGTTATACTTGTTATAAAATCCGAGTGCTACAACAAACGCCAGTATCCATAAGAATTTTGTTTTTTCAGATTGTATGAACTTAATGAGGAGATAAAAAATTAGTGTCCAGATCAGTATATCGAAAGAATTTGGCTGAAACAGAATGTTCATTCTCATTAGCAGGGAGAATACCATGGCGCTTGCTGCAAGTACTTTTGCAACTAATCTTCCACCAAGAGATTCTGCTATTAACCAGGTGAGAACTACCGTAATTGCACCAAATAATGCAGGGATAAAGCGGACCCAGAATATACTTCCGCCAAGAAGAAATATTAATTTGGCAAAAACAGCTGTAAGTGGTGGCACCGAAATATAACCGAAAGCCAGATGCTTTGCCTGATCAAGGTATAGATACTCATCACGGTGTAACTCATATACTGGATTAACAACAACATATTGAAGGATTAATTTTATGAGCAGGAGTAAGGCTAGGATCCAATATGAGCCTATGAATTTTCTGAGTTTTGCTTCCATTGGCTTATTATTAGTGGAGAATTAAATAACAAACTATATTCCCGCAGATTAGGCAGATATTTCGACTTGATATTTGTTTTCTTCAACTCTTTCACAGGTATCTGAGAAATTTATTTTCCCTGTGTTCTGATTTATACCTGCCATACCACTTGCATATTGGATACAATACCACCACGACACTCAACCAGATAATATAGATGCCATACAGATCAATGCCGCCACCGGTTTTAGGTCTGCCATTACTGAATGCGCCAAAAACAAAATCTTTGCCCGTGAATCCCTGCAAAAACAGCATTACAAACATCAGTGAATGAATGAGAAACAGATGTATTGTGAAATAAAACAACGGCACTTTGCCATAAACAGACAATACTCCTGTTAACCTGTTTTCATTTCTTTCAGAAAGATACAAAACAAAGAATGTAATCCCTATAAATAAAAGAGTAAACAGCAGGGAAACAGGGTATTTAGTAGTATTTATGAATGAAAGGAATGTGAAAAGCGCCGATTTTTGTGATGACCATTTGAGAGGATCACCATAGACATTGATAAACCTCAGAATAGCAAATATGGAAATTGAAGCAATACCGAGTCTGAGAAAGATCCTGGTTCTTTTTTCAGCGGGAATTTCAAAAAATTCTCCGCAGGCAAATCCTGCCAGCATAATCCCCAGCCATGGAATAAGGGGATATGCAGTAAATACCGAGAATCCTTGACTTATTGGCAGGAGCGCAGGCTTGAACAAAATTGAAGAAATGAATACCGCAACCGTATTTGCCGGAACAGGCACCAGTTGTAAAAGGTCATGACCGAAAATCAGTATCAGTCCAATAATGCCTATTGTACGTGATCGTAATTTTAACATGAAAGAAAGAACGATAAAGCTCAATCCTATGGCTGAGATCACTTCCATTATCATAAAACGGAAATGGATGTCAAACCACAAGGCGAAATTAATGAAGGTAAATTCAAGTATAACCAGCCAGATTCCCCTTTTAAGAAGAAAGTCTCTGCTCTCCCTGAAATTATTATTTCTTTTAAATGAGATATACGCCGAAACACCAGATAAAAATACAAATGTCGGAGCACAGAGGTGGGTTACCCAGCGAGTCGTAAACAGCAATGCCGTAGTCGTCTGCAGGTCCGTAGGACTCTGACTCATGGCAGTGGTATGCATAAAATCCCGTACATGATCAAGTGCCATGATTACCATCACAAGTCCTCGTGTTATATCTATGCTGTTTATGCGTTTCATGTTTATCGTTTATCACAAATCATGGAAGTGCGACGTCATTGCGAGCGAAGCGAAGCAATCTTTAATCGTTTATCGTTCTTCCATCACCTTTCCTACTTACAGCTTAAATTTAACTATATAGTAATCATTTCCTGTAAGACCTACATGATAGGCATTGCCTTTATTGTCATACTCTATGTCCTTTCCTGAAGTTAAATCTTCAAATGTTTTTTCCCAGGTCATTTTTCCGTCAGTCTTGTACATTCTTATAAATCCATTGCCCGGAGAAAGGTTCACTATGCCGCTTATCAGAATATTTTCTGTATTGGCCGGATCAAATGCTATAGCCCTTACACCATCATTATTTACAGATCCGAACTGGCTGTTCCAGAGAATGTCTCCTTTTTCATTGATCTTTAAAAAATATGCATCGCCATCGCCAGTCTGCTGAGAACCAAAATTGCCTGATGTTGATCCACCTGCATATACATTCCTGTCATTATCCATGGCGGCTATCATTCCTATATCAAACCCTTCAGTGCCAAACTGGTTATATTTTATCAATTTCCCGTTTTCGCTGAATTGTCCGGTGAATGCATCAATAAATCCTTTATTTTTCCCGCCCAGATCACCCCAGGTTGTCCCGCATACCAGTAAGTCGGTTCCGGCGCCTGGTGCTATTGAGTAACAGAAATCATCACCGGGTGTTCCGAATTGTTGTATATACAGTTTTTCCCCCAAGTTATTTAGCTTCATGATGAAACAATCATTCTTTCCTGATGAAGCATCACCAAGTTTTCCCGCTGTTCCACCCGTAACATAAACGTTTCCTGTTTTATCTGCATAAATTCCCTTTGCAATATCAGCGCTGTCGGTGCCGAATTGTTTTGACCACAACAATTCGCCTTTCGGGCTGTATTTAAATACGAAGAAATCTTCTTTCCCTGCATTTTTGCCTGCAAGGTCACCTTCAGTAAAACCGGTTACATAAAGATTCCCTGTTTTATCAATGGCACACCACTGGACATCTTCTTCCTGAGGAGTTCCGAATTGCCTTGACCATATTACCTTTCCCGAACTGTCTATTTTGCTGAGGAATCCATCATTTTTTCCGAGATTTGCTTTTTCAATTGTACCTGTTGTTTTTCCTGCTACATATAAGTTACCGCTTTTGTCAATAACCTGATTTAATACATATTCTCCTCCGTCAGATGAACCGAATTGTTTACGCCATATCATATGTGGCTGAGAATTTAATTGCGAGGTAACTATTACGGATAATACGATACCACCTACGTACTTTTTTAAAATGGAATAGTTCATTGTTTTGGTTTTCAAAATTATCATTAAGATGCGAGCAGCTATCGTTCTACTGCCACTCTGTTTATTTTTAAGTCCTGTTTTATTTTACCGAAATGAAAATGTCAACCACCGCATTATTCCAATCCCGGCTCTTCTCAGAGTAAATCTCAAAATCCGCTTTGTAAGCCCGATCTATATCCGAATTCCAAATGTCAGTCCAGGTTTTCGCAATGCAATCAGGTATTTTGCCTGAGGCTATGAATTGCTGGTATTCTCCGTCACTTAAATACAGACTATCCATTCCCTCCGGGACGGCACTATCTGCATGTACCTTACATCCAATGAAATATGAAAATGGTTTGGTATAATCGCCTTCATAGCTATGATAAACAGCGTACAGATCGTTGGAAATTTTTCCTGGAATCAGATCAGCAAACTTTCCAACCATAAACTGACTCCAGATATTTCCGCAATCTATTGCTGATTGACCATTCTCATTGGTAGTTTTGACTTTTAAAGCCAGACCAATCAATCTGAATTTTTCTATACTTATCATATCATATTGTTATATAAATGTAAGGGTAAAAATTTATCCCCTGTACATCAGAAAACAATTTCCTGAGTTTTTTCTTATTTTTTTGTGATGAGCCGGTTCCGGACTTCAGATAGTTCTTAAACATGACAGACAGTTTGAATTACACAACGACGTTTATCAAAGATAAAACGAAATGTCGTGTAAGACAACTTCAGAATTCAATTGTTATTAACCACTATATAACACAGTCAGCTTCCATCTCAACCAGCCAATCCGGCATTATCAGGCCTTTGACTTCAATGAAACTGCATGCAGGACGTATTTCAGAGAAATATTCGCCGTGAGCCTTTGCGGCTTCTTTCCATAAGGATATATCTGTAAGGAACAATCGTGTACGGATCACATTTTCCAGGTCTCCACCGGCGTCGGCGATTGCCGCGGATATGATTTCAATACACCTTCTAGTCTGATTGTACAGATCCCCCGGAAAAGCCGTTGTCCCGTCGGCAGCGATGGGTGCTGTGCCGGCTACTGAGATCATGTTCCCGATTCTTACAGCTCTTGAAAACCCGATAGGTTTTTCATACTCAGAGCCGGAGGAAATGTTTGTCCTTTTCATTCTGATCAATAATAATATGGTTAGTATAGTATGGATTAAAACATTGGATGTGGATTGGCCGATTTAGCAGGAACTTCCTGTATAACGTCCCAGTGTTCGGTGATCTTACCGTTTTCAACTTTAAAGATATCGATCACTGAATTGACCTTATCTCCATTCTTTGATCTCAGATGGATGAACACCAGGTTTCCGTCCGCTGCTAAATGCTGAATATCAATCTTCTCCTTTGGCGCACCCTTAAACCATTGCGTAGCTCCTGCTTTAAGGGCTTCCGGACCATCAGGAAGTCCAGGATTATGCTGTATATAGACATTTCCTATATATCTGTCTATTGCAGAAACATCTTTGTCTCCGAAGAGCTGCTGGTAGAAATCCGCTACCAGTTTTTTATTGGCTTTTTCAACCCGCAAGGTATCTTCGAGCATTGATATTCTTTTGGTTAATGAATCATTCCCGCTTTGAAGAAACGCCGCATTTTTACCATTATTACAGGAGGTTATTGCTGCGAAAAGAACTGCAATTAACATTGTGAGGGCGAGTAGTTTTTTCATTGTGAATGTTTTGATTATCTTTTTTATGATAACGATTGACAAAAGGTTTTGTTTTCAGAAATCCATTAACCACAAAGTACACAAAGGTTTATCTTTCTGGATTCACTAAAAAATACCGCACCAAATGAGTATATTTTACTTGTTCAGTTATTAGTTTTTACTTTGACCTTTTATGTAACTACTTCCCCTCAAAGTCGCAAATTGATTCTTCGTTTACCCCGACTCAGGGAGCGAAGAAGACAAGCGAAGCGAGGAGCTGAGGAATCAAAATCATTTTTCCTGAACGAACGCAATTAATTGATTTCGAGGACGGACGAACAGAGTTATTAATCTTGAAGTTCCTATTGTGGATTGGTGAGGGCCTTTGTGGTTAATGGCTTTTATCCCACTTATCTGAAATATTCTCCTCACCCTTGAAGTATCCGGTTTTGGATTTCTTTTCAAAAACTTCAGAATAGGGGAGTATATTGATTTTTCCTGAGTCGGGATATTCGACTACATCCAGAGTCAGTAATGTTCTGATATCAAGATAAGTGCATGGCTCGTCGGCGTGATTGTAAAACTGATGCGCACCTTTTTCACCCATTTCGATAAACACAATATCACCCTTAGTTACAATTTCAAATTTATCAGGTGTCCTTAAGGTCATTGATCCGCTGATTATCATCATTAATTCCTCTGCATTCCTATGGAAGTGATAGGGGAACGAATACTGACCGGGATTCAGTAGCCGCAAATCAAAAACCAGGTTTTTGGACTTGGCAATTGAAAACAATCTTGGAGAAACAGTGAATAATCTGTAGTTGTCAATTTTATCAGGATCTTCCCTGAATTCAATCTGATCGTGTCTGAAAATAGTAGCCATGTTTTTTAGTTTTATTATTAATCTGAATCTTTAAATCTGATTTCTGGTTCTTTACCTAAGAACTTTCCATACTCAGTAGCTCTTTTTTCAATCTGTTTTCTTACGGTTTTGTTTTGGTCCAGAAATAGATTGATGGTGATCACGAGTTTATCTTTCTGAACAGTCCGCTGCCAGAGGCCAGCCACCTGCCCGTTGACCACAACAATTGGAAAGAAAATGCCGTTTGTTGTTATCGTTTTTTTATTATTTATCAAAGAAAGTGAACTGCTTCGGTCTCTGTAACTTATAAGAAACTCATCAAACGCAGGCAGGAGGTGAACAGAACTTTTTCCATTACTGTTCCAGGAAAAGGAAACAGGTAAAAGATACTGTCCCGTATCTGTTGTTTCTGTAATAAAATCAGATTTTATTGAATCGACGGCTCGCCGTATTTCAGTGAGAGACAGGTTTGACCACCATGCAAAATCCTGTACTGAGGCAGGAGCATGACTGGTAAAATATCGTTTTGCAAGTTCTGCGACAGATTCTTCTTTACTCATAACTTTTTTAACGGGCACACGGAATGACAATAAGGAATAAGTTGGTCTGCCACCCTTAATGGGTCCGCTGCAGACAACACCTTCAAATTCAGCACAAAACAGAATATGGCTGAGCCGGTTATTGTCAGTTTTAATACCTTTTTCCTGAAATTTAAGCGCCAGTTCATTTCTTGTTAAACTGACACCATCAGTCAATTCCTTTTCTAAAATAATTCTTGTTTTTTTAAGAATGTTTTCAGACAATTCCAGCTGTTTATGCCTGCTCTTCATTGATGTCTTGATTTTGGAAGCTGTAAGTATGGTCATCCAGTATATGTCGTCGGGCGACACGAAGTGCCAGGTGGGTCTGAGAGCATGGACGCGCAGTATTTCACCCTTATCGATCGCTTCCTCAACTTTCTTTTCGTCGGGATTGAGTAGTCTGACGCCAAGGGCCCATTTGGCCATAATATAATCCTGTGCCTGCATTGCACCCATCCAGCTGACAATTTCACGTGGTGTTTTAAATTGAGGGTCTGCGATTTGCTGACTGAAAAGACGTCTATTTGAAATTTGAATATCTTTTTTCTCCAATGTTATGTTATTTAAATTAAATTTGCACCCTCAATTCGGTTCGTAGCTCAGCTGGTAGAGCACGTGACTCTTAATCATGGGGTCGAGGGTTCGATCCCCTCCGAGCCGACAACAAAATAAAGGCATCAATACGATGCCTTTATTTGTTTTTATTTACCTCATGAGAGGCTGGAGCAGACTGACACGATTCCCTTCGGTATCGAGAAAGGATACATATTTTCCCACTCCTGGAATATCCATAGGGTCACCAAGAACTTTCCCATTGGCATTGGTTACATTTCTAATCGAATCGTTGATGTCGTCGACAGCAATTACAATTGACGGATACTGAGCAGGCATGTCATCATTTTTTGGAAAAAATCCGCCATTGATTGTGCCTGGCATCTTAGGACGACCATTTTCATCAGTTTCGTTAGTAGAAACAGTAACATAGTTTCCCATTTCTTCACCTTGCATCTGTGCCTGCCACCCGAATACGCTGGAATAAAATTCGGACATCCGATTAATATCTTCTGCAGGCATCTCAAAATGTACGACTGGATTCATCTTATTCATAATTAAAGTATTAAGTTATTGTAAATTATTGATGTTCAATTCTCTTCGGTATACTTTTTAAAATTATTCAGGATAGCCTGCCATCCACCTTTTTGCAATTCGTAAGGATTGACAGTTTCCATTTCGAAGGATTCCACAACTTTTGTTTCATTTCCCAGATCTGAAAATGATATCGCTACTTTCCTGCCGTCAGGAATTGTATACTCGATTTTCTGTTTCTTCACTACACTTGTATATACACCTTCGAAATCAAAACCGGAATTTCCGTCTTTTGCAGCCATCCTGGTTCTGAATTTCCCGTTTACCCACAGATCATTTTCAGCATAAGGTGCATGCCAATCATCCGATGCATAGCACCATTGAGTTATATGTTTCGGATCGGTCCAATAGCTCCATACCTTTGAGACAGGAGCATTCACTACCGTTTCGATAGTGATTGTTTTATCTTTAACTATTTCCATATCTCCAGTTTTTAGTTTAATGTCTAATTTAGATTCTTAATAAAACTGAGAACACAGTATTAACATCAAAGTTCAAAGCACTCTGAGTGGTGATTTTGGAAATTATTCTTCCAATGGCAACCGGAACCTTCTGTAAATCCTAAGAGAGTTATTGCCACTGATAAAACAGCTTTTGTCATAATAATTTACCAGGCATTTCCTATTTTTGGTAATGGAGACAAACTACTCCTGAGGGAAAGACGTCATTACTGACAAGTTTAAGTTTTATTACTTCCTTTATGTCTTTAAATAGCGGGATACCCTGACAAATAAGTATTGGATTAATAAATAACCAATAATCGTCGATGAGATTGTCAGTCATTAAAGCATGAGCTGTAGATGGACTTCCGAACATCAATATGTCTTTCCCCTGTTGTTGTTTAAGTTTGCTGACTTCCTGGGGAAGATTATCCCGGATAACTTTTGTATTGACCAGGTTTGTTTCTTTGAGAGTTCTTGATGCTACCACTTTCGTGACTGCATTATACCAGGCAGAATGTTCTATATCATGACGGGTCGCATTGGGGAGTTTTGCAGCTCCCGGCCAGTAATTTTCCATCATCTGCCATGTTACTCTTCCATAGAGTGCGGTATCAGCTTCTTTGGTTCGCTGAGACGCGACATCAAACATGCTTTCGTCAATCAATATCCAGTTCATCTCACCATTCCGGTCTGCCACAAAACCATCAAGCGAAGAATGCATAAATAAAACCAGCTTTCTCATCCCGTTAGTTATTAGTCTTATACAGATTTATAACAAAAAAAATCAAAAAATTGTTCGATGAAAATTGGACAAAATTCACACGGACACCTGGACCCAGAGAGGTTTACATAGATTTGATTTTGAATCAGTCACTTTTTTTCGGTGATTCCGATTGTTTTTTCCCTCCTGGTGTCAGACCCATTGTGAGTGCCGTCATCCCTGCAAGTCCGCCCAACTGCATAGTTTCAAGTGCCGAGCTTGGTACGATAACTATTGTTGAGTTTGTTTTCAGACCTTCATAAAGCATGTTCATTGCTCTCAGGTGGAGAGCTGTAGGATTATCAGCATACGTTTTGGCAGCTTCCCCAAATTTTTCGGCCACCTGCCTTTCAGAATCACCGAGGATCACTCTTGCCTGGCGTTCCCTTTCTGCCTGGGCTTGCATAGACATGGCATCCTGGAGGGATGATGGAATATTAACATCTTTTACTTCGACGGATATCACATTAATGCCCCATGGCTCGGTACGGTCATCAATGATTTTCTGTAATTGCTCACTCATTTTGTCTCGCCCCTCAAGCATCTCCGACAACATAGTCTTCCCAATAACATCCCGTAAGGCTGTCTGAGAAGCCCAGTTTATTGCATTTCTGTACTCTGCTATTTCCAGGGCCGCCTTTTTTGCATCCAGTACTCTCCAGAATAAGACCGCATCAACATCAACGGGCACTGTATCCTTTGTGAGGGTCTTTTCAGCAGTAAAGGCTGTAGTTATTACCCTGTTATCAATCCAGTACGCCACGGTATCCAATATCGGGATGATGAAGAACAAACCCGGACCTCTCAATGACTGGAATCGTCCAAGCCTCAGTACAACCGCTTTCTCCCATTGATCCGCAATTTTTATTGCCGATGATATTATAATCGCAAAGAGAAATGTGATTATTCCGGTAACCAATGTATGAGAGCCTGAAAGCGAATTATCACCCGAATAGGCAATCACCAGGCCGATTACTATTATTACAAAGAAAATTAATACTGAAAAAGAGCTCCTTGTTTTCATAATGATTCCCTCCAATTGATTAATGAATTACAGATCAACTATTTCCAAACTCCTGATTCATGTAAAAAGAAGAAATAAAATCAGAAGCACGGTGTAATACCAAAATTAAGAAATAAATGTTCAGGTGTCAATAGGAATAATTGAGGGAGGAAGGAGTGAGGAGTGAGGAGTGAGGAGTGAGGAGTGATAAGGATGAACATTTTACATCCGGATTCGTTATATACCGATTGAGGGGAAAGGGGAAGAGGAGTAATATGGCAGGAAAATTTTCAGAAGAAGACCAGATCAGGCGTAATAATCTCGATAAATCATCATCTCCCTATCTTTTGCAGCATACCGATAACCCGGTATGGTGGCAGGAGTGGAGTGACGAACTGATAACATATGCTCTGGAAAAAAATAAAATTCTGTTTGTCTCAGTCGGATATACCACATGTCACTGGTGCCATGTTATGGCTTCAGAAGCATTCTCCGATCCGGAAACTGCAGATTATCTCAACGACAATTTTATCTGCATAAAAGTTGACCGTGAGCAGAGACCGGATATCGATCAGTTTCTTATGGATTTTATTAATAGTCAGAATGGAAGAGGCGGGTGGCCGCTAAATGTCTTTATGACTGCTGATCAAAGACCTGTTTATGCTTTGACCTACGCACCGGTTAAATCTCAGGACCACTTGTATTCATTGCTATTTACAGCTGAAAAAGTCAAAGAATATTGTGATGAGAATAAAGATAAAATTCCACCATTTTTTTCGATTGAAGAACAACCCCGGATAGCCGATGAATCTTCACTTGTGAAAATGCTGTCGCGATATTACGATTCTGAAAACGGTGGATTTGGAATGGGTCAGAAATTTCCGCCGCATTCTTCATTATTATACCTGTTGTTTCAGTCAGGCGTAGAGGACAGCCCGTCAATAAAAACGATTTGTATCAAAACACTAGATGCGATGCAATACAGAGGTCTCAATGACCATCTTCAGGGTGGAATTTTCAGATATTGTGTCGACAGAGAGTGGACAATTCCTCACTTTGAAAAGATGCTGTATGACCAGGCAATGGCGCTCTGGTGTTATTCTCTTGCCTACCGGGTAATCGGGAAAGAGTCATACAAAACAATGGCAGAGAAAATCCTTAAATGTCTCAATGAAAGCTTCTACGCCGATGGCTTGTATATCACAGGTCTGGATGCCGATACTGAGCACAGGGAAGGTTTGACTTATCTCTGGAATTATGATGAGTTGAAAACAGTTTTATCTGAAGAGGAATTTGAGAAATTTTCCCGTACATATTTTATCCAGCCGGCAGGTAATTTTGACGGCTCGATACATCTGATCCGAATGAACGGATATCCGCTGGATGACATCGAAGATAAATTACTTGCTATTCGACTCAAACGGAAGCAACCCCAACAGGATGGCAAAATTTTATGTGGTATTAATGCACTGCTCGCTGTTGCGATGTTGCAGGCCGGAAGATTTCTGAAAAGACCCGACCTCGAAAGACATTCATCCGATTTAGTACTGAACATTCTGAATAAATTCTGGGATGGCAAGACACTTAAACATTCGTATTTTGATGGTTTGTACCAGAATCTGAATTTCCTGTTCGACGCAGCGGCCCTTCTCACCGCTATAAGCATGCTATATGAAGAAGATAAATCGTGGGAAAACCTGATGAAAAGTATTACATCTTATCTGGAGACATTTAAAGACGGAAATAAATGGAAGGAATCATCTGCAAGCGATTTCCGGACAATTTATGCATCATGGTCCGATCATCCGATACCTTCAAGTGTAAGTCTGGCTGAAATGGCATTAACCCGCATCAACCTGCTTACCGGCAATGAACTGAAGTTTTCTGAATACAGGGAACCATTCAAATCCGATTTTTATAACATTACAGTAATGATAAATAACGGGTTGTTCCATCTTTTTGAGTCTGCCAGCGTACTTCAATGGGAAGTTCTGCCTGTTAACTCCCTCAGGATAGTCGGTGATAAGGAAACGGACTGCTTTATGGGGACCTGCAGTCCTCTGGGAAAAGAATTTAAATCTTCCTGAACTTATAAGTGTTGACCGTTGTTATATGGCAAAGCACTGGACAAAGCTTTCTGACACCTGAAAATTTTTAATTCTCAAAGGATAAACAATGCAAACAATTTTAGGAGCAAACGGAACTATTGGATCAGTTTTGGCAAAAGAATTAGTGAAATATACGGATAGAATAAGACTTGTCAGCCGTAATCCTAAGAAAGTCAATGAATCAGATGAGCTTTTTCCGGCTGATCTTTCAAATGCGGGCATTGTGGATCAGGCGATTGAAGGTTCTGATGTCGTTTATCTTATGGTAGGTTTCGATTACAAGCTGGAAGTATGGCAGGAGAAATGGCCCAGATTAATGAGAGCGACAATCAACGCATGTATTAAGCATAACGCCAGACTAGTTTTTTTCGACAATGTGTACTCGTACGATATTAATTCTATTCCTCATATGACAGAGGAATCACCGAATAATCCTCCAAGCAGGAAAGGAGTGGTAAGAAAACAGATCGTACAGATGATCATGGATGAGGTGAAAGCCGGAAAGCTGATGGCCCTTATTGCACGTTCCGCTGATTTCTATGGACCCGGCAATGAGAAAAGTTTTGTGATTGAGATGGTTTACAAGAACTTTTTAAAAGGAAAAAGGGCAAACTGGTTTGTTGATGCGAATAAGAAACATTCATTCACTTATACTCCCGATGCGGCAAAAGCTACAGCACTGCTCGGGAATACCGATGATGCGTACAATGCTGTCTGGCATCTCCCCACCGATAAGAACGTACTCACCGGCAGGCAATTTATTGAACTTTTTGCCAGTGAAATGAATGTTGCTAATAAATATTCTGTAATGTCTGTCTGGATGATCAGGCTTGTCGGTTTTTTTGTACCTGTTCTTAAAGAGATGCCTGAAATGATGTATCAGTATGACAGAGATTATTTTTTTGATTCTTCAAAATTTGAAAAACGCTTTAATTTGTCCCCCACGTCATATCCCGAAGGTGTAAAAAATACAGTCCGGGCATCGGCATAACCTGTTCACACATTCCTTGACAAGAGAGGCTGAAATTTCTCAAACTCTGGGCTATCCTGCTTTCTCCTTCATTTTCCTGTAGCTGATTTCCATGATGTGAAACATCGGTTTATTAAGACTACCTTTGAGCCCCGGACAATGAACTATTTTTCCGGATTTATTCATTTAAAAATTTATTATGCATTTTGAATCATTAAACATTATTGAACCAATCCTTAAATCATTAAAAGAAGAAGGCTATACAATACCCACCCCAATACAGGAACAAGCAATACCAATCGTTTTAAAAGGAATAGACCTGATCGGCTGCGCCCAGACAGGTACAGGAAAGACAGCTGCATTTGCAGTTCCGATCTTACAACTATTAAGCAAAAATAAAAACTTTGACAAAAAGAAGAAAATAAGGAGTCTGGTTGTAACACCTACCCGCGAGCTGGCAATACAGATAGAAGAAAGTTTTAAAGCATACGGCCGGCATACAGGTCTCACATGCACCGTAGTTTTCGGGGGTGTGAATCAGAATCCGCAGACAAATGCTTTGAGAAGCGGTGTAGATATTCTTATTGCAACTCCCGGACGATTGCTGGATCTTATGACTCAGGGTTTTATTTCACTGAAAGATGTGGAAATATTCGTTCTTGATGAAGCAGACAGAATGCTCGATATGGGTTTCATTCATGATGTGAGAAGATTAATTGCGGCGCTTCCGGCCAGAGAGGCAATCGCTTTTCTTCTCCGCTACCATGCCTGCCGAGATAGTTAAGCTTGCAGGATCAATTGTATATAAGCCTGTAAAGGTTGAAGTTACGCCATCAGCATCCACGGTTGATATTGTGAACCAGTTTGTTTATTTCATTGACAGAGGCAATAAAAACTCGCTTTTGCTCGAACTTTTGAAAGACGAGAAGATAAAAACTGCTCTGGTCTTTACAAGGACCAAATTTGGTGCTGATAAAGTGGTTAAAGTTCTGAAAAAGAATAATATAACATCAGAAGCGATTCATGGTAACAAAGCACAAAATGCCCGTCAGAAAGCGCTTTCAGGATTTAAGGCCCAGACAACCAGGGTTCTGGTTGCAACAGATATCGCTGCCCGGGGTATCGATGTTGATGACCTGGAATATGTTATAAACTTTGAAATTCCCAATATTTCTGAAACATATGTCCACAGAATAGGACGAACAGGCAGGGCAGGAGCGAAAGGCACTGCAATCTCATTTTGTGATGCTGAGGAAAAAGAATATCTCAGGGACATAGAAAAACTTATCACGAAGAAAATTAAGGTTATCAATGATCATCCTTATCCTCTCATTGACAATAATCCTGTAAAGCCTGTTAAACAACAATTTTCGCGTCAAAATAGCTCTACGTCACAACGGCGCAATGGTACAATGGCACAACGGAGCAATGGCAGAACGGCTCAACGGCACAATGGCTCAACAGCGCAACGGCGCAATGGCTGAATGTTAGCCTTTACGCCCTTACGCCTGTTTTTTTCATGAAAGGATATTAAGAAATTTTTTCATATGTGCTATCGCTGAATAAATTCCTGTAATTATTGTATTTTGCATTTGTTATCCGAATCTAAATTCAATAATCAAGAATGAAAACGTTCCGTGCTATATTCATTTCATTGATTCTGTTATGCCTTTGCTCTGCAGGCGAAACCCCCGATCCGTATGGAAAGATGAAACAGCTTAAAGATGAGGTACAGGCTAATCTTATAGGAAATATCCTGCCGTATTGGTCAACTCATATGACTGATTACAGGAACGGAGGCTTTTACGGAAGGATAGATGCAAACGATAAAGTATATCCCGATGAAGATAAGGGTGGTATACTGAACGCCAGAATATTGTGGACATATTCTGCCGCATACAGGATCTCTAAAGATACGTCGTATCTCCGTCTGGCGAAAAGATCGAAGGACTATATCATTTCCCATTTTACCGATAGCAGATATGGTGGTGCATATCGCAGCGTAAAGTCAAACGGCGATCCTTCCGACACCAGGAAACAAACATATACCCAATCATTTTTTATTTACGGCCTGAGCGAATATTACAGGGCTACAGGTGATGCCGAAGCGCTAAAATATGCAAGACAGATTTTTGAACTGTTTGAAAAATATGCTGCCGATACAGAAAATGGAGGGTATTTTGAAGTTTTCACCCGCGACTGGCACCGGTCTCATGATTTGCTAATCGGCGAATCTTCTCTCAAAGATGAGAAAACAATGAACACCCATCTGCATGTCATGGAAGCTTATACGAATCTGTACAGAGCCTGGCCTGATAAGCGACTCGGAGAAAGTTTGAAAAAACTGGTCACACTCTTCCTCGACAAAATAGTTGATCCCGAGACGTCACATCTTATTTGTTTTATGGATAAAAGCTGGCACAAGACCTCTTCGATTGACTCCTATGGACATGACATTGAAAGTTCGTGGTTGTTGTGTGAAGCTGCTGGTCAGCTTTCTGATTCAGGTTTGATGGCCAGGGCAAAAGAGACAAGCAAACGAATAGCCGAAGCAGCTGAGGAAGGATTGCAGTCAGACGGAAGTCTTATATATGAAAGAGATTACAAAACCGGGAGAAAGAATTCTGAAAGGAGTTGGTGGGCGGAATCTGAAACAATTGTCGGGTACCTAAATGCATTCGAACTTACAGGTGATGAAAATTATCTCGATAAATCAATTGCCTGCTGGAATTATACAAAAAATCATCTGGTAGATAAGAATGGAGGATGGTATAGTTCAGTATCAGAAAACGGCGAAGCGGGTAAAGGTGATAAAGGCGGATTCTGGGTTTGCCCTTATCATAACGGACGCATGTGTATGGAAGTAATTGAACGGGTAACTTCCGCAACAAGTAAATAATCTCACCTAATGAAAAAATCAGTCATTAAGGCATTATTAGCCTCCATAGCCTTTACAGCCTTTACCACCTCTGTTGCTTCAGCCCAGGATCTTAAGTTGTGGTATACCCGGCCTGCAAAAAATGTATGGGAAGCAGCCTTGCCAACTGGTAACGGCCGGCTCGCAGCTATGGTTTATGGAAATACCGAAAAAGAAATCATACAGTTGAATGAGTCTTCTGTATGGAGTGGCGGGCCAAATCGAAATGATAATCCTGATGCCCTGGCTGCTCTTTCTGAAATCAGGAAACTGATTTTTGAAGGAAAGAATACAGAAGCGGCGAAACTGGCAGGCGAAAAAATTCAGACGCGAAAAAGCAACGGAATGATGTTCCAGCCTGTAGCCAACCTGGAACTGTCATTTCCGGGTCATGATTCCGCCAGTATACGTAATTATTATCGCGAGCTGAATCTGGAAGATGCTGTAATAACTACTTCTTATACAGTAAACAAAATAAAATTTACCAGAGAATTGTTCTCCTCGATACCCGATCAGGTAATTGTTATTCGTCTTACTGCGGATAAGCCAAATAGTCTTAATTTTTCAGTTAATGCGGTTTGTCAGCACATTCTGTCGGAAATAAAAAGTGCAAACAATGATTTGCTTGTAATTTCAGGAAATACAAGCGATCATGAAGGAGTTAAAAGTGCTGTAAGATTCCGTACTCTGATAAAGGCTATTGCTGATGGAGGAACACTTACGTCTGACGACAAAACATTGACTATCAAAAATGCAAACTCTGCAACGATCTTTGTTTCAGTTGCAACAAACTTCAGAAAATATGATGATGTCTCAGGAGATGAGAAAAAGATTGCTGCCGGCTACCTGGATAAAGCAATAACCATACCTTATTCAGGATTATTAAGCAATCACATTAAGACATACAGGAAATACTTCAGCAGGTTGAAATTTGATTTGGGTTCTACCGATTCGGTGAGAAATCCTACGGATATACGTCTCAGAGATTTTTCCAAAGGGAATGATCCAGGATTCATTGTTCTCTATTTTCAGTTCAACAGATATCTTCTTATTTCGGCTTCTCAGCCAGGAGGTCAGCCTGCAAATCTACAGGGGATCTGGAATGCCGGGATGAACCCACCATGGGACAGCAAGTATACAATCAATATCAACACTGAGATGAATTACTGGCCGGCAGAGGAGACCAACCTCTCTGAAATGGACGAACCTCTGGTACAGATGGTTAAAGAATTGTCCGTAACTGGCAGGGAAACTGCAAGAGTAATGTATGGGGCAAAGGGCTGGGTTACACATCACAATACGGATCTGTGGAGGATTACCGGACCAGTAGACGATATTAATTATGGTATGTGGCCAATGGGTGGTGCATGGCTCAGTCAAATTCTGTGGGAGAAATATCTTTATAGCGGTGATAAAGAATATTTAAAAAAAGTTTACCCGGTATTAAAGGAGGCTGTGCGGTTTTATCTTGATTTTCTTGTTGAAGAGCCAACACACAAATGGCTTGTTGTTTCACCATCAATGTCTCCTGAAAATCAGCCAAATCTTCCGGGACGTGAAGTTTCAGCATCAATTACTGCAGGTGCAACGATGGATAATCAGATACTTTTTGATCTCTTCTCCAATACCATCCATGCCGCTGATGCATTAAATACCGATAAGGAATTTACCGATCTTATCAGGAGTACAAGAAACCGGTTACCTCCCATGCAGGTTGGGCAGTTCAGTCAGTTGCAGGAATGGATGCAGGACCTGGATAATCCAAAAGATCAACACAGGCATGTATCACATCTGTTCGGATTATATCCCGGCAAACAGATTTCACCTTACTCGACCCCTGAGTTGTTTGATGCAGCGCGTAATTCACTCATATACAGAGGTGACGGAGGAACAGGCTGGAGCATGGCCTGGAAAGTAAATTTCTGGGCGAGATTTCTCGATGGGAACCATGCATATAAAATGATAAAAAACCAGCTTACTCCTTCTTCCGCAGAAGGAACTATGAGCGGAGGAGGTACTTATCCTAATCTTTTTGATGCACATCCTCCTTTTCAGATCGACGGGAATTTCGGATGTACCGCAGGCATAGCTGAAATGTTAATACAAAGCCATGATGGCGCCATTTCTTTGCTGCCTGCTTTGCCTGACGCCTGGAAAAAAGGAAAAATCAGCGGATTGAGAGCAAGGGGTGGTTTTGAAATTTTAAATCTTGAGTGGGCGAATGGGAAAATCAAAAATGTTGAGATTAAATCAAACCTTGGTGGTAATTGCAGATTAAGAGTTCCAAATGAATTGGTAAGCGAAGGGAATACTCTTCTGAAGGCAGCAGACGGAATGAATCCGAATAAGCTTTTTATTATCGATCAGGTTCCGGCACCGGCTATTTCTGCTAAGGCCAAACTGAACAAGCCGGTCATTCCTGAAACTATACTATATGACTTTCAAACTAAGTCGGGTGGGGTATATAATTTTAAAAAATTAAATTAAAATACGACTTACTCTGAGGAACATCGGGCAGAAGTTCACAGAGAAACCTGAGGCCTGCTATCTTCCTGGAGTGAAACAACAATTTTCCCCCTTGTTTTTCCTGTTTCAATCTGTTTGTGTGCTGATTTAATATCATCAAAAGAAAATATTTTTGAAACATGAGATTTCAGAATACCTTCCCACAGCATATCAGATATCTCATTCATTTCTTCTGCATCAGGTCTCACGCTGAACTGTTCTCCTTTCATTCCCATTGCGGCCGCTTTTTCCTTTACATTTTCTGAGGTGCCCGATGGTATGCTGATTATTTTACCTCCCGCTTTTAAAACTTTTAGGGAGCGGTCGATATAATCTCCTCCTTGAGTATCAAGCACAAAATCAATGTCTTTCACTATATCTTCGAAGTTTTGATTCTCATAATCAATGTGTTCTGAAGCTCCCAGACCAATAATAAATTCTTTATTTTCAACCGATGCAGTGCCGATGACATAAGCGCCAAGATGCTTTGACATCTGTACCGCATAATGGCCCACACCTCCTGCGGCACCATGTATTAAAACATTATCACCGGGTTTTATACCGGCTTTATCTTTTAGGACTTGCCATGCGGTAAGAGCTGCCAGTGCGGCTGCAGCTGCTTCCTCGAATGTGACATTAAGAGGTTTGATAGTCAGTTGGGACTCCTGTACGGCTACATACTCAGCATATGTTTTACCTGGACCCGGAAAATTAATGAATCCGAACACTTCATCATCCTTTTTAAACGCAGTCACCGATTTGCCCGTATCACTCACAATACCTGAAAAGTCCCAACCTAAAATCATCGGTTTTGCTTCTTTTAATTTTGCTGCCACACCTTTTCCTTTACGGGTTTTAACATCCACAGGATTTATGCTGAAAGCTTTCAGCTTAACCAGTACTTCGTCATCTGAAATTTCCGGAACAGGTAATTCAGTTTTGACAAGGTTTTCAACACCTCCAAAGTCTTTTAATGTAATTGCTTTCATGATTATTAGTTTTGTTTTGGCAACAGTAAAAAAACAATAGAACGTGAAATAAGTTTCAGGGGAGTTCAATATAAATTATAATTATCAGCTTCATGCCCTTTAATTAGCCGGCACTGAAGACTAAAAGCCATGATATTATCGAACGCCCCCCTCTCTTTATTGAGATCTTTTTTCAAAAAACCATGGAAACAATTAATATAATATTTGTATCCAAAGTTTTTTTATTTTATTTTTGCAGTATGAATGATGAGTTAAAAAATATATTGTCGAAGGTTGGTGAGTTATACAAGAAATACGGTATTAAGAGTATAACAATGGACGATGTTGCACGGGAACTTGGCATTTCAAAAAAAACGCTTTACCAGTATGTGATCGATAAGGAGGATCTGGTTGGGAAAATTATTGATAACGAAATTTCCCTCAGGCAGGAAGAGATCTGCAAATGTTTCAGGATTGGTTTTAACGCCATTGAAGAATTATTCGAGATCTCAATGTACATGAATAAGATGATGCGAAACCAGAATTCAGCAACGGAGTATGATTTGAAAAAATACTATCCTCATCATTATGAAAAAACACTGAAAGCCAGACGGGAAGGCATTTACAACTATATACTTGTTAATCTGAAAAAGGGGGTAAATGAAGGATTGTACCGGGAAGAACTGAACAAAGAAGTAATAGCAAAGTTATATTTATGGAGATCAGAAAATGCTCACCTTGATGAATTATTCACAGTTGAAGAGTTTACATCTGCAAAGCTTTTTATTGAGTTTTTGACTTATCACGTTCGTGGGATCGCAACGGAAAAAGGAATACTTGTGCTCGAAAAAAAAATAAAGGAATTAGAATCTGCTTAAAAATTAAATCTTTAATATGAACTTTATGCGTAAATACTTATTATTAATTATTCTGTTTGGATCCGCCATCAAAGGATTTGGCCAGGATAAAAAGGAATTGCTCAGACTTTCAATATCAGAAGCGCAATCATATGCACTTCAGAATAATCGCACAGTACAATCTTCAAGGATCGATATACTGAGCGCTGATAAAAAGGTCTGGGAAAATCTGGCAATCGGACTACCACAGATAAACATTGCCGCAAATTATCTCCATCAGTTTAAAGTTCCGGTTTTAAGTTTTGGTAAGTATCTGGATGTAGATGCCCTGCCGGATGGTATACTTACAAAGCAGGACTTGTCTGATGCTTACAAAGATTCTCCGGCTTTTCCTCTGGGTGTTAAAGATAATACCACCATTGATTTCACTCTTTCGCAATTGATATTCAGTGGAGAATATCTTGTTGGATTACAAGCTACAAAAGTTGTTAAGCAGATGACCGAGAAATCTTTGGTTAAAACTGAAAATGAGACAAAAGAAGCTGTGTCCGGGACATATTATCTGATTCTTGTTCTTGCTGAAAACGAGAGAGTATTGCGCGAAAGTCTTGAATCGACTGACAAGACTTATAATGAACTGGTAAAGATGAATGAGCAGGGACTTAATGAAGAAACCGATGTTGATCAGGTGAAGATCAGCAAGTCAAATATTCAGACTCTTATTTCTTCACTCAGCACTCAAAGGGAAATCTCAGTTAAACTTCTGAAATTTCAGTTGGGCCTGGATTTTGATCAGGAAATTGAATTAACTGACAGTCTGCCAGGAATTATAGAGCAGGGTAACATCAGCTATCTTGCTTCTCCCCAGTATGACGTGAGTAATAGCATTGATTACCAGTTGGTTTCCAGCCAGGAACAGGTTTCGGAATTGCTTTTAAAACGTGAAAAATCTAAATATTTTCCCACTATCTCTGCTTTTTACAGGCATGAGGAACAGACAAATCAGCCATCATTTAACTTTGCTGTAAAAGATGTTGTCGGGGCTACACTAAGTCTGCCTATAGTCACCAGCGGAATGCGCAATGCAAAAGTAAGCCAGGCGAAATTTGATCTTCAAAAGGCAAGGCTTACAAAGGAAAATTCAGAGCAGGGCTTAATTATGGAATTTGAGACTGCAAAAAGCAACTATCAGACTGCATACCGTAACTTTATGACCAACCGTGAGAGCCTGGATCTAAGCAGGAAAGTCTATAATAAGACCGTAATAAAGTATAAGGAAGGTGTTTCCTCAAGTTTTGAACTCACCCAGAACCAGAATCAGTTTCTTACGGCAGAATCGAATTACTATAATTCCATCCTTTCGCTGCTTAATGCGAAAGCGAAACTTGACCGGATTTTAAGTGTCAGTAAATAACAAATTCAATCAATAATATACAATTCAGAAGAAGATGAAAACTATTAAAGTAAGTATAGCAGCAGGATTAGTTTTAATATTTGTGTCGGCATGCAGCACTAATAAGGAAGCTCAGCTTGATAAATTAAAGCAACAGCAAACAGTGATAAATGATAAGATACTGAAGCTGCAGTCTGAAATAAGTAAGGATGGCAAAGACAGCCTTAATCCTCAGAAATTTAAATTTGTTGGTCTGAAGGACGTTACTACCGACGAATTTGACCATTACATACGCGTACAGGGTAAGATTGATGGCGATCAGAATGCAGCAGTCTTTGCAGAAGCTCCAGGGACCGTAACTTCAAAATTCGCCGACGTCGGACAAAAAGTAAGAAAGGGTCAGGTTTTAGCGCAGATTGATGACCAGCAATATCGCAGTCAGATGCAGGGTCTTGAGAGTCAGTATCAGCTTGCTTCAGATCTGTATAATAAGCAAAAACGTCTGTGGGATCAGAAAATTGGAAGCGAAGTGCAATATATGCAGTCCAAAACAAATAAAGAATCACTTGAAAAACAGATATCATCGCTTAACCAGCAGATCGATAAATTTAAGATCAAATCACCTATCGATGGTACAATTGAAGAGTGTAACATCAAAGTCGGAATGGTTGTCTCTCCCGATCCCCGTTCTGCTGCATACAGAGTTGTAGCATTTAAAAACCTGAAGGTGAGTGCGGAGGTATCAGAAGCTTATTCTGCAAAGGTCAGAGTTGGTGATAACCTTGTAGTCATGTTTCCTGATATAAATAAAAGCGTTAAAGCTAAAGTAAACTTTGTGAGCAAGTACATTAATCCGGTAAACCGGACTTTCGTAATAGAAGCAAAAATGTTAGACGGGATCGAGAATCTGAAAGCCAATATGATAGCAATTATCCAGATAAATGATTATCATGTTGATAAAGCAATTCAGCTTCCTATGAATGTTATACAGACTGATCTTACAGGTAGTTATGTATACGTCGTACGCCCAAAAGAACAATACAACGCTGCTTTTAAACAACCTGTTGTACTGGGGACCAGCTACAATGGTATTGCCGAAGTTGTAAAGGGACTATCAGTTGGCGACAAGGTCATATCTTCCGGCTATCAGGAAATCGTCGATGGCGAATATGTAAGATTTTAAGTAAGTTCTGGTTGTATTTCAGAAAATAAAACAATAGTTCATGGAAAAAAAATATAAAGAGTTTTTCGCAACCAGCTGGGCGATAGACAACAAGATCAGCGTTTATGTGCTTGTGTTCATAATATCCGTGTTTGGCCTTATTAACTATTATACCATACCTAAGGAACAGTTTCCGGAGATTGTCATTCCAATGATTAATATAAATACCATATATCCGGGTACTTCACCTTCCGATATGGAGAATCTTGTTACCAGGCCTTTGGAGAAAAACCTCAAATCAATAAGCGGGGTGAAAAAGATCACCTCAAGATCTGTGCAGGATTTCTCTGCCATTATTGTAGAATTTAATACCGACATCGATCTGAAAGATGCCAAGCAGAAAGTAAATGACGCTGTTGATAAGACTAAAAAGGATTTACCCACCGATCCGTCTTTCATCGAACCTTCGGTAATGGAGATAGACCTCTCTGAAGTACCAATACAGTATATCAACCTTTCAGGCGATATCCCTCTTGACAGACTGAAAAAATACGCCGATGATATGCAGGACAGGATTGAAAGCCTTAAAGAAATCACCAGGGTTGAAATCGGAGGCGCTCTTACCAGAGAGATCCAGGTAGATATCGACATGTACAAAATGAAAGCAGCCGGTCTAACATTCCGGGATATCGAGCAGGCGGTAAGCCTTAATAACATGACTGTGTCTGGAGGAAATGTCGACCTTCAGCAGATGAGCAGATCTATAAGGGTTGTGGGTGAAGTGACCAATATCGATCAGATTAAGAATGTGATACTCAGTACGAATACCGGGGCTATAATCAAACTCAGAGATATTGGAACCATTCGCGATGGCTTCCACCAGCCTGAAAATTATGCACGTTACGATGGGAAAAATGTCGTTACCCTGAACGTAATAAAGAAGAGCGGACAAAACCTGCTGGCTGCCTCTGATCAGATCAAGGAAATCATAGCAAATATGCAGAAAACTTCACTGCCACCCAATCTTATAGTTGAAGTTACAGGCGACCAGTCGCGTTATACCAGAAATACTGTTAACGAACTGAATAATACGATCATCCTTGGGTTCATTTTCGTGATTATAGTTCTTATGTTCTTCATGGGTATAGTTAATGCGATATTTGTAGCCTTTGCAGTTCCCCTGTCAATGGCAATAGCTTATCTGGTACTGCCTTTCATTGGTTTCACAATGAATATGCTTGTTATGTTCGCATTTATTTTTGCTCTTGGAATTGTTGTTGATGATGCCATTGTTGTTATCGAAAATACCCACCGTATCCACCGGTTAACCAGGATGGATATTACCCATTCTGCAAAATTGGCAGCAGGAGAGGTGTTTGTACCTATTCTTTCCGGCACTCTGACCACGCTTGCACCCTTCTTTCCGCTCGCCTTCTGGCCCGGTGTTGTCGGGAAGTTCATGGTTTTCATTCCTGTTACACTGATTATAACTCTTTTCGCCTCCTTAATAGTTGCATATATTTTTAACCCGGTATTTGCAGTGGATTTCATGAAGCTGGGTGATGAGGAGGAGACTGTTAATAAGTCAAAAGTTTATAAGACGACTGCTATAATCGCAGTTATTTCACTGCCATTCTACCTTATGGGAGCGAGAGGCATAGCCAATTTTATAATTTTTATTGCTCTTTCTTTTCTTGCTCATGAATTGTTCGGATACAAAATAATTAACAGATTTCAGAACAAGGGTCTTCCAATGATTATGAAAAAGTATGAGAATACTCTTAAATGGGTTTTAAAAGGGAAAAGACCCGCATATATCCTCGGTGGAATGATTGCTCTTTTCTTCTTCACCATGATTCTGAATAATATTGTAAAACCGAAAGTCGTATTTTTCCCCGACAACGAGCCAAATACAATTAATACATTTGTCAAGATGCCTATCGGCACACGTATCGATGTTACAGATTCGGTAGCACATATTGCAGAAAACAGAATAATGTCAGTTCTTGGAGGGCACAATCCGATTGTAGAGTCTGTTGTTACAAATGTTGCCTTCCTTGCTTCAGATAATCAGTTCGATAATTCCAGCACATCATCTAACCTTGCTAAAATCGCAGTGAACTTCGTTGAATACAAGGACAGACACGGACAGAGCACAGGAGCGTACATGAACAAAATGCGCGAAGCTCTGCAAAATATTCCGGGAGCTGAAATAGTTGTTGATAAGAATTCAAACGGTCCACCTACCGGCAAACCTATTAACCTTGAGTTATCAGGTGAAAATCTTATTGAACTTGCTTCAACCGCAGATCGCTTTAAACGCTATATCGATTCACTTCAGATAGGTGGGATAGAAGAGTTAAAATCCGATTTTGCAAGTACCAAGCCGGAGATAATCATAGTTCTCGATCGTGAAAGGGCAAATTCCGAAGGTATTACTGCGGCTGTTGTCGGAGATGCCATCAGAACCGGGCAGCTGGGTAAAGAGATTTCGAAATACCGTGAAGGTGAAGATCAGTATTCAATTATGCTGCGATTCGA
Organism: uncultured Bacteroidales bacterium; assembly: GCA_963792925.1. Lineage (GTDB taxonomy): Bacteria > Bacteroidota > Bacteroidia > Bacteroidales > VadinHA17 > LD21. Next base: position 468,342 of record CAWBYC010000001.1, on the reverse strand, counting down.
AGAAAACCAGCGGAATGATCTCGAACAGTTACTGAATCTCACCATTACTTACCGGGATATGAACTCCGGAATCTTACGCCAGATACCTTTGTCGGTTGTTGCACATGTTGAATATGTAAACAGTTACGGACAAATAAACCGTCTTAATCTGAAACGGGTTATCACGCTTTCCTCCAACGTACTGGCGGGTTTCAATGCTAATGTTATAAATGCTCAGTTGCGAAAGGTGATTCCTCAGTTCACCAAGCCAACTGCAATTGATATCCGTCAGACAGGTGAACAGGAAGACCAGGCTGAATCTATGGTATTCCTCTCGAAAGCCATGGTTCTTTGTCTGTTCCTTATCATGTTTATCCTTATTACACAGTTTAACTCAATGGCTAAAGCCCTGATCATAGTTTCCGAAGTTGCTTTCAGCCTTATCGGAGTATTGCTGGGTTATATGATTTTTGGAATGACAATTTCAATTATTATGACAGGAATGGGAATTGTAGCTCTGGCGGGTATTGTTGTCAGAAATGGAATATTGCTCGTTGAGTTTACGGATGTCCTGAAAGAACAGGGAGTGAGAACCAGGAAGGCTATTATTCAGGGTGGTATGACCCGTATCACACCTGTTATACTGACGGCTACTGCTACAATTCTTGGTCTAATACCTTTAGCAATCGGAATGAACATCAATTTTGGCACTCTGTTGCGCGATCTTAATCCGCATCTGCATTTCGGTGGTGATAATGTTATGTTCTTCGGACCATTGTCGTGGACCATTATTTTCGGATTAAGTTTTGCTACATTTTTGACTCTGGTACTGATTCCTGTGATGTACTCGGTGATCTATACCAGGAGTATTAACAGACAGCGACGCAAAATGAGAAAACAGAGAGCAAAGGCTGGTATTTGATATATTTATTGAAGAGGCTGTCTGAAAAGGCAGCCTTTTTATGTCCACGAGATGGGTTTTTTTAATTGTTATCCGTTGCCTCATTAATGTCAATTGTTAAACCATTAACATTTTTATCTGAACATTTGATTTACTTTTGATGTTAAATGATCGGCCAATAAATTGTTGTAGACATGGCTACTAATGATGCTTTCCTATAACCACATTTAATTTATTTTATTTAAAATGAAAAACACTTTAACAGGAGTACTTCTGCTCATTTCAATTACCTGCTTTTCCCAAAGACAGGATACGGCCAAAACAGAAAGCTGGAAAAGTATTTACCGGGCCAGCGCCACAAAAATAAATGATCTTGTTAATACTAAGCTCGAAGTCAGTTTCGATTATTCCAAATCCTGGATGTACGGCAAGGCGTGGATCACACTTCATCCGCATTTTTATCCTACTGATTCATTACGGCTCGATGCAAAGAGTATGAACATTAAGGAAGTCTCGCTGGTAAAAGCTGGAAAGAAAACTCCACTGAAGTTCAGATACGACAGTTTGAATCTGTTTATAACTCTCGATAAAACTTATAAATCAAGTGAGAATTATGTGGTCTTTGTTGACTATATCGCTATGCCCAATGATATTAAACTTAAGGGAAGCGCGGCGATAACAAGTGCCAAAGGTCTTTATTTTATCAATCCTCTTGGAAACGATAAAAAGAAACCTATCCAGATCTGGACACAGGGTGAGACTGAATCAAACTCGGGATGGGTTCCCACTATTGACAAACCAAATCAGAAAATGACTGATGAAATAAGTATGACTGTTCCCGATAAGTATCAGACTCTTTCGAATGGCATTCTTGCCAGTACTAAAAAAAACAGTAACGGTACCCGCACCGATACCTGGAAAATGACACTGCCTCATTCTCCGTATCTGATGATGATGGCGGTGGGCGATTTTGCCATTATAAAGGATAAGTATAAAGGGAAGGAAGTCAATTATTATGTGGAAAAAGAATATGCGCCTGTTGCCAGGAAGATTTTTGGCTATACTCCTGAAATGATTAAATTCTTTTCCAAAATCACAGGTGTAGATTATCCATGGCCAAAATATTCACAAATAGTTGTAAGAGATTATGTTAGCGGTGCAATGGAAAATACCACAGCTACGTTGCACAGTGAATCAGCGCAACAGGATGCGCGCCAGCTGATTGATGACAATCGGTGGGAAGATATAATTGCCCACGAACTCTTTCACATGTGGTTCGGAGATTACGTTACCTGCGAAAGCTGGAGTAACCTCACAGTAAATGAATCATTTGCCAATCTAAGCCAGTCGTTGTGGGAAGAATATAAGCATGGAAAAGACGCTGCAGATGAACATAGCTTTAACAATATGCAGAACTACCTGAGGGGCGGTAATGATAAGAAAGACCTTGTGAGATTCTATTACCGCGACAGGGAAGATATGTTCGACCTTGTAAGTTATGAAAAGGGTGGCCGGATTCTCGATATGCTAAGAAATTATGTTGGTGACAGTGCTTTCTACAAGTCATTGAATCTTTATCTCCGCACAAATAAATTCAAATCGGCCGAGGCACAGAACCTGAGGCTTGCATTTGAAGATATTACGGGTCAGGATTTAAACTGGTTCTGGAACCAGTGGTATTATAGCAATGGCCACCCCAGGCTTGATATAGACTATCATTATGCAGCTTCAGGAAGGACAGTAACCGTAATAATAAAACAGCAAACAGGGAAGATATTTCAGCTCCCTATTGCCATAGATGTCTATCAGGGCTCCGGCAAAAAGAGATATAATGTTATCTTAAGCCATTCTGTAGATTCGTTTGTTTTCAATACGGTTACAAAACCAGATCTGATAAATGTTGATGGAGATAAGATGCTTCTTTGCGAAAAATCGGACCATAAGACTCTTGATAATTACCTTTTTCAGTACAAGAATGCCGGTTTATATCTGGACAGGAGAGAGGCAATTGAGTACGCTGCCAGGAACCAGAATGATGATAGAAAGGCATTTGAATTCATGAAAAATGCTTTGAATGACAAATACTATGGTTTGCGTCTGTTCACAATCCAGAGATTGAACATCTTGAATGATTCCCTGAAAAAGTCAATGGAACCTATCCTTCTCAATCTTGCTCAGAGTGATCCCAAATCGCTTGTCAGGGCAGGAGCTATCGAAGCCCTTGGAAAATATAAGTCTGTAACTTACAGATCATTATTTCTGAAAGCAGTAAATGATTCATCTTACGCAATTGCGGGTAAGGGGCTTGTAGCTTTGGCAGCGATTGACACCTCCGCAGCACTTGAAAAAGCTCAAACATTTTCCAATGACCACGTAAGGGGAGCTTTAGCTGAAGCCGTTACAAATATCCTGTTCAATTATTCCAATGAAAGTGATTTCGACTCTCTGTCGGCACGTTTTAATGACCTTCCTTTCGGGAATGAAAAATTTTCAATACTTCAGCCATTCTCCAATTTTATGAAAAGGGTTAAAGATCCGGTAAAATTTAAGAAAGGGATAGATATGATTGTCAGTTTCCGCGATACAATTCCCGCTCAGTACCGTCAACAAACTGATCCATTCTTCAATGGAATGATTTTGAACGGAATTGCTTCAAGCAAAAATTCAAAAGGGATGAAGGAGCAGGCAGATTATGTAAAATCAAAGTTGCCGGTGAAAGCAAAACCAGCTGAAACAAGCGCTGTTCCTGTTGAAGATCTTAAAAAATATACGGGTGATTATGATCTGGAAGGTACGGTTGTTAAGATTGTTCTCAAGGATAATAAGACATTATTCCTGAGTATTCCCGAACAACCTGACATGGAGTTAATGCCTGTTTCAAAAGGAAATTTCGGGATTAAATTCATGGACGATTATTCGATCTCTTTTGCAGAAAATGACAAAGGAGAAATAACCGAAATGACTTTCAAATCGCCTGAGGGAGAGGAAAAAGCAATAAGGAAAAGATAAGTATCTTTAATAGAACGCGGATGACGCAGATGCAACGGATTTTCGCAGATTAAATCCATAAAAGATAAGCATCTTTAATAGAACGCGGATGACGCAGATGTAACGGATTTTCGCAGATTAAATCCATAAAAGATAAGCATCTTTAATAGAACGCGGATCCATACGCAGATGAATGGATTTTCGCAGATTAAATCCATAAAAATCTGTGTAAATCTGTCTTATCAGCGTCATCTGCGTGCCATTTTCCTATAATTTTTACGAAAACCTTATTCTTATACAGCCAATAACACATATACCAGAGCACTGCCCAGATCCCGATACTTGTTATAATTTCCACTGCATATTCCCCTGCCCACGAAAACAGGAGAACGCCGAAGGGAGCAATGAATCTGTGAATAAAACCCGCACCACCTATTGAAAAGAAGAGATAAATAAATATGCTGTTCATGCCGACAATTATGAACATTTTTGAACCGGTGATGAATTGCTTTTTAATGTCAATCAGCCAATAGCAGAAGCAAAGGACAAGTATCGCCCAGCCACCGCTTACAAAAACGAACGAAGATGTGGCAATTTTCTTAATAATTGGTGTAATTTGCAGTCCGTCAAGCGTATAACCTATAAGCAAAGCTGATACTCCGGCAATAAGCAGTGTCTGGATCTTTTTCGAAGCCGGCTTGTCGCTGATCAGCAACTTTCCGCACATCACGCCCCATACTGTATGAGCTGTGGTTGAAACAAAATTCAATGTTGCCCACTCACTCGCTTTGTCAACACCTTCAATTTTATTGTTGAACCAGGCACCGAGATTTTCAAAGTTTACCCATGGGTGATTAAACCCTTCGACCGGGAAAAAACGGTAAGCAAGATCAATCAGAAGCAATATTACCAGGGTGAAAATCAACTGAAACTTAAAACTTTTATCCCTTATCAGAAATGCAACAAGATATGTGACGGAAAGCTGGGCGAGTACGTTCTGAAACCGAAATACCAGTTTTCCGGCATCAGCAAAATAGAGAGCCCAACCCAGGAAGAGCAATAATGCTGATCGCTTTACAGCGTGTTGAGTGATTGTTTTAATGCTGTCACCTTTTTTCAGCCTGTTTGCGACAGCAAATGGAATAGCAACTCCTACTATAAACATGAAGAAAGGCTGGATCAGGTCCCAGAAATGTAAACCGTGCCATTCATGATGGCTGAGCTCCATCCCGAGAAAATTTATGAATCCGATATTTGATTTTTCAAGATGTCCATACAACTCTGTTGCTTCTCCAGCCAGAAGAAACATAGTGAAACCCCTGAAAAAATCTATTGAAGTTATCCTTCCGGCAATGGGGGGATTAAATGTGTTTGAATTTGAATTCATAGTTCTCGCTTTTGAGGTGATCAGGAATTCAGAAATATATGATTTTTTATTTGTAACAGGAAATTAAATTCACCCCCTAAATCCCCCCAGGGGGGACTTGAAATCCATCTTCTCACAAATTCTGTTCTGTCCCTTTGAGGTAAAAAAAATCCATTAACCACAAAGTAACTCAAAGGTTTAAAAAAAGTAACACAAAGGATTAATGGTTTTCATTCATGACCGCAGGTAAAATATAATCCGTCATCATCTTATCTTCCTGTGAATGTGCATATGGAGCACCGTATGCCGTAGCAGTAATGACGATAACCAGTGGCTGATCAGGGAATACATATATTTTATTACCGCCATTTCCGGCACAATAAAAGGTTTCATATGATTTACCATTAACCGTATAGGTTTTATTCCAGAACAGATAACCATAATATTCTTCCTTTCTGCCCGGGATGGATTTGTATTTTGTAAAAGTCTTTTTCACCCAGTCTGCAGGGATGACCTGTTTCCCGTTCCACTTTCCTCCGTTTTTATAAAGCTGACCATATTTAGCAAAATCAAGGGCATTCATTCTTATCCCGCCCGCAGTATTGGGAACATTCTGAGGAGTATACTGCCACTGATATTTTGTTATGCCAAGAGGCTTAAAAAGCTTTTCATCAGCATATTTTTCAAGTCCCCCCGGTACAGTCTTATTAAGTATATCTCCCAGCAGAACTACTCCTGCAGTGAAATAATGCCATTCATCTTTTGGTCTGGTCAGATTGATTGGCAAATCGAGAGTGAATTTTACCCAATTGCTTGTGGGGTACATATTCTCTTCATTTCCCGGAGAGTTATAATCGTCATCAAAGCCGTCAAAAACTGAGCTCATTGTCAGCAGGTCCCTGATTGATACATTTTCTTTTTTTGACGAATAATTATCAAATAATCTTAGATTATAAAATTCCTTCAGAGTCTGATCCTCGCTTTTCAGATACCCCTCGCTTTCAGCTATTCCGGTAATAGTGGATGCGAATGATTTGCCTGCTGAACGGGGATCATGAAGCGAATCCCTGGTTTCTGCGTTGAAATATTCTTCAATTAGCAATTTCCCGTTTTTAATAACGATCACACTGCTGATATTCCTGAAAACACCCTCATCGATTTCTCCTTTTAATGTTTTAATAAGCCGCTGATCAAATTTATCTGCAGAAACCTTAAACCCGTTATATGGTTTAACCGGAGTGAGTCCGATTTTGCTGATATCTATAAATGGTTTTCTTTTTACGTTAATCTTCAGTTCACCGGAGGCGATAATTTCGCCTTCTTTTATTTCTCCGGTTAACTTTAAATAGGGCTTTATCTCCATTTTAAGGAGATGTGGTCCCTCAGTAAGGGCGCTGTCGCCTCCATGATTCATAAACCTGTTCCAGTAAGACTCACTCCATAATCCGTAATGATTCTTATTGTCGATTAATGGTTTACAGATCGTTGTTGCTGAATCCTGAATTCTGGCATATGGAGCACCGGGCATAAGGTTGCTTTTGTATATCAGCTTGTTATCGACATACATCGAGAATTGGTAATTTCCCCGCTTTGTGAGTTCCTCCGCTCTTAATTCAGGTGCAAGAGCATGGAGATAGTTTGTTATGGAATTGCCCATAAAGACTGTGATATGCAGATCGCTTTTGTTTGTTAATTCATAGGTTTTCAGGAAGTCTTCCGATGTTAATTCCTCTAATGGAATTGACTTTGATGTAAAAAAGATCTTGCCAATATTAGATTTATGAAGCGGAGAGGTTATTCCCTGTGTTTTTACGATATCTTTTGGTTGTGCAGAAACGTGAACAAGAAAAAGATTAAAAAATATAATGGATATAATAATGGTTCTCATAGAATGATGATTTAGTATTTACCCTGCAAAGGTAATATGGCAATATATTGCAAAATAGAATCAGATTAACATTTCTGATTTTTCAGAAATAATTTTCTGTATCAGTGAGGTTGATACCCTTGAGACGAATTGTTTCATTGGTCATTCCATAGAATTCACCGGGTTTCAAAGTCTTCAAAGTTGTCCGATCTCTTTTGAAGATAATACCCTCTATACCATTATTTCATTACATATTCCATAGAATTCTCAAGGCTTTCAAAGTCTTATCGTTGTCCGATCTCTTTTTGCCGCAATTTCGAATTCTTTTGTTTCCTGACGGACCTGAATGATAAAACTATTCTCATCAACAGTACCGAAAGCGGCTTTCATCTCATCCTTATTCCTGAAAGTGGTCTGTTTGAACGGATTGTCAAAATCTTTCTTCCTTGAACTGTAGACCTGATCGGAGATGAAGTTCTGTATTTTTACAGTTTTATCGAGTGCTGTCTTCCAGCTTTCCGGTGTAAGTTTATCAGCTCCGTATAATTCACAGATAGTGGCATATGCATGTTTCTGTTTGTCAAGCTTATACTTGACCCATAAATCATTATACCGCTTATGAATATCTTTCCATGATTTTAATTTGCCTGTTCCTATATCTGACCTGAGGATATCGAGATCATCTTCCTGCATCAGCTGGCCACCCAGGTTAACCCACTGATGCTGGCGTTTTCCTTTCAGAGCCTTTGACATAGTTGAAAATGAAGCTCCTGAATTTGATGCCATGTATTCCATCAGGTTCTTTGTCGCATAGTAATGAAGGATGTCTCCATATGCATGATAAGCTTTCCATGGTTTTAAGATAAGCACCTTTCGTTTTGTGTTCTCCATGTTTTCCCCAAGCACCTCAAGAGCGTCAATATCTTTTTCCTGTCCCGATAACAGATCACGACCCATTGAAGCGAGTTCTTCATCATTCTTACCCTTCCATGATTTTCCGCCAGAGAGCAGGCTTGCTTTGGCTGTCCAGATCTCCAGCAGAGTCCGAGCAGCAAATATTTCTTCTACAGTATCGGGCGCAAAAGGATCAAATTCGATATTCTGATTCTTGTGAATGCGTTTGTCACGGTTCTGGAACTTCCATGAATTCCTTGCAAGGGCAAACATGTTATACATCCACCAATATGCGGGCATCACCTCAAGCCGGTCTTTGGAAACATTATTATTAAGGAGCGAGAATGGCAATGGAATATCAAGTTCAGCAGGATAGTCGGCTTTTGAAAGAAGGGTGAAGGAAGCAAAACGGCATGAATGCTTGACGCTTGTGCATAATCCAGGCCAGAATCCTCTCCCCGCCTGGATCTCATTGTCGTTTGCCCGGCTGTTATGATTTGAGCCTATTGTGGCTCCGGCGGCCATATTACTCTGACCCATTACGACGGATGCAATCAGGAATGAATTATTATGATGCTGTTCATGAGCCGGGAAAATCAGATTGTTAAGAACCTCACAGCACGATATGGTTGAGTTATCTCCAAGAAAAGAATTTATCAGTCTGGCACCATATTTCAGGTTTGAATTATTACCCAGGATAAATTTCACAGCCTTGCAACCATAAAAGATGTGGCAGCCGAAACCGATAATTCCATTTACAAGCTCAACGCCTTCCCCGATCTGTGTCGGTTCCAGCTCGGAGGAGTTAATGGTAATGTTTTTTAATTTATTAGCTCCTTTTATATAGCAGTGGGAACTTATTTTCACATCCTTGAGAATAAGAGAATTCTTAATCACACAATGACTCCCCGTTGTCCCGTAATATCCGCGCTGACTTTCGGTGCATTTCTGGGTCAGCTTCTTCAGGTTTTCCTGCAACGGGGCATCATCAATATACTTTGCCCACAGATATGCATCGGCCGAAATCATACCATCAAAAGGGAGAATTCTTCTGCAGCCAGTCTCATTCATAACATCTACCCATGTCCTTACGCTCTCGGGTTCACCATCTTTCACTACTCCATTGCCGAATTTTGCATGGTTCGTCGTATGCATTTCCTGGATATTAAATAGGATGGAGTGATCACCAATTATGTAATGGGCCAGATAATGCACATTGTGAATTGCCACGTCATCTCCTATATCAGACGAAATAATCAGACTATTTGTTATTCCCGATGGCAATCTCAGGTCGTGATGCTGGAGAATATTATTTCTTAAACGCCCGATCCTTACTAGCCCGTAGAACTTAGAGTTTTTTATCTGATCAGTATCAAACTCATCACTAACCAGGATTTCATCCCAGTTTTCGGCAGTATTGGCATTTTTAACGAGTCTTTCAACTTCCTCTGATCGTAGATTCCGCCAGCCTCCCTTTGGTGGAACAGACTGTCTGTCGCGCAGATAATACTCGTTCTTTCCTTTTGGAAGAAACTCAGCAGGTATAAAATTCCTGCCAATGCTTTCAGGGGGCAATATTATTACGTTATCCATAGTGTTGGGATGTTAATTATACTGGTTATAAATTTAGTTTATTTAGATTTCAGAACAAAAGCCATTTACCACAAAGTTCACAATCCTGAGTATTCGGGATCACAAAGTTCACAAAGTCTTAGTGTGCTTATATAATACTTTGTGTGCTACTTTATAACTAATTTTGTACCAATCTGATATTCAGTTCTTTGATCAAACAACCCCCTTTCTTATCCCGCTTGGGCGGGACGGTGGTTCCAGTGTCAATTCGAAGCTAACTCCTTCCCCCCTGGGGGAAGGCTGGGAAGGGGGTAATTGGAAATGAGAAGAACACCAGTTATTTATATTGAAGTTCCTATTTTGATAGGTGATTGACTTTGTGGTTTAAAAATAGCAAGTATGGAAGAATATTTTGCTATTCATCCCAAAATATATTAATTTTATACCTGTCTGAGTATGAGAGTTTAAACCATCTGAAATAATGACTGTCATGTGCAAAAACCACCTCAACCCACTTCATTGTATAGTTCCGCCTTATATGCTTAATAAGCTGATGGAATCGGACAATAAAAAAGTAGCCGACCTGGCAATCAATACAAACTTCAGAAGCTATCGTTTCCGGAGTGACAGAAAATTTTTCAGGGCAGCCAGCTTCTATGAGAAAACAGTTTTGGGTGTTATCCCCAAAAAAACCGGAACAGGCAAAATGCGCATGGAAGTTTATGATTGCAAACATACCACGGATATTTCAGGAGCTACTCTGCTCTGGGATTCAAAGAATGATCAGAAAACAACATCCCTGGCTGCCAGGAATGTCATCAAAGGCGGAAAGGCTTCATATGATTTCTACTGGGATCTCTTCGGAAGGAATTCCATCGACGATAAGGGTCTTCTGATAAAACAGTACGTACACTATGATAAAGGTCTCGACAATGCCTACTGGGATGGAAGAAGAATGGTTTACGGCGATGGAGACGGAGTAGTATTTGCCAGCTTCACCAGCGATATTGATGTGATCGGTCACGAGCTGACACACGGAGTAACGGAAAATGAGGCTAATCTTGACTATGAGAACCAGGCAGGGGCACTCAATGAATCGTTTTCTGATATCTTTGGCATAATGATCAAGCAACGTTTTAATAACCAGGATGTTAAAAAATCAAACTGGCTGATAGGGGAAAAAGTCATGATAGGCCTCAAGTATGCTCTGAGAAGCCTGAAAGCACCGGGTACGGCATATAAAAATCATCCTGAACTGGGCAACGATCCTCAGCCTGCCACTATGGACCATTACAGGAACCTCCCGAATACTGAATCGGGTGATTGGGGAGGAGTACATATCAATTCAGGAATTCCTAATTTTGCATTTTATGTGTCAGCTTTTAATATGGGCGGATATTCATGGGAAAAGGCAGGAAGAATATGGTATGCCGTTTTAACTGATACGACACTTACTCATAGTGCTTCATTTGAAGATGTAAAAAATCTCTCAGTCAGTCACTCTGAAAAACTATTCGGCATAAACAGTCCCGAGTCAAAGGCTGTGAAACAAGGCTGGCTTGAGGCAAAAGTTTAAAGATAATATGAAAATAAAACTCATACGCACAGGAGGTTTTATTCCGGTGACTAAGACCGCCGAAACTGAAGTCAGTTTGTCTGAAAGTGAACTGGGCAGGCTAATTGAAATTATCCGGCATGATTCAACAGGATACAGGATAAAAGACGGTAACTATTACGAATTAAGCGTTGGCAGTAAAAGTACTCCGGTAGATCTGGAAAAAGTACCCGAGGAATATAAAGATCTATTCAATAAACTGAAAGCAGAAATGAAGATCGTTAAGTAATTGAATTCTTTAACCTCAACCTCAACCTAGAATGCTGACATAAACCCCACGCTTAATTTACCATACTTCTCTTCCGACGCGATCCATGAGAATTCTGAAAAGAGTCTGACATTTCTGCGGGCAATATACCCGATATGAAGGGTGGCAGATTTATAATCAAGATCGTTAAGATCAGAATCAACCCAGTTCAACAGGCCCGTAAAATACCAATTGCTCATGTCTCCTTTTGGATTATAGATTATCTCGGCAAATGCTCCCTGAGTAGATACATCCTGAAATGATGAATTACTTTCTTCAATAAAGACGTCTGAATCAATTCGTTTTGCATATTGGAGGTTTATCATCAGTTTTTCATTGAAATCAAGATTAATACCAGGCCCGAATATATTTACCCGGTTAAGAACGCCTGGTAATTCATTTATGATCTCTTTTCCCGTATATCCGAAAAATCCCAGATCAAGATACTCGCCTATTGGTTGTGAGATTTTCCCCATTACATTTTTGTACTTGTCCCTGTCAAACATGAGTTCTTCACCTGCAGGCCCAATGCCACTGCCATTCAGGATCTCAGCGATAATTTGCGTTTTCAGATCTGGTATTTCGTAATCGAACATAAATCCCCTGTCGTAGGTAAGTCCTGATGTTGAGTTCCCTGGTTTTGTCGTAATAATTCTAACATCTTCAATTGTAAGCCGGTTCTCCCGTTTATAAATCGGGTCGCAAACCTGGAACTGACCGGCATATACATTAATTCCGGACCCCAGCAGATCGCGATACATGATGAATGCATCCTCTATGCCTACCATCTCCCCGGCTTCACTCATAAGGAAATAAAAATAATATGACAGTTTCTCCGACAACTCTCCTCCTGACATCAGCTTAAGAATGAATGGTGCTCCGAAATTGACTTTTTTACCACCTCTGAAATCGATTGAAGTGATTCCATCAAACCTGGCTGCGATTGGAAATTCCCGAAAGAGTGAGAGCTTATCGTCGCCGGCCGGAATGAAATATCTGGGTGATTCATACTCCGTTAACCTGTAGCCGGCTGAAGCAAATGTATCGCCAAACGGTTTCAGCCTGGGGGCAGGTGAGTGGCAAACCTGGCAACTGATCTGGTATTTTCGTGCGAATGCGGGTATGGCATCTGCCGGATGAAATATAAAAGTAAGAAAAAACGCCACGAGAAACTTTGGGATAAAAGAAGATGTGATCTGTTTCATATCGATAAGATTTTTCTGTTAACCTTATGGAAGTATTGTCAGTCTTGTAGTATGTTCATTTACAACAATTATTTCCGATTCGTCGGAAGGAACTTTCATGAAGTCAGCTACAGGTTTCACCAGGAGCTGATAATTTAACCTGGCTGTCACTTTCATCTCACCGGGTGCGGTTTCAAATGGAAGATGAAAAGTAAATTTTTCAACTTTTGTTTCCCTTGGGCCGATTCTGTAATCAACCCCAAGTTTAGCAGTATTCCATTGCATGATTGTCATCCTTCCTTCGGGATCAAAGTATGGCATCCTGAAGATCCTGTTCCCGGCTGGTATACCGTCGCGTTGTACTCCTTTAAATTCCTTTAATCCCAGCGGGATCTCCATATCCTGGTAGGCGAGATAATCGCCTGATATTGTATATTCTTCCCCTTCAAATCCTTTCTTGTCTACATTAATGTGATAGACTTTGCCTTTTGCATCGGTTGCTTCTACATTCATCCACAGAATTCTATCCTCAACTGACCCTGTAGGAAACTTGTGGCCTGTCTTGGCATTAAACAAAGCGACAGTAAATACCACGGTTTCTCCTGGTTCAGCTTCTCTGATATCGGGTTGTATTCTAAGTTCCACAGTACCTTTGACCTTACCGGGATCGTGACCTCCGTGGAACAGGTGAAGACGTGAATTATCATATGGTTTGGCCATGAGAGCATTCTGGTAAGGGGCTCTGGGCATATGGCAATCGTGACACATAACACCCTGAGCTGCATATGGTCCCTCTTTCCATTCGAGCTGTGTACTTTTTACCCACATGCCAAATGGATTCTTCTCGTTATGGCAATTTCCACAAAACTCAGTTGTTGCAAAAATATCCCTGGTTACTATTTTATGAGCGGGAGATTCGGTCGCAGGAGTCCGGGCAGCATACTTTGTCATTCCGGGCTCGATCAGATAGCTGTAATTATGCGGAGGGTCAGACTGAATCGCCTGGATGAGATGACATACCTCACATGAAACAGATTCATTAGCCATGCTGTTGGCTGATGGCCGTGGAGGAGGAAGCTCTCCTCCCATGTATGCTAACGGTGTATGACATCCATTGCATCCGTCAACGACATCTTTCAGCTCCGGTTTGGCTGCGGCATGAGCCACCGCAAGATCAAAATACTCTATCTCATCCCATTCATGAGTGTAGGCTTTTGACATCATGGCCTGCGACCATTGCTCATAGATTCCCGGATGACAGGTGCGGCACTTCTTCGCCGATTCAAAGTTTTTATAATCGAACTTACCTTTCAGATCTTCCTGCGGATTTACTGACCGGGAAGGAACTGCAGATAAGCTTAATAAGAGGATTACCGTCAGGCAGAGAACCAGGATAACCGGGAATTCAGGCAAGTTCTTCATAGTGGTAGTAATTATCAGGTCATTAAGATATTAATTTTTTTTCATATTATCCAATGAAACAATTTTTTAAATCGGGTTTTTGGGAGAAAAGCGAATGTGATAAACTTTTATTGTGGAATCTGTGCTCATCAAAAATGTTTATAAATATTATTGTTTATTATTGTTTATTAATGTTTGATAATGTAATTTTGAAAAAAAACATCATGAAAACAAATCAAACCATCTTCAAAGTATTTCAGAACAGTGATGAATATTTCGAAATGCTTAATGATCCTGAATTTTCAGGGAAATATGTGTTAAAGCAAGTGTTGTTCATTCTTCTCTTCACTTTAATTTATGGGGTTGTCATGGGAAGTTACAATGGATTTCTGCAGTGTATTGTTACCGGCATCAAATTGCCCTGTCTTATTTTTCTTTCATTGCTGGTCTGTTTTCCGGCGCTTTACGTCATTCAGTTTATGATAGGGTCTACTTTGACCATCTACCAAATGGCGAATATTATCCTGGCAGGATTTTTTGTCTTTTCATCAATTGCTTTGTCATTTGCACCAATTGTGATTTTTTTCATGATTACCGGTGATAATTATGCCTTTCTGAAATTGCTTCATGTAGCAATATTCATTTTTTCGGGTATTTTTGCCATCAAAACGATTACCAGCGGTCTTACTTTCGCCTGCGAAAAAAAGAATATCTATCCAAAGCTTGGGATGCAAATATTCAAAATATGGGTCATTATTCTTGCATTTGTAAGTTCACAACTTGCCTGGAATCTACGACCCTTTGTAGGCAGCAGGGATCTACCTTTCGAATTGTTCAGAAAGAGGGAGAGTAATTTCTATGTTGCAGTAATTCACTCGTTCACTAAATTATTTGAACCTGCGAAAAAGGCGGATGAAGAAAACAAGGACGCTGCGCCTCAATAAAAGTTAGAACTTAACATTACTATGATAAACGAAGACAAAATAATGACTCTGGAAGAAGTTGCGGAATATCTCCGGGTGAAGCCGCAAACAATTTATACATGGGCGCAGGAAAAGAAGATCCCGGCAGCGAAACTGGGAAAGGAATGGCGTTTTAAAAAGTCAATGATAGATAAATGGTTTAATGACCGGATGGATGAAAAATTCAGGGACTATTAGCGGATACGGGTAGTTCATGACTAATCCGGCAAAATGATTGTTCCTATATTAATGCATCGCAATAATCAGAGTAGATTTTTGGGTGAATCATTACAGCTAAGCTGTTCCTTCAGATCACAGCCTGTACATCCTCCGCAGGGATTAGGTTTTTTGGATTTCGATTTTCTGAAATATGAAAAGAGCAGATATGCGATTACCGCTGCGAGTATTATATAGACAAGTATTTCCTGTATCATGATTTAAAGTTTAAAAAAAGAAATTCCCGATTTTAGTTGCTATAAATGCTGCCATCCAGGCTATGGATGTGGTATAAATCATTATAAATGCAGCCCATTTCCAGTTAGCTTCCTTTTTAATTGCAGCAATACTGGCTATACAGGGAAAGTAAATCAGGATGAACAGCATGAAACCATAAGCTATTACCGGGGTAAATACCTTCTTTCCCTTAAACTCGCCATGAGAGTAAGTTTGTTCCTGAAGCTTAATCTGTAAATTATCCGACACATGACCGTTACCATTATCGGCCTGATACAACACACCCATGGTACTCACAACGATTTCTTTTGCAGCAAGTCCGGTTATAATGCTCACTCCGATTTTCCAGTCAAAGCCAAGTGGTCTTATTACCGGTTCAATGATATGTCCCAGACTCCCGATGTAAGATTTTTCCTGTTTCTCCGATTGTTTCACAACTTCGATTTTTCTAGTCTCCTCTGTCTTCAGACTGTCTGTAAGTGTGTTGTCCGATTGTATCATCGACATTTGTCCATCGAAATCTGAGGAATACTTCACATTACGAGGGAAGTAGCCGAGTGCCCATATAATTATGGAAGCAAGCAGGATTACGGTTCCCATTTTCCTTAGATACTGGACTCCCTTATGCCACATGTGTATTGAAGTGTTTTTTAATGTGGGGATCCGGTAGGGAGGAAGCTCCATCACAAATGGCACATCCTGTTTTGCAAAAAATATTTTTTTCATCGCCAGAGCGACAAGTATGGCAATCATTATTCCTATGAGGTAAATGGAAACCAGAACAAGGCCCTGACTCTTATGGAAGAATGCTGATATGAGCAAGACGTAAATAGGAAGGCGTGCGCTGCACGACATGAAAGGAATGATCATCATTGTGAGCAACCTGTCCTTTTTGTTTTCCAGTGTTCGGGTAGCCATTATTGCCGGAACATTGCAGCCGAATCCCATGAGCATTGGTATAAAGGATTTTCCATGAAGGCCTATTTTGTGCATCAGCTTGTCCATTATAAATGAAGCTCTCGCCATATAGCCGGAATCCTCCATGAAGGAAATGAAGAAAAACAGGATCAGAATATTCGGCAGAAAGATAATCACTCCTCCGACACCACCTATTATCCCATCAACCAGCAGATCTCGCAATGGGCCCTCAGTCATTGAGCTTCTGATTGTTTCTCCCAGCCAGCTGACTCCTGATCCGATGAGTCCCATCGGATAACTTCCTAATGAAAATGTAGTCTGAAACATCAGCCACATAAAAAAGAAGAATATCGGAAACCCAAGATATTTATGTGTAAGAAGATCATCTATAGCAGTAACTTTTCTGAGATTTTTGGCTCCCTGCACAAAAGTCTCATTTAGCGCACCGGCGATGAATCCGTATTTGGCATCTGTGATTATGGTCCCGGATTTCTCATTATATTCTTTCTCGAGATGCAGAATTTCATTTTCACATTGTCTTTTTATTTTGTCAATATTCCGGCATGAGGCAATCTGTTTCGTAGTTGCGGAATCATTTTCAAGCAGCTTTACCGAAAGATAACGCGATGAGTATTTGTCAGTAATATGCTTATTTTCTTTTATGAGGGTCTGGATATTAAGGATAGCATTTTCAATAATGAATCCATAATTGATATGAATGTGCCTGACTATCGGATCGCGGTCCTCATAGACATCGATGATCTTATCAAACAATTCGTTTATGCCTGTTCCTTTTGAGGCTATAGTCGGAATAATTGGAATTCCCATCATCTTCCCCAGAGCGTCATAATCTAAGGCAGCTCCTTTCTTTTCAAGTTCATCATACATATTAAGGGCTATCACCACCTTAATATTCATGTCGATCAGCTGTGTTGTCAGATAGAGATTGCGTTCGAGATTAGAGGCATCGACCACATTTATAACAACATCAGGGTTTTTTTCAGTTATGAAAGTCCTTACAAACAGTTCTTCAGGAGTATATTCAGTTATTGAGTAAGTTCCGGGAAGATCAACGATTCTGAATGAGTAAGATGATTTTTTAAAGACAGCCTCACGGGCGTCAACCGTTACACCTCCGTAATTTCCGACACGTTCGTGGGACCCGGATGCAAAATTATAAAGAGTTGTTTTCCCGCTGTTTGGATTTCCGACCAGGGCAACATTTATTGTTCTGCCTTTCTCCCCGGCTGTGAGCTTAAGTGTCTCTTCGTCTATAGTGCCCTTCAAATTTTACATCTTCCGGAGCATCAGACAGCTCCGCGGCGATTACTTCGATCATAGCCGCTTCGGTGCGGCGCAGCGAAATCCGGTAATCCATAATCTCATATTCAACAGGGTCCTGCAAGGGCGCATTCTTTATGACCTTTACTTTTTTCCCCTTCACAAACCCCATCTCAGTTATCCGCTTACGGAAAGCCCCATGGCCGACTACTTTTGTTATTATTGCTTCTTCCCCTGTTTTGACATCGGAAAGATGCAGGTCAATTATATTTTTTTGAATCATGAATAACCTGTTAAAAATTGATACCGAACCTTATAAATCCAACAGCTGCATTTTTGAGCATCTGCTCAGTCCCCTCAGGATGAAGCACATACTGCAGATCAGGCTGGATGTAAAAGTTCTCCGTCAATTGAGCTTTATAGCTGATTTCAACTACTGTCTCAACCTTTTTTGATTTATCACTGAATCCGGCAGTTGTTACCGCAATTCCCATTTTATCATTATTTCTGCCTTTAAACAGCCCCTGGTATGACATGCCAAACCCGAAATAACTGTTATGCGTATTTATGGCTTTGGGGCTTATTGCAAGCTGTGCAAATATACCTAATCCTTCATTACTTCCCGATCTTTGATAAATCATCTGGTCGGCTATGATATATAATCCGGTATTATAATTATACATTTTGGCTTTTTCATTCTCTTCATCCGATACTATCAGTTGTGAAATGACATAGTGTAATAATATATATGGGCTTTTTTTCATGTTTGAATGTTAAAAAGTTAACAATGCAAACATAAGCCTCTGTGTTGTACTTTGTAATCCCTAAAAGTGGTGAGAAATGATTAAGCTGATCACCAGAAATGGTGTCGGAAAATTTAATTCGGCAGGGTCATGCCATAAATGTAGGCCCACGCCATGGCTTGGCCCTTCCTATTCCCTATAGCTGTCAATAGTTATGATATTTTTAACAACAGCATAAATTGTCAGACCGGAGACTGATTTTATGCCCGTTTTCTGTGAAATGTTTTTCCGGTGCGAGATAACAGTGTGTGTGCTGATGTTGAGCTTGTCGGCGATCTCTTTATTGGCATTTCCGGCAACCAGAAGTTTCAGTACATCTATCTCCCTTTCGCTCAGAGTTTCCTGAGGAGGCTGTGAATCGTCTGTTTGTGTGGAGGTTATAAGAAGTCTGTGAACTGAAGCGATGATTTTATCGGTTTTGTCGCTGATGTTTACTATCTCATCAAACCCCGAGAGCATCTGCGGATCAATAAATGAATAGACAAGGGCAATCCAGTGGGTACCGCAAAACTCCTTCTTAAGTGATTGAAATTCCCTGGTCTGGTTTTGAATTAGCAAAGGATTAATTATGACCAGGTCTGCTTTATTCCTGAGGTTATGCTGTTCAAGCTCCGTAAGGTTTTCCGCCTGATTAATACTAAAAGTCTGACCCGTGTTTGTCAGGATGTTGAATAACCCCTGATAAATTATTTCGGAGGTATCGACGATAACTATATTTGCTACTTTTTTGTTCATTTTCCGGAGTAAGCAAGTTGTTCCATTTTTTCAACCATTGGGATCAATATGCTTTCTTCAATCTGAGAGTGAATATTGAGGTCGTATTCGAGTTCAAAAAGACAGAGCAACAGTTTTCGTCTTATCTGCTGATCATCTTTCTGAGGCATATATTTTATAAGAAGATTCTTCAGATCAGTCAGTTTTTCTTCAATATCGTCGTGATGAATCCTGTATTCGGTGACCGAATAATTGGCGACGTTAGAGATCTGTTTATTACTTGTCAGCTTACTGTCCAGATCGAGCACATAAGGAAATACAACATCATTTTCATAATCAAGATGTTCTGATACCTCGATGAAATATTTGTCAAAAAACTTTCCGAGCATTAAGATTTCAGCATGATTGTTAATCTGATTTATGTCATCTATATATTGGCGGATTTGAGGATACTTTTCATTAAGATAATATTTATGACTGTTTTCAAGATATTTTATTATTGTGCGAATACTGCCCGATGAGTAGTCTGATGCCTGTGAGGGTTTGAATCCGTTGAACAGATTAGCAACAGTCAGGAAGAGTTCGGTGCTTATATTGATCTCGCTGCAGATCTGATCGATAGTTTTTTCACGCACCTCAAAGTTTATTCCGAAGTGCTCTATCATGAGTAAAAGATATGGATTCCCGATGATTATATCCGCAATTTTCATTTCAGATACGATGAACATCCTGTTTTGGCTATGCATGATTTTATTCTTTAACTGCAAAGGTATAGGAAATGAATGTATTTGTATTATAGAAGATTCGCGATGTGTTTCTTCTTGATTTGCTGACAATAAAAAACCACTCGTTTAAATTCAGAGTGGTCTCTTTATGATAATAATTACTGAACTATGCCGGCGGCATACCTGAACCAACTGTCTTGCTTCTTTCAATAGATTGCAATGCAAGATAATTGTCACCGAATTTCACAAGATTTTCAGTTTCCTTATCATATTGATCATAATGTCTCTCCTCATCATCTACAAGCGCTTCAAAGAGCTTCTTAGTGGCCGAATCGGCATTCCTTGAGCATTCATTAGCCCATTCGTTATAATCTTTCACACTGCCTGTTTCCATTGCTGCGCCTTTCTCTAACATTTTCTTCACGTCAGTAATCTTTTCTACGTCGGAAGCAGGTTTCATTTCCACTTCACCCTTCAGGAAAAGGATACGCTCAGCGAGTTTTTCAACATGCATCATTTCTTCTATAGCTGTCCGTCTGAATAGGTTAGATAATAAATCGTATCCAAGATCATCGCAATGGAAATGGAAATACATGTACTGATGTACCGCTGAAAGTTCGTCGGCAACAGCCTTGTTTAATAATTCAATGCTTTTCTCTTTCATTGTATCTATGGTTTAGTTTAATTAATAATTAGATCTCAAAAATTATGGGAATAATCCTTTTCCTGACAGGCTTTTAACCGGAGTTTGTTGGTTAATCATTATCTGAGCACACAAATTGTGTTACGAATTTACGATTTAGTTCAGGTAATTCCAAACGATAAGATCATGTTCATTTAGGCTTCTTTGAATAACTGTACTTCCGCTTATGGCAAGATCTAAGAGGTTTAACAAAAACATGATAGCGGATTAGTTTTGTCTTCGCAGCGGATGTTCGAAAGATAAGTAGCCAAAGATTCCATATTGACCTGAAGAGGGTCCCATACCGACAGGAACTGCAAGTCCTGGAACTATTTGTAATCGCGATTTGAAATTGATTGCAAATCGGATTCCGGGGTTAATGAATAAAGTGCTTGAATTTCTGGCAGCAATATTTGCGGATTTAACCGATGCTGTGTTTCCGGCAACTTCAAACATGAAATTGAAATTTTTTCGCAGTAGGAGTATGATGCTCAATCCATAGTTGTAAATCTTCTGGTCAGATTTTGAGCCGGTTTCATCTCTGGCATTCGGGATAAGAGTTATACCGGCGTTATAATGCGTTACAACATACCTGGAAAGGAAAAAACTGAAAGGCAGATTTACCTGGTAGCCGGGAACACCTGCACCCAGAGCTTTTCTGTAGTTTCCTGTGGGGATTAGTAGTGACAGCCTTGGCGAAAATGCAAAACGCGATCTGAAGATTGCCTGATAACGATAATTCACTTCTATATCGCCCAGACCTAAATCCCTGTTATTAAGCAGAGGGACGGTAGCCGATAACTGGTGTTTTTGACCAGTAACAGGCCATTCATCAGTAAGTGTGTAGAGCCACGTGCCATCGTTCATTGACTGAAACGTGGAAATATGTTGAATTATGCCGGGATCCTGGTTATAAGCTTCTTCAATCAGGAATGAATTATCTTCAATTCTCTCAAAATCAAACTTGTTGTCTGATTGACCGGAAGTGGATTCTATGGAGAATAATATCAAAGAGGAACAAAAAATCAGATACTTGAGAGAATCATAGACAGATGGATTCCAATGAGGTGTTAAATTAATATAGAACAAAAATGCTGATTTGGACAAATTATTCACATATGACTGAATTGTTACCGGTATCAGGCTTCAGCATGTAATCCTACTCTGTTGCCTTCAGTATCGATGAATACTGAAAAATAACCGGCATTTATTTTGGTTTTTGGAAGGAGTATCTTGCCACCTGCAGGTTCAATTCTGTCTATTACGTTCTGAATGGCCGGATTTGCATTGAGATATACTGTAATACCATCCATCGATGGTTTTGACCGTTTGTTTTTTGCCAGAGCTCCGGATACCCTGCCTGAAGTTGCCCTGATGACCCCCGGTGAAAAGGGAAAAAATGTGAGTTCTTCATCAATTTCAGGAATGTGTTGTGTTCTCATCTCAATGTCAAGTATTGTCTCGTAGAATTTTTTTGCCCTGTTTGTTTCCAGAACAGGAATCTGGAACCAGTTGATGGCATTAGTGTGTTCTATTAATCTCTGCATGGATAGTTTTATTATTAATTAATAATCTTCATTTTGCCATAATTTCTACTTCCGATGGGATCACAAGAAGCATTTCACAACCCGTTTCAGTTTTAACAGAGTGTTTAAAACCTGGTGGAGTATAAAGGTAATCGCCTTCATTAAGCGTAGAAAAATTAATTATACAACTACCGCTCAACATATAGATTTCTTCACCGGCCGGATGATTATGATATGGATATTTTGCCCCGGGTTCAAATTTGAGAAGGATACTGGGAGATCTCATCTTCTGATTATCGAACCGCAGGCTTTTGACATATATACCTGTCGTATCCACTCCCTGTTCTTTTAATGGTTTCCATTCGATAGAGCCGTTTCTCACGATGTAATTTTCCATGTTTGATATCATGCTTTGATTGCTTTAAAAATGAATCGTATGTAAATGTGGGTCGAGCTTTTCACGAACCGGTTAATGTTAACAGATAACCATATTGTTGTTTCAAATACATAACGAAAACCGGTTTGGTTTTGTTCAGGATCGCAGCATAAAAAGCTTGAGAATTGATAGCATTATTTTTTATGATAATGCAAATCAGATCCTTGTCCATCAGGGATAATTCCTTACGGATAATTTAGTAAATAAAGTTATTTGGGAAAAAAAAGGAAGATGGCACCCGGGAGACATCGATAAAATCTCCCGCTCAACAAAGTGAACCTAAAGAAATGAAGTCAATGTCTGCGTAACAATTGTAAGTAAATGACAATTGTAAGGTTGAGAATTAGATGCCATCTTATGAGGTGGGGAAGGTGTTGTGCGGTCGTGCGATCCAGTGGTCGTGCGGTCTTGCGGTCTTGCGGTCCTGGTCGTCTTGATTGACTTGCATGACCTGCAGCGACTGCATGACTTTCATTTGCTTTTAATATTCTTTCCAGATTTTCCAGAATAGGAATCTGGCCTTTTATAATTTTCGTTTTTGCTACATCAATCGGAAACCATTCAGCCCTGTCTATTTCAGGGAATTCCTTAAACTTCCCGGATTTTGGCGGCCATTCCATTTTGAAGAGATTGCTTTTAATATTCGATACATCAATGTCTCCTTCAACTGCCCAGGCATGCACCATTTTCCCTCCTGCCTGCTTAACAGGATCAAGTCTGATAAATTCTCCATCAGGAAGAAATCCTGTTTCCTCTTTAAATTCCCTTCTGGCGGCATCAAATGGTTCCTCATCCTCATCAAATTCACCTTTTGGAACCGACCATGAATTCAGGTCCTTTTTTGACCAGAACGGTCCTCCCGGATGAACAAGTAACACTACAAATTCTTCCTTAAACTTTTTATATACCAGAATTCCTGCACTTTTTCGTGGCATATATTAATTTTCGGTTAAGTTAAACATGCTTTCGCCGGGTCAGTCACAGAGGATCCCGACAGATAGATGATCGCTTTAATATAATTATATTGCTGAAAATGAGAATAATATATATAAACCTCCGGCAAAAAATATATATTTTTCGATCAAATATTATTGTTTAATCGGAATCAGTCAGAATTTGTTACTTTTTGTATTAGTGGGAATACCTGAAGCGATATATTACAAAAGGTTTATTTCATAAATAAGCACTGCGATCATTTTGTCTTTTCAGACGGTGCCTGGGGAACTAAGATTTTCATTACCAGTGGATTAATGTCCTGACTATCCTTAGAGGTAAATACTACTGAACCTTTGCTCACATCGAGGATATAAGTGAAGCCGTTTTCCGTTGCGACCTTGCTTACAGCTTTAATTATCTCGTTTATAATTGGTTGTATGAGTTCTGAATTTCTTTTCTGCAAAGTTTCCGATGCATTCTGTTCAAATTCTTTCAATCTTTTTTCCTTATCGAGTAATTCTGATTCTTTGTTCTTTTTAATAACAGCAGAAAATGTCGACTGCCCTTTTTCATAATCATCGAGCAACTTATTGTAGACAATCGTCATTTCATCATAGGTAGACTGGATTTCTTTAGTCTCTTTATCCAGTTTAGCAGCAGCGCTGTCGCGGGCAGGAAGCACCGCTAAAATCTGCGCAATATCCACATGGCCGATTTTCAGCGTGTTTTGTGCAAATGCTGACATGGAAAACAGGACCAGGAAAAAGGCAGCGGTATATACGTTCTTCATTGATTAAGGTATTTGTAATAATTCATTTTGAATAAAAGTAAAACAAAAAATCGGATACATTGGTTAAGAAAAAGTTAAGGTTAAGACACTGTACTCTGTGCTCCGTGCCCTGTGCCCTGTGCCCTCCGTGCCCTGTTATAAATAAAATCCCCCGGACAATGCCGGAGGATTTATTTTAAAATGAAAACTTCCAAAAAACTGCTTCAAGATCAATTCTTTTTTGGTTCTTTCATATCTTTCATATCATGATGCATACCTGCTTTTCCGGTAAGTTTCTTCAGGAAAGTACCATCTTTGTCAAAAAGCAGAGATTCTGATTCAGTACCTTTCATAATCATTACCTGATAATTAAGACCATTTTTACCTGTCACTGTAGAAGCTTCTTTTACAGTGTAACCTGGATAATCTTTAGCAATATTGTCTGTAACAGACTTTGGAAGATCGGCCACTTTCAACGAAGCAGCTGGGGTGGTGACGGTTGACTTGCTGGATTCTGAAGGATTCGGTGTTTTTGTATCCTGTGCCTTCACAGCCATAACTGCCATCACCAATACAAGAATTAACGCTAATTTTTTCATATCGAATATATTTTACTTGGTTTGACGACGTAAAATTATCGTACGATTCTGAAGCGTTTCTGAAGTTGAATTTATTTAACAAATATTTAACAGTCAGAGAAGTGTAGGGACTAAGGGACTAAAGGACTAAGGGACGAAGGGATTAAGGGTTGCAGGCATTGACAAACCAGCACCAAGCACCTGGCAACCAGCACCCGGCACCTATTTATAATTAAACTTCTCCTTGCTTATCTCAACCAGAAATCTGCTTGGATATGAGAGGAAAGCATTGTATGTTGAAACGAATGAAGGCATGGTTATTATCAGATCCTGTTTTGCGCGGCTGCATGCTACATAAAAGAGACGACGTTCTTCTTCCAGTTCTTCTATATTGCTTAATGCTCTTACCGAAGGAATCAAACCATCGAGAGCATGAGGAATAATGACACTGAACCATTCGAGACCCTTTGCAGAATGAATAGTAGAAATTGTAAGAGGTTTATCTTCCGATTCATCGATGAGCGGCGTAGTCTTATTTCCGAACTTTTTTGAAGGGGGATCAAGTGCAAAATCGGTTAAGAATTTGTCGAGTGTATCATATCTCGATGAAAGCTCCAAAAGTACATTAATATCCAGAAGACGTACCTGGTAATCTGATTCGGCAGCCTGCAGAATAGGAGCATAATATTCCCTGATTATCTCGATTTTGCGAGCCAGACTGATTTTTGTATCACCAGCCTTATTGATCATATGTGTCAGCCTGGCAAGACCTTCTGCGAATTTGGTATTCCCGAAGGAGTCTTTCATCAATCCGTTTTCAGATATGATTTTGTCAATGATCTTCCGGGCTGTCTGCAATCCCACGCCGGGAATGAATTTTAAAATTCTATGCCATGCCACTGCATCATACGGATTTTGCAATATCCTGAGGTAGGAGATAATGTCTTTAACATGCTTCCTTTCATTGAATGCCAACCCGCCGACAGCAATATAAGGTATGCTCCTCCTGTTGAGTTCAATTTCAATAAACCTGGCGTGCCAGAAAGCTCTTACCAGTATTGCAATCTGGTTCAGGGCAATACCTTTTTCTCTGTATTCAATTATATTATCGACAATAAATTCCGCTTCCAGTTGCTGATCATAGAATTTTCTTATAACGGGCAGGTTATCATATAATATTTTCGAGAAAAGTTGTTTTTTATATCCGATGCGGGCATTACCGATTATTTCATTTGTAAAATCAAGGATTTTTTGATTGCTCCGGTAGTTCTGTTCGATTTTTATGATTCTGCATGAAGGATACTTCTGCGGGAATCTTAATATATTCTCATAATTAGCTCCTCTGAAGGAGTATATACTCTGAGCGTCATCACCTACAACCAGGATATTTTCCGAACCTTCGGAAAGATATTCCACAATTTCCTTCTGTACAACATTTGTATCCTGGTATTCATCCACCATGATATATCTGAATTCGTTATTCAGCTTCCTTCTGAAACTCAGATTGTCGCGAAGCGAATCCCTTAATACTTCCATAAGATCGTCATAATCAAATATCCTGCATATTTTCTTATACTTCTCATATCCCTTGTTTATCAGCTCTATCTGGTCGATGAACTCCAGTAAGCCTGAAAATTCATTCTGAATTACATTTCTTATGGTCAGGTTCCTGTTTCGTGCAGATGAAATAATTTCCTGCAGCCTGTTCTTCTTTGGAAATGCTTTCTCCTTTTTTTCGATCTTTAGTTCAGATTTAATAAGGTCTATAGTATCGGCAGAATCTTCCGAATCGATAATTGTGAAATTAGGAGGGATGCCAAGATAATTTGCGTTCTTGCGCAGTATATAATTTGCGAATGAGTGAAAAGTTCCGCCCAGTACCTTCTGAGCTTTCGCGTCATTGAGAAGACCCTGCACCCGGCCGATCATTTCGCTCATTGCCTTGCGTGTAAATGTCAGGAGCAATATTTCTCCCGGGTCGATACCATTTTCGAGCATGAACGCCACTCTGTGGACAATGACCCTTGTCTTTCCGCTTCCGGCACCGGCTATAACAAGCACCGGACCATAAATGGTTGTAACAGCTTCGAGTTGTGTCTGGTTAAGATCTTTCCTGTAGTCGATCTTATAGGATTTTTCAAGTTTTATTTCGCTTGTATTTGTTTCTCTCTCCTCAATTGATTTGATGATTGATTTTAACTCTTTGATTTTTCTTGAGATTTGTTCAGAGGAATCTATTTCAGGGAAGTCATCCAGTGAAACGTTAGAAAGATCGGTTCCGGTTTGTTCAGAATTTGCAGATGCTTTCAGTCTTTGTCTTAGAGCCAGATCGCCAACCAGATCAAGAAATGATTCAGTTGATTTATCAAATGCTGCATCTGAGGGCATAGAAGTGTCACTCTCGAAAGCAGATATAGCTTTCGATTTCTTTTCAAAACCGTCAAATAATTTTTCAGATTCCGACATAAAATGTTCCTTAAGAAGATGTCACCAGGATGTAAAGTTAGTCATAATTCAGACATCCGATTGAACATTAATGACGACTTCCTGAATCGACTCCGGAAGAATTTGAGGCTTAGCTTTTATTTTCTGCCCTGAGCTGATGGATTGTTTTATTCAACTCCATCTCGAGTTTTTTAGCCTTAGATATATCAGTGAAGGTAATTACAAGCCCATCTATCACATCATCGGTTGTCCGGTAAGGCATAATCCGGACTTTATACCAGTTGCCCGATTGAGTACTGATCTCTTTTTCTATAAATACGAGAGTCTGCAATACTTTTTGCGAATCGATAAAAATATTGGGATAGACAAGGCTGGTCGAAAAATCTTTTATCGAACGGCCTGTATCACCGGGCAGGAGTCTGAAGATTTCGGTAACCAGGTTTGTAAACCTGCGGATGTTCAGATTTTTATCGAGAAAGAGGGTAGCTATCTCTGTGCTTTCAAGGAGATTTTTAAGGTCATTATTTGTGTGGGTAAAATCATCAATTTTATTCAGCAGTTCAGCATTCACGGTCTGTAATTCCTCATTCATGCTCTGCATTTCTTCTTTCGAACTTGTAAGTTCTTCATTGGTACTTTGAAGCTCCTCATTCGTCGACTGAAGTTCTTCGTTTGCCGATTTGAGTTCTTCCTCAGACGCCTGAACGGCTTCCAGAGTGTTTTTCAGAGCTTCCTTAAGCCGGATAACTTCTGCATCATTCTCAACGTTGCTTATTAAATTCAATTTAGAGCCTTTCTTTGCCCTTTTTATCAATTGTGTTCCAACGGATTTGTCTTTAAATACGATCAGCACCATTCCCTTTAATGCTGCAGGTTTTTCAAGTTGCTGAATCACAATATCAACAATATAGACTACTGCGTCAGATTGTATTGTGATATTTTGAAGAGCCACTTTGTCATAGTTAAGAAGAGCTTTTTTAAATCCCATTGGAAATTCAAGATTCAAATCCCCTCTTAACATATTAAAAATATTCATATTTGCCTTGCCCGATGCCGGTTCAAGATATTTACCCGTCCGGCCTGTTATATACAGAATATCTCCGTTAATATTAACCAGTACACTCGCAGGGGCATGCTGACTCAGCAACAGCTGGTCGGTAAGGTTTTGTATATTATCAGTCGTTTTCACTTCGGCACTGGTTTGGTTAATAACTGGATTTTTAACTGATATGAAAGTATGAAAATCAACCGGTTCTTTTATTGATAAATTATCAGCACGCTGATAAATTCTTAGACGGCTGTTAAATTTTTTAAAAATGGAGGGATGTGCTAATGTAGATTCTTCATTGCCCAGCATTAATATTCCGTCAGGATTCAGGCTATAATGAAAAACTGACAAGACTCTTTTCTGGAGATCGGTTGAAAAATAGATCAGCAGATTTCTGCATATCAGGATATCGAGTCTTGTAAAAGGAGGATCTCTGATCACATTTTGTGTGGCGAAAACAACCATTTCCCTTATTTTGTTGATAACCCGGTATCCGTTCGCTGTTTTTGCAAAATATTTTTCCAGTCGTGTATCGGATATATCGGCAGTAATTTTTGAATTGAATTCTCCTTTTCTTGCAAAATCGACGGAATCGGGGTTAATGTCGGTTGCAAAAACCTGTAGTGATATTCCTTTGGTGTACTGTTCTGTCTCCATAAGTTCAGAAAAGATAATCGCAAGGGAATAGGCATCTTCCCCTGTTGAGCATGCCGGGATCCAGGCTCTCATTATAATATTCTTATCAGCCGTTTTCAGGAGAAGAGGCAGTATCTCCTCCTTTAACTTTTCCCAGTTGGCAGGATCGCGGAAAAAACTGGTTACACCGATCAGCAGTTCTTTAAATAGGATATCAATCTCTGCCGGTGTATCCTGAATATAACGCAGGTATGCTCTAAGGGTCTTTATTCTATGAATTTCAAGGCGCCTGTTTACGCGTCGGATAATCGTATTTTTCTTATATAGTGAAAAGTCATTTCCTTTATAGGTCCTCAGAAGTATTAAAATTTTATCGAACGAACTTTTGTCTTTGATCCTGAGCTCTCCGGATTCCTTTCCGGTGGTATTACTCTTAAGATAAAAGAACAGTTTTTCATGGAGAGTCTCCGGAGATGAAACTATATCAGCATCCACCGATTTAAGGGTACTGCGTGGCATTCCATCAAATTTAGCGGTTTCGGGATCCTGGACGAGAATAATACCTGAGTTTTCTTTTATTGCACGTGCCCCTTGTGTGCCATCTGAACCCATTCCAGAGAGAATAATACCTATGCTTTTTTCCTTTAATTCATCGGCGAGGGAACGAAAAAGAAAATCTATTGGCAAGCGTAAACCATGTTCTTCGACGGGATCGAAAAGGTAAAGCGTGCGGTTTAATATCGACATACTTCTGTTTGGCGGGATAATATAGATAGTGCCGGGTTTTATTTTCAGGCGATCTGATACTTCAACTACTTTAAGTGATGTGTAATTCTGAAGCAGTTCAGTCAGCATGGTCTTATGTGTTGGGTCGAGATGCTGAACAATAACAAAAGCCATATTACTGCCCGGGGGAATTGATCCGATAAACTTCCCCAATGCCTCCAGTCCGCCTGCTGAAGCGCCAATGCCAACTATTGGGAAACTGCCGCCAAAGTCGGGTTTATTGATTTTGCCGGCTGATGTTTCAGGCAGATGACTCTTTTTCATCCGTGAATTTTTTAGTTATACGATCCGGAACCGGTAAATATTAGTGACAAAAATGTTTAACCAGCAATTGAGTGAAATAGTGTTTGTTATATGGTTTAGGGAAAAAGTCGTTTATCCGGGCACCGTCGAATTCAGCTTTTACATCGGACAGGGTATCAGCTGTCTCCACAAAAATGACTACATTATTGTTTATCATCCGTATCTGTTTTGTTGCTTCATATCCATTCATCTCCGGCATAAAAAAATCCATTAGTATCAAATCAGTGTCGGGATTTCTTTTAATTGATGTTAATGCTTCAATTCCATTAGATGCAAATAATATTTCTTTACTGTATTTTTTTACAATTTCTCCGAGGATCATCCGTAATGAATCATTGTCATCAACAATGAGAATTTTAAGCTTTCTCAGTTTAGCTTCATCTGGCAACACCCGAAGCTCTGTTTTTGCTGTGACTTTACCTTTTGTGGGTAGGTTAAAATAAAAGATTGAACCTCTGCCAACTACACTTTCCACCCATAATTTTCCACCATGTTTCTCTATAAATCCTTTACTCAGGAACATCCCAAACCCTGTACCTTTTTCTCCCATTGTGCCGGGAAGAGACTGATTACGATCCAATTCGAACAATTTAGACAAATTTTCAGGATCAATTCCGATGCCGTTATCCGAAACTGAAAAAATGAAATTGGAATCAGTCTGCTCAGCAGTTATTTTAACCACTCCTGCAGGATGACTGAATTTCACAGCATTCGAGAGCAGATTTCTTAAAATGGCCATCAGCATATCAGGGTCTGCAAAAATTTCTATATCCTTAGGAATGGTTACATTTATAGATATGTCTTTTGTTTCAGCCACCGGGATTATGTATCTCATTACCTCGTTGAAGAGAATTCCAAACTTCAGCTTCTGCTGTTTAAACGGGACTGTTCCAGTCTGCAATCTGGCCCATTTCAGCAGGTTCTCCAGAAGGGAAAATGTACTACGGGTAGATAGTTCGATGTCTTTTACTAACTTTTCTATTTCATCTTCATTGAGCTCATGTATTCTTTCCAGTAACATTTCACTATATCCCAGCATTACGCTGAATGGACTTCTCAGATCGTGTGCCAGAATTGAAATAAACCTGTTTTTTTCATTATTGAGATGAAAAGCATGTTCAAGTTCCTTATTGGTCTTTATTAGTTCAGCCTCGTGGGTTCTTTTTTCTTCTATCTGAAGCTGAATTTTTTTATTTGCCAGAGTCAGTTCATTCAATAGTCCCTTCAGTAGCTCATCAGCTTTTTTTCTTTCCGTTATATCGATTATGCTGATATGGCAATGATCGGTGTTTTTTGAAAGATGACCGACAATGTAAACAGAGATTATATTTTTTCCGGCGGTTGACAGTACCAATTCAGTTGAATCCTGACTTCCATCTTTAAAAATCCGGGAAAGGAAATTAGTAAATGTCCGGAGCGAGCCGGCAGTTAAAAAAATACCGAACTTATATCCGGCAAGTTTCTGTCGCTCGAGGCCAAGCATTTTTGCGGCGCACAGATTTAATTCAATTATATTGCCGTCTTTAGTGAGCGACATGTATCCGGTGGGAGCTGAATCATAAAGCTCAGTATATTTTTCAACAGCAGTTTCAAGGTTCTCTTTGGTGATATTAAGCTCCTCATTTTGCATTGCCAGCTCCAGTTGGTGTACCTCCAGTTCATGAATAAGCATGGTTTTCTCAGTGTCAGAAAGTGCAGCAGAACCTTTTGAAGTATTTCGGGTAACCGGTTTTACCGGATGTTTGTGCAAATTAGCATCCTCAGATTTACCATATTTCATTTCAAAGCTGAATATGAATGAGAGTAATTAGACTTAAAGTTAACGCAATGTCACTAAAAGACATAACAAAAATAAATGGCAATAGTTGAATTTATGGATGACCGTCCTCAGATTGAAATGATCACGAAAATTCTTCTAATTAAAATACTCCATTATCAATGAAATCAAAGTTATTTTATTTATTGGCTTGGAGATATAATCATTGCAACCGGCGAGAAGCGCCTTTTCCCTGTCGCCTGTAAGCGCATAGGCAGTCTCAGCAATAATTATGATGTCATTATTAAACTTTCTGATTTCCTTTGCAACTTCATAGCCATTCAGAACAGGAATTTGTATGTCAAGAAGCACCAGGTCAATATCACGATGCAGGCGGCATGTGTCAATAGCTTCCTGTCCCGATTTAACTTTTAATATCTCTCTTGAGATATTCTTAACTGCGTTTGAAATTAGGATTTCCGACGCTTCATCATCTTCTACAATAAGGATTTTAAGATTCTGAGGAGTCGATTTATTGTCAATCTGGGTGTTTTTATGCACCGTTTTAATTTCAGCCGGAACTATAAAAGGAATTGTGAAATAGAAAGATGTGCCCTTTCCCTGCTCACTCTCAACTCTGATAGAACCTTTAAGCATTTCTACATATGCTTTTGAGATGGATAAGCCCAGACCTGCTCCCTGGTATGCCTGTCTGTCGGATACATCAGCCTGCACGAATCTTTCAAATATTGCTTCATGTCTGTCAGCCGGAATTCCGATTCCGCTGTCTTTTACAATGAATTCCAATACCTCCCGGGGGTTGTCGCTTTTTTTCCGGCAGCCGAATTCAATGTAGCCTTTTGCCGTATATTTTATTGCATTTTTTACAAGATTGGCAAGAATTGCATAAAGCTTTTCAGGATCGGTTATTATTACTGATTCTGCCGATGGAAGAGAATTCAATATTGAGAGCCGGATTCCTTTTTTATCTGTTTCTGGTTTGAAGAAGGTGTATATATCTGTAATCAGTTCGTTAACATTTGATTCTTTCGTATCTACTTTCATCAACCCCGATTCTATTTTTGAAATGTCAATTATGTCATTGATGATACTGAGCATCCGTTTTCCGCTTTTCTCTATTATACTTATACATTCCTGCTGCTCTTCTCCGGTGAGATTTGGTTCTTTAAGTATTTCTGCAAATCCCAGTATCCCATTCATGGGCGTGCGTATTTCATGACTCATATTAGCCAGAAATGAGGATTTTAGTTTATCTGCAAGCTGTGCTTTTTCCTTCTGGCTTATGTAAAATTTCAAAGCAACATTTAAGAGAAGTATGCTTAATAAAAGATAAATCAGCAAGCCCGAGTAGATGTCAATCAGACGGGCTGAATCACTTGCATACCGGCCGATTACTTCCGGAAAACAATATTCGATAAAAAACAGGATAGTGACATCGGCAAATACTATAATAGTCAAAATGAGCTTCTCTTTTTTTGTGAAAAACACCATTATGAATGATTGTACCAGGACAAATAAATAAAGTATTGGCCCCGTTGACCCATAATTAATAAACCACTGAATATTAAGCAGAAGTATACCAATAATTATTATTGCATATTTTGAAACGAAAAATTTTCCTGTTTCCCAGCTGTATAAATAAATGAGCGCAAAAACTATCGTTATGCCAATTGTGCAGATAACGGTAAAAATGTTCAGATCCAGAGCAAGATTGATTATTGTTCCGATTACGCCTATGAAAGCAGATAGAAAGCTAAAGACCAGAACGAGGTAGTTGTCGAGGCCGATTTCATCAGGCGTTCTGAAAAGATATTTGCTTGTACGGTTCAACATATTACAGGTATTAGGATGTTGATTTTGAAACACATCGGGTCGTTTTTCTGAAAAACCAAATTAACGGCAAGAGATAAATATACCATTTAAAATCTGAATTTACCTGAATTTGAGAGTTTAGTTCAAATTGACCAATCTAATCTGGAATGAATAAAAACAGACTGTTTAGTCCTGAATTATGGTAATTCTATTAAATATTGAAAATAAGGATATTATCACATATTATTTTGTAAAAATAAAGCGATCATGTAATTCTGCTGGCAATATTTCTGAAATAGCGAGGTTATTATTACAAGTTCAATTTCTTTAGTTTCAGCTAAAAAAACTATTATGAGAGAAGAGAAAAAAATTAACAGTGGAATGAGCTCGGGAAAGAAAACAGTAAATATTTACATTATACTGACTGTCTTTTTAATTGCCTTTATGATGAACGGTTGTGAGAAGAATACTACCTATGTAAAACCCGCTGATGATCCTCTGCTTAATTCAGATGTTACGCCTCCTAAGGTAAATTCAGTAATTCCTGCAAAAAATGCAATTTCAGTACCTACAGGTTCCAATGCCACGGTTACTTTTAGTGAAAAGATGGATGCATCATCAATTACTTCATCAACATTTACATTGAAACAGGGTACAACATCAATACCGGGTTCTGTATCCAGCACAGGTGCCGAAGCAATATTCACACCTTCAGCCGCACTGACAGCCAATAAAACATATACGAGTACCATCACGACCGGAGTAAAGGACTCATCGGGTAATGCCCTTTCAGCAGAATATAGCTGGAGTTTCACAACAGCTGCAACTACTGATGTTACGGCTCCGACCGTTGTTTCAACAGTTCCGGCATCAAATGCGACTTCTATCGCTGCAGGAAGTATGCCAACTGCAACTTTCAGCGAGACAATGGACGCAGCAACGATTACCGCTACATCATTCACTCTTAAACAAGGTTCAACAGCCATAACCGGTACTGTTACTTACTCGGGAACTACCGCAACTTTCACTCCATCTGCAAACCTCACTGAAGGGACAATCTATTCCTGTACAGTTACAACAGGAGCGAAAGATGTCGCCGGTAATTCTTTAGCCGCAGATTATTCCTGGACATTTACTACTGTAGCTGCTGTGCCCTCAGGGAAATCGTTTGCGACAGATGTTGTTCCCATACTGAACCTCTGCAATACATGTCATACTCATAGTTGGACTCCTTCTTCCAACGCTTCGACATTCTATACAAACCTTGTGAATTCAGGTCATGTGAAACCGGCAACACCAACATCAAGTAAAATCTATACCAAGCTGAATGGTGGACATCCGGGATCGACAGTAACGACTGCACAGGTAAATACTATACTTACCTGGATGACAGAAGGGTCAAAGAATAACTAATTTAAGGTGTGTTTTGAAAGAAAAGAGGTTGTCCCGGTTAGGGGGCAACCTCTTTTAATAATAAAAAAGGGGTGTAGATACACCCCTGTAAACAATCTCATTAACAAAGATTAAAGACCTTTGTTAAGTGCGGGAGCTGCTTTGAATTTCACAACTTTCTTAGCTGGAACATTCAATTTAGCGCCTGTACGAGGATTACGGACAACTCTTGCACTTCTTTTGTCAACTTTAAAAGTACCTAAGCCCGGGAGCTGGATTCTCTGACCTTTTTTCATAGATTGTCCAAATGCTCCTACGAATGCATTTAAAGCTTTGCCTGCATCTTTAATTGAAAGTTCTGCATCAGCAGCAATTGCACTTACTAATTCTTTTTTTGTCATAATGCGAAGATTTAAAGGTTAGACCTATCTTACTAATTGAATACAAATTTATTTTATTTTAATTCTTATGCAAATTTATTTTGCCGTTTTTCCACAAATAGTGCCACTTTTAGGCTAAAATGGCCTTTTTTTAACATGAAATTCAGTTTTAATTCAGAATGTCGCATCTGCTCACTAATCTTCAACTTCAGAATCATTTTCGCGAAAAACTGTTCATAAGCTGTTCATAAAAATCGTATGTAACAGTAAATCAAATGATTAAGTTATTTTTTCAAAATAAACCTGAAAAATCAAAAAAATCTTATCTTTGCGGCGAGAAAATTTGTTCTCAGGTTCAAAAAGTGACCGAAAAGGAGAAATGGCAGAGCGGTCGTCCCGATAGCTATCGGGGGCAGCGTTCTTGAAAATATAAAATGAGTATCGACCAAATAGGAGAAATGGCAGAGCGGTCGAATGCGGCGGTCTTGAAAACCGTTGAACTGTAACCACGGTTCCGGGGGTTCGAATCCCTCTTTCTCCGCCAAAGCAATCTGATCAAATCCCGCGACAGCGGGATTTTTTGTTTTCATGAAGCACCTTGCAAGCTCGCTTGCGAAAGGTGCTTTATGAAAACAAAAATAACCTGAAGGGTTTGATCAGATTGCTTTGAAGCTCCCCCCGTGAGGGATCGCGAGCGCCAGCGGGCAATCCTTGTTCTTCCTGAAGAGTATACATGAGGATAGAAACGAGTAAGGAGTAATTTGATCTGCAAGGTTCTCCCCCGGGGACCATTCCAAATAATCCCTCTTTTCATAAATAAAAAGCCTTATGAGTTTTTGTCATTTATGTTAAAAAAGAATGTACTTTCATGCAACTAACCAATAATTGAATTTATGAATCAGCCTGCTATTCTTAAAACGAAGTTTTTCCCGTTCATTATCACCACGTTGCTGGTATTTATTCTGCAGATATCTTTGGTACAGGCACAGGATAACGATCCCAACATGGGAATTATTCCGGTACCCTCCTCAATTAAAAAAGGTACAGGTACATTTGTTTTAAGTCATTCTACAACTATCAGCGCCGATAAGCCAACTGATAAGGCTGTCCTTTATCTTAAGGATTTTTTGTTAAAAAATAATTTTAAAAATAAAATACTGGCATACGATCCGAAGGCTGCTCAGGCAGCAAGAGGTACATCGGTGATCCTGACAAGCATTGGTTCGGAAGGAATCCCTGAAGAAGGTTATAAACTAATTGTAACGCCTGACAGACTTACTATTATAGGAAAAGGTGCAGGCTTGTTTTATGGTATCCAGACATTCATTCAATTGTTCCCTGTTGAAAATAGGGATCCGGTTAAGATCAATGCTGTAACCATTGAAGACTCTCCCCGGTTTGGGTATCGTGGCATGATGCTGGACGTTTCACGTCACTTTTTCAACATACAGGAAGTCAAAAAGGTGATTGATATGCTCGCTTCCTACAAGATAAATAATTTCCACTGGCATCTGGTCGACGGCGCAGGGTGGAGGATTGAAATTAAGAAATATCCTAAATTAACCGAAGTAGGAGGGACACGGTTGCAAACCAACTTTGGTGGAAACCGCGATTATCTTGATAATGTTCCTTATACGGGTTTTTACACCCAGGATGAAATCAGGGAAGTAGTGAGATACGCTGCTGACCGTTATATCAATGTAGTTCCTGAAATTGAAATGCCTGCACATTCCGATGCAGCATTGAGAGCATATCCCGAATTGAAATGTCTGGGTATTGATGGCGGCGCAGGCAGAGGAAATGGTATTTATTGTCCTACAGAGGAAACCTTTGCATTTCTTGAAAACGTTCTGACTGAAGTAATAGAGCTATTTCCGGGTAAATACATTCATATAGGTGGTGATGAAGCCAACAAACAACCCTGGAAAGATTCGCAATTTTGTCAGGATCTGATGAAGAAACTTGGACTCAAGGATGAAAATGAGCTGCAAAGCTATTTTATTCAGCGTATTGAGAAGTTTATTAACTCAAAAGGACGAAGCATTATCGGCTGGGATGAGATTCTACAGGGTGGACTTGCTGCAAATGCAACTGTAATGAGCTGGCAGGGAGAACAGGGAGGTATTGCCGCTGCAAAGCAACACCATAATGTGATCATGACCCCTCAAACTACGGGTTTGTATTTTGATCACTATCAAAGCAGTTCACCGCAGGAACCTGTTTCTTTTGGAAGGTATGCAACATTGGATGAGACATATAGCTATGATCCGGTATCAAAGGAATTAACTGAAGATGAGAAAAAATTTGTGATAGGTACGCAGGGAAACCTTTGGACAGAATATGTACCTACTGTTGCCAAATTGCAATACCAGATATTCCCGCGTTTGTTCGCTCTTTCGGAAATAGCATGGGGGAAAGTTGAAAACAAGAATTTTAAGGATTTTTCTGAAGTGCGCCTGCCGAAAGCCCTTTCCCGGCTGGAAGAAAAAGGATATAACTTCAGAGTTCCGCCTGCTTTGGAAGCTCTTGATACATTTATGATTGGTTCTCAATTTACATTTGAGCCAAAAACTTTTATCCCTGGTGCGCGGATTCATTATACTCTCAACGGACGCAATCCCCTGGATACTGATTGGGAATATGCTTCTCCATTAACCTTCTTTGTTCCTCTTGGAGAAAAAAGGGAGTTAAGAACTACAGTGATCACATCTTCAGGAAGAAGAAGTATCTCAACCCGTGCAGTGATGTTTAACCGGGCTCCATTGCCGGCAGTTAGTTATACAGGGAACAGTCAGGGCCTTAAGTTTAAACTGATTAAGAAAACATACTCTGAGGGTCAGTTGGAAACAGCCATTGTCGATTCCATTGGTGTGTCACCGGTAATTGAAACTGAAAAATTTAAAGCCAGGTGTCCAAATTTTGATATTGTTTATGAAGGATATGTAAATATTTCTGAAGATGGAATATATGGACTTTCTTTATCTTCTTATGCAAACGGGGCTTTGTATGTTGATGGCGAAAAAGTTTCTGAAGGCGAAGAATCTGTTCCATTGGTGAAAGGATATCATAAGATCAAAGTAAGCTTCACCTACAATGCCCCGGCTCCGGTAGTCCAGACAGCTGGTCCCGGCCGCAGAGGCCCCAGGGTCATTCCGTTCAAGGTATTTATGACTTCACCCGGTGCCAAAGGACCTAAAACAGAAATAAGTCCTTCTGCACTTTATAATTAAGGTTAAGGTTAAGGTTACTTCCATCCACCGCCAAGGCTTTGATACAAGGCGACTATTGACTGAAGCTGATCCAGCTTATCATTCACACCGCTAAGCTGTGCCGATAGTAATGTTACTTCAGAGGTCAGAACGTCAATATAGCTTGTATTTGAGGTATATTTAAGAAGTTCTGTTGTATAATCAACCGCCTTTTCAAGGTAACCGATCTGTTTACCGCGGATTGATATTTTATCGGTTGCAGTCTCATAGCTGTGCATGGCATTAACGACTTCACTGCCGGCGTTGAGCAGGGTCTTTCTGAAAGAAGCCTGTGATTCCTCAAAATCTGCTGTTGCCGATAAGAATCTTTGTCTGTTCAATCCGTAATTAAAAACTGGCTGAACAAGACCTCCGACTATACTCCAGAAAAAAACAGGCTGATTAAAGAGGGCGTTCAGACTTGTTTCAGTAAGGCCTCCTCTGGCATTTATCGTGAGCGAAGGATAGAAGTTTGCCCTGGCTGACCTGGCTGTTTCATAGTAATATCTCAGCCTGTACTCCGCTTCCATAACATCCGGACGGTTTGCAAGAAGCTGCGCTGGTATTCCTATCCTAAGATTTTCTGACAGATTTTGTTGTTCCAGAGATGTTCTGACAATTGGTCCGGGTTCTTTTCCCATCAGAAGGCTGAGTGCATTCTCCGTTTCATAAATTCTTTGTTTAAGGTCAGGTATAATAATCTCAGTTGCATAGCGGTTAGCCTGGCTAAGTACAAGATCGGCGCTGGTTATCAAATCATTATCCCTAAGAGCTTCCATTGTTTCTGCATTGCTGATCCTTTTTTCAAGCGTTTTCTCCGTTATGTCGAGTTGTGCATCGAGCGCTAAAAGATTATAGTAATTCATTGCTGCGGAGGCAATAAGATCTGTGGTTACCGCTCTTTTAAAGGCCTGGCTTGCCATAAGGGATGCGAGGCTTGCCCGTTTTGCGCTCCGGAACTTACCCCAGATATCAGCTTCCCAGCTTGTGCTTCCAAAGACCTGATAATATTCCGGAATTCCAACTCCACCTGTTTCGCTGCCGTAGTTTGCATTTACTCCGACGTTCAATGAAGGAAAGAACCCGGCACGGCTTTGTTTGAACGCGGCTTCTGCTTTTTTTACCCTTGCAATGGCAACATCCATATCGGGATTATTGCTCACAGCTTTTTCAATAATAAACTGAAGACAGGTGTCTGTGAAGAGTTCATGCCATGGAACCATAGCCATACTTGAAGAATCAGCTGCATTGAGATCCCGGTACAGGTTATCGTCTGCCCTGATTTCAGGGAATTTTCCCAATTGCATTACTTTGCATGATCCTGCAGTGATGGTTAAAACCAGCAAAATAAATACTGTCCTTATTTTTGACCTTATATGCATTGACAACTTTTCAGATCGTTTAATCATCTATACTTTTTCGTTCAATAACTTTATTCTTTGAAATTTTTTCCTGGACGGTTTGGAAAATTATAAAAAGTGATGGTATCACGAGAACCCCCAGAACAGTGCCAAACAACATACCGCCTACGGCAGAAAACCCGATTGACTTGTTCCCGCTTGCACCTGCTCCGGTAGAAAACATGAGAGGCATGATACCTATTATAAAGGCGAGCGATGTCATCAGGATTGGCCGGAGTCGAACCTTTGATCCTTCTGTTGCGGAATCAAGAATAGACAAGCCTTGTTCTCGTCTGGAAGATGCAAATTCTACTATCAGAATGGCGTTTTTTGATAGCAGGCCTATCAGCATTATCATTGAGATCTGTGTATAAATATTATTGTCTATCCCGAATATCGTATCAAATATGAAAATTCCCGTTAATCCTATCGGGAGTGAAAGAAGTACTGCCAGGGGGAGAAAATAGCTTTCATAGAGTGCGCTCAGGAGAAAATAAACAAAGAGCAGACTCAGTATGAAGATGTAAATGGTTTGTGAGCTGGCGTTCTGCTCCTCACGGCTGACTCCCGAATATTCAAATCCGTATCCCTGGGGAAGAGTCTCTGCAGCAACTTCGCTAATGGCTCTCATTGCATCACCTGATCCATATCCTTTATTAGGACTTCCGTTTACCGAAATCGAAAGGTACATGTTGAATCGTGTAAGACGCTCTGGCCCGAACACTCTTGTGAGAGTTATGAATTCTGTTATCGGGGCCATATTATTATCGCTGGTTCGTACCATGATACTGTTAAGTGTTTCCGGACTGGTCCGGGATTCCGGCTCAGATTGCACCATTATACGGTATTGCTTGCCAAACTGATTGTAATTCGAGACGTAAATTCCGCCAAAGAAACCCTGCATGGCTGACATAATTGCCGACACAGTTAAACCTGCCTGTTTTACTTTAGGGACATTCACAGATAACAGGTATTGGGGGAAGTTTGGATTAAAGGCTGTGTATGCAGTCAATATTTCAGGTCGTTTGTTGAGCGCCGTGAGAAAATCCTGAGCGGCTTTGTTGAACTCTTCAATTGTGTGTCCCTCGATATTCTGCAACTCGAATGTAAAGCCACCACTAATGCCGAAGCCTTGTATTGTTGGTCGGGAAAATGGAACCAGCCGCGCATCTTTTATTACTGAAGTTTTCTGAATCAGTGTTTGTATTATGTCGAGATTAGTAATTCCTTTTCGCTCTTTCCATTTCTTGAGGTCAAGGATAACCATTCCGTATGAACTGCCGGATCCTGCAATAAAATTGAAACCGGTCAGGCGGAGAATATTATTGACCTGTGGTATCGTTCTGGCTATACTGTCCACCTGTGCTGCCACAACAGCAGTTCTTTCGAGCGAGGATGCAGGCGGAAGGCTTATGCTTACAAAAACGGCGCCCATATCTTCTTCGGGGACAAAGCCTGATGGTCTGAGTTTTTGCAGTATGTAAAACGAAAAGCCGAAAAGAACAATTGCAGAAATCACCAGCCATCTTTTTCCCGAGAAATATCTAACATAACTGACATATTTTGATTTTCCTGCTTCAAAACCTGCGTTGAATAGTTCAAAGAATCTTCCGGGGCTTTTCATCCCCTGGTTTTTTGGTTTCAGAAACAAAGCTGCCAGAGCCGGACT
Source organism: uncultured Bacteroidales bacterium (assembly GCA_963792925.1). Taxonomy (GTDB): domain Bacteria; phylum Bacteroidota; class Bacteroidia; order Bacteroidales; family VadinHA17; genus LD21. The sequence goes on along the minus strand of CAWBYC010000001.1, from coordinate 426,649 downwards.
GAGCGTAAGCGCATTTACTGCAGATAATATGATGGCGATTGCAAGAGTAACCCCGAACTGTTTATAAAACACTCCTGATGAGCCGGTGATGAATGTGACGGGAATAAATACAGAAGCCATAACAAGAGTAATAGAAACTATTGCAGGAGTTATTTCGCTCATTGCATCTACTGAGGCTTTAAGCGCCGTAGGGTAATTCTGGTCGAGCTTGGCGTGGACCGCTTCGACCACCACGATGGCATCATCGACTACAATTCCGATCGCAAGGAGTAATGCAAACAGTGTCAGCAGATTAATGCTGAAGCCAAATAAGTACAGGAAGAAGAACGTACCGACAATTGCCACCGGAACCGATATGGCTGGTATGAGTGTTGATCGGAAATCCTGCAGGAAAAGATAGACCACAATAAAGACAAGGATGAATGCTTCAAGCAAAGTCCTAAGGATCTTCTCGATAGACTCGTCGAGAAAAACATTCGCATTTACCAGGTTTTTATAATGAATCCCTTCAGGGAATGACTTTGCTGCTTCATCAAAAACCTGCAGACATTGATTTATAACATCCCTTGCGTTGGAGCCAGCAGTCTGGCTTATAGCAATTGTGCTTGCCTCGAGCCCGTTCATTATAACATCGCTGTTGTACGACAGGGATCCCAGTTCCACACGGGCCACATCTTTCAGTCTTAGAAACTGGCCATTATCCTGTGCTCGAATTATGACATTTTCGAATTCTTCAACTGTTTTCAGTTTACCGGTAAACCTGATCACATACTGAAAGCTCTGATCGCCCTGTTCGCCGAAACGGCCTGGTGCAGCTTCTATATTCTGGTCATTGAGGGCAGATACGATGTCAGAAGGTACAAGACCATAAATTGCCATGAGATCGGGTTTTATCCATACTCTCATGGAATATATCGCCGAACCGAAAGATGAAGCCCCGCCAACACCGTTTACTCTTCTCAGCTTCGGCAGAATATTTATATCAGCATAGTTCTGAAGGAACAACTGATCATATTCTGGTTTTTCACTGTAAAGGGAAGAGATCAGCAGGTTTCCTGCCTGCTGCTTTCTTACAGAGACACCTGCCCTTGTAACTTCTGCAGGAAGAATTCCCTGAGCTGATGATACTCTGTTTTGGACCTCAACAGCTGCCATATTCGGATCAGCGCCAACTTTAAAAAACACATTTATTGATCCGTTGCCATCATTTGTTGCACTTGATGTCATATATGTCATCCCTTCAACACCATTTATTTGTTCTTCAAGAGGGATGATGACGCTATTAAGCACAACTTCTGCATTGGCTCCTGCATAGTTTGCTGAAACACTCACAGTGGGAGGGGCAATATTGGGATACTGTTCGATTGGCAAACCGACAAGACCCAAAATCCCAAGCATGAAGATGATTATTGATATGACTGTACTGAGTACCGGGCGTTCTATAAATCTTTTAAACATTGTTCAATCTATTCTGATTTCTTTTCACTCTTTTCAGCCGTTTCCTTTGGAATGATCATAACACCGTTTTTCAGAGAATTAATTCCTTCGATGACTATCCGGTCGCCAGGTTTAATTCCCTTTGTAACCAGGAATGATTGACCGTCATCAGAGGGAACAGGATCAAAAGCTACAGAAGCAACTTTATTTGCAGAATCGACTTTATAGGCAAAATACTTGTCCTGGAGCTCATAAGTAGCGCTCTGAGGGATTACAAGAACACTGTGTTTCACTTCAGGAATTCTGATTGTAGCGCTCGATCCGCTTCTGATCAATCCTTCCTTATTAGGAAATATTGCTTTGAAAGTTGCTGATCCTGTTTGGGTTGATATCATTCCGCTTGCCATTGTAATCCTTCCTTTTAACGGATACTCAGATAAATTGGCTAAAATGAGAGTTGCCTGAGGTATATTTTTAATCTTCTCATCAAGATTTTTCCCAGGTGAGTCGGAAAGAAAATTCAGAAGTTGTTTTTCATTCCATGAGAAATAGGCGAATATCGTATCAATATTCGAGAGGGTGGTTAACGCCTGTTGGCTGTTGCTGCCGACCAATGCCCCCTGTTTATACGGGAATGTGCCAATGATACCTTCAATGGGACTCCTTATACTTGTATATGCAAGGTTCGATTCCGAATTGGCCAGTTCTGCTTTTGCCTGTTCCAGTGCAGCTTTTTTCGATTCAAGATTCAGCTTCGCTGATTTTAACCTGTAATCGCTTACGATCTGTTTATCAACAAGCGGCCTTATTTTCTCTATTTCCATATCAGCAGTGTTGACATCAGCTTCGGCATGGTTGATGCTTGCCCTGGCTGTTCTGACCTGCTCCTCGTACATAGGATTTCTTATTTTAAAAAGAAGCTGCCCTTTTTTTACATGATCCCCTTCATTAACAAAAATTTCCTGCAGATATCCGCTTATCATAGGCCTGATTTCTATGACCTGCTGCCCTTCAATAGTCGCCGGGAAATCCTGATGAATTATCACGTTCACCGGATTTACTGTCGTTACTGCGTACTCCCGTGGCATTTCGGCAGCAGTGCCACCGGCTTTTTCGTGCTTACAGGAGGCAATAAATATCGCTGTTAACAGAATAACAGAAAAAAGAATTCTCATTTTATCGATTTATTGGATTTTGTAAATGGAAAGATCAACATCTGTTTTGTCAAACTGAATTATTTCCGGTCACTCAGGAATTTAAGAACCTCTTCGGAATCCTTTTCTGCATCAACAGCATCATTTTTGTAAATGATCTTCCCGTCTTTCCCGGCAATAAATGTCCATCTTTTTATAGATATATCACGAACAAGTTCATGATCGACACCTCCGATGGTACGTTTTATAGAGGCACCTTCACCAACTGGAACACCGAAACTTTTCGCGATGTTTCCGCTTTCGTCTGACAAAAGCGGAAAGTTCAGGTTTTCTGCCTGTTTGAATAATTTAAGGTTCTCAATTTTATCGCCACTTATTCCAACGACTATAGCATTAGCTGATGCCAGCTTGTCATGATGATCACGGTAGGAACATGCCTGTTTTGTACAGCCGCTGGTCATTGCTCCGGGGAAAAAATAAATGACAATGTAATCTTTGCCTATATAATTACTGATATCCCACGTTGAACCATCATCAGCAGTTGCTTTGAACGAGGGAACCTTGTCTCCGACTGAAATGTTTTTTTGGCCGTACATGGAAGATGATGCTAACATAATGATTAAAATTATACAGATCCGTTCTTTCATATTAATTGCTATCTGATTTATCCTTCTAACAAAGTTCAACTGGAATTGTTTGTCACTCTCTATTCTGTTTCACAGAAGAATAGATAAATCTGACTGAGGGCGTGACATAACCGATGAATTTCTGATAAATCTGAGTAAAATTCCACGAACAATCATATTTTTTGGATGACCCTAATTTGATTTTTGACTAAAACTTATGTTGTAAAAGGTTTAAGACATAATTTTGATTGATATAAAACCAGGTCTTAGAATAATGATATCATGAAAGAAATTTATAATCTGATAATAGAACAAACAGCTACTTCACCATCAATAGATCTGAATCAATTGACAGGAAATCTTATTCTTTCCGGAAGATCAATTCCTGAAAATGCTGCTAAAGTCTATGAACCAATTTTAAATTGGGTAAAAGATTATACACTGCATGCCAGACCGACTACTAATTTTAGACTCGATCTGGAATATTTCAATACAGCTTCATCAATATGGCTGGCTAAAATTATTAAAACTCTTGTGGGAATAAAAAGTTCTGATTGCGTTTTCATTTTACATCTTTATCTGACGGTTGAAGATTTTGACAGTATTAATGAATACGATGATATCAAAGATGTATTTAACCCGATTATCAGTCTGGATTATGGAGGTATTGACAGTATAGGAATTAAACTATACGGCATTGATAAAAACCGCAAAATAATTAAAGAGTCTCTGGTCTGTCTTGAACAAAAACATTTCAGCAATTGATTGAGTCTTATTGACACCTGAATGCTGACACCTTTACCCGACTTAAATACTTATTAGTACCGACAGGAAAGCTGATCGGCCGTAACCGTTTACACCTGAGCCATGAAATCTGTAATCCTGGTTAAAAAGATTCATAAGGCTCAGGTTGACTTTGAAGTGCTGAAAAGTATAGCTTGTATTGACATTAATAATATTCCAGGCAGGTGTGCCACCAATTGGAATCCTGTTATCATCTTTATCGCCTGCTGCCAGACGTTCTTGTTTGCCGGCAAATTGCCACTCGAGATTCATCCACCAATCTTTTAGTTTATAGTCTAAGGCGATCCGGCCGAACACTGGCGGAATACGCCGTACCGGTTCGTTTTTTGTAATATTCTGTCCATAGGTATAAGTCAGACTGCCACCTATCATCCACGACTTATTCATCTCAAGATCCCAGGCTGTTTCAACACCCTGGATATATGCACGCTCGATATTCTCTTTCATATATACAGGGTAACCTTCAATTGTGTCACCGGCTACTTTATTACGCACAATTAAGTCGTATAACTCATTTCGGTACAGGTATACTTCGCCCCGAAGATTATTGGACTGGTATTTATAACCGAGCTGATACTGAAGGGAATGCTCAGGCTTAAGATTATAATTCGGGGTTTCATACCTGAAGTCAACGATGCCTAATGTGCCCAGATCATCAATATTTGGGGCTCTGAAACCAGTATTGACAGAAATGAATAAATTTGAAGTTTTATTCATTTTTCTCATTAAAGCTATATTTCCCACAAGAGCTGATGGTGTCAGTTTTGTCATTCCAACAACTTCATCTTCAACTTTATTGATAAAGGTGTTGAATCGTGTACCAGCCGTGAAATTCCACTTTTGAAGATCCAGTGTGTGCATTGTAAAAACTGCAATACTGGTCATAGAGGCTCCGTCGGGATATAATCCGCGTTTTAAAATTGTTTCTCCGGCTGAGAGATCAATATCGGAGCGATTGCTGTTAACCAGATCATTGTATAATTCAACTCCCGTATTTGCTGACCATCCATTACTTCCGGCGGTAAATGTTTCTGCTGAGAAGGCAAATGTGCGGACTTTGTCATTCTCTTTGCGCAGCATGGAGGAGCCGTTTTTAAGCAGTTCCCGCCCTTCTTCACTGTTCTGATATGAGGCTGTAAATACTGCAGATTTCAAGATCCCTTTATTGAACTTCTGATTTAATCTTAAATAGGTCAGATCCCGTTTTTGAGGATCCATCTTATTAATTGCATAGTTTTCAAGTGCCACTTTATGGAAAACCGGTACATCACTCTGATGAACTCTTTGGTAAACCATCGTCAGTACCGCTGATGATGAGAGTAATATTTTCCCTTTTAAATCAAAATCAAGTTCCCGGTAGCCTGTCGGAGACTGTCGCCCTGTAGTGTCTCCACCGACGAGATCTCCGAAATTTCTCCAGGTAGCTCCGGCTCTGAAGGCAGCTCTTTTATTGGTGTAACTAATTGTACCATTCAGGCTCTGCTCCATTCCCTGTGTTGCAATCCTTGAAAGCAATGTGCTTCCCCAGACTGGTTTTCCGGAAGTCAATAATTCATGACTAAACGTCTGGACAGTTCCTCCAATTGCATCAGAGCCATATTGAACAGAGCCGCTTCCACGAAGTACCTCAATTTTATCAATGCTAAATGCATCGATAGTATTAAAATACTGATTTGGTCCATAACGCATTGTTGAATTGCTAAGTCTGATACCGTCCATAAGCAGCAGGGTCTGATTGCCAGTTACTCCCCGAAGAAAAGGAGAGCCACCTCCATGATTTGTCTTCTGAACGAATACCCCGGGTGTGGTTGAAAGCATTTCCGGAGTAGTGCGTAACTGAAAGTTCTGAATTGATTTTTTGTCGACCACTCTGATTGCTTCAGGTGTTTTTAACTGAACCGACCCATATCTGTTTGCAGTGATAACAACTTCAGACAGTGTCTGGGAGGGAATTGGATCAGGGTGGGAGATTGAATCAATGTCCTGGGCGTGAAGCAGTCTGGTAAAAGATAATTGTAATAATACACTAAGAATTGAAATGAGTAGCAAGGTCCTTTTCATCTGGCAGGATTTAATATCAATTTAGGATTATTTTCAAATAATGCGCCAGGCTTTTCTTTAAATATCTTCGAATACCCGGCAACCGGCACACGGCGCTTTTTAGCTTTTTGTTTCTTTCGGTATTACATCATGAGATCCGCCTTCAATGATGCTGGTAGATGAAACCATGGTAATCTTTGCTTTGGATTTTAATTCCATCAAGGTTGTTGCACCACAACTGCACATTGTTGATTTTATTTTCTGAAGGGTTATATCAAGATTGTCTTTAAGTTTACCGGCATAAGGCACATAACTATCAACTCCTTCTTCAAAAGTCAGACTGTTGGCATCTCCCATATCGTATCTCTGCCAGTTTCTTGCACGATTGGATCCTTCCCCCCAATATTCTTTAACATAACGTCCTTCCACCATCAGTTTCTTGGTGGGACTTTCGTCAAAACGGGCAAAATACCTGCCCATCATAAGAAAGTCGGAACCCATGGCAAATGCCAGAACCATATGATAATCCTGAACGATACCTCCATCTGAGCATATTGGAATATATGTCCCCGTTTTCTCAAAATATTCGTCGCGAGCCTGCGCTACATCGATAATAGCGGTGGCCTGGCCTCTCCCTATTCCTTTTTGTTCTCTTGTTATGCAAATAGAGCCTCCTCCGATCCCGACTTTTACAAAGTCTGCTCCTGCTTCGGCGAGATAGAGAAACCCTTCTTTATCAACTATATTGCCGGCACCAATTTTTATTTTGTCGTCATACTTATCCCTGATGAATCCGATAGTGTCTTTTTGCCATTCAGTAAAACCATCCGATGAATCTATGCACAGAATATCTGCTCCTGCTTCAACCAGCATAGGCACCCGTTCCCTGAAATCTTTGGTATTAATACCGGCACCTACAATTAATCGCTTATGAGAATCAGATAGTTCATTCGGATTTTCTTTGTGGTTATCATAATCTTTTCTGAAGACGAAATATTTTAATCTCTGGTCGGCGTCAATGATAGGCAGCGTGTTTAATTTATTATCCCAGATAATGTCATTCGCCTCATTTAATGTCAACCCAAGATTTCCGGTTATCAGCTTGGAAAATGGAGTCATAAAATCCCTGACCTTTCTGTCAGGACTATCCTTGTTTGGCCTGTAATCTCTTCCTGTAACAACTCCCAGTAATTTCCCATTTGAGGTTCCATCATCTGTTATGCCTATCGTTGAGTATCCGGTTTTTTCTTTAAGATCGATTACATCTCTTAAAGTATGCTCAGGTGTCAGGTTGGCATTGCTTACAACAAATCCTGCCTTATACCTTTTAACTTTTTTAACCATCTCAACCTGCTCTTCTATTGTTTGTGAGCCAAAAATAAAAGACAGTCCTCCGTTTTTTGCCAGAGCTATAGCCATATTACTATCTGATACTGACTGCATTATAGCGGAAACAAAGGGAATGTTAAGTTCGATTTCGGGTTTATTCCCTTTCTGAAATTTTACTATAGGAGTCTTTAAACTGACTCTGGCAGGTTGACAATTCTTTGAAGTAAGTCCGGGAATTAACAGATACTCGCTGAATGTCCTTGAAATATCATCGATTATATGTGACATGATTTTTCTTTTAATGAATTTGCCAAAATTACAGAAAACCGGTAAATAATCTAATTTAACATGACATTATATGACACACACGATGATGCAGATATAACAGATTATCGCAGATTAAAATCTGTGTAATCTGTCACTTCACTTTTTATTTATTGAGATTCAGATAAACCCGCCAGTAAGTTTTTGCTTTCTTGTTAAAATGACTCTCGATCTCTTCCCAATGCATACGCATAAAACTATAAGGCTTCAGCCAGTCCTCATTTAAGATTTCTTCCTCAGTAGGGGTGGTGCTTGGAGGCAGTTTACATTCCGTTGTGTAATATTGATAAACATGGAGAAATGCATTATTTCTGAAGATTTCATAATGTCCGACAGTCTTATTCCAGTGTTTCTTATAGTATTTTCTCTGATATGAATTCAGGATTACCACTGAACTGGAAACAGCCAGCAGATAAGCCGGAATAACCATTAATGTCCACCAGCCGAGAAAAATGAACCCGGTTATAAATGTTCCGGCCATTATAAACAGGTTAAATTTCTGGAAAACCAGTAAGGGCATGTTCAGCAATTTAAAAAGATATGTGCCGATACGAAGGTTTATTATAATCTGTCCGCAAAAATACAGACTTGCCGGAACAATGAATGTGGTCTTTAAATCCACTCGTATAAATGTCAGCATCAGGAATGATACTGTAAACAGGAAATTGGGAAATTGTATAAGGCTGTCTGTAAGAGACAGAAAGTCAACAGGGTTGACTTTCTTTGACAGACGGTGAAAAAGAAGCCACTCCGTTTTTCCGTTTATATCAATTATTTGACCTTTTGTAGTAATCATCGGGTGAGTAAATCAGTCAACAAATATAAAGCTTGTTTCTAAAATCATTTCACACCATTGGTGAATTATTTATTGTATGCAGATTGAAATCGAACCCGAAGACATAGTATTGTCACAGCGAAGACAATAAAGAAATTAGTCTTAAGAAGATGCGTTTTTCGCATAATGACATTATTCTGAAAAACATATTAAATTTAATATATTTATCTCAATCAGACGCTCAGTTGAATAAATTATCGCGAAGTTATTATGCTTCATAATTTAGCCTTATGGTATCACCGGCACTTCTGAACAAGTGAGGTATTAATGAGTTTATTCCTATATACTCCGATAAGTTAATTTAGCACAGTACTCCCGCTTATGAACCGGTTCGATAATGATATATCTTCGGAATTGCAGATCTGGCAAAAGCAAATGCTTCGCAACCCATCGCTTTTTAACAGACTGTCGAAAGAAATTCAGACCCGGATGAATAACTGGATACCGGAGAAAATTCATGTGGCAATAACGACAACATTAAAACAGATGATCCGGGCAGTTTTATTTGGCGCCACTCATACGACAGCTAAACCTCTATCGGAAAATTCACTGGCATTGAGGGAAGCCGCTGTTTTGCAAAGAATTGATTTTTATAGAAATACTGCTGCTGTGGAAGGTGGAATAACTGGTGCCGGAGGTTTTTTTTTAGGGCTCGCTGATTTTCCGGTTCTGATAGGCATCAAAATAAAATTATTGTTTGATATTGCTTCAATATATGGTTTCGACACCCGGGATTATAAGGAAAGGATATACCTGTTGCATATATTTGAGCTGGCATTTTCGAGTGATGTTCACAGGAAGAAAATTTATCTGGAAATGGCCAACTGGAATGAGAAAAGCAAAGATCTTCCGGATGATATAAACCAGTTTGACTGGAGAAATTTTCAGCAGGAGTACAGAGACTATATCGACCTGGCGAAAATGGCTCAATTGATTCCGATAATTGGAGCTCCTGTTGGTATAATAGTAAATTACAGGCTGATAAAAAAATTGGGATCAACGGCTATGAATGCTTATCGCATGAGAATATTGGGCGATTCCCGTTGAAGGTTCATAAGCTTCATTGATTCATTCGCCATAAGTTCATAATGCAGTTTTAGGTAAACATTCTTAATGGGTTAATTGTTAATTAGTTAAAATAAGCAATTATGAGAATCCTGCTTGTAGAGGATGATACAATGGTTTCTTCTCTTTTGAAAATCGCATTAGAGACTAAAAATCATATTGTTGATCGTGCCTTTGACAGCCTGATGGGTGAAGAATTTGCTTTGTCAGAAAAATACGATATTATACTGCTTGATGTTCTAATACCCGGAAATTCTGGTTTCGGGCTGTGCAAAAAAATCAGAAAATTCAACAATGTAACTCCGATAATAATGCTGACAGCACTTCAGTCTCCTGAAGATAAGCTTACCGGATTAGCGTGTGGCGCTGACGATTATATTGTTAAACCATTCAGCTTTGATGAACTATTAGAAAGGATAGAAGCTTTGATTAAAAAAAGTTCAAACCTCAATCGGAATTAACTTGTTTTTAAATATCCGTTGGCAAATTGCCGCTTCGATGCTAAAGAATCACTATCCATCTGAAATAATGGGGTTTTGCAGGATTAATACATCTTGTTGAAAAAAGACCTTACAAATTGGGACTATTGTATGATTAATGAAATTGAGGCATGGAATTTGTATCAAAAGACTAAAAATACTATAAAATTATCGATTTATTGAATCGATTTATGAATCATTATAAAAAGCCCGGTTTTTATTGTAATTTTATATTTTATTATTTTTTGGCCTTGCATGTTGGATTTTGATTATTTTTCAAAATAAATTGCAAAAAGATTTTCAACTTTACTCTGATTCTTAAAAGTTCTTAAAATATATTTACTAATTTTGGTCGTGAAATTCTATGCCAAATAACAATTAGCACATGAATTGTATAATAGTAGACGATGATATATTGACCTGCAAAATTCTGGAAGGGTATGTTAGCAAATCCACTTCTCTTAATCTGGCTGGCGTATTCAGTGACTCAGTAGCAGCCAGGGACGTTTTGACGAAACGTAAAGATATTGATCTCGTTATACTCGATATCCAGATGCCTGAAATGAATGGTTTCGATTTTATAAGAAGCCTCGATTTTCCTCCCAACATTATTATAGTATCTTCTGCAGAGGAATTTGCACTGAAAGCCTTCGATTTTAACGTTGTCGATTATCTTTTGAAACCAGTGACTTACGGCAGGTTTTGCAAGGCTATAGATAAGACAATCAGGTATTTTGCAAGAAAAGAAGTCACAAACAGCGGAGATGAAGAGATCTTTATTAAAAAGGGTTCATCGCTGGTTAAACTGAAACTTACTGAAATCATTTATATAGAAGCTCTTGAGAATTATGTTACACTGAATACCAACGATGACAGGTTTACTATTCATTTCACAATGAAAGCTATTGAAAACCAGTTACCATCCGGAGTATTCATAAGGGTTCACAGATCCTTTATAATCAACAAGAGCATGATTCAGACCATAAAGGAAAACACCCTCGATCTTATAGTCGGGGGAGTCGTAAAAAGCATTCCGGTCGGGAAATCATTCAGGGATTCACTTCTGAATGATATAAACGTGATGGCCAGATAATCATCAAAGTTTCTCATGCTTACAAATCGTCAACTGTTCCTGATGCATCTGGGACAAACTTCGGTGGCTCCGATGATGCTTGAAATTGTCAGAGCAGAGGGTATTTACATGTATGGTGGCGACGGAAAAAAATACTTTGATCTTATTTCGGGTGTAGCGGTAAGCAATACCGGACACGGTCATCCAAAGGTGGTTAAGGCAGTGAAGGAACAGGTTGATCTGTATATGCATCTGATGGTGTATGGCGAGTTTATCCAAAACCCGCAGGTCAGATACGCTGAACGGCTCACCGGCTTACTGCCTGCTTCCCTTAATTCATGTTACTTCGTGAATTCAGGAAGCGAAGCGGTGGAAGGCGGCCTGAAGCTGGCAAAAAGATATACCGGAAGAAGCAAAATAATCTCATTCAAAAATTCATACCATGGAAGCACACATGGTGCATTAAGCATTCAGGGGAGCGAGATATATAAGAATTCATTTCGTCCTCTTCTTCCTGATACTCTGCAGATTGAATTCAATAATGAAAAAAGTCTTGGTTCAATCGATAAAAAAACCGCCTGCGTGATAGTAGAACCAGTGCAGGGAGAGGCCGGGATAATCTTTCCTGAAAACAATTTTCTTTCAAAGGTCAGAGAAAAGTGCGACGCAACGGGCGCTCTCCTGATTTTTGATGAGATACAAACAGGATTTGGCCGTCTTGGGAATCTGTTCGCTATCGACCATTTCGGCGTTGTTCCCGATATTCTGCTTCTTGCAAAAGCACTGGGTGGCGGAATGCCGCTGGGTGTATTCATCTCATCATCAGAAATAATGAACTCCCTGATTTCAAATCCTGTGCTCGGCCATATTACAACCTTTGGGGGTCATCCTGTCTGTTGCGCCGCAGGGTTGGCCGCATTGAATGTTATTATCGATGAAAATCTGGCCGAAAACGCCACCACTAAATCTGCTGTTTTCAGGCGAGAACTGATCCACCCACTGATAACTGAGATCAGGGGAGAAGGATTGATGATGGCTGTGAAACTCAAAAGCCCGTCACATATACAGTATGTAATAGCTCATGCACCTGATTATGGACTTGTCCTTGATTATTTTCTTTTCTGCAATGATGCTTTTCGGATTGCACCTCCCTTAATAATAAGCGAGAATGAAATAAAAGAGGCTTGTCGTCTCCTTTTAATGCTTCTTGATGATGCAGCGGCCAAAACATTTTAACAGATGAGGAAATATCTGTTACTCCTTATATTATCAATTCCCGTTTTTCCTCAAATTACAGAATGTCAGGTGCCTTCAAAGGATGTGCCCGAGGTGTTGGAACAACTTTTTAACAGACTGATAAATAATTATAACGATAATGACAGGATAAGAATAAATGATTCCTTACGCATGATCGTGAATGATTATGCAAAATCCGATTCAGTGTTTATTCACCGGTTTACAAACCTGAGATACCTGGGTCAGATCGTTTCTCCCGATTCGCTTATTAAGATCATTACCTGGAATCTTGTACTTGAGAATAAGCCGGGGAAATATTATAGCTATTTTATACGGAAACAGGAAGCAGGAAAAGAAAATCTGGTTTATGATCTGTCAACTTCTTATAGTGAAGAACCGCTCAGGACTGACACAACTTACACAAAAACCAACTGGTACGGCGCTCTTTATTATGATATTAAACCTTTCGTTATTGACAATGATCAGTTCTGGGTGGTCCTCGGGATAGACTACGGAAATCCTGAAATTAGCAGGAAAATCATCGACGTTGTGAGTTTCAATATCAATGGATCCATTTTATTTGGCAAAAAATGGTTTATGGCGGACGAAAAGAAAAGTTACAGAGCAGTCTTTGAATATGCATCTAACGCAATGATGACTCTGCGATTCAGATCTGACAGTTCGATTGTCTTTGATCACCTTGTGCCATTTTCGGCTTCACATAAGGATGACAGGCAATTTTACGGTCCTGATTATTCATTTGATGCCTATAATTTTGAAAATGGTGTATGGAAACTACTCATCAATGTTGATGTAAGAAACCAGTAGTAAAGCATGGCGCTCAGGGCACAGAGCACAGGGCACAGGGGAAACCCTTTGTAAACTTTGTGTCCCCTTAGTGGTAAAAAAATCATATAACACGAAGGAGGGACTAAAGTGAGGAACTAACTAACTTTTCGTATCTTGCAGGGTATGCCTGGAATATCTAAAACGCACCTTTATTGTTACGATGACCACAGAGGATTCTCCGAGGATGTCAGAAAGCGCTTTGCCGATATTTCCAAATATACTGTGGTTTCTTTTCAGACCCGGGAGGAATTCATCAGTCGGCTGGAGAAGGATAAGCTTAGTAATTTCTGTAAGGTCGCAATTCTCGGAGTGCATGATACAAAAGAGCAGCTCGAAATGATTGATCAGCTGACCAAAGAGATAAAAAAAATGAACCCGGATACCGGATTAATCCTTCTCGGACCACCTGATCGAATGGAGACAATAAGGAAAACAGTGAAGTTTAATATTGATGCATATGTTCCAAAAAACGCCAACACTGTTCTGCGTGTTCACAATGCGGTTAAAAAGCTTATGAGCCAGCATAGTATAGGGCTCCTGAGAAAAAAAAGCCAGATCTCACTTTATATTCTCCTTGGTTTTATTCTGGTCGCATTGGGGATGATGATTGCAGCACATTTCAAACTGCCACAGTATTTCTAGTCACCACGCCCTTTGCTTTTGCCCCATGCCCTGTGCCCGTGCCCTGCGCCCATGCCCTGTGCTCCATGCCCTGCGCCCCCTGCTTCTTCATGACTATTTGTCAGTGAAAAACAAACGGCACATCTTTTGAAAGTGAACCCCGGATCATTGATGTTTAACATAAAAATATTTTCATATGGAAACCGGAAAGATTGGAGTAACTACTGAAAACATATTTCCCATAATAAAAAAATTCCTTTATTCTGATCATGAGATTTTCCTCCGGGAGTTGATTTCAAATGCAGTGGATGCAACACAGAAGCTCAAAACAATGGCTACTGTGGGAGATTATAAAGGTGAGATCGGTGATACAACTATCAGGGTGTCGGTTGATAAAAAGAAAAAGACGATAACAGTATCGGATAGAGGGATCGGCATGACAAAAGAAGAAGTTGACAAGTATCTTAACCAGATAGCATTTTCGAGTGCGAACGAATTCCTCGATAAATATAAGGATCAGTCAGGAGCCATCATCGGCCATTTTGGTCTGGGATTTTACTCTTCTTTTATGGTATCGGATAAGGTAGAAGTAATAACAAAATCATACCAGCCCGACGCGAAAGCCGTTAAATGGACCTGCGACGGCAGTCCTGAGTTTTCAATAGAAGAAGTTGAAAAGGAAAATACCGGGACAGATGTTATATTGTACATAGATAAGGAATCAAAGGATTTTCTTGAAGAAAGCAAAGTCGAACAACTTTTGAAAAAATACTGCAAGTTTCTTCCTGTTGAAATTGCGTTCGGAAAGGAAACAGAATGGAAAGACGGAAAATCCGTTGAAACAGGGAAAGACAAAATCATTAACAATACGAAACCTGCATGGACATTAAAACCTGGCGATCTGAAAGAGGAGGATTATCATAATTTCTATCATGAGCTTTATCCCTCCGGTGACGATCCTCTGTTTTATATTCACCTGAATGTCGACTATCCTTTCAAACTTACCGGAATTCTGTATTTCCCGAAAATCAAGAGCAATATCGAGATACAGAAGAATAAGATACAGCTGTATTCCAATCAGGTGTTTGTGACCGATTCCGTGGAAGGAATCGTACCAGAGTTTCTCACCTTGCTGCATGGAGTACTTGATTCTCCCGACATCCCGCTTAATGTTTCCAGAAGTTATCTGCAGAGCGATTCGAATGTCAAGAAAATTTCGAGTCATATAACGAAAAAGGTTGCAGACAGATTAAACGATATCTTTAAGAATAACAGGGAAGAATTCGAGAAGAAGTGGGACAATCTGAAGCTTTTCATCGAGTATGGCATGATCACCGATGAGAAATTTTATGAAAAAGCTTCAAAATTCTCATTGTTAAAAAACACCGACGATAAATATTTCACATTTGAGGAATATGAAAAAATCATCAAAGAAAATCAGACTGATAAACACAACTCACTGATCTATCTTTATTCAACAAATAAAACAGATCAGTTCACTTATATCGACAAGGCGAAGAGCAAAGGATATGATGTGCTTCTGCTGGATGGCCAGCTTGATGTTCATCTTATAAATCAGCTCGAATCGAAATTAAAGGATACACGCTTTGTCAGAGTTGACTCGGATGTAGTCGACAAACTTATACTGAAAGATGAAAACCGCGAATCAAAATTATCAGAGGAACAAAAAGAGGATCTGAAGAGTGTTTTTACAGTTAAGGCAAAAACAAAGGAAATGTACAATGTTGTTTTTGAAACACTTGACGAGAATGAAGCTCCTGTAATTATAACACAATCGGAGTTTATGCGCAGGATGAAAGACATGTCGGCAATGGGGGGAGGAATGAATTTCTATGGAGAGCTCCCCGACAGTTATAATCTCGTGGTTAATCCGAATCACCAGATAGTGAATAAAATATCTGATGATCTGCAAAGCCTAGAAGGAACCAGGTTGAATGAAAACGATAAGGAGAGGAAACGGATCAAAGAAGAGATCGCTTTTATGGAACAGGAACATAATAAGAAGAAACCCGAGGAAATAAGTCAGGTAGAAAAAGATGATCTTGAAAATCTGCGAAAAGAGCTGACAACTGTTGAAAGCAACAGGAAAGATATTCTTGAGACCTATGGTGCCGGAAACAAAATTGTAAAACAGCTTATTGACCTTGCCATGCTGGCAAATAATATGCTGAGGGGTGAAGAACTGAGCAATTTTGTAAAGAGGAGTGTAGATCTTCTTTGACCGTTTTTATTTTAACCACAAAGTCCCGCGCCAATAAAAAATAGGAACTTCAAGATTTAATAACTCTGTTCGTCCGTCGCTCGAAAATCAATTTATTTACCCCGTTCCGCTTCGCGGAAGTAAATTGATTTTGACTTCGTCGAGCTCCTCGCGTCGCTTCGTCGGTTCTTCGCTCCCCTTGGGGTCGGGGTAAACGAAGAAAATCAATTTGCACTTTGAAGGGATTTTGTTTAAATCATCCTTGCTATTTCTGCTTTTACGAAATCGATGGCAGCACGGGTTGGTTCCTGTTCCATCTCCATGATCTTCTCAAATAGTCTTTTGCTGAGAGCCATTCCTGTTGAATCAGGAGGAAGTTTCTCAGCTTCACTATTTATAATCTTTATCATATTGGAGCGTGCATTTCTTACAACCTCCCATGCCTGCTGGCTCATATAGATCTGTTGCGAGAGGTTATGTTCATATTCGCTTCTGATTGCATTAAGCATTGCAGAATGAAGGGATGAGGCTGACATATCTGATGTGCTCACTCGAACCAGAAGCGATTCAAATGAAATTCTTTCCAGGAAGAGGACTATCCGCTCATAAGCCTGAAGTTTTATCGGAGTAACTACGCGGCTGTTCTGAAGCAACAGTTCCTGTCGTCTCTTGTCCTGATCATTTCTGATCATATTCCTTAAGAGTACCCATGCAGTAAAAAAGACTATAAGAGCCGGGATGGTTAATTTCAGAATATCTGTTACAGGTTCCATTTTGTTTAATATTAGACTATACAAACCTAATTATTATTTAGTCAAAAGTCAAAAGTCGAAAGTCGAAAGTCAAAAGTTGAAAGTCGAAAGTCGAAAGTCGAAAGTCGAAAGTCGAAAGTTGAAAGTCGAAAGTCATAAAGTCGAAAGTCGAAAGTTGAAAGTCTGAAAGTTGAAAGTCGAAAGTCGAAAGTCGAAAGTTGAAAGTCGAAAGCTCGAAAGTCATAAAGTCGAAAGTATAGCCTTTACTGACTTTATGGACTTTATGGACTTTACGGACTTTACGGACTTTATGGACTTTATGGACTTTATGACTTTTGACTTTATGAACTTTACAGACTATTTTCTTTCTCATTTTTAGTTCTTACTTTTATCGAATCCTTTTAGATCAATTTTATCTTAAGATATATGGAATATTTATCAGACAGAATTAAGTCATTATCAGTTTCTCAGACACTTGCTATGGCGCAGAAGAGCAGGGAATTAAAAGAAAAAGGAATTGATATAATAAGTCTCAGTCTCGGTGAACCCGATTTCAACACCCCGGATTATGTCAAAGAAGCCGCAAAAAAGGCTATTGACGATAATTATTCAAAGTATCCTCCCGTACCTGGCTATGCTGATCTTCGCGAAGCAATTTCAAGAAAATTTAAATCTGAGAACGGAGTTGACTATTCTCCCGAACAGGTGGTTGTATCGGCAGGAGGGAAGCATTCCCTGATCAACATAATCCTCTCTATTGTAAATCCTGGTGATGAGGTCATAATTCTCGCGCCTTACTGGGTCAGCTATTATGATCAGATAATAATTGCTGAAGGGAAGCCTGTTATTATAGGGGCCAAACTGGAAAATGATTTCAAGATAAGGCCTGAACAACTTGAGGCTGCAATTACAGAAAAGACACGTCTGGTAATTTTCAATTCCCCTTCAAATCCGACAGGCATGGTCTATGACTATAAAGAGATGGAACAGATTGCAAGGGTAATCGAAAAACATGAAGGTGTTTTCATTATCTCAGATGAGATCTATGAGCATATCATTTTTAACGGTCAGCATGTGAGCATGGCTTCATTCGGTTTTATTTACGACAGGGTAATTACCGTCAACGGATGTTCAAAAGGATATGCTATGACTGGATGGCGAATTGGTTATATGGGTGCTCCATTATGGATTGCGAAAGCCTGTATCAAATTGCAGGGCCAGTTTACTTCAGGTGTATGTTCAATAGCCCAGAGAGCTGCGCTGGCTGCCATTCAGGGCAATGGTGATTCGCAACGGATTATGAGAGCCGCTTTTCTGCGTCGTCGCGACCTGATTTGTAAATTACTGAGCGAGATTAAAGGGATTAAGGTAAGTATTCCCCAGGGAGCCTTTTATGTTATGCCTGATATAAGTTATTACCTTGGCAAATCAGCAGGGACTGCGAGGATCAACAATTCAGATGATCTGGCTCTGTTCCTCCTTGATAAGGCACGCGTGGCAACTGTGGGCGGTGACGCTTTTGGTGCAAAGGAATGCCTCAGGATCTCATATGCAACTTCCGATGAACTACTGGTGGAGGCTGTGAAAAGGATCAAAGAAGCTCTGGAGAAACTATCGTAACTGGGTGCTGGTTGCTGGTTGCTGGGTTTAATTATATACGTTTCTAAATCTCCCATTCTCCCATTCTCCCATTCTCCCATTCTCCCATTCTCCCCTTCTTTCTCTAAGTCCCTATGTCCCTAAGTCTTTCTTTCCCGACGTCAGGTGCCAGAACCCGCATATAGAGCATTGATATGGTTTCAATTCAACACGCCTGATTTCTTCCATGTGTTTTATAGCTTCCAATGCATCAGACATGCTGTCGTAGATAGTTTTCTTACACGGTGGTGAAATGGGCTTTATATTGTCTTTTTTTGTGAATTTGTATTTCACTTTATAAATCAGTACTTGTTGTATGACACTACGTCATCAATTGATTTTCTCTTCTTTTCCCTGTGATCGCTTAGTGAGTATCCGAGCGTAATCAGAAGTTCAACCCTCTTTGATCCTGGAATTGAAAGGATTTTTCTTATTTCACCCTCATCAAACCATCCAATTATGCATGACCCTATGCCTTCAGCTGCAGCCTGCAGACAGATGTTTTCGGTGGCAATTCCAATATCAATAAGAGAGTAATCCTTATTCTTTATTGTTGCTCCGACTTTTGATGAAAAGTTAGCACTCTCCCTGATTATCACAAGGATAACAGGAGCCTGACCTACAAAGCTGTTCATTCCCAGCAGCTTTGCGGAGGCAGCTTCTGCTACTTTCTTTACCAGATCAGGATTATCGACAACAATAAATTTCCAGGGTTGTGCATTGCAGGCGGAAGGGGCCAACCTTCCGGCTTCTAATATCCTCTCAATCTTTTCCTTTTCAATCAGTTTATCGTTGTATTTTCTGTCGCTCTGGCGGTTTAATATGAGTTCAAGAATTTTTTTGCCTTCTGGTATCATTAATAATTATTTGGAAGAAGTTCAAAATAGGCTTCAGGATGAAGACAGGCCGGGCAATTTTTCAAAGGTTTCGTACCGAAATGAATATAACCGCATTTTCTGCAATACCAGAATACTTTTTCATCGCGCTGAAATACTTTATCCTGCATTACGTTTTCAAGTAATTTCCTGTATCTGTCCTCGTGGGTTTTCTCAGCGATGGCGATTGCTTTGAAAGCTGCTGCAATATTCTTGAATCCTTCCTCTTCGGCTGTTTTTGCAAAAGCAGGATATAGATCACTCCATTCTTCGTGTTCCCCTTCTGCTGCTGCAAAAAGGTTTTCTTTGGTAGTTTCAATTTTACCGGCAGGGTAGGTAGCGGTTATCTCAACCATCCCGCCTTCAAGAAATCTGAAGAATCTTTTGGCATGTACCTGTTCCTGCAATGCTGTTGCAGAAAATATTTCGGAGATCTGTTCAAAACCTTCTTCCTTTGCAACCTTCGCTGCAAATTCGTATCTGTTTTTAGCCTGTGATTCTCCTGCAAATGCCTTGAGTAAGTTCTGTTCTGTTTTTGTTCCTTTTAAACTTTTCTCCATATCATAAAAATTTATGTCATTTAGTATTCAGTAACTTAAAAATCATTGAACCCGCAATATAAGTATTGTAAATTTAACTACCTTTATTTTCAAATATAATCTCTTTTAATTTCGGGAAATAAATATTTTTTTAAATAATTTAATTTATTAAGAAGATGATAATTCTAGTTTTCCTCGCCATCATTGTTATTATTGTTCTGTTTGTTATTTCATTATACAACAGACTTATCAGACTGAGAAACAACAGGGAACAGGCTTTTGCCGACGTGGATGTTCAATTAAAGCAAAGACACGATCTTATCCCGCAGCTTGTAGATTCCGTAAAGGGCTATATGGGTCACGAAAGAGGTGTGCTCACACAGATCACCGAGGCACGTACAAATGCAATGAAAGCGACGGGCATCAATGAGAAAATAGAAGCAGAAAATAAATTGTCAGCTGCTCTGGACGGATTAAAGATTTCAGTTGAAGCTTATCCCGATCTTAAAGCCAGTCAGAATTTCATGGAGCTTCAGAATGAAATTTCAGATGTTGAAAACAAGATAGCAGCTGCCAGAAGGTTCTTTAATTCAGCTACAAAGGAACTCAATGTAGCGATTGAATTGTTCCCTTCAAACCTTATTGCAACACTGTTTAATTTTAAACGTGAACCAATGTTTGAACTTGGCAGTCAGCGTGTTGAAGCAGAACAACCTCCGAAAATCCAGTTCTGAAGAATATGAAGTATTTCGGTCTTCAAAGCCAGATCTGGAGGAATAATTATAATTCGGTACTCTTGCTGGTGATGTTTCCCATCATCATCTTCGTACTTACCTGGTTGTTCTTTTTTTTCCTGTCGATGGGATCCGAAGAACACCGTACCATCAGCCAGATTAATCACAGCTTCATTCTTACTGCACCGTTTATTTTAATCGGTGTGCTTCTCTGGTTTACAATTGCGTGGTTTTCTCATTCGGCAATGATTAATAAGGCGACCGATTCAAAACCACTGGAACGCAGCGAGAATAAAAGGGTCTATAATCTTGTGGAGAATCTTTGTATCTCCACGGGTATGACAACTCCGAAAATCAACATTATTGAGGATGACTCTCTCAACGCATTTGCCAGCGGCCTTAATCAGGGAACATATTCTATATCATTATCGAGAGGAATAATTGACAAGCTGAACGATGAAGAGCTGGAGGCTGTTATTGCACATGAACTTACTCATATCAGAAACCGTGATGTGAGGTTGCTGATTATATCGATAATTTTTGTGGGTATCTTTGCTTTCATATCTCAGGCAATATTCAGAACCCTTCAGTTTGGTGGTGGAGGAAGAGGGAAAAAAGACGGGGGAGGAGCGGCAATAGTTATTGCTCTTTTGCTGGCTCTTGTCGGGTTACTGATTTCGTCACTTCTTCGGTTTGCACTATCAAGAAAACGTGAATACCTTGCAGACGCCGGCTCGGCAGAACTTACTCACAGGCCGCTTGCACTGGCTTCGGCGCTGAGAAAGATATCGGGTGATCCGACTATAGAAGCGGTAAAAAGAAAAGATGTGGCCCAGATGTTTATCGAGAATCCTCAGCTTAAACCAGGGAAATCATCTTTCTCGATCGGTACGCTTTTTGCAACTCATCCGCCGATAGATAAACGGATTCAGATACTGGAGCAATTTTAAATTATGCACCTCACCCCAACCCCTCTCCCTGAAGAGAGGGGCTCTTAATGCATGGTGTTCTTACGATGAGGTAAAAAATGCATGGGGATAAGGTAACCGGTAGAAGAGGAGGATGTATTTATTTCTTGTATTTGAAGAGTTTCTTTTCTTCCCCTTTCAATAATCTTCCTATGTTCTTTCTATGTGTTGCGATCAGGGCTATTGCCACGAGAACTGCGAAGATTTTAAAAAAGAGTGAAGGGGTTTCGAAAAACAGGAACAATATAATAGGGAAAGATAAACCGGCAGTCATCGAGGAAATAGATACAATACCTGTTATGAACAGCATTACCAGGAAAACACCAGCCGCACAAAGAGTAAGTAAAGGATGAACGGCAAGCAATACACCAAAGATAGTTGCAACACCTTTTCCTCCCCTGAAACCGGCAAAGACAGGAAGTATATGTCCTGTTATTGCAATCATGCCCGCAATGATCTGCATGTTGATCAAAAGCGCACTGCCATGCTGTGCAAGATGAAAGAAAACCGGTAACATAGCGGCTGCCCATCCTTTTATAATATCAACGATCAAGACAGGGATACCTGTTTTCCATCCAAGAACTCTTATTACATTCGTTGTTCCGGCATTTCCACTGCCGTGCTCCCTCACATCGATGTTGTGAATGGCCTTGCCGATCCATACTGCCGGGGGTATTGATCCAAGCAGGTAAGCGAGTACCCCCGCGAGTACGAGCATCAAAATATTCATACTTTAAAATAGTTCTGAGAGGGCAAATATAGTAATTAAAACAGCCCACGGCATTTTCAAAATCGTGGTCCGGAATTTACCAGTTTAGCTGATTCGGGATTTGTGGTGAACTTACTGAAATTGCTTATGAATTTTATTGCCAGATCAGTTGCTGCGACACGCCATTTCGTAGGCGATTCCCATGCTTTTGCCGGATCAAGAATGTTTTCATCCACTCCGTCAACTCTTATAGGAATGTTTAAATTGAAAACAGGCAGAGTAACAAATTCACAATCTATTATTGAACCCTCGATAATTGCATTGATGATTGTCCTGGTATAGGCAAGTTCAATACGAGAGCCTGTGCCGTATGGTCCACCCATCCAACCCGTATTTACCAGCCATGCTTCGGCATTATGCATTTTCATTTTTTTTATGAGCTCATTTGCATAAATGATCGGGTCGAGCATTAGAAATGCAGCTCCAAAACAAGTAGAGAAGGATGGAACAGGTTCTATTATTCCTCTCTCAGTGCCTGCATACTTTTGCGGTATAGCCGCTCAGGAAATAGTATCTTGTCTGTTCTTCTGTCAACCGGCTCACGGGTGGTAATACACCGAATGCGTCTGCTGTAAGAAATATGACTTTTTTTGCGTGCCCCGATTTGGAAACAGGTTTCACTATATTATTAATATGATAAATGGGATAGGAAACCCTTGTGTTTTCTGTTTTTGAATTGTTGTTAAAATCAATTGTCCCGTCGGATAAGATAACCAGATTTTCAAGCAGGGCATCCCTTCTTATTGCGCTGTAAATATCAGGTTCATTTGTTTTGCTGAGTTTAAAACATTTTGCATAGCATCCCCCTTCGAGGTTAAATATTCCTTCATCATCCCAGCCATGTTCATCATCACCGACAAGTGCTCTTTCGGGATCAACTGACAAGGTTGTTTTCCCGGTTCCGGAGAGTCCGAAGAATATCGCAGTATCACCTTTTCTGCCGACATTCGCAGAACAATGCATCGAAGCTATTCCCTTGAGTGGCAGATAATAATTCATTACTGAGAATATTCCTTTCTTCATCTCTCCTCCATACCATGTCCCTCCAATTACCGACATCCCTTCACTAAGATTAAACATGATGAAATTTTCGGAATTGAGGCCTTGTTCCTTCCAGTTTGGATTACTCGTTTTTGAAGCATTAAGAACTACAGAAATCGGGTTTGAATCCATCGAGTTCTTCTGCCTCTGGTCTGATGAACATGTTTTTTACAAAATGTGCCTGCCATGCAACCTCGAGAATAAATCTTACATTTAAACGGGTATTTTTATTGGCACCGCAAAAACAATCGACAACAAATAGTCTCTTTCCTGATAATTGTTTTGCAGCAATTTTCTTGCAATGATTCCAGATTTCAGGCGTAACTGGTTTATTATCGGAGACCTTTGCGCTTTCAGATTTCCACCATACGGTATCCCGGCTTTTATCATCGAGTACAACATATTTATCTTTTGGTGAACGACCGGTAATATGCCTGTATCGACTGAAATTGCTCCTGTTCTGGTTATAAATCCTCTTTCAAATTTATCGAGCCCCGGTTTTGTTTCCTCGGCAAAAAGTCTATTGTATGTCGGATTATAGATAATCTCTTTTACATCTGTTATACCATATTCAAGAAGTTCCCGGGGACGATCATTTTAAGAAATTTGGTTAATAAAAGCAATAAATTCCCAGTTAATATATTATTAACTCAGATTATCCCGAAATATAGTTCAAATTTTTTAATTTCTTTAACAGGATTAATAGGGTAAGACACTTTTCAAGGGTCATATGTTTGTTAAAGGGTTTTACTAATTATTACCAGATTCAACAAGTCAGATCGTCAGCCATGAATGGAAGATCAGGCTACCCCGAAAAGGTGGCCTTTTTCCTGGGTTCTATTCCTTTCTAAGTTTTCTCTGTGGCAGAGGAGACACAGAGGGTTACAGAGGGTGTAAGTGAGACAAAAAAAGGGCCATGCAAGCATGACCCTTTATATTCAATATAACAATCTGGTTATTTTCCGAATTTGATTGAAGCCTGAGCTGCAGCCAGTCTTGCGATCGGAACCCTGAAAGGAGAACAGCTTACATAAGTCAATCCTGCTTTGAAACAGAATTCAACTGAAGCCGGATCACCACCCTGTTCACCGCAGATACCTACTTTAAGATCTGGTCTGGTTGCGCGTCCTTTTTCAACTGCCATCTTGATAAGCTGTCCAACGCCATCCTGATCAATTGTCTGGAACGGATCTGAAGCAAGAATCTTCTTGTCAAGATAATCATGAAGGAATCCACCTGTATCATCACGGCTGAAACCGAATGTCATCTGGGTAAGGTCGTTTGTACCGAATGAGAAGAATTCAGCAGTTTTAGCCATACGGTCTGCGAGAAGACAGGCACGTGGAATTTCAATCATAGTTCCGTATTTGCATGCGATCTCTTTTACGCCGAATTTTGCGCAGAGCTTCAGCATACACTTTGTCAAATACTTTTTTAGTATAGTCAAGTTCTCCAACCTCGCATGTAACAGGAACCATCAATTCAGGATAAGGTTTTTTTCCTTCATTTTATGAGTTCAACCGAAGACTCAAGCATTGCACGAATCTGCATCTCTGTAACTTCAGGGTATGTAATTCCAAGACGAACACCACGGTGTCCCATCATTGGATTTGATTCGTGAAGAGCTTCACCGCGTTTTGCAACGTCTTCTTTTTTAATACCAAGTGCTTTTGCCAGTTCTTCCTGTTTTTCAGCACCCTGTGGTACAAATTCATGAAGAGGAGGATCAAGAAGCCTGAATGTTACAGGTAATCCGTCCATTGCAGCCATTGTGGCTTTCATATCTTTTTTAACAAATGAGAACAATTCATCGAGAGCTTTACGGCGCTCGGTTTCATTTGCACTGAGAATCATCTTACGAAGAAGGAAAAGAGGTTGTTCTGATCCTTTGCCATAGAACATATGCTCGGTACGGAAAAGGCCGATTCCTTCAGCACCATAGTTACGTGCGATAATTGCATCTTCAGGAGTTTCAGCATTTGTGCGGACACCCATCTTACGGAACTTGTCAACAATCGACATAAATTCCTTGAAGCGTGGGTTTTCTGATGCATCCATAAGAGCGAGAGCACCTATATATACATTTCCTTTGGTACCGTTAAGAGTAAGGACATCACCTTCTTTGATGATTGTATCAGAACCTGTGATCTTGCAGATTTTCTTTGCAGCATCAACATGAAGTCCGCCTGCACCTACAATACAGCATTTACCCCAGCCGCGTGCAACAAGTGCAGCATGTGAAGTCATTCCACCGCGAGCGGTAAGAATACCTTCTGCAGCACGCATACCTTCAACATCCTCAGGGTTTGTTTCTTCACGCAGAAGAATTACTTTTTCACCTTTACGGAACCATGCAACTGCATCTTCAGCATTGAAAACAACTTTTCCTACTGCGGCACCAGGACCTGCCGGAAGACCTTTTACTACAGCTGTGTGACTTTCTTTTCAACAGCAGGATCGCAAATAGGATGAAGAAGCTCATCAAGCTGAGCGGGGTCAACACGCATAACTGCTGTTTTCTCGTCGATAAGTTTTTCATGAAGCATATCCATTGCCATGTTAAGAGCAGCAGTACCGGTTCTCTTTCCTGCGCGGCACTGTAACATATAAAGTGTACCTTCCTGAATTGTGAATTCTATATCGAGCATGTCCTGGAATGACTTCTCGAGTATATTACGGATATCCCAAAGTTCTTTATAAGTACCGGGCATTGCTTCCTGCATACTGTGAAGATGCCTGTTCTGATCATTTTTTGTATCATCGTTGAGCGGACTGGGGGTACGGATACCTGCCACAACGTCTTCGCCCTGTGCATTTACAAGCCACTCACCATAGAATAAGATTATCGCCGGTTGCCGGGTTACGTGTAAATGCAACACCGGTTGCGGATGTGTCACCCATATTTCCGAATACCATTGCCTGTACGTTTACAGCTGTTCCCCAGTCATCAGGAATACCTTCTATACGACGATATGAAACTGCTTTTTTACCATTCCAGCTTTTGAATACAGCTTTAATACTGCCTTCAAGCTGTTCTTTTGCATCATCAGGGAAAGGTTTGCCGAGAGCCTCCTTTACAATTTTCTTGAATTCTTCTGAGAGAACTTTAAGTTCATCAGCAGAGATTTCAGTATCTGATTTATAACCCTTTCTGTTTCTTGAACTCATCGAGTTTTTCATCCAGCTGTTTACGGATTCCTTTACCTTCGCCAAGATCAATACCTTCAGCTTTTTCCATTACTACGTCGGCATACATCATTATCAGACGACGGTAAGAATCCCATACAAAACGAGGATTATTGGTTTTTTTAAGAAACCCCGGGATTGTAGCTGAGCAAAGACCAATATTCAGGACTGTATCCATCATACCAGGCATTGAACTGCGGGCACCTGAGCGGCATGAAACAAGCAATGCATTCTCTGCGATCACCATACTTCATGTTCATTGTCTCTTCAGTTTTTTTCATAGCCGCCCAAACTTCAGGCATAAGTTCTGAAGGGAGGGTACAATTGTTTTTGTAATACTCATTGCAGGCTTCTGTAGTGATTGTAAAACCAGCTGGAACAGGTAATCCAAGCAGACACATTTCTGCAAGATTGGCACCTTTACCTCCGAGGAGGTTTTTCATGTCTGTTCTACCTTCTGCAGTTTTCTTACCAAAGGAGTAGACTCTTTTAACGTTTGACATAATTTTATTGATTTGTGTTGAGGTTAATTATTGATTTTGCAAAATTAGCCGCAAAGTTAATATTAAAAATTGAATATGCGAAAGAGGATTTTTATGGAAAAATGTTTAAGCCCTTGGATGGAACATAATCAGAGTATCCCGAAGGAAGCTCCTGTCAATATGAGTGTAGATCTCTGTTGTGAGGATTGATTCATGACCAAGCATTTCCTGTACCGCCCGCAGGTCGGCACCTGCCTCTATCATATGAGTGGCAAATGAGTGACGGAACGTATGGGGACTGATATTTTTCCTGATCCCGGCTTTTGCTGCGAGATCTTTTATGATTGTGAATATCATTGCCCTGGTTAGTTTACGTCCGCGCCTGTTGAGAAATAAAACATTCTGATCGGTAATTACCGGGAGTGCGTTTCTGTCGGGTTTATAAATATCTATTTCTTTAAGGGCTTTTTTACTAATAGGCACTAATCTCTGCTTGTCACCTTTGCCCGTTACATTGACATATTCTTCATTATAATGAATATCGGTGAGCCTCAGATTCACAAGTTCTGAAACCCGCAAGCCGCAACCATACAGAGTTTCAATAATTGCTTTATTCCGATGTCCTTCGGGTTTGCTGAGGTCAATTTGCTGAATTATCTCATCGATTTCTGTTACCGACAATACTTCCGGCAACTTCATCCCTATTTTTGGAGATTCCATGAGAGAAGAAGGATTTTCCTCTATCTCGCCTTCTATAAGGAGAAACCTGAAATATGCCCTTATACCTGACAGAACTCTTGACTGGGTGCGGGCATTATTGTTATTTTCACTGTACCAGTTAATGAATAGCTTTAGATCGGAATATGTGACAGCAGATGGTGAAATATTCAAATCTTTTTCAAGGAAATATTTTTCGAGTTTGAAAACATCATTCAGATAAGCTTCTATACTATTGTCGGAAAGGGACTTTTCAAGCCTCAGGTATGTTTCGAAATTTCGGAATGATTGTTTCCAGGTGAGGCTCATGTGGGAAAGTAATTATGCTATAAAAGTAGGCAAAATTGTTGAGGTTAAGGTTAAGGTTAAGGTTGAGGTTGGGGTTAAGGTTCAGTCTTTAAGTTCTTAAAAGAGCGCATGACTAAGAAGATGCCAAAGTCCCCCCTGGGGGATTTAGGGGTCCCCATGGGGATTTAAGAGTCAATCCGTGAATTATAGAGAGTCCTGTGCATATAACGGATGCCGGTATATTATCTATCCGGATTTTTAGCTAATTTTACTAAGATTTAATAAGTGCTTTCGGCTACATAAAATTCAGAATATGCATATCGTTATTATCAATGGTCCAAATCTCAACCTGCTGGGGAAGAGAGAACCGGAAAAGTATGGACATTCTTCATTTGAGGATTATCTCCTGACTATCAAATCAACCTTTCCTGAAATATCTTTTAACTATTACCAGTCGAATATTGAAGGTGAAATTATCGATCATATTCAACAAACAGGTTTTTCTGCCGATGGCATAATAATTAATGCGGGGGGTTACACTCATACATCGGTGGCTATTGCCGATGCAATAGCTTCAGTACCATCGCCGGTCATAGAAGTTCATATCACAAATATACTTGCCAGGGAAGAATTTCGTCACTTAAGTCTGATAGCCAGAAATTGTGCAGGCAGCATTTCGGGTTTTGGTCTGGATAGCTACAGACTGGCTGTTGAGGCTTTAATTGGCATAGTTAATTCAAAGAAAAAATAAATTTATGAATAGTAAAAAGACAAAAATAGTTGCCACCATATCTGATAAAAATTGCGGGAAAGATTTTATAAAGCAATTATTTGATGCCGGGATGAATGTCATCCGTATAAATTCGGCACATCTTGATACAGCCGGGGCACTCAGGATAATTAAGAACACACGCGAAGTCTCCGATAAGATTGGGATCCTTGTTGATACCAAGGGACCTGAAATACGAACAACTATATGTGATACTCCGATTCCGCTCAGGAAAGGTTCTATGATAAGCATAATAGGAGACCCGGCCGGGAAAAGCTCGCCTGATGCCATTTATGTCACATATACTTCATTTTCATCCGATATTCCCCTGGGATCACTCATTCTCATAGACGATGGTGAACTTGAGCTGAGGGTCTTAAGAAAGAGAGGTGATTCGCTCGAATGTAATATTGAAAATGACGGTATCCTGGGTTCACGAAAAAGCGTTAACATCCCTGGTGTGAAAATTACTCTTCCTTCACTCACTGAAAAAGACAAATTATTTCTCGAAATGGCTGTAAAGAATGATGTGGATTTTATAGCGCACTCATTTGTCAGATCGCGTCAGGATGTCCTAGATGTTAAAGAAGTACTGAAATCATTCGACGGAGATATAAAAATTATTGCAAAGATCGAGAACCAGGAAGGAGTTGAGAACCTCGATGATATACTTGAAGAAGTATACGGAATTATGGTTGCACGAGGCGATCTTGGGATTGAAATCCCATACGAACGGATTCCGGGCATACAGAAGATGATTATCAATAAGTGCATTATCACAAGGAAGCCTGTTATTGTCGCAACACAGATGCTCCATTCGATGATCACTAACCCGCGGCCGACCAGGGCAGAAGTGAGCGATATTGCCAGCGCAATTTACTCACAGACAGATGCTATAATGTTAAGCGGTGAAACAGCAAACGGTAAATATCCGGTAGAGTCAGTAAAAACGATGACTAAAGTTGCGCTCGAAGTGGAGAAGAACAAGGAAAAATTCCTTGATATTCCATATCTTAATGCGACCGGCGAAATATCTTCTTACCTGGCTAAGGTTGCTGTTAAGACAGCATTCAGAATCGGAGCCAGGGGAATAATTGCTGACACCCTTGGAGGGAGAACAATAAGCGATATGGCTTCATACAGGGGAAATAACCTGATCCTTGCGCAATGTTATTCATTAAGGACAATGAGAGAACTTGCACTTTCATATGGAGTATATCCAAGTTACCAGGAACGAAGAAAATCGATGGACGAATTTATCCACATTGCATTGAAAAATCTAAGTAAAGTACACAATCTTGAAGGCGATGATATCGTTGTAGTACTTGCAGGTAATTTTTCCGGTGGTAAAGGCTTTTCATTTATTGAGGTTGGGTCGGTGCAGTACCTCAAAGACAGGGTAAGTATAAAAGATTAAGCGATAAACAAAATGCTTATGTTTCCTGAACAAAAAGATGTAATTTTAGTTTTACAGGCAACTCCCGGTAAATTACAGAATATGAACCTGGCTAATATTGAGATTAGTTATTGTGCAATCCGAAAATCCGGAGCTGTATCTGAAAAACTCGAAAAATTATTATAAATAATCTCAGTCGTGAAAAATCTTATTGCAAAGAAAATTTTTTTGATGGTACTGGTTTCATTTTGTTTTGCCAGTCTCAGAGCAACTCATAACCGGGCCGGGGAGATAACGTACGTCCAGTTGTCCGCCCTCACTTATGAGATCACGATCACCACATTTACCTACACCCTGAGCTTTGCTGACAGAAAGACTCTCGATGTCGAATGGGGGGATAATACAATCTCCACCGCTCCGCGGTTAAGTATCCTTACTCTTCCCAATTATTACCGGCGGAATATTTATAAAATAATTCATACATACCCGGGCCCGGGAGTTTACAAAATTGTTGTGCAGGACCCAAACAGAAATGCCGGTGTAAAAAACATACCCAATTCGGTGAATGTAGTATTTTCAATTTCAACTATTCTGACCGTTAATCCTGCCATGGGTCACGACGATACGCCTGTATTGCTGAACCCTCCCTACGACAAGGCTGCTTTGCATTACCTCTTTATACATAATCCGTCAGCATTTGATCCTGACGGCGACAGCTTGTCATATAAGATCACAGTTTGTACCCGCGAAGATGCCAAACCAATCGAGGGTTATACTTTGCCTCCTGCCACACGTTCAATACGAGTTGACTCCATTACGGGAGACCTGATATGGGATACTCCGGCCGACACCGGCAAGTATAACGTTGCAATGGAGATACAGGAATGGAGAAACGGAAAGAAAATTGGCGTGGTGGAACGTGACATGCAGATTGAGGTCTACAATACTACCAATAAACCTCCGGAGAACGGTCCTCTCAGGGATTATTGCGTCGAAGCAGGGGATACTGTTGATTTCCTTTTTACAGCCACTGATCCCGATAATGACTTTTTAACCCTCACTTCAACTTCCGGGGTCTTCGGTTTCGAACCATGTAATGCAACTTTCACAAAAGTCGACTCGGTGGCTGGATCTGCATCTTCCAGGTTCCGATGGATACCTTGCTTTGAGGCAGTAAGAAAACAACCTTATAATGCAATTTTTAAAGCGGATGACTCCAATCCCGAGGTGAGGCTCTCCGATATTCACAATATGAATATCACAGTTCTTGGTCCGGCCCCACACCTTCTTAATGCAGTTCCACAAGGCAAGACAATAAGATTAACATGGTCATTATACCAGAGTGATATTATAACCGGGTACAATATTTACAGAAGAGAAGGCGCTTCAACTTTCATTCCTGATTCATGCACCGCAGGTATACCTGCTGCTTCAGGTTTTGTAAAGGTAGGTACCGCTTCCGGTAACACAACACTCTCTTTCCCTGATAACGATAACGGTCAGGGTTTACAATTCGGCAAAGAATATACTTACAGAATTGTAGCCGTTTTTCCTAATGGTACAGAGAGCAAGGCATCAAATGAAATAACTTCCACACTTGTATCAGGTCTGCCAATAATCAAAAATGTCAGTGTTACGAATACTGGTGCAGTGAATGGATCGATATTCCTTTCATGGAAGAAACCACTCAGGCTTGACACTATTCCGGCACTGGGACCTTACGAATATCTGATTTACAGGGCTACAGGAATAAGTGGCACCGATTTCGTACAAATTAAATCCATCCTAACCGCTACGCTTAATGATACAGTACTTGTCGATACACTGATAAATACTTCAACGACAGGTTATATTTACAGGATCGACTTGTATAACAATGCTCCGGGCAACAGATTTCTTATTGGCGATCCTGGTTTTGCTTCTTCAGTATTTCTTACTGCACTCCCTGGTGACAGAAAGACAAGATTCACAATAAACCGGAACGTCCCCTGGATAAATACCAGATATGATTTTTTCAGGTTAAATACACTGACAAATGTTTATGACTCAGTAGGTACTACTAATCAGCTGACATTTGTTGATGACGGATTGGAAAACGGGAAACAATATTGTTATTATGTCAGATCATTCGGAGGATATCTGGCTGATAATATGCCAAAAAATCTTGTAAATTTTTCCCAGATCACATGTGCTACGCCAGTTGACAATGAGCCTCCCTGTGCGCCTTCATTGAAAGTGGTCAGCAACTGCGACAGCTTATATAATACACTCAGATGGACAATTACTGATTCTTCATGTTTCGAAGATGTTGCCGGATATAAGATTTATGCCAAGGGTAAAAGTGAAGAAAACCTGACGCTGCTTACAACAATTAACGATAAAAATACTTTTACTTACCGGCATTTTCCCGGAGAGATAATCTCAGGATGTTATGCTGTCTCTTCCTTCGACGATAAAGGAAATGAGGGATTGCAGTCACTGATGATTTGTGTGGATTCATGCGACTTCTATGAAATCCCCAATGTTTTTACTCCTAACGGCGATAATATTAATGACCGGCTTGTTGCGAAAACTTCAGGACTGGTTGACAGGATAGACTTCAAACTCTACAACAGGAATGGGTTGCTTATGTTCTCCACTGCTGATCCAAAAATTAACTGGGATGGCACATATAAAGGGAAAATAGTATCTCCCGGAGTATATTTTTATCAATGCGATGTCTTTGAAAACCGTATCGCTTCCGGCGAGGAGGTCCAACAGGCTGTAATTCATCGTTCAGGATTTGTTCACGTAATAACTGAAGAGAACTCGACGGTTCCTGTTCAGACGACAAAATGATATTGAAGTAATTGAAAAATGAAGAAATTAATAATTCTGTTTTGGATTTTTCTGAGTGCAGGATCTGTTTACAGTCAGCAAACTGTAGATTACATTCTAAAAGCCAGAGCGCTCAGGGAAGCAGGGAAACCCGATCAGGCTATCAGTCTGTTAAACGGGGCGATAGTTAATAATCCGATGGAAAGCGGATTATTAATTGAAAGGGCTGAAGCCAATATTCTGAAAGGCGACTATTCTGGAGCAATAAGCGATTTTAATGAAGCAAGCCGCGTAACCCCATTATCGGGGGAATATGGCCTTTCAAGAGTATACGCATTAAAAGGGGATGTATCAACTTCACTTTATCATCTTGCCTTCAGTATGAATTCTCCATTTAAGAAAGCGGAGAAGGAAGTATTGCTTGATAAGGCACTCAGCAAACTTGAAAACAGACCAGAATGGCGTCAGTTCTGGAAGAAGGAATGGTATACCAGTTCGGAAAAGAGTATTTCTGAAATCGAATATTATGTTTCTGCAGGCAAAATCGATGAATCGAAAGACGCGTTAAACGAGCTCAAAAAGACTCAGACCAATGATGATGATATTATTTATGCAGAGGCACTGGTCAATCAGGCATCAGGGAAGAGCGCTGAGGCGGTAAGGGATTTATCGGTATTGAACAGTTCAAATCCCGGGAATGAAAAATACCTGAAACTGCTTGCTAAAGCACAGGTTGCCCAAAATGATCCGGCCGGGGCTTCCACATCTTACTCAGAGCTTTTAAGTTCAGGTGTCGCAGATGCAGATCTGCTTCTGAAAAGGGCTGATTGTTACAGGAAAACCGGAGAGTCGGATAAAGCCATGAGTGACATAAAAAAGTACCTTGAATTCTATCCCGACAACAGTGAGGCCCTGAGTCTGGCAGGCAGGATTGAGGTAAAATCAGGTGACAATCTTCAGGCTCTCGAATATTTTTCAAGAAATCTTAAAATTCATCCGAATGATCCCCAGGTTTATATCGACAGGGCAAACTCATACTTTATGTCAAAATCATGGGATATGGCTATAAATGATTATAGTATGTCGCTCGATCTGAAACCTGATAATTCTGACGTTTGGCTCAACAGAGGTATTTCACTTCTCAATAAGGGAAAAGTTGAAGATGCATGTCACGATTTCAGAAAATCTTTCAGTCTTGGCAATAAGCGTGTAGCCGACTATATAAACAGGAACTGTATTAAGTAGGAGTGAGGATTGAGGAGAGAGGGACTTTCAATTTTCGACTACCTGACATGTTTTAAGATCCTTTCGAAAAGATCGTGTGGCTTGAAAGGTTTTAGCACATAATCGTTTATTTTGAGATCTTCTATTTTATCGTGGCTTTCCGACATTATAGCCGCAGTAAGTGCAACAATAGGGATATCCCTGATTTTTAAATTTTCTGAATTTCTTATTATTCGTGTTGCCTCAATGCCATCCATTACAGGCATATGAAGATCCATGAGTATAAGGTCAAATTCCTGCTTTTCAAGGATATCAAGAGCCAGCTGCCCATTTTCGGCATGGGTAACCTGAATTCCCCAGCCAACAAGGAATTTATTCGCAACAAAGAAATTTATCTTATTATCTTCAGCCACAAGTACCCGTTTGCCTTCAAGTCCGGAAAAAGTCTCCGGGACCTCAGGTGCAGATGACAGGCCGGCTTTTTCTGAAATACCGAATGACAGTACAAAACGGAAAGTAGAACCTTTATCGGGCTCGCTGTCGATTGTAATTGTGCCTCCCTGTAATTCAATAAGCTTTTTGCAGATAGCAAGACCGAGGCCGGTGCCGCCGAAATGGCGTGTAGTATCTGATGATGCCTGGGTGAAACTATCGAAAATTAAGGAGTGTTTATCTTTTGGTATGCCTATCCCGGTATCAGTAACAAGAAACTCTATTTTCGACTGATTGACGGTGCGGTTCAACTCTTTTACTGTAACCGTGATGCTACCGTGAATAGTGAATTTCAATGCGTTTGATAAAAGATTGGAAA
Organism: uncultured Bacteroidales bacterium; assembly: GCA_963792925.1. Classification (GTDB taxonomy): domain Bacteria; phylum Bacteroidota; class Bacteroidia; order Bacteroidales; family VadinHA17; genus LD21. Next base: position 391,551 of record CAWBYC010000001.1, on the reverse strand, counting down.
GTATTTGATTTAATCTTATCGGATCTCCAATTACTTCGGAGGGCAGATCATTTGCTTTCTTAATGTCAAAACAAAGATTCTTTGCCTTTGACCTGAAAGAGTATGATCTCATTATCTCATCAAGAAAGTCGCTAAGATTGAACTGGGTCTGTTCAAAAATGATTTTCCCCGATTCCATCTTATTATAATCGAGCACATCATTAACAAGCGTAAGAAGATGATTCCCTGAAAACTTCAGGGCTTTTATATAATCCATCTGATCTTCACGGGGACCCGACTGCAGGAGGAGATTTGTAATACCTATAACCTCATTGAGCGGAGTTCTTATCTCGTGGCTCATGGTTGACATGAACAGCTGTTTTGATTGCGCCGCTTCCTCAGCTTTTTTACGGGCAAGGATTATATTGTCGAGCATCATCCTTCTCTGCAGGGCTATTGCAATCTGAGTTGCAATGAAGTCGAGAATATAAAGATCATCAGGCGAGAATTTATCTTCATCATTATAATCCTGAAGACACATGACGCCAATTGTGTCATTTTCAACTTTCAGCGGAACACCCATCCATACCTTACATGGGGTTCCGACAAGATCGATGGCTCCTGATTCTTCAAGGATTTTCAGATCCTTTTCCTTCAGAAGCACCGATTTGTTATTGTTTATTACCCACCCGGTAATAGTTTTTTTTGTAGGGATCTCGTAAAAATTATCTTTTTCGTCGGTGAAAAAAGGAAGAGAAAGAGTTTCTGATTTCTTGTCATAAAGTGCAATAAAGAAATTGTTTGTATTCCAGATCTTGCTGAGTTCCTGCACTATGATGGGATATATTTCCTTTATATCATATTGCTTGAGAGCTGCCGTGGAAATGTTGAATAATATTTCCTGCAGCAACTGGTTTCTTCTTTCCGCAGTAATATCACGATATATGCCAAGACTGGCCACAACTTCGTTATTGATAACTATTGCAGTTGCTACCAGGGTGACATGTATATTTTTGCCGTTTTTGTCTTTTCTAATCGTTTGTCTGATCTCTTTCTGATTGATTGCTACCAGGTGATCAACTTTTTCAGCTTCTTCTTTGTAATTATCAGGAACAACAAGATCATTAATATTCTTATTCACTGCTTCCTCGAGGGTGAAGCCAAACAGATTGGTAAATTCACGGTTGATCATTGAAACCAGTCCCGACGGACTTGTTATGGCTATTGCAACCGGTGTTGAATTGTAAAGATGTTCAAGAAACGCCTTTTCTCTTATGATCTGATTCTCATATTCCTTCTGTTTGCTGATATCAGTAACTACACCCCGATATCCGACTATCTTGTTTTCAAAGAATATTCCAAAGGAATGAGTAACGATAGGAATTATAGTACCATCTTTTTTTCTTGCAACATACTCATTTGACGATATCTGATCCGGAGCCTTCAGCGCTATAAGATTCTGGATCATCGATTTATAGCTCTCGGGAAAGATTTCAGCCAGGTATACACCCTTGGTGAGATTTTCCTTTGTATATCCAAAATAACTGAGCCCCTGTTTGTTGGCATATAAGATTCTGCCGGATAGATCTACTTCGTATACCATTTCCGGAAGAAGATCAGCAAATTTTTCAAATGCCTGACCCTGTTGATTCAAGTCAAATGTTGACTTTTGCTCCTCTCCAGGCTCCCATGTAATTATAAAATTACCTGATGTGAGACGAAATCCCACGTAAGATCCTTCCGAATCATCTCCCGAGGGAGATACTGTTAATTTGTAGGTTTCACCAGTGATCTGAAGATGATTCAGTAGCTCTGTCAGTCTTAGCCGTTTTGCAAGCGGCGTCTCTTCCAGAAGCTTGCAAACTACATCATCCTTTATAATCGATTCAACTTCCTCAACTTTCTTATTTACATTAATGATATAAAATCTGTTATCACTATCAGTACCGAATAAGGCCATGTAACTGCTTACTGTTTCAAATATCTCATTAAGGAGTTTCCCATTCAGGTCTTCAGGATGATTGTCCTTCAGCGTATTTACCTCCATGAAGATAGTAAGCAGATAAACTTCATTTTCAAGATTTATTTTGTCTGCTGAAAAAAGAAAAGGTTTTATTTTCCCTGTTTTAGTCTTTAAAATGAGCTGATAATCTTTGATGCTCTTTAATCTGGAAATAAGCTTGATATATTTATTACTCTCCTCTAAATCAGCAAATAACTGTATATCATCCGATGTATGGCCTATTATTTCTTCCTTTGAATAACCAAGCGTCTTTTGAAATGATTCATTAACATCAACATATTCGCCCGTATCTAACTTGCTGATTGCCATAAGATAGGATGCGGAATGGAATATATTGAAGATCATATCTCTAACTTTACCCGATTTTTCGTGGGTATTCGTCCTGATCAGTTCAAGTTCCTGCTCCAGTCTTTTATTTGTAACCAACAATTCGTTATATCTCTCTTTATACTCCATCAATCAGTCGGTTCGGGTCTCATTATTTAAATAGCAAATATTGAATTTATTTTATTCACAGTCTAATATTTCTGGTTAATTCTAATAACCAGGTTGTAAAGGTGTAAAGTTGTAAAGTTGTAAAGGTGTAAAGGTGTAAAGCTATTTATTTCTATGTGTTTTCACATAATAACCGCAAAACCCGGTTAAACCACATTTGCTGCACAATGGGTTTCTTGCCAGGCAGATATATCTTCCATGGAGGATCAGCCAGTGATGGGCTTCACTGACAAGCTCCTCAGGGATATACCGCATCAATTGCAATTCTACGCTCAGAGGTGTTTTAGCATTCCTTGCCAGACCAATCCTGTTGGCGACTCTGAACACATGAGTATCAACAGCAATAACGGGTTTATTGTATACTACCGATGCAATTACATTGGCGGTTTTCCGTCCTACTCCCGGAAGACGCATTAATTGCTCCATATCAGAGGGAACCTGTCCATGAAAATCTGATACAAGCATCGCCGCCATTGCACAAAGATGCTTTGATTTATTATTCGGATAAGAACACGATTTAATATATTCAAAGATCTCTTCCGGTTTTGCTTTTGACATTGATCCGGGATCGGGATACTTATTCAATAATGCCGGTGTTATAATATTAACCCTCTTGTCGGTACATTGTGCTGACAATATCACAGCCACCAAAAGTGCAAACGGATTTTCATAAATAAGCTCCGTTTTTGCTTCAGGGTAAGCGAGCTTAAAATATTCGATTGTCCGATTATATCGTTCTCTGATGGTCATAGAACAAAAATTAATAGTGCTGGTAAGGTAACACTTTTTATCTTTGCATAATATTGAAATTTTATGGTTAGTTACCTGCAGGCAGATAATATAGCAAGACGAATAGGAGACAATCTTCTTTTTGATAATATAAGTCTTAACATCAACAAGGATGATAAAGTCGCTCTGATAGCTGTGAATGGGGCGGGTAAATCTTCATTGCTTGATATCCTTGCCGGAAATGAAAACCCTGATCTGGGCTCACTCAGTATTAAACGCGGGTTGCACATCGCTTATCTTCAACAGTCACCTGTTCTTATCGAAACGAATAAGATCATTGATGAACTGTTTCGTACTGAGAGTGAGTTGGTAACTGTGATAAGGGAATATGAGGAATGCCTTATAAACGGTACTCCGGAAATGCTTCAGCACATGATCCAGAAGATGGATGATCATAAAGCTTGGGATTATGAAGTTGCAGTCAAACAGATACTCTTCAGACTTAAGCTTACCGATCTCAATGCAGTAATAAGTACACTGTCGGGCGGACAAAAAAAAAGGGTTGCTCTGGCTAAAATACTGGTTGAAGATGCTGATCTGCTGATCCTCGACGAGCCAACAAACCACCTCGATCTTGATATGATTGAATGGCTGGAGGAGTATCTTATCAAATCAAATAAGACTCTGCTTATGGTTACACATGACAGGTATTTTCTCGACAGGGTATGTAATGTGATTCTTGAACTCAGTGATAATGAGCTTTACAGATACGAAGGCAATTATGAATATTTCCTCGAGAAAAAACAGGGTAGGGAATACTTCTGCGAAGATGAATACCGAAAAAGCCAGAAATCTATTAAAAACAGAGCTGGAATGGATGAGGAAGATGCCAAAGGCAAGACGCCATAAAGCAAAATCGAGAGTTGAATCTTTCTATGATCTGAAAGAAAAAGCCATTGGCAGATCAGAAGATAAGAGTATCAATATAAATGTGAATATTTCAAGAATGGGGAGCAAAATCCTCGAAATAAAAAATGTAAGCAAATCATATGGAGACAAGGTTCTGCTTTCAGACTTTACATACCTTTTCAACAGATTTGAAAAAGCCGGGCTCATTGGGAGAAACGGAACCGGCAAGACCACTTTGCTGAATATTATTACCGGTCTCACTCTTCCCGACACCGGAACCGTTGAACGCGGTGAGACAATAGTTTTTGGGTACTACCGTCAGCAGGGCATCGATTTTGACAATGATATGACTGTTATTGATGCTGTAAAAAATATAGCAGAAAAAGTTACTATCAGTGACGGAAGTGTCCTTTCCATAGCCCAGTTTATGAACTATTTTCTCTTTCCTCCTGAAAAACAATATACACTTATCAGAAAATTATCAGGGGGTGAAAAGCGGCGTCTCTATCTGCTGACTGTACTCATGAAGAACCCTAATTTTCTGATACTCGATGAACCAACCAACGATCTTGATATTCTAACCCTGAATGTCCTTGAGGAGTATCTTGCCGGTTTTAAAGGGTGTGTGATTGTTGTTTCGCACGACCGATATTTCATGGATAAGGTTGTGGATCATATATTTGAATACAAAGGTGACGGAATCATTAAAGATTTTCCCGGAAATTATACACAGCTGAGAGAAAAACAGGAAGAGGATGGGAAAAAGGCTCTGCATTAAAACCAGTCAGGAATTCAGAAGTTAAAGATATTGTTGTCCAAACTCCAAAAAAAGAAAAGAAGCAGGCTCTGACATTTAAAGAAAAAAGAGAATTTGAAAGCCTTACAGGAGAGATTGAAAAACTTGAAGCAGAAAAGAAGCAGATTGAAACTGAAATGAGTCATGGCCTTCTTGGTAATGACGATCTTTTGTCAAGGTCGAAAAGACATGGAGATATAGTTAATATGCTGAATGATAAAGAAATGAGATGGCTGGAGCTAAGCGAAAAATAATACTGGAAGGGGTGGATTTGTAGAATTAATTATGTGAAATTTGGACAGATTTTTTAACTTTGACAATCAATAAGTGCAGAGTGGAAAAAATAATCATTGACACAACAGAAAAAAAGTCGGAGATACTTGTAGGAGAGAAGTGGGAGACTGCTTTTGGACTGGTGCCGGCAAAAGGCACGGTTATCATTACCGATGCTACTGTGAACCGGCTTTATGGAGACAGGTTCGGGAATTTTCCGGTAATTGAAATTACGCCGGGAGAGGAGAGCAAAAAGCTGATGGTAGTGGAACATCTTGCCGGGCAGCTGCTCGATGCAGGTATTGATCGTTCTGGCTTCATTCTCGCGATTGGCGGAGGTGTTGTTTGTGATATAGCCGGTTTTCTTGCGGCAATTTATATGAGAGGCATAAGATGTGGTTACGTAGCAACTAGCCTTCTTTCGCAGGTTGATGCCAGCACCGGAGGAAAAAACGGAGTAAATCTCGGAGTTACAAAAAATATGCTCGGAGTAATACGCCAGCCTGAATTTGTAATCTGTGACACAACAATGTTACAAACACTTCCCGGTCAGGAATTTTTATCAGGCCTTGCTGAATTGATCAAGACCGCAATTATAGGCGATAAAAATCTGTTTGGGCTTATTGAAGAGAATCCGGAGGATATACTCGGAGGAGACTCCGGGCTGTTGACTATGCTTGTAGCAAAATCAGTGCGGTTTAAAGGTATGGTAGTCTCCAACGACGAAATGGAATCCGGCTTAAGACGAATCCTTAATTTCGGACACACATTTGGTCATGCAATAGAGATACAAAAAGGTCTAAAGCACGGGTTTGCTGTTGCATTGGGAATGGAGCTGGCCACCGAATTTTCATTTGAAAAGAAACTTATCGGCATTGAGGAAAGAAACAGAATAATCTGCATGCTGAAACGGTTTAAACTTATTGACTGGATTGATTTAACAGATAGTCAGATGGAAAATCTGATCACTCATGATAAGAAAAAAACAGGAACGGACATTAATTTTGTTTTCGTGACAGATATAGGGAAAGCCCGGATAAAGAAAGTTTCTGTTATTGAACTGCTTGATTTTTACAGAAGATACAGAGATAAAAAATAACCATATGAATTCTTTCGGAGTTGTTTTCAGAGTTACATTGTTCGGCGAATCGCATGGACCGGCAATTGGTGTTGTTATTGATGGCGTTCCTCCGGGGATACCACTTAAAGCAGAGGATTTTCTCCCCGATCTGAAAAGACGTCAGAGCGGAGCGGTTGGAACCACTAAACGTCAGGAACCCGATTTGCCTGAGATACTCGGTGGAGTATTTGGAGGAAGGACTACCGGTGCCCCGGTAACCCTGGTGACACGGAATAGTGATAAGGTCTCATCTGATTATGATGAATTTAAAAATGTTCCCCGTCCGGGTCATGCCGATTTCGTATCAAGAATAAAACATTCAGGCTATTCTGATATGCGGGGCAGCGGACATTTTTCAGGACGCATTACATGGGGACTTGTGGCAGCAGGTGTTCTTGCAAAAAAAATATCAGTAACTTCAGAAGTAAACGCCAGACTGATCTCCGCGGGCGGCAATGAGAATATTGAACAGGCGATCAATGAAGCCATTGCGCTAAATGATACTATCGGAGGAATCATCGAATGCCGTATTAAGAAGCCGCCTATGGCTGTAGGCGAACCATTCTTTTATTCAGTTGAGTCTGCGATAAGCCAAATGATTTTTTCAATTCCTGCTATCAAAGGCATTGAATTCGGTTCCGGCTTTGCCTCTGCGTCAATGAGAGGATCGCAACATAATGATGTATTTATTGACCATATGGGCACAACTGCAACGAATAACAACGGCGGGATAAATGGTGGCATCACCAATGGCAATGACGTGATATTCAGGGTGGTGGTAAAGCCTACATCCTCCACAGGGGTTGATCAGACAACCTTCGATTTCAAGGTAGGGGAGATGACAACACTTAAAGTAAAAGGAAGACACGATACCTGTATTGCATTACGGATGCCTGTAATTGTAGAAGCTGCAGCAGCAATAGCCATGGCGGATCTGGTTCTGATAGACAGGGGAATTCACGTGGAGAGAACAATCTAGGTGCTGGATGCTGGGTGCCAGGTGCTGTGTCAGACTAGCACACGTCAATCTTGATGCAACTCTTGCATAAACATAATCCTTTGGTTGTTGCAGGAGTAATTTTAAACCTGTCATCAATCCTGTCGCCGATAATCCATGCAATTTTGCCATCCGTTTCGAGGACAAAGATATTCTCCTTGTCAAAAATCGAATATTTTTTATCGATGAAATAGTCGCTGAGTTTTTTCTTCTGCTTCATCCCCAACGGAATAAAATAATCTCCATCTCTCCATTTTCTAATTACAATGGGATAGGAGACCATCCGGGTATCAAGACATGCAACATCGGGATCGGCAGGGATCTTATATGTCCCTGAGATACTGATAACTTCAGCAGAAACCATCCCTGGGAACAAAGGGAATTCACCTATATCATTTATTGAATACCGAATATCATTCTGCTTTTCTTCTGAGACTATTAATTCATTCCTGTTTTTAATTATTCTGTGTGAAGAAGTAATTACCATCCCCCCTGTTTCCCCTTCAATAATCCTGATAAGATCTGTGAGAAGAGAACTGGTCATGCCATATGGCTTAAACAATTCAAACAGAATTGCCCTGTTTCTGTGATACTGTTCAAGGCCAATCAGATCAAACGAGATAACATGTTCTTTTTCACTGCAGATTTTTAATCGTAAAAGCGAGATATAATCAGAAACAATCTGGTAAAAACCGGCGAACCTGTCAGCAGTGTCGTTTAGCGTTGTTTCAATTGCCGGGTTAATTTCTTTAAGTACAGGAATAACAAGGTGTCTTATTTTGTTTCTTACATATTTTGTATCGGAATTGCTTTTGTCTTCCCTGTATGCTATTTTGTGCTGATTGCAGAACCTGGTGATTTCCTCACGCGATGCGAAGAGCAAAGGTCTTATGATCTTGTTGCTTACCGCTCTCATTCCTGTCATGCCTGCTATTCCTGTGCCACGTGTAAGATTAATCAGGAGGGTTTCGATGTTGTCGTTGAGGTTATGAGCGACAGCTATTGAATCAAATCCGTGTTCCGTTCTTACTTGTTCAAACCATGTGTATCTTAGTTCTCTGGCAGCCATCTGCACGGATAATTTGTTTTTCCTGGCAAAGTCCTTTGTGTCGAATCTGATGGTATAAAATGGAATATTCTGTTCTGAAGCGAAGTTTCGCACCAACTCCTCATCTTTATCCGACTCTTCTCCTCTCAGTGTGAAGTTACAGTGAGCAATTCCTGTTTTATAGCCCAGCATCTGGAACAGATGGGCCATAACCATCGAATCTATTCCTCCGCTAACAGCAAGCAGAATCCTGTCTGATTTTTTTATCAGTTTATTTTCAGAAATGAACCTTGAGAAACCACTTATCATTATAAAACATCTTGTTCAACGCAAAAATATAAAAAGGGATCCTGTTTTTGGGAAAGCTTTATAATAATAATCGGGGTTATTCATAAAGGCATTCTAACGGTAAGGAATTATTCCGGGCGGACCTGAATCAAAATTTTCAGGTTGCAGCAGCTGTTCTCCGGAAACAGTGACTACTGAGATCCTTGAGAAGGCAGGAGGATTTGGAAAGTACCCGATCCTTATTTGAAGCGTATTAAATATGAGGTTGTCGTTCCTTATCCTTACTCCCAATCCTATGCTGGAAAGCGCATAACCTCTTCCCAGAATTTCGTTTGTCCCTGATAGAAATGAGAATTCCGTAAATCCAAAAAAAGCAAAGCGGAATCCGATAATATTCACCGGACTGAACATAACAGATTCGAGACTCAATCTCAATCGCTGATTTCCAATGACAGAATCATTTTTAAATCCTGAAAATCCATTGGATTCAACAAATTTCAGATATTCATTTGAATATCTTCCGAATCCTCTGGAATACTGGAGATAAACAAAATTTCTGATTCTGAAATTGCCCAGGTTGAGAAGGTTAGAAAAATAATTCAGGCGGAGAGAGAGGAGTCCCTGTTCAGTGTTTCCTTTGTTAAGATATGTGGAAAAACCTGAATAAAAATATATATAGCCCAATTTCTCATCTTTGTTGCCAATAGATGCTTCACCTCCTATATAGGTTCGTTGTTTGAATTCATTATATTCCCTTCCCAGAGTGAACTTCATTAAAGCGCCATAAGGGATGTCTTCTGTCCTTCCGTAACTATAGATCAGGTTCGTTTTTGTGTATTTTTGAATCGAGAAAGCTGTTGAAGCGAGATAGATCTTGTATTTCTGAAGATTATAGAAAGAGTTAGGAAGGATTTCCGGATGATCAAACACATTATTATTGGTGTATCTAATCCCTAATATTATGCGGGATACTGATTCCTTATTGATCAGAAAAGATCTTGAAAGCCAGTAATCCTGAAGATTATATTTGACAGGTGCCGGGATTTTGAGCGTATCAAGATCTTCAGTTGTATACATCTGACGGACTGAAACACCTCCGGCGTACTTCGAAGTTGAACTCACCAGCTTACGGCTTAATGCGAACCCGTATGTTTTGTCACCCAGACCGGAAAGATAAAATACATTCAGGTTAACGAAGGTTTTCCTGATATTATCAGCGGTATAGTGCACTCCGAAACCCGGAGAATGAGGTTTTGTGTTGTCATAAGGTACATCGATCCCGAATTCATGCCCGATCCCAAAAATATTTTTGTCAAATACCGACACTGATCCTTTTTTAAGCCCGTTATATGTATAAGAGGCACCAAGGGAGTATATATCTTTTGTATAGACGACAATATCGGCTTCTGTGTCCGAAACAGGAACCACCGTAATTCTGGCGTCTGAAATAAACGGAAGCCTTCGTAAAAGCCTTTCATTGTCGCTTAATGTAAGTGGAGATATCCTGTCGCCTTCGGTAAAAAGAAGGTTCTTTCTGATTATATTCTCTGTTGTATTGAAATGTGTCTTGTTCAGGATTTTTTCAAGCTTATTTGCATTTTCAGAAACAGGGAAATTTATGTCTCCTCCAAACACGTTTAATCTCCTGATCCAAATTTTCCTGATTAGTTTCCCGGAATGAATCAGATAGTTTGCATCGCTTGTTCCTGTAAATTTCTTTTTAAAGATTGTATCACGGTTGACAACCATAACATCATAAAGCCTTTTTGTAAAAGGATTCTTTGATGCTCTGATCTTAAGGGAATCATAAAAAATTTCGCTCCTCCCTTTTTGCTGCCACGGAGGAATAAGGGAAGCCAGTACTCCTGACAAAGTATCACTTGAGAGTTCAGGAATATTATTTTTAAAGCTTTTAAAAACCTTCTGAGGTATTGGCCTGATACTGTTTTTTTCTGAGCGGGTCTGGGAATATGCCGGGTTACAAGACAATAACAGGACCAGTATGAATCCCGGTCCTGATAAATAGTTGTATTTTTCCAGACATCTGCACATCAGGTCTCTTGAAGATTGCCGATCAAAACATCATCAGAATTGAATTGAAATCCGAGTCTCTTGCCTGTTATCACCCTTGAATGCTGGATCTTTGCTTCAGCCTGTCCTACCGTAGCAATTTTCACTGCGTCATATGGCGGTACCAACAGGTCAAATTCAAGAGCATATTGAATTGCAGTAGATATGATCAGCTGCAAAGATTGTTTACTTATTTCTTCACTGCCATAATTTGTGAATAACATACCCATCTGTCTCTTTCCTTCCACAAAATACTGCTTCTCATGATTTATGAAGATTCTTGCTATCAGATAACCGAGATCATCGAGTCTGGAATATTTGAAGGAGTCGCTGAGAAAGTTGTATATATTAATCATACCTGAGTATGCATTATATTTGTTTTTCTGGATATAGGCAGTTTTCCATGCGGGATGGTCCCTGTCGAACTGAAAAATGTTTGAATGCATACTGAAAAGAAGAATGTCACCTGCTATCTTCAACTGAGCATCAAAATTACTTCTGTCGGTATATTCCAGCCTTATCCTTGAGTCTATATTGCCAATACTGGTATTTACTTCTTTTGACAGGGTCTTGAGTACTTCTTTTACCACACAAAATGATTCAAAAGTATTGTCAAATACCTTTTGTTTAAGAAGAGATTTTTCTTTTAGTGTTCCGATTATTGCTACTTTTTTATCAACCTGTTCAGCCATTGTAAATGTTGTATTTAGTGAATTATCGACCTCTAAAGTAAGAATTATTCGGAATATTCAGATCAGGAGCCTTTTAGATTTCAATTTACATTATTAATATGATCTTGCAAAGAGCACTCTCCTGTTTGAAGGTTTTCCTGAATAAACACATTTTCCGGCTTCTTCAGGGCTGTCGAATGGAATACACCGGATAGTTGCTTTTGTTTCTTCTTTAATTTTTTCCTCAGTCTCAACTGTACCATCCCAGTGAGCCATAATAAATCCACCCTGATTATCAAGGATTTTCAGGAATTCTTCCCAGGTATCAACAAGAAATGTATTTTCTTTTCTGAATTTAAAAGCCTTGTTATAAATGTTAACCTGGATATCATCGAGAAGCTTTGGAATATGCTCAAAAACCTTATCTAATAGGTATGGTTTCTTTCGTAAGGGTATCCCTTCTCGCAATTTCAATAGTACTGTTTTCAATATCGCGTGGCCCGATCGCAATTCTTACAGGCACGCCCTTTAATTCGTAGTCAGCAAATTTCCAGCCTGGCTTATTATTATCCCTGTCATCATATTTTACTGATATCCCTAAAGCCTCGAGACCTGTCTTGATTTTCAGCGCAGTTTCGGAAAGTATACCCAGCTGATCAATATTTTTATATATCGGAATTATCACAACCTGTATAGGCGCAAGCTTGGGAGGCAGGACCAGTCCGTTGTTATCGGCGTGCCCCATAATTATCGCACCCATGAGTCGTGTTGAAACGCCCCATGAAGTTGCCCATACATAGTCGAGTTTGCCGGTTTTGTCGGTAAACTGAACATCAAAGGCCTTGGCAAAATTCTGGCCCAGGAAATGACTTGTTCCTGCCTGTAATGCTTTGCCATCCTGCATGAGAGCTTCTATGGCATAAGTGTCGAGTGCTCCGCCAAAACGCTCATGTTCAGTCTTATATCCTTTTATAACCGGAAGTGCCATGGAATTTTCAGCAAAGCCGGCGTAAACATTGATCATCTTCTCAGTTTCTTCCACAGCTTCTTCACGTGTGGCATGTGCTGTATGCCCTTCCTGCCAGAGAAATTCGGCCGTCCGAAGGAATAACCTTGTACGCATTTCCCATCTTACCACGTTCGCCCATTGGTTTATGAGAATAGGAAGATCACGGTAGGAGTGGATCCAGTTTTTATAGGAGTTCCAGATTATAGTTTCTGAAGTTGGACGAATAATCAGTTCTTCTTCAAGTTTTGCATCCGGATCAACCATTACTCCGCCTTTTCCATCATTCTTAAGACGGTAATGAGTAACAATCGCACATTCTTTGGCGAATCCTTCAACATGGGCTGCCTCTTTACTGAAGAACGATTTTGGAATAAAAAGAGGGAAATAAGCATTGACATGACCTGTTGCTTTAAAGAGCCTGTCGAGCTCTGCCTGTATCTTTTCCCAGATTGCATATCCATAGGGTTTAATAACCATGCAACCTCTGACTGCTGAATTTTCTGCCAGGTCGGCCTTGATAACCAGATCGTTATACCATTGTGAATAATTTTCTTCCCTGTTAGTTAAAAACTTCGCCATTTTTTGGTATGGTATTTGTTTATTAATAATAATGAAAATAGAATTCGTAAAAATAAATAAAAAGATCAGTTATTATTCAAAAAAGAAAGAGAGGATCGTCATGAAAGCAAAATACTGCGTTGGGATCATAACAATAGTTCTTCTTTCCTTTTCAACCGCTAAAGCTCAGGGCTACGGTTCAGGAGAATACAGAAACAATAATGCAAGAGTGGTCGTGAATAATTATTATGGCGGCTATGACTACAATTTCACTTCACGAATAAACAGATTTCACAGAGCATACGTTGCTTTTGATTACTATGCACCGGTATTTACAAACCTTTACTGGGAAGAACCATACTCGTGGGGATTAGGTTTCGGCCTCGGTTTTGATTTTGGATACTCAAATTACTATGGATACGATCCATATTACGGAAGCTACTGGGGTTACGATCCGTTTTATTCTCCATTTTATTATAGCAGCTGGTACCCGCTTTATTACAGAAACTGGTACTCCCCGGTGATCTTTAATTTTAATTTTGGCAACAGATGGCATCATAATTATTACGGATGGAATGATTATGGTTACGGATACAGCCACCATAATAACTCAAATTATTATTCCCACTCCGGATATAATACTTCAAACAGGAGGGGCTATAATCCGGCTAACAGTAATTATTCAAGACGTACGGGGAGTACGCAAGGATATTCAAGAAGCGATGTTAACAGAACTACTGCAAATAGTGGCAACCGGACATACACCAGAAGGACTGATGTTGGATCGTCAACAGGTAGCCGGATCAACCGGGTAGCCTCAGGCCAGCCTTCAGCAGGTATCTCGCGTAGCAGCAGTACACAGCGTAATTCAGGGAATGCAGGACTTTCAAGGAGTAGTAGTACTCAACTTAGGAGCAGTAGTACTCAACTTAGGAGCAGTAATACGCCTCGCAACTCAGGAAGTGCAGGAATTTCCCGGAGCAGTTCCCGGAGTTCAGGAAGTGCAGGAATTTCCCGGAGCAGTTCAACCCGGAGTTCAGGAAGCTCAGGTATTGTTCGAAGCAGTTCATCACGAAGTTCAGGTGGGTCGGGCATTTCCCGGAGCAGTTCATCACGGAGTTCAGGTGGTTCTGCAAGAAGCAGTTCTTCACACAGTTCCGGAGGTTCAGGCTCATCTTCTTCACATAGCTCAGGCGGATCGGGCAGATCATCAGGAAGGAGATAAACCGATGTATCAGATTTTTGTTTATATTTAACTTTGATATTTTATATTTGGTTTATCTTAACAGTTTGTTAAATTAATTTGTTTCTTTGGTACAATATTTGCTTAGAATAAAGAAAACAATAGGGGGAAATTAAAATGAAAACATTATCTCAAATATTAGTCCTTGCGCTCCTCACTCTCGGCTCCTGTACATCAAGTCTTTACACAGGTGCAGAGTATGATGATCTCTATTATTCGGCTACTGATCAGCCTGTTGCAACACAGCGTTCATCAAATGACAGAAATGCCCAGGATTTAAAGAGCAATGATTACTACGACAATGTGTATGCAGGAGATACGCTTGTATCCGACCAATATTCAAATGCAGTTGATTACGATAATCAAACTTCCTCCTATGATAACAATCAGGGCTATGATTATCTTGATAATTCATATACAAGCCGGTTAAGAAGATTCTATGGCAACTATTTCGATCCTTACTGGAGAGATCCTTTCTACTATGATTATGGATATTCAGCCCTTGGATATGGTTTAGGCTACGGGATGTATCCATATTATGGTTCTTATGGTTACGGATATCCTTACGGGGGATACAGCGATTATTATGGAATGGGTTATGGTTACGGTATGGGTTATGGCATGGGATACGGTATGGGTTATTATGGTGGATATTACGGAGGATATTACGGAGGTATTATGGTAGTCTGTTTGGAAACAGTTACTACGGATATGCTATAAGAAATGGAGACAATGGAATCGCCTACGGAAGACAGGAAAGACCAAGCAATTTATCTTCAAGATGGAATAGCACTGTTGGAGGAATAGGTTCATCACGGAGAGACTCATATCTTTCAGGATCAAGTGCAAGAACAGGTAGCAGGACAACTGCCACTCAAACAGGTGTCACTCAAAGAAGAACTACTTCCCCTGCAATGAATTCACAACAACAGCGGACCGTTACCCAGCGTTCAGTAAATTCGTCACAGAGAACTCCGGCAAACACAAAGCCGGCTTATAACAGCTCCAACAGAACATATACCCCCAGCTATAATAATCCAAGGATGAGCACCCGGCCATCATACAATAACAGCAGGGCATCAGAGAGTGTAAATCCGGTTAACAGAAGCAACAGCTCTTCAGGCAACACCAGGGTCTATAACAATACAAACCAGGGAACTTACCAGAACATCAGAAGCTCCTCAGGAAACAGTAATGTCAGAAGACAAGCCACTTCACCTTCAGGCTATTCAAACTCGTACAGAGGGTCAGGAAGCTATTCCGTTCCGTCAAGAAGCAGTGTTGACAGATCCAGCCCGAGCAGCAGATCATCCTACAGCAGTGGTTCCTCCAGAAGTTCTTACTCCTCTGGCAGCGGGTCATATTCATCAGGCTCTTCATCTTCCTCTTCATCTTCCTCTTCATCCTCCGGTTCATCTTCACGAAGTAGCGGCGGCGGTGGGTCAGGAAGAAGATAATCGTAAGCTGACTCATAACAATTTTAACAAAAGTCATTCTGTAATAATAAGAGTGCAGGAATAGTTTTACTAAATCAGAAATTATGAAAAGGATTAGTTTAATAGTATTCGTGGTGCTTTCAATGGTCATCGGGGTAACAGCTCAGAACGTAGACGATGCATTGAGATACTCTCAGATCTTCTACGGAGGAACAGCACGATTCAATTCTATGGGTGGCGCATTTACAGCTCTCGGCGGAGATATATCCAGTCTTAATCAAAACCCGGCCGGTCTCGGTGTCTTCAGATCATCAGAGCTGACAATAACACCTCTGTTATTCAATTTCAAATCTTCAGCTTCATTCAACGGAAGTAACTCCGACAATCTTTACAAATTCGACGTCGGACAGATAGGCATTGTAACTAATTTATTATCCAGAAGCTCTGGTCTCACGTCATTGAATTTCGGCTATTCATATAATAAATTGAACAACTTCGATCAGAATGTCAACATACATGGTGTAAGCAATACCAGCTCCATGGCTGATTACTGGGCCGCCCTCGGAAATAAGGACGGAGGAACTAATTTCCACGACCTGGGCGGTGCAGAAGGACTGGCATTCGAGACATGGGTTATGGATACAATCACGGGCTCGGGAGGAAACAGGTATGGAACAGCGTATTCAAATTATGGCGATAATCCTCCATCCAGATACGGACAGACAATAACACGTCTAATCTCCAATGAGGGATCAATAGGTGAACATTCCTTCTCAATTGGCGGCAACTATTCAAATAAACTATATTTCGGAGCTACTGTCGGAATAACAAGGCTGAGATATATAAGCCATTACAGCCATAGTGAAGTAACTGATGAAGCTCTTCCCTCTCTCTTCCGGGATTTCACTTATACCGATCATTATGAAGATAAGGGAACAGGCTATTCAATTAAACTGGGCGCAATATTCAAACCTGTAGATATTGTCCGTATAGGTCTTGCTTTCCATTCTCCGACCTGGTATAAAATTGATGAATATTATTATAACGATATGACCTCCCATTTCACCGACGGCGCTAAATATGAATCCGCTGGAACTCCTTCAAGATTCAGCTATGCTCTTGCCACACCTTTCCGGTTGTTGGCCGGTATCGGAGTACAGGTTCAGAAGCATGCACTGCTCAGCGCTGATTATGAGTTTGTTGACTATGCAAGTGCCCGTTTTTCAGAAACAGGTGACAATTATGATTACAGCGTAAAAAATAATGAAATTAAAAATAGTCTGAAACCAACCAGCAACATCAGACTTGGAGGGGAATACAGATTTAATACACTCTATCTGCGGGCCGGTTATGGATTATACGGAAAATCATTTGCGTCTACAGAAGATAACGCAAACCTGAATTACAACTCCATATCATGTGGGGTAGGATTCAGGGAACAAAAAGTATCAATTGATTTTGGTTTTACCAATTTTAAATATTCCCAGAAATATTTTCTATATCCTGTTGATGCAGGGGTTGAACTGTCTCAGGCTAATTTGAAATCAACAAGAAATGTCTTTACTCTGACTCTGGGATATAAATTTGGGATTTAATACTTTGATGACTTCGTAAATGTTGGGCTGTCTCCGAAAGGAGCAGCCCTTTTTTTTAGCCCCTCACAGATAATCTTTCCCATCAGGACCCGCATTAAATATAAGATCGATTATACTCAGATTTGTAACAAAACTATCACCGAATACCTGCAAATATGGTTTTGAGATAAAAGCAGATTCAATTTTCGGTGAGATGCGATACCTGAAATCAGAATCGGATCCGTCAGGTGTAATGAAATGGTCAGTATAAGCCAGGCTTGTTTTTAGTTTAAGCATTTCCAGCAACGAACTGGTAAGTTCCATATTCAGATCAATCAGATATTCATTGTTTTTTGAAATGACCTTTTCAATAATTTCGTAATAGTACATAAAATAAGGAGAGCAACTATAGGCTGCTGATATAGCCCTCAGATGAACCTGCTGCCATCGTTTGGAATAATCGATCCTGATGTCCTTAACGGCTGTTTTATGAAGACTTCCCAGATATACGGGGATTGACAGGATTTGCCGGCCATGGGCTGAAAGAATATAACACCTGTTGCGATATGATTGCTTCAGATAATTTTCTTCGCGTTCAATATGTACCTCTTCCGCGTTTGAAGCAATAGAAAAATATTCAATGGGCGGAAGATATGCTGTGGAGAGTAATATTTTACCTGCCATCGTAAATATGTCACACCATTTTATTAATCATACTTGCAGCGAATCCGGCTCCGAATCCATTATCAATGTTCACTACGGTTACCCCGGTTGAACAGCTTGTCAACATTGCCAGAAGCGCGGATATGCCTCCGAAATTTGCCCCATATCCAACACTGGTAGGCACTGCTATGACCGGTTTGTCGACCAGCCCCCCTACGACGCTGGCCAGGGCTCCTTCCATGCCTGCAATAACTACTATCACACGGCAATTCCTGATTTCCGGAAGTTTATCAACAAGACGGTGGATTCCCGCAACGCCAGCATCATAAATCCTTAAAACATTATTCCCCAGTAATTCGGCTGTTATCGCAGCTTCTTCCGCAACCGGCATATCAGACGTCCCGGCTGTAATGATTGCTATCCTGGTTTCCGGTGTCACAGGTTTCTTTTTCTGAAGCGAAATGATACGGGCAACCCGATAATAAACTGCATCAGGAGAAATACTTCTCACCGATTCATACATTTCTTCACTGGCTCGTGTACCTATGACATTGCTTTCTGTTTCAGCCATGACCCTGAATATCTCCCTCACCTGTTCAATGGACTTTCCTGCACAATAGATTATCTCAGGGTAACCGGTCCGCATTTCGCGCTGATGGTCAATTCTTGCAAAGCCAAGATCGGTGTAGGGAAAATTTTTCAGAACGACAAGAGCTTCATCAACGCTTGTATCGCCATTCTTAACATCCGTTAGAAGTTTTTCAATTTCTTTTGCATTCATATTTATCCTTTTTCAGCTTCTATATAACTCTTAACATTGTTTTCACCCCCCAACTCCTTAAAGAGGTTTGGAATCTGCCAGAGGTCATTTCACTTCCTGTTAACTAAAATGGCCATGACTTCATTGTAAACCTCTTTTAAGGGAATTCCTTTATCGGATGCGATCTGTTTACATTCCTCATACTCAGGCTTGCAGGAAACTTCTGTTCCGTTATAGAAAGATCTCTTGACAGTGAGATTCCCGTAAATTGTAGATATCGTTTCAAATTTTCTTACCAGAGTATCTTTTCTGAATGGGAATGTTCTGATCCCCAGGGTTGTGGATTCGGTGAAGATGATATTCTTAACTGTATCGGCTAATCCGGTTTCGCAGATGACACTAAGCTGAACGCCGGGTCTGCCTTTTTTCATTATAAGATTTGAAAAGAATACATCGGAGACTCCGGCTTTGAAAAGTTTTGCCGATACATATTCAAAAAATTCAGGATTCATGTCATCGATATTGCATTCGAGCTGCAAAGCGTCGTGGCCCGGGGCATTTTCCGTCAAAGTTTCGCCCAGAAATACTCTCAGAAGATTAGGTACATCGGGATGCTCCTTGTGACCTATCCCGTATGCTGTCTTTTCGATTTTTATTGCCAGTCCGGGATTGAAATCCGTTCCAAGGGTTGCAAGTATTGCAGCGCCGGTGGGAGTAGTGGCTTCAAAATCGACCCCTCCCTTTTTGACAGGCATTCCCTTAATTATTTCAGATGTAGCCGGTGCGGGTACGGGAAGTGTTCCATGATCGCAATTCACAAATCCCCCTCCGAGCTCAATGGTTCCAATATGTACAGCATCAACACCGAGTGAAACAAAACATACAGCGGCACCCACAACATCAATAATGGAATCAACCGCCCCGACTTCGTGAAAATGAACATGATCGACAGGTATGCCATGTACTGTGGCCTCAGCTTCTGCTATTTTTGAGAATATCTTAAGACTGAGTGTCTTTATATTTTCATCAAGGGTGGAAGAAGTAATTATTTTCTCAATGTCCGACAAATGTCTGTGAGCATGTTCATGACGGGTTTGTTTTACGGTAACCTTAGTACCGGTAATTCCGTGTCGTTGGTCCTTTTGCACCTGGAGTTCCCAGCCCGGAAGATTCAGTTTATTCAATTCAGCAATCAGATATGCCTGGTCAACACCAAGATCTATCATTGCGCCCAGGTTCATGTCTCCGCTTATACCTGAGAAGCAGTCATAACTTATTATTTTCATATTCTTTTAAATAGTATAACATGCATCAATTATAAATAAGGAGTGCTGAAAATTTCATTGCAACATACCCCCTCAATTTACGTTGCTAATATACTATTTACATTCTTTACGGAATAATAAAAAAAAAATTGTATTTTTCGGACTTCAACCGGGAATCGTTTTATAACCATTTTATTAAGATATGAAAAGAAGAGATTTCTTCCGAACATCAGTTGGTGGCACTCTTGCTGCCGGTGCAGCGCTTAAAATGGGCGGCATCGATAAACTCTGGTCATCATCAGCATTCGCACCCAAATACGATATGGTCGCAATAATGGGAGGCAATCCCGATGCGATGTTCGACCTGGGAATACAGGAACTGGGAGGCATGGGAGCATTTGTGAAGAAAGGTCAGAAAGTGCTTATCAAGCCAAATATTGGCTGGGATGTAATTCCTGAGCTGGGCGCAAATACCAACCCGCTTCTCGTGAAAAGAATTATTGAGCATTGTTTCAGAGCCGGAGCCAGGGAGGTTTATGTGTTTGACCATACCTGCGATAACTGGGTAAACTGTTATAGCAACTCCGGAATCGAAAAAATGGCTAAGTCAGCCGGGGCAAAAGTGGTTCCGGGCAATTCAGAAAGCTACTACCACGAAATCGAAATTCCGGGTGGTGTAAAGCTTAAGAAAGCAAAAGTACATCAGCTGTTGCTCGAAACAGATGTATTTATAAATGTACCTGTGCTCAAAGATCACAGTTCAACCCGAATGACTGCCTGTCTGAAGAATAACATGGGTCTGGTATGGGACAGAGAATACTGGCATTCAAATGATCTTAACCAGTGTATTGCTGATTATGGCATGTATGCGAAAAAACCTGCCCTTAATATAATCGATTGCTACAATGTAATGGTGAAACATGGTCCCCAGGGTGTTTCAAAAGAGGATGTCGTTTCAATGAAATCTCAGATAATTACTGCAGATTGGGTTGCAGGAGATGCAGCCGCGGCTAAAATGCTTGGTGTAGCTGTCGAAAAGATCGAATATATTCCGATTGCACATAAAATGGGACTCGGAAACATGAACCTTGAATCCCTGAATATTAAAAGAATTAAAATGTAATTTCTGATGAGTTCATCTGTATTAAGAAGAATCCGCATCGTTTTTTCAACTCTGATTTTCATCTATTTTTTCCTGATATTTATTGATTTCAAGTCACTGATTCCTTCTGAATATATTAATGCTTTAACATTTCTTCAATTTATTCCATCGGTAATCAAATTCTCAGTTCTGAAAACAATTGCTGCCGGTGGCTTCCTTATTGTCATATTACTGACACTCATTTCAGGACGGACATACTGCTCATTTTTATGTCCTCTCGGGATTGCTCAGGATCTGACCAGCAGGGTAGGAGGCCGGATTAAAAAGAAGTTCAGAAGATATGGTTTTAAGAAACCTTTTACGATATTAAGATACGCCATTCTTGCTGTAACACTGATTGTTACATTGGTTTGGGGTTTCTACATGATAACCCTCCTCGATCCTTACAGCATATTTGCAAGATTCATGACTTATTTTGCAAAACCTGTTTTCATGGTTATTAATAACTTTCTTTCAGGGATACTTGGCAAATTTGATATTTACACTCTCAGCAATATTCCGGTAAAGGGATACCCGTTGATCGTTTATTCCATTCCGGCAGTATTCTTTTTGCTTGTTGGCGGTTTATCCCTTACAAAAGGACGTCTTTTCTGCAATATGATCTGCCCGGTCGGGACATTTCTGGGACTTATTTCCAAAATTTCGCTTTTCAGAATAAAATTTGACGAATCAGCATGCACCAGATGCGGAAGATGTGCAATAAGATGTAAATCCTCATGTATTGATTTTCTTAATCATGATGTTGATCTGTCAAGATGTGTGAGTTGTTTTAATTGCATTCATACATGCCAGGATAACGCAATTTCATTCGGTATGGTGGAATTTAAAAAGAGAGAGAAAAAGGAAAATAAAGAAGCAGACGGGAAAGATCATGTAACAGACGAAAGCAGAAGAAAAGTGATAGTGGGATCATTGTTTTTATTATTTGGACTATCCCGGGTATCTAATGGGCAGGAAAAGACTGCTCCAAAACCTAAAAAGGAATCAACGGTACGAGAAAACAGGACTTCTCCCGTATGTCCTCCCGGGGCACATAGTATACAAGAATTTACCAAGGAATGCATCGCCTGCTCATTATGCATAACAATATGTCCTAATGATGTGCTTCAGCCTTCGTATAAAGAATACGGCATTGCAGGGATGATGCAGCCTGTTATGGATTATCACAAGAGTTTTTGTGCATTCAATTGTACAAAATGTACAGAGATATGCCCTACTAATGCTTTGCATCCCCTGCTATTAGATGCAAAAAAGCTTACGCAGATCGGGAAGGCGCAGTTTATTAAAGATAATTGTATTGTTAAAACTGAAAACACTGCATGCGGCGCTTGTTCTGAAAGCTGTCCGACAAAGGCATGTCACATGGTTCCATTTTCGGGCAACCTTGTGATACCTGAAGTAACTGAAGACATCTGCATTGGCTGCGGGCATTGCGAATTTGCATGCCCCGTTACTCCATATAAAGCGATATATGTAGATGGCAACCGCATTCATACAGCCGCAAAAAAGCCGGAGAACGTGGAGTCTGATGTTAAGACACCGGTCGAATTTCCATTTTAAGGTAAATCCACTCCGTCCCCTTTTGGGGGAAGGTCGGGAAGGGAGTTAATCAGCGAAAAATCAAACTGTTAATAAAATAATCAATTCAATTCTATATATTATGAAACCAACTCATATTGAACATATTGGTATTGCTGTTGCCAATCTTAAAGAGGCAATTACATTCTATGAAAATGTACTGGGACTGACATGTTATAACATTGAAGAAGTCGCTGATCAGAAAGTCAGGACAGCGTTTTTTATGGTTGGACAGACAAAGATCGAGCTTCTTGAATCTACTGATCCTGAGGGTCCTATTGGTAAATTTATCGAAAAGAAAGGGGAAGGGATCCATCATATCGCATTTGCGGTGGAAAAGATTGAAGAACAACTGGCTCATATTGAAAATCATGGTATAAGGCTGATCGACAGCAGCCCCAGGAAAGGAGCAGAAGGACTTGAGATTGCATTTTTACACCCAAAATCTACTTCCGGTGTATTGATTGAACTATGTGAAAACAAAACTACTGCCTGATGTTTAAAAAAATTAGTAGGTTTGTATAACGTTATCAATTTTCAGGCAAAATGAAAAAATCCGTTGCAATCACGGGTAATTCCGGTCCAAAGGTCAGATCTGATTGCGAAATTATTCTTGAGCCGACATCGGAGGGGGAAATATTAATTGATCTGACTTCCAAAGTTAAAGTTCTATACGGTCAATCGATTTTGAAGCTCACAAGGGAAGTTCTTCATTTCTTTGATGTTAGACATTGCCATGTTAAAATTACTGACTCGGGAGCTCTTCCATTTGTTATCATGGCACGTCTCGAAGCGGCAGTGAGACAACTAATTGTTACTGAGCTTGAGTATCTTCCTGTTTTCCGGCCCGAAAATAGTTATCCGACCAATCGCGCACGATTTCGTTTTTCCAGGTTATATCTGCCGGGCAATTCACCCGGACTGATGATAAATGCAGGTCTTCATTCCGCTGACGGAATTATTCTCGACCTTGAAGATTCAGTAGCTCCGGAAAAAAAAGATGAGGCACGGATTCTGGTCAGGAATGCACTTCGTCAGGTAAATTTTTATGGAGCTGAAAGAATGGTAAGGATAAATCAGGGTGAGAGAGGGCTTGAAGATCTTCATTTTGTCGTACCCCATAATGTTAATCTCATACTGGTGCCTAAATGCGAAAATGCAGACTATCTGGTTAAAGTTGAAGAAGAAATTCATTCCATAAGAAAGAAATTCAAATTAAAGAATGAAGTTTTTCTTATGCCTATCATAGAAAGCGCTCTGGGTGTTGAGAATGCATTCGATATAGCCCGCTCATGTATCAGCATAGTTTCTATGGCAATAGGTCTTGAGGATTATACTGCAGATCTTGGTGTTCAGCGTACTATTGGAGGCGAAGAATCATTTTATGCCAGGACAAGGCTCGTTGTAGCAGCCAGGGCAGCCGGTATTCAGGCAATAGACTCAGTTTTTTCTGATGTTTCCGATATGGAAGCCCTGAAAGAGAATGTGAGGGTCTCAAAATCACTGGGTTTTGAAGGAATGGGATGCATTCATCCTCGTCAGATATCCGTGATCAAAGAACTATTTGCACCAGAAGAGGCTGAGGTGGAGAAATCCAAAAAAATTGTGATGGCATTTGCCGATGCTAAACTAAAAGGTCTCAGCGTAGTAGCTTTGGGTTCTAAGATGATAGACCCGCCAGTGGTAGCACGTGCTGAGAGAACAATCGATCTGGCGGTTCGTATGGGCAGGCTATCCCCTGATTGGTTAAATGATATTAATCGAGAAGAATAAATAAGCACTAATAGCACCACATGGCGACCAAAAGCGTGATTAATGCAGCCGGAAGGACAGTTCCCATTGAGATCAACGGCCAGCCTGTTATTCCTTACAAAGGAGTAGGGAAACATAAACCTGAAGGGAGGAAATACTCGCAGCTGATTCCAACCTGTGCAGATTATCCCGAAGACGGAAACAAGGTTGTCAGTTCACTTGAGGAAGCACTGAAAAAATGCGGTTTGCACGACGGGATGACAATTTCCACACATCATCATCTGAGAGATGGGGATCTCGTAAGCAATAAAATATTTGAGCTGGCTTCAGGGATGGGAGTGAAAGATCTGATCTGGTTTCCATCAGCATCATTTCCCTGTAATGATCCCGTCATAAAATACCTCGAAGATGGTACAATAAACAGAATTGAAGGCAGTATGAATGGTCCGCTCGGACGATTTGTCTCCGACGGTAAAATGAAAGGAACTGCAGTATTGCGTTCACATGGAGGCAGAGTTCAGGCAATCCAGGATGGTGAAGTCAGAATTGATATTGCAGTGATGGCTGCCCCTACTGCCGATTCTTTCGGAAATGCCAGGGGAACAACTGGTCCTTCTGCCTGCGGAGTGCTCGGTTATGCCAAGGCTGATTACATGTACGCTGCAAAAGTAATTATAGTCACAGATAATCTTGTTGATCTTCCTTGTTTTCCCATGGAGATAGAAGGCAATTATGTTGATTATGTAGTTGTTGTGGATAAGATAGGAATACCCGAAAAAATAGTTTCGGGAACAACACAGATTACGAAGAGTCCCGACAGGCTTTTAATTGCGGAATTAACTGCATCTTTCCTCGAGAAATCTGGTATTCTTAAAGATGGTGTTACAATGCAGGCAGGAGCAGGCGGCACCTCCCTGGCAATTGCAGTATTTCTGCATGAGATTCTGAAAAATAAGGGATGGAGATCTAAATTTGGCTTTGGAGGCAGTACAAAATATATGGTGAATATGCTTGAGGAAGGCCAGATGGGTGCTATTCTCGATGCCCAGGTGTTTGACCTCGATTCGGTAAGATCTATCAGGGAAAATCCTAATCATGTTCCATATTCTGTTCTGAATGCATATAACTATCATTCAAAGGGTAATCTTACAAGCCTGATGGATATAATGATCCTGGGAGCGACGGAGATCGACTTGAATTTCAACGGGAATGTTGTGACACATTCGGATGGCTATCTTCTTCATGGGATAGGCGGATGGCAGAACTGTCTGCATGCACGGAACGTCATTCTTCCTATTCCGTTGTTCCGCGACAGGATTCCGGTCATCGTCGATGAAGTTACAACATTATGTGGTCCCGGAGAACTTATTGACGTCATAATAACAGAAAGAGGAATTGCAATTAATCCTTTGCGTCAGGATCTCATCGATAGTGTTAAAGGAAAAGGACTGCCATTAAGATCACTCAAAGAGCTTAAAGAGGAAGCGGAGCAGATATGCGGTGTTCCTCAGAAACCACAGTTTGAAGATAAGGTGGTTGCCGCCATTAAATGGGTTGACGGAACAGTAATAGATGTAGTCAGGAAAATTAAAAAGACCGAATAAGAATATGGAAAAATACAAATGTATCGTTTGCGGGTATATATATGAACCGGAGGAAGGCGATCCTTTAGGTGGAATTGCACCCGGCACTTCCTTTAATGATCTTCCGGATGATTATATCTGTCCCGTTTGCGGAGCAGGAAAAGAAGAATTCGAAAAATATGAATTTTAACTGATCCCGTTACTCTTCAGGCATTTTACATACAACATCGATAAGAAGATCCCAAAACATTTGAGCCGTCCTAATCTCTATCTTCTCCTCAGGAGTGTGGGCTCCCTTTATTGTAGGACCGAAAGATATCATATCTATTCCCTTCACCTTTTCATAAACCAATCCGCATTCAAGCCCTGCATGTATAGCTCTTACGAGAGGTTCCTTGCCAAATAATGTCAGATAAGATTCTCGTGTAATCTTAAGTATCTCAGAGGTCAAATTCGGCTTCCAGCCCGGGTATCCGTCAGAATGGACTACTTCGGCATCTGCAAGCATCAGGCACGATTCAACCATTGCCCCGGCATCATTTTTTGCCGATTCGACAGAACTTCTTTGAGTGGTAATTATTCGTATCGTGTTGTTGTCGCAGAATTTTGCGGAAGCCAGGTTTGTTGAGGTCTCTACCAGATCATCCATCTCCTTTGACCATGCAATTACACCATGAGGACAACAGGTAAGAGCATTCATGAATTTTGACTGGCTATTTTCATCCATAACTGAATCCGGGATGTCTGACTCTATTGCGGTTATCTTAAGATCTTTCTCCAGGTCTCCAAATTCATTTCTGATTGTAATAAGAAAGTCCTTTACAAGAGTTTTTACTTCGGAATCGCTTTTCTTATCACAAACGATAGTCGAAAAAGCTTCTCTGGGAATTGCATTACGAAGATTTCCTCCATCGAAGTCTGAGATATGCATTTTGAGATGGTCGGACAATTGACGGAGAAGCCTGTTCATTATTTTAACAGCATTTCCGTAACCTTTATGAATTTCATCGCCTGAATGTCCTCCGTGCAAACCTTTAACAGAAATGTTGAAAGCGGCAGAATCTTCATCAGTGGGCAGAGACAGATATCCTATAGTTCCGACAGTATCCATGCCTCCTGCACAGCCAATGAATAGTATTCCTTCATCTTCAGAATCAAGGTTCAGGAGTGTCCTGCCGGAAAAAAAATCGGGTTCAGATTGATCGCACCGGTCATTCCTGATTCTTCATCTACTGTGAACAGACATTCTATTTTTCCGGCTTTTAGATTTTTGTCGGTAAGAATTGCCAGCTGTGATGCAATTCCTATTCCATCATCTGCTCCCAGTGTCGTTCCTGTGGCGATCACCCATCCGTCTTTTATGGAGGGTATAATAGGATCGGTTTTCCAATCGTGCGGGTAATCGGCATTTTTTTCACCAACCATATCCATATGACTCTGAAGAACCACAGTTTTGCGTTTCTCCAGACCTGGTGATGAAGGTTTTATAATCAGTATATTTCCAACCTCATCCTCTTTTGATTCGAGATTGTTTTTATTTGCAAATTCAAGAAGATATTGTCTGATCTTTCCCTCGTTTTTTGAAAGACGTGGAATTTTACAAATCTCTTCAAAATATATCCAGAGTGACTCTGGATTTAACTTGCCTAAAATGCTCATACCTTGATTAATAGTACTATTTGGCCGCAAAATTACTATTTTATTTCATCTTTCAGTTATAAATACATGATTATAGTCTCGTTTTTAGTGTACAAAAATTAACTATTTTTACCCAATAGCAAGCCGTTCTAAACTAATCATATAAAGACCTATGTCGAAGCGTACAATAGTAACTTTGCCCGGCGATGGTATTGGCGCAGTCGTTCTCAAAGAATCATTAAGAGTGCTGGATGCAGCAGGATTTGAAGCAGATTATGTTCATGGCGATATCGGATGGGAATTCTGGTGCAAAGAAGGCAATCCATTGCCTCAGAGGACAATTAAGCTTATTGAAAAACATAAAATAGCATTATTTGGTGCCATCACTTCCAAGCCAATTGATGAGGCTAAAGCAGAACTCTTGCCTGCCCTGCAAGACAAGGGCTATACTTACTCAAGTCCGATTGTAGGTCTGCGGCAGCTCTTTAATCTTGATATCTGTGTGCGTCCGTGTAGATCATATAAAGGCAATCCCTTAAATTTTGTAAGAAGAGGCAAAGGAAACACTATCGACGAACCTATGGTAGATGTGGTCATATTCCGTCAGAATACCGAAGGTTTATATTCGGGAGTTGAATGGACTAACCCCCCTGCATTGGTGCTTCAGGCCTTCATGACACACCCTAAATTCGCGGAAAACTTCGGATCAGTCCCTGTCGAAGAACTATCCATCTCCACAAGGATCTTTACCAGGAAGGCAACCATAAGGATTCTGATGGCTGCATTTGAACATGCGAAAAAATTCGGATACAAATCAGTTACTGTCTGTGAGAAACCAAATGTAATAAGGGAAACATCAGGACTGATGTGGAAACTGGCAAAAGAGATTCAGAAAAACTCTTTTTCTGACATTAAACTGGTGAATACAAATATCGATGCTCAGATGATGTGGCTTACTAAAAATCCGGAAGATTATGGAGTTATTGTCGCTGGCAATATGTTTGGAGACATAGCATCTGATGGTTTTGCGGGACTGATAGGAGGGTTGGGTTTTGCATGCAGCGCGCAATTCTCGGCTGATGGTGTTGCTGTTTTTGAGCCAACGCACGGATCTGCTCCGAAGTATGCCGGATATGACATTTCCATTGTCAATCCAATAGCAATGATAGAATCGGCATGTATGATGCTCGATTACCTGGAAGAAATGGAGATTGCAGCTAAAATACGGAAGGCAATAGCTCATGTAATAAAGGAAGGTAAGGTAAGAACTTATGATATGATGAAGATGAAAGGCAGACCTGAAGTAATTCAAAGCGGTGCTGCTTCAACATCGCAGATGGCTGATGCGATAATTGCGGAATTAAGATAATTGAGACTTCATGACTGAACGAATAAAAAAACTATGGCCGGAACTGGAGTGGATTAAAGATGTGTCACTCAGGGAAAAAACTGCAAAGACATGGGAAACAGCTCTCTCCAGAAGCGTGCTTAAGGCTGATGATCTTGATATTATACCGTTTACTCTTTTATGCGGACCAGATCTGAAAGTCAGCTTCATGGCACATAAAAGATGTGTAGTGCATATTGCCAGGGCAAGCGGTGAAAAGATGAATGAGTTTTTCAGCACCGATCTGCCGGTTAATATGGATGTTCTTATTTCAGGAGCAATACTGGCTGATGTGGGTAAGTTGCTTGAATATGAGCTCGATAAAGATAAGAATGCTGTTCAGGGGAAATATGGTCAATACCTCCGGCATCCTTTTTCAGGAGTTTCACTCGCGGAAGAGTGTGGTGTTCCCCCGGAAGTATGTCATATTATTGCAGCACATGCACATGAAGGTGATCTGGTAAAGAGAACTACCGAAGCATATATCGTTCATCATGCTGATTTTATGACCTTCCTGCCTTTTAAAAGCAGACTGATTATCTAAGTTACCAAATCAAAGGCTGACTTCAGTAAAGTCTCCCTTGGGGGATTTAGGAGTAAAAGCCACAGGAAGATGCAGTTAATTGAACAACCATCCCGCAGGAACGACAGATTTTTGCTGACCGGGGGCCTCAACAAGAAATTGCAATCCTATGCCTCCGACACGTTGAAAATACTCGATTTTCAGTTTATGATAACCCTTGTCAAGAGGATAGCTTCTTCCTTCCTCTTTCATCCCATGTATGCCATCATTCATGACTGGTTCTTCGGAATCGATCACCATTTTGCTTCCATCATCGGAGTTTATGTAAAATCCGTATACCCCTTTCTCAGGGATAAGGACATAGCCATCGAATACAATTGCAAACAACGAATCCCTGCCGGCGGCTTTATTGGAAACTACTGAGACGTTTTTCACGATTGCTGGCTTTAGCACCGGGAATGTTGGCAGTTCGGAAAACTTTCCATCGAAAATTGCAGCTCTTAACCCTGGCTTTATTTTATCTGGAATAACAGAGGCAATCGGTTCTTTTTTCTCAAGAGTGTAGGAAATTGTTCTGCTTCCCGCATCATCCCACTTTGTGAACGTCTTTATCGTGGTGCTGGCAGAAACTTTAATCGGACCGTTATATTGCAATGAATTCAATGTTGGCTCACTTCCGTCGGTAGTGTAGTATATCTTTCCTCCCAATCTCGAATTTTTCAGTTCCACTGTATCCTCATTAATAAAAATCCTGAGTGACGAATTAAGTGAAGGCGGAATTATATTCATGTTTGCCCTGTATACATTTTCGACACCCATCTTGTTGACCTTCCGGTCGTATGTCATAAGACCATTGGTCTCAGTTTCAACATCGGTTGTCTGAGTATATATTGTAGCGCTTAAACCATTTTCTTTTACGAACCTGTGGATCAGATCAAAATATGACTCATACCTGGTGAGAAGCTGTAGAGTATCCGTCATATTCCTGTATCCCCAGTTTTTTTGTTCCCAGGTATGTCCCTGAAGAGGCAGGCCGAGACCGCCGAATTCCCCAAGTACGATTGCTCTATTCTCTTCAGCCGGTTGAACGACCGGATCGGGATAATGGTGTATATCGTTGATATTGCCAGTGCCCCGGTCGGTCCATCCTGAAGCGCTGTTGACAAGCCTGGTTTTATCATAGTCAGCTATCAGATCCGTTATTCTTCCGGTTTCAAACTGGCCCCATCCCTCGTTGAAAGGGACCCACATAATGATAGAAGGATGATTATATTTCGTATCGATCATTCTCTTCAGCTCAAGCTCATATTCATCGGTTGATTCTTTTGATCTTGTAATGTCGGGGAGGTCACCCCAGATAGACTGGTCACCGCTGGGCATATCCTGCCATACCAGTATTCCCAGTTTATCACACCAGGAATAAAAAATCCTGTTTTCAACTTTAACATGCTTGCGAAGCATGTTAAAGCCCATTTTTTTTGTCATCCGAAGATCATAAACCATAGCTGTTTCAGTAGGAGGAGTATATATGCCATCGGGCCAGAAACCCTGGTCAAGAGGCCCGTTCTGATATATAAATTCATTATTCAGAAGCATCCTTGTGAAGCCATCAGAGGTTTTTCCAAGAGAGATCTTTCTTATTCCTGTATATGATTTAACTTTATCTACAGTCTTGTTTTTATTTATTAATTCTATGGAAATGTCATATAAAAATGGGTTATCCGGACTCCAAAGGATAGGATCCTTAATCTGAAGGGTGATAGCTTCATCGGCCCTGCCTGTGGCTTTTGCAACAGTCCTGCCATTATTTTTTATTTTGATTGAAAGAGTTCCGTCAGGTATATTTTTTGCATCGGTTTTTATTACCACGGTGCCATTATCGGCATTCGTTACGGTTCTGAAGGAAGATATATAATATTCATCCACCGGCTCAAGCCATACAGTCTGCCAGATTCCGGTAGTTGATGTATACCAGATGCTTCCGGGTGACGATACCTGTTTACCGCGCGGTTGTGTTCCTTTATCCGTAGGATCCCAGACACAAACCATAATCTCATGTAACTTTGAATTTCCGATGGAAGATGTGATATCGAAGGAAAACGGATCGTAGCCACCACGATGTGTTCCGAGTTCCTTCCCGTCAACCCATACAGTTGTTTCCCAATCGCAGGCTTCAAAATTTAAAAGCAGATGGTTCTTTTTCCAGGCCTCAGGCAGACTAAATGTCTTTTTGTACCAGAGATTCTCTTTTTCGGTAATTTTCTTTTTTACGCCTGAAAGAGCCGATTCAAGAGGGTAGGGGACCAGAATGGACCCATCCCACCTATCGGGTTTTGTTCCTTTTGGTGTTATCGCATAGCTCCACATTCCATTGAGGTTCATCCACTCAGGACGTACCATATCGGGGCGGGGATACTCTGACCATGGCTTTAGCGGGTCAACATCTGCAGCCCATTCTGTAAGGATAGGATTTGCAGTAATTTTCCAGTTTATTTTTTCTTTTTGTGTACATGATACACTTAATAAGACTAAAAGAAAGAATCGAAAGGCTCTTAACTAGTCTCATTGAATATTATTATAATATTATCGTAATGACGGTTTATTCAAATCTCAGACCTTGTTTCATGCCAGGTTTATCAATCCTCCAGTCTCTCAGTCTTTTAGTCTCTTAGTCTCTCAATTTTTCTTCCCCTGCGCTCTATGCCTCTGCAATTTTTCTCACATCTCACATCTCATATCTCACATCTCACATCTCACATCTTTTCTTCCCCTTCTACCCCAGCTTCATCTTCTCAACCTCTTCAATATTCCGCTCGTTGGTAACAGCTTTTGCATCAGGTGTATATAGATAATCAATCAGGTCCTGATATTTTTCCATGACTTTCCCTCTTACAATCTTCATGGTTGAATTCATGAGCCCGTTATCTTCGGTGAAGCTTTCCTCAAGGATCCCGATTGCAACAGGGAGCCATCTTTGCGGAAACATGTTACCGAATTTACCGTTTGTGCGATACTCATTCACTTCACTTTCAATGAGAGTTATAACTGCTCTCTTGCCTTCGTCTGAATCGGCCGTAAGTATTTTTTCTTCAAGAAATAATTTCAGGGCATGTTGGTTTGGAACGATCAGAGCCACGGTATAAGGTTTCTGATTGTTGTAAAGCATACATTGATCAATATATTTCGATTGTTCCGATATTGCTTCTTCGATGCCTTCAGGACTGAATTTTTCGCCATCATCGGCTATGAGGAGACTTTTAAATCGACCAAGGACATAGAGATATCCGTCTTCCGACATATAACCCATATCGCCTGTATAAAGCCAACCGTCTCTAATCGTTTCTTTTGTAGCTGCATCATTTTTCCAATAGCCATACATAACGTTTCCACCTTTTATGACTATCTCGCCTTTCTGTCCCACGGGTACTTCGTTACCATCATCATCGCAGATCTTAAGGTCCATATTATTTACCAGAGCTCCGGAAGATCCAAGTTTATGGCGGCTCGTTGAATTAGAGGATATAACGGGTGAAGCTTCGCTGAGCCCGTATCCCTGGTACATAGGTATTCCCAGAGCATAGAAAAATCTCTGAAGTTCAATTTCCAGAAGTGCGCCGCCACCTATGAAATAATCGAGTTCTCCGCCATAGGCTTCCCTTATTTTGCTGAAAAGAAGTCTGTCGTAGAATCGGAGGAGCGGTCTTTTGAGTCTTTGAAGGCCTGTGCCCTTGTTCCATCCTTCCTTATTATATGCGTATGATATTTTAAGCGCATGATTAAACAGCATTTCAATCACTTTCCCTTTTTCCTTTATTCCCTTCTCAATATTCTTTCTGAAATTTTTTGCAATTGCAGGAACGCTCATAAGGAGATTTGGTTTGATCTCTTTTAAACAGGAGGGCAGATTTCTTAAAGTTTCGATAGGGGTCTTACCTGTTTTTACCGATGCGATGCTGGCGCCTTTGCCCATGAATGCAAATATCCCGCCTGTATGACCAAACGAATGATCCCATGGGAGTATAAGTAATGTTTTGTAGAATGAAGGGATATCCATCAGACTATAAGCCTGATAAACATTGGTCACATAATTTCCATGTGTGAGAATAATTCCCTTAGGATCGGCTGTTGTTCCGGATGTATAGCAGATATTTGCAAAATCGTCGGGTGTGATGCTTTTATAAAGTTCTTCAAACTTTGCCATGTTTTCGGGGATTTCAAGCCATTCCCTTCCGAATTTTCTGACCTCATTGAAATGAATCTCATTTTCAGCATATTCTTCCTGTGTATCGAAATGTATTACTTTTTCTATTGTCGGGCATTCATTCAGGGTATCTTTTAGTTTCTGTGCCTGCAGAGATGACATCAGGATCATCCTCGAACCGGAATGATTGATCCTGAATTTAATCTCTTCCGGATTAAGCTTAACTGACAGGGGAACATTTACCGCTCCGGAGTAGAGGATTCCCATTTCACCGATAACCCAGCTGTTTCTTCCCTCAGAAATAAGACTTAATCGGTCACCTTTTTTTATACCAAGATAGATGAGTCCCGCTGCAAATTCATAAACCTGCTTTTGGTTTCACCATAGGTAGTGCCTTCATATTTGTCATTAGGTTTTTCCCACAGGTAAACGTTGTTGCTGTACTTTTCAACGCTCTCCTCAAAAAATTGGATTAAAGATTTCATCTTGCAGGTATTAATAAGTTATCCCTTATTTTAATATGCCGAATATACAAAATCCGTAGTACTTTGGTATAGAGCAATAATAAATTATCGTTTGGTTTGGTTTTCAAATATTTGTATCTTTGAATAGCATGATAAAAAGATCCATTCAGAAAGTTAATTGTTAACCTTAAATAATTTATTATGAGACATTTGCCCATAGTTTTATTATTAGGAATTATAATTTCACTGCCATCCTGCAAATATTTTAAAAAAGGTGAAAAAATGAGAACCACAGCCTCCATGATGGCTCAGGCAGACAGCATGAGGACTGCCGACTCCCTTGAAAGAGTTCAGAATCTGTTGATGGACCAGCGTGCTGATTCCGCCAGAAAAGCTGAAGAGGCAAGGTTAGCTCTTGAAGCTAACCACAAGTATAATATTATTGTGGGAAGTTTTGTGACTCCGGAATATGCAAAACATTTTGCAGACGGATACAAAAATGAAGGATACGATGCAAAGATAATCCAGATGGAGGGGAGTAAATTTCAACTTGTAGCGGTTGAATCTTTTGACAGTTTCAGGAAAGCGGCAAAACGTCTTGCGCAATTTCAGGATACCGTGCAGTTTGAAGCATGGATGTATGTTAAGAAATAAAGGCACCAAGGCTTAACCGCGCAAAGGCTTAAGTGTGTTAAAAGTTTATCTTTTGAATTGGGTTTTAAATCGCCTATAACTACATAAATGGTTTCCTCCCTGTCGGGACCAACAGATACCATTGTTACAGGAACGCCTGTTTCGGATTCAATAAACTGAATATATTTTTTGAGCGCTGCCGGCAGTTCATTAAAATCTCTTTTTCCGGTGATATCTTCACTCCATCCTTCCATTTCGGTGTATACGGGTTCTATTGATGATTCGTTACCAAATGGCAGCTCAGAGCATTCTTTTCCATCAACTTTGTAAGATGTACAGATCTTTATTGTCCTGAATCCCGACATCACATCAGCTTTGGTCATAAATAGTTTTGTGATGCCATTGATCATTATAGAGTATTTCATTGCCGGAAGATCGAGCCATCCGCAGCGTCGTGGTCTGCCAGTTGTTGCACCGAATTCATGACCCAACTTTCTTAAACTTGCACCAGTTTCATCGTGCAGTTCTGTCGGAAACGGGCCACAGCCCACCCTTGTGCAGTAAGCTTTAAAGATTCCGAAGATCTCTCCGATGCTTTTTGGGGAGACTCCCAACCCGATGCATGCTCCGGCACTTATTGTGTTTGAAGATGTGACAAAGGGATATGAACCAAAATCCACATCGAGCATTGTACCCTGAGCGCCTTCTGCGAGAATTCTTTTCCCTTTCTGCGCCAGCTCATTAACCAGATATTCAGTATTCGATATAGTGAACTGTTTCAACATTTCGATTCCTTCAAACCAGCCTTTTTCATATTCTGCCAGATCAAATCTGAAATCGTAATTTTTAAGTATCAGCAAGTGACTCTTAAGATGATCTTCATATATCATTTTGAAATTTGGACTGAGTATATCGCCAACACGTATCCCGTTGCGGCCGGTCTTATCAGTGTAGGCAGGACCAATGCCTTTTAGTGTTGATCCGATTTTGGAGTTACCCTTAAGCGATTCATATGCCGCATCAAGGATACGGTGACTCGGAAGAATAAGATTTGCTTTATTTGAGATTATGAGGCGTTTTGTAAGCTCACTGACTGACGGACCCAGTTCCTCGATCTCCTTTTTAAAAACAGCGGGGTCAATAACAACACCGTTTCCGATGATATTCAGTTTGTCGGGATGGAATATCCCTGATGGTATGAGGTGAAGAACGTGCTTTAACATTGTTAAACTCAAGAGAATGCCCTGCATTCGGGCCACCCTGGAAACGGGCAATCACATCATAAACCGGACTTAGCGCATCAACAATTTTTCCTTTCCCTTCGTCTCCCCACTGCAGCCCTAACAGTATGTCAATGTTCATATTATATGATTTACTGATAAATTTTAAAAGCTTTACAATGTACGAATAAAATTAACTGTTTGTCCATCGGCTTACAGATTGTTAATAAGTCGGGGAATGCCTGATAAATGAAAATTTTGACGAATGGAATTAGGATTTCAGGAATATTTGAATAGTTTTGTGTTAATCCTGATCGGATTTAATATTTATTAACCTCAAATTACTTAAATGAAAAAGATTTTAGCAATTCTTCTCGTAATCGTTTTTGCAGTACCGGCTTTTGGCCAGGAAAAGACTACAAGTGTATCTACTGAAAAAAATGTACTTAAAATCAATACGCTTGCTTTGATTATAGGCACAGGTTCTATTTTTTATGAGCGTAAAATTTCAGATTTGACTTCTCTTCAAATGGGTGTTGCATATCTGGGCTACAAATTTTCTGATACAAAATTCACAGGATTGATTCTGACTCCTGAATTCAGAATTTATCCTAAAAAGAATGCCATTGACGGAATGTATATCGCACCATATCTGCGTTATCAGAATTATAGTGTTTCGAATACCAGTACCACCGATAAGGGGACTTTATCAGTAATGGGTGGAGGACTGCTCTTTGGACGCCAGTGGATAACCAATTCAGGTTTCACCATGGATCTCTTTTTTGGAGGACATTATGGTTCTGCTAAAGTGACTGTTGATTCAGGTCAGGATACATTCGATAAGAATATGTTCAGCGGATTTGGAATGAGAGCAGGTTTTGCGCTTTTGGGTTCGCATTTCTAATCTTTTTCCCTTTTGTAATGATCCGTAGATATACAAAGAATGATACTGCGCAGTGAAATTATGAAGTTCACTGGCAGTATTTATTATTTCATGAATTCTTGGATCGCAAAACTCAATTACCTTGCCAGTCTCAATGTCAATCAGATGATCATGCTGACCGCATTGGTATGCTCTTTCAAACTGTGCAATATTTTTCCCGAACTGATGTTTAATGACAAGGTTACAATCGAGTAGCAGTTCAATTGTAT
This sequence comes from uncultured Bacteroidales bacterium, assembly GCA_963792925.1. Lineage (GTDB taxonomy): Bacteria > Bacteroidota > Bacteroidia > Bacteroidales > VadinHA17 > LD21. Next base: position 354,352 of record CAWBYC010000001.1, on the reverse strand, counting down.
TATATAATGTAGCTCTGCTGACCCGGTAATTTTTATTCTTCATGAAAATGTAAAGGGACTCTATGTCAAAATGTCCCGACCTCGAATAAATTTCATCCAGAATTGCAAATCTTTCAGGAGTTTTCCTGTGACCTTTCTTCTCAAGATATTCAGTGAAGATCTTCTTCACTGTTAACTTTGTATCATCGCTAATCATATCTGGTCTAATTTAAAATAATAACAAAAGTAGTATTTTTCCCGGATATCGGGTTTTAGATCAGTAGAATAAATTAGTTTGAGAAATCTTCCACTCTTCTGACATTTTCAATGCCATTTATATTTGAGATTTTCAGGATAAGATTGTTCAGGTCCTTTGTATGGTGAACGAATAAATCTATAGTTCCTTCGAATATTCCGTTATTAACCGAGATATTAATTCTTGTCATATTAACCTTTAGCTCAGCAGAAATAATTGTTGTGATATCATTTACAAGGCCGATTCTGTCAATCCCGGTCATGCTTATCCTGGCAATAAAGGAGACAAGTTTGTGAATTGCCCATTTAACAGCCATGATCCTGTTTCCTTCATTTGACATTATCCTGATTGCAACCGGGCATTTTGGTTTATGGATAACAATTGTGCCTCCGGGAGAATGGTAGCCGATAACTTCATCACCCGGAATAGGGTTACAGCATTTAGCGATTTCATACGACTGTTCCGCATTATCGACATTCTCTCTCAGAAGGAACGGTACGTTCTTGTCAATATTTGAAGGGGTAATCTCCGGATCTTTTTTTTCTTTTTTGAACCTATCAGCTTCAGTTCCCAGTATTTAATAACATTTTTTGAAGGGCTTTTTTTTATTTTTTTCTTGAGGTTGTCGAGGTTGTAGCGTCCAAGGCAAATTCCGGTATATAAGTTCTTCTTTATTCTGAACGTCAAATGCCTGAATTATTGATTTGAGGACATCATTATTATTAGTTAAGCCATTCTCTTTCAGTTTTGTATCGAGAATTTCCATCCCCTTCTGAATACTGTCTCTGGAATCATTTTTGAGTGCATTTTTGATAGCTTCCTTGGCTTTTGAGGTTCTTACGAAGGACAGCCATTCCATATCGGGTTTTGCGATATCGGAGGTGATTATTTCCACCTGGTCGCCACTCATCAGAATTGAATTTATAGGATTGAGCTTATAATTTATCTTTGCACCGATAGCCTTATTGCCGATTTCAGTATGTATTTCATATGCGAAATCGAGAGCAGACGCTCCTTTTGGAAGACTTACCAGAAATCCTTTTGGTGTAAATACCATAATCTCCGATGAAAATAAATTCATCTTAAACTCATCGAGAAACTCAATCGGATCTTCATGAGGATTTTCGAGCATTATCCGGATCTTTTTTATCCATTTGTCGAGTTCGCTCTCCTGCACTTCATCACCTTTGTATTTCCAGTGTGCAGCATAGCCTCTTTCAGCTATCTCATCCATCCTTTTACTTCTGATCTGGACCTCTATCCACTGGCCTTCAGGACCCATTACGGTAACATGAAGGGCTTCATATCCGTTTGGCTTTGGCCGGCTCACCCAGTCGCGCAGCCTGTCGGGTTTGGGCAGATATGAATCTGTGATGATTGAATAAATATTCCAGCATTGAGTTTTTTCCGGAATACCGGGAGCAGGTTCAAAGACTATCCTTATTGCCAGCACATCATAGATCTCTTCGAACGGAACATTCTTTGCCTGCATCTTATTCCATATGGAAAATATTGATTTTGGTCTGCCGCTTATATCGAAGCTAATACCTGACTCCTCGAGCTTTTCAATAATCGGCATCGAAAATTTATTTATCAGTGAGAGATTCTTTTTTTCGCTGTGCTTAAGTTTCGACGTAATCTCTTCATAGATCTGAGGCTGTCGGAATTTAAAACTCAGATCTTCCAGTTCGCTTTTAATTGCATAGAGTCCAAGACGATGTGCAAGAGGAGCGTAAAGAAAAATGGTCTCGCCGGCTACTTTGAGCTTTTTGTGCTCGGGCATTGAATCGAGAGTTCTCATGTTATGCAGACGGTCAGCTATCTTTATGAGGATAACCCTGAGGTCGTCGGAAAGCGTCAGTAACATCTTTCTGAAGTTCTCAGCCTGTAGTGAAGAAGAATTTTCTTTATTATATGTGCCTGAAATTTTGGTAAGACCGTCAATTAAGCGAAGCAATTTTTGAACCAAAATCTCTTTCAACATCTTCGAGTGAGTACTCAGTATCTTCAACAACATCGTGAAGAAGAGCTACTGCAATGGATTTGGCTCCGAGACCAATCTCGCGGTTAACTATTTTTGCAACTGAAATCGGGTGAATAATGTAGGGTTCTCCTGATTTTCTCCGCATATTCCAGTGAGCTTCATTTGCTTTGGCAAAAGCTTTGTCAATGAGCTCCCTGTCTCCGGGCTTATTACATCGGAGAAGATTATTAACCAGACTGTCATATTCAACCTGTATAAGGTTCCTGTCTTCTTCATCAAAAATATCCTTGTTCCCCATAAAATAACTCCCAACGCAAATTCTTATCCAAGATACAAATATAGTGAATATCGCCTTAACCACAAAGCTTTTAAAGTCCGAAGTCGGAAGACGTAAGTTCGAAGAAAAAGGTATATTTCTGACTAATTCTTCTTGCTTCCGACTTCGATCTTCCGACTTCGGTCTTTCATCTACTTTATAATCGTTATTGTGCCTGTTCGTGTAGTTTTTTTGCCTGATGGTGTTGTCACCTTCAAAATCCAGAGGTAAACACCCTGCGGTTGTGGATTGCCATTTTTTGAGCCATCCCATTCTTCAAGATAATCCCTGGTTTGGAACATTATTGTTCCCAGTCTGTCACTTATTACGAGATGATAATCTGCAGGAGTGAAGGAGAGAACAGGTTTGAAAAAATCATTATTAAGATCGTTATTGGGAGTAAAAACATTAGGAACGGTGATTTTTTCCACAGGCTCAATACAAACTTCGTTAGTAATGCTTTCTCCCTGTATTCCATAAGGATTGGAAGCCTCAGCAGCCTTCACATAAAAACAGACTTGATCGCCTGAAATCTGATACATTATCTGCTTGTAATCGAGTATGAAAGTCGTGTCAGAAGATGATATATTTGCTTTTTCATCGAAGCCATTACCCGTATTCGCATAGATAGTAGTATGATGAAACTGATCCCAGCCATGTCTTATATGGATTCCATGAGAGTATAATGTCATTTCCATTTGTTTCGTACGATAATACGATATTGGAAGCGATATTTGAAGCCAAAACCGGAAGATCACAGCTATTCACTGCAAAAAGCCTGTAAAAATTAATATCGGAAGTTAAAGCCTGGTTATCAGTGTATTTAACCGATGCGTTCTGTGAATTCAGCTGAGCTATTTCCTGAAAAGTACCGGCAAAACCGGTTTTTCTTTCGAGCCGGAAACGCTTAATTTCCGACAGAGGATCAATTGTGAATGACAGCGCTATCTTACCATCAGGATTCAATGTTGCTTCGTCAGCATTTATCCATTGAGGGGGCCGCTGCATCCGTGTTGAGATGCATGATTTATTTGATGTTGAAAATGCACCGGTTTCAAGATTTGCACGAATGACAAAACAATATTGTTCATTGATCATGAAATTCTGAAGGGTGAAATTAGTAATGTCGGGACCCACGTTTTCTGTTTCCGTGAAGCTGCTTTCGTTTAAGGACATCAGAACAGAATAGCTGTTTACCCTTTCAGGAACGGAGGGATAGCTGTTCCACGAGACCTGGATTTTCTCCAGACAGGTGTCTATCTTCACGGTTTCAAAAATTGAGTTAAGGACATTTGAAAAGATGCTTGTACAACGTGGTAATCTCATTGATGCAACCACATATGAAACACTGAAATATTTTGATGCTGTGCCTGTTATGGTAAAATTTGTTGCCAGCGGATCGCGGACCGTATCCAGAGGCATACCGTCACCATTGGTGTAAGAATAGATTATATAAGCAGCAATTTCAGGAGAAGGACTGAGATTCCATGTCAGTTTTGTATTTCCAGTCTCGTAGTCTACTGAAACGGAGGTCAGAACAGGTGGTAGTGGCGGATCTGTCAGACAATCGCCGTCAACCTGCGAATAAATATCAACGGACAGAAAGAAGGCCAGACATACTATTATAAGGAAACGGGTTTTCATTGAGCGCCTGCCGTTATTTCATAAAGGTCGTCAATATTATAATATTTATTCATCAGCTCCATTATCTCGGATGAATCTATCGTTTTTATCTTTTCAGCCAGCCTGTAATAGTAGGTGTTGTCCAATCCAAACTCCCATGCCGATCTGAAACTTTCTGCCAGTGCGAAGGGACCATCAAACATTCTCACCATTTCACCTGACATATAATTACGAACGACAGACATCTCCTCTTTTGTCACCGCAACATTCTGTAATATTTTTATCTCTTTGTAGATCTCATCGATGGTTTTTTCGGCGTTTTTCCGTCCAACTTCCGTTGAAATGACCTTATAGCCGGCAAGATCGAGGGATGACAAAGATGAGTTAATTCCATATGTATAACCTTTTTCTTCCCTGATGTTTTTCATGAGACGCGAACCAAAATATCCGCCAAGTATCGAATCAACAATTTTTAAACCCGGATAATCAGGATGTCGTTTATTAATGGTTACCGACCCTATTCTTATGGCAGTCTGCACCGTTTCTGGTTTGATCACATGGACTTTTCTGGATGCTCCGCCATGTATGTCAATATCATTTTTGCCGGGTTTTATTTCTCTTAAAGCCATCTTGCCAAAATAGCCATTCAGAAGTTCTGTGGTCTTTCCGTGTATTTTCCCCGAAACAATTACTGCCATGTTTTCCGGGGCATAATATCTTGAATGGAAATCGGTAAGCAATGACGGAGTAATATTGTGGAAATCCTGTTCCCTGATCTGATAACCATAAGGATGCTCCTTACCAAAAAGTGATTCAAAGAATTGGTCTATTGCCAGATTTTGAACTTTTTCCCTATTAACCAGAAACCAGTGTATCCTTTTATTCATAAGTGAATTCAGTTCCGATTCAGGGAATGTCGGACGGAAAATAACTTCCTGGCTTAGTTCGAGGACTTTATCAATATGCTTATTAAGGAAGTAGAATACTACGCTGGCCCTGTCTTTTTCTGCCGATTGATTCATAAATATTCCGTAAAAGTCGAGCATCCGGTTCAACTCTTCAGAAGTGTAATTTTTTCGAGCCTTCCGAAAGCATCATATTACATGTAGATGCAAGCAATGGCATAAACTCTTTGATCTGACCAGCCTTGAAAACAAACTCCAGTCGCATTATGTCTTCAGTTCCGGCATCGATAAGAAATACCGGAACGCCGTTATCCAGCCTAAAGCTTCCTGCCTCGGGAATCACCACCTTTTCAACCGGAAATACCGGCGGTTGCATTCTTGCCAGATTACTCATCATTTTTACTTTCGGGTTGAGATATAATTTATTGTGCAGCAGTTAGACGGTAAAAAGTATCTGTTTATTGCATCAGTTACCATCTCGTAGCTTACACTCCTGTAGGCATCGACTTCTGTATTTATCAGTTCAGGATTACCCAGGAGTTCAAAAAATGAAAGATTTGCGGCTTTATTCAATATACTCGTGTTGGAAAAAACAGTCGATGATTCAAACTTGTTCTTCACTTTTTCCATTTCTTCAACGATTCCATTCTTGCTGAGTAATCCACCAATTACTTCATTCACTGCTTCCCCGGCGAGGCGAATATCTATTCCTTTCATTAGTTTTCCCTGAACGATAATGAGACCGGGATCGATATCAGCTGTCATATAAGCATTTATTTCGCTAAATAGTTTCTTTTCTCTTACCAGTTTAGTGTGTAATCTTCCTGATTCTCCCCCGGCCAGAAGATCGGTGATCAGATCGATTGTGTAGAAGTCTTTGCTTGTGCGAGGACCGATGTGCCAGACTTTATATAATGCATTGGAAGGCACATCTTTTTCAATCGTAAGATTTCTTTCCTCAGTCTGGACAGGTTCCTCTGGCAGGTTCCGCGTATGTATGTTTCTCTTTTCAATAGTACCAAACCACTTTTCGGTCAGACTGAAAGCAAGATCAAAATTAATATTTCCTGTGAGGGCCAGTATAGCATTATTTGGGGCATAATGCGAAAAGAAAAAACTTTTAATCTGATCGAGCCCCGCGTTTTGAATATGCGAGATATCCATTCCAATAGTAGGCCAGCGGTAAGGATGTACTTTGTAAGCCAGTGGTCTGAGCTTCAGAATAGCATCACCATAAGGCTGATTGAGATATCGCTGGTTAAATTCCTCAGTAACAACGTTTTTCTGAGTATCGAGATTTTTTTGCGAAAAATCGAGCTCCAGCATCCTGTCTGATTCGAGCCAGAATCCTGTCTCGACATTTTCTGATGGGATGGTAAGAAAGTAATTTGTGATATCGTTGTTTGTGAAGGCGTTATTTTCCCCGCCAACAAGCTGAAGCGGGGTATCATAATCAGGAATATTTTTTGAGCCTCCGAACATCAGATGTTCAAACAGATGAGCCAGTCCGGTAACTGAAGGATCCTCATCACGTGAACCAACGTTATAAAGCAGGTTCATCGCAACCAGTGGAGTTGATTTATCTTCATGCACAAGGACTCTTAACCCATTTTCCAGTATGAACCGTTTGTAGTTAATCATATATCAGCATTCGTTTATCAGAAAAGGAATTGCACATTGCCCGCTTAATTGCCAATGACAAACTTAGTTAAAAAACAGTGAAGGTTTAGTATTGTTTTTATATTTGCATAATTATGTCCAGAAATCGTCTTTTTAACAAAATACTGCACAAAAACGCTTTTACAATTGATCAGATTAAACTGGTATACGTCCTGAGTCTGATCGTTGGTTTACTGAGTGCCCTCGCTGCAGCTTTTCTGAAATATTCTATTCATTATTTACATCAGCTGCTTACCGGAGAAATTACAGGATCGGGTAAATTGCTTTATTTGCATACCCGCTTGCAGGTATGTTTCTGACTTTCCTTTTTGTGAAATTTGTGGTGCATGACAATATTGGTCACGGGATAAGCCGGGTGCTTTTTTCAATATCCAGAAATAAGAGCCGGATGAAGCCCCACAATACATGGAGCTCAATTATTGCCAGCACACTCACAATAGGATTTGGAGGATCAGTAGGAGCTGAGGCTCCTATAGTATTGACGGGCTCGTCAATTGGCTCAGTTATCGGAAAATTTTTCAAGCTTAACTATAAAAATATTACATTGCTGATCGGATGTGGTGCTGCAGGGGCTGTGTCGGGAATTTTCAAGGCTCCGATTGCAGGTATAGTATTTACTCTTGAGATCCTGATGCTCGATCTCACAACTTCCTCTATAGTACCGCTTCTGATATCCTCTGTAACTGCAGCAACAGTTGCCTATTTTCTTATGGGCGATAAGGTGCTTTTTTCCTTTAATATCGCGGGTGCATTCAATATTTCAAATATTCCCTGGTATCTGCTTCTGGGTATTGTCTCGGGATTTATCTCGCTTTATTTCTCCAAAATGACATTATTCCTCGAGGGAAGTTATAATAAGATAAATAATTCCTATCTGAGGCTCATTCTGGGAGGAACTATACTCGGAGGGTTGATTTATCTTTTTCCGCCATTTTATGGGGAAGGCTATGATACAATAATGTCGCTGTTACAGGGGAATTCAGATCAGATCATATCCGACAGTATTTTCAGCAGATATTCATCCAGTTTTTTGGTCATTATCCTGTTCATGGTCGGGCCTTATATTGCTTAAAAGTTATAGCAAGCAGCTCAACAAATGGCGCCGGGGGAGTAGGAGGAATATTTGCACCAACTCTGTTCATAGGAGGTGTAAACGGATATGTTGTTGCAAGTCTTTTGAAGAAGTTTACGATTGTTGATCTGCCTGATAACAGATTTGTACTGGTAGGGATGGCCGGGATGATGGCAGGCGTTATGCATGCGCCCCTGACCGCTATTTTTCTGATTGCGGAAATCACCGGAGGGTATAATCTTCTGATTCCGCTTAATTATCACATCTACAGCTGCATATATTACAACAAGAAGCTTTGAAAAACATTCAATTTATCATGTGCAACTGGCGGAAAGAGGTGATCTGATAACTCACGACAAAGATAAGGCTGTGCTGACCAGGATGAACTGGAGAGAGGAAATAGAAACTGATCTGCTTAAAGTTAAGCCAACCGATACGCTTGGTGACCTTGTTGGGATAATTGCTAAATCAAAAAGGAATCTGTTTCCTGTCGTGGATGAATATAATATTCTTGAAGGCGTTGTATTACTTGATGATGTGAGAGAAATAATGTTTCAGCATCAATTGTATGATACTACATTTGTAAGAGATCTGATGACTATACCACCTTCCTATATTGATAAGAAGGAGAATATTGACGCTGTTATGGATGCCTTCAGAAAAACAGGCGCATGGAATCTGCCGGTGCTTGATGAGGGATATTATGTGGGATTTATTTCCAAATCAAGGATTTATTCGACATACCGTGAAGTTCTCGTGGAGTTTTCTGAGGAATAAATTACAACTTTGTAAAATTAAGACAGTACATTACAACATTACAACTTTACAACATTACAACTTTACAACATTACAACGTTATAACTTTACAACAACTTTACAACTTTACTATATGAAAAGAGATACTTTGATTTTTGACCTCATTGAGAAGGAACGTCAGCGCCAGATCAATGGTATTGAGCTTATTGCTTCTGAAAATTTTGTCAGTCCGCAGGTTCTTGAAGCCATGGGATCGGTTATGACAAACAAATATGCAGAAGGATATCCAGGAAACCGGTATTATGGTGGGTGTGAGATAGTCGATCAGTCTGAACAGCTGGCGATTGAAAGGTTGAAACAGCTTTTTGATGCTGAATATGCCAATGTACAGCCACATTCAGGAGCCCAGGCTAACATGGCAGTTTTTATGGCTGTGATGAAGCCAGGTGATACATTTATGGGTCTAAATCTCGCGCATGGCGGACATCTTTCACATGGATCTCCGGTTAATTCATCGGGTCTGTTTTATAAGCCTGTTGCATACAGTGTAAGGGAGGAAGACGGCCTGATTGATTATGATATGATGGAAAAAATTGCTCTGCAGGAAAAGCCAAAACTGATTGTGGGCGGGGCATCTGCATATTCACGGGAATGGGATTATGAAAGGATGAGAAAAATTGCTGATATGACCGGCGCTATTCTTATGATTGATATGGCGCATCCGGCTGGTCTGATTGCCGCCAGGCTTCTTAATAATCCTCTGAAACATGCTCACATAGTAACCTCAACAACTCACAAAACACTGCGCGGACCGCGCGGGGGAATTATTCTCATGGGCAAGGATTTTGTTAATCCATGGGGATTAACTACGCCTAAGGGTGAAGTGAAGATGATGTCGACTCTTTTAAACTCTGCTGTTTTTCCCGGAATTCAGGGAGGTCCTCTTGAGCATGTTATTGCATCGAAAGCTGTTTCATTTGCCGAGGCACTTTCACCCGAATTCAATGAGTATCAGTCCAGGGTTAAGAGAAATGCTTTTGTAATGGCAAAAGCCTTTATGGAAAAAGGATATAAGGTGGTCTCCGATGGTACTGATAATCATCTTATGCTAATTGATCTGAGGACTAAATATCCTGATATTTCGGGCAAAAAAGTAGAGAATACCCTGGTTCTGTCGCATATCACTGTTAACAAAAACATGGTGCCATTTCGATAGCCGTTCCCCGTTTCTGACTTCAGGTTTAAGGGTAGGAACACCTGCAATTACTACAAGAGGACTAAAAGAAGAACATATGGGTGTTATAGTGGATATGATTGATGAGGTTATTTCAAACATTGAAAATCAGGCGGTTATCGCAAGAGTAGGAGAAAAGGTGGTTAAAATGATGTCATCTTTTCCACTATTTTCAATGTGAGAATTTTTATGAAACTCAATTTTCATTTATCCACCTTTGTAAATTATTATTTTAACTTTGTAAATACCATATCAAATTTTCGATGAATAGCCATAAACTTATTTTTATTGTTGACGATGATCCGTTTATTAACATGCTGGTTGTAAAAAGATTTACTTCTGAAGGGTACCGGCTTGAAGCTTTTGGTTACGGCGAGGATTGTATCAGCGCCCTGAGTAAAGAACCCGACCTGGTTATACTTGATTATTATTTTGTCAACAACGACCATAAAGTGATGAACGGCATGGAAGTCTTTGACAAAATAAAAGAGTTAAAACCTGATATTCCTGTTATAATGCTGTCGGGGCAGGATAAAGGTGAAATTGTTCTTGAGCTTGCCCGCAAAGGCATTGACGATTACATTATAAAAGACAGTAATCTGATTGATAACCTTAATATTGCAATAGGAGAGCTTTTTGGAAAAGATTGATGTAAGAAAAGCTTAAGTCCCCCATTTGGCAGATTTAGGTGGTTGCCAGTAAGGTAAACGAATTTTATTTCAGTTTAAAAATGTATGTTATTGTGCCCCTCTGTCTAGCGGGTGCATCTTTTTTGACCTCAAATCTTGCACCTAGAGCAGCTTCTTTTGCTACTTTCAATAATGATTCATCAATCTCTGTCGATCCTTGTGTACCCGGATTTGCCTGTACGACTTTTCCATCCCTGTCAACATATACTTCCACTACAACCTTTCCCTCTTTCTGTGAATCATATTTTGGATGAGGCAAAGCTGAGATGGCTTTACGTCCCTCCAGACTATATGAGGGCCTTTATCCGTTCCGTTGCCACTGGCACCTGTTCCATTGCCACTATCGCCTAAGCCACCTCCAACACCGCGGACTTTTGAATCAATAGAACCCCTGGGGTCTCCCTGGTTGCCAGGACCTCCGGCAACGCCTTCTCCTGTAGAAGTCGTGCCTGCGTTTTTTGAATTAGCAAGCGCATTTTTTGTAAGGTTCTTGATATCAGCTTCACGCTGTTGTTCAGCTGCGATCCTTTTCTTTTCGGCCTCTTCTTCTCTGATCCTGATACGTTCTGCGTCCCTTTGCTCTTTAATTATCTTGTCCTCTTCAATTTTTTCCAGCCTTTTCTTCTCGGCTTCCGGGTCATATTTTTTAACAACTGTTTCAGCTTTTTTTACTGCAGGTGCTTCTTCTGTGTTCTGGGTTAAGAGCGCCTCTTCTTTGGACTTTTGTTGAGTTTTTGCCTGTGGGGGCTTTGATTTCACTTCGGGAGTTACTTCCGTTGGAACCAAATTTTTCACTCCCGGAGGAGGTGATGGTTCGATCATACCGATACCAGTTTCATCAGTACCAAAATTAACAAGAATACCTTCTTCAGATTCAGGAGGAGGCGGGGCTGAAAAACTCACAAGAATAAGAAGACCGAACAATGCTGCATGCACCAGAATAGTGCCCAGCAGCCCGTTCCTTTTTCCGGATGAGGTATTCTTAAGTTCTATATTTGTTTTCGGTTGCAATTTCTTAGTTTATATTTTCTGATGGTTAACTCATTTCAAATTATACGATTTGAATTTGTTCTGCAAAGGTATGAATAAACGAAAAGATATAGTGTTCTATTATGCCGGGTTTGTAACAATGGTAAATAAATTATTAACTATCCATCATTTATATAACAATTATTTGCTGGCTTTTATTTTTGTATCCTCCTCTTTTTTCATGTCGGCTTTTTTCCTTTTTGTGAAGAGATCAGTGAATTTATTAAATTCCTGACGGTAAAAGATACCTACACCCTGTGTGTAAGGACTTAATCCGGCATAATTGTCATTAAATCGATTAAAGACTTTTAATTTCAACTTTTGAGTAAGTTTTATTTCAGCATCAAAATCGCCTGTCAGCTGATTTGTGCCTGCACTGGCCGGATTTGAACTGATAGCTTCACTACCTCTGACGTCAAAGTTTCCATTGAGAACAACCTTGTTGTTCAGCAACTGAGTAGAAAGAGCCAGCTGGGCCTCCTGTGGGGTCATAGCATTTGCTCCGGGTCTGATATTCAATCCGATATCAAGATCCTTGCTCATCTGGGAAAACCAGTCGCTGATACGGCTTGAAAGCATTTCATAAGTGGTAGCTGCCATAGCAGATGTTCCGCTGGCTGTACCTGCACCTGATGATCCGCCAGTGCCTGTTGAGATAAAACTTTGCATAACAAGAAGCGCAACCACCTGTTTTGTTACTTCATCCTCGGTTGAAATATTATTCCTCAATTCAGTCCTGGTTGCTTCGTCTGCATCAGGAAGATATATATCGAATCCGACAATTGGATTGAAAAGCTTTCCTGATAGATTCAGCTGCGGCTCTACACGCACTCGTTCTGTATAACGTTCGTCGTTGAGTATCGGCAATAATGATGCCTTTAAATTTAAATAGCTGGCCTTCAGGTCAATATCAGCGTCTTTCAGGTCGCCGTTGAACATGACCCTCCCTCCGTTTTCCACGCTGAATGGTTTATTCACAATATTACCGAGAGTAAATGTATATTCACCGTCTTCGATTACATAATCCCCTGTCACTCTGAAATCGCCTTTCTTATTGAGATTTACATTCAGGTTTTCACTCGATCCGTGCCCTTTCATAATATCACCCGCTTTCGAATCGAATATTATCTGAATTTCTGCATCCGGAGTGATCTCGAGATTCATATTAAGATCCATTCCTGTCTGTTTGACCGGTACGGGCGCTTTCTTTCTGATCCTTCTTGTCTTTGTTGGAATCATTAAAGGAAATAAATGAATATTCCGATACGGATAAGCCTTTATTTAAGGGAATCGCAACTTTGGTATTTTTTCCTGTCTTTGCGGATATGTCAATAGCAAGACCATTCTGATCACTTCTTATGTTGGCAACTGTTGGATCGTTGTATGTTCCTGAGGCGTAAACAGTTCCATAGAAAAGAGGATTATCATCAGGTTGGGTGTTTAAAACCAGGAATGAACTTGAATTTATGGTGATCTTAATATCGGCTGTATAGTCCTTGAAGTTTCTATGATTCACAAAACCCGAGAGAATTGCTCCGTTGCCCCGGCTGTCAGTAATATTGACGTTATTAAACTTTATCCCTTCATTATCGAATCTTACTGTGTCATTCAATGAATATTTAGTCTGGAGATAAGTGATCTTCATCGAGGTCTTTTCTGCAAGGATGGCTCCCCGGAGCGTAAAATTATCTGTCTTACCCGATAACACCAGCTTGCCGGAAGCCTCTCCCGAGATCTCTGATGCAAATACCTTAAGCAGTGGATTCAGAAAACTGATGGGAAGTTTTGTAGTTATGGCAGTGAGATCGATTTTCTTTGTAGACGGTTCATAACCTCCTGTAATATCGAACATCTTTATCGAATTAAGATTATTACTTGCCTGGATATTTACATATTTCTTCGTTGCATTTAATGATGAATTGATGGTAATATTGCCAAAGTCACTGCCAAGCAGAGAAAATTTTTCCACATAAACATTACCGGCAAGGAGCATGTTTTTATAAACGTTTGACAATATAATATTTCCGCTGATATGACCCTTGAAGTCAAGCTGGATTGCAGTAGGATCGTGCTCTTTTTTCCTGTTCAGCCAGAAATTAAGAGGAGCAATGTCAATTCCTTTGAATTGCAGGTGCAATGTGTCTGCCGGATTTTGAGAAACCGATCCGTTTACCAGGTAGAATTTGTCACTGCTGGCAACACCAAGATTCCTGATATCAAATGAACTGGAATCAATTATTATCGATGCATTATTCAGTTTCCATCTGTTATTATCGGAGTAAATACTTGTTGAGTCAATATCAACTTTGAGGATCGGACGGTTTGAATTGCCGTCTTTTGTTACGCTGCCTCTTGCGACAATGCTTCCCATGTTAAGCGTAGTATCCCTGTTGTCCCAGTCAACTTTTAATATGAAATTATCAGGTCTGGTTTTAACTCCTATTGAGAAATCTTTCAGGTCAGACTGACCAAGAATTCTCAGAGAAGCGCTGTTAACATCGAGGGCTAATTCAGGTCCTGAAACATGCGTATTGAAAGTAAAATCATTGAATGCGAGGTTTTTTATGCTTATCAGATCAGATTTGCCTTCAATATTTATCACACTATCCTCACGAACGGATCCGTTTATATAGCTTTTATCGGCAATAAGAATGCCTGTCTGGAAAAAGGAATTAATCTTATCTGTATTCTTAAAGTTAATGTCGAAATTAAAATTATTCTTTTTATCATATTCTTTTCCGGTAAAATGAAACTGTGAAGGCATCAGGTTACCAAGCGTTGATTTAACCACCTCGGCAAGACCAGCAAAATTATAATAGCCCTTTATGTCTGCATCAACAAAATCGGTTCTCAGGCTAAGAACCGGTTTCTCGTTTTCTTTGTATGTCCTGATCGAAAAATCATACAGTTCCAGACTGGTATTATATTTTTTAAAATTGGAATTAAGAAGTTTAATTTCGCCGTCGAGGTTATCGATATTATTTCCCTTGAAATTAGAAGTCAGGAGCATGGTAACAGACGAAGTAGTATCAAGCTTGTCGAGATTGAGATTATATAGTTTGGCATCGGCTACGTTCAGGGTAAAATCAAATTCAGGCAGGGCATTATTAAAATTGAGCAGACCGAGAAGGTCAAGCTTAATATTCTTATCAACAATATTAACGCTTCCATCCCAGGTTTTCTCAGTAAAGGCTCCGTTGAGAGTTATGTTGCGGTATACGTATTTATTAAATTCAATGCTGTCAATTTTCCCGGTAAGATTTGCGGAAAACTTTTTCAATGAATAGGCATATCCGTCTATATTTGACCTCATGCTTATCTTGCCCAACAGCTCAGATTTCCCTGTGAGCTCACCTAAATTTATATTGGTTCCGGTCAGCAGACCTTTCACTTTATACCTGTTATCTTTTTCCGGCCTCAGTGAAATATCAGTCCGGATGTTACCATCGATGGTCCTGAATTCACCGTATGTAACAAAGTCGGTGGTAAAACCTGTAAAGCTTCCATTGAAGGAAATATTTCCCAGGTTCCTTATAGCGTCGGGTATTATGATCTGCTTATTTTTTCCTGGCAACCTAATTTGTTCAATATCTTTTGCATTGGTTTTCAGGTTGTTCACTCCAATATATAAAAATGTATTTTCTATTTTGGGAAGGCCGGAAAAGTCAAAGTCACAATCGAGGGTAGTATAATTACGGTAGGTGAGCTTGATATCCCGTCCCCTGAGCTCAGATATAGTGCCAAGTACTTTTCCTGAAATCCACACAGATTCATTGAGACTATCCGTTTTTGCAATAAAGTATTTCAGGTCTCTGGAACTTATCAGCGATTTATCGAGAAGAATATTGAGTTTTACCTTTTCGGTAAAGTTTTTAAAACCATTTACGGAATCAGTAGTCATTGCAAATAACGGTATCTTCAGAACACTGTTTTCAAGATCCAGACTGGCGGATTTAAGAAAAATGTTTTGCCCCGCGATAACCACTGAACTTCCCATTTTATCGAGGATAAATCCCGACGATTCCCTGAACCCCAGGTTATATATGCTGAACGAAGTTGTATCGTTCATAATACGAAGATCTTCGATTATACCGTTGACATCGCTAAGCATCATGTGATTGAAATCGAACTTTGTTTTACCTCTTACCGCATTCCTGTTGATGAGGGAAAATCTGGCATCATCGATGTCGATCTGAGCTACGGTAAATCTGGCTCCTGCTTTTTTTGTGGTATCGCCCGCACTCTTAAGCAGATCGAGATACCATGTGAGATTCATCTGGCCGGTAGAATCTGTGATCAATGCTATAACTGGCTTAATTAAACTTACTTTTCCAAGTCTGAATGATTTCTTTTTGAAATTCAGACTCCATATTCCGGCATTAATCTGCTTTGAATATAAAAGAGTATCATTATTCCTGTCTTTTATCAGTAAATTCTTTATATACAGCTTATTAAATAATTTATATTCAATAGATCCGACAGAAATCGTGGATTTAATTTCATTTGAGAAATGACTTGTAATTCTTTTTACGAGAAAAGTCTGCACCGATGCTGTTTGCAATAAAAGATATAATACTGTCGGGAGAATGATTATGATCCCGATCAATATGCTAAAATATTTTAGTGATTTTTTAATCTTGCCCAGCATCCCTTTTCGAAAAATCTTAAAATACCTACTTCCTGACCCTCACCAATTATTGTCCAAAGATAATGAAAATCAGCCTAATTGCTGATTTAAAAAAAATACAATTATTGTGCCGCATTGGAATTATTTTTGGGAATTATTGAATAATCATGTTAAAGCTTCTTATTTCATAAATAAAGTAAAAAGTCGAAAGTTGAAAGTCAAAAGTCCTGATTGACTTTATACTTTCGACTTTGGATTCACCATTACACTTAAATTCAAAAAAAATTACTAATATGGTTTTAACAGCGATATTTTTTTGAAATTTGCAGTTTGTAAAAAATATTCAATGTCAGTAACGATATTAGCCATAGAATCCTCCTGCGATGACACCTCGGTAGCGATTATAAGGGATGGATATGTCCTTTCAAATCTCATTGCCAATCAGGATATTCACATGTCGTACGGTGGTGTTGTACCTGAACTGGCAAGCCGTGCTCATCAGGCGAATATTGTTCCTGTCACACAGCAGGCTCTTTTAAAAGCAGGTACTCAGTCTGATGAAATCGATGCAGTAGCTTTTACACGCGGTCCCGGTCTTCTCGGGTCGCTTCTTGTTGGCACCTCATTTGCGAAAGGATTCGCCCTTTCACAGGATGTGCCGTTGATAGAAGTTAATCATCTTCAGGCCCATGTGCTGGCTCATTTTATTCTTGAAAAAGATAAGATAAGTCGTTTGCCAACGTTTCCTTTCCTGTGCCTGCTGGTTTCAGGCGGGCATACAAGGATCATCATACTAAGAAGCCAGCTTGAGATGGAAGTGATCGGGAACACTATCGACGATGCAGCAGGCGAGGCTTTTGATAAATGCGGTAAAGTGATGGGTTTACCATATCCTTCCGGACCATTGATCGATAAACTTGCAAAAGAAGGAAATATTGATGCATTCAAATTTGCAAAGCCTCACATAAAAGGACTTGATTTCAGTTTCAGTGGTTTAAAAACCAGTTTTCTGTATTTTCTCCGCGACAGAATGAAGGAGGATCAGTCCTTCATTGAGAAGAACATGGCCGATTTATGCGCATCTCTTCAGCATACAATTATCAGTATCCTTATTGATAAGGTTGTGAAAGCTTCAGAGCTCACAGGCATAAGAGAGATCGGAATTGCAGGTGGTGTTTCTGCTAATTCAGGATTGAGGAACGAAATGCAGGCAGAAGCTGAAAAAAGAAGATGGAACCTTTTTATTCCGGAATTCAGATTTACGACCGATAATGCTGCCATGATAGGTATCACCGGTTATTACAAATATCTCAGGGGTGAATTTTCGGGTCACGACATTACTCCGCTTGCCCGTTACTGATATTTGAAATTTTCTGTTGTGGGAGCATTATAAAATTACTAATTTCGCAATAAAATTGAGAAAATGGAGGAGTTGAGGATTTTGCCCACAAAAAATACGCCTGAGGTAATCTTAAATCCGGAGGGTGTAATACGTTTTAAAGGCAGATCAATTCATGAGAATGTGACTGATTTCTTCGAACCCATCGAAGAATGGATCAGTGAATACATTAAGGTTCCGGCCGAGCTTACCTGTGTCGATTTAAATCTGGAATACTTTAACAGCGCGAGCGCCAAAGTATTCATACACATTTTACAGAAGGTTACCTATGTGACTTTGAAGCATAAGAAATTTATCTTCAACTGGTATTATGAAGAGGGCGATGATGATATCCTGGAACGCGGTGAATACTTTGCTTCGATTCTCGACGTCAGGTTCAACTTCATAAAGTTAAAGTTTTCAGAATAAATCCATTACCACAAAGTCTCTCCCATAAAAATAAGGAACTTCAAGATTGGGTTTGTCCGGCCTGATTAGCCGTGGTTATCAGTTGGTAATGAACAAAAATTAAGCCATCAGTTTTGTTTCTTTTTGTGTTTTTTGGAAGTCTGCATATATGCTATCAGATAAATACATGAAACAATGAAGAAGATCATACCTAGAAAAAGAAGCATCACAAACGCAAAAACAGAAGGTTTCTCCATACCCGGAACCGGGTTTCTTATACTTAATATATATCCGTAAATCGTGTAAATTATGACGATAGCAGATACCACAAAACTGAAAACTATCGTAGTTCCGTCAAAGATCCTGGTTGTTTTATAAAACTTTGTATTCTTGAATGTTACATAAGACGCTTTTGCATAAATGTTAGCTTTCTCACGAGAGCGGTCCTGACGGTATTTTCTCCACTCTTCCATTGCCTCATGGTATGTCTGGTCGTCCGATTTTATTTTTTCGTGATTGGCAATTAAAAATTCGTATGCTTCTGTTATGCTTATGAAATGGTCTTTTGCATCAGGAGAATGATTAATATCGGGATGATAGAGCCTGGCTTTTTTTCTATAGGCTTTTTTTATCTCATCGATGGTTGAGTTGACAGGAATGCCCAGGATCTCATAGTAATCTGTAAGAGTCATATTATTATTGTGTGAGGGCTATCCAGGTGTTCCAAACAGGATATTACTGCTTCTTATGACACGAAGTTAATAATATGCCGGTCAAATAAGAAATTTTCCTGCTGATTTCGCTTATTAGTGCAGATTAGCAGATTAGAATTTTTATCAGCGAAAATCTGCGTAATCTGCGGGAGATAAGATGTTTGTTATTTCACAATTCCTGTAAAACCCATGAATGCCATCGCAAGAATGCCCGCAATAACGAGTGACAATGAAACGCCTTTCATTCCTTTTGGTACATCCACGAGTTCAAGTTGTTCTCTTATTCCGGCGAGTATGACGAGTGCAAGACCGAAACCTATTGCCGTTGATGCTCCATATACAACGCCTTCCATCAGGTTGTAATTCTTCTTGATCACAAGTATCGCAACACCAAGCACAGCACAGTTGGTTGTTATAAGAGGAAGGAAAATTCCAAGTGCCTGATATAGCGGCTGGCTGACCTTCTTCAGAATTATCTCTACAATCTGAACAAGCGCGGCGATAACGAGAATAAACGTGATAGTCTGCATGAAGGCAAGTCCGAGCTTTTCGAGAACATAGATCTGGATAAGATATGTTACAATTGTTGCGAGTACGATTACGAAAGTGACTGCTCCGGCCATTCCCAGGGCGGTATTTATCTTGTTTGATACGCCAAGAAACGGACAAATTCCAAGAGTCTGGGCGAGTACCACATTGTTTATTAAAACAGCAGATATTATTATGAGTATATATTCCATTTCAATATTTTTTTAGGTTTTTTTGATCCGGTTTATAAGTGCGATAAGATAGCCCAGGGCCCAGAAAGCTCCAGGTGCAAGGATGAATAAAAGTATACCATCGCCCTTTATAAATTTAAATCCGAATAATGTCCCGCTGCCTACAATTTCACGGAAAGCGCCCAGAATTCCAAGTGCCAGTGTGAAGCCGAGCCCCATGCCCAGACCGTCGATAAACGATGAGAATACAGAGTTTTTGCATGCATATGCTTCCGCGCGTCCAAGAACAATACAGTTCACGACAATCAGGGGGATAAAAATACCAAGAGTTTCGTACAGACCAGGAACATATGCCTGCATTATCAGATCGATAACAGTAACAAAAGAGGCTATAATCACCACGAACGCAGGAATTCTTACTTTATCCGGAATGAAATTTGAAAGTAAGGAGATAACAACGTTTGAACCTATCAGAACAAATGTTGTGGCAATACCCATTCCCAATCCGTTGAATGACGAGGATGTTGTCGCCAGGGTGGGGCAGGTGCCCAGCACAAGGACAAGTATCGGGTTTTCCTTTATAAATCCCTTTGTGAAATTCTGTAACTGGTTCATTTTAGACCTCCTTTCTGAAGTGTGTTATATGCACGTTGCATAGCATCGCAAAAAGCTCTTGAGCTTATGGTAGCTGCAGTGATAGCATCGACCGGACCTCCGTCTTTTTTTACTTTCAGTGTAAATTGCGATGGATTTTTTTCGTTAAACTGATCTTTAAAACGCGATTCGGTCATTTTCGTTCCAAGACCTGGCGTTTCCTTTTGATTAAGGACACTGATATTGATAATTGTTCCATCGGGTTTGAAACCGGCCATGAGGTTAATATTTCCCGCAAAACCTTTTTTTGTATACGTATTTACCGCATAACCTACGAGAACACTGTCCTTCTTCGCCGGATAGATCTCAAGACTGTCGCCTTCCCCTGTTGGTAATCTGTACATCTCCTCGTTCGGATCATTGTTGAATTCGGGCACTACCTGTTTAATTGCAGCAAGCTTTTTGTTAAGAATAGAAAGCTCTATCGGCGCTTTTGTCATCTGATAGACATATCCCAGGCAAGCTGATGCTCCCAGTGAAATAAGCGTCAGCGACAGGACCATGTTTTTGAATGTTGATTCTGTTTTAGCCATTTTTAACCTCCTCTCCGAAACGTTTTGGTTTAATGTATGCATTCATCAGCGGCACAAACGCGTTCATGATGAGGATAGCAAAAGAGACACCTTCAGGATACGCTCCCCATACTCTGATTATAACGGTGAGAACTCCTATACCGCAACCATAAATCATCATTGCTTTTGGATTCATGGGGGAAGTAACGTAATCGGTCGCCATAAATATTGCTCCGAGAAGCAGCCCTCCTGAAAGCAGATGGAAAACCGGGCTGGCATTTGTTTCTGGATTGTTCAACCATAATATTGTGGTAAAAATAGCGACCGTACCTACAACCGCAACAGGAATATGCCAGGTGATTATTTTTCTGTAAAGGAGGTAGACGAATCCTAAAATCAATGCAATAGCTGCTACTTCACCCATTGAGCCACCCATTTTTCCAATTATCATCTGGATTGTTGTCGGCACTTTTTGCATCAGCTGTGGTAAGCGATTCCCCGTTTTTCAGTCCCTCCTTAATTATTGCAAGCGGTGTTGCCCCGGTTATCGCATCAGTATAGCCGGTACTTAATCCTGCAGGAACAGGCCAGCTGGTCATCTGGACAGGAAATGAAATCAGCATGAATACACGCCCGACAAGTGCGGGATTAAAAGGATTGTTGCCAAGACCACCGAAGGTCATTTTAGCTATTCCGATTGCAACAAGGCTTCCAAGTACAATTATATAAACAGGAATATTTGAAGGCAGATTGAATGCAAGAAGAAGTCCTGTCACCAGGGCAGATCCGTCGGTTATTGAGACTGGTCTTTTCAGGATAAACCTTTGTATAAGATATTCGATCACCATACACGAAACTACAGAGGCAGCAGTTACCACTATGGCACCCATTCCAAAGAAATATACCGACGCAATCATTGCAGGCATAAGTGCAAGAATCACTCCCAGCATCAGTTTTCTTGTGGTATCCTTCCCATGTACATGGGGGGAAGGCGATATGTTAAGCAGATTATTCATTATTGGACTTTATTTCTATTTTATATTGCGTTCTCTTGCCATTTTGATCACGGTTGATTTTCCGAGTCTTATATAATCAAGGAGCGGTCTGCCGGCAGGACAGGTGTAACTGCAGCAACCACATTCCATGCAATCTGTGATTTTCTCATTTTCGGCTCTTTCGAACATATTCTTTTCAGAAAGCGCCATCAGGAGATAGGGTTGAAGGCCAAGTGCGCATACTGAAACACATTTTGCACATCGTATGCAAGGATTTACAGGGTACCTTCCTGATTCTTTGCCCGGGACGACAATGATTCCTGATGTTCCTTTTACCACAGGGATTCCTGTGCCATTAATTGCTTTTCCCATCATCGGGCCGCCGTTAATAATCTTCCCGGTATCATCTGGCAGTCCACCTGCTGCTTCAATCAGTTTACTCACCGGAGTACCAGTTCTTACAATGAAATTTCCGGGATTTTTAAGTGAGGGGCCGGTGATAGTGACAACCCTTTCAAACAGAGGTTTGTTTTTTTGTATCGCTTCGTATACTGCATAAGCGGTTGCAACATTTTGAACCACAGTGCCAACATCCAGGGGAAGATGTCCGGATGGAACTTCTCTTCCGGTCAACGCCCTGATCAGCTGTTTTTCCGCACCCTGCGGATATTTTATTTTAAGTGGATGAACACTTATTCCTTTAAAGTTTTCTGAAAGTTTAGTCAGGTTCGATATTGCATCCGGTTTGTTATTCTCGATGCCTATCATGGCTTTTTCAACTTTTAGTGCTTTCATCAGGATTGATACCCCAATGAGAACTTCTTCACCTCTTTCAATCATCAGGCGATGGTCTGAGGTCAGGTATGGCTCACACTCAACTCCATTTATTATAAGGATATCGCATTTTTTACCCGAAGGAACTGTGAGTTTTACATGAGACGGAAATGTAGCTCCTCCCATTCCAACAATTCCTGATTCAAGACACTTTTTTATAATATCTTCAGAAGAAAGGAATATTTCCTTTTTTATGTCATCGCTGCGATCAATTGAGTCGATCCACTCATCGCCTTCGACATCAATAATTACTGCAGCCTGTTTATAGCCTGTGCTATCGGCAATGGAGTCAATCTTATTCACCTTACCAGATACGGAGGAATGAATATTTGCCGAAACAAAACCTTTGGCTGTTGCGATTAACTGTCCTGCTTTGACAAGATCGCCTTTATTTACGATTATCAGTGGCAGGAGCTCCAATATGTTGATTTACAGGAATTGCCACGCTTTCGGGGACCGGGAGCTTTTTTATCGCTATCCCGGCTGTTAACTTATTTTCGGGGGGATGAATGCCGCCTTTTGGAAAAGTTTTCAATTCTATTCAGGATTAAATAAGATAATTAAACACTAACAGTCTCATTCTGAATTATTTCCTTCTCTTTCTTCGGAGGAAAATTAATTTCAAGAATTGAGTTTGTGGGGCATTCTGCAACGCATTTTCTGCAGAATGTACATTTGTTTGCATCTATATATGCCAGGTTATTTTCAATTGTGATTGCATTGAAAGTACAAACATTAAAGCATTTACTGCATCCAATGCAGGCAACTTTGCATGCTCTTCTGGCCGGGCCGCCTTTATCACAGTTTGAACATGCTACATATATTTTGCGATCTTTCCTGGCTTTTTTTCTAAGCTCAATGATATTTCTCGGACATGCTTTTACACACGCTCCGCATGCTATGCATTTATCATCAAGTAATGACTGGCAATTGGGTTGAAGGATCAATATATATTGCATTAAATGTACAGGCTTTAACGCAATCTCCGTAACCCATGCATCCAAAACTGCAATCCGTTTCTCCTATATAAAGACTATGAGATATCCTGCATTCAGTGGCGCCATTATAGGTTGATGTCCTCGGCCTGAATTCAGGTGTCCCGTTGCATTTTAAGACCGCAACCCTGGGATCCACTGCTGGAGCAACTTTTCCGAGAAGCAGTGCTATCTGACCCATTACCGAGCCACCGCCAACAGGGCAGTTCAAACCATCGAATGTTTCCGCCTTAACAAGTGCTTCGGCAAAATTTCTGCAGCCAGCAAATCCGCATCCTCCACAATTTGCAGCGGGTAAGACAGCCTGTACTTCGTCTATCCTCGGATCTTCAAATATTTTAAATTTTTGTGCAACGAAATAAAGTATCACTGCCGAAACCAGTGCAAGAAGACTCAGACTTATAATCGTAATTAATATTGTTGAACTCATCAGTTAAACTTTTAACGTAAAAGTGAATTTCTCATTTATCGTTTTTCTGAAGAAAAACAGGATGATATAATATGGTATTAGAATTGCAACAGAAATAAGTCCCGAACTTAATTCAGAGACGTTTAATGATATAAGGATCGAGAGGCACGCCACGACCACAATAATGGGAAGGAGGTAGCCCAGAAATAGAGCAGCATAACCCATTGATTGCTTCATGAGAATAGTGACCTGATCACCGGGGTTTACATTATATCTGCCACGAACCTCAATAATTTTTTCTTCCTTGCCCGACATATTGCATGATCCTTCGGCATGACAGCCGGAACAGGCTGAAGATGAGATTATAGTAACCATAACGTGAGTGTCATCTTTCGTTCGGACTATTCCTTCATGATTAATAATACCGGCGCTATTCTGAGTTCACCATTATTCGACCTGGAAAATTTAATCCGCAAATTTAGAATTAGATGAGAATTTATAAATGTTTTAAATCACATTTCCCTTATTTAGGATGATTTTAAATAGATGGGGGGATTTCCGGTCAGCTAATATTGCTCCACGATTGTTTCTGGCTAAACAGACGTTTTAGTTCCGTCCGGAACACCATATTCTGACTATTTTCGAGCAGCGGATCAGTATTCAGAATTTCTTCGGCAATATGTCGCACATATTCTATTAGCTGACCATCTTTACCGAGATCGGCGATCTTAAGATCAAATGCGATACCGCTCTGCAGTGTTCCTTCAATATCTCCCGGCCCTCTTAATTGCAGATCAGTTTCTGCTATTTCAAACCCGTCATTCGTACCAATCATCACTTCAATTCGCCTGGCGGCTTCCCTGGACAGCTTATCAGAAGTCATGAGAATGCAGTATGACTGATCAGCGCCTCTTCCAACTCTTCCTCTTAGCTGATGTAATTGGGACAGGCCAAATCTCTCTGCACTCTCTATCACCATTACAGTTGCATTCGGAATATCGACTCCTACCTCAATTACAGTTGTTGCAATAAGAATATGGGCTATTCCATCTTTGAAAAGCTTCATTGAACTCTCCTTATTCTGAGGAGTCATTTTACCATGAACGATGCTGATACAATATTTTGGCGCCGGGAAGACGCGTGAAATTGTATCCCAGCCATCTTCCAGATCTTTATAGTCCATTGTTTCTGATTCTTTGATCAGAGGATATACGATATAGATCTGCCGGCGGTCTTCAATCTGTTTTCTGATAAATCCGAAAACTTTATTTCTTTCCGAATCTGTAAAATGCATTGTTTTTATTGGTACTCTGCCCGGAGGAATTCATCAATTACCGACACATCCAGATCACCATAGAGAGTCATTGCAAGTGTTCTTGGTATTGGTGTTGCCGTCATAACCAGAATATGCGGCGGATTAAGGTTTTTCTGCCAGAGTCGTGCCCTTTGTGCTACTCCGAAACGATGCTGCTCATCAATAATTACGAGACCCAGGTTGGCAAACTGAACATTTTCTTCGAGTAATGCATGAGTGCCAATAAGAATATTCAATGATTTATCGAGAAGTGATTCCGAAATAGTTTTACGTGATGATTTTTTTGACGAACCTGTCAGCAGCCGTATTGTAATATCCATTCCTTCAAGCAATTTCGTAATGGTCTGGAAATGCTGGTTTGCAAGAATCTCCGTAGGGGCCATTATGCATGCCTGATAACCATTATCAAGGGCAATCAGCATGCTCATGAGTGCCACAAGTGTTTTTCCGCTTCCCACATCTCCCTGAAGCAAACGGTTCATCTGTTTTCCTGACCCAAGATCTTTCCTGATCTCCTTTATCACCTTTTTCTGTGCCCCGGTAAGGCTGAAGGGCAGATTTTTATAGTAGAAATGATTGAAGTTATCGCCAACTGATGAAAAAACGAATCCCTTCAATTTGAGATTACGGTTTGTTTTATACCGTAGGAGGTTAAGCTGAATATAAAATAACTCCTCGAATTTAAGACGATGGCGGGCTTTTTCAAGTTCTTCAGGATTAGCCGGGAAATGGATTTTCTGCATGGCGTCATGGAGTTCCATCAGCTTATACCTGGTAATAAGATAAGCGGGTAATGTTTCCGGCAGTTTTATTTTCATCTGCCTTAGCATGTTGCCAATAAGCTTGCTTATAGTTTTTGATGTAACGAATTGGTTTTTAAGTTTTTCAGTAGTACTATACTGTGCCTGAAGAGCCGAATTGAGTCTTTCAGCCTGCTTTTCAACGGCTTCTATCTCGGGATGTATAATGTTGATCATGCTATTGAATACCCCGGGTTTCCCGAATACTATATACTCAACTCCGGGCGTAAAACTTCCTGTTATCCATTTACCACCCTTAAACCAGATAAGCTTTAATGTCCCTGTGTCATCCTGGAAATCGGCAACGAGTCTTTTTCCGGTTCCATGACCTTCAGTGTAGTATCCTTTTATCATTCCTTTTATCTGAACGAATGGAAGATCAGGATCGAGTTCTGCAATCTTATAAAACCTGGTCCTGTCAATGTATTTATATGGAAAATAATAAAGAAGATCGCGGAAAGTATAAATACCGGCTTCATTGTTGAGAAGTTCGGCTCTTTTTGGTCCAACTCCCTGTAAATAAGTAATTTCGGTATCTAAAAATCTCTTTATTGATCATTAGAAAAAAATCTGTTCTGTTTCTCTGGTTGAAAATACGTATTTTTGAAAACTGTCCTAATTAAATATCTGTACTGAAATGTTTTCTTCACGTGTGTTCAATTATCTGAATTACATTTTACTACCTCATCACCGGCATGGACATGGTATTCACAGTCCTTTTGTTTTTGACCTGGTTTCAAGGGTCTTCAGGAATAAAATTGATCCTAATCGATTGTCTTAATAATTGAACAGATCCGGAAAGAGATGTTAGCCGACAAACGGATAATAACTGTCAGGGATCTGGGTTCCGGATCAGGATCGTTGAAGAAGAACATGAGAAAAGTGTCAGATATTGCCAGTCATTCACCTGTTACAGCAAAGTATGGAAGACTATTGTCAAATATGGCTGCCGAATTTGGGAAACCGGGCATAATTGAACTTGGTACATCTTTGGGAATCAGTGCTATGTATATGGCTGCTTCCTGTCCTGATGCCATGGTATATACCATTGAAGGATGTCCTGAAACAGCCAGGATTGCAAGAAAGAATTTTATTGATGCCGGACTTGAAAACATAACGTTAAAGGAAGGTTCATTTGATGAAATTCTTCCGTCAATATTATCTGAAGGAGTGAAGCCGGGGCTTGTTTTTATAGACGGGAATCACCGGAAAGAACCGGTAATGAAATATTTCAACATGATAGCTGAGATTTCGGATCATTCATTCGGTTGTAATTGTAGATGATATTAACTATTCACGGGAAATGAACGAAGCCTGGCATGAACTAAAAAAACATGAAAAAGTCTCAGTGAGCATCGACCTTTTCCGGATGGGAATTGTTTTTTTCAGAGAGGGAATTAATCATAATGATTATATCAATCAGATATTAACAAAAATTAAGTATTTAATAATTTATTATTTGACATATTTAATCTAATTTCGGAAATTCAAATTTAAAACGTTATGGAGAAAGTAATCGAGATTCAAAATATTGTTAAAAATTACCAGGTTGGATCAGTAATAGTGAGGGCTTTAAGGTCGGTGTCAATTGATATTGAACGAAATGAATATGTTGCAATTATGGGACCGTCAGGTTCAGGTAAATCCACGCTGATGAACCTTCTTGGTTGTCTCGATACTCCTTCGAGCGGAAGTTATATTCTTAAATGGAACTGATGTCAGCAAAATGGAAGATGATTATCTTGCTGAAATCAGAAATAAAGAGATTGGATTTGTTTTTCAGACTTTTAACCTTTTACCAAGGTATTCTGCTCTTGAAAATGTTACATTACCTTTGATATATGCCGGTGTACCAAAAGCTGACAGAGAAAAAGTTGCAATTGAAACTCTTAATCAGGTTGGTCTTGCTGACAGGATGACTCATAAACCAAATGAATTATCAGGAGGTCAGCGTCAGAGGGTTGCCATTGCCAGGGCTCTTGTTAATAAACCTTCCATTATTCTGGCTGATGAACCTACAGGTAACCTCGATAGCAAAACATCTATCGATATTATGGGGTTGCTTGATGCTATTCATAAACAAGGTAATACTGTGATTGTTGTTACACATGAAGAGGATATTGCAAAGCATGCTGCACGTATTATCAGACTTTTCGACGGTGAAATTGCGCAGGATTACCGCAATGAACAGTATGTAAAAGCATAAAGATACGATTCCGGCATTCTGTTTACTGTTTTTCTTTATATTAAGTCATGAAAATCTATACTCTTACAGGTGATGATGGCACTACTTCATTGTCGGGTGGCAGAAGGGTACCTAAATATTCAGAGAGGGTTGAGGCTTATGGTTCAGTTGATGAACTTATTGCATGGATAGGTTTGTTGAGGGATCATAAGGAAAATACTAAACGCAGAGATCTCCTGATCTATATTCAGGATCAGCTTATGAGATGTGCGGCCGCTCTGGCATATGACAGCCAGAATGTTAACAGCAGAGCCGTATTGCCGGAGAATGAATGTATAACGGTGCTTGAACGGGAGATCGATGATATGGAAGTCGACTCTTCCTCGACTCGAAAATTTTATTCTTCCCGGCGGAAATATCCTTATATCATACTGTCATATAGCCCGATGTGTCTGCAGAAGAGCTGAAAGGGCAATTTCCAGGTTAAATAAAACTGAAAAATCGCCTGAAATTGTGAACAAATTTATTAACCGACTTTCTGATTTTTTATTTGTTTTATCCAGAAAAATTTCACTAGAGCTTGATATTGAGGAAGTTAAGTGGCTCAGTTTAATATGTTAAAAAACTTAAAATAAGCTATTGTTTTTTAAGTAAAATAATATATATATTTGCAAACTTTGTTTTTAGCTTTACTTAATGAGGAAATTATGTATTGGACACTTGAATTAGCATCAAAACTTGAGGATGCTCCATGGCCTGCCACTAAGGATGAGCTGATTGATTTCGCCATTAGGTCGGGTGCCCCGATGGAAGTTATTGAAAATCTGCAGGAAATTGAAGATGAAGGAGATATTTATGAGAGTATCGAAGATATCTGGCCCGATTATCCAAGTAAGGACGATTTCTTTTTTAATGAAGATGAATATTAAAGCAGCAGGCTGTTCCAGGAGATCAGCCTTTTTTATTTAATGAATATATCAGCCTTCTTTTTTGGTCTGATATTATCAAACCACTTGAAATCCCGTCAAGCCTTATAGTCTTTATTGGACATGAGGCGGATCAATTACTCCTTCCGGATTTTCATATTCAATTATTACGGATATTTTCCTTTTTCAAGCAGGACTTCAATATCTAGCACATTTTGACTGGTTTATACCTGCCACTTCTTCTCCATCAAGCAGATAATAAATAACTTCTCCATTGCCTTTGATATCAATTTTGTATAATTCATTGTTTTTAAAATAGCCTGTCGAGCGATCTTCCTTTTATCTGGTTAATCTTACAGTATCAACCTGACTGGCAATAAATGCCGTATTATACAGTTCAAGCCTGTCCGTCTGTTGTTTTTAGTGAATACAGCCATTGAATCTGCGGTAAGCTGGTTTTCTTCTGACCAGATTACAGGTTTTCTGTAAAGCCGTATCACTGAATCCTGGAATGAATAAGATAGCGAGTCACATTTTGCCTGCAGATTTTTACTGAATATCCGGCAACCATGAAAAGCTCTCATCAGCCTGTAGCCTTTGGAACTTTCTTATCAATAACTGTTTTGGCAGTTAATGGTATCAGCATGAAGGAATAATGAATCCTTATTTTCGGAGATCTGAATGAAAACAGCTTTATCAGTAACCATGAATTTTTCAGGTTCTTTGTAGTACCATGCATAATTGCCTTCTATCGCTATTTTGTTTGTCGTATCCTCTATTATCACATTCCTGAATGATTCCCCATAGCCTGTACTATCGTTAAAATATAATGAATCTCCATGTATAATTTGTTTCCTGTTGTCAATAATTGCATTTTTCCATACTGAAGTATTCTTCATTTTTAGTATCGTACCATCCTTTCTCACAATAGAGATACAGGCTGTCTCCTTTTAGTTCTGTCGGGCCCGTAAAATATGCGATTTTCGGTTTTGGTATTGTAATCCATTGTATCTGCAGTCATTACATAATCGGGATTTACTATTTTAACACTGTCTTTGAAATGGAAGAGATTGTCCGATACGTAATAAACACCGATAATACTGGTGAGTGTATTTTCCGCATTAATTATCCTGCCTCTGTCATTGTAACGTGCAATTCTGTTTTTTACATCATAGTGTATTGAATCGGTATAGAGGTGTGTATCTATGTCAATAAGTTCTACATTGCCTTTAACAAATGCATCCTGATTTTTACCATTGTAAAAAAGATAATCTCCGTAGAGTTCAATGTGTCTCCCTGCTCAATATGAATTTTGCTGAATGCAATAACCTGATTTTTATCAGGGAAGAAATGGCACTGTCGCACCACATTGTTATATCCTTATGCCTTAAGTTGACATTCCCTATCAGATGGTGAACATCTTTCTCTGTTGACAGGATCGTTATCAATAATATCTTCATCAGCATAGATGACTTCAATTTTCTTCTTCGCTACCTGTTTTGTCTGAGGTTTCTGTGCATAAACAACAGGGATAATAAGAAATAAAATGCATAATCCATAAGTAATGTCTGAAGAAAAGTTCTTTTTAACCGCTTACAGGATCTCTATTTTAGCCATCCTTTTTTTAAAAAGTCACATGCTTTGAATTCATCACTTATCTTAATATAGGTGACTGCCAATTTTGTCTTTAACCCATTTGTCGAAGTTTTTACTCGTTCTTTCTGAAGTGCAGCATCATATAGATGTCTGATAATCATCTTTCAGATTTGCAGTGTGTGCAGGGAGCACATTGTCAAGTCTGACAATTCTGAACACATATTATTGTTTTCATCAGTTGTTTTGAATGCATCGGATATTTCACCTACCTTCATTTCCCTGACTTTCACATACATTTCAGGGTTCAATTCTTCAAGGGTAAACCATGTTATACGGTCAGAAGGATTAGCGCTTACCAGTTTACCTCCATTGATCCTGCTGTCTTTATGTGTTAGAATATCGGAGTGCTGCAGTTTCAAATTTTATGCTGTCGTTTCTTATCAGATTAGCCAGACTATCAAGTTTTGCATATTGCTTTTGCTGCCTGATCTGGTTTAACTTTTGGTCTGATAAGGATATGCCGGGTATTTACCATATCACCTTTGCGTGTCAATAAGCTGAATAATATGAAAACCATATTTTGTTTCAACAATTTTTGAAACTGTATTTTTTGTAAGACTGAATGCAGCATCGGCATATGGTTTTTCAAGTTCACCTCTTACCATGATATCCTATTTCTCCTCCGTTTTTTGCTGATTCCGTGTCTTCAGAATACAATACTGGCCAGTACTGAAAAGCTCTTACCTGCAAGAATCTGACTTCTTATATCAAGAAGTTTCTGGCGGGCATCAGCTTTATTGTCTTCATTAGAAGGAGGATCAATCTGAATAATGCTTATTTCATATTTTGCAGGAATTACAGGAAGACTGTCCTTTGGAATGGCAGTTATAATATTTTTTAAGTGCAGCAGGTGTAATAGTAAGATGTTTTTGCAATTTTATTCTGAACTTCCCTCACAATCTCCTGTTCAAGAAGTGTTTTTTTATGTCTCGTCTGATCTCAAGCATGCTTTTTTTAAAGTATGCTACCAGTGCCTCTTCACTTCCGGCACTTCTTATAGCATCATTCATTCTCATGTTCAGATCGCCTTCAACCTGATCATCAGACACTGTAATACTATCTATCCTGGCCTGATCCATGAAAAGTTTTGAAACAAGCATTTGCTGAAATACCTTGCATGTCAGCTCATCCAAAGGGGTTTTGTGCCATTTCGTCTTAAGTCAGCAATAGTAGTCTCAAGATCGGAAAGATAAATAACTTCATTTCCTACAATTGCTGCAACTGATTCCACTAGTTTCTGGCATTAGCTATAAAAACTCCGGGAACAAACAAAAACATCAGTACCAGAAAAAATTTTATTTTACTTTTCTTCATTAAATTTAATTAATTTTTATGAAGTTGTAGTGTATCACCGCTGCACACACAACATAAAACAGTATAAATAAATATCATTAAACGCAATTGGCCAAAATTATTAATATATTTTAAAACTATTGTCTTTAAGAGCATCATTATATATTCCATTTTCAAGAGACTGAATAAATTCAAATCTCCTGGTATTCCAGATTATTCTTTTAATATCATTTTTAACATATTCGAAAGGAGCAAGTGATGATCGCAGTCTGTAATCCCTGATCGAGATCAGATATGTTGAAGAGGAATCACTTGTTTCTAGAAACGTATTTCTTTTCAGAAAATTTTCCTGATTTTCAATATTCTGGTGCAGTTCTACTTTCAGACTGTCCATCGGAACCCATTCTTCATTAAAATCATCAAACTTTTCAGCAAATTGATAACATAGAGTTTCAAGTTGCTGAAGATCCTTCTGATCATTTGACCTGTGCAAGAGCTCTTATCCTGCTAAGATCAGGGGTTTCAACCGGCAGCTTTATAAACAGAGCTTTTACAATATTTGAATTCAGGATAAAACTACTTTCATTAGTGGCATAGTAATTCTCCATTTCAGCTTCGGTTAGCACAGTATCCATTTTTTCAAGGATCATCTGCTTGCTGATACTGGTATATAACGAGGTTTGCTCTGGTCTCTTCAAGTTGTTTTTCTATTTCATTTTTTATTTCCGGCGTAAGATTATCTTCCGCTTTCTGAATAACAGTTGCCTTTTTGCCCATTTATTAATATAATTCTGGACCAGTGCTGCTGAGTCTTCCTCATTCACACCTTCCTGGAAAAGCACCGGGATTTCGTCATAATATAGAACGACCTTTCCCACTTCGGCAACGGAATTCTTTGCGCTGGCTGAATGTTCCCGCTCTTACAACCAGAAAACAGAAATATTGGAAATATTAGTAATGCTTTATTCATTGGTTAATTTTCTTCTTCACTTCCTCAAGTACCTTATTATCAATCTTAACATTATATTTTTCGTTTAATTGTCTGTATCCATTCTCTTTCAAGAAATTCCTGATAACCTGTCATGACACTTCCTGAATGTCTTTTAATTTCAGGGGTGCAGGTTCGGAGACTTTTTTAATATTAATACTGCGGGAAACCCATCCTTTCTCAATGGATGCAGACCCTGCCGTCCATTCAGTTTTATCAATTCATGATTATCTCCTTTTATCCAGGTTCCTTCTGTTTTAATAAGGAGTGAATCTTTTTTGTTAAATTTTTTATTTAGACGATCTCCATATCGGACCTTCTTACATATTTTTTTAAGGTTGACAGTAACAGTTTTTCACCGTTTCGGATTCCTTAAAGTATAGATATTGGCTTCAATGCTTCTTTCTGACAGCTAGTTACCTTTATTATCTTCATAAAATTTCTGTAGTCCGGCAGAGTCTGAACTTACTTTTTTCCAGATATTCTTGTTTGATATTTCAAACAATAGCATTCCATCGCGGAATTCATTCATGAGATATCTGAAATCAGGGTATTTTTTTTCGAGAATCGAATTCTCATAAGTAGATAATATTATCAGAAACATGAAGATCCAGAAGCCGGTTGATAAAAACCGAGGAATCCTTTGTCACTACCATTGAACCTCTTTTTTCAATATATTTTGCAAATTCATTTGTTGTATACGTCTTATTTGCAAATGAATATATTTTGCCTGCAGGCATGGTTGTCCGGTCATATTTTTTTAAACCCTGATTATAAGTGTATCAGTATTGGCTACAAACCATTTATAGGCATCCTGGGTAATCTGAAAATTATATTCTTTCTTTAATTTTTCAACAAATGATTTTCTGCTTATCGAATTAAGATATGACTGGTTTATCTTGCTTTCGAGATATGATCTTGATTCTTCAAATGTTCCCGGAGCTTTTCGGTCCGAGTAATTTAATTATATGCCATCCGTATATGGTTGTGACAGGTTTGGTATATTTGCCTGTATCAGTATCGCAAAAGCTGCTTCCGAAAAGTCGGTAATTATTTCTCCTGCTCCGAACCAGTCAAGTTCACCTCCTTTTCCAGCAGATTCTTTATGATCGGAATATTTTTTTGCAAGCTCGCTGAAAGATGCGCCCTGTTGGAGCATTTTGTATATACTGTTGATCTCTTCCTCTGCACCCTTTATCACCTTGTCGTCAGTCCGGGAGGAACA
The DNA here is from genome assembly GCA_963792925.1 of uncultured Bacteroidales bacterium. Taxonomy (GTDB): domain Bacteria; phylum Bacteroidota; class Bacteroidia; order Bacteroidales; family VadinHA17; genus LD21. The sequence goes on along the minus strand of CAWBYC010000001.1, from coordinate 320,197 downwards.
GACTTTCATTATATGAGCTACTTTGATTTTTCCTTTTGAAGGTCTTTTATCTGTAACTTTGATAATATGATAACCATAGGGAGTCCTTACAGGCTTGGAAAGGCACTTTATTTTCAGCGTATAGGCTGCATCTTCAAAAGGCATTATCATCTGGAAGACAGTAAAATAACCCAGATTGCCTCCGTTTATTTTCACAGAATTATCATCTGAAGAACCCCTTGCAACGCTGTTCAAATGGTTCACCTCTGATTATTCTTTCCCTGATATCAATAGCTTTCTTCCAGGCCTTCAGTGTATCTTCAGGGGTGCCCCCTGAGGCATAGCAATCAAAATATGCCATGCATTTATTTCGGTGAGAGATCTCTGATATGCTTTCTGAAGTAGTTTTTCTTTTGTCTGCGGATCGGTGAAATAATTTTCTGCAAGCTGATTTCTGTACCCGTTCAGTTCATTTTTGAATGATCGCATGGTATCATAACCTTCTTGAATGCTTCAGCGACTTTTAGCTTAAAAACAATAAATTGCTGTAGATATTCATCTATATCTAAGCTTTTTTCCTGGTTCAGCACTCTTCTTATACATTCTTATAAATTCACCTGCCTGTATTTTATTGCCATCTACATTCAGTAATGTTTTGGAATTCAAATCCTGTGCATGACAAATGACAGGAGACAGACATGCCACAATAACTAAAATAGATTGATCTGATTTTCATCAGGATTTGGCGTGGCCTTTATTCAAATGATTTTCTGCTATAATTAGGAGCTTCACTTGTTATTGATACATCGTGAGGATGACTTTCTATTATGCCTGAATGTGTTATCCTGACAAATTTACCATCTTTTTTAAGAGCGTCAATATTTTTTGCTCCAAGATATCCCATGCCTGCCCTGAGGCCGCCTGTCATCTGGTAAATCACTTCTGCAATGTTTCCTTTAAACGGAACCCTTGCCTCAATGCCTTCCGGAACAAGTTTCCTAATATCATCTTCAATATCCTGGAAGTACCGGTCTTTTGAACCCTGCTGCATGGCTTCAATTGATCCCATCCCCCGGTATGCTTTGAACTTACTGCCGTTATAAATTATAGTATCTCCCGGGGATTCTTCAACACCTGCAAATAGTGAGCCTGCCATTATTGAATCCGCCCCGGCTGCAATTGCTTTGATAATATCGCCCGAATATCTTATACCTCCGTCAGCTATTACAGGAACCCCTGATCCTTCAATAGCTTTTGCAACATTGTATATTGCAGAAAGCTGCGGGACTCCAACACCTGCTATTATCCTGGTGGTACAGATTGAACCCGGACCAATTCCCACTTTTACAGCATCTGCTCCTTCATCAACAAGTTTTTTTGCAGCTTCAGCAGTACCGATATTGCCTGCAATAACTTCTATCGAAGGAAAGTTTCTCTTTATCTCCCTTAATATATTAATTACGCTTTTTGTATGAGCATGTGCAGTATCTATTGATATTGCATCAACATTAGCGTTTATGAGGGCTTCAACTCTCAGGAGCGTATCTGCAGCAATTCCTACGGCGCCTGCAACTCTGAGCCTGCCCTTATCATCTTTGCATGAGTTCGGGCGGTCTTTTGTTTTTGTTATGTCCTTGTAGGTGATGAGACCAATCAGTTTACCTTCATCATCCACCATTGGAAGCTTTTCAATTTTATGTTTCTGTAGAATTCTGGCAGCAGCTTCGAGATTTGTCTGATGGTTTGTAGTGATCAGACTTGTAGTCATTACCTCGGTAATTTTTCTTGACCTGTTATTCTCAAATCTGAGGTCCCTGTTTGTTACTATTCCCTTTAATATTCCGTCTGAATCAATAACAGGTATACCACCTATCCGGTATTCGCTCATAAGATTCATTGCTTCGCCAACCGTAGCATCGAGGTTGATAGTAATAGGGTCAAAAATCATGACATTTTCAGCCCTTTTAACTCGTTTTACCTGCGCTGCCTGTTTATCGATAGACATGTTTTTGTGGATAACTCCTATACCACCTTCACGTGCAATTGCAATGGCGAGCTCATCTTCTGTTACTGTGTCCATTGCTGCCGAAACAACCGGAGTATTTATACGTATGTTTCTGGTAAACATGGAACTCAGATCAACTTCTCTTGGAAGGACTTCCGAATATGAAGGAACCAGTAAGACATCGTCAAATGTTAAACCTTCATAAAGTATCTTATCTTTTATAAATGACATCAGATGAGATTTTAAGTTTTTGATGGCGCCAAATTACGAAAAAAAACAGAAGTACTGAAATGTATTATATTCAATTGCCAATTTGGGACCATGCGGCTGGTCTTCTCACGTTTTCCGATTTGTAATTGTCCTTCAGTTCTTCTATATTGAAGAACTATAAGTACATTTGCAGTTAGTGCCATCCGGAATGAATATCGAACCATACAGACAAATTCTTATCAAATACTGGGGATATACCTCTTTCAAATCATTACAGGAAGAGATTATAAAGTCAGTGGCTGAAGGAAAAGATACGCTTGGACTTATGCCAACAGGAGGGGGGAAATCCATAACGTTCCAGGTGCCGGCGCTTGTTCACGAAGGGATATGCCTTGTCATTACCCCCCTTATCGCACTCATGAAAGACCAGGTAAGCCGCCTTAATTCTCTGGGAATAAAATCTTTAGCCATACATTCCGGAATGTCCGCCGAAGAGATTGATAATGCTCTTGAGAACGCTATCTATGGCGGATATAAGTTTCTATATGTTTCTCCTGAAAGGATCTCCACCAGGATGTTCCAGGGGAAAGTCACAAGGCTTAACCTTTCCCTTGTGGCAATTGATGAAGCTCATTGCATCTCACAATGGGGGTATGATTTCAGGCCTTCATACCTTAAAATTGTCTTCACTTCGTGATCATATTTCTGACAAGGTGCCATTTCTGGCTCTGACAGCGTCGGCTACTCCTCAGGTCGTAGACGATATCATGGACAAGCTGGGTTTCAGGGGTAAAAATGTTCTTAAGACAAGTTTCGACAGGAAAAACATTTCCTACCTGGTGAGAAAAGTTGAAGACAAAGGAATGTATCTGGTAAAGACATTGCGGAAAACCAAAGGTAGCGGGATTGTTTATGTCAGAAGCAGGAAAAGATGCAAAGAAGTTGCAGAACTGCTGGTTGCCAATGGAGTAAGTTCAGATTTTTATCATGCCGGACTGACCGATGAACTTACGTGATAAGAAGCAGGCGTCCTGGACAGCAGGCGAGACACGGGTAATTGTATCTACCAATGCTTTTGGGATGGGCATCGACAAGGCTGAAGTGCGTTTTGTCGTTCACTGGGATATTCCCGATTCAATTGAAAGTTATTTTCAGGAGAGCGGAAGAGCCGGCCGTGATGGAAAACCTGCGTTTGCGGTTCTGTTGTATTCTCCTGCAGATAAAGCCCGACTGACAGATACAATAAGAAAGAAATTCCCTTCTATTGATAAAGATCAAAGATATATATGAAGCCCTATGCAATTATCTTGCAGGTACCGCTCGGATCGGGAAAAGATGTTGTTTTTGATTTCAATATGTATGACTTTGTCTCAAAATACCGTTTACCTGTCATTGAAACTTACAATAGTCTTCAGTTTCTTCAGAGAGAGGGCTATATGGAGTTCACCGAAGAAATAAATAATCCTTCAAGAGTTCATTTTATTGTAAGCCGCGATGATCTGTATAAATTCCAGGTTGCAAATGAATCATTCGATGGATTCATAAAATTGCTCCTAAGGTCATATACAGGGATGTTCAGTGAATTTGTTCCAATAAATGAGGAAGCTCTTTCACGAAAATCGGCTGCCACCCGGGATACAATCTATCAATATCTTGTAAAGCTCTCTTCTTTTAATATCATCCGTTATATACCCGGTAAAAAGACAGCCCTTGTAATATTTACAGAGGAACGGCTTGTAAGAAAGGCACTGATGATCTCACCCGATAATTATCTTCATGTAAAAGAGAAGTATGAGATCAGTCTTAAACAAAATGATTGAGTATGCTGATTCTGACGATCACTGCAGATCGGTCTATCTGCTGAATTATTTTGGAGAGGAATCTGATCGCTGTGGCATATGCGATGTCTGCCGTAAAAGAAACGAACTTGACCTGAGCCAGTATGAATTTGATCTTATTCTTGAGGATATAAAAAGTGTCCTGAGCGAAAAAAGACCCGATGCCGAAGAGCTTGTAAAACTATCGGATCATCCACCTGAGAAAGTTATCAAAGTTGTCCGCTGGCTGCTTGATCATAATAATATTATTGCGGATGGGGATCATAAGCTTTCATGGAAATCATAAACTGACAATTCAATAAATAATAAGCATATCGTACTGGTTTTTTGATTTAAATAGTATTTTTGGTTTTCACGAAATCATTGTTACAGGATGGATATTCTTTTTTCAGATGCCATGAAACTCAGGAGACCAAATGCATTCAATGTAATGGTCAAGCCGACTGGATCTGTCTGTAATTTAAATTGCACTTATTGCTATTATCTGGAAAAGAAGAATCTTTTTCCGGGAAGGACTGATTTCAGATTAGGCGAGGAGTTACTGGAGAATTTTATTAAGCAATATATAGAAGCTCAGCAGGTGCCTGTTGTTACTTTTACCTGGCAGGGAGGTGAACCTACGCTTTTGGGTCTTGACTATTTCAAAAAGGTCATTGAGTTTGAAAAGAAATATGCTGATGGAAAAAAAGTTGAAAATGCGTTTCAGACAAACGGTACCCGGCTAAATGATGACTGGTGCAGGTTTTTTACCGATAACAATTTCCTTATAGGTATATCCATTGATGGCGATGAAGAAAACCATAATCACTTTCGAAAGACAAATTCTGGAGGGCCAACTTTTAAAATGGTGATGAAAGGGATTGAACTTCTTCATAAAAACAAGGTCGAATTTAATACCCTCAGTTGTGTCAACAGCTATAATGTACATTCTGCTTCTGAAACATATCGTTTTTTGAAAAATATTGGCAGTGGATTCATGCAATTCCTGCCGATTGTTGAAAGAGTAGCCAATAATCCTGAAGAGGGATCTCTAAGCCTTGTGGAACCTGGTTTTGGTGCGAATGCTTCAGTTACAGAATGGTCAGTAAACGGAAAGGATTTTGGTGATTTTCTTATAACCATTTTTGATGAATGGGTAAGAAAAGATGTCGCAAGATATTATGTCCAGATCTTCGATGCAACCCTGGCTAATTATGTAGGTGAGATGCCGGGTTTATGTGTCTTTTCAGAGACATGTGGAGATGGCCTTGTGATGGAGCATAACGGTGATGTTTATTCCTGCGACCATTTTGTCTATCCTGAGCATTTTCTTGGCAATATAAGCGATAAACCGATCATTGACATGGTTAAATCGCAGGCACAGTTCGATTTTGGGATTTCAAAGAGAAACAATCTTCCGGCATATTGTCTGCGTTGTGATGTAAGATATGCATGTCATGGAGAATGTCCGAAACACAGGATTCTTGAGACTCCTGATGGGAAACCGGGTCTAAATTATCTGTGTGAGGGGTATAAGTCATTTTTCCACTATGTTGAGCCATATATGGAATACATGGCGAAAGAGCTAAAGAGCAAGAGAGCGCCGGCGAATGTTATGACCTGGATCAGAAATAAGGAGAACCAGGTAATCAGGCCATCTATTCCCGAAAGAAATGATCCATGTCCATGCGGCAGCGGGAAAAAATTCAAGAACTGTTGTGCGGGGAAACCGCTGTATATATCTTAATGATACCTGGTCATCATTTTGCATCTTTTGCACATCGAAATCCCATGTTAAATAGAGAAGTTTCAGATGTATTGGACCCACGGAACGATACTGTGTAGCTTAGCTCCTCTGCCTGATCGAATAGAAAGGACCCTCCTTTAATAACTTTAGTATCCTTATCAAAATTGAAAGGTTGTGTGTTCCCTTTGGGCATAATCTGTAAGTATCTGAACACCATTGCCAAACATTTCCACCCATATCCGTCAGTCCACTCGGAGAAGAACCGAAAAAGCCCACGGGTGAAGTATAAGCAAATCCGTCTAAAAACCGGGCATCAAACTGTCCTCCCTGCCATACATTGGCTTTATATTTTTTATTTACAGATTATAGAGTCACCCCAGCTAAATAAATCATCTGAGTTTTTCCCATTACGGGCAGCAAACTCCCATTCTGCTTCCGTTGGCAGTCGCAGACCTGCCCAGACTACAATAAGCTGTGGCATCGTTCCAACTTATCTGGGTGACAGGATAATTGTCCTCAGCTTTAGTTCCTCCAGGTCCCAATGGGTATTGCCAGGAGGCTCCTTTCATAAGGCTCCAATTTCCGGAATGGATGTCACATACTCCTGCGTCACCAAATTTTTCGGCATCGGTAACAAAATTTGTTGCAGATATAAAATTCCGGAATTGTTTAACTGTCACCAGGTATATATCCAGATAGAAAGGTTTTATCAGAGTATCAAATTCCGGAGATTCATTTGGCAGTCGCTGTGAACCCAACCGTATTTTCCCCCCTGGGAAATATATCATCTCACGAATGGTGTCAACAACATTTGTGATCACTGAACTTTTTTCAGTAACAGGATTTTTTGAAGCCGGATTTCGCTGGTGGCAACCGGCCAGAAGCATGATTAAAATTAAACAAAATAAAACTCTCATAAAATCCGTGTATTTATTTTTTTGTCTCTTAATCAATTACTAATGGTATATTTAACATGCTTTTTTCTAATTGCAATATCTTTCTTTCGTATCTGCAACAGCATTTCCACCTGTAACAGGTTCAGGATGATCTTCATGAAGTAGAGTTTTCATTTGTCTGACTATACCGGCATATTTTGAATTACCGGCAAGATTATGCAATTCCTGCGGGTCAGCTTCTTCATTGTATAATTCTTCACCCATTTTTCCGAAATCCCATTCAGTATATCGCCATACTTCGGTACGAACACTATGACCCGGTGTTTTTCCTCTCTGAACCTGGGTAAAAGCCGGATGATTCCATGGTGCTTCAGGGTTTTTAAGCAGAGGGAGCAAACTATAACCTTGTATATTTGAAGGAGGCGTTAAACCTGTAAGTTCAGCAAGCGTTGGATAAATGTCTATCAACTCAACTGTTCGCTTACAAATCTTCCCGGCTGATTTAGTTCCCGGGTAGAGAAATGATTAAAGGACTTTTAGCTGATTCTTCAAAACAACTTTGCTTAAACCATAAGCCATGTTCACCAAGATGGTATCCATGATCGCTCCAAAAAACAATGATAGTATTATCACTTAACCCTAATGAATCAAGAGCATCGAGCAGCCGTCCGATTTGGGCATCTACAAATGATATAGCAGCAAAATAAGCCAGTTTGCACTCCATGGCCTGGTCGGCTTTGATGCCAAAATAAGGCCATGGTTTAGTGGAGGCTAATGCCAGCTCAGGGTAATTATGCGGCGTTTCTGAAGATATTTTAGGAAGACTCATCTGGTTCTGGATTATACATGTCGAAATACTTTTTGGGTGTTATCCATGGTGTATGAGGCTTATAGAAACCGGCAGCAATAAAAAACGGTTTGTTCTTATGCTTCTCCATCAGCTTAATAGCTTCAGTGGCAACCTGCCCGTCAGTATGTTCCATGTCTTTCCCTTTACTGTCTGAAAAATAGGCCATTGCTGACCCCAAACCCTCTGTCAGGTGTGTAATTTATAACGTCAAGTTCAAGGGACGTTTTATGAACCAAGTCATTGTTCATGTCATCAACAGCTATGAAAAGAATATTCATTTTCTTTTCCTGAGCATGAATTGTACCAGCGGTAACCGTGAGGGCCATGGGAAGAATCATACTACTCAGAAGGGAACTTTTCATCAGTATATAATTTTATTTTGTAATATTTTTTAAATCAATGCCTGATTTATTTTTAGCTTTCTTTTCTTTATTATTTTATCCCCCACTTTTTTAATAACCATTCAGTAATACGCAAAGCAAAACTTGCACGACCTTCCGAAGAAGAATTCAGCTCTTTAGATGATTGCTGAACTGCTGCCTGAATTTCAGAACTATTTTCACCTATTGCATCTATGCTGTTTAATGCAAAGTTCTGGTCATTCATATCATAGGCGGCTGTGTCTTGTAAAATACGGATATATATTTTCCTTGCCAGTTCTTTCTCTCCAAGGCCATAGAGTGCTTCAGCTGCAAAAGTTGCGACAGCCCCTGACTTATCAGCCGAGGCTTCTTTAAGATCCGGAAGGGCAGGTCTCGCATCATCTTTCAAAATAAGTAGTCCTGTTACACCCCAATAACGAATGGCGCTGTTATTGCTTTTCAGGTATTTGATAAAAGTATTCAGGTCATTTTTTCCTCCAAGTGTAGCCAGGTCAGATGCCTCCATAAGCTCTTCAAAAGGACAATCGGCAGAACGCATATAATCATACATAGATCTGCCTCCGGCAAAAATTTTATATTCCGTTTCCGGGATAAGACCAACATCCTTTATCTTCCTCATCCAATCCGTTTCAGCCTTACGCATTCTTAGCAATACATCCGAATATGCAGGATCTGCTGCCAGGTTATTGATTTCCCATGGATCTTTTTCTGAATCATATAATTCTTCCACCGGTTTTGTGTGAAAGAATCTGCTTTGCACTTCATTTGTCTTTCCTTCTTTAAAAGCATCTTCCCATGATTGTGCAGATGGAGCCTGAAACAGATAATTAACATGCTGCATGGTTATACGGAATGGCATATAATTTCTGATATAACGATACTCTTTGTCGCGTACAGCCCTTACCAGGTCATAGTGCTCGTCCATGCGTTGCCTGCGACATATAAGTATATTCCGGATCCGGTGTCTTTTGCTTGCCTAAAAACGCGTCACCCTGCATATATTCAGGGATAGGAATACCTGCTATGCTTAATAATGTGGGTGCCAGGTCAACAAAATTGATCAAACGGTCAACTATATCACCAGGTTTATTTGCGGGATAAAGGTATTTATATTTCTCAGGTATCCGTATTACGAAGGTACCAGAGTTCCTGTTTCATACAACAAATCGTTTGCTTCTGGGAAGAATCTCCTCCATTATCACCATAATAAATATACAATTGTATTATCAGCCTGTCCGCTCTCATCAAGTTCTTTGAGGAATGTTCCCTACCCAGGCAATCCATTTCTTCAATCTTATCATAATATTGTGCCCAATCATGCCTCATCTCAGGTGTGTCAGGACGATAGCGCGGTTAAAAGTAACATCGGCTCGGATCATGCCTCAAGTTTCTCGGAGGGAATCTGATTATGAATACAACTTTCATGGCTTATCATAGATGTTAAATACTGCAAAGAATGGTTTCCCTTCAGGTCTGTTCTTATAATGGCCTTATTACTATTTTCATCCCATATTGCCTCTCAAACTTTGTCAGAGGTATTATAATCTGTCTTTGAATTGTTGGTGCAGTAGTACCCTGCTTTATGTAGATACTCAATATAACGTATGCACATACAGAGGATTTAGGATAGCTACTTCTCATATTTTCATTCCCATTTGAAGCAGCATACACACCTGTGATGTATTGTATTCCTTGAAGGGAACTGATACTGCAATAGGTTGAATATGCATGCGTGTATAAGAAATCCTTTCGACGCCAGTCTGTCTATATTTGGAGTTTTAGCCAATGGATTGCCATAGCAACCTATGATAATTAGTTCACTGTTATCTTCGCTGACTATCCAGAGAATATTCGGTAATTTATCTGGAATTCGTGCCTTACATGCCGTAATTGTAAAACCTGAGGTCACAACCATTCCCAGTACAGGGCATTGTTCAGCAGTTTTAAGTTTCATACTTTTTGTTATTAGAGAAAATGTTATAAAATACAAACAGATATTTAGAAGATGCTCTGTCTGGATCAGTAATTAATATAAAGAGCACTTCTAAAACTATTTTATCGATGCCGTTGTTAAAAAAAATATAATATTTATAATATCTGGTTTGATTAATTTGAACCTAATATACTATACTAATTCCGATTTTGAAGTAAGACTTTTTCATATACTGAAGTCACTATTTCTCATTGAATTTGTAGAGATCCGAAGCCAAATAAGTTTTGTCATTTGGGGAGATGTCGTTCGCATCATTAAGAATAGCATCCGGTGGTGCAACAATAAATCCATTGATTAATGGATCACCTGTCTTTTTCATCGTTTGATCAAGACTGGCGCGCATTTTAATAAGGACTTCCTGTTTATAGGGATTACTGACAAGATTATTCCGTTCATTTGGATCAAAAACCAGGTCATATAGTTCCTCCTCCGGCAACTGCATATCTTTCCACCCATTGTCAAGCCAGAACTTGTTTGCTGAGGCCATCATCGCAGTTGGGAAGAACAGGAGTTTTTTTGTCACCAAAACGACGGATATATTTATACCGTTTTGTTCGGATAGCTCTCATGGGCTCATAAGCTGCATGGTAATTAACCTGGCTGAAGATATCCTCCCTTATTTCCTTCTTTTCCTCCCTGATTAAAGGCATGACAGATGTGCCATCCAGCCAGGCTGGTTTTTCAATCTCAAGTAACTCACAAATTGTTGGAAAAATATCAATTACGCTTACCAGGCTATTTATTGTTTTACCTCCTGAAAAGCCTCCAGGTCCACGCATTATCATGAAAATTCCGGTACCTTCATCATACAGGTTACATTTCATAGATGGAAATGCAATGCCATGATCGGTGGTGCATATCACAAGAGTATTGTCTTCAAGGCCGTTACGTCGCAAAGCTGTTAGCACTGTTCCCATTTTTTCATCCAGTATGCCGGCAGATTCCATAAAATCAGCCATATCCTCCCGCACCTCCGGAACATCAGGTAATGGTTTTGGAGGAATCAGGTGATCTGGATTGATATTATTTTTGTGTTTGGGGTATTTCCTGTGAGTCTCGGTAAAACCGACCGACAGGAAAAATGGATTAGCAGGAGCTTTATCGAGCCATTCAGCAGCTTTCAGATGAGCCACATTGGGATTACCTAAAAATTCATCGTAGCCTATTTCCTTATAAAAATCACTGTTTTTCACTGCAACTACATGCTGAACTCCGGATAATACAGTATGATATCCATGTTTTTTCAGGGTAAAGTTGATATGAGTATGCGGATCTTTTAAAACAAATCCCCGATGAGCAAGACCAATCATCCCGTTATTATGTGGATACATCCCGGTGAGAAGGCTGGCACGACTTGCAGATGAAGTGGGGTGAGTTGTAAAATACTTTTTGAAAAGCACTCCCTCTTCTGCCAGTTTCTGAAGATTGGGAGTTGGAACAGGATATCCGTATGGCTGAATATAACGTCCGGTGTCGTGAGAATGGAGGTAAAGAATATTCGGACGATTGGAAGCTCCGTTACCTTTAGCAACGCTTTTTTCTACCTGTGCATCACTATAGGTGCCTGGAATATTCTTAGTAGTTGAAAGAGGGACACCAATAGCCAGACTGCCTAAACCTGCCTGCCGGATGAAGTTTCTGCGATCAATGTTTCTATTATTCATTTATAAGGTATTGTTTTACCCATTAAGAGTGTGTAATAAAATAAATTATGAAATAATATTTATTAATACTTTGAAATTCAGTATTATATAAATTGCAAGAGAATAGTTTATTCTATACACACACTAAAGATATTAAAATAAATGTTTGCCCAATGAAATAACAGTTCTGCTATTTCACTGGGCGGATCATTTTTGCTGAGACAGGATATTGACACTTAATAGTCATACTAATTTTTCCGCTGAAATGTCTCAGCCTGGCCATGTAAATCTTAATGTTTCTCGAAGTTCATCATGATGTAGATATAACTAGGTCCTTCCTTTCGCGAAGAATGGATCATTATAAACATTTTTCAACCCAGTTTGCATCATTGATTAAATATGTGCAGATACTAAATCATTTTTCAGTTGATTTTCAACTGGTACTAAGTTGCCAAAGTTCCGCAATATCTGTTTTATTTCAGCAATAACTTCCGGATGTTTATCTGCAATATTATATTCTCAGATGGATCAACATTCAAATTATACAGAAGAGGAGGATCTTGAACTGCCTTAGCGTCAGTCCATACTCTGATTGAGTTATGAAATGAGCCTTATATGCACCTTTACGAACAGCAAATACCTGAGGCCCCGATAATAAAAACAACATCTCTTGGATCGAGCCCTGTTCCAAATACTATCGAGCTTATATCAAAACCATCATAAACTCTGTCATTTGGGAGTTTAGCTCCTGCAAGTTGCAAAAGTTGGTAAAAGTCCATTGAAGTTGCCATATCCATAACTACACCTGCTTTTATTTTTCCTGGCCAGTAGAATATTGCCGGTTCTCTCAACCTCCTTCATCAGTTCCCCCTTTTCCTCCTTTGAGTAATCCTGCAGATCTTCCAAGTTCTTTAAAGTTAACCAAGTCCGTTGTCAGAAGTAAAAATTACAAATGTATTATCATCGAGTCCATTCTCCTTAAGAGCAGAGAGGATTTGTCCAACGCTCCAGTCGAGTTCTTCTATCACATCTCCATATGTACCCCGGAGACTGATGTTCTCGAAATCTTTTGATCGGAAAAGCGGAACAGTGGCATATTGTTGCATATATAAAAAGAAAAGTTTCTCTTTATTTTGTTTGATAAAACTAATAGCTACCTGTGTATATCTTTTTG
>CAWBYC010000001.1:0-302500 GCA_963792925.1 uncultured Bacteroidales bacterium | reverse complement strand
ACCTCGACATAATTTTCATCCGGATAAGCGCTCATGTTGAAACTGGTACCCAGTACCTTCAATGTCGAATTGCCTGTTCTGATCTCAAATGGGTATTCTTCATCATGTCTTACTTCAAACCATGCTTCACCTTCAAGCTTTATCTGCCGGTTGTTTTTGAACGGCAAGGAATAGCTTAGTTTTGAACCACTGTTAAGCATGCCGGTAGTGCCATCAGGAAGACTAAAGGAGACACGTGCTCCGAAAGGAGCATAGATTGTTGAAGTAACATTACCATCAGATCGGTACATGCTTTGCTGATTATGCCCAGATAACCATAAACCAGACCTCCTGCAACAAGCAATGGTACAAGTAAAATGGCAGCAGCTTTCATGTAAATCCGTACAAATTTCTGCAATGGTTTTTGCCTTTTCAATGTCTCTTTTTTCGTATTAATGGTGAACACGGTCCAGAATGTGCTTGAGATCTGCGTCACTTTTGAAAGTATTTTCCTCAATAAGATCCCAGTCATTTTTAAGCATTTTTCTAAGGGTGAAATTCTCCTCTCCCGTTAAAAATTGAGATTCCACATACTTTATTTCATTATCGTCAGCCATACCTTTGATATAGCGTTCTATCTTATCAAAATCCGTTTCCTTCAAGACTTCAAATTTTTAATTATTACATGGAAAGTTATCTAGATCATAAATGTTATATCCATAAGAATGGCTAATCTCATACAAAAAGTGTATATATTTCCCATTTAACTGAATAATTTTTATTAAAAGGCTGTTTCAGAGGATTATCGGCCGATAATTTTCTGTCATATGATGACTGAAACAAACATCATCGAAGAGTGATAATTCAGAATAAAAGTCTTTATGATTTAGATGAAAAGGAGAAAAAGCGGCAGTGCAAGCAAGCTTTCATTCTTCAACCTGCGACGAATAAATTTCAGAGATTCTGATATATAATTGTCAACTGTACCTGATGAGAGACCTATCTCGCCAGCTATCTCTTTGGATGATTTACCTTCCTGCCTGCTTTTCAAAAAAACCTCTTTTTGTCTTTCCGGGAGTTTATCAATGATTTGTCGTACTCGATCAAGAACAGATTTATAGTCAATACCTTCTTCTATTTCAGAATAAGATTGAGAGTTCTCATAAATGGCATCATCAATAAATCTTTGCTGATAGTTCCTCCTTCGAAATTGTTTGCAGATATCGTTGTAGGTAATGGTAAATAGAAAGGATTTGAAAGAAGTTTCTCTCTTTAAGTCATTATAATGTTCCCACAGCTTCAGAAAAACTGACTGGACGAGTTCTTCTGCTTCATCTGCTGATCTGAGGTATTTTAAACTAAAGTTATAAATCTTCCTGGAATACCTGGCATAAAGTAAATCAAAGGCCTCGACATTGCCTTTTTGCAATCGTTCGACTAAATCAGTATCTTCCGAATATAATTTCAATAATATTCTTGTTTGATAATGTTTAGGTAAAGATATCTTTTAATCCAATATTTTAATAATTCCTTAAATTATTTTAGACTGACTAGCTCTGTCAACCAGATAAACAATTGACTTATAAGATATCCCGCCATGCAGGCTCAAACCAATCTCACATGTTCTGCTTGTTGAGAAACCTTCCTTAATAGTCTCCGGCAACTGTTCTCTCAGGCTGCTCAAACCGTGTGTATTCAATTCTGGAAATGTGAATCCCCGGTCGCCTGCAAAACCGCAGCAGTTTGTTTCAGGGACTATCACTTCTCGTGAGCACATTGTTGCCAGCTCAATAAGTCTGTTGTCAAGCTCCATCTTTTTCATACTGCAGACAGGAAATACCGTTATGACTTCATCAACAGGGGTTATTATCAGAAAGGGCAGGAGGTACTCAAGAATAAATTCAACAGGTTCATAAAGCTTAAGGTCAGCTTTAAAATTCTCTTTCATGGTATACAGGCAGGGACTCATATCACAGACGATAGGAATCTTACCATTAATGGAGGCTTTAAGAAGAGCATTCTCGAGCTCTCCCGATTTATTTTCTCCTGCTTCTGTATATCCTTTGCTCGAAAATGCCATCCCGCAGCAAAGATTGTTAAGATTTTCAGGATAAATGACACCGTAACCGGCTTTATTCAGCAGAGACAAAATTTTTTCGGAAAGCTGCTTTTCCTCTTTATGGTCCGCTGATACCCCCATGGAACGATTTATGCAGGATGGAAAATATACAACTCTGCGTGGAAATTCTTCCGGTATTGATTTATAAGTTTTAATGGATCTGGAGCCGGAAGGCATGAACCTGTTCCATCGCGGAATCCTTTTCCCTGAAACATTTGACAGTGCATCAGAGATGGTTTGCATTATTTTAGTGCCCAATATTTTATGGAAGAAACTGACCACCCTCAGAGCAAATCTGACGGCGGCAGTAATGAAACTCATGTTATTGGCTATCCGGAGAGCTCTATTACGGTTGCCTGCAGTCTGTTCGTGACGGAGGTTTTTTATGAGCTTTCCCGTATCGATTTTCACTGGACAGCTGACAGCGCACAGTCCATCTGTCGCACAGGTTTCATTTCCTGCATAATCAAATGCTTTGGCCAACGACGCTGCGATATGAGGTTCCTTTCCGCTTTTTGTCAGAGCAGAGAATTCACGATGGATAACAATTCTTTGTCGCGGGGTTAATGTCATTCCTGCTGAAACACAGGAAGGCTCACAGAATCCGCATTCGGTGCATTTGTCAATGATTTCACTTGAAGCTGGTAATGGTTTGAGATTTTTCAGATGAATATCAGGGTCGGAATTTAATATTACCCCAGGATTCAGGATGTTTCCCGGATCAAATATTTTTTTGATCTCGGTCATAAGGTTATATGCATCTGATCCCCATTCCATTTCAACGAATGGCGCCATGTTACGACCGGTTCCATGTTCCGCTTTCAATGATCCTTCATATTTGTGAACCACAAGATCTGAAACCTCCGATATCAGTCTGCCATATCGCTCAACCTCTTCAGCCGTATTAAAGTCCTGCGTAAACACAAAGTGAAGGTTCCCTGCGAGCGCATGTCCGAAGATAACAGCTTCTTCGTACTTGTATTTTTTCAGAATATACTGAAGATCAAGAGTTGCTTTTCCCAGTGAGTCAAGCGGGAAGGCGACATCTTCTATAATCACAGTCGTCCCGGTTCTTCTCATGGCACCCACAGAAGGAAATAGCCCCTTCCTTATTTTCCAGAGTAGCTCATATTCATGGGGAATATCTGTAAAAATAACTTCTCTTTCAACCGGAATGCTTTTAATTGCTTCCTGAATTATTTCAATATTTCTTTTTATTTCGTTCTTATTTCCGCCTACGGTTTCAACGAGAAGTGCACAAACAAGAGTATGTAGGCTTTTAAGATAGTCAGGAATGCCCTTCTCATTTTCAACCGACCTGAGACCGGATCGATCAATCAGCTCGACCGCTGAAACTGATGTTCCTTTGAGGATGACTACTGCCTTACAGGCGGTTTCAATATCAGGAAAGATCATTAGTGAGCTTGCCTTGAATGGCTGTTCAATAACGGTTTTATAGCTTATTTCAGAGATAAAACCCAGCGTACCTTCAGAGCCGATCATCAGATGCTCAATTATATCAAACGGATCACTGAAATCGACCAGAGCATTCAGACTGTAACCGGTGGTGTTTTTAATCTTGTACTTCCTGATTATTTTTTCTGCAAGAGGTTTGTTATCAACTACTGATTTTGCAAGATTTTCTATCCGGGAAATAAATTCCGGATGAGATTTAGTGAATTCTTTTCTGCTTAGTGGCTCCCTTGTATCTACTACCGTTCCATCGGGAATAACTATTTTCATTCCTGAAACTGTCTTATAAGAATTCTCAGCAGTGCCGCAACACATTCCACTTGCATTATTTGCAGCAATACCGCCGATCATTGCAGAATTTATTGAAGCAGGATCAGGACCTATTTTACGTCCATAGCGAGCGAGCAGAGAATTTACCCTGCCACCTGTTAATCCTGGCTGCAGACTGATTTCGGTTCCGTTTTCATTTATACTGAAGTTTTTCCAGGTGTTCCCTGCGATGATCAGAACAGAATCTGATATAGCCTGTCCGGAAAGACTAGTACCGGCAGCCCTGAAAGTAACTGGGATGGAAAGTTCAGAAGCAGATCTTAATATGAGTGAGATTTCTTCGTCATCCTTTGCCCTGATCACTAATTTAGGTATCAGTCTGTAAAAACTCGCATCAGTGCCGAAGGCAAGAGTATACAGGGGATCATGAAAGATCCGGTTCTTATCTATCGTGACGATAAGACGATCATAAAGGATTTTGTATTTTCCGGAAAGCATGACGCAAGTTAGGGAAAAACATTTCCTTTTCTAACCATAAAGGTCATTCTTTTCATTTCCAGATACCCCCTTCCCAGCCTTCCCCCAGGGGGGAAGGAGTTAGCTTCGAGTTGGCACTGGACCAACCATTTCCCCCTTGGGGGAAATAAGAAAGGGGGTAAAAATTAGTAGCAGGAGAAAAAAATTACTTATTATAAACGTATTCCTCACCCTCATTTGACCTCACAGGATAACCCAGATCAAGATCATATTCGTAAGAGAATTCACTTACAGACTGATCCGGAATTCCAGGGGTCTCCTGGAAATTTGTGCTGATTGATTTAATTAGATTATTCGTATTGGTATAAATGCCGGGATTAACGGTTTGTGAAAAAATCTTAAAAGGATTTTGAAATGCATCATATTCAAAATTTGCTTTGTAAAGATGTATCGGTTCCGATCCTGCAGGAATGAACAGGTAGCTGTAGCCAACTTCTTCAGACACATTGCCATTCTTATCATAGCTATATGTAATAAATTGTGTCACAGTGCTATCGCTATCGTGCAGGAGAATTTTTGAAACTTTGTTATTATCGTATTCAAAAGTTCTCATTGACCTGAACTCGAATTTCCCGTTTGAGGAGACATAGGCAAGTGTTCGGGTAAGATTTCCTGTGCTGCCGTATCTATAAATAAGGTACATTGAGATCCCTGTTTCTTTGGGGTCAACAAAATCATGGTTCATGGTGGCTGGCATTGATGAACTCAGCATATCAGGATTAACTGCTATTTCCTCTTTGATAAGTCTGTTGTCTGAATCGTAGTAGAATTTTCTGTAAAACGTTGTGCTGTGAACTTCATCAATCAGATTATCACAGTTATATCTATATTCATCTGTAATATATCCATCAGAAATTATTCTTTTAATCAGCCCGTATGGTTCTGCGACATCCTGGGTTTTCGTACAGCTGCATACTATTGCAATCAGTATAGGAAAAAGATACCGGAGATTTTTTTTCATCGAAGTGGATTTTATCCTCAAATTTATGAAATTTTTGAGAAACCCTCACATCACATCTCACATCTCACATCTCACATCTCACATCTCACATCTCACATCTCATATCTCACGCCACCCCTTATACCATAATATTATAACACATAAAAGCGTAACAATAATCAGCGCCTGAATTGAATTCTGTGGTCCAAGCTGGCCGCCTGTTAATATGTCAGGACCGGAGATCCGGCTCGAAAACAGACTTTGCTCAATAGAATTTCCGGGATTTATTGCACCGTAGATTCCGGGTTCAGTAAAATCCCATCCGAAATGCAAAAAAATCGGAAACCATAAACTTCTCGTCAAAACATACACAGACGATAGCAGCATGCCCGATATCATTGCTGTGGAAAGAACAGATACCGGAGTGGCTCCTTCAACATTCAGATGGAACACAATGAAAAGAAGAGCCATAAAAGTTATGGCAATTAAAGTTCCGAATTTATCTTCGATTATCCGGAAAAGGATACCGCGGAAAATTATTTCGGTAACAAATCCTGCTGTGAGCGCTGTTGTGAATGATGGAAGGATGTAGGAGACAGGATTTATTTTTTCAATTGAATAATTGCCATTAATGAATATCACCAGGATGAAGAGTGATTGCAAAATTACTCCTGTTGCAAAACCAAGGGGTAGATACTTCACAAATCCGGTCAGGCTTAATTCACTTATCTGTCTTTTCTCATACCTGCTGAATAGAAGAATATATCCATAAAGAGAAACGCCTGCTTCCGCAATTGCAATTATAAGGTTATTTATATCGTCAGCTAACTGTATTTTTCCGAGGAATAATCGTCCTGCCCACTCAATCAAAACAACAGAACCGGCTATGACTGATATGCCGATTAAAATTTTTGTCAGATAGTAATCTCGGATTTTTTCAATAGTTATCCTGCTCATCGTGAATAATAATAATGGCAATATGGACGTGGAATATTAGAGAAGAGTCTATTCCATAAATATTCAATCCAAATCTTTCAGCATGGAAATAGCTTCTTTGACCTTGAGATCTTTCGAGTAAAGAACGCCTTTGACACCCTGGATTTTCGTACCTTCTTTTAGTGTGCCTGTGTCAAGCGGACCGAAACCAATTTCTTCGATCAGTTTGCCGATTTTAGTTTTTGCCTTTTTATCATCACCTGCATAAGGTATGACTCTTCTTTCCTCTAAAGGAAGCTTAACGTCACCTTCTTCTGCAAGATGCCTGAACCAGATCGTATTAAAAGCCTTCACCAGGGTACCACCCTGAAAATGTTCAATTACTTTGCTGCTCGAAATATCATCGCCGAGATCGTAAAATGTACCATCGCTCTTGTAGGGGTTTGTTGGATCAATTATTATTTTCCCCGGAACATTGAAAATTGGCAGGGAATCGAGTGATCTCCAGGGAATAGAAACCACAACTATTTCACCATAAACAACTGCACCATCGGGATCTACCGGGTGAAGATTACCTCCAAGTTCATATACGAAATCTCTTAATGAAGATGGTCCGCGGGAATTAGCAAGAGCCACTTCATGACCAACCTTAATTAATAACCGGGCAAGAGTCCCGCCAATATTTCCCGAACCAATAATTCCTATTTTCATAGCTTTTTAAATATTCTATTTATAACTCTTTCCTCAAACGGCGCCAGGTGTGAGGCATTTCAGATTATTGATGTCTTTAATTTTGATTGCTTCGACATCAGAGACTATATTAAACAGACCTCCAGATCAATATGTTCAATGGAGTGTTTAGTATTATAAACAGAAAGGTTAAGATTGAGGTTGAGGTTGCGGGAGGGTTCTACGGTTGAGGTTTCTGCTTTGATTTCCGGAATCTGAATTTGCTTTTCAGTTTTTCATAGAAGGTTTTTCCAAGTATTATGAGACTGGTATAAAAAGTTATTTCTCCAGCGATGAGCAATCCTGCAGAAATTGCAGCTATTTTACCCTTTGAAAAACCCAGAAATGGCACAACCGGTATAGCCAAAAACAAAAGACAGGAAACAATCAATATTATATAACCGGTTATTTTAATCATCTTCTTAAAACACCAGCATTACAGGAATGTTTTATTTTGTTGTTCTTCCACCGTTTTTTGTCATAACGCTGTCGACAGGTTCCCAGAGTTCTATTTTATTTCCATCCGGGTCCATAATATGAACAAACTTTCCATAATCATACGTTTCAATTTTGTCAAGAACGGTTACCCCTTCTTTTTTAAGATTCTTTACAAGGCCTTCAATGTTCTGAACTCTGTAGTTTATCATGAAATCCTTCATTGAAGGTGTAAAATAATTGGAACCCTTTTTAAAGAGGCTCCATATTAAATAATTGAGTTCATCGGGTCTTTCAGAGTTTCTGAATTCAAATACCGAACCATAATCATTCGTAGACAGTCCGAGGTTTTTACCATACCATTCTTTTGTTTCCTCGGGATTATCTGAACGGAAAAATATGCCACCAATCCCTGTCACCCTTGGAGTTGTGTCGCTGGCGGTAATTTCTTGTTTATGATTTTTATTATTTTCCTTCATATTCCGGATTTTCGTTTCTTTATTAATGCAGCTTATTGCCAATATTGCCAATATAAAAAGAAAGCTTCTGTTTTTCATTTCGTGTATTATTTGGGTTGGTTTTTTTGTTAATTTTTAGAGTGATCAAACCAAATCAAATTAAAGATAAGAAGTTAATTTCATATTAAAAAGGATAAAGGTCCTTATCGGAGACTGGTTACCGGGAGCTTGCTGCCGGATTCTTGTCAGGACAGATCCAACATCGCGTATAATACATAATACATAATACATTTTTTTACTACTTTTGGCATCTGGTAAATTTAAATCGGAATATTACAATGGAGGCCAATACAGATCCGGTATATTCAAGAAACGTGGTTGAATTTGTTGCTGTTGCAAATGAATTCTGTAAATATGCTGAACACGCCGGCCAACTGAAAGGCGATGAACTGCTCAAGATCCTTCAGAGGATACTTCCACTCTTGTATCTGAAAGCTTCCCTATTGCCACAGCTTGATCCTTTCTTCGAGGATGGCAACGAGAAATTTGTGACGGAAGCTGACTGGACAATCATTAACGACACTTTTAGAGAAAAATTCGGGACGGCTAACGATTATCCCGAAGTTTTTGATGAAAAGATAAATGACACTGACGGACATGTTGTATCAAGTATTTCCGAGAACATGGCAGATATTTACCAGGATATGAAAGATTTCCTTCTTCTCTACCAGACTGGCACGGGAGAGGTAATGAATGATGCAGTGTGGGAATGCAGAATGAACTTTGAAAACTTCTGGGGACAGAAACTTGTAAACGCCATGAGGGCAATCCATAAGTTCATCTATTCCGGCGAAGAAATCGCAAAGGTTGAAAAGGAAGATGCTGATGAAATTGATGAGAACAGAAATACATCAGACTGGTTTATAACAAGAAGGCAAAAGGATTTTAGGGGAGATATTGAATAAAATGTACAAGGAGAATTTAACAGTTGAAGAACTGGCAGAACATGAAGTGTCGTGGTTTAAAGGTGAAATAGTTTTAATCGATAATCTGAAAACATTCTATAAGGTCTTTCCACGACTTCTGGATTCGGGCCTGCTCGGTTTTGATACCGAAACCCGGCCAACATTTAAAAAAGGTAAAAAGAATGCTGTTTCACTCATCCAGCTGTCGACTGAACATCTGGCATGCCTGATACGAATAAATAAAATAGGGATCCCCGATGAACTTATTGATCTGCTTTCCGATCCGGGAGTAATAAAGGCCGGAGTGGCAGTGCATGATGATATAAGATTCCTGTCAGGGGTGAGGCGATTCCGTCCTGGTGGTTTTATCGACCTTCAGACCATGGTAAAGGATTTTGGAATCCAGAGCTCAGGTCTGAAAAAGCTTTCCGCAATTGTGCTGGGATTCAGAATTTCAAAACGTCAGCAGGTAACAGACTGGGAAGCTGAACAGCTTACAGAAGCACAACAGATCTATGCGGCAACTGATGCCTGGGTGTGTTACCAGATCTATAAGAAGCTCCTCAAAAGTGAAAAGGTTGAAAAGCTTATTGGGTAGAACGGGGGAAAATGAAAGGGGGTTAAAAAGCATTAAATGATTGCTGAGTTATCAAGAAAAAAACTTTCAAATTAATATAACGATCAGGTGGAAAGAATAAAAATAGTTTTAAAGTCAGGCAAAGAACAATCTATCCGCCGTTTTCATCCCTGGGTATTTTCAGGAGCGATAAAAAAAATGTATGGCAGCCCGGTTGAGGGCGACCTGGTTGATGTGTATGATAATAAAGATGAGTTTCTGGCTGTAGGACATTATGCGCCAAGCTCAATTGCAATCAGGGTACTATCTTTCAAACAGGAAACGCCTGATATTGGTTTTTTCAGGGAGAAAATAAAAAGAGCAATCGAGTACAGAAAAGCAGTTGGAATTATTGATAATCCGCAGATAAATGTTTTCCGGCTTATTCATGGCGAGGGAGATGGATTGCCCGGTCTGATTGTTGATTTTTATAATGGAGTAGCCGTAATGCAGATGCACTCTGTTGGCTTTTACAGGATAAGAAATGAGATTGCATCGATACTTGCTGAGCTCCTCGACAACAGGATAGTTGCTGTATACGATAAGAGCGAAGGAACCCTTCCACACATGTCAACGATTAAAGCAGTTAATGAGTTTCTAGTTGGTAGTTCCGGACCGGTTATTGTCACAGAACATGGCTATAAATTTAAAATCGACTGGACTACCGGCCAGAAGACCGGATTTTTTATTGATCAGAGAGAGAACAGGTTGCTTCTGGAAAAATATACGGAGGGAAAAACTGTCCTGAATATGTTTGGTTATACCGGAGGATTTTCTGTTTATGCAATGAAAAATGCAAAAATGGTTCATACTGTCGATAGCTCTTTTCCTGCAATTGAACTTGCGAACGAAAACATCAGGATTAATTTTGGAGAAGACAAACGGCACGAATCTTACCAGGTGGATGCGTTCGATTATATGAATCATATAAAGGATCAGTATGATCTTATAATTCTTGATCCTCCTGCATTTGCAAAACATAATAATGTGCTGGCTAATGCATTGCAGGGTTATAAAAGACTTAATATAAAAGCAATAGAACAGATTAAGCCCGGTGGCATAATATTCACATTCTCATGCTCACAGGTTGTTAGCCAGGGAGAATTTCAGGAAATCTGTTTTTGCCGCAGCCGCCAATACCGGCAGGAATGTGAGGATCTTACATCAGATGAGCCAGCCTGTCGATCATCCGGTGAATATATACCATCCCGAGAGTGAATATCTGAAAGGTCTGGTTATTTATGTTGAATAATACAGTTATGACGACTAACAGGAACATATTACTTGTTGCCAAAAAACTTGGCCTCCACGAATGGCAGGTTGAAAACACCATCAGGCTTATGGACGGAGGCGCAACAATCCCCTTCATAAGCAGGTACCGGAAAGAGATGACCGGCAGTCTTGATGAGGTTCAGCTGTGCACATGTCAAGGATGAATATGACCGGTTAAAAGATCTCGACTCAAGGAAGGAAGCAGTAATAAAGTCAATCGAGGAGCAGGAAAAAATGACTCCTGAGTTGAGGAAGAAGATCGATGCGGCAATCACGATGTCGGAGCTTGAGGATATTTATCTTCCCTATAAACCTAAGAGACGCACCAGGGCGACTATTGCAAAGGAAAAAGGTCTTGAGCCTCTCGCGGTTCTAATAATGGACCAGGGAGAAAATGATCCTGCTCATAAGGCAGAGGCGTTTCTGAATGAAAATGTTGCGACTGTGGAAGATGCTATCGCGGGTGCCTCTGATATAATTGCAGAATGGATAAATGAAGATGAAAAGGCAAGAAGGCAACTTCGTTTCCTCTTCGATAAAGAGGCTGTTATTTATTCAAAAGTGGTAAAAGGGAAAGAAGCAGAAGGAATAAAATACAGCGATTATTATGACTGGTCTGAACCACTGAAGAAATGTCCCTCTCACAGGCTGCTTGCAATGCGAAGAGGGGAAGAAGAGGGTTTCCTGCGACTCTCTGTGGAGCCGAACGAGGATCATGCGCTCGAGATGCTCAAATCAATTTTTGTTAAGAGTAGAAATGCTTCTTCTGATATTGTAAATGATGCAATTAAGGATAGCTGGAAAAGACTTACTTTCTGCTTCTATGGAGACAGAATTCAGGAATATTTCAAAGGAAAAAGCCGACATCGAAGCGATAACTGTTTTCGCTGATAATCTTCGCCAGCTTTTACTCGGATCACCCCTTGGTGAAAAGAATGTACTGGCGATAGATCCTGGTTTCAGAACAGGTTGCAAGGTTGTCTGTCTCGACAGACAGGGCAATTTTATACATAATGAGACAATCTATCCTCATCCGCCTCAGAATGAAACTGCAATGTCGATAAAGAAGATCCTGTCGCTTGTGAATGCCTATAAGATTGAAGCTATCGCAATTGGAAATGGTACTGCGAGCCGTGAGACCGAAGATTTCATTAAGTGGGTCAAGTTTGAAAATGATATACAGGTATTTGTCGTCAGTGAAGCAGGAGCATCAATTTACTCTGCATCAAAAACGGCACGTGATGAATTTCCTGATTATGATGTGACCGTTCGCGGAGCGATCTCTATCGGAAGAAGGCTTATGGATCCTCTGGCTGAACTCGTAAAGATCGATCCTAAATCGATAGGAGTGGGCCAGTATCAGCATGATGTGGATCAGCAGAAACTGCAAAAGTCTCTTGATGATGTTGTTATGAGTTGTGTCAATGCCGTTGGAGTTGAAGTTAATACTGCCAGCAAGCATCTTCTCACTTATGTTTCGGGACTTGGTCCGCAGCTTGCACAGAATATTGTTGATTACCGGGCAGAGAACGGGCCATTCCAATGCGCGTAAGGAACTTCTGAAGGTAAAGAGGATGGGAGATAAGGCGTTTGAACAGAGTGCAGGATTTCTCAGGATCCGTAATGCGGAGAATCCGCTTGATTCAAGCGCTGTCCATCCTGAAAGTTATCATGTTGTTGAGAAAATGTCGATGGACCTTGGTTGTGATGTGAAAGAGCTTATAACCAATGATGCCAAACGGAAAGAGATTAAGCTTGAAAAATATGTCAGTCCTTCCACAGGACTACCAACCCTGAAAGATATTGTTGAGGAACTAGCCAAACCCGGACGCGATCCGCGGTCGAAGATCAAAGAGTTCAGCTTTGCCGATGTCCATTCAATGGAAGATTTGTCAGAGGGTATGATTGTTCCCGGAATAGTAACTAACATTACAAAATTCGGAGCTTTTGTCGATATCGGAATCAAGCAGGATGGCCTTGTACATATTTCAAATATGAGCAGGACTTATATTACTGATCCATCAACTGTGGTGAAATTGCATCAGCATGTTATGGTAAAGGTTATTGCTGTTGATATCGAGAGGAAGCGCATTCAGCTTTCCATGAAGGATGTTGAGGCTAAGAAATCGTAGATCATATATTAACCACCCCGGCCCGGAGAGATAAACAAATTCTGGTCTCAGGCCGGGGTGGTTGATTCCCAAAGATTTCAATATCTCGGTGCCATTTCTGCCCTTGCTTTCATCACAGGCTTTGCAGGCAATTTTGCATTGCGCATAGCTGCATTGTATACAAATGATGCTGTGATAATTGCATTTTGCCTGAGATCAGCCATTACGAGTCTCTCATAAGTATCCATAACTGTATGATAGCCACGTCCGTATTCAATCTCATCCTGTATAAACTGAAAACCGGGAAGTCCAACCCTGTCAAATGAAAGATGGTCAGTACCGGAAGTATTCCGTATCGTGACAGTTGAGCAGCTCATATCCTCGAAAGGTTTTAGCCATTCTTCAAAAATTGGTCTTACAAGTTCATTTTCCTGAAGATAGATCCCGCGATACCTGCCTGAACCGTTATCCATATTGAAATAGGCAGCGAATTTATCATAATCGGGTTTATGTTCCTTTGTTGCAGGATCAACCAGGTATTTATCTACATAACCTGCCGATCCGAATAATCCCTGTTCTTCGCCACCCCATAGAGCAATCCGTATCGTCCTCCTGGGTGCAACATCAAGACTTTTCAGGATTCGGAGTGCTTCGAGCATTACAATACAACCTGATCCGTTATCAGCCGCTCCGGTACCACCGTTCCAGGAATCAATATGAGCACCGAGAAGAACTACTTCATTCTTAAGTAATTTATCTGTACCCGGGATTTCACCGATGACGTTATAAACACTCGGACTGTCGAAGAATTTATTCTGAATCTCGATTTCCATTTCCACAGGAACGTTATGTTGTAACAGACGTACCATTCTGCCATGATCTTCAACAGGCAGATTTAATTCTGCTACCGGTTCTTTGTCACCTGTTTTAAAATTTGCCCCATTTGATCTTGGAACGTTGAAAGTACCGGAACTATTGAGCAATACTGCTGCACCTTCAGCTTTTAAGAATTCAGAAATTTTTGTTCTTAGAGCACGTTGGGCCATCATTGCAGTACGGTCAAAAGTTGGCCTTCTTGCCTGATTTGGTGATGTAGCCATTGACAAATCCTTTAACTGTGCATCGGTAAGGCGCGAAGCAAGTGGTTCGAAGCTGACTTCATAAGTTGCTGTGCCTGGCATGAGTATTATTTTACCGGCTAACTGACCTTTATACTTATCGAGATCCGATTCAGTTTTTACATCGAGATAAACAACCTTACTTTTTATCAGGCCGTCTGTGCTGCCGCTCCATGCAACCGGATTGCATGCAAAGTTTGAATAATAAGGCGCCGTCAGTGCGGCATATGTCTTGATATTATCCCAACCGCCACGTGTGAATTCATTGGCAGCTTCAATTCTTACATTCTGAAACCCCAACTCCTCCATTTTCTTTTTTGCCCAGTCATTACCACGCAAATTACCAGTTGATGCTGTGAGGCGTGGCCCGACAAAATCCGTAAGCCAGAATGCCAGATCCTCGACACTTGAATTTTTTAAACCTTCCTGTTTGATCTTGTAAATCATCCCGAGGTCAACATTTTCAGTCTGGGCAATAAGCACTGCCGGCAGAATAAGAAGAACAAAGAGAGCAGCAAATGAGATTTTCTTAATTTTCATCGTTTTATTATTAAAGTTTTCGTATCACGTAATCAAATGTAGGAAAAAATGAAAGCCAATTTAAGATTTAACAAAAATTAACAACTTCGTACCCATCGCTTCGAAAATCAATTTATTTACCCCGTTCCGCTTCGCGGAAGTAAATTGATTTTGACTACGTCGAGCTCCTCGCTTCGCTTCGTCGGTTCTTCGCTCCCCTTGGGGTCGGGGTAAACGAAGAAAATCAATTTGCGACCCTGGAGAAAGGAAGTTATATAGTTGCACAAAGTTCACTAAGGGTTAATTGATTGGATTTCCTTTGTGCCCTTTGATTGATTTCCTTTGTGATCTTTGTGGTTAAAGGTGGTTAACGGATTCCTTTTTCTCTATTTTTGCATATGATTTATCCGGAGAATTTTGAAAGTAAGATTGGTTTTGACAGGATACGTAGTCTGCTGAGCGAGAAATGTCTCAGTCCGATGGGACTGGAGAAGGTGGATAATCTTGGATTCATCGACGATTACGATCAGATATCCCGTATATTGTCAGCAACATACGAATTTCAACAGATTCTTTTATTTGAGGATTTTTTTCCATCAGAACACTACTATAAAATTTCCGATTGCCTGAACAAAATCCGGGTTATCGGCACTTTCCCCGAAGTCCAGGAAGTATTCGATCTTAAGCGTTCACTCGAAACAGTAAAAACAATTCTTAATTTCTTCAAGACTAAAAGCGAGGTAAAATATCCGGTACTTCATGAGATGTGCAAATCTGTGAAGACTTACCCTTATGTGCTGGATTCCATTGACAGGATTATTGACAAACGCGGCGTTGTAAAGGATAACGCTTCCTCAAAATTGAAAGAGATAAGGTCGGAACTGATCAGCAAGAGCATTCATGTAAACAAAAGGCTTAATGCAATCCTGCGGCAAGCCCAGGCAGATGGCATTGTTGATTCGGATACTGTTGTCTCAGTCAGGAATGGCAGGGGAGTCATCCCCGTGGGTGTATACGACAAAAGAAAGATCCGTGGTTTGATACACGATCAGTCATCATCAGGCAAAACAGTATTTATTGAACCGGAAGAGATAGTAGAGATAAACAATGACATAGTGGAGCTGGAATATGAAGAGAGAAGGGAAATTGTCAGGATACTTACCTCTTTCGCCGATGATGTGAGGCCATATATTGACGATTTGCTGGAATCAAACCTATTCCTGGGCGATATAGATTTTATAAGATCGAAAGCTCTTCTGGGTAATCATCTCCATTCGATAAAGCCGGTTCTTACCGATAAACCGTTTTTGATGTGGAGAAAGGCAATTCATCCTTTGCTTACTCTTTCATTTGAAAAGACTCCCGGACGAAAAGTGGTTCCGCTTGAGATTGAGCTGGATGAAAAAAACAGGATTCTGCTTATTTCAGGACCAAACGCAGGAGGGAAATCAGTATGTCTGAAGACTGTTGGATTGCTGCAGTATATGCTTCAATGCGG
This sequence comes from uncultured Bacteroidales bacterium, assembly GCA_963792925.1. Classification (GTDB taxonomy): domain Bacteria; phylum Bacteroidota; class Bacteroidia; order Bacteroidales; family VadinHA17; genus LD21. Next base: position 286,525 of record CAWBYC010000001.1, on the reverse strand, counting down.
ATTGACAATACCTGTGGGTGAAGGCACAGAGACCGGCATATTTAAAAATATTCTTATTGATATTGGTGATGAACAAAGTATTGATAATGACTTGAGTACATATAGTTCTCATCTTATCAATATGAAATTTTTCGTGAAAAACGGCAATGATAAAACCCTTATCTTAATTGATGAGTTTGGCACAGGCACCGAGCCGATGCTTGGCGGATCAATTGCAGAAGCGATACTCGGTGAGTTGAACAGGAAGAGAGTGTTTGGTGTAATAACAACACATTATACAAACCTCAAACATTTTGCATCCCTCACCGATGGCGTGGTGAATGGTGCCATGGCATTTGACAATCACCTTATGCAGCCTCTTTTTCAGCTTACAATTGGAAAACCGGGTAGTTCATTTGCTTTCGAGATCGCAAGAAAAATAGGACTTCCGGAAGATATCCTCGAGGCAGCATCCGTGAAGGCCGGTGTGAAAAATATTAATTATGACCGCCACCTCAAGGATATTGCGCGCGACAAAAGATATTGGGAGACAAAACGACAGAGCATCAGGCAACAGGAAAAACGTCTGGAAGAGCTGATGGCAGAATATGAGAAAGAACTTTCAGGAGCAAAGACGCTCAGAAAAGAGATAATAACCAAAGCAAAAGACGAAGCCCAGAAGCTTCTGAAGGATTCCAACAGGATGATCGAGAATACTATCCGCCAGATCAAGGAGTCACAGGCTGAAAAGGAGAGGACAAAGGATATCAGGCTGCAGCTTGAGGAATTTAAGAATATTGTTGAAGAGGAATCAAAGCCAGTTGAGACAGAGTCGGAAGAAAAAATTGCAGAGCTTGGTACAAGTGCAAAGAGAATAAAACTTGAACCTGAAACTGTAAAAGAAAAAAAACCGGAAGCATTCAAAGTCCAGCCTCTTAAAGCCTGGGGATGCCGTAAGAATGATCGATACACAGGCTGCTGGTGAGATTATTGAGATAAAAGATAAGATGGTTCAGGTGGAAACAGGCAATCTGAGATTTTTTGTGCCGCTTGACAGAATTGAAAGAATTTCCAGAGCTGATCTCAAGAAAAGTCTGAGATCAAACCAGGTATACAGAGAAAATGATCCGGCTATTGTTCAGAGAATATAAATTTTAAACCGGAAATTGATCTTCGGGGTGTAAGAGGAGAAGAGGCTATTAACCAGGTGAGAGACCTTATCGATAATGCCCTGATTGTACAGCACCGGAATCTGAGAATATTGCACGGAAAAGGAAATGGGATACTGCGACAGCTCATAAGGGAATATCTCGCGACTGTCGATGTTGTAAAGACTTTCAGGGATGAGCATGTGGAATTCGGAGGGTCGGGAATAACAGTTGTTGAGATGGATTTTTGAATATTAGGACACAAAAAAATAAGTATGTCAGCTTTAACCCGTAAATTCGATTTTATTCTGATGCGGAACCTGTTCCTGATTGGTGTTCTGATCTTGCCATCTTGTAATTCTCCATCGAAGATTACTTTCATACACCACACTATAGCCAATCCATTACCCGGAAATGATTGGGGAACAGGGGGATTTTCACTTGCAGATTATGATGAAGATGGCGATCTGGACATTACAGTGCAGCGCAGATCAGACAGTGACAGAGTTTACCTGTACAAAAATGAAGGAGGTGATAAATGGAACCGATATCTTATTGGAACGGCAGGGGGCGGTCAGCTTGGTGCATGTGATCTGGATGTGAATAATGATGGATGCATTGACCTTGTATTGGGCCACGTATGGTTACAGAATCCATGTAACTTTGCAACGGGTGATATATGGGAGAAGCATAGCTATAATGGGGACATGCTCAATGAAAATCATGATATAGTTACAGCAGATATAAACCTTGACGGAATAGAAGATATAGTAATGTATAACCAATCTGCAGGCATACTGCGATGGTATAATAAAGCAAATCCCAACAACTGGACATATACTGACATAGACTCAGTTGTTAATGCAAACAATGTGCATTCAGGCATATTTCCTAAGGGTGTGACGGATCTTGATAATGACAATTATCCTGATTTAATCATGCCTGTATACTGGTATAAAAACCCGGGGACAACGGGCGGGGGATGGGTAAAAAAAATCTGGCCTTATATTCCAATTGAACCTAACCCTTATGGAAAAGGAATCAGGGTATGTGCTGCAGATATTAATAATGATGGATTTAACGATTTCATTTATTCCGACTGCGATGTAAGCAATTCAAAAATTTACATGCTTATTAACATCAATGGGGGGGAATCCTGGAAGAAGGAAGAGATAAAGATTCCGGATAGTAACATGGGAAATTCTGGTTCATTTCACTCGCTCCAGGTGGCGGATTTTGATAACGATGGCGACATTGATATCTTTGCCGGGGAGCAGGAGGATCCGGATAAGCTAATGAAACCTAAAGGATTAAAAGAACGGGGAATAATCTTGCAGAATATTGGGTCACCTTTCCTTCCCAGGTTTGTCCCGATTATTATTCAGGTTGATAATCCCGGATGGCATGATGCGCTTATTGGTGATGTTGATGGAGATGGCGATACAGATATTGTTAGTAAAGTCTGGAATGCAGATTCTGTTAACTATCATCTTGATTACTGGGAAAACAAACTTAAATAGAGGTACCATATATTTAAATAACTCTAAAATGAAAACTAAACTCATTCTTTTTTCATCATTGCTAATCATTTCATTAGTTCTTTTCGCCTATAAAACCGGAAAAAAAACAGCACCGGACAAACAGGCATGGGCCATAGTTATCCATGGAGGAGCAGGGGGGATGTCACGGGAAAACACAACTCCCGAGGTCGATAAAGAATACCGTGAGGCTCTCAGGGAAGCAATGAGTGCAGGTAAGAAGATTCTTGCAGATGGAGGGTCCGCCCTTGACGCTGTTGAGAAGACAATCAATGTGATGGAAGATAATCCTCTCTTCAATGCTGGTAAAGGAGCAGTTTTTACACACGATGGCAAAAACGAGCTCGATGCTGCAATAATGGATGGATCTAACCTTGCTGCCGGAGCAGTAGCCTGTGTCACTGATATAAAAAATCCTATTACCGCCGCCAGGAAAGTTATGACAAGCTCTCCTCATGTAATGCTGACAGGTGCCGGAGCTTCTCAGTTTGCGAAAGAACAGGGTCTGGAATTGGTCAATCCTTCTTATTTCTTTACTCAAAAGAGATACGATGAGCTTCAGAAAATATTGAAAAGTGAGGAGCATGGAACAGTAGGGTGCTGTGCACTGGATATGAAGGGAAACCTTGCTGCAGGAACTTCTACAGGCGGCATGCCTGATAAAAAATATAACAGGGTGGGGGACTCGCCGATAATCGGAGCGGGGACATATGCAAATAATAATACATGTGCTGTTTCCGGAACCGGTCATGGGGAATATTTCATCCGATACACTGTTGCACATGATATTTCTGCCTTGATGGAATATAAAGGACTAAGTCTTAAGGAAGCTTCTGAACTGGTTGTAAACGACAAGCTTGTGAAGGCAGGCGGAAGCGGAGGTGTTATCTCGGTGGATAAATCGGGGAATATTTCAATGTCGTTCAATTCTTCGGGAATGTTCAGAGCTTTTGCAACAGCAGACGGAAAGGAAGGGGTTTTTGTTTTTAAGGATGAAGGGGAAAAATAAGGAGTGAGGAGTGAGGAATGAGGAGTGAGGAGTGAGGAGTGAGGAATGAGGAGTGAGGAGTGAGGAGTGAGTAAAGCTTTACATGTAGAGCCCTCCTGTGAAACCAATGAGATTGAAGACGTTAAGTATTGGATCTTGAATTATTCAAGAGCAACCTTACCACTTGTTGCCCTGATTTTGATTAATGATTTCGGGTCCTTATTTTTACCTGCAAAGCCAATAAAAGAGGCTGAAGAAGATCCACCGGTTTTGACAATAGCAGGGTATTTGTCTGCCGGCAAATCAATAACCCCGTCAGAATTGGTGATATCCGCCTTAAATGATGCATCAATGCCCGGTCTGACAAATATTTGCGAATGATCGGAGGTAATATCTATCAGAGCAAAATTGTTGTTCAGATCAGAGATTTTTATTGAACCATATCTGATCATCGACTTCATCTGTCCGTTAAGTCTCCCTATTTCAAATGTGGAATATGTTCCTTCGGATACTATGTTATTTATTGATCTTATTCTATAGTTATCGGATTTTGAATTACTGACCAGGGAACTTATCTCTCCGATACTTATTTTCGAAATTGTTGAATTAAGATTCAGTGCCTGTGCTTTTTCAATTTCAACTGAAGGGCAATTGGTAAGATTCATTATCATCCAGTTTAATTCATCAATCATAATTTTTCCATGATCTGTAAATACTGAATTAACAGGCTTTAGATTACCTCTCGTCAGTTTTTTAACATTCAGGTTTCCCTGGGACAGTCTTATGTCAACCGGACCTGATAACTCGTCGATTGAAATATTCCCGAATTCATCTCTGATCCTCACATTTACATATTCAGGCAGTCTTATCAGATAATCGGTACTAAAGCTCTTTCTTCCGGATCGTAATTCTTCAGAAAAGAATTTTTTGTCGTACAGTGTGGATACGTAGATTGTATCCTTTACTTTTTCGATATTAATTGTAATCAATTTCAGATTTTTCATTACCAGTTCCTGGTTATCCTGGATAATCGTTATTGTTGCACATACTGTCATTGAATCATCTTTGGTATTTATGACATTTACATCACCATATTTATTTACCAACTGTATTGCTGAGCCTCTATTAACTGTGAATGATTTTTTGACATTGCAGCTTATGTTCTGAGCGGAGGACCATGTTATCATAGCGGTTAACAGAACCAGTACCGATATTATTCTATTTGGCTTCATCTTACTTGGGGTCTTAAGTTGGTGTAGGTTGCTTGATATTCTTCAACTTAAAGACCGGTTTAATACGGGATTGCTGCAAAAAAAAGGCGGAAATATTGATATTTCCGCCGCGAATTATAAGATAAGATAAATTTCTAATTAAGTCTTACTGTGCCGTAGGAAGAAGTGACATTTACTGTGGAAGCCGGATTCTCTTCTTTACCCACTGTTCCTGAAACTTCGTGCGAATTGTTCTCAACTATTCGTCGTTGGTTCCTGAAGTTATCTTCATTATATTTCAGGCCTCCATAGCTTACTTTCGCCTGAAGCTTATAGCTTGCTGCATATTCTATTCCAAGTCTGACACCCATATACCTTGTGTCGACATCGAGTGATTCAAATCCTTCGGGTATTCTGTCAATTGAGAAAGAACCATAACTTCCGTTGTACGTAAGTTTCTTTGTTAATTCACCGATATTTACTTCTGTGTAGCCATTTTCAAGGACAAGGTTGTTTATGTTTTCAATTCTTATATTGTCGTATTTGCTTTCTCCAACCATAGAGCTTGTTTCACCAAGCTGAAGCTTTGAATATTTGCTGTCGAGAAGAATGGCCTGACTCTTTGCTATCTCCATGCTGCCAACGTACCTTTCGTTGAGATCAAGCCAGCCTGTTTCCTCAATACTTCCTTTGCCATATGCCAGGCTTAACCTGTTCAGAGGTTTGACATTCCCTCTGGTAAGTTTGCCGGCTGTAAGATTTCCATATCTGATGTCGAGATTCGTTAATCCCTGAAGCTCATCGATTTCCGTATTTCCGTATTTATTTGAAAGTGTAAGATCTGTTTTAACGGGCATTTTAACAGTATAATCTATGCTGAATCTGCGTGAATCGCCCCATCCGGTAAAATTGAACTTATCATCAATTATAGTTTTTGCTGAGATCTCATCTGAGCCTTCATTAAACTGAACATCGATCAAGTCGAGAAGTCTTTGGGCTTTCTCTTTGTTCGGCATTTCAACCGTTACTTTTACATCTATTATGATCTGGTCTTTATCCCAGCTCTCTATTGTTACATCTCCGTATCTGTTGCTGATGTTAAGTGTTTTTGAACCGGCGGTAAATTCTTTATGGAACTGTTTTGACACTTCCTGCGCAGATATTGAGAGTGAAATCAAGAAGAGCGATATGATGGAGAGCAACCCTGATTTATAATACGACTTTTTCATTTTCCTTTTTATTTTGGTTATCATTCCTGATTGATTTAAGCTGATTTACAATATAAGTCATGACTTCAAGCTTCGTTTGATAGTGTTCTATCATTGCATTAATGATACGTTCGTCGTTGGGATTTGCCTTCAGCTCTTTCTGGAGAGAGATATAGGTGGAATCCATTGTATTCATCTCTTTCAGAAGCATTGTTTTTTGTTCTGTGACTGTTTTTCAGGTCGATATTTATAATTTCACTTTCCATAAGGTTGACCTGATGAACATAATAGTTTTCAACCTCTTTGTATTGTGGAGAAACCTCGCCAAGAGTCATCCTGCTGTCACCTGGCCGGAGGAAATGATCCCATGTCCATAATGATGAAAGGGTTATCAGAAGTGTGACCACTGCTGCTTTTAACAGGTAAGGAACAATACTTCTTTTTATCGGATGGACCTGAAATCTTTTTTCAAGCTTACGGTTGAATCTTTCAAAGTGACCAATCGAAGGTTCTGCCTCTTCGAAAAAGTCCTTGTTGTTTCTGATTATGTCCTCTATATTTTTCATTTCCGTATGATTTTTCATTTTCCTTTTAATTCTGCAATGAGTTTTTGTTTTGCTCTTGAAAGCTGCGATCGTGAAGTACTGCTGTTTATTGAGAGTATTTCAGCAATTTCATCGTGGTCGTATCCTTCGAGCAGGTATAGGGAGAGGATAACTCTGTATCCATCGGGAAGTCTTTCTATAGCTTCTTTTACCTCTTCAACTCTCACATCAATATCCTCATATCTTGCTGTATCGTCCCCGCTGTCATCTCTTATACCAACATGCGACTCAATATCTTCAAAGACCGCTTTTCTTTTATTCAGGGCATCGAGTGACCGGTTTACAACTATTTTTTTGAGCCATGCACCGAAACTAACAGTTCCTGAATAAGTATCAATTTTTTCGAAGGCTGACAGGAACGATTCCTGCATTATATCTTCGGCTTCCATTGAGTCGTTTACGATTCTCAGACTTGTGTTGTACATTGCTTTGTAGTACAACTTGTAGATCTGAAACTGGGCTTTCTGGTCGCCTTCTTTACACCCGTCCAAAAGATCCTGGTGTAGATTTCTGAATGCCGCTTCTACATTTGCCATCTTTACGTAAAGACTAGTTTTTATATGTGTTGCTGCACCCACCTTCTATTTAATTTCTAATCAATAGACGGGGTAAATTTTTTAATGCTGCACTTATTATAATATATTTTAAAAGAATTTTCAGAGAAAGTTAACGATTATTCCCTGGTTGTCACCTTCCCTGTAGCCTGATTTAGTTCTGAACCGAACAGGCTATGCGGGATTGAGAATACAAGAAGAAGGACAATTGCAGCGAGTGCTACATAATACGGCCTCTCTTTTTTTCTGTTCATAACAACTGCTAAAACCCAGAATAATCACGGCAATAAGTGTTTTATTATCAGTAAGATCCCATCCAAAAGGAATTCCTGTCCATAATTCGCCAAATGCATAATACTGGACAATCGGTCCAAGAATAAATCCACCTATAATAAAGAGAACGAGTGTCCATACTGAATATTTTCTATATAATGGGAATTTTGTTAAACTCATTAACCCTGCAAGCGTTGAGAATAACATTGCGATAAACATAATAAGGATATGAGGTATCAGGACGAATGCAGGGACATCACCTTTGAACCGGATTACAACCGGGGTGTCATTCAGATATGTTTTGCTTCCGTGAGAATCGGTTATTTCAAAATAATACTGAATCTTACCGGCAGGAGGTTGTTGGGGAATACTGGCAAATAATCCTTCATCATTATACATTTGGAAAATTTTATTCATGATGAATGACTTAACAGGATGAGAATAATAGGTGAAAGATGCTTCCTGGTACTCTTCGTCTGATTTATATATTTTAAAATAAAGTTTAGCTTTTACTGTGGAGTCGTTAATGCTTAACTTTACCTGAGGTTTCTCGTTAAGGCTCAAAGATCTCACCAGTTTAATATTATTGACACTGTCGTTGACGGTTATTGCCACTCGTTTGGGATATGTGGGACCTGTTTTGCGTTGGTAAACTGCAGCGCCGATAGTAATCAGGAATGCCAGCACCCACAAAATAAATTTTTTCATTGCGGAAAATATTAATTAATGAAGGGAATGGTCGCAACCATTCACTTCTTAGACGTGATTTATCTATAATTGTATCACCAAAACCTCTTTTTTATCATTGCGTAATACTTCAACGCTTATTGTCTGTCCATGTTTAAACTGGCCCATCCTGAACATATAATCCTGAATATTATTTACAGGTTTTCCATTAATAAAGGTAATAATATCTCCTTTCTGCATTCCTCCGAGGGCCGCGGGTTTGCCCGGGGTGATGAAATCAGCGCGTAATCCGTTTTTTACAACACCTGCAAAATCAGGCATAATTCCCAGGGTTACACCTTTTCTTCTATTGTAACCTGCTGATTCAACCTTTGGTCCGGCCTCTTTAAAATCCAGTTTTGTTTTTTCCATTGCCAGATCTTTAGCAACGTTATAAACGTATCCGGATATTTTGACCATACCTTCATAGTTTATTTTTTCCCAGGTGTCTGTTGGAGTATGGTAATCCATGTGGGCTCCTGTAAAATAGAACAATACCGGAATATTTTTGCCGTAAAATGACGAGTGATCCGACGGACCATATCCTTCAGGCGAGAGTGTAAGCTTTACTGCTGAGGTATCAGTATCTGTAAATACGAGATCTTTTAATCCGGTGGCTGTTCCTACTCCTGAGATCTGAAGATTATTTGTTTCATTTAATCTTCCGACCATGTCGAGATTTATCATTGCATTTACTCTTGACATGTCTATCCCCGGGTCGTCTGTGAAATGTTTTGAACCCAGAAGACCTTCCTCTTCACCGCTGAATGACAAGGCAGATTATACTTCTTTTATGGCTGCCTTTTGTCTTTGCAAATTTCTCTGCAAGTTCAAGCATCATCGCAACACCCGATGCATTATCGTCGGCTCCATGATGAATTCCGATCGTATCCAATGCACGGCTTCCCGAGCCTGGCCCGCCCATCCCAAGGTGATCGAAATGTGCTCCCAGAATAATATATTCATCTTTCAGTTTTTCGTCTTCTCCCGGCAGTAGCATTACGACATTGCGGGTGTTTGCCATTTCTCTCTACTATTTCAGCATCGCCCTTTATGGAAAATTTTGTATGAAAAGAGAATGGTTTTCTTGTAGTATTCAGCTTTTTCTCCAGAGCAGCCACCGTATTTTTTGATTTTGAGAGGATAACATCAGCTACTTCACGTTTAATTCTTAAAACAGGGATATCAACCGAATAACCCTCTGCATTCAGCGGTTCGAAAGCATCCTGGGCATCGAAATCAGGACCTGAAACCATCAACATACCTGCGGCGCCCATATCTTTTGCAAGTAACGCCTTGTCTCTGTCGCCACTGAAAGGACAGGAAAGGACTTTTAGTGTTCTCATTTTCAGGGTCGCCACGAAGAATCATTACCCATTTCCCCTTAACATCAATACCCTTATAATCGTCCCATTTAAGGCTGTCATTATTCAGGTTGAATCCATAACCCGCAAATACCACTTCAGCTTCAAGGCTGTTGTTTGAACTGAAAGCAAATGGAGTAAAGTCTTTTTCAATTACATAGTCGGTTCCATAAGCTGAAAGCGAATTTGATTTTCCGGGAATAACTCTTTTTGTAACTTTATATCTCTGTAAACCATCACCTGAAAGAGGAACCAGTCCATATGAAAGAAGTTTTGCTTTAATATATTCTGCTGCAAGGCTGTCACCTTGTGATCCGGTGAGTCTGCCTTTAAGTGAATCTGATGAAAGATATTTTATATGTTCCTGAAGCTCTTTTACTGTGACTTCACGGTTTCCACTACAGGATAATAATAAAAATACTGACAGAACCGGAAGACTACGGAGGATATATTTCATATGTAACTTTGTATAAAAGTATTTTCACTTATTCAAAGAGTTTAAATGCATCTTTAATTAGTCCAATTGCTTCACGCAGCTGCGGTTCAGTAATGATGAGTGGAGGAGCAAATCTGATAATGTGATTGTGTGTCGGTTTGGCAATCAGACCCTTGTCTTTCATTGCCAGACATACATCCCATGCTTCTTTGCCGTTTTTGGGTTTTATTACCACAGCATTTAATAATCCTTTTCCCCGTACCAGCTCTACCATATCAGATTTGATGTTCTGGAATTCCTGACGGAAAATTTTCCCCAGACGCTCGGCGTTCTCAGCCAGTTTTTCATTTTTAACAACTTCAAGGGCAGCGATCGCAACTTTTGCGGCAAGAGGATTCCCTCCGAATGTTGATCCATGCTCACCGGGCTTTATGGTAAGCATTATCTCATTATCTGCAAGTACCGCGGATACCGGAAGAACACCTCCTGACAGGGCTTTTCCCAATATCAGAATATCAGGACGCACACCTTCGTGGTCGCATGCCAGCAGTTTACCAGTTCGGGCAATACCTGTCTGTACTTCGTCTGCTATGAAGAGAACATTTTTTGCTTTGCATAATGCATATGCTTTTTTCAGATAACCTTCGTCAGGAACGAATACCCCTGCTTCACCCTGAATTGGTTCAACAAGAAAACCTGCAACATCAGGGTCCTTAAGAGCCTCTTCAAGAGCATTTAAGTCGTTATATGGGATTGTGATGAAACCGGGAGTGAAAGGACCGTAATCATCTCTTGCATCAGGGTCAGTTGACATTGATACTATTGATATAGTGCGACCATGGAAGTTGCCCTCACATGCAATGATTTTGGCATTGTTCTGTTTTATGCCTTTCTTCTTGTAAGCCCATTTTCGGCAGAGCTTTAAAGCTGTTTCGTCAGCTTCTGCTCCTGAATTCATGGGAAGAACCTTGTCGTATTTAAAATAACTCGTTATATACTCTTCGTATTCACCAAGAACTGAATTATAAAAAGCTCTTGAAGTGAGGGTCAGCTTTGTTGCCTGGTCTGTCAGAGCTTTGATGATAGCAGGATGACAATGACCCTGATTTACTGCTGAATATGCTGATAAAAAGTCGAAATATCTTTTCCCGTCAACATCCCACACAAATGGTCCTTCGCCTCTTTCGAGTACAACAGGAAGCGGATGGTAGTTATGTGCACCAAATTTGTCTTCCCGATTAATATAATCCTGAGTATTCATATTGTTGATAATTAAATAGATAAATAAAATGCAAAATCTCTATACAATCTTACGAAAAATATTTCAAATTGGAAGCAGGTAAGGCTGAGAGGTTAATAAATTGTTGCGGGTCCTGGGTGCTAGGTGCTAGGTGCTTGTCCCTGAGTCCCTGAATCTCTAAGTCTCTAAGTCTCTAAGTCTCTAAGTCTCTAAGTCTCTAAGTCTCTAAGTCTCTAAGTCTCTAAGTCTCTAAGTCTTCATACAGTCCCGGCCTCAGCTTCCTGGTACGTTCCTCTGACTGCTCATGCCTCCATTCCTCAATTTTGGCGGCATGACCTGACAGCAAGATATCAGGTACTTTCCACCCGTTGAAATCAGCAGGACGAGTATACACGGGAGGAGCCAGAAGATCATCCTGGAATGAATCCGAGAGAGCCGATTGCTCATCAGACAATGCGCCGGGAATCAGCCGTACAATAGCATCGGTGATAGCTGCGGCAGGCAATTCGCCCCCTGAGAGTACATAATCACCGATTGATATCTCACGTGTGATAAGGATAATCCCTGATTCTCTGGTCCACTCCTTTATAGTGGCCCGCAAGGATAATTATATTATTAAGCAGAGAGAGCATATTAGCTGTTTTCTGGGTGAATTTTTCACCATCCGGAGAAGTATAGATTATTTCATCATATTTCCGTTCACTTTTTAATTGCTCAATTGCCTTGTAAACAGGTTCGATCATCATCACCATACCAGCGCCACCGCCAAACGCATAATCGTCTACGCTCTTGTATTTATCTGTAGTGTAATCGCGGAGGTTAATGATATTTATCTCAACCAGCTTCTTCTCCTTTGCTCTTTTAACGATTGAAAAATTAAAGGGACTATCGAGCAATTCAGGCTGGACAGTAAGGATGTCAATTCTCATTAGACTTATTTTTCGTAAAAATACAAAGAATAAAGAAAGGCGCAAACAACGGCGCAACGGCTCAACGGCGCAACGGCTCAACGGCAATATTAAACCCTGTGACCTTTGCGCCTTTGCGCCCTGGTTGCGCCTTTGCGCCCTTGCGCCTTTGCGCCTTTAATTATATATTTACCGGATGAATTGCAGAGAAAATTGTGGAGCATGTTGTGTGGCGTTGTCGATTTCTTCGCCAATACCGGGAATGGAAAAAGGAAAGGAAGCAGGGGTGAGGTGCATCCACCTTATGGATGACTACAGCTGTGCGATTTATAATGATCCTGGTTACCCTAAAGTATGTACAGGTTTCAAAGCTGAACCGGAGTTTTGCGGATCAAACAGGGAAGAGGCTATGCGGATACTCGGTTCACTTTCAGACTAACATTATTTTCCGGAAGTGTAAACAACCTTCCCGCCGACAATTGTATAATCAACCTTCGTTTTCATTATTTCATTCTCAGGTATTGTCATCAAATCTTTATTGACGATCACAATATCAGCCAGAAACCCGGGTTTGATCATTCCTTTTCGGTTTTCCATGAACTGAGCGTATGCAGAACCAAGCGTATAATAACGGATGGCATCTTCCATACTGATTTTTTGTTCGGGATTCCAGCCATCTCCTTTTTCTCCAAGCCGGTCTTTACGTGTAACTGCTGCGTAGAGACCTTCCATCGGATTCAGAGGTTCCACCTGGTAATCTGTTCCAAATGCCAGATTTGCACCGGCGTCTTTCAGACTATTCCATGCATAGGCGCCTTTCGCTCTTTCAATACCTATACGCTTTTCGCAAAATTTTTTGTCGGTGATACAATGTGTCGGCTGCATTGAAGCAATCACTCCAAGTTGGGAAAAACGGGGGATATCAGAAAACTGCAGTGTCTGTGCGTGTTCTATCCGATGCCTGCTGTCGCGTTTACCGTTTTCTCTTATTGCTCTTTCATAAGCATTTAGAACCCAGTTGTTACCTTTATCACCTATTGCATGAACTCCAATCTGGAATCCGTATTTGTCGGCGGCAAGAACCATCTGTTCAAAGACTTCATAAGGCATCATGGCCAATCCGGAGGTTGAAGGGTTGTCTGTAAAGGGTTCAAACATCAGGGCAGTGCCAGAACCAATCGTTCCGTCTATGAATGCTTTCAGATAGCCAAATCTTATCCAGTTGTTGTCAGAAGGATATTTCTTTTTGATCTTACTGAACCCCGATAATTTGGTTGTGTCAGCTGTCAGAAAATTTCCGATATCTATCCTGCAGGTAAGCTCACCATCTTTTTGCAGGCTGTCATATGCTTCGAGATCAGCGGCTCCGGGGATCTGCACACTAGTTACTCCGAGTTCACGCGCTTCCTTCAAAGCGAGAAGATAGCCATGCCAGGTCCTTGCTTTAATTTCCAACTCTGTCCTTACTGGTTTGATCTCGCCTGTTTTAATAAGTTGTTCCGCATTTTCCTTGATAATACCTGTTGGTTCACCAGTTAAAGGGTCTTTCTGTATCACACCGCCAAATGGGTCGGGGGTGTCTTTTGTGATACCGGATGCCTTAAGGACAAAAGAATTTACAAGTACCGAATGTCCGTCCGCCCTGCTCAGCATAACAGGATTATCAGGAGAAACTTTATCGATTAGCTCTTTTGTCGGCCATTTTTTGTCAATGAACATCTCATGCTCCCAGTGACCTCCCTGTATCAATTCCCCTGGTTTTGATTTTGCTACCTGTTCCCTGACTTTTTGTGTTATTACTGAAGGATCGGTTGTGTATCGAAGTTCGATATAGTCGGGGTCGAGAGGACCGAAATGTACATGAGCATCGTTAAACCCGGGGACAACTAGTTTTCCATTTGCATCGATAATCTGAGTATGATTTTTATCGGCCAGTTCAGCAATCTTATCAGAGGTGCCTACAGCAATTATCTTGTCACCTTTTATCGCAATAGCTTCCGCAAGCGGATTGTCTTTGTCAATTGTGAGTACTTTGGCGTTTATTATGATGAGATCAGCTTTCTCTTTTGGGGAGCATGAATTTAATAAGATCATAATTGCAGTTGATAATGAGATAAATAGGTTTTGCATAGTAAGGAGTAAAAAGTTGATTGCAAAAATAAAGAAAAAGAAATCCATTAACCACAAAGGACGCAAAGGAAATTATACAGAGGTCACAAAGAAAATCAATAAGAACTTTACACAGAGTTGCACAGACCTGCCTGCCGGTAGGCAGGGAAGCACAGAGGACCACAGAGGAAGAAGATGCCATAGATGGCGCATAATTCTGACTTCTGACTTTTACCTTTGTGTTCCTTTGTGAAACCCTTTGTGTCCTCTTATATAACTAACTTCCCTTCAAAGTCGCAAATTGATTTTCTTCGTTTACCCCGACCCCAAGGGGAGCGAAGAACCGACGAAGCGAAGCGAGGAGCTCGACGAAGTCAAAATCAATTTACTTCCGCGAAGCGGAACGGGGTAAATAAATTGATTTTCGAGCGACGGACGAACAGAGTTATTAATCTTGAAGTTCCTATTTTTTATTGGTGAGTGACTTTGTGGTTAATGGATTTCCATCAATTTTAACTTCTCTTTAAGAATTTTGTTGATTCCCGATGATACATCCTGTTACAAAACAGGTAATTTCGCAGAAAGAACAAGAAATGAATATAGCATTGATAGGTTATGGCAGGATGGGCCATGAGATTGAATCCATAGCAATCCGGCGTGGTCACGTTATAAAGCTCATTATAGATCAGTATAATGAAGATGATCTGAATGGAAATAAGCTAAAAGACATAGATGTTGCGATTGAATTCTCATCACCCGATGCGGCAGTCGGGAATATTATTATATGCTTGAACGAAGGAATTCCTGTAGTGTCGGGCACTACCGGCTGGTTAGAAAAATATGATGAAGTCGTTGCAGCATGCAGTGAACATGAGACGTCATTTATACACTCCTCAAATTTCAGTATCGGAGTTAATCTCCTTTTCAGGTTAAATATCGAGCTTGCAAAACAGATGGAAAAGTATAATGATTATAATGTATCCATTGAAGAAATTCATCATACAAAAAAGCTTGATGCTCCAAGCGGAACTGCAATTACTCTTGCAGAAGGCATTATTAAGCAGAATAACGGATATAATAAATGGTGTTTTGAAAAGGATAAAACGGATACATGTGTTCCCATCGTTTCCGTGAGGGAAGGGTATGGTGCCTGGTATTCATACTGTTACCTGGGATTCTGAAATTGATACTATAACTCTCAGGCATGAAGCAAAGAACAGAAAAGGATTCGCTCTTGGTGCTGTCATTGCAGCTGAATTTATACGATCGAGAAAAGGGGTTTTCACAATGAATGATGTAATGGGATTCTGATTATTATTTATATTTTTACCGATCTCTAAAAAAATCTAAATCATGAATGAACTTTTTACAAAAAAAAATATAAGGTTTGCAATTGCAGCATTTCTTTATATTCTTGTGGTAATCTGGATAGGTAACTACTGGTTACTGATAGGATTGGCAGTTATCTACGATCTTTATATCAGCTGAAAAAGTTAACTGGACTTTCTGGAAAAAAAGACATGGCAAAAACAGCGCATTTATCGAATGGCTTGATGCACTTGATTTTTGCTGTGATTGCTGTTTCCCTTATTAATATTTTCTTGTTTCAGAATTACAGAATTCCTACTCCTTCAATGGAGAAATCTTTGCTTGTAGGGGATCATCTTTTTGTAAGTAAACTTGCATATGGTCCACGGATGCCAAATACCCCGATAGCATTTCCATTTACACAGAATACAATGCCTCTTACAAATGGCCAGTCATGGTCAAATGCTAGTCATCTGGAAATATAAACGTCTTGCGGGTGCAGGTAAAGTAAAAAATAATGATCCCATTGTGTTTAATTTTCCGGCAGGAGATACAGTTGTTCTTGAAGAACCCAGTACAACAGTTATTATGAAATTGTAAGGAGACGTGCTGCTGAGCTGAAAGAGATGTATAACGGAACTCTTCCCGAAAACCTGATAACTACTTCGTTCAGATGGCAAGGAAAGAGATCATGGGAAAAATATACTGTTATTTATCGTCCGGTTGACAGAAGAGATAATTATGTAAAGAGATGCATCGGAATTCCGGGTGATACAGTAACTATTAAAGCCGGAATACTTTATGTAAACGGAAAAATTGTTCCTGATAATGGTACACAACAGACCACTTATGCTGTTAGTACAAACGGAACTACCATTAATCCAAAGGCATTTGAAAGGCTTGATATCTCAAGATCAGATCAGACAATGATTTCGGGATCTGTGTATCTTTTGCCTCTGACAAAAGGTAACGCAGAAACTATTGCAAAATTCACAAATGTTACTGAAGTCATCTCCGGTTTATACAGGGAAGGATGAATATGCGCCGCATATTTTTCCTTATCAGTCCTGTCTATGGCTGGAATGAAGATAATTACGGACCTATCTGGATACCTGTAAAGGGATCAACAGTTAAGCTTGATACCTCCAATCTATGTCTTTATGAACGAATTATTGATGTTTATGAAAATAATGATCTGAGAGTTGATGGAAGCACGATATTATATTAATAATATACCGGCAACCAGTTATACTTTTAAAATGAATTATTACTGGATGATGGGAGATAACCGTCATAATTCAGCCGATTCAAGATACTGGGGATTTGTTCCGGAGGACCATATTGTAGGAAAACCTAAATTCATCTGGTTATCGCTTGACAAAGAAGCAAAAGGATTAAAAAGGATAAGGTGGAACAGGATGTTTATGAAGGCAAAATAAATTCTGTAGGGACACAAAATTTTGTGTCCCTACAACAACAACCTATTGAACAAAAAAAAGGACCGCCGAAGCAGTCCTTTTTTATTTCATATGTGTTGAGGTTTCCCTACTTAACCGTTTCCACGATAGCTTTAAAAGCTTCGGGGTGGTTCATTGCAAGGTCAGCAAGGGTTTTTCTGTTTAGTGTGATTCCTTTTTTATCGAGTTTTCCGATAAATTCTGAATAGCTCATATCGTACTGACGAACGCCGGCATTTATTCTCTGAATCCATAAAGCCCTGAAAAGGCCTTTCTTTCTCTTTCTGTCGCGGTATGCATACCCCATTCCTTTGTCGAGGGTATTCTTTGCAACTGTTATTACATTTCTTCTTGAACCGAAGTTTCCTTTTGTCTGCTTAAGAACCTTTTTTCTTCTGGCTCTTGAAGCTACTGAATTTACTGATCTTGGCATAACTCATTTTTTTTGAATGTCAGCGGTCTTCGAAAGACACTTAATGCTGAACAATCTGTTAATACTATAATTAATTTTATCAATGCGCTGTACAGACGTTGCATGCAACGTCCCTACCACATTATTTCATTGCAAGCAACAGCTTAACGTTTTTAAGGTCTGTTTTGTGAACCTGACCTGCATATGTAAGATTTCTCTTACGTTTTGTTGATTTCTTTGTCAGGATGTGGCTTTTAAATGCATGTTTACGCTTGATTTTTCCTGTTCCGGTCAGAGAAAATCTCTTCTTTGCACCCGGATTCGTCTTCATTTTTGGCATTTCTCTCGTTCAAATATATTAAATAAACTATTTTTTCTTTTTAGGTGAAAAAGATACGATCATCCTTTTACCTTCAAGTCGTGGAAGTTGTTCCACTTTCCCATATTCTTCAAGATCATTGGCAAAACGCAGCAACAAGCACTTCACCCTGTTCCTTGAACAATATTGATCTTCCTTTAAAAAACACATAAGCTCTTACTTTTGCTCCCTCCTCGAGGAATCTCATAGCATGCTTCAGCTTAAAGTTATAATCATGATCGTCAGTATTTGGGCCGAATCTGATTTCTTTAACGACAACTTTTGAAGTCTTTGCCTTTATCTCTTTCTGCTTCTTCTTCTGCTGATAGAGAAATTTCTGATAATCGACTATCCTGCAAACAGGAGGATCAGCGCTAGGAGAAATTTCAACCAGATCCAGTTCCAGTGTATCTGCAAGTTTGAGAGCATCCTGAATACTCATAACATCTGCTTCTATTTCTTCGCCTACTACTCTGACCACTTTTGCAGTGATCCTATGGTTGATTTTGTGAGCCGGCTGGGTAACCCTTGCCGGGCTTCGCCTGATTGGTAAAGCTATAGCTGTTTCCTCCTTATTTTTATTAATACTAAAAAATCTACTATATCGCTTAAACTGCAATTTCATTTTTGATCTCAGAATTTATAAAACTTATAAATTCTTCAATTTTCATAGTTCCTTTATCACCTTCTCCCTGCTTTCTGACAGCAACTGTACCATTTTCCACTTCCTTTTCACCGATGATAAGCAGGTAGGGAATCCTCTTTAATTCATTATCCCTGATCTTCTTACCTATCTTTTCGCTTCTGTCGTCAATCAGTGTGCAAATATCGGAATTATTTAGAATTTCCAAAACTTTTGCACCATATTCATTGAATTTTTCGCTTATAGGCAAAATGACGGCTTTATCAGGAGCCAGCCAGAGCGGAAATTTACCCGCTGTATTTTCAATCAGAACAGCAACAAAACGCTCCATGGATCCGAATATTGTACGGTGAATCATTACTGGCCGGTGCTTCTGATTGTCGCTGCCATTATAAGTCAGTTCAAATCTCTCAGGAAGGTTATAATCAACCTGAATTGTACCAAGCTGCCATTTTCTTCCGATTGCATCTTTTACCATGAAATCGAGCTTTGGTCCATAAAATGCAGCCTCCCCGGTGACAATTGTTGTTACAAGATTCTTTTCTGCTGCAACTTCAATTATATCCCGTTCTGCTCTTTCCCAGTTTTCATCCGACCCAATATACTTTTGCTTGTTTTCCGGATCACGAAGTGAAACCTGGGCAGTATAATCATTAAAATTAAGGATCCTGAATACATACAATATGAGATCAATAATACTCTTGAATTCTTCCCTTAACTGATCGGGTCTGCAGAAATGATGTGCATCATCCTGTGTAAAACTTCTTACTCTGGTCAGACCGTGCAACTCACCGCTCTGCTCATAACGGTATACCGTCCCAAACTCTGCCATTCGGTAAGGCAGATCTTTGTAGGAATGAGGAGTAGCATTAAAAATCTCGCAATGGTGCGGGCAGTTCATAGGTTTAAGCATGAACTGCTCACCTTCCTGAGGAGTGTTTATAGGCTGAAATGAATCTGCTCCATATTTCTCAAAATGGCCTGATGTTTTGTAAAGATTGACGTTTCCTATATGAGGAGTCGTAACAATTTTATATCCTCGTTTTCTTAATTCTTTTGTGAGAAAAGTGATAAGATTCTGACGCACATCCGATCCTTTTGGCATCCACAATGGCAAGCCCATTCCTACTTTTTGAGAGAATGTGAAGAGCTCAAGTTCTTTGCCTATCCGACGATGGTCTCTTCTCTTTGCTTCTTCAAGAAAAACAAGATACTCATCGAGAAGCTTCTGTTTAGGGAATGTTATTCCATAAATCCTGGTAAGCATCTTGCGCTTTTCATTTCCTCTCCAATAGGCACCAGCAACACTCAGAAGCTTTATAGCTTTCAGCGGCTCGGTAGAAGGAAGATGCGGGCCGCGGCAGAGATCCGTAAAATTACCCTGTGTATAAAGTGTAATTGTACCATCCTGTAGTTCACTGATCAGTTCAGTTTTATATTCATCTCCCTTTTTTGTGAAAAAATCGAGAGCGTCTTTCTTGCTGATATCACGCCTGGAGTATGTCAGATTTTTTGCTGCCAGTTCCTTCATCTTATTTTCAATGGTCTGAAGATCATCCTCTGTTATGACTTTGTCATCGCCAGGATCAACATCATAATAGAATCCATTTTCGATTGCCGGACCAATACCGAATTTTATACCCGGATACAAGGCTTCCAATGCCTCAGCCATAAGATGCGCCGACGAATGCCAGAAAGCATGCTTGCCTTCAGCATCTTCCCATTTATGAAGTTTTAACCTGGCATCTGTATTGATGGGTCGTGCAAGATCCCATATCTCACCATTTACTGTGGCAGAATATATTTCTTTTGCAAGACGCGGACTGATTTGTTCCGCAACTTCAAGACTGCTGATTCCTTTCTTGTACTCCCTTGCGGATCCATCAGGAAAAGTTATCTTTATCATGCTTAGTGCTTCTTTTTATTGGAGTGCAAAGATAATGATTCCTATGCAACTTTCTGCTGTAAAATCTGTCTATATTAATAAATGGCATGTTTTTTGAAAAGCAATTCTGAATAATTAATATTAAAAAAAATGAAACAAATAACCTACATTTTCCTTTCTCTGACACTGATTCTTTTTTCCTGTCACAAATCACCAGAATCATTATTCTCCGTTGATAATACTCAACCAGAAGTCGGACAGACTGTATTTTTCAATAATAACTCGCATAACGGCGACAGATTTGACTGGGATTTTGGCGACGGTTATATCTCGACCGACAGAAATCCAACTCACGAATTTACAGCTACCGGATCTTATGAAGTTACGTTGACAGTCTCTTCAGGCGGTTCTACGGATAAATCAAGCCTCACAATCGATGTACTTGTACCAACTTTACTTGAGGTTGAAGTCAGGGAGTGGACTGAAACAGGAGACGGGCCAGTGGTTCCTGATGCAAGCATCATACTGTATCCGACTCTGACCGATTGGGATAACCAGACTAACAGTGTGAACGAAGCTTTTACTGATGCCGACGGTATAGCTGTATTCTCTAATCTTGATCCGTTCGTCTATTATGTAGATGTATTTGAAACGACTCACGATAATTATCAATTAGCAAGCGAGGATGTAGGATTTATAAGGACACCGGAAGTATTACCCAATAAAATTACCGGCTTTGTCGCATATGTCGATGTAGTCAATCATGCGGCAGGCATAAGCAGAAACAGGGAAATGGTGGTTAAGAAAACCGGCAGAAAAGCGGTTGACAAAAACCTTATTCCCGGATTTTCAGGGTCATGGCAGGATTTACTGAAAAGACGTTCATCCAAATAGACGTAACTTCAGATAAATTTAAAAATGCAATCCATAACGGGTTGCATTTTTTGTATTGGCCACTCCAGTTCAATTCTTCAAGACCTTATCCAGTTCCTTCTTTATTATATTAGTCCAGACAGCATAACCTTCAGCTGTAAGATGAAGTTTATCATTTCTGAATAGTTCTGCTTTCGGCAATCCTTTTTCATCGAGAAAGTCATAACTGGTGGAAATGAAATATGTGTTTTTGTTCTTATTACATTCATCTCTGATAAGCGCATTTGCTTTCTGAATCTCCGGCCATACTTTCCATCTCGATGCAGTAGGGGTTATCTCAATCCAGAAAACCGGCGTTGAAGGATGTCCGTCTCTGATCGTTTTGAGAATATTGCGGAACAATGCCGCATCCTCCTTTGGCGATTTATCATTTTCTGAACCGGTAATATCATTTGCCACGAATATCACAATTGCCTGACAAGGATGAGGGTCAAAGATCCGATGTGCATATACGGCCAGATCGCTCAGTTTTGAACCACCAAATCCTCTTTGAATTACACTATAAGGCGCCATATCCTTTCCAAGTGTTTCCCATAACCTGATACTGGAGCTGCCTGCGAATATTATTGCATTTTCAGGATATTTCTCACTTTTATCAAGCTGTTCAAATTTTTGGATGTCATTTTCCCATGAGAGTACTTCAGGAAGGTTGCTGTATTTCTTAACCGGAGAACAGGATATTACTGCAATAGAGATCAATAAAAGAATAAATCTGCGCATGTTTTAAGGTTTTTAATTCAATCAAAAATAGTATTAAATTGTTAATCAAATATAAAAGAGTAAATCGCAGCTGCATTTACCATGGAACATTGAAATTTTTTATAATTAAATTTCCAAAAAAAAAGTTACGTTTGTAATGAATAAACATGAAAACTTAACTTTCAATAAAAATCAGATGTCAAAAAGCCGGTTATTTTTAACAAAGCCACTTCCCCAGTTATTCAGTGAATCACAGGAATCCGGTGGTCTCAAGAGATCTCTTACTGCACTGAATCTCACAACTTTAGGAATAGGTGCAATTATTGGTGCCGGAATTTTTGTACTCACTGGCCAGGCTGCTGCACAATATGCAGGTCCTGGTATTGTTTTGTCATTTATTATTTCAGGTTTTGCCTGCGGACTGGCAGGATTATGCTATGCGGAATTTGCATCGATGATTCCGATCGCAGGAAGTGCCTATACTTATTCATATGCCACGCTTGGTGAATTTCTGGCATGGATAATAGGATGGGATCTTATTCTGGAATATCTGTTTGCAGCATCTACAGTGGCTGTAGGCTGGTCGGGTTATGTAGTAAGTTTTCTGAAAGATCTGCATATATTCATTCCGCCGCAATTTACCGGAGCCGTTGGCACAGTGATGGTTAACGTTCCTGATATGGGATGGAAGCCTCTTACAACAGCTTTCGCACAGACATTGGCAGCAACAGGTATTAATGTTGATACTCTTGCACATGTCACCTGTGTAATTAATATCCCTGCAATGTTCATTGTTGCTTTGCTGACAACCCTTCTGGTGATCGGTATTCGCGAATCTGCCAATTTCAATAACATAATGGTAATTACAAAGGTTACCGTGATTATTCTTTTTATAGCAATTGGTTTCATGTTTGTTAAATCAGCGAACTGGCATCCTTTTATCCCTACCAATAAAGTAGAGTCAGCACCTCTTGCTCAGTACGGGGGGCTCTGGGGATGGTTAAAAGCCTATAGTCATGAGTTTGGAAAATTCGGCATAAGCGGTGTTCTGCGCGGTGCCGGTGTTATTTTCTTTGCCTATATCGGTTTTGATGCGGTTTCAACCGCCGCACAGGAAGCAAAAAATCCTCAGCGCGACATGCCTGTCGGGATCTTGGGATCGCTTGGAATCTCAACTGTTCTGTATATTCTGGTCGCAATAGTACTTACAGGAATTGTAAGCTATACCACCTTAAATGTTGCCGACCCGGTTGCAGTAGGTGTGGATGCGATGGGCAAGGGGATGTTTTGGCTTAGACCGATCGTGAAAATTGCCGCAATCGCCGGGTTGAGTTCTGTAATACTGGTGATGCTTATGGGACAGCCAAGGATCTTCTTCTCAATGTCGAAGGATGGACTGCTGCCTCCTGTCTTTTCAAAGGTCCATCCAAGATTTAAAACTCCGTATGTGAGTACTATAATTACCGGTACTATTGCGATGATCATTGCAGGAATTCTGCCGATAAGCATACTCGGGGAACTGGTTTCGATCGGAACTCTTCTTGCTTTTATAATCGTTTGTCTGAGCGTACTGGTACTGAGAAAATCCAAACCTGATATCGAGCGTCCTTTCAGAACTCCATGGGTTCCGCTTGTTCCGATACTCGGCGCTTCAATCTGCTTTTTACAGATGGCTTCATTGCCTCTCGATACCTGGTTGCGTCTGATAATCTGGATGGCTATAGGATTCTGTATCTATTTCTTTTACGGAGTAAAACATAGTAAGGTAAGAAAGAATAATCCGGAGTAATTCAGGATTAATAGACAAAGACAAAAGACAAAAGTCACAAGACAAAAGTTACGATTAAGTTTACTTTTATCTTTTTACATTTGTCTTTTGTCTTTTATCTTTTATGTCTAATTAAAAAGATGTTTGCTGAGCAATCTCAGAGCATCAATTTTATTGGAGGTATCAATAAGCAATGATAGGCTGTTTGGACTTCCTCCATAGGATATCATTTTCAGGGGAATGGTGTTCAGAGCTTCGAAAATTTCGGGGGCAGAACCTGTTCTTTGAGTGCGAAAATCTCCAACAACACAAATAATTGTCTGATTTTCTTCCACCTCCACTGAGCCTAATTCTCTGAGGTCTTTTGCTATTTGTTTGATGAATTCGGAATTATCGATAGTGATGGATACGGCAACTTCTGATGTTGTTATCATATCGATAGGTGTTTTGTAAGCCTCGAATATTTCAAATACCTTGCGCAGGAATCCATAAGCCATTAACATCCTGTCTGATCTGATCCTTAAAACAGATATGCCGTCTTTTGCAGCAACTGCCTTGTAGTCAAGAAGAACTGATGAAGATGTGATAAGTGTTCCGGGATCCTCTGGTTCCATGGTGTTTTTTAACCTTACCGGAATATTTTTCTCGCGTGCAGGGTTTACGCTTGACGGATGAAGGATCTTTGCACCAAAGTATGCAAGTTCAGCAGCTTCTTCGAAAGATAATTCACGAATAACCTTTGTGTTCTCAACGAAACGAGGGTCGTTATTATGAAAGCCGTTTATATCTGTCCATATCTGGATCTCGGAGGCATTTACTGCAGCTCCTATCAGTGATGCAGTAAAATCGCTGCCTCCGCGTTTCAGGTTATCGATCTCTCCAAAAGCATTTCTGCATATGAACCCCTGGGTGATAATAATATTTTCAGAAGTAAAGTTTCTGAGCTCCCTTGAGATATTTTCCTCGATATAATATGAATCAGGCTCACCATCCTTATCGACTCGCATAAAACTCAGTGCAGGAAGCAGGATTGATTTAATATTCTTTTCCTGAAGAAGAAGATGAAACAATGATGTTGAAATTAGTTCTCCCTGAGCCAGGATTGCTTTTTCCTGGAGTTTTTTGAATGCACGAAGGGTGAAATTCCTGATATATTCGAAATGAGAGTCTATCAGATCATGGCCTGCTTTTTTAAATTCATCAGTTTCAAACAGTTCCTCAACCACCTCATGGTATTTCGATCTTAAATTATCATTCTTCGTTGAAGCTTCGTTAATATTATCCGCATACAGCAGGTTTGTTATTTCCACGAGACTGTTTGTTGTGCCGGCCATTGCTGACAGAACCACAATTTTTTGTTCATCGCCGTTAATCAGTGGTATCAGAGCCCTCATCCTCTCGGGGTTTCCAACGGAAGTCCCGCCAAATTTCATTATTTTCATCTGAATAAGTTAGTTTAAAAAAAAACCTGCACTTTCTGCAGGTCCTGATCATCTTTCTCTATTTCCAAACATTAACAAAAAGATAAAAAAGACCGGTAGTCAGGATGTTTAAAACACCACAAAAGCCTATTTATCTGTTTATTCATTCTATTATTAATAACGGAGCAAAAATATACTTTTAATTAATAATGAACATCTGATGAGTATTTTTTTTGTTAACATTATTAGTTTTTAATGAGTTGCTGGTTGCTGGTTGCTGGTGTGCTGGTTGCCGGTGCCAGGCCAACCGATACTTGAGCAGGTATTGGGTCATTGCGAGCGAAGCGAAGCAATCTCCGGTCTTTTCCGAAGACTTCAATGATTTTTTTCCCAGTGTAACTCTGTGGTCCTCTGTATCAGTCTGTGTAAGTTCTTATTTTGTCGAGATATATTGAAAACTTTTTTCTTATATTTCATTTTTATTTATATTTTTGCACCCGCTAAACGGTGCAACGGCGTAACGGCTCAAAGGCAAAAACGGTTCAATGGCGTAACGGCACAAAGGCACAACGGCGTAAGAATATAGTTCTTTTAAAATATTATTACAAATTGGGGTATTAAAGGCTTTGCGCCTCTGCGACATTGTGCCTTTACGCCTTTCCTCGCCCAGATGGCGAAATTGGTAGACGCGCTAGTTTCAGGGACTAGTGTCAGTAATGATGTGCAGGTTCGAGTCCTGTTCTGGGCACAGAAAAAACGGTGCAACGGCGTAACGGCTTAAAGGCAAAAACGGCTCAATGGCGTAACGGCACAAAGGCACAACGGCGTAAGAATATAGTTCTTTTAAAATATTATTACAAATTGGGGTATTAAAGCCTTTGCGCCTCTGCGCCATTGTGCCTTTACGCCTTTCCTCGCCCAGATGGTGAAATTGGTAGACACGCCAGCTTGAGGGGCTGGTGCTCGCAAGGGTGTGCAAGTTCGAGTCTTGTTCTGGGCACCCAAAAAAATCAGCCGGATTGTAATTTACAGTCTGGCTTTTTTTATTCCCGTAAACAGAGTTTTGGAGATCTCGCCCGAAATTATGTCAAAATATTAAAACTGTTTATCAATTCTCACTTTCAGAATTTTGTTTATTAAATAAATCATTCTAGATTTGAGTTGATCGTCTGATATACGTTAATCTATTGAGTAACATTTTTGAAGAATGCAGAAAGTTCTACCTGATACTTTGTAATATCCGGTGATGAATTGCATGCATAAATTTAAAGTTATAGAAATGAATAAACATGTAATTATTCTCATCGTTCTTTTCTGTATTACATTTAGAATGTCAGGGCAGAAAGCTCCAATTAAGTTCGGGGATGTTAGTTTAGAAGATCTGCAGATGGTAACTTATCCTGCTGATACCTCAGCGCCGGCAGTCATCCTGTGCGATTATGGGTATTTCAACACGACAAATGCTCAATTCACAAGAATACAGAGAATAAAAATTCTCAGGAAGGAGGGCTATTACTGGGCTAATAGCGGATATCCATGTAGTGCGAACACACAGATAAGAGGAGTAACCACCAACCTCGAGAACGGTAAAATCGTTACCAATAAGTTAAAGAATGAATCGATCTTCAAAGACAGGATTACAGAAAATCGATATGTCATGCGTGTAGCAATGCCAAATGTAAAAGTGGGGTCTGTAATCGATATTCAATTTTCTTTTATTGGAATAATGGCTCAATGGAAGTTTCAGGACCTTATCCCTGTCAGATATAGTGAATTAGTTCTCCCAAATACCACAGACGTAAGGTTCAAGTACAACTTTTTTGGATATGAGCCATTGTTTTTTTCATCACCTACACGCTGGATTGCTAAGGATATGCCTTCATTCAAAGTCGAGCCCTATATGAGTTCAATAGAAAACTATGAAACAAAGCTTGAATTTGACATTCTTGAGATCGGAGTACACTCAATTTCATCTTCGTGGGAGGTAATAAGCAATTTGCTCATGATGGAAAACAATTTTGGAGTCGCAATTAAAACATCAGGTTACCTGAATGAATTGGCAAAATCCATTAAGAACTCAAAAGGTACACCGGAAGAAATGCTAAAAACAGCGTATGACACAATAAAAAAGACAGTAAAATGGAATGAGAAAGAGTCGATCGTTGCCTCATCACCTTCTTTAAATTTTCCCTATCGCATGAAAATTGGCAACTCAGCAGATATAAATCTCATTCTTCTTCAATTGCTCAAAAAGCTCGATTTCGATGCCGTTCCCATTGCAATGAGTACACGGGAGAATGGATTATTATCAACTTTTTCACCCAGCATAGAAAAACTTAATTATGTCATTGTCCAGGTCAAAGTTGGCGGCAAGACTTTCCTCCTGGATGCTTCTGAATCTCAATTGCCCTATAATCTTATCCCATTGAGATGCCTCAACGGTTCGGGAAGAATTGTTGATGAAATTAACAGCACACTAGTAAATCTTGTTACTTCTTACAAAGAAAAGGATTTCACAACATATCATCTTAAATTAAAGGAAGATGAGAGTCTGGAAGGTGACATAATGGTCAGAAGGCTCGATTATTCTGCTTTTGACTTCAGGAAAAAGTACAGGACATTTAATAGTCCGGATGAGTATCTCGAAGATTTTAAAAAGGATAAGATCGGACTTCAGATAAATGAATCAAAAATTGAAAATATTGACAGTATATACCTTCCGGTAGTTGAAGATTATTCAGTAAAAATGACCGATCAGGTAAATGAAATCGGAAACGAGGTTTATATTAATCCGTTATTTTATAATCAGCTAAAAGAAAATCCTTTCAAAACGGACAAAAGGAATTACCCGGTAGATTATGGATATAATATTGAAAAGTCAACAACTATCATACTGGAAATCCCTGAAAATTATGAGTTATCTGCTCTTCCTGCTCCAGTTACAATAAAGCTTCCTGCTAATGCTGGTTCGCTGACTTATATGTCTGGTCAGTCGGGTAATATAATTAATATTAAATCGGTATTTACGATTAATAAAAGCTTGTTTCTGCCTTCGGAATATAAAGTTCTTAAAGAATTTTATAATCAGGTAATAAAGAAACAATCTGAACCAATTGTACTTAAACGGAAATAAGATGAACCAGATATTTAAAACAGGCATTGGAACTGTTATATTTATTTTGTTTTTGGCCCCTTCAGCCCAATGCAAAGAAATAAAGTACAAAGTATCGGATATCCCGGTCAGTCTGCTTAAGGATTCCAAAGCTGTTGTCCGGAAAAAAGAAATGATACTTGAAATAGAAGGTCTGAATAAAGCCGTTTACAAAGTCACCTATGCAATAACCATATTAAATGACAATGGCATTGCCAATTCAGTTTTTACTGAGTTCTATGATAAGTTTATGACAGTAAGAAAAATCCAGATTAATCTGTACGATGGCAATGGCGTTGAAATAAAAAATGGAGCCAATACTGAAGTACAGGATTATTCGGCAAATGACGGTTATTCACTTTATGAAGATAACAGGGTCAAATTTTTTGATCCGAAATACCGGACTACTCCATTTACTGTTGAATATACGTACGAAACTTCCTTTAATGGATTATTCTTTTATCCTGAATGGACTGTTTATGACGATTATAATATATCTGTGGAAAGATCTTCTTTCAGGATTATTACTCCTGAAGGTTTCAGGCTAAGATACCTCGAAAAGAATTTTGATGAAAAATGTGATATCTCGGGTGATAAAGGGAAAGTATACTATAGCTGGAAGGCTGAAAACAGAAATGCCATAAAAAAAGAGCCATTCGGTACCTCTTTTGAGGAATACACTCCGGTTGTTTATTCAGCTCCCTGTGATTTTGAATTGGATGGTTATAAAGGAAACATGGAATCGTGGGATAGCTTTGGCAAATGGCTTTATACGCTGGGAATCGGAAGAAATATTCTGGGAACAGACACAGGTGAAAAGATTAAGGGCCTCGTTTCAGGAATTGATAATGACTACGATAAAATCAGGGTCTTGTATAAATATCTTCAGAGCAAGGTAAGATATGTCAGCGTACAGATAGGAATCGGAGGGTGGCAAACTATTGAGGCTGAAAAGGTCGACAGGCTCTCATATGGTGATTGCAAAGCGCTGTCAAATTATATGAAATCTCTCCTGGATGTAGTAGGGATCAGGAGCTATTACACTGTAGTCGGTGCAGGTGAATTTGCAAAAGTAATAAATGAAGGTTTTCCTTCCAACCAGTTTAATCATGCCATTGTTTGTGTTCCTTTAAAAAATGATACTCTCTGGCTGGAATGTACAAGTCAGTTTATCCCGTTTGGTTACATTGGAACATTCACTGATAACAGAAAAGTGCTGCTTATCGGCGATGAGGGCGGCAAACTTGTCAGGACAAAAAAATATTCAATGGAAAATAACCAACAGATTCGAAATGCTGTCGTTGAGCTCGATCCTGATGGTAATGCGACTTCCAATATACAAACGGCTTATAAAGGACTGATATACGATAAGGTCAGCGGAGTACTCCAACTTGATGAAACTGATAAAAGAAAATTCGCTCAGTCCCGTATTTCTATTCCGGGCAATACACTTATCAGTTATACCTATAACGACGATCAGGAATTAATTCCATCAATAAAAGAGGTATTAAACCTCAGACTAAGAAATTATGGAACCAAACTTGGGAATAGAATTATTCTAAAGCCGAACTTAATGACCCGGATTGATAATCAGCCTTACAAGACCAAGGATCGTAAATCTGACATCAGAATTCGTAGGGCTTATAGTAATATTGATACGATAACATACTTATTACCAAAAGGATATAAAATTGACAATATCCCTGAACCGATCTCGATAAAATGTAAATTCGGAGAGTACTATTCAGGTATCACTTCTGATAACAAAGGCATACGGTACACGCGAACACTCAGGCTTTATGAGGGTGATTATCCGTTAACCGATTATCCTGATTTTTCCGATTTCTTTGAAAAAATTTCAGTGGCCGATGAGCGGAAAGTTGCTTTCATAAAAATCATTTAATTTTTATTGTTTATCTCACACTTCACGCCTCGTACATTTTTATTTCTCTATCGAATCATAAATCGCCTGTAAGATACCTGTCCTGATGTTCATATCAGAAACAAGATTGTTATTACGGGTAGGATAAACCCTGTTGCACAGGAAAACATATGATATATCTGAAACCGGATCGACCCAAACAAATGTTCCGGTATATCCTGAATGGCCGAAACTTTCAGGTGATGCGCTTCTCGTCGGATAAGAATCTTTTTGTGAAAGCATAGCATTATTAAGAACAGGTTTATCAAAACCCAGGCCCCTCCGGTTATTATTCTCAGGAAACTGGACTTTGGTGTAATCCTTCATAACGCTGCGGCTGATAATCTGTTGCCCGTCATATTCACCCATCCTGCGATAAAGCTCCATCAGCTTCATCAGATCGTTGGCATCCGAAAACAACCCTGCATGACCGGAGATTCCTCCCAGCATAGCAGCACCTTCATCATGAACTGTCCCATGCAACAGTTGTTTTCTGAAAGTAGAATCATATTCGGTTGGAACAATCCTGTCAATCGGATACTTTTTATATGGATTGAACCCCATTTCCATTGCACCTATTTTCCTGTAAACACTGTCTGTCACAAACTCATACCATTTCTGTCCGGTCAGTTTTTCGATTATCGCAGGAGCTATTATAAATGTAAGATCAGAATAGACATATTTTTTTTCCCCAAGCGGGCTCTTCTTTATCTCGTTAAACATTTTCTTCCTGTAATTCTTATTGATATAGAGCCCCTGCGCAACTTCAAGTGGATATCTTTTTGACAGTTCAGGCTTAAAAGTCCGGTGCTTAAATTTACCGTCCTTCTTCATGGTCTCTTTCCAGAATGTTATAAATGGCGTTAGCCCCGCCTGATGGGTAAGAAAATCTCTCATCCCGATATTCCCTTTATTCGATTTTTTAAAATCAGGAAGATAATAACCCAGAGTCTTATCGGGTGAGAATTTTCCTTCTGTATTCAGAACCATTAACCCGGCCAGTGTGGATGAGATTTTTGTAACTGAAGCCAGATCGTACAGATCATCCTTTTGGACAGCTATTCTTTTGTCGTATGTTTGGTATCCGTATGCTTTGTGGAATACTACCACACCGTGTCTGGCAGCCATCACGACACATCCCGGATAAGCATTTGCTTCCAGACCGGCATTTGCAAGGGAGTCGATTTTGTTATTGAGTGCTTCTGAGGACATTCCTGCATTTTCAGGCAGACCATATTGCATCCGAAGGCTTCCCTGTGTTCTGATTCCAAAACCTGATGGCCATTTATCGTTTATGGTAACAGGAAGAGTTCCTTTAGCACCTATTCCTCCGAATATCAATTGAGCACAAAGATCCTCTGTATAATCATTTTCCTGATAGGCCAGCAGCAATCCGTCAGCTTTCCTCAGGGCATCAATCTTATCGGCTCCATATGGATTGCCAAACCAGCTGATAATGGTTTTATTATTGAGTGACAAGCTTTTCAAGAAAAGCATTCAGTTCAGGTTTAATGCCAAATCCCATATTTGGTCTCTGATCAAGATCAAATACTCCTGCTATTATCAGGTCATATTCAGGTAGTTTTTTTAATAGTGAATTCACCGATGCCGTGTCAGCAGGATCAATAAAATACTGGTCTGCCGGGAAATAATCAGCAATTCTTTTCTGGAAAACCGAAGCTTCTGATCTGTTTATTGAAATGGTGGCAATCTTCGAATTCTGAAGATTTTTTACCGGAATTATTTCCTGGTTATTATTGAGCACTGTTAATGCATTGGCGTATAGATCACGGATAAGAGCTTTGGAAGTCATTGGTGACAAATCTTTTGTAATGTTTACCCCATTTATAATCTTTGGTTTATTTAATCCCGACCAATACTTCACCGCAAGTACTTTACGGCATTTCAGAGCGATATCGCCGGGTGAGAGCTTTTTTAGTGCGATATAGTTTTTTGTCTCCCTGATTGTGGCTTCCACATCGGTAACAAATTCTGCGACATCATTTCCAGCCTCAAGAGCTTTAGCATCTGCTTCACCAGGCTTAAAGTATTTTGTTACCCCCTTCATATTCATTGCATCTGTGACAATGAGTCCGTTGAAACCAAGTTCCTTTTTCAGAAGATCTGTTATTATTATATGTGATAACGTGGAGGGAAGCCCGGTGGAAGTGTCGAGCGAGGGAAGGTTCAAATGAGCAACCATAAGGCTCCCGATTCCTTCTCCAATAAGCTTTCTGAAGGGAAAAAGTTCGATACTGTCCAACCTGGCACGAGTGTGAGAAATCAATGGGAGATCGAGATGAGAATCTACGTTCGTATCACCATGTCCGGGGAAATGCTTACCAGTAGCCAGGATGCCATTATCCTGAAGACCTTTCATGTACATAGTGCCTTTGGCAGCTACGTTTTCACGGTTCTCACCAAATGAGCGGAAATTGATTACGGGATTCTGAGCATTTACGTTTATATCGAGAACCGGAGCAAAATTTACCTGCATACCCAAACGCTTGAATTGCATGGCAACTGCTTTTCCAAACTGATAGATGAGAGAATCATTTTGTATTGCCCCAAGAGTCATCTGGTAAGGAAACCGTTCCACATTCTGAAGTCTCATTCCGGTTCCCCACTCCGCATCAAGCGAGATAAGCAGCGGCACTTTTGAAATGCTCTGGTAATAATTTGTCAGTTCAGCCTGCTTTTCCGCTGTTCCCTGGAAGAAGACGATCCCGCCTACACCATATTTTCTTATCAGGTCAGTGACTTCTACTTCATGGGAGATATCCCTGTTTGAATAACCGGCGATCCATATGCACTGAGCTATCTGCTGATCGAGTGTGAGCGTCTTCATCACCGAATCAACCCATGGATGATTCAGATATTTCAGGAAAGGAGGATCCGTTACCTGCGAATTTGCCCCGATAAATGAAAAAGCAAGAATTAGAACCAGAAACTGTTTTTTTATTTGCATGATTGTCAGTGCTGCGGATTATTAAAAATTGTCATTCAAAAGTAGTAATATTTATAATCGGTTCAGACTGTCAGTGAATCATAATGGAAGAAAGGGAGAGAGGGAGAAGAGGTGAATGGGAGAGATATGAGATATGAGATGTGAGGATTCTTACTTTTGACTTTTGACTTTAGACTTTAGACTTTAGACTTCTGACTTTTAAATGCGTTTATTAATTGCCATTAATTATTATTTTTACAGGATATTATCTTGTTGATTTATGGTAAAAGGAAGTGGCAGACTTGTTTCACTGGATGTCTTCAGGGGAATGACCGTTGCATTTATGATTATTGTGAATAACCCGGGAAGCTGGGATTTCGTCTATCCGCCACTTGAACATTCTAAATGGAATGGATGCACGCCTACAGATCTCGTGTTTCCTTTTTTCCTGTTCATTGTAGGGATGTCAATGTACTATTCTCTGAAAAAATTCGGCAATGAGATTAATGGCAGCTCATTCATCAGGATTTTCAGACGAACTGTCACAATATTTGCCGTTGGTTTATTCCTTACTATTTTTCCATATTTTATACGCGATTACTCCACTCTTCGGATAATGGGAGTTTTGCAGCGAATAGCCCTGGCGTATGGTTTCGGTGCAATTATTTGTCTTTCAGTAAAAAAGGATTACCTCTGGATCGTAGTTGCATTTCTGCTTCTTTTATATTGGGGATTACTGGCATTTTTCGGGGGTGCACATCCTTATACCCTTGAAGGGAATTTTGCATTAAAAACTGATCTGGCTATTTTGGGGAAAAACCATCTTTATACAGGTTATGGAATTCCTTTTGACCCTGAAGGTCTACTCAGCACAATAACTTCAATATGCACTGTCATTATAGGCTATTTTATTGGCGAATTAACTTCCAAAGGCGCAGCCAGCGGAAAAACTGTGCTGAAAATTGCACTACTTGGTATAGCTTCATTCGGTTTGGGATATTTGTGGAATATGATCTTTCCTGTCAACAAGCCACTATGGACAAGCTCTTATGTATTATATACTGCCGGGATTGCCATGGGGGTATTTTCTGTCATTTACCTGATTACCGACGTTTTAAATTTCCAGTTGCCCGGGATCTTCTTTATGATATTCGGAACTAATGCAATGTTTTCTTATTTTCTGGCCGGAATATGGATTGAAACAATACTATTCTTTCATGTGCAGACTGCGAGCGGAAAAATGAGTCTTTACCAGTGGTTTTATGAGAAAGTATGTGTCCCGGTGGCAGGAAATCTGAACGGAAGCCTTATGTTTGCTGTTATTCAGATGCTGATTATATGGGGTGTGGCTTTGGTTTTGTACAGGAAGAAAATTATGATACGGTTATAGTTTGAAGCTGGAAGTCGGATGTCTCTGACTTCTGACTTTTGACTTTTGACTTTTTAGAAAGAAACTATGAATATGAGCGAAACAGACATCATATCAAACGGATATAAAGAACTCTTCGGGAATGCCGACATCAAAGTTGTTCCGTTGCCACAATCCGGTTCCGACAGGAAATATTTCCGTATAACAGAAGGAAATAAGACCGTGATAGGTGCCTATAACAAAAATGAGGAAGAGAACGAGGCATTTATAGGTTTTACCAAACATTTCATTTCCAAAGGATTGCCCGTTCCTGAAATCTATGGTTATTTGCCTGAAAAATATGTTTATTACCTTCAGGATCTTGGTGATATAAACGTTTTTAACTGGCTGCAGGCCAAACATGCCGGTGAAGGATTTGATGAGGAGGCGGAGAGACTGTACAGAAAAATCCTTGACAAGCTGATCCTCTTTCAGATTGATGGAATAGATGGATTAAACCTTGAACTTTGTTATCCTCACAAAAGCTTCGACCGGCAGTCGATGATGTGGGACATGAACTATTTTAAATATATGTTCCTTAAACTGGTTGCAGTTCCTTTTAATGAGCGTAAACTTGAAAGTGATTTCAATTTACTTGCCGACTTTCTCCTGGAAACGAATCAGGATTATTTTTTATACAGAGATTTCCAGTCGGCAAATGTAATGATATTCAATGACGAGCCATGGTTTATAGATTATCAGGGAGGTAGGAGAGGCGCACCCCAGTATGACGCAGCATCACTCTTATATGATGCAAAAGCACATATCCCTGAGCAATCGAGGCAGAGACTTCTCGATAACCATATAGAAAACTTCTGCGCCATTTCAGGGCAGAGCAAAGAAGAATTCAGAGGTTATTATGCCGGGTTCAGTATGATAAGGTTGATGCAGGCATCAGGGGCATTTGGTTTCAGAGGACTTTACGAAAAGAAGCCCACTTTTACAGGTAGTATTGTTCCGGCAGTGAAGCTCTTCAACAGATTGATTGATACTGAAATACTTCCGATAAAACTCACAGAATTATACAATACTGTCAGGCAAATACCAGGGACTCAGATTTATAAAGAACTGGAGAAGGGGTGAGGAGTGAGGGGTGAGGTGTGAGGAGTGAGGAGTGAGGAGTGAGGGGTGAGGGGTGAGGAGTGAGGGGTGAGGAGTGAGGTGTGAGGTGTGAGGTTAAGATTAAGGATAAGATAGATGAAAGCAATGATTTTTGCTGCCGGCCTGGGGAAGAGACTGGGGAGTATCACCGAAAGCATTCCCAAGGCTCTTGTGGATATCAATGGTAAAACAGCACTGAGGAGGGCAGTTGAAAAATGTTCGGTTGCCGGTTTCAGCGATATTATTATTAATGTCCATCACTTCGCCGGTATGGTTGAAGATGAGGTGAAAAAACTAAATGCGGAAGGTTTCAGAATTTCTGTTTCAGATGAGAGGGAGAAATTGCTGGAGAATGGCGGCGGATTATATAAAGCCCGTAAATTCTTTAAAAATGAGCCTTTCCTGCTATATAATGTAGACATCATATCTGACCTTGATCTTTCCGCTCTTTTTAATCTGCACCTTGAAAAGAAAGGTCTGGCAACACTGGCTGTAAGGCACAGAAAAGGTAAACGATTCTTGCTCGTGGATAAAAACGGACAGTTGCGCGGCTGGAGGAATGTTGCAACCGGAGAGCAAATCCTTGCTGGTGTCAGCAGTGATAAAGGACTAGATGAAATTGCATTCTCTAGTATGCATATTGTTGAACCTGAGATATTTAGTTATATGAATGATGGAATTTATTCGATGATAGATCTATACCTTAAACTTGCAACTGATCATAAGATCTTTACACTAAAGCATGATGAAGGTTATTGGGTTGATGTAGGTACTCCCGAAAACCTTGGAGAGGCAAGGCAACTGCTGGAGGGCAATTCCGCTGACACCCCCCTTAGGGGGCAGGGGGCATAAAGCAGGGGGCAAAATCCGGCACCCTAAAGCTTCCAGAACACTCTTGTAAATATCGTAAACACAGTAATGATCTCAAGTCTGCCAATTATCATGAGCAGACTAAGAATTACCTTAGCTGTCTCAGGAATCCCCGAAAAATTACTCATAGGGCCGACAGAGCCTAAGCCCGGACCAATACCAGCCATGCACGTGGCTACAGAACTTGATGCTGTAACCGGATCAAGTCCCGTAATTACTACCATAACAGTTCCAAGGACAAAAATAAACACATAAAGAACCACGAATGACAGTATCGAGATATTAGTACTTTCAGTCAGGCTTTTACCATTAAGTTTTATAAGTGAAATGGATTTTGGATGGTTGAGCTTAACAAAAATGTTTTTAATGTTCTTGATGACAATCAGATGTCTGGCCATTCTTATACCACCACCGGTAGACCCTGTACTGGCCCCGGCAAACATAAGCAGGAAGATGAGAAAAATTGCTGCTCCCGGCCACATTAAATAATCGGTGGAACGGAAACCCGTACATGAGATTATTGATATTATCTGAAAAAATCCTTCGCGGAATGATTCTTCAATTGTCCTGGTTGAGGTGATATGAAGTATAGTCGTGGCCAGCATTCCAGTTATAATAACTACTGCCAGATAGAACCAAAGTTCTTCATTCTGCTTTATCTTTTTAAAATTAAGCTTTACAATATAATAGTAAATGACCTGGCTGGTCCCGGCTAAAAGCATAAAAAACATCACAATGTATTGACTATAAGAGCTATAGTAAGCGAGATTATTGTTTTTGGTTGAGAACCCTCCTGTAGCGACAGTACCGAATGAATGGCAGATGCTATCGAAAAGGTTCATGTCGCCGATATTCAGAAGTATAATCTCCGCCAGAGTAAGACCCAGGTAAATGAACATGACTCTGTATACAATGCCGGTAGTCTTTGCGTGGATCTTTTCTTTAAGACTTGATTCCAGAGTGAATAACTGATAGCCTGTCGCCTTTATTGATGGTAGGACAATTATCAGGATAACAATCATTCCTATACCACCGATCCAGTGAGTCAGACTGCGCCAGAAAAGAATCGAAAATGGTAGTAACTCAACATTTTTAAGTATTGAAGATCCTGTTGTAGAAAATCCTGAGGTGGACTCAAAAAATGCGTCTGTAAATGACGGAATTGAACCGCTAATCAGGTAGGGCAGAGCGCCAAAAAGTGAGAAAATAACCCACGATACAGTGACTGCAAGGAATCCATCCCTGTTACTGAATTTCGAGGAATCTGCATCTCTGGATATAAAATAACATACTATTGAAAAACAGGCGGTGACAGCTGCTGACCAGAGAAAGGGGGATGCCGGTTCCTTATATATGATTACAATGGGAAGACAAACCAGATATGAAATAGTTTCTATCAACAAGATAGTACTAAGTATCCGGATTATCAGCAGTGGATTGATAAGCTTCATTCAGGGTCAGGGTAAAATAAGTGTACAAATATACAGAATAAGTTTCTTTCTCCATTTCACCATCGATGATAGTGTATTATCAGCAGTTTTGAGTAACGGAAGTCTATGGAGGGCTCATTTTTATATCTTATATTTGGATTCGAAAATTGAGGTATAATTTATTATTATGTTATAACTATTTTTTCTGCGATAAATTGACCTGTTCTTTTCGGAATTGTTATTCTCTTAAAAAGTTTGATATATGGGAAAAGTACTTGTAATCGGTGCTGGAGGTGTCGGTACTGTTGTGGTTCACAAAATGGCTTCACTGCCCGGCGTATTCAATGAGATTCTGCTGGCAAGCAGAACAAAATCAAAGTGCGATGCAATTGCCGGCAGAATTGATAAGGATCAGATTAAAACCGCGGAGGTGGACGCTGATAATGTTCCGCAACTAGTGGCATTAATAAAATCATTCAAACCTGATCTGGTTGTTAATGTGGCTCTGCCTTATCAGGATCTGCACATAATGGATGCCTGTCTTGAAACAGGAGTTGCATATCTCGATACGGCCAACTATGAGCCATTGGATGAGGCGAAATATGCCTACGGATGGCAATGGGCATATTTTGACAGGTTTAAGAACGCTGGAATTACTGCAATCCTCGGTTGTGGATTTGACCCCGGAGTGACATCAATATTCACTGCCCATGCAGCGAAACATCATTTTGACGAAATACAGTATCTGGATATCGTTGATTGCAATGCAGGCGATCATGGCAAAGCATTTGCTACCAACTTTAATCCCGAGATAAATATCCGGGAAGTTACACAAAAGGGTAAATATTGGGAAAATGGTCAGTGGATCGTGACCGAACCGCATGAAATTCATAAGCCTTTGAATTATCCTTTAATAGGTCCAAAAGAATCTTATTTGATTTATCATGAAGAACTTG
This sequence comes from uncultured Bacteroidales bacterium, assembly GCA_963792925.1. Classification (GTDB taxonomy): domain Bacteria; phylum Bacteroidota; class Bacteroidia; order Bacteroidales; family VadinHA17; genus LD21. Next base: position 247,570 of record CAWBYC010000001.1, on the reverse strand, counting down.
AATCATTGGTGAAGAATTATCCCACATTAAAGAGAGCAAGGTTCTGGATGACATTCGGACAGGAATATCTTACTCATTTAAGAGTTATCCAGAATATAGGAATGGCTGGTATTGAGCCGGTTATGTTTGAAGGAAGAGAGATCGTTCCAATTAAATTCCTGAAAGCTGTTCTTCCCGATCCAGGTACCCTTGGAGAAAACTATAAGGGTCAGACTTCCATCGGCTGCAGGATAAAAGGCATAAAAGACGGGAAGCAAAAAACTTACTATATATATAATAATTGCAGTCATGAAGCTGCATACGCAGAGACCGGATCGCAGGGAGTAAGCTACACAACAGGAGTCCCGGCAGCAATTGGCGCAATGATGTATCTTAAGGGAATCTGGAAGAAACCAGGAGTTTTCAATGTTGAGGAGTTTGATCCCGATCCTTTTATGGCTGAGCTTAACCGTCTCGGATTACCGTGGATAGAACTGCATGATGTCGATCTGGAACTTTGAAGGATGTATTATGTATTATATGCGATAGGCGATGGAAATCCAAATCTAAACTTTTAACAATAAACGATAAACGATAAACATTTTAAATGTCAATAGATTATTCAAAGGTCCCATCTCCATGCTACGTAATTGACGAAGAAAGATTCCGTAAAAACCTGTCATTGATAAAACATGTTTCAGACGAATCAGGCGCTGAAATAATACTTGCATTTAAAGGATTCGCCATGTGGGGAGTATTTCCGATTCTAAGTGAGTATATCTCAGGCGCTGCCGCAAGCTCCGCCGATGAGGCTCGTTTATGTTTCGAGGAAATCGGATCGCCGGCACATACCTATTCACCTGCCTATCATGCCGGGGAATTTGATTCAATTATGAAGTTCAGCTCACATATAACCTTTAATTCCCTGGCTCAGTACAGGAAGTTTTCTGAACAATTAAAGCAATCTCCTTCAGGGATTTCTCCGGGATTAAGGATTAATCCTGAATTTTCCGAAATAAGTCAGGGATTATATAATCCGTGTTCTCCCGGATCAAGACTCGGAATAATTGCAGATGATCTTAAGGATGGTTTGCCGGCGGGGATCGAAGGGCTTCATTTCCATGTATTGTTTGAATCTGATTCATATGCCCTGGAAAAAGTGCTGAACGTGGTAGAAGATAAATTCGGAAAGTTTTTTCCGCAGCTCAGATGGATCAATTTGGGAGGCGGTCATCTGATGACACGAAAGGATTACAATACAAAACATCTTATCGGGCTCCTAATAAAATTCAGGGAGAAGCATGGAATTCATGTGATTCTCGAACCCGGCAGCGCCTTCGCCTGGGAAACAGGTGAACTCGTTGCCTCAGTTGAGGATATTGTTGTAAACAATGGTATTAACACGGCTATTGCAAATGTTTCTTTCACTGCACACATGCCCGATTGTCTCGAGATGCCATATAAACCAAAAATTCATGGTGCTACAGATCCGGTTGAAGGTAAACCAACGTACCGGATCGGCGGCAATTCCTGTTTATCGGGAGATGTGATGGGGGACTGGTCATTTGAAAAGGAACTTATGCCGGGCGACCGGATCATATTCATGGACATGATCCATTATACAATGGTAAAAACTACAACGTTCAATGGTGTTCATCATCCATCCATAGGTATCTGGACGAGCGACGGTCAATTCAGACTGTTACGTGAATTCGGTTATACGGACTACAAGAACAGGCTTTCATAGGTGCGGTGTGCGGTATGCGGTATGCGGTATGCGGTATGCGGTTGCGGTATGCACAACTTTAAGCCTTTACGCCTTTACACCTTTACGCCTTTATGCCTTTACGCCATCTTTTTATATTTTTGCGACACAATTCTGAATATGCATAAAAGCCGTGTTAAAACCTGGGCCCATCTTTCCCTTCTGTCAGCCAATATTATCTATGGACTTAATTATTCCATTGCCAAGGCTATAATGCCCGACCACATAAAACCGTTTGCTCTTGTCTGAGCCCGACGATCGTAAGCACATATACATATACCCAGCCAATAATTGCAGCTTATCTGGCAACCCTGATGGGGCAGGACCATATAGATGCTGTAATGATCGTATCGGCTTTGCTGATTTTCGCAGGGGTTTTTGTCGTTAGTTTTCAGAAGAAGGGGCCAAAAGTCGTGCAGGTTTAGCTACGCCGGATAAATGATTAGCCGTTAATCACTCCTGATCCTATTATCTCATCATCGTGATACCATGCAGCAAACTGGCCGGGAGCTATTCCCCGCTGTAACTTTTCAAAAATAATGTAAAGTCCATTTTCGCGACAGTAAAGGCGTGCCTTCTGAAGAGGCTGCCTATACCTGATTCTTACCATATAATCGCGATATTCGCCAGACAGCATCTTTAAATCGGTTCTGATCCAGTGGATCTCATCTTTCCTGACAAATAATCCTTTGCGGTTCAGACCGGGATGGTCATGGCCTTCTCCGGTATAAACTATGTTTTTCTCAACATCGGTTCCAATCACAAAAAGCGCTTCTTTATGTCCGCCCACGTTCATGCCTTTCCTCTGTCCAATAGTGAAAAAATGTGCTCCATTGTGTTCTCCGATAAGTTGTCCTGATTCCTGATGATACTGAACAGGAGAAGATAATCCGGCAAGAACTGCATCTTTTGTATCATTATCCGGTAATCCTTCGGCAATGCTTTCATAAAGGTTACCATTTGTAATCTCAATAATGCTTCCCTTTTTCGCTTCGAGTTTCTGCTGCAGAAAAGTAGGCAGATGGACTTTGCCGACAAAGCATATTCCTTGTGAGTCTTTTCTCTGAGCAGTAGGTAGACAAAGTTTCTCAGCTATAGCGCGTACCTCAGGTTTTGTTATATTGCCGATGGGAAAGAGTGCAGTTGATAGTTGTTCCTGATTTACCTGGCATAAAAAATAACTCTGATCTTTATTCTGATCCTTTCCGGCAATAAGTCTGTAAATTACCTTCCCATCGGTGGATATTTCATCCTTTATACAGTAATGACCTGTAGCCACATAGTCGCCGCCCAGCTTTCTTGCCTCTTCTGCGAATGAGTCGAACTTGATCTCCCTGTTGCAGAGTACATCAGGATTAGGTGTGCGTCCTTTCTCATATTCGGCAAACATGTAATCTACAACTCTTTTGCGGTAGGGCCCGCTCAGGTCGACCATCTGAAATGGAATATTCAGTTTCCTGGCTACCATCTCAGCGAACATAAGATCATCTTCCCAATGACAATCACTCTGCAGGAGTCCTGTAGTATCATTCCAGTTCCTCATAAACAAACCGGTAACATCATAACCCTGCTCTTTCAGAATCCACGCTGCGACACTGGAATCAACGCCTCCCGATAATCCTACGACTACTTTTTTCACAGCGCAAAGGTAGGAAAAAGTCGGAGTGCAAAGTTTGGAGTCGAGTCTAAAGTTATAAATCAGGGTCCAAGTTCACTAAGGTTATGGACTCTTGGACTTTAGCTCACTTTATGGACTTCGGACTTTATGGACTTTATGGACTTTACTTACCTAACTTTACCCCTATGGGACAAGGAACTCTGACCATTTACAGCGCTTCTGCCGGATCAGGCAAAACTTACAAGCTTACAGCAATTTATCTCGCTAATCTGTTTAAATCGAGACATAATTACCGTAAGATTCTTGCTGTGACTTTTACAAACAAAGCCACTGCGGAAATGAAATCGAGGATTCTTGATCATCTTCATAAACTGGCTACTGGTGAAAAGTCAGATTATCTCGGGGACTTGGTAAAAACATCGGGAAAGACACCAGATAAAATCAGGGAAGAAGCTAATGAAATATTAAATTCAATTCTGCACGACTTCTCACGGTTTTCAATCTCCACTATCGACAGTTTTTTTCAGAAAGTACTGAGATCATTTGCAAGAGAGGCCGGACTGCACTCCGGTTTCAGTATAGAGCTCGATCACAGTACAATTCTTTCTGAAGCAGTTGATGCAATGATCGCCTCGGCAGCAACCGACAATCAGCTTAAAAAATGGCTGACCACATATGCAATTGCCAATATAGACGATGAGAAGAGCTGGAATCTGAAAACCGGAATAATTCGCCTGGCAGAAGAACTGTTTAAGGAAAAATATAAGATACTTTCAATCCGGGAACGATCAAAACTGGAGGACAAGGAATTCCTGACAGTATATATCGAAAAAATCAGGTCGATCTCAAACTCCTTTGAGAAAAAACTTCTGCAGTTTGGCAAAAAAGCTGAGGAAATATATACTCTTCATGGTTTGTCAGATGATATGTTTTACAGGAAAGGACAAGGAATTCCGTACTTCATAAAAAATCTGAATAACGGAAGTTTAAAGGACATCAACACTTACATCCGAGAAATCTGCAATGATCCGCCGCGCTGGGCAACAAATGGGGTTAATTCTCAGCTTCAGACAGCTATAAGCAATGGTCTCGAGGATGTTTTATGCGGGGCAATTCATTATTACGACGAAAATATTGTCGAATATCGCAGCGCTTCAGCTGTCCTCGCCAATGTTTATGCACTTGGAATTTTATCTGATGTCCTTCATAATGTTCATCTTATTACAACTTCTGAAAACAGTTTCCTTCTGTCGGACGCGGGGGAAGTTCTTAATCTTATCACCAGGGAGGACCAGTCTCCGTTTATCTATGAGAAGGTTGGAAACAGGTACGAAAATTTCATGATTGATGAGTTTCAGGATACTTCTACAATTCAGTGGGATAATTTCAGGCCGTTGATAGAAAACAGTATGGCGGAAGGGCATGATAACCTTGTAGTGGGAGACGTGAAGCAGTCGATATACCGATGGAGGAACAGCGACTGGCAGATCCTTGGAAAGGTTCTTTTTAACTCGGTAGACAATAAAAGAATATTCAGTGAGCCTTTAACCACAAACTGGAGGAGCAGATCAAATATTATCAGGTTCAACAACAGCTTATTTACAATAATACCCGACCAGATCGACAGATCTCTGGCAGATGAGAAAATTCCTGTAAGTTTTAAAACACTTTATGCGGAAGCAGTTCAGTCTGACCCTTGCCGGAATGACGGAGGTTATATCAGAATGGAATTTATTAAAAATGATGATGAGAAGAAATGGGAAAAGACAGTTCTGGATCTTTTGCCTTCTTATATCGAGTCGTTACAGGACAAAGGATACAAAGCCTCCGATATAGGAATTATTGTCAGAGACGGCAGGCAAGGCTGCCGGGTAATGAATACTTTGATTGATTATAACGGGAATAACGACAGTGAAAATAAAAAGAAATACAATTTCAATGCTGTCTCGAATGATTCATTATTGCTCTCTAACTCACCGGTTATTATTTTCCTAATTGCAGCCATCTCTGTTGCGAACGATCCGCATGATTATATTAACAGAGCAGTAATGCTAAGATATTTCCTGATGTCAACGGGAAATGAAAATGCAGAGAAGGTATCCCTGCAGAACAATAAAATAATTGAAAATTCAAGGCACTATTTTCCTGAAGGTTTTGAAAGTCAGCTTGACAGGATCAGGCAAATCCCTTTATTTGAGGCCACAGAGAGTATTATCAAGTTTTTTTGTCTCGGTGATCATTCCTCCAATGTTCCGTTCCTAAATACTTTCCAGGATTATGTAGTTAATTTCACAGGCACCAAAAATGCTGATTTTCAATCGTTTCTCGACTGGTGGAAAGAGACCGGCAGAAAGAAATCCGTGGTCTTGCCAGGAAACCAGGATGCAATAAGAATTCTCACCATCCACAAGTCAAAGGGTCTGGAATTCAAAGTGGTAATTCTTCCATTTCTTTCCTGGAACCTCGATCATATACCCTCCAAACAGCCATTTCTATGGGTAAAACCTTTATCGGAACCATTCGATGACCTTGGGGTGGTGCCCGTGAAATATTCCCAGGACCTTACCAAAACAATTTTCGCGGAAGATTATGAAGAAGAAAAATATTCTGTCTACCTCGATAATATAAACCTTTTATATGTTGCTCTTACGAGGGCAAAAGATGTTTTGATAGGATTTTCCGTTGACAATCCGAAAACTCTGAATTCTATCAGCAGTGTTTTAAAGAACGCTTTCACAATTCCTGCTGAAATCATTGAAAATGATTTTTCTCTGTCTTCGGTATATAATAAGGGAAGCAGGATTTTCGAGTATGGCCAGATACCTGAAAATAAATGTGAACAGGTATCAAAAAGCAGCTGTCTCTCTTCGGATTATCAGGTGAGCCAGAAGCTGGAGTCTCTCAAACTTAAACTTCATGGTGAGAATTATTTCTCCTCTGAACTCAGGAAGAAAATAAATTACGGTAAACTGATGCATGAAGTATTTGAAGGCATTAACACTGCCTCTGATATTCCGGTTGCGATAAGGAAACTTGTGCTTGAAGGAAAACTGGCAGATGAGGAATCAGTTGATATTGAAAAGAAAATCATAGGGATGATAAGCCAGCCTGTTATAGCTGACTGGTTCTCATCAGATAATAAAGTAATGAATGAGGCTGGGATTTTGCTTCCTTCCGGAGTAACACGCAGGCCCGACAGGGTGATCTTCAGAAACGGGAAGACGACAATCATCGATTTCAAGTTCGGAGAAGAGAATACCCATTATGCAGAACAGGTTGATCAGTACCGCAACTTACTGACAGACATGGGCTATAATAATATTGATGCTTTTATCTGGTATGTTGATAAAAATAAAATAGTGTCAGCCTGAATGAATCCGTTAAAAGAAGATATAAATACTTTTCCCTGGGGGCATGAAAGACGTTTCAATGCCTATTCCAATTATTTCAGGAATATATATGGCGCCAGGGTCCAGAAAGTTTCAATAGATGCCGGCTTCACATGTCCGAATCGAGACGGATCAAAAGGATTTGGCGGTTGTACGTATTGCAATAATGATGCCTTCAATCCGTCATATTGTCAACCTGAAAAGACAATCTCTATGCAGATAGGGGAGGGCATCGATTTTCACAAATGGAGATACGATGAAGCAGTATCATATCTTGCTTATTTTCAGGCTTATTCCAATACGTATGCTTCAATTGAGACCTTGAAAAAATCATACGGGGAAGCTTTGGGATATCCCGGTGTAATAGGCCTGATTATCGGCACCAGACCCGACTGTATTGATGATGAAAAACTTGAGTTCCTGCAAAAGCTTTCAGAGAAATATTATGTAGCTGTCGAATATGGCATAGAATCGTGTTACAACAAAACGCTTAAAAGGATTAATCGCGGACATTCATTTGAAGACTCAATGGTTGCAGTTGAAAAAACAGCGGCTCTTGGTATTAATACCGGTGCTCATTTTATTTTTGGGTTGCCCGGAGAGACACGCGATGAGATGCTTGAACAGGTTGATCTGATCTCAGAAATGCCATTGAAAACGGTGAAATTTCACCAGTTGCAGATAATAAAAGGAACGACCATGGAGAAGGAATTCCTTGACAAACCTGGTGATTTCAGGCTTTTCAGCTGGGAAGAATACCTCGATTTCTTCATTGCATTTCTCGAAAGGCTGAATCCGGCAATTGTCGTTGAACGGTTTACAGGAGAAGCTCCTCCCAGGTATCTGACAGGTGAAGGATGGGGTAAAAAAAGAACTGACCAGATCGTAAATCTTATTGAAAAACGACTTGAAGAACTCAATACCTGGCAGGGACGATTATATAAAATGAAGAGTGGGAGAAAGGGAGAAGCACCAGGTAACCAGTACCCCGCAACCAGCACCTAGCACCATTAGCCAATGACATACTTTCTCGAACATATTGCGGAGTCACTCTTAGAAGAATACGGAAATACCCTTAACCGCCATTGTCTTGTATTCCCAAACAGACGTGCCAGTCTGTATTTCATGAAATATCTGGCCGCCAGGATAGAAAAACCAGTATGGGCACCCTCAACGCTCACAATAAATGAGCTTTTCAGATCGTACTCACCGCTCCAGATAGCAGGCAATGAAATCCTTCTCTTTGAACTGTACAAAGTATATGGAAATCTGAAAAAGCAACCTGAAAGCTTCGATGATTTCTATTACTGGGGCGATATGCTACTGAATGATTTCGATGATGTGGATAAATATCTTGTAAATGCCTCAATGTTGTTTCGTAACGTGCTTGATATTAAAAATATCGACAATCTCTTCGGTGGATTAACGGAATATCAGATCGAAATAATCCGTCGTTTCTGGACCAACTTCAATCAGGATAAACCAACTGATCAAAAATCAGGATTCATCAATATATGGTCACTTCTTCTTGATTTATATAATAATTACAGGAAATCGCTAAGGGAATCAAATATTGCCTACGAGGGTATGATTTTCAGGGATTTTGCCATGAATAATGCGGAGTTTGACGACCGGTGGGATTGTGTTCATTTTATAGGCTTCAATGCACTGAATGAGTGCGAGAAAGTTCTTATGAGCAGATTTAAGAAAGCCGGTAAAGCCCGGTTCTACTGGGATTACGACAATTCATACATCAATGAATCAAAATTGAATTCTGCCGGTTTCTTCCTTCGTGATAATATTAAAGTATTCGGAAATGATATGCCCGTTGGCTGGGATTATGATACAATGTTGTCAAGAGCTGCCCCCGAAGTTCACCGGAGAGTGATAGATACTTCTTCTGATGTTGCACAGGTTAAGCTTGTGTCGCAATTACTGGAAGGAATCCCTGGCATAACTATGGAAAATGCTCATCATACTGCAATTGTCCTGGCTGATGAAAACCTGTTAATGCCTGTCTTGACAAGTTTGCCTGAAAACATGGGCGACATAAATATAACAATGGGTTTACCCTTAAAACAGACGCTGGTTTATACATTTATGAGGCATCTGATGGATCTCCAGAAAAATACACAGGCCACTGAAGATGGAGTGAAATTCAATTACATGGATGTAACAAGCATTCTTAAACATACGCTGCTGTCAGGATTGCTTCTTAATTCAGATACCGACCTGCTAAAGGAGATTATTAAAACGAATCTTCTCAGAGTACCTGCTGATAGGTTTTCAAAGTCAGCGATTTTAACACAAATATTCAGAAAACCATTGACCCCTTCAGACTTATCTGCCTATTTCAAAGATATATTGTCTGTTATCGCTTTAAAAGATGGTGGGAAGAAGAACACAGTGGAGGACAATATTAAGAATGAATTTATTTACCGGGTAGTTTTATCGATAAACCGGCTTGAAGCGATTGTTAATAGTACTGAAGTCTCCTTTACAACCGGCACTTACATGAAAATTCTTGACAGGATGTTGAGAATACAATCTGTCCCGTTCTCCGGAGAACCCCTGATGGGTATACAAATAATGGGTATCCTTGAAACACGAACCCTTGATTTTAAGAATCTGATCATCCTGTCTGTCAATGAGGGTATTTTGCCGGCAGTTTCTGCAGGGTCATCTTTTATTCCATACAGTTTACGGGAAGCTTTTGGCTTGCCATCTGTCAATCATCAGGAATCTATTTATGCATATCATTTTTTCAGATTGCTTCAAAGGGCACAAGACGTGACTTTAATTTATAATTCCAACTCTGAAGGATTGAGAAGTGGCGAAATGAGCCGTTTTATTATTCAGATGAAGTATGATGAGCTTTTGAAGCCTGAATTTCTCGATCTGAACTTCATGATCAATACAAATATGACTCAAAGCGATCGTCTGGAAAGGACAGAAGAACACTCACGACTTCTTGAATCGCTGTTCCTCGACAGGAATAACGGACGGTCACTCTCACCGTCTGCTATCAATACCTGGCTTAGTTGCAGGATGAAGTTCTACTACCGGTACATTAACAGGCTGAAAGAGCCTGATAGTGTTACAGCTGATATAGATCCGGCAATGCTTGGTAATATTCTGCACGAGATAATGAGCATTCTTTATAAACCTTACAAAGGAAACGTGATATCAGCGGAAATATTTACATCATTATTAAAAAACAGAGAATTGCTGTTGAATGTGGTCAATAATTCAGTAAATGAACAATATAGGTCAGGCCGGCATGAGTCGGAGAGCGGAAATGAACTGATCGTGAGGGATGTGTTAATGTCATATCTTGTAAGGATACTAAACTATGACAAAACCCTTGCGCCTTTGACAATAGTGAACCTTGAAGACTCATTCGTTTTTGATTTGCTGATACAGTTTAAAGGTAAACTTGTCAGCATTCTGACCGGTGGCAAAATCGACAGGATTGACAGACAGGATAAGATCAGGATTGTTGATTACAAGACAGGAACAGTAGCCGACTCTATAAGCTCAGTCAGCGATTTATTCCTGGATGACAGAAAGAAAGATTCTGACGGCTGGCTACAGACTCTGCTTTATTGTGAAGCATATCTTGCGGCAAATCCCCGGAGCGAAGTCCGTCCTTCGGTATATAAAATCAAGAGAATGACAGGTGATTCTCATTCCGACAAACTCAGAATAAAAAGCAGAGGATCTGATCTTGCGATAGAAGATTACTCATTTATCAGGGATGAATTTCAATCCGGACTGACAGATCTGATAAACATTATTTTCAGCGAGAATGAGCCCTTTATAAAAACTACTGACCTGCGTGGTAAATGTTCATACTGCCCGTATAGAACACTTTGTGCCAGATGACAAATGATTTATTTTTTATTGATATTTTTAACCATAGATCATGTATATTGAATAAAACATCAATAAACCATATTTATCGATTTAAATATCAATAAATATGGTTTATGGTACTTATAATCAATAAAATTTGTATATTTGAGATAAAATTCAACAAGCAATGACAAGAGCAGCAATATCAGGAGATATTATCGCTTACACCAGTCTGAGCAATTCCAGCAAGAATAAAATTGAATCTGCAATTGAAATTCTGTTTAAGGAATTAAAAAACAAATTTGATGTGTTTGGCCGGATAATTAAAGGTGATTATCTGGAATGTTATATCCCCGATCCGGTCGATTCCCTCAGAGTGGCATTAGCAATAAAAGCTTTCATCAAATCCCTTCCGCCCGAATTCAGTGATGAAAATAACAGAAGAATAATCGCATTTAAAACTCATGGAATACGACTTGCTATAGGTATAGGGGAGATATCACGTTTCGATCCTGAGAAAGGAATAATTGACGGCGAGGCAATATACTATTCCGGCAGGTTGATAAACGACTCCAGAGCGACTTCAGATAGAGAGAGAATCGTTATCAAAAACACATTGTTTATAAAAACTAATGATACTTCGATCGACAGTATGGCTGAACCGTTTCTTGCATTATTGGATTTTATAATCAGCGGATCCACGGCTAAGCAGAGCGCAGTACTTTATCTGAAGCTTCTCGGAAAAAATGAGGAGGAAATTGCCGGAATTCTGGCTCTGAATCAATCGACAGTGAACAAGCATTCTACGAGCCTGGGATGGAATGCTATCGAGAAGGCCGTACTTTATTTCGAAGAGGTGGTAAGAAACATAAATCGATAGCAATGGATTTTACAAAGCTTTTGATACTGCAGTTTATAGCTCACGTGTTGGCTGATTTCATTTTTCAGAATGATGAATGGTCAAATGATAAAAAAGATAATGGTTTTCGCTCAGGCAAGTTATACCTGCACATACTGATAGTCTTTTTCTTATCATGGCTCCTTTCGTTCCAGTGGAATTTCTTTCTGTTCTCATTAATTATTTCTGTTGTCCACCTTGCGGTTGACGGATTGAAATTCAGATTTGCTGACTTTAAAGCAGGGAAGAAGAAGCCATTTAAAAATATCATTTTCTTTATCGATCAGGGAATTCATCTGGCTGTATTAGCTCTTGTCGTAATTCTGTTCAATGATCTTGTTGATCTGAATCCGGTAATTTATATTCCAGTCTCAAACCATTACCTTCTTATAACTGCAGGGTACCTTATATGTCTTAAGCCTTCAAATATCTTTATCAGAGAAGTTTTTAATTCCTATAACATAAAAATGGATGCGGATTCCCAGGATGATCTTCTGAATGCAGGTCGTCTGATCGGCAACATTGAAAGGATTTTAACTCTTACACTCCTGCTGATGACTCAATATGAAGCCGTTGGATTTCTGATAGCAGCCAAATCAATTCTCCGGTATGAAGGTAAGAAAACATCCAAAACAGAATATGTATTAATAGGTTCATTACTCAGTTTTGGTATCGGAATCATAACCGGAATAGCGATCTTAAAACTTGACTTCCTGTAATCGTCCTGCAGTTTTTTTTCATAATTTGGCTTAACGTATAAAAAAGAATAAAAATGGTTACCAGTTATTCCAGTTATCATGTTGAAGTCAGGAATGTTAAATTCATTGCCGATGATGGCAGGACTTGTCCACGGACTGCGATGATCAGCTTTCATAATGAAGAGGGGGAAGAGGTTGATTCGGAGCTTTTTGGTGCGATTGACATAAATCAGATATATACTTTAATTAAGGAAGGACAGGATCTTGAACCTTGACAATTTTTATGTCCGTGAATTTTCGCTATCCTCTTACAGACGGATCAATGGTATTGATAAAAAGGTACTGGTGCCCATTAAAGGCTTCTCCGCCAAAAATGCATTTTTTGAGGCAAAAAGCTTTACAGATTTTACATATTCTGCTTTTTCTTCGGGTGAGATTAGTCTCGATGGTACCCATTTTGCAAAAGGCAAAGCTCTCTTTAACGGGTCAGTATTTGGCAAGGGGAATGTAATTCTTTCAAATACACTCTTCAGGGACGGAAACGTTGAATTCACCGGCTGTGTTTTCGGAGATGGCGATTTCCTCTTCAAGAATGCAATAATCAAGGACGGCAGAAAAGATTTTCAGGATATTCAGTTCGGAAACGGGGAAGTTAGCTTTGCAAATACTGAATTCAACAGCGGTGAGCTGCTTTTCATCAACACACATTTTAACGATGGCCGGTTTAATTTTAAAGTAGCCAGAATCACTGGGGGGAAAGTTGATTTTCACTATGCTGTTTTTGGTGATTGTGAAATAATGTTTGAGAGAACAGAATTCGGAAACAGCAGAGTTGATTTCCGCACTGTCGATTTCGGATCGGGAAGGATCAACTTCAACCGTTCACTGTTTGGCAACGGGGAAGTTAATTTTGAGGGCGCTTCATGCAAGGCAGGAAAGATCCAGTTTAAGAAAGCTGAAATGGGATCGGGACCCAGGAATTTTAATCTTATGGAAATGGAAGAAACCGATATTAGTTTTGAGAGAACTGATTTCGGCAATGGTGATGTAACCTTTTACAACTCGTCGTATCGCTCCATATCGCTCAAATCGTGTCATCTCGATCATTATGCAGATCTCAGGCTTGCAAAAGCTGATTTGCTCGATATTTCCGATACTCTTGTCCGCGACATAATTGACATGGAGCCATATGATTTTCCTGTTGAAATAAAAACACTCGATATGTCGGGGATGCGTCTGCTTGGCAAACTTTATATCGACTGGAGACATAATAAGTGCAGAGAGATTATTCTGAATCAGCAAGGCACTACACTAAGACAAAAATCTGAACAGTTCAGAATACTAAAGGAGAATTTCAGCAGCACAGGTAAGTACGAAGATGAAGATGAGGCATATATTATGTTCAAACGGTATGAAGCCAAATCATGGCTTACCGGGCAGCAGGAAAAAGGAGGAATTGCAAAGATAGTAAGTCATATTCCGAACGGGTTCCAGTGGCTGGTATTCGATAAGATGGGACTTTATGCTACTTCTCCGGGCCGTGTACTCCTGAGCGTGGTTGTATTCTGGTTTTTCTTCGGAACGCTGTATTTCTTTACAAATCTGACAGGACTTGGTACCACAGTATCGTCAGTTGGCAACCCTGATAATCTGTCGATGTTTCTTCAATCATTTTACCATAGCGGAATTACCTTTTTTACAATAGGTTACGGCGATGTCTATCCGACGGGACTAAGCAGGGTATTATCGGGTCTGGAAGGTTTTATGGGAGTTTTTATGATGTCTTATTTCACGGTAGCCTTTGTGCGCAAAGTTCTGCGATAAAATCATTTTTCAGTATCACGTTGAAGGGCAGCCATTTTTATTGCAGTAACAGCGGCTTCATCGCCTTTGTTTCCTAGTTTTCCGCCTGCCCTGTCGATGGCCTGCTGCTGATTGAGTAGTAGTAAGAACACCAAAAATAAAAGGCAGATTATACTCCATGTTAAGCTGGGTAATTCCCTGGGTTACTCCCTGACAGATATATGTAAAATGAGGTGTTTCGCCCTGGATGACGCATCCCAGACAGATTATTGCATCAAGGTCGTCGTACTCAGCAAGAAACTGAGCGCCTAATGTGAGCTCAAAACTTCCCGGAACATGCTTTACAACAATGTTTTTTTCTTTTGCACCATGTTTCTTAAGAGTTTTAACAGCTCCCTCGAGTAAAGCCCAGGTTACTTGCTTATTCCAGTCAGACACTACTATCCCAAAACGCATTTCAGCTGCATCCGGTACAAGATCGGGATCATAAGCAGACAAGTTTTTAGTGCTCATATTAGCTTATTAGATAATTAAAAACGCACCAGTCTCTGATTCAAATAGAGCCGGATGCGTTATTTTTTTATTGCCGGGATCTTCCCTTTTTGAACTACTTGATCAGTAGTTTGACTCTTGCAATATATTTAGTCGATCGATGCTCCCTCAGTACTCTCAGGATACTGGGCCTCAATTCTTTCATAAAGTTTCAATGCCTCCGGATATTTGCCAGTCATTTCATATAACTCTGCGGCTTTCATGAGAAAAAGCGGTGTGTTAAATGAGTTATTTGCGAAATCGGCTGCCTCAACATATTTTGCGACACCTTTCCCGATATTTCCTACCTGGACATATGCGTCGCCTGTTGCTCCGATAGCGAGTGAACCTATTACCTTATCTTTCTTTGAATATTTGCTCAGGTAATCTATGGCTTCGTTATAATTTCCAAGATGAAGATAGCATATTCCGGCACAGTATTTTGCCAGATTGCCTGAGTTGGTGAATTTATAATCTTTGGCAATATCAAGAAATCCCAGGTAGTTACCATCACCGTTCAGCGCAAGTTTCAAAGAATCTATTTCAAAGTATCTTTCTGCCTGATACATCTGTGATTGTGCTTCATCATTTCTTTTGCCCAGATACATCTTGCCAAGCCAACCCAATCCGACTAATATAACAATAGCTCCAAGAGTTATAAGCAGTACTTTATAATTCTCTTCCAGATAATGCTCTGTTCTGGATAGTGTCTCCTCAACACTGGAGATAGTCGTTGGATTTTCGTCCTTTTTATTTTTTGCCATACAGGTTTTAAATAATTAACTTCTAAATTACAATCGCAAAAGTAATTTTTTTCAGGTAATTATAAAATTATTAATTAATGATATGTCAAAAATTTTTTATATTGAATATCAGCACAAATAGGGTTGCACAATCACACGAGTACTGACGGGAACATAAATTCTTTGTACTTTTTTAACTTTGACTTTTAGACTTTCGGACTTCTATGTATCTTAAAAATCTTGCACTGACAAATTTTAAAAACTATGAGCTTAATGAGCTCGGGTTTTCACCTAAAATAAACTGTTTCGTAGGCAACAACGGTGTCGGTAAAACAAATATTCTTGATGCCATTCATTATCTGTCACTTACTAAAAGTTTTTTTAATAATATCGACAGCACCAGCATTCGCCACGGAGAAGATTATTTTATCATCCAGGGAACATTTGTAAGGGATGGGGAAGAAGATCAGATCTATTGCGCTTTTCAGAAACAGAAGCAAAAACTGCTCAAAAGAAACGGAAAAGAATACCCGAAGCTTTCAGATCACGTTGGCAGATATCCTGTTGTGATGATTTCTCCCGCTGACAGCGCTCTTATAACAGAGGGAAGCGAAGACCGGCGCAGGTTTATGAATAAAATAATAAGCCAGTATGATGGTGAATATCTCGATTCAGTTCTAAAATACCACAAGGTGCTTCAGCAAAGAAACAAATTGCTGAAAGATATAAATTCATCAGGGAAAGCTGATCCTGATATTTTATCGATGTGGGATGCCCAGCTTGTTAAATACGGAAGTTATGTTTTTGCCGAAAGAAATATTCTGGTAGATGAGCTTATCCCTGTATTTCAGGAATATTATTCCATGATCTCTGCAGGAAAGGAGATGGTAAAGCTGCAATACAGATCGCATCTCACTGAAGGCGATTTTACAGAAGCGCTCATTAATTCTTTGACAAAGGACAGGTATCTTGAATATACTACTGTCGGAGTACATAAGGATGATCTTCTCCTGGAGATGAATGATTACTCAGTTAAGTCGCTGGGCTCTCAGGGTCAGCAGAAATCATATCTCGTTGCTCTGAAACTTGCGAAATTCGATTATATAAAACGGAAGGCGGGCTTTTCACCAATCTTATTACTCGATGACATCTTCGATAAATTTGATGCGGAAAGAGTTGAGCAAATTATCAGACTGGTAGGCAATCACCGATTCGGACAGATATTTATTACAGATACTCAGCAGAATCGGCTGCAGGATATTTTAGCAGCGCATGAATACTGAGTATAAACTGTTCAGGATTGCAGATAATGTTATAAAGGACGTAACCGGGAATGTTACAAAATGAGAAGAAGTAAAACCATAACACTTGCAGAGGCTGTAAATGACTACCTTAAAGAGATGAAGCTTGATGGAAAGCTGAGTGAGGTGGGTGTCATTAATTCGTGGGAAGAAATTGTAGGAAAAGCGATAAGTTCACGCACTACAAAAATCTATATTAAGGATCAGATACTTTACGTCCATCTCAAATCGTCGGTAGTCAGAAATGAACTGCTCATGCTCAGGGAAGTGCTCAGGGAAAAGCTGAATCAGAAGGCAGGAAGCGAGGTAGTAAAAGAGATTGTACTCCGTTAATCCTCTTACCTCACTCAATCTTATAATCGCTCCCTTTTATTGACTATCGATTTTTTTGAGTTCTTTACTGAAATGAAATGAAATTCATGTCCTCCTGATGATAAGCTGACGTTCCTGCTATCGATATTTATCGTCACTGTTGAAGCCTTGTCCTTGTGATGTATAAAATCAGCCAGTAAAAAAGCCTTTTCTATTCCGTCCCCCTGCCTGAAATTCCAGACTTCATCGGGAAGAGCCAGTCTGTTCCCGTCATAGATTGATTCTATCGGTAGTTCCTTCAGGATGGTATAAACTTCGTAGTTGGTTTTTTCATAGAGATCGTTAAAAGAAACAGGATTTCTCTCAATAGCCGCTTTTACAAATGGACGCCAGTCTATTTCATCCATCTGCCTGTACACATACATCGCAAGAAGAGCAGTTTCTGATTTTTTCTGTGCTCCGCTTATCGTCTTTATAATCTCTTGGCGGCTATCTCCGGCAGATATTTTGAGCTCGGGCGTGCTAATGAAATTTTTCTCATCAGCAGGGATTTTTGGTTCTGTAAAAATAAATTCTCTGAGCTCGGAAAACATCTCCTTAATCACAACTTCATACTCAGTACCTGTTTTTGCAATAAATTCATTCTCAATTTCATTAAGACTTTTTCCTGAGTGTTTATCAAGAATTTTCTCTATGTCATTAAGAAGGATTTTCCATTCTATTGGACTCAGATGAAAATCATCGCCTTCAATTTCCTTCACTAAAGAAGCCCTTGTTTCGTGAGAAGCATTAAAACGGCTTGTATGCTCATATTCAAACAGTTTTTCGAGAGAGACATATCTTTTCATTCCATCACAGTCGCAACGATATTGAAACAGAGATTTATACTTTGATTTAAAACGGAGAAAATTGATGAAGATCAGGCTGGTAAGTTCAGTTGAGAGAAAACCTTTCAATTTACCTGAAAATAGTTCATAAGCTTCCGGATCGATAGTCGCATCCTTATAGAGAGTATGCACGTAGCCTGAGATGTGGGATACAATTGTTACCTTTTCGTTCTCCATCGCCCTTCTTGCTTTTTCTGAAAGGGATGTCCCGTTGTACCACATATTCTTTGTTACAATCCTTCTGTTATTTGTGATTAATCCGTCCTTTTCGATAATGAAATTCTGGGAATGAAGGGGAGTGGCAATGAGGAAAATCTTCTCCAGCGGGATCCTGCCTACAACGAACATTGCTGAAGCATATAGAGCTGATAATGATACACATTCGCCTGCACCGGTGGTGAAATTCTCCTTATGTCTGAATGCCCCCATTGCCTCAATTGTTTCAGTCTTCCAGTAGGGAATAATGTCGGAATCATATTTATCCAGACCAAAATGTTTCCGGATGTCGATATCGAAATAGTATTTATCTCCTTCATATCCAAAAAGAGCATTCGATTGTTTGAGCATTTCTATATCAAAAAAATCACTGAACCTGCCAATTTCGGTGCTTTTTGAAGTCAGCCCCCAGGTTGAGAGATCGAGATTGAACACGTAATTCTGGATGATATATTGTTTTATCCTGTTGGCTTTTATAGTAAAGCTCTTTTTCTCAATATCCTTAAACCATGGATCATCCCTCCACTTCCAAAGCTCAGGGGACATAATATCTGCAAGAATAAGGGGATAAAAAAGTTCAGGAAAAATGAAAATCTCCATATCCGACAGGGTGAAGGCTGAAGAGAACTTTTCCAGGGTTTTTTTATCGGAAAAGTCATTTGAGAAAACTGAATCCATAAAGCGGTTTAAAATTTTTACAAAGCTAATAACACATTCGGGGATATAAAGTTTCCGGACGGAAAAAATCAAACGTCATGCCATGGCACGACCCTGCATCATATAAATAGGATGAAATGTAGGGCAACGCCTTGGCGTGGCCTGACCGAAGCAGAAGACTAATAGAATCTTTCTATACCTGAAAAGAAGAAATTGGCTTCCCTGATGGCATTTTCGACACTGTCGGAGCCATGAACTGCGTTCATCTGCACGGAGACAGCAAATATCTTTCGGATTGTTCCTGGCTCCGCTTTCGCCGGATCAGTTGCTCCAATAAGCTTTCTGAATTTTTCAACAGCATCTTCATGACGAAGAATCAGTGCAACAACCGGACCTGAGGTCATAAATTCTATCAGCCCTTCGAAAAATGGCTTCCCTTTATGCATAGAATAAAATGATTCAGCCTGCGGAACAGTCATTTTTACCATTCTCATCGCAGCAATTTCAAAACCACCTTCATTTATCATTGCAAGTATCGGACCGGTTTTTCCTGTCCTGACCGCATTTGGTTTAATTATCGAAAATGTAAAGTCACTGTACATATTTTGTTTTTTTTGATTTTTGGCTATGGAATAGGTAATGAGGAATATTATTTATCTTTATCCGGTTCAAAAAAACCGTAAATTGTGATAGATATATCCAAATATACAAAAGAATTATCGAAACTTTTCTTCACGTCGGGGAATATCTTAATTATTTGTCATATAAATCCTGATGGAGATTCCGTTGGAGCACAATTAGCTTTATTTCACTATTTTAAATCAATTGGAAAAGATGTCTCCCTTTTGTCTCCCAATAATCTTCAGGAGTTTTTACTCTGGATGGACGGGGCTGAACAGATAAATATTTTTATAAAGGACAGGAAGAAATGCCGGCAACTGATTGAATCAGCTGACTTAATTATAATGCTCGATTTTAATCAGTCGGGAAGATTAGGTGAGGCAGAGGAGTTGGTATTGGCGTCGAAAGCAAAGAAACTGGTGATCGACCATCATCTCGATCCTGAAAACTTTGCCGATCTTATCATCTCCGACCCCACAAAATGTTCTACTTCGGAGCTGATCCATGAAGTAATTTGCAGTGTTAACGGCGGTAGTTTCATGACAAAACCATACGCAGAGGCATTGTATGTTGGCATTATTACCGACACAGGAAACTTTGAACATGGTTCATATTCTTCAAAAACATTCAGGATTGTAGCAGATCTGCTCGACACAGGTATAATAAAAGAAAAAATCATAAACCTTATTTATAATAGTTTTTCAAGTGACAGGCTCAGATTGCAGGGATTTGCCCTGAATCAGAGGATGGTAGTTTTGCCTGAATTGCAGACAGCTTACATTTATCTGTCGAAAGAGGATTTAAAAGAATACAATCACATGAAGGGCGACACAGAAGGATTTGTAAATATGCCTTTGTCTATAAAGGGGATAAACTTTGCTGTTTTGTTTATTGAGAAGGAAAATTTTATAAAACTCTCATTCCGTTCCAGGGGCCATTTCCCCTCTAACGAAATTGCTTCGCTGTATTTTTCAGGTGGGGGACACCTAAATGCATCTGGTGGGGAATATACTGATACTCTGGATAATACAATAACGTATTTTCTGGAAGTCCTTAAGGAAAATGCATGGAGATTTGAAGATCAGATATAATTTAATGAAAATCAAAACATTAGTCATACTGCTTCTTTTGACTTTATTATCTTTTTCCTGTGGCGAAAAAAAAGGACCACCCACAGCTGCACATAGACCGGGTAAAAATGAGATGGCTGATCTCAATAAATACCTTGTGCAGAAAGATCGTGAGAGGATTATAAATTATGCAGAGAGGAAAAACCTGCAATTAAAAGAATCTCCGACCGGGTTGTGGTATCAGATTCTGGAAGAAGGCAGTGGTAACTCTTTCACCGACAACGATAAAGTTGTGATGGAATATGATTGCTCCTTACTCGATGGCACAAAATGTTATTCTTCAAAAGATCTGGGACCCAGAGAATTGGTTCTTGGGAAGAGTATAATGGAACCAGGATTGAATGAAGGATTGAGGTTATTAAAACCCGGGGCACATGCAATTTTCATTATTCCGCCATATTTGGCATTTGGTCTTGTGGGAGACAGAAAAATGATCCCTTCCAGGTCGGTAATTGTTTATAATGTTAATATCTTGCAGACCAATAATAAATAAAGCCATGTTGCGTTTAATTTACATTGAAAATTCTAATAGCAATTCTATGATTAAAAAGGTTTATCAAACATCCATGTTACTTCTGGCAGCAGGTATGCTGTTGTCACTGGGGTCCTGCAACCCATCGGACAAATACGAAAAAGCAGAAAAAGAATCAATAGCTGATTATCTTGGAAGAAGTCCTTATGAATTTGTGACGGAAGAGAGCGGTTTGTATTATTATGAAAATACTCCCGGAACGGGAAATACTCCGGCAGTTCACGATACCGTTTATGTACAGTATACAGGCAAATTTCTTGACGGAACTACATTTGACTCAAATGTGGGCAAAGATCCGTTTGCATTTCCCATTGGTGAAAATTATGCAATTCCGGGATTTGAGGAAGGAATTATGTATATGAAAACAGGAGGTAAATCCACATTATTAATACCTTCCAGTCTTGCATATGGATCACAAGGCTATTACACTATCCCCGGTTTCACAGCATTGCTTTTCGAAATTGAGCTTATAAAAATAGTTCCCGGTTCTGCAAAATAATATCATAGAAGCAAAAAGACAACAAGTTTGTCATCCAGGGAGGGCAGCTCTTTTTTCCATTCTGCAATTCTCATAGTTCTCACTTTTTCTGTTGGAAGAGTGAGATCTGCAGCTATGCAGAGGAGTGTATCATTGTGACATGTTGTTACAACTGTTTCAAGCATCTTCTGATTCCTGTAAGGAGTTTCCATGAAGATCTGAGTATAGCCTTCTCCGGCTTTCTTTTCCAGTTCCCTTAGCTTTGCGGCTCTTTCCGCTGGTTTTATGGGCAGATATCCATTGAATGTAAAATTCTGGCCATTCAGCCCCGAAGCAACCAGTGCAAGAAGAATCGATGATGGGCCTGATAAAGGCGTGACTGTAATCCTTTTTTTATGGGCAAGCGCTACTATCCTGGCGCCCGGATCTGCAATGCCTGGTAGTCCGGCTTCGCTTAAAAGACCAATATCAGAACCTTTTTTCAACGGGTCCAGATAGGATTCAATATCTGCATTGCCTGTGTGTTCATTTAATTCGTAAAACACACTGTCATTTATAGGGAATTCCTTGTCAATCAGCCTTAAAAACCTCCTTGCACTCCTGATATCTTCAACGATAAAGAACCTGAGATGCCTTGTCAGGCTTATGACTTTTTCGGGGATAACTTTAAGAAAATCGTCTCCGCCCAGAGTCACAGGTATAAGATAAATCCTGCCGTTCACAATAATGTATTTGTTTATTCAAATATAGCAATTATCGCCTTCAGGAGCTATAGTACAAAAAATGCAAATCAAGTTGTCAATTAATGATTTTTAATTAGGTTTGTCAGAAATAAATCAATTGTGAAAATTACATTTCTTGGAACTGGTACATCACAGGGCGTTCCCGTAATAGCATGTGATTGTAATATATGCCATTCTTCTGATACTCACGACAAAAGACTCAGGACTTCCCTGCTTCTGGAAAAGGATGATGCAACACTGGTTTTTGATGCCGGTCCTGATTTCAGGCAACAGATGCTGAGGGAAAATGTTACCAGACTTGATGCAATTATTCTGACACATGAACACAAAGACCATATCGCCGGTCTCGACGATGTGAGAGCATTCAACTATAAAAGTCAGGATGCGATAGATATTTATTCCGAGGACAGGGTGCAAAAAGTTATCAAAAAGGAATACTCTTATGTATTTTCGGAATATCAATATCCCGGTGTTCCTAAAATGCGGCTCAATCCTATTCCTGAATCAGGATTTAGTGTGAAGAATATTGAAATAATTCCGATCAGGGTTTTCCATTACAGGTTGCCAGTATATGGGTTTCGTATTGGCAATTTCGCCTATATTACCGATGCTAACTATGTTCCGGAAGAAAGCAAGGAGAAATTATATGGAGTTAAATACCTGGTAGTTAATGCGCTGAGAAAAGAAAAACATATTTCACATTTCAGCCTTCGGGAGGCAATCGATTTTATCAGAGAAATATCCCCCAAAAAGGCTTACATAACACACATTAGCCATCAAATGGGTTTGCACGCACAGGTAACTAAGGAATTGCTTCCAGGAATCACACTTGCATACGACGGTTTATCATTGGATTGTGAAGAGTAAGAAATCAGTAACTGACTTTTCGTTTGTAGGTCTTTGTCAGTTTTTTCTGATAATCTTTGGAAAAAAAATATCTGTTTCTTCCTAGTTGTGAGGAATTTACCTGTGAGCTTTTTTTCCTTTTTTCGTAGTATGGATTTTTTTTGGTAGGGGCACACGATAGCGTGAAGACAACTATCAGAAACAGAATAAAAAAGTATTTCAGTATTTTAATTGTTTTAGACATCAACAATCTGAATTTGAAACTCCCTAAATATACAATAAATTAATCTAAAAGAAAAAACAACAATATTCTCAGGCTGATTCTTTAAAGCTTAAAGACCGTAAACATTTGTTAAATGACGAGTAAGTTTTAAATTGCAATTGAATTTTAACCTTTGTACGAATTAATACTGAAAATGTTACTGATTGTTGTCTGATAGGCAGAAATAAAATTTTTTATACTAATCCAAAATAATGGTACAATGACCGCCACAAAAAGATTAACCTGTCTCCTTCATCTTCTTTTGTTTTTAATGCCACTGCCTTCTTTCTCACAAGTACTTTCAGATCTGGGGGTTGAAAATAATTCGGGACTAAAATGCAACAAACTTCTTCTCTCCGACAGTAGTTCAGTTTTGCTTGAACATAACAGGCCATTATATAATTTTGAGGTTAATAAAAAACAATTTAATTCCGGAGACATAAGCGCTCTCAAAATCAACGATTTATATACACAGACGTTTGAAAGGAGTCTTATCGTAAAATATAGAATATCAGATCATTATAAAGATGGTATAGTTAGTGAACTGGTTTTTGAAAACAAAGGGTCCGACACTATCTCAATAGGCAACGTGGTTCCATTCGGGACTGACAGCAATTCGGTCTGTATTACTGGCTATGGTACCGACGATCTGGCACGTGCCTCTCTGTTCCTTCCCGGCCATCAACCAGTCAGGGTAATATTGCCTGATAATGCATGGGAATCAGGGTATACATCCTTTTCAGCAGGAAACGGAATTTCGGTTTTTTCGCTTGCCAGGCGTACCGGCATCGATAGCGCCAGGAAAAATCGATATGAGACTATATTACCTCCAAATTCAAAAGTTATCTACTCCATTCATACTGAGGTATTTAAAGGTGAATGGCAAAATGGCTTAAGGATTGCTTTCAGGGACAGGTATTTATATGATATCGATAAATTTGACAATTCATTATACATGCGGAGCGATCTTAAATGGATAAAGGAATGTTATCTCATTGTTCTTCAGATGGCATGGGACAGGGAATTCTTTGACAGGTTTACGGGAAGATATACATATGCTGATCAGCTAAAAAAAGATAATGAGCTTTTCGGAAATATCGATATTTATGGTATCTGGCCAACCTGGCCGAGACTGGGTCTTGATCAGCGTAATCAATGGGATTTATACGGTGACCTGCCGGGCGGTACTGCACAGCTGAGAAATTTTGGAAAACTATCGAGGCAATCGGGCACAAAATTTTTTATTGCTTATAACCCCTGGGATAACAGCACCAGAAAAGAGGATCATTACAAAGGTATGGCAAAGCTGATATCTGAGACAGATGCCGACGGAGTTGTACTTGATACCAGAGGGAGTTCGAGTTATCAGCTTCAGGCTGCTGCTGACAGTGTCAGGAAAGGGGTAATTATGTATTCGGAAGGACAGGCTGTTCCGAAAGATATGCCCGGAATTATCTCGGGACGTGTTCATAATGCTATCTATTTGAGTCCGGAATTGAATCTAAACAAGCTTATCAAGCCTGATTTCTCAATATTCCGGGTTTGTGATGTCGGAGAGGATATTCTCCACCGCGAAATAGCTGTTTCTTTTTTTAACGGGTATGGAACGGAGTTAAATATGTTCCGGCCGGGGGGAAGAGATGAAAACTTCAGAAACGATCTGGAATATCTTTCCAGAACCACATTTATACTGAGGCAGAACAATGATGCTTTTCTTGACAATAACTGGACTCCACTTATTAGAACAACCCTCGACAAAATATATGTAAACCGTTGGATGTCAGGAGAAAAAACTCTTTACACTATTCTTAATATGCGCTCTGAAGGCGTCAATGGAAAACTATTTGCTGTCGATTCCACAACAGGGAAGCATTATGTTTCATTATGGAGTCATGAAAACATTATCCCGGTTACAGATAAAGGAAAGGTCTTTCTTAATGCAACTGTTAATGGATGGCAGTCAGGTTTCTCTGATACACGGAGAGAAGGTT
This sequence comes from uncultured Bacteroidales bacterium, assembly GCA_963792925.1. Taxonomy (GTDB): domain Bacteria; phylum Bacteroidota; class Bacteroidia; order Bacteroidales; family VadinHA17; genus LD21. Next base: position 222,315 of record CAWBYC010000001.1, on the reverse strand, counting down.
CGGTTGATTGTATTGCCGGCCTGCCGGATCTTATCAGGTCTGAGCTCACCGGTGATTCAATAAAAATTTCCGGAAAAGGATTAGGAAGATTACTTATATGGAAAGGAAATCCGTCGTATCAGACTGTAAACAGGGAATTTCACCTACGTAATGATACAACTATAAGAGTAAAAGACATTTTTGGTTATTATGAAGGTAAAATTGTGCTGCAGCTCATTGAGAATAAAAGACTGAAAGATGAGAATATTCTGACCCTGAAAGGAGGGAAGCCCTGGCTGATCAGTAAATCAATACGTACAGTGAGGTCATCGGCAGTACCTTCAGATATGGTGTTTATACCAGGCGGCCGGTTTTCATTTAATGTTACATCAAATGATGAGTTCATACCATATCCGTCAGGAAAGAATGATTCGGTGAAGATTGACAGTTTTCTGATTGACAAATACCCGGTCACAAATGCACAGTATCAGGAATTTATTTTGAATTCCGGGTATAGACCAGCCGATACCTCCAGGTATCTGCGGGACTGGGAGTCGGGGACTTTCAGGCAGGGACAGGAGAGATATCCTGTAGTGTATGTTGGTTATGAAGACATACAGGCTTACTGTAAATGGGCACAGAAGCGTCTTCCTTCAGAGGCAGAATGGCAGCTGGCATCACAGGGCACGGATAATCGAAAATGGCCCTGGGGCGATGAATTTCATGGCACCTGCTGTAATAATTCGTTTGACAGACCAACACCTGTTGATGCATTTTCAAAAGGGCAGAGTCCATATGGAGTGTTTGACCTGGTTGGAAACGTTTGGCAGATGACTAACGATTTGTATTTTAACGGTTCGTATTATTTTGCGGTGATACGCGGCGGCAGCTATTATAAACCTGAATCAAGCTGGTGGTATATCCAGGGCGGGCCTCAGCCTCTTGATAAGACACAGATCCTTCTGATGGTGTCACCGGGTTTTGACAGAAGCCCGACGGTAGGATTCCGGTGCGTGAAGGATATCGATAAAAAGAATTTTAAGGATAAAAAGCAAAGGCAGGCCACCCCGGGCCTAAGATAAAATCTGTATAAAATCTGTTTTCCGGGCCACCCCAGGCGTTTTCAGACCTTCAGCTTTTTCTCAATTTCATTAATCTGATTTCTGAAATGCTTATCAGTGTCGATGAGATTATTTACGGTTTTGCAGGCATGGAGAACTGTTGCATGATCTTTTCCTCCAATATGTGAGCCGATGCTTGCAAGCGATGCTTTTGTCAGGCTCTTCGAGAAAAACATTGAGACCTGACGTGCCTGTACGATCTCTCTTTTTCTGGTTTTGCCCTGGATCTGCTCAATAGGGATCTTATAATAGTCGCAAACTATCTTTTGTATGTACTCGATCGTAATTTCTCGTTTTGAAGTGCTGATCAGTTTCTCAACCATCAGCCTTGCAAGATCGAGTGTAATTTCTTTTCTGTTTAGTGTTGATTGGGCATAAAGCGATATTAATACAGCTTCGAGTTCCCTGATATTATTTGAGATGTTTACGGCAAGATATTCGAAAATTTCCTCCGGAAGCTCAATACCGTCGTTATAGGCTTTCTTTTTTAATATTGCCAGACGTGTCTCATAATCGGGTCTCTGAAGATCTGCCTGAAGTCCCCATTTAAACCTCGAAAGAAGCCTCTGTTCCATCCCCTGCAATTCAACCGGGGGCCTGTCGCATGTGAGGATAAGCTGTTTCCCCGATTGATGCAAATGATTAAATATGTGGAAGAATGTATCCTGGGTCTTTTCTTTTCCTGCAAATTCATGTACATCATCCAGAATAAGTACATCAATCATCTGGTAGAAATGAAGAAAGTCATTCTTGTTATTGTTTCTGACCGATTCAACAAACTGTGTCTGAAATTTATTTGCATTCACATACAAGACAGTTTTATCAGGATGTTTTTCCTTTACAAGTATGCCAATTGCCTGAACCAGATGTGTTTTGCCCAAACCTGAGTCGCCGTATACCATCAACGGATTAAATGCTGTTCCTCCGGGATTATTTCCCACTGCGATGCCCGCAGACCGGGCAAGCCTGTTGCACTCACCTTCTACATAATTGCCAAAATTGTAATCAGGATTAAGCTTTGGATCAAAATGTACTTTTTTTATTCCGGGTATTACGAATGGATTTTTTATTGATGGTTGTGTTGCGTCGAATGGAACCTGAACAGGTTTGTTGTTTAGATCAGTCTTGTTTCTTGAGGGATATCTTACTGTGTATGGTTTGCCGTCGGAATAGTTATTGTTCTCCATAACGACGTTGTATTCAAGCTTGGCATCGGTACCGATTTCACGCCTTAGAGTTTTTCTCAGGATATCAATATACTGCTCTTCCAGATACTCGTAGAAAAATGGACTTGGTACCTGAATGGTCAGAATATTGTTTTCAAGTTTCAAAGGGATGATCGGCTCAAACCAGGTCTTGTAACTGATGGATGGAATGATATCTCTTATTATCTGAAGACAGTTATTCCAAACGTCATTATGTGACTTATTCATTTAAAATAGGTTTTATTAAATTTCACGGTTAGAATCCCAGAGATTCGCGTAGCAATATTTGTAAAAAAAAAACTAATAAAAAAAATTTTTTTTGCTTGACTTTGTCAAAAAAAGTATATGGTTTTAACCCTCAGCAACTTAGAAATGCATTTTTTTTTCAATTATTTAATAGGTTAGTAGTCAGATAGTTATTGTAATTTGTTTAAGCTTGTGTGTGTATTACAATTCATTAGGGTTTCTTACTCAAAATTCAACATGATATTCATAAAACAGGTACTATTTTGCTCATCATTTTGTTCAATTTTTTAAGATCAAGATTATCTGATTTTTATAATATTTCATTTAGGAGGGATGTTCTTTTTTCCGAAGAGGGAAAAATGAACATATCTCTTGGGATTTTCCTTCAGATCCTTTAAGAGGAGGTTTAAACTCTCAAGGCTCCCGGAAAGATTCGTATAAAGTGAATCATTGGTGAGGAATTGTCCGGCGCTTCCTTTTCCTTTATTGAGGTTTTCTGTGAGAGAAGCTGTATTCTGAAGACTCTTTTTCAGGTTGGCGACAGAGGTTTTGATATCAGCAGCATTTAGACTGTCGGATATTTCAGCGAGGTTATTGAATGTTTTGGACATGTTACCGGAATTATCGGCAAGCATTTTGGTGAACTGGCTGATATTATCAACAGTGGCTGCCAGCTCTTTCTCTTTTGAACCGAGAGTATGATCGAGACTGGCGGTAGTATTATTCAGATGTGTAAGAGTACTTTTAAATTCTCTTCTGAACTTTGGATCCATTATATCATCGACGGAATTTATTACGGAATCGAGTACAACAATGAGACTCTCCATCTTCTGCTTAACCGGAATGATCTCAGTATCTATCCTGTCAGTAAGTGATGCAGCCAGACGGCCGGGTATTGTATCTCCGACTGCATAGGTACCCGGGCCATTTCCAAAGACAAACTGGACTTTCATGCCGCCGAGCAGGGATACCGGTACTATCTCTGCTACTGTATTCTTTGGAAGCTTAAAGTCCTTATTAACTGAGAAGGCGACTAGAAGCCTCCCGCTTAAAGCATCGGTAAATTCGATGGACCTTACTACCCCGACTTTATAACCGTTAATTTCAACCGGGCTTGATTCTGCGAGGCCGCCTACTTTATCGTATACGGCATAATAAATTTCTGTGCTTTTTAAAAAGTCTTTGCCTTTAAGAAAACTATATAACCATATAAAAACAATAAGTGTTACAAGTACTGTAGCTCCAACTTTTACTTCATTCGAGATTTTTTTCATTTACTGATATTTTTTGTTTTTTTTTCAGTTCCAAAGCCTGATGTAAATCCAATATGCTGCTATCTTTTACTGCAATTACGAAAGCATCGGGGAAAAGGACTTCAATTTTTGACCTGTAAGCAATGGCATCACGGCTTTCCGGAAATCTGCCTGAAACATATTTATATCTGTCTCCAACCTTCAGTTCAATTATATCATCGAGGCCCTTGAAATTATCAGGCTTAATTTCTATCGGTTTCAACGACGACATCACCTGCACCATAAACATGACATCATCTGAAGAAGTTTCATCAATAACACCGCTGTCAGGATTATCCATATCTTCTGTGTTCTCCTCATCCTTATGGAATGTAATTCCTGTCCTGCTGTCAATAGCGTTAAGATAATCCCTGCAAGCTCTGAAAATTGAAGAGGCAAGATAATCCTGTCCCTGACTGGAGTTGAGGTATTTCTCTTCCGACGGGTTTGTGATGAACCCGGTCTCAACAAGCACGCTTGGCATCTTGGTATTGAAGAGCACCCAGAAACCGGCTTGTTTTACATCCCGGTCATTCCTGTTCACTCTCTCCCTGAATTGTTTCTGTATATTAGTAGCAAGATTTTCGCTTTGTTCCTGAAAAACTTTCTGAGTGAGTGAAAACATTATGTATGACTCTGAAGAAGTCGGATCGAAACCTTCATACTTGGCTGAATAGTTTTCTTCGCGAAGCATCACAGCGTTCTCTTTCATAGCGACTTCCAGATTTGCCTGGTCCTTCGCATGACCCATTACATAGGTTTCAGCTCCCATAACATTTTTCGAATTCGCCCAGTTGGCATGAATAGATATAAACAGATCAGCGTTCGCTTTGTTTGCTATTCTTGGTCTGTCGCGCAGATCAACAGTCGAATCGTCCTTTCTGGTATAGATAACTTTGACGTTACTTATAAATTTTTCAATATAGGCACCAGTCTTTAGTGCAATGGCCAGGGTTATGTCTTTTTCATGACTGAAGGAACCGGATGCCCCGGGGTCCTTTCCACCATGACCCGCATCAATAACTATAACCCTTTTCTTTTCATTTTCATTACTCCTGGTAAATGATAAAATAACCGGAGATATCAGAAAAAGATAAAACAATATTGTAACGTATATATTAAAGGTATGATCTTTGCCGTTTTTAATTCCTGTACTCATTTTAAGTTGACGTTTTTTAATTAGTTTTGCGCAGGCATCCCGGTATCACACAAAAACTATACAAAAATAACATTTAAGTTGTATTTTTTTAAACAAAAGCGGTTAGTTCTATTGTTCCTTCTCTTGGTCCAGTCATTCCGCCTGTTCGCCCAGGAGGACAAGACAGTTGCGGACACATTGATCATTCAGAAAGACTCCGTCACTACCGATACAATTCTTAAACTGCGTCCGCCATCAAAAAGTGCGGTTGATTCTAAAATTACATATAAAGCAGCAAAAAAAATTAAAAGAGATCTGATAAACAAGCAGTTCATTTTAACAAAAGATGCGGTTATCAATTACGGGGAAATAGAAATCAAAGCCGATTCCATTGTCATCAATATGAATACCAACACGTTGTATGCCATCGGCATTAAGGATTCAACAGGAAAGATTACAGGAAAACCTTCATTTAAGGAGGGAAGCAATGCTTTTGATTCGGATGAGCTTACATACAATTTTAAGACCCGTAAAGCTCTGATTAAAAATATTGTAACAAAACAGGATGCAGGTCTGCTGCACAGCGCCTTTACCAAGCTCCTTGAAGATGGCACATCCAATATATCAAGAAGTACCTATTCCACTTGTGACGCCGATACTCCGCATTTTTACATAAGCCTTCCAAAGGCAAGGGTTTACCCTGGGAAAAAGATTGTAGCCGGACCGAGCAATCTCGTTGTTGAAGGTATTCCGCTGCCATTGTGGCTTCCTTTTGGTTTTTTTCCGATCCAGACAAAAAAAGCAGCTTCCGGCCTGATAATCCCGCGTTATGGTGAAGAGCGTATCAGAGGTTTCTCGCTGACAGATGGGGGATATTATTTTGCGATCAGTAATTACTTTGATCTCTCGTTGAAAGGAAGCATCTATGCAAACGGATCATGGTTAAGTACATTGCAGACAAACTATGTAAAGAAATACAAATACAGTGGCGGTTTATCCTTCAGCTATGCATTAAATGTTACGGGAATAAAGGGACTGAAGACTTACCAGGAGGTAAAAAACTACAGGCTGGGCTGGACTTTTCAGCAGGACGCGAAAGCATCCCCCGGATCACGCTTCAATGCGAGTGTGAACATGAGCTCAAGCGGGTACGATCAGAGCAACAGTTATAATGTCAGCGATCATATCAATACTCAACGGCAGAGTAGTATCAGTTACTCCAAATCGTGGGATGGCACTCCTTTCAATTTCGCAATCAGCGCCAACCACAGTCAGAACGTTAAAAACGGAACTGTGAGCCTTAACCTTCCAAAAGCAAGTTTCAGCGCCGGAAGAATCTATCCGTTTAAAGGAAAAAACAGTTCAGGCACCTCAAAATGGTATCAGGAAATACAACTATCATATACTGCATCACTCGATAACCAGATTGATACAAAAGACAGCCTTTTATTTACTTCGGCAGTATGGAAGCATATGAAGAACGGCTTTAAACATGATATCCCGTTAAGTTTACAGTTTCGTCCCTTTAAAAACTTTTCGATATCTCCTTCTCTCAATTATTCGGGAGTCTTGTATACACAGAAAATTGTAAAAAGATTTGACCCTGAACATATCGACCCTGCTTTAAATGTCCTTCAACCTGTTGTTAATGACACAATACATGGAGTTTTTTACGGGCAGGCATTAAACCCGATGATAAGTGCCGGTTATAACCCACAGATATTCGGTTTGTACGATTTTTCAGGAAATCCGAATTCAAGGCTTCAGTCAATAAGACATGTCATCAAACCATCAGTATCTTTTTCATTTGTTCCCTCTCTTAGCGGACTATCCTCCAGAAGGATGTACAGGCAGGTTCAGGTAGATACAACAGGAAGATTTTCATCTCCCTATTCTATTTATAATGGCAACTTATTTGGCACACCTGCTTCTTCAAGTAAAAGCGGAAACGTTTCGTTTAGCCTCGTTAATATCCTTGAAGCCAAGATGTTTGAAAGGAATGACACTACAGGGAAGCCAAAAAAGGTAAAGCTGATAGACAATTTCAGCATCAATACTGCCTATAACATTTTTGCTGACTCAATAAGGTGGGCACCAATAAGAATGGATCTGCGAACAACGATTCTCAATAATATTAATATCTCCGCCTCAGGAGCATTTTCTTTATACGGGATCGATGATAATACCGGTGCAACAAAAGCTCAGTTTCTGTTTTCACAGAAACATCAGATCATGCGGCTGACTAATTTCAGCACAGGTCTCGATTTCAGTCTCAACCGGTTGCTGACTAAGAACAAGGATAAAACAAAGACGAATACCGGCACCATTCCCGGGAGCACAAATCCGAATTATGGTCAGTCCAATTTCGGTATGCCAAACCAGGATGCACAGGTACAGCAGCCTGAAGCTGCCCGAAGTTTAGATGCCTATGGTTATCCGGTATTCAATGTGCCATGGACTCTTAATGTCAGGTACAGTCTGAACTATATTCCATCGAAATTCAGAAACAATTTAACCCAGACTCTTTCTTTTGACGGCAATGTCACAATAACTCCGAAGATGTCGGCAAACTTTACGAGTGGTTACGATTTCAATGCAAAGCAAATCACCTATTCAAACGTGGGGATCAGCCGCGATCTGCATTGCTGGACTATGAGTCTGAACTGGGTTCCTATCGGTTCAACCCAGGGGTGGAACTTCACTATCAGGGTAAAAGCTTCTGTACTTGGCGACCTGAAATATGAGCGAAGGAAAGACTTCCACGATACATATTAAGCTTGTTGCCACGCCATGGCTTGGCCCTGCATTTTACCAGATTTTCGATTCATGGCATGACCTAAAAAAAGCCGCTCTTCCGGAGCGGCTTTCTTTTATATCGAAGGGATATTATTATTCTCCCTGAATCTCAAACTCAACCTCAACCTTGACGTCGCGGTGCAGTTTGATTATAGCTTTGTAACTACCAACTTCCTTGATCATGTCTTCCGGAAGGGTTATGTTCTTACGGTCGATGTCAAAACCTTTTTCTTTGAGTGATTCAGCGATCTGGATAGTGTTAACCGATCCGAAGATTTTTCCTGAAGTACTGGTTTTTGCACCAACAATGATTTTAAGACCTTCAAGTCTGCCGGCAATTTCCTGGGCAGCAATTCTGATCTTCTCTTCCTTGTGGGCTCTCTGACGCAGATTTTCGGTATGCATCTTCTTTGCTGAAGCTGAAGCTGCCACTGCAAAACCTCCGGGGATCAGAAAATTTCTTCCGTATCCTGCTTTGACATTCACTAGATCGTCCTTCTGTCCAAGCTTATTGACGTCCTGTATTAATATAATTTCCATTTGGTATCCTCCTTATTTTAAAAGGTCAGTAACGTAAGGAAGAAGAGCGATATGTCTTGCTCTTTTAACGGCTTTTGCCACTTTCCTCTGATATTTAAGTGATGTACCGGTAATTCTGCGTGGCAGAATTTTACCCTGGTCATTCAAAAACTTCTTAAGAAATTCGGGATCTTTATAATCGATATAACGGATCCTGTTTTTCTTAAATCTGCAGTATTTCTTTTTTTTGATCTCAACAGTTGGTGGAGTCAAATATCTGATTTCCGATTCGTTCTGTGCCATATTCTATTCCTCCTTCGATTTACCTGATTCTTTCTGTCTTCTTTTCTTCTCTGCATATTCGACGGCAAATTTTTCCATCCTGAAAGTTAAAAACCTGATTATCCTTTCATCTCTGCGATACTGGACTTCAAGTTTTTCGATTAGATCGCCGGTGCCTTTAAATTCTACCAGATAATAGAAGCCTGTCGACTTCTTCTGGATGGGGTAGGCCAGCTTTTTCAGACCCCAGTTCTCTTCATGAACGATCTCACCGCTATTGTCGGTGATGACCTTCTTGAATTTCTGTACCGCTTCCTTCATCTGGTTCTCAGATAAAACGGGAGTTGCAATGAAAACGGTTTCGTACTGATTCAACATAGTAATTAATTGTTTATTAAGTTATGATTTTGGTCCGCAAAAGTACAATTATTTTAACAGAATCAAAACCTTTGTGTTACTTTTTTTATCCTTCGTGTACCTTTGTGGTTAATGATTTTTTTTTACCACGAAGGAACACAAAGGATTGCACAAAGGAACACAAAGGTTTAACTTTATACCTTTTTGATTTAACCATTTTAGGTTTTATTGATTTTGTTTTTCCTTTTAACTTTTGCCTTTTTAGTTATATTTGTGTTCAGGATTTTTTATTTACGTCGACTGAACTTATATGGAAAACTTCATCGTTTCAGCAAGAAAATACAGGCCAGCAACATTTGATATGGTTGTGGGCCAGAATTCCATTACAAACACGCTGAAAAGTGCCATTAAAAATAATCATCTCGCTCATGCATATCTGTTTTGCGGACCGAGAGGTGTCGGCAAAACAACCTGTGCCCGTATATTTGCAAAAACTATTAATTGCAGCAATCTCGGTGAGAATCTGGAAGCCTGTGATGAATGCGAATCATGCCTTTCCTTTAATTCTTCAAGGTCATTTAATATCCATGAACTTGACGCTGCTTCCAATAATAAGGTTGAAGATATAAGAAGCCTGAATGACCAGGTGCGCATTCCCCCGCAGATCGGGAAATACAGCATTTATATAATCGATGAAGTTCACATGCTGTCCTCATCGGCTTTTAATGCATTTCTTAAAACACTCGAAGAACCACCCGCCCATGCCATCTTTATTCTGGCTACCACAGAAAAGCACAAAATAATTCCCACAATTCTCTCAAGGTGTCAGATCTTTGATTTCAACAGGATCAGAATTGAGGATATTGTTTCCAGGTTAGCTTTTGTGGCCACAAATGAAGGCATAGACGCTGCAGAAGAGGCTTTGCATGTTATCGGACAAAAAGCTGATGGGGCGATGCGCGACGCATTATCTATTTTTGACCAGATAGTGAGCCTGAGCGGGAAGACCGTTTCTTATAAGGACGTTATTGAGAACCTGAATGTTCTTGATTATGAATATTATTTCAGATGTGTTGACGCAACACTGATTGGTGATGTCTCAACAGTACTGATCACTTTCAACGAGGTTCTTGAAAAAGGTTTTGACGGACATAATTTTATCTCCGGACTAAACAGCCATCTGCGCGATCTGCTTGTCAGCAAGGATGAATCAACACTGAAGCTGCTCGAGGCTACTCCTGCAATAAAGAAAAGATATCTTCAGCAAACAGGAATGACACCTGTTGATTTTCTTTTTAAAGCATTGGAAATAGGAAATAACTGCGACCTGACATACAAGAGCAGCAAAAATCCGAGGCTGCATATTGAACTTTCATTGATCAGGCTTTGCAGGATAATGACAGAAGGTGAAAATCAGGAAAAAAAAAAGCCTGAATCTGAGCAATTAAGGAAAAATGAGGAAGACCTTCCTCTTCCCTCGAAATCGGAAATAATCAGGGAAATTCAGGTTTCTGATAGGAATAGTCTTAATACTGATTCTGAAAATATAAGGCACGTTCCTGTCATTGAGAAGCCTTCCAAAGCATTTTCCATCCGTGATGTTATTGCTGAAAAAAGTCAGCAGCCTGAAAAACAGACGGATATCGCGACCTTAAAGGAACCTGAAGCTATTCTGCAATCGAGACAGGAATTTACTCCCGAGGCTTTTGAGATTGCCTGGAAGGAATTCATTGAACAACTGAAAGGGGAAGGCACTAGGATCGTTAGTATGTTCAAAACGATCGTACCTGAGATTGAAAATGATCAGACAATAAAAATTCACCTGAACAACGCTGCCCAGAAGGATACTTTTGTGTTAAATTACAAACCAAAACTCCTGGGCTTCCTTGAAAGCAGGTTCATACTGACAGATCTGGATATCGAAACGAGTATAGATCTTTCAGAAGCAAACGAGGTAATGTACTCTGATGAACAAAAACTTAACTACCTCATGAATAAATATCCGATTCTTAAGGAAATGAAAAAAACATTTAATCTGGATATAACATAATGTAATGAACGGTCCCGGTCACCCAATCAAAACAAACCCGATTGAAAAAAGAACCACAAGTCTCCGATTGGAATGAGTATCTGAAATTTCTTATGAAAGAAAAAGATATTTCTGACCAGATTATAAACCATTCGAGGTCAATGATTACCATCATTAACCGTGATTATATCTACGAGAAAGTTAATTCCACCTTTTGCAATGCCCATAAGGTTGTGATCGAAACAATACTGGGAAGATCGATGGGAGATGTATGGGGACACGATACATTTAACAATGCCATCAAGCGGAACGTCGATCTCTGCTTCTCCGGTAAAACAGTGGAGTATGAGGCGACTTTCATAACACCACAGGCGGGCAAACGGCATTTTGAAGTTGTTTTCAGACCGCTCTCAATCGACCCAGGCATTGTTACTCATCTTCTTGCAGAAACATACGATATTGATGACCTGAAAAATACAAAGCAGGCTGTAATAGAGAAAGAAGAAGAACTCAGGAAATTTGAGTCCAATCTGCCAATAGGCTTTCTCAGATGCGACAGGGATGGTAAAATCCTGCATGCCAATGATGCATTCATCATGATTGCAAATTGTGAAAATGAGAAGTTAATTACAAAAATGAATCTAAAAAGTTTTTATTGTGAGGAGGATATTTTTGAGCTTCAGGTTGAACAACTGACGGAGAGCCATACAAAAAATTTCGGAAGAGTGAATCTGAAAAACAGCAGCGGAAAGGAAATTCCATGTCGTATAAGCGGGTTCCTCGCTGTCAACTCATCGGGTATTCCGGCCTATATCGATTTTGCAGTGGAAGACTGTTCACGTGAACTGATGCTCGAAAACCGCCTTCTGCAGGCTCAGAAACTTGAGACAATAGGATCGCTGGCAGGTGGAATTGCACACGATTTCAATAATATACTGGCTACCATTTCAGGCTATTCTGAAATGTTGCACGAAGACCTTCCGAAAGACTCCGGTATGGCGGAGAAAGTAGGCAGGATAATGGGAGCAGTTAAAAAAGCACAATCAATTACTAATCAGATACTTACATTTAGCAGGCATGTTGAGCAGGAAAAAGTTCTGATAAATGTGTCGGAGGTGCTGAAAGAAACAATCGGTTTTATAAAATCATCAATCCCGTCGACTGTCTTGCTGAAAAGCCGGATCCCGAAAATAGAGGCGAATATCCTGGCTGATCCCACTCAGCTCTTCAGGGTATTTCTTAACCTCATTACAAATGCCATTCAGGCGATGGAGGATAGCGGGGGAGTGTTGTCAGTTGGCATATCCGTTGTTGAAAAGGAATTCGTAGAGCATGAGCTCAATAAGGATATTGTTGCTGATGAGTATATAATAATATCAGTCAGGGATACAGGAGAAGGCATGGATCCTTCAGTGATCGGAAGGATCTTTGAGCCATTTTTTACGACACGTGAAGTAGGGAAGGGGACCGGACTCGGATTATCTGTAATCCATGGCATAATAACCGAAATGGAGGGAGAGATTGTGGTTTCAAGCAAAATTAAAGAAGGATCTGAATTCAGCGTTTATCTGCCTGTCTCGAAATCATATTCCATTACTAATGACAGGAAGATGACCAGAAAAAAAATATTATTTATTACAGGGAATAAATATGAATCAAGAATATTATCGCTTGCTCTGGAAAGTGCAGGCTATGAATTGATATTTATAGCTGATGGGAAGAATTTTGTCAGAGTTATGATAAACGACAATGAAAGACCTGACCTGGTAATTTACATGAGTGATTCAAAACAGATCAAGTCAGGAGATCTTGCCGACTTATTCAGGAGTCAGAATATTACCACTCCCTGTATTCTTATCACCGATCCGATCCAGGATGGTTATGTAGAAAAATTATTAAATTCGGGGATCATAAATCAACAATTAGTCAAACCTGTTTCACTGAAAGAAATCAGAAATGCAATTCAGGAATTATTACGATAAACACTTAATTTAAAATAAAGAATATGCCGGGAGTATTGATCGTTGAAGATGATAAGGAACTGAGGGAAATGTTGAAAATGATGCTTTTGAGAAGCAATTTTACGGTTTTCGAAGCTGAAAACGGCAAGGCAGCTATCACACATTTTAAGCCGTTACTTACAGATATCGTTGTTACCGATATAATTATGCCTGAAGAGGATGGTCTGAAGGTTGTTATTAAACTCAGAGAATTAAAGCCATCTATTAAAATAATCGCAATTTCCGGGGGAGGGAAAGTGGGGCCTGCAAGTTATCTCAACCTTGCTAAAGCGCTTGGAGCTGACGCCGTATATTCAAAGCCGTTTTCGTTAAACGATCTTGTTTCGAAAATTGAACAATTACTGGACAGCGAACAACTTAATTAGTGTAATTGTTATATGTGGACCTATAAAACTTATAAATTATGTTAAATAAAAAAATCGAAGTTATCTGCAACAGGCAGGTGGAGAGAGAAGGCTATTCTTCAAATCTATACCTTGCCATGGCATCGTGGGCTGAGTTTTCCGGATTAAGCGGTGTTGCGGCCTGGATGTACATTCAATCAGATGAAGAACGCGTACATATGCTTAAATTCATTAAGTATATTAACGAAAGAGGTGGAAAAGCAGTTCTTCCGGCTTTTACACAACCCCCGGTGGAATTCAAGTCCGTAGAGGAAGTTTTTAAGGAAGTTCTGAAGCATGAGGAATTTGTTACGGAAAGTATCAACGAAATAGTTTCGCTTGCACTTGAACTGAAAGATTTTAATACAAATAGTTTTGTGCAGTGGTTTGTCAATGAGCAGATTGAAGAAGAAGCATCTGCAAGATTAATACTTGATAAAATCCGACTCGTTGGTAAAAATAATATGTATGAGTTTGACAGGGATATCCTTAGTCTCCGAAATCAGGCTGCAAAAGCCATTATAGCTCCATGAACAAACTGCTCTCCGTATTAATTACGGTATTTTTTTTTAATTCGATTCTGCCACTTGATGCACAGAAACTGATTAAGAATTCTGTAATAACTGGGAAATGCTATGCAGGCAATAAGGTAAATAAATATTATTTACCACCGCCTGCAAATTTTTACAGAAGATCCGCGTCGAAAGCACTGGCTACCATAACTGTTAATTACACAGGTTTCTCCAGCCAGGCTGAGGCAGCGGTGGAATATGCTGTACTGATTCTCGAAAATGTTCTGCCTGCTGATGCAAAGTTTACAATCAATGCCAGCTGGGAGAAAATATCAACTGCCGGCGTTCTTGCTCACTCATCAATCACAGGGTATGTAGGAGGCTTTGCAATTAATGGCCTGAATCCGTTGTCGGTTTATCCCGTAGCGCTGGCTGAAAAAATCGCGGGCGAAAATCTTAATGATGATGCTCTTGGTGATATAACATTGGTTGTAAACAATTCGATAAACTGGTACCTGGGCACCGATGGACAAACTCCAACCACAAAATATGATCTGGTCACGGTGGCGCTGCACGAGATTTGTCACGGATTGGGATTCTTCGACAGTTTTAGTTCTGACGGTACTCTTGGTTCCTCCGGGATAAACGGCCTGCCACTTATTTACGATACATTTATCGAAAATTTCACGGGAAACAAATTAACCGACACCCTGAAATTCCCCGATAACTCGACTGATCTTCAGAGTCAGCTTGTTGGCGGACAGGTCTATTTTAATGGTCCGCTCCTCAGGAAATATTCAACATTGTCAAATTATCCCGCTCTTAGAGCCAAATTATATGCTCCATCTGCTTTTGATGCCGGTTCAAGTATTTCACATCTCGATGAAAGCGGAACATTACGGGTAAATTCCCTGATGACGCCATTTATTGACCTCGGAGAAGCTATTCATGATCCCGGAAAATATACTCTTTCAATTCTTGGCGATATCGGATGGATAAATACAAGGATCATCCATAAGCCTATGAACGATACCGAGGCTCACCTGACTCAGGTCATACTATCGGCAGACATTAAGTCAGATACTTCCTATAATCATAACAAAGTTGGTTTGGTTTATTCTTCTGATAATTTTCTGACCTTTGATTCGCTTTTGCTCACGTCTCCGGGTTTAAATAATACATATCAGACAACTATTCCGATTTCTTCATATAATACTGAGCTGCAATATTATTTTTACGCAACCGATCTGTTTGGCAGACTCTATAAATCTCCATCGCTGATCCAGGATTCTAAATTTATAAAAAATACGAGGTATCATGTTTTCATTGGAACGGATACTGTAAAACCAAAGATAACTCAAACACCGGTTCCATACTATCTACAGTCAGTTGATACAATAAAATTCGCCGCTACGGTCACTGACAATCTTGGCATTGATTCCGTATATGTTGAATACCATATAAATAATGGCCCTTCCGCATTCATCCGTTTGAAAAAAGGTACAGATGATAATTACAGTACTGCTTTCCCTGCAAAACCACTGGCTTTAAAAGGACATGATTCTATCTTGTATAAATTCTATGCAGTTGACACAGCAAGAGTTCCAAATCTTGCCGTTTCACCTAAAACAGGTTCTTATGTCACCCGCATTGAGGAAATTTCCGCAACAGTTTCCAGGTATGAAACTGATTTTTCAAATGCAGCTCCCGATTTCTTCAGCATTGGATTCAATATAAGTAAACCTGCAGGTTTTGCAAAGTTTGGATTGAACTCAATACATCCGTATGAAAGTCCTGAAGACAACAATAAGACCATCGATTATGTTTCAATACTCCGGCATCCGTTAAAGTTCAGTGAATCAGGTCTTTTAGTCAGTTTTAATGAGGTTGTGCTGGTAGAACCCGGTATTGCAGGAAGTCTTTTTGGATCACCTGACTTTTTTGATTATGTTATTCTTGAAGGCTCCAATAATTTTGGAAAGACATGGTTTAATCTTATCGACGGCTACGACAGCAGGTTTGTTCCCTCCTGGGAGACTTCATATAACAGTGCTATATCCGGAAACAATTCCACCTTTACGGGTACTGAGTCAATGTTACAGAAACACACATTTCTTTATAAGCCATCTGCCAATATTTCCGCCGGCGACACACTCATGGTCAGATTCAGGTTATTCTCCGATCCATTCGCTAACGGATGGGGCTGGGTAGTTGAGGATTTGAAAATCGGTCCCCTTGTTGATGCCCTTCCTGAAGTGATAAATCATTCTGTGAGTGTTTATCCAAATCCCGGTGATGGCCACATTAAAGTATCTACAGGCCAGATTGGCAAAGATATACGATACAGGATCTTCAGTTCATCGGGGGTATGCATTGTTGATGAGACAACTTCGGACCCTTCTGAATTACAACTCGATATTTCCAGCTATCCTTCAGGATTATATATTATCGTAGTGTATCTCGATGATGGAATTAAAACTGTAAAGTATAGTCTTATAAAATAAAAAGCAAAACCCCGCAAAAGTGGCGGGGTTTTTGCATTAATCGGATTGTTGGAATTCAGAATCGGAAAAATAAAGCTAATTTTGCTGGATATTAAAAAAATATAAAAAACACCTTAAAATGAGCATCATAGATAATGTATTAGGCCTCTTTCTGGGTAATAAATATGAAAGGGATATAAAAGAAATTAATCCCTACGTCGATAAGATCCATGTTGAATTCAATAATATTCAGGGTATATCAAACGATGAGTTAAGGGATCAGACCCAGGAGATCAGGAAAGAAATACAGGATAGCATCGCTGAAGATGAAAACAATATACTTGCTTTAAGGAATAAAGCTGAAAATGAAGAAGATGTGTATCTTAAGGAAGATATATATAATGAGATTGATAAGATAGAAAAGCAGATTAACGAAAAACTTGAAGTCAGACTTGATCAGCTTGTGCCTAAAGCCTTTGCCATAGTCAAAGAGACTGCAAAAAGATTTAAGGAAAACAGTGTTCTTGAAGTTACTGCACGACAATATGACAGGGACCTGGCTGCCACAAGGGAAAGCATTACAATAAAAGACGACAAAGCACTATGGAGTAATAAATGGATCGCAGGAGGAAATGAGATTACCTGGGATATGGTCCATTATGATGTCCAGCTCATTGGTGGTGTGGCACTTCACAAGGGCAAAATCGCTGAAATGGGGACAGGTGAAGGTAAGACTGTCGTTGCTACGCTGCCTGTTTTTCTCAATGCACTGGCAGGCAGAGGCGTACATATTGTAACTGTCAACGATTATCTGTCAAAACGTGACTCTGAATGGATGGGGCCGATTTATGAATTCCACGGACTGACAGTTGATTGCATCGATAAACATCAGCCAAATTCGCAGGAAAGGCGAAAAGCATATAATGCCGACGTGACATTCGGAACCAACAATGAATTTGGTTTTGACTATCTGAGGGATAATATGGCGGTCAATCCCGAAGACCTTGTTCAGCGGAAACATCATTATGCGATAGTCGATGAGGTCGACTCGGTTCTTATAGATGATGCACGTACGCCGCTTATCATTTCAGGACCAACGGCAAAAAGCGATACGCAGCAATTTGATGAGCTGAAACCTAAAGTTGACAAACTCGTCAGCGCTCAGAAAAAACTCGTCACTCAGATTCTTGCTGATGCAAAAAAACTGATCTCAGATAATAAAAATGACGAAGCCGGGATACTTCTGCTCAGAGCTTATAAAGGTCTGCCTAAGAATAATGCACTCATAAAATATCTTAGTGAAGAAGGAAACAGATCTCTCCTGCTAAAGACCGAAAATTTCTATATGCAGAACAACAGCAAGGAGATGCCAAAGGTTACGGATGAGCTTTATTTTATTATTGATGAAAAAGCCAACTCTATTGAGCTGACTGAAAAGGGCCTCGATCTTATTGCCGACTCCGTTGAAGACATAAGCTTCTTTATCCTTCCCGACGTGGGTTCAAAAATTGCAGATATTGAGAAAACAGACCTTTCTGAACGTGAGAAACTCAAAATTAAGGATGAACTGTTACAGGACTATTCCGTAAAATCGGAGCGTGTTCATACAATGACTCAGTTGCTGAAGGCATGGACGCTTTTTGATCGTGATACGGAATATATTGTTGTGGATAATAAAGTCAAGATTGTCGACGAACAGACTGGTCGTGTACTTGAAGGCAGAAGATATTCCGATGGTCTTCATCAGGCTATCGAAGCAAAGGAAAATGTGAAGGTTGAAGACGCGACTCAGACTTATGCGACCATAACCCTCCAGAATTATTTCAGGATGTATCATAAGCTTGCAGGTATGACAGGTACGGCGGAGACGGAAGCCGGCGAGCTCTGGAATATATATAAGCTGGATGTCGTTGTCATTCCAACCAACAGACCTGTTATCAGGGCTGACAGGGAAGATCTGGTTTATAAAACAAAACGAGAAAAATATAACGCTGTAATAGATGAGATCGCAGAAATGAACCGGCAGGGACGTCCTGTCCTCGTAGGTACAACATCAGTGGAAATATCGGAATTGCTAAGCAGAATGCTCAAGATGAAAGGTCTCAGGCATAATGTTCTTAATGCAAAGCTGCATCAGCGGGAAGCGGAAATTGTAGCAGAAGCAGGAAAAACCGGCACAATTACCATTGCCACAAACATGGCTGGTCGTGGTACCGACATTAAGCTGACGGAAGAAGTAAGGAAGGCCGGAGGGCTGGCAATCATTGGTACGGAGAGACATGAATCGAGAAGGGTTGACCGTCAGCTGAGAGGACGTTCGGGAAGACAGGGTGACCCCGGATCATCACAGTTTTTCGTTTCCCTGGAGGATGAGCTTATGAGACTGTTCGGCTCAGAGAGAATAGCAGGTATTATGGATAAGCTCGGACTGAAAGATGGCGAGATGATTCAACATTCGATGATCACAAAATCAATAGAAAGGGCGCAGAAGAAAGTTGAAGAAAATAACTTTGGGATAAGGAAAAGACTTCTGGAATACGATGATGTGATGAACTCACAGAGAGAAGTTATTTACAAGAAAAGAAAACATGCCCTTCTTGGAGAGAGACTTTCTGTTGACATCGCAAACATGATGTTTGATGTGACTGAGAATCTGGTTGACATATATCATAATGATGGTGACTATGAAGGATTTGACTTGGATCTTATCCGTTCATTCTCAATGGATTCGCCGGTACCTGAAGCGGAGTTTAAAAAAGCAAATGCCAAAGAAGTAACCGAAAATGTATACTCAAAAGTTCTGGATACCTACAAAAGGAAAGTTGAATCAATTTCGGCACAGGCTTATCCTGTTCTGAAAGATGTTTATGACAGGATGGCTCACGTATATGAAAATGTGGTTGTTCCTATTTCCGATGGGGTAAAGGTTTATCAGGTTATTACCAACCTGAAGGCAACTGCTGAGTCAGAAGGAAAAGAACTCGCAAAATCATACGAGAAAACAGTGGTACTGGCAACCATTGACGACGCCTGGAAAGAACATCTCAGGGAGATGGATGAGCTGAAACAGTCGGTACAGAACGCAACATATGAACAGAAGGACCCTTTGCTAATATACAAATTCGAATCTTTCGAGCTATTCAAAACTATGCTCACCAAAGTAAACAAGGATGTTGTAAGCACTCTTATGAAAGGTCATATACCTACACAGGATCCGGAGCAGGTAAAAGAAGCCCAGAGGAGACGACAGGTGGATATGAGCAATATGAGAACTTCAAAAAGTGATTTTTCTCAATACAGCTCGACCGGAGGAGGAGGTGGCGGTGGTCAGGATAAAAACCAGAAGACGGAACCGGTACGGGTTGACAAAAAAGTCGGAAGAAATGATCCTTGTCCCTGCGGAAGCGGAAAGAAATATAAGAATTGTCACGGTGTGCAGCAGGCTGGTGTGGGTGCCGGGGCAAATGTCTAGGTTATAGAGCTTTAGACCAATAACTTATGTTTCAAGCCTGTTTTACTTCTTCAATTGCTTTTTGTATTCTCGTATTAACTGTTCTGTGAACGGGAACAAGAGGCAATCTTAGAGTATTCAGACATATGTTCATTATGCTGAGCATCGCTTTTACACCGGCTGGATTGCCATCGGTGAAGAGAAGATCGGTTATTTCGAGATATTTAAACTGAATTTCACGGGCACATTTGTAATTGCTTTTTAGAGCATTGCTTACCAGTTCGCTTGTCGCTGCCGGAAAAGCATTGGCAAGAACCGATATCACACCTGCTCCGCCGGATGCAATAATAGGAATAGTCATCATATCATCACCGGAGATTACACTGAAATTATCAGGTTTGCCTTTTATAATCCTCATAATCTGCGCTATGTCGCCGGAAGCTTCTTTTATACCGACAATATTTTCACATTCGTGCGCAAGTTCAAGACAGGTTTCTGAAGTGATGTTGCTGGCAGTCCTGCCCGGTACATTATAAAGTACAACAGGAATCGGACTGCAGGTAGCGATAGCTTTAAAATGCTGGAACAAACCTCTCTGGTTAGGCTTATTATAATACGGTGCAACAGACAATATACCATCGATACCAGTGAGGTTCGATTGTCTTATGTAATTAATCACTTCCTGAGTGTTATTTCCTCCGATACCGAGCATAAGAGGTACCCGATTATCCGTTACTTCCACGACATAAGAAATAATTGCTTTCTTTTCGTCTTTGGTGAGAGTAACTGATTCACCTGTAGTTCCAAGCACTACAATATAATTCACTCCTCCTGAAATAACGTGATTAACCACTCGTCCCAGGGCAGCAAAGTCAATGCTTGTGTCGTTTTTAAATGGTGTTACTATTGCAACTCCTGTTCCTCTGAATTTTTTCATATTTAACATTTCAATTTGCTGATCCCGAATTTATCATTTCGAGATAGTGTATAACTTGATTAAGGTATTCCTCAATATTAACCGGGTTTTTTACGTCCATCATTAAGTCGAAAGGAGTATTGCCTGATTCGGGTTCAAATAAACCAACTTTAAGCCGTGCATTTGACAACGTTGATATGTATTGCAGTGGTAAAAGTTTTTTAAAATTCAGATCAATCAGAACATCAAAATTCTTATCCACAAATGTATTTGTAACAGAAGAGACAGGATGATAAAAAAAGTTGAGTTCTTCTTTTTTTATTATTGTCAAAAACCTAATGGCAGTGTACTGATTGGGAAGGATGTTTCCGGAAAAATAGCCTAAAATATTCACTTCCGCTTTATTATCCGCCATCCTTTGATGAAACCTGGATAAAAATGCAAACTCATCGGTACGCGATGCATCCCATACAATTCCTATATTTCTTACCAGGTCGATGCTTGTATATGACGTCTTCCTTTTTGTTTTGCTTACTTTGCTATGGAGTAAAGCATTACCGATTTTCAGCCTTAAATTTTCAAATAGTTCCATTCTACAAACCTAACAGTTTTTTGTTAAAATTAACGGGAGCGTAAGGGTTATTATTCACCAATCATATTAAGGAATTCAGACTCACTGATCAAAGGTACTTTAAGATCATCAGCCTTCTCTTTTTTCGATTGTCCCATATTTTCACCGGCCAGTATGAAAGATGTGTTGCCCGAAACGGATGAAACATTTTTACCTCCGTTATTCTCAATTAACTCCTTATATTCATCCCTGCTGTGTTTTTCGAATGTACCGGAAATTACAATTGTCTTACCTTCAAGAGAATTGCCATGCTGTAAGATTTTGTCAGCATCGCTGAATCTGAGGCCGGCTGATTTCAGCCTGTCGATCATTTGCAGATTATCTTTATCTGAAAAATATGATATAATGCTTGAAGCTATCTTCGGACCAATCTCATTCACCTCAGTCAACTGTTCAGGACTAGCAGTGATGAGCTCATCAATTGATCTGAATTTTCTTGAAATAGTCTTTGCCACGGTTTCACCGACATGCCTTATTCCCAGGGCAAAAAGCACCCTGGGATATGGTGTTTCAACAGATTGCCTGATGCTTTTAAGTATATTGCCGGCCGACTTTTCGCCCATCCGTTCAAGCGGTGTCAGTTGTTCCAGCTTTAAGTCATAAATATCTGAAATGTTTCTTACCAGTTTTTCGTTAAACAGGAGCTCAATTGTTTCTTCACCCAACCCATCAATATCCATTGCTCTCCTGCTTATAAAATGCTCTATTCTGCCTTTTATCTGGGGAGGACAGTGCAGATAGTTCGGACAGAAATGATTTGCCTCCCCTTCATTCTTAACAAGCGTGGTTCCGCACTCCGGACATTTGGTAATAAACTCAATTTTTGTGTTTGTTTCATTCCTTACCGAATGATCAACACCTACGATTTTGGGTATAATTTCGCCTCCCTTTTCAACGTAAACAAGGTCATTGAGGTGAAGATCCAGAATTGCAATCTGATCTGCATTGTGAAGGGTAGCACGCCGTACCGTTGAGCCTGACAGAAGGACAGGTTCAAGATTTGCCACAGGTGTAACAGCGCCTGTTCGTCCTACCTGGAATGATACTGATAATAATCGTGTTGTTGCTTCTTCCGCTTTATATTTGTAGGCTATAGCCCATCTTGGCGATTTGGCTGTGTACCCCAGTTGTTCCTGCTGACTGATTGAATTAACCTTTATCACAACTCCGTCGGTATCGTATTCAAGTACTTTTCTTCTTGATTCCCAGATAGCAATGAACTGTAACACTTCATCGATATTTTTACAAAGCTTTATGCTGTCTGCTACATTAAACCCCCATTCCCTGGCTTCTTTAAGATTGTCAAAGTGATTGTCATGAGGAAGATCCTCAGAAAGAAGAAAATAGATCATACAATCGAGCGACCGTGAAGCAACGATCCTTGGATCGAGCAGTTTAAGAGTGCCGGCGGCTGCATTCCTGGGATTTGCGAACGGAGTAAGATTTGCAGATATACGATCTTCGTTCAATCTGTTAAATACCGGTCGTGGCATCACAATCTCACCCCTGATAACAAATTCTGCAGGTATACCTTTTTGCTTTATTTTTAAAGGGATGTTTCGTATGGTTTTAACATTGGAGGTCACATCATCGCCACGAGTTCCATCACCGCGTGTTATTGCCCTGAACAGATTGCCGTCCCTGTATGTGATACTAATTGAAGCACCATCAAATTTTGACTCACATACATATTCAATCGGCAGTGAAATTATTTTACGTGTCCTGGTATCGAATTCTCTAAGCTCTTCTTCGTTGTAGGTATTACTGAGAGAAAGCATGGGATAGGTGTGATTGTACTGGACAAATTCGGTTGTCAGATCGCTTCCAACGTGCCTGGTGGGCGAATCTGAAGTTATAAATTCGGGAAATTTTTTCTCAAGTGCATTAAGTTCGTTCAGGAGAAGATCAAATTCAAAATCGGAAATTGCAGGTTGGTTGAGCACATAGTAATTGTTGTTATGTTCATTGATTTCTTTCCGCAGACTTTCAATGCGTGTACCGACCTCTGATTTTTTCATGAATTTTATGGTGCTATTTTATTCGTTTATCTCTGTAGCAGAAAATCTATTTTCTCAATTCCAAACCCCTTCAATTTTGCTCCCGCATTTACTGCACTTCCCGTCTTTAATTGTATTAGATTCTATCCTGTAGCCTCGCCTTGCGACAAGTACTGAGTTACAGGACACACATTTTGTGTCTGAAATTTCGTTTCCGGGAACATTTCCGGTATAAACATATTTCAGGCCGGCTTCAGTTGCGATTCTATGGGCGTTTTTAAGTATTTCAACAGGCGTTGGAGGCAATTGTTCAAGCTTATGAATAGGATAAAACCTGCTAAAATGTAAAGGTGTTTCCTTAAACCCGTTTTCACTCAGCCATTTGCACATTTTCGTGATATCGTTCTCATTATCAGTCCACCCGGGGACAATGAGACTGGTGATTTCGAGCCAGACTCCCATTTCCCTGAATACTTTAAGAGAGTCGAGCACAGGCTGTAATTTTCCTCCTGTCAATTTCAGATATGTGCCTTCGCTGAATGCCTTCAGGTCTATATTTGCAGCATCAATAACGTTGCATAACTTTTTTAGAGGCTCAGGGTTAATATAGCCGTTTGATTTGAAGATATTTTTTATTCCTGCTTTTTTGGCTATTACAGCTGTCTCAAATACATATTCATAAAAAGTCACAGGTTCCGAGTATGTGTATGCTATCGAACTGCATTTATTTTTCAGGCATTCTTCGACGACTTTTCCCGGCATCAGATCGATATTCCTTGTTTGTTCCGGACTTGACTGGGAGATAGTCCAGTTCTGGCAATTAAGACATACAAGATTGCAACCTGCCGTAGCGATGGAATATGCCTTCGACCCCGGGAGGAAATGATACAATGGTTTTTTTTCAACAGGGTCTACAGCTACTGTACACGGATTTCCAAATGCAAGTGTGTATAGCTTTGAATCGCGTACCCTCCGGTTATTGCATTTGCTTAACTCACCTTCTTTAAGAACACATTCATTCGGACAGATTCTGCACATTATTCCTCTCGCTGTTTCTTCCTGAAACATTGCAAGTTTTCCTTTATCCTGTCCGGATGCTCTGATGCCTCCCAATACCTCTTTACATGGAAAACACAAGAGTCCTGCTGAAACAGCGAGCGATTTTTTTATGAAATCCCGCTTACTGATATTACGATATTTACTGTCCATTCGTTAATCCATTTATCTACTTTATTTTCCTCATCGATCCAAAAAGTAAACCGGCAAAAATCAGTGCTGCGAGCATGAATATACTAGCCCTGATTCCAATGAGAGGTATAGCAACGCCGGAGATAATTACGAACCCTAAAGCAGAACCTGCAAGATCGGCACTGTAAATTGAGGAGGATGTGGGGATTCCCTCAGGTCTCATGGTCAGCTGACGAAAAATATGTCCGGTGAAAAATGCGGGAAGAAATCCCGCGAACATGATCTCCAAAACAGAAATAATGGCGTTTTTCGGCACTATAAGAAAGTTGTAAATCATTCCAAAAAATATATAAAAAAACAACAGGAAGATAACTTTATTTCTCAACAAAATAGTATCAAGACTGCTGATTTTTAATCCCGAACCGGCAGCAAGTCCTGCCATTAATCCTGCAATTATCATTCCTGTCAGCTGGTACATATTACCAATGGTGATCTGAAGAGTAAGAAGTAATATCAGTTCAAACCCAGCCAGTGCTGATGCACTGAAATACATGATATTATCTCTCCTTCTTATAGTAAACACAGGCAGTACGAATACCATGAACATCAGAAGTATCGCAGGTATCTTCTCTGCACGATTTTTGCTCAGCTGATAGGACTGCGAATGCAATGTGGCTATAGGAAAGCTTGCTCTGTTTAGTTTCATTCTCCGATTGATAAGGGCTCTTACCTCCTGAGATTTTCTGATTATGAGGGTATCTTCGAGATAATCGGGACCTACGTAAATATTTTGTATATGCCGTTTTTCAACCAGTTCGCAAAATGACAATGAAAGTGGATTGTCGGAAGCCAGAAAATAAAGTTTATTCCCGACAACCGGTTCTACATTTCTGAAATTTGCAGCGAGGCTGTTATAAATCGATGAGTAAAGATCCATCGATTCTTTATTGTAATAATTATCGCCCTGGCCCGGCGAACACATAAAGACACCATCTTTGGCCAGCCTTTTCTTCACTGCGGAAAAAAATTCGAGAGTATAAAACCTGTTTAACAGCAAAGTTGATGGTGGGGGTGTGAGAAGAATTATTACATCAGCTGAAGCTTTCGATTTTCTCATGTAATTAAAAACATCGGTGTTTATGATATGGACAAGTGCGGGATTCCCGGGGGTATGCTCATATTTTGACAGGTAAGGATCCCGTTCAATAAAAATAATGCTTTTCACAGGATATTTTAATATCTCAGGAAGGTGAGAATTAAGTGAACCTGAGATCATTATGACGCTTTGAGGGGTCTCTTTCTGAAGCATGGCATAATGTATGTCTTCCTCTCTTTCCGTAGCGTTATCATTGTAAGAAAGCAGTTTCTGGTTGTAGTACAGGCTTTCTTCACCCTTATACTTTCCCCTGGTAATGTTACCATATGGAGAGTCCTGTGTTGAGATTACCGCCATGGAAGGTTGCAGGAGCCGACGAAAAAACAAATCAGGATCTGATACCAGAACAGCAATTGCTGCCGCACTGATAATGAGAATACCCGCCAACTTGTGTTTCCTGATTTTTAATTGGAATGATAAAAGAAAATAGCCAAACGACAGTAAGATTATTAACAGAAGAATCTTATAGGTATTTAATAATCCGGCTGTCAGGAAAGATATCAGTAACCCTGCTGCAATTCCCCCCAGTGTCTCGGCTGAGAATGAGTTGCCTGGCAAGATTTCGTTCTCTGCACCAATATCAATTAATTTAATGAATGTAAATCCCGAAACCATGCAGAAAGGCAGGAGGACTATGAATGTATAGATTAATGCCGCAAGCAGGGATGGTGTTTCTCCGGGATTCAAATATACTCTCGAAAGCAATAGCATCAGTAAGAGAGAGATCAGCGGACTGAGCGAGAATACGAGATTTATTTTTTTTATATCGGTGAGTTTTGATTTCCCTGCCAGATATGACCCAATGGCTGAACTGATTAGCCACGAACCAAGGAACGAACCGGATATAAGCTCATATCCTCCTGTTATATTCATCATCTCTCTTAACATAAGAAATTGAATCGATGAGCTTACTAAACCCGTTATGAACAGGTTGATGCTTATTTTTTTTGAAGACAGTTCCGGGAACGATTGCTTATCGACCTCAATGATGGATTTAGTAAATAATTTTCCATAATAATTTAAATGCCAGAGAAAATGAATGAGGCCGGTGATTGTCATACCAATACCAAATTCGACATGCCACCTGAGAATCGACTTGATTTCCGGTATATTCCACTTATAATTGATCTGGAGAGCCAGGAAAACGCCTGCAAGAGCTGTTGAAAAAAAGGCTGCTGCAAGTAATGTATTCCATATTTTACTATGCTGCTGAAGGGTTAAATAACCGATACGGTAAAAAAAATAGCTTATCAGATAAAGGATTATTGCTATAGATGATGTGCTGATTACGTGGTACATGGAAGAGTGCCTAAAGTGCCTGAAGTGAACTGGAGTGCCTAAAGTTGTTTATCTTTTAACGTTTATCGTTTAGCGTTTATCGTATGTCAATACTTTGTGCCCTGTGCTCTGTGCCATATGCCCTGTGCCAATCTCTTCCTACTCATCAAGAACAACTCCCTCATAGATAAAGATCTCTGCTTCTTTCCAACCGTCCCAGCCTAAGCCGGCTTTCTCTCTGGAGGTATATCCAAGAAATTCTTCAACAGACCATCCATTCTCTGTAGCGACCTGGGGAAGCATGGTGCCTGAATTGTTTCCTTTTTTGATATAAATGCCATGTTTTCCTAAGATAATCTCATTTATATCCTTGATTTTTTTCATTGGCCCGAGAACCGTGATTTCGAAGTGTGTCTTTTTAAATTCATCTTTTGTGAGTGGCGGGAACCGGGGGTCATCAAAAGCCGCCGATAATGCAGATTCATGTACGACTTTAAAAAGGGGCTCAGATGAAGTAAATCTTCCGATACACCCTCTTAATGAGCCACCGATCTTAAGTGTTACAAATGCACCCATCGGTTTTTTGAGTGTTTCAGGGAGCGAAGCTTCGTCAACAACATAATCTCTTTGGCCAGAAAGTTTTGCTTCAAGAGTATTTTTCACTATTCCGAAAAGCAATTTCTTTTCATCCTTTGTAAATGAAAAACTCTTATCGGAACCTGCAAGATCGTCATTCTTCTTTTCGTACATCACAATGGCGTTGTATCCGACAACTTCACCCTTCCCGGCACCAGGAACATCTCCTGAATTGCTGTAATCCACCAGTTTTAGACTTAAATTTTTGTTTCCCTCACCCAGGTAGAGAAGCGATAATCCGGATGTCCATCCACACATGCTCGTAGCCAGACCTTTAATTTTTTTTGCTTCGTTTACTTTTAATGCATCCAGAAAAGTTCTTGTACTGCCCGAAATAATGCCATCAGCTGTTTTTCTGTCGGTAACAATCGCATCGTTATAGGATGGGTAGTGAGAGAAATCGCTGCTTATTATGAACAGGTTTTCAGGTAAAAACCATGGTTTCAGTGCTTCTGCAATATTTTTTACTGTATTCTGATCGTCGCTCCCAATGATAATGGGTACGATCTGAGGATCATTCTTAAAATAATATTGTATGAATGGGATCTGATTTTCAATACTATGTTCCTGAATATGAGCATCAATAGGGTAATCGAATACCTTATTTAATTTCAGATTATTTGCTATCTCTTTGTTTACTGATGCTTTTCCCAGAGGAGTTATATAATCACCGCAGTTATAGACAGAGGCTCCATTGAAATACATTACATGGCTTGATCCTATAATGAAGATATTTTTGTAGACTGCGTCGCGTGGAATAGCTGAAAAAGCGGAAGCGGAAACTCTTCCGGAATAGACATACCCGGCATGAGGACTGATGATAGCTCTTACCTTGAGGATTGTGGTAGTTTTTTTGCAGTTTTTAAAAAGCAGGGCAAGGTCTTTTAAGAGAGTTTCTTTATCAGCCGTATAAAATTTTCCTGCCGCAACCGGTTGCCTGTCAGTTGTAATATTTTGGGAAAATGTCTCCATGGTAATAAGTATTGATAGCAAAACAACGAGAATCGTTCGCATAACAACTTACAATTAATTGCGAATAAAGTTATTCCAAAAAATTGAAGAAATAGTAAATTGCCGGTAAAAATTGGAGGGGGGTCAGATAAGAACCATCGACTCTTTTAAGATCTCGCCTTTATCATCAGTGCCGTAAATCTTAATACCCAGACTTACGGTCGGAACGCCGATCATATGAATAATAGGATGAAGCTCATCTTTAAGATCTTCAGCTTCCATATTATCATAATCTTCAATATTAAAATACAGGTGTATCATCAGAGTATATTCACTGTCTTTGATAGATCCGAGAGTCTGGACTATTTTTGCAAGCCATATCGCAGATGCTGTATTGAAGTACTCCAGGTTAAGACGCAGGTTAGTGGTAGGTCTTGGATTTTTAATGTATTCGGTAACCCATTTGAGAATTGCTTCATAAATTATGGCAGCATTTTCCGGAATTGACTTTCCTGACATGATAAGTTCACCTGAAGGATAATTCAAATCTACCTGTGGTGTTTTAGCAGTCGGTTCGATAAATAAATTTTTCAAATCCACCTTATAATTCTATTATTGATGCTAAAGTTATAAAAAAATCATATTCAAAAGTATAATAAGTTTTTAATTGTGAAATTTTTCTTTATCAAAAAGAAGTGGTCAGTTGTCAAATAAAATGATGGTTTGGTATAAACAGGAGAATTTTAATCATCCCGCTTAAACGTCCCATTTTGCCCTTGATACAATATATTTATATGTTATCTTTGCAACCTGAAATTTGTTAAGAAAAAATGGAGATTATTCTTAAAGAAAAGATAAAGGAAGCTGTTCAAACTATTTACCATTGCGAGGTTAAGAGTGACTTGATCCAGATTCAGGAAACAAGAAAAGATTTTAAAGGAGATTTTACGCTTGTGGTATTTCCGCTTCTGCGCTTCTCAAAAAATACCCCTGAAAAGACTGGTGAAATGATTGGCCGGTATCTGCAGGAAAATTTTGATGCGATAAGAGGTTTTAATGTGGTGAAAGGCTTTTTGAATCTTGAAATATCAGATATATGGTGGGTCGGCTATTTCAAAAATCTTGCAGCAGAGAAGACCCACCTCGAGAATTCCATCGTTTCAGCGCCGGAAACAATCCTGGTGGAATATTCTTCGCCTAATACAAATAAACCTTTACATCTGGGACATATCAGGAATAACCTTCTTGGCTATTCCCTCTATCGTATTTTATCAGGGGTAGGACACAATGTTATCAAAACAAATATTGTCAATGACAGAGGTATTCACATCTGCAAATCGATGCTTGCCTGGCAAAAATTCGGAAATGGTGAAACTCCCGAATCTTCAGGTTTAAAAGGTGATCACCTGGTTGGTAAGTATTATGTTTTGTTTGAGACTCATTACAGGGTTCAGATTCAGAAGCTGATGAGTGAAGGGATGAGTGAAGCCGATGCTAAGAATGCGGCCCCCATGATGAAAGAAACCAGGGAGATGCTTTTGAAATGGGAAGCAGGTGACAGCGAAGTGGTTGATTTATGGAAGATGATGAACTCCTGGGTGTATAAGGGGTTTGATGAAACATACAGAAAACTGGGAGTCGATTTTGATAAGATCTATTATGAATCTGATACATATAAGGTAGGGAAAGATATAGTGCTTAAAGCCCTGAAGGATAATCACCTGTACAGAAATGAAGACAGTTCAATATGGGCTGATCTCACTCCTGAAGGCATGGATCAGAAACTCCTTCTTCGTTCAGATGGCACTGCTGTATATATGACACAGGACCTTGGCACTGCTGTAGGAAGGTATAACGATTATCAATTCGATAAGAATATTTATGTGGTTGGGAATGAACAAAACTATCATTTTCAGGTACTTAAAGCGATTCTGAAGCGCATGGGTTATGCCTGGGCCGACGGACTGATACATTTTTCGTATGGAATGGTTGAACTTCCTGAAGGAAAAATGAAATCACGTGAAGGAACGATAGTCGATGCCGACGATCTTATTAAAGAGATGCAGATGACCGCGATGGAAGTTTCGCTCGAGCTTGGCAAGCTTGCAGATTTTTCTGATGAGGAAAAAGAAGAGATCTTCAGAAAAATTGGAATGGCAGCTTTGAAATACTATATACTAAAAGTTGATCCGAAGAAAAACATGACTTTCAACCCTGCTGAATCGATAGACTTCAATGGCAATACCGGTCCCTTCATTCAATATACTTATACAAGAATCAAGTCGGTGTTCCGGAAAGCCGGACAGATGGGAATTAACACCGGCGAAATACATTATACAGGAGAAAAAGCCGGAAGGAAAGAAATCGATCTTATAAAACTTTTGCGCAAATTTTCCGAGACAGTCTCTTCTGCTGCATCAGGATACAGTCCGGCAATTATTGCAAATTACTGCTATGATCTTTCCAGAGAATATAATCAGTTCTATCACGACTTTACCATTCTCGGTGAAAGTGATGAGGAAACAAGAAATTTCAGACTGGAATTATCAAGAGTCACCAGCGAGATTTTAAATAAGGGAATGTGGCTTCTGGGAATTGAAATGCCTGAAAGAATGTGATACCCCCTGCCCCCTGAAGGGGGTTCAAGAACAATCAGTAACTTGATTTAAAGCCCCCTTTAGGGGGTTGGGGGTTAAAAAGGGAGATTGAAATCCTTGATCGAAGATTTGGAGTAGGTGAAGATTGATATCCTTTGAGTCCTTTGTGGTAAAAAAATATGTAATAAATTATCTGAAATATGTTTGAAAATTTAAGTGACCGTCTGGAGAAATCCTTTAAACTATTAAAGGGGCAGGGCAGGATCTCGGAAATAAATATTGCCGAGACCCTCAAGGAAGTGCGCAGGGCATTGCTCGACGCGGATGTAAACTTTAAGATAGCCAAGCAATTTACAGATACGGTAAAGCAAAAAGCTATAGGTCAGGAGGTTTTGAACTCGGTTAACCCGTCGCAGATGATGGTTAAGATCGTTCACGATGAGCTGGTAGAACTGATGGGAGGAGATAAGACTGACCTTAATATTAAAATCAACCCCTCGGTCATACTTATCGCCGGTCTGCAGGGATCAGGAAAAACAACCTTCAGCGGAAAACTTGCAAAATGGGTAAAAAGCAAAAGAGGAAAAAATCCTTTGCTTGTTGCCTGCGACGTTTACCGTCCTGCCGCTATTGAGCAGTTAAAAATAATTGGGACCCAGATCGAAGTTCCGGTTTACACCGAAGACGGCAATCTGAATCCCATTGCAATTGCCAGGAATGCGGTAAAAGAAGCTAAAAAGAGCGGCTATGATGTGGTAATCATTGATACCGCCGGCCGTCTGGCAATCGATGAGGAGATGATGAAGGAAATATCATCGGTTAAAGATGCGGTCAGCCCTCATGAAATACTTTTCGTTGTCGATTCAATGACCGGTCAGGATGCCGTTAACACCGCCAAAGAATTTAATGACAGGCTCGATTTTGATGGTGTTGTACTCACAAAACTCGATGGTGATACACGTGGAGGAGCAGCATTATCGATCAAATCTGTTGTAAACAAACCCATTAAGTTTGTGAGTTCAGGTGAGAAGATGGAGGCAATCGATGTCTTTTATCCCGACAGGATGGCTGACAGGATACTTGGAATGGGTGATATCGTTTCCCTCGTAGAGAAGGCACAGGAGCAGTATGATTCGGAAGAAGCCAGAAAACTCCAGAAAAGAATTTCGAAAGATCAGTTTGATTTTAATGATTTTATTACCCAGATCCAGCAGATAAAGAAAATGGGTAATGTTAAAGATCTTATGGCTATGATACCGGGAGTTGGTAAAGCAGTTAAGGACCTTGATATTGATGATAATGCATTCAAAGGCATTGAGGCTATAATAAGAAGTATGACCCCCGAAGAGAGAACGACTCCTGTTGTGCTTAATGGCAGCAGACGGAAGAGGATTGCAACAGGAAGCGGAACAAGTGTGCAGGAAGTAAACAAGCTCCTGAAGCAGTTCGATGAGACAAAAAAGATGATGAAGATGATGACAAAAGGTGGCAATGTCTCCAGACTTATGGGCAAAAAATAAAAATTTAATATGTATACGATCATTGATGGCAAGAAGGTAGCTTCCGATATCAGAAAAGAAATCGCTGAAGAAGTTGCAAAACTAAAAAAAGAAGGAAAAAAGATACCTCATCTTGCTGCAATACTTGTTGGCAACAATGGATCAAGCGAAACATACGTTGCAAACAAGGTCAGGGATTGTGAAGAAGTCGGGTTTAGATCTACTCTGATCAGATTCGGAAATGATGTAAAGGAATCTCTCCTGCTTGAAAAGATCGCTGAACTAAACAATGACCCGGATATTGACGGATTTATCGTTCAGCTTCCTCTTCCGGAACATATTTCGGAGAACAAAGTGATTGAATCTATCGATCCGCGGAAAGACTCTGACGGTTTTCACCCGGTCAATATCGGGAAGATGGTGATCGGCCTGTCGGGATTCTTGCCGGCAACACCATTTGGGATCGTCGAGCTTATTAAAAGATATAAAATACCCACATCGGGCAAAAACTGCGTTGTAATAGGCAGGAGTAATATCGTAGGCAGGCCTGTAAGCATCCTTCTGTCTCAGAAAGGGATGGATGCTACAGTCACTGTTGTGCACAGCCGTTCAAAAAACATTAAAGAAATAGTAAGCCAGGCAGATATAATTATTGCAGCAATTGGCTCACCTGCTTTTATTACGGAAGATATGGTCAAAGAAGGGGCTGTTGTGATTGATGTCGGTACGACACGGGTAAAAAGCACCCAGACAAAATCGGGTTTTAAAATCGTAGGAGATGTGGATTTTGAGAGAGTAGCTCCGAAATGTTCGTTTATCACTCCCGTGCCCGGCGGCGTTGGTCCAATGACAAGAGTATCTCTGCTTCTTAATACACTTATGGCAGTAAAAAGCAATTCGCCTTATTAATGATTCAAAAACCAGGATTGCATCAGGCTTCTCTTCATCCCCGGAACTACTTTACCGGGAGATCAATGCCTGTAAAATACAGGTCAAATCCGCCTTTTCCACCTGGCCTGTTTGAAGAGAAAATCATGTATTTATTTGTAAAATCGCTGTGATATCCGACTACCGGCCGGTATTCATCTGAAGAAGTGTTAATTTTCGGACCCATATTTACCGGAGAACTCCATTTCCCCTTTTTATATAACGAATAATACAGGTCAAATCCACCCATTCCTCCCGTCCTGTCTGATGCAAAGACCATAACTGTTTTGGAAATAAAGGGGCATTTATCGTTGGCCGGACTGTCAAGACTGTCGGCTCTTACCGGAGTTGTATAATCGAGACTGAACCAGGATGACAGATCCATCTCAGCCGGTTTTTTTAACAGGAAGATATCAAAATCCCCGTTTCCGGCGGAGGAAAAGTAAGCTGTATCCTGATTGGCGTCAAGAGTGATATACGCATCATCGGCCGTGGTATTAAGTAACGTGACAGGCAGGGGACCAGTAATTTCGGGTAGCGCAGTGCCTGAAGCCGGTTGATTTTTGAGGTAATAGAAATCAAGGTTACCTGCCTGGTTGAGTGATGACAGGAGAAGATATTCATAACCATCAATTGTACTGAACAATGTATACGGACCGAAATCATTACCGTCTGTTTTTGCTTTTGTGATTATTTTATCAAGAAAGGGATCGGTCGTAATCCCTGAACTTAAGTTGAAATCGCCTGTAGTCTGGTTAAACTGAAATGAAATTCCACCCTGTTCAAGGTCAAATTGTCCGCCTGAGCTATTGCGGTTGCTGGAAAATATAACCGGGATATAATCAACAATCTGGTAAAGAGTGCTGTTATAATCATCATAGGCTGAATTAATATCTGTAATATTAATAACAGTATCAGGGAAGGTTCCTTTCGGAAATTTTATAGGATTTTCTGACTTTTTGCAATTCGAAAAAGAAATGGAAATGATTAAAACACAAAGAAGTACCAAGCCTGAATTGATAAATCCTGATTTTTTCATGGAGTCAGTTTTAAGGAATGTATCAACACAAATATACCAATATAAAATGAAAAACCGGGAGGTCGCCCGGTTCTTCGAAGGTAGAATTTAGGTTAATTCTAGGATAAATGGGTATATTTTTTCTTTATGAGATCTGTCTAACGCATATATAGATGATAATTTGCAGCTACAGGTTGCGTCATCTTTTGATTATTTTAATAATTTATTGTACCATGTTGTTTGTCAAATAGTTAAAAATATGTTAAAATGTTAATAATTGGATAAATCTCTAAACCCGCTTATTAAAAATAGTATTAATTTTGTATTCATATTTTTGTGAGCCATGGAAGATGATAAATATGGGTTTTCCTATGAGGAAGAAGTGAAGCACGCGGTTCAGAAGTTTGAGCGGATGAAGAAAAATAATGAAAGTTATTTTTTTGATGTTATTGAATTTGAGACTATTATAGATTATTATATTGAGAGTAATAATTCAATAAAAGCCTTTGAGGCTGCGACGCTGGCCAGTGAACAACATCCAAATTCAGTTTCAATTCAACTTCGGAAGGCCAGAGTTCTTCTCGATAAGGGACGTGCTGTGGAGGCCTTGCGTCTCCTGAAGAAGCTTGAGAACATTGAACCTGGAAATCATGAGATATACATAGCCAAAGGGACGGCTTTTGGAATGCTTGGTGATATCCAGGGTGCGAAAAAAATGTTTGATTTTTCGCTGACTCTTGATACAGAAGATGTTGAAAATATATTGTTTGCAATAACATCTGTATTGCAAAACCTTAACTATTATGAACATCTTATCCCGTATATGGAGAAGCTCATTGAGATGGAGCCGGAATTCAAGGCGCATCTTTATGATATGGCTTATGCATACGAGAAAGTGGAAGATTTTGAGAACAGTATTAAATATTATCTGAAATATCTTGATGAGGAACCATTTTCTGACAGTGCATGGTATAATCTGGGGATAATATATAATAAGCTCGAATCGTACGACAAGGCGATGGAGGCTTATGACTACGCTCTGGCAATAAACTCCCAGAACACATTTGCAATATTCAATAAAGGTAATATTCTCAGCAATCTTGAAAGATATGCCGAAGCAATTCCCGTTTATCATGAATATCTTGAAAATGAGCCGGAGAGTTTCGAGGCAATGACATATCTTGCTGAATGTTATGAGAAGATAGGAGAGGTTATAATGGCACGTAAATATTACCAGGAAGCCATTGAACTTGCACCCGAATTCGCCGATCCATGGTTTGGCCTTGGGGTAATTGCATTGAATACCGGAAATACCGACGACAGTCTCATATTCTTCAGAAAAGCTGTTCGTCTCGATGATGAAAATCCCGAGATCTGGTATCTTCTTGGGAAGGCTCATTATACAAAGGGGGAGAAGAAGGCAGCTCTCAGATGTTTCAGGGAAGCATTGAAACTCGATTCGTATTATGATGAAGTGTGGGCTGACCTTGGAACAATCATTCTGAAGGACGATCTTGCAGAAAAGGCTCTTCCTTACCTTGAACATGCCTATAAGGTGACGGGTGATGTTCCCGGGATAAATTATCTGCTGGCGTCATTCTATCTGCACACCGGTTTTAATGAAAAAGCATTCAAACACCTTTCAATTGCACTCAATCTAGATAAAGAACTCTTTTCAGATTTTGAAGATATTTTTCCGACAAAGCTTTTTACCAGGAAAATCAGGAAGCTTCTGGAAAGCAACAACCTAACCTAATTTATATTAATATGAACAATGTGCTTCCGTTTTTACCTGAAAGGCCATCAAAGCCACGAAATTCAGGGATCACAATGGTTATGGATAAAGGATTAAGTATTCGCGAAGCTGAAGACTTTATGTCTGTTGGAAGCGAGTATACCGACTATGTGAAACTTGGCTTCGGTACGTGTCTGATAACCCCGGGTTTCGAAAAGAAGATTGATATTTATAAGAAAGCTGGGACAATGCCCTATTTTGGCGGAACACTTTTTGAAGCATTTGTTGTGAGAGATATGTTCAGGGATTATATTGAGTTTCTCGATAAGTATGAAATTGACGTTGTTGAAGTCTCAGATGGTTCTTTCGACATTGAACATTCCAGAAAACTGGAATACATAAATAAACTGGCTCAGAAGGTTACGGTTATATCGGAAGTCGGCTCAAAGAAAAAGGAAGTTGTATACTCTCCTGAAGAGTGGGTAGCAATGATGAAGGCAGAATTAAATGCAGGCTCTGTAAAGGTCATCGCCGAAGCAAGGGAATCAGGTACTACAGGAATTTACAATGAAGACGGTTCAATAAATAATGAGATCATATGCGGAATAGCTGAACACGTTAAGCTCGAAAATGTAATTTGGGAAGCTCCTCTGAAATCACAGCAGGCCTGGTTTATAAGACATTTTGGAGCAAATGTTAATCTTGGAAATATTGCTCCCGCTGAAATTATCCCCCTCGAGTCACTTCGTCTGGGCTTACGAGGTGATACCTTTTTTCAGTTCCTTCCCGAAGAGTTAAAAAAATAATTGTTATTCACTCAAATATCTGCTCAAATGAGAAAGTATGGTCTTGTCGGATATCCACTCGGTCATTCTTTTTCAAAAAAATATTTTAGCGGGAAATTTGCCGCTGAAAATATTTCCGATTGTATCTACAACAACTATCCTCTTGAAAACCTCGATAATTTTAAAGAGTTCATTAACTCCGACAAAGAACTCATTGGTCTGAATGTTACAATTCCATACAAGTCGAAGATAATGAGGTTTGTTGATGTTCTTGATGCTGAAGCGGCAGAGATAGGTGCGGTAAATGTTCTGAAGATAAAACGACAATCGCATCAATTCAGGATTTTCGGGTATAACAGCGATGTGACAGGGATCCGGGATACTCTTCTTCCATTTATAAATGATAATGTCAGAAATGCCTTGATTTTAGGCACAGGAGGGAGTTCCATGGCAGTGAGTTATGTACTGAATAAATCGGGGTTAAATGTAAGGATGGTTTCCAGGGAAAGAAAACCCGGTGTTATGTCGTACCCTGATCTTACTCCTGAGGTAATAAGTGAATCTCAGATAATTGTTAATACAACTCCACTCGGTATGTTTCCGGATATAGAAGGCAAGCCACCAATTAATTATTCGCTCCTCACAAAACAACACATTTTATTTGACCTGGTTTATAACCCTGAACTCACTTCATTTCTGAAAATGGGAGCAGATAAGGGATGCATTACCCTCAGCGGGATTAAAATGCTTCATTCACAGGCAGAAAAAGCCTGGGAAATATGGAATAATGATGAAATATAAGGGCATTTGCAGGGATCGGTTGCGACTGATCCTTACAACGTGTTATAAATATTTCTCTAAAATTTCTGTCAGGTAATTGATCTTTATGGGTTTTGAAAGATAACCATCACATCCGGCATCCTCGGCTTCCTGCTTGTCAGAAATCATAGCATATGCTGTTTGTGCTACTACAGGTAAATCGGGTCTGAAAGTCTTGATTATTTTTGTGGCTTCGAAACCGTTCATCACCGGCATTTTTATGTCCATCAATACAAGGTCTATTGACGGATCATTTTCGCAAATATCTACCGCTTCTTTACCATCCTGTGCCCATAAAACTTTAATATTCATTCTGCTGAAAAGAATTTTCAAAAAATCAAAATTTGATCGCTCATCCTCAGCAATAAGTATAGTTTTACCCGAATAATCTTTTGCCATACTCTCAGTTTTATGTTCTGTTATTATTTCAACATCATCTTTTCCTTTCGATACTGGTATAGTGAAATAAAAAACCGATCCTTTAGCCGGTTCTGACTCCACCCATATAGTTCCACCCAGCAATTCGGTGTTTTTTTTCGCTATTGCCAATCCTATACCCATGCCCCCGAATTTCCGGTTATGCTTGTCATCTATCTGGCGGAAGATATTAAATATGGTTTCGTGATAGTTCTTATCAATTCCAATTCCGGTATCTCTCACGAAAAACTGAAAAATGTCATTGCCTGCTTCTTTCTTTAAGACAAATCCGAATTCAATTGAACCCATATCGGTGAATTTCAATGCATTCCTCAATAGATTCAGTAATATCTGCTTTAATTTCCGGCTATCGGTAACGAGCTTCACCGTATCTTCTGAATTATCAAGACTGAGGAATAAATCAACACCGGTTTTATTCTCTCTTAATCTTTCCCCGAGTATGATGTCTCTGACATCCCTGAGAACCGCCAGAAGATCAACCTCTTCATTATTTAACTTTATCTGTCCCGATTCTATCATGGAAATGTCGAAGAGATCCTCCACCAGGCTGAGCAAATGCTGGCCGCTTTTCAGGATAATATCTGAATATGTCAGTGTATCTTTGTCAGGACCCGATTCCAGCATCAGGCCTGCGAATCCTATTACTGCATTAAGGGGAGTTCGGAGCTCATGCGACATATTTGCAAGGAACGCCGATTTCAGCTGATCGCTCTCCTCAGCTTTCTCCTTGGCGTCAATAAGCTCGGACTGAATTTTTTTCCTTTCAGAAATATCAACAGCTATCCCTATCAAGGCTACCGGCATCTCATTCTCATCCTTAATATGTGCGGTTGAGAGCTCAATCGGAAATTTCGATCCGTCCTTTTTGATATTTACCAGTTCGCCATTCCAGTTTTTCTGAATTGTTTCCGACAATATCGTTTCCAATGAAAATTCTTCATTTTCACCTGACCTCAGAACAGAAATATTCCTTCCTATAATTTCCTTTTCGGTATAGCCATAAATCCTGCAAAAGGCATTATTGACAAAAATAATATTATTCTGAAGATCCGTAATTGTGACACACTCACTTATACTCTCAAGCGCTTTTGAGAGAGTGATCATTCTCTCATTCGATCGTTTTTTTTCTGTAATATCATTTGAAACAGATAGTATGCCTGAAGTCCCATCAGGCAGCACAATCATTGTTTCATGTAATGCCACTATGCAGAAAGTGCCATCTTTCTTAATATTTTTTACTTCCTGAATGATTGTTTTCCCTGACAGTATGTCTGAGATATTATTTTCGATCCTTGTTTCGCTTCCGGGTGGTGCTATAAGCCGTATATTCTGTCCGATTATTTCTTCACGTGAATACCCAAGCGTTTTGCAAAAAGAAGTGTTTACCTCAATAACTTTCCCATTTACATCCAGAAGTATTATTCCGGCAGGCGAGAGCTCAAACATAACCCTGAATCTCTTTTCACTTTCCAGAAGATTTTTTTCGATTTCCTTCCTTTTCTTCTCTTCCTTCAGAACATTTCTGGCTTTTATGGATAAATAGAAGTATGTACTCATTACTGTGACAATGAGTATTACGAGAATAAAAAGCCTGTTCCTGAAAGAGGTTAATTTTGCGAATATTTCTTTTTCAGGAGTGAAAATCAGGATGGTCCAGAAAGTGTTTCCAAGAGGAACCCTGTAAAATGTTGCCAGTGTTTTTAGAGGGCGATTCTCCCCGTTCCCTGAAGGGATATGGCAAACTGATGTGCCTTCGGTCTTTTCTTTCGTTTGTTCCACGAGGTTCATAACTGAAGGAGCTCCGCTGTAAAGTTCTGTGATCGATTTTCCCGACTGATCATTGAATGGATTAAATAACTCTATCCCGATCTCGCTGATCATTGATCCATATCCTGTTTCTCCCGTTCTTATATTCTCTATAAATCGTTTTCCCAGTTTTTCAAGGGGTATTAAAATTGCAATACTGCCAGTATACTTATTCCCTTTCATGATCGGTATGTGGTAGGCAATTGCCCTGAAGCCCTGAACAGATGTAAAGACTTCACTAACAGTGGCTTTGTGAGTTTCAATGATAGTTTTCACATGTGGCTGTGCGGAAATGTCTTTTCCGATGACTTCTTTATACAGAGGATATGTAAACTTCAGGATTCCACTTGAGTCTACTATTGTTATGGCTTCAATCTGGTCGGAATGAATATTATAGAAATCGGCGAGTAACCCCTTTCCTTTATCATTAAGATCTGCGACATCATTTAATTTTGACAGGAATGATATCTCCCTCTGGTAATAAATAAAAAAGCTTTCGATTCCCCTTGATGCCTGTTTTGCAAGAGTGAACTGCTGAATGTTGAACTCACTTAAAGTTCTGTCCTTTACTTCCTTATAAGAAGTATAAAAGAGGTACATCAAAGCGGCCAGTACAAAAAGTACTGTCAGAAACCTTTTCGAGAGTCTCATGAATTAGATCGGTCAGAAAAAAAAACTTTGCTGGAATTTATATTACTGACAAATAAAAGGAAAAATTCCGTAGAATACTAGCTGTTTTCACAAAGAGATGGGTGAATTTAGTATATTCCTTTAAATAAGATAATTAGATAATGAATTTCTATGATTTTTTATTGGTTTTTCTCATCATCCAATAACGGGGATCACATTCAATACATTCTTCTTTCCAATAACCGGGCGTGACAATTCCGCCTTCCCTGGTTTTCAACTGCCGTTCATATATTGCAAAGACAGGATTGAATATAACATCAGTCACACCGATGGTATATTTAGTTTCTTCTCCTTCTGTTTCAGACAGTTCCTTCATTTCCTTTACTTCGAGGTTGTTGAAACTTAAAAGATCGGTAAGAAATGCAACACGCTCGAGGGTGGCACCTGTTTCAATTATGGTGCAACGAACGCCATCGATCTCGGCAATTATATGTTTTGCATTATTTATGGCCATATCTCGTTTCTTGTTTATTGTTTGTCGTTTGTCGGTCTCTCACATCTCACATCTCACATCTCTTTCTTAACTATACCCCGAAACTCAAATTCCGTATCACCTCAAAAATTATACTGGCAAAACCTGTAATTACAATACCTGCAATACATATTCCCATTGCCAGACGTGTTGAGATATCACTTTTAAATGATTCAACAGGATTCTCATTTTTGTTAATAAACATCGCTTTCACAATAAGCAGGTAATAATACAATGAGATGATAGTATTAAGAACTGCGATCAGGACCAGCAGGTAAAATCCCTGTTGAGCTGCGGCTGTGAATAAAAAGAATTTTCCGAAAAATCCGGCTACAGGAGGTATGCCGGCAAGGGAAAACAGCGCCAGGGTCATTACGAGGCTTAGCTTTGGATTTGTTTTATAAAGACCATTGTAGTCATCGATATTTTCTTTTCCGCTTGCATTTGATATTGCTACCACGACGCCGAATGCACCAAGGTTCGAAAAGACATATACAAGAACATAGTAGATAACTGAGGCCATTCCAAGTGGATTTCCGCCTATCAACCCTAAAAGGATATATCCTGCCTGCGATATGGATGAAAAAGCCAGAAACCGTTTCAGATTCTGCTGCCGAATGGCAAAAAGGTTAGCCACGGTCATTGTAAGTACTGCTGTAACAAAAATCGTCTTTTGCCAGGTAGCCATTATTACAGGGAAGACTGTAAAGAGAATGATCATAAGCACAAAAATTGAAGCTCCCTTTGATATTACCGACAGATATGATGTGATATTGATTGGGGAACCTTCATAGACATCAGCGGTCCAGAGGTGGAAAGGAACGATAGAGATTTTAAATGCCATGCCTGCAAAGAAGAAAATGAACCCAAGTATCTGCAGGTTAGCGTTTCCAAAGAGTGCTGCCACCTCACTGAAGTATAGCGTACCTGTAGTGCCGTATATCATTGATATTCCATATAGAAGGATTCCTGATGATAAGGCTGATGACAATATAAGCTTTATGCCTGCTTCAGCTGATTTGTTTTTGTACCGTTCGTAGGCCGCGAGTGCTGCTATTGGAATAATTGCCAGTTCAATACCGATATAGAATATTAAAAAATGTCCTGCTGAAATCATGAAATTCATGCCGATAAGAGTAGAGATCAGGAGCAGGAAATATTCGCTTGCTTTTTCCGCAAATTCTTCCTTCTTAAGCCAGGTAACTGATTGTACAAAAACAAGGAAGGTTCCGATATTCAGAATATTCTTCATTAGCAACCGGGTGCCTGATGAAACATACATTCCGCCGAAGAGTGATCCGGTTTGCGAAGGAATGAAGCCGATTATAGTAATCGCTCCGAAGAGGATCAATGCGAACAATGAGATGTTCCCTTTTTTGGAGGTGTCTCTGAATATTTCCGCCATCAGTACCAGGAGAGCTGCCACAACGAGAAGCAGTTCATGCCGCATTATTAAAAAATTACCTGAGCTCATATTTTAATATTATCCAATACATTTATAAACAGACTATCAAAAAGGATTAAGGGCAACAATTTTTTCAATTATAGGGTGCAGGCTTATACCAATCATTGATGAAAGCCAGAAAGGAGCCAGCCCGATGGCTGCAACAGATGCAATAAGTGTTACAACCGAGATCTTTTCAAACCATCTGGCATCCGGCAGATGCTCATGATGTTCATTTGTTGTTGGTCCGAGAAGCAGAATAGCTACCACCCTGAGTATGTATACTGCAGTTATCACAATTGAAGATACAGCCAGTATCGTCACAATCCGGTAAAATAATTCGGGATGTTGAAATGCACCTACAAAAATTGTCATCTCAGCAACGAAACCGCTTA
This sequence comes from uncultured Bacteroidales bacterium, assembly GCA_963792925.1. GTDB lineage: Bacteria > Bacteroidota > Bacteroidia > Bacteroidales > VadinHA17 > LD21. The sequence continues at coordinate 179,123 of CAWBYC010000001.1, read as the reverse complement.
ATCCGGGTAATCCAAGGGAAGCAAGACCGGCAATGACGTAACATACCGATAAAAACGGCATGATTTTCATTAAACCACCCATCTCATATATCATTCTTGTATGCGTCCTTCCGTACAACATCCCGATAAGAGCAAAGAAAAGTGCAGTCATCAGGCCATGCGAAATCATCTGGATGATTGCCCCGTTCATGGCTGTCTGATTCATCATGAGCACTGCAAAGAGTACCAGTCCGCAATGACTCACCGATGAGTAGGCATTGATATATTTTAAATCTTTCTGTGCTATTGCACCAAAAGCTCCGTAAACGACACTAATAGAGGTAAGGATGATGAAGATCCACGACAATTCATGGGCTGCTTCAGGCATAAGGAAAATTGCCACTCTGAATGCACCATACCCTCCAAGTTTCATCAGAACGCCGGCATGCAGCATCGAGACGGCAGTAGGAGCGGAGGCATGACCGTCGGGCGACCAGGTGTGAAAAGGAAACAATGCACCCAGAACCCCGAATCCTAAGAATGTGAGCGGGAAAAATATTCTCTGGGCCGGCAAGGGGATAACAACTTTTGATATTTCAAGAATATTAAAGGTAAGATTACCATTAGGAGAGGAATTAAAATAGATACCAAGCAATCCTACAAGCAGCAGGGCTGAGCCACCCATAAGCATTATTGTAAGCTTCATCGCAGAGTATTCTTTAGGTCCGGTTCCCCAAATGCCAATTAAAAGATACATTGGTATCACAGCCAGCTCATAAAACATGAACATGGTGAAAAGATCGATAGAGATGAAAAAACCGAATACCCCTGTGGCTAACAGTATCAGTGAAATAAAGAATTCCCTTCTCAGAAATTCAACTTCCCATGATGCGAAGATCCCTGCAAAAACAACAATGGAAGTAAGCATTATCATGGCGACTGAAATGCCATCCACGCCGACAGCATAATGTATATTAAGACTTTTGAACCAAATATAGTCCTTCATGAATAACATTTCATCCGTATTGCCTGCGTGACGGGCAGTAAGATACAGAAATAACAATACGCCGGCCATTACCAACTGCAAACCCATTCCGAAAGAAGATACAAGGCGCACCTGGCGTGCATCTTTCAGCAGCAGGATGCCTGTAATTGTTAAGACCGGAATTACTACAAAGAGAGATAAGATATCCATAATTAAAAGTCTTTTCCTGTTATTTCCACAGATAAATAAAAAATATCACCAGCATGATTACCCCTGTTATAAAAACGAAAGCGTATTTCTGCAGCTGTCCCGATTGAAATCCCCGTATTCTGAATGATACATTTTGTGTGATACTTGCAATGCCATTCATTGTCGCATCCACAACATGACGGTCGAACCATGCAACCGGTTCTGAGATATATCTGAATATGATTTTCTTTGTTACAAACAGCCAGACTTCATCCATATAAAACTTATTGTAAGCCCACTTGTATCCGTATTTAAATGTAGCAGCAAGCTTGTCGGGCAATACGCTCTCTTTTCTGTACATAACAGATGCTATCCCTATCCCGAGCAAGCCAATCAGCACTGAGGGAATGGCTATCATCAGTTCAAGTTCACTTTCAAGGACTTTTCCGTCGGATGTTACCAGTTTGTTGAACGGAATAAAACCTGTAAAGACTGAAAAGATTGCCAGTATTATCAGAGGAATAGTCATTGTAGCAGGAGATTCATGAGGTGTATGATGATAGTGTGTTTCTTTTCCCCAGAAAATACTGAAATAGAGCCTGAACATATAAAATGCTGTAAGTCCTGCCACAACATACTCTACCGCAAAAACTAATTTATTGCTTTCGAAGGCTGCGGTGAGGATTTCATCCTTGCTGAAGAATCCGGAAAAAGGAGGGATCCCGGAAATTGTCAGGCAAGCGATCAGAAAAGTAATATGCGTGATCGGCAGATATTTGCGTAATCCTCCCATGTCTGTCATATAATTACTGTGTACGGCATGAATGATCGCTCCGGCTCCAAGGAAGAGAAGCGCTTTGAACATTGCATGGTTGAATAAATGGAACATCGATGACATGTATCCTAATCCTTCATGTCCGCCATACCCGGCGATACCCAGGGCACACATCATCATACCTATCTGCGACATTGTGGAATATGCAAGAACTCTTTTTATATCCGTCTGGGTACATGCTATAACCGCTGCAAAAAGTGAAGAAAATGCACCGACATATGCAACTACATGGAGAGCTACGGGAGCTGAAATAGCATAGATCGGGAACATTCTCGCCACCAGGTAGACTCCTGCTACAACCATCGTTGCGGCGTGTATCAGAGCAGAGACGGGAGTAGGCCCTTCCATCGCATCGGGAAGCCAGATATGGAAAGGAAACATTGCCGATTTACCAACACCTCCCATGAATACAAATATCATCGACCAGGTCATAATCGAAAGACCCAGAAAACCGATACCTGTACCCTGCGCAATAGCGCTGCCGGATGGGTTTGTCAGACTTATAAAATCAAATGTTTTTGTATTGAACGAAAGGATAAGAATTCCTATTAAAAAACCCAGATCGGCAAATCGGGTAACTATAAATGCTTTTTTTGAGGCTCTTACCGCCGAAGGCTTCTGGTAATAAAATCCTATCAGCAGGAAAGAAGACACTCCCACAAGTTCCCAGAATATATACATCTGAAATATATTATTCGAAAGGACGAGTCCGAGCATCGAAAAGCTAAAGAGTGAGAGAAAGGAAAAAAACCGTTCGAAGCCTACTTCACCTTTCATATAGCCGATGCTATATATGTGAACCATAAAAGAGACTGTTGTAATAACAATAAGCATCATAACGGATATGGGGTCGAGCAGGATACCCATATCGATATGGAGTTTATCGGTGAACTGAAGCCATGTAATATTGAAAGCCGTTATTTTCTGATAGGCTCCCTCGATCTTTTCGCTGGCGAAAAAATACTTGTAAGCAGTTATATAAGAGAGTATTGTGATAATCCCCAAACCGAACGTTCCAAGTAAACCTGAAAGCTTCGGTTTTAACTTATGACCTGCCAACCCCAGGAGGAGGAACATGAAAAAAGGCAGAAGGGGGATCAAGAGTGTATAACTGAAATTTGTCATTCGTAAGGTTGTAAGGTTGTAAAAGTTGTAAAGTTGTAAAGTTGTAAAGTTGTAATATTTGTTACCCTCATACCGCATACCGCACACCGCACACCGTGTACCGGTAACCGGTAACCGGTTCTCAGAATTTCATCTGATCAACATCTTCCACATTTATCGTAGCAAACCGCCTGTAAATATTTATTATAATAGCAATAGCAACTGCCGCTTCGGAAGCCGCCACTGCAATGACGAAAATACTGAAAAACATCCCCTCCAGTTTATGAGGATAGAGATACCTGTTGAAGGCCAGAAAGTTAATATTTACAGAATTTAGTATCAATTCCACTGACATCAGTATGGTGATAAGATTACGTCGCGTCAGAAAGCCGTAAACCCCGGCGAAAAACATAATTGTAGCCAGAATTAAAAAATATTGCAGAGGTATTCCCGGGTTCATCTTATTCCTGGTTTAAGTTTGGTGATTCAGTGATTTTTGGTGATCCTTTTTTTGCTATTATAATTGCCCCGATCATAGCGGCGAGAAGTAAGACAGAGATAACCTCAAAAGGAAGAATATACCCATCGTAATCGACTGACAGAAGACTCTTTCCTATTAATTTCATGTTAACTTCCTGAGCAGCATATGAAGATGCGGAGAATTTAAAATCAAGGATAGATATTATGGAAAGTAAAGCGCCGATTATTACAGCTATAGCTGAAAAAATATTTTTCTTCCAACCTGAGGACTCAAAATTCTGACTTATGTGGCTGGTAAGAAGAATTGAGAATATTATCAGGACGACTATGCCGCCGGCATACAGGGTAAGCTGGACAGCAGCAAGGAACTGGTAATTCAACATGAAATACAATCCTGAAGTCGATACCAGAACAAACAGAAGATATACTGCTGATCTGAGGATCTTCCGGCTGGTGACTGTCAGAATTGAAAAGACAACAATCATTGCCGAAAAAAGTATAAACATAATCTGACTGGCGGCCATTACTCTTCTCCTTTCATTAATTTGGAACCTGGTTTATTCAACGTTTTTATCAGTAGCGCCCGGTTAAATACTGCATGTTCAAATTTCTGACCAAAAGCCAGTGCATTGAACGGGCATGTCTTAACACATAATCCACAGAAGGTGCACATACTCAACCTGTAGATATGCTTATCAATTGCTTTTTTCTTTTTACCGTCCTCGGTTGTTATCGTTTTTGAAATAATTTCAATAGAGCCATTCGGGCAGTTTACCTCACAGATACCGCATCCTGTGCATTTATGCTCATTATTTTCATTATGCGGCATTATCACTTCACCCTTGAAACGGTCGAACATGACCAGATCTTTCCGGTTTGAAGGGTATTTTTGAGTTATGATGGAAGAGGGTCTGAAAAAATATGAACCCGTTACTTTCATACCTTTTAGTAAAGACCAGACACCCGTTATTATTTCTTTCAGATAATTTATTATACTTCTCATTCAGAGATAAATATTTATTTGAATAAATTAAAAATGCCAGCCCATCAGGACTATAAATGCCATGACCAATACGTTAACCAGATTGATCGGCAATAAATATTTCCATTCAAGTGTAAGAAGCTGATCGATCCTCAGACGAGGGAATGTCCATTTGAACCACATCATCAGGAATATCACAAAGAATGTTTTTCCGATATACCATATAAAAGGCGGCAGAAAATCCATAATATGATTAAATCCTTCCCAGTGACCTACATGGAATGGCATCCAGCCTCCCAGAAAAACAGTCGCAGCTATTGATGCAACAATAAACATATTGATATATTCTGCCAGGAAAAAGAATGCGAATTTTATTCCTGAGTATTCGGTATGGTATCCTGCTGTCAGTTCCGATTCAGCTTCGGCGAGATCAAATGGTCCGCGGTTTGTTTCTGCAGTACTTGAAATAAGAAATATCACAAATGCTATGAATGCCGGAATATGACCTTTAAAAATGAACCACCCGTCTCTCTGTGCTTCAACTATTTCAGAAAGTTGCATCGAGCCCGACATAATAACTATTGTGATAAGGGCAAGACCAACAGATAACTCATAGCTGACTATCTGTGCGCCGCTCCTCATAGCGCCGATCAGTGAATATTTATTATTACTCGACCAGCCTGCAAGAAGAACACCGATCACACCCATCGCTGAAACGGCGATAACGTATAACACCCCTATATTCAGATCAATAGCATGCAGCCCCTTTGCAAAAGGAATGGCAGCGATAGCCATAAATGATGCAATTATAACAATAAAAGGAGCCAGGTTGAAAAGAAAGCCGTCTGCATTCTTGATGGGTATCAGTTCTTTAAACAGGAGCTTGAAAAGATCGGCAATAGTCTGGAAAATCCCAAAAGGTCCGACCCTGTTTGGTCCAAGCCTGTTCTGCATGAAAGCGCAAACCTTTCTTTCGGCATATACAAGGAAAAGGCCAATGAGTGCATAAAACAAAAGTATCAGTACTCCGATGATCGCCATCTCCGATATGGTAGTCCAGAATGGTGACATTATTTCGCGCAAACTCAAATCTATCCACTTTGTCAGTGCAGAAAAATCGTAAACAACTTTCCACCAGGGGACCGATAGCGTGGGGGAGGTATTCAAAACTGCAAAATCAGCTAGCATATATTTCGTTTATCGTTTATCGTTTATCGTTTGTCGTTTGTCGTTTGTCGTTTGTCGTTGATCGTTTATCGTTTGTCGTTTGTCGTTGATCGTTTTCGTGCCCTGTGCCCTGTGCCCTGTGCCCTATGCCCCATGCCCTGTGCCCTGCGCCTCTACCTGTCAATATCCGGTATAATAAGGTCCAGCGAACCTCCGATTGCCACCAGGTCAGCTATTTTAAAACCTTTTGAGATATGATTCAATACTGAAAGGTTTGAGAAATTCGGGGACCTGAATTTTACCCTGTAGGGATTCTTATTTCCATCGCTGATGACATAAACGCCCAGTTCCCCGCGCGCAGTTTCAACTCTCTGGTAATATTCGCCTTCAGGAAGCTTCAGCACTGGTTTCATTTTCACTGCATATGGTCCTTCAGGAATGTTATCTATCAGTTGCTCAAGTATATTCATCGATTCCCACATTTCGTCTATGCGTGCTATATACCTGTGAAGAGTGTCTCCTTCTGTATACAGTATTTCTTTAAACTGTACCCTGTCGTATGCACTGTATGGTTCATGTTTTCTTACATCGCATGAGAATCCTGATGCTCTTCCGCTCGGACCTGTTACTCCAAATGAAATTGCATCTTCCTTACTTAATATGCCTATATCTTTACATCTTTCCTTAAAAATGACATTGCCGGACAACAACTGATCATACTCTGGCAAGGTCTTTCTAAAGTATTTTATGAAGTCTTTGACTCTCTTCTGGAAATTGGGATGAATATCATACATAAGTCCACCCGGACAATTGTAGCTGACAATCATACGTCCGCCGCAGGTCTCCTCAAAAATATCCAGAATCTTTTCCCTGTCGCGAAGACCATAGAAAAAGCAGGTCAGTCCGCCAAGGTCCATTCCAAAGCATGCCCACCACAACTGATGCGATTGTAAGCGTGTAAGTTCCGACATTATGGTCCTGATGACTTTTATCCTGTCGGGGATATCAATTTCAAGAGCTTTTTCAACATTCAGACACACAGCTTCATTATTAATATGTGCAGATATATAATCCATCCTGTCGGTAAGATGGATGATCTGAGGGTAGGTAATACTCTCGCACATCTTTTCAATGCCGCTGTGTATGTATCCGATATGGGGCTGGACGCTTTTAACAGTCTCTCCCTTCAGTGAAACTTTAAGACGCAGCACTCCGTGAGTGGAGGGATGCTGAGGCCCCATGTTTATGACATATTCCTGGTGTTCGTCAGTCAAAGCAGTTTTTTCTTTTTCTTCCATAAATTACTTTGTAACGATATTAATATCATCAACGTAGTCTTTCCTTAACGGGAATCCCCATGAATTGTCAAGAAACAGCCTTCGTAAATCGGGATGATTTTTAAACTTTATTCCAAGTAAATCAAATACTTCCCTTTCATGAAATTCAGCGGTAAGCCAGATATCAGAAACAGTGTCAAGAATTGGATTCTCCCTGTCTGATGTACGGGTTTTCACCACAATGGTATGATCAAATACAGTTGACCGCAGATGATATACCACACCCAGATCTGCGCCGTAATCGACTCCTGAAAGACAGAAAAGAAAATCAAAATACAGTTCTTCTGTTTCTCTGAGTTGTTTAGCCAGCTGATGTAAACCGGCAGGAGGGACTGTTACCTCAAGAAATTGATTCCCATCCTTTATATCCAGTTCTCGTGTTATAGACCGGATGAATTCTCCCAGTTTTAATTTATCCATTGATTATCAGGTTTCTGAGATTCACAGGTACTTATTTATAATCGTGAGAAATGTTTCTCGCTTTTCTCGATTTGATGGTCTCTGTTTCAATCATCCTTTGAAGCTGAAGCATACCATATAATAATGCTTCAGGCCTGGGAGGACAACCCGGTACGTATACATCCACCGGTATAACGTGCTCTACGCCTTTGACAACACTGTAAGAATTCAGGAAGAAAGGTCCTCCCGAAATTGCACAAGCACCCATTGCGACGACATATTTCGGCTCAGACATCTCATCATACAAACGCTTGAGGACCGGAGCCATCTTATGCACAATAGTTCCTGCGACCACAATAACATCAGCCTGACGCGGACTGGCTCTGTAAACTTCCATCCCGAATCTGGCAAAATCGTGTCTGGCAGCGCCGGCAGCCATCATTTCTATACCACAACATCTCGTAGCAAACGTGAGAGGCCAGAGAGAATTCTTTCTTCCCCAGTTAATTACATCATCGATTGTCGTGAGAAGAATATTTGTACCGGATGCATTAAGAAGATCAAGGCTTTCATTGTCCCCGAATTCTTCCTTCTTCATTCCTTTTATTCCCATATCAGCGCATGTTTTTTCCAGGCATAAAGTAAACCCAGACCCAGTATAAAAAAGAATATTAATATTTCAATGAATGCTGCAATGCCTGTTTCCTTCATTACCACAGCCCATGGAAAAACCAGAACTGTTTCAACGTCAAAAACCAGAAAAAGTATTGCAAACAGATAGTAACCTACATTAAATTGCAGCCATGTGACACCTTCAGTAGGTATGCCACATTCATAAGGCTCGAATTTCTGAGGATTGGTAGATTTAGGAGCTACAATTCCTGAGAAGATCAGGACTAATCCAACAAAACTTGCCCCGACAAGAAAAAACAGAATTAACCATTCATTATTCATAGAATCAAGAATTAGGTCAGGTGTGAACCGCACAAAAATAGATTTTTTTTTTGTACTGTGAAATTTCTAACATATGTTTAAAGTGATATATATCACTTTATATACATGTGTTGTTATTTATTTCACAGATTAGATGCATATTATACACATTAATTTTTTTTTTGATAAATTACATAAATACAATATGACAATTTTCATGGAATTAAAATTACAATAATAATTACATTTAAAAGTTATTATGAGACTAAAAATGCTATTATGAGTTCAGAATCACATTGTTCCGGGATAACAGGACTGGGTGGGGAAGTGCTGGAAAAAACTGAAGTTAAGGTAAGCCATTGCTATCAGTGCGGGAAATGTTCCGCAGGTTGTCCGCTTTCGGTGGAAATGGATTATCCGCCAAGTGTAATTATGCGTATGTTGCAGACAGGAAATCCGGCGCTTGAAGAGAAAGTACTGCGTTCATTTTCGATCTGGGTTTGCCTTACATGCGAGATGTGTTTTGCCCGTTGCCCCATGAGCATCGACATACCCAAAATGATGGATTTCCTTAGAGAAAAATCAATTAAGGATAAGAAAACAAATCCAAAGGCAAAGGAGATCATTGCATTTCACAAATCATTCCTCGATTCAATCAAATACACTGGAAGATTGTACGAAATTGGTCTTTTTATTGACTATAAAACACGTACCTTAAGAATTCTTGAAGATATGGCACTCGCTCCGAAGATGATGAAGCGTGGCAAGCTGAATATTATTCCTGAGCTGATAAAAGATCGTTCAGGTATTGCATCATTATTTAAAAAATCAAAGCCGGAAGGCAGAAGTCAAACTGATACAAAAAATTAATAACATGACTCTCGGATTTTATCCTGGTTGTTCTCTGAAAGGTTCTTCGCGTGAATACGCTGAATCAGTTATAGCTGTTGCAAAGGCTTTCGATATTACTCTTGAAGAGATTAAAGACTGGAATTGCTGCGGCGCAACAGCTGCCCACAATATGAACAGGGAATTGTCGATGGCTCTTCCGGCAAGGATCCTTTCGCTAGCGGAAAAACAGGGCTTCTCTGAAATAGTGGTTCCCTGTGCTGCGTGTTACAGCAGGCTGACCGTTACAAAACATGAGTTGTCGAAAGACTCCTCGCTCAGATCGGTGGTTACAGATGCAATTAATCTGGAATATACCGGATCAGTTAATGTTTTAAACATCGTGCAGCTGCTCGATAAATATATCACGCCGGAACTTGCCGGCAAAGTTGTAAAACCGTTTGATCACAAGGTAGCCTGTTATTATGGATGTCTGCTCGTACGTCCACATGAAATATTGAAATTTGACCGCGAGGAGGATCCTCAGACACTCGATGCTTTGATGTTGAAAGCCGGAGCAACACCAATCGACTGGGCATTCAAAACAGAGTGCTGTGGAGCAGGTCTTTCAGTTTCAAGAACCAGTTCGGTAGGAAGATTATCGGGAAAGATAATCGGTGATGCAAAAGACAGAGGTGCGGAGGCAGTTATCGTCGCATGCCCTATGTGCCATTCTAACCTGGATATGCGCCGCGATTCAATAAATTCGTATCTGGGAGAAAAAGTAGATATTCCGGTGCTTTATATCACACAGGCTATCGGGCTTGCACTCGGACTCGATCATAAAGCCCTGGGGCTTCAGAGGCATTTCGTAAAAGTTACAGTTTGATTAAAGAAAAGATAGGTTTAAGTTTCTTTGACATGTTTTTACCCCCTTCCCGACCTTCCCCCAGGGGGGAAGGAGGAACAACCTTTTCCCCCCTGGGGGAAATAAGAAAGGGGGTTAATTACATCAGAAATATTCTAAAAGAAGGCACAGATTTTAATTAATTAGTTTATCAAGCAATTATATGTCAAAAATAGGAGTATTTGTCTGTCATTGCGGAGAGAACATAAGCGCAACAGTCGACTGCGAGAAGGTTGCCGAAACCGCCGGCAAGTATGACGGAGTAACTTTCAGCGTTGACTATAAGTACATGTGTTCCGATCCCGGACAGAGTCTTATAAAGAACGCGATCAGAGAAAAGGGTCTTACCGGAGTTGTTGTTGCTTCATGTTCGCCTCGAATGCATGAGCCGACTTTCAGAAAAGCATGTGCTGAAGCCGGATTAAATCCATTTATGTGCGAAATGGCGAACCTGAGAGAACATTGCTCGTGGGTCCACGAAAAAGGTGAAGCCACTACCGAAAAAGCAATTGATCTTGTAAGGATCCTTGTTGAAAAGGTAAAATATAATCACTCCCTGAACGAGATAAAAGTGCCTGTTACTAAAACAGCACTGGTGATAGGCGGCGGAATTGCCGGCATCCAGGCAAGTCTGGATATTGCCAATACCGGCCATAAAGTTATTCTCATAGAGAAGGACCCTTCAATTGGCGGACATATGTCACAGCTGTCAGAGACTTTTCCAACGCTTGACTGTTCTCAATGCATCCTCACACCTAGGATGGTTGAAGTCGCTCAGCATCCAAATATTACATTATATACTTATGCAGAACTGGAAAGTCTCGAAGGCTTTATAGGCAATTTCAAAGCAAAAATACGAAGGAAATCAAAGAGTATTGACGAGAAGCTTTGCACGGGATGTGGCCAGTGTACTACAAAATGCCCGGTAAAGAAAATTCCGAGTGAATTTAATGAAGGTCTGGGTAAGCGCACTGCTATATATGTTCCATTTCCACAGGCTGTACCAAATAAACCGGTTATCGACAGAAAAAACTGCACCTATTATATTAAAGGTAAGTGCAAAGTTTGCGAAATAGTATGCCCGACAGGCGCCATCCGTTTCGATCAGGAGGATCAGATAATGGAAGTTGAAGTGGGAGCAATTGTAATCGCTACGGGTTTCACGGTGAAGCAGCCTGATTTCTTTCCTGAATACGGATATGGAAAATATGCCGATGTTATTACAGGGCTTCAGTTTGAAAGGCTTGCATCAGCCTCTGGTCCTACGCTCGGAGAAATCCGCAGACCATCAGACGGTAAAGTTCCTGAAAAGATTGTATTCCTGGCATGTGCCGGTTCGCGCGATCCGGCTAAGGGCATTCCTTACTGTTCAAAGATTTGCTGCATGTATATTGCAAAACACGCCATGTTATATCAGCATAAAGTACATGGAGGGAAATCCTACGTATTCTATATGGATATCAGGGCAGGAGGCAAGCAGTATGAGGAATTTGTGAGAAGAGCCATTGAAGATGACGGAGTAAATTACGTCAGGGGAAGGGTTTCCAGGATTTATGAAAAAAATGGCAAATTAATAGTAAATGGTGTTGATACTCTGCTGAATGCGATGCCGGTTGAAATTGAAGCGGATATGGTAGTGCTTGCTACTGCAGGGGTTGCCAATGAAGGAGCTGAAGAGCTCGCTCAGAAGCTGCATGTCTCATACGATCCTTATAAGTTTTTTGCCGAAGCACATCCGAAACTAAAACCTGTAGAGACAAATACTGCAGGTATATTCCTTGCAGGCGCTTGTCAGGCTCCGCGGGACATCCCCGAATCGGTTGCTATGGCCTCAGGTGCTGCCGTTAAAGTGGCCGCCCTGTTCTCTAATGATGAGCTGACGCGGGAGCCAATCATTGCCGTTGTGAACCGTCAGGCTGCCCCCGTTTATTCCTCATGCGTAGGTTGTTTTCTATGCGTATCAGCATGTCCGTATCAGGCTATTGAAAAAGAAGAGATAAAAAACCGGAATGGAGAAGTTATCAGATCAATAGCGAAGGTCAATCCGGGCCTCTGTCAGGGTTGCGGTACATGTGTCGCCTTCTGCAGGACAAAATCAATTGATATACAGGGTTATACACATGAGCAGATGTATTCCGAAGTAATGGCTTTATTAAATGAATATTAAAATTTAGTATTGATGACTGAATTTGAACCAAAAATTGTTGCTTTCGTCTGTAACTGGTGCACATATGCAGGTGCTGACCTTACAGGTACCAGCCGCATAAAATACGCATCAAATGTCCGCATTATAAGGTTCCCGTGTACCGGGAGGATCGATTATATGTTGCTTATGAAAGCTTTCGACGAGGGGGCTGATGGCATAATCGTTTCCGGATGTCATCCCAATGACTGCCATTATACATCAGGTAACTTCCATGCACGCAGAAGATGGATGATGTTCCGATCGTTATGTGATTTTACAGGAATCGATACAAACAGAATTAAATTTTCATGGGTATCTGCCGCTGAAGGAGCTAAATGGGCCGACATTGTGAACCAGACAGTTGCTTCAATAAGGGAATCCGGACCATATACGGAATATAAGAAAGTAGCAAAATATCCTGAAAAGGAGGTGAATCATGGATGAGCTGATAAAAAGGGCGAAGGAACTACTTAGTACCTCGCAGGTAAAAGTACTGATTGGTTATGAACAGGGAACGGGGAACAAAACCAGGGCGACATTCGTTGAAAAACCCGAAGATGCAGACAGACTGATCTTCGACAGCCGTTGTGTACAGAACCTTGCCGCATATATTACCAAAAAGGAAATTAAGGCAAAAGGCAAAATGGCTGTGGCAGCGACGCTTCCGGTAATGAGAAGCATAATTCAGCTTGCTTCCGAATTTCAGGTTAGTGATGCTGATCTCCTTGTTCTGGGAATAACGCCTGATGCGAAAATGATGGAATTTGGCAATCTTGCTGAAGTCGAGACATATATACATCAATTTCAGATCGTGATCGATGCCAAAAATAAAGAGATGCTTGATAAGCTGGAAAAAATGACCCAGCCTGAAAGATGGAAATTCTGGATTGACGAGCTGGCTCCCTGCTTCAAATGTTATGCCTGCAGGGCAGCATGTCCGATGTGCTATTGTTCAAGATGTACCGTCGATTTTAACCAGCCACAATGGATCCCGGTTCCTTCTCATGAACTCGGAAACCTTGAGTGGCACATGATGAGGGCAATTCATCTTGCCGGCAGATGCATCGATTGCGATGCATGCTACAATGCCTGTCCGCTTGCAATACCTATTAACCTTCTGACAAAAAAAATGCTTGCCGATGCTAAGGAATACTTTGGCGATTATCAGCCATCATTAAAAGGAGAGCATGTTATGTCGACTTACAAACCCGATGATAAAGAAAATTTTATAATATGAATATTGATAAGCGATTAGTCAGGAAAGATTCGCTGGAAAAGCTTTTCGATATCTTAAAGCAGAACAGTAAAACAATTTATGCGCCTTTTACACGGAACGGTAAAATCACCTTTAAAAGCGCTGAGAACTTTGCTGCGATATCTACGGGATATATCCAGTCGACCGAGTCATCGAAAGATATAGCCTTTCCCCGTGCAGAAAAGCTTTTGGATTATTCCAGAAATAAAGAAGGAATGTCTGTAAAGGGCATCGAATTAAGAGATATACCCGAGGTAATAGTCTGGGGCGTACGCCCATGCGACGCGGTTGGAGTTGGTGAGTTAAGCGCAATATTTAACTGGGATTACAGGGATGAGATCTACAATAACCGCTTATCCAAAGTCATCGTCTTCGGATTCAGCTGCAGCAAAGCTGACGATTATTGTTTCTGCACCTCGGTAGGAGGAAATCCGGGAAATACAAACGGAAGTGATATCCTTTTTACAAGGATGGGGGAAGATGGAGATTACCTGGCGGAAGTAATCACCGAAAAAGGCCAGACTGTAGTATCAATGGCTCCGGCACTCTTCGAAAAGTCTGGACCTTTGGAAAAAGAAAGGTTTGTGGCAGAAGTACCTGTAAGATTTAATCATGAAGAAATAAGGGAAAAACTCGATAGTTTTTTTGAGAGCCGGGAATGGATTGACCAATCTCTCCGTTGTCTGGGTTGCGGTGCCTGTGCATATGTATGTCCGACTTGTGCATGTTTTGACATCCAGGATGAAGCACACGGAAACAAAGGCTCGCGCGTCAGGTGCTGGGATTCCTGCGGCTTTTCTCATTTCACCCTCCATACTTCGGGACATAATCCCAGAGATGTACAATCGCAGCGGTGGCGGCAACGCATAATGCATAAATTCTCATATATGCCGGAAAGGTTATCAGTTTACGGCTGTACGGGCTGCGGACGCTGCTCAAGAGCATGTCCTGCTGACATAAATATCCTTGAAAACTTAATTTCTATTCAGGAGGTTACAAAATGATGGATTCATTGTATATGCCATACCTTATGAGGGTCGAGCGAATCACTCATGAGGCCCCGGGAGTAAAAACATTCATGCTGAAATTTGTGAATGAAGCTGATCAGGAGAAATTTTCGTATAAAGCCGGACAGTTCGGTGAATACTCGGTTTACGGTGTGGGCGAATCAACATTTTGCATTGCTTCACCTCCTACACGCAAGGGTTACATTGAATGTACTTTCAGGCAAGCAGGAAAAGTAACGAATGCTCTCTCGGATTGTGAGGAAGGAAGCATCATCGGATTCAGGGGACCATATGGCAATGTTTTTCCTTTGGATGAATGGAAAGGGAAAAACCTGCTTTTTATTGCCGGAGGAATCGCCTTGCCTCCAATGCGTTGTGTTATCTGGAATGCTCTTGATCTGAGAGAAAACTTTAAAGATGTTACGATTATTTACGGGGCAAGATCAGTAAAAGATCTGGTTTATAAGGAAGAACTTAAAGACTGGGAACTCCGTAAGGATGTAAGATTAATAACTACTGTAGATCCCGGGGGAGAAACACCCGAATGGAAAGGGGAGGTGGGATTCGTTCCTACCGTTGTCGATAAGATTGCTCCGTCATCAAAAGATACTGTTGCAATTGTTTGCGGACCGCCTGTAATGATAAAATATACTTTCCCGGTACTTGCAAAGCTGGGTTTTACAGACGAGAATATTTATACCACCCTTGAAAATCGAATGAAATGCGGCTTCGGAAAATGCGGAAGATGTAATGTAGGTAAAGTGTATGTCTGCAAGGATGGACCTGTGTTTACACTTGCCCAGCTTAAGGAATTGCCAGACGAATACTAACTATTTTTTCTTCTCTGTGGCACTCTGTGGTCCTCCGTGGTTCTCTGTGTAACAAAAAAAGAACTGACACAGAGTTACACAGAGAAGCACAGAGTTTCACAGAGGGAAATCAATGTCAGATAAATATTTCCTCCGGATACTCTATATCTACCAGAAACAATCCCTTCGCCGGAGCAGATTTACCTGCTTTGCCACGATCTTTCGCAAGAATGATCTCTTCAAAACTTCTTCAGATCAATTTTCCCGAAGCCGACATCAACCATTGTTCCGACTATTGCCCTTACCATATTCCTGAGGAATCTGTCGGCTTTGATCGTGAAAACCAGCCTGGTATCATTTTCTGACCATTCCGCGCCATAAATCCTGCAGATATTCGTTTTGACATCCGAATGGAGCTTGCTGAAGCTGGTAAAGTCGGAATGATTCAATAATAGTTCACATGCACGGTTCATTTTTGTAATCTCGATGTTTCCATGCAAAAGCCAGCTTGAATTATCAAAGAAAGGATCTTTGATCCTTGAAATATAATACTTGTAAGTCCTGGAAACCGCACTGTACCTGGCATTTGCATCGGGCACGACCTTTTTGATCGAATTAACTGAAATGTCGGGAGGCAGGAATGAGTTGAGTCTGAAAATAAGATTTTTTACCGACAGCAAATCAGGGGAAAGACTCACAAAATGCGCACAAAAAAAGCTGGCATGCACTCCTGTGTCGGTTCTGCCGGCACCGATAGTGGATATCTGTTCATTAAGTATGACTGACAGGGCTTCATCAAGTATTTTTTGCACGGTTATTGAATTAGGCTGAATCTGCCAGCCATGGTAGGATGTGCCTTTATATGAGATGAAAATGAAGTAGCGTGTTTTCACATATATAAATGTAATTTATATAAACGTAGGGGCAGAAAATTTTCTGCCCCTACGCCAGATTATCTCATTTTCGATCCTTTTGTAGCAAAGAAGACAAGATAAATATAGTAAATGAACATAAGGCTTACGGCAATCATAACAGATCCTGTAACTGCCTGTATCTTACCCATAACCAGGGTTGAGATCGAAGCTCCGATAACTGAAGTTGCAATAACCCCGGACGCTACTTTAGAATGTGGTCCTAAATCTTCTAGAGCAAGATTGTAAATAACCGGCCACATTATGGAGTGGAATAATCCGGTGGCAAGGAAAAGCCACATTGCAATCACAGGAGCGCTTGAACTGAGAGCGAATGAACTCCCCAGAAATACAAATCCGCCAACTGAGCAAATTGACAGGATCAGACTTGCTTTATATTTTCTCAATATGAAGATGCCGAGTACACGTCCTACCATCATCCCTCCCCAGTAATATTTAAGCATGTCGATAGGGTTTATGTTCTGAATACCCAATTTGTGGACATAGTCGGGAAAAAAGCTTGAGGGGCCGATTTCACATCCCATGTACAGAAAGATAGCTAATGAACCAAGCCAGACATGTTTATATTTGAAGGCACTTGACTTAAATATTTTTTTTTCTAATCCTATGGTATCGTCTACTTCACTTTTTATTTCAGGCAGTTTCAGGAAGAACATTATCACAAGTATAACTGCTGTTATAATACCGATAACCATAAACGGACCTTTAACAATTTCCTTTATTGCGGAATTTTCCATTTTCACACCCGATTCCAGTTTTGGAGTTACGAGCAGGATCGAAACAAAAATAGGAGCAATGATTGTTGCCACGGAATTAAGGGCGTTTGTCAGAGTAAGGCGGCTGGCTCCGGTCTCAGGACTTCCTAAGGCATTTACATAAGGTCCGGCGGCAACCTGAAGAATAACAACTCCGATTGCAAATACAGAAACAGTACTCAGGAATCCATAATAGCCCATGGAAACACCCGGAATGCATAAAAAGAATCCGAGTGAAATTAATGCCAGACCGGCAAGGACACCATTCTTATAGCCAATTTTTGTAAGCATCAGGCCTACAGGTACCGACAAAATATATGCGCCATAGAAAAAAGTGTTGGGTAATTGCTTCTGAACATCGTTTAGTCCAAACGCATTTTTCAGGAAGTCGATTGTAGAGTTATTCATGGTCGTTATAAAGCCGAACAGAAAAAAGAGGGAGGCCATTACAATCAATGGAAACAGATAATTAGTTTTTCCGGAGTTATTCATAATGAGTTATTTAGTAGGTTTAGTTGAGAATTTATACAAACAGGTATGTTTATATGCTTCCCCCGGATGTAAAAGTGTGGAAGGAAAGCCTGGTTTATTTGGAGAATCGGGATAGTTTTGTGTTTCCAGGCACAATGCTGAGCGCATGCCATAAGATTTACCGCCTTTACCTTTATCGCTGCCATCAAGCCAGTTTCCAGTATATAATTGTATGCCCGGCTGAGTTGTATGGACTTCCATTATACGATTTGATTCAGGATCATAACAAACTGCGGCAAGAGTCAATTCACCAGGTTTCTTCCTGTTAATAACCCAATTATGGTCATATCCCTTGCCGTAATCAAGCTGATCAAATTTAACATCGATTCGCTTACCTACAATTTCAGGTTTCCTGAAGTCCATCGGAGTACCTTCCACGGCTCTTAATTCGCCGGTAGGAATTAATGAATCGCTTACCGGCGTGAATTTGTCAGCGTTAAGCGTAAGCTCATGTTTCAGAATATCTCCGTTTCCTTCACCGGCCAGATTAAAGAAGGAGTGCCCACAGATATTTACATGAGTTGACTTATCAGTTGTTGCTTCAAAGTCTAACTTTAGTTCATTGCTGTCAGTAAGAGAATATGTAACCTTAAGCGAGAGATTGCCGGGATAACCCATTTCTCCATCCTTGCTGAAATAGACCATCTCCACTTGTTGCCCCTCCGGCGTGGAAAGGACTTTTTTGGCATCAAATACCTGGTTGTTAAATCCTTCCGGCCCTCCGTGCAACGAATTTGGTCCATTGTTAACAGGTAACTGATAAGAAACGCCGCTGATCACAAACTTCCCGTTTGCGATCCTGTTTGCATAACGTCCGCATATGGCTCCGAAGTAAGGATTTCCTTTAATATATCCTTCAATGGATTCATAGCCAAGAACTATATCTGCGAAGTTGCCATGACTATCGGGAACAAAAATACTTACGATCTTAGCGCCGAAATTTGTAATCTGGGCAACCATCCCGTTCTTGTTCTTCAGGGTATAAAGAGCAGTTGGCTTTCCCTTATGAGTGCCTTTGAATGCTTCTTCTTTGATAATTTTCATATTATGTGGTTTTTTTTAGGTATTGAGAAGTCCAAAGCCCCCCTTGGGGGGGGTGGGGGTGAAAGCCAGGAGTGTTATAAAATTCTATCTGCACCTTTTTGTCTGATAAACAGATTGTGGCAAGCTCCTTTACCGAAGATATGCTCTAATGTTGTGATATATTTCTCCAGTAATTTTTGAGGAACAAATGCCTGTATAGTACCGGCAAAACCGCCTCCATGAACACGCCATGCTCCCTCTCCTTTAAGTACTATGTCACTTAATGCAAGGGCAAGCGATACGCCTTGTTCTCTCACATTGTTAACCGGGTATATATTCTGGTTATACATATATGAACTGAGTCCTGAGTCTACAACCATACCGAGAAATGACTTAAAGTCATTTTTTTCCAAAGCGGCCACCTGTTCAACTACTCGTTGATTGTCTTTCTGAAAATGAATAGCCCTGAGGATTGCTCTGTCGCCTACCTTTTCGCGGATTTCTGGCGCAATCTCCAAAACCTGATCAAGGCTTACCTGCCGGAGAACTTTTGCGCCCAGCTCAGCAGCCACAGCCTTCATGTCAATTGGTATTGAAGCATATTCATCATTGAGATCTGCATGATTGCCACCGGTATCTGTTATTACAAGAGAAAATCCAGTAGCAACAAAATCGAAATTCACCTTTTTAACAACAGGATTTGAAGGATCTTTGAAATCAATCGTAACCAATCCACCCACAGCACATGCAGTCTGATCCATTAATCCGCATGGCTTGCCAAAATATACATTCTCTGCGTATTGGCCTATTATGGCATTCTGAACCGGTTCCAGCTTGCCATTATTAAATAGATGACTGATTATTGCTCCTATAAGTACTTCAAACGAAGCAGAAGAACTAAGTCCCGATCCAACAGGTACACCACTGTCAATACAGCAATCAAAGCCCCCGATTGTAAATCCGAGCTCCTTCATTCTGGCACTTACACCCCTGACTATTGATGCTGAAGTAAAATTTTCGGCTTTATCCGGTGAAAGGTTCGATAAATCCACTTCAAACTTCTCATAACCGGAGGAGAGAATTCTTACAATATTTGTATCGCTTTTTGCGGCGACAGCTATATTATCCATATTGACAGCACCTGCCAGAACCCTGCCATAATTGTGATCGGTATGATTTCCTCCGATTTCAGTACGACCCGGTGAACTGAAAAGCATAAGGTCCCTGTTACCAAAAACAATGCTGAATTTGTCAATAAGAGAGCTGTACCTTTCTGCCTGTTTCTCAAGGACTGAATGGTCAGACCCGTACAATTCCCTGAATGTACTGTTGTTTCCTTTATTGATTTTTTGAATCACATCCTGTTGGTTGTTCTTTTCCATTGATAATATTTTTATTAAAATTACTATCTTTTTTTTACTACCTACAAGATAATTTTTTTTCAAGAAATATTTATAAGAATAATTTTTAATATGTTCCTTTATATAAATAATTCACTGTTGAGTGACAATTCATTTTTTTGCCGATAGTTAGGCTATTAACTTGTTACAGTTTATTTCTAATTAACCTGAAAAACCTATGAACCGCAGAAAATTTATCGAGACATCCGGAGCCGCTACCGGAGCAGCCATGTTAAGCAATGTAGCGCCAATGTCGGGTCAGACTGTTAGGACAATTCCGGAACAAAAGACTCAGAAAAACGCAAAGATCAAATTAGGTCTGTATTCCATATCCTATGGAGGAATATGGTATAAGGGCACCGCAGTCTCATTTGAAGAGTTGTGCAAATATGCCAAGCAATATGGTTTTGAAGGAATAGAGCTTGATAATAAACGACCAATGGGGTGTCCGATGGATCTGGACCAGCGAAAAAGGGATGAGATGAAAAATATTCTGACTAAATATGGTCTTGAAATGCCAGCCTTATCTGCAAACAATGACTTTTCAAGTCCGATACCGGAACACCGGGAGTGTCAGCTGCTTATGGTCCGTGAGACTGCCCGGCTGGCGAAAGATATGGGAGCAAAGGTTGTCAGGTTATTTGCAGCCTGGCCGGGTGTCCCTATTCACGAGGGTGTAGGCACCTATGAGCTTGTTCGCGGTGATGGATTTTATACATTTTTGAGACAGTATCCGTATGTAACATGGATCGATAGGTATAATTTTGTAAAGGAATGCCTCAGGGAATCTGCCAGGATCGGAGAAGAGAACGGAGTGGTTATGGCCCTTCAGAATCATGCACCGCTTATCAGAACATGGAAAGACACATATGACCTGGTAAAAGAGGTGAATTCTCCCTGGCTGAAAGTATGTCTCGATCTTCCTATATTTGATAAACAGGATAAGGATTATATAGCAAATGCAGTTCGCACCGTTGGAAACCTTCAGGTACACTCTCATTTTGGAGGTGAATATTACCGTGATGAAAACAATGTAATAAAACCGAAATTACTCGATTACTATGCAGGCGGTATCATGCCCGATTATTCTCATTACATTCAGTTAATGAATGAAATAGGTTACAATGGCTATTTTACCTTTGAACTTTGTCATCTATTATTGAATAACGATCATACCAATGCCGGCATTGAGTTTGTCCATGAACAAGTCTCACTCGCAAAGCAATATATGACGAATATTATTAACAGTAAAGATTAATTATATAAATGAGTTTATTTTCAAATTTCAAGATCGAAAAACGAGGTTTTGCGAGTGATAACAACGCGGGGATACATCCGGATATTCTGCAGGAGATAATTTCTTCAAACATTGGTCATGTAACAGGTTATGGTTCTGATATTTATACTGAAAAAGCTCTTGAGCTCTTCAGAGACAATCTTGGGAGCCTGACAGAGACATTTTTTGTATTCACAGGAACAGCTGCGAATGTTTTAGGACTGTCGGGCATTGTTAGATCGTGGAATTCGGTTATTACAGCCTCAACGGCACATCTTGAAGGTGATGAATGCGGTGCACCTGAGAAGTTCATTGGATGCAAGGTGCTTGTGGTGGATACACCTGATGGTAAAGTTACACCCGGGCTTGTTGAAAGACATATGCATGGAATAGATTTTGAGCATCACTCACAGCCTAAAGTTATTTCGATAACACAGTGCACCGAGATGGGAACTGTCTACACTGTTCCTGAAATTACTGCGATTTCAGAGTATGCACATTCGAGAGGGATGTTTCTGCACATGGATGGAGCGAGGCTCGCAAATGCTGCCATATCGCTTAATCTGCCTTTTAAAGCCTTTACAACTGATGCAGGTGTTGACATTCTTTCATTCGGAGGCACAAAGAACGGCTTAATGGGAGGTGAGGCAATTTGTTTCCTGCGACCGGGACTGACAGCGGATTTCAGGTACATCAGGAAGCAGGGAATGCAGCTCGCATCGAAGATGAGATATATATCGGCTCAGTATATTGGATATTTTCAGAATGATCTATGGAAAAAATGTGCATCAAATTCAAATGCCATGGCTTCGATACTTGCCGAAAAACTTAGAGATATTCCTGAGGTTAAAATAACACAGAAGGTTCAGTCGAACGGTGTGTTTGTCATAATGCCATCGGAAGTTGCGGAAAAGGTGAGAGAACATTATTTCTTCTATCCCTGGGATGAAAAAAGATCGGAATGGCGTCTGATGTGCAGCTGGGATACTAAGTTGGAGGATATTGAGGAGTTTGTAGGGTTGCTGAAGAAAGAGCTCAACTCACCCCCGTCCCCTCTCTAAAATTAGTGGCCTTGCAGAAAGTGGCTGGGGGTGAGTTTGTTAGGGTGGTTAAATCAAAAAAGGCCGGATCTTTCGATCCAGCCTTTTTCTATAATCTTGTAAACAAGGAGATTACTTGAGTGTGAAGGCTATAGGCACCATATACCATACTGGTACTGGTTTTCCCCCCTGTTTTCCGGGTTTGAATGGAGGAAGAGTTGTAACAACCCTCATAGCTTCTTTATCGAGCTCGGGGTCAACACCTTTCAACACACTAACCTGATTAACGCCTCCTTTTGGAGTAACACAGAATCTTACGATAACTTTACCCTGGATATTGTTTTCCTTTGCAATCTCGGGGTATTGTGTGTGTTCACCAATAAATTTCAGAAGTTCAGCATCACCGCCGGGGAACTGAGGCATTTCTTCCACGACAACGAACGGAGCTTGTTCAGCTTCTTCTTCCTGTACTTCTTCTTTAACCTGCTGTACGACTTCGACTACTTCTTTGTTGGTAACTTCAGTCTGTGCCTGATCAGCAGTCATGAGCTGTTTTACGTCCTCAGGTTTGATTGAGTCAACGACCTGGGGTGGTACATATTTCTGTTGCTGTACAACATCTGTAGGTGGAGGAGGAGGAGGAGGAGGAGGTGCAACCTGTTCGGTTGGTGTATCCAGGTTCTCCATCTTAATCTCTACCTGACGTTCAGCACGTTTAGCCTTGCTTTCATTTGCTTTCGCGTTTATATAAGGAGTAATAACAGCAGTTGCTAAAATTATCACACCTATAAGCATAGCTATCAGTACAGTACGATTGTACCGTTTACGTAGTTTATAAGCTCCGTATTCCTTATTCCGTACCTCAAATACTATATCATCAAAGGCAGGAGCATTCATTGTTTCTTTTGCCATCTTTTTTAAAGGTTTACGGTTTATTATTTAACCGGAGTAGCAGTTGTAGTTGATGCTATTCCTGCTGCACGTTCCACCATAGTGTTCTCATAGAAAGCAATGTCCACAAATGTGTAACGGGCTATTCCGCAGATATTCATCTCATCGAGGATATCTACAAAGTTACCGTATGTAGCTTTTTTATATGCTTTTATAAGAACTATAGGACCGGTATCATCATCCGTTTTTAATTTGCTGATTGCTTTCTGAACAGAATCCTGGGGCATTACGATTTTTCCCGTTTTGACCTCATCTCTAAATTCTTCGATCTTTCTTGCAAGAGTTCTGTTTCTTTCAAGCAGCAATGGACGAATACCATTTGCGCCAAAATCCACTTCCTTCATAGGAGGGAGATTGTTATAATCCTCTGGTTTTACAACACCCGGGTACCAATAAATTTTGTTATCAGGACCGAGGATGATATTCAGAGTACGGCTTGCTGAGATTTTTGGAGGTTCAACATTTGGATCCTTAATTTTTTCAGGAAGGTTTATCTCCATAATCTTGGCTTTACTAAAAGCCGTGGTAAGCATAAAGAACGTGATGAGCAGACACATCAGGTCAACCATCGGTGTCATGTCGATATGCGGGGCGTGCTTCTTAGCTTTCTTTTTTCCGCCACCTTTTTCTTCTTGAATTATTTCTGCCATATCAGTTCTGTATTTCTGCGAGATTTATTTTAGCGGATTCAAGAGTTGTGATCAGGTTGAACTTGAACACATTCTTGTCAGCCATTATATCAAGGACTTTCTTCACTAACTCGAAACCGGTTTTTGCATCACCTTTGATACATGCCTGAACATTGGGATTAACAGAACGGGTACAAAAGATCCAGTCTGCGAGCTGATTATCAGTGGAGTCTATTGGAATACCATTCTCCTGTAAAGCAGTTCTTATCTTCATGTCTCTTGTATCAAGAAAATCCTTCATCTTGGTAATAGGAACACCGATTGATGATGGATATTTCTCAAATTCCCTTAATTCCTTGTCAGTAAATTCAATGTTGTATCTCTTCCCCATTTCGGCAAGGATCTTTGGTCTGAATTTCAGAAGTGTATCAGGTCCGTTATCGAAGTTGATAAATACTTTATCGTCTTTTGAAAGAAGAAGAGTCATTGTATTATTATCAGGTGTCAGTTTCTCTGATATTGATGTAGGCGTATCAACAGGAGCTGGCTCAGGCTGTCTCATTGTAGTGGTCAACATAAGAAATGTTAATACTACTGAGAACAAGTCAACCATCGGCGTCATGTCGATATGGGGCGACTTTGTTGGTAATTTAATCTTTGGCATTGCAGTTTTTTATTTATATTATTAAACCAAAAGATAAATTTAAAATTAGTTGGTCTTCAGTGAAGCGGCAAAATTCTGGGTAAGACTGAAACCTGCTTCGTCAATTTTAAATGTATAACCGTCAATTGTTGATGAAAAATAGTTGAATGCGATAATTGCCAATGTTGATCCTGTGATACCAAATGCTGTGTTAACAAGAGCTTCAGAGATACCTGTTGCAAGAGCGAGTGAATCAGGAGCACCTGACTGAGCAAGAGCAGCAAATGCACGGATCATACCAAGAACTGTACCGATAAGACCGATCAACACAGAAATAGATGCGAGTGTTGAGAATATTACCATGTTTTTTGAAAGCATTGGTAATTCAAGTGCTGTAGCTTCTTCAAAAGCTTTCTGGATAGAAAGGATCTTCTGATCTTTTTCAAGTTCCTTGTCTTTCTGAAGGTCACGGTAACGCAAAAGACCAGCTTTCATAACGTTAGCGAGAGAACCTCTCTGATTGTCACAAGCTTCCATAGCTTCTTCAATTTTGTCCTGTGCAAGAAGACCCTGGAGCTGACTTACGAATGAATTTAATCTGCCTTTACCTTTTGCTCTTGAAAGTGTGATAGTTCTTTCAATGATGAAAATGATAAGAACTAATACGCATGTCATAAGAATTGGAACAATCTGACCACCCTTGTAGATGATACCCAGGTAGTTGCCTTCCAGTGCTTTTCCGGCTGGATTACCGCCTTCAAAGTTTACAGGATTTCCCATAACCTGCGAGAACAAAATCTCGGCTACTATAAAAGCTATTAAAATAGCACTAGTTGCAAAAACATTCTGCAACGCATCTTTGAATGAACTTCCTTGTTTACTCATTTTTTATCGATTTGTTTAGGTTTAATGATTTTTTACGATTTACAAATATATATTATGAATTGTTTTTTTCCAATAGAGTAAACATTATTGTTAATCTTTTGATACTGTTTAGAATTATTCTCTAAATAAGACCGCTAAACAAAATTATACCCTACATTTTTTGTCTCATAAAATAACAAACAACTGCTGTTATTGTTCCAGCGTAACGTTATAAGTCCTTGTAGCAGTGATAGGTATTTCACGTGCCTTATATCCGTCTGCACTGAAAATTAATACTTCAGATCCCTGTGGAATTTCAAATCTGAATTCTCCTTTACTGTTCGACAGGTTCTCTGCTGCTGTGTCCTTTACTCTGATTGATGCATATGGCAAAGGTTGTCCTGCGGCATTTTTTACTATTCCCTTGATCTCATTAGGGTTGATGCCTTTCTGGATAGCTGCCTTAAATTTTTGAATATAATCAATCTGACCTTTGGCAAAAGCATTGTTGGGATCAATTGCGAGGATCTTATTGTAAGCCTCTGTAGCCCTTGACAGATATGGCAATCTGCCTTCATTTGTTTTTTCTGTTGATATTGAACGCATCTCAACTCCTCCGATACCGTTATAGCCTTTTATCTTGTATTCTTTATTACCCGGATCGAGGTTGATCATACGATTATAGTACTCCTTGGATTTACCGAAGTTATTGTTCATCATATTGTAATAGCTCAGATAACTGAAGGCATCCATTAATATAGGAGCATTTTTTACAGAGTCGGTCTTCGCCACTTCAATAAGCTTTTCAAATTTTGGTTTGGCAAGACCCAGTTTAAGATCAGGATCCATCTTTGAATATGTGTTTGCAGTCCAGTAATATGCAGGCACATAATCAGGTGTCTTGGTAATAATTGAACTGAATACTGAATCTGCAGTTTTGTATTTCCCTGCGGAGTAATAGGCACGTCCTATACGCATGAGATCTTCGGTGTTGTCTTTTGTCGGATCTAACATCCTTGCAAGTGTCTTCGCAACACCGTCATACCTTCTGAAAAAGTTGTAGTTACTTGCCATTTCACTGAGAATGGACTTGTCATTAGGTTTCATCTTCAGAACATTGTTATATTCAACAAATGCTCTGTCAATCTGAGCGTTGGCTTTTGCCAGGCTATCTCTTTGCTGATTTACTTTGGTTGTAAGATCTGCTATACTTGCTTTGTACTTGGTTTTATCGGCTGCGGATGTAGCTACCGCAAGCTTGCTTTTCTCCTTTTCAAGCTGTTGTTCAAGACTTGCAAGATCATCAGCCATTTTAGGATAACCCTGGTTCAACTTTACAAGGATCCTGGCTGTATACATATAATCCTTCCAGAGAATCCTGTCGGCAGAAACTGTTTTGAAAAGTGTATCCATGTAAGCCAGTGCCCTTGGATAATCAGGGGGATTCTTCTCATAACATGAATAACCCGCAATACGGTTCATGTATGTTCGTGATTTGTCAACTTTGAATATATCTTCAACATTGGAGATAACGCCGTCGTAATCCTTGGCATAAAACAAGGCATTCACGTATTTGGTTTTTGCAGGTATATTGCCCGCAGTAAGTTCAAGGTACTTTTTGAAGTTTTCTCTTGACTGATCGAATCTCCCGGCTAACAGATATAGCTGACCGAGTTCACGATAAGCCGGAGCATAATTGGCGTTAAGCTTAATTGCTTCTTCAAAATATGGAATTGCTTCCTGAAGTGCACGAGCCTTTACATATATATTACCGATCTTCATGTTGGCAGTTGGCGACTGAGGATTGAAAAATTGTGCCTGGTTATAATACGAGATTGCTTTTGAACCGTCATTCATCAGAATATAGATGTCTCCCGCAATAAGATAAACGTCGGCATTCTTATTATCAATTTTTAGTGCTTCCCTTATGAGCGGCAGAGCCTTTGATGTGTCAACTGTGCCATTCCTGATGTAAGATTCAGCGATCTTTGCCAGTGCAAAGGCATAATCTTTTGCAGGTGGTACAATTTTTTTCAGGTTCTTATACGGAAGAAGAAGACTCCTTGCCTTGGTTCGCATTTCAGCTGCTGTTTTTGCATCATCGAGGTAAAATGCAACTTTGGCGAGACCTATATAATTAAGTGGATCATTCGGATTAGCTTCGACACCTTTCTGGTAGACCTCTTTTGCAGATTTTGCGGCTGCTGTCAGAGAGTTCGAAATAGTATCTGCTGAATAATCCAGAAGGTAATTCTCTCCTGAAAAGAAATAATTCTTACTATTTGAAGGCTCTTTCTGAATAAGCTCCTGATACATAGTCTGAGCCTTATCATACTGTTCACTCCTTGTAAGCTGAATTGCAGTGGCTAAATCCTGAGCTCTTAAGTTAAATGAAAAGCCGGTTATTAAAACTGCCAGAAAAATTGCTGGTCTTAGAATTAAACGTTTCATAGCGATCTTTATTTGATGTCAATTTTAGTTATTATTTTCTATTCCTCAAATATTCTGGTTTCAAATCTTCAATTCCCCGTGATTTTAATCTCTAAGTCCGTTCGTATTTTGTCTTTCACCTCCTAGCGCCTCATCTGAACAAGCCTTATCGGCATAGTAGCCGGCACCAATCCTGATTTAAGCACAACCCGCTGCCCTTGTTCTGCACATGCCCAGTTTATAAATCCCGATCCCAGTCCTGAAAATGTTTCCCGTGAGATGAGATAGATCTCACGTACAAACGGATAGGATTTGTCATAAATAAACCCCTGGTGTGGCCTGTAATAACTTCCGTCATTAACGAATTGCTGCGAAACAGCAACAACATTGATCTTCTTTATAAAACTCATTGTCATGGAATCATCTCTGTCACTTATCCAGTTTACGCTTATAATACCAAGCGCATTCGGAGTCTTGGAAACATAATTGATGACTTCAGCATTCGATTTTACCGCAAAGAAATTCTTGCTTAGCGAATCTTTAATATTGAACAGTTCTTTGAAATATCTTATGTTGCCTGATTTATTGTTGTCAAAAATTACATTAATTGCTCCCAGTCCCGATTTTTCATTTATTTCATTCCAGTTTTTAATCTTCCCAAGAAAAATATCCTTTACAGTATTATATTTCATTAGAGAATCTTTATTTTCCTTATTGGTTATTAATGCAAGAGCATCGTAGGCATATGTCGTTGTACGGGCAATGATCTGTGTATCCCGAAGCGATTGAATCTGATAATCCGATAATTTCCGGCTTGTTACAATAACCTTAACAGAGTCATTCATAAAATCATTTATGACATCATATTCGGGTTTATACACCGGCTTTATAGTTGCTCCTGTATATAAATGCGTAAAGGTATATACTTCAGTTTCAATAAGCGGCTGAAACGATTCGTCGGCTACAATCCTGATGTTTCCCCGGGTAGGAGTTTCATTAGTGCCTTTCTTTCCCATCTGGTTGCAGGATGCAAGTAGCAACAGTATTCCAAACAGTGGAAAGAGTGCAGCAGAAAATAATTTTTGACCGAGTTTTTTGTTCACTGCCTTTAATGATTTTAATTTTTCGTTCCGGCACGCAATAATAATAAATTTTTGAATAACTGATGCTCTGTTCATAATCCTAAATTTAAAGGTTTCAAAATATTTTTAACATTACTGCAAAGTATGTGCCAAGACATTGCATTAAATAATGATTAATATTTTTCCCCTTGCAATTTATTCATCATCATTATCCCTGGTAAAAAAAACCTCCACGACTTTAACATAGGCTCTGTAAGCCCTGTAAAGACCATAGAAAATAAATGTAGAACCCATTATAACTCTCACTGATTTATCGAGATAGCTAAAATCAGAGTAAAATACAAAATAAACACCTACACCAAGATAAAAGAACACCATGAAAATCGAAAAAATGGTTGTTACCTGTTGCATTAATTTGTTTCCGTCCATTATAAAAATTATTTATTAATCATTCTCCGGAGGAATGACTTGTTCCAAATTTAAACTAATATTTTCGTTAAGAAAAACAATATTTGATGAAATGGGCTGTTCTATTGATGAATGTGCATGTTTATCTCAATAAAAGCGAACTATCACCGTAACTCAAAAATCTGAAGTTGTTTTCCAAAGCAAAGATATATAACTCTTTCCATCTTTTTCCGGTATAGGCGGAAATAAGAAGCAGCAAGGTACTCTTTGGCTGATGAAAATTTGTAATGATACCGTTAGTCAGTCTGAAATTATATCCTGGCACAATTAAAATACCGGTAGATCCCTGAAGCGCATCGAGATGATTTATCTGCATATGATTTAACAGGGCGGTAAGGGAATCGCGGGGCGATATTTTCTGAGGCAGGTCATATGCTTCCCATTGACCCAGAGCGAGCTTCTTATGATTTTCCTTCACCTTGTCAAGAAGCTTTACCCCAAGCCAGTATAAGCTCTCAAGTGTCCTTACGGATGTCGTGCCCACCGGAATTATTTTTCCAATATTTTCAATAAGTATCTTCAATGTTTTTCTGTCAGCAAAGAAATGTTCAGTGTGCATTTCATGTTGATAAATATTTTCAGTTTTCACAGGTTGAAAGGTACCTGCACCCACGTGAAGGGTGATTTCTGCAGTATTTATACCCGCTGATCTGAGTTTCCTGAAAACGGCTTCGGTGAAATGCAATCCGGCTGTCGGTGCAGCAACTGATCCCTTAATCCTCGAATATACTGTCTGATACCTGATAAGGTCTTCTATTTCATCTCCGCGGTTGATATACGGTGGTAGAGGTATATGTCCGCAAGATTCGATTACATCAGCGAAATTAAGCTTATTATTGTCCCAGCTGAACTTTATCCGCCATACATCACCTTCTGATCGGAGCTTTTCAGCGTACAAGTTATTACCACTGTCGCCGATTGCGGTTTTTAAAATCCCTGTCT
Source organism: uncultured Bacteroidales bacterium (assembly GCA_963792925.1). Classification (GTDB taxonomy): domain Bacteria; phylum Bacteroidota; class Bacteroidia; order Bacteroidales; family VadinHA17; genus LD21. Next base: position 148,776 of record CAWBYC010000001.1, on the reverse strand, counting down.
TCCATTTTTTCAGATTGCCTACAATACATTTCCATTCAACCGGATCATCGGATCCAAAAGAAAGTCCATAATCGGAAGGCAAAAGTGGTTCAAGACAAAGAATCTCAATCAGAGCGCCTGACTCTTTCCTGAAGAGAATCCTTGCCCTGATAACACGTGTATTGTTAAAGACCAGCAATGAGCCTGTGGGGAGATGCGCATCAATATTACTGAAAGTATCCTGGCTGATATTTCCGTTCTTAAAAACCAGGACCTTCGATGCATCTCTTTCGCTGACAGGATATTGTGCTATGCGATCCTCCGGGAGATCGTAGTCGTAATCAGAAATATTTATGTCTATCATTTTTAAAGTGACTAAAGTGACTAAAGTGACTAAAGTGACTAAAGTTGGAAGTCAGAAGTCGGGAGGCCAAAAATAACCATAATTATATAGTTGCTCAAATTTCCTGTATTTTCTTACCTTTGCGGTGCAGCAGGCTGTTCCATCGTGGCTTGACTATACGAAGTCATGTCTGACTGAGCGAAGTCGAAGTTAAGGAAAGTCCGGGCAACACAGAGCGCCATACTTCCTAACGGGAAGATATCCGCGAGGGTATAGTAGTGTAACAGAAAATAACTGCCTGTAGAATGTCTGGTGAAAGCCAGGCTTCCGCTGGCAAGGGTGAAAAGGTGAGGTAAGAGCTCACCGGTCAGGGTGGCAACATCATGAGCCGTACGCCTTATGGGTTGAAAGACCATGTATACCGGCAACAGGGCTGCTCGTCCGATGCCGGGGGGTAGGTCGTAAGAGCACGGTAGCGATGCCGGGCCAAGATAAATGATGGAAACCGGTTTAAATTCTTTCACAGAAACCAAACCGGCACAGAATCCGGCTTACAGGCCAGCTGCACAATAAAAATGACGGGGAACCCGTCATTTTTATTTGAAATATGTTGAAACGGGATGAAATGTCATTCCCATCCATTTCCATTCATTTCCTTCTATTTTACCGTGAATATGCTGTCTTCCATTGGTATATCAACCTCAACTTTCGTGAAATTTACCAGGATGTCCATACCCTGTGCTGATGTGGTAGTTTTCATTGGCATCATGAAGCCGTTGGTATCGGTGTAATCCGATGCGTATGAATCGATGGTCATTCCCGATGAGGTGATTGATTGCTTTACCATAAGGAATGAGCTTTTATCGATAAAAATGTCGGATGTTGTAGAACCATCTATGGTAGCCTTGATTTTATATGCAGGCTTTTCATTTACGTTTTCTTCACCTGCGAGAGCCAGTTTACCCGACTTTAAATACTCAGCCATATAGTTTTGGAACATATTGCTTCGGGCTGTCTGGGAGATCTGCTCCGGGGTCATTTCAACAGGATCACTTGATCCTGCCATCGGATTAATGGAATATCCTTTGGCTCCGTCAACAACCTGTATAATATCCTGACCGTTAAAAGATGTAACGGATTTGATCTTATCGGGGTTCTTCATCCATATCTGCATCGGCATCTCCATTCCCATCATGGAAATGTTTGCGGTTATCTTAATCGTCTTGTGATTAGCAACCTGATCAAGCTTGTTAGCTTCGGTGTACTTTTTAACGATTTCGTCGAGTGACTGAGCATTTATGACAGATAACATTATCAGTCCTGCCATAACAAAAATTAGTTTCTTCATACAACTGGTATTAAGGATTAATAATTAAATGAATTTATGGTATTTCTTAATGCAACAAGCTTCTTTAAAAGGTCCTCCATGCCTGATAACTTCAGCATATTGGCACCGTCAGACTTTGCAACTGAAGGATCGGGATGAGTTTCTATAAAAATACCGTCTGCCCCGACACTGATTGCTGCTTTCCCGAGAGTCTCAATCATCCCCGGATTCCCGCCTGAAACGCCCTTTTCCTGGTTAGGCTGCTGAAGAGAATGAGTAATATCCATGATCACAGGGACTCCGATTTCTTTCATTACCGGGATGTTCCTGAAATCAACCACTATATCCTGGTATCCAAACATATTTCCCCTGTCGGTTAACAATATATTATTATTTCCCGATTCTCTTACTTTCTCAACTGCAAACTTCATAGAGGCCCCCGACAGGAACTGACCTTTTTTGATATTTACCCATTTTCCTGTTAATGCAGCTGCAGTAAGTAGATCCGTCTGCCTGCACAGGAAGGCCGGTATCTGCAACATATCAACATAACCCGCAGCTATGGCGGCTTCATCCGGATTGTGAATGTCGGTTATGACCGGGACCGAATATTTTTTTCGCACTTCTGCCAGGATATTCAATGCATTTATATCGCCAATTCCGGTAAAAGAATCTACCCTTGACCGGTTTGCTTTCCTGTATGATGATTTGAAGATAAAAGGGATCTGAAATCTTTCAGATAGTTCCACAAGCCGCGCCGCAGTATCAAAAACGATCTTCTCGCTTTCAACAACACACGGACCGGCAATCAAAAGAAAATTGCCAGACTCAATAAATTTAATACCGGGAATATTTATTCCAGCTTTAGACATATATAACAAAATTATGAAAATTAATTTAAAAACAGCGTTTATCGGAAATCGTTTTTCGATTCTGGTTAATCGTTCTATGCAAAATTGAAATCCATTAACCACAAAGTTCACAAAGTTTTTACACGAAGTTCACAAAGTCCAGATGCCAGGATTTCTCTTCACATGCTTTGTATGGATTTCCTTTGTGTGCTTTGTGTTTCTTCCTTTGTGTCCTTTGTTGTTAATGGATTTATTCTTTATCGTAGTTATATAAATCCTTCCACATTACCGAAAGTCTCTTCCTGACTTCTTCCTCTTTTGGATTTTTTCCCGGATCATAAAATACTGTTCCCTTTATTTCCTGTGGAAGAAAGATATCCTGTACAAAATTTCCCTGGTAACCATGAGCATATTTATAATCTTTTCCGTAACCCAGATTTTTCATGAGTCGGGTAGGCGCATTCCTTATATGAAGCGGTACGGAAAGATCACCTTCAGATCTTACAATATTAATCGCATCATCAATTGCCATAATAGATGAATTGCTTTTCGGAGAGGTTGCGAGATAAATTGCTGCTTCAGACAGAATAATTCGCGATTCAGGCCATCCTATAACGTTTACCGCCTCAAAACAAGCCTGTGCCAGGAGAAGGGCATTCGGGTTGGCAATTCCAATATCTTCTGCTGCCAGAATGAGCATTCTTCTTGCTATGAATTTAGGGTCCTCGCCTCCTTCAACCATCCGGGCAAGCCAGTACACCGAAGCATTCGGATCACTTCCTCTTAATGACTTGATAAAGGCGGATATGATATCGTAATGTTGCTCGCCATTCTTGTCATACATTGCAAGATTCTTCTGGACATGCTTCAGAACCATCTCATTATCTATAATTATTTTTTCAGGAGCTGATTCGTCTGCTTCAGAGCTTACAACAAGTTCGAGAGCATTAAAAAGTTTACGTGCATCACCACCCGAAACACGGATCAAAGCTTCATGTTCGGCAATTTCTATATTATATGCTGACAGATAACTGTCTTTCCTGAGCGCTTTATTAAGCAGTTGCAGCAGTTCCTCTTCAGTTAACGGCTTCATGACATAAACCTGACATCGTGAAAGGAGGGGAGAGATCACCTCGAATGACGGATTTTCAGTTGTTGCGCCTATAAGAGTGATTGTGCCCTGTTCGACGGCGCTTAGAAGGGAATCCTGCTGCGATTTGTTGAACCTGTGTATCTCATCAATGAAAAGTATAGGGTTCGGCTGATTAAAAAATTGCCGGCTTTTGGCTTTTTCTATTGTTTCACGGACATCTTTAACACCTGAATGAACTGCACTAAGATGAAAAAATGGTCTTTTCAGGGTATTTGCAATGATGTTTGCAAGTGTAGTCTTCCCCACTCCGGGAGGTCCCCATAAAATAAAAGAGGGTAGATTGCCCGATTCTATGACTTTTCTCAAAACAGCATTCTTTCCAACAAGATGTTCCTGTCCGGAGAATTCACTGAGATCCCTCGGTCTTAAACGTTCTGCAAGTGGTTGATTTGGCAGCATCATCAAAATATTTCCGCAAAAGTAATAAAAGTATTTCTGTTCCATCAGATTTTGCAGGCGGGAGGTCAATAATAAAGAGTTTAATGGTATTATTGTATCTGATATGGTATCTGATCTGATTTTCTGAAATACCTGTTTAAAATGAAGAATCTTATCTGTCTTTTTTTCAGCTTATTACTGGCTTCGGGATGTTCACCGGGCTCACGCAAGGCAAAAACTATGTTTGTTCAGGGAAGAAATATTATTGCCGACAGCGGAATGGTCGTTTCAGCGCATCCGGAAAGTTCAAGGACAGGCATGAATATATTGCGGAAGGGAGGCAATGCCATTGACGCAGCCGTTGCTACGGAATTTGCATTGGCTGTGTGTTATCCGGAAGCAGGAAATATTGGAGGGGGAGGTTTCATGCTTATAAGAACAAGCGACGGCACGACAGAAGTGATAGATTACAGAGAAAAAGCACCGGCAGCTTCATACCGCGATATGTACCTCGATAGATCGGGCAACGTGACCGATGGTCTGAGTACAAATACACATTTATCAAGTGGTGTTCCCGGCACTGTTGACGGAATGATAAAGGCTCATTCAAAATATGGCAGGCTCCCTTTCAGTGAAGTGATACAACCGGCTATTGACCTGGCAGCTAATGGATTCCCTGTAACAAAAGGACAGGCAAACGATCTGAATTCCACCCGGAACACATTTATTGAACGAAACAGGATCCGTCCCGCTTTTGTGAAAGATTCATTATGGACCGAGGGAGATACGCTTATTCAGCCTGCTCTTGCCGCGACTCTGCGAAGAATACGTGATCATGGCCGTGACGGATTCTACAAAGGGAAAACCGCAGGATATATTATCAGTGAAATGAAACGAGGCAATGGAATTATATCTGCCGAAGATCTTGATGATTATGGATCAGTTTCGAGATCAGCACTGTCTTGTGAGTATAAGGGGTACAAGGTCATTACGGTACCACCTCCTTCGGGTGGAGGAATAATTCTAATCCAGTTGCTGAAGATGATAGAACCTTATCCAATGCGTGAATGGGGATTTCATTCACCTCAGACAATTCATCTTATCACAGAAGCTGAAAGAAGGGCATTTGCCGACAGGTCAGAGTTCTCAGGCGACCCTGATTTTATAAAAATACCATTGGAACGGTTAACTGCCGGTTCATATCTTGCCGGAAGGATGACAGATTTTAATGAGAATAAGGCGTCCCTTTCCCTGGAGATCCGTCCCGGATCCCCGGAAGGTCATACAAGCGAGGAAACAACTCACTACTCGGTTGTTGATTCAGAGGGCAACGCAGTTTCGGCAACTACCACTCTCAATAATACTTTTGGAAACTGCATAGTAGCTGATAGCGCAGGATTCTTACTGAATGATGAGATGGATGACTTTTCAGTTAAACCCGGTCACCCAAACATGTATGGTCTTATTGGCGGGGAGGCAAATTCTATTTCACCACGGAAAAGAATGCTCAGTTCCATGACTCCGACAATTGTGGAAAAGAAAGGAAAACTTTTCCTCGTCCTTGGTTCTCCCGGTGGATCAACAATCCCAACGACTGTTTTTCAGGTACTTATAAATGTGCTCGACTTCGATATGAATTTACAGCAGGCTGTTGATACCGGAAGGTTCCACCATCAGTGGCTTCCCGACTTGCTCTATTATGAAAATAATTCAATCGATAGTCTGACAATACTCAGACTTACAGAGATGGGACATCTGCTAAAAGAACGGTATTCAATAGGGAGCGTAAATGCTGTCGGAGTACTGCCGGGAGGGAAAAAAGCAGGTGCGGCAGATAAAAGGAATAATAATTCATCCTGCGGGTATTAAGTGTTTTGCGGTTCAATATTTTTTACTAAATTGCCTCAGATTTATTTTCATTAAAAAAAATAAATTAATACTTTTAACAATTCAATTTGAATTTTTGGAAATAATCAGGTTGTAATTATTGCATTTGAATACATTCAAGTTATGAAAAAAACTCTGCTTATTGTAGTTATCATCCTGGCAGTAATTATTGCCCTGCCTGTAATTAACCTGATCCGATGGAGCGCGGAATCCAAAAAACCGCTGGATGTAATAATTGTAGATAAGACTGTACCAACGCTTGAACGCGAACATCACAAATCGTTTAGCTGGATACTGACACATAACAGGTTTGTAAACAAGGAAAATAGTTCGATTTATTGCTATACAAAAGATTATTATGGTTTCTATCCACAACGTCCCCTGAGGGATAAGAAATGGGACAGAAATGACTACCGTCTTACCGATGTAATCAATCTTGCAGAAAAAAATGATGCAATCTATTTTACAGATACTTACGGTGTATTTTTCAACGATTGGTTCAGGGGAATAAACAAGAGCCGGAAATCAAGGAAAATTTATGGCGGACTTAATAATAACGACTTTCTGTTGCTGAAAGAAATGAAAGACAGGAACAAACTCATAATTATGGAGTATAACTGTTTTGATTATCCAACCGCACAGTTTGAGTCAATAAGAACACAGGAGAAACTCGGAATTACCTTCACAGGATGGACAGGAAAATATTTCAGTACACTTGATACAACTGAAAAAGACTTTCCTGTATGGATGACAGCCATGTATCGTAAGGAGTACAAGAAGCCCTGGACATTTACGAAACCCGGGATCGTCATTCTTAAAGATAAGGATATTGTAGTCCTTGAGGAAGGTACCGACCTGAAATCATCAATGCCGGTTATAATAACCGATCCCACCTATACTGAAAAATACGGCGTGATTCCTTCAGTTGCATTCGACCAGTGGTTCGATATTATCGATCCTCTTGAGAATAAAGTAATTTCAAAGTTCCGGATCGATACAACACCTATGGGCGACACTCTGCTGAGTACAAATGCTTTGTTCCATGAGTTTCCTGCAGTTGTTCAGGACCCGGTGGCAGAGAGGATCTTTTATTTTTCAGGCGATTTTGCCAGCTATAATGTGCCCTTCTGGACTGCCAGGTTTAAAGGCGTGGAGAAACTTAAAGGGATACTCTTCTCCGATAAGCCGGAGGATACTAGAAGATTCTTCTGGCTCTATTACAAACCTCTTATAAACGGGATCTTTAGCGATTATTACGCTTCGTTAAAGAAGTAAATAAGACTCTCGCAACATCTTTGTGAACTTTAGGTTTCAACTTAGTTACCTGCATAACTTGCTTCTTTCCCAACGTCGCAAAATGATTTTCGAGCGGACCTTCTTATTATTATCTTTGCCCTATGAAAATCTCAGTAATCCAGCCCGATATAGCATGGGAAGATAAGTCACGGAATTTTAAAAATCTTTCTGATATTATTAACCCTTTGTTTAACAAGACTGATCTGGTTATTCTTCCTGAAATGTTTAACACGGGATTCTCAATGAATCCATCAAAGCTTGCAGAACCATCAGACGGAATCACTCACGACTGGATGATAAAACTGGCTACTGATGGGAATTTCGGCCTGTGCGGAAGCTTTACGGTTGAAGAGAATGGGAATTTTTTTAACAGATGGCTATTTGTTTCGCCCGACAGGGAAGAATGGTTCTATGATAAAAGGCATTTATTCAGCATGGGAGGGGAGAGAAACCTTTTTACTGCAGGAAATTCAAAACTTGTCTTCAGTTTCAGGGGTATGAAAATCAGTCCGTTCATATGTTACGATCTGCGCTTCCCTGTATGGAGCAGAAATCAGGAAGGATTTGATCTGATGATCTATGCTGCAAACTGGCCTGAATCGCGCCGGAATGTCTGGAACACCCTGCTTATTGCAAGGGCAATGGAAAATCAATGTTATGTGGCAGGATCAAACAGGACAACTACCGATGGGGCAGGTATAAACTATGCAGGTGAATCGGTTATCATTGATCCGAAAGGAGCGACTATCGTTTCGGCCGGAAATAAAATAAATTGTTCAATAACAGCTGAATTATCGCTGACAGAATTAACCGCATTCAGAAAAAAATTTCCGGTCGCGAACGACGCCGATAATTTTATTCTCAATCTCTGAATCCCGGACAAATCAGTTCACGCAGCAAAAAAGTCTCTGACTAAATGTCGATTGCATTTCAACTGAAATCCTGCCAGTCAGAATTTTGTTGTAACGGATTGATTTGTCATGTGAGGTCCTGTCTTTTGAACAGAAAGGACACTTGCTCGAATTTAAAAAATGTGTCTGACCTTTTTTCAGGGCCTCATCACCGGATGAGAACATTCCAAGATAAATTCTTTTTTCATCGTCTGAAAGAAAAGGACAACCTTCTTTATGAATCGGGTGGGTCTCGTTTGTGCGGGGCTTCATTGCCACATAGTATCTTGCTTCCATGGTATTTGTTTTTTTGTTAGTCTGGGATTATTCTTTGATAAGAGCCGTTTTTTATGTTGCAGGAATGCATTTCATTTTATCCAATTACAGTGTTTTATCGGGAATCTTCGTAAATTGTTACCATAGACGACTAAATTTACCGGTTTAAATAACGACCAGAACATGGAAGAGAAGGCTTATTTTACAGAAATTTTTATCGGATGAATCACATAAATCCTACATGTCAGCTAAAGTAAAATTAATGAAATAAAAAATTATTTTGTTTTTTTCATAATAATCATACATCTTATATACAATAGTTTACAAGGCATTATTTTTAAGAAATATATTTAAAAGATAGAAATTTGAGGTAACAATTATTTATACATCCCGATATAACTCTGGAAAATAATTAAACCTTAAACTATAAAAACATGAAAGCTTCAATCAAATCCACAGAAACAAATAGAAATTTTGACCTTTTTATTTCTAAGCTATCAGAAAATGAAATTTTAAATCTCCAGGCTATGAGCCATATCAGGGGCGGGAATGCTGATGGAGAAGGAGATGGAGGTGAATCAATCATTATAATTCCAAAATAATATGGAGCAAGAATAATTCTGGACTAAATTTTATAGCATTTTTCAATAGTTAGAGCATTTTACTTAATTGGTGAATGCTCTTTTTTTTGCGCATGGTTAATATTTCATTAATTTGCTAACCGAGATATATCTCATTTAACATATGCAAAATTTGGAATATTGAAAAAGCTTATTCTGCTTAATCTAATTATGTTATCATTGACTTTTGTTAATTACTTTAAAAGGTCAGGGAGATAGCATTTATCTGCAAGTTTTCAAAAGTTTCTTGAATTATTATAATTCCGGGGATTTAATTAATGCAGAGAAAGCACTTTACTAATATTCTTTTGACTAAGCGATTCTCTTTCTAAAGGACGGCTTACTGCAATATATAATAATCTTAGGTGTAGTTAATACAGACACTAGGAAATTATGAAAATGCCTTATATTATATTGCGAAAGCCGAAGATCTAATTGAGAATGAAGATACAAGAATTCTCAACAATTAGCAGATATATTTAATAACCAGGGCCTCGGATTTATAACATCAAAAAATCATATGATCCGGCAATTGAGTATATTGAAAAAGCATTCGAATCTATCAATACATTAGATAATAAGAATGATAATACAATCCTTAATAATTTATCTATTGCATATTTCAATCTAGGAATTGCATATTATCGAATTAAAAAATTATGATAAAGCTCTAAATATTTTAATATGAGTGTTGATCTCAGGATAAAAAATAATATTGTCTGGTTTATCTCTTGTCTATCTTAACATTGCTAAAATTTATGTAAAAATGGATAGTCTCGAAGAAGCTGAAGAATATTATATTAAAAGTATTTCAAGTTTCGAAAAAGAATATGGTATATGGTATTACCGGATGGCAGAAGTGTATTTTGATTATGGACTCTTTCTAAGATCCGAGAAGAAAATTCCACAAGCTCTTGCTGCCCACAGAAAAGCACTTGACAATCTGTTTAAAAAACTACGGTGAAAAGCATACTCTTGTATCTTTATCTTTTAAGCATCTGCCGATGATTACATGAGTGAGAATAATCCCGATTCCGCTCTTTATTTTTATCAGAGATCTCTGATCGCAGTTGTGAAAAATTTTAATAATCAGGATATTTTCTCCAACCCGTCAACAGATTCCTCCCTGTTTGATATTCGTCTGCTTGATAATCTTAAAAGCAAGGCCTCGGCTCTCGAGGCTTACTCCGCCAGACAGACTGATACAGGGTATAAGCTCAGATGTCTTAACGCAAGTCTTGGTACCATCGAGCTTGCCCTTCAGATGATCGACAGGATCAGAAATGATTATATGTCTGAGGAGAGCCGCATCTACCTGGCGGAGAACGAAAAGGAGACTTATATATTCGGAGCTCACCTGGCGTTTAGTGTATATTCAATGACTCACGACAATGCAAAAGCTACTGAAATGTACTCAATAGCCCAGAAAGCCAAGGCGGCGATACTCAGAAACGAGATAACAGGGAATGAGCTCCTTTTCTCAGCAGCAGTCCCTGATTCGCTGCGTGAGGAGCGAAACAACCTTGAAGGTGAAATTGCCGCATATAACAATCTTCTTCTTGAGGAAAACAGGAAAGCACATCCTGATTCAAACAAAATTACTCTCTGGAAAGATGCTCTCTTTGAGATGAACAGGGATAAGGAGAAAGTGACAGGGAATATCGAAAAAATTTATCCCCAGTTCCACGACCTGATCAGAAAAACTGAGCCAATGTCACTGGAGCAGATCCGGAAGAATCTTAAAAGCGATGAGACTATTATTGACTATCTCCTGTCAAATCAGTACGAAGGAGGAAGAAGAAAACTTTATATTTTCGTTATATCAAAACAGAGTCTCGATTTCCGCGAAACATCGCTCGATTCCTTATTCGTTAAAAAGGCTGAAATAATAAGGAAAACATCGAATCCTTCCTCTTTAGCGGGATCGTACAAAGAGAATTTTACAGCCACCTCGGATGCTCTCGGGTATATGTACCAAAATCTTTTTAAACCGGTTGAAGATCTTGTTAAAGGGAACCGGATAATTGTCATCCCCGACGAAGAAATCGGCTGGCTTTCGTTTGATTCTTTTCTGAAAACCAGTCCTGTGACCGGACAAACTGATTATGAAGGCCTGCCATTTCTGATAAATGATTACACCTTTTCATATGGTTATTCGTCATCTTTGATATTCAATAAAAACAACAAGCTGCTGAGAGGTACAAGGGTATATGCTTTCTCACCCGATTATGGAAATGATCCGGCACTTTCATCCCTTCGTGGGACAGGCATCGAGATAGAATCGATATATAAAGGTTTCGGCGGACAGAATTTCAGTGGGGGGAATGCTACCAAGCAAAACTTCAAATCGGTGCTGAATAATCAGGATATCCTTCATCTGGCTATGCATTCAATGTCTGACACTGTTAATTCAAAGTACTCTTACCTGATGTTCGATACACATAATCTGAAGAATGAGGATGGCAGATTATACAACTATGAGATCAGCCTTACCCGGATAAAATCGCCTATGGTCGTTCTCAGTGCATGCAATTCCGGTTCCGGAACCTTATATTTCGGTGAAGGCCTTATGAGTCTAGCCAGAGGATTTACCCTTGCAGGCGCCTCATCGGTGATAAGAACAGCGTGGGATATTAATGATGAGTCGAGTGCAGCTATAATGACTAATTTCTACAATTTTCTCTCGATGGGAAAAGAAAAGAATGTAGCGATGCGTCTTGCCAAACTTGAATATTTGAAGAATTCTTCCCCTGATGCGAAAAATCCGTATTACTGGGCAGCATACGAGGTCCTTGGCGATAATTCGCCTGTCACAGAAAGCAGAAATGATATTTTTATTGTCGCGATACTAGCGATTATCGCGTCAGCTTCATTGATTCTTTATTTCAGACGCCGCAAGATCTTTTCCGAACGTTCGCTGTAGAAACCTTTCGATTTTGCAAGGTATTCAAAACACTCTGCAGCTTTTTTTGTATCTCCTTTTTGGACATAAGCCAGTCCGAGGTACCATTTTGATTCTTTACCGAACTCACCCGAATTATTTACAACTTCTGAGAGCAGGTTAATCGCCCCATCGTAGTTTTTAAGTTCCAGGTTGGAAAGCCCCAGGAAGAACTGAGCTGAAACAGATGAAGGATCATTTTTCAATACGCCTTCAAATCCAATAGCAGCCGTCTGGTAATTGCCGGATTTATAGTTGGCTATAGCATCAGAATAATTGTCGGCAGATGAGTTATTTGTGCTCCTTGTTATAGTCGACAATGCGTTGTATGGCTGATAATTTGACTCGAAGAGGCCAGCTGTACCGGAAGAGGGGATAAGTGTTCTGACAAGAAAGAAAACACCAATCAGTGCTGCCGCGGCAAGGGCAGAATACCTTATTATAAGAGATCGGGTCTTACTTTTACCTGTCAACTCTCTTGTTTCGGTGACTGTTGTGTCTTTAGAGTCAATAGCAGCTGCAATAAAACTCCGGATCTCTTCTGTCTTTGGATCAGGAGTGCCGATTTTTTGCTTCTTTTCATGCCATTCCCGTACCCATTCAGCTGAGATATCATTAAGCTTGTTTTCGTTTATCTCAAGCTTAATATTGTTTATTTCGTTTTTAAGAGAATGTTGTTCTTCAGAAAAAATGTTCCGTATAAATGTTTCATTTTCCCTGCTGGCAGTATTTTTATTATAATATGACACCATATTCTGAACGGCAGTCATGGTATTCACGTAATCAGGATCGTTTTGCACGTCATCCAGATCGGATTTGCCTTTCATATAATCGCCGATACTGTCGAATAAAGCGGAATCTTCATTGTTAAGCAACAGATTATCATCTTCAAAGCCATTTCCGTTTAGCTCGTTTTTAATATATCTGATTTTTTTGTCCATAATTGGGGCTGGGTTCTGGTTGTTTATCGAATCGCGTTTATCGTTTATCGTTTTGATTATCGTTTCGCGAATGGATTCACTTTTGTCTTTTTACTTTTATCTTTTGTCTTTTTCAATGTACAACTTCTCTTGAAGCAATTTCAGTATTTTTTATCCGGATGTAAGCCGGGTGGTTTTTTACTTTCTCAGTCAGCTCGCTTTGTGCCTCACATTTTTTCTTTCTCACATAACCGTAAGTATAGCCCAGCTTATCTGCAATTTCCTGAGGCGACAACTCCTGCCAGTAAAGCTTAAGGATCTTTTTACTGATATGATCGAGAGTTTTAAATACTTCCTGGAATATCTCTTCATACATCTTATGATCCATCAGTTCTGTAAAATCTTTTTCAAACTCGGGCTCTGGCCTTCTGGTAATATAATTGCTGGCAGCCTGACGCTTTTCAAGCAGTGTTTTCCACAGATGCTCGCAAACGCAATAAAGAAACGTCTTGAATTTACATGTTAAGGCAAATTGTTTATCATCGAGCTTTTCAAGCATTATAATCAGACCATCCTGAAAAATATCACGTGCATCTTCTGTGGAACCGCCTGTATGTAATACCATAAGTTTTATCATTGGCATATACCTGTCTGACAGATAATGGACTACATAACTCTGACGGTTTCTCAGACATTCGATGATTTCATTATCAGTGTACTCTTTCACAGCAAATGATAATTTATTATTGCAGTTTCTTTCTTGACAACTCAAATATAACATTTTTTTAATTCACAAAACATAAAATAATTGTAACAAGCAAGGTAACAAATATGGGCCTATTCCTATTAAGCTTATGTTTTAATCCATAAAATACGCGCAAGTTATTTTAAAGGATTGATAATGAGAGCTATGTTAATTTCTCAGAAAAGAGATTGACAGAGTTGTTGCTTATTTTTGATACTGTGAAAGTGAAGAAGATAAATAAAAATAAAATAATTATGGGACCTTCAGCTACTCCCGATATTCTTAATTACCACTTTGCAAAAGAGGTAGAAGAACAAATTATCAATTCATCTGACTTTTTATTCCAGGCTATCGAAAATGCTGATGGCATACCATATCAGCTGGTATTTGGCAAGGAGCTTGGAGAAGGCTATTTTTTAAATGTGGGTCACGGATTAATTAATCTTCTTGGAATCAGCCCCAAAGAATTTACGGAGCAGGCTTTTCAGCGTATGATCGAAGAGGTTTTTCCGTTAACTGAAGGAATACCGCGCGACAGGGTTGAAGCACGGAATATGATCATGAATGGCGAGATACTACGTTACAAAGCCGAGATCTATCTGACAAACGTTGCAGGGGAGAAAAAATGCATAAGGGATACTTCAATAGCGATAATTGATAATAAGACAGGTCAGGCCGTTGGTTTGTCAGGTATTTTCTTTGACATAACCGAACAGAAAAAGATTTTGAGTCAGCTTGACAGGGCAAGGGAGCGGGCAACCGAAAGTGACCGGTTAAAGACAGCATTTCTCAACAATCTCTCTCATGAGATAAGAACTCCTTTGAATGCCATTGTTGGATTCACGACCCTTCTGGGCGAACCCGGCATTCAGAAAAACAGGATGGAATTTATGGACATCATAACCCATAGCTCGGATCATCTTCTTGAAATAGTAGACGATATAGTGGAGATCTCAAAAATCGAGACAAAGATTGTGCGTCTGATCAAAAAGGAGACAAACCTGAACGAGATGCTTATCAGGGTTTACGATAGGTTTAAGCCGGCAGCGGCAGAAAAGGACATAGATCTGAAGTATGTCGAATTAATGAAAGACGAACCTGTAATAATCATTACAGATGGCTACAAACTATTCCAGTCGATTACCAATCTGGTTGGGAATGCTGTTAAGTTCACGGAAAAGGGAACAGTGGAATTCGGATTTTGTGTAAAAGATGAAAAAATTCAGTTCTTTATCTGTGATACCGGCATAGGCATCGGTAAAGAGCATAAACCTCATATTTTCAATCCGTTCTATCAGGCTGAGAGCAGCAGTACGCAACGGTATGATGGCACCGGACTCGGATTATCCATTGCAAAGGCATACATAGAACTGCTTGGCGGGCAGATCTGGTATTCATCTGAAGTGGGTGTCGGATCGATTTTCTGTTTCAGTATACCGGATACAAGGCAGAGTGCCTAGAGTTCGTTTGTCGTTTATTGTTTATCGTTTCGCGTTTCGCGTTGCCTTACCCTGTGCCCTGCGCTCCATGCCCTGCGCCACATCGCATATCGCATATAATACATAATACATTGTTTACGCATTTGTCGCTATATTTGCTCTGTGCCCTGTGCCCTGGCCCTGTGCCCTGTGCCCTATAACATAATACATTCTCAAAGTGAACGAATCAGAACATAAAAGGATAAACGAGGCAAAATGGGACAAATGGTCTGAGAATGCAGACGGTAAAGGAATGAAATACGACTATCTCAGAAAAGCCCAGAACAGTCTTATTGAACTCGCCGAGATAAAAGAAGACCTTTATCTCCTCGACATTGGCTGTGGAACCGGATGGGCGCTTGGACAGGCAGCGAAAGCAGTAAATTACATTGGATCATTCTACGGTGTTGATTTGTCATCACGGATGATAGAAAAAGCTAAAGCCAACTTTACCGGTCATAGTAATTTTCATTTTATCACTGCCAGCTCCGAATCAATACCCCTTGACGATAATTTGTTCGACATAATAATCTGCAGCAACTCATTCCATCATTATCTTCATCCCGACAGGGCAATGAAAGAGATATACCGTCTGCTCAGGCCTTGCGGAAAGACCTATATTCTCGACCCGACTGCAGACAGCTTCATAATTAAAATTGCGGACAAGATAATTAAACTTCTTGAGCCTGCTCATGTTAAAATATATAGTACTCAGGAGTTCAGAAATATGATGTCGGAAGCCGGATTGGCATATGCCGGCAGCTACGAAATTCAAGGACAGGAGAAAGTGCACATAGGAGTAAAATAGTTCATCAGGTTAACGCGCCAAATGCTTCGCGACGTATAAAAATAACGTATTTTTGGGGGAACAGTTAAACAGGTCCTTAATCACTGAAATCTGACTATTTAAAGAGGGTTAAATAATTAAAACACAATATGACAACACGAAGAACTTTTCTCAGGAGCACCTTAATTGGTGCAGGAGCCATGATGCTTGCTCCTTCGATGGAATTTAAATCGTTAAAGAGCCCGCGTTTTGAATTATCACTCGCCGAATGGTCACTGCACAGGGCGTTACAGGCAGGCAAGATTGATCACCTCGATTTTCCATCGATAGCAAAAAAACAATATGGTATTTCTGTTGTGGAATACGTTAATGGTTTTTTCGGGGGAAAAAAAATGGATTTTAAGACAGCTGCAAAAGACAAAACATATCTGAATGAGCTGCTGAAAAGGAGTAAGGATGCCGGTGTGACAAATCATCTTCTAATGGTTGATGATGAAGGATCACTCGCTGTTCCTGTTGACGACGAAAGACTGAAGGCTGTTGAGGATCATAAAAAGTGGATCGAGGCTGCAAAATTTCTTGGCTGTGTAACCGTTCGCGTAAATCTTCATGGTGACGGATCCCCTGATGCAAAAAAAATCGCGTCAATTGATTCTCTTAGTAGTCTGGGTGATTTTGCTAATACGATGAATATCAATATAGTAGTTGAAAATCATGGACACGAATCATCAAACGGAGCATGGGTTGCAGATATCATGAGACAGGTAAACCGGCCAAACGTGGGAACCCTGCCTGATTTTGGGAATTTTTGCCTTTCGGATGACTGGGGAAATACTCAGGGTGAATGCAAAGATTATTATGACCGCTATCAGGGAGTCAAGGAATTATTGCCATTTGCCAAAGGCGTAAGTGCAAAGACCTATGATTTTGACAGCAATGGAGAACAGCCGAAGATGGATTACAAGAGGCTATTGGGAATTGTTAAAGATTCGGGGTTCAAAGGATATATTGGGATAGAATTCGAAGGTGATAACCAGTCAGAGGACGAAGGAATCCGTAAGACAAAGGCTCTTCTTGAAAAATATATGTAGATTTGTAGGGAAGCGTCCGATGTATGAGATATAAAAAACGAGAGGAAATATTTCTGGGAGTTGAACCAACACTTGCTACGATCCTGGTAAGATTCATTGCTTTGATGATAGATTTTGGCATTATTATGCTGATCTTCTATTTTATTTTTATTTTGCTGAAATGGTTCGATTTTAAAATTGAGCACATTGATCTGATGAACCTTCGTCACATAGAAATGAAATCAGATGAGATACCTGAAAAAGATTTCAGCTTTCTCAAGATATTACTGGCATCAATTCCTGTGATTTATTTTACGCTAATAACTTATTTTACAAACGGACTGACAATCGGGAAAAGAATATCAGGCATCAAAATTATTTCAATATACCAAAGACGGTTAGGATTTTGGCGTTGCTTCGGAAGAAGTCTGGGCTATATCTTATCTGCTCTTGAGCTGGGAATGGGTTTTATTCAGGTATTCTGGAGTCCCAACAGAATGACTCTGCACGACCGTATAGCTGAAACGATTGTAATCAGGACCCTGAAAAATAAAAAGTGAAGGGGATGAATAAGGAGAAGTCTGCCCTTATAATCAATCTAAATTGCAAAAAAATTGATTATGACATGAACCTCTCTGTCTGTTAAAATGTTTAAGAATCGAATATTTTTTCTTCCACATTTAAATTAAAAAATTATGAAGACTAAGAAATTGATGATTTACGCCATCCTGGCATGCCTGTCCTTTGTCCTGTTCTCAGGATGCAAGGGCAGAACCGCATCTGAATCTTCTTCTGCACCGGTCACAACACAGGTACAGCCTGCAGAAAGAGGTGCTTATCTGGTTGCAACCGTCGGTTGTCATGATTGCCATTCACCCAAAAAAATGGGACAACAGGGACCCGAATTAATCCAGGATCGATTGCTTTCAGGCTATCAGGCAGATAATCAATTACCTCCGATTAATAAAGCGGAAATCCAAAAGGGATGGATATTATTCAATCCTGATTTAACTTGTGCAGTTGGTTTTTGGGGCATTTCCTATTCAGCGAACATTACATCCGACCCCAGCGGTATTGGAAGCTGGCCTGAGGAAAATTTCTTACGGGCAATGAAAGAGGGAAAATATAAAGGCATTGAGACTGGCCGGACGTTATTGCCACCAATGCCCTGGCAAAATTTTGCAAATATGAATGATGATGATGTTAAAGCAATTTACGCTTATCTGAAAAGCACAAAACCGGTAGATAATGTTGTTCCAATGGCATTGGCCATGGACGACATTAAATAATATGAACAGACGTCAAAAGCAAGGGAGGGAATAACCGCCCCTGCTTTTGACATACAAATGGTCAGTCCGGTGAAGGTCTATCTATTTAATATAATGACGGATTTTTCAATAAGAATAATAAATCAAACAGTATGACGACGAATTATGATCCGGTTCAGATTTTAATTGTTGAGGATAATCCAAATGATGCAGAACTTACAATGAGAGCTCTGAAGAAGAATAACCTTATCAATGAAGTATATATTGCGCGTGATGGGAAAGAAGCTCTTGATTTTGTTTTTTCAGAGGGTCAGTTCGCATCCCGGAATGTTGCAAGACCATTGAAAGTTATATTTCTTGATCTGAAACTGCCTAAAATAAGCGGTTTGGAAGTATTGACCAGGATCAAATCCGACCCGAGAACAAAAAAACTTCCTGTTGTGATTGTTACTAGTTCAAAGGAAGACCCCGATATCAGGGCTGCCTATGATCTGGGCGCTAATGGATATGTCGTTAAGCCAGTGGATTTCAATGCTTTTGTAAAGGTTATGCAGAATACTGGCTTATTCTGGTTGCTGGTAAATGAGCCACCAAAATAATTATGGCTTGATATATTTCGGTACAATTTTCTCTGCAGAAAACATCGATGCTGTATTTATCAGTGCCAGATGAGAATAAGCCTGAGGAAAATTTCCAAGCAGCCTTTTCGTTGAAAAATCGATATCTTCGCTGTACAGGCCCAGATGATTGCCGCAGGTCAGAATGTCATCAAAAATTTTCTTTGCCTCATCTTCCATGCCAATCCTGAAAAGCGCCTGGATAAGCCAGAATGTGCAAATCGTAAAAGATGAAACTGGTCTGCCGAAATCATCAGGGTTTATGTACCGGTAAACCAACCCATTATACATCAGAGTGTTTTTTATAGCCATTACCGTTTTCTGATACTTATCATCGCTTGCGGGTATGAAACCATATTCAGCCAGAAGAAGGAGGGAAGCATCGAGGTCAGTATTAGTGTATGTCTGTGTGAATGTCTGAAGTTCCTCATTCCATCCGTTCCTGAACACATCTTCTTTAATGTCATTGGCAATGCCTCTCCACGTTTCGGCATAATGATTCTGATTCAGAATATGTGCAATTTTAGATGCCCTGTCCATCGAGACCCAGCTCATCACTTTTGAAAATACAAAATGTTTCTCCTCGTTCCTGAATTCCCATATGCTCTTATCAGGTTTTTCCCAATGTGTTGAGACCGTGAATGATATATTCCTGACGATCTCCCAGATATCTTCAATCTCATCGAGAGCTCCCGGGAAAAACTCATAGTATTGATGAATTACATTCAGGAGATACCCGAACACATCATTCTGCTTCTGATAAAATGCCGCATTTCCGATTCTAACAGGTTTTGAGTTTTCATAGCCTGCCAGATGCGGCAGATCAATCTCGGTCAGCTCCCGCTCACCCCGTATACCATACATCACCTGGAATGAATCGTTTTTTGATTTAAGTATTCCTTTCAGATAAATCAGAAAACGTTGGGCCGAATTATAATGCCCCATCCTCAACAGAGTGTCTATTGACATGGAAGCGTCGCGAAGCCAGCAAAACCGGTAGTCCCAGTTCCTGACGTGTCCGATTGTCTCGGGCAGACTTGTGGTCAAAGCTGCTAACACAGCTCCGGAAGACTGAAATGACATTATTTTAAGTACAAGCAGGCTCCTTATTATTTGTTCAGGATATTTTTCATATTTTTTTGACCTGTTCGTCCAGTTTAACCAGTACACTTTTGTACGCTGGAATTCCATGTAAACTCTTTGTATATCAACTTTAATGAGTTTCTGGTTGTATGATAGAAGGATAAACTGATGACCTGTGATGGTGATTTCTTCAGAATCGAGTAAGTCGGAACTTATTAGGCTGGTATACAGATATATACAATCGGTTGGCATTTCTTTAGAGTAGGTCTTTATATAGTCCTCTTCAACCACGTTTGATACTTCTTCCCTTGCATAATTGAAAGCCGGACGATACTTCACCCTGAATGAAGGTGCACCGGAAATATGTTTTATATAACGGTAGATTTCAGCAGGAGCGAAATAATCTTTCCTGGTCAGCTTATACCGTGGCATAAAATCTATTACCTCAAATGTTCCTTTATCCGATCTGAATTCGGTGCATAATACATTTGTCCAGTAGATATACTTCTGAGAAATAACATATTCCTCTCCAACCTCAAAACTGAAGTGACCTCCAATCTCAGTGTCGAGGAGCTTTGCGAATATTGAAGGGGAATCAAAATCAGGCAGACAGCACCAGTCAATACTCCCTTTGTCCGACACCAGAGCTGCGCTCCGGCAATTTCCTATAACACCGTAATTCAGATTATTCATGTGCACAACTCATTGTAGATTCATAGTGCGGAACGATTATCGCGAGTATGATTTCAAAACAAATATAGATAAGAATTGTTTATGTTTTATACCTTTTGCTGTATCTTTACTGTATCAGCAAGCCATTCCGTATAATTAAGATCTGATGGATAGCAGTACAGAACTTGAAATAATCGAAAAATACAGAAAAGCGACAAACAGACTGGTTTTGCTTGACTACGACGGAACCCTTGTAAATTACGTCACATTTCCTGAAACGGCTAAATTGCCAGACTATATCTTCGATATTCTTTTTAACCTTCATGATAACCTTCAGACAAAAATATTTATTATTACAGGAAGGCGGCATTCCGATATTGATAAACTGCTGAATCACACATCTATCAACATCATTGCAGAGCATGGGGCAATGATCAGGGAAAATGGCCGGTGGAAGGCAAATTTAGTGGATAATGTTCCGTGGAAGAAATCAGTTATCTCACTGCTTAGTGAATTCACAGGGTCGTGTCCGGGTTCTTTTATCGAGGAAAAAAAATTCTCGGTTACCTGGCATTACAGGAATGCGGATCCGGAAACCGGGTATGCCATGTCGAGGAAAATAATTGCTGATATGGGGAATATTTTAACAAAGAACAACCTTAAAATACTCGATGGAAAGAAGGTTGTTGAGGTTCTTTCACGGGAAACCGGTAAAGGTCTGGCAATACAAAGATTATTTGATATTTTGAATTATGATTTTATTCTATCTGTCGGGGATGATGCAACAGATGAGGAGATGTTCGCCTATTTAGGGCATTATCCCAATGCGATTACGATAAAAGTTGGCGACGGAGAGACACATGCCCGTTACAAATTTAATACCATAAATGAAGTAGTTATACTCTTAAAACAATTATTAGGATGAAACTCTCACTGCCTGTTATTCTTTCAATTATTTTTGCTGTGGTTCTTGTTGCATTTGGTTTTGCGTTCTATCAGAGCTCTGCTGAAAAAACAAAACTTACAGGAGAGCTTAAAACACGCACATCACTTGTCTCTGAAGCCATATTCCAGAATAACAGGCTGTTTTTCAGTAAACCCAAACAGAAGAATATAGAACGGTTTGCTGACAGTGTCATTAAACAATATAACCTGCTCGGACTAGCTTTCTATGTC
This sequence comes from uncultured Bacteroidales bacterium, assembly GCA_963792925.1. Lineage (GTDB taxonomy): Bacteria > Bacteroidota > Bacteroidia > Bacteroidales > VadinHA17 > LD21. Next base: position 127,019 of record CAWBYC010000001.1, on the reverse strand, counting down.
AATAATGACAGCATTCTGAGCAGTAATTCTGCATCGAAATTAATCAATAGCTCCAAAGACTATATTTCAAAATCTATTATAGCTGATACCTCGACCGGCAATTTCTTTAAATCAAACGGCAGGAGAATATATCAATATATAATACCGGTAAGACAAGCAGACAGTTCGAGTAACGCAGTTGTTTTTTATGCTGATGCTAACTATATCGATAAGATTGTAAGAACCATTCTCTTTGGAAATTTCGTTGGCTGGTTTATTCAGGCATTTCTTGTCTCTATGGTTACTCTGCTCCTGATAAGGTGGGGCATCTTCCGGCAGATAAAGAAGATAGTTGACTGGGCTAAGGCTGTCAGGACCGGCAAAGATCTTAAGCCCGAACCTCACCTTGACATTCTTGATCCCCTGCACCGCGAAATAGAATATATGGCTAAGGTGATGAATGAAGCAAAGGCGACAGCTGAAGAAGAAGCGCGGCTCAGATCAAGTGCGGAAGCTATATGGACGCCTGAAAGGTTGAGGGTGGAGATGGAAAGCCTCCTTCATAACCGCATGCTTATTGTAGTGTCAAACCGCGAACCATATATGCACATTCACAATGGCAAAGAGATTCTTTGCATAGTCCCTGCCAGCGGTCTTATTACTGCAATGGAGCCAATTCTTAAGGCATGCAGCGGTTTGTGGATTGCCTCAGGATCGGGTGATGCAGATAAGGAAACAGTTGACAAAAATGATAAAGTAAAAGTGCCTCCTGAAGAACCAAAATATACTTTGCGCAGGCTATGGCTTACAAAAGAAGAAGATACCCATTTTTATTACGGCTTCTCTAATGAAGGATTGTGGCCTCTATGCCATATTGCACATACCAGACCGATCTTCAGGAATGATGACTGGCTTTATTACAAAAAAGTAAATGAGGATTTTGCCAAAGCCGTACTGGAAGAATCGAAGAACGAAGAGGAGCCTTTTATACTGATCCAGGATTTCCATTTTGCCCTTGTGCCTGAACTGATTAAAAAGAAGAAGCCAAAAGCCCGGGTCGCTATTTTCTGGCATATCCCATGGCCTAATCCCGAATCTTTTGGGATTTGTCCCTGGCAGCGTGAGATATTGCAGGGCATGCTTGGTGCTGACCTTATTGGATTTCATACGCAATATCATTGTAATCACTTTCTTGAAACTGTGAACAATGCTATGGAAGCCAGGGTTTTATGGGAAGACTTTTCCGTTAAAAAAGCAGGAAGAACAACTTTCGTAAAACCATTCCCTATCAGTATAGCATTCACATTAAAAGATTATGATAACGGCAGTTTGAAACTTAAACCTTCAAAGCTGTTGAGTGAATTTGGACTTACTGCACACTTTATTGGGATAGGTGTTGACAGGATCGATTATACAAAAGGCATTGTGGAGAAATTTCTCGCCATCGAACGGTTCCTTGAGAAGAATCCGTCTTTTGTGGGTAAATTCACATTTGTTCAGATCGGAGCTCCCAGCCGAACCCTCTTAAAAACCTATTCCGACACTATAAGTGCCGTCGAAAAAGAGGCCGAAAGAATAAATACCCGGTTTAAATCAAGAAACTGGAAGGCTATATTATTGCTCAGTCGTCATCACAGCCACGAGGAAATTGCACCATATTATGCTTCCGCAGATTTCTGCATGGTTACTTCCTTACATGATGGTATGAACCTGGTAGCAAAAGAATTCGTCGCTTCACGGAATCAAAACGATGGCGTTCTTATCCTTAGCCGTTTTGCCGGTGCCTCACAGGAATTGCAGGGAGCTCTAATAATAAATCCTTATGACATAGAGAAATCGGCGGATGCAATTAAAGAAGCACTTGAGATGACAAAGGAACATCAGATCGAGAGGATGATCCAGATGCGGCTGGTAATTGTAAGGCATAATATTTACTCCTGGGCAGCGACACTGCTCAGGACAATGGAGAATATCAGCTGACCCCATTTGTCGTGTAAGTCATGCACGTCATGCAAGTCGGAAAGACCTGCAAGACCGCAAGACCTTTTCATTTCTTCAAAGCATTAAACAGCACCACAGCCGGATGCAACGCAATCCTTCCTGTTCCATCTTTGATATGATGCCTGCAACTCGTTCCGGGAGCCGATATTAGTGTTCCGGAGTCAGAATTCCTTACCTCAGGGAACAACACCAGCTCTCCAACCTGATTAGATAGCTCAAAATGCTCTTTTTCATATCCGAATGATCCTGCCATGCCACAGCAGCCCGAAGGAATTTCTTTTACAGAATAATTTGGCGGAATAGACAGCATTTCAATTGTGCTTTTGGTTGATGCCACTGCTTTCTGCTGACAATGACCGTGCAGAAGTATATCGATTTTGTCGTCTGTAAAAAGATTCCGGTCGATCTGTCCGGCTCTAAACTCTTTTGCAATAAATTCATCTATCATATAACTGTTGGCGCCAATCTTTTCTGCCTGTGATTTAAGATCACCCGCCAGTTCAGGATATTCGTCCCTGAAACCCAGTATTGCAGAAGGCTCTATGCCAATAAGAGGTACATCTTTACTTATAATGCCCGATAAAGATTCAATATTTCTTCTGATTTTCTTCTGCGCGGTCCTTACCAATCCTTTTGAAAGGAAGGTCCTGGCGCTTACTGTGTGGCCTGCTGTGACCACTTTGTAGTTCAAGGCAGTTAGTAACCTTATCGCGTCAATACCTGTTGCTGTGTCGTTATAATCGCTGAATTCGTCGATAAACAGACATACGGTGCTTTTTGGATCCGGAGGATTTATTTTTGAAAGATTTTTATTCGTCCATTTCCTGAGAGTAGTTTTAAAGAGCAACGGTATGGATCTCTCTGCAGCAAAACCGGTCATCTTTTTAACTATACCAGAAGTAAAACTGTTCTTTACAAAGAAATTGAAAACGGCAGGAGCTAAAGATCCCAGCTTATTGATCACTGAAATATAAGCAATCAGTCTGGTTCTGAGCGGGATCCCATGTTTATCGTACCAGTGCTGCAGGTATTCCGATTTAATCTTTGCAATATCAACGCTTGAGGGACATTCGGCTTTGCATCCTTTACATCCCAGGCAAAGGTCAAGAATATCATAGATCTCCCTGTGATTCCAGGGGTCGCCTTCCTTGCTCATAAATTCCCTTACAACATTTGCTCTTGCCCTGGTGCTCTTATATTCATCACCCGTAGCCATATAACTGGGGCACATCGTACCGCCTATAACTGCCGATTTCCTGCAATCAGCAGTCCCGTTACAACGCTCCGCAGCCCTGATGAATCCTTCGCTTGATGAAAAGTCATATATAGTTTTTATATCACGCGTAGGAGCACCCGGGACATAGCGAAGACTGCTGTCCATAGGAGGTGTGTCGGTTATTTTACCGGGGTTAAGGATATTAAATGGATCCCAGCATTGTTTTACCTTCTTTAACAGTTTATAGTTGTGTTCTCCTATTATAATTGAAATGAATTCTCCCCTGAGACGCCCGTCGCCATGTTCGCCGCTGAGTGAACCTCTGTATTTCTTGACCAGCCTTGCAGTATCCAGACCAATATATCTGAAGAGCCTGACATCTTCTTTATCTTTAAGATTCAGTATCGGCCTGATATGCAGTTCTCCTGAGCCTATATGTGCGTGGTAAACTGAACTCTTGCCATACCTGGCCAGGATTGCTTCTATTTCATCAATATACTCAGGAAGGGCTTCCACGCTTACTGCGGTATCCTCGATAAGCGTAACCGGTTTTGGATCGCCCTTCATGTTGGCGAGAACACCAAGACCGGCTTTTCGCAGATCCCATACTTTTGATATGTCTTTTCCTCTTACGATAGGAAAGGAGTAGCCATATCCTGCAGTTTTGAGTGCGTCGATCATCAATGATGCATCTGTGTCAATATCTTCCGGTTTTTCTCTTACGAATTCGACAATCAGAATAGCGGCAGGTTTCCCTTCCAGGAAGAACCGGTTGTTCCTCTGGCTCTGGTTGTCTTCGGTGAGTTCCAGTATCCTGTCATCCATCATTTCAACTGCGGAAGGCTTGAACTTTAAAGCGATGAGATTTGCTCTGTAAGCATCATTCTTCTTGTTTAGATGAACACATACAAGAGCCTTATTAGAAGGAGGTAATGGAACTAAATTTAATTTTATTTCAGTGGTTACTGCGAGTGTACCCTCTGAGCCGGTAAGTAGTTTTGAGAAGTTAAATTTACTTCCCGATTTTTCATCAAAGATTTCGTTTTCAAGAAGAAGATCTATTGCATAACCCGTATTTCTTCTGTGCACTTTCGGGTCGGGAAATCCATCCCTTATCTGTTCCTGATTTGTTTTATCACTCAGGATGGTATTTATATTCCGGTAGATATCGCCTTCAAGATTCTGCTGTGCACATTTATTTAAAAATTCCTGCTTTGTAAGATCACCGAAGATCACTTCGCTGCCGTCGCTCAGCAATGTTTTAATTTCAAGAGTATGATCCCTTGTCGAACCATATATAACTGAGTGAGAGCCGCATGCGTTATTTCCAACCATTCCTCCTATATTGCAGCGATTCGATGTTGAGGTTTCCGGACCAAAAAACAAGCCATAACCTTTCAGCTTCAGATTCAGTTCATCGAGTACTACTCCGGGTTCGACTCTGGCCCATTTTTCGTCGGCATTAATCTCAATGATCTTGTTCATGTATTTTGAGATGTCAACGATTATACCTGAGCTTACTACCTGTCCGGCCAGAGAAGTGCCCCCTGCCCGCATTGTTATATTTGTTTTTTCGCTTTTTGCAAATTCCAGTATTTTCCGTATATCATCCGATGATTTTGGCCATACGACTGCAATGGGTTGTTCTTTATATACTGATGCATCGGTGGCATATATTGTTGTGGTCGAATTGTCGTACCTCAGATTTCCATCCAGACTCCTTCCGAGTTCATCCAGTTTATTGTATAACATATCCATTATTCAGCTTGTTTTTTGATGCGTAAATTTAGGAAAATGATTGACTCATAGGTTTGATGCTGTCATTTTGAGACGATATTTATTAATTAGTCTGAATCCTGATTTTAATCATGCATTTCAAAATTGTTTAATAGAACTTTTTTTTCGTACATTTATAAAAAAATTTCGAACTCATTAATATACTGATACACAATGGAATTATTAGATCGCATCAAAGAAAATGCCAGAAAACACAATATGCGGATTGTGCTTCCGGAAGGGTATGAAGAAAGAACAATTAAAGCTGCTGATATTGCTCTCGGAGAAGGTTTGGCTCAGATAATACTTATAGGCGATCCGTCTGAAATAAATTCCCATGCTTCAAAACTTGGCTTAAAAAATATCTCAAAAGCTACAATCATTAATCCGAAATCGCATCCGGAGAAGGATCATTATGTTGATATGATGGTTGAATTAAGGAAAAGCAAAGGCATGACTAAGGAAGAAGCGTCGCGGTTAATTGAGGACCCGCTTTACCTTGGAGTTCTGATGATTAAGAACGGAGATGCCGATGGCGAAGTATCCGGGGCCGATCATTCAACAGGTGATGTTCTCAGACCCGCATTCCATTATGTAAAAACCGCTCCCGGGATCTCTGTAGTTTCCGGTGCATTTATTATGATTCTTCCTGATAAGAACTTTGGTGAAAATGGAGTTATCATATTCGCCGATGGTGCTGTGCATCCAAATCCTAATGAAAAAGAGCTTGCCGAGATTGCAATAGCATCGGCACATACTGCCAGGGCAATAGCTGGTTTTGAACCCAGAATTGCCATGCTTAGTTTTTCTACAAAAGGCAGCGCCAAACATGAAATGGTCGATAAAGTGGCAAATGCAACGCGTATTGCAAAGGAAATGGCTCCTGATCTCCAGCTTGACGGTGAACTTCAGGCTGATGCAGCTCTTGTGGAAGCAATTGGGAAGAGTAAGGCTCCAGGAAGTCCGATTGCCGGAAATGCCAATGTACTTATATTCCCTGATCTGAATTCAGGTAATATCGCTTATAAGCTGGTTCAAAGGCTTGCTCATGCTGAAGCTATCGGACCTATTTTACAAGGAATGGCTGCTCCTATAAATGACCTCTCCAGAGGATGTTCGGTAAGCGACATTGTCAGCATGATTGCGATTACTTCAAACCAGGCAGCCGGTCTGAAAAAATAAGAATTTAAAAACAGTTTTTTATAATATAATTTGTATGGCAGAAAATATTGAAAGGTTGGAGGACTACGGATTATCAAAAGACAATAAACCGAAAACCTTGTTCTCGAGGGTAGGAATAATAGGGGCCGGCTCCGTTGGTCAGAATATAGCCAGGATGGTCAGCTCAAAAGGCCTTGATGTAATAATACTCGATCTTACACAGGAAAAGATAGATCAGGCTTTCATCGACATGGCAAAAGAGCTTGACCGGATGATTGAACGCTGGGGTATGACAAATTCCGAAAAACTTGGAATACTCTCTCGCATTAAAGGCACAATCGACTATGCTGGCTTCAGGGGTTGTGATATCGTTATCGAAGCTATAAAATCCTCCAGCAGGGACAGGACACATGACGAACGGTCGGAAATTCTGAAGAAGATTGAGCAGAATGTCGACAGGGATACCATAATTGCAACAAATTCATCCACTCATGTCATTACTGAACTGACAGCAGATCTCATTCATAAGGATCGTTGTCTGAGTTTTCACTTTCTCACACCGGAGGCTGACGCAAGGGTTGTAGAAATTGTGAAAGGTCTTTATACTTCGCAGGAGGCTTACGAGAATTCAATAAAATTTGCCAATCTGATCGGTAAAAAGGTTGTGCCTGTTAAGGAATCTCCTGGGATAATAAGCACCAGGCTGATAGTTCCATTTATTAACGAAGCCTGTGAAATACTAATGGAAGGAGTCGGTTCAATGGAGGATATTGACCTCACAATGAAGGTTGGCTTTGGTCTTCCGCTTGGCCCCTTTGAAATGGCTGACAAGATAGGGCTCGACAAGATCCTCAGGTGGTGTGAAAACCTATATGATGAATTCGGAGACCTGAAATATAAAGCTTCCCCAATATTAAAAAAACTGGTGAGGGCGAACCAATGGGGTCGACGCACCGGCAGGGGATTCTATGAATATAATAAAGACGGGATGAAGATTATGCATGATTCCTTTTTGGAACAGTAATTTCAGTTTCCGGATAAATAAAATTTTATAAATAAACTTTTTTCATAATGAAAATATTAGTTCTTAACTGCGGGAGTTCATCAATAAAATACCAGCTGTTCGATATGACCTCAGGAGTAGTCCTGGCAAAAGGAATTGTTGAAAAAATAGGTTTAAAGGGATCATTCCTAAAAAATGAGCGTTTTGATGGTGACAAGGTTAAACTGGAGGGGGAGATACTCGATCATCAGACTGGCATTGAATATCTTCTCGGACTTATGATCAGCAAAAAAAGAGGTGTACTTAAGGATCTTAATGAAATAGATGCCATCGGTCATCGTCTGGTGCACGGCGGAGAACTGTTTAAAGGAAGCTGCTATCTTGATGATATTACAATAAAAGGTGTCGAAGATTGTTCAGATCTGGCTCCGCTTCATAATCCTGCAAACCTTAAGGGAATTTATGCAATGAAAACGGTACTGCCCAATGTCCCACAGGTGGGTGTTTTCGATACTTCTTTTCACCAGACGATGCCCGACTATTCGTTCATGTATGCGCTTCCCTATTCTTTGTATAAAAAATATGGGATCCGTCGTTATGGCTTCCATGGAACAAGCCACAGCTATGTTTCAAAAAGAGCGTGCGAGGTACTTAACAGAGACTATAATAGTCAGAAAATCATTACATGTCATCTGGGCAATGGCGCATCGATAACTGCCATTAAAGGATGGGATATCTATCGATACATCGATGGGACTTACACCTGTTGAGGGACTTATTATGGGAACCAGATCGGGGGATGTTGATGCCGGAGCGCTCACTCTAATAATGGAAAAAGAGGAAATCGATCATTCTTCACTGAATACACTTCTGAATAAGCATAGCGGTGTTCTGGGGATCTCGGGGATATCTTCCGATATGCGTGAGATTGAATCTGCAGCTGAAGAAGGAGATGAGAGAGCATTACTTGCCCTTAAAATGTATGATTACAGGGTTAAAAAATATATAGGGGCTTATGCAGCTGCGATGGGAGGAGTTGACCTTCTGATATTTACCGGTGGAATAGGTGAGAATGGATCCGAAACCCGGGAAAACATCTGCAAAGACATGGAGTTTATGGGTCTCGAATTCGACAAACAGATTAATAGTGGTGTCAGAGGTAAAGAGCTGGTAATAAGTAAAAAAGACTCGAAGGTAACCGTTATGATCATACCTACAAATGAAGAGTTTGTGATTGCTACGGAAACAAAAGAGATTGCAGAACAGCACATGGTGAAAGTTTAATTAAAAATCCCAATAGTATGGTGTTAAAAAACATGAATGACCTGAGGCGTCTGATTGAACCAGGGCATGAAAAGAGATTAGTTCTGGCTGCGGCCGAAGATCACCATTCGTTGGGAGCAGTGATAAAAGCCTGGAAGGAAAAATTAATTATTCCCGTACTCGTTGGGGATAAACCAGCAATTCAACATATCTGTGCCACATACAATTATGATATAACAGGTCTTAAAATTATCCATGAATCCGACCCTGAAATGTCAGTTGAGATAGCTGTAAAATTGGCTAGCAGCATGCAGGCTGACATACTCATGAAAGGAAAGATTGGTTCGGCGACGCTGTTAAAATGTGTGCTTAATAAGGAATGGGGTCTCAGGACCGGAAACCTTTTATCGCATTTTGCTCTTTTTGAGGTGGATACTTATCCTAAAGTGATTGCTGTTACTGATGTTGCAATGAACATAGCACCTACTCTGCAGGATAAAATCGCAATTGTGAATAACTCTGTCTCATGCCTGAACAAACTTGGATATAAAATGCCCAAGGTTGCCGTTCTCGGAGCAGTTGAAATGGTGAATGAAAATATGAAGGCAACTCTCGATGCCGCGCTTCTCTCAAAAATGAATCAGCGTGACCAGATAAAGAATTGTATTATCGACGGACCTCTTGCCTTCGATAACGCCGTAAGTCTTGAGAGTGCCCAGCTTAAAGGAATAAAAAGCGAGGTGGCAGGTGACACAGATCTACTGCTGATGCCCGATATTGAGGTAGGTAATGTATTATATAAGTCATTGGTTTTCTTTGCGAAAGCCAAGGTAGCCTCAATCATTCTTGGAGCTACCGTCCCGATTGTCCTTACCTCCAGGTCAGATTCAGAGCAGGCTAAATTCGACAGTATCCTTCTTGCAGCTGCCGCAAGCAGATAAAAATTATGATCAGGACACTCTCACAAATGGAGGAAAAGGTGCTTGCGCTTAAAAAGAAGCACCGTGTTGCCGTTGCCTGGGGTCAGGACGTAAATAGTATCGGCGCTCTCGACAGAGCCGTTAAAAAAGGGCTTTATTGAGGCAATTTTGATAGGAAATCCCGCGGAGATAAGAAAAACATGCAGGGACCTGTCTATTGAAGATAAAAACTTCCGGTTAATTGAAGCCGAAAACGAAATAAGCGCCTGCGCCGAAGCTGTAAGGTTAACAAAAACGGGGGAGGCTGATATAGTGATGAAGGGACTAGTGGGAACCGATAAGTTCCTGAAAGCCGTGATGGATAAGGAAAGGGGAATAATGATACCAGGGGCAGTCCTGAGCTATGTCTGCGCGGTACAGATCCCTGAATATCATAAGCTTCTGTTCATCACCGACCCCGCAGTAATCCCATTTCCCGATCTTGATCAGAAGATAGCGATGGCAGGATATGCCATCGCTATGGCCCGGAAGTTTGGGATAGAAAGACCTAAGATTGCGCTGATTGGGGCATCTGAGAAGATAAGCCGGCATTTTGACTATTCTGCTGATTATTCGGTAATGCGTAAAATGGCAGCATGTGGACAGATTGAAAATTGTGATATGGATGGCCCGATTGATATATTTCTGGCATGCGACAAGAAGAGTGTTGAAATAAAGGGAGTGAAAACACCTGTAAACGGAGAAGCTGATATTCTTCTGTTTCCTACGCTTGAAGCGTGCAACCCTTTCTATAAGGGGTTGATGCTGTTTGCAAGGGGTGAGCTGGCCGGTTTGATCCAGGGGACCCTGAAACCGGTCATCGTTATGTCGAGAAGTGAAACTGAGAATTCAAAATACTTCTGTATAGCGCTGTCTTGCATGATGGCGTGATCTATAATCTGCAGAGAAAATAATCTGAAAAAGAAGCGAATTATGACAAAGCGACTGATTCTGGCAATTAATCCGGGTTCGACTTCTACAAAATTTTCATTGTTTGAAGAAGAAAAATTGGTTTTCGAAAAGACTCTCCGTCATACGGCAGGAGACCTGAAGAATTTTAAAAAAATTACCGACCAGTTTCATTTCAGGAAAAATCTGATAATGAATGAGCTGTCCGAACGGAAAGTAAATATGGAAAATATTGTTGCAGTAGTTGGCCGGGGCGGTCTTGTAAAACCTATTGAGTCAGGTATTTATAAGGTTAATCAGCAAATGAAGGATGACCTTGCCTCAGGTCTTTCAGGTCAGCACGCCAGTAACCTTGGTGGTCTGATTGCCGATGATATTGCCACGTCACTTTGCTGTGCATCAGCATTTATCGTAGATCCTGTTGTTGTTGATGAGCTTCAGGCTGTTGCACGCTTATCGGGTCATCCGGAAATTGAAAGAAAATCGATATTTCATGCACTTAATCAGAAAGCTGTAGCCCGTTTATATGCTTCTTCGAAGAATAAGAAATATGAAGAACTGAATCTGATCATTGCTCATATGGGCGGCGGAATCAGCGTAGGAGCACACCGAAACGGAAGAGTGATAGATGTCAATAATGCGCTCGATGGCGACGGTCCTTTTTCACCCGAACGATCCGGAGGACTTCCTTCCGGACAATTGATTGATCTGTGTTTCAGTGGAAAATTTTCACACGAAGAGCTTAAACGGATGATTACAGGAAAAGGAGGAATGATGGCCTATCTTGGTACAAATAGTTTTATAGAAGTTTGCAGAATGGCAGAGGATGGAGATCCGAAAGCGATTTTAGTCAGAGATGCAGCAGCATACCAGGTTGCGAAGGAAATTGGGGCAATGGCTGCGGTATTGGGAGGCAAAGTTGATGCTGTAATTCTCACCGGAGGAATGGCTTTTCAGGATTCAATAATCGATAACATCAGATCGGGAGTCCGTTTCATTGCAGAGGTTGTTGTGTATCCTGGTGAGGATGAGCTTAAAGCTCTTGCAAATAACGGTCTCCTGGCACTGGATGGGAAGATTGAGATAAAAACGTACGCATAATACCCACCTAAATTGGATTCAGGGATTTCCAACCGCCACAGGCAATATCTTCCCATTAAAAAATTTGTTTCCCCTGATAGCAAAATCAGAAATGAACTCCGCCATTTCTTTCGCTTCTACAGGCGCCTTGTATCCGGGGAATGCTTCATTCAGCATTTCAGTCTGCACAGATCCCAGTGCCAGACAATTAACGCTTATTCCTGAATCTGAGAATTCATTCGCCAGACATTCGGTAAGACAACTGATGGCTGCTTTCGAGGCGCTATAATAGGAGAGACCATGGTATTTTAAGCTACCCTGAAATCCTCCCATACTGGAAATATTCACAATATGTGAACCTGCAGGCATCATTGGTTTCAGACTTCTGATGAGTGACGCAGGTCCGAAAAAATTAGTTTCCATGGTTAATCTTGCTTCATCATCTGAGGTCGTCATAAAGTCCTTTGCAATCAGATACCCGGCTATATTTAAAAGAATGTTGACCTCTTTGAAATGAGTTGAAATCATATCCATAAATGGCTTATTATTTGACTGATATGCGGCCATATCTAATGTAAATGATTTTACATTTTTATATTCATCTGACAAACCTTCAAGTACCTTTTCATTCCGTCCTGTCACAACGATTTTATGATTGATATCTTTGGCAAGATATTTAACAACTTCCTTTCCGATGCCTCTCGTGCCGCCATTGACAATAATATTCAACTTTTTCATAATTTTTTTTTAATTGTTGGATGTTTCCTGAATTCAGTTGTTATTAAATATGGATTCAAAATTAAACAGAATTATGATATAATAATAAGTGTCATGATTTACATAATTAAACTAAAACAGACATTTATATGTCATATTCATAACTATTTATACTATATTTGTTATTATTATAAATATAAACTGCCAGATTAATATCAATCTGGAAAGTGTAACGGGATTTCATTTAATATTAATATAACCAATAAAAGTGATGATTAATACAAAAATTGCAATAATTGGCTGCGGAAATATTGGGATTTCACTATTACAGGGATTACTTAAAGATAAGAGGATCTCTCCGGAAAATATTATTGCCACACGCAGGAACATCGGAGAGTTGAATTATCTGAAAGAGTCGGGAGTCCGTCTTACTTCCGATAATATCGAAGCGCTGAAAGGATCGGAGCTAATTATTGTAGCAGTTAAGCCATATAATCTCATGAGCGTTCTGGGTGAAATGAAAAATCATCTTGATGTCAAAAAGCATCTGCTTGTTTCGGTGACAACAGGCATAACGATCAGTAAGATCCAGGAAGAAGTGGGGACGAGTGTTCCTGTTTTCAGGGCAATGCCAAATATTTCAGCGAGTGTAGGCGGGTCAGTTACATGTGTCTGTGAGAGTGGGGTTAAAAATAAGCAGATGCAATTGGTGAAATCACTTTTCGATATTATGGGAACTACGATGGTTATCGATGAAGATCTTATGGAGTCGGCTACGATACTGGGCGCATGTGGTGTTGCGTATGTCCTGAGATTTATAAGAGCGATGATACAGGGCGGCATTCAGATAGGATTTGATGCAGCAACGGCAAGCGCCATTGTTAATCAAACTGTTAAGGGAGCTGCAGAGCTGCTGATTCAGGGTCATCAGCACCCTGAATTTGAAATTGATAAGGTCACAACCCCAAAGGGCTGTACAATTGTCGGGTTAAATGAAATGGAACATAACGGATTCAGCTCCTCGCTCATAAAGGGTTTGGTGGCTTCTTACAATCAGATTGAAAAATAATAAAGACAGAGAAGGAGGATTGATTTCTGACATCTTTAAGAGATTTCTTCATCTCAAGATATACGAAAGCGCTTTTTTTCCGTTATTTTGTACCGTTTCAATCAAGTCATAAAATATAAAATGAATTTTAAGAAAAACATAGTCGCAAGATACTGTAATTTACCATTATCAACATTACTAGTCTTACTTGTATTCAGTTCATTTTCAAATACATATGGACAGGATGCCAATGAGGACCGATTTCCTTATGAACAGAAAGTGACTAAGGATACTCCGGCATTGAGGGAGCGTTTGTTTTTTGGAGGATCTCTCGGACTGATGTTCGGAAGCATCACCGATGTTCAGCTTTCACCGGTTATAGGTATCTGGGTATTGCCCAGGATAGCTGTGGCAGTAGGGCCAAGTTACAGGTATTATAAGGACCAGTATTCAAAGACTGCAATATACGGTGGAAAAGGATATGTTCAATTTACTGTTATACAGGATGTTAATTCAATTGTACCTCTGGGTGTTCATACCGGAATATTCCTTCACGCTGAAAATGAATTACTAAGCCTGAAGACTTCTTTCTGGAAACCTACACCATACTATTCCGACAGATTCTATGTCAATACTTTACTGGCAGGAGCCGGTATCAGCCAGCAGGTGGGGAGAAGGTCATCACTGAATTTCATAGTTCTATGGCCGTTAAATGACTCACAATATGAGCTTTACAGTAAACCTGAAATAAGGATCAGCTTTATCTTCTGAAATTCTTAAATTGAATTTAATTGAATAACGGACATATTTGTCTTAATTTAGGACAAAATCATTCCGAAACTTGTAATTATATGACAAATAAATTATCTTTGAACCCTTAAAAAATAAAGGTACTATGCAAATTGAAAATAATAAAATGGTCTCTCTTACTTATGAATTAAGAGAAAATGATTCAGAAGGAAAAGTTATTGAGACTTTGGATGATACAAAACCATTGAAATTTATATACGGCACAGGCAGATTACTCCCTGTTTTTGAATCTAACATTAGTTTGCTGAAAACAGGCGACCTTTTCAAATTCAAACTCGATTCAGAACTGGCATACGGCGATAAAAGGGAGGACATGATCATTGATGTCCCGAAACACGTTTTTGAAACCGACGGTAAACTCAACGAGGACATCTGCAAAGTCGGAAATGAGATTCCTATGTCTGATTCGGAAGGCAATCCTCTCACCGGAATTATTAATGAAATCAGTGACACATTTGTGAAAATGGATTTCAATCATCCTATGGCCGGTCTCGATCTGTATTTTACAGGAAAGATTATCGAAGTGCGTGATGCTACAGAGATTGAGCTGGCCGGTACAATGCATTCCTGCTCAGGATGTGGTGATCATGAACATGCCGACTGTGGCTCCGGCTGCGGTGAGAGCAGTGAATCAGGATCAGGTTGCTCAGGTACTTGCAACTGCTGATATTCCAGGATTAAATTTTAAGAGTTTCCCCTTCTGACTTTGCGATAATTACCGCACAGCATGTGTCGCCGTACACATTGATGGCAGTACGGAACATATCGAGTATACGGTCTACTGCCAGGATGAGACCTATTCCCTCCAGTGGGAGTCCAACCGCCTTCAGCACTACTGTCATCATAACCAATCCGGCCATAGGGATCCCCGCTGAACCAATTGCTGCGAGAAGCGCTGTGAATATGACAATTGCCTGTTGCCCTAATGTGAGGTTAATTCCATAAGCCTGTGCGATAAACATAACAGCCACACATTCATAAAGTGCAGTTCCATTCATATTTATTGTTGCCCCCAGCGGTAAAGTAAAGCTTGCAATCTTGTTCGACACCCCATCTTCAAACTCTACGGCCTTCATACTGAGAGGTAGTGTTGCATTTGATGATGACGTGGAGAAAGCTGTCAGAAGCGCCGTTGTCATGTTTTTCAGGTGCTTAACCGGATTTGCTCTGCCAATGAGCTTCACACTCAGAGGAAGAGTAATGAATCCATGAATAAGTAATCCTATCAATACTGTTATGAAATAAAGTCCAAGCCGGCTGATGACTTCAGTGATCTGGTTGCCCATGATAATCTGCTGGGCAATTACCTTTGCCGTAATACTGAATATCCCGATAGGAGTAAATTTTATAATAAACAGGGTAATCTTCATTATTACGTCCAGAGCTGCATTGAACACACCTGTTATAATCACCCGTGGTTTATCATCAATTTTCGTAATAAAAAATCCAAACAGAATCGCGAAAAAGATTATTGCAAGCATTTGTCCTTTCATCAACGATTCGAATATGTTTGCAGGAATTATATTTATCAGTGTCTGTCCAAAACTTTCTGAGACCGCTGAGAGATTGTCAACCGGCATTTTAAAACCCAGTTCAGCACCCACACCGGGCTTAATTGTTGTTACCAGCACAAATCCTGTAACTATTGCCACCAATGTTGAAAGAACATAGTAAGCCATTGTTTTTATTCCCAGCCTGCCAAGGTTGCCGCTGCTTCCGACACTGGCAACGCCTGTCGTTATAGAGCACAGGATAAGCGGAATGATGATCATATTCAACCCCCGCAGAAATATCACCCCTGCCCAGTTAGTGTAAGCAGTTGCCTGAGGGAAGAAATATCCGAAGAATCCGCCGGCAAGCAGCATTATTAGAATCTGGTAATGCAATGCTACTGAAAACTTGTGTTTTGCCATGTTTAAATTAATTACTGTTAAAGAAAAATAATCTTTACGATAATTCCAGCCAAATCAGCATATATTTTAAGATTTGGGATAAATTCTCAACCTCCCCAGAATCGAATATTTCCAATTGACCTGCCGTAGGGAGGCAAATACCCGCTTTTCACAATTTAAGTCTTTCCTGCTTTGAGACCAGACGCCGGTCACGTCATTTTTACGCCCCCGGATCTTTTTCAATTTTTTCCTTGTTATTGAGATTTATCACTTTTTCACTGATGATCAGACAAGATCTGTGACATTACATTTGTAATGTCTGTTAAATTACACCAATAATTACAAGTGTCATGTAATAATTACACATCTCAGTTTACAATTATCAATTAATACATGAATAGTTTCTATATATATTTAAAGTACAATAAACCAGTATTTTACATTGTATTATATACAGTAACAGAGCATATATCCGTATCAGATTATATAATCGTATATAAATAATATTTAGATATTGCAGTTAACTATCTACTTACCATATAATTACTAATCTAAACCAAAGTACTACTTTAGATAGTATATCTATATAAATTACTATGTATCAATAAATTACAAAAATATCATAATTTGCATTGCTGTACTGAAATTTTTATAATTACAATTGTAAATAGTGAAAATTACAAATGGCAATTGTATAATGATTACATTTGTAAGTGTGAATATTTACAAAAATGAAGGAACGTTTACTTGAATTTTTAAGGAAAGAGAATAAGTCTTCTGCTCAGTTAGCAGAGGAAATTGGAGTTCAGGCTTCGGGAATCTCCCATATACTCTCAGGACGCAACAATCCAAGTTTGGATTTTATACTCAGAATGCTTGAGAAATACCAGTATATTTCAACCGAATGGTTGTTATTTGGCAAAGGAACGATGTATAAGGAGCCCAGGATGCAGAGTTTATTTGATTTCTCTCAATCAGAAAATGATGGAACACAAGTAAAGTCATTGAATGATCCGATTAATCAAGTGGTTAATATTCAGGATGTTGATAAAAATAAAAAGCGCGAAGAATCTACATTACCAGAGAGAGACGCCCGATCAGAAGTAGTCAGAATAGTCTGGTTTTACAATGACAATAGTTTTATCGAATATTTCCCAAAATAAGTAATTGCCTTTTACCTCATACCCTTCTCTGTCTTTTCACTTGCTCTTCTCCCCGTGCTCTCCCCGTACCCTGCGCCCTGTGCCCTGTGCCCTGTGCTCTGTGCCCTGTGCCCTGCGCCCTCTGCCCTGTGCCCCATGTGCCCTGCGCCCTGTGCCCTGCGCCCTGTGCCCTGTGCCCTGTGCCCTGTGCCCTGTGCCCTGTGCCCTGTGCTCTGTGCCCTCTGCCCTCTGCCCTGTGCCTTAAAATACCTTCCCTTAAATTTTTTGGAATCAGTCATTACAATTATCTTTGCCGCAAACGCACAGAAAATGACAAAGCGTATTGAAGATCTCAAGATAGTTGCCAATAAACGCCTGAATAATGATTTTTTTATTCTTGAACTAACCAGCGGGAATAAATTGCCGGAATTCAAACCCGGACAGTTTGCCCAGGTAAGAGTTGATGACTCACAGGATACATTTCTTCGGAGACCTATATCTATCCACGATGTTGATTATGAGAGCAATACATTTAAAATTCTGATTCAGATTGTTGGAAAAGGAACAGAAAAACTATCAGAACTAAAGAATGGCGAGCTTCTGAATCTTGTCTACCCTCTGGGAAATTCTTTTTCTCTGCCTGAAAAAAATGAAAAAGTGTTACTGGTGGGTGGTGGCTGCGGAATAGCGCCTCTATTGTATCTTGCCAGATATTTAAAATCAAATGGCATCATTCCTGATATTCTCCTGGGATTCAGGAACAGTGCAAGGATCATTGAATTTGAGGATTATCTGGAAGTAGGAAATGTGTATATTACCACTGAGGATGGTTCGAAGGGTGAGAAAGGCTATGTAACACAGCACTCAGTGTTTTCCGAAAAAAGTTATGACAGGATTTGCTGCTGTGGTCCCGATACAATGATGAAGGCAATCTCTGCCTATTCAAAGCCGCGCGGCATTACTTGTGAAGTCTCGCTTGAAAACCTCATGGCATGCGGAATAGGAGCGTGCCTGTGTTGTGTGGTTGATACTGTTAAAGGAAATCTTTGCACCTGTATGGACGGACCAATATTCAATGTAAATGACTTAAAATGGTAAACCTTGGATTTTCAATAGGTGATTTGCATTTCAAAAATCCTGTGATCACTGCATCGGGAACATTTGGAAACGGAGCGGAATTCGACGATTTTCTGGATGTTTCAAAACTGGGCGGGATAATACTTAAAGGCACCACCCTTGAGGCACGTGAAGGCAATGATTATCCGCGAATGGCCGAAACCCCGTCTGGAATGTTAAACGCCGTGGGGCTTCAGAACAAGGGCATTGATTATTTAGAAAAGACAATTTATCCCCGTATTCTGAAATATGATACAAATATTATAGTCAACATCAATGGCAGCTATCTTGAAGATTATATTGCACTGGCAGAAAGGGTAAATAATCTTGAAAAGATCTGTGCTATTGAACTGAATATTTCATGTCCGAATGTCAAAATGGGAGGGATGGCGTTCGGAACAAACCTGGAATCAGCACGGGAAGTGACAAGAGAAGTAAGGAAGGTTTATTCTAAGAAACTGATTGTCAAGCTTTCTCCGAATGTAACTAATATAGTGGATTTTGCACGTGTTGTTGAAGAGGAAGGTGCCGATTCAATATCCCTTATCAATACCCTTCTTGGAATGGCGGTTGATATTGAAAAAATGCAGCCGGCTCTTTCCACTGTTACAGGTGGTTTATCCGGACCAGCCATAAAGCCGGTAGCTCTCAGGATGGTGTGGCAGGTATCAAATGCCGTGAAGATCCCTGTTATAGGAATGGGTGGCATTATGACGGCAAGGGATGCTCTGGAATTTATTCTTGCCGGAGCCGGGGCGGTACAGGTCGGGACTGCCTCATTCATAGATCCTCAGGCATCGCTGAAAATACTTAATGGCATCGAAGAATATCTTGTAAGGAAAGGATATACAGACGTACGGGAAATTACCGGATTCCTGAATCGCCGTCCAGTGTAATCTGAAAGTTTCAAACATTTTATCAATAAATATTATAAAATGTTTATTTTCCTTTAAATTTGTAAGAAAATAAAAACATATAGTTTCATTTTATTAATTAACCGCCTTCGAAATGTCAGAAAGTTTACAAATTGATAATCTTGATAAGAAAATACTTGATATTATAACAAAGAATGCAAGGATACCCTATCTTGAAGTTGCAAGGGAATGCGGAGTATCCGGTGCCGCCATTCATCAGCGTGTTCAGCGTCTGATTCGTATCGGTGTTATCAGAGGTTCTGAGTTTAAAGTTGATCCGGTAATGGTAGGTTTCAAGACCTGCGCCTATATTGGAATATTTCTTGACCATCCCGGACATTTCAGAGATGTGGTTGAAAAGTTCAAAGATATACCCGAAATTATAGAATGTCATTACACGACAGGGAACTATTCATTGTTTATAAAAGTTTATACACATGACAATGAGCATCTTCGGATGATACTGACAGACACGATCCAGAATATAGGTGGAATTGTCAGGACAGAGACGCTTATTTCACTTGAGGAGTCGATCAACAGGCAGATTCCTGTATTGTCGAGGTAAGTTTATCTGATAACTAACCAGTTAGAGAACGAACAAAATTCTGTTCCGGAAAAATAGCACAATACACAGGAAAAATTGTTCTATTCTTTTGGTTTAAAATAATTTTATCATACATTTGCACTCGCAAAAACAAAGAGGATTCAGTAGCTCAGCTGGTAGAGCATCCCGCTTCGCGGGAGGGTACCAGGGTTCTTTAAATAAAAATATTTGATTCAGTAGCTCAGCTGGTAGAGCATCCCGCTTCGCGGGAGGGTACCAGGGTTCTTTAAATAAAAATATTTGATTCAGTAGCTCAGCTGGTAGAGCATCCCGCTTCGCGGGAGGGTACCAGGGTTCTTTAAATAAAAATATTTGATTCAGTAGCTCAGCTGGTAGAGCATCCCGCTTCGCGGGAGGGTACCAGGGTTCTTTAAATAAAAATATTTGATTCAGTAGCTCAGCTGGTAGAGCATCCCGCTTCGCGGGAGGGTACCAGGGTTCTTTAAATAAAAATATTTGATTCAGTAGCTCAGCTGGTAGAGCATCCCGCTTCGCGGGAGGGTACCAGGGTTCTTTAAATAAAAATATTTGATTCAGTAGCTCAGCTGGTAGAGCACATCCCTTTTAAGGATGGGGTCCTGGGTTCGAGCCCCAGCTGGATCACTTACAAGCCTTCAGAGATGGGGGCTTTTTTGTTTTTATACCAAGCCTGTCATAAAAATGACAAAAGGAATTAGTTTTAATTCCTTTTTTTTATCAAATTTGTAATATGTACACCTTGTATATACTTCATAGCGAAAGTCTTGGCAAATATTATGTTGGATTTACTAACGATCTTCCTCGGCGCTTAGGTGAGCATAACAGGAAAAAAGGGAAGTTTACTGATGTTGGAATACCATGGATTCTTGTTTATAATGAATCATTTGAATCAAAAAAAGAAGCTATGGATCGAGAACAATATATTAAAAGTAGAAAGTCCAAACAATTTATTATAGAGCTAATAGCTCAGCAGTAGAGCATTCCGCTTTACGGAAGGGTCCTGGGATCGAGCCACAGCTGGATCACTTACAAGCCTTCAGAGATGGGGGCTTTTTTGTTTTTATATGAGCCACACCTAGATAAAAAAAAGGTGGAATTATTAAATCCCACCTTGTTCTAATACACAATTCCAAAAACTTAATGAGTTATGCCCATTGTTCAAAAACAAGCCATTTCAAACCGGCTCTAAGATTGTTATTCGCCTTGCTTGATCCGAAAGTCGTTTTTGTCGCAAAATCAATTGCACTATTGCACCATACCCAAATCAGATACCAGTCATCAGAGCTAGCCCAAAAGTAATTCGAGTCTGATAAAACACCTGATTGTTCATCCTGATGTGTTTCATACCAGCCAGTACCATCGCTCCATAATGGGACTCTGCTGTCCACGAGGGTTTCAAAATTGCCGGGACTGATAAAACGTTGAACCATGACTGATATAGCTCCGGAATTATGTGCCACCTGAAGGCTCGAGTCGTCTTTCCAACGATAATCGTATGGTGTATATGGAGCGACACGAACGTAAGTGTTTTTTGATTTGGGCTTAAACCACGACCCAACACCAGCGGCATTTCGCATCCATCCGCCATAAGCTACGGGCCGATCTACATAGGTCTCTGTGAGATCCAGTGACATGTGTCCATTAAGATCAGCAGAAGGACCATGAGCAGCTGTCCCTTTCGCTCCAGATGGCTGAAAATCAGTCCATATAACGTCAAAAGGAGCAGATCGAAACGAAAACCGGTCTGTCGAAATTCCATTACTTATGTCCATTTGCTGATCAAGAACGTGACTTCCTGTTACATCCTGATACACTTCTGAAAAACTGTTATTAACAGTCCTTATCTCTCCAAGTGCTTCAATTAATTTTCTGACTTTAGGTGAACTGCTCATAAGAATCTCAGCTATTGCCTCATGGTGCTCCCATTCCTTTGAATAAGCCCTTCGTTGTCGGCCTGTTAATTCATTAAGAACATTGAGAAGTGCGGAGGAAGCAAGTTTTCCCTCACTCTGCTTCCAATCGTTTTTCAATTCTCCTGGTGTGAACTTTATTTCCGGTTTTTTTGCCATAATACTTAATATTAGCGATGATAACTTTTTTGAAATTAACACTTTATGTTATTATTTTGTTCACGTTTGAAAAAGCAAAATTCAACAATAGAAGTGAAAGCCCACCATCGCAACATCGGGCATTTCTTCAAATTCATTATTCATCTTTGTAATGAATTTGCCATCCCTGCGTCATGTATATAAATGATTCAGAAATTTTAAATACATACGCTATGAGAAAACTATTATTATTTGCTGTTCTTGCAATAAGTGCACAAATTTCATCGGGACAAAAATCAATTGATTACCTGTTTGATAAATATGCAGGAAAGGATGGGTTTACCACTGTTACCATAAGCGGAAATCTCCTGAAAATGTTTAGTTGTCTGGATGACAGGGATATCGATAACTCACTTCCGGAAAAGATAACAGAGATACGTGTTCTGGCACAGGAAGATAAATCAATAATCATTGACAATTTTTACGATCTTGTCATAAAAGACATTGACCTTAAAAACTATGATGAGTTCATGAGAGTAAAGAAAACGGACAATGATCTCAGGATGCTCGTACGCTCAGAGGGTAACAGGTTCAAGGAGTTTTTGATCATATCGGGTGGCACAAGCAATGCGGTAGTCCAGATAAAGGGCGATTTGACTTATAAGGAGGCTAAAAAAATGTCAAAAGATGTTCAGAAAAACCACGGCGTGGAGATTTACTCGAATGTTAATTGACTAATATTGTGCCTATCTTTATAAGTTTAATTGCCTGTTTCACTAATGTCAAGAGCTGATTTTAATGATCTTGTCCTGCAGCTTAACCGTATTCTTTATGGCCAGGCCTTCCGCATCCTCCGGAATCAGGAGGAAGCGGAAGATGCCATCCAGGAGGTGTTTGTAAAGCTTTGGAATCTTGGAAAGAAACTTGATGAATATAAAAACCCTTCCGCCCTTGCAGTCACAATGACCAGGAATTTCTGCATTGACCAGATCAGAAAAAGAAAGCATTTTATTGAGGAAGATATTGAAAGACACGACATTAAGAATACTGGTGAGGCTTCACCATTTGAAATAATGGAAAATAAGGAATCTGAAAATATCATTCATAACATAATAGAACAGTTGCCTGACATATATAAAGTTGTGATTGTTTTAAGGGAAATGGAAGATATGTCCTATGAAGAGATTGCAGTTAAAACTCAACAGAATATCAATACACTAAGAGTAACTTTGTCGAGAGCACGAAAAATGATAAGGGACGAATTTAATAAGTATCAGTATGAACGAAGAGGAACTAAAGAGACTGATTCATAAGTACTATAACGGCGAAAGTACTGAAGAGGAGGAAAATGCTCTGCGGGTATTTTTCAGGAAGCATGATATCCCAAGGGGTTATGAGGCTGAAAAGGTCATATTCGGTTATTATGATGGATCTGAAACCATTCCTGAGCCATCGCATGACTTTGAAGCCCGGATTCTTGCAGCTATTGACGCTTCTGAAAGAAAAAGCAGCCTTAGGAGGTATATTATTCCCCTGATAAGTGTTGCAGCCGGAATCTTGATACTTGCAGGTACCTGGTTTTTCTTTACAGGCAGAAGTGAAACCAATGATACATACACCGACCCTCAATTAGCGTATATGGAAACAATAAAGATTCTGCACGATGTGTCATCACAGCTTAACCAAAGTGTTCGGGAACTTGAACCAGTTGGCAGGCTGAATGAGGTGGGGAAAAAAAGCTTTATTCCCATTACTGAATCAACCCGGATATTGGAAAAAAATGGGTTGAAAATTTTCAACCCCAATAATAGATAGAAAGGGTTGAGAATTTTCAACCCCAACAATAGAAAACGAAAAATACCAACAATATGAAAAAATTTTTTCTTTCAATGGCTCTCCTTGGCCTTACGGTACTTATCCATGCTCAGAGCAATGCAGTTGATGAAATGTTTAATAAGTATGCCGAAAAGCCAGGTTTTACACTGGTTTCAATTTCCAGCAAGATGTTCAGTATGTTCGCAGACAAAGAAAAGGACAACACTGACGCCGATAATATTATCGATAAGCTGAAATCCATAAAAATTCTTTCGGTAGAAGATTCCCTGCTGAATAAAAACCTTAACTTTTATACCGAACTTACTAAAAAGCTCGACCTGTCGGTTTATGAAGAACTGCTTGTTGTTAAGACCGGACCTGATGTTACCAAGTTCCTCATTAAAGAATCGGGGAACATAATTTCCGAATTGCTTGTTGTAAAGGGTGGCCCAGGCGGAAATTCATTAATTTCCATCAAGGGAGAACTGAATCTTAAAAACATTTCTGATTTATCTAAAGACATTGATATACAAGAGCTTAAAGATCTTGATAAGATGAAGAAAAATCAACATGAAGAATAAATTTTCTTTTTTATGTTTATAAAGAGTAACCTTCCTGCTCCAAATCCGTTCAAATAGCAGATTACAGGCTGTTAAGCCTTGTTTTTAACATCCTTCTTCTATATTTGTATTAGTTTGAAACCTGACCAATTTTTTAACCTATGAGCAATCTATCTCTTAAAAGAACCAGTATCCTGGTTATCAGTTTGATTTTATTTTCATCTACAGCATTTTCGCAGTTCAATGATGTCGATTTCCTGAGAAGTGCTCCTGCAGATGGGGCAAAGTATCTTCAGTCATATCTCGCTCCATGGGCGAATGCTTTTGGATCCGGTCTTAGCGGAGGCTGGTATAATACTGCCAAACCTCATAAATTAGGAGGATTCGACATAACATTAAGCACAAGTGTGGGAATTGTACCATCATCAGCTGAGTCGTTTGATGTTTCAAAAATAGGAATGACTTCCCTAACCGGAACTGGCATGGCACCTACAGTAGCCGGTCCGAAAACAAATGGCCCGCAAATGACATACAGAGCCGGTGGTGTTACTCTCGCTACATTTAATGCACCTCAGGGAACTGACTGGAGATATATTCCCGTGCCAACTGCACAGATTGGCGTTGGTTTGCCTCTCGGAACTGAACTGAAGTTCAGATTCATCCCGAAAATTAAAATCAATGATGGAGATATCTCCCTCTGGGGAATAGGTGTTCTTCACAGCATTATGCAGTACATCCCGGGTAATAAGCTTACTCCGTTTGATGTCTCAGTCTTCGCAGGATATACAAAGCTGCAGAGTAATGTACCGCTGGGTCTTGAACCTGATCCTTCTTACGGACAGGCATATGTTACTTATAATGCCGCTACATCATTCAAAGATCAGAATCTTAATATCAATGTTAAGTCTTTAAATATCAGTGCTATTGGTTCCGTTAACCTTAAGGTAATAACTTTCTATGGCGGAATTGGCTATTGCAAAACCCAGACAACAATGGCACTCTCGGGAAATTATCCCACTCCAACGGCAATATTGACTACTCCTTTTGTTCAGTATAATGACAGCGGAGTCAAAAAAGGATCAGATTTTCCTGAAATCGATATAAAGAACTTCTCAGGTCTTCGCGCAAATGTTGGTTTCAGGCTGAAACTTGCAATTATTACAATTCATTTTGACTATACAAGGGCACAATATAATGTGCTTACCACCGGTTTAGGATTCTCTTTCAGATAGAGTTTAAACTATAAAATGAATCCCCGGTTCGCAAAATGTTCCGGGGATTTTTTTTTATTTGCAGAACAATTGGATGTTTTTTCAGTTATTAGGTAAAATTCAGTTACACAAAGATTGATGGTTGTTGATTCACAGAAAATAAACAGCGGATACAAGGCATTGCTTCTGGCAGCAAAAAATACTGTTAGTCGTGAAGATAAAATTACTATAAGGAAGGCAATGGATCTGGCTGTCAGGGCATGTGGCGACAAGATTATATTAACCGGCGAGCCGGAAATTCTTCACGCCTTGTCTGTTGCAAGAATTATTGCTGGTGAGATGGGGCTTGGACTGACATCAATAATAACTGCTTTATTGCATGACTCTTTTAACAATCTTAACCTTGAACCAAAAGAGATTGAAAAGGAGTTTGGCATTAAAGTTGTTGAGATTTTGAACGGTTTTGCCAGGATCACGAGTATAGATTCAATGCAGGCATCATATCAGGCAGAGAATTTCCGAAAGCTGCTCCTCAGCCTTGCCGACGATGTCAGAGTGATACTTATCAAGCTGGTCGAGAGACTTGAGTATATGCGGAACCTCGATAATGCGCCTGAGATGGAACGTATTCCGCTTGCATCGGAGACATATTTCCTTTACGCACCTCTCGCTCACAGGCTTGGATTTTACAATATTAAATCAGAAATGGAGGACCTGGCTGTAAAATATCTCGAGCCGGAACAGTATAATGAGGTTGACTGCCGTCTTAAACAAACGACAGCGTCGCGAAATAAACTTATCCGTGATTTCTCATTGCCGCTTAAGGAGAAGCTCGAAAAACAGGGA
Source organism: uncultured Bacteroidales bacterium (assembly GCA_963792925.1). Taxonomy (GTDB): domain Bacteria; phylum Bacteroidota; class Bacteroidia; order Bacteroidales; family VadinHA17; genus LD21. The sequence continues at coordinate 100,970 of CAWBYC010000001.1, read as the reverse complement.
TTTAACTTCACAATTAAGAGCCGCACGAAATCGATTCATTCCATAATGCTTAAAATGAAGAAGCAGAGTGTGGAATTTGAGGAAGTATATGATCTTTTCGCAGTAAGGATTATTCTCGACAGCGAAGGTGAAAATGAAAAGTCAGATTGCTGGAGAGCCTACTCTGTTGTTACAGATCTGTATCAGCCAAATCCAAGCAGGCTTCGCGACTGGATCTCGATACCAAAATCAAATGGTTATGAATCGCTACATACAACAGTGGTAGGTCCGAGAGGGAAATGGGTTGAAGTACAGATCCGCACAACCAGGATGGATGAGATTGCAGAGAAAGGACTGGCGGCTCATTTCAAATACAAAGGAATCAAAGGTGAAGGCGGGCTCGATTCGTGGCTGTCGAAGATGAGGGAAATACTTGAATCATCGGAGAAAGAAGAAAATGCATTTATCGATCAGGTGCGATCGGGTCTATATACCGATGAAGTCTTTGTTTTCACACCCAAGGGTGATCTCCGTCAATTACCAGCCGGAGCCACGGTGCTTGATTTTGCTTTCGATATTCATACTGCCGTAGGTTCATCGTGTGTTGGCGGAAAGGTTAACGGAAAAAATGTTACCATCAGATATGTCCTGCAAAACGGCGATCACGTTTCCATAATACGATCGAAAAACCAGAAACCGAAGCAGGACTGGCTCTCCTTTGTGATTACGAATAAAGCAAAAACAAAGATCAGGCAGGTGCTGAATGAAGAGAAGACCAAAGCAGCTGCAGAAGGAAAAGAGATCCTTATGCGCCGACTGAAGAACTGGAAGCTTGTTTACGGTGATACTCTCATTCAGAAGCTTCTCAGTAATTATGATCTTAAAACAGCACAGGACCTTTATTATCTTATTGCTACCGAAAAACTGGAGCTGCTGCAGATAAAGGAAGTCCTGTTAAGGGATGATACTATAAAAGAAATTCCTTCGTCCGAAATAACTCCGGAAAGGGATACGAAAGAACAGGTTGATTCACAGGTATCTGATTATCTTATCATTGAAGATAGGGTAGAGGGGCTGGATTATAGACTTTCAAAATGCTGCAATCCGGTATTTGGCGACAGTGTATTCGGTTTTGTGACTATTTCAGAAGGTATCAAAATTCACAGGACAAGCTGTCCTAATGCCCACAACATGATGGCCCGGTATCCTTACAGGGTCATTGCAGCACGCTGGTCAAAATCGAAATCTGCCGTTTCTTTTATTGCTTCGATCAAAGTTACCGGTATAGAGGATATCGGTATGGTGAATAAGATAGCCGATGTGATTGCCAAACAGAACGCTGTGGTGCGGAGCTTTAATTATAATATGGCCGATGGTTTATTTGAAGGGATACTTAACATAATGGTTCCTAACAGCGATATGTTATACGGTATTATAAGAAAAATTCAAGGCATTAAAGGGATACTGAAGACGACTAGGTATGATAATGTGTGAGAGGGCATTTTGAATGGAGTAGGATGGATTAAATTTCCCCTCCTTATTTTCAAGGAGGGGTGGCCCGACCAAAAATTAAGGATTAACTCAAATTCTAATCTCGGGCCGGGGTGGTTTATTTTGGTTTATTGTGAAATTTGATCTTAATTTCATTTATTACATAATCCGGATCCTGAAAGACGAATCTGTTTTCAAATCTTAATATCTTGAACCCCAACCCTTCCAGATATTTGTCCTTGATTTCATCTTTTTCTATGTTTGAATACTCACCATGTACATTTCCATCAAGCTCTATGATAATCTTTTCAGCAGGGCAACAAAAATCTGTGATATAATTGCCAATGCTATGTTGTCTTCTGAATTTTATACCTAATTTACTATTCTTTAAATAATTCCAAAAAGTTGCTTCCGCTGATGTTGATTTATTTCTAAGTGAAACTCGATAAGTTTTGAGTTCTTTTTTGTTATAAAGTTTGTGATTCATAACTTTTGAGAAAGGTTATATATAATAATTATATTACACTGAACAAAGATAATTGAAATATATGAAATTGACTTCAAATGTCTAATAATCAACCACCCCGTCCCGGAGATAGGGTTTTACGTATGAAATTAAATTTGTTATTCCGGGCCACCCCTCCTTGAAAATAAGGAGGGGAAATTTCATCCCTACGAAATTTCAACTCCAAGATAAAAAGCTTCATCAATATCTTGGATCCGGTTTTATCGGAAGCTTTGCCATCTTCTCAACTTCCAGTGAAGGAAAGCCAAACTCCTCAACCACTTTCCCGAGGATCAGATAGGTACCGCTTCCCTTGAACGGCCAGCTCTTCAATGACTGCGAAAAATGAGTAGTATCGAAGAAATTGCCTTCAGCATCGATGAAACAGCCGAAATTCATCCAGTCATTTTTAACCGTTTTAATATACTTTACAGTAACCAGGTGTCCGACCATTCTTATCTTCTTACCTGTATGCTCACTCATTCCCCGTGCGGAAACTTCACCACGGAATGATGTTTCAAGCATGTCGAACCACGACATTGTAACAGGAAAACCAAAGAGCTCTATCTCATCATAGACATCCCCGATCTTGTCCTGTGCGAGATCAGGAAGAGTGAAATTGCGCACAGGCTGGGAGAAGAGCGGACGTATATCATCGTGTTTTGTTTTGTTGATCATCATATGAGCCTCCCATAAAAGAACTGCCTTGCTCTTTCCTGTAAATCTTAATGCTCCTGCCTTTATAAGAAGAATGATCTGCTCGAGACCGGGGTTAACGCGGGTGACGAAATCAGCGAGACTGGTGAATTCTCCGTCTGCATTTCTTATTTCCCCGATCGATTGGGCAACTTTGTATTCAAGACTCATGATATGAATGAAGCCAATGTAGATATCTGTGCCATAAATTGTTGTTTTATAATTGCTTTTATTCACATCGGGGAGCATGATCGTTGCACCGCACCGCCTGGCTTCATGGACATATACCCAGGTTCTGTAAAATCCGCCGAAATTGTTTATCACGCCCACCATAAACTCAAGCGGATAATGAGCTTTAAGGTAAAGACTCTGGAAGCTCTCAACAGCATATGATGCGGAGTGTGCTTTTGAGAAGGAATAACCGGCAAATGATTCTATCTGTCTCCATACTTCCTTTGTGACCTCATCGCTGTAACCACGTTCCCTGCAGTTTGAAAAGAATTTCTCAATGATGCGCTGCATCTCCTGCTTCGACCTGTATTTGCCACTCATTGCCCGGCGGAGCGTGTCGGCATCGGAAAGATCCAGTCCCGCAAAATGATGACAGACTTTCAGCACATCCTCCTGGTAGACCATTACACCGAAGGTTTCTTCAAGCTGTTCTTTCATTACCGGGTGGATATAATCGAATTTCCCCGGATTATGGAATCTGAAGATATATTCCTTCATCATTCCCGAACGTGCAACACCCGGCCTGATAACAGAGCTGGCCGCCACAAGGGTGGTATAGTTGTCGCATTTCAGTTTTTTAAGAAGGCCGCGCATAGCAGGGCTTTCAACATAAAAACATCCCTTTGTTTCGCCTATGCGCAGGTACTCTTTTACCTTTTCATCCTCCTTGAATTTTTGTATTGCATGAACGTCAACATCTATGCCCTGGTTGCGCAGCACGATCTCAGCTGCCTCCCTAATATGTCCTATTCCCCTCTGGCTGAGGATGTCGAGTTTTTCAAATCCTATCTCTTCAGCCGTATACATATCCCACTGTGTGGTTGGAAAGCCTTTTGGCGGCATGTCGAGAGCGGTGTAGCATGTAACAGGATCTTCGGAGATAAGTATGCCGCCGGCATGGATGCTTCGCATATTGGGGAAATCAGCTATTTTGAGACCCGTGGAAAAAATCACATTTGTTATCTCATTGCGGCTTGTTTCGGCCGAAGGATTATCGATAAGCGAATCGATCTCTTCCTTGGGCAGACCATGAACTTTGCCGAGTTCACGTACTATCGACTTGCCTCTGAAAGTGCTCATTGTTCCAAGCAGCGCCGTGTGAGCATAACCGTACCGCTTGAATATATAGTCTATCACTTCATCACGTTCTTTCCATGAGTAGTCGATATCGAAATCGGGGGGACTGCTTCGTTTCGGATTTATGAATCGCTCGAAGTAAAGGTTTAGGTCGATTGGGTCAACATTAGTGATTTTCAGGCAATAAGCCACTACAGAATTTGCCCCGCTGCCACGTCCGACATGATAAAAACCGCGAGCCATTGAATACCTCACTATGTCCCATGTTATAAGAAAATATGCCGAGAACCCCAGCTTATCTATTATCTCCAGTTCATGCTTAACTCTTCTTTTTGCTTCGGCATTCTGTTTTCCGTACCGGTATATCATCCCATCCCATGCCAGCTTTTCGAGAAGAAGCTTATCGTCATACCGGGTGGCAGAATAGATCTTTTTATTTTTCAGGTTATCACGGTCAAACTGAAGACTGCAGTCTTCGATAAGTCTTAAAGTATTGCCTGCCAGCCATGGATATGCTCCTGATATTCTGTTGATTTCTTCTGGCGTCTTGAAGAATTCATCTTCCGCGGCGCATTGTGTTGGCTGCAGATGACTCAACAATATATTATTATCGACGGCCCTGAGACTCTTGTGAATGAAAATATCATCGGGCTCTGCGAATGTTACCGGCTGGAGCAGGACCATTAAATTTCTGTTTACTGAAGACAACGTGAGCAGGCTGTTGAGCTCGGAAGGTTTTATTCCGATGCGTTCATTGTAATACAGCTTACGTGCCGGAATTTTTTTAAGGGTGTAGATTATGTAAGATTCTGAGAAATGCGGTGCCGGAAATGGTAATGTTAATTTATTAATATTCAGGCTGGAGAGAAATTCATTTAGTTCCTGCAGCCCTTTGTTACTGCGTGCGATGCCAATATACTGAAGCTCATTCCCGTTCCGGAATTCCATACCTGCAACAGGCCTTAGATTGTTTTTCACGCATTCACCTGCAAATTCGGGTATTCCCGTTGAGTTGTTGATATCAGTCATGACAATAGTATCTGCTCCTGCTCTGAGTGCTTTCTGCACCAGCAGTTCAACGGACATCATTCCGTAGCGGAGACTGTAGTATGAGTGACAGTTGAGGTACATAAGTGAATGACTAAAGTGACTAAAGTGACTAAAGTGACTAAAGTGACTAAAGTGACTAAAGTGAGTGAGCTAAAGTGGAACTATGTGTTTAAACTTTTTCCGATTGAAGTGAAAATTGCTAGCAGTTCATTCGATTCGTTGAGTGCTGACTCTAATTCGCTGGTTTCAGACCATCTCATATCTATGCTGATCTCCAGCCAGTAGCTTGTCTCGCTGGATTCACTTTCACAGATTTTAATTCTGCTCTTGAAATCAGCTTTACTTCGTGCTCTGTTTGCTTCACGGTAATTTGCACCAATACTTGTTCCTGCCTTTGTCATTTGATTTCTGACAATCTTACCTTCAACTGTATTCGGCAAGGTTGCTGACAATTTGATGATCCTAATTGCAAAAGCTTTAGTCCTTGCCTCAAGTTTTTTGCTGAACTCTTTATTTTCCATATTTTCAATTTTAGACTTCCTCCAACTTTAGTCACTTTAGTCACTTTAGTCACTCCAAACTTTCCTAGTGCCAATACCCGCCCCTGAGTCTCTCCTCCATCATATTTTGCTCTTTAAGCGCATTCTCGAGCTGTTTTAAGGCCTTTTCTTCTCTTTCCGTTACCGTCATAACCCCTGAAGCTCTCCTCACCGCATCGCGTCCGAAACGCTTTCTGATCTTGTCCATTGCCAGATATAAGCTGACCTTTTCAGGAGTATCGTCAAACATATCGAGTTGCTGAACGCCTCTTACCAGGTGACTGAACCTCACGCCGATGAGTCGTATGAGCATGCGTCGCTGGTAGAGCCTTACAAAGAGTTCCTTTGTGATATCTGCCAGCACATGGTCGAACGATGTGTATGGTATCCGTTTCTGCAATGTATGGGTGTCGAAGTTTGAGTATCTTATTTTTACAGTTATGCAGGAGGTGAGTTTTTCCTGTTTCCTGAGCTCAAACGCAATTTTCTCCACCATACTGACAAGCAGCTGATTCAGCCTTGTGAGATCGGTGGTGTCTTTGTCGAAAGTATGTTCGGTGCTAATCGATTTCTGTTCCGAATAGCTGATGACAGGAGCGGAGTCTATGCCATTAGCTTTTTTCCACATCTCGATGCCACTTTTCCCCATCAGCTTTTCGAGCATCTCAACCGGGATATTTCTCAGGGTATAAATTGTGACAATGCCCATGGAACGCAGGACCTGATAGGTCTTCTGACCGATCATCGGTATTTTTCTTATCGAAAGAGGGTCGAGGAACGGATGCACAATATCTTTCTGCACCTCGATTTCTCCATTTGGCTTTGCCTCGCCCGTTGCAATTTTTGATACGGTCTTGTTGACCGACAATCCGATTGATATAGGCAGTCCGGTCTCTTTTATTATAAACTGTCTCAGGTCGTGCGACCATTTGTAGCATCCGTAGAAACGGTCCATTCCCGTAAGATCGATGTAATGCTCATCTACCGATGCTTTTTCATACAGAGGCGCTCTCTCGGCTATTATGCCGGTTACGATGTTTGAATAGTTGCTGTAAAGTTCCATATCGCCTCTGATGATAATGGCATCGGGACACATGCTCCTGGCCATTTTCATCGGCATTGCGGAACTAACCCCATATTTTCGTGCCTCGTAGCTGCAGCTTGATACTACTCCACGGTCTGACATGCCGCCTATTATGACCGGCTTCCCGTTCAGGCGGCTGTTCTTAAGCCTCTCAACCGACACAAAAAATGTATCAAGGTCGAGATGAAGAACTGATCGGTCTATAGTGCTGGTCAATATCATGTTATTAAGGGCTAAAGCCCGTTATTATCCCATATTTACCCCCGGGCTGAAGCCCGGGGTTAGTGAAATTGCCCACGTTCTTTTGCTCCCAACCGGATTAATCCACGCTTCCTTCAGGGGAGATGTCAGCTCAGCTGAAAGGGCTTTCTGGCTAAATGCTTATTAACCATTTTTTTACTAACCACGGGCTTCAGCCCGTGGTTGATCAATGCTGTTGATAAGGGCTTTAGCCCTGAATGTTTTTCTTTTTTCTTCAAAAAAACTCCCTATTCCTTGCATATATAACAATTTAGTTTTACTTTTGATTAGAAATTAATCAATTTAATGATTACAATATAATCAATTTCCATATGTATTTCGCCTCTAACATAAAATTTTTAAGAAAAAGGAAAGGCAGAACACAGGACGATGTGGCTTTTGCCCTTAACCTTAAACGTTCAACCCTGAGTGGTTATGAAAACGGTGTGGCTCAACCGGGAATAGAAATACTCATTTCTTTTTCAGGCTATTACAATGTCGCTATTGACACAATCCTTAAGCAGGATATTTCAAAGATGTCGGAAAGTCAGCTTGGAGAGCTCGAAAGAGGGCACGATGCCTATATAAAAGGAAGCAATCTCAGGGTACTTACCACAACAGTCAATTCTTCCAACAGGGAAAACATTGAACTGGTACAGGAGAAGGCTAAAGCCGGTTATGCAACAGGCTACGCCGATCCTGAATTTATCGGTGAGCTTCCTGTTTTCAATCTGCCGTTTCTTTCCGAAAAAAAGAAATACAGGACCTTCCAGCTGAAAGGTGATTCAATGCTCCCGATCCCCGATGGCTCATGGGTGACAGGGGAGTACCTTCAGGACTGGATGCAGATCATAAGCGGGAAAGCTTATATTGTGTTTACCCTCGATGACGGGATTGTCTTTAAGGTTGTTGAAAATAACCTGACAAAAGACGGAAAACTGTTTCTCTATTCACTCAACCCGGTCTATGAACCTTACGAGGTACATGTGAATGAGGTTAAGGAAATATGGAAGTTCGTAAATTATATCAGCAGCGAATTGCCCGATCCCATCCTTCCCGAAAAACAACTCATGCAGGCTGTCGCTGGCATGAAGCATGACCTTGAGAGGATAAAAGCCAAACTGGGAAAGGATATTTCGGATATAAGCGAAGAAAGGTAAAATTTAAAAATTAATGATTTAAGAACAAGGATCAACGATTTTTGATTTAAGATCAATAAAGAGGATTTAAGAACAAGGATCAACGATTTTTGATTTAAGATCAATAAAGAGGATTTAAGAACAAGGATTAACGATTTTTGATTTAAGATCAATTGAAAGTTCTTCTACTTCAAAATTCTTAAATCGTTAATCCTTGTTCGATATTCCTCTTCTTCTTCAAAATTCTTAAATCGTTAATCCTTGTTCAATATTCCTCTTCTTCTAAATTCTTAAATCGTTAATCCTTGTTCATTATTCCTCTTTTCTTAAATAATCCACTTCCCATCTTTAAACTCCATTTGTATTGAATCGATCTTATTGAGATCTTCAAACTTAAACATTACATGAGGTAGTTCCAGTAACTTGCTTATATCCTTGCGTTTATTGGTTGTTTCAGAGCTGATAATTAAGAAGGCTCCAGGTTCTGTGTAATACCTGAGGGCCGGCGACTCACAAACTATAGGAGTGCCTTCAGGAATTAATTCCATAATCTTATTAAATACAAAAAGCAGCCGGTCATCCAATACTTTTGCATAGTAGACTTTAGCTGCACCGGCACGCAGCATCCTGGAGGTGTCCTTCTGCGATTCTATATTGGTTTCCTCATAAATCGCATACCCTGGCTCCTCAATGATAACTTTCAGTCCAGGCGTTGTCTCATGAAAATGCGGAGTTATCTTGATCGCAGTTATGTTCAGATGTCTGAACTGCTCAATGATCCTGCAGGCCAGAGTGGTTTTTCCTGATTTGGTGCCGGTTCCGGCGATCAATAATAGATTGGGGATAATCGTCACGTTAATGATTTAAGAACAAGGATCAACGATTTTTGATTTAAGATCAATAAAGAGGATTTAAGAACAAGGATCAACGATTTTTGATTTAAGATCAATAAAGAGGATTTAAGAACAAGGATTAACGATTTTTGATTTAAGATCAATAAAGAGGATTTAAGAACAAGGATTAACGATTTTTGATTTAAGATCAATAAAGAGGATTTAAGAACAAGGATTAACGATTTTTGATTTAAGATCAATTGAGTTTTCTACTTCAATTCTTAAATCGTTAATCCTTGTTCGATATTCCTCTTCTTCTTCAAAATTCTTAAATCGTTAATCCTTGTTCAATATTCCTCTTCTTCTTCTCAAAATTCTTAAATCGTTAATCCTTGTTCGATATTCCTCTTCAAAATTACTCTTTCGTTAGCGCAATTATCTGTTCAACAATCTTCTGGTTTTCTGCTTCAGCAATGTGTCCTTTATAGATTGCTCTGCATACTCTGTTCTTATCGACGATTACAATTGTGTAGCTGTCTTTCGGCATATCCCATTGCTGCTGCAGCACACCTTTATAATCGAATAATATAGTAGTGTCGTATTTTTTTGCCTTGTTGCCTGCAATCATTCTGATGAGACCATTCGGTTTCCATGTTGATTTGCAGTCTACTATTCCAAATCCCTTGAAAAGATCTTTGCTGAGGGTCTTGTCAACATCCGTTGCTTTTTTTACTGCATCATTAAACGCATCATTCATATCTGATTCGTCAGGATCAACATAGTTTATCTGAAGAACTTTACCAGGCCATGAATTCATGGTAAATTCTTTCTTATCAGCATCAGTGAACATCCAGTCGGGAGCCTTCATTCCTACAGCCAGTTTAACATTCTGCTGTCCGAAGATTCCTGTTAGAACAAATAAACTGAAAAACAGGGCGATGGTCATTTTTTTCATAAGTCGGCTTTTAAAATTTGATGACCAATATATGAATTTTTTATCATTAATTAATTTTGAAGTTTTTATCGTTTATCCGTGCAGTAATATTACTTTTGCGGTCTAAATAATTTGTATGCAATTAATAAGAAATATAGCGATCATCGCGCATGTGGATCATGGTAAAACTACTCTGGTAGACCGCATTATACAGGAATGCGAAGTACTGGATCAAAGAAAGGATGCGGGTGACCTTATTCTTGATAGTAACGATCTAGAGAGGGAAAGAGGGATCACTATCCTGTCAAAAAATGTTTCAGCCAATTATAAAGGCATAAAAATAAATATTATAGATACACCCGGCCATGCTGATTTCGGGGGTGAAGTTGAAAGAGTGTTAAAGATGGCAGACGGCGTTCTTCTGCTTGTCGATGCTCTTGAAGGTCCTATGCCACAAACAAGGTTCGTACTGGGAAAAGCAATCGCTCTCGGTCTGAAGCCTATCGTTGTCGTAAACAAGGTAGATAAGGAAAACTGCAGGCCTGATGAGGTTCAGCAGGACGTTTATGAGCTCATGTTCAATCTCGATGCTACTGACGACCAGCTTGAATTTGCTACAGTTTTTGGTTCATCAAAATATGGATGGATGAGCGGTGACTGGAAAAAACCCACAACAGATATAAAATTCCTCCTCGACACTATCCTCAGGGAAATACCTGAACCTGAATATATTGAAGGTACAGCACAGATGCAGGTAGCATCGCTCGATTTTTCAAGCTATGTGGGACGAATTGCCATCGGCCGTGTCTTCAGAGGCGACATTTCTACCGGACTTGATTATACCTTATGCAAGAGAGATGGTAAAGTAAAGAAAGTAAGGGTGAAAGAACTCTATGTATTCGAAGGTCTGGGCAGAATTAAAACGGAGAGCGTGAGATGTGGAGATCTTTGCGCCGTAATAGGATTGGAAGATTTTGAAATTGGCGATACACTGGCCGACCTTCTTGCACCCGAAGCGTTGCAGAGAATTGAAGTTGATGAACCTACAATGAGTATGGTTTTCACTATAAACAATTCTCCTCTTTACGGTAAAGAAGGGAAATTCGTTACTTCCCGTCATTTGAGAACCCGGCTTATGAGAGAGACTGAAAAGAATCTAGCCTTAAAAGTAGAAGATACAAAATCTGAAGATACCTTCAATGTGTTTGGCCGCGGGATCCTTCATCTTTCAATCCTTATTGAGACAATGAGACGCGAAGGCTATGAGTTCCAGGTTGGGAAGCCAAAAGTAATCATGAAAGATATAAATGGAGTTAAATCTGAACCTTACGAAACATTGACAATCGATGTTCCGCCGGAATTCTCAGGGAAAGCCATTGAACTCGTTACACAAAGAAAAGGTGAAATGATAATCATTGAACCTAAAGGTGATCTCACACATATTGAATTTGATATTCCTTCAAGAGGTCTGATCGGATTACGTAATAATATGCTTACTGCTACCGCAGGTGAAGCCGTTATGCATCACAGGTTCAGAGCATATGATAAATATAAGGGGGATGAACTCATTCCAAAGCCAAACGGTTCGTTGATATCCCTGGATATGGGTATGGCAACCGGACATGCAATTGATCGCTTACAGGACAGGGGACGCTTCTATATCGATCCGGGAGAACAGGTTTACAGGGGTCAGGTTATAGGTGAACATACAAGACTTGGCGATCTTGAAGTCAATATTGTTAAAGGAAAAAAACTCACCAATATGAGGGCATCAGGCTCTGACGACAGTCTGAGGATTGCCCCGAAACTAAAATTCTCCCTCGAGGAAGCAATGGAACAGATCAAAGATGACGAATATCTCGAAATCACTCCGTTGAGTCTGAGAATGAGAAAGATCCCCGGGTATAAATTTGCATAGTACTATCTTTACACGACGCAATTTTTATGAAAAGAATAATAATCAGCATTATCTTTTTTGTTTCTGCCTTCATCTTTTGTGGCGTTTCCATGGCACAGGAAATAAACTATTCACTTTTCGGAATAGAAACTACTGACAGCCATATCCCCACTGGACTGAAAGCAGGAGATAAGGCGCCCGATTTTACAGGGTATGATCAGAAAGGAAAACAGGTTGAATTGAAAAAGATGCTTGAAGAGGGACCTATGGTTTTATTTTTTTACAGAGGAAACTGGTGCCCTTTATGTAACAAGTATTTAAGTAATTACGAGGATTCACTTAAAGTAATTACTGACCAAGGCTTCACTGTTGTGGCCATTACTCCTGAGTCGATTGAGAATGTAGAGAATACAGTTAAAATTCATAATCTCACCTTCACTGTAGTATATGATTGTCAGGAGAAAATAATGAAAGATTATGATCTGATGTTCAACGTCACAAAACCATACCAGGAAAAGATCCTGTCAAAGCTTTCTGTTGATATTGCTAAATTTAACGGAAGAGATGAAGCGCATCTTCCGGTTCCGGCGACCTACATAATTAATAAGGATGGAATAATTGTAGCGGTTCAATTTGATCCCGATTATAAGAATCGGGCTTCAGTGAAATGGATGCTGCAGAACCTGGGAAGGGCTTTGTAAACCAGGAGTGAGGAGTGAGGAGTGAGCATTGAGGTCTCGCAGCCGGCACCAGCGCCTAGTATTCGTTCAGATAATCATTAACCGGTTTCATCGCCTGAAACACCTTAATCACATGATCAAAATATTCATTGCTCAGTACCATTTTATCAGGCACTTCATTCATTATCAGGTAGCTTTTGTACTTTAAAAGCTCACTCTGCGGATGTCCGGCTGCATAACCCCTCGGCATTGATTTTAGTTTTTCACCTTCAATTTTTCCAAAATATTTTTTGAAGTTTTTTGAATTAATGATCTTAACAAATTCATCGGGTGATTCGCTTATCTTTTCCCTGATTGCCGAAAGCCATGGAGATGGCGGCATGTAAGCACCACCTGCCAGAATACTTTTATCTCCCGGTTCAACATGAAAGTAATAACCGGCAAATTTATCACCGTTCTTCTTTCCGCCTTTCACAATAAAAGCGCCGAGATGAGATTTATACGGTGATTTATCATTCGAGAAACGGATATCCCTGTTGAACCGGTATACACAGCTCTTCGCTTCCAGTCCTTTCAATATCGGATCAAAACGTATTATCTCATTAATAATCTCCTGAACAAAAGAATCGAAGTTATCTTTGGCTTCTAAATATAACTGGCGATTTGCCATAAACCAGTCGCGGTTATTATTACACTTAATTGCTGTCAGAAAATCAAGAGTTGTTTTTTTTATTGGTTCCATTACTTACGATGTTATTGTCAGAATATATTGTAGTTATGATTTATTGAAGGAAATCGTGGTTCACTGAGTTACAACATTGAACACCGATTGTTGTTTGTAACATGTAAACAAATATAATAAAGAAAGTTTTATGGTTGAGGTACCAAAAAAGAAGATTACTGTCAAAGGATTGAAGAATTCTTTCAAACTGTATAGTTACATAAAGCCTTTCAGGGTGGAATATGCATGGGGTATGTTTTTTCTGCTCGGATCGAGTGTGGCAAGTCTGGCATTTCCTAAACTGCTTGGCGAACTGGTAAATTCAGGAAATAAAGGAAATCTTGCAAATGATCTGAATAAAATAGCACTGATGCTGGTTGCTACTCTGGTGATCCAGTCGGTCTTTTCATATTTCAGGGTTGTACTTTTTGTGAACGTGACAGAAAAAACATTGGCGTTCCTTCGGCAGACGACATATAATCATCTGATTAAGCTTCCCCTGAGATTTTTCGAAAAACACAGGGTAGGGGAGCTGAACAGTAGAATTTCTTCTGATATTTCGCTTCTGCAGGAAACGCTGACATCCACACTGGCTGAGTTTATCAGGCAGATAATCATAATTACGGGAGGCATTACACTTTTAGCGATCACATCCTGGAAACTGACTCTTTTTATGTTGGCGATTATCCCCGGAGTGATGCTTCTGGCGGTTTTTTTCGGAAAGTTTATAAGGAAGTTTTCAAAACAGGTACAGGCTGAAGTTGCGAAATCGAATACAATAGTGGAAGAGACACTCCAGGGAATTCAGATTGTGAAAACTTATACTAATGAATTCTTTGAAATCGACCGTTACAGGACACGAACAAGGGAGATAGCCACTATCGGTATGAAGAGCGGCAAATACAGGGGTGCTTTTTCTGCTTTCATGATCCTGGGATTATTTGGTGCAATGGTGGCAGTAATCTGGAAAGGATCACAACTTATGTCAAGGGGTGCAATCGATGCGGGTGAATTGTTTTCTTTTGTAATATATTCAGGATTTATCGGAGGCACGATTGGGGGGCTGGCGAATGTTTTTACTGATATTCAAAAGTTCATTGGTGCAACGGAAGAGCTGTTTGAAATTTTCAATGAAGAAGAAGAAAAAATATATGAAATACAGCCAATTGCAGAAAATGAAGCTCTTAAGGGAAGGATTGTTTTCAGGAACCTCAGTTTCAGATATCCTTCTCGTCCCGATGAAGAGGTGCTCAGTAATATTAATATGATTATTCCTGAGGATCAGATGGTAGCAATTGTAGGATCGAGCGGGGCAGGTAAATCGACGATAGCTTCGCTTATTCTGAGGCTTCACGACCCGACTGACGGGGAAATTTTATTCGACAACAGGAATAGCCGGGATTTTCCACTGTCGACCCTGCGCAGCCAGATCGCGCTTGTTCCCCAGGACGTGTTTCTATTTGGTGGCTCCATCAGAGAAAATATTTCATATGGCAAGCCAACGGCTACAGATGATGAGATCCTTGATGCTGCAAACAAAGCCAATGCCATGGAGTTTATCGACAGATTTCCTGAAAGACTGAATACAATAGTTGGTGAACGAGGAACGCAGCTCTCAGGCGGTCAGCGTCAGCGGATAGCCATAGCACGGGCAGTTCTCAAGAATCCGCGTATACTGATTCTGGATGAAGCAACTTCATCGCTCGATTCAGAATCGGAACGTCTTGTACAGGATGCACTCGAAAAACTTATGATTGGCCGTACATCAATAGTTATTGCACACAGGTTATCCACGATCAGGAAAGCAGACCAGATACTCGTTATCGATAATGGAAGGATTGTCGAAAAAGGAACCCACGACGAGCTGATCCATCTTGAAAATGGAATTTACCGCAATCTGAGCCAGCTGCAATTTGCAGGTTAAGATGGCGCCGAGTGTAATCGATGCCAATTTCTTTCTTTCTTATTTCCGTATATCGAACGCCATCAACGTATTTCCATGACGCTGATACAGAACACCATCATGTATCACCGGGTGCGAGAAATGCTGCATATTTCCTTCTTTAATCCGGAATGAGCTTATCTTTTCTATTTTCCCTTCATTATATTTTAATAGCATAAGGTCACCCTTCTGTGTATAGTAATATAACATATTGTCGGCGCTGATTATCGCTCCGCTGCCTATTCTCAATGAGTCGGTCAGTATACCGGTATTAGCATTAATCGCGCGAACATCAGGCGATGCAGTACCGCAACCGTATATGAAATCACCAATTTTAACAACGCCGCCCATAAAACTATCGAACCTTTTATTCCTCCATACTTCAGAAATCTTCGTTCCATCATCAGAAAGCTTAAGTTTCACTCCGCAGTTCCCGTCTCCGGCAACATAATAAATTATGCCCTTTTCATACAAAACGGTATTGCTGTGGGTATCGCCGTTTCCCGGTATCCTTTTATCAGGGGTGTAGTTATCCTGTTCCTGTGACCATAGCATATTGCCTGTTCGTGTATCAAATCCCATCAGATGATATGCTGAAAATGTGACCAGAATTTTTCTTGAAGGCAATGCTATCAGCTTTGGAGAATTATAAGCTGATCTCTCACCGAATCCTTTATTTGACCATATGAGCTTACCATTGAAACGATTCAAGGCAACCTCATTATTGATTTTACCGCCGGCATTCCAGAATATTTTTTCCTCATCGATCAGCGCCGACTCCGAATGTCCGTGGAGCGGAAGCACTCCGCCAAAATCCTTCGCCATGTTTTTTGACCAGACAATCTTTCCGTTGGCCCTGTTGATGCAGAAAAGGTTACCGACTCCTGTGCCAACGTAGATCAGATCATCGACGATAGTGGGAGCAGACCTTGAGCCCGGAAATGATTTCATCCAGGCTTTGCCGAGATTTGTCTGCCATTGTTTTTCTCCTTTAAGATTAAAGCAGAATAGTGTTTCAGTTGAGTCTGTCTCGCCTGATATGTAAAAATTTTCTTCTGTAAACACAGGAGAAACAAACCCATTTCCGATATCTGTGATTGACCACAGTTTCTTCGGACCTTCGGCTGGCCATGATTTGAGGAGGTTCGACTCGTAATATATGCCTTCACGGTCTTTCCCTCTCCATTCATATAATTTGGCTGGACCTGAGGATGAAGTTAATAGAAAAGCAAGAAAACAAAATATCAGTATTTTTCTCATGGCTAGTCGTTGGTTAATTTCAAAGACGCTAAGATAATTTTCTTTTTTTAACCACAAGGCCTTCACCTGGCAATTAGCAACTTGAATATTAATACTTCACGTCAAATACCGGTCGATGACATCGGAACGGGCAGGACGGCCATAACCACAAATTGTCATTGTGTGGGCTACGCAGCTCTGGGATACAGGTAATCAATATGAATGTTTCTAATAAATTGAGAATATATTATTCAATTTAATGTAATTTTGAATCGATTTCAATAGAATTAAATGGGATTAATGAAAAGGACGTCATGCAGTAAATGGATTTACGGTCTTTCGGGAATTCTGGTCTTTCTCGCCGGTTGTAATAATTTAAATGAAAAGGTTTTGCAATCCGAGATTGATAATATCACAGCCAGGTTGGTTCCTGATCAGAGAATGACATTATGCCGTCCGTTGATTAAAGAGAGGAATAATACCTATATTCTCTCCGGTATAACAACATTGCCATCTGCAAAATCGGAGATAATTAAAACTTTAAGTAAACACGGTATAAATCTAATAGACAGCTTATTAATTCTTCCGGATACTGTAAGGAATAAAAAATATATGGGTCTGGTCAGTCTTAGTGTGATTAATCTCAGGAAGAATCCCGACCATGCCGCCGAACTTGTCTCGCAGGCTATCATGGGTACTCCGGTGCTAATTCTGGAAAAGGTTGATACATGGTTTTTAATTCAGACTCCCGATAAGTATATAGCCTGGACAACCGAAGCTTCAATCAGTCCAATGGGAAGTGAAGACATGAAGAAATGGAGGGAGTCAGACCGCATAATCTACCTTCAAAACAACGGATGGATCCATAGTGCCGCTTCATTTGATTCTCAGGTAGTTGGAGATCTTGTAGGTGGCAGTATCCTTGAAAAAACAGGAGATTCAAAGAATTTCATTGCTGTATCCACTCCGGATGGGCGCAGCGGATTCATTGAAAAACAGGGTATTATGAACTTCAGGGATTGGGAAAATAATATCAGATGCTCTGAAGAAAACATTTGTAATGTGGCTTCGACATTTATGGGTTTGCCTTATTTATGGGGAGGTTCATCATCGAAGGGAGTGGATTGCAGTGGTCTTGTTCAGTCGGTGTTTTTCAGAAACGGATATATACTTCAGAGAGATGCTTCGCTCCAGGCTCAGCATGGATTGTCCATTGATATCTCAGAAGGGTACAACAATTTGAAAAATGGTGATCTTCTGTTCTTCGGAACCAGGGAAAATAATATTCCCAGGGTAACGCATGTTGGTATTTATATTGGAAATGGGGAATATATAAACTCATCGGGTATGGTCAGGATAAATAGTCTTGATTCAGCTCAAACCAATTTCAGAAATTATAACATGAACAGACTTCTTTCTGCAAAGAGAATTGCAGGAGAAGGGAATGATGTTGGAATTGTATCGGTAAATAAACATCCATGGTATTAAAAAATCAAAGGGAATTATGAGTTCAAGGAGAAAGTTTTTATCTGATTGCGGGATGCTGACCGGAGGCGTGGGTTTTTCATACCTTACACTTGGGAATGAAGGTTGGGTGTATAAAGATCCAAAACCTGCAGGATCTCCGCTTAAATTGAAATTCAGACCATATGAGCTCCATCTTAAGCATGTATTTACACTTGCATCCGGCTCAAGAAGCACAACACCCGTAATGCTAACCGAAATTTCGTACAATAATATAACAGGGTATGGGGAAGCATCTATGCCGCCATATCTTGGTGAAAGCCACAAGACAGCGAATGAATTCCTGAGTAAGGTTGATCTCTCTCAGTTTGAGAGCCCTTTTCTTATGGAAGATATATTGTCATATGTAGAGAAACTTGATCAGGGTAACTATGCTGCCAAGGCTTCAATCGATATTGCCCTTCACGATCTGACCGGAAAGATCATGAATCAGCCCTGGTACAGGATCTGGGGACTAAATCCGTCAAAGACGCCGGTGACTTCATTTACAATCGGCATTGATAAACCGGATGTTGTAAGGACTAAGGTCAGAGAGGCATCTCCTTATAAAATACTTAAAGTCAAGCTTGGACAGGGAAATGATAAGGAGATGATCGAGACAGTCAGGGCAGAGACCAACAAGCCGATATGCGTTGATGTAAACCAGGGCTGGACAGACAAAAAGATGGCTTTGGAGATGACACAATGGCTTAAAGAAAAGGGTGTCGTATTTGTGGAACAACCGATGCCGAAAGCATCTGTTGATGATACTGCCTGGCTAACTGAAAACAGTCCTTTGCCAATTATGGCAGATGAGGCTTTTCAAACTATTCATGATTTCACCAAAATCCATCATGTTTACAATGGCGTAAATATAAAACTTATGAAATGTGGTGGTCTCCGGCAGGCTTATTCAATGATAAGAATGGCAAGGGCACTTGATATGAAGGTTATGATAGGTTGCATGACAGAAACTTCATGCGCTGTTTCTGCGGCATCACAGCTTTCCCCATTAGCAGACTGGGCCGACCTGGATGGAAATTTACTGATTGATAACGATGTATATGATGGAGTAACTGTGCAGAATGGAAAAATCACCCTCAACGATCGTCCTGGAATCGGAATTGTAAAATTATGATTTTCAATATGATGTAGAGAGGTTGCATGCAACACTCTGCATATTTCCATTTTATAACAAAAATATACATCAATGAAAATTTTCAAAAAAATTCTTTACGGGATATTGATATTTCTCGTAATTGCTATTATTGGTATTGCAGTGTATCTCAATTCTTTATTGCCAATAATAACAGGCTATGCAGCAAAAAATCTCTGTTCGGCAGTCTTCGTCTCGCAGCGTGATCCTGAGGATGTAAAAGCACTGGATCTCAATTTTTCTTTTATCAAATTTGTTAAAAGCGATATCAATTATGATGAAAAAAGCGTTATAAGTCGCTTTTTATGGGGGAAGTCGAAAGCAATATATCGTGATGGGTTTGGTGTGACACTTTTGAGAGATGTTAAAGAAGAGAACATCAGGAAAATAAAGTATCCGTCGGGGACGGCTCCCGAATACTTTCAGGACACATTGAAATGGCCATTGGGTAACATTATGCCTAAAAGAAATTCTGGTATTGACACTGTTAAGCTCGATGTAATTGTGAAAAAGATAATCATCGACAACGCTTATAAAGGTGATGCATTTGCCTTTATGGTGATACATAAAGGGATTCCGGTTGCAGAAGGCTATAAACCGCAGTTCAATATGAAAACCAGATTACTGAGCTGGTCTATGGCGAAAAGCGTTATAAATGCCATGGTAGGCATTCTTGTCAAACAGGGTAAAATGGATATAAATCAAACTTTAGGATTTGATGACTGGAAAGGCGACGACAGGAGTAAAATAACGCTCAATGATATAATGCAGATGCAGAGCGGACTCAAGTGGAATGAAGATTACGGGAACAGATCGGATGTCACGCTTATGCTACATTGCGAGA
Organism: uncultured Bacteroidales bacterium; assembly: GCA_963792925.1. GTDB lineage: Bacteria > Bacteroidota > Bacteroidia > Bacteroidales > VadinHA17 > LD21. The sequence goes on along the minus strand of CAWBYC010000001.1, from coordinate 81,190 downwards.
GTGACATGGGCCATTTTGCGCTTGAACGTCCGGAAGCATATCCTGCAGGTACTCACTGGTACTATTCATCAGGTTCGACCAATATCGTTAGTTATCTGATTCGCAATAAGTTACAAAATGATTCTATATATTATTCTTTTGCCAATAATCAGCTTTTTAACAAGATAGGTATGCCAGATGCCATATTGGAAGTCGATGCCTCAGGAACCTGGGTAGGATCTTCTTATTTCTATGGAACAGCTCGTGATTATGCCAGGTTTGGGATGCTTTTTATGAATGATGGCGTTTTTAATGGTGAGCGTATTTTGCCTGAAGGATGGGTAAAGTATAGTACAACTCCGGCATCTGACAGTAAAGGTGAATTCGGTTCATTTTTCTGGCTTAACAAGGGAAAGAAATATCCTGAAGCTCCTGAGGATATGTTTATGGCTCTCGGTCATGACGGACAGTGTATACTTATGATACCGTCAAAAGAGCTTATAGTGGTAGTATTGAGTTATTCGCCATTGTCAAAGGGAGGGATAGATTACAATACACTGGTGGGCGACATTCTGGAAGCTTTATAAATAAATCCATTAACGCAAAGGACACAAAGTCATTTCACAAAGCAGAGAATTTTTTCTAAATTCTATTTTACATAATGTTGAAGGGTAGGGGAGCTTAAGTTTCAGTCTGTCAGGCCAAAATAAACAGGTATCGATAAAGAGAATAGCCAGTGTCGTTGATGCTTATCTATGGCAAATAAGAAGGACTCTGAAGCTTTCGTAGCGAATATTGACAGGACAAACCCGTTAAATGTCTCAAATAGCAATGCATTTGATGGTTGGCCGGTATGGATAGATGAGTTAGGGGGTATTGCCGATATAAAACTCAGCAGAAAGGGTCCTTTTACAGGGATAATATATTGTACTGCTTCGTTTTATATCTGATTTTATGTCAATCAGCAGAGCTGAGCGGAAATTCCCTTGAAAAGCCTATAATTAATATTATGTAAAATAGAATAATTTAAATGAAGCCTGCATTACAGAATTTGATAATTTAGTATTCTGACATTCAGTTACCCTCCAGCCTGCCGCGATGGATAATAAAAAAAAAGGGATGCAGTCTGCATCCCTCCGTTTGATTCTTTTAAAGCTGTTATTATTTATTTTTTGCAGCGTCAAGTTGTGCTTTGATAGCATCATATTTTGGCCCATAAGAAGGATCTTTTGCTTTCAATCTGTAATATAACTCCATCAGGTTCTGCATAGCAAATGTATCTTCCGGCTTCAGTTCATGCGCTTTTTCAATATAAGGAAGTGCTTTTGCATATACTGCATTTGCTTCGTCGATTGCCTGAGTATATTGCTTAACATCCATTATATCATTGGCTTTCTTGAACATATCAGCCGCTTTGTTGATGTAGGCTGCACCCAGACCGTATTGAGTATCATAAAGGTCACCCTTAAGTTCAATTGATTTGGTAAGTTCGGGAATAGCTTCATCATATTTGTTCTCATTCAGATATATAATACCTGCGGCATAATAAAGACTGTAATTGCCAGGATCATCAGCTTTCGCCATCTGTATATACTTCTGTGCTTCTTCATTCTTATTGCTCTTTATATAAAGGTCAATCAACTGAAGTGTAACACCCTTATTTTCAGGGAATTTTGCCTGCAGACCCTGGAGAACATTCTCAGCTTTCGCCGTGTCGCCAAGAGCAAGATATGTTTCTGACATCTGGAAATACGGAGAAACACCCATATATTTCATTTCAGCACATTTCTCGAAATACTTGATGGCATCTTCATATTTTGCAGAATTGACAGCAGCAAGACCGGCATTATAATACATTCCTGTATCAATAGCGCCTGCATAGAGTTCGCTTTCTGTGATTTCAATCTGTGTCTCAAATGATTTAAGTGCTCCACTATAATCTTTAGCTTCAAATCTGCTGCTTCCCTGATTATACAGATCAACTGCCAGCGTGTTGTAGATGGAACCGGTAATGATTTTCTTCTTAATGTTGCCTTTTGGATCCAGTTCCATGGCTTTTTGATAAGAAGCATATGCTTCGGCAAGAGGATCGGCATAATAAGTACTGATTTTTGGATCTTTGGAAGCGAATGTGGCCTGGGCAAGTCTGCCTTTTGCAAAGAAAGTATTGTAGAAGTTTGCAGTACTCTCATTTGCTAATGCCTGATCAAGAGCATCTTTTGCCTTGTCAAGACTACCCTGGTCAATATAACTAAGAGCGCTGGTAACTTTGCCCTTTTGGGCCATAGCTCCAAATGAAATACTTACGGCCGCTAACAGCAAGAAAATCTTTTTCATGATTATAATTTTAATTTATTTTTCGTTAAAAATTTCCCAAATTTAAAACTTTAGTTATTAAACATCAAATTCTTTGCCATTTTCCTCAGGAATATTATTATTTTCTTCAGGAATGATTATTTCTTCTGATTCTTCTTCATCGCTTACGAGTACACATGCCACAGAAGCAATGATATCATTTTCCCTGAGATTGATCAGTCTTACACCCTGTGTGGCTCTTCCCATCACTCTCAATGCAGATACCGGACTTCTCAGTATATTTCCGAACTGAGTGATTATCATCAGGTCGTGATTGTCGGTCACATCTTTTAGCGCAATCAATGACCCTGTTTTATCAGTTACATTAATTGTCTTTACTCCTTTGCCTCCTCTGTTGGTAATCCTGTAGCCATCGATATCCGATCTTTTTCCGTATCCTTTTTCAGAAACAACAAGTATATCTTTCTCTTTGTTTTCTACGGTTATCATGCCTATAACAAAATCATCTTTTTCATTTGCCAGTCTGATGCCTCTTACTCCGGAAGCTGTCCTTCCCATCGGTCTGACAGAAGCTTCGGGAAAACGTATTGCCCTACCCGATTTTATGGCAAGCATAATGTGATGCTGTCCGTTAGTCATCCTGGCTTCCAGGAGTTCATCACCTTCCCTGACTGTAATTGCATTAACACCGTTTACCCTTGGACGTGAATATGCTTCCAGTGAAGTTTTCTTTATAATGCCTTTTGTCGTACACAGTACAATGAAATTATTATTTATATAGCTCTCGTCGTTCAGGTCCTTCACATTTATAAAAGCTCTAACATTGTCATCCGGTTCAATGTTGATGAGATTCTGCATTGCTCTTCCCTTTGATGTTCTGGAACCCTCGGGAATTGCATAAACCTTTAGCCAGTAGCACTTTCCGTTTCTTGTAAAAAACAGCATGGTGTTATGCATAGTGGCAATATAAAGATGCTCAATAAAATCTTCATCCCTTGTTGCCCCGCCTTTGGCGCCTGTACCACCACGATTTTGTCTCCTGAATTCCGTTAACGGGGTCCTTTTAATATATCCCATATGAGAAATGGTGATAACCATTTCGTCATCAGAATAAAAATCTTCAGGATTAAATTCTTCAGCATTAGGTATTATAAGAGTGCGGCGCTTGTCACCGTATTTTTCTTTAATTTCAAGAAGCTCATCTTTAATAATCTGCATCTGAAGACCAACATCAGCCAGAATGCTTTTAAGGTGTTCGATCAGTTTCATTATCTCTGCGTATTCGGCCCTGAGTTTTTCCTGTTCCAGACCTGTAAGCTGACGAAGCCGCATTTCAACTATCGCTCTCGACTGGATATCAGACAGCCCGAACCTCTCCATAAGCCTTTCCCTTGCCATATCGGGAGTCTGCGATCCCCTGATGATTGCAATTACTTCATCAATATGATCACTCGCAATTATTAAACCTTCGAGTATATGTGCCCTTTTTTCTGCCTGATCAAGTTCAAACTTTGTTCTTCTGACAACAACATCGTGACGATGCTCAACAAAATAGTGTATTAAGTCTCTGGTGTTCAGTGTTTTCGGACGACCTTTTACCAGTGCAATGTTGTTAACGCTGAAAGATGTCTGAAGCCCTGAAAACTTATACAGGTTATTAAGTACCACATTAGCACTTGAATCTTTTTTCAGAATGATTACGATCCTCATTCCTGTTCTGTCAGATTCGTCATTTATATATGAGATGCCTTCAAGCTTTTTATCATTGATGAGGTCGGCAATTTTGCGGATCATTTCAGCCTTATTGACCATGTAAGGTATTTCCGTGACAATTATGGATTCCCTGCCTGAGTGTGTCAATTCTATTTCAGTCTTGCCCCTTACAACTATTCTGCCTCTTCCTGTTTCCAGTGCGTCTCTAATTCCCTGTTCGCCGTAAATAATACCACCTGTAGGAAAATCGGGACCTTTTATAAATTGGAGTATTTCTTCGGAAGTAATTTCGTTATTATCAATATACGCAATTGTAGCATCTATAACTTCTGAAAGATTATGGGGTGGCATGTTCGTTGCCATACCCACAGCTATACCTGATGCACCATTTACTAAAAGCTGAGGAATTCTGGTTGGCATTACAGATGGTTCTGTAAGGGAATCGTCGAAATTTGGCTGAAAATCAACAGTATCCTTTTCGATGTCTGCGAGTATTTCCTCGGCGATTTTTTTTAGTCTTGCCTCTGTGTATCGCATTGCAGCAGGACTATCACCGTCTACTGACCCAAAGTTTCCCTGCCCGTCAACCAGGGGATATCTTAATGACCATTCCTGTGCCATTCTCACCATGGCTTCATAAACTGAAGAGTCGCCATGAGGATGAAATTTTCCAAGCACCTCTCCTACTATTCTTGCTGATTTCTTATAAGGCCTGTTAGAAAGCACTCCAAGCTCAGACATTCCATAAAGTACCCTTCGATGAACCGGTTTGAGACCATCTCTCACATCCGGCAATGCTCTCTGCACAATAACCGACATTGAGTAGTCGATATATGCAGACTTCATCTCCTCCTCGATATTGACCTTAATAATTCTCTCTCTCTCTGACATAACAGATTGTTAATTAAATATTTACAAATAAACCTCAAAGCCAGGTTTAAGTTTTACGAAAGTAATCAAAATTTAGTTACTTACCATCTGATGGGCCTTTGAATTTTTAACATTCATTGTTCATAATTGGGCATGAAAATTGTCATACAGATATTGTGCATAAATTAACTTTGAAATGTTACTTATGTGTACTTTTGTCAATTAAATATGACATAATGTCCTCATACATTAACAATAATTTGTAATTAGATAATATTAAAATATGGATTCACAATTTTCACAGAGAGTTAAAGATATTCTGGGCTATTCCAAGGAAGAGGCTATAAGGCTGGGTAACAGTCATATAAGTCCCGAGCATCTTTTCCTGGGGATTCTCAGAGATGGAGAAAGTGTGGCAATAGAGATCCTGATGAATCAGGGCATAGATCTTATGGTTCTCAAAGGTTCTCTAGAAAAAAGCATTAAAGTTGAAAGTCCGGTTCCTGTTGCAGATCATGAAGTAATTCCTCTGCTCAGGAGTACCGAAAGAATTCTTAAACTGGTTTATCTTGAAGCGAAAGCTCTAAAAAGCAGTACTATAGATACTGAACATTTGCTTCTTGCAATATTAAAAGATGAGAATGCCCTGGTAACAAGATTTCTTTCTGAACTGGATGTGGATTATCAGTCTGTCAGGAAAATGGTCGAGACTGAATCGCCAACTGCCAAAGCAGATTATCCCAGGGATGAAGACGATGAAGGTCAGAGTTTCAGCGGTCCTGGAAAAGGACAGCCTTCGTCTTCGTCTTCAAAATCCTCTTCGGATACGCCTGTTTTGGATAATTTTGGCATTGATCTCACAAAAGCGGCAGAGGAAGGTCGTCTTGACCCTGTTGTAGGAAGGGAAAGAGAGATAGAAAGGCTTGCTCAGATATTGTCGAGACGTAAGAAAAACAATCCGGTGCTCATCGGAGAACCGGGAGTAGGAAAATCAGCTATTGCTGAGGGTCTTGCCCTTAGGATCATCAAGAAGAACGTTTCGAGGGTTCTGTTTAACAAACGCGTTGTTGCTCTTGACCTTGCTTCAATTGTTGCCGGTACAAAATACCGCGGACAGTTTGAAGAACGGATGAAAGCAATATTGAATGAGCTTTCAAAAAATGACAATATCATTCTCTTTATCGATGAGATTCATACAATTGTGGGTGCCGGCGGGGCTACTGGCTCACTCGATGCTGCCAACATGCTTAAACCTGCACTGGCAAGAGGGGAAATACAATGCATAGGTGCAACAACTCTCGATGAATATCGTCAGCATATTGAAAAAGACGGAGCTCTTGAGAGAAGATTCCAGAAAGTTATTGTGGAACCGACTTCAATAGAGGAAACGATACATATTCTTCATAATATAAAAGAAAGATATGAAGAGCATCATAATGTCACCTATACCGATGATGCCATTGAGGCATGCGTGAAGCTGACAAACAGGTATATTTCTGACAGACATCTGCCTGATAAAGCCATTGATGCTCTCGACGAATCGGGTTCCAGGGTCCATATTTCCAACATAGTTGTCCCTGAAAAAATCCTTCTTCTCGAAAAACAACTCGAGGATACGAAAAAGGAAAAAATGATGGCAGTGAAAAATCAGAATTTTGAAAAAGCCGCCAGTTTCCGCGATCGTGAAAAGGATCTGCTCGATATGATCGATCTGGAAAAGAAAAAATGGGAAAAAGAACTCTCCGTTAACCGTGAAACTGTCGATGAAGAGAAAGTTGCAGAAGTAGTTGCAATGATGACAGGCGTGCCTGTTCAGAGGATTGCCCAGACTGAAGGCACACGTTTGCTGAATATGGCTGAAGAGCTGAAAGGAAGCGTTATCGGACAGGATGAAGCTATTGCAAAAGTAGTGAAATCGATCCAGCGTAACAGAGCCGGTCTTAAAGATCCGAATAAACCGATCGGAACCTTTATCTTTCTTGGTCCTACCGGTGTCGGAAAAACACAACTGGCAAAAGTTCTTGCAAAGTTCCTTTTCGACACTACTGATAATCTCGTAAGAATCGATATGAGCGAGTATATGGAGAAATTCTCTGTTTCCCGTCTCGTTGGTGCACCTCCCGGATATGTTGGTTATGAAGAAGGCGGGCAGCTGACCGAGAAAGTCAGAAGAAAACCATACTCAGTTGTGCTGATGGATGAAATAGAAAAAGCACATCCTGATGTATTTCACATAATGTTGCAGGTTCTGGATGAAGGACAACTGACAGATAGTCTGGGCAGACGTGTCGATTTCAGGAATACTATCGTAATTCTCACCTCAAACATCGGCACCAGGCAGATAAATGAATTCGGTCATGGCGTTGGCTTTGATACAAACTCCAGACAGGCTTCAAGGGATGAACATACTAAGAGCATTCTTCAGAAAGCTCTTCAGAAAACATTCGCCCCTGAATTTCTGAACAGAATAGATGATGTCATCATGTTCAATTCACTTGGTAAAGAACAGATAAACAAAATAATAGACCTGGAGTTACGTGGATTGTACGACAGAGTAAAATCACTTGGTTATCAGCTTAAGATCGCTACCGGGGCCAGAGATTTTATCGCCGAAAAAGGATTTGACGCAAATTATGGCGCCAGACCACTTAAGCGTGCAATACAGAAATATCTTGAAGATCCGATGGCCGAAGTGCTTATTAAAGCGAATCTAAAAGAAGGTGATATAATAAATGTCAGCTTTAATGGGGTCAAATCGGAAATCAAAATAAAAATCATTAAGAAGAAAATAGAGCTTCCGGAAATAACGGATTCTCAGAATTAAAAAGAAGGCTGCCTGATGGCGGCCTTTTTTTTTGTTGTTGGTATGGAGAGTTATGTAACTGTATATCTGTAGTTAATAAGAAAACTTGAGTGCGTAAATTTTCCCCTCCTTTTTTCAAGGAGGGGTGCCCCGATCACAAAATTGAGGTAGAAAAACAAATGCTGGCTCGGGGCGGGGTGGTTTGTTAGGGCTTTAGAAAATTTATTTTTATTTCATTTATTACATACTCTGGTTCCTGAAATACAAATCTGTTCTCAAATCTTAAAATTCTGAATCCAAGATCCTCCAGAAATTTATCCCTGATTTCATCTTTTTCGATCTGTGCATACTCCCCATGAACATTTCCATCAAGCTCTATAATGAGCTTTTCAGACGGACAACAAAAATCTGTGATATAATTTCCAATACTATGCTGCCTTCTGAATTTTCTACCTAATTGGCTATTCTTTAATAAATTCCAAAGTGCTGCTTCAGCTGATGTAGATTTATTTCTGAGAGCAACACGATAAGATTTGAGAACTTTTTTATTATAAAGTTTGTGATTCATTTCTACGGGAATAGAAATTAATTGCACAATTTAATTTGTAGCCTGAACAAAGTTATTTAAATTATTAGTTTGAAGCAAATGACAACCACCCCGTCCCGGAGAGAAGAATGCAGGACGCGATGAAATTTTGTCTTCCGGTCCACCCCTCCTTGAAAATAAGGAGGGGAAATTTATCTTCCTTAAATTCAATGAAGCTGATAAAGTCCAGCAATTTATTCAACAGGCTCCCCGTACAAATCAAACTCGGTTGACCTGTTTATGAGAATATTATAAAACTCCCCTGCCCTGAGGTTGAATTCCGCGGGGATCAAAACTTCCTGATCAACCTCCGGACTATCATATTCCGTCCGGCCGATAAAGAACTCCCCTTCCTGTCTGTCAATTATGACTTTCAGAGTTTTGCCAATATATAACTCATTCAATTCCATGGAGATATTCTGCTGTATCTCCATAAGTTCAGCAACCCTGTTTTCTTTCTCCTCAGTTGAAATATTGTCCTCATATTTATCATATGAATAAGTGTCTTCTTCATGAGAATATGCGAAGACTCCAAGTCTGTTGAACCGGAAATCCGAAACAAAATCTTTTAATTCCCTGAAATCTTCTTCAGTTTCTCCCGGATGTCCTGCAATAAGAGTTGTTCTGATAACTGCATCAGGGATTTCATTTCGGAGCCTGTTGAGAATTGCTTCTGTTTCCAGCCTGTTATGTGATCTTTTCATCAATCCGAGCATATTATCAGAAATATGCTGGACGGGAATATCAATATAACGGCAGATCCGGGGATTTTCCCTGATTATTTCTATAAGATCAGTCGGGAAATTAGCCGGGTAGAGATAATGCAGCCTTATCCATTCAAAGGATTTTATCTTAAGTAATTCAGTTACCAGGGTTGGCAGGGCTTGCTTTTTATAAATATCGAGTCCGTAATAACTCAGGTCCTGGGCAATCAGGATTAATTCCTTTACTCCCGAGTCTGCCAGTTGTTCAGCCTCCTTGATGAGATCTTCGACAGGTCTGGAAATATATCTCCCCCTGATTAATGGAATGGCACAAAACGCGCAAGTGCGGTCGCAGCCTTCTGAGATCTTCAGATATGCATAATGGCCCGGACCAGTGATTGTTCTTTCGGTGAAAAGCTCATTCCTGAATTTAACGCCAAGCTCAGAAAGAATATCCTCCATATTATTCACTCCAAAATATTTTTTTACTTCAGGTATCTCAAGCTTGAGTGCATCGGCATATCGTTCCGCAAGACAACCCATCACATATAAATTGTCAATTTGTCCGGATTTCTGTGCCTTCACGAATCTGAGGATTGTATCGATGCTCTCTTCCTTTGCATCGTTTATGAAGCCGCATGTATTGACAATAACAGTACCTGCTGAATTGTCAGAGTTGTAAAGGACTTCGTAACCTCCGGCATTAAGCTGTCGCAGAAGCTTTTCGGAATCCACCACATTTTTGGAACATCCTAATGTGACAATATTTATTTTTTTGGAAATCATGTTTTGGGTGCTTGGTGCTTGGTGCTGGGTCCTAAGTTCTGGGACGATTTCTCTGTGGCACCTCTGTGTCTTCTCTTCGGACTTCGGTCTTCAGACTTCTTATTTCGAACTAAACAATGAATCTACGAAATCAAACCTGTTGAAAACCAGTAAGTCTTCCAGTTTTTCACCGATGCCGATATATTTTACCGGGATCTTGAACTGATCTGAAATGCCGATGACCACACCGCCTTTGGCAGTACCATCAAGTTTTGTAATAGCCATTGCCGTGACATTTGTAGCTGCTGTAAACTGTTTTGCCTGTTCGAACGCATTTTGTCCGGTTGAACCGTCGAGCACAAGCAGTACTTCCTGCGGGGCATCGGGTATTACTTTTTCCATAACCCTTTTGATCTTCGATAATTCGGTCATCAGATTAATTTTGTTATGAAGTCTGCCCGCGGTGTCTATTATTACAACGTCTGCCGATGTTGACACTGCTGATTTGAGAGTATCGTATGCCACTGATGCCGGGTCAGAGCCCATTTGCTGTTTTACTATTGGAACGCCTACCCTGTCGGCCCAGATCTGCAACTGATCGATTGCTGCAGCCCTGAAAGTATCTGCAGCGCCTATGACAACATTTTTGCCCGCTGCTTTATACTGATAAGCGAGCTTGGCTATGGTGGTTGTTTTTCCTGCTCCGTTAACTCCAACTACCATAATGACATAAGGAGTGCTGCTTAAAACAGAAAAGTCAGCATTTGATTCGCTCTGATTTTTTTCAAGCAAACCAACGATCTCTTCTTTCAGAATACTATTTAGCTCGCTTGTATTCAAATACTTATCTTTTGCTACTCTTTCTTCGATGCGGCTGATGATATTGAGAGTTGTGGTTACACCAACATCTGAAGATACCAGAACTTCCTCAAGATTATCCAAAACCTCTTCATCTACCTTTGATTTTCCGGCAACAGCTTTGGAAAGCTTATAAAATACACTTTCCTTAGTCTTCTCGAGACCCTTATCCAGGCTCTCTTTCTTCTCTTTTCCCAGAAATCCAAACAAGGCCATCAAATGATAATTTTATGAACATTAATATAAAAAAAAGCTTCCTTCCGCTAAGAAGAAAGCCATAAATATCTTATAAAGCGATAATGCTGTTACTTCTTTGTGAAGAAGTCTTTTATGTGATCATTATGAACGATCTCTTCTTTGAAAAGATATGCACCAGATTTATCTGATTTAGTCATTTTGATGCATTTTGTAAATGCTTTACCCGCTCCTGTCTTAAGTGCTGCAACAACTTTCTTTGCCATGGTTTAAAGTTTTACTTGATTTCTCTGTGAAGTGTATGTTTTTTAAGAATAGGATTGTATTTCTTCCTCTCTAGACGATCAGGAGTGTTTTTCCTGTTCTTTGTAGTAATATATCTTGATGTACCCGGTTGTCCACTTTCTTTGTGCTCAGTACATTCCAGGATTACCTGTTGTCTGTTACCTTTAGCCTTCTTTGCCATTTTCTATCCAGTGTTAATAATTCAAAATGTAACCTTTTTCTTTTGCTTCTTTCAAAACAGAGGTAAGTCCGTTTTTACTGATAAGACGAATCCCTGAAGCTGATATTTTAAGCGAAATCCACCTGTCCTCTTCCGGAAGGTAATATTTCTTAACAAAAAGATTAGGATAGAATTTCCTCTTAGTCCTTCTCTTAGAGTGCGAAACGTTGTTTCCGACCATCGCTTTTTTCCCTGTAACCTGACAAATTCTTGACATGAATGTTTGTTTTTACTTCTTAACTAACGTTTGTCCTTTTTAAACGAAGCGCAAAATACGTGATTTTTATCTTATTAAACAAATATTTAAACCACTTTTTTTATTGTATATAAAGTAAGATGGCTTACTGACTGATAATCTGCTTCCTGAGCAAGTTTAACGAAAGGAGTGAAAACCTTCTGATATTGATTATACGGTCATTTCCGAATGATCGCTTCTCTGTAATGACTCCCTTTTCCGAAGCTACTGCAATCCAAAGCGTTCCGACAGGCTTCTCTTCCGTCCCGCCATCGGGTCCTGCAATGCCTGAAGTCGCAACCGCAAAATCTGTCGAGAATAGCATTCTGGCGCCTTCGGCCATTTCAATTACCGTTTGTTCACTGACAGCTCCGTATTTTTCCAGTGTTGCATCCTTTACTCCAAGTAATTTCGTCTTGACTGAATTGGAATATGCAATCACCGATCCCTTGTAGTAGGAAGAACTGCCTGCGACACTTGTGATTAAATGCGCAATCTCGCCGCCTGTACAGCTTTCTGCTGTGCATACTGTTTTGTTATTTGATTTTAAGAGATTGCCTATAACCATTTCCAGGGTCACTTCATCTTCGCCATAGATGATCTCAGGAATGATCTTATAGAGTTTCTCTGATTGTTCATTTATCAGATTAGCCACTGATCCCTGATCATGTCCGGTTCCCGTGAGCCTGAGTTTTATTACACCGGTTTCAGGCAGATAAGCAAGCTTTATATTTTCGGGAAGTGATGATTCAAATGGTTCCAGAATGTCGGCCAGCTTAGATTCGAATCCACCATATGTCATTATATTTCTGTGGATTACAACCTGAGAAGTAAAGCGTTTGTTTAGTTCAGGAAGGATTACCGCTGACATGAGATGCTTCATTTCGTGAGGAACTCCGGGCATGGAAATATATATTGTGTTCTCTTTTTCAAACCACATTCCTGGTGCCGTCCCTACCGCATTTTTTAAAACCCTGCATGATGCGGGAACTTCCGCCTGTTTTCTGTTCCTGTCATTCATTGGAAAACCCCTCCGGCCCCACAATTCTTCAATATTTTGAAGTACTTCAGTATCCGGAATAAGATAGGTATCAAAGAATTCGCAGAGTGTTTGTTTGGTAATATCGTCGCTTGTTGGGCCAAGACCTCCGGTAATTAGTACGACATCTGTTTTACCTGATGCTTCACCTAATACGCTTAGAATGTCTTCCCTTCTGTCGTGCACTGATGTCTTGCGTATGACATCAAAACCAGATTTGCTGAGTTCCGCCCCCATCCAGGCCGAATTAGTATCGATTGTCTGTCCTATCAGGAGCTCATCTCCTATTGTTATTATTGAAGCTTTCATTTCTTTGTAATAAAAATGCAAAGCTATAGAATTTATTTGTTTTTCGCAGTGGCTTCATGCCTGCCGGCAGGCAGAACTGTGCTCCTTGGCTCTCTTGAAATAATCATATATCTTTAAAACCATGAACAGAAAAATACTTTAGTGTATGGACAAACAGGTTCAGCTGTCATTCCTGTGCCGTTAATGCGGAATATTAACGTAACGGGCACCGGAGTTAGTGGCATATTTAGAAATATATTTTATTGTAACTAGTAATGGGAAATGTGATTTCAAGAAAACGCTGGTATCGGTTGATACCTATTGCCTTTATTACTTATAGCCTTGCTTATCTCGACCGAGCCAATTTTGGATTTGCAGCAGCAGGCGGAATGGCTAAAGATCTGAATATTACAGCAGCAATGTCTTCGCTGCTGGGATCTCTCTTCTTTCTCGGCTATTTTTTCTTTCAGATTCCCGGCGCCCTTTATGCTTCTAAAAAAAGTGCAAAGAAATTAATATTCTGGTCTTTGATTCTTTGGGGTTTCCTTGCTATGGCTACCGGTATGACAAACAATGTCCATGGATTAATTGTAATAAGATTTTTGCTCGGCGTCGTTGAGAGTGCCGTTATGCCGTCAATGCTGGTATTTTTAAGCATGTGGTTCACAAAATCTGAACGTTCAAGGGCAAACACTTTCCTGATCCTTGGCAATCCTGTCACTATCTTATGGATGTCTGTTTTATCAGGTTATCTTGTGCATTCAGTCGGATGGCGCTGGATGTTCATCCTGGAAGGTTTGCCGGCTATAGTCTGGGCATTCTTATGGTGGCGTCTGGTTGTGGACAGACCCGGTGAAGCCAAATGGCTCACAGAAGATGAAAAGTCAGATCTGCAGGCAGAGCTGGATTTGGAGCAACAGGCTATTAAACCTGTTAAGAACTACGCAATGGCATTCAGGTCGAGAGTAGTCATTTTACTCTGTCTTCAATATGCCTTATGGTGCATTGGAGTATATGGTTTTGTAATGTGGCTGCCATCTATCCTTAATGCTGCACCCGATTCGGATATAATAAAAACAGGATGGCTGAGTTCAGTCCCCTATCTTCTGGCCGTAATCGGCATGTTAACTGCTTCGTATTTCTCTGACAAGACATTAAAGAGAAAAGCTTTCATCTGGCCTTTTTTGCTAATTGGTTCTTTAGCCTTCTACGGTTCGTACCTGATCGGATCAAGCAACTTCTGGCTGTCATACATATTGCTGGTTATCGCAGGAGGAGCAATGTACTCACCATATGGACCATTTTTTGCAGTCATCACTGAAGTTCTGCCACGAAACGTATCAGCAGGGGCTATCGCATTGATAAACAGTCTGGGTGCCCTTGGATCTTTTATCGGAGCTTACATCGTCGGTTATTTAAACGGAACCACCGGAGGATTCGGTGCTTCATATATTTTCATGGCAGGCTCTCTTTTTGTTTCGGCAATACTGACAATGTTTGCAATAAAGACTAAAGAAGTGTCAGTTCATCCTTTTTGAATCATATGGTTTGGCAAGATGGTCAGTAGATAAGATCTCGAACCTTCCCTGCTGACGTATATCAGTTGAAGAACTGCCTACCATAAGCTTAAACCATCCGGGTTCAACAATCCATTTCATATCTCTGTTAAGCATCTGAAGCTCGTCAGGTGTGAGAGTGAAATGAACTGTTTTTGTTTCGCCCGGTGATAGTGTTATCCGTTCAAAACCACGTAATTCCTTATCGAACCGTATCACGGAACTGACTTCATCGCAGATATATAATTGAACTATTTCATCGCCTGTCTTTGATCCGGTGTTTTTGACATCAACTGTTACATCTACATTTCCTGCTGCAAGCTGTTTGTCAGGTGTGATTTTCAGATTGGAATAATCGAAAGTAGTAAAACTCAATCCAAAACCAAATGGATAAAGCGGACCGTTTACAGTTGTCTTCTCATCAGCCTGTGCTGCTGGCTTAGAAGGAAAGCACAAAGGCAACTGTCCAACTGATTTTGGGAAAGTAACAGTAAGTTTTCCTCCTGGGTTATAATCTCCAAAGATGATATCGGCAATGGCTTCACTTCCATATTTTCCGGGTATCCATGCTTCTATGATAGCATTACAGTTTTTATTTGCCCAGTTAATAGTGATTGCCCTTCCATTCATTAAAACCAGAATTACAGGTTTTCCGGTATCATGAATCCTGGATAAAAGAAGCTGTTGATTACCCGCAAGGTTAAGATCCGTCCTTGAGTTTCCTTCGCCAACAATACTATTATCTTCACCCATAACCAGTACCACAACATCTGCTTTTATAGCTTTTGATACGGCATCATTGATATCTGCCATCACTTTTGCATCAGGTTCTGACGGAATGATTTCGCTTTCCGGCCAATTTGAGTCTGAAATATTACAGCCTTTTGAGTACATAATATTTACCTCACCGCCAAGTTTTGCTTTAAAGGCTTCGACCACCGTTTTATAATTGATATTCTTGGGACCGTATCGTGAAAGGGAAAAAGTTCTGTTTTCAGCATTTGGTCCGGCTATAAGGATATTTTTAATAGTTTCTTTTTTAAGGGGAAGAAAATTGTCCTGGTTTTTAAGAAGTATCATCGACTCGTAGGAAGCCTGCCTTGCTATTTTGTCATATTCCGGGTTTGAAAAGACCTTGTTAGCTTGCTCAGGATTTTCATTATAGGGCTTATCGAAAAGACCAAGCCAGAATTTTACCCACAGTACATCATGCACCCTGCTATCGAGAGTCTCCATTGATATGGAACCTTCCTTTACCAGTTCCCGCAGGGGAAGAAGATATGATTCGGGGGACCTGAAAGTGGTCCTGACATCTAATCCTGCTTCAATTGCCTGTTTAACTGCATCTTTGTAGTCAGGTGCAACACGATGTTTCGACCAGAGAAATTCAAGGGCTTCGCTGTCGGAGACAACATATCCAATAAATCCATAAGTCTGTCGCAACAGGGTAATTAGGAAATGGAGTGATCCACTCACCGGAACACCATCATAATCATTATAAGAGCTCATAGTGCCATGTGCATGACCTTTTGTGAAAGCTACTCTGAAAGGTTCGAGAAGAAGGGTGTGCAACTCATGTGGCGCAATCTGAGGATCGGTACGGGCATTACCGTCCCGTCCGCCGATTGGAATGCTATAAGCTGCAAAGTGCTTCGGCGTGGATACCACTTTATGATTTTTTTGTATCGCAATAACCTGCTGCAATCCAAGCTGCGAGACCAGGAAGGGGTCTTCCCCATAACAGTCTAATACCCTTCCCCAGCGGGGATCGCGTGCTACATCGAGGATAGGTGAATAAACGTTGGTGAATCCTGCAGCCTCTGTCTGAAGGGAAGTAATTTCACCGATGTGCGATACAAGATTTTTATCCCATGTTGAACCGACCCCTATCCCTGAAGGGAATAGTGTTGCACCGGGGAAACATGCTCCAAAAATTCCTTCATTGGTAAAGTCGACAGGTATTCCAAGTCGGGTCTCTTCTATGAACCAGCGCTGAACTTCATTTATTGTTTTAGCGTGAAGGCTGGGAGGCCATGATAGTGCAGCTGACCTGTATCCATTACAGTGTTCATCTATATTTGCCAACCCGTCTTTCCAGATCTTGTTCTTCCATTCAGGGGTAGGCAGTGAGTCCATCAGGACTTTCGGGAAACCGTATAATGTCGTCAACTGACCTGTCTTTTCATCAATTGTCATCTGGTTGATCAGGTCATTTATTCTCAATTCAATGTCAAGATTGGGATTTTCATAGAGGTCCATTTTCCCATTTTTGTTGAAATCGATCCACCCCTTTTTGTACATTTCCTTATTCAGGTAGGGAGTATATTTAGTCTTACCCTGGGCGAATGTACATGGGAGTAAAATGAGCCACACAGAGAAAATGATAATACTTCTTGCTAATAGTTTCATGATTGCCTTAATGCTTAGTAAAAGTGCAAATCTATAGAATTTATTTGTCTTTCTCTGTGGCTCCCTGCCTGGTATGTGCTTCTCCGCGGCTTCTGTGTGACAAAATAAGATCAAAAACTTACACATAGGGCCACAGAGGACCACAGAATTTCACAGAGGATTTCCCTTGTACATAAATCGGATTCAGCTCTTCTCCCATGATTTCATATTTTAAAGAAGTTCCTATATTTGAAAGGCGATAAACTTTGTTTCATATAATAAATAGATTTATGATGGCTTCTGATAAACTGATTGAATTGACCGAAATCTTTGTAAAAGAGAACCTGAAAGATTACGATAGCGGTCACGATTGGTGGCATATTGAGCGTGTCAGAAAGCTTTCAGCTCACATAAATAAAGAAGAATCCCTTGCCGATCCGTTTATTGTTGACATTACGGCTCTGTTGCACGATTCAGCAGATTCAAAATTCAAAGGAGCAGAAATAGATAACGGATATCGGATTATTAGCGAATTTTTGAAGAAGAACGGGCTTGAAGAAATGAACGACCGCATTATGGGAGTCATAAAGAACATATCATTCAGCAGCAGGAACAAAGCAGAAAAAAGCAATGACCCGCTCCTGTGGGTCATCCAGGATGCAGACAGGCTCGATGCAATTGGTGCTATAGGTGTTGCCAGGGCATTTAATTACGGAGGTTTCAGGAATAATAAAATCTATGACCCAGAAGGTGGCACTGCCTCTACAATAAGTCATTTCTATGAAAAGCTGCTCTTACTAAAAGGAATGATGAATACATCAACCGGGAAAGAGCTTGCAGTTGACCGTCATGAGTTTTTAGAGATATTTCTGAAACAGTTCTACAGGGAATGGGATTTTGATACTAAGTCCCTCGCCTATTAACAATAGGTAATTCAAAATAAATAACTTTCGCAGCAGTCGCTCGAAAATCAATTTATTTACCCGCCCCTGAGGGGAGTAAATTGATTTTGACTTCGTCGAGCTCCTCGCTTCGCTTCGTCGGTTCTTCGCTCCCCTTGGGGTCGGGGTCAACGAAGAAAATCAATTTGCGACCTACGAGGAATTAAGTTATATTGTAGCACTGATATACAGAAGAAAGAATTAATTTGCTGAAATGAATCTATTCATTATTTTTGTCAGGCTTTAGAAATCGCGGGAGTAGCTCAGGGGTAGAGCATCAGCTTCCCAAGCTGAGGGTCGAGGGTTCGAATCCCTTTTCCCGCTCAAATAAATGGCCGTTGCTATCATGAACAGGATCGCATGTATGTTTTTCTTTTCTCTGATGTTCTTTTCCTGTGAAAAAGAACACAATTTGTTTATTGAAAACACTGATATTCCGTTGATAAGCAAGGTATTAATTGGTGGTGAGGTTTATACGGAATATTCATACAATAATGCGAATTTGGTAAACGAAGAAAAAAGTAAATTTCGTTACGCCAGGCACACATATAATGATATTAATCAGTTGATAGCTTCTGATTTTTATTGGGATATGCGCATTGCAAGCAGCAATAGCAGCGTGCTTGAAGCAGCGATGAACAGAGAAGATTGGGTTAATCCTGATAACACTAAAATAGACATTTCCCATTCATTGGAATATAACAGTGAAAGCCAGTTAATCCGAAAATCATATATCCGCCCATCATCGAATACTTCCGATTACCAGAAATTTCTCTATGAAAATGACAGAATAGTAAGGATTACAGGATATTCCAATAACTCAATATCGGGTTACACAGATTATATTTATGATGATAATGGAAATATAGCCAGGGAAACGGATTATACCGTGTCACCAGCAGGAATCGCTGAGTTAACTACAACCACAGAGTATGAATATGATAATATGCATAATCCATATCTATCATTTAAGCGATTGACCACTCCCGGGGTTTTTACCAACCCAAATAATATTACCAAAGAAATCTATACTCTTAATTTTGATGTTGACCCATCTATTGAGAAAGTACAGATAACGGAAAACTCTTATGAATATAATGACAAAGGATACCCGATTAAAGTAAACGGGGTAACTGAATATGTTTATAAATGATTGGTATCCTCCTGATTTATTTAAAATATTGATCATATTCCCCCGGAAGGGATTCAAGTTCACTTATTTTAATTTCTTTGTAATAAACCTCAGCCGCTTCACTCTGTAGCTGTATCTTTCCTTTTATCATAGGAACTTCCTTCCCGTCCTTTATGTACCTTGAATTGCTGAGAATCATAACGACGTGGCCATTCACGATATGCAGACTTTTCCCGTTAAATGATATTAATTCGATAGTGTTCCATTCTCCCGGGGCATTTTCGTAGTTTGCGCTTCGCATACAAAATCCTGATACTCCCCCATTTCCAAATGGTATGAATGGCTGGCTCTTATCAGCAACAGCATTCATCATCTGACCCTCAGGGATGTAAGCTTTTATATCTATAGCAGAATTTAACTGGCTCCAGAAATCGCCCATATGTCCTTCCATTATCTGAAACTCCTGTGAAAGCATCCAGGATCTCCAATAATCTTTTCCTATCGGGCCTGTTGAATGATATAATATGCCGGAATCTTTTAATAATTTTTTTCTGGGATCCCATTTTTTATCGCCCCATTTTACCTTCAGGCTAAGGTGATAATTTGAATATTCTTCTTTTGTTATTACACATCCGTAAATCTCGCCGCTTATTTTCAGTACCGGTTCATTGTTTTCTTCGATGACGGTAAATACATCGTAACCCGGTTGGTTGAATCCTATCGGAGGAATAAGTTTTCCGTCTTTGTCTTTTGGCTGTTCCCCCTTATATCCGACTGGCATCCTGAAACTGAGGTAGTTATCCCAGTGCGAAAGTTTTTTGTCAAGAAGGTTTGTCCATTTGGGTTCATCAGTAAAAGAGCAGATGATCAATGCAGTCAGGGCGAGAAATATAAGTTTTCGCATGGTTTTTAAAGATTGAGTTAATACTGAATAAAGATACAGTTAAAGTCGGAAGTCGGAAGTCGGAAGTAAGAAGAACAAAATCCTTTAACCACAAAGTCCCTCGCCAATAAAAAATAGGAACTTCAAGATTAATAACTCTGTTCGTCCGTCGCTCGAAAATCAATTTATTTACCCCGTTCCGCTTCGCGGGAGTAAATTGATTTTGACTTCGTCGAGCTCCTCGCTTCGCTTCGTCGGTTCTTCGCTCCCCTTGGGGTCGGGGTAAACGAAGAAAATCAATTTGCGACTTTGAAGGGAAGTTAGTTATAAAGTAGTCCCTCACTATTAAAGAGATATGGCCCCAAAGGAAAAAGTTGTGAAATATGAGGAGTTTGAGCCTCCAATGGGACTCGAACCCACGACCTGCTCATTACGAATGAGCTGCTCTACCAACTGAGCTAAGGAGGCATGTTTTTAAAAAACTTTCGCAAATATAGTAAAAAGGTTTAAAGGCGATAGAGGCTATAGAGGCTTTAGAGGGAAGAAATAGTTGTAAAAGTTGTAATAGTTGTAAAAGTTGTAATAGTTGTAAAAGTTGTAAAAGTTGTAACTCACACCTCACTCCTCACACCTCACTCCTCACTCCTCACACCTCACACCTCACACCTCACACCTCACACCTCACTCCTCACTCCTCACACCTCACTCCTCACACCTCACTCCTCACATCCTCACACCTCACTCCTCACACCTCACTCCTCACACCTCACTCCTCACACCTCACTCCTCACACCTCACTCCTCACTCCTCACTCCTTCTTCCAGTTTCTCCAGCCTGCTAAGCAATGGCGGGTGCGAATAATGAAAGAACACGTAAGCCGGATGCGGCATCATGTTTGACAGGTTCTTGACAGAAAGTTTCTTGAGACCTGAGGCAAGCATACCGGCGCTGAAATTATCTTTTGCAAACTTATCAGCGGCAAATTCATTTCTCCTGGAAACATAGTTTGTAAGCAGACCAATCACCAGTGACAATGGACTGTAAAGTATTCCGAAAACTATCAATCCAAGATGGAAGCTTGTTTTATCCGAACCCAATGCCCGCGATAATGATGGATTATTGACAACGATGGAAAGCAGGAAAAGCATAAGCCCGGTGACGAGAACTGAAAAAAAGAGGCTCATCAATATATGTTTCTTCTTATAATGGCCAATTTCATGCGCCAGCACAGCGACTATTTCATCTTCAGAAAGTTCATTTTGAAGTGTGTCATAAAGTACTATCCGCTTCTTCGGACCGAAACCCGAAAAATACGCATTTGCCTTTGTGCTTCTCTTTGAACCGTCGATAATATAAATATTCCTCAACCTGAATCCGGTTTTTATCGAGAATGACTCGATCAGAGTCCTTAACGATCCGTCCGGAAGTGGCGTCTGCTTATTGAATATCGGAACTATTAATTCGGAATAAAACAGATTGATGAAAAACGAAAAGAGGGTAACCAGTCCCCATGCATACCACCAGAAGTTTTTACCTGTCTTGTAATAAAACCAGGTTATAAGTCCCAGAACAGGTACTCCGACGAGCAGAGCAATAAACCATCCCTTTATATGATCGGTGATAAATGTCCTGAGACTCATTGTGTTGAACCCGTATTTCTTTTCAATGACAAATGTATCATATAAACTGAAAGGAATATTTATTAAGTCAGATGCCAGCCCTATCATCCCGAAGAAGATAAGGGAAATTAATACCGGATGAGAGCTGAGCGTTCGGGCAAGTCCATCGACAAATGCAAACCCGCCTGCGATTATCATAGCCAGAATTATAAGAAGGTTAAATGACGATGACCAGAATGACAGTTTGTTGTTTTCTTTCTGATACAGTTGTGTCTTCCTGTACTCTTCCGCATCACATATTCCCCGGAGTTTCTCTGGCAGAGTATCGGACCACATCAGTGAGTTCAGATGTTCCAGATAACGTTCGGCAAGAAAACCTGTTACCGGTATAATCAGAATGATGAAAAAAATAAGGTTATGCATTGATTGGCAGTCTATAAAAAAAGAAGCAGGGCGCCTTTTTAAAATAAGTGTGGAATAAATATGTCTCGCTGCATTTCCTCGTGCTAGAAAGGATAGGCACCCTGCGGTTTCGTAAAGATATAAAATATTTTTAAGTTAACATACCCCCACACACATGAATTGTTTGTCCGGTCACATATGATGACAGATCCGAGGCAAGGTACAGGGCTGTATTTGCCACATCCTCAGGCGTTCCGCCGCGTTTCAGGGGTATCTTTTCTGCCCATTCTTTTTTTACATTTTCAGGTAATTTTTCTGTCATTTCGGTAAGAATAAAGCCTGGAGCGATAGCGTTGCATCTGATGTTTCTTGATCCGACTTCCTTAGCAATACTCTTTGTAAAACCAATTATTCCTGCCTTTGAAGCCGAGTAATTACTCTGTCCTGCGTTTCCTGAAACACCAACCACAGAACTCATGTTTACTATTGAGCCGCCTTTTTGTTTAATCATTGTCATCAAAACAGCTTTTGTCAGGTTGAATACCGACTTCAGGTTGACAGCTATTACAGAATCCCACTGATCTTCAGTCATTCTCATAAGAAGTGTATCGCGTGTTATTCCCGCATTATTAATAAGGATATCGATCCGGCTGAAGTCATTTACCACATCATCTATCACTCGTTGTGAATCTTCATATTTTGCAGCATTCGAAACATAGCCTTTTGCTTTGACGCCAAGAGCCTCAATCTCTTTGATAGTTGTCTTAAACTCTTCGTCATCAACGATATTGGTTATCGCAATATCAGCACCTTCATTGGCAAATCGTAATGCAATTGCTTTACCAATACCTCTCGATGCGCCGGTTATCAAGGCTGTTTTTCCTTCAAGTAATTTCATGTCAGTAAGGTTAAAATTCGTGCAAATATAGGAAAAAAGCAATAAATGCTTTAGAGGCATTAAAGGGTTTAATAGAACAAAGAAGTCGGAAGCTGGAAGTCAGAAGTCGGAAGTTGAAATCCTTTAACCACAAAGGAACACTAAGGGAAGTCCACAAAGTAACACAAAGGAAGAAAGTACGCTCTTGCACACTGAAGGGCGTATAGAGTGGTGTAGGGATGAAATGGATTTAAAGTCCCCCCTCGGGGGGATTTAGGGGGTGGTCAGGGCTTTTTTTACAGTTAGTCCGATGTCAGCCGGTGACTGCACCACATGAATCCCGCATTGCTTCATTATCTCCATTTTCGCTGCTGCAGTATCATTCTTCCCTCCTATTATTGCCCCGGCATGACCCATCCTGCGGCCTTTCGGGGCTGTCTGGCCTGCAATAAAACCAATGACAGGTTTTGTACCATGTTCTTTAATCCATAGCGCAGCTTCGTTTTCCATATTTCCGCCTATCTCCCCTATTATGACAATTGCCTCAGTACCAGGATCATCCATCATTAACTTCACCGCATCCAGAGTTGAGGTTCCTATAATAGGATCACCACCGATGCCAATTCCTGTAGACTGACCGAATCCTTCTTTTGTTACCTGGTCAACAGCTTCATAGGCCAGTGTACCTGAACGCGATATTACTCCAATCGTTCCTTTCCGGTGTATAAAACCAGGCATTATACCGACTTTCGATTCTCCGGGAGTAATGATACCCGGACAATTGGGACCTATCAGTCTGCACGAATATGACTTGAGATATTCTTTAACAATAACCATATCGGATACAGGAATGCCTTCTGTTATCGTGACTATCAATTTTATTCCGGCGTTTGCAGCTTCCATTATTGCATCGGCTCCAACAGCCGGAGGCACAAAGATTATTGAAACATCTGCGCCTGTTACTGTTACAGCATCCCGGACCGTATTGAATACCGGAAGGTTGAGATGAGTCTGTCCTCCTTTTCCCGGCGTTACACCTCCTACTATCTTCGTTCCGTATTCAATCATCTGAGTGGCGTGAAAGGTGCCTTCGCTTCCGGTGAATCCCTGTACAATAACCTTCGAGTTTTTATCTAAAAGAATGCTCATACCGGTTTTAATTTTTTTAATATTATTCCCAAAAATATCAAAAGAAAAGACAAAAGACAAAAGAAAAAGACAAAAGAGTAACCGGCAACCGGTATGCGGTAACCGGATTTCCACATCGCACACCGCACACCGCACACCGCACACCGGTAACTATCTCAGCACTCAGATCTCACATCTCCAATCTATCTACTCCGAATTATCCCCTAATTTTATTCTCAGATTATCAAGTCTTTTATGAAGATCTGCTCTCACTGTTGCATATGCAGGATCATTATAGACATTTTTCATTTCCAAAGGATCATTCTGAAAATCAAATAATTCCCATTCATCAATATCGTTATAAAAATGGATCAGCTTATATCTTTCTGTGCTTATCCCGTAATGACGCTTAACACTATGTACTGCAGGATACTCATAGTAATGATAATAATGTTCCTTTCTCCACGATGATGGTGTCTTCCCTTTGAGAACAGGAACCATGCTCATGCCCTGCATATCTGAGGGTACATCCACCCCTGCGATGTCAAGAAGTGTCTCGGCAAAATCAACATTCGAAACCATGTCATTATTGATGCTTCCCGGTTTTACAGTTCCGGGCCATTTTATTAATAGCGGGGTTTTGTAGGATTCCTCGAACATCCATCGTTTATCAAACCAGCCGTGCTCACCAAGATAGAATCCCTGGTCGGAGCAATAAACAACTATCGTGTTCTTTTCCAGTCCGTTTGCCCTGAGATAATCGAGAACCTCACCCACACTCTTATCTACTGCAGCGATGCAGGCCAGATAATCCTGCAGGTAGCGCTGGTATTTAAAACGGACAAGATCATCGCCCATAAGATTCGATTCATAGAAATGTTTGATAATCGGATCATAGACATTGTCCCACGCTGCCCGCTGATCGGGATCCATACGGTCGAGACCGGTTGTCCTCATCTTCGATTTATCTTTATACAACTTAAGATCTTCCTCGATCCTCATGGTTTTGGAAATCGTCATATCCTGTGACTTTTCCGCTGTTCCACGGCCTGAATAGTCATCAAACAGAGTCGATGGTTCAGGGAAAATGAAATTCTTATAGAGCGATAATTCCTTCGGTCCGGGCTGCCATTCGCGATGCGGCGCTTTGTGATGCATCATAAGCATAAACGGTTTTCCGGAGGTTCTGGCTTCATCGAGCCATTGCAGACTTTTCCTGGTTATTATTTCGGTGACATAGCCTTTTTCGGTATGCTTCCCGTTTTTATCATGGAAATCGGGATTGTAGTAAACTCCCTGACCAGGAAGTATTTCCCAATGATCAAAACCTGTGGGATCGGAACCCAGATGCCATTTCCCTATCATGGCTGTCTGATAGCCCGCTGCCTGCAGCATTTTTGGAAATGTACGCTGTGATCCGTCAAACGGGGCTTGTCCCTCGTTCCTTGTAAATCCGTTCTTATGGCTGTATAACCCGGTAAGAACAACGGCCCTGCATGGCCCGGATATCGAGTTTGTAACCAGACAGCGGTTAAAAAGCATGCCTTCCTTCGCTATACGGTCGATATTTGGTGTGGGAGCCATGTCTTTCAATGCGCCTCTGTATGCGCTTATCGCCTGATATGCATGATCATCGCTCATGATGAAGACGATATTGGGCTTCTGGCGTGTAGTCTGTGAAACTGCGCAGATAGAGGCTAACGATGCTACTCCCAGACTAATAGCAGATTTTAAATTTATCATATTAAGGCTTAAATTATTTCTAACGATGGTTTATAAAAATAGATATTTATTTGATTGAATAAATCGAAATAAATTAAAATAAATTGACCACTCACACCTCACACCTCACTCCTCACTCCTCACTCCTCACTCCTTTTTTTATTACCTTTGCCGCATGATACTGAGATCTGAAGAAACAATCTGTGCGCCTGCAACATCCATCGGTGGAGCAATCGCAGTAATAAGAGTAAGCGGACCGCAGACATTTGAGATCTGCGGGAAGAATTTTTTTCCTTTAGATAAGAACATCAAACTCTCTGATCAAAAGGGATATACGGTAATATTTGGAGAGATCAGGACCGGTAATGAAATAATAGATGAAGTCCTTCTTACCGTATTCAGGGCGCCTCACTCCTACACAGGTGAGAATTCAGTTGAGATTTCATGTCATGCTTCACCATACATTATAAGAAAGATCCTTGAGTTGCTTATCAGGTCGGGTGCCAATTCAGCTTCTCCCGGAGAGTTTACCCAGCGCGCTTTTTTTAATGGCAAGATGGATTTATCACAAGCTGAAGCGGTTGCGGATATAATAGCTTCAAAAACAAGCTATTCTCATAAAATAGCATTGAATCAGATGCGTGGCGGGTTCTCAAATGAGATTAGCAAACTAAGATCTGAACTGCTGAATTTTGCATCGCTTATAGAACTTGAGCTTGACTTCGGTGAAGAAGATGTAGAGTTTGCCGACAGAGCAAAGCTTAAGTCTATTATTATCAGCGTTAAGGATTTGGCTGACAGACTTGCAAAGTCATTCATTTTAGGTAATGCGTTGAAGAACGGCATCCCTGTGGCTATTGTAGGCAAACCGAATTCCGGAAAATCCACATTACTGAATGCTCTGCTTCAGG
This sequence comes from uncultured Bacteroidales bacterium, assembly GCA_963792925.1. Taxonomy (GTDB): domain Bacteria; phylum Bacteroidota; class Bacteroidia; order Bacteroidales; family VadinHA17; genus LD21. Next base: position 54,775 of record CAWBYC010000001.1, on the reverse strand, counting down.
AGGAACGAGCCATAGTTTCGGAAATACCCGGGACAACACGCGATACAATTGAGGATACAATAATTATCAATGATATCGAATACAGGTTCATCGATACAGCTGGTTTGCGGGATACCTCGGATGTGATAGAAGTTATGGGGATACAGAAGACCTACGAAAAGATAAATGAGGCATCGGTGATCCTTCTGATCGATGAGATCTCAGATTCCGCTGACTCCATAAACAAGCGGGCGAAGTCAATCAGAGATAAGATAGGTCAGTCAGGCAAGCGAATGATCATTCTTATTAATAAAATGGATATGGTATCGCCGGGAAGCCTGAAATCTCTTGAGAAAAAAATAAATCTTGAAGACAGCGAAAGGCTTCATTTCATTTCTGCGAAGGAGAAAACCGGTCTGGATGAACTTAGGACCCTTCTCGGCGAAGTGATCGAAATCGACAAACTCAACTCAGGTGACATTATAATAACCAATCTAAGGCATTATGAAGCGCTTTTGCGGGTCTCGGAGAGTCTGGGCAGGGTACTGACAGGATTGGAAGCCGGCCTTCCTGAGGACCTGCTTGCAATCGACATAAGGCAGGCGATATATTATCTTGGCGAGATCACCGGGGAGATAACAACAGATGAGATCCTGGGAAATATTTTCAAGAATTTCTGTATCGGTAAGTAGGGATGGGTGCTGGGTACAGGGTGCAAGGTGATTAGAAAAAAATTCCAGCATTTAAAGGTTCGGTACACCTAAGATCGGTATTACTGTTGAAAGGGATAAAATTATGAAATAAGTACTGTAGCACTGTCGGAAATCTAAAAGAAACAAGCTATTTTTTCTTTAGGCATTATTTTAGTAACTTGCTCTGTTGTCTATGGAAACTTTTTCATGATGCCGTAGAGTATCTTATTTATTTAATATTAAGCAGTTATGGGTTTGGATCAGAATAGCAGGTTTTATCTTAAAGTGTTAGTTGTCGACGATAATCAACCCGTAAAGTTTATTCTTGGTGAAATGCTTAAGATATATACAAGGGAGATAATTTATGCGGATAATGGTAAGGAAGCTGTTAATGCTATAGAGAATAACCCTGACATAGATTTGATTTTAATGGATGTCTATATGCCGGGAATGGACGGGTTTGAATCTACAAGGAAAATCAGGGAGCTGAATAAGGATGTCATTATTTTTGTGATGACAGCGACTGCGCTCTCAGAGTTAATTGAAGAATTCGCCGGGATAGTTATTAATGATTACTTCCCAAAACCACTCAACAGAGATTATCTGAATCAGTTGATAGAAAAACATTTCAAAAAGAAACAATTTACATATTAGGAAATCTCTGGTTTCGCCGCAGATCCACAAAAATATTACACACCGTGACAGAATCAAACTCCATTGGAAAGAACATCAGACCGGCATTACTGGTGATTGATGTTCAGAATAAATATATGCAGACGATTGCGCCCCGCCATAAGGAAGTGGCCACATTCTTTATAAATCTTTTAATCGGACTTTTCCGTGAACATGGTTTCCCGATAATCAGGATATATCATAATGACAATGAGGACGGGACAATTCCGGGTACTGACGATTTTGAATATCCGTCATCAGTATCCATCAGACCAGAAGACACTCAGATTATTAAAACTTATTCTGATAGTTTCAATAAGACAAATCTGAACGAGATTCTAAAAGAAAAGGGAATCAATACGCTCTTTCTTTGTGGTTTAAGCGCAGTTGGTTGCGTAATGGCAACAAGGACAGGCGGCCAAAATAATGATTATAATACCTTTATTGTAAAAGATGCAATAATGAGCCATAACTCTGAGTACACGAAGAATATAGAGATTATGTTCGATGCTGTGAGTTTTGATGTCATAAAACTGATTCTTGAAACCTGCTAAAGTTTAGAATAGCATTTTACGGTTTGTTGACCAGACGGCCGTGGCATTATTTTTGTTATTTTTCTGTATGTCAAAACAAAATGATCATGAAACCTCCATCCCTTCATCTTAAAAATCTGTTGCCGGAATACATTAAGATGAAAAACCTATCTTTTATTTTCCTTATCATAGTCTTACTGGGATCATGTAAAAAAGAATTTGATAACGATCAGTACCCTCAAAAATGGAAACTTGTAAAAATGAGCGGCCAGCTCTCAAATGCCAATACATCAGGGAACGACATGGCATGGCAGGAATTCTATTTACTTAATTCCAACGGGACTTTTACCAAATCAAGGGAGAGAGACGGCCAGCAAACCGAGGCATCGGGAAATTTTAAAATTAAAGATTTATCAGATGGGAAATATCTGGTGCTAAACTATAATTCTATCAGCAGTCTGATAGGGAGCTGTACCTCAAACTACAGTGAAACACTTTGGGTTCGATCTGAAAATAAGATGACTGGAACCTGGTCATATTGTGATGGTCCGGGTTTAGAGTATGACAGAATCAAATAATCCATGGGGTTTACAATTAATTCTAGCTAATTATTTTTCAATTCAAACATGCTGGTTAACAGTCATGCTGGTTTAACCGTGGGGAAAATATTATTTGATAAACAATAAAACTATATAAACGGTTACCTTTGAACTGTTATAATTATGTGTTGATGAAATTGAATTTTTGTAGTCTGAGCAGTGGAAGCAGCGGGAATTGTTACTATCTCGGCAATGAGTTTTATGGAATACTGATAGATGCAGGTATCTCAGCAACGTCGATACGAAAATTTCTCAAGGACATCGGTATTTCAATGCAGACTATCATGGGTGTTCTTGTAACGCATAATCACTCAGATCATATCAGGGGTCTGGAAGTATTGACCAGAAAAAACAGGCTTCCGGCTTTCACAACAAATAATATCTGGAACAGCATCCTGTCACCGCAAAAGAATATACCCCGTGATTGTATCCGGGAAATTTCACTGCAGCAGAATTTTCATCTGGCTGGTTTTGATATTGAAGCATTTCCTGTTCATCATGATGCTCCTGAAACTGTCGGTTTCCATATCACATCAGGCGAAAAAAAGATAACAATTGTTACCGACCTGGGTCACATCTGTGAGACCGCGGCTCCTTACATCAAAGCAGCTAACCTTCTGGTAATCGAGTCAAACTATGATGAGCAGATGCTTGTGAACGGTACTTATCCGTATTATCTGAAAAAGAGGATTCAATCAGAAAACGGACATCTGGGAAATCATCAGACTTCACTTTTCCTGGCGGAAATAATGAGCGACAACCTGAGTCATATCTGTCTTGCCCATCTGAGTAAAAACAACAACACCCCGGAGCTGGCACTCACTACTCTCACAAAAACTTTTTCTGAGAGAGGCGTGATTCTAAATGGTCAGCAAATCTCTGTGCTAAAGCGTAATAATCCTACCGGGATGATAAAATTAAATGGATAGACATATCAACAGCATATCAGCAATAATCAGGTGGAATTTCTTTTGCCTGTTCTCGAAATAATAAGTATAACAACCAGTAAAGCTATGACCAGGAAAGCTCCTATTCCTATACCAGTTTTAAATACCCCACCTATAAAGCTGCACCCCGCAAGCATGATAATCAGCAGAAAAATAATCGGATAGAGAATGCCAGCATACCTCTTCTTATTTATCATGATTTTATAGTTTTACAGTGATTTAATAGATTATAATTAATGAAAATAACTTAAGGTGAATTAGTTAGCTTCACCTTAAGTTTATGCTGTCAATACACATCAGATGATTCATACTGTCTCCAGTCGTGACCAACTATAGAAGCATCATCGTCGTTCCTTGGAGTGAAACCAATAACAATATCTCCCTCCCTGAGTCGATGCTCGTATCGCTCGGCATGGTCTTTTGGTATCCCTGCGCCGATCAGAGCTCCTACTATACCTCCAGTCAGGCCTCCGGCACCTGCTCCTGCAAGTCCGGCCGCAATTGGTCCGGCAAGGACAATACCCAACCCCGGAATTACCAGACTTGATCCAACGGCAGCAATAATCCCGGCTGTAGCGCCGACTGCTCCACCGATTGCTGACCCTTTGCCAGCTCCTTCCGCAGCTTTATTACCGAAATTGGTTTCATCCTCAGGATGGTCTTTATCGAAATACTTCGCTCTTGTCTGATCTGACATTATAATATTAATCTCCTCATCCGTATAACCTTTTTCACGTAGTCTGTTATATGCCTGCTCAGCTGACTTCCTGTCTTTGAAAGAACCTGACAAATAGTTAGTTCTTGTTTCCATAATCTTTAATATTTAGAAATGAATAATACGTTTTATTTGTTTATACAAAGTTCATACTGATGGTTCCCCGGAGCGTTATATGATGTTTAATAATCTGTTGCATGATTCCCATGAAAAAAGACGTCAAAGTCCTCCCAAATTGGGATTTAGTGGTTGACTATGACCACAATGGAAACCCTGTAATGTTTTGAAGAAATAATGTAACCGGGAGCCAATATGATGAACCTAGCTTTGTATTAACCGAAAAAGAGAATTTTTTGATAATTCCTGCATAAAAAAAATAAGCGCTAAATGAGACGATTGATCAAAGTATTCAAAAACGCATTAAAGAAATGGTGGGACAAAGATCCATTTAAGGAAAGCGCTGCAATAGCTTATTACGCAATTTTTTCTCTTCCCGGATTATTTGTGGTAATAGTCACACTTGCCGGATTATTTTTCGGACGCGAAGCGGTTGATAATCATCTTGTGAATCAGATATCCTCTAGTCTCGGAGAATCAGCAGCGGAGCAGATACAAAATATAATCAACGCACAGGTAAAGGAAATAAGCAATTCGCTTCTCGGAGCTGTCGTAGGTATCGTAGTTTTACTTGTAGGTGCCACCGGGGTATTTGCGCAATTTCAAAAATCTCTGAATTTTATCTGGGATGTAAAAGCTGACGTAAACAAATCAGGTCTCTGGACTCTGATCAAAATTCGTGTGTTCTCGTTCGGATTGATAGTCTCTATCGCCTTTCTCATGGTAATATCACTTATTATTTCCACCCTCATGACAGCATTCGGAAACTGGCTGTCTTCTCAGTTTTCGGTATCATTTCTTATTGTTTTACGAGTACTGAATTTTATTATCTCAATAGCCATATTAACAGTCTTATTTGCCATGATGCTAAAAATCTTTCCTGATGCGAAAATAAAATGGAAGGATGTCTGGATAGGATCATTTGTGACGGCGCTTCTTTTCGATATCGGGAAATTTGGTCTCAGTCTGTATTTTGGAAAAGCTAATCCGGCAACAGCCTACGGGGTCGCCGGATCTATAATTCTTATACTTCTCTGGGTTTCATATTCATCTATGATAGTATTTTACGGTGCGGAATTTACGCGAGAATATGCCAATCTTCATACAGGCAAAGTCGAACCTACGGAAGTTACCAAGCCACAAAAGAAAGGCCATTAAGAAGGTGCTTGGTACTGGGTGCTAGATGCTAGGTGCGGGTTGTTTTTCCCGCACCTAATATTTTTAGGAGTACCCTTTCTTCGGTAACATATCCCTCCGGATCTTTTTCAATTTCAACTTTATCCAGCTCGCTGATGTATTGTTGCAGTTTTCCTTCCTGATAAAGATCGAGGATCAACGGGTGTACATAATATTTTTTACAAACAGCCCTTGTATTGCCAAGTTGTTTAGCCACGATATCAAGAGCAGCCGGAATCTTCCTCTTCATCTCGCTTTTCGTCTCAAATATACCTACCTCCCTGAATGCCAGTAATGCATGGATTGTCCCTGCCCATGTTCGAAAATCTTTTGCTGTAAATTCGCTATCGGAAATTGTACGTATGTAATTATTTACCATTCCGGAATCGACTACATGTATATTTCCTTGTTCGTCATAGTATTCGAAAAGCACTTTCCCGGGTATTTCTTTGCATCCCTGAATTATTCGTGCCAGCTTTCTGCTTGAAAGCGATATGTTCTGTTTTACTCCTTTTTTTCCAGTAAACAGAAGTCGTAGAGTTGTACCGTTGATTTTTACATGATGATTTTTTAGAGTGGTCAGTCCAAAAGAGCCATAGAGCTTTTCATAGAATGAATTGCCTATTCGTATACTAATTCTCTCAAGAAGGTTGACCATTGCCGAAAGAACTTTATTCTGCGGAAATCCGGGAAGAGAAAGGTCTTTTTCAAGATTGGATCGAATCAATGGTAGTTTTTCTCCGAATTCTTTTAATCTGTAGAACTTAGCCTGATTACGGATATTCATCCATAAGGGATGATATCTGTATTGCTTACGGTTCATTTTATCATATCCTGTAGCCTGCAGATGACCATTTGGAATTTTGCAGATCCAGACATTTTCCCAGGCCGGTGGAAGTACGAGGCTTTTGATGCGGCTCAGCTGTTCTTTATCATGAATTCTTTTATTACCCTCGAAGTAGAAAAACTCTGAACCATTCCTTTTTCGGGTGAATCCCGCAGAGCTATTTGAAACATAAACTAGCCCTATTGCCTTTATTCCTTTTACAACATCATTAGAAATAGCATGGAATAGCTTTCTATCTACCTCAATATTTTCGCTGATACCGGCCATTCCATGCTATCTTCCTATGGCAATCTGAGCTTTACTCCAGATACTCTTTTTATTTCAGTGAATTCCTAACGCTTTTTGCAGAGTCCAGATGGGTTAGCAATACAGGCAATGTGTTAGCAGCAAATTCTTTCAAGTCAGGATCAGAACCATTTTCAGCCTGTTTTTTGAATTCATCAATATCCTTCTGATGGTCGTCTACCATCATTTTCATATATTCCTGATCAAAATCGGCTCCGGTTTTCTTCTTAAGATCATTCACCATATTATTCTGAGAATCGTCCATCGTACCGGGAATATTTACATCTTTTGACCCAGCCAATGATTTTAGTTTCTCATTTGCCTTTGTATGATCTTTTACCATCATACTGCCGAAGTCCTTTACTCTTTTACTTAATGCAGCCTGTTCAGCGTATTTGCCCAGCTCAACTTCCATCATGCCACCGGTTGCAGCATCTTTTACAAAATCTTCATCTTTTCCCGTGTTGTTAATCATCATACCGCTTTCACTTGTGTTGTTATCTTTTTTCCTGTTCGGATTGTGATTACACGACAACAGCATTACGGGGATAATCATTATGAATAAAAATATGAGAGTTTTCATAATCATTGGTTTTAATTATTAATTCATTTTATGACTACAAAATTGCCCGGAATATGCTGGATTTTATTATAGAATTGTGAAGAATATATTACATAATTTCATGTCTCGTCCTTTTTTTAACCGCTAAGGACGAAGAGAGGCTAATTGATTCTTTCGGGATGCAGCCGCATAAAGATATTTCGAAGTCAGAAAATTCAGATTGTTAATCATTGACTTTCACCAGCATTTTTCCATGGTTTATACCATTGAATAATCCCAGGAAGGCTTCAGGCAGCTTATCAAACCCCTCTGTAATAGTTTCTGTATATCTGAGCTTACCATCATTCCAAAGTTTTAACAGATACTGATGGGCATCACCATACCTGTCGCTGTAATTCCTTACAATGAATCCCTGAAGCATTACACTTTTAGTAAGGAGCATCGACATCATTAAATTGCCTGTCGGCAATTTGGTACTGTTATACTGTGAGATCTGGCCGCATAATGCAATCCTGGCATGAAAGTCGAGGTTCGCTACTACTCCTTCTGTGATCTCCCCTCCCACATTATCGAAATACACATCTATGCCTTCAGGACATAATCTGGCGAGATCTTTTCTGATGGATTTTGTAGTCTTATAATTGATTGCCTCGTCGAAGCCAAATTGCTCCTTTAGCATTTCGCATTTCCTGTCGCTGCCTGCAATACCGATAACCCGGGTGCCTTTCAGCTTTGCCAGTTGTCCGGCTACAAGTCCAACAGCGCCTGCAGCACCTGATACTGCTACAGTTTCCCCCTTTACAGGCTTGCATATTTCTATCATACCAAAATATGCAGTATAGCCTGGCATTCCGAGGATCCCGAGAAAGTGACTTAGTGGTATTTTCGCAGAGTCAATTTTCCAAAGGTTTTCAACATTTTCTATGCTGTAGGTAGCCCATGGCAAGGTTCCCCTTACAATGTCGCCGGTATGAAAGGATTTGCTTTTGCTCTCAATCACTTTGGCGATGATACCCCCTCTTATAGGTTGATCTACTTCAAATGAAGCTGCATATGACTTCACGGTATTCATCCGGCCCCGCATATAAGGGTCAACCGAGATATAAATAGATTTTAGTAATACCTCATTGTCAAGCAGCTCACGCAAGCTTGTTTTCTCAATTCTGAAGTTTGCAGGCGAAGGCAATCCATATGGTCTGGAGGCAAGAACAAATTGTGTGCTTTCCATAGTGGTAGTTTGAATTATAGTTAACAAATATGGAAATTGTATGTTCAGAAATCCCTGACAACCACCTTCAGGCAACCAAAGCTAAAAACTTACACAGAGAACCACGGAGAACCACAGAGTTGCACAGAGAAAAAGTTATGATTATAATTCCCTCAGTGACACTCTGTGGTCCTCTGTGCAACTCTGTGTAAGTTCTTTAAAAAATCAGGAATAAAGAAAGTCCTTATTTATTTGTGAGGGATTTTTTGTGCTGCGACTTTCTTTTTAAAAATAATTCACTTTTCCCTGTAACCATTTGTAACTTTACGAGTAATCAATATAGAAACCAAAAAAAAATATGGTGTCAGAGCTCGGGGATGAAATAATAATGCAACACGTGAAGGACGGGAATTTGACAGAGATGTCTGTTCTGTTTGAGAGATATAATGTGAGGTTGTATAATTATTTCCTGAAGCTCACACGCAATAAGCTTATAAGTCAGGATTTAACACAGAATTTATTTTACAGAATGATACGGTACAAAAACACATATAAGAACGAATACAGCGTCAAATCGTGGATGTACCAGATGGCAAGGAACCTGCATATCGATTATTGCAAGGAAGAAAAAAGATCGGGGGATCTTTTTCTGAGAGCAGAGACATACCCGGCAGATATTAGCGATGAGGATGAAGGATTTCCTGAAGACGATTATGAAAAACTTGAAAAATCATTCGCAAGACTGAACAGTGAACAGAGGGAACTTTTAATTCTCAGCAGATACCAGGGATTAAAATATGAAGAGATTTCACAGATTGTAAATCAATCGGTACCAGCAATCAAAGTGGCCATTCACAGGGCCATAAAGCAATTGAGGGGTATTTATTTCAAACAGATTTAAAGACAGAAATTATGAAATGTGAAGAAGTTGAAAAATTGATGGTTGATTACCTCGATTTAAGCCTTGAAGAAAGTACACGTCAGGAGATCGAGAAGCATCTTGAAACATGTGAGAGATGCATCGATGAGCTTAAGGATACACAGGAAGTTCTGAAGCTTATTTCAAAGGATGAAATGGAGAATCCTGATGATTCATTGAAGATCAATTTCTACCACATGCTTCACAGCGAGATAAGGAAAAATGAAGAAAGGAAAGTTGCTTCGTTCAGTATTCCTGTTACTCCATGGTATAATAGTGCCAGATACAGAGTCGCTGCAGCTGTAGCGTTTCTGATATTCGGCTCGTTCATTGGAATGTTCATCCATACTTTAACATCCGGCTCAAATGCAACAAAGCAGATAAGCCAGTTGCAGACAGAAGTTTCTGATCTCAGGAAAACTGCAATGTTCACCATGCTGAAAGACGAATCCTCCAGCGACAGGCTTCAGGCTGTAACCTATGCCGGTGATATTGACAATGCTGATGAAAATGTAATAAATGTCCTGGTAGAAACTCTGAATAATGACAAAAACGTGAATGTGAGGATGGCTGCAGCATATGCCCTCTCTAAGTTCGCATCACAGCGCGAGGTGATCGATTCTCTTGTTAAGTCTCTGTCGCTGCAGACTGAGCCTATACTCCAGGTTACTCTTATCAATATTCTTGCTGAGAGGAAAGAAAAAAGTGCATTGGGGCCGATTCAAAAAATAATATCGAATAAAAACACTATAAAGGAAGTAAGAAATGTTGCAGAAAACAGCTTACGAGTACTGATTTGATTGCGGATTTCGGATTGGGGATTGCGGATTGAGAAATCCGAAATCAAAAATCCGAAATCTCCAATCCGAAATCCGAAATAAAGAAAAGGCAGATTCCGGGTTTGCCTGATCAATGTTGACTCACTTAATTAATAAAAAAAGTTATGAAAACCATGAAAACAAGTATTATAGCATTAGTAATTCTCCTCTCGGCCGGAGCTCTGTCTGCTCAGGAATATAAAATCGCTGTTCCAAACTCAAAAGACACAAGGCTTACTTTAAAGGACTTTAGCGGCACCCTTCCAATTGAAGGCTATAATGGAAACGAAATCATTTTCACAGCCGTTGCAGGTAATTTTACTCCTCCTGAAAAAGCCAAAGGTCTGAAGCCCGTATTCCCTGCAGGTTCTGATAACACAGGCATTGGGCTCGATGTACAAAAAAGTGACAACCAGATCAAGGTAACCTGTCTCATCCCTTTTACACAGGAAAGTGAATACACACTGAAAGTGCCTGAAAACATGATCATTGAATTGTCAAGCGGATGCGAACGAAACAACGATGTTACCGTTAAGAACATGAAAAATGAGATTGATATTGAGACCTGTCATGATATTAAACTCGATAACGTAACCGGACCACTTGTTCTTTCGACAATCAGTGGCAACATCGACATTACTTACAGTACCATAAATTCATCCAGGTCATCATCGGTCCACTCTGTAAGCGGAGATGTAGACATTACCCTGCCTGCTAAGACGGCAACCAATCTTGATCTTGGTGTTGTGTCGGGTGCCATTTATTCTGATTTTGACTTTTCAGAATCACAGAAGAACCTGAGAAAAATTGGCGGTAATGAAACAAATTTCTCACTCAATGGAGGTGGCTTTAAGTATTCAATAGGAAGCGTCAGCGGGAATATCTACCTCAGAAAAGGGCAGTAAGCGGTACTACGGTATGCGGTTTGCGGTTTCCGGGTTGCGGCACACCGTGTACCGCACGCCTCATACCGCGCACCGCATACCGCACACCGCGCACCACATACCACATACCATAAATTTAATACGTTAAACAATGAAAACATACATACTTTTAGTTGTATCTGGCTCTGCCTTTGCCCGTTCAGGCTCAGCAGATAATAGAAAAACACATAGGATTTTCAGGAAAAGATGCTCTCACCCTTAAAATACAGATTGCAGATTCAATAAATAGTCCATGACCTGGAATAAAAATGAAGTATATGTAAAGGCTTCAGTGAATATCAATGATAATAAGGATAATGAAGCTTATGTTGACTTCATTTGATGAGGATGGAAATAGATGTTGTGATAAATGCAAATTTCAGGGATTAGTACTTCAAAGGAAAAAATAATTGCTGCAATGAAGCAGATATTTACTGGGAAGTCTATATGCCGGAGAATACCAGATTTTCAGTTGAAACAATAAATGCCAACATCACAGTCACAGGCAAAACAAAGGAAATGAATGTTAAATCCATCAGTGGATTTATCGACCTGGCAGTTCCTTCGGCAAAACAGGCTAATCTCGATTTCTCGACAATTTCAGGGAGGATGTATTCAAATCTGAATATAAGCGGAAATAAAAGCCGGAGCGGTATTCCAATGAAGATCAATGAAAAACTCAATAATGGCGGCGAGCTTATTAAGCTTGAAACGATCAGTGGTGATATCTTCCTCAGAAGATCAAACTAGAGAGCCGTCGCTTCGAAAATCAATTTATTTACCCCATCCCCAAGGGGAGTAAATTGATTTTCTTCGCTCCCCCTGGGGTCGGGGTAAACGAAGAAAATCAATTTGCGACCTTGGATGAAGTAAATATATTAAAGGTCGCAGAAGTCCATTATATAAATAAAATCTCATCTAAAACCTCCAGGGATGATCAAAGGTTATCTTCATATTTTAATCAGAAATATTATACGACACAAACTCGTCTCGTTTATCACAATCTTCGGATTATCTGTCGGTTTGGCAGGAAGCATGTTTATCTTCCTGTGGGTTATGGATGAGCTTAATTTCGATCGCTTTAACAAGAAGGGCGATCGTTTATACAGGGTTGAAGAAGATCAGACCTATTCAAAGGGTCTCTTTCATGTAACTGTTACACCGTGGCCATCAGGACCGGTATGGAAAGAAAAAATTCCGGAGGTGGAAAACACCTGCAGGATTACAAATGCAGGCAACTTTCTCTTTCGCCGGAACGACAAGGTGTTCAATGAGGAGAAAGTGGTGGCAGCAGATTCCTCTTTTTTCAGAATGTTTACGATTAAACTTCTGGCCGGCGACGTCGGCACGATACTCAGAAATCCACAGTCAATTGTGATAAGCGAAGAGATGTCGCGTAAATATTTTGGAGATGAGGATCCTGTGGGCAAGAGTATTGAAATAAATAATTCGGAAGTATTTCAGGTCGAAGGTGTTATGCAGAAGGTTCCGGTGAACAGCTCTATTGAAGCTGATTTTCTTATCCCATTCAGCTACATGAAAAAATCACGGTGGTATTCTGAGGAATGGGGTAATAATTCAATCTTCACCTATGTTTTGCTGGCGAAGGGTGCTGATGTTGAGCAGGTAAATGAAAAACTCAACAGGATTGTGAACGAGCATAAACCGGAAAACACCACAAAATTCATGCTCTTCCCCTACCTGAAAATTCATCTTCACGGTTACTGGGGCTTTGAGCACTCTCCGGGTGCGATAGTGAATGTCTGGATCTTTTCATCAATTGCTCTTCTGGTATTGATCATTGCATGTATAAATTTCATGAATCTCAGTACAGCTCGTTCGGCAACCAGGGCAAAGGAGACAGGCCTTAGAAAGTTGAACGGAGCATATCGGCGCCATCTTATATCCCAGTTTTTTGGTGAAAGCATGCTTCATGCATTTGTGGGAATGATCTTTGCATTTGTTTTAGTGGCGGCACTCCTTGGTCCTTTCAACACATTAACAGGTAAAACATTCAAAGAGACTGACCTGGTTGCTCCGTTGTTTATTTTAACAGCAATTATTATTACAATAATTACTTCATTATTTGCGGGAAGCTATCCTGCATTTGTTCTGTCATCTTTTAAACCGGTCAATGTACTGAAAGGGGGAATGACAGGAGGTTCCAGGGGAGTTTACTTCAGAAAGATAACCGTAGTTATACAGTTCATTATCAGTATAGTACTAATACTATTTACATTAGTGACATACAGGCAATTAAAATTCATGCAGGGAAAATCGTTGGGGTATGATAAGGAGAACCTGATATACCTGCAGTTGAAAGGAAATATGATTGATAACTATGCAGTGATCAAACAGGAGTTTTTAAATAATCCTTCGATAATTTCAGTTACTGCTTGTACAAATCCACCCCAGGATATCGGAAGCAATGCTGACAATATAAGGTGGGAAGGCAAATCACCCGACGAGCATACCCTTGTAAGCATGGCAGGGGTGGATTTTGACTATGCGGAAACGATGGGAATTAAAATGAAGAGCGGCAGGTCATTCTCCAGGGCTTATTCGATGGATACCCCACACGATACCGCAGGTACTTTCATGATTAATGAAGAGCTTGAAAAATTAATGGGCACGGATAATGCAGTTGGCAAGCAACTGAAATTTGGTACAACAAGCGGACAGATAATCGGAGTAATGAAAGATTTTAATTATCAGTCGCTCCGTTCAAAAATTGAGCCTCTTGCAGTATGGATCTGGCCCAATAAATTTTTGAATTATATCTATTTCAGGATCAAGCCGGGGAGCCTGCACGAGACAATGGCAAGCCTGAACAAATCATGGACAAAGGTAATGCCGCTCTATCCTTTCGACTATCAATTTCTCGACCAGGAGATAGACAAAATCTACAGAGTTGAAGAACGGACGGGAAACCTTCTGAAAGATTTTTCAGTTCTTGCCATACTGATCGCCTGCTTTGGTCTTTTTGGACTGGCTACTTATACAATTGAGCAGAGGACGCGTGAGCTGGGCTTAAGAAAAGTACTTGGAGCATCGGGTAGTTCAATATTTATATTGATATCAAAAGAATTTCTTAAACTGCTCCTGGTGGCTTCGGTGATTGCTATTCCGTTGTCGGTATTCATGTTGCATAAATATCTTTCCAATTACGCATTCCATGTCAATCTGAATATCTCAACATTCCTGCTTGCGCTGTTTTTATCAATTGTTGTCGCGCTTCTCGCTATCAGTTATCAGCTTTTCACTGCTTTACGTACTGATCCGGCGAAGAGCTTAAAGTACGAATGAGTCATTCCCGGAAACTCCATTTGTCCCCCTTTCCTGTTTCCCCCAGAGGGGAAATGATAGATTCATAACAACCTGAAGTATTGTGATGGAATTTGAAAAATATAAGTTAAATGGATTCAAGATGAGGTTGATCCTTTCTCCCTTGGGGGAAATTAAGAAAGGGGGTAAATGCTGAAAAGATATTACAAGCGATTATTTAATCTTTTTGATGCATCTTTTTTGCTATTTCTTCGTCTTTGTACAAATAAGTTGTAACCGTTTTGCGGCATAAGCGTTATCAGTATTGAAACAGTTTTAATAATTAACATCTAAACATAACTTACTCTATGAAATATGTATTTCTAAATAGAATATTATTCAGTCTTATTTTGTTGTTTCTTTTCACGGGCAGTTATGGCCGCTCCACCGATTCAACGGCGGTAAAGAGAACTTATAAGACTGCATTCGCACCCACTGCTCCGGTAATTGATGGTCTGGATAAAGATGACTGCTGGAATGCAGTTGAATGGACATCCGAATTTATTCAGTCTCGTCCAATTGAGAATAAACCGCCATCGCAACAGACTGCTTTTAAAATTCTTTATGATAATGATAATATTTACGTTTTTATCAGGGCTTTTGATACGGAGCCTGATAAAATAAGTAAACTCATGTCAAGAAGGGATAATTTTACCGGCGATATGGTTTTTGTTGAGATTGACAGCCATTTCGACAAGCAGACTGATTTTCTTTTTGCGACGTCGGCTTCAGGAGCGAAAAGCGATGCAGCCATTTCAGATGATGGCAATAATGAGGATGACAACTGGAATCCTATCTGGTATATGAAAACATCTATAGATGATAAGGGTTGGTGCGCGGAAATGAAAATTCCACTGAGTCAGCTTCGCTTTGACAAAAACAACAGCCAGACATGGGGTCTCCAGGTAAGCCGTCAGATCTATCGTTTGCAGGAACGTTCCCAGTGGCAGTATATCCCAAAAGGATCTCCCGGAGTTGTTCACCTCTTCGGTGAATTGAACGGGATAAATGATATAAAGCCGAAAAAACAGATAGAGCTGATGCCATATATGGTGGCCCGCACTGAGAAGTTCGAGAAAATTGAAGGCGATCCTTTCAACACTGGCAAGCTGTCGAAAATTTCCGCAGGCCTGGATGGAAAAATCGGTCTCTCAAATAATTTCACTCTCGACTTCACAGTAAACCCCGATTTTGGACAGGTTGAAGCAGATCCTTCTGAAGTTAACCTTTCAGCATTTGAATCATATTTCTCTGAGAAACGTCCGTTCTTCATAGAGGGAAGTAACATCTACCAGTTCATGCCCAACCAGACTATCGTTATTCATAACATGTATTCCGACAATCTCTTCTATTCAAGGAGGATTGGAAGATACCCCCAGTATTATCCTGCTACCAGTGGCATCGAGTTTGTGAAAATGCCTGAATCGACCACAATACTTGGGGCGATGAAAGTGTCAGGAAAAACTAAAAAAGGATTGTCAATAGGAATACTCGAGAGCGTTACGTCAATGGAAAGTGCATTGATAGACAGTGCCGGTACAAGACGTAAAGAGACTGTAGAGCCGTTGACGAATTATTTCGTTGGAAGAGTACAGCAGGATTTCAATAAAGGTCAGACCATTATCGGAGCCATGTTCACTTCCGTTAACAGGGATATAAATACACCCACACTCGATTTCCTTCATAAATCTGCTTATACGGCAGGACTAGATTTTCAGCATAGTTGGAAAGAGAGAACCTGGTATGTTGCGGCTAATGCAGAATTCAGCGATGTAAAAGGATCACAGAAATCGATACTGGATACTCAGCTGTCATCGGCCAGGTATTATCAGAGGCCTGATGCAAAGTACCTGTCGGTCGATTCAACACTCACATCACTGGGGGGGTACGGTGGTACAGTGAAATTCGGGAAATCAAGCAAGAAAAGACTGCAATTTGAAACTAGTCTCACCCTAAGATCTCCTGGTCTGGAATTCAATGATATCGGCTATATGAGATATTCCGATGTTATACACCATGGCAGCTGGATGGGCTATTACCTTAGAAATCCTTTCTGGATCTTTAATAACTTCTTCTTCAACACTAATTACTGGATGTACTGGAATTTCTCAGGCAAGCTACTCTCTGTTAATCACAACACAAATATCCATGCTCAATTCAAAAACAAGTGGTTTATGAATGGTAATTTCAACCTGTCAACTGAAAATACCTCTACAACCCTCCTCCGTGGAGGTCCTTCATTCATAACACCTGGCGAGCAGGGGGTCAACTTAAACTTCGGATCAGATGAAACAAAGAAACTGTTTTTCTTTATAGGAAGCTATCGTGGTTCAGGAGACGTCAAAAGCTCTGATGGTCAGGAGTATTACGGGGAAATAAATTACAAACCCACAAACTCACTTTCAATATCGCTCGATCCCAGTTATTCAATCCAGAATAATGAACTGCAGTACGTAAGTACGATGGGAAGTGACGGAAATCCGTTGTATCTATTTAGTAAATTGAATCAGAAGACTTTAGCACTGACAATGAGGATTAATTACACCATCAATCCTGAATTAAGCATTGAATATTACGGACAGCCTTTTATTTCGGCCGGGAAGTATTCTAACTTCAAAAAAATTACACAGCCGGACGCTCCGACTTTCAATGAAAGGTTTCATCAATATACAGCGGCCGAGCTGACATATGATCCATTGAACAGTACTTATAATGTCAATGACGGAGCAGTTTTCTCGTTTTCAAATCCTGATTTTAATTTCAGGCAGTTCAGGTCAAATCTTGTGGTAAGATGGGAATATTCTCCGGGATCGACACTCTACCTGGTATGGTCACAAGGCAGGACAAGTACAGATTCAAACGGCAGGTTCCGTTATGGTCCTGATATGAAAGATCTGTTTGGCAAAACACCGCATAACGTGTTTCTTGTGAAGTTCTCGTATTGGTTTGCGTTGTAGAGGCGTAAAGGCGTAAAGGCTTATAAAACTGGGGATTTGATTTTAGGTTTATAATGAAAGAGAGACGCTCTGGGGGCGTCTCTTTTTTTATAATCTTCTTCCCCCAAGCCCTGTGCCCTGTGCTCCGTGCCCTGTGCTCCGTGCCCAATGCCCTGTGCCCTGTCCCCTGTGCCCTGTGCTTTTTCCTCACTCCTCACACCTCACTCCTCACACCTCACACCTCACACCTCACACCTCACTCCTCACTCCTCACACCTCACACCTCACACCTCACTCCTCACACCTCACTCCTCACACCTCACACCTCACACCTCACACCTCACTCCTCACTCCTCCTCTTCCTGCTTGTCAGATACGCTATCAGCGAATATACCGCTCCTATTATAAGCAGCATAAACGCGAAATTCATAAGAGTGTCGCTCGCGGAATGTGATCTGCCATCGATATCCATGAAGCTGAATACCGCAAAAATAAATCCGAAAATCAATATTATCCAGCCGACAAGCGATGCCGGTATAAAAAATATTCCTATTCTTTTAAACCAGGGAAAATTCATTTTACTAAGTTTTAAAGTGAGTAAATAATTAAAATAAGAACAGATAATACAATCATTAAAACGTTAACCCATATGCCTTCCAGAAAGTTCAGCGATTTAGGCCGGCCTGACAAAACATATATATTCCTTATAGTCAATATATTGACAACAATCAGAACCAGGGGAGAAATAATAAAAAAGACTATGTAGATATATTTCTGGGAGGCAGCCAGATCGTTGAGATTTGAGATCAGCGAAGTGCCAGGCATATAAATACTTTTCATCATCAACATTGCTGTTATAAACAAAGGGATACTAAGCCACCAAAAACTAACTGCCGATTTATCCTTTGCATTTATAATAGCATTTGCGAGCATATCTTCGTGTTTCAGATTACTGACTTCCGGCTTTTTCATTTCTTTCAGTTTCTTTTCAAAATTTTGTTTTTCCATAGCCAATAATGTTAAGAATTAAAATTGGTTGCATTTTTGTCTCAATTTTTCCAGACCTCTCGACAAGAGCGACTTCAAAGTTCCCTCGTTGATATTAAGTATTTCAGCGACTTCCTTATTGTCTTTTTCCTCAAAATATCTAAGCGCAATTACCTCCTGGTATTTGACCGGAAGCGTTTTCAATTCTTTCAGGACAGAAAGAAACAGTGTGTGTTTTTCCATTTCAGCTTCCATCTCTTTCCTGTCATCTGTCATAAAACTATTAAAGATCTCCTTGTCCACGACTATGATCCTTTCAAAAATAGTATTATGTTTTTGCCTTTTTCTGAAATACATATTTATTTCATTTGTGGCGATCCGGTAGAGCCATACTTTGACTGAAATTCCTGTATACCTGAAATTTTTAATGTTATTGAAAGCTTTCATGAAAGTATCTGCTGCAATGTCGGCTGAATCGTCAAAAGTTCCGGTCCTTCGCAGTATATAACCAAATATAGGTTTATAGTACATCCTGAAAAGCACTGAAAAGCTTTCCGGGTTTTTCCTTATCTTATCTAACAGTTCAACTTCGTCCATCTGAAATCAGAAACACTTCAATAATTCAAATGGCATATAATGGTTGCAATTTTTTTTACCCACCCCCAAACCCCCCAAGGGGGGCTTGATGCTATCTGGCTGAAGAGTATCCGGTTCAGTCTTTAAGTTTTACCCCCAAACCCCCCAGGGGGGGCTTAATGCTATCTAATTGCACGGTTGCAAACGTACTCCTTTGCTATTACCCCCAAACCCCCCAAGGGGGGCTTAATGCTATCTAGAAGAAGAGTATCCGGTTCAGTCTTTAAGTTTTACCCCCAAACCCCCCAAGGGGGGCTTAATGTTATCTAGAAGAAGAGTATCCGGTTCAGTCTTTAAGTTTTACCCCCAAACCCCCAAGGGGGGCTTAATGCTTGGTAACCCTGGTTGCAAACGTACTCCTTTGCTTTTACCCCCAAACCCCCCAAGGGGGGCTTAATATTATCTAGCTGAAGAGTATCCGGTTCAGTCTTTAAGTTTTACCCCCAAACCCCCCAAGGGGGGCTTAATGCTTGGTAACCCTGGTTGCAAACGTACTCCTTTGCTTTTACCCCCAAACCCCCCAAGGGGGGCTTAATATTATCTAGCTGAAGAGTATCCGGTTCAGTCTTTAAGTTTTACCCCCAAACCCCCCAAGGGGGGCTTAATGTTATCTAGAAGAAGAGTATCCGGTTCAGTCTTTAAGTTTTACCCCCAAACCCACAAGGGGGGCTTAATGTTATCTAGAAGAAGAGTATCCGGTTCAGTCTTTAAGTTCTTAAAAGAGAGTATGATTAAGAAAATGCCAAAGTCCCTCCGGGGGATTTAGGGGTAAAATAAGGGCCTTAATGCTATCTGGCTGTAGAGTATCCGGTTCAGTCTTTAAGTTCTTAAAAGAGAGCATGATTAAGAAAATGCCAAAGTCCCCCCCGGGGGATTTAGGGGTAAAATAAGGGTCTTAAATGCTATCTGGCTGAAGAGTATCCGGTTCAGTCTTTAAGTTCTTAAAAGAGAGCATGATTAAGAAAATGCCAAAGTCCCCCCCGGGGGATTTAGGGGTAAAATAAGGGTCTTAAATGCTATCTGGCTGTAGAGTATCCGGTTCAGTCTTTAAGTTCTTAAAAGAGAGCATGATTAAGAAGATGCCAAAGTCCCCCCCGGGGGATTTAGGGGTAAACAAGGGGTATTTAAGTGTAAAGTCTTTAGGGGTAGTCCCCCCAAGGGATTTAGGGGTTAATAACAAATCTTGTTCCCCCCTGCTCCCTATTCCTGAAACTAAATGAAAATCCGTGATTGGTCAATATCTCCTGCACAAGTGTCAACCCAATTCCCTGCCCTCCTGGTTTTGTTGAGAAAAACGGGGTGAATATTTTTTCACTCACTTCCCTGGATAATCCTGCACCATCATCTTCAAAAACAATTGTAACCGGATTATTCTTTGTTAAAACTGTTATATGACCATTGTTTCCAACAGCTTCCTTTGAATTTTTTATGATATTCAGAAAGACCTGTTCCATCTGGCTCCTGTCAGCATTTATAACAGGCGAAGAGCTGTCAGCATTTATTTCAAGAGAGATATTCTTTTCCTTCAGTTCCGTACTGAAAGATTCAATTACGAGAAGGATGGACTCATTAAGATCCATCTTTTCCTTTTCAGGCAGCGGAAGCTTTACAACATTTGAAAAGTTCTGCATGAATCTGTTCATCTGGTAGTTGCGCTGGATCGCTATTCCCAGCATCCTAACGACATCATCTCTGTCGGCGCTGATAAATGATTCCGGATTTGATTGGATGCTTGACATTATTGAGTTCACCGAACCAATAGTATTATTGACTTCATGTGCCATCATTCTTATCAGCTTTCCATATGCCTCTCTTTCAGCCCTTCGTATCTCTTCCGTGAACTCTTCTATTATGTAAAAGGGATGTCTGAAGCCGTGGTCCATAAAAAAAAGTTTCCTGCAGAGATATTTCTGTCCGTCGGCAAGTACTATTAATTGTTTTTCTTCATATCCGATCTTTGAGATCTCGGATGCCAGGTTGCTTTTCAATTCATTCAGATTCTTTCCTGTATAATTCTGCTCATTCAATCCAAGTGTTCGTGAGGCTGCCTTGTTTATCTCGAGTATCCGGTCATCGAGATCCAGCATCACAATTCCCAATGGCGATGAGTCAATGAGCAGGTCGAGAAATTGATTCTTTTCCCTTACTGATAATCGTTCTTCACGCAATCTTATGATCATAGAATTATAAACTTCGATGATTTTATCGACATCACTATTGCCTGTTTTTACCATGGTAATATTGAAATCGCCTTCCTTCAGTAGACTGAGACTTCGTCCGATACTGGTAATCGGCTTGAACGATTTGAGGATAATCATGATTGTGATACCATACAGAATCGGAATGGTCAACTCTGAAGTAACAAGCAGAACAGGATTTTTTTTATGAAAGCAATATATTGCCAGAGCCAGAAAAAGTGCGAAAATAAAAGTCAGCCAGATAAACGTCCATCTTTTACTCATTCCTGTCGATTTGTATACCGTGGCGTTCCATTTTGCGGTAAAGCGTTGCTCTGCTTATGCCTAGTTTTTCTGATGACCTGGTGAGATTTCCACCGCATTCCTCAATAGTGCTGATGATCATCTGCTTTTCCATCTCATCAAGGGTCATGTTTCGGCTTCGCTCAGCATGATCTGTACTACCCGCAGCCTGACCGGGTTTCAGCGCTGCCAGAAAATCATCTGGTTTTATTTCTTCACCCTTAGCCAGCAACAAGGTTCGTTCCAGAATGTTTTTAAGTTCCCTTACATTCCCCGGCCATTGCTGACTGGTTAGCCAATCAATGGCTTCCTTTGATAAATTCCTGACCGGAAGTGAATATGTTTTCGCCGCCTGATCAATAAAATATGAAGACAGAAGCGGAATATCACCAGTTCTCTTTCTTAAAGGCGGAACTTCAATCTGAATAAGGTTTATACGGTATAGCAGATCTTCCCTGAAGGCTCCTTTTTTTACCAATGAATAGAGGTCATGATTAGTAGCTGAAAGGATTCTCACATCAACGGTGATACTGTTCGGATCTCCAAGTCTTTCAAAGGTCTGGTCCTGCAGAACTCTCAGTAGTTTTACCTGGGAAGAAAAATTCAGGTCCCCTATTTCGTCGAGGAATATAGTTCCTTTATTTGCTCTCTCGAATCGACCCGTATGATCGCTCTTTGCGTCGGTAAAAGCACCTTTGCGATATCCAAACATTTCGGATTCGAAAAGACTCCCCGGGATCCCTCCAAGATTGACTTTGATAAACGGTTTTGAATTTCTCGGGCTGTACTGGTGAATCGCAGATGCTATCAATTCCTTCCCTGTTCCGCTTTCCCCGGTTATCAGAACCGGTGCATGAGTTGAAGCTACTCTTTTTATTACTTCAAGGATTTCGATGAGCTTTGGATCATTTCCAACAATGGCATCAAATTCCGGGTGCTTCTCTCTCTTCCCGCCAGAGGATGTTACTGTTTTGCTTTCAGGGCCTGAAGATAATGCGATCGAAGTTTCTATGATCTTGAGCAGCTGAACGTTGTTCCATGGCTTCGTTACAAAATCAGAAGCCCGAAGTTTTATACCACGTACCGCGAGCTCAACTGAGGCCCATGCAGTCATGAGTATCACGGGAGTGTCTGGCTTCAGGATTTTGATTTTTTTCAGAAGCTCTATCCCTTCATCCCCATTTATCGATAGGGAGAAATTCATATCGAGAAGAATGAGATCGAAGGGAGCTTCGCTTACATATCTGATAATATCGTCAGGATTTGAAGCAAAGTTTGGCAAATAACCTGCCTTCGACAGCAGAAATCCAAGTGAGCTTCTTACTGCATCATCGTCATCACAGACTAATATACGGCGCGATACAATCATAGTTGACGAAATTACTAAACTATTCTGTCTTCAGGGCAACGGCCGGACGTATTTTTGAGGCTATTGTAGCAGGTATCCATGTACTTAAGAAAACGAGTATTATCATAGAAACAACGCTGATGACAATAGAGTTTATAAATACCCCTGGCTCCGCTTCCCCCCTTCTTCCGAAAATCATTGGAATCTGAAGTACAATTAAAAGAACAATCAATAGTCCTGCACAAGCAATAACCAGGTTCTCAGTTATTAACAGCCGCTTAATTCCATTTCCTGTTGAGCCGAGAGCACGCTTTATGCCGATCTCGTGGATCCTTAGATTCGTATTGTACCATAATATACCAATCGTCCCAAGGAAAATATTGATGAGAACAAACAGTGCAATTATGACTGTAAGGTAATTTCTCTGATAATTCTCATTATTCACCTGCAGGCGCATATTATCGAGGGAATTCAGGCTGTTAATAGTCCAGTTTTCAGGATTAAGGGTTGAATAAACCTGACTTTCAGCAATGGCCATCATATCGCTGGTTTTATTTTCTTTTGTCCGGATAAGCACTGATGTCTGCCAGTTTTTGCCTGCCAAAACTGAATCCTTTAATATAAATGCAGCAGGGTATGGTGTTTCAATATCATTTCGCTTGAACCTGTCTATAACACCGATAATTTCATAATTTGATATTTTTCCGGACCTGTAATTTTTTTCGAAAATTCTTTCACCCACGGCATTGCCTTTAAAATATTTTTCATTGGCTTCATTCGTGATTACTATAGGATGAACGGCTTTTCCTAAATCCGTTTCATTGAACCATCTCCCTTTCAGGGGGACTACTTTCATTACCCTCCCATAATCGATATCAACTTCACGATTGGCAAAACCTATTTCAACACTATCGTATTTGTATCCATTTGTGCTAATGCTATAAGTGTAAGGAACAGCATTGGTGCTGATTGATACTGACTCAACGAACGAATTCGCGGCAAACACTTTCTTTAGATTCTCAAATGATACTTCGGCAGTTTTATCATCTTCCGGATTTTTTTTGCCTATATCTACAAGGATGACATTATGAGCGTCGTAACAATTCTTTATACGATAAATAGTCAGCATATTATCAAGGTAAAGAGTCAGATTCACCAGTACGAAGGATATCATAAACAGTTCTATGAAAACCAGGATATTCCTTCGTTTGTTATTCCATAGCGTTTTAAAAAACAAGCGTATCATAATTCACCTCCTTTCAGATAAACGGCTGGTTTCATCCGTGATAGTCTGACTGCCGGAAGGAAACCCGAGAGCAGTCCAAAAATCAGACACGCTACAAGCGCACCTGCAAAAACGATGAAGTTGAATGAAAATGACAATGGAACGTTATTCATAAAATCTAAACTAAGTGTTAAAGAATTACCAAGAAGTCCGACGACAATGTAAGAGAGAATGATACCGATCAAGCCGCCGGTCAGTGTCATCAGGATATTTTCGAACAAAAACTGTCCCCGTAAGACTTTGCTGGCTGCGCCAAATGATTTTCTGACGGCGATTTCCTCTCCTCGTTCATGGATGCGGGCGAAGTTCAATGCCATCAGGTTGATTGCCGGAAGAAGTATGAAGGCAAGGGCCATCATAAGATACTTTAACAGGCTGGTTCCCTTGGCATAATCTTCAGGATCTCCGTATCCAACCATCATTTTTTCAATCTGCGAATAGGGACCTGAAAGAAAAATAACACGGGATGTATCAGCAACATCAAGACGTGAAACCATGTCCTGAACTTCGTTTCTTATGAGTCCGAATTTTTTTCCGGAACTTTTAAATGCGACATTGTATCCACCGAAATAATCATCATAGTCGGTGCCTTTAACCAGGGTGTAAGGAAAATAAAGGTCTCCGATTGCATTCTGGTCGGTTTTTGGCGGATCCTCAACAACACCCGTAACAGTCAGATTCATAGATGTATACTTAATTGTTTTTCCAAGAACATTTTCCTCGGTACCAAAAAGCAATTCTTTCAGCGATTTTGTGATGACTGCCAGGTTGGCTTCTTTCGTAACCTCGTCGGCATTATAAGGTCTTCCCTGGAGAAACTTATAATTAAAGATATTCCAGTATTCAGCATCTGTCTGGTTCTGCACCTTCTTCTGGTAGTTACCGTTCAGGATAAATTCCCAGGAATTTGGTCCGGTGTACATTGATACCAGATCTGCATTTTTTGCTTTTTTAAGATGCTCCTCTGCTAGTTTCTTTCCAACGGCTGCGACGCTATAACCATTGCTCTTCTTTCCCTTGTGAGTTTCCCCCGTTTTGACCCTCTGGCAGAAGATAATCTTGTTGAGATCATTTTCAGGTCCCGATCCGCTCGTGATCTTCGAAATTGTCATGCTGAATATCATGACAAACATGATGGTAAGGCTTATACCGAACAAGCTGAGAAAAGTGAATAGCTTGCTCTGCATGGCCACCTTCATAAATATTTTGAAATAGTTTTTTAACATGGTAATCGTTTATCGTTTGTCGTTTAATGTTTCTCGTTCTCCGGCTTTCACCCCCAAACCCCCCAAGGGGGGCTTTAAAACCCGTCTTCGCTCTGAACTTTACTTTATATTTTATTCAATTTTTCCTTTGTGCTCCTTTGTGTTATCTTTTGTGACCTTTGTGGTTAATGGATTTTTCTTCAACCTCAACCTCAACCTTACCCCACCAGCCGTCCATCAAACAGCCTCACAATCCTATGCGTCGATTTCGCCAGCATCTCATCATGAGTCACCATTACGATGGTTGTTCCGTTTGAATTAAGCGTTGAAAGTATTCCAACTACCTCATGCCCGATCTTGCTGTCGAGGTTACCGGTTGGTTCATCAGCCAGGATGATTTTCGGATCGCCTGCAATAGCCCTTGCGATAGCCGCACGCTGACACTGTCCTCCCGAAAGCTGCGATGGATAATGCTCCATCCTGTTAGTCAGGCCTACCTTTTCGAGGGCATCCATTACTCTTTCCCTACGTTCAGAAACCGGAGTTTTTCTGTAGATAAGAGGAAGCTCAACATTGTCATAGACATTAAGTTCCTTTATAAGATGAAAGCTCTGGAAGATAAAACCGACAAGCTGGTTCCTCATTTTCGCAGTCTTTTTATCCTCATAGGTAGTAATGGACTGTTTGTTAAGTTCCATCTTACCGTTATCCGGTTCATCGAGCAGACCTATGATGTTGAGCAATGTGCTTTTGCCGCATCCCGACGGTCCCATTATAGATACAAATTCACCCTCCCTGACTTCAAAATTAATGTTGTCGAGGGCAAGAGTTTCGATCTCTTTTGTCCTGTAGACTTTACTTATGTTTTCGAGTTTTATCATGAGCGTTTATCGTTTATTGTTTATCGTTTATCGTTTTTGGCCCCCTGCCTCTTGCCCCCAGTTTCTTGCCCCCCTGCCCCCCTGAAGGGGGGTGTCTTTGTCATTTATGGATTACTCCTTTATCGTTTGTCGTTCCGTTTGTGACATCCCTTTGTATTTTGTCTTCTTCTTAAATCTTAAATCGTTAATCCTTGTTCGTAAATCCTTTTTTTTATCATCTTCTTCATCCTCAATCTTATTCCTCACACCTTTTTCTTTGCCTGTCCCTTTGTGACATCCCTTTATATTTTTCTTCCTCTGTGATCTTCATCGTGAATCCTCTGTTCTAAATTCCTCTTCTTTCCTCATCTTCTTCTTCTCAACCTTAACCTCAACCTTTTTCCTTTGTGTCCCTTTGTGACTTCCCTTTGTGTTCCTTTGCGGTTAATGGATTTCTCTTCTTAACCTCACTTCCTCACCTTCTATATTCTCACCTCTCACTTCTCGTATACTTATCCCCAATATCCGTCAGGATAACCTTCTCCCCCGGTTTTAGCCCCTCCAGCACTTCCACGTAATCAAAATTTGAATCACCCAGGAGGACCTTTGTCCTGTATGCCTTGTTTCCTCTTATCACGTACATCTCCTTATAGCCCCTGTCTTTATAATACGGTCCGTTCGGCAGGCGAAGCACCTCATCTTTATTTGAAATCACCACCCGTATCTCGAGCTGTTGAGCAGGCCGGAGAGTGCTAATATCCCCCGAATCAATCCTTATCAGGCACTCCATCATACCCTGACTGACGGCAGGCATGATATTTTCAATCGTTCCCTGAAGGTCTTTACCCTGATTTCGTATATCAACCCTCTGTCCGGATATTACTCTTCCCGACCATGAATTGCTTATTGAACCTTTCAGCTTATAGCTCGAGAAATCTGCAACACGTGCGATCTGCTGGCCTTCTGAAACTGATGCCCCCGGCTGATCTATCACCCAGCTCAGATCGCCATGAAAAGGAGCTTTCACGAAAGCCTGATCGACAAGGTCTTTCGCCTTTATTATTTTGTTCTTCTGGATATTTATTTCTGTTTCGAGCTCGCGGATCCCGTTGTTTTTGGAATTCACCTGGTTATTAAAGTTGTACTGAGCCTGACTGTTTTCGAGTTGTTCAATGCTCCAGTTGGTACGGGCTTTCTTAACATCATAAGCAGGACTTCCTCCCATCTTGTTTAGAGTTGATTCCGCTTCATAAGCAAGTTTTGCATTTTCAACTTTTATGTCCTTGATTTTTCTGCTGAACTCGAAGTCTTCCCGCAGCTGTTGCAATTCAATTTTCAGCTTCTCTATACGGATGTTCTGTAGATCCGATTCGTTTACCAGCATGTTCAGGTCATTCTCAGCCAGTTTATTATTCAGGACGAGGATTGTATCTTTTGGAAAGACTTTCTCTCCCGGGTTTTTTAAGATTTTTACGATATTGCTTCTGAAAGGGGAAGTTATGATCTCTTCATAAGACGGTATCACCGTGCCTGAACCCTGTACTGTGATCTGAATTTTCCCCCTGTCAGGCGCTGCCGATATAACCTGTCTCAGGCTTACCCCGGGTATGAATACGCTTTTTACAAAAAGGATAATAAGGAGCGGAACAATTATGACAATTGAAATCACCCCCCATTGTCTGATGAGCAGCTTTCTTTTATGTTCTTTTGATACCGGACGGTCCATGTTTTTATGATTTCGGATTTCGGATTGGGGATTTCGGATTTTTCTTCGATTGTGGATTTTTCTTCAATCCGAAATCGACAATCCGAAATCCGCAATTCTTCGGCAATACTCATGCCATTTTTTGGAATAGATAGAATATGAATGTATTAGACAAGGTGATTGATGAAGAAAGTGTATCAGAATGATACAGTAGCGGACGGTTGGGAGGCTGAGATTTGAGATGTGAGAAATTCTCAGTGTTTCTTTTCCGTGGTCCCTGTGCTTTTTCCTCACTCCTCACACCTCACACCTCACTCCTCACAATCGGCCGGGGTGGTAAAAAAAAGAGGCTCTCCTTATTGGGAAAGCCTCTCTTTTGAGATGGGAGATGTGAGATTTTGGAGGATATACCATGCAAATTGAAATTATTATATTAAATTTGCATGGTAAAATATTTCAGATGTATTATAAGCGGTTATTAGAAAATGAAGTTCTGGGAAGTATAAGTTCAAACCCTGTTACTGCAATACTGGGTCCAAGGCAGTGTGGGAAATCGACTCTTGCAAAAAAGTTGTTGAGTTCCTTTTCAAATTCTATTTATCTGGATCTGGAAAGACCATCTAACCTTGAAAAGCTGAATGATCCTGAATGGTTTTTTCAATCAAATTCATCAGCCTTATTCTGCATAGATGAAATACAGCGGAAACCAGATTTATTTCCTTTGCTTCGAAGTCTGAGTGATGAATGGGGGCGTAATGGTGCATTTTTAATACTGGGTTCAGCATCACGCGATCTTCTCAGGCAATCAGCTGAGACGCTTGCCGGCCGGATAAGATATCTTAACTTATCTCCACTATTGTTTTCCGAAGTTCAGGATGATTTTACCTTGAATGAATATCTTCTGAGGGGTGGGTTTCCAAGAAGTATGCTTGCAAAGGACATAACAGAATCCTTTCAATGGAGGGAAAACTTTATAACCGGTTATCTGGAGCGGGATTTAATGATGTGGTCGGGGTTCTCACCTCTTACAATGAAGCGATTATGGCAGATGCTGGCTAACGTAAACGGACAGACAGTTAATTATTCTTTACTGGGAAACTCAATGGGTGTCAGCCATACAACTATACGAAACTATATCGAGCTTCTTTCAGAAACCTTTATGCTATCAATTGTGCCTCCCTATTTCTCCAATACAAAAAAGAGACTCGTGAAAGCTCCCAAAATCCATCTTCCTGACAATGGGGTTTTAAACGCTTTGCTTCAGATCAGAGATTTCAATCAGTTGGCAGGCCATCCGGCGATGGGTTCGTTATGGGAATCTGTTGTTCTTTCAAATTTAAAATCCCGTTTCCCGGGCATCGATACATATTTTTACAGGACCAGTAATGGAGCTGAACTGGATTTCATTTTTTCAGATGGCATTAATTCTATAGCCATTGAGTGTAAAGCCACTCTTACTCCCATAATCTCAAAAGGCTCGTATTTTGCTATTGAAGATACTGGCATTTCCAGACTTCTGGTTATTGCACCTGTAGAAAAAGGCTGGCAGAAATCTGAGAAAATTTTCATAGTAACGCTTGCTGAAGCTGTTGAATTTATAAAAGATGAATTTAAGATATGAAACGTGTGTTAAAAGGATTCAAATTTTCTTCCTCTGTGGTTCTCTGTGGTCCTCTGTGCCCCTCTGTGTAAGTTCTTACTTTTTTACAAATTAACGTATCATCTAAACTCACACATCCCGACTCACAACTTCATAAATCACCTTCATCTCCGCTAGTTCCTGGCCTATCTGATTTATACCATATAGTATTCTTTGGCTTTGTTTTAGAGAAGGTTTTTTATGACCGCTTATATACTGTGAAAGCAGAGACGGGTTCATTCCTATTTTTTTAGCAAGCGCGTTGGAGTTTAATACTTTATAGTATTTAAAGAACTGTTTAAAGTCGATAACAAAACTGATTTCTGACGGATCGAAAGTTTCATTCTCAAAGTAAAGAGAAAATGCTTCAACCGTATTGCGGATTAGCTCATTCATAGAAGATCCTGTCGTATAAACTGGCAACGATTCAGAGTATGCTGAAAAGCCGGTATTAGTCTTTTCAATGACAACTAGAAATTTTCTTTTTACTCCCATGATAAGTACAAAAGTAAATAATTATTTACTTATTTCCATGGTGAGATATGAGATTTGAGATATGAGATTTGAGATATGAGATTTGAGATATGAGATTTGAGATATGAGATTTGAGATATGAGATTTGAGATATGAGATTTGAGATATGAGTGTCACACATCTTCTTCACCCCTCACCTCTCACCTCTCATATCTCATATCTTCTTCACCCCTCACCTCTCACCTCTCACCTCTCATATCTTCTTCACCCCTCACATCTCACCTCTCACCTCTCATCTCTTCCCACCCTCACCTCTCACCTCTCATATCTCATCCATCTTCTTCACCCCTCACCTCTCACCTCTCACATCTCACATCTCCCTCCTCACAGGCACCACTTTTCAGGGTTATTAATCATAGCAATCAGCATCTTCCGGACTTCATCGTACTCACTCAAAATTCTTTTATGAACATCCTTATTTATATACTTACAGTCCTTTGAGTAATCAATCCAATTTTCCGTTTCATACTCTTCTCCAAGCGAATCAGTTAACTTGCTTACAAATGCTTTTTCGTATTTCCTTTTTGCCCATGATTCTGCGATGCAAGATGTTACAGAACGTGATGACCGACGGATCTGATCTGTAAGCGAATATGTCTCCTCTTTCGGAAAACTCTTAGATATTTCAAAAATCTCCATAGACAGTTTGTACGCTTTCTGGTATACAATCAGATCCTTGAAACTACCGACTTTGCTCATTTTTTTAGATTTGAGATTTGAGATTTGAGATATGAGATATGAGATATGAGATATGAGATTTGAGATATGAGATTTGAGATATGAGATTTGAGATATGAGATATGAGATTTGAGATATGAGTGTCTATTCTCGATGTTATGTCTCGTCCTAAGAGTACCTATTCTCGATGTTACTCAACTCATATCTCCTCACATCTCACATCTTCCCTCACATCTCACATCTTCCCTCACATCTCACATCTCACATCTCATATCTTCCTCACCCCTCACGTCTCACATCTCACATCTCTTCGCTCATCATAACCGGTATCCTCCTGGTTCTCCGGACCTCACTCAACGGGACTATTTTCCTTTTTTTCATCGTTTTTATCATTAAAAAGAATGAGAGGACTGAATCGATTTTTTCTTTTCTTTTTCTTATCAGCAGTCTCATGAGCAAAAGTGTCATCAGGCATGCAGATCCTAAAATGACTGTCATAAGCCAGATTATACCGATTCCGCTGAGTAAAAAGGATAATACAATAAATGCTGTATTTATTGAAATAAGGATAGCTGTTGCCTGGATATGGTTATAACCCAATCTGAGCAAATGATGGTGCAGGTGTTGTCTGTCAGCAGTGAAAGGTGATTTACCCGCTTTGATCCTGAGGATAAAAACCCTCAGGGAGTCAAATAGAGGTACTACAAGGATCCCAAAGACAACGGCGGGGGCAGATTCAATATGAGCGGTGCCTTTTGCCAGCAGCTCGAATTGCAGGAACCGGCAGGCAAGTACACTGATAACAAATCCCAGTAACAAAGAACCTGTGTCACCCAGAAAGATCTTATTATTTTTGTCAAATACATTGAAATAGAAGAATGCGGCGAGTGTGCCCACAAATGAGAAGCTTAGTATTGAATATCCATAGTTCCCTGAATAAAGGAACCAGATCCCAAACACTGATGAAGTAAGAATTCCCATTCCGGAAGCCAGTCCGTCGATACCGTCGATCAGGTTAAAGCCGTTTATTATGACGATGAAAACAAAGATTGTGAGCAATATACTTACCAGGTAAGGTAATTGATCAATATGGAATAAACCATAAAGGTTGTTGATCCTTATATCAGCCAGGACAGCTATCAGTCCGGCCGCAAAAATTTGTCCCGCAAGTTTTTTCATCGGGGCGATGATCAGAATATCATCTTTAATACCGACGAAGAAGACTATTATTAGTCCGGCGATAATATATTTCAGTTCGAAATGGAAATAATCTCCGGCAAAAATAACGGATGAGATGATAAAAGCTATAAATATAGCAATACCACCAAGGCTTGGTGTAATGGCGACATGTGCTGTACGGCTGTTTGGTGCAGCACACAGGTTTTTAAGGCGTGCTATTGTAACGATTGAAGGAATGGTGAACCAGGTGATTACAAAAGCAGCTGAAAACCCGAGAAACATCAGTATCCCGACAGGCAACGAGGCGGAAGAAATGTTAAAAGGCAAATTCATGGCAGTGACAATTATCCTACTCCAGGCTTAACTGATAAGCCGGCAGTTTGTTATTTAATACAAATTTTACTAATCAGGTTAAAAATTAATTCGCATTTGCTCTCAATGCGAACGCAGATTCTTAAAATTACTAATAATTGTATTTGTTTTACAGGTATTAATCAAGCCGTATGTAGTGGCTGTTTGATCTATAGGTGTCCATTCAGGCATTTATCATATACTGAAGAAGTTACAAGTATTAAACCAAAATATCCCAAATGCAGTTTTTTATGAAGTGGGCTATTTATATAACGAAATGGGTGTTTTGTTTAATGAAATTAAGCTGATAATTAGGTAATTTTAATAGTATGTGTTTAGTTCCTGGATTTTTTCAGTTAATTTTTGGATAGACTATTTTACACTTGACTATTGAATATTGAAATCCTGAGCTTTGTCGAATTGAATTCCCAAAAGTCTTTGATACGTTAAATTCATCCATCAACATCAAAAATCAGTGATTAATCCAATACTCAGCCGTTTTCTTAGTCATTGTGTTTAATGTTACAGGAATTTGAGAGTTTCAAATTATTCATTAAGCACTAAATACTAGATGTCACTTGCACTATTCTTGCAATTCTCTATTACTACTTATTTCTTTTCTTCCTCAGAAAATTCCTTGTAAAATACCTTGCATAAATTAAACCACCTATCTCATGCATCGCAATTCCATCATTGCAATATTTCTTATGTCGATGGGCGATCGTACTTAGATGCCTTTTCCCTTGTGATTTTATCATATAATTTGTTGGCGCAGGTATTGGAGATTTGTCCTGCCTTTCCGAAAAAGCAGCATTGCACGAGGCATATGAATGGCATCCGTAACAAGCAGAAGAGTGTTATTGGTTCCAAATTTGTAGTATAATCAAATGCTTCCATCCGTGTGTTTTCAGATGAGGGGAGAAGGTCTGATTTCTTTTTCCTCCACACCAATAGTTTTTGCTGCCTGTGTAAAGACTCATCATGGCTGTACATATGGCCATTTAACATCCCGGAAAAGACCAGACGACTCCCGGGCAATTGTCTGTGAAGCCTTGATCCCTTCGTCTACCATCTTGGAGTATAAATGAAAGGCAGTAGTTCAACCGGAGACCGCCTATTACCGTCTTGTGTCCACCTCCCAAAACTAAAATATATATAGTTCCGATTTTTGGAATATGTGAGTATCTCAAAAGTGGTGGAATAACCGTTTTCCAATGACTTCACCAGCAACGATGGTAGAAAAGGTAAGAAAAATCATTGTCATCCATAAAATCGAAAATGAATCCAAATATCAAACTGATTCGTTTATGTTTGAAGAGGAAAAAAATATACCTGCTATAAGAATAATCCCGAAAATTGTAATAGGCATAATTAGAAAATTAGCTAAAGAATGCATACTATTTTTTGATATTCATCATAGGTCTTAAACGGGTATAATTTTCCTGTTTGAACCTGATTTTTTGCAGAAATTTGTAAGATTCAGAAGATTGATATTACGTTATTCAATAAGTATATTGATTGTTTATTATCTGCTGATAAAACTTAATTTAGGATAATAAAATACAATATTAGTCGTTTAAATTTCTTGAACTTAGTCAAATAATTATTTATATTCGTCAAAAAAGTGCATATTGAAAAATGTCCTGATAATAATATTCCTTGTATTTAATACAATAGCCACAGCTACAGATTATTATATGAGTTCATCAGGATATGACACAAATAATGGTCTTTCATCTTCCACTCCATGGAAGACTATAACAAAGCTCAATACTGCATTTCCAACGATGAAACCAGGTGATCGGATTTTATTTAAGAGAGGTGATGTTTTTACAGGTCAGATTAATCTTACGCGATCTGGTTCGTCTGCAGCCAACATAATTTTCGATGCTTTTGGAGTTGGCAATACTCCTGTTATTCAAGGGAATATAGATCTGGTTTCCTGGACCCGGTACAATGGAGATATATGGGTTGCTGATTGTCAACAATTAGGATCTGCAGTAACTAACTTTCTTATAAATGGAAAATCCCAGCAAATAGGCCGATATCCAAATGCAGATGCTACAAACAAAGGTTATCTCACAATAAGTTCACACGTAGGAAACACCCAACTTACATGTGCATCATTAGCATCATCGACTAATTGGACAGGTTCTGAAGCAGTAGTACGTTGTAATCGATGGGTTCTTGACCGGATTCCTATCCAATCACATCAGGGTAATGTTTTTATTTTTTCTAAACCAACATCATATGAAATTAAAGACAACTTTGGTTTCTTTATACAAAATAACCTGAATACTCTCGATCAGGCGGGTGAATGGTTTTTCGATTCTGCTAACAATAAAATGTACCTCTTCTGGTCAACTGATCCAAATTCATTGAATACACAAGCTTCTGTCTACGCATCTACCTTTATTGCAAATAATCAAAATTACTTCACAGTTGGAAGTCTTGAATTTCGTGGATCATTAAATGCCACCATAAGTATTAAGAATTCACAGAATATTGAAATGAAAAATATTACTGTATCTGAGTCAGGCACAAATGGAGTTTATTTGGGAGGATGCAAAAACATAAATTTCATAAATAATAAAATTATTAATACCAATAACAATGGCTTGATATTTGATCTTTGCGAAAATGTGGTAGCTCGGAATAATGAGATTCGGCATACTGCAATACGTTCTGGTATGGGTGTTGGTTCGGATGGACAATACACTGGTTTATACGTCTCTGGGACCAACAATTACCTTGAATCAAATATTGTTGATAGTGTAGGTTATGTTGGGATTCATTTTAGAGGGAATTTGGTTACAATTAAAAATAATTTTATCTCAAATTTTTGCATGACCAAGGATGATGCTGGAGGGTTGTACACCTGGAGCGATGGCAAATCTGTATATTCTGACCGCAGGCTTGAAAGTAATATTATTCTTAATGGCATCGGAGCAGGTGAAGGTACAGACAATCCAAGTTATGTTCCTGCTAATGGCATTTATATGGATGATCGTTCAGATCATATTTCAGTAATCAATAATACTATTGCGAATTGCAATAATGGAATTTTAATTCGTAATGCCAATCATATTTCCTTAATCGGGAACACTATCTATAACAATAATATGCAAGTATTTTTTGTGCATGATCAGGTTGCTCAAACATTTCCTATTGCCAATTGTATTGTAAATAATAATATTTTTTTCGCAAAAACTTCAGTCCAGATGACTCTTTCTTTTTTAACAATTTCCGACGATATAGGGTCCCTAGGTACTAGCGATTACAATTTTTTTGCACGACCATTAAAAGACAGTTTAACTTTCAAAACATGGTCAGATGGATGGGATGGAGTTTCAATCACCAGAACTTTAGCAGGCTGGCAATCTTTAACAAGTCAGGATGCTAATTCTGTTAAATCTCCAATTTCTTTGACAGATATTAATAAAATAAGGTTCGAATATAATGCCACAAATTCAAATAAAGTTGTCTCTCTTAATGGCAGCTATATTGATGTCAATGGCACTAAATTTTCAGGCAGTATTACTTTACTTCCATATTCCTCAGCAATTCTTATGATTGATCCCAAACCATCTGTGCCTTCAATTAACCCTGTTTATGTCAGTTCTTCAATTGAAAATGCAACTCCTACAATTTTAGAATTGAATTATAATTTAAGTCTTGCCAATAGTGTACCTTCTGTATCAGCCTTTTCAGTTAAGGTCAATTCTGTAACCAGAAAATAAATTCAGTTACTGTTTCAGGAACCAGAGTTTCGTTGACTCTTGCCAGCCCGGTAGTTCATGGAAATGTAGTAACAGTTTCCTATTACAAACAGCCCCTATTCCGTTGAGACTGCTGCAGGCGGATTAGCCGCAGTATTATCAATCAATCAGTAATAAATAATTGTATAAATGTTGCTCCTTTACTTCAATAACATCCCCAATTAATAACAGCTCATTTACAGCTTCAGCAAATATTACAATTACTGCCAATGCTTCAGATGCTGGACGGTTCAATTACTTTAGTGGAATTTTACAACGGAAGCACCAGGCTTGGATCAAAATCTGCAGCTCCTTATTCATTTACCTGGAATAATGTGGGATCAGGTACCTATACTTTAACTGTAATTGCTACAGATGACGAGAATGCGAAAACCACTTCATCTGCAATCTCAATTTCCGTTATACGGGACAACCGCCTATAAATCAACCGCCTGTTATTCAGTGTCTCAGTCCGACTAAAGGAAACATATATGAAAACTCCTACCATAAAATCGATGTGATTGCTTCTGATCCTGATGGGACTATTAGTAAGGTTGAATTATACAGTGGTAATCGGAAACTTTTCGAATCAAATTTGGCTCCATATTCATTTACATGGAAAGATATCAATGATGGCGCTTATACAATTACGGCAATTGCCACAGATAATTTAGATGCCTCCACTACTTCTTTACCGATGATTTTATAGTAGGGCAAAATATTGATGGCGATTCGGAAATTATTAATCTTTATCCCAATCCCAATGATGGTCACTTTTCGATTGAATTTAGCGATCCGCCTCATAGTGAAAAGAGCAAAATAGTAATTACTGATTTAGCAGGAAAAGAGGTTTATACTGACCATTTTTCTAAAGATCAGAATATTAAGCAAATTGAATTATCTTATATTAAATCCGGGATATATATACTAATGATTATTAGCAATGGAGTTTTATCCACGAAGAAAATTATTATTTACTGATTTCTGAGTAATCCATCAGAAGAAATAGCTTCTTATATACTTTCAGAATATTGCTCTTTCAATTTTATTAAACACATAGTTTCTTTAATATGATTTGCGCTGGAAGCGCCAAAAACTATTGATTGAATATTTTGTTGATTTATAAATTCGTAGGCTTCTTTGGGGATATTGCTCCTGATGCCAATGTTGACATTGCAATCAACTGATATTTTGAACTGTCGTTATTATTTGCAGCATCGATATATGAATCTCTATCGGGTGACATCAAATAACCTATTTTGTTAAACGAACTGCATATCACTACTTCAGTAATGCCCCATTCTTCAAGTTTAGATTTTAAATATGGCATATTCTGAGTTACTAATCCAGGCAAAGCATTATATCTTTTGCGGATATGTTCGCAAAACTCATAGAAAACATCCTTTACACCGTAACCCAAAATTAAATCGGTAATAATATTCTGAAGAAAAGCAACTTTTATGTTCATAC
Source organism: uncultured Bacteroidales bacterium (assembly GCA_963792925.1). GTDB lineage: Bacteria > Bacteroidota > Bacteroidia > Bacteroidales > VadinHA17 > LD21. Next base: position 17,409 of record CAWBYC010000001.1, on the reverse strand, counting down.
CCTTAAATGCTCGTAATTCAACATCCACAAGCATCTGCATAAGTTTAAATGCATCTTTTGTTAATACCGCAACACCTCCTTTGGTGATCATCCCAAGAACACCACCTGCAGAATTATCATTAAACAAAACTTCGTTTATTGCCGGCATTATGCCTTTTTCTGCAACCAGATTAGCATATTTATATGCATAAGGAATTGATGGATACCACGATACACCTTCAAAACTGAGCCTCATTTTCCTTGAAATATTTACAAATATCATAAGCTCTGGCATGACTGTTTAGCATAAAAGCTCTGACACCAGCATCGTATGCAATATGGTAAACTTTAAAAATATTTTCGATATTGTAAAACTGCTCAGCAAGCTGCTGAGCTTTCTCTTGCGACATATGGTTGATGCCAAAGAACTGATTATCACCGAAAATGATTTTATCTATTTGTTCCATGATTAAATTTTCCCATTTAGTTCATAGTCATTAAAAATATTTTCAATTACTTCCAATGTATCAACTCCATCGGCGAAAGAACATTTATTAATTTTCTCTTTGCCCTGGATGCAATCAATAAAATGCCAGAGTTGGCTTGTAAACTCATTTCCCCGGACATAAAATGGAACAGGCTTGAAAACATCGGTAATATATAATGTATTCCAGCCCTGGCGTAAATTGTAATTTCTCATTAGATTTGTTTAAAAATATTTTTAATGAATGCTGATCTGCCAAAATTTTACCACTCTCACCGAAGATCTCAATTTTATTGGTTGGCTTACGGTAACTTGTATCGCTCCAGTTGATATATATTGTACCACTCATTCCCCTTTTATAAAGAAAGGTGGAAGAAACAGCATCTTCAACATTCTTCGAATATATATGATTCAAAGAAGAACCAGTTATCTTTATCTGGTTTGCCAACTAAAAAATTAACTAGATCTATTGCATGAGAAGCCATCTCAAATATCGCTCCCCCTCCACTTTACCGTGAATTACGCCATCCTGAACTTTCATCTGATTTAGAAATTGTGCAGCTAAACATTTCTGATTTGAACCTTATTATTTTTCCCAATCACATCATTATCAATTAATTCCTTAATTTCTAAAAATGTCATTAAATCTATTTACATAGCCAACCTGATTTACCAATCCATTTCAGAATAAATTGTGCCAATTCGGAAGCTTCACTCAATTTTGTTGTAAATGGTTTTTCAACAAAAACATGAATTCCATTTTCAGCAGCTTTTTTTATGATAGGAAAATGCAAGTTTGGTGGTGTACAAACTAAAATGGCATCTATTTTTGATTCATTAAAAAGTTCATCATAATCTTTAAAGGTCTTTATAGGTAAGATATTTATTCATCATGGATAAGATCAAAACCTGAAGGATCAGCTATTGATTCGACTTTCACATCAGGGTGACTGTTGATTATTGAATAATGGGTAATGCCCATTCTTCCCATGCCTATAATCCCAATTTTAATTGGATTTTCAGTATTCATACTTTATAGATTTTAATGGTAATATTCATCGGATTGAGTACTCAACTATTAACCCATTAAATATTTGTTATATAGGATTAATAAAATATCAAAACATCTGTATCACAGAATGATACCTTTCATTTAGATATGTAATATTTAAGTAATGCTAATCTTTTCTAACTCTGACAATATTTAAAAACAGCAGCCAGAAAAACATAAGGTAATCAGGATATCGTTTTAATATCTCAGGTCTTCGAACTGTTCTAATGAACCATTCCAGACCAAGCTTAACCCAAATCTTGCCAGGTGCATTTTTTACCCTGGCATACCACTCAAAGACAGCGCCAACACTGCATATTATGTTTGCATTAATCTTTTCTTTGTTCTGGAAAGCCCAAATTTCCTGCTTTGGGGCTGTCATGCCAACAAATAATACATTTGGTGAAAAACGATTTATCGCTTTAACCATTTCATCATTCTCCTCATCAGTAAAGCAATCTTTATATGGTGGAGAATAATACTCAACTTCAATGTTTTGATAGTCGATTGAGGATCTTTGCTTCATTTTCTCCAATGTTTCCTTTCTTGCTCCCAGGAAGAAAACCTTGCCCTTATTCTGATTGGCTTTTGTCATCAATGAATAAAAAATATTAGTTCCTGATAATTTCGGAACATACTTACCCTTCAGAAGCAATGGTGCCAATGCAAAATATTGACCATCTTCAATTAAATACTCTGTATTCTCAAAAGCCTTCTTTAATAATTCATTATGCCTACTGATTGTAAAAACACGAGGATTCATTGTATTAATTAAAATCTTATCGGGAGAATCATAAGGAATCTGATCAGCAGAACCGGAATAAAGGTTAAAACCCAGTATTTTAACGAACATATTACCTCCTGTTGTTTAGTTTTATCTGTTCATTAATCCAGATGTATGTTTTTTCCAGGCCGACTTTTAATGGTACCAATGGGGCCCATGCTAATTTTTCTCTGATTAGTTTGTTATCAGAATTTCTTCCTCTGACACCTAAAGGCCCCTGAATGTGCTTAAGTTGCATGTTTTTTTTCGCAATCCCCATGGTAATTTCAGCAAGTTGATTTATTGTAACCATTTCTTCCGACCCAATATTTACGGGACCTCTGAAATCATAAGAATTCATTAGTCTTCTTATTCCTTCAAGACATTCGTCTATATATAAAAATGATCTCGTCTGCTTTCCGTCTCCCCATATTTCTATCTCTCCATTATTCTCCGCCAGGGCAATTTTCCTGCATATAGCCGCAGGAGCTTTTTCTTTCCTCCCTGCCAGGTTCCTTCAGGTCCAAAAATATTATGAAACCTTGCAACTCTAATATCCAATCATAATTGCTGTGAAATGAAAAATATAATCTTTCACTGAATAATTTTTCCCATCCGTATTCACTATCGGATTCAGCTGGATAAGCTGAATCTTCAGAACATTTAGGATTATCGGGATCCATCTGGTTATATTCGGGATATATACAAGCGGATGAAGAATAAAATATCTTTTTTAGACCTGCCTTTTTTCCTTAATACAGACATATTCAAATTTATTGTAGCTGAATTATGCATTACATCGGCATCATGTTCCCCGTAAAAATATAGCCTGCTCCTCCCATGTCTGCAGCAACTGATACACTTCATCAAATTTCCGGTCTAAAACTGACTTTCATAACTCAGGATCTCTTAAGTCACCGATAATAAAATCATCAGCTTCTGTTGAACTAAATTCAGGGTATTTTAAATCTACCCCTCGAACCCAAAAACCTTCTTTTTTCAATTTTTTAACCAAATGACTGCCTATAAACCCTCCTGCACCACAAACTAATGATGTTTTCATAATTGAATAGTTATTAAATTTAATTACGAGATATTATTTAAAAATAATGAATTTATTGGGTTGAATATCAACCAAAGATGACTAGTCAATTCGTTCCATAGTCCTTTTCGCCATATCACATATAAAAATTTTAATCTTCTCTTCACCTTGATATGAATAAACTGTGCCTGGTGAGGTTTTAATATAATCAGGGTTAAAAGCTTCAATTTGATACAGAAACCTTTCTTTCAGATGGGATAAAGTATTTGATGTGATTTTTTGCCTGGTAATTACCAATTATTCTTATAGACCAGATAATTTCAATTGTGAATTATTAATTTCTCTCTGAATATTTTACAGACACCGAAAAAGTGTCAAAAAAACGAATTAATTCGTATTAAGAAATTTCCGAATCCAGATCAGTACTTCCTTCATCTTATATAAAGATTTGTAGCAAAAATAATTATACAAAAACATCCTTGTCCCATTGAAAATTTCCTTTTACAATTCTTGCTGGATTTCCTGCAACTATTGTATTAGGAGGTACGTCCTTTGTGACTACAGATCCTGCTCCTACTACAGAATTATCTCCAATTCTGATTCCGGGCATCAATATTGCATGGATACCTATTAGACAATTTTTTCCAATATATACATCCTTCTGGATATAACGTTTAGTTTCACTATTTCTGGAAAGTTTATGACTTAAAATAGTTGTATAAGAGGCGATTTCGGAATCCTGTCCTATATGTATTCCGCTTTGAGTTACACGATCTAAGTTTAGCCCTCTCTCAAGCTTAGCTGTAGGATGAATGTCGTAACCCTGGATTCGATAATTTATATAGCGAATCTTCTGAATGAAAAATGTCAAAATTAACCTTAGTCTAAATTTCATTTTTTTGCAATAATTAAATGTGATTTTTAATGTCAAATAACTAATTGTCTGATGCTTAATAATTCGTGTTTTTTAAATTCTCCACACAGAATTAAGTTATAAACTCAATAAATTTTTCTTTAAATATCTGATAATCATTTCTAAATTCAATTAATAGCTTATCACAATTTCGGTTAAATTCTGCCTGATTAAAGTTTAAGACAAACTCCTTAATTCTATTTTCGAGGTTTGAACAGTCTTCGATTACTAATCCTAAATTGTATTTTTCTACATACATTCCCTGAATAGTTCCTTTGGTAGTAATTATAGGTTTTTTATATAATAACGCACTATAAAACCTATTTGACATAGCTGTATTGCCAGCGATATCTGTTGGAAAGAAAATATTAATAAAATCAGCATCTTCAAAAAATGAAGATTCATCCTTTTTCTGATAAAATCCTATGAATTCTACGTTAGACAACTGATTCTTGATCGCATCCTGTTGCAACTTAAGGCACTCGTTTGCAGGACTTCCAATAAATTTAATTGTGAAGTTTTTATTATTTGCCAATGCACTCATTATCTGATAATTTTGCTCGTAATGTCTCAGAGTTCCTATTGTTACTACTTTTATTGGCAGTTTAAAACAGTCATTACTAAGCGGCATTTTATAAATTCTATCATTAAGGATGTCAATGTCAATATTATGACTAAGAGTATATTCAAATCCTTTGGGCAAGTATGAAATGAATCCCGAAGATGATATAACATTTAATGAACTAAGTTTCAAAAATCGTTTAAACAACTTTGGAAATAATTGTTCAATAAATATGTCCCGAAAATCGAAACAGAAATGGTAAGAATATTTCTCTTTTAAAACAATATATAAAAATAATCCGACCTGAGGTCCAAATATCACTAATCGATCATATTGATTTTTAATGATTTGAGCTCTGAGAAATCGCGAATAAGAGTAATGATTAATAAACCATCTAATCTTTTTGCCGGTACCATAAGGATATTCCTTTTTAAAAATTGCTGCTCCTTTCTCTCCTATATTAGCTCTGTCCCAGGCTAGTATGTCATAGGATATCTTAAGTTCATCCAATATCTTTGAGTAAGAATTGAGATAAGGATTATAATAGATATTCGCATTAAGTAATATTCCGACTTTCATTCTTTTACTATTTAATTCGTAATTTCACACTCCAGGCAATCTTCTTCCCAGTGTTCAGAACCATTCTATATCATTACTTTATTAACACTGTATACCCATCGTTTTTCTTTCGTTTAAAAAAATAGCGGTAGAGAACTTCGGGCCAACGCCAGAAGCCCAGAAATATATTTACATGTTCTCTCTGTGATGTAGAAATATACCAGAAGAACTCCTTAAGCCCAAAACGGAGTGATGTTAAAATTTCAGCCATTAGATAATATCTCTGATTTTTTTTCCCAATCAGAGTCACAAATTTGTAATGGCGAATAAGGGCTTCAAACCGAGACCGTGAAATTACAGTACTGATTGTATTTGTCAGGGAACCGCTGTTAATTGTTGCACAATATGCCATAAATGAATTGGCGGAGATAGATTTGGCGTAATGTCCTGTTTTAACAGAAAACATTATATCATTACTGGCAGGCACTTCATCAAACTTGCTTTCATTTTCTAAAATAAGTTTAGCCTTGAACAACTTACAAACTGGAGTAATATATTTATATCTTAGATTATCTGCAGAATTATTTTTTCCCTGAAGAAAATCCTCAATCAAATTATTATTAAAAATGTGTCTGTCAGCTATTTTAAGAGTATCAGAATAAACGCTGTTCCACGCAAAATACACAATATCGAAATCTGAATTTTTATACTCGTCAAATTTCTCGAAAGCTCCAATATTGAAAAAATCATCCGCATCCAGAAAAAGTATCCATTTGCCTTCAGCTTCTTTCAGTCCAACATTACGGGCATGTCCAGCGCCTTTTAGAGGATCAGAATTTAATAATGTAATCTTACTTTCATTTTTATTTTCTAATATACTAAAATCTAATTCTGAGATCGAATTGTCAATAATAATAACCTGTATATCAGATCTATCAGGAATGGATGAAAATGCCCTTTGCAATAAGTTTAAAGAGTCACGGTGAGGAATAATAATAGAATATACAAAATTCATTAACTATAAATTGATTTTCATTTTACGATTTTAACTTATGCAGGTTGCCTAACTGATTTTTAAATTATATGATTATGTTTAAACGGGTTACTCTGTTGAATTTCGTAGAATCCTAATTTTTGCTGCCAGACAGCTTAGGGAAAACAGAAGTGAAAATACTATAATATTTAGTGTCATATTCCCACTAACCATAGTTCTGACAAGTAGAGGAAGGAATAATAAATATGGTTTAAAATTATTTTTGTGAAGCAATAATAATTCTTTACGATCTTTTAAAATTACGATTCCGGAAATAAGTACCATGAAAGCAAGACCGAATATTCCAACCTCGGCTAAAAGTTCAACAATGGAATTATGAGGATAAGTATCGAAGATGCCTTCAAATTCAAAATGTCCGAATCCTACTCCCGAATATGGATTATTATTAAAAAGTTCTAGGCCTTTATTAATCAATTCTGATCTTCCACTTTCTTCGATAGCTCCGGACAAACTCTTTGAATAAATAATATTTTGTATTGCATCAGAATTAATTGACAATAAGATTAATATAAAAACAAGGCCAATAATTCCTATTGCCAAATATTTATAAAATTTTGAATACTTATCCAGTGACAAGATAAAAAAGATCAGTAATATAAAATAAGCGATAAAATTTTGTCTTGCCCCCGCGTAAAAAACAATAATAAAAGCCAGAATCCAAACAAATAATTTCAATGCTTTACTGCACTTTTCTGAATCTGTCAAAAATAATGATAGGCCTAAAAGAGCAAAGAAGCCAGGTTGATGGTAAACAATTGTAAAATCATCAGGATCAATAAACGCGTCTGGTACCCACGAAAGAGTTTGTTCACGCATAAAACCAAAATGGAATAGATTAGACGGGCCAGGTATATTATTGATATCAATAACCAAGCGGAGCATGAAAATACTGTATATTAAAAAAAACATAGCTACTAATGGGAACCTGACTGACCTCCGATTAATTAACAGAACTGAAAAACTAATATATGTTAAAGTACCATATGTTATTGTATTTAATAATTTGGTCGTATAATAATCTCCCCCCTCATTTAAGTAAGCGGAAAAACCAAACAGAATGAAAATTAATAACAAGGGAACATAACTTTTTAATAAAATATTACGCTCCTCATAAATATCTTTCCAAATTAAGATCAATCCCAGAGGAATGAAGAATCCCCCTATCCCAGATATGCCTCTGGATATAAAGATAGCACCTGCTATTATAGGCGCAAGCTGTATAATAATAAATGCATTTTCATACTTATTACAATAAAAGACATGAAAAGCGAAAATTATAGATGCGAATATCCAACTTGGAATTGCATGAAGAAACAGGTCAGCTACGATAATTACCGCAATACCTACAATTAAGAGTGAAGCGTAGTATCCTGAAGACGCATTAGGCTTTGTTAATGTCAAATCAAGGTTATCAATTTCCATAATTGTACCTTCAGCAACTGATTCTTTTTTCAATTAACCTTTGAAATAATTTTCAAGTCAGATAGTTTGCCGGAATTATAAAGACATTTTAATCTCATTTACAACTCAAGTTCTTCTAATTGTACTTTTGTCTATAGCAATCCTTACTAAATAAGATAAATATTCACCATATATTACCTCCTCTGCAGAATAATTATTTATTTCCATTGGGATACGTTGAATATTTTTTTTACAACTATCAGTTTTTAATCCTTGAGTTCCAAATGATAAATCAACAATTTTTTGAGCTTCTGCATAAATAGCATTAAAGAACGTGTTGGAAACACCAAGATCTGTAAATGGGAATGCAAACAACTTATAGTCCAGTTCAAATAATGTAGTTAACTCACTGATACTTTGAGCAGTTTGCGTAATTTGCTGATTTTGAGACAATTCTGAATAAAGTGGGTGATCAATACTATGCGAACCAAATAAAAAACCTTGTCTTATAAGATATTTTATCTGTTCCGTATCCATAAAAGGTTTATTTTTTTCTAAATACTCTTGAAAATCTATTCCCAAAATTGAGGCAATTTTGTCTAGACAATACCTTTCTGAGTACTTAATTTTTAATAGAAATCTGTATTCTTCATCGAATTGAATACTCAACTCAGAGGCGATTGATTTAATAAATGCTTTTTGGCTTTTCAGTAGGCTCTTTTTAGTTAATTGCTCAAGCAATACGCTAATCTTGAATTTATAATGCAAATCTTTATTGTCAATAAATCCAGTATTAATAAAACATATAGCTGGAATGCCTTTTTGCATGAGAATTGGGGCTACTATATCATAGAATTGACTTAATCCATCATCAAAAGTTAAAAGGAAACAAGGTTTTTTCTTCATTACCGAAACATTATTACTGGCGATAAGCTCGGTTGGGTCTAAAAGTTCAAATTCTTTCAAAAAAAAATCCAAATCACGATTGAATTCCTTTATGGATCGAATCTTATATAAATGTTTAATATGAACCACCTCCTTATCAGAAATTAAATGATAGAATGGGAAAATCGCTTTTTTCCCAGTCAATCCAATAAGAGTTTTTAAAGGAAAGATTTTAAAGAAATTTGAATATTTATAGAGTTTCTCCCGCATTACTAATCATGCAATTTAATCATCCGAAGAATTTCTTCAGATACTCTTTTTGAATCAGTTTTGTATAAATGATTCCCGTCAGTTGTTAAATATTCATTTTTAAACGTTAAATAGGGTATTCTATATTTAATAGATAATGTATTGATCTTATCATTAAAATCTGGCATATAGATATTCTCAAGTTCAAATAATTTTTTACCAATTGGTAGTCTTACAAGAACGACACGTCCATGAGCCTGCAATAATTCAATTGTTTTTTCCAAATAATTATACCTGTATTGTGAAAATTGATTTTGTGAGAAATCCTTCAAATATTCCTCATTCCTTGAAAAATATCGCTCGTTAACACTGATACTATCCATTGTTACCGTAACCTCCAACCAACCATCTTCATGTAAAATAACTGAATAGTTCTGAAAGCCTTTAATATATGGACGTAATATTGAATTTATATTATTTCTTATCTGCAAATAAAGCAAAGTGTAATATGGTTCCGAATAATAGTGAAAGATATACTCAAGATTTGGTTTTTCATTTACATCTTTAATCTCCAGGAAAGAACCGTTTTCAACAAATTTTTTAGAGTTATTATTCTCAATTTTAAGCTCCGAAATTGATATTGGACTCACTTCGATAATGAAAAGTCCATTCTCTGTGTCTAGATTAAGTTTCCTCCTGATGGCATCTAAGTATATTGACCCAAATAATGACTGGCCGTCAGTGAAAGAGAAATTAAAAAGATTTTTATTAAAATTAAAATCACTTGTATTAAAAACCTCAGGAACTATTCCTTGAGCAGCTCTTGACGTACCTAATATTAAAGATGATTGCTTTGGTGTTGTGAATCTTAAATAGAAACTGTCTGAAATACCATTTGTGAATTTTAGTAGATATATCACAAAAAAGGCCAAACTAATAATAATGCATATTATACCAAGTATTGTTGATTTGTGCATAAAAATTAAAATTGAAAATATATAAATGCCTCCTTATTAAAAATTCCAAAATATAATATCATATTTAGCAACATGATTGAAAATGAAAATTTAATAACTCCTATTCGATAGGGTTCTACGTTTCTTAGAAAATTATATTCCTGAATTAGTTCGACGGTGAGTAAGAAAAATACAAAAACAATTGACAGTATAAATTCAGCAATTTCACTTTTACCGAACATTCCAAGACTGAGTACAGAATGATTAAAATCAGTCAGATTGCTTAATAGAATACCTACATCATAAATATTATTGGACCTAAAAAAAACCCATCCAATATTTACTAGTACAAAAACCAGTAACACTTGAAGCAAATTATGTAAGCTTTTAAATTTACTAAATCCCAGATATTTATTAATTGAATCAATTATTGACTTAAAGAGCGATGAAGAAACTAAATAGATCCCATGTATTGATCCCCATGCAATGTATGTCCAGTTTGCTCCGTGCCAGAATCCGCTTATGAGAAAAGTCAAAAATAAATTAAAGTACCATCTGCTTCTGGCGACTCTGTTCCCTCCTAAGGGAATATATAGGTAGTCACGAAACCATGTGGACAAAGATATATGCCATCTTTTCCAAAATTCTGAAATGGATTTAGCAAAATATGGCCGCCTGAAATTGACCATTAGATCAAATCCCATGATCCTGGCGCATGCTCTGGCGATATCAGAATATCCGGAAAAATCACAATATATTTGAAACGCGAAAAAAATTGTAGATATTAAAACATGGTATCCGAAAAAATGAGTTGGATTATCATAAACTATATTGACGAAATGGGATAATCGGTCAGCAATAACCAACTTTTTAAAGAAACCCCAGGTCATTAGTTGTAGTCCACTTGATATTCTTTGAATGTCGAAATAATGTCTTTCTCTAAATTGATGTAATAAATTTTGAGGGCGCTCAATCGGTCCTGCCACAAGTTGAGGATAAAACATGACATAGAGAGAGTAAATACCAAAATTTCTTTCGGTTTTTTGATTTCCCCTATAAACCTCGATTACATAACTTAAGCTTTGAAAAGTGTGGAAAGAAAGACCTATAGGGAGGATTATATTTATCAGTCGAAGTGGGTATTTTAAACCTAGAAAGTGAGCAATTGCCGAAAAATTTGCGTTGAAAAAATTAAAATATTTGAAAATAAATAGAACCAGACAGGTTGAACATATACTCAATATCAGGTAAGCTTTTCTTTTTCTACCTCCAGATTTTTCAAATGTAAATAGCCGCAAAATAATCAATTATAATTGTAGTAAATAATATTAATATATATACAGGAATGAAAAACATGTAAAATACACAACTGAATAAAAGCAGATGAGCCCAACGCCATTTATAGGGGGAGTAGAAAATAAATAATTGTAACCAGCGGAAAAAATATCAGAAATTGGAATGAATTAAATAACATATAATGGAGTTTTTTGCTTCAATTATTTATTTAGTTAATCCTCAATAATTCGTGTTTTTAGTACTACCATATATTCAACTTAGACACTAAATCGTTTAGGTCGTTTTGTATTTGACCAGTTTTGAACTTTAGCATCGTACGCATTGCACTTCCTTTCCCGTACCCGATATCTATAATTGAGTCCTTTGAAGTAATATCGATATCATTCAACAAATTGATCAAATATTTCTTGCCCGATTTGAGTAGATTCATATGAAGTCTTAGGATAAGGCCCGACGTCTTCGGGTTTAATATTTGAAAAAATTCCAAACCACGAAATCTATCTGCTAAAATCTCGCCTTACAAGGTTCTCTGGCATGAACGTTTCAGATTCATATTTTATCTATTCATTTAAATAATAGATTTTAATGTTCTTTACGCCTTGCATGGAACATTTCAACTTCACAAATCTTTATCAGAGTTTTCAACTAAAGCTTTATTTAATAAAAACTTCTTAAGTAGAGGCGAAATAATACCAAAATAGTTCAATCTGAATATTTTGGATGTTGGATCAAAATCAGGAGGTACATTGTAAAACTAATTGTCAAAACCACGATTAGTTCAACTTCTGGTAAAATGAAGTAAATAAAAAAATCTAGTAATGCCAACTGTAATAATTGAGTGAAGCATCAAAACCGAAATATCCTTAAATGGAACTAAATTTGATATTTTAATCTTAAAATACCTTGATAAATATGAAGTAAATACGAAAACGCTAAGTATTGACATAAAAACTGAACAGAGTGCTATGGCTATTGGAGTCTTTACCAGCAAAACAATTAAATAATCTAAAACCCATGTGCCTAAAGCAAGTATAAGATGAATCCTAGAAAATGCTCTTGTCTGCCCAATTGAGAACATTAATGGGGAAAACAAGACTATATTGAAAAAATTTGCAATTATTGCAATTTGAAAATATACTATTGATTTTTCATATACATTGGAATAAATTAAGACGATTATACTTTTAGCAAAGAAATAAAGAAAACGACTAGAGGATAAATAATAACTGCTGATTTAATAATTGAATTTTTCCATAGCTCTAACAACTCATTGAAATCAGTCTTATCTTTGATCATTTTTGAAAAAAGCGGCATAACAACATTTGAAGAAGCAACGTGACGATATCAACAAAGGGCAATTCAATAAACCCATTAGAAAATATCGCGAAAACTTCTGCGCCAAAGTATCTACTGATGAAAAATTGATCAGCGGACTTAATCGCAATGTTCCATAGACTTGCAGTGGCTATTGGTAAGCTATATTTAAAAATTTCCTCATAATTAAGAAATGCCTTTTCTGCCTCAATACCTATGAACGGTATTCTTTTAAAATAAAATGCAAGAATAGAGTGAGAAAAGTGAGGACTATGATCCATCCAAAAATTGCATATTCATAAGATCCCTTAAAAAAATCACAGGCAATACAATACATAATAGCATTATGATTCTTGTAGTAGTATTATAGATTGCTATGTAATATGTTTTCTTATAAGTCGAAAAAATCCCCTCTAATCCAATGTAGGTAGCAGCAATGTAGGGATTATCGCAAAAAGCTTTAATCCTTTATCAAGTTCAGGATTTTTTAAAACATTTGCTACCAGTCCTGAAATGGCAAATAGCACAATTGAGAAAATAATTCCCAAAATGAATAGAGCAAAAGTGATTTTCTTTACGATGTCTTTTCCCTGAGGTAAGCTGTATCTGGGTAAATAATATGAGAATACGCTTGGAAGGCCCGCTGAAAATATTACTAAAAACGTACTATAAACATATAAAATTTGTCTATATGTACCGTATTCAGTTTTATTAAAATATCTTGACAAAATTGCAGCACTTACAATAGCCAATGACAATGAACTTAAACTTCCCATCCCAAGCCAAAAAGCTTGTAAGGTGTTGCTATGTTGAAGTCTCAAATGGATATTTTGAATTTATTAGTAATAATTTAAATAAATACTATAATAGCTGGTGATAAATAACTAATCCAATTTTAACTTTTTGTCCAAATTATATTTTCATTGAGATTAGTTTAAACGATTAATCATTTTGACCTAGATACTGCTTTAAGAATTGCCATTTCCTTTCTAATTGATTTTTCCCTTTTTCTTTTACTTGATTTATTATTATATCCATATCCATATCCATACTGATCCCGATTAAACCGGTTATCGTTCAATACGATGCAAACATGTTCAATATTTTTTTGACTCAGATCCTTCATGACCAGAGAGAACACTTTCTTAATTGTATGGTTATATCGCGCAACCATTACCTTCACTTCAGCATTATTTATCAACAGATAGGCATCTGTAACCTGGGCCAGGGGAGTTGTGTCCAATACAATATAGTCATAATCATTCTTTAATTGGGTGATCAGCTTTTCGGTTTTTTCAAGGGCCATTAATTCAGTAGGATTAGGTGGTAAAACACCTGCAATAATATAATCCAAATTTTCATGAGGTGATTTTACGATTATATCTTCAAGATTAGCGTTATTAATCAGGTATGAACTTAGACCTTCCTTACCTTCTTCATTACCATCAAAAAATATTTTTTTCTTTCTCATATCAAAATCAATCAATATTGTCCTGCGGCCTAATTGTGCATAACTCATGGCTATATTCAGAGCAATAAATGATTTCCCTTCTCCTTCCATTGAGGAAGTTATCATTATTACTTTCTTCTGTCCTCCCCTCACATAAAAATCGAGATTGGTACGAAGAGCCCGGTATGATTCTGCAATATTCGATTTGGGAAATTCAAACATCACATTAGATGTTTTGTGTCTGTTATGTAAAATTTTTCCCAGAATGGGGACTGTGGTTAGCCTCTCTATATCATCCTGATTTTCAACTTTATTATTAAGAGCGCTCCTGATCATTAAATAGCCAAAAGGCACAACTAATCCCAGAAACAGTGCAATAAGGTAATTTAACTTTTTATTAGGGGAGATTGGCCCAAGACCTTCCATTTTAGCAGGTTCAATAATTGTATCGTCCGGTAAATTGGATGCTTTTGTTATTTTAGCTTCTGCATGTTTTTCGAGCATATAATTATAGATTGCATCATTTAAGCGATATTTTCGTTCAATGTTTCCTAATTGCCTCTGTGTGGCCGGAAGGCGGCTGATTTCACTTTCGGTTTTTCTGATTCGCTTATTCATTTCATCAATAGAAATGCTGGTCGTTTTGCCTGCTGCAGAAATATTTTCTGATATCGTTTTTTTGATATTCTCGATCTGGATTCCCAGTTTTTGCACCAAAGGATTTTTCTCCTGCTTATTATTAATCAGGTTAGATTGTTGAGCCTGGGCAGCAATGAGTTCTGACATGAGACTATTAAGCAAGGGATCAGATATCCCGATAGATGCCGGTACAATCATGTTAGAGAAACTGTTGTTTGTTAAAAGGTAATCTGAGACATAATCATAATACTTTTTACGGGAAACTAATTCAGCCAGTCTGTTTTGCAGATCTAAATATTGGTTAGAAATGCCGTTTGCCTGTTCAGTAATATTTAACAGCTGATTTGATGAGCGGAATCTTTGCAGGTTATCTTCTGTCTGGCTAAGCGAGTCGGATATTTCACTCAGTTGTTTATCGATATAATCAATTGTAATACTTGCCAGATGGTTTTTTCGGTCAAGGTTCTGCCTGGAGGAGACGTACATTAATTCATTTATTACATCTATACCTTTAACTAATGACCTATTCTTTAGGCTGATTTCGACAACTGTGGCTAACTTATCCGCATTAATAAATTGTAAATCTTCTTTAAACGTTGTCACCAAGGAAGGAATATCGGTAAATTTGAATCCATAACTGGATTCTTCTTTGTCAAAGACCTTTTTTATACTGTCCAATTCAACAATAAATGCGAGATCGGAGCTCACGATCAACTCTCCGGGTTTACAATATTTTACAAAGCTCCAATTATTTTTTTTATATGTGATTTTATTATTTTCAAAATTGTAAAAAGAGGTTTTTCCAGATCTAGCTCTAATTTCAAAAAGGTCTTTATTTACAAATAAAATGTTAAACCTTACATTGATTGGCTGAACGTGATTTCGCTGGAATTCTATATGGAAAGGCACATTTTTATAAGCATCAAGATATTGAAAACCTTCTTTTCGATAATAGGTTACTGATAAATCGAGGTTTTTTATAGTCTGCTCTATCACAGGAGATGATTTTAATATCCATAATTCATTTTTAAAATTCTGTGACACTCTGATTAAACTGCTATTGAGGTAATCAGTACCATCTCTACCCCCTGATTGTTTTGTATCTTCTTTTATCAGCACAGAAGAAGAAATTTTATATACCGGAATCGAAAAACGATTTACCAGAAATGCCAGGCCTAAAGCAATTATTATGCTGGCGATAAATAATTTGTAATTCCTTAATATCAGTTCTGTGATTTTCTTAAGATCGTTTTCTTCCTGGAGATTAATGTTTGGAGATTGAGGCATATGGCTAAAAATTATAAACTTGATAAAACTATAAACTAATTAGTCGGAACTTGGAAATCGGAATTTGGAAGACAAATATGATATGTAGTCTTGACTCAAGGATTTTTGTTTTTGCTTCTGACTTCTGTATATTTACTTTCAACTTCTGACTTACAGTTTTCTGACTTCCAGTTACCCGCTTCATGCTTAATTACTATTTAAAAATATTATAAATCAATAGGCCGGTGGTTAGAGTAGAGAATAATATTTCAAATGGAAATTGCCTCATCCCCCAGAATTTGTTCCTGAGGGGTTTAACATACACTATGTCATTAGGTCTAAGATCATAATACTCTGAAGCAAGAATATCCGATTTTGTAATATTTACATTTATCCGAATATTTTCACCATTAATGTTCCTTATCAGAATTACCTGATTACGATTGCCATAATCAGTGATATCCCCTGCTAAACCTAATGCATCATAAATTGTAAGTTTATCCTGGGCATAAGGGAAATGACCGGGATTTCTTACTTCGCCCAAAACTGAAACATAACGGTTCACCAATTTAACCGAAACTATTGGTTGGTTTAGGATATGATTCAGAGAATCCTTCAAAATTCCACTAACCTCTGATAAAGTCTTATCCCTGACGAGAATTTTGCCAATTACCGGGCAGGAGCAGATACCCATCTTTGTCAATGGAATATGATAGTAACGATGCTCCATATGGTTGCATCGATCCTAGATAAGGATCTTGTCCGGTATTGGAAAATACACTGGCTGTTTCTTCGTCAAGGCTGTTGATCTGAATATACAGTTCATCATTGGCTTTCAGCCTGTAATCAGGAAATTCAGCTTCTTTGTAGGCTTTGATATCCTTATTCCTGTCCTGGAAGTATTCGACTTTGCGTTGAGTGACACACGAGGATAAGAAAATTAACATCAATAATGCGAAGGATTGTTTCGATTTCATGTTCAATGTATGAGATATAGACAAATTTGAAATTATTAGGAAAGGTATGTAACGGTAATTGAGATTGATTGCGGGATTTTTAGACTGAGATGTTAATTGATGCAAGTAATTAATGCTTAAATGAGCTGAAATCAATGTCTTGAGTATATCCAGGCGGTGGAATCTATATTATGCTGAAACTCTTTCAGATAATCAATTGCCGATGTATATGTCTCAAAAGACTTGACTGAAACCAAACCTATTTTGCTGCCATCCCGGTTTGTTGCCTGAATTATTTCTGATTTATAGCCTTTTGTGAAATATTCTCTTGCCCGGTTTTTTGCATTATTCTCATCGGAGAAACTTCCGATTATAATATGATACCTGTTCCTCTTAATTTCTGCCGAAGATTTTCCATTTAATAAATTCTCTGATGAATCCTGATTAATTCCTTCTCCTTCAATCTTTACAACACGAATTCTTTTCAGAGAATCAGCAACCCTGGTACTGTCCTGTTTTGCCCATATCAATGCCTTTTTCACAATTCTGCTTCTGAGAAGACCCATATCCTCAAGATATCTGCATGAGGGA